>NZ_CP061941.1:0-2400000 GCF_014805825.1 Marinomonas algicola
TATTGGTCGCAAAACCATTCTGGTGAATAATTTATTTTTTGTGGATAAGTTTTTCTCATCGCTGTATGATTTCGCCCTATTTATTTTTTACTATGGAGTAAGCATATTGTGTCTTTGGAGCATTGGGATCTTTGCCTGAAGCGGTTGCAAGACGAATTCTCCGCTCAACAATTTAATACCTGGATTCGACCTTTACAGGTGGAATCATCAGAATCAGGCGATTTACAGCTAACGGCACCGAATCGTTTTGTTCTAGATTGGGTGACAAATAAATACCAAACTCGTATTAAAGAGCTCTTATCTGAAATTTCCGGTAATGAGCCTGCGCCCAGTTTGGTTTTTAGTGTTCGATCTCAAAACATGAGTCAACCCTCCCCTCCTCCTAAATCCAGTATGGAGACCGTCGCTCCTGTACGAGAAGAGGTGTCTAAGCCTTCTTTCCATGCTGGCTTTGGTCTGATGGATGCGGAAGCGGATAGCCGAACTGATATCGAATTTGAAGCGCCATTAAAATTAAAAGAGTCTTCTCTCATTGGCTCTTTAGAGCCTTATGAGCAAGGTCAATTGCCGCTTAACTCAACAAATCGTAAAGTCGAAGTTGAAGGTGGAATTAATCACGGTGCTAACCTAAATAACTCCTTCACTTTTGATAACTTTGTTGAGGGTAAATCTAACCAACTTGCTCATGCTGCGGCCTTACAAATTGCTGAAAACCCTGGTGGTGCTTATAACCCGCTTTTTATATACGGTGGCGTTGGTCTAGGTAAGACCCACTTAATGCAAGCCGTGGGTACAGAATTAATGCGCCATAATCCGAATGCGAAAGTGGTGTATCTTCATTCAGAACGCTTCGTTGCGGATATGGTAAAAGCGTTGCAATTAAACGCGATCAATGACTTTAAACGCTATTATCGTTCAGTTGATGCGTTACTGATTGATGATATTCAATTTTTTGCGGGCAAAGATCGTACACAAGAAGAATTTTTCCACACTTTTAATGCATTATTAGAAGGTGGTCAGCAAATGATTTTAACCTGTGATCGATACCCGAAAGAGATTCAAGGTCTTGAAGATCGATTAAAATCGCGCTTTGGTTGGGGATTAACGGTTGCTATTGAACCGCCAGAGCTAGAAACTCGCGTGGCAATTTTAATGCGTAAAGCGGATGAAAGTGGCATTAAGTTATCTTATGATTCTGCTTTCTTTATTGCACAAAAAATTCGTTCTAATGTGCGAGAACTAGAAGGTGCATTGAAGCGTGTTATCGCCAACTCGCATTTTACCGGTCGTGCTATTACGCCTGATTTTGTCAGAGAGTCCTTAAAAGACCTTTTAGCATTGCAAGATAAGCTTGTTAATATTGATAATATTCAGCGAATTGTTGCGGAATATTATAAAATTAAGGTGAGTGATTTATTATCGAAGCGACGCAATCGTTCAATAGCAAGACCCAGACAGGTCGCCATGTCTTTGGCGAAAGAACTGACAAGTCACAGTTTACCTGAAATTGGTGATGCATTTGGGGGTCGAGATCATACGACCGCATTGCATGCGATTCGTAAGATTAAAGAATTACAGGATACAGATTCTGATATCCGCGAAGATTACAAACAACTTATGCGAATTTTGACTACCTAATGCTAGGTGTTAAGTTAAGAAAACGGGGATCATAATGAAATTTTCAGTCGTCCGCGAGGCGCTTCTTAAACCACTTCAATTAGTTGCTGGTGTAGTAGAGCGTAAGCAAACCATGCCTGTTTTGGCAAATGTACTTGTTGAAGTTAAGGACAATATTCTTACCTTGACTGGCTCTGACTTAGAAGTGGAGCTGATCAGTCATGTGCCATTAGATGAGTGTGAGGAAGGTCGTGTTACTGTTCCCGCTCGAAAGTTGGTTGATATTTGTAAAAGTCTACCGGATTCCGCCGTCATTGAATTTTCATTAGATGATCAAAAAGCAGTGATTCGGTCTGGTCGTTCTCGTTTTAGTCTGTCAACGCTACCTGCAGAAGAGTTTCCAAATATTCAAGATATGCAGGGCGACCTGAGTGTGGTTGTTGCGCAATCAAGTGTCCGTCGTTTGATCGAACGCACAGGCTTTGCCATGGCGAACCAAGACGTTCGCTATTATTTAAACGGAATGTTGCTTGAAGTGGCGGATGGTCAATTACGAGTCGTTGCAACCGATGGCCACAGATTGGCAACAGCAATTGAAGACGCTCAAGTGACCGGCGACTTAACGCAAGTTATTGTGCCTCGTAAAGGGGTGTTAGAACTGAACCGTTTGTTGAGTGATACAGACGAAACGGTTGAATTGGTGATTGGTTCAAATCATATTCGTGCAAAAGTAGCGGATTATGTGTTTACCTCTAAATTAGTGGAAGGTAAATTCCCTGATTACCATCGAGTGATTCCGCGTAATAATGAAAAAATCATCATTGCGGATCGTTTAGAATTACGCCAAGTGTTCTTGCGAGCCTCAATTTTATCAAATGAAAAGTACCGTGGTGTACGTTTAATACTGAAAAATGGCATGTTGCAAGTGTTTGCCAATAACCCAGAGCAAGAAGAAGCTGAAGAGTCTGTCTTGGTTCAATACCAAGGTGATAATTTAGAAGTGGGCTTCAATGTGGGTTATCTACTGGATGTATTAGGCGTGGTAAACAGCCAAGAGGTACGTATTTCATTAAACGACTCCAACAGCAGTGCTTTGATTGAAGAATCTCAAAGCCATGCGGCTCAATACGTTGTTATGCCTATGCGTCTTTAAATCTTGTTAATGCTTGGCAAAAAATAACGCATGCTACATATTAAACAGCCCCTGCTTGAATCGAGTATTGCAGGGGCTGTTTGTCATTTGAGTATATTGGATTAAGGCTTTTCACATTATGTCGATAGTACGTTTGGACATCTCCAAAGTACGTAACCTCGAACAAATCTCGTTTTCTCCTTCTCCCCAAGTGAACCTAATTACTGGGGTAAATGGCAGTGGTAAAACGTCGATTCTTGAAGGCATTCACTTATTGTCATTTGGACGTTCTTTTCGAAGTCATAAGCATAAAACGTATATTCAGCATGAAAAAGAAGAATGCGTTGTGTTCGCTCAATTGACAGCGAAGCGGGATGATCTTATTTCGATGGGGTTAAGACGCGCACGTGATGGCACGATCGATGTGCACATTCAGGGACAAAAAGCACAATCAGTGGTTGAACTCGCAGAAAGGCTCCCCGTTCAACTGATTAACCCAGATGCCTTTCGGTTATTGGAAGGCTCCCCGAAAATTCGTCGACAATTTGTCGACTGGGGTGCCTTTCATTCTGATAACGGCTTTATTAATGCTTGGAGAGATTGGCAAAAAGCATTAAAACAGCGCAATTCTTTGCTTAGACGTGGTAAAATATCCACCAGTTTATTAATGGCTTTTGACCATGAGTTGATTCGGTTAGGGGATAAGGTAAATCACTATCGCCTAAACTACATCAATCAACTGACACCAATTTTTTTATCTGTGTTGGCGGAGCTATCTGATTCAATTAAAGTGCGACTGTCATTTTCTCAGGGGTGGGACGCGACAAAAAGTCTGACGGATGCCATGGCATCTTCCTGTGATAGAGACATCGACATCGGGTATACTCAAATAGGTCCCCAACGAGCCGATTTGCGAGTCAAAACCGATGCGGGTGACGCACTTGATACACTTTCCAGAGGCCAGCAGAAACTGGTGGTTTCTGCTTTAAAAATTGCCCAAGGAAAGCGGTTAATTGAAATGGGCCGTCCTTTGGTGTTTCTAGTGGATGATTTACCCGCTGAGTTAGATACTCAACATAGACAAAAACTGTGCGCACTGTTAGAAGCGTTAAACAATCAAATTTTTATAACCAGTGTTGAGCCAGATATTATGGATTACACTTGGTCCGACACAACCGACGTTCGTCACTTCGAAATGAAAGAAGGCGAATTGTCTTTATCCGAGCGAAGGTTTGCAGGAGAGTTAAATGAGTGAAAATAGTTACGATTCGTCCAGTATCAAAGTTCTTAAAGGTCTTGATGCCGTTCGTAAACGACCAGGCATGTACATCGGCGATACAGACGACGGCACAGGCTTGCATCACATGGTATTCGAGGTTGTCGATAACTCGATTGATGAGGCTTTAGCGGGTCATTGCGATACGATCACTGTGACTATTCACCCAGATGAATCCATTTCAGTTTCTGATAATGGTCGTGGTATCCCTGTTGATATTCATGAAGAAGAAGGCATTTCCGCCGCCGAAGTGATTATGACGGTATTGCATGCCGGTGGTAAATTCGATGACAACTCGTATAAAGTATCTGGTGGTTTGCATGGTGTGGGTATTTCGGTTGTAAACGCCCTGTCAAAAAGCCTGACTTTGACGATTCGTAAAGAAGGCAAAGTGTACGAACAAACGTATGTACACGGTGTGCCTCAAGCGCCACTTGCGATTATTGGTGAATCCGATGGCGCAGGTACAACGGTTCATTTCCACCCATCAGAAGACACTTTCACGAATATCTTATTTGTTTACGATATTTTGGCAAAACGTCTACGTGAGTTATCTTTCTTGAACTCCGGTGTTGCGATACATCTAAAAGATGAACGTTCTGGTAAAGAAGATTTCTTTAACTATGATGGCGGTTTACGTTCGTTTGTTGAGCATTTGAATACCAATAAAACACCGATCAACCAAATCTTTCATTTTATCTGTCAGCGTGATGATTTAGACGATGGCATTGCTGTAGAAGTCGCTTTGCAGTGGAATGAAGGCTTCCAAGAAAACATTTATTGCTATACTAATAATATTCCTCAACGTGATGGTGGTGCCCATTTAGCGGGCTTCCGTGCGGCGTTAACCCGTACTCTTAATACCTTTATTGAGAAAGAAGGTTTAGCGAAAAAATCCAAAGTTGCGACAACGGGTGACGACAGCCGTGAAGGCTTAACCGCTATTGTTTCTGTGAAAGTGCCTGATCCAAAATTCTCTTCTCAAACTAAAGATAAGTTGGTTTCTTCAGAAGTAAAAACAGCGGTAGAGCAAGAAATGAGCCGTCGCTTTTCTGAATATCTGTTAGAGTCTCCTGGTGAAGCAAAAATCATAGTCAATAAAATGATTGATGCGGCGCGAGCGCGTGAAGCAGCCCGTCGAGCACGTGATATGACGCGTCGTAAAGGCGCGTTAGACATCGCTGGTTTACCTGGAAAACTGGCCGATTGCCAAGAGAAAGATCCTGCGCTTTCTGAAATCTACCTAGTGGAGGGTGATTCCGCTGGTGGTTCGGCAAAACAAGGTCGAGATCGTCGTACTCAAGCTATTTTGCCTCTGAAAGGTAAAATACTGAACGTTGAAAAAGCCCGTTTTGACAAAATGCTGTCTTCTGTAGAAGTCGGTACTTTAATTACAGCATTAGGCTGCGGTATTGGCCGTGACGAATTTAACGTCGAGAAATTGCGCTACCACAGCATCGTTATTATGACCGATGCCGACGTCGATGGATCACATATTCGAACATTGTTGCTAACCTTCTTCTTCCGCCAAATGCCAGAAGTTATCGAACGTGGCCATATCTTTATTGCGCAACCGCCTTTGTTCAAAATTACCCGTGGTAAACAAGAGCAATACATTAAAGATGAAGCGGCTCTAGATCAGCACTTAATTGAAGTGGCTCTAGATGGCGCAAACATGTATGTTAACGAAGGCGCGCCCGCCATTCAAGGTGAGCCTCTTTCTAAGATGATGCATGATTACATTCGTATTGAAGATGACATCAAACGTTTGTCTCGTGTGTATCCTAGAGATGTGATGGGTAAGTTACTGTACTGCAAAAAACTGACTCAAGAAAATTTAAAGGAAGAAGCATTAGTAATTGAATGGGTTGAAGCCATTCGATCTATGATGCCGCTTGATGCACGAACAGGCTTCCGTTTTGATTTTTCTGTTGAGTTCGACGTTGAACGCAGTGATTACCTACCTGTGGTCGAAATCATGTCTCATGGTGTATCGAATCGTTACCGTTTTGAAGCGGCCTTCTTTAATTCTCCTGAATACAAGCGCATTGTCGCCATGTCTGAATTAGTGAGTGAAATCTTCAGTGAAGAGTCATTTATTAAGCGCCGTGAACGTACTCAAGCCGTGACTACGGTGGAAGAAATGAAAGCCTGGCTGATGAAAGAAGCGTCTCGTGGCATGACACTGCAACGATACAAAGGACTGGGCGAGATGAACCCAGATCAACTTTGGGAAACCACCATGGATCCTGATGCCCGCCGTATGTTGCGCGTTACCATAGACGATGCGGTTGCCGCGGATCAAATGTTCACCACCTTAATGGGTGATGAAGTTGAACCACGTCGTAACTTTATCCAAGATAATGCACTATCAGTAGAAAACTTAGACGTATAAATCTGAATGAGACACTTTAATCTCGCATAAGATTGATTTAAAAAGCAGCCACTAGGCTGCTTTTTTTGGCTACTCGCTTTTTACAAACTCTTACAGCGCCGCTTTAATACTGTCTTCAATGGATGTGGTTGGTCGGCCAATTAAGGTTGACAGGGTTTTACTGTCGTTGAACAAGCCTCCTTTAGAGGCACCAATATCTGAGTTGGCTAGTATGGTCGCCAGCCCTTCAGGTAAGCCGACTTGAGTCAAAACCTGAGCGTATTCTGTTTCTGGTAGGTTTTGGTACACCACTGTTGTACCTGATTCTTTGGAAATTGCGCTGGCGTACTCGGTCAAAGTAAATGCGTTGTCTCCGGCCAGTTCGTATACTTTGCCTGCTTGGTTATCGCTAGTCAGTACAACCGCAGCGGCTTCGGCGTAATCGACACGGGATGCGGTAGAGAATTTACCTTCCCCTGCACTGCCAAGCACGGCTCCGTGTTCAAGCGCCATTCCAATGTTTGCCGTGTAGTTTTCTGAATACCAACCATTGCGCAGTAGTACGTAAGGCACATCGGATTCCGCTAAGCGTTTCTCTGTTTCGATATGTTCTGCCGCGAGCGCTAACGGTGAGCTAACGGCCTGTAAAATACTGGTGTATGCGATCAGTGAAACGCCCGCTTCTTTTGCCGCATTGATGACATTCGTATGTTGAGGAGTACGTTGACCTACTTCACTGGAAGAAATCAGCAGCAATTTCTCTACGCCAGCAAAAGCGCTAACCAAGGTGTCTGGTTGTGCATAGTCGGCATGACGAACTTGTACGCCTTTTTCAGCTAGGTCTTTTACACTGTCTGGATTTCGGACGGCGGCAATAATATGGCTCGCGTCTGTTTTCTCTAATAGCGAATGAATGACCAAACGGCCTAGTTGACCGGAAGCGCCTGTGACTAAAATCATGGTTTTCTTCTTTAAGTGTTAAGTTGATAAAGCTACAATAAACTACTAACAAACTTTTGGTAAGTACCTACCTAAAGGTAAGTATGGAGAAAATTATGCAAGAAAAAGTCAACTTAACAAAAACGTCGTTGTCAGAACGATTCACACGTGGGGATGTTCTCTCGAGTGAATGCCCTGCTCGTGATGTGTTAAAACACATAACAAGTCGTTGGGGTGGATTGGTCTTAATCGCCCTGCACGAGGGAGAAACATTTCGTTTTAGTGAACTACGTCGAATCATTCAAGGGGTGAGTGAGAAGATGCTGGCGCAAACGTTGCAGGCATTAGAGCAGGATGGCTTTGTTATTCGCACCTCTTATCCCGTTGTGCCACCGCATGTGGAATACAGTTTGACGAAGTTAGGTTCCGAAGCCGCTGTGCATGTGGCTGGATTGGCGGACTGGGTTGAGGGAAATCTTACCGAAATTTTATCGAATAGAAACAAGGCGGTCTTAACCAAAGCATCGTAAGACAGCCTGTATGATATGGCTTATATCCGCTAGACAGTGTTCCTATTTTTTAATAACAGTACGATAAAATAACTGCCTCCAATAATCGCAACAACAGTGCCTGCGGCCAATTGATTGGGATAGATGATAACTTGCCCTAGCCAGTCAGAAAATTGCAATAAGGTCGCGCCAAGCAACATAGACAAGAACAGCTGAGAAGTGACCTTTTGTGCGCCTAATAAACTCGCCAAATGAGGCGCGACAATACTAACAAAGGCTATAGGCCCAACCAAAGCTGTGATGAGCGCGCATAATCCAGCACTAATGATGAGCAAAAGAATAAAGCTTTTTTGCACAGATACGCCTCTAGCCGATGCGGTAATACGACTGATGGAAAGCAGAGTTAACCAACGCTGTAAGCCAAAAGCGATCAAGATAAAGACGCTGACTCCGATCATTAATATAATAGCCTGACTTTGGGTCACTCGATAAGTTGAGCCGGATAACCAACGCAGAATATCATACACATCATCTGTACCTGTCATAAGCACACCTTGGATCAGTGTTTCTATTAATGCCGTTAATGCCACCCCAGTTAAAATCAACGCGGCCGGTGCAAATTGGAAACGCTTTCCTAAAATGAGTAATACGCCAAGTGTGCTCATACTGCCGATAAACGCCACCAGAGGACCTAATTCACTGATGCGAATACCGAAGAAGAGACTGACGGTAATTAAGGCTAAAATCGCCCCCGCTGACAAGCCGAGCAGATCCGGACTGGCTAATGGGTTGTGAATCAGACGTTGCAAAATGACACCTGCAACGGCCATACCGGCTCCAGAAAAGAGACTGGCGATTAAACGTGGCCACCGAAGCGGCCAGGCAAACTCAGTTGGCCAATGAAATCCATAAAGATGGTTCTCTATATGGGTAAAAATGCCCAGTATGCTAACGGTTAATACAGCACAAACCGCCAGTATAATGGTCTTATAGGTGAATATATTTGCACCCTGAAACAGTTTAACAGGCGCGTTTTCGTGCAGGGTTGCGCCAACACGTTGACGGATCAAGAAAATTAATAATGGAGCGCCAATTAAAGCGGTTGTTAGCCCTGTTGGTACTATGTCAAACGCCATGGTATTAGCAAATAATGCTATGCCGTCGGCAGATAGTAAAATACCAGCGCCAAGCAAGGTGGATACCAACAACTCAGACGATGCGGTTCTTGCCCCTAAAAAGCGTGCGGCATTGGGCGCTACCAAACCAATAAACCCTATGATGCCTACCATTGTTATGGCGGTTGAAAGCAGCCAAAGTCCACTCATAATAAGGATGAAAAACAGCAGAACAACATTGAGTCCCCTCGCAGAGGCCGCCGCTTGACCTAAACGCAGCAAGGTTAGTGGTTTGCCCGCAAAAGCAAGAATACCCAGAGCAATAAGACAGTGAGGCCAAAACCAGTGTACTTTTTCCCAGCCGTTTTGGCTTAAATCCCCTGCTCCCCAGATAAACAGATTACGAGCATATTGATCATTTAATAAAATCAGTGCGGTGGTGATGGCACCAAAAAGTAAATTGATGGCCATGCCAGAAAGAATTAAAGACAAACCGGTTAAGTTACGCAGGCCTGAGATGAGTAATACAAACCCTAATGCGAACGCGGAGCCCAACATGGCGGCGATGGCTTGGTATTCAGTTTGACCTTGAGGCCAAAAAACCGCCAGTAGAATTAAGCCTAGCCAGGCTCCGCTTGATGTGCCTAATGTGACAGGTGATAACAATGGGTTACGGGTTAATTGTTGAATAACACTGCCGATACATCCCATAACGGAGCCAACTAATAACGCCATAGCTAGCCTAGGCAAACGAGAATAAGCCCAATCAATCTCATCAAAGCCGACGGCGTCTTTACCGAAAAGAATCCCTAACTGAGCGGAGAGAGTAAGCGCTGAATCAATTTGCAGATACAACAATGCTAGGCTCAAAAACGCACTAATTGAAAGAACAAAAGGCCGCATTTTTTAGGGTGCCACCGTCAATAGTGCCGCCGTGAGTGCTTCGGCCAAATATTTTAATGACATAGCGCCGCCATAAGTCCATGTTGATTCAACCGAGGCGGTTTGTTTGTTTATCACAAAAGGCATGGCTTGCCATAGTCGAGACGCCTGTAGCTTCTGTTCTTGATAAAACGGTTTAAAGTACAAGACGATGCCATTTTCGACTGCTTTAAGTTTTTTTAATCGCTGTTGATGAATGCCCCATTGGCTGGTTGGTAAAGACAGTGCGGATTTTATGCCTAAAAGGTCCAGTGCGTATTGAGGCATGGAGTTGTGGCCATACACATAGGCTGAGGTGGTACTGGCAAAACGAATGCTGGTAACGGGTGGAACTCCATTTGGAAACGCTGAATTGAGTTGTGCTTTGAGCGCCATTAATACTCGGTCTCTTTCGGCCAGTTTTTTGTTAGCCATGTCGGTTTTATTGAGTAATTTGGCAATGGTTAGAAACGTCCAATCAGCTTGCTTAGCGTTATTATGGTCGGCGCGATAGGTATCAAAAAAAACGACAGGGGCGATACGTTCTAAACGTGGTCGCAGGGATTTTAAGGTATCTGAGATCAATATGACATCGGGCTTGAGTTGAGCGAGCAACTCAATGTTTGGTTCGGCTCTATTGCCTATTTCCATGGTACTGCTTGGCATTGCCGGCTTGGCGACCCATTCTTGATAGGCTTTGATTTCTGGCACAACAAGCGGTGTAACGCCTAGCTCGATTACGTCTTCAGCTAATTCCCAACTCAAAGTGGCTACGCGTGTTGGTGTTTCATTAAAGGTGATTTCTCTTTGGCTGTCCTTGATGGTGATATCGGCTTGAACGGCGCAAGGAAAAAGTAACGCCGCCGCTAGGAGAAGCCATAATGAAAACGTTTTTTTGTAAGTAAGTATTAACATACAAGAGCTACCTTTGATTCGTTATTGGGATGATCAATCAGTTCCATGGGAATGTTATAAAGAGATTCGAGTTGCCTTTTATCCATAAATTCAGCAGCGGAACCTTGAAAAAAACAGTGGCCTTGATGAATAGCCAGTATATGGTCCGCGTAACGAGCCGCCAGATTAATATCATGCAAGATCACGATAATGCCTTGGCCTGTTTCTTGATTGAGCTTTTTTAAGAGAGATAAGAGTTCGTATTGATGCGCGATATCAAGAGCCGATGTGGGTTCATCTAATAATAAAACAGGGGATTGTTGGGCAAGCAGCATCGCAATCCAAGCTCTTTGTTTTTCACCTCCAGACGCTTGATTCACGGGTTGATCGGCATAATGGGATAAGTTCACTTGTCGAAGCGATTGTTGCACTATGTCATGGTCTTTTTGTTGCCATTGACCCCACGTCCCATGCCAAGGAAATCGTCCTAATTCCACAAGTTCTTTTATGGTTAAACCGGCCACTTCTGGTAAGGCTTGTGGCAAAAACGCGATCTCTTGAGCGAGCTTTCGTTGAGAAAAGAGTCGTAGCGCCTTTTTATTAAAGTGAATATGGCCTCGACTTGGCGTAAGTTGTCTCGCGAGACACTGCATAAGTGTGGTTTTTCCTGAACCATTTTGACCTAAAATGACCGTCACTTTATCTGAAGGTAAGGTTAAATCAGGAATATCAAGAATGCGCTTTTGATTACGCTCAATGATAAGTTGGGATAATTCAAACATGCGATTTTTAACTCAGTTTTTTGTGTTTTGGGCAGTTGCTACAAAATGCTTTGTTTGCACAGCGAAACGCCAAACAACAGGTTTTTCTGATGAAAACGAGTTGATCGCCCTGCTGTTCTATTTTGGTGATTGGGTCATGAGGCAAAAGCAGAGAATCAGCCCACAGAAGATAATCGTGTTTAATGCTTTGCACATCGTAGCGGGTAAGTGATCGGGTTGCTGTAGACAAGTAAGCCATGACTAAGTCAGCAAGTAGCGCTTTATAAAGGCGTGTTTTGCCTTTGAACTCGAGGCTGTGTTCAGGTAAGAAGCCATCAAATACTGTCGCTAGCTGAGAGGCGGCCGACTGAATCCGAGATTCGCGGTTACTTGTCAACCATGTCCCATCCTTTAAAGCGTAGCCAGCAATATAATTATGTTGTTGATATTGTCGGATGGTGGTTAAGGTATCAGGCACCATTTGCAAATGATAAACACACATCATGGCTAAGGAAATTGGCTGCCACCAACTCAATTCCCAAGCACGCACTCGCCAATAAGGCGAGCCGGCTTCAGGGTGCGTTTCCTGTAAGCTTTGATGTAATTTACTGAGTACGGTGCCTGAGGCATGGCAAGCAAGGAACTCTTCTAAAGCGTCTCCTTCTCGCCATTCTTTGCCTTTTAACGGTGCCGAAAATGCGTGTGCAAGCTGAAATAATTGCTCAAGGGGTTTTGTCATGGTATTGAGTCTTTATTTCCCGTACTGTCAAATCTAAAATTCATAGCGAGCACTTACTTCAAAAGAGCGATCGTCGCCAAACCAGCAATTGTTTGCATCATAACAACTGTAATAGGTCTCATTAAACGCATTAGAAACGGACAGTTGTATATTTGCACCTTGTAAGTCTGGAGAGAAACTGGCTAAGTCGTAACCTATGGACAAGTCAACCAGTGTTACAGCGGGTACTTTATCGGTATTTTTGCTGTCTAATTCCATCTCTCCAATATAACGAACACCCGCTCCTAAGGTGGCTCCAGCAAAGGACCCCGACTGAGGTTCGTAGCTTAACCAAGAAGAAAGTTGTTGGTCTGGAGTCCAAATGGGCGTATTGCCTTGAATACCGTTGTTATCTTTAGTGACTTCAACATCCTGTATTGTATAGGCGGCTAGAAAACTCATTTCATCTGTAATGCGTTGTTGTATGTCTAGCTCAATGCCTTGAGAGCGCACTTTACCTACTTGAACTAAATCGTAAGGACTGCCTTCGGGATCGCGAGTTAATACATTCTGTTTATTAATTTGATAGGCCGTTAGGCTTGCTACAGTATTAGCGGCGTCATATTTGATACCTGCCTCCCACTGATCGGCGGTAGAGGTATCATAGGTTTGACCATTTCGACCACGCCCTGGAACGGGTTCAAAGCTCTGTGCATAACTAATAAAAGGAGAGACGCCATTGTCTAGTTCATACAGTGCTCCTATGCGTCCTGTAAGCTGACTTTGGTCTACCTTTGTGTCGGTTTCTGCACCATATTTTTTGCCTTTTTCGGTCGACTTATAATGGTCGTACCGTCCGCCAGCAATCAAGACCAATTGGTCTAAACGAATTTGATCTTGCACATAAAGGCCAACCTGTTCTTTCTCTATGGTGAAATCACTGCTGTAAAAAGGGTTGTAACTGAGGTCAGAACGAATCACTTGATGGTGGTTTGGGTTAAACAGATCCAATGTTGGTGCCACACCATCTTCATAAAGAATGTCAGAGGTCAGTTGTAAGTAATCGAGTCCAACTAAAAGGCTGTGTTCCGTTTTCCCTACTTCAAATAAGGCTGAAAATTGGTTATCAATGGTAATACCCGTTGATTTCTCATCGGTAAGATAAGCGCGACGAGACAGCGTACGCTCGTCTTCAGCAAGACTGGTCGAGTACGTATTCTCTTGGTACGCGGTGGCGTCCATTCCTCTTACGTTTTGTAAAAAGTGCCAGGTGTCATTGATTGTATGATCCAGTTTATAGCCAAAAAGTAACACATCACGATCATAGGTCTCCCAATTACTGTCTCCAGCATAAGCGGTTGCGTCTAATGTGCCATTGATATTATTGAACAAAGTGCCTTTTGATGGCAGTGGCGAGTATACGCCAGCGGACGGATCTTGTTGATAATATAAGTTTAGGTTTAGTTGAGTACGGTCACTGATTTTCCAGTCGAGTGATGGCGCAATCATGACTCTTTCTTCTTCTGATGTTGTGGCTTGACCCTCTTTTTGTCGAATTAAGCCAATGACTCTATAATTCATTGTCTCGTTTAAAGGGCCGGTGCTGTCTATTTGGATTTCACGTTTATTGTTACTGCCAAGAGTGGCCTCAAGCTGGTTTTTCTGGAAAGGCTGTGGCGACTTACCGATTAGGTTGACCATCCCTCCTGGAGGCATAGAACCATAGAGAGTGGATGTAGGGCCTTTAAATACTTCTACTTGCTCAATAGCGGCTGTGTCTATCTGAGGTTGTAAGTTCCAGTCGTTATACAATAGCTGTAAACCATCGTAATAGTTTTGCTGATTATTGAAACCGCGAATGTTAAAGAAGTCGTTTCGAGTGATGGCTCCTCCTCTAAGCTCTGTATTGACTCCTGATGTGTAGCGTACTGCTTCAGAAAGGCTTTGAGTGCCTCGTTGTTCAAGGCTCTCTTTGGAAGTAATGGAAATACCTTGTGGGGTTTCATGCGGTTCTAATAATGTTTTCGTTGCTGTATTGCGATAAGTCTGACCCTTTACGGTTAACGCTTCAAGTAACTCCCCACTGACTTTCGTTTCTTGAGCGTGGGAAACAATGGAATACGAAGACGTGAGCGCGATCATGCAAGCCAGTAAAGAAGGTTTCAGTTGAATAAAAGAATTCATTTGATCTCCAAGAAGAAAAAAACTTAATTGATAATGAATATCATTATAGTTGCTATCTAGGAAGAATACTTAACCGTTTGGGGCATAATTAAGATAAAAGTGGTCTAAGCAAACTCATTTATTGAGTAGCGTGGCCGAATGGGCAACCAATATTCCATGTAACTGTTGGGATTACCGGGTGAATAATTGGCCTCATATTTTTCTAATTCAAAACCTGAGATACCGTCATAATCTGATTCTGGTAGCCAGTCGAAAATAAACCAGGTAAGTGCTTCTTTTATCGCTTGAGCGTTACCATGAATTGGGATAACGGCATATTCTTGAGCCGGAATTTGAAGTATTTTTTCGAAAGGTAATGGACTTTGATTCTCTGATTGATAACCAGCCCAATACAAAATTTGTTGCGGATACGCCTTATTGTCATGAGTATCAATGACCCCAACGGCTTTGTCTCCTTTATGGAATGCAGGATGGGCTTTTTGGTAATGCTTGTATTGAGTTTCAAGCTCTTGCCATATTTGTGGTACACAAATCTGAAAGTCTGGCTTTGATGAAAACAATCCATGCACCCAAGAATGTCGTCCAAAAAGGGTAAAAGCGTCATGGCTTTCTATTCTAATTTGCATGAATGCTTTTGAAGGTGTCCAAGGCGACTGTATTATCGGTGGATGTTGTAATGGGGTTCTTAGCCCATGACGAGTCCCTCTTTGCCTATATTCTCTAGGTGAGCAATCGAAAAGTTGCTTAAAGGCTCGGCTAAAACTCACATCTGATTCAAAACCACAGTCGATGGCAATATCAAGATGTTTGGCATTGGAAGACAGTAATTGTTCGGCGGCTTGACTTAACCGCAGTTCACGAATGTATTGCGCAACGGTTAAGCCGGTAACCTCTAAAAATACGCGTTGTAGTTGCCAGCGGGACCAACAACTTTGCTCCGCCAATTCGATAACACTGATTGGTTGATTCAGATGCGTATGAATGAAATCAAGGATCTTTTCTATACGTGTGAATCGTGTAATTGGAACCATAAAATCGCAATACATTAAATAATAATGGTTATCATTTTATAAGAAACGCATTAAATACTCATTATTTTATTCAAACTTTCTAACCTTTACTAAACTGTAAAATAGATTAAGTCTTATTAAGACGAAAATTTGGTGCTCTCCTACTGTTTTTTACTGTGTCTACATGCTCTACTTCCGATGAAACATATCTCTGTTTAGCCTTCTTCAAAAAGGCTGAGTAACGTAATTGAATGAGGTTTTTTAAATGAGAGAAATGCCACGCACGGCGACATATTGCTCCATGTTTATTGCCGCCGGTTTGATCACCGGAGTGCTTGGCCCGAGCTTAATTTATTTATCGAATTTAGTGTCTGCCAGTGTCACAGAAATTTCAACCCTCTTCGTTGCCCGCTCTGTGGGAAATATGTTCGGCGCTATTATAGCCGGTCGCGTCTACGACAAAATTAAAGAGGCGCATCATTATATGATGGTTATGGTGCTTCTTGCTGGTATTTGCATTGCGATTACCCCTTTCTCATCAAGTCTCTGGATGCTTATCGTGATCTTTGCCGTGATGGGCTTCACTGAAATTTCGGTGAATACGGGTGGTAATTTAATGATTTTGTGGCTGCATAAGGATAAAGCCGGCTCCGCTATTTCATTACTTCATCTATGTTATAGCTTAGGCAATATGGTGGCCCCTTTAATTCTTATTTTAGGAGGCGCTTTAGGAAGTGATTACAGCGTAGGTTACTGGATGATTTTCCTTTACTCATTGATTTTTCCTTTCTTATTATGGAAACAATCAAGCCCTAAGTTTGAGTCGATGAATAAGCAAGAGGGACCTCAAGTAGTTAATAAAACCTTTTTCATTTGTTTTATGGTCACCGTTTTTCTTTACGTCAGCCTTGAGATTACCATTGCAGGTTGGATAAGTACCTATGCTGTTTTGCGGGGAGTGGATCAAACTCAAGCGGCTATTTTGGTGACTTGGTTTTATGTGGCTCTATCATTTGGTCGGTTTATTTCTGTACCTGCTTTGAGATGGGTGTCATTGGTCCATTCACTGTTTGCGTTACTGTCTTTTTCCATTATTGGCACATTGGCATTATTGTTTACAACCCTTCCTATGATGGCTGTAGTGCTCATTCTTGGGCTTGGTTGCTCGGCTTTTTTCCCAATATTGTTTTCATTTGTTAATGGTATTATTCCGTTAACAGGTAAGTTAACTGGCTATGTATTTATGGGGTGTGGTTTAGGTGCCATGATTATTCCGGCGATCACTGGGCCCTCGATAGATTACTTTGGCGCCAATGTGTATCCAATTATTTTATTATTGATGACGCTTTTACTCGTGGGAAGCTGGGCGAATTTACTAAGGCTCAGCAAAGTGTCTTAGAGCCTTAGCGTGTGAGTTACTTACTGATATTTAAATAAGGTGTCTAGGGTAAAGGCCGCAAGGTCAGTGAAGACATTGAAATGAAAATTCATCTCTTTGTATTGAGTATCGCGGCCTTTTCCAGTTAACACCAGTGCCGCCTGGCAGCCTCTTGCTATTCCAGCCTCTAAGTCACGTTTTGAGTCACCAACCATAATGGCTGGAACCGAATTAAAATTAACGCCGAGTTCCTTTTCTATAGCGTCGATCATACCAGGTTTTGGCTTACGGCAGTGACAGTCATCGTCGGGTCCATGTGGACAATACTGTATGCCAGCTATTTTACCGCCTTCTGCTTCGATAAGACGGATCATTTTTTGATGCATCTGCTCGAGTATTTCGAGTGTGTAATACCCTCTGGCAACACCAGACTGATTGGTGGCAATGTAAACGTGAAATCCCGCTTTGGACAAGGCGGCAATGGCTTTTATGCTACCTGGTATAGGCTGCCATTCGTCTAACGTTTTTACGTATTGATCTGAGTCGTAATTAATAACGCCGTCTCTATCCAAAATGATAATCGGTTTTTTGTTAGGCATAGTGCGGATTCCAAATATAGTATTCGGTCGTATTATAAGCACTTTACTGCTAACTCCACAGAAGTTTTGCGTTACAATAGGCGATACTATTGATACATGTTGTTGGATTGCTATGTCTTTTATTTCTTCTTCATTAATTACGGTTATTAAATTAATGAGTCACCTTCCCTTCTCGACCGTTCAGACAATGGGTCAAGTTGCGGGTAAGACAGTGTTGCGTTTTGATCGTAGAACTCAATCTGCCATTCATAGAAATTTACAGTTATGTTTTCCTGAGTTATCGCTAAAAGACAGACAGACAATAGCGAAGAAGCGTCTTGGCTACATGGGCCAAACCTTAGCCGAAATGAGTCACTTATGGGTAAAACCTGCCTCAGAAAGTCTCAATCTGATCGAGACTTCATCGAGTTCTCAAGGGTATGATAACCAAGCTTTTCTGGATGCCTTATCTGATGATGGTGGTGTTATTATTCTTGCTCCTCATTTAGGAAACTGGGAAATGATGAGCTATTACGTTTCTCAATATCGTAAAATGACCGCGATGTATCGTCCGCAAAAAGACGCTAAATTGAACCAATTTATTCTGGATGCAAGGCAGCAAGCTGGGTCTGAATTAGCGCCGACGAATCGTCGAGGTGTTATGCAGCTGATGAAAGCCTTGAAAGGCCTTAATGGTATGGTGGGCATTTTACCTGATCAAGTGCCTCAAAAAGGCAGCGGCGTGTTTGCGCCCTTTTTTGGGGTCTCGGCTTACACCATGACATTGGCACATCAATTAGCATTGAAGACAAATGCAAAAGTGTTTGTTGGGTCAGCGTTTCAAATAAAAAAGGGTTACCGTGTTAAGATTGTTCCTGTAGAGCCTGATTTTTACAGTGACGATGAAACGGAATCGGCGGCCTCTTTGAATCAAACCATAGAATCATTAATACGATTATACCCAGAGCAGTACCAGTGGGAGTACAAACGTTTTAAGTTGCAACCTGATAATAAAGAGTCTCTTTATAAATAACGTGGTTTAGGTTTCTCTTAGTCCTCTTTAATGCTGGCAAAAATAGCTTTATGGCAGGCTCCCAACAAGTCTTGCGGAGCGAGTCCTATATCCAGACCTCTCTTGCCCCCACTAACATAAATCCGATTAAATTCTTTGGCGCTGTCATCAATACAGGTGGCAAGGCCTTTCTTTTGACCAATCGGACTGATACCGCCAACAAGATAGCCCGTGAGTCGTTCTGCATTTTTAGGATCAGCCATATGCAATTTTTTGACTTTGAATGCATTAGACACCTTTTTAAGGTTTAACGTACTGGTTACTGGGACGATGGCGACAAAAGTTGATTTATCATCGGTCACTAGAAGTGTCTTAAATACTTGGTTTGGATTCAGGTTTAATTTTTCAGCCGCTTCCATACCAAAGTTTGTGCAATGTGTATCGTGCTCGTATTCGTGAATACTGTAGGGGATGTTTTGCTGTTTTAAACGTTTACAAGCGGGTGTCATTGTCTTCCTTCCTAATTCATAAATAAAACATCTGAGCGAACAAAATACGTTTCTTCCAGTGTCTTTAAATTAACGAGTATAGCGTCTATTTTTGCCAAAACATTGGGGTAAACAAAACTAATAAAGTAAATACCTCTAAGCGCCCCAACAGCATAGCAAAGCACAGCATCCATTTAGCTGGATCATTGATGCTTCCAAAATTTGCGGCCACTTCGCCTAAGCCAGGACCTAAGTTATTCAAGGTGGCGGCCACAGCCGACCAAGCGGTCACCTGATCTATTCCTGTGGCCATCAAACCAACCATCAAGATAACGTACACAATTAAGTAAGCGGAAAAGAAACCCCAAACGGCGGAAATGACATTTTCAGGAATCGCTTTACCGCCCAGTTTAACTGGAATAACCGCACTAGGATGCACTAAACGTTGAATCTCTCGTAGCCCCTGTTTAAGGATCAAAAGAATACGGATGACCTTCATACCGCCACCCGTTGAGCTAGCACAACCACCAGCAAACGATGTGACAATGAGAAGGAAAGGTAAAAAGTGTGGCCAACTGGCAAAGTCTGAAGTACTAAACCCTGCTGTAGTGGCAATGGAAACACTTTCGAAAATAGCGAAACGAAGAGCGGTTGACCATTCGAAGGAAGACGTAATGCCCAATACAATCGTTGAAAGGCTAATCGTGCAAAGCAAAATGAATAAGAAAAATTTCACTTCAGGGTCTTTAAAGTAATGCCAAATACTGCGATGACGCCAGGCAAAAAAGTGCAAGGCAAAATTCACGGCGGCAATAATCATAAAGGCCACACAAATCAACTCAATGACTGGACTGTTGAAATAGCCAATACTGGCATCATGCGTTGAAAACCCACCAATAGCGACCGTCGAAAAACTATGGCAGATAGCATCGAATAATGTCATGCCTGCGGCCCAATACCCAAACGCGCACAAGAGCGTTAACGTGGCATAGATATACCAAAGCGCTTTTGCTGTTTCTGCGATACGAGGCGTCAGCTTAGAGTCTTTCACTGGGCCTGGTGTTTCTGCTCGATACAGCTGCATTCCCCCTATTCCCAACATGGGCATGATCGCGACAGCCAATACGATGATCCCCATACCGCCTAACCATTGTAATAATTGGCGATAGAATAAAATGGATTTGGGGAGATCGTCTAACCCTGTAAGGATAGTTGCTCCTGTTGTTGTTAAACCTGACAAGGACTCAAATAAAGCGTCGGTAAAACTTAATGCGGCGGAGTCGGTCAGCATAAAAGGTACGGAACCGAACAGTCCTAGAACAGACCAAAATAGTACCGTTATAATAAAGCCGTCTCTAATGCTCAGATCTTGCTTTTGAGTTCTGAAAGGCAACCAGAGGCAGAATCCTCCTAGTAAATTTACGCCTAATGCGTAAATAAAAGCGTTCATTGCTCCGTCGTTATAGATGAGAGAAACCATCATTGGCGGAATCAAGGTTAGGCTAAACACCATAACCAGTAGTCCTATAACGCGAAGAATAACCTGAATGTGCATGTCTTATCCTTGATGAAAGAGACGTATAAACGGTATTGTTAATGTTATGTGTCGGAAAAAAGTTAAGCCTGTCGGCTTTTCCTCTTTCTTAATAGAGCGGCAAACGTATTTAGAAAAAGGTTAGGCCCACCTGAAACAATTGCTCTACGGCTGAAATTTGCTTCTTATTTGAGACGAAGATAATGATGTGGTCTTCTGCTTGAATCATCAGGTCGCCGGTTGCAATCAATACTTCATCACCTCGTACAACGGCTCCAATGGTCGCACCTTCTGGTAAATTTATATTAGCAATGCTGCGACCAACGACTTTAGACGATCGGTAATCTCCATGCGCTATGGCCTCTAATGCTTCTGCGGCACCTTTTCGAAGAGAGTGGACATTGACTACATCTCCTCGACGGATAAAAGATAACAATGAGCTAATGGTCGTCTGTTGAGGAGAGATCGCAATATCGATCATGCCTTCCTGCACAATATCAACATAAGCTGGATTATTAATGATGGTCATAACGGTGCGGACGCCAAGTCGTTTGGCCAGCATTGATGACATGATATTGGCTTCATCATTATTCGTTAAGGCACAAAAAACATCGGTCGATTCAATATTTTCTTCTAGCAATAACTCTTGTTTAGAGGCGTCTCCGTGCAACACAATCGTATTATCGAGCGTCTCTGACAAGTATCGACAACGTGCTGAACCTCGTTCAATGATTTTTACTCGATATTCTTTTTCCAGTGTTCTAGCAAGGCGTTCACCAATATTGCCACCACCCGCAATAATAATTCTACGATAAGGTGTGTCTAATGGGCGCAGTTCACTCATGACATCCAACACATCTCTTTGTGCTGTCAAAAAGAAAACTTCATCATGGGCGCGGATTTCGGTATTACCATCAGGTGTAATGGAATGGCCATCTCGATAGATTGCAGCGATGCGTGTTTGAATTGAAGGCATGTGTTCCTTTAAGAAACTAATGGGTTGGTTAATAAGAGGCCCACCAGTTTCTGCTTTTACGACAACCAACTGCACTTTGCCATTAGCAAACTCCATTACCTGTAAAGCACCGGGATAACGAATCAATCTTTGCAAATGTTGTGTGACGGCTTTTTCTGGACTGATACGAACGTCGATAGGCAGCGCGCTATCATCAAATAATTGCGGGTACTTCGAATAAGCACTGGAGCGAACTCGCCCAATTTTTGTAGGCGTTTTGAAAAGTGTGAAAGCCACTTGGCAAGCCACCATGTTCGTTTCATCATGGTTGCTTACGGCGATCAGCATATCGGCATCATCGCAGCCTGCTTGCTCTAATATTTCTGGGTGAGCGCCATTGCCTTCAACTGTTTGGATGTCTAATCTATCTTGTAATTCTCGTAAGAGCTTGCCGTCTACATCGATGACGGTGATGTCATTATCTTCATTCGCTAAGTTTTCTGCGAGTGTCGCTCCAACTTGTCCTGCACCTATGATTATGATTTTCATACAGTACCTTGATTGACTGAAATAATAGACAAAGGTCGAGCCTAGCTGTCCGCTTCAAGAGTCAAATTTAAATTGTGAATGTAATAGTATCTTTGTGGTGATGTGTTGGGCTAATGTTAAACCCATTAGGTTAATTAATTAATGCTGTTTTCTAAATATTATAAAATAATGTGTGTTTCTTATTTAAACTCTTTATATCTAAACAAAGAAGTCATGATTGACTCCTTTGTTGGTGTGTATTTTTACTCTAATGGCTCCCTGTTTGTTTTATCTGCTTTGAGCTATTTTTTCTAGTAAACAATAATAAAATCCATCATGCCCTTGTTTTTGGGGTAACAGTTGTCTCCCATGTTGTACTTTAACGCCGCACTCTTCTGGTAGGTCTAATGCTTTTTCAATAGCATCATCGTGTGTTTCGAGAAAGCGTGCTATTTGAAGCGCGTTCTCTTCTTCCAAAATTGAACAGGTGGCGTAAAGCAGTTGTCCTCCTGGCGCAAGGGTCTTCCAGACAGCGTGCAAAATGTTTTTTTGAGTATGCGTAAGCTCTTCGACTTCTTTTGGTTTTCTATTGATTTTAATATCTGGGTTTCTTCGAATAACACCGGTCGCTGAGCAAGGTGCATCCAATAAGATTTTGTCAAACGATTGTCCGTCCCACCATGAATCCGTATCACTTGCGTCTGCACAAATTACCTTTGCCGATAATTGTAAACGATCTAAATTTTCATGTATTTTATCTAAACGCCAAGGTTCCAATTCAAGAGCGGTGACATCTAGGTTGGCTCTTTCTAGTAAATGACCTGTTTTACCGCCAGGTGCTGCGCAAGCATCCAAGACTTTTTCTCCCTCTTTTAAGTCTAAAATAAAGGCCGCTAATTGAGCTGATTCATCTTGCACACTAAAATAGCCTAGTTCGAAATGAGGTAATTGATTCACCCTAACCGGTTTTTTAAGATACAAAGAAGAGGATGAAAACAGGCCTTTTTCTGTATCTATATCTTCTGATAACAATAGCTCTATCGCTGTTTCACGTGAAACATGGCGCTCATTTACTCTAAGACACATAGGTGGATGGCTGTTATTTGCGTCAACAATGGCGTCTAGGTTATCCGGCCAGTGTTTTTTTAAACGTTTCATAAACCACTTAGGATGAACGTATTCTACTGAAGGCATAGAATCAATGGCCGCAATGATGGCATCTTTTTCTCTTAAATAGCGACGTAATACGGCATTGATTAACTTTCCAGCCCAATTCTTATTTAATTCTTTGGACGCCTCAACCGCTTCATTAACGGCCGCATGGTCCGGTGTGTCCATATAGTCAATTTGATACAACCCTATTAGCAAGGCGGCATACAGGTCGTAGTCTTCCTCTTCAAATGGTTGTTGCAACATGCTTAAGGCAATACTGTTAAGTTTTGGATACCATCGACAAACGCCAAAACAAATTTCTTTCAACTTTGCTTGATGTTCACTGTGAACACGACTGGCGTGTTTTGTAAGTTGAGTACTAAGCGAGCCTTTGTTTTGCAATACGCCAGTGATAACTGCTATAGAAACGGAGCGGGCCGTTAAATAAAGTACAGACGATTCTGAAAAGTATTGGTGTTTATCCGTCATGAGATACGCCTTGAGTAAGAGTTTGACCAACCTGAAGAAGATCACTGTGTTTCCCATTTAGCGCATCTTTCACGGTTAAACGTTTTCCACCAGCGAATTGAATTACAGTAAGGGCAAGCGTACCTTTTCCTGTTGCAATGTGTACCGCGTCTTTTGTGACTTGAATGATTTCCCCCGCGGCTGATTTGGAGACCATTGCCTCGTCAATAAGATGCGCACCATGAATTCTCATTGTGCCTTTACTCGTTTCTGTATAAGCAACAGGCCAAGGAGATAACCCCAGTACTTTTCGTTCCAGAGTTACGGCTTCGGCGGTCCAATCTATCTCCCCTTCTTGTTTTACTAATTTTGATGCATAACAAGCAAGTTGATCATCTTGTACTTCACTCTGTAGCTGACCTGAATCTAATTGATCTAAAGCGTTAATTAAAGCCTGGCCACCAAGAACGGCCAGTTTATCATGTAGCTCGCCTGAGGTTTGATTTGGTTCTATCTGGCAATGCGCTTTCAGTAACATATCGCCTGTATCCAAGCCCACATCCATTTGCATGATAGTAATACCCGTTTCGGAGTCCCCGGCCATCACGGCTCGATGAATCGGTGCCGCTCCGCGCCATCTGGGCAGCAGAGAGGCATGGACATTAAGACAGCCTAATCTGGGGGTGTCTAATACCGTTTTCGGTAAAATCAATCCATAGGCGGCAACAATCATTACGTCTGCGTTTAGAGCAGACAACATATTACGGTCTTCTTCTTGTTTAAAGTTCAATGGCTGATAAACAGGAATGTCATGTTCTATTGCAAGCGCTTTTACTGGGCTGGGTATAAGTTTTTGGCCTCTCCCAGAAGGTCTATCCGGTTGCGTATACGCGGCAACAATTTGATAATTACGGTCTGCTGCATGATCGATTAAAGACTGTAAACTGGATGCAGCAAACTCTGGCGTACCTGCAAAAATAATACGTAAGGGTTGAACGTCCGTATCTCTAAAAGTAATTGAATTGTCTGGCATGGAATAAGTCTCCAAAGTAAAAGTAAGTTAGAAACCACAAGGCGGATAAAAAGAAAAAATCAGGCCGAGGCCTGATTCTAAACAGTTAATCGGTTTGCATAGAAACCAAGGTAAAGCGCATAGTCCTGAATGATTCAGTCTTTCATCTTCTTGAGTTTAAGCAGCTTCGTTTTAATGCGGTTGCGTTTTAAAGGTGATAAATAATCCACCATAAGTTTGCCATCTAAGTGATCGATTTCATGCTGAACACAAACCGCCAATAGCTCATCTACATCCATTTGAAACGCTTTACCATGACGATCGAGCGCTTTCACTCTGACTTTTGCCGCGCGATAAATATGTTCATAAAACCCTGGAACCGATAAACAGCCTTCTTGTTGTTCATTTGGCGCATCATCAAGCACCTCAAACTCAGGGTTGATGAACACGATCGGATCATTTTTTTCTTCCGAAAAGTCCATAACAACTAAGCGGTGATGATAATTCACTTGTGTGGCCGCCAGCCCCAGACCGTTTTCGTCATACATTGTTTCAAGCATATCGTCGATCATCGTTTGCAGTTCTGGAGTAAACTCTGTGATGGGTTTAGCTACAGTTCGTAAGCGCGGATCAGGGAATTCTAATACCGGTAATACAGCCATAATAATTTTCCACAATTCAGTTCTATGTTGATCTTCTCACGTCTGCTTTATTTGGGAGTGATCAATGAAGGTCCAAATGCAACCCCAAACGTAATATAGACATTGAAATGAACAACTAGTCATAATTTAATGAGCCTATTGTAACGTATGTTAAAAGATTGATCAGCGTTTCTGTGGAGTCAATTACACAATTATGTTTGAATTAATAAAAGCATTATTTAGGACAAGTAATGTTTGAGCGCCTACAGGCTCAATATTTAATGAATGATTAATGTATGGCTTTATTGTTGATTGACAGCTAAGGAAAGCACAATGACGATACAACTCTCTTTTGACAGCCTCGCTGACCCGAAAAATAATCGACCGCTTAACCTATTAGATTGGTTAAGTCTAAGTTTAATGAAGGGGGCGGGACCGACACGCTTAGATCGCCTTTGGCAATATTTAACCTTGCTTGAAATGGAAGGAGATCATGAGGCCACTTTTTGTTCTGAGCTAGATACTCATTTATTCATCAAATTAAAATGGCCAAAAGACGCCGCTCATCAAGCGGGGCTGTATTGCCAACAAAGAGTGCTATCGGCTGAAACGGAGTCTAAATTGCAGCACACTCTAGAATGGTTAAAAGACGAATCACATCATTTAATTATAAAAGGCGACATGGATTACCCTATCAAGTTAAGCGAAATTCCAGTCCCCCCTATTCTTTTATACGTAAAAGGTAACCTTGAGTGTCTGTCCAGGGTTTGTTTGGGGATGGTAGGGGCACGACGCTGTAGCCATTATGGTCGCCAGTTGGGCTTTCAATTTTCCAAGCAGCTAAGTGAAGAAGGTATAACGGTAGTTAGTGGTGGCGCAACGGGCATAGACAGTGCCGCCCATGAAGGTGCCAATGCCGTTAATAGGCCGAATATTGCGGTTATGGGGACTGGCTTTGAAAAGCTTTATCCGAAAGCGAATGTTCGTTTGTTTGAGAATATTTTAAAAGCAGGCGGTGCTTGGGTCAGTGAGTACCCATTGATGACATCGGCTCGCCCTAATCTATTTCCTCCCCGTAACCGTATTATCAGTGGGTTAAGTGAAGGTGTTCTGGTTGTGGAAGCCACGGAGAAAAGCGGATCATTGATTAGCGCGAGTTACGCTTTACAACATAACAGAGAGGTCTTTGCTATTCCTGGTAGAATTGATCAAAACAATGCTCAAGGCTGCCATCGTCTGATTCAACAAGGGGCCACTTTAGTTATGGATGTGGACGATGTGTTAAACGAGTTGGTTCCCGTTATGGTGTCATCTCAGTCGCCAATCACTCAATCAAAAGGGAGTCATGAAGGACGGGCCCGATCAATACTCATGCAACCGGTCGAGGTGCCAATATCATCCTTATCTAGCGTTGCTCGGTCAGTACTGGTTTGTTTTAACAAAGTTGATAAAGAAAGCATTCTAGAATTTTCTGATTTTATGGATGTGATTGGCTGTAGTATCAGTGACTTAATGCAAGCTTTGGTTGAGTTAGAAATGTTGGCTTGTATTGAACCGTATACCACGGGATATCGACGTTGTTATTGTTATCCTTAGTCATTTGGACCGTTAGAATAGCAGAATAGATGTGTCAAAAGGTGAACTGACATTGGATGTAGGCAATGGTCCGATGAGAGAAAAGTAGAGCTAGAGTAAACCGGTGCTGTTTCTGTATATTTTGTTTTGAGGAATGTGACTCACCCTGTTTCACGTGAAGAACAGGGTGAAGTGAACCGGTGTAAAATATCGGTAATGGCCAGGTTAAGAGCCAAAAATATCGTTTTTGAGTTGCTTAATATCACGGCGTTCTTTTTTGTTTGGCTTGTGATCCGCCATGATTCGTCCGCCAAGGGTTTTATGCTGCAGGGCTTTCTTTTCACGTTTCTCAATGGATTCGGCCGTTTCTTCATAAAGAAGCTGTGCTTCTGGAGCACCGCGTCTTTGTTCGCTAATGGCTTTGATAACGACTGTCTTTTCATCGTATCCTAGTTTCAGTGTCAAGGTTGCGCCCACCTCAACTGAACGACTGGCTTTGCCCTTGGCGCCATTATAAGACACCTTTCCCCCGTCAATAGCGTCTTTACAAAGTGAACGTGTTTTGTAAAAACGTGCGGCCCATAGCCATTTGTCTAAACGTATTGCTTGTGGAGCGGGCTGTTTTTCTGCTTTACTCATAAGAGACTGTATTTACCTATCTGATTTCTATTATTTGCACTCTGTATATTGAGTGTTATGTTGAGGCGTAATTTACTATGAAGGATGTCAACGGCCACCCGTTTTTTGTTGAGCTACAGCAGATAATACACAATGCTGCTGATGCCATCATGGATATTTATCAGCGAAACGATTTAGGTATACAAAAAAAGTCAGATGACAGTCCCGTTACGGCCGCGGATATGGCCGCCCATCATATCATTCTTGAGGGACTAAAAAAGCTAACACCAGATATCCCAGTGCTTTCTGAAGAAGGTATATATCCATTTGAAGAAAGAGTGACTTGGCCACGTTTATGGGTAGTTGACCCATTAGACGGGACCAAAGAATTCATCAAACGTAATGGTGAATTCAGCGTTAATATTGCTTTGGTTGAAAACCACATACCTATTTTAGGTATGGTGTATTTACCTGTGACTCAAGAAGGGTTCTTTGGCGTAACGGGAGACGTTGAAGGGTTACCAAAAGGCGCGATTAAATGGACCGAGGACGGTTATCAGGTGATTCAGGCGAGAGCGCCTGCGTCTACCCTAGTTGCGATGACAAGCCGCAGCCACAGTCCTGAATTGCCAGAGTCCTTAAAAACTGAGCTATTGAATGATTTTTCTCATATTCAAGAAATTCCAAAAGGCAGTTCGATTAAAGCGTGCCGAATTGCAGAAGGTGTGGCGGATATTCATTTACGCCGTGGGCCAACAAGCGAGTGGGACACCGCCGCCACTCAAGCGATTGTCGAAGGCGCTGGTGGTGTGCTAATGGACTTTAACGGGGTTCCTTTTGCTTATAATAAACGCACTTCATTATTGAACGGCCACTTCTTTGTGGCTACGTCCGCCTTGGCCCCTGTCATTTTAGAATGGTATAAGTCAGAGCGGCCCTAGCGAATGCTGGCGGTCGTTGATGTTGAAAAACGAGTACCATAAGTGACTACTTACTCCTGCTTTTTACTCTTTATACTTGAATACTTTCTCTTAATACCGCTCGTTTTCGACTCATAATATGGCGAATGAGTATTTATCATAATGGTGGATTCGTTTACATATAAACAGTGGCCGTGTATGGAAAAAGCCGAATTCTACTTATCCTTGCATACCCCCCACTCATAGATGAATGATAAACTGTGCGGAACGAAAAGGTGCAACCTTATAGTAGAGTGCATTTTGATGAATCGATATCGGAGAAGAATGTGTCGGCGAACAATGTTCAAAAAGGGTTAACTCAGGAAAATATCCAGTCTGTAAAAGCCTATCTAATGGGCCTACAGGATCATATTTGTGCCGCATTGGAAATGTTTGAACCGCAAGCGCGCTTTAAAGAAGACGCGTGGGATCGTTCAAATGGAGGCGGTGGCCGTACTCGTGTTATTGAAAATGGCGATGTGTTTGAAAAAGGTGGCGTAAATTTCTCTCATGTTATGGGGGATAAGCTCCCTCCTTCGGCAACGGCAGACCGTCCTGAATTAGCGGGTGGTCGTTTCGAAGCAATGGGAGTGTCATTGGTGATGCACCCTAAAAACCCTTATGTACCGACCTCTCATGCGAACGTTCGGTTGTTCGTGGTTCACAAAGAAGGCATGGAATCCGTTTGGTGGTTTGGTGGTGGTTTTGATTTAACACCTTATTACGGTTTTGATGAAGATTGCACTCAATGGCATCAAACGGCTTTAGAAGCATGTGAACCATTTGGGGACGACTATTACGATCGCTTCAAAAAATGGTGTGATGGCTATTTCCATCTGAAGCATCGAGGTGAGCCTCGTGGTATTGGTGGCTTATTCTTTGATGATTTTTCTGAGTTGGGCTTTGACGGTAGCTTTGCATTTATGCAGTCTGTTGGCGATGCTTATACTAAGGCGTATCCCCCGATTGTTGCAAAACGACTGGCAACGCCTTATGGCGAAAGGGAACGTGACTTTCAATTAAATCGTCGCGGTCGTTATGTTGAGTTTAATCTGGTGTTTGATCGAGGAACTCACTTTGGATTACAAAGTGGCGCGGGTCGAACCGAATCTATTTTGATGTCACTACCACCAGAAGTGAAATGGGGCTACGACTATAAACCCGATGAAGGAACGGAAGAGGCGCGTTTATTAACGCATTTTTTGACGGATAAAGACTGGCTAAATCGAGGACAGTAATGTGACAAATGAATCAATAAACATGGATCAGTACGGTGTATTCGGTAACCCAATTGCTCACAGCAAGTCGCCTGATATCCATCATTTTTTTGCGAAGTCAACCTTGCAATCGTTGACGTATTCCAAATTATTGGGGGATGTAGATACTTTCGAATTACAAGTAAAAGAGTTCTTTAGGGAAGGCGGTAAGGGGTTGAATGTTACCGTACCGTTTAAAGAAAGAGCCTTTAATCTGTGTGATGTAGTGAGCCCCAGAGCAAAGCAAGCTGGTGCTGTTAACACTTTGCTTGTGGGTAAAAATGGCCAGATTTTTGGGGATAACACCGATGGTGTCGGTATGGTGAGAGACATTTGTGAGAACCATGGTCAATCCTTAACGGGAAAACGCGTATTGGTCTTAGGCGCTGGTGGGGCGGTTCGCGGCGTTTTAGAACCTTTACGTAATGAGTCTCCAAAGGAAATAGTGATCGCTAATCGTACCTTATCAAAGGCGCAGGTTCTCGCAGAGCATTTCAGTCAAGAAGCCATCTCAGTTATAGCCAGTGAGTTTGATCAGGTTACTGGGGAATTTGATGTCATTATTAATGGGACATCAGCCAGTTTAAGTGGTGACTTACCTCCGCTGCCTGAGTCGGTTATCCACTCAGACACTTGGTGCTATGACATGATGTATGCAAAAGAGCCAACGGTGTTTCTTAAATGGGCTTATGAATTGGGAGCCAAAGGTTCCGATGGTTTAGGTATGTTGGTTGAGCAGGCCGCTGAAGCGTTTTTCTTGTGGCGTATGAAGCGACCTGATACGGATTCCCTTATTAATAAGATGCGTGCCGACCTTGAGTAACGTCATTGTTAATGTCATTTGTTGATGCAAAGTAAGGTATTGAAATGAAGGCCCAATGGTTCAATCAAGTTCAACAAATAGGTAAAGTACGCTGGCAACAAGCGATCGGTGAGACAAAGTATCCTTTTGCTCAATATGCGTTCCATGCTGCACTTGAAGACAGTGGCAGTGTCGGAGGTGAGACCGGTTGGTATCCAGAGTACATCTTGTTGATGGAAGACGATGATACCCCTGTTGCTATAGTGCCTACTTATTTGAAAACGCATTCTCAGGGTGAATTTGTTTTTGATTGGTCATGGGCTGATGCTTACCAGCGCTATGGTTATCCCTATTTTCCGAAACGAATATGGGCTGTCCCCTTTTCTCCTGTAACGGGCCCACGTATTTTTACAGCGTTGGATCCTCAGGGTAATTCAATGGAACTTTTAGGCTTATACGCGACCGTTGGCGATTTATTAACACAAAGAACACAACAACAAACGATGTCCAGCTGGCATCTTTTGTTTACCAAGTCTCACGTGAAACAGGCGTTTGTTGATGATCCAATTTTGTCGAGAGTGTCTTGCCAATTTCATTGGTTTAATCGTGATTATAGAGATATGGAGCATTATCTGGAGCATTTTTCGAGTCGTAAACGCAAAAGTGCTCGTAAAGAACGTCAAAAGGTGGTTCAACAGGGAATCCGTTTACAGCGCAAACTGGGCGTGGAATTGACGGAAGATGACCTTTCTTTTTTTTATCTGTGTTATCAATCGACTTACGCTAAACGTGGACAGTATGGGTATTTAACACGCGAGTTTTTCCAGCAGTTAGTGCAAACTATGGGTGAACAGGTTGTACTGGTGCTGGCGTATCATGATGATCAGGCCGTGGCGGCTTCTTGGTGTTTCTTTGACGATCAGTCATTGTATGGTCGCTATTGGGGTTGTCTGCAAGAGTTTGATTGTTTGCACTTTGAAGCTTGTTATTACCAAGGCATTGAATTTTGTCTCGAAAAAGGCCTGCAGCACTTTGATCCAGGCACTCAAGGTGAGCATAAAATTGCTCGTGGTTTTGAACCTGTTTATTCTCATAGTTTGCATTACATAGATAATGAAGGCTTCCGAGAGGCAATCGAGGCTTTTTGTAAAGAAGAAGCGCAATCTGTTGTTCTGTATCATCAAGAAACAACCAATCTGTTACCTTTTAAAACCGCTTAATGAGCGTATTATTCACTCTCCAATTCAAAGAGTATCTTCTTTACAAACAACGTTATCTTAAGGTGTGATATGGGCGTTAAAAGTGCAATGTATTTATTACTATTGGCATCAATTTGGGGGGCGTCATTTTTATTTATGAGAATTGGCGCTCCACCACTTGGCCCAGTATGGTTGATTGAATCACGCGTAGGTTTCGCCGCCTTGTTTTTATGCGTCGTTGCCTTATTGATGAAGAAAAAATTACACCTTAGGCAGCACTGGAAACATTATACCTTCCTTGGTGTGATGAGCAGTGCTCTGCCCTTTCTTTGTTACGGTTATGCTGCACAGTATTTAACGGCTTCTATGATGTCTATTATTAACGCCTTAACACCCGTATTTGGCGCGGCAATTGGAGCTTTGTATTTTCGTAAACCCTTAACTCGTAATGCCGTGATCGGGTTAAGTCTTGGGGTACTGGGTGTAGCGGTTATTGTCGGCTTTGATGCCGATTTGTTAAAAAATCAAGCGTGGTTTGCTGTATTGGTCGTGTTGGGCGCACCTTTATGCTATGGCGTAGCGGCCACCTATACACAAGTAGTAAGCCCTGTTGCTCCCTTTAATAATGCACAAGGTTCCATGTTAATGGCAACCATTGCCCTATTACCCATTGCTCTCTTTTTTACACCTAATACGACACCTAATGCAGTGGAATCGATTTCAGTAATTGCCCTTGGCGTTGTTTGTACTGGCGTGGCTTATCTGATTTTCTTTAAACTTTTAGAGGATATTGGCTCCTCTTCCTTGCTTACCGTTACCTTCCTGATTCCGATTTTTGGTGTCTTCTGGGGAGTGGTGTTTTTGGATGAAAAAGTAGGTATTCATACTTTTATCGGTGGCGTATTAGTGGTACTTGGTACGATGAAAACGACAGGGTTTTCATTTACAAAAGCGTTAAAGACAGAGCAATAAACCGTTTAGTATAAATGAGGAAGACTTTGGCTAGCTCGTATCGGCGAGTCTAGCCAAAGTTTATTATGCGGTAAAAGGAGGTTACATATCTTGATGTGGCCCAAACACCTCGTAATGAATTCGATCATCACTAACGCCAAATGTTTCCAGCTGTTGTTTTGCAAACTTCATAAAACCTATGGGTCCACAAAGATAGAAATCACCGTTTTCCAAAGGTAAATTCTCAATCGTGCTTAAGTCCATTAATCCGTGATGAATAAGAGGATCTTCACTGTGGTCGTTGTTGTACCAAGTATGATGAGTTAAATTAAGCGCTTGCGTTAGCTGTAAGACTCGCTTCTTGAAAGAGTGCTGCTGGCGATTCTCACAAGCGTGCAGATGCATGACAGGTCGCTGATAGCCTGTTTGAGCCAGGCTTTCCAAAATAGAAATCATAGGCGTTAAACCGACGCCAGCGGATAGGGTTACCACAGGTCGATTGCGATCAACAAAAAAGAAATCGCCTGCAGGGGCAAAGAGTTCAACCTCTTCATTTAACCGTAAGCCATCATGTAAGTAATTGGACACTAGCCCAGGCACTCCCATTACTTCTCGTTTTACTGAAATTCTATAGGTTTCACCATTCGCCGTATCAGATAAAGAGTATTGGCGTATTTGCTCATATTCTGAGTTTTTTGGTTGTACTTTTATACCGAGGTATTGACCTGGTAAAAAGCCAATAACCGCTTGTTGATCGAGAGGTTCAAAGATTAAGCTTTTCACCAGTTCGGACTCAATACGTTTTTCTATTAAGCGGAATTTTCTAGCGCCTTTCCAACCTCCTTCCGCCTCTGCTCTTGCTTGATAAAGAGCGCCTTCTCGCTGGATAAAAACATCGGCTAATTGCCCGTAAGCGGCGGTCCAAGCGTCTTCTATTTCAGAGGTAAAAGCATCTTGAGCAAGTTCACGTAAGGTTTCAATCAAATGGTGGCCAACGATGGCATAGTGATCAGCTTGAATAGAAAGGCTTGTGTGTTTTTGGGCAATTTTTTCGACGGCTTGCGTCAGTACTGGCAAGTTATCTATGTGCTTTGCATAGGCGGCAATTGCATTAAACAAGGCCAATGATTGGGCTCCAGAATGCTGGTTACTCATATTAAAAATATGTTTTAACTCTGGGTTATGCTTGAACATACGCTGATAGAAATGTTGGGTAAGGGAATTACCAACATCTTCTAATAAAGGAATAGTACTTTTTACGGTAGCAATCTGGCTTTCTGTAAGCATGGTTGTTCCTCGACGATAAAATTAAAAAAGCATTTTTAGTAAACCTATTTGCTGTATTGCATTGCCTATGCCAAGAAGTAAAAACCTTTATAAAACAATAATGCTAACAGAATTTAAAAATGATTCATGTCAAAATGACCTATAATATTTATAGGTTAAAATGACCTATTTAGGTCAAACTGTTTTAGTATTTAAGCGTGGCCGTTAAAGGTTAATACTGACCTTAGTGCCAATTCGAAAGAGAGTACGTTATGGCAGCCATATCTTCTAATGCGTTGATTGATCTTGCGATTGATTTAACAAACAGTGTTACAGGGATCGATAGGTTCGATCGATTATTGACAGTGATTCGTCAAACCATCTCTTGTGATGCGGTGGTACTCTTACGTCAACAGGGTCGAATTCTTGTTCCTTTGGCACAACACGGACTTTTAAAAGATACGCTTGGTCGACGTTTTGATATTGACTCCCACCCTCGTTTTTTAGAAATATGCCGCTCTAAAATTCCGATCGTGTTTGAAAAACATTCGCCTTTACCTGACCCATACGATGGCATGTTATTGCTTCACGAAGGGAATCTACCTATCCATGCTTGTATGGGGCTGCCATTACTTGTGGACAATGAAGTAATTGGCGTATTGACGTTAGATAGTATGGAACCGAATGTATTTGATGATATCCCTCAAAGAACACTTGATATCATTTCCGCCATGTCGGCCGCGACATTAAACACCTCAATGTTGCTGCAAACACTTGAAACCCAATCTCAACATGTGAAGAAAGTGGTTCTGGAGTTAACCACTGAAGCCTTAGTAAAGGACGGGGGTGAAATTATTGGCAACAGTCCTGCAATGTGTAAATTAAAGCACGAACTCGAAGTCGTAGCGCCCTCTGATTTTGCTACCTTAATTGAAGGGGAAACAGGCGTTGGCAAAGAGCTGGTGGCCCGAACTTTACATCATTGTTCGAGCCGTTCAGAAGGCCCTTTAGTGTATGTAAACTGCGCGGCTCTACCTGAGAATTTAGTGGAAAGTGAGCTTTTTGGCCATGTAAAAGGTGCCTTTACGGGGGCCGATCGTACTCGAGCAGGAAAATTTAGCTTAGCAAATGGTGGGACTTTATTTCTGGATGAGATCGGAGAGTTACCTTTAGCGGCACAAGGTAAATTGTTACGGGTATTACAAAGTCATGAAATTCAACCTGTAGGACAAGACGCTATTGAATATGTTGATGTGAGAATTCTTGCGGCGACAAATCGAGTGTTAGCGGAAGAGGTAAAGGCAAAGCGTTTTCGAGTGGATCTTTATCATAGGTTAAGCGTATTCCCTATTAAAGTACCGGCACTGAGAGAGCGTTCTGGTGATGTGCCATTATTAGCTGGGTATTTTGCGGAACAGACACGGCGAAAGTTGGGGTTGTCCCAGTTGATCATTGACTCACAAGCGTTGGAGCTGCTTAGCCATTACCATTGGCCTGGAAACGTACGAGAATTAGAACATGTGATTATTCGTGCCGCATTGCATGCTAAGGCGAATACACGTCATTCTATTCCCCGTATCTGTGTGGCGGATGTGAATTATTTATTTTCTTCAGAAGAGACGAGTTTGTTGTCTCTCGAACGATCATCTAAAAATCAAGTGAGTCAAACATCAGACTTTTCAACATCGTTAAAAGATGCCACCGATCAATTTCAACGCTCCATGATATTGCAAGCGTGGGAGCATGCGACTGGGAATTGGTCTGTTGCCGCTAAATTATTGTCTATGGATAGAGCGAACTTAATACGCTTAAGTAAGCGTTTAGGTATTACTGTGGTCAGGCAAATTAAAAGAGATTGATATCATAAGAACGGTTGATAAAAGTAAGTAGTGAATGATTTACTTCGCCTTATTAAATAGAGGCTATGGCTTAAGTTTTCTTCTGGATCGACTGTCTGGCGGCACTGACTTGACGAATACGTTCCGCTGGTATTTCTAACTGAATTAATAAGTAGCGGATTAATTCCTTAGGGTAAGCTTGCTTCTCTAATGCGATGGCCATGCAATCTAGCCACATTTTTTTATCTTCATAGCCTACATCTATGTGTGAGTGCGCTTGTGGAATACTGATGGAACCATATTTCTGGCTATATAAGCGTTCTCCTCCCATCCAACCAGATAGAAAACAATAGAGTTTATCAATGGACAGTTTTAAATCCGTTGGGTGCATGTCCCTGAGTTTTTTAAACTCACTTTGAGTGCTCATGGTTAGATAGAAATCTTCTACTAATTGATGTAATCCTTTGTGCCCTCCGACAGCCCTCAACGTACTATCACCTTTTCCGTAATCAATATTGTCTGGCTTATCTATTGTCATAAATGCTTCCTTTTGATGTTACATACTATTGAGCAAACGGGTTATTTTTCTTCTTTATCCATTTTTATGGAATTTCGGTATCCGCCTACTGAGGCCAATAAGCCAATGATGACACTCATAACGAAAGGGATCTCGAACAGTAACGTAATACTAAAAAATACGATACCGACGGCTAAACCTTCGACAATCGGTTTCAACTTCTTTTTCATAAACACTCCGAACAAAAATAGTATGACAGCCAGTTTAATAAAATCTGAATTAAATTGCTGCTTTTACCTGTTTTTTTTAATAGAGAGTGTATTTATACACTTGATCTTATTTTGTGGATAAATTTAGAGTAACATTATGACTTTGTATATTGGACGAATTGAGTACTTTGTCCCCATTTTTTGAAAAAAAGTATGTATAACACCTCATACTACCCACAATCCGATCGTTAAAATGTAGGCTGTGAATAACTTTTTACAGTATCTCATCTTGGTTATCCACAAAGGGTCAATGCCTTATGTCAGCGTTTTATTCGATAGTGAGCCGTTTCCAACAAGATCGTGCTGTGCATAACCGTATATGGCACATGTCATGGCCGCCTATGCTAGCGAACATTACAACGCCGCTATTAGGCCTAGTGGATACTATGGTGGTTGGGCACCTTGGCACCGCGACTCATATGGGCGCTGTCGCGATTGGGGCAAGTGTGTTTAGCTTTATTTTTTGGGCATTCGGCTTTTTACGTATGGGATCAACAGGGTTAACCGCTCAAGCCCTTGGTAAAAAAGACGTCACTCGTGTTCGTGAACTCTTATTTCAATCGGTTTTAATGGGCTTTTCTATTGGTCTATTATTGATTTTATGTAGAGGTCCTATTTTAGAATTAGCGATGTCTTTGATGTCTCCAAGTAAAGAGATTGAACCTTGGGCAAGAGTGTATTTTGAAGCGCGTATTATGAGTGCTCCAGCTGTATTAGCGGGTTATGCTTTGATTGGCTGGTTCTTCGGTATTCAATACTCCAAAGGTCCGTTGTGGGTCTTATTGGTGATTAATATCGCCAATATGATTTTGGATTATTACGCTGTATACCATCTTAATATGGCAAGTGACGGGGTGGCTTGGGCAACGGTGTGGTCGCACTACATTGGTGTGATTCTGGCCATCTTTCTGGCGGCTAAGAAATTACGCCATATGTCTGGCGCCGTTCCTGTCGTTGCTTTGATTAAATGGCGAGCTTATATTGAGTTGGTGCAAGTGAATCGCTATTTATTTGTACGAACGGTTCTGTTGTTAATTGTTATGAGCTTTTTTACAGCGCAAAGCGCGCAGCAAAGTGATGCAATTCTGGCGGCGAATTCCGTATTACTGACGTTTGTTCTCATTATTTCCAATGCATTGGATGGCTTTGCTTTTTCAGTGGAAGCCTTATGTGGTGAAGCAAAAGGGGCTAATAATCCATCACAATTTAGAAAAACCGTTATGTTAGCTTGTGTTTGGGCTTTGTTAACCGCCATCGGCCTAACGGCGATTTTTTGGCTATTTGGGAATGCTATTATCGGCTTTTTAACCAGTGTACCCTCCGTTAAGTCGGAGGCGGCTCTGTACCTGCCTTGGCTGGTGTGGTTGCCTTTATTAAGTGTTTGGTCATTTATGTTAGATGGTGTTTTTATTGGTGTTACGGCGGTCAAACAAATGCAAAACACGATGATTTTTAGTGTGTTATTGGTGTTTTTCCCTTTATGGTACATCTCACAGCCTTTGGATAATCATGGACTGTGGATGAGCTTTTGTTGTTTGTTTGTGGCTCGAGGGTTATCTCTGTATTGGTGCTATAGACAAGCCATATCGACAGAAGTGTGGTTTGAAAAGTCATGCTCATGATGCACAGAGCGTAATTTGATTCAAATTAGATTCTCAAAATACGAATAAAAACAATTCTCAATACTATTTGATATTGAGTGTCATTTGTGTAAAATCCCTCTTCAATTAAAAATGATTTTTGTTTAAGGAAGAGATAATGAAGCTGGGTCTAATAAGTTCACTTATGGGTTCTCTGTTGGTTGCGCAAACGGCATTCGCCGATATGACAGTGATTGAGGATGTTTTAGGTCGACAAGTTGAAGTTGACTTGCCTGCCCAACGAGTGATTTTGGGATTTTATGCTGAAGACTATATGGCAATAGGCTCCGAGCAAGCCTTTGATCATGTGGTTGGTATTTCCAGAGATACATGGGAAAGCTGGCGTCCAGCTAGTTGGTCTTTGTATACGAATTATCGCCCTTCTCTAAAAGATATCCCTGACGTGGGAGAAGTTGAATCTCAGACGTTCTCGATTGAAAAAGTATTAAGCCTCAAACCAAGTGTCGTATTGCTAGCGGATTGGCAGTATAAAGGCCTAGGTATGGACGCTGATACGTTAGAAGAAGAAGGTATTCCGGTTGTTGTCGTTGATTACAACGCGCAAACGTTAGAACGTCATTTGAAAAGCACCAATATCATTGGCCAATTAACGGGTCAACAAGAGCGTGCTAAAACAATCGCAAACGAATACGAAGCTGTGATTGCATCTACTCAACAGAAAATTTCAAAATCTGGTTTACCAAAGCCAAAAACCTATATTGAATTTGGTAATAAGGGTCCTAGTGAATACAGTTTTACTTACGGTAAGAATATGTGGGGTGCCATGTCCTCGGCGATGGGTGGAGACAACATTGCCGCCCCTTTTATTGAATGGTGGGGACCGATGAACCCTGAGCAAGTTATTGCCTCTCAACCAGATGTGGTTTTTATTGCTGGTACCGAGTCAGGTGTGAAGGGTGATTCTATGCCAATGGGGCAAGGAATCGATCGCTCTATGTCGGTAGAAAGGCTAAAAGGCTTCACTCAGCGAGATGGATGGTCTGCTTTTCCAGCGGTTCAAAACAACCGTGTTTATGGTATTTATCAAGGTGCTTCACGGACTATTTTAGATGCATCTATGGCTTTGTACATGGCAAAAGCACAATACCCAAGCTTATTTAAGGATACAGATCCTGAACAAGCCTACCTTGATTTTTATAAGAAGTATTTACCTGTTGTACCCACAGGAACCTTTGCGGTACAGGTTACAGAGTAATCTTTATTTTTAGGCAGACTTGTTTTTATTAGAGTATTTTTATGCATTCTGATCTTCTTCAAAATGCTGTAAAAGATCAGCGACGTTTGGAAAAACGTCGCTTTTCTATTATTGCATGCCTCGCTTTTATGCTGTTTTTTTCATTTCTACTCGATATTGCAACGGGACCCGCCCTATTAAATGTCCTAGATGTACTTAATGCGCTATTCAACCTAATGGGCTTTGCTATCAATGTTGACCCAACAACCCAAGTCATTGTCGCTAAGTTACGCTTACCTGTTGCCATTATGGCTGTCATTGTCGGAGGTGTATTAGGTGTTGGCGGCGCGGAAATGCAAACCTTATTGAACAATTCAATGGCCAGCCCCTATACATTGGGAATGGCCGCTGCAGCGGGGTTTGGCGCGGCGTTTTCTTTGTATTTTGATGCGTTTGGTTTCCACCCAAGCATTAGTGTTCCTATTAGCGCGTTTATTTTTTGCATGCTGGCGGCCTTTTTTCTCTTTTCACTCGCTATGATGCAAAGAATCAGTTCAGGTCAGTTAGTCCTTGCCGGTATTGCCCTACTCTTCTTGTTTCAATCTTTATTGTCTTTAGTTCAGTTTGTTTCGTCTCCTGAGTTGAGCCAACAAATTCTGTTTTGGCTATTTGGTAGTTTATCTAAAGCAAATTGGAGCAATGTCGCTTTGGTTTTTGCTGTGACACTGACATGTCTGTTTTTTTTATTACGAGATTCATGGAAATTAACGGCACTTAGGTTAGGAGAAGCAAGGGCCAAAAGCTTAGGTGTAGATGTGGCTCGATTACGCCTTAAAACCTTATTTTTGGTTGCTGTTATGACCGCTACCGTCACCAGTTTTGTGGGCATTATTGGCTTTGTGGGGATTGTTGCTCCAAATATGGCTCGAATGATTGTAGGGGAAGATCAGCGTTACTTCTTACCTTTGTCCTTTATTTTAGGGGCTTGTTTGTTGTCCAGTGCCTCAGTACTGTCAAAAATCATTGTTCCTGGTGCTTTATTTCCAATCGGTATTGTTACTGCCATTATTGGTGTCCCTTTCTTTTTTTGGCTAATCATGAGTAAAAGAAAATCATTATGAAAATGGACTCTGTGACTTCGTTAAAAAGCAAGATTGAAAGTGAAAACCCTGTGTTGATGGTGGATCAACTCAATGTGGCATTGGGAGATTTAGTGCTCGCTAAAGACATGTCATTTTCTTTAGAGGCCGGAAAAATACACGTTATTATTGGCCCTAACGGTACGGGTAAAAGTACCCTGCTGAAAGCCTTATTTGGAGACATAAAACGGCAGTCTGGTGATATTTATCTTCCGGATATTAAATTGACGAAGCGCTCTCTTGCTGAGTGGAGGAAACGGTTTGGTTATATGCCACAAGACATTCGTTTAGATGTTGGTTTGAGTGTCTTAGAGGTTGTTTTACTCGGTCAGCTCGATGCCCTTAGCTTTCGTTTAGAAGACAATATGATTCAAGATGCTTTAGTGGCATTGAATGACATTGGATTAGTGCATCTTGCACATCGTGACGTTAGTACATTAAGTGGTGGTCAATGTCAGATGGTGCTGTTCGCTCAAGCGTTAATGAGACAACCTAAAATCTTAATGTTGGATGAACCCGTGAGTGCTTTGGATTTGCATTTTCAGCATGTGTTGTTGGAACACTTAGCTGAGAAAACGAAAAAAGAAGGGTGGATCACTCTCTTAGTGTTGCATGATTTAAATTTGTCGGCGCAATATGCGGATAATTTGTTGGTTTTAAAAGACGGTAATTTGGTGTCACAAGGGCATCCCAACCAGGTACTAACGGCGAAAATGGTTCAAGATGTTTACAAGATTAAGGCTGAAATTATTAGCGACTCGTCTGGTATGCCATTTGTTCGAACAATACGCCAAACTGAACCCCAATATCGTCATATTAATGACGATTTAATGCCTCAAAAAAAGGTCGCTACCGGTGTGTAAATCATTGAAAAACGTTATCCTTCTTAAACCTTTCCAATGTGTCGTGTTCGTTTTTGCGGGTGTGTTTGTCCATTCTACAAGTGCGGCTGACTGGGAAATAAAGATGCTTAATTTTGGTGCAAAAGGCAGCATGGTATTTGAGCCTGACTTTGTGCAGGCTGAAGTAGGTGATACAGTGACCTTTATCCCCTCAAATAGTGGTCATAATGCGAGATCCTATGTTGTCCCCGACGGCGCTAAATCGTGGAAAACGCCAGTTGATAAACCCTATACCATCGCACTTGAACAAGAAGGGTTACATCTCTTTTATTGCCCTCCCCATTTAATGATGGGCATGGTTGGAATGATTCAAGTAGAACTTGCTTCAAACCTAGATAAACTCATGGCCAAAGCGCCTAAGCTACGTTCTAAAGTCGCTCTAAAACCTGAACGAGTCGATGAGTTGCTGCGGCAAATACATCAATAATACTAACTTGCTTAATACCGTCTTCATTTTATTTATTCAGCTGTTTGGTTCGTTATGTTTTTAAAGTCGTTTTTAGCCGATTGGAGTACTCTTACAGCGGCTGGCCGAGTACTGGTAATCAATGGCTTTACCTTTAACTTAGGTTTCTACATGATGCTGCCTTATCTAGCGACGCATTTGGCGCAGGATTTGGGTTTGAGTGGCGGTTTTGTTGGTTTTATTATCGGATTACGAGTCCTTAGCCAACAAGGTCTCTTTCTCGTTGGCGGCACCTTAGGGGATTACTTTGGCTATAAGCCGATGATTCTTTTGGGCTGTGCGGTGAGAGTGGTTGGATTTGCCTTATTAGGCATTGGAGAAAGCCTCTATGCATTAATTCTAGGCGCTTTTTTATCTGGTTTTGCTGGTGCGCTTTTTACCCCAAGCAGTCAAGCGTACCTAGCTTCTGACTATCCTCGACAACATGAAAGAGAAGGTATTTTTGCATTACAGAATTTAGCCAGTGAAGCTGGAATGTTACTTGGTCCAGTGTTTGGCTTAGCGTTACTGTCAGTTTCTTTTGCTTGGATTGGGGTCACTTCGGCTGTTTTTTTTGCCTTACTTTTAGTCATCCAATGGTATTATTTACCTGATAGCAAGCGTGCTAATCACAAACCTTCAGATGAAAAAGAGTCGACTTCGAGTGCGCCGAAAGACAGTCTCACCCTATTAGCTTACCGCTCCTTTTGGCACCAGTGGTTAGCCATGTTAAAAAATTCGGCTTTTATACGATTCGCCTGTTATGCATCGGTTTACCCCTTATTATTTCATCAATTATACAGTGCTATACCCAGTGAGGTTCGCTTAGTAACGGATAACGTAAGTATCATTACTTGGGTGTTTGTTGTGTCCTCTATTTTGGGCGTTACGCTACAAATGCCGATGAGTCGATTGGTGGAAAAAAAATTAGGCACCGCTTTGGGAATGGGTCTTGGGATGGGGATAATGGGGAGCGCTTATCTATGGTTAAGTATCGAGACAACTTGGCTACCCGCGTTACCTTTTTTGATCTGTGCGGTGTTTTTCAGTATTGGCTCTATGTTAGTTTTTCCCCTGTTAGGCGCGTATATCCCGACGTTTTCTTCAGTCAATGAGCTTGGGAGATATTACGGACTATTTGCTTGTATTGGTGGCGTGTATGCTTTTCTAGGCAATGTTGTTACCAGCTGGTTGCTGTCTTCAACAGAGCTGGAGCACGGCGTCATTTGGTTAGGGTTGTTCTTGATCAGCTGTCTTGCTGGTGGCGGTTTGTACCGACAAGTAAAACATCAGTCTAAAACCAGTGCATTGAATCCACTTTAATTGTATGAAATCGCAAGTTACGCATTGCTTTAGGGTCTATTATGATGTCTAAGCATTCTTTTAAAGAGCACAAACTAATATAAAATAGCGGTTCTGTACGTTTTTAGGCGGCTCTACTGTATCATGACTCAATTAGCTTCAAATAAAGAGGATAGTGTCAGAGTGTGTGCTCAAAATAGGCATTTTATAGTAGGTTACGGAAGTTTAATAAACAGTCGCAGTCGTGCTAAAACGGGTGAAACTGGGCGTGTTTGGTCGGTAAAAATTTCGGGGTTCGAACGCCATTGGTCTGTTATGTCGGCTGATTTTGGTATGAGTTCCGTTGCGGTGATTCCAAAAGAGGACGCTTATTGCAATGGGGTATTAATTGAGATCCATGAAAGTGAAATAGCCGCCTTTGATAAACGAGAGCAAGGTTATCAAAGGGCTCAAATTGATTCTCAGCAGTTGTCTTCTTATGAGAACGAAAGCCTACCTAATGGAACCGTATGGATTTATCACTCTCACGACATTACCTCGCCTAATCCCGCTTGCCCTATTACTTTAAGCTATGCCGATGTTATTTTAGCGGGTTGTTTAGAACATGGAGACGCTTTTGTTGAGGATTTTCTGCAGTTTACCTGTGGCTGGGATCATGCTGTTTTAAACGATAGAAAAGAGCCTCGTTATCCTCGAGTTCAACCTGAACTTGATGCAAAAAAATTGAACGCCTTATTTAAAAATGTGGCTAATATAACCCAAGAAGAGCTGTCGATTACTTATGAATTTTAACCCTACCAGTTTACTACTAGATCGTGTTTCTGACGCATTTTCAGGCAAAGTCTTGTTTGCAAATCCGGACGACACGTACCCTCTTGAGCTCGGTAAGCAGGCAGAGGTTTATGCTTGGTGCCAATCAAAATCCATATTTGATCGTTTACTTAGAGGCGGGTTTAATGAAAACCATGCTGAGTTTAATGCGACTTGGACTCAATCTACAGCAGAAACCTTTGATCATATTATTTTGATCCAACCAAAAGCCAAAGAATTATTAGATTACTTAATTGATGCAAGCATGCCTCATTTAAAGCTAGGCGGTAAAATTTGGTTAGTTGGTGACAATAAAAGCGGTGTGAAATCCTCTTATAAGCGATTAGAAAAACACGCGGTAAACGCGGGCAAAGTAGATGGTGCGAAACACTGTTTAGTGTATAACGCTTCTAAGGAAGAGGCGTCTCCAGCCTTCAAATTTGAAAAATGGATTACTCAATGGACGCAAACGGTCGCCGATCAAACTTTTACCTTATGCAGTATACCGGGTGTATTTGGTCATAAAAAATTGGATAAAGGGACGTCGTTGTTATTGGGGCAACTGTCTGAACACCGCTTTATGAGTGACGCCAAACAGGCTCGTTTTCTTGATTTTGGCTGCGGCGATGGCATTATTGCCCTTTGGCTACATAATAAAACTGGCGCTAAAATTACCGCGTTAGATGACAGTGCTCTTGCGTTGAAGGCAACGGAATTAACCTTTTCTGCCAATGGCGTGAGTGATTACGTCACAACCTTGGCGTCCAATGGTTTAGAGGATGTAAAAGGTCGTTTTAATTATATTGTGACCAATCCACCATTCCATACAGGCATGTCAACGGACTACAGTGTTGCCGAAGGTTTTTTTACGTCAGTAAAGCAACATTTAACCTTGAATGGCGAACTGTTTGTTGTGGCGAATGATTTCTTGAGATACCCCGACTTTATTGATGCGGCTCTGGGTACACATACGCGCTTACAAAGAGCGCAAGGGTTTGCGATTTATTATGGGAAACAAAAAAAACCGAAATAACGTGTTGGTATCCGTCTTTTTTGTAAGAGGATCATGATGGAAAAATAAAAAGGAGCCGTGTTATTCGCTCCTTTTTATTTTGGTCTTTCTTTACCGGCTATGCAATGGCCTCACTCAAGTCCATTCGTTTTTCTTCAACGGCGTGACAGGCGATAAGTTGCTCTACTTCTCTACGCAAAAGCGGTGCCTCTGTTTTGCAGCGATTATTTGCAAAACTACAGCGTCCATGGAATGCACAGCCACTGGGAGGATTAAGAGGGGAAGGTAATTCACCTTTTAGCTTAATCCGTTTACGGCGTTTATCAGGAGCAAGCTGTGGCGTACTGGACATTAATGCCAACGTATAAGGGTGTTTTGGATTCGCAAAAACCTGTTCTTTAGGGCCTTGCTCAACCACCTTACCCAGATACATCACCATAACTTCATCCGCGATATGCTCGACAACAGAGAGATCGTGAGAAATAAACACATAACTCAAACCAAATTCCTGCTGTAGATCCATCATTAAGTTTAGTACTTGAGCTTGTACAGAAACATCTAAGGCGGAAACGGGTTCATCCGCCACGATCACGTTGGGATCAAGCATTAAGCCGCGAGCGATGGCGATACGTTGTCTTTGGCCTCCTGAAAACATATGCGGATAGCGATCATAATGTTCGGTTTTTAGACCGACTTTTGACATGATCAATAGCGCTTTTGCTTTACGCTCAGCTTTGTTCAATTTGGTATTGATGACTAAAGGCTCTTCTAGGATATCGCCAATTTTCTTTCTTGGGTTGAGCGATCCATATGGGTTTTGAAAGATAATTTGTATGCGTTGGCGAAGCGCCATCTGCTCTGATTTTGATAACGTCAGCAAATTTTGCCCTTTATAATTAAGTTCGCCTGATGTTGGCGTCTCTATCATAGTCAGCATTCGCCCTAAAGTGGACTTACCACAGCCGGATTCACCGACTACGGCTAACGTTTTACCTCGTTCAAGCTCGAAGCTAATACCGTCGACGGCTTTTACTAATGCATCCTCTTTAAAGAAACCTTGATTGACAACATAGTGCTGCTTTAAATCTGTACCCTTTAATATGAGATTTTCATTTGTGTTGCTCATGCGGCAGGCCTCCCTTCAATATCAAGTGGTGTGTGGCATTTAACCTGTCTATCTAATGAGCCTTGTGTCGTGGGTTCCAGAGTGCGGCATTGGTCGGTTACATAAGGGCAACGGGGGCTGAGCAAACAGCCCGCTGGTCGGTCATATACTCCTGGGACCACACCTGATAAGGCATCTAGACGACTTTTCCCAGCAGAAGATTCGGGTAAAGATTTTAGTAACGCTTGGGTATATGGGTGCTTCGGAGAAGAAAATACCTCTGCAGCCGGTCCTGATTCAACTATTTGACCTGCGTACATGACGATGACTCGGTGAGCCACCTCGGCGACGAGAGCGAGATCGTGAGTGATTAAGACTAAGCCCATTTGCTTCTGACGTTGTAGGTCGATAAGTAAGTCAATAATCTGTGCTTGAATGGTGACGTCCAAAGCCGTAGTTGGTTCGTCAGCAATTAACAGTTTGGGGTTACAGGCGATTGCCATAGCGATCATCACACGTTGGCTCATACCGCCCGAAAGTTGATGAGGATAAGCGGATAAGCGTGTTTCGGGAGCGGGAATACCCACTTGATTCAACAATTCAACGGCGCGTGCATTGAGCTCTTTTTTTCGGCCTCCCTGATGCGTTTTTAAGGCTTCGATAATCTGATAACCTACGGTAAAGCAAGGGTTTAAGCTTGTCATTGGATCTTGGAAAATCATCGCAATTTCAGATCCAGTCAGCTTTCTACGTTGCGCCTCAGGCATGGTTAATAGGTCTTGTCCGTTAAAGGATAAGTTGTCAGCCTCCACTTTACCTGGGAAATCAATTAACCCCATGATAGACAGCGAACTCACGCTTTTACCTGAACCAGACTCTCCTACTATGCCTAGCACTTCGCCTTCTTCAACTTTGTAACTGATATTGTCAACGGCTTTAAACTGGCCAAAAGTAACCGATAAATTTTTGAGTTGTAATAATGACATAGTACTCTCCTACTGTTTCAGCTTAGGATCAAGGGCATCACGCAAACCATCACCCATGAGATTAAAGGCTAATACAGTGATCAGTATCATTAAGCCTGGAAACGTAACAACCCACCATGCACGCTGAACGAATTGCAAAGCATCCGCTAACATACTGCCCCATTCTGGTGTCGGTGGTTGAGCACCTAAACCAAGGAAGCCCAGTGCGGCCATATCTAGGATGGCACTCGAAAACCCCAGTGTCGCCTGAACAATTAAAGGCGCTAAACAGTTAGGTAAAATACAGATAAACATCAATCGTAGTGGACTTGCTCCAATGACACGTGACGAAGTGACGTAATCTCGTGACATTTCGGCTAAGGTGGCGGCACGAGTTAACCTTACATAGTGTGGCAATGACACGATTGAAATGGCGAGCGCGGCATTAATAATACTGGGTCCAAGGATGGCGACAATCGCAATGGCCAAAAGTAAGCTTGGCATGGCCAACATAATGTCCACAATACGCATAATCGCGGTATCAACAATGCCTTTACAGTAACCTGCTGTTAAGCCCAGTAAGATCCCTAGAAAAAGGGAAAAAGTGACTGAAATAATACCGACTGCAATGGACAAACGAGCGCCGTGTATTAAGCGAGATAAAATATCTCGTCCCACATCGTCTGTACCAAGGAAATAGCTCCAATTACCGCCTTCTAACCACGCTGGAGGAAGTAAAAGAGCATCGCGTGCTTGAATAGACGGAGAGTGTGGGGCAACTAGATCGGCAAATACGGCTAAAAAACAGATAAATACAATAAAAACAAGGCCAGCAACAGCACCTTTATTGCTTTTAAAATAAAACCAAAACTCTTGTAATGGCGTTCTTGGTACCGGTGCAACTAAAGAATCGGATGACACTGTCATTTGTTCTGTGCTCATAATGGTTCCTTAATGACTGTGGCGAATACGAGGGTTAATAATGCCGTAGGTAATGTCTACTAGCAGGTTCACAACAATGATGATGGTTGCGACAATTAATATCCCACCCTGTACAACGGGATAATCTCGACGCCCAATAGATTCAATGAGCCATTTTCCTATTCCAGGCCAAGCAAAAACAGTTTCTGTCAGAATGGCACCAGAAAGTAAAATACCGACCTGCAGGCCAATGACGGTAATGACGGGTATCAAGGCGTTTCTTAGAGCATGAATTACGATCACTCTCCAAGGGGCGATCCCTTTGGAACGAGCGGTACGAATATAGTCTTCACTTAATACTTCGAGCATCGACGAGCGAGTCATACGAGCAATCACGGCCATTGGTATCGTTCCAAGTACGATACTGGGTAAAATCAAATGTGAAACCGCAGAGGTAAACGCCCCGTCTTCATCAGAAAGCCAAGCGTCTATTAGCATGAAGCCCGTTGTATTATCTATCCAATAGACGACGTCAATACGTCCAGATACGGGAGTCCAACCTAGTGTGACGGAAAAAATAAGCATTAACAGCAAAGCCCACCAAAAAATGGGCATAGAGTATCCTGTAAGAGAAACGGTCATGACAGAATGATCAAAAATGGTTCCTCGTTTTACCGCGGCGATAATGCCCGCAGGTAACCCAATCAGGATGGCAAAAAGCGCAGCACAAACTGACAATTCGACGGTTGCTGGGAATAAAGCTAAGAATTCATCTAATACGGGGGTTCTGGTAACGAGTGAATTACCTAAATCGCCTTGTAAGACGCCGCCAACATAACGAAAGTATTGAATGTATAGAGGTTGATCAAAGCCCAGCTCTGCGCTCAGCATGGCGTGACGTTCTGCCGACACACCTCTCTCCCCAGCCATAACCTCAATAGGGTCGCCAGGAATCATATGAATAAGGGTAAAAGTAAGTAAGGTGATGCCAAGAAAAGTGGGAATCACTAAACTTAAACGACGTAAAATAAACTGGAACATAAAATATCTCTTGAAACACAAATGCTAGAGCAGAAAACCTGCTCTAGCATTTTTTGGGCGGGAAACTATTTGGTTAAACTAACACCAGAGAAGTAGTGACCACCAAGAGGATCAATGATGAAATTTTTCACTTCTTTACGAACTGGTTCGTATACAACAGAGTGAGCGACTGTGATCCAAGGCGCTTCACGTTTGAAGACCATTTGTGCTTCTTCATAGTACTTAGTACGGTTGACTACATTTGAATCTCGTTTTGCTTTTACTAGCAAATCATTGAATTCAGTATCACACCATTGGGCACGGTTTGATCCACCTACAGCGTCACAACCAAGTAATACATATAGGAAGTTATCCGGATCACCATTATCACCAGTCCAGCCTAGTAGAACCGTTTCATGTTCGCCTTTTTTAGAGCGGTTTAGGTATTCACCCCACTCGTAAGAAACGATTTCGGCTTTCACGCCGACTTTCGCCCAATCTTCTTGCATTACTTCTGCCATGCGTCGAGCATTTGGGTTGTAAGGACGTTGTACTGGCATAGCCCAAATATTGGTTGAGAAGCCGTTTTCATAGCCTGCTTCTTTTAAGAGTTGCTTTGCTTTAACTGGATCGTAGGTGTAATCAACCACTTTGTTGTTGTATGACCACATTGTCGGTGGAATAGGGTTTTTCGCTACTTTACCAGCACCTTGAAAGACAGAATTTATAATCGCATCTTTATTGGTCGCTAAGCTTAACGCTTGACGCACTCGAACATCATCAAATGGAGGCTTTTGCGTATTGAAAGCAAGGTAACCTACGTTCAAGCCTTCTTGGCTCATTAGGTTAATCTCTTCATCTGCTTTCATTTGTTCTAAGTCAGCAGGGTTTGGGTAAGGCATCATATGACATTCGCCGGCTTTTAATTTAGCGTAACGAACGGATGCGTCAGGTGTAATAGAGAAAACCAGACGATCAATGGCGGGTTTGCCTTTCCAGTAATCTTCAAATGCCGTGTAACGAATTAAAGAGTCTTTTTGATACTGAACCTTCTGGAACGGACCTGTTGCCGCTGGGTTAATATCGATTTGTTCTGGCGTGCCTTTTTTCATTAGCATATCAGCTTGTTCGGCTGAGAAGATAGATGCGAAATCCATTGCTAAGTTAGCAATGAAAGGGGCTTCTGGTTGGTTTAGAACAAACTTAACCGTGTAATCATCTACTTTTACAATGTCTTTTATTAATGAGTCCATGCCCATACCTGTGAAGTACTCGTAAGAACCTCCAGATACTTTGTGGTAGGGATGACTCGTATCCCACTGACGTGCAAAAGTGAAAATGACGTCATCAGCGTTGAAATCGCGTGTTGGCGTGAAGGTTTTTGTCGTGTGGAATTTCACACCTTGACGTAGTTTAAAGGTGTATTCAAGGCCATCAGGGGTTACTTCATAACTTTCCGCTAAGCCTGGCTCTGTCTGAGTAGTACCTAATTTAAATTCTAAAAGACGGTTAAACATGTTTTTAGAAGAGGCATCAAAGGTTGTACCAGAAGTGTAAAACGCTGGGTTAAACCCTTCTGGGCTACCTTCAGAACAATATACAAAAGTAGATGCAGCATGTGCAGACGTTGAAATCGCTGTTGCAGCCATAATGGCCATAGGTAAAGCGGCTAGCCCTTTTATCATTGTATTTCTCCGGTTCTCTTATGTGTTGTAATTAATTGAAATTATTCAAAGTCAAAAAATATTTTTTGTAATTTTTATAAACCTAGGAAGGGAGATGTAAGAGAGCGTCATGCCATTAATGACTCTACTCCATCCTTCGACTGACAGAGTAGAGCCACTTCACTCATCCGTGAGCCCCCCTATATCCATTTCATTCGCACTTATTTTTTGACAGTGGATGAAACAGCGTCCTTGAAGAGTAACTAAGGTGCACAAAATGACCAATCGAAATAACGATATACCTTATACGTATATTGTATGGTGTAGCTGAAATTTTTATAAAAAATTATGTTAATCAATGAGTTAAGTATATACCTTCATATAGGCCTTTTCGTGTTTTTGTTGAAAACGCCCTTTTTGCAATCGAATTATCTTAAATATAAGTCATGAATTTAGAGACTTGATTAATACTGACGTGTCATTTCGTCCATAGCCTTCTGTGATTAAACGCTGGTATTTTTCATCCACATCACGAGTTAAAGGGAGGCTTAATGACATCTTTTGGGCTTGATCCAAACAAAGCCCCAAATCTTTATGCATCCATTCAATGGCAAAACCAAAGTCGAATTGCTCTTTTGCCATTGTTTCTCCTCGATTTTCCAATTGCCAAGAGCCCGCTGCACCGTATTTAAGCGTTTCCACAAGCGTGGCGATGTCTAATCCTGCTTTTTGAGCAAAAAGAATGCCTTCTGATAGACCTGATAATACCCCTGCGATGAGAATTTGGTTTACCATTTTAGCGATTTGGCCGTGTCCTACAGGCCCTTGGAGCACAACGGATTTAGCATAACAGTCCATTACCTTTTGAACCTTTGCTAATACAGATGCATCGCCTCCAACCATCACAGTCAGTACGCCATTTTCTGCCCCTGCTTGTCCTCCTGATACTGGGGCATCTAAAAAATAGCCGCCTTTGTCCCGAGCGATTCGTGACAATTCTTGGGCCACTTCGGCAGAAGCCGTTGTATGATCGACAAAAATAGTACCTGGCGCCGCCTTTGAAAATACACCCTCTTCGCCAAGATAGACTTCCCTGAGATCGTTGTCATTCCCGACGCAAGTGAATACGATTTCTTTATTTTCAGCTGCCAGTGCCGGTGTTGTTTCCCACTGCCCCGTATAGGATTGTGACCAACTTTCTGCTTTTAATCTTGTTCGATTAAATACGGTAACGGAATGACCTGCCTGGCTTAAGTGACCCGCCATGGGGAATCCCATTGTTCCTAAACCGATAAAGGCAACTTGCTGACTCATATTTATCTCTCCATTTATCTATTATTAATGATGGTTTTGTCTTGTTAATCAAAGGTAACAGAATAGCGTGAGTGATTTCGAATGGTTAGTGACAGACTTAGAAAATTGTGAGCGTACAGTGGATATATATAGGTGTAATACCACAAATCACCTGTGGATAAAAATGTGCACTTAATTTAGAAAAGGCTTATTTAGGGTGTGGTTAACTGTTTTTTTTGTTAATTGTTTAAAAATCAATCATCTTCGTTTGCTTTTTTGTCGACTCATACCTTTGGTGTCATTTGATTTAGATTGAATGTCTCTTTAACGTAGCTGAGGTTGAGCATGGCTTCATATTAAAGGGTTCGCTTGTTACGTTCTCAACTTAATAATTAATATTATATATCTATATAAAACAAACCATTAGCATTTTATTAGCTGGTCTAGAATAGGTAATAAAGCGAGAGATAACTGCTTATTTGCTAATAAATCTAAATGTATGCCATCTAATTCACTTGGCTGAATAATACTGGCTGAGTTAAAAAACACACACTCATGTAAGCTAGCAACTCTTTGATAGTACTGGTGTAATTCTTGCGATTTTTCCACGGCGCCTTGATACATGTCAGCCAAATCCCCTTTTGGGGATAAAATATTTGGTGGCGCGACTAAAAAAATCTTAGGTGTTGGAAAATTATGTGGGCTTGGCGCCTGTATTTTATGAATAATTTGCTCTATCCCCTTTGACGCTTCATAAGCGCCTACATTGAAATAGTGCTTTAAATCATTTGTGCCAAGCATAAGAATGATGACGTCAATGGGACCAAAAATTTCCAATGTCGTTTGAATCGATAACGAGCCATTTCTACCTTCTCTAAATGGATCCTCCCAAACGGTTGTTCTTCCTGGAAGTCCAAAATTGATGACTGTGTGAGTTGAGCCTAAATGGTCGTTCAATAGTTCTGGCCAGCGTTGGTTGTGATTAAATCGACCACCTTGCGGAGCGGCTCCCCAAGTTAACGAATCGCCATAACAGAGTATTGTCGCCATGATAGTCCCCTTTTTGTTCAGAATACTCAGTAAGTATAGTCATTAATACAGCATGCATTGACTTTTTTCATGAATAAAGACGGCGGCTTAATTAATGATTGAGATAGCTCATTGGCTGACTTTTTGGCAGGCGCAGGCGATTCATAGCTAAGTCATTTATAGGACTGTTGTAAACAAATTTAGAGCCATTTAGGTTTCAGCGGTATCTATCTAAAACGCGTTTCATGATTTGTCTTAAGGACTGTTAAATCGCTGTTTGTGATTTCTGGCTCGATATTTGCTTTTAAAATGTGTTGCTTTAGTGTGTATACAGTCAACTATTAGGCAGACGAATGTAGATAAATAAAGTGCAAATAATGGTCACGCTAAAAATTGAAGGACTCACTACATTTTGTGACTTTTGATGCGCTATTTTGAGAGAAGCGTTCATTTCGTGTTTTTTTTTGATTAAGGTTTAGTATATTTTGTCTCTCTAATGTAAGAGACGTTTATTCCATAAAGTTCTTCTATTTATCTGTTTTTTAGCTAAAAATTTTGACTGATGGCAGTAAACAAGGTATTTATAACTGGGGTTGGGTATCAAATCAGATTTTTGGTTTGAAAGAAAAAATAATTTTACATAAGTTTACTGAACTCATTACGTTCTATTACAAAGTGGTAGTCTAAATGACGTTTTGATTGTCAGTAATTCGTAAGATTGTGCTCCATTATAATAATTAATAAATATAAAAGAGGGTTTATCTATGTCAACAACTCTGATTGTTGGTATCGACGGTAGTGAAGCAGGTGCTCGTGCTTTGTCTTACACTAAACGTCTAGCCACTTTGATTGGTTCGGATTGTAAAATCGAAGTAGTCTACGTCATCGAATGGTCTCCTTATTCTTTTCAAACTCCTGAAGAGAATGCTCAAAGAAATAAACAACGTGAAAAAGCCATATCGGTTGCGAATGAGCGCATTGTAGAACCTGCGGTTTCTTCGCTTATCTCTGAAGGTTTTTCTGCTGAAGGTCGTGTACTGCACGGTAAAGTAGCGCATCTACTGAACTCTGTTGCGGTAGAAACAAATGCAGAGCAAATCGTCGTCGCTCGTTCTTCTGCGGCCGGTTTCACTTCTCGTGTATTTGGTAGTGTTACGGCGAATTTGGTAATGAGCTCAACTGTACCTGTTACAGTTGTAGGCTAAGGAGTAATTATGAGATTAAAAAACGCAATGTATTCAATGATTGTGCTCTTTATGGGCCTATTTCAAGCAACAATAGCGAAGGCAGAAGGTATTGATGCTGCGGTAAACGCCGTATTTGCCTCTTCAACAGGTTGGTTTGTTAATTTAATTTTCGCTCCGTTACCTGGTACGTCTTTTCCATGGATCGTTCTTTGGTTGGTCGTGGGCGCAAGTGTTTTTACGCTGTACTTTGGTTTCGTTCAATTCCGTGCAATTCGTCATTCAATTGAATTGGTTAAGGGCGATTACTCGGACCCTAAAGACGCCGGTGAAGTCAGTCACTTTCAAGCGTTAACAACCGCTTTATCTGGTACGGTTGGTTTGGGTAACATAGCAGGTGTTGCTGTCGCCATTGGTATTGGTGGGCCGGGTGCGACTTTCTGGATGATCCTTGCGGGTTTGATGGGGATGGCCTCTAAGTTTGTTGAGTGTACGTTAGGTGTGAAGTACCGTAATGAATATAAAGATGGCAGTGTATCGGGTGGACCGATGTACTACATTTCTAAAGGCTTTGAAGAACGTGGCTTACCTGGCGGTAAATTCCTTGCGGCTCTGTTCGCTGTGTTTTGTATCTTTGGTGCGTTTGGTGGCGGTAACATGTTCCAAGCAAACCAAGCACACGCTCAATTAAGCAGTGTGATCGGTGATTACCCAGGTTGGATTACCGGTGTTATTTTTGCCGTGATTGTGTTCTTGGTTATTGTGGGTGGCATCAAATCTATTGCTCGAGTAACAGAGAAAGTCGTTCCTTTTATGGGCGTTCTTTATGTTGGTGCAGGCTTAATCATTCTGTTAATGAACTTCGATCAAATCGGTTGGGCTTTTGGCCAAATCTTTGAAGGCGCATTTACAGGGCTTGGTGTTGCTGGTGGTATGGTTGGGGCTTTGATTCAAGGCTTTAAACGTGCGGCTTTCTCAAACGAAGCGGGTGTTGGTTCAGCGGCCATTGCTCACTCGGCGGTAAAAACCAATGAGCCTATCACAGAAGGTTTGGTGTCTTTACTTGAGCCATTCATCGACACGGTTGTTATTTGTACTATGACGGCACTTGTGATCATCATTACAGGCCAATTAATCTCGGATCCTTCAACAGGTCTTTATGTATTGAATGAAGCCGGTACAGCGATTGCGACTCAAGGCGGTACTTCTGGTGTTGCGTTAACATCCGCTGCATTTGGTTCGGCATTCACATGGTTCCCATACATTCTCGTTTTAGCGGTTGTATTGTTTGCTTTCTCAACAATGTTAAGTTGGTCTTACTATGGTTTAAAAGCGTGGACGTATTTGTTCGGTGAAGGCAAAGCCGCAGAGATGTCTTTTAAAGTCTTATTCTGCTTGTTTGTTATCATTGGCGCGTCGGCAAGTTTAGGCCCAGTTATTGACTTCTCTGATGCGATGATTTTCGCAATGGCTGTTGTTAATATCATTGGTCTATACTTCTTAATGCCAATTGTTAAGAAAGAATATATCTCTTATTTCTCTCGCTTGAAGAGTGGTGAAATTAAGAAATTTAAATAAGGTAAACGTTATTTAAACTCTAAAAAGGCGTCTATTTAGTAGGCGCCTTTTTTTTGAATCATGGAAAATGGTATTAAAGGTTACCTTAAAGGAACTCATGGCTCTTAATAAAAGCAGACTAAATGGGGATGGATAGAGCGATGGCCACTTATTTAATCGGTTATTTTTGAATCTATTATTCTGTTTCTACCAATTTTCTTTGCCGTATATAGATGCTGATCTGCAATACTAAATACTTCGGTTGTGTTGGCGCCTTCATGAGAGTAGCCAATACCGATACTTGCGGTAATACCGTGAACAGGACTTGTGTCCAATTGGCTAATCGTATTTTTTAAATATTCTGCCAGCTCTAAGACCTTCTCTCTCTTACTGTTAAGCGTAATTATAATAAATTCCTCTCCTCCCCATCTTCCTAAGATATCATTAGGGTGTACTTTTCGGCTTAAGTAAGAGGCAATGCTCACCAATATTTTATCACCTTCTAGATGTCCGTATTGGTCATTAACTTGTTTAAAATGGTCTATATCGACGACTAAAATAGCGTAATCCTGCTGGTTTCCATCTGAATTCAGTTTTAGTTCTTTAATGACTTTATCGATCCCTCTACGGTTTAATATACGTGTTAATAAATCAATATAGGCATAATTCTCTAGTTTGATGGCCTGTCTTTGAGCTTGATCATTATTCTTACGAAGTTTAATGACCATCCACAATAGGGTTATGTAGATAAAATGAGCGATCCCCATGTTAATCACAACCGCTAAGGAATCGTTTAGTGTGTTGTCTATGATAAGCGCAATGAAATGACCAACTATCGTGATGCTAAAAATAATGAGGGTTGTTGGAGTGGCTTTTTTTACATCTAAGAACAGGTAGGCCATTACATAATTTAGTCCTAACCATTGTGAAGAGTTCAAAAAAAGCGCGTCGTTAAACGCATAATGCCAGATGCTTGAACAGATTAAGAAGCTAGCAATGACACTATAAGCGAGCATTAATAAAGTTTGATGGCTGAGTTTCTTCGTTAGGCTTAAAAAATAAATAATGCTCAAAAATGTGATACATAATGGATAACTGTATTGATCAAATAATACAATAGAACCGGTTACAGAATTGACTAACCAAATTAATGTAAAGCAAGCGATAGAGAATAAGATCAACTTTCTGAATAGCTCAAGCTTAACGCCTGACGCACGCAGTAAATAATGTCCAGTTCGTTTCTGATCCATTGTGAATCAATACCTATAAACAAAAAATTACATTATTGTACAGGTATTTTACATTTTGAAGTAGTTTGATTTTGCATGGATCGCTTAAAAACTGTCCAAAGAAAAGAAGACTCATTACTTCTGCTTCTACTTATTTTGGGTGTACTTTTAATCGCGCGTTGAAAGCGCCTTTCTTTGATGACTTTTCTAGACATTTCTACTGTAGTCTTTATAGTAGCCAATGTTTTAACAGCAGAATATAGGTCTAGATTATGTTAGAAGCTCAACCTATTGATATTAATAAACTTGAAAAAATACGCACATCTTGGCTGCCTGCGGTCGAGTTCTTGTTTGGTGAAGCCGTAAATGAAGCCGAGTTTGTTGGTTTTGAACTTCGTGATGACACCCAAACACCTTCTACTGCGTTTAATCATGCCACCAGGCCTTTTGCCTATACCATTCACATACCGCAGAAAAGTCTTAGTAATGACGTTTTATTGTTAGCCGACATTATGCATGAGTTGTGTCATGGGTTGTTTCCATTAGGTTATGAAGGCCACACAAAAGAACGTAAAACAACGGTTCTCTGTGAAGGTGCCGCAATCTATGCCTCTGTTGTCGCGTTGCGACAGGTGTTTGGAGATGAATGTGTGGACGAATATCTGAATGTCTTGAGCGAGCAAGCGTTTAGCTATTACGATGCATTTTCTTATGTGGCTACTTTATTGTCGGATGACCCTAAGGCGATTAAAAAATTACGTGTTTTGCGTCCTTTTTTACAAGATGTGCAGAAACCGGACTTTGCTTTAGCGGATGTCAATGCCGATGTTAAAATAAAAGACATACTATTGATGACGTTTCGTCCTTAAGCAGTATGAGCCGTCTTAGCTTAGACACTCACTATATTTCTAAACGTTAGATTCACTCTTGGCTGGTTAATTTTTTGGGTTGGCGGTAGCCTGTGCTGCCAATAATCTTGAGTCGTTCCAGCCATAACCAGCAAACTTCCATGCTCTAAAAGCACGGAAACCGTATCGTTGGTGAGCTTGTTTTTAAAAGAAAAGATTCTTTCGGCGCCAAGGCTTACAGAAGCAATTGATCCATGTTTCTTTAACTCTTTTTCAGAGTCACTGTGCCAAGCCATCCCTTCATTACCATCATGATATAAATTTAAAAGACAAGTATTAAATGTCTCCCCTAATGTGTTTTCCACAACGCCTTTAATATCAAGTAAATCCTTTGTCCAAGGTGATGCTTGTTTGGTAACGTTTGAATAAGTATAGCGAAATGCGTGGTCAGCATATAACGCTATCTTACGTTTGGTGGTAATGTGCTTACCCATAATAATGGCTTGGTCATGCTGCCAATTTACAGTATGTAACAAGCGCTCAAAATGAGTATTTGCTTCCTCTATTGATAGGAAAGCCCCGTAATATTTCACGATGTTTTCGCCATCCAAAAGGTTTTCAGGGTTTTCAATAAAGTCTCTAAATAAATTCATGACAGTTCAATGATTAGGGCGAGTTGGGTATTATCTCAATAATCCCATAGATATAGAAAATAAAAAAGACAGAAAACAAGGTACAATTGTCGTCTGTCTTTTAGGTTAATGACTGGATTCTGTCATTAATTCGTTAACGTGCTTTCAGATAGTTTAGCATAGTATCGGCATCGGATACTTCAAATGGGTCTGCCGGAGCATCGTCTTGATAGCCTGCTTCTGAGAACATTTTTACAATATTGCCATTTTCTACGTGCATAGCATAACGCCAGCTGCGCATACCAAAACCAAGATTGTCTTTCTTCACTAGCATACCCATTTGACGAGTAAAGTCGCCATTACCGTCTGGTAACAAGAAGACATTGTTTGCATTTTGACTTTTTCCCCACTGATACATAACAAAGGCATCATTCACAGAGATACAAATGACTGCATCGATTCCCTGTGCGGTAAATTCGTTATAAAGCGCTTCAAAGCGAGGTAAATGTGAGGTTGAGCAAGTAGGAGTAAACGCGCCGGGTAGAGAAAATACAACGACATTTTTATCTTTAAAAAGGTCTTCACTTGACACGTCTTTCCATTCAAATGGATTTGGACCGCCCAAGTCATCATTACGGACTCGTGTTTTAAAAACAACATTAGGTACTGTATTAGGCATGATAGGTTTTTTCCTTTTGGTCTACGGATGAATAATAGAATTTATTAATATCTATTTACTATAACTTGGTATGACGATGCGTTTTTTCAATCGTTCAAAACAGATTAGCGTATTCATTTTAACATTACTCTACTTCTGAAGAACGGAATACTTCTTTAGGCCGTTTATTCATTTCTTGGTGGGGTATTTATCCGTTAATGGCCGTAATTCGGTCTAGATAAATATTAGGTATTTCTTTCACTTTGCCATTCTAAATGGCACGTAATGGCTTCCGCTTTTGCGGCTCGGAGACCATCACTCATTTTCATGGGGGTAGCGAACAGTTTACCAGATTGAGTCGGCTCTATTTCTTTGACTGTGTCTCCCCAACCTCTCCCCATAACGCTTCAATTTTACTATCTCGGCCGCAACTGGCACGGTAATATCGGTAACGAATTGGGTTTTTCTTATAGTAATCCTGATGGTAGGTCTCAGCGAGATAAAAAGGGCTGGCGGCCAGAATCGGCGTAACAATTTTCTCATTAAAGGGCTTTGATTGTTTTATCTCTGCTAGCGATGTTTCGTATATGGCTTTTTGTTCATCACTTTGATAAAACATAGCGGTAAGATACGGGCTGCCCTTATCGCAGAACTGGCCTTTGTCATCTGTTGGGTCGATGGTTTTCCAGAAATAATCTGACAAAGACTTTAAGGTAACTTTCGTATCATCAAAGGTGATCTTTACCGCCTCGTAATGACCTGTTTTTTTTGCCGATACTTCTCGGTAAGTTGGGTTTTCTGTATGGCCTCCTGTGTAGCCAGAAACCACGTCTAAAACGCCATCAACTTTCTCAAAATCTGACTCGACACACCAAAAGCATCCACCTGCGACTATCATGGTTTGAGTTGTGGCCTTTACTGCGAACGAATGAGTTAGAAGCGCGGCACCTATCATGCCGCCAAACACTCTGTGTATTTTCATAATATTTCACCTGAACTAATCGTAAAGAATACGGTTTAATAAGCAAGACGCTTCTTTGATAAATATAGGGGGTGTCTCATAAAATATGATCACATACCCAAATAAAGACATTGTTCAGGCGCAATAGTTCCATTTAATAAACAGGTCGGAATAATCTACTGTGGTTAAAAGTCGTATTATTGGCCCTACTCGTTACTATTAAAACCCATGATCAGTACTGATTGGGTAGCCGTTGCCCTGTCGAAGCCGCGCTTTACGTGAGGCAACGCTCAATAATCGGTCGTCACTACTTAATGAATCAGGTTTTAGTCGTAAAATAGGTGTTGAGCGGAGCATGATAGGTGCCGTAACGGAGAACAAGCCATTACGCTAGCGGTCAAGTTTGCTAACGGAACGGCTTACTTATTTCACCGGCTTTATTCTGTTTCTGTCATTAACTGCTGAACACAACCGTACGGCTACCATTTAAAAACACACGCTTCTCAATATGATAGCGAATGGCGTTAAACAGCGTGATCCTTTCTACATCTTGCCCTTTGGAAATTAAGTCTTCAGGGTAGAAGGCATGGTCAACGGTTTGAATACCTTGAGTAATGATCGGCCCTTCATCTAGATCATTATTAACGTAATGAGCCGTGGCGCCTACCATTTTGACCCCTTTTTCCCATGCTTGATGGTACGGACGTGCGCCTTTAAATCCTGGCAGCAGTGAATGATGAATATTGATGGCTTTCCCATTCAATTGATCACACATCCAAGGAGATAGCACCTGCATATAGCGGGCAAGTACGACGAGTTCCGCATCGTATTTCTCTAATAGCTCAATAATTTGCTTTTCCTGTTGCGGCTTAGTTTCTGCCGTAATAGGTAAATGGTAATAGGGAATGTCATGCCATTCAGCCAACGCTTTTAGATCTGGGTGATTTGATATAATGACGGGTACTTCAATGTTTAACTGACCTGTACGGTGTCGGTAAAGTAAGTCATTTAAGCAGTGGTCGTATTTCGACACTAAAATAGCAACTCGAGGTTTATGCTCCGGCTTAGTCAGCGCCCATTCCATCTCAAACTCTGTCGCTCGAGGGGAAAACTCCAGGTCGAACTGCTCCGCACTAAAGGATTCGCCTTGGGGTTGAAACTCTATACGAATAAAAAAGCGTTTGGCGACATGGTCATCAAAAGAGTGAATCTCATCCACATAATTACCCGCTTCAGCCATAAAACGGGTAACAACATCCACTGTACCTAATTTACTTGGGCAGCTAGCGGTAAATATCCAAGGTTTTTTAATATGAACCATTATAGTACTCCTAACAGTATGCGACCTTCATTCATTTCAGTAACAGAATGACAGTCTTGAACGGAATGCGGCCCACTCCTAAAAAGTAAGCCGCATTAATTGAAAGGTCTTACGCTTCGATGACTAGACCAAATTCTCGGCTGGCATCTTGTAACCAGAGCCAAATATAGTCGGCAAAGCTGCGTCGTATAATCAGCTCAAAGGAGTGTTCTCCTTTACGTCGAATAATCGCCGTGCTTTTGGCAAACGTTGTAGAGACAACCTTTCCGACAGGGAAGACGCGACTGTGTAAATCCACAGAAACCGATTTTTTCAACACATCGATCACGTTTTCGCCAGACAGTTCTAACACCGTTGATCCTCCGCTGCTGTTCACTAAGGAGTAATGGCCAGGCATTTCAGCTCTAAATTTTGTTTCTATATCAAAGGCTTCTAACCCTGGGATAAGGATTAACCATTCATCTGGTGAGAGCCAGCGAATAGAATACGCCCCCTTTTCCACTGACGTTAATGGTGATAAAGGTAAAGCGACACCTAATACGTTTTCAACCGCCGCTTTTTGTTTTTCATCATTTGCATTACAGCGTAAGGTTAAATGACATAACAGTTTATGCTCTCGCAAATGTACGCCCCCTTTTTTCGGTCCCTGCTTTGCTAAAGACGCTAAATCGGCATGATACAGAGGCGACTGTCCTTGTATTTCAGACGAGGGCAACTGATCCATTACCGCCGCTTTTATTGGTGCCTCAGGCTCTTGCAATGTAGTGCTCGTATTATCAGACATTTTGACGCTCCCCTTTTGGATCTAAGAAGATTGGGCTGCAGATTTCGGCTTCAATGACAGAGCCATTAGCAAGCGGGTAAAACACACTTTCTCCCATCTTGCTGAGGCCGCCTTTTACAAACCCCATGGCAATACTATGACCTAAGTTTTCACTCCAATAGCTTGAGGTAACATGGCCGACCATTGGCATAGGAATGGAGGCTTTCGGATCAAACACCCCTTGAGCACCTTCGGGTATTACTTGTTGAGGGTCCTTTGTTTTCAACCCCACGAGTTGTTTACGGTCTTCACGAAGACAATCCTGACGTGCCATACCTCGTTTACCAATAAAGCTAAAGGGTTTTTTAGCCGCCACACACCAACTCATACCTAAATCATGAGGGTGTACTGAGCCGTCAGTATCTTGGCCTGCAATAATGAATCCTTTTTCAGCTCGTAGAACGTGCATGGTCTCCGTACCGTAAGGTGTTAAATTGTATTTTTCACCGGCTGCGAAGAGTTTTTCCCACACGTGCATGCCATAATTCGCTTGTACGTTAATTTCGAATGAAAGTTCGCCAGTAAAGGAAATTCGAAATACTCGAGCAGGAACGCCAGCTACGGTAATTTGCTTCCAGTCCATGTAAGGGAAGTTTTCATTGCTAATATCATCGTTTTCGACCAGTTCGGATAACAGCTTGCGGCTATTTGGCCCTGAGATGGTTAACGTTGACCAATGATCTGTAACGGTATTGAAGTAGACCTCCAATTCAGACCATTCGGTTTGATGATACAACTCAAGCCATTCTAGTACTCTTGCAGCGCCACCCGTTGTGGTGGTCATTAAGAAGTGTTGATCTCCAAGGCAGGCCGTAACACCGTCATCGAAGACCATGCCATCTTCACCGCACATTAAGCCGTAACGGCATTTTCCAACGGCGAGTTTAGCCCATGCATTTGTGTAGACTCGCCCTAAAAATTCACGTGCGTCTTTTCCTTGGATATCAATTTTTCCCAAGGTTGATGCATCCAAAATCCCCACACTGTTGCGCACCGCTAAACATTCTCTGTTTAACGAGTCTTGCATGGATTCAGCTCCGCGAGGGAAATACCACGGACGTTTCCATTGACCAACATCTTCAAATTTTGCACCACGCTCAAGGTGCCATTGGTGCATGGCTGAGTAGCGCTTAGGATCAAATAACTCGCCACAGTGACGACCTGCAATCGCGCCAAAGGTAATGGGCGTGTAGTTAGGTCGGAAAATCGTGGTACCCGTCTCAGGAATGGTTTTCTTTAAGATTTTGGCGGCTACGGCCATACCATTAATATTGCCTAGCTTGCCTTGATCCGTGCCAAAACCCATGGCGGTATAGCGTTTTACGTGTTCAATTGATTCAAAGCCTTCGCGACAGGCCAGTTCGATACCGGCGGCGGTCACATCGTTTTGATAATCAACAAACTGTTTTGGCGCTTGTGAAGTCGGTTTGATGTGAGGGATATGGAACAAAGACATTGGAGCATCTTGCTGAAGTGTGTTTGTGGCCGGTAAAACTAAGTCAACGGCGTCTAAACCCAACTCACGTACGGCTTGTTGTCCAGCCGTACGGCCTTCATTTAACGCACTCGCTAAATCGTATTGGCCATTAATTCCACCTGCTGTGAGCTGCTTTTGCTGTGTTTTACCCGGTAAGAAACCGACAACGTCATCGCTCCAGATGGGTCGGCTCCCCGTGTGGCAAGACAAATGGATAACAGGGCTCCAGCCACCAGATGACGCAACGGTATCGGCGCTTAATTCCTTAGCTGAACCTGTAACCTTATTGCCGTCTTGACTAATTGGAGCGATAGAAACACCACTCACACGTTTACCGCCATGGACTTCAATGACCGCCGAACCAAGAATAATATGAATGCCTTTTTCACGAGCTGCGTGAGCTCTATCGCCATTTGCTGCGGTACGAGTATCAACGATAGCGGCCACTCGGCGACCTGCATCGTGCCAATCTAGAGCGGCTTGGTAACCATAGTCATTTGTTGTCATGAGTACTAACTCATTACCAGGGACGACACCATAACGATTAATATAGGTCGAAACAGCACTGGCAACCATGCAGCCTGGAACGTCGTTGTTGGCAAACACAAGCGGTCTATCGTGGGCACCTGTCGCAAGTATCACCCATTTAGCGCGTACTTTGTGCATGCGCTGACGTACCTGGAGTGCGGGTGCAATATCGGCTAAATGATCCGTGCAACGCTGATGAATCGTAACAAAGTTATGATCGTGATAACCATTAACGGTAGAACGAGGTAATAGCATGACATTTTTCAGCGTGCTGAGTTCTTCAACGACAGACTTTACCCATTGCGAAGCGGGGTGGTTATCCAACGTTTCTTTTGTACTTAATAAGCAACCACCAAACTCATTGTTCTCATCGGCTAGAATCACACGAGATCCGCTTCTAGCGGCTGTTAATGCGGCAGCAAGGCCCGCTGGGCCAGCCCCAACAATTAGTACGTCACAATGCTGATTAATGTTGTCATAAATATCTGGGTCATTTTGCTTAGGAGAGCGCCCAAGTCCTGCGGCTTTGCGAATCACCGTTTCATAGTTTTCCCATAAAGATTGCGGGAACATAAACGTTTTGTAATAGAAACCGGGAGGCATCAAGTTTCCTCCAAGCTTACCAACCATGCCCATGATGTCTGTTTCAACACTTGGCCAACCATTGGTAGAAGCGGATACCAGTCCATTAAAGAGCTCTTGTTGTGTTGCGCGCACATTAGGAACTTGAGTGGCTTCCGTTGCACCAAGCTGCAGCACGGCATTAGGCTCTTCTGCGCCCGCAGCGACAATGCCTCTTGGTCGACTGTATTTAAAACTGCGGCCAACCAGATCGATGCCGTTTGCTAACATGGCCGAAGCCAAAGTGTCCCCTTGGAAGCCTTGGTACTCTTTGCCGTTGTAAGAAAAAGTCAGTGGCTGAGAGCGGTCGATGCGGCCTCCGTTTTGAAGGCGGTTTTTCTGTGTCATGATTCCGCTCCTATGATTCAGCGACTATGGATGGCGTTTCGCCAATTTTATAAACTTCTTTGATTTCATACGTTTGAGTGTCGCGAGTCATATTGAAAAACTTGCGACAACCTGCAGCATGTACCCAGAGCTCATGGTGAATTCCGCGTGGGTTCTTGCGGAAAAATAGATAAGTCCCCCACTCTTCATCGGTATGGGAATCCGGATCAAGGGGGCGTGGAAGATGCGCCTGACCTTTTGCATGAAACTCTTCTTCTTCACGATATTCCGCGCAGTGCGGACAATAGATATGAAACATACTTAATGGCTCCTATTAATGCGCTACACCAGCGGCGCCGTGTTCATCAATCAAAGCCCCATTATGGAAACGGAACATAGAAAAAGGTTCCGCCATTGGGTGCATCTCTCCAGTAGCCAGAGACGCCGCAAAAACGTTACCTGAACCCGGAGTGGCTTTAAAACCACCGGTTCCCCAACCACAGTTAAAAAATAAATTCTTCACTGGCGTCTTACTGATGATCGGACAAGCATCTGGGCAGGTATCGACAATACCACCCCATTGACGGTTCATACGAACACGACTAAAGATTGGGAACAGTTCAACTATGGCTTGTACTGTATGTTCAATTGTTGGGTAAGAACCTCGTTGTCCATAGCCGTTATAACCATCGATTCCAGCGCCTATTACCAGGTCACCTTTATCGGATTGACTGACATAACCATGTACATGATTGGACATAACCACAGTGTCTAAAATCGGTTTGATCGGTTCAGAAACCAATGCCTGTAGGGGGTGAGATTCTAATGGCAGCTCGAACCCCGCCATTTTTGCGATAACACTGGAATTACCAGCGACAACCGAGCCAACCCGATCGGCCATAATGTCACCGTAACGGTTGGTTTTAACACCTGTGATTGTGCCATCTTCAATAATTAAATCGGTGACTTCTGTTTGTTGAATTAAATCCACGCCATAAGAGTCTGCACCCCGAGCAAATCCCCAAGCAACAGCATCATGACGAGCAACGCCCCCACGTGGCTGCCACGATGCGCCCATAATTGGGTAACGTGTATTTTGCGAACAATCCATGTGTGGCACGATTTCCTTGATTTGCTGAGGGTCCAGAACTTCTCCATCAATGCCATTTAAACGATTGGCATTTACTCGACGTTCAATATCACGCATGTCTTGCAATGTGTGCCCTAGGTTCAACACTCCACGCTGAGAAAACATGACGTTGTAATTTAAATCTTGGGAAAGTCCTTCCCATAATTTCATGGCATGTTCGTAAAGGTGAGCGGCTTCGTCCCATAAATAGTTAGAACGTACTATTGTCGTATTACGAGCGGTATTTCCGCCGCCAAGGTAGCCTTTTTCGATCACTGCCACATTGGTGATGCCGTGCTCTTTTGCAAGATAATACGCTGTCGCTAAACCATGACCACCGCCACCAATAATGATGACGTCATATTTTTTCTTTGGCGTAGGATTACGCCAAGTACGCTGCCAATTTTCATGATGTGAAAAACTGTGCTTTAGTAACCCAAAACCTGAATAACGCTGCATATCGTCAGCTCCTATTTTTGACAGCCGCCCACTTATAAGTGAAAGCGGTGAAGATTCTTTTATACCAACTAGCGTTGCTGTTTAGCGATAAGCTCGATCAAGGACGAATAGGGTCTGCTTTGTTGAACATACACCTCTGGCAGCCTACATCGTTTCTAATACAAGTGACGCCCACTTGATTTTGACGTTACGCTTTTATCCGTTGTGTTGGGGAGTAAAAGCGGGCTTTGTACAAACCTCTACGACGGTTTTCAGTAATATAGCGGTTAGACCAAATAGCACTATGCTTCCATACGACTTCCTATTGCGCAGATACGACAAAAAAGAGGGTTTTTAGACACAAGGGGTGTCACAAGGTGTATCAGGGTTATGTTTCTTTATTGAATAAATGATTTTTTTTGAGGCGATCTGCCGTAGCGAGTTTAATCCCGATAATGATGGGTTAACGTATTGAATTTATTTGGCTTTGAAGACATGTCTTGATGTGTTTTTAGTGAGTATTAGTCAGGTTGGCGAATATTGAAAATAGTGCAAAGATAAGAGGTGGGTAACAAAACAACTTAACGAGAGTGAGTATAAAGAATGACGTTATCAATAAACGCCATTCTTTATTTAACGAAAATTAAACGCTATCGCACTTCAGAGTAGTCGAGATTGGTTTTAATCGTCGTGATTTTAGTGGTTAAAAACGACAGTAAAATGCCGTACATTGGAATAAATAACCCAAGACTGATAACCAGTTTGAAGCCATAGTCCGCCCATGCAATCTCCTGCCAATGCTGTGCCATAAAGGGATCAGGACTTTGGTAGAATGCAATGCCAAAGAATGCCAACGTGTCTAGACCATTGCCAATGAGTGTGGATGCGGCTGGGGCAATCCACCATTGTTTTAATAGGCGTAAGCGGTTAAACACTTGTATATCAAGAATTTGACCGAGTAAGTAAGCCATTAAACTGGCGATAGCAATACGGGCTACAAACCAGTCAATCGTCGCAAGCGAAGTGATTCCATTAAACGTGCCTTTAGAAAAAACGACGGATAAAACATAGGAAATAAACATCGCAGGGATCATGACAAAGAAGATGATTTTACGTGCCAGTAATGCGCCAAAAACACGCACGGTTAAATCCGTTGCTAAGAAAATAAAAGGAAACGTAAAGGCGCCCCAAGTAGTATGTAACCCCAGAATAGTGAATGGAATTTGTACGAGATAATTACTGGATGCAATTATCAATAAATGGAACGCAGCAAGATAGAACAGCGCTTTATTTCGCTGTTCAGCCGTAAAGTGACTCATATTTTGACCTTTTTCGTTTGGATTGGGGTGAGGGAACCCAAGTGAAAGTACTTGCTGTGCGCAAAGGACTTCCTATCTGTTTACATTTGACCGTATATGGCCAAACTCGGCGCATTATTATACAGCAACCACTGTGGGAGGCAATTGTTTAATTAAGATGTAAAACACAGCGTGTTAAACGTATTTTCAATAAAACCCTATTTTCCGCATTCAAATTTGTAAAAAGAGACATTAAGCGATAGCTTTACCTTAATGGATAGAGAAATTATAGAAAACGTTAATATAATTACTTGGTGCGTGCCGTGATTTCATTCTTTAGTTGGGGCAATGAATGTTTCTAGATACAAATGTTAAAGCAATTATACTACTCGTCTTGCTATCGCTGATTGCTCTAGCTGCACACCGCTTAGGCTTTTTGGATACCCATTTACCTTTAATGAGTGGGACTCATGTCAATCTAATTTCAGAAATTAAAGAAGGCAATATAACGTCAGAATTTAAACAAGAAACGGACCTAAGTGCGTCAGTACAATGCCATTTAACTCATTCAGCAGGGTTTAATTTGTGCGGTATTTCTATCGCTTTAGGCGCGGAGGGCCCTAAAAGTGGTTTAAATCTAGCGAAGTATGATCGTCTTGAAATTGATTTAGGTTTTCGGTCGCCGATGCCGCATCAAAAAGTAAAAGTTTCTTTTAGAAATTTTCATAAGGCCTACTCCCGCCCTGAAGATCTAGTTTCTTTAAAATTTAATACTATTACCTATGACCCTTCAGTGTACGAGCCTCCGTTGATTGTGCCATTACACTCCTTCTATGTAGAGAACTGGTGGCTGGCTCAATACAATGTTGGCTTTAACCATAGCCAAACGGATTTTTCGAATGTGTCATTTATTGAGTTTCTGACAACGGATATGTCTGTTCCTGGCGTTTATGAACTGGAAGTTCGAAGTGCTTTATTAAGAGGACAGTGGTTAACAGAAACAGAGCTCCTTCGATATATTTTCTTAGTTTGGTTGGCCATTGTTATCCTCGTGGTAACAAGGCAACGAAATCAGCTTAAACGACTGGCGGTAATGGATTTGGTAACAGAATCTTATAACCGACGTGGCGTCAATCAATGGGTAACACGAGCCTTGTCTAAGAGTACTGTGTGTTTATTCTATATAGATATCGCAGGGTTTAAAAAAATAAATGATGCTTATGGTCACTTAATTGGTGATGAGTTGTTAAGACAGTTCTCGAACCGAATCAGAAAAGACCTGTATGCGTTTCATGAGAGAAGCGCGGTTATATCCCGCTTATCGGGAGATGAATTTCTTTTGGTGTTCAAGGACCTTGACCCCGATCAAACTCAAACGCTTATAAAAGATCTGTTCTCATTACTTCAAGAGCCTTTTGATTTAAGTGGTAACCAAGTCATCATTAACATTCATCTCGGAGTGGCTCATTCATCAGAAACCGTGAATACCTTTAATGATATAGTGGTGCAAGCTGATTCGGCTATGTACTTCGCTCGAAAAAGTGATTCGATACGTTATAAAGTGTTTGATGAAAGTGTTTCACATGATATTTACTTTCGTAAGCAGATCGCTGAACAAATTAAGGATGCTATTTCTGAAGATTTATTTATTCTGCATTTTATGCCGATTTATAATAGCCAGACACTCAAGATAGACGCCGTTGAAGTATTGTTAAGGTGTCAGTCAGGCCGTTTATCTGGTGTGGGCCCTGACATTTTTATTCCCATTGCTGAAGAATATAATCTTATAAAAGCGATAGACCTCTGGGTAATAGAAGAGACCTTTAAAAAAATACATCAAGAACGCAGCTTATTAATGGATCTAACGGTTGTCTTTTGTATCAATATTTCTTCTGCTGAACTGCATAACACGTCATTTAGTCTCCATCTCGGTAGTTTGTTAGATAAATACCATATTAAGCCCCAATGGATTAAGTTAGAAATAACGGAAACGAGCTTTATCGAAACGGGTGCAAGCAGCATTAAAATTCTAAACGAAATTCGTTCTTTAGGCATTCAGTTGGCGTTAGACGATTTTGGTACAGGCTATACGGCATTTAACCAACTCATTCATTACCCAATTGATTGTTTAAAAATAGATAAGTCGTTTATTGATAATGTAGGTTCTAAAAATGAGACCACAGAATCCATGATTGAAGCCATTCTATTGATTGCGAAGTCCTATAAACTTGAGACGATTGCAGAGGGAATCGAAAATGCAGATCAATACCGTTATATGGCCGCAAACGGTTGTGATTTGATGCAGGGTTATTTTTTAGCAAAACCAATGGATTGGCAGAGCTTTAAGTCATTACTCAGTTACCCGAGAACAGAAGCCTTGCGAGCCAAAATAGAAGGTTCTTCTGGTCAAACTGAAAACTGATTGCTCGTTTCTTAGCTTCAGGTACGCACTGCGACTGATATCATGTAAGGCCACGTAATTGACGCGTTGTAAATGACCATGCTATCAATGTTAGTACTATCAAAATGGCGTTGAAAATAGATGATTTTATAACGGTGCTTGCTTCTTGTGAAATAGAATAATTGGTGTGTATGTGAAGGGCGAATCGAGACGAAAAAAAGTGTTGCATTGGCTCCTAGGCAGTAAAAGCCTACCGTTTCAGTATACCCATCATTTTGTCTTATTGGTGTGCGCCGTTATTTTTATTATCTCCGTCTCTTTTAATTATATGTTAGGCATTTCTAACGCTCTTAATATGTATTTACAGGCTTTTTTAGTTCCTGCTGTTATTTGGATTTGGTATCAGTCCAGATGGAAATATCACTTTTATAAAATGGCCATTGTCTTTGCTTATTTTTTGAGTCTAGTTACCTTACCCACAAACTGGTTGGGTAATGGAGGATCAAGTGGCCCAACGTTCTTAATGGGTATGACATCACTGGTTTATCTATCCGTATTATTAAGAGATAAAGCGCTATATCGAAGACTTGGGCAAACGTTTGTTTTACTGATACCGATTCCTTTAGTGTATGTTGAACTCCATTATCCAGACCTGATTTTTGCTTATCCCAGCGATACTCTACGACAAACGGATTTAATTTTTTCTTTTATTCTTGCTGGCTTTATTGTCATGGTTATTATGGAAAATTATTTTAAACGATTTCAGTTAGAGCGTGAAAGAGCCGAATATTTAACCGAGCAATTACGGTTTCTATCAGAACAAGATCCATTAACCAGTTTGTATAATCGCAGGGGTTTTCAGCGTTATTTCGAAGAAAAAATCACTCAACAGACACCTCTTTCGATGGTGGTATTGGACCTAGATGACTTCAAGCAAATTAATGATCAATGGGGCCATAGTTATGGCGATGAAGTGTTGTGTGCGTTTTCAAATGTTCTAAAAGATCGAGCGATAAAAGATAAGGGGATAGCGGTTCGTTTTGGGGGGGAAGAGTTTGTGTTATTACTTCCTCTTTCAGAGAAAGAAGCTTTTATAAGTACTCGAAAAGTGTTTTCAGCGTTTTCAAGAAAAGAGCTTACTCATGGTGCGATTACCTTTAGTGCTGGCGTTGCTCAAGCGAAGCTCGATGAAACACAAGACAGCCTGCTCAACCGAGCAGACCGACAATTGTATAAAGCAAAGCAGTCTGGTAAAGCGTGCATAAAAATGTAAAGCCAGTATTACACTTTTTGCATTTGACTCAGTTGGGCCGTGAGCTCAATAGCCCTTAAACGAGCGTCAATATTATGTATTGGAAAAGAGAAAATGATTTCATCGATTTGTGTGGCTTTGATAAAATCCATTAACTTTCTTGAAACCGTTTTTTTATCACCGACCATAGAGTAGCGTAATGTACTATTAATTATGTCTATTTCAGAAGATGAGAGAGTCTCTGAAAGGGTATAAACAGGGCTGGGGAAAGGCTGGTTGGTTCCACGGCGCAGGTGAGCGAACTTAATTTTCGCTGAGGTAAAGTGGAACTCAGCGTCTGCTTGAACATCTGCGACCGACGCCATTACACCAGCAGAAACAAAGGGTTTGTCTAACTGTTCAGATGGCCGAAAATTCGAGCGATAAATGTTGATCGCATCCAGTAGCATCTCTGGTGCAAAATGAGAGGCAAAAGAAAAGGGTAACCCCATATAAGCCGCCAATTGCGCAGAGTATAGACTGGATCCTAATAGCCAAAGGGGGACATAGGTTCCCTCTCCTGGCACGGCAATAATCTGTTTTGTAAGCTTATCCGCACTCAAGTAGCTTTGTAATTCGGCCACATCCTCAGGGTAGCTGTCTACGTCGCTGGTTATATTGCGACGTAGCGCTCTTGCCGTCATCATATCGGTTCCTGGCGCTCGTCCTAGCCCTAAATCCACACGATTTGGGTACATAGAAGCCAGAGTGCCAAATTGTTCAGCAATAACTAATGGTGAGTGGTTCGGTAGCATGATGCCGCCGGCCCCAATACGGATTCGATGAGTGGCGGCTCCAATTGCGGCTAACATGACCGATGTCGCGGAACTTGCTACACCTCGTGAGCCATGATGTTCCGCTAGCCAAAAACGTTGGTAGCCATTGTCTTCGCCGCATTTGGCGACCTTTTTACTGTTTTCTATGGCTTCGCTAATAGATTGATCATCACCTACAGGTGCTAGATCAAGGATGGAAAAGGGTATCGGCATAACATGCTCCAAGGGTAAATCACGTCTCTTGTTTCATTCATATTCAATAATAAAGGTACTAACGTGGCTAATACTCTATAATAAAAGCACTAATATAGCGTAATCTGGTTTCTATCACGTCAGTTATTGTTTAATTCAAGTAAGGTATCTATGTAAGAGGACAGTGTGATGAAAGTGCTTTTTTGGGTAATCGTTTACTGGTGTTCTGCCATTACCCATGCCTCCACAACAGACATTAACTTGAATCAGAGTGTTCAGACTTTAAATGATAACGGACTATGGTATTCGATAAGTAATGAATTAACGGATTTATCGATAGAAGAAATAGAGCTGGCTTTTTTTAAAGAAACAACTGATTTTGAACGTGTGAATGGCAGTATTGTCGGCTCTTCTGGTTCTTTTCTTTCGAGGATCCACCTTACATCAGAGTCTCAGCAAACGGTGTTTGTCGTCCCTAAAGCGAACTTTATTGATCGAGGTGTTGTCTATTGGCAACCAGACCAAGGTGTGGCTAGGCAAGTGGCGCAGTTCTCCTTGCTTGATGGTGAACAGATGCCACGTTTATTACATGATCAATCATTTACAATGAATCTTGATCAGCATGACTCTGGATCTCTTTGGATTATTATTCAAGCACAGCACTTTCCGACACCAGTACCATTAACCTTTTATACTCAAGCTACGTTTTATCAATATCTATTCATTATCAACACGTTAACCGTGTCTTCTGTTGTCATCATGTTGATGTTAGCGGTGTTGGCGTTGGCTATATTTTTTCGCACTAAACAAAAATTAACTCTGTTATGTGCTGGCTATATTGGTCTCCATGGTCTTGGATGGGCGTCATCATCTGGTCTAATTAATTATTTTTTTGCGTCTTTAAGTGTTAATTTAACTTATGCTGGCATGTATCTTTTTCCATTTGCCGTTGCTTGCGCTAGCCTATTTACCCAAGCGTTGTTTAATTGCTCTAAATCCCATCCGGTATTATCAAAATATTTAATTCGATTTGCTCAAACCTCTGCTTTAATGGGGGTCGTTATGCTCTTCCTACCTTTTCAACGCACCTTTTACCTTGCCCATTTAATTGCGGCCTTCTGGGTTCCGTTCAGCATTTGGATTGGCGTTAAAATGTTATCGAATGAGGACTATAGGGCGAAGTATTATCTGGCGGGTAACCTGTGTTATGGACTTGCTATAGTCTATTACTCGGCCTCTCATTTACATCTTATACACTATATGATTTACCCTGAGCTGGCCGTTGTTGTCGCATTAGCGATTGACTGCCTTTGTATATTATTGTCCTTGTCTGAATGGTTGAAGGTGAAACAAAACGACTTTATAACGATGTTATTGGAATCCAGAATTGACCCTTTAACAAAAGTAGGAAATAGGCTTCGAATGAATGAAGCTTTAGAGGCGTTAAGTAAGCCTTGTGCAGTGACTGTGATCGATTTAGATGGAATGAAGCAGATAAATGATTCGTTTGGCCATAATGAGGGCGATCGCTTTCTGCAAAACGTAGCGGCTCTAATGACAAAGGAAGTGGGTCATTTTGCAGAAGTATTTCGGACCGGGGGGGATGAATTTGTATTGCTTGTCGTTGTCGATAATAAAGAAGAGCTACCTATGATTGATCAGCGTTTACACCATGCGATTCTAGATCTTGAATCAATCTTGAGGGAAAGCTGGCCTACGGCAGGTATTAGTTTTGGTGTGTCATCTACCTATGGCGGCCTGAATTCAAGTGATTGTTTAATCGATGCGGATTTAAAAATGTATCAATACAAAGAGGCTAGAAAGAACCCGCAGAAAAGCGTAGGGGCCTAAAAAAAACCATCGAGTTAGGCCCAATATAATTTAGCTAGCGGTGATACTATTCGTTATCAGTCCGCCATTGACGTTGATTTCTACATCTTCTTTTAGCCCTAAGCTGCATTCAACTATTCCAGCTCTCCTGATGTATTGAATCTCGTTTTCAGCTGATTAAAAAGCCGTTGGGTATAGCTTGCCATGAATAGCTGGCCCGGTGGGAACGCCTGTCGGAGATCCTCCTTCCGGTTCAATACTAATACCAAAAGTAGCATGTCGTATGATCGCCGGGTCATAATCAATTTGTTTTTGAGTAGGTGAAGCAACGGAACTCAGTAGGCCTAATGAACGCGGCGCAGGGCCAATTTCATCTGCCTTAATCCATAACTGGTAGGTTTTACCCAATTGACCTTGAGCGGTTACCGAGCGAACGCTTAGCTGACGCGTTTCAATGTCTAAGGACATAATAAAGGCTGGTTGCTTATCGTCTTCTTGGAAAACGGCCACAAAAGGTAAGCTCTCTTGAGAGACTGGACTCAAGGTGACTGGCTTAATAATAAGAAAGACCGCTAAGCAGGCGGCGATAGCAGAAGCACCGAATGCGGCCATACGCCAACGGTTCAGCTTCGCTCGCATTATCTCTATATCGATAATATGAGATGACACACTCTGAGTATGTGGCATTAGGTCATAGGCACATTCTTCTTCCAGGCGACGATCAAGCTGTGCCAGAATATCCTCAAATAAGGACTCTTTTGGTGTGACTTCTTTGACATAATCGTTTAATCCAGAAAAATGCGTCTGCCAGAGAACAATGGCCTCTTCTAACCCAGGGTCCGTTTTACGGCGTTTTTCGACCTGCTCACGTTCGGTTTTTTCTAACGTACCAAGGACATACTCAGCCGCAAGCATCTGGATGGATTCGTTTGTGTTCATATTCATAAATTCATACAACCTTGCAGCTGCTTAATGCTGCGATGTAGCCAGGTTTTAATGGTTCCTAACGGTTGATTGAAACGTTCAGCAAGTTCTTGGCGTGATGAGCCGTCTAGATACGCTGCTTTAATCATCTCCGCCCTAGGAGAGTCAAGACCTGATAAACAGGACTCCAATTTAAGTAACTCTTGATTCTGAGTGAGCGAATCGTCTGGCTTCATTGAATCGTCTACTATTAAATCAAAGTCCACATCGGCCTCACTATCGGGTAGCTGGTTTTTACGTACCTCGTCAATGGAACGGTTACGGGCAATCGTTGCCATCCAGGTAATGGGCGATGACACTTGATCCTTATAGGACGAAGCGTTTTCCCATATTTTAAGATACACTTCCTGCAAGATCTCTTCAGATAATGCCTGACGTTTTAAGATACGATAGATAATACCAAAAAGTTTCCGATGCGTTGCTTGATATAACTCCGCGAAAGCTTGGCGGTCGCCTTGAGCGACCTGATTGAGTAAATTTGCCAGTGATTCTCTAGACGGCTGTATTGAGAGCAACGATGGGTTCATAGAGGATAAATGTGTAACGTTGTAATTCGTTAATGTTTCTCAATAGAAAAGGTTTCACTGAGCCGTTGAGACATACCTTGTTTTAGTGTTTACAAAAACATTTCTTAAGTGAGCTTAGCGTTGTTTGTATTGAGTCGGGCAATAGCCTCTAGTGACTTTAGCGGATCTTAGCATTAAATGCTTGGTTTTTCGGCCACTTGCCCGTTTTCTCCATAATCTGAAACTGCTGGATTTTAAATGATTTCTCATCAATCTAATAACGGCTTGCTCATTTAAGCCAAATTGGTTCTCAATTGCCTCAAACGGTGTTCTATCTTCCCAAGCCATTTCCACGATTCTTGATTGCTCGTCTGCGTTCAACAACATATTTCTCCAAATAGACGTTTCTATATTGAATGCAGTACGTGATCTAAGAGCGTTTCAGTTCAACTGAAAAGGGAATTAAAAGCATAATCAGTGGATATTAATTAATTTCTTGCATAACATAAATACAAACGATAATCGTTATCATTTTTTGGTTGTATTTTTTATGTCTATTAAAGTTGAAACACCTTGTATCAAACAACATTACGCTCTCCATAAAAAACGCACTAATAAGCGAATGATCATACTCGCCGCTCTGGTCGCTCTCTGGCTGGTTCCAAGTTTCAGTGGCATGGTGGTGGCCGTATTAGCGGATGCGTTTTTGCAAGTTTCTGCTTTTGTTGCTCTAACACTGGCGCTTTATTATGGAATTAGCCATCATTTAAACGCCTCATCTTTGCAACTCTGGATGCAGAAAAAACCCTATCGTGAGGTGATTTTTGCTGGCCTTATGGGAATCTTGCCTGGGTGTGGTGGAGCGATTGTTGTTATCACTCAGTATACTCAGGGACGGATTGGATTTGGTGCTGTAGTCGCTGTATTGACGAGTACAATGGGCGATGCCGCCTTTCTACTGATCAGTCAAAAGCCAGAAGAGGCCATTATTGTACTGTTGATTAGTCTCAGCATTGGTATCCTATCTGGACTGATTACGGATTGCTTTTTACCCTCGCCACAACTTGAGTCACGTTCGTCTATTGATAAGCAATACAGTGCTTTGATCACTTCACCTAGTCATTTTGATGTATGGATAAGTCGTTTAAGTATGGCGTTCTGGTGCTTATTGATCATTCCGGCCAGTGTTGTCGCGCTGCTGCTCTCGATGCAACGTGATGTAAATCATTTATTGGGTTTACCCAGCCAAACGATAGAATATTTGGGGGCCATAGCTGGGTTTATGTGCTTGTTCTTGTGGACCTGTTCGGCCAAAAGCGATCGTTACTCTGAATTAACAAAAGAAAATGACAATGTGTTGCCTAAACATTGGATTCGAAAAGTGGCACAAGACACACAATTTGTAACCAGTTGGGTTGTGGTGGCTTTTATTGTGTTTGAACTGCTGTTGCGGCTTGCTGGTGAGGACTGGTTACCGTCCTTAAGCTTGTGGGGAAGCGCCACCATCTTTTTTGCGGCCATAGTTGGATTGCTGCCAGGTTGCGGACCACAAATTATGGTGACAGGGCTGTATTTACAAGGAGCGATTCCTTTATCTGCTCAGATTGCGAATGCCATTAGTAATGATGGCGATGCCTTATTTCCTGCGATTGCTTTAGCGCCAAAAGCGGCTTTGCTGGCCACGGTCTATTCCACCGTACCAGCTTTAATCGCCGGCTATGGATATTATTGGATTGTAGAAGTATAAAGGTGTCCTTCGTGATTATGTGGACGACTTGGCGAAATGTCTCAATGCGACCCCCGTCATCCGATAGCCTACCCACTCATCTTGTGATTGAGCACCGATTGCCTCATAAAACTCTCTGGCTGGCGTATTCCAATCCAAACAACTCCATTCAAAGCGTGCGCAATCCTTGTCGACAGCTATTTTTGCTAACGCTTTTAATAATTTAAGACCGGCTTTTTGCCCTCGATATTCTGGTGAAACGTATAAATCTTCTAGGTAAAGACCTGACTTCGCAAGCCAAGTTGAATAATTGAAAAAGTAGATGGCAGAGCCAATTGGCACGCCATCAAGCTCACAAATTAACGCATAGGTATGGCTTTTTTCATCAAATATACTGGCTCGAATGGAGTCTTCTGTCGCGAGCACCTCATGTTCTGCTTTTTCATAAATGGCTAATTCAGTGATAAAGTTTAGAATAATCGAGGTATCGTCTATGGTGGCGGCACGTATGATTAAATTGCTCATATTTTTACCTTTTTAAAGTGGATGTGATCAATAGACAGAGTGTAGTACTCCCTTTATTATGATGCCAATGCATAATTATCAGAGATAACTGCTTAATATTCATATTGAGACGAGAGGTGTGTATGGACTTGCATCAGATAGACTTAAATTTATTGATTATATTCGATGCTTTATATCGCCAACGGTCTGTCTCTTTGGCGGCTGAGGACGTGTGCCTTAGTCAATCTGCTTTTAGTCATGGGTTAGCGCGTTTGAGAAGGCGTTTAAACGATGAACTATTTATCCGTATCAATAATACAATGCAGCCAACAGATCGAGCTCATAAAATGGCACAGAGCCTGTCTTTAGCCTTACCATTTTTGCGTTCAGCCATTAACAATATAGACACTTTTGATGCATTAACAGACCATTCCGAGTTCAAAATTTCGGCAACAGATTATACTGAGTTTAGTCTGTTACCCCATTTGGTTGGCCAGGTTAGCCGACAAGCACCAAATATAAAACTCACGGTGATTGCCGCTAAAGCACCCCATCCACTAATGCATTTGACAAACGATGAAGTCGATTTCGCTTTTGGGTTTAGTCATCACAATGAATCGTCTAGCACGATATCGTCTCAAACGTGCTTAACGGACCGTTATTGTACCGTTGCCCGTAAAGGACACTCAACATTGAAGGGAGAATTAACTCTTGAAATCTACTTGTCGCTTTCCCACGTGAGAATCTCACCTTGGGGAGAAAAACAGGGGATTGTGGATGAAGTGCTTGCCAAACAAAAGCTTAAGCGCAATGTTATGTTACAACTGCCCAGTGTTTTAGCCGCACCACATACTTTATTGCATTCAGATCTACTTCTTACCATGCCAAGGTTGGCCGCAGAACAGCTCTCTACTTTGATAGATATTCAACTGTTTGACCCTCCAATAGCCATTCCGGATTATCATTTAAATGTTTACTGGCACAGGTTAAACTCAGACAAAGCCAGTTTTCAATGGATGCAAAAACAGTTTTGTTCTTTCAATCAAAAAAGAGCCAACACTAAATGAAAAATGTTTATGCGCCGCCTTTATTTAACGGATTATCTCGTTTAGCAACAGAAACCATCTAGAAATCTGTATCCATAAATAGTAATAAGGTAGATACAGATAAGAGATCGACACGATCATCTTATGAATGTGAGATGTCAGAATCGGTGTAATACACTGTAATAGAGAAAGTATAAAAATCCGACTAATAATAAATCTTTAATGTTCAACAAGTTGTTAGTATTAAAGGATTTTTATGACAAACCACGACCATCTATTAGAGAACTGTTGTCTCCGCCACGTACATACAGACACGGACACTTTGACCTGCTCTTGCTGTAGTCCAATCTGGAAATATTTTCTTTTGCCAAAGTCCCTAAATAGTCAATTTCAATTCGACCGGGAGTCATCATGTAAGGAACCTGAGCCAGCGACGAAAATATTTCGTGTAAAAAAAGGCTTAAATGGGTTAGGTCATATCCATACGTTAGCAGGCGGTCAAGACATTTCTGTGGAAGCCATCGGCATTCAAAACGGTCGTATTGTAGCAACAGGAACCTACAAAGATGTGAAAGCGGCCATGCCTAATTGTACTCTGGAGCGGATTTTGGAATCTGGTCATACTCTTGTACCAGGTATGTTTGAACCGCACTTACACATTATCACCTCGGCTGTTTTTAATACGATGGAAGACGTAGGACCTTTTGAAGGGCAGAATTTGAGAGAGGATTACACCCGTGATTTTGTCGTTACGCGTCTGAAAGACTGTGTTGAAAAGGATTCGGCTGATGAAAAAGAGGCCATGAAATGGATTTTAGGGCGAAATGTTGACCCCTCTTTGTTAGCGGGGAGATAAAGCCTTCGATGCCTCGATACTAAATGGGGTTTCAGATAAACAGCCTATTTTCTTACTTAATTCTTCTATGCATGTTGGTTATGTGAATGATGTTGCTATGGAAAGGGTAAAAGATTTTTTCAAGAATAGTTCAAAGACAGACGTTTCGTTTCTAGACACCTGCAACGGTATTTTGCAGGAGCTACCTCAGTTGGGACCTGTATTAAAGGTTATAGCTGCGCAAAACTCACTGAGTGCAGATGATCTTCATTTAAAGGTTCAAGAGATTTTCGCTGAAGCCAGCAGCCGAGGTGTTACCTCAGTATTGGATGCAGGAGTAGACCCTGCTACTGTTGATAAGGAAAATGAGGGCCCCTCTTTTCTTTATAATCAGCCAGAAATGTTAAAACGCATCGCTGAGAGTAATTGTCCTGTCCGAATAAGTGGTGCGCTTGCGGCGACCACCTTGGCGGATTTTAATGACAAAATTGAAGGACGCTATCATTTAAATACAGGCAATGAATTATTTAACATTCCCTTTATTAAAATCTTATCTGACGGCTCCAACCAAGGTCTGACAGGACTGCAATTTCAACCGTATGAATGTAATGAAAACTATCTTCCTTATAATAAAGTCGGCCAGCCTCAATCAGACCAAGATGTCAGTAAGCAAACTAACATCGGATTGTTTAATTATGGTTACCCAACAGAATACGACACCTTGATTAAAAAGATCGTTGATAATGGCTGGCCTATGATGATTCATGCAAATGGAGATCAAGCCGCAAGTCGAACAGTGGAGGCGTTAGAGCGAGCAGGGTTAACGAAGGCAACCAAGGAACAGCGTCGGGATCGCATTGAGCATGCCTCTCTACTAACCAACGACACCCTCGAAAAAATGCAAGAACTAGGCACATCACCAAGCTTCTTAATTGGGCATGTGGGGTACTGGGGATGGGCTTTCCAACAGACGATTCTGGGAACTGAAAAATCACAACTGTTAGATCGTTGCCAATCGGCTATTAGTCAACACGATATGCGTATTACGTTGCACAGTGATTACAGTGTTACCCCGTTGGGGCCATTGCGTATGATGGAACAGGCTATTACGCGTATTATGGAAGGGGCTCCAGGCATGCCAAGACCAAAGAATGACTCAATGCAAACGAAGGACGAGTCTCCTGCGGCATCTCTCCCCTTTCCTGTGCTTAACGAAGAGGAGCAAATTTCTCGCTTTCAAGCCTTAAAAGCTGCAACGTATGACGCTGCTTGGCAATGTCATGCAGAAACATGGTCCGGATCATTGGAAGTCGGTAAGTGCGCCGATTTCGTTATCCTTGAGGCGTCTCCTTTAACCTATGGTAATTCTAAATATGGCGTTTATTCTGCCTTTGGAATGCGTGATATCAAGGTACTTGAAACTTGGAAAGGTGGCGTAAGACGGTATCACAATAAAGACGTATGAGAGCATAAATACACGCAATAATAGGGATGGTGTGATGTCACAATCTGCTCTTTCAGACTAAGTGCAGATTGTGATTGATATTATCGGTCTGGTGTTTTTCGTTGCTAGCGGTTAAAAGCCAGCCTTAACACACGGTGTACTAATCACTCATAATGACATCGTTCACCGCTTTTGAAATGAGGTCCTTTTTTACTCGCGTCGGTTTAATGGGCCTTTCAAACCAGAAGCTCATGGGTTGATCGTAGCCGATACCGTGCATATAGTTGTACAGAGCTTTGCGTAACCCTTCTCCCAACATGTCGTGATCTGTACCCGTTGGGTCAGTGAAATCCACATCATTTTCAGCGAAAAGAATCTCAGGGCGCTCCGCTAATGTAATACCAAACGCCTTCGGGTTAATGCCGATTGGGCTGTGGGCTGTGGCGGCAAAGCGATGCCAGAAAGCCGATTGAAAGCATCCTTGAGCCATCATTTGACGCACCATTTCCAATGAGTCTATGGTTTCTTGTTCGGTTTGAGTTGGGAAACCATACATTAAGTAGGAGTGAACCAAAATATCGGCCTCACTAAAGGCTTTGGTGACGCGTGCGACTTGCTCGACACTGACGCCTTTTTTCATTAGCTTGAGCAACCGATCAGAGGCGACTTCAAGGCCACCGCTCACGGCGACACAACCAGAATCCGCTAATAGCTGGCAGCGTTCAGGAGTAAAGGTTTTTTCAAAGCGGATATTGCCCCACCAACTGATCACTACTCCGCGCTCAATTAAACGCTTTGCCAGAGCAAACAAGGCCTTAGGTGGCGCCGCTTCATCAACAAAGTGAAATCCCGTTTGCCCGGTTTCTTCTATGAGTTCTTCAATACGATCGACCAGAATATCGGCGCCAGCCGCATCGTAACGATCAATGTAATCCAAAGTTACGTCACAAAAACTGCATTTACGCCAATAACAACCGTGAGCAATGGTGAGCTTATTCCAACGACCATCGCTCCAAATTCGATGCATTGGATTCAACATTTCACACAGAGAAAGGTATTCACTTAACGGCAAGCCATCGTAAATCGGTGCGGCCACATCGGTTTGGGGAATATCGTGCAATTCGGCGTTGGTGTTGTAATGAACGTAGGGTTCGCCATTGTCGTCTTCCGCGAGAAAATAGGTGCGTACCAAATCGTCGATTTCACACTGACCGTCAAAGTATTCCAATAGGGTCATAAAAGGGCGCTCGCCATCATCTAGACAAATAAAATCGACAAACTCAAACACGCGAGGGTCTTTTAAAGCTCGCAGCTCGGTATTGACAAAGCCTCCGCCCATCACGATCGGAAGGTCTGGGTGAATGGTTTTACAGGTTTGCGCAATGCGTAATGCACCCAACATATTGCCAGGGAAAGGCACCGTTAAGGCCACCACACTGGGTTGGGTTTCTTCCAAATACAACGCCACCAATTGTTCCAAAATTTCCGAGCTGAAACTGGGTTCATCCATTAACGTATTGTAGAGATCATCAAAACTTGGGTTGGCTGCCGCTAAACGCTCACCATAACGGCTTACCTCAAAATACGGATCAACGCCTTGAGTAATCACCGCTGACAAATCATTAATAAATAAGGTGGCCAAATACTTGGCTTTATCCTGCACGCCTAAACGGCCAAATGCGGTCTTTAGAATGTCCCCCGATACGGCTTCCATTTGTGCAATAGCATCAAATGCTGGGCCTTCTGGTAAGAAACGACGAGAAACAATGCGCAGTGCAAGACTTGGGTCTTTACCCTGTAAAAAACGAATGACAGGCTCGACACATAAGCGATACTGGTCGAACTCAGCCAGAAAAGTAAAGATCACAGCAGGCCGTTCATCGTCTTCAAACGATTCGAAATTCGCCTCAACATGTTGACGAATAATATCCAACGCGGGCATGGTCATCATTTCAAGAAACAGTTCGATAGCCGGGTCACGTTGCACGGCTTCATAGCCCCGAGAGCGCAAAAAGCCAGTTAGATACGCTGTTGCTGGATACGGCGTATTCAGTTGGGTCATCGGTGGGGTCATTAGAAGAACGGTCATAGCCTGCCTTTAAAAGTAAAACCTAATTGAAAGTAAGGCGGATTCTAGCAGTAAAAACCTTAAAAGGGATGGCGACTTACTTTAAATGACTGAGAGCGACTCTGTTTCAAATCGAACACCGTGTCGCTCTCAGTCAGTTTATGTTGGCTTAAAGTTTGAAAAACTCGACTTCTTTTTTAAGGGATCTCGCTAAAGAATCAACGTTTTCAGCGGCTTTAGCGTTATTATGCATGGCATCCATGGATTCTTGTGTCATGTTCATAATCTGATCCATGGATATTGAAATATCAGATACGAAAGATACCTGGTCTGCGCTGGCTGTGGCGACTTCACGAACTTGAGACAAGGAATCCGCCGCTTGCACCTCAATATTTTGCAGTAGTTGAGTCGCTTTCTCAGATTGTTTCCTACCGTTCTCTACTTGCGGTAGGGCGGCTTCCATCATACTAACTGAGGCTTGAGTCGATGTTTGAATTTCACTGATAACACTGTCAATTTGAGCTGTTGCATCGCCTGTTCGTTTGGCTAGATTACGCACTTCATCGGCCACAACAGCGAAACCTCGGCCTGACTCACCTGCTCGTGCGGCTTCTATGGCGGCATTTAAAGCTAACAAATTAGTTTGTTCTGAAATGGAACTGATTTCACCGATGATGCCACCGATTTGTTGAGTACGACTTTCAAGATCGCGAATTTGATCAACCGACGTATTCACCGTTGTTGCAATTTTATCTATTTCTGTCGCGGTTTTTTCAACGATGTCTCGACCTTGTTTCGCGTATTCTGCCGTCGTCTCCGAGTTCTTTTCGGTTTTGGAAGCCACCGCTGCGACTTGATCGATGCGTTCTCTCATTGATTCAAGACGTTGAGCGGTCATCTTAGTTAGCTCAGACAATTCAACCGTTCTAGACAGAACCTGAGTATTACCATTGGCAACATCGCTGATTTGAGCCGCTACATTGTTTGATGAGCTGACAATGGTTCGTACAATGCTCGTTAGCTTTATTCCCATAGCAGATAAAGAGTCCATTACTGAGCCCGCTATATAGTCTTCTTCTTTTATTATTAAATGACCCTCAGAAAATTCTTTGATTTTTGTTTGAGCTTCAATCGGTTCACCGCCTAATGAGAGACGAATACTACGCGCAATTAACAGGGCTATAATAAGAGATACCACCACGGAAAAGGAGCCTAAAATAAGCATCAGGTTTTCAAAGCCACCTGTGACGGCTCGTGCTTTTGGTGTCGCAATTTGGTTTTGTTTTTCTTGGTAGTCTATGAATTCATTAATAACGTTTAGATATTGAATAAAGGCGGGACGAATTTGATCTAACATGATGGCCGTCACTGGTTCGTTACGACGTGATAATTGAAGTACTTCTTCTACCATAGGTAACGTGCGTTTCTTGATGTTATCAATGCGCTTTAGAATGTCTTTTTCTGTCTCTGAAAAAGCCACGCCTTGCTGCAATAATCTATTCATATCTTGTTCAGCGGCGTTATAGAAATCTTCTAAACGTCGGATTTCTTGCTCTAAGAGGTCAATTTCTTGTGCACTTCTTGCTATTCCTACATCGCGAATTGCAATAGCACGATCATGAACACTGCCACGGTAATTAATCGCATATCTTTGCTTAACCGAATTAATATCGGTAATTTCGGCAAGGGTTCTGTCAATGAAGTTAACGTTTCGGATACCTAACGTAACCAATACCATCATAATTAGAATGATAATTCCAAAACCAGTGATCAACTTTGTTCTAACCGAGCTGTTTGAGAAAAAACCCATCGTTATCCCCTCTATCTAAATTATTTTAATGTTAGCAACGATTGCTTATTTGCTTAAAATTGTCTGGAAAATGTCTTTCTTAAGACAGGTTTTCTTACCCTTAAAAGTGGTTAGTGGTTAGCACTACCGTTTACATTTATTTGTGTAACGATAAAACGGTACCATCGTCAGAACGAATGTAGCGTGATTATTACTCTTGAAAGTACTATTACTGATTCTGTGAATCGTGTTTCTAGGTTGAAATCCTCTGTTTTTAAGAGCGTACACTTTATGCCTCTTAATTCATACCTCCGAAAAGTACGTATCTAGTCCACAAATGGACCATTTTTAGTGCGGTGGTGCTTATGAGATCAACGCATTATTGAAAGTGCTCTGATGTTTCTTTTGAAAGAGTGACCAATACCTACAAAGGCTGTCTCAACGCGTATATTTTTATAAGTAACGAGGAAGAGCTCTGACCCTTATTAGATTTATGGTAGAGTACGCGCCGTTACAGGTTGTTAGCGTGTCGTTAACAACAATAGGGAAGTCAGTGAAACTCTGACGCTGCCCCCGCAACGGTAAAAAAGTCACACTTTGTCACACGGCCACTGTGGTTCATCATGGGAAGGCGACAAAGCTTGCGTTAGCAACTTTTGAGTCCGGAGACCTGCCTGTAACGGGGGGTTCCGCGTAATAAGCTGGAACCAATATGTCACCACTGTGCGGGCGTGCGCAGTGCAACGGTAGACTCGACTTATGATTACTCAATTAACTCCTCCGGCGTTCACGAAATCCATCGTGGCGCTTAGTATTATCTCAGCTACGGCGCTTCAAGCGGACGTCGCAACGGCTGACGCATTACCTTTAAAGCCCTTGGTGGTTACCGCAACCTCAACGCCTTTAGAAACCGCCGACACACTGTCGTCCGTTACGGTCATTACTCGTGAAGAAATTAACGCTCAACAAGCGCAAGAAATGAGCGAGCTGTTAGCCGCTCAACCAGGTGTAGATATTAGCTCGAACGGTGGTTATGGCAAAGCGAACAGTGTTTACATGCGCGGTGCCAGTGCTGAATCGACTAAATTTTTATTGGACGGCATTCCTTTGTATTCAGCCACCTCTGGCGGCGCGCCGTTTGAAAATATTCCAACTTCATTAATTGATCGTTTGGAAATTGTACGTGGCCCGAAAGCGACCTTATACGGCGCTGATGCTGTGGGTGGGGTAATCCAAGCGTTTTTACCTGAGGCAGGTGATGAAAAACAATTGGATGTGTCTATAGGAGGCGGGTCGTTCGACACGAAAACGGCCGACGCCACGCTGTCGGGTGCCAGTAATCACTCTCAATACCTTTTGTCAGTAGGAAGTTTTAAAACCGACGGTGATATTATCAAAGAAGGCGAAGGTGAGCAGGGTTACGAGAACGAAAACCTATTGCTTAACCTTGGGCACAAATTTGCCAGCGGGGCACGTATAAGCGGTTTGATTATGAACAGCGAAGGGCGTAATCATTATGTCGGTGATGAAAACGATTACCAAGTACAAGTGATTGGCTTAGGTGTAAGCGTGCCAGTATTAGAAGACTGGGATACCGAGCTAAAATTGTCCCAGACGCGTAATGAAAGTACCACTCTGTCTTCGGGTGATAAATACGATACTAAAACGCAAACCGCTCGCTGGAGCAACACCATTTGGTCTGGCGACCATGAGTTTGTAGTCGGCGCAGAGACGTCGGAAGACCGCATTGAGGTGACACGTTATCAAGCACCAGATCGACGTAATGAGGCCGCCTTTGCTCAATCCCTGTTTGACTTTGGTTCAACCAGTTTACAGCTTAATATCCGTCAAGATCACAACAGTGCTTACGGTGATTCTACAACGGGTGGCATTGCAGCAGGTTACAAATTAGATGAGATTCATACGGTACGAGCCAGCTATGGCAAAGCCTTTGAAGCGCCTACGTTTAATGATTTATATTATCCCAACAGTGGTGATCCGACGCTGAAGGCAACGAAATCTGAAACCCTTGAATTGGGCATTCGAGCCGACCATGATGCCATGTTTTGGGATGCCGCTGTGTTTGATGCGTCCTATGGCGATATGGTGATATGGTCAAACTACACAGGGTCTTGGGCGGCGTATAATGTGGACTCTAAAGTACAGGGCGTCGAACTTGCGTCTGGTATTACTTTAGATCAATGGCAGCTCAGGGCGGCGTTTACTTGGCTCGATGCCAAAGATCAAGATACGGGTTTTCAGTTACCTAAACGAGCGCAACGCAGTGCGCGTTTCAGTGCCGATCGTTTGTTTGATAAAGGACAAGCAGGCATAACATTGATGGGTGCTACAGGCCGTGCAACCACCTTAGGCAGCGCCGAGACATTAACGGGCTATGTGACCATTAATGTGCGCGCAAGTTATGACTTTGCAACCGATTGGAAGGCTGAAATCAGCGTTAAAAATGCCTTGGACAAATCCTATCAAACGGCCAAAGGTTACTTTAATCCGGGTCGAGGTGTGTTCTTAACTCTGAATTACTCAGCTTTTTAATGAGTAGACTAATGCGAATCACCTGTTCGATAGTTGCGTGTTGGTTAAGCGGCTGGGCCTTTGTCCCAGCCGCTTCAGCGGAAGCGATCTGTGTGCTAGATGATCGTCAGCTCAACGTTTGCCTTGATCATCCGGCGGAGCGAATTGCGGCGTTATCTCCCGGTGCGACCGAGTTGATTTATGCCGCTGGCGCGGGTAATAAGGTTGTGGCTGTGGTGTCTTACAGCGATTACCCTGAAGCCGCTAAAAGCGTCGCCTCGGTGGGCAGTCATACGCGTTTAGATTTAGAGCGTTTGATTAGTTTGCAACCGGATTTGATTCTAGCATGGGGAACAGGTAACCCAACTGAACAGCTTGAGACTTTGGCGCGTTTAGGCTTACCCGTTTACTACGTGGAACCCCATGAATTCGAAGACATCGCTCGCAATATCGAAAACATGGGCAAACTTGCGGGTACCTCAAAGCCAGCAAATGCCGAGTCGAAAGCCTTTCGCTTAGGGATTCAGGCGTTACGTGAACGTTACCAAAACGCCGCGTCAGTAACCACTTTCTATCAAGTATGGGAAGAGCCGCTAATGTCGATGAATGGCCAACATTACATTAGCAAGGTGGTGACTCTATGCGGTGGTGTGAACGTCTTTACTGACTCGCCTCGCTTGATACCACGACTGAATCAAGAAGCCGTCTTGCTGAAAAATCCAGAAGCCGTTATTGCAGGTGGTATGGGTGAACGCAATGCACACTGGTTAGAGAACTGGCGTAAGTTTCCTGAGTTGCTCGCTACGCAACAAGGCAATTTGTTTTTTGTACCACCCTCATTAATCCAGCGACCCACACCGCGCTTATTAGAAGGCGCAAAAATTCTTTGCCAAAGACTGGATACCGCTCGTGCTCGCCGTTAATACACGCGATGTAACGCATCGTCGCGGCATACTCTGGCCGCTGATGATATTGGCGGCCCTTTCTTTATTGAGTGTCGTGTTGTCGATTACTCAAGGCAGTGTGAGTTTGTCGCCTTACGCGGTGTGGCAAGCGTTACTTGGACAAGGCTCCGGTCTCAACCAAACGTTAGTCATTGAGTTGCGTTTGCCTCGTGTAATGGCGGCATTCGCCACTGGTGGCTTATTAGCTGTCGCGGGAGCGTTAATGCAAATATTACTGCGAAATCCTCTGGCTGATCCTTATGTTTTGGGGATATCTGGCGGTGCATCTGTGGCCGCATTGACGGCCATTTTGCTCGGTATTAGCGGGATACTGATGTCTGGTATGGCGTTTCTTGGAGCCGTCTTATCTACCTTATTAGTTTTTGGGCTTTCCACTCGTTTGGGGAACATGGCGACCATGCGCCTGTTGCTTACTGGTGTGGTGATTGGGGCGGGCTGGGGGGCGTTGATTACCTTAATGCTGGCGCTCGCGCCACCCCATAAAATACCAGGAATGCTGTATTGGTTGATGGGTGATTTATCCTACGCCAGTACACCTTGGCTTGCTTGGCTGATATTGGTGCCGACATGTTTGATCTTAATGCCACTGGGCCGCAGTCTAAATGTATTGGCGCGGGGGCCTTTGCAAGCGGCCTCATTGGGTGTCAATGTAAAAGGCTTAGAGCGTCTTGTGTTTCTGCTAGCCAGTTTACTGACGGCCATTGCCGTCACGACAGCGGGCAGTGTTGGTTTTGTTGGATTGGTGGTTCCGCATATGTTACGGATGGTCTTAGGTAATGATCAGCGATTGATTCTCCCTGCAAGTGCTTTAGCTGGCGGTTGTTTGGTGACCTTAGCCGATACGTTGGCGCGCACAGTGATTGCGCCGGAGCAACTGCCTGTAGGGGTGATAACGGCTTTATTGGGTGTGCCAACCTTCTTGTATCTGCTGCAACGGGGCCGTGTATGACTGAATTGACTCTGATCAATCTACTGGCCGACATTCCCAACCAAATTGCTCGACCAGAGCATGCGTTATCGTTAACTTTTCAAGCGAGGCAGATGTGGGGTATTTTGGGCCCCAATGGCGTAGGGAAAACCACTTTACTGCATACTTTAGCCGCTTTGAAAGCATCAGCAATAGGGTGTATTGAATTAAATAATCGGCCCATTAACACCATACATCGTGTAACATTGGCGCAGAAAATTGGCATCATGTTTCAAGAACATCAAGACGGTTTTCCTGCCACTGTGTTAGAAACCGTCTTATTAGGACGTTTTCCTCACTTGTCTCCTTGGGAAATGGAGAACCAACATGACCTTGACTTAGCTCTCGTCGCATTAGATCGTTTGGATTTAACGCCTTTTCGTGAGCGAGCGTTAAGCAGTTTATCTGGAGGAGAGCGGCAACGAGCCGCATTAGCTACTTTAATGGCTCAAGACCCAGAGGTTTGGCTGGTGGATGAACCAACAAATCATCTGGACTTACATTATCAAGTTGCTGTAATGGGGCTATTACAAGAGCAAGCCAGAATAGGGAAAGCGGTGGTCATGTCTCTGCACGATGTGAATGTTGCCGCCCAATGGTGCTCTCATATTCTACTTTTGTATCCAGACCGTCCACCGATTTGGGGAAAAGCCAGCGATTTGCTCACTCAAACTAATCTAGAACCGCTTTATCGACAAAAACTTGCCATGACGGAACTCAATGGCAAACCTCTTTTTGTCCCTGTAAGCGAACAGTAGATTGTGCTTTAGCGCAATAATGATCAGTAATATCAAGGTGTTTTCGGGTTAAATCAAACGAAAAGGTTGTGCTTTAGCTCAATAATAGTCAGAAATATCAACGTCTTATCGGGCTAAATCGCGCGAAAAGTAGGTTGTGCTTTAGCGCAACAAGGATCAGTAATATCAACGTATTGTCGGCCTGAAGGCCGACCTACAGGATGCAATAATGATCGATAATATCAAGGTGTTGTCGGGGGATCAGGGCATTGTCGGCCTGAAGGCCGACCTACAGGACGCAACAATTATTAATAATATCAACGTCTTGTCGGGCTAGAGCCCGACAAGACGTTGTGGTTTAAATCATCAGACCGTCGCCCACCACTTCCTCTTGATAGCTTGGCATCCCTGTTAAGAGCACAAAACCGTCTTCTCTCGATAGATTCGTATCCAGCCTTGACGTCCAGTAATCCACTTCGGTTTCGTTCAGCGGTGTCTCGATCACCGCGTTGGATACTTGCTCCACAAAGCTTCTATTATCCAATGCCCCCCATTTGGCTTGGTATTGCTCTGATGTCATCAGCGCTTGAGCTTGCCCAAACAGAGTGAGGCCACTTTCTTGATACTGACTTAATTCCTCTAAAGTAACGCTTTCTCCAGTCACCAGTTGTTTCAGGGCGGCAAGGTATTTCAGTGTGTAGGCGGATAAGTTTGTGGCGGCGAAGTTCTCAGTGGTGTCCGAGAAGGTAACCACTTCAACGCTGTTCAGGGTATCCGTTTCCACATAGGCTTTATCTGTATACACCAAGGTGATTTTGCCGTCAGAGGTTAAGAGAGTTTGGTAATCGGTGGAGGCTCTAAATTGCTGCGCTGTATCGATGCCGGTGCCACCGTTAAGGATGTCGCTGCCATGACCGCCAATCAGCGTATCGTTACCGTCACCGCCGTTGAGTATGTCTTCACCCGCGTCTGGCATTAAACCGCTTTCGGCTACATCCAGGGTCTGAGCCAATTGCAAATTACCACTGTTGTCAGCCATCAAGGCCGTTGACTTGCTGTTATCGACTAATTGCACTAACCAGGATTCAAGTGTTGTGCCACTATTCATCTGGCTGACCGCACTGTTGATGTCTTGCTGGGTGACGTTATTGGCTCCCCACATGGCATTCAGCAGGCCGCTGACTTGCGTTTGCACGTCGGTTTGATCGGTAAAACCTGACTTGGCTTGCCAAAAATCCAGTGCCAGAGTCGCTAATTGATCCACATTGTGTTGGCCCGATGCAAAATCATTTAACTCGGCAAGGGTCGGTCGCGCTCCAACCACGGCGGTATATAAAACGGCAATGGTTTTTAAACGCGCGACATCAGAGGCCAAGAAAGCATAGTCTTGGTTGCCTTGAAGCACAAAGCCAGCTTGGTCAAAGTTTGCGACGTTTGCTTGAGAGGTATCAACCGCAAGCGCTTCGCCTTCGATGATGTACACAGGTCGAGTATACCAATCGCCAGTAAATGACGACGATACCGCGCCTAAATCAGAGAAGTCAGCATCATCAGGTATGTAGGTGGTTTGTATTTTGCCATCGGCTGTTAAGCTAAAGGTGAATTCTCCTTTGCTTTGTTGGCCGCCTTGAAGTACGTCATCACCGGTGCCGCCATTTAAGGTGTCGTTACCCGTGCCACCAACGACGGTATCGTTGCCCGCGTCCCCGAATAAGAAATCATCACCGCCTTTGGAGCCGATAAGATCATTGCCATCACCAGCGTGCAGTTCATCGTCTTCCGCACCGAGGATAATATCTTGGTTACCCGCGCCTGCGAAGACCACGTTTTTACCCGCACCACCGCGGACTTGAATACCGCTGCCCACGATAACAGCAAACTCTATGTCGCTTAGATCCAATACGGTGCCAGGCGACAGTTGACGGGCATCAATGACGAGCGCTTCTTCTTGTGTGGTATCTGAAGTACCTGATACCTTAATGGTTGTGCCACTGGAGCTTTGGTTTTGACCTAGTTCCAGTACCACTTCATTCACCCAAAGTTGGTTGCCTGCATCAGACGCCTCATTTAAAAAGGTTTGACCTTTTGCGAGTGCTTCGTCCTTGTCCGACCCTGCGGTTGAGAACTTATTGATTAGACTGACGAGATCGGTTTCTGCATTTTTGGTTTTGGCGGTATTGTTGGCTCTCGCTTTGATACCAACGCCTGTTGGTAAACTGACGGTGGTGACTACCACGTTACCTGCGTCATCAGAGAAATGCAGAGGCACATCGGCCGATTCAGACGCTGGGTTTGTGTCTGAGCGGTCTGCTGTCGTTGGGAAAACGGATATGACGTCAATTGCCTCCCCATTTTCATCTTCTTCTGTGGAAGAGCTAACAAATGCGCCATCAACAACGGTTGCATCCGCTGGCGGAGCGGTTGGTGTCGTTGGTGTTTCTGGTACAGGCGTTACGCCAAACGAAAAGGTATTCGGCGTTGTATCTATTGTATTTATTGAACCTGAGTCATCAATCACACTAAAGGTGAAAGCATCATTACCAAACGCGGTAGGCGCATACACTAAATTGCCTAAATCGGCGAGATTAATAATCTGTCCGTCGGTTACGGTGACCCCTGATAGTGTTAGTAGACCGCTGTCTAGCGACTGCACATCAATGCGTATACCAGATAATCCGTCGTTTTCCACATCGGTTAGGGTAAAGTCAGAGGCGGCAAAGGTATGCGCTTGTAAGCCACTAATGGAAACGGATTTATCGGCGCCTTCTGGCGCGTCATTGACGTCGTTTACACTGACCACAACCGCTTGGGTATCGGTCAAGGTGCCGGTGCCATCATCGGTGGCGATTACATTGAAGCTGTAACTGGCTTTGGTTTCGTAATCGGCGGAGTCGTTGAGTGTCACCACCCCAGTGGTCGCGTTGATGTTGAGTTGCTCCGCATCGTCACCTGATAAACTGTAGGTGACGGTGTCGTCGTCCACATCCGAGGCGGTGGCGGTGTAAATCGCGGTACTGGTGGCGGCATTTTCATTGACACTCCCCGTCGCACCAGAGGTGATGACAGGCGCGTCGTTCACGGCTGACACAGCAATGTCACGAGTGCTCGTACCCTGGTTGCCTGCGCCATCAGTCAAGTTAAAGGTTACGGTGCGGGCTGAACTGCTGGGGCTCTCTGATGTGTTGTGGTAGCGAATCGCCTGAAGCACCTCTTGAATATTGGCCGCTGTTGCGGATGATAGGAAGGTGAGTGTCCAGGTTGTGTTGTTGGTGACACTCGAGGTGGTTACTGTGCCTATGCTCGTTGTATCGGAACGTAAATCGGTTCCGTTGATGTTAATGCCAGTTGCTGTCCCCGTTGCTAGAGACAGAGTATCGGATGCTTCAGCATTGGCCGAAATTTGTACGGTCAATACAGAAGAGCCTGAACTTCCTGCTTCGGTTAATGTCATCGCACTGTCAATCGCCGCGGCTACATCATTCTCCGTATAAGCGAGTGAACCGCTCGTAATGGTCACAGTTGGATTCGTGGTGTCGATGGTGACCGTTAATCCTGATGAAGCGACTGAGACATTGCCCGCGGCATCGGTGGATTTGGTGGTAAGCGTGTGCGCACCGTCTGTTAAGGCTCTGGATGTGATTGACCAGTTGCCTGAACCGTCTGCAGTAGTCGAGCCTAATGAAGTGGTGCCATCCGTATCGTACAGGGTGACGGTCGCATTGGCTTCCGCGGTTCCTGTTACCGTGGGTGTGGTGTCGCTCGTGATGTTGTCACTATTCGACGAGCCAGAATCGGAAGCATCAGCAAGATCGGCAACCGACAGCGCATTTGGCGCGGCGGTGTCAATGGTGACCGTTAATCCTGATGAAGCAACTGAGACATTGCCCGCGGCATCGGTGGATTTGGTGGTTAAGGTGTGTGCACCGTCTGTTAAGGCACTGGAGGTAATTGACCAATTGCCTGAACCGTCGGCCGTAACCGAGCCCAATGAGGTGGTGCCGCTGCCGTTGGTATCGTACAGAGTGACGGTCGCATTGGCTTCCGCTGTTCCTGTCAGTGTGGGCGTAGTGGTGCTGGTGATGTTGTCACTATTCGACGAGCCAGAATCGGAAGCATCAGCAAGATCGGCTACCGACGGCGCATTGGGTGCGGTGGAGTCAATGGTGACCGTTAAGGCCGATGAGGCAACCGAGGTATTGCTAGCGGTATCCGTGGCTTTGGTGGTTAAGTTGTGGTCACCCTCCGTTAATGTACTGGATGTGATTGACCAATTGCCTGAACCGTCTGCAGTAGTCGAGCCTAATGAAGTGGTGCCATCCGTATCGTACAGGGTGACGGTCGCATTGGCTTCCGCGGTTCCTGTTACCGTGGGTGTGGTGTCGCTCGTGATGTTGTCACTATTCGACGAGCCAGAATCGGAAGCATCAGCAAGATCGGCAACCGACAGCGCATTTGGCGCGGCGGTGTCAATGGTGACCGTTAATCCTGATGAAGCGACTGAGACATTGCCCGCGGCATCGGTGGATTTGGTGGTAAGCGTGTGCGCACCGTCTGTTAAGGCACTGGATGTGATTGACCAGTTGCCTGAACCGTCTGCAGTAGTCGAGCCTAATGAAGTGGTGCCATCCGTATCGTACAGGGTGACGGTCGCATTGGCTTCCGCGGTTCCTGTTACCGTGGGTGTGGTGTCGCTCGTGATGTTGTCACTATTCGACGAGCCAGAATCGGAAGCATCAGCAAGATCGGCAACCGACAGCGCATTTGGCGCGGCGGTGTCGATGGTGACCGTTAATCCTGCTGAAGCAACTGAGGTATTGCCCGCGGCGTCCGTGGCTTTGGTGGTTAAGGTGTGTGCACCGTCTGTTAAGGCACTGGATGTGATTGACCAGTTGCCTGAACCGTCTGCGGTAACCGAGCCTAATGAAGTGGTGCCATCCGTATCGTAAAGGGTAACGCTGGCGCCTGCTTCGGCGGTACCTGTCACCGTGGGTGTGGTGTCGTTGGTGATGTTGTCACTATTCGACGAGCCAGAATCTGAGGCGTTAGCAAGATCGGCTACCGATGGCGCACTTGGTGCCGCGGTGTCGATGGTGACAGTTAATCCTGCTGAAGCAACTGAGGTATTACCCGCGGCGTCCGTGGCTTTGGTAGTTAAAGTTTGGTCACCCTCCATTAATGTATTGGATGTGATTGACCAATTGCCTGAACCGTCTGCGGTAACCGAACCCAATGAGGTGCTGCCGTCGGTATCGTACAGGGTGACGGTGGCATTGGCTTCCGCGGTGCCTGTTACCGTTGGTGTGGTGTCGTTGGTAACGTTATCTGTGCTTGATGAGCCAGAATCGGATGCAGAGGACAGATCTGCTACCGACGGCGCATTGGGTGCGTCGGTGTCAATGGTGACCGTTAAGGCCGATGAGGCAACCGAGGTATTGCCAGCGGCATCCCTGGCTTTGGTGGTTAAGTTGTGGTCACCCTCCGTTAATGTACTGGATGTGATTGACCAGTTGCCTGAACCGTCGGCGGTAACCGAGCCCAATTCTGTACTACCATCGGTATCGTAAAGTATGACCGTGGAATTGGCTTCGGCGTTACCGCTGATCGAAGGTGTTGTAATGCTCGTTACGTCATCAGAAGAAGAGCTTCCTGAGTCACTAGCAATGAGGAGATCAAGACCACTTGGCGCATCAGGGGCAACTATATCAGGAGTGCCGACAGTATAAGACTCACTTGATCCGGTGGGTGATACATTAACTAATAAATTACTATGGGTGTCTGAAATATTGTGACTACTTGAGAGCGCAACTGAAACAGTGCCATTTAAATCCGCGAGGTTTCCGCCAGACAGTGTTAAGTGGTAGGTAGAATCATTAACAGTAGAAAGGCTTGCTGTTGCAGTGGTGCCTGAAATGATGAAATCATCGCTCGTAACATTCGCTACTGATTCAGAAAAGACCACTTCAAATGTCAATGAATCGTCTTCGGTTTGAGCTTCACTAGGGGAGTAGCGAGTTATGGAAGTAACGGTTGGTGCAACGGTGTCAACAGTATGAACTGTTCCGCTATTGTACTCAGCAAACAGTGTATTTTGATTATCTATTATATCTGTTCCAGCTTTAATATCTAATCGAGTCGTTCCTTCTCCTTCTAGTGAGTCTACTGTGACCGTGTAAGTTGTTCCGCTCCCGTTAATTTCACTAATGTTACCGGAAGCGGTTCCAGTTGTGGTTAGCTGGAAGTCATCTATTGTTACGTTAGAAACAGCTGAAGTAAAAGTAACAGTGTAATCAACAGCAGTGGAACTAGCTGGTTTGTTTTCTGGAATCGTAGTGGCTGAGAAAATGATAGAAACTATATCAGAAGCCACATATCCACTGGAGTAGTAATCATCACGAAAATAAAAGGTGTTCGTACCAACAGCTAAAGGGGACCCTGAATATTTATAGACATAGCTGTAATTGTTAACATCGCTAGATTCAAGAGTTAACAAATGGTCTACTGATGCATCGTAAGTGGTGTTGTCATCCAAGCTTAGCCAGACGACTCTGTCGTTGTTGCTATTTACGTAGTAGTAAGTGTTTACTTTAAACAGGAGGTTGTTATTAAGGCTTGTTTCTCCATCATAATTGTTTTCGCCATCATCAGATACTGGCGCTAGTGATATGTAAGGTCCACACATTTTCTTATCCTTTAATTTTTAAACTTAAACTACTGCCTAAATTTTCAGCACCTAAACTTTTTGAAAGCTTGACTGTGTTATCGACGTCTACACCACTGTTAATAGTCAAAAATAATTCCAAAGCGCCTTTTTCTTTTAAATAACGCTTCATCTTTCTAATCATGCTGGCCCCTAGGAAACCTCCTCGAGCCTCAGGTTTCACATAAAATGATAAGTCAGCGCCGAACAGCTGCTCAGAGAAAAAGTATCTGGAAATTAGGCAGAAAGCGTAGCCAACGATCTGATCATCTTTAACGGCTAGAAAAACCTCATTATCTGGAGAGAGGATAAACTGCTTAGCTGTTGCAAGAGTGGCGCGACGGCTGAAAGTGGCGTGCTTCCAATTAAGTTCAGGGTAGGCATGGAATTCAACTAAATCAGCGATGGCTTTTAGGTCGCCAAGTGTTGCGATACGAACAGGCATAATTAACCCCTTCCAAAACTGATAATCATATGCTTACAGCAGTAAAGTACAAGTAAAAAATTGTATTTTATTAAGAGCGGTATGTCTTTATTTCAATAATAAAAAGTGAGCCTATTAATTTTGTGTTTGGTTAGTCTAGGGAATATGCGAATAAGTTAGCTAATTAGCACTAAGTCGCTTGCTGACTTGATTTGCCTTTCAATTTTCTCCAAATCTCAGTGTTTAGCGTGTCTTGTTCCCTAGTTGGAGCCATAAAACTCCAACTACCGTCATCAAGACGGATTAACCTCGTGCAGACCTTATTATCTGATCCACTCGCAGTATGTTTCCCAGTGCAAACAACACTGCGAGCTTATTGTCATTTTTTGATAAGCCTTTATAGACTACTTTGCGGAAGCCAAACTGGCACTTGAGTATTCGAAACGGGTGCTCTACTTTTGCTCTGATGCTCGCTTTTATGTACTCAGTGTTAATGGGCTTTTTATTAATACGGGGATGCTTCTTCCATTCCTGAACCTTGCTTGGTATCTCTGCAATCAACCAGTCCAACGTCTTATCTTTGGTTTCCTCACGTTTTTTTACGCCACGATATATCGAGTCAGCGGATACAAATAATTCATCCCCATGCATCAGTTCATGGATTTGCTTTAAGTCATGCTCATTGGCGAATGTGGTGGTAAAACTGTGCACCAAACCACGTTTAGCATCGACTCCAATATGTGCCTTCAATCCAAAGAACCATTGATTTCCTTTCTTGGTATGGTGCCTTTCTGGGTAACGTGCTATATGCTTTATTTTTGGTCGAGCTAGCGGCGTCAATAATAGTCGCGTCAACGACAGTGCCTTCTGTGAAGTCAATACCTGAATTTGATAGCCATTTGTGGACTTTTTTAAAGAACCTACGCCCAAGCTTATGTTTCTCCAGTCAATGCCTGAAGTTTATAATGGTGGTGTGATCAGGTATTACGCCTGCTAAGGATAACCCAGCAAACAGCCGCATAGAGGTAATCTCATAAAGCCCGTCCTCCATGGCAGGGTCTCCCATGTTGTACCAGTTCTGCATAAAGTGAATGCGTATCATGGTAGACAAAGGATAGGGGCAACGGCCGTTAACTGCTTTTGGATAGAAGGGTTCAATTTGGGCTTCAAGCTGCCGCCCAGGAATCAATTCATCCATTCGACCAAGGAAGAGTTCTTTGCGAGTTTTGCTGCGTTTGCTGGTAAATTCGGTGTCGGCGAAATTATCTCATGTTACCGACTTAATCGCATGTTCCCTTATATTAGTAAACATTGCAACTTTCATATTTTTGTCGTATTTGGATGTCTTCATGTATCCTTTTTTAGAAAGTATTGGGAATATCATCATGCTGTATCGATGGAGCTCAGATTTTTGAGTTATCGAGAATTATCGGGATACATCCTGACTTTGTTATGACAGGGGAAGATTGGCGTTTAGTGCAATGCTTGTAGGGCCACATAATGGCATATTCTTTATATCTTAAGGTTGTTAGATCGAAAAATTTGTGCTGAATTAGTCTACATCAGTCTGGATGAATCCGGCGAAGGTGATTTTTTTGAGAAAAATAGTGTCGATATATCTCATAGAAGCGAGCGACGTGTGTCAGTTTCTCTCCCTTGTACTGGTGTAAAAAATAAAAATGAAACAGCCTTCCTCTTACCTCCGGTAATACTCTCACCAAGGGTTCTTTGAGGCACAAGAATGACGCTTATCAAGTTATTGCCCCATTAAAAGAACACGGTATGAATTGTCAATTTCACTTAGTATAAAGAACGCTCAAATTTTATGTGATGAACCGTAAAATGGCGTTAAATGCTTTGGTAATAGGGCGTATAACTACCGATGAATACCTCTATCGGCTTGAGTTGGAAATGACCTCTGACCAGTCGAGCGTTTTGTATTCTATCTATGCGGAACATCCTCGAGGACGATCTAAGGTGATCCCAAGCCGTGATGTACCATATCGGCCAGTTCAACAAGATATACTGGGCTTCAATTACCCGCGTGGTGTGTTCTCCGGTGTCGGACTGGTAGTCGATCTCTAAACATCTTTGTGCTAAAAACGCCTCGGCGATGTTCTCGGAAATGTGTGACCCGGGTGCTGTGTAGCGAGAGACGGTATTTGCTCCCGCATTGTCACCAATCATAATGCGTTTACGGATAGTGCTGACAGAGTTTCTTTGCTCTTGAGGGAAGGCTTGGAACAGTTTCTGTTTAATCGCTTTTAAGTTACTGGTAAGAAGAGGGGATTGCAAAGACTCCATAATGGCCAATGAAAGTATCAGCTCAACCACTTCATGATGACTCAATTGCAGGCGGTCCACACCCCATCGACCATTTAAGCGAATGCCACCACCACGACCCCTTTCGGATTCAATAGGATACCCGGCACGTTTTAACTCAGCCAGTTCACGCATTAAGGTACGCTGACTGATGCCCAATTGCTCACGCAAGTCAGCGGTTTTCCAGTAGGTTTCAGAGCGAAGTAAACCAATGAGGCGATTACGTCGTTCCGTACGTTGTTCAAAGCTGGTATTGATCATTTATCTAATATGCCATTAAATGGCATAAAATACCCTATACTCCACATCTTAGGCAACGTTTTATTCAATTCAACACAGGGTTTAACATCAATATAACGACGAGGAGTTTTAAGTATGAAGCACTATTACAACCCAATGAGCCGGGCTATCTCTACTGACTGGATGCTGAAAGAGCTGGATGCTCCGCATGAGCAAATTAGGATCGATTTTAAGACAAACGAAAATAACTCGGCTGACTTTCGCAACATCAACCCCATGGGGAAGCTACCTACACTGGTGGATGGCGAGGTTGTAGTAACAGAAGTCTCGGCTATTTGTGCTTATCTTGCGGATAAGTTTCCTGAAAAGAAGCTAGCCCCTGAAATAGGGTCGGTTGAACGAGCGGCCTATTATCGCTACTTGTTTTTTGCTGGTAACACCATTGAGCCGGCCTTCTCTCTTGCCGCGTGTGGCTTTGAGCATCCTGACCCAATGTCGGCGGGTTGGGGTGATATGCAACGTGTATTAGCCACGATTGAAGAGATGACACCTGAAATTGATTGGGCGCTTGGCGAACAATTTACCGCCGCCGATGTCGTGTTTGGTGGCCTTCTAGACTTCTCAATTACTTTTAAGTGGTTCGAGCCATCACCTAAGGTAGCGGCTTATGTAAAACGCATTCGTCAACGACCTGCCTATAAAGAGACACATACGGCTTTTTAATGGGAAAATAGAAAAAAGGTTTACAACAGATCGACAATTCTTTAAACAGGTTCTTTAAGTAAAAGTAATGAGGTTAATTAAAGACCGTTGTGTTTTTAAGGACATCACACTTTTTGATGGATCGATCCACTTAACTTTATTTCAGGGGCATTTTTCAGAGGTACTATGGACAGCTTATCGGACAACAGTAAAAAACAAAGCGTCATTTTTGTGGAAGGTGAGGCGTCCGGTGACGTTCTTTGTTGTGCCGAAGGGCTGAGTTTTTGGGGTGGAGTCGATCCAGAGACGGGGCGTATTATCGACGTCCATCATCCTGATTGTGGGGCATCTGTTGCTGGGAAAATCTTGCAGATGCCGACGTCCAGAGGGTCTTGCAGCGGCAGCGGCGTGCTGTTAGAACTGTCTTTAAATGGACTCGCGCCAGCGGCCTTGGTTTTTAAAGAGCCTGAAGAAATCTTAACCTTAGGTGCGTTGGTAGCGGATAGAGTGTTTGGAAAACCCTTGCCAACGCTGTCCTTGTCGGCGAAAGATTACGCGCGGCTTGCAGAGTCGAAAGCCGCGTCTATTTCTGGATCTAAGCTAATAGTGGGTAGTCAAGAGCTCAGTCTTGACGTGACTAAACTGGGTGATATTGAATTAACCGATGAAGACCAATCTTTATTAAGCGGAACCTCAGGTCCAGCGGCGAAAATGGCGATGGACATTATTTGCCTAATGGCTTCTGTGGCTGGGGTTCGGCAACTCACTAATGTCACCCGAGGCCACATAGATGGTTGTATTCTGGCTCATTCGGCCAATTTAATTTTCGCGGAAAAATTGGCTGATCTGGGTGCTAAGGTGGTCGTTCCTACTACGATTAATGCGATTTCAGTGGATAGAGAAAATTGGACATCACAAAATATCTCGGCTGATTTTGGAAGACGAGCAAGTCGGCTGGCCGATGCCTATGTACGTATGGGCGCGCGCCCGACTTTTACCTGCGCGCCTTATTTATTAGACGATGCGCCAGTCGAAGGAGAGACCATTGGCTGGTCAGAGTCCAATGCGGTTATCTACGCCAATACCGTACTGGGAGCACGCAGTCCGAAACACCCAGATTATCTCGATTTATTTATAGCTATGACAGGTCGAGCGCCGGCTTCTGGAGTCTATACCCAAGAGGGGCGCGTGGCTCACAAGGTCATTGCTGTTTCTCCTCCTGCAACATTAGGCCTTCACGACGACCTGTTCTGGCCTTTATTAGGTTGGTTAGCGGGACGTGAATCGCCGGATCATATCCCTTTACTAACGGGAATTGAGCATTTGCACCCAACCAAGGACGATTTAAAAGCATTGTGTGCGGCTTTTGGTACCACATCGGGCGCGCCTATGTTGCATATTGCTGGACACACACCGGAAGGTGCGCAATCGCCGCATGCCGATGCCGAACGACGTTTTATCGGGATGGCTGACTTCGTTTGTGCATGGACAGAGCTGAACCAGGGGGAAATGACCGTAGACCTAGTGGCTATTGGTAGCCCTCATGCGTCTATTAATGAAGTACGTCGGGTCGCCGATTTACTGGGTGATAACCAATGCAATCCAGCCACTAAAATGATCATCACCATTGGGCGAGAGGTCTTGAATCAAACAAAATCTGAAGGGCTAGTTGATCGATTAGAGAAAGCCGGTGTGCGGCTGATTCCTGATCTGTGTTGGTGTTCAATTACAGAGCCTGTTTTCCCACCAGAAGCGAAAGGTCTATTCACCAACTCGGGTAAATACGCGCATTATGCTCACGGTTTGACAGGTAGGCATTCTCGTATTGGGAGCTTAAAAGAGTGCGTTGACGCTGCGGTCAGTGGGCAGGCCCCCGAAAAACGTCCAGCATGGCTGGATGGTTAGGTTTGTTACTATCAAACTTGGGGGCTCTTTTGAGTCGGCTTTAATCAATAATGGTTTTCAGGTAATCATAACCAAGCTGCTGCATTTGTTGCTCAACCCATTCTGTTCTCTCACGGAGGTAAGGTGTTAAGCGGTTAGGGGTTCGAGTACGCGGGCTTGGCAGCATGATGGCCAACCGCGTCGCTTGTGTCGCTGAAAGTGTGCTGGCCGATCGACCAAAGTAATGTTGACTGGCGGCTTCGACGCCGTACATACCTTGACCGAACTCGGCCACGTTTAAATACACTTCAAGGATACGTTTTTTCCCCCAAACCATTTCAAGGACTACCGCTAAACCTGCTTCCAAACCCTTGCGTAAAAAGCTACGGCTAGGCCAAAGAAAGAGGTTCTTCGCCGTCTGTTGCGTAATGGTGCTGGCACCACGTAATCCTTCTCCATCACCGTAATCAATTATCGCGTTACGGATTTCAAGAACATCGATACCAAAATGTATGGGAAAACGTTGATCCTCTGACGCCACTACCGCCAACGGAATGTGTGGCGGCAGTGTATCAATGCTTATCCAAGCCTGCTTTACCGGATAAGGGCTTTGTAACATAAACGCCGTCGTCGGCAGCGGCGCAAAGCGAAACACCAGTAACACCAAGGCAAAGGTCAGCCACATACGCCATAAAAGACTCCATGCTTTTTTTAATTTACGGCGTTTACCTTTTGGCATGTAGGCACTCTTACTCGGTTTGATGGGCCTTTAATCAAGGTGTTTGTTGTCCGGTGACTTTATTTTTGAATCAAAGCGCCGCGCTTACTTTTGACGCAACTTCGTCAGACACCCAGGCTTTCCAAATGTGAGGGTAGTGTTCTAAAAAGTAATACATAGCCGCTTCTTCATCTGCTTGGTTATCTTCCATCCAAGCTAATAAAGTACTCATTTCTTGGTTCGTAAAACCGCGTGTTGAAAAGTATTCAAAGGCTTGAGGTTCTGTCTGAGAAAATGTCTCTGTCGTTATGGTGTAAACAGGGGAGGGGGGGTACATAGTCACTTTTGGCGATTCACAGTCTGGTTGTGTGGTGCAATTGCGATATTCTTCAACATCGGTTCCACTACCAAAATCGACTTTGACCATTTCATATTTCCCAAGTACGGGGGTTGGTGACCAGTAATAACCAAACCACGGCAAATGACGCTCGTGAGCTTTTGCTATGGTTCCAGCCAGTCCGGCACCGGAACCTGGATCAATCATTTCAAATTCATGGCTTTCTAGCTCAAGGGCGTTGAAGAGGTGCTCAGACGTGATTTGGCATGTCCATCCTGCTGGACAACCATAAAAGGCGGAAGCCGTATCACTTTCAGGATGCTTAAATAATTTAGCATGTTGAATAATCCCTTCTATGGTTGCCATTTCAGGGTATTGGTCGATCATATAAGCCGGAACCCAAAAACCTTCTTCTCCTCCATTCACGAGTGACTTACCTGCGTAACGCAGGCGTTTATTTGCGACACCTTTATCCAGCGCCTCTTTAATGCCATTAGTCCAAAGCTCTGGCGCAACATCAGGACGACCTTTTTCAATCATAGACAATCCGGTAGGAACACTGTCACCAGGGACGAGTTCAGCATCACATTGATAGCCATGATTAAGAATGAATTGATCGACATGCGCCATTAAACTGGCGGAATTCCAATTCATATCGGCGATGGAGAATGATCCGCAGGTCGACGCATTGGCCTGAATTGAAAAAGTAGAAAACAACATCACAGGTAACATAGAAGGTAGGATTTTCATACGACTGGATTCCTATAGAGAGAGGTCAGATACGTAATTATAACCATAAGATGGGAGAGTAAAAGTATTTAAGGGGTCTGACCCCTTTTAGAGGGGCGGCCGCGATAGTCTTGACCAACCCTTTGTTTTAGTTGAGCTTCGACTTTCTCTTTAAAATAGCTGTCGCCAAGAGGCGTCCCCGTTTGCCAAGCGGACTGTATTGCTGATAATTCTCGAGTATCAAGGTGCCGTTCAAACAGACATAAGTAGTTCTGTATTTTTTCTTCGGTGTTACGACCTAGGGCGCTATAGACAGGGTGAGTCGTAATAAACGAAAGCGGTTTGACTCCGCTGTTGTGATGAAAGCTAGACCAACGATATAAACTTGGATGATCGACCATATTCGCTCTAACGGGGTTAAGTTCAATGTAGCGCATGACGGCTAAAAAATAGCGGTCTGATTGTACTAAGCTACTTTTAAACCGTCCCTCCCAAATAGAGCCACTACGTCCGTATTTATGATTTATAAAAGGAACATAACGTCGACCAATATGCTGCATGAACTGACTTACATCTGCTCCAGATTGAGCCGTTAACAGAATATGAACATGGTTCGTCATAAGGACAAAAGCGTGAATAGCAACATTGTATTTGACGGCGGCTTCTTTCATCCAGAAAGCGTACGCTTTGTAATCTTCATCCTCGAAGAAAACGGGGGCGCGAGAAGCGCCGCGCTGAACTATATGTACCGGAACATTTGGTAAAAAGAAACGGGGTTTTCTTGGCATCTTTTCCTCCTTGAAGAGAGACCTTCGAGTATCTTAAAGGGGTTATCTTAAAGGGGTCAGATCCCTTAAAAATAACGCCAATGTTAGTTGCAACCTGGTTCGGTGTTTAAGGGATCTGACCCCTTTTAGTGCTTTTAGTGTCGTAATTAACATAAAAGTAAGATATAACCTTTTCATTATGCTGTTGTTTTTTGTTGGATTTTTTTTCATGTTTTTTTCGCCCTTAAAAAAGCGCTCTTTTATTCTATTCATCTCCGTTTTGACGTTTTTTACGGTCAGTGCCATCGGTATTTATTGGGCACATTTATCTCAAGCCCTGATTGAAAAAGAACATGACATACTACTCAATCAGATTGCCATAACACAAGCATCCTCTATCGAAAGAAGGCTTACACTGTCTTTAGCCGCAACCCAAGTTATCTCCCAAGAAGTCATTCAGGCTCATGGGGATTTAAGTAATTTTGATCGTACTGCTGAAAACACCCTGTCATCCATTGGTGGTATTAATAATCTACAACTCGCGCCAGATGGAATTATTACTGAAATATTCCCTCTTGAAGGCAATAAGTCCGCTATCGGATTGAATATTTTAAAGCACCCCGTGTACCGTGAGGCGACTCTTCACTCAATTAAAAATAAAAAGCTCATGGTGGCAGGCCCCTTTCAGCTGGTTCAAGGGGGAATTGCATTGTTGGGACGTAACCCTGTTTTCCTGATAGATCAAAATGGTCAAGAAACTTTTTGGGGCTTTGTTTCTGCCATGATTTATTTAGACGACTTATTGCAATCGACAGAACTGTATCGTTTAGCCGATCAAGGGTATCTTTTTCAATTGTCGCGCATTCCTCCAGAATCAAAAGAAGCCATTGTCTTTGTAGAACCGATAAAGGCGTTTGTTGGCTCTACAGTAACAGCGCCCATCATGATACCAAGCGGCAACTGGACGCTCACGATTGGGCGAAATCAAGGTCTGGATACTCAATACATTACTCAATGGTATTTAATCAGTTTTTTGATTGGCCTATTAAGTGCGACGTTTGTGTATTATCTGCTGCGTTACCCACTCAAACTGCAATCATTGGTCGACATCAAAACAGCGGAACTGCATAAGTTAGCCTATACCGATCCACTGACCCACCTCCCCAATCGACGACTCTTAATGGACAAAATGAAAGATGCGGTATTGAATTCCCACAAAAGCCACACCGCTTTTATCTATTTTGATATTGATAACTTCAAACGTATCAATGACAGCATTGGCCATGATGTTGGGGATTATATCTTGTGTTGTGCGGCCGAACGTATCCAGAAAAATCTTCAAGAGAATGACCTAGTTGGCCGTTTAGGTGGGGATGAGTTTGGCGTACTACTGCATAACATCAGAGACAAAGAACAAGTTAAGGAATGGCTAAACAAACTTAATGAAACCATTAAGAAAGCAATTATAATCCAGCAGAAAGAACATTTTATTAGCATGTCTTTTGGGATTGTATTAATGCCAGAAGACGGTGACAACATCGTCTCTATCGTGCAAAACGCCGATATGGCTATGTATCATGCGAAGCATTTAGGCAAAGACCAATACTGTTTCTACAGTCATTCCATGAAAGAAAAAACTCTCAATCGCATTCATTGGGAAGAAGACATTCAATCGGCGATTCACCATCGCGAGTTCATTTTGTTTTATCAACCCCTGTTTAGTATCGGAAAAAAACAAGTCATCGGAGCTGAGGCGTTGATCCGCTGGAACCATGCCGATAAAGGAATGGTTGCCCCTGATCAGTTCATTCCGATTGCTGAAGAAACAGGGCAAATTTTGGAGATAGGTTATTGGGTTATTCGAGAAGCTTGCGATTATATCCAAAGTCGCTCGGAGCGGAACTTGCCCCCACTCACCATTCAAATAAATTTATCCCCTTTACAATTGTCCGAACCCCATCTGCTGCCTTATTTGATTCAATGTTTGAACGAAACGAACATCGATCCCAAACTTCTAGGCATTGAGATCACCGAAACCGCATTGCTTCATGATATTACCTTAGCGTCCCAGGTATTGAATAAAATCAAAGCCATGGGCATTGGGATTGCCATTGACGATTTTGGGATTGGTTATTCCTCATTGCAACTACTAAAAGACTTACCTTTTGATACCTTGAAAATTGATCGCCTTTTCATTTCCGAATTAGAAAAAAATCCAGATGACCAACGAATTGTAGAAGCGATTATTGCCATGTCACATAAATTAGGTCTACAAGTCATTGCGGAAGGCATTGAAACCAATGAGCAATTAATTCAGTTGCGAGAATTTCAATGTGATAGTGGCCAAGGTTACTATTTAGGACGTCCTGTTCCTAAAAGCGAATTCGAAAAGCAGCTCGAACAGCCTGTTATCAATGACGTCTAATCCTGAAATTGGGTCGATCTTAAAGGGGTCAGATCCCTTAATGTTTAAGGGATCTGACCCCTTTTAGTGCTCTTCGGTGTTACGACCTAGGGCGCTATAGACAGGGTGAGTCGTAATAAACGAAAGCGGTTTGACTCCGCTGTTGTGATGAAAGCTAGACCAACGATATAAACTTGGATGATCGACCATATTCGCTCTAACGGGGTTAAGTTCAATGTAGCGCATGACGGCTAAAAAATAGCGGTCTGATTGTACTAAGCTACTTTTAAACCGTCCCTCCCAAATAGAGCCACTACGTCCGTATTTATGATTTATAAAAGGAACATAACGTCGACCAATATGCTGCATGAACTGATTTACATCTGCTCCAGATTGAGCCGTTAACAGAATATGAACATGGTTTGTCATAAGGACAAAAGCGTGAATAGCAACATTGTATTTGACGGCGGCTTCTTCCATCCAGAAAGCGTACGCTTTGTAATCTTCATCCTCGAAGAAAACGGGGTCGCGAGAAGCGCCGCGCTGAACTATATGTACCGGAACATTTGGTAAAAAGAAACGGGGTTTTCTTGGCATCTTTTCCTTCTTGAAGAGAGACCTTCGAGTATCTTAAAGGGGTCAGAACCCTTAAACAATAGTGATGTGGTGAGTGACTAGAATCGTCCGTTTTTAAGGGTTCTGACCCCTTTAAATTCCAAACCTTATTTAAATACCACATCTCAGAAGAAGAACTCGGACGGATTCGATCTGCTACGCATTTAGATATGGCACTGGGAAACGAACGTTTTAAAGAGGAGATCGAGAAGCTAGCAGGTAGGCGAGTGACGCCAAGAAAGTGAGGTAGGAAACCGAGTCAGATGGATTGAATTTTCATCTGACTCACTTGCTTTAGGCTGTGACGGCTCTTAAGCGGGCTTCGTGACGTTTTTTTGCCCACTCTTGAGCCTTTCTAGGGTTGAACTCTGCAGATGCTTTATCTGCAGTTAATGCACGGACAGCAAATGAAGCATCATAAGAAGAAATTGAAGATACGTTTGCAATCTCTTTGGCACTTGAATCTTTATTTTTACTGCTCATTCTGCTTTTCCTCCATTGAGGTTAATACAATAGACATAATATCGCGTACGTTGCGCAAAAAGTCATCATGTAAGTCGGTGATGAACTGGTTAGGTTCAGAGCTAGTGATAACTAAAACGCCATAAGGCAAAGGTTGAGACTGGTCTTGAGCGAGAGGTTTAACAATCGGAGATGATATAAAGCTAGAATAGTTTGATGCGTCATTTTTACTCATTGGTAGTTCTGTGCTGTTTGATGCATCGTGACAAATCATACAGCGCTTATTTGCGAAAGAAATGCCAACATGCCCTACACCGACTTCCCAGCTTCTTCCTTGTGTATCTAGACGGTCATCATGAATGCGCTCTTTTATTTCAAGTAAGTTCGACTCGGAGTTGTACTCGTAAATGACAAAATTATATAGAGCTTTACCTCCAAAGTTAAAAAGCCCTTCACGAAATTGGCTTAGAACGTGCAGTACGTTTCTGTAAATCTCTGATTTTGTAATTTGAGGGTTATTTTTAAATAAATCAGTTATGGCATCAATTGTTATCACAGAATAGTCAACAAACTCCATTTTTTTAAGAATCTTCGCATTATCTATTTTCGATAGTTCTAGTTTCTCGCTAATTGAGTCAAATTCGTCTGCTGTATGACTCATACGGGTCTGTAAGAAAAGCCAAAGAGAAACAAATATGTGCACAAGAATTAAAATAACAACCGGTATTGAATGTGTATTCCAAAATGAGTCAAAGCCAGTTTCAGGATCAGAGATAGTAATGGCATTAAAGTACAGTGTTACGTAGTAACCAATTACTAATGGTGCTATGAGTGTAACCCAGATGTTAAAACCAATAGATGCAATGGTGTACATCTGAGTTTTAATCGTAAGGTTCTTTTGTAATTTCCTTTTAAGACTTTGCATTTTTCATATTCCTTGATGGTGTAGAGTTGCTTGCGACGAATCTGCTTAGGGGGTTTTTATTGTCAATTCCATTCTGTGTACCCTTTAATAATTCCCATTGCCTCTAGTGTTATGCCTTGCCCCTTTTAGGGGAGGCCTAATGCACCTCGTCCCAGTTGTCTCCAACACCCGCTTCCACAAGCAATTGCACGTCAATTTGGCGGCTGTTCTGCATGATCTCGACGATTTTGATCTTAAAGGGGTCAGATCCCTTAAAAATAACGTCAATGTTAGCTGCATTCTGGTTTAGTGTTTAAGGGATCTGACCCCTTTAAGGGGAGGCCTAATGCGCCTCGTCCCAGTTGTCCCCAACGCCCGCTTCCACAAGCAATGGCACGTCAATTTGGCTGCTGTTCTGCATGATCTCGACGATTTTGGCTTGGGCGTTTTCTAGGTCTTTTTCCGCCACTTCGAAGATGAGTTCATCGTGTACTTGCATGATCATTTTCACGTCTAGGTCGGTGTCGGCTAGCCAGTCGTGCATTTTGATCATGGCGCGTTTGATGATGTCGGCGGCGGAGCCTTGCATCGGGGCGTTGATCGCGGTGCGTTCGGCGGCTTGGCGCATGATGGCGTTTTTCGCTTTGATATCAGGCAGGTAGAGTCGGCGGCCGTAGATGGTTTCGACGTAGCCTTGTTCTTTGGCTTGTTCACGGGTGCTGTCCATGTAATGTTTTACGCCCGGGTAGCGGTCAAAATAAATCTGTATGTATTTTTGCGCTTCTGGGCGACTGATACCCAATTGCTTGGCTAGACCAAAGGCGGACATGCCGTAGATAAGGCCGAAGTTGATGGCTTTGGCTCGTCGGCGTTGTTCTGTGGTGACCTCGTCTAGGCTGACGTCGAAGACTTCGGCGGCGGTGGCTTTGTGGATGTCGGCGTCTTTTGAGAAGGCGTCGAGCAGGCCTTTGTCTTGAGACAGGTGTGCCATGATGCGCAATTCAATTTGCGAGTAATCGGCGGCAATCAGTTTGTGACCCGTTGGCGCAATAAAGGCTTGGCGAATACGACGGCCTTCGGCGGTACGAATCGGGATGTTTTGTAAGTTCGGATCCGTGGACGACAAACGCCCTGTGGCGGTGACGGCTTGATGATAAGAGGTATGAATGCGACCTGTTGCTTGAATCATTTCAGGCAGTTTGTCGGTGTAGGTGGATTTCAGCTTTGATAAGCTGCGGTGTTCCATGATCAAGCGAGGTAATTCATAGGTTAGCGCCAATTCTTGTAGAATCGGTTCCGCGGTGGATGGCTGACCTTTAGGGGTTTTCTTAATAACAGGTAAGCCCTGCTTCTCGAACAAGATCACTTGCAGTTGTTTCGGTGAGCTTAGGTTAAAGCTTTCACCCGCTTCTTCATGGGCTTTGATTTCCAGTTCTTGCAAACGACTGGCAATTTCGCTGCTTTGCTCATGCAACAGGTCTGGATCAATCAAGGTGCCCGTTTGTTCCATGTGGGCCAGTACAGGAATCAAAGGGCATTCAATGTCGGTAAAAATAGACGCAACGGAAGGCGTTTTTGCAACTTGTGGCCAAATGGCGTTGTGTAAGCGTAAGGTAATGTCGGCGTCTTCGGCGGCGTAGAAAGCGGCTTGTTCTAGGTCGATTTCATTGAAGGTTTTTTGTTTTTTGCCTTTGCCAGCCAGTTCTTCAAAGCTCACACAGGTATGACCAAGGAATTTCTTCGCTAAGCTATCCATGTCATGGCGGTTCCCTACGGAATTTAAGGTATAGGATGCCAGCATGGTGTCATGTTTGATACCTTGCAGTCTAATGTCGTAGTTGGCTAACACATTGGCGTCGTATTTGATGTGCTGGCCAACTTTGGCTTTATTGTCGTCTTCTAAAAACGGTTTTAGTTGTGCTAAGACCCAATCACGATCCAGTTGTTCTGGTGCGCCTTCGTAGTCGTGGGCTACGGGAATGTAGCAGGCGGTGCCTTCTTCAACGGAAAAAGAGACGCCAACGATTTCCGCTTTCATGTAGTTCAAACTGGTGGTTTCGGTATCAAACGCCACGAGCTCCGCTTGCGTGATTTTTTCTAACCAAGTGGCAAACTGCGCCTTATCCAAAACGGTGTCGTAGTGGGCGTCAATGGCACTCGGTAAAATGATGTCAGCGGTATTTGGATCGTCTTCTGTGCTGGTTTTGCTGTCAGCGGGGGTGCGGTCTAGGTCTTTAATCCAGGTTTTGAATTCCAGCTTTTCATACCATTCGCGTAAGGTGTCTGTGTCGATTTTGCCGTTGTGCAGTGTCAGCGGGTCAAAGTCCAATTCCACATCGCATTTGATCGTTGCAAGTGTGTAAGACAGCTCGGCCATGTCTTTGTTTTCGGCCATTTTCTTTGACAGTGTTTTCGCGCCTCGGAAGCTTAAAGTCGCAATTTCGTCTAGACGTTCGTAAATGCTTGTTAGCCCGCCTAAGCCTTGCAGTAAGCCTAGTGCGGTTTTTTCGCCCACACCCGGTACGCCGGGGATGTTATCCACTTTATCACCCATTAAGGCAAGGTAATCGATGATGAGCTCAGGTGGAATGCCAAACTTGTCCTTCACTCCTTGGATGTCCCATGGTGGTGTCTGTCATGGTATTTACTAGGGTGACTTTATCTGTAACCAACTGAGCCATGTCTTTATCGCCTGTGGAGACGATGACATCACGACCGGTTTCGCCGACAATTTTGGCAACGGTACCAATCACATCGTCGGCTTCTACACCCGTAATGCTAATAAGTGGTAAGCCCATGGCTTCAATCAGTTTATGAATCGGCTCTATTTGTGAGCGTAAGTCATCTGGCATGGGTGGACGTTGGGCTTTGTATTCGCTGTAGATGTCATCTCGGAAAGTCTTGCCTTTCGCATCAAAAATAACCACCATCGGTGAGTCTGGGAAACGGCCCATTAAACTGCGAATCATGCTGATGACGCCGCGAATGGCGTTGGTGGGTTGGCCGTCGCTGGTGTTCAATGGTGGAATGGCATGAAAAGCACGATATAAGTACGATGATCCGTCTACCAAAATCATTGGCGAAGTGGTGTTTGAGGCGTTAGCCGACATGAAAATACCCTCTTTGGCACAGAATTCTAAAATTAATGGCTAGATTATCATATTGAGAGGCGTTTAGTGGACGGAAATGCATTCTCAGCAATTGACCTTTTTCCGCTTATTGTGGAGCATAGGCTCTTCTTTGAATACGCTTCCGCTGTTGATATTAAAATAGGTACGAAATTGGCTGTTTATACTTCTCTCGATCAAGATGACATGTTGGCTTTATTGGCCGATTACGATTTAGGTAACTTGGTGTCTTTTCAAGGCATTTCTGGAGGAGTGGAAAATACGAATTATTTCGTGACCACGGATCAAGGTAAGTATGTCTTGACCTTGTTTGAAGAGTTCGAAGCTGAAGAGGTGCCTTACTTCTTAGACGTGGTGGCGCATTTTAAGGCGGAAGGGTTTAACGTACCGGCCGCGATAGATGATAAACAGGGTGAACGACTGCGGATGGTGAAAGGTCGACCTGCCATTATGGTGGATTGTTTCCCTGGTACATTACTTGACCAAACAGATGCAGCCAGTTGTGCCTTAATGGGGACTGAATTAGCTAAGTTGCATAAAGCTGGGCAAACCTTTCCGGAAAAACGCCCAAGTCATCGTGGCGTTGCGTGGTGGAACGTTACCAGTAAAGACTTAGCTCCTAAATTGCCTGCAGAAGAGGCTACCTTACTATTGGATCAGGTGCGCGCGTTTGATGATTTTTTGCAGACATCGACAGAGTTACCAACCGGTACCATTCATGCCGATCTGTTTTTTAACAATACCTTATTTGTTGGTACGGAATTATCTGCGATAATCGATTTTTACAATGCGTGCCACAGCTGGTTAACTTATGATTTGGCTATTGTGGTAAACGATTGGTGTTCCGATCCTGACACAGGTGAATTGGATATGGCTAAGTACTCGGCTTTGGTGACGGCGTATGCCAGTGAGCGTCCTTTTACGGGGGCTGAAAAAGAGACTTGGCCGTTAATGTTGCAAACCGCCGCCATGCGATTTTGGTTATCTCGTTTGGAAGCGTGGTACGGTGCGATTGATGATCCTGAGCGTTTGGCACAACAACATAATCCGGAAGAGATAAAGCGTATTTTAAAAGTACGTCTTCAATCTTGTCCTGAACTTGTCTGATTGGACTCGGTGAGCTCGTTTCCATCGCTTTGACATACTTTTAAAGGTACCGCTGATGCATTTACATCGTCCTTTTGCTGTTCTTTTGGGTATTTGGTTGTTTTGCCTTGCCAGTTTGGTAGGGGCTCATCCACACGTTTTTATTGAAGGGCAATATCGCATCGAGTTGGATAAAACCACCATTGATTCCTTTGAAGCGAGCTGGAAGTTTGATTTATTTACCAGCTCAAGTTTAATTCTTGAATTCGATACTAACTCCGATAGTCAGTTTCAAGGCCAAGAGAAACAAATCGTGGCGGATAAGCTAAAAAGCTTTGAGGCATTTGATTTTTTTATGAAAGTACTGGTCGATGGCAATGCGGTGCGGCCCTCTCGTGTTGTTGTGTCAGATATCATCATACAGAATCAGCAGATCCTACTCATCTTTTCGGTCGCTATGCCTGATCCTATCAACTTACAAAAACAGACTTTGTCTTTATCTTTTGGGGACGATGAGTTTTATTTCGCACTGATGCCACCTGAAAATGGCTTGTTGCTACTGCGCGGTATGTTAGCCGAGACCTGTACACCTAATAGTCGAGAAGCGGAAGAGATGGCCATTGATTCTTGGGCAGACGTGAGCTGCGATTGATTGTTTCACTACGACCATTTTGTATTTTATAGAGCTTAGTATTTGATAACTCGTGAGGTTAAACCATGTTAGAACATTTCCAATGGCTACCGTTTTTAGTCGCAATCAGCTTATTAACCATGAGTCCGGGGGTCGATACGATTTTGGTTATGCGTAATGCCGCCCGCGAGGGCTGGAGAGACGGTTTCTTGACGAGTTTGGGGATTTGCATGGGGCTGTTTGGCCACGCCGCTGTCTCGGCTTTAGGGCTATCGGTTATTTTATTAGGGTCGGCTGAATTGTTTTTTGTCTTTAAACTGATGGGAGCGGCTTACCTTGTGTATTTAGGGATTCAGAGCTTACGCAGTGCGATGCGTCCGATGGGGATGACGTTTACCGATAGCCGTCAATCAAAGGCCGTGGGAGGGATGGTGTCTTTTAGGCAAGGGCTGTTGTCTAACGTGTTAAACCCGAAACCGATTATTTTTTATATGGCGTTTTTGCCGCAGTTTATCGATCCTAACTATTCGGCATTAAATCAATCTTTGTTTATGGCCCTGTTGCATTTTACCCTTGCAATGATGTGGCAAACCTTGCTTGTTCTTATGGTTCATAAGGCAAGAATTTGGCTGGCGCGACCAAAAGTGGCGCAAGTCTTGGACAGCCTAACCGGCTTATTGCTGGTGGGTTTTGGTGTAAAACTCGCATTAAGTCAAAGGTAACCCCTACGGTTTTAATGCATTCTGGATAACGTGTTCTATGAGTATGTTAATTGCGACTTGGATAAAGTTTTTCTTCCTATTTGCTCCCTTTTTTGTGTTGTCTATGTTCTTAGCTTTGACCCGTGGTGAATCTAAGGAATCGCGTAAAAAAGTGGCCAATAAAGCCATTATTTCGGCGGCTGTTATTGCCTTAGTGCTGCTGTTTTTTGGTGGTGGCTTATTTGAAGTGTTAGGAATCAGTCTTGATTCATTTCGTATCGGCTCCGGTATTTTGCTCTTTTTATCGGCCTTGAGCTTGGTAAAAGACGGCACCCGTAATCATGCGGTGGGTATGCCAAGTGAAGAGCGAGATGATGTTTCTGTGGTGCCTTTGGCGGTACCGACTATTATCGGGCCTGCAACCATTGGTACGATTCTGGTTTACGGTGCGGAGTTAACAGGTTGGACCTTATTTTTTGGTGTTCTTGGGCTACTGTTGGCACTCTTAAGTCTTGGCATTCTCTTGTACATGGCGTCTTACATTGAAAAATTATTGGGTCGTACCGGGCTGAATATATTGAGTAAGATTACGGGGTTGATTTTGGCCGCAATGGCGGCGCAAATCTTTATGGGTGGTTTTATGGGCTTCTTATCCCCTTTAATGTAAGAATGATTGAGTATTAAAAAGTTATAATATAACATTCTTGTTATTCATGGGTAATGACGAGAATGTTAGATGAAATACCTCCTGTCAGCGACTTTGTTGTGTTTGTTATTTATAGTGTGGTTCGCCTTTAGTGATGCGGCTTGGTATCAGTCAGCAACGCACTGGGTGATGACACAACAAATCCAGTTTCACCGTAGTTTAGTCGTGTCTATGCGTTCATTGAGTGATGGCGGTAATGTGACGTTATTATTAAGCTGTGTTGGCGTGAGCTTTTTATATGGCGTCTTTCATGCCGTCGGCCCCGGACATGGGAAGGCGGTGATTTCGTCTTATATGCTGGCCAGTAACGCCAGTATAAAGCAAGGTATTGGATTAACGGCAGCCAGTTCGTTTGCTCAAGGCGTGACCGCCATAGTATGTGTGTTGGTTTTAGGCTATGCCTTTGATTTAGCCGGTCAAGCCACTCGGGTAAGTCGTTTTTTTGAAATGGCCAGCTTTATCATGATTGGTGCTATGGGGCTCTGGATGTTATTACGGGTGCTTCGTAATAAGCCCGCCTGTTGTGATCACCATGATCATGTCGTACCACAGGACCAGGTTGTCAATCGTTCACATAACCATTCACATGAGCATACACACAACCATACTGTACAATCATGCTCTCATTCAACTCACCATTTCCATGAAAATACGTTGCATACATGTTCTCATCACCACTCTGAAGATAAAGAGCATCATCATACAAATCAGCATAATGCTGTTGAGGGTGATAAGATACAGCGCTATGCGTGGTGGTCTATGATGAGTGCCATCGGTATTCGACCTTGTTCAGGCGCGATATTAGTGCTGCTGTTCTCTTTGAGTGCCGGTATTTTTCACTGGGGCGTTTTAGCCACATTGGCCATGTCAGTGGGTACGGCCATTACGGTCAGTTTTTTGGCTATTATCAGTGTGCTTTTCCGCCAGTCCGTCTATGCGCAGGGCCAGTCTTCTGTTTGGCGTGATCGTTGGATGAAAGGCTTTGGTATAGTGGCGTCTGCGTTACTTATTCTTATCAGTGTGTCTATGCTGGTTGGATATTTAAATTATTCCGATAGGGTGCTGTGATGAATACACCTCATAATCATGATTCTTGTATTGAATCGGCGTTAGCGACAGCAGAACGGCTGTGTAAAGAGCAAAATCAAAAGCTAACCAAAGTAAGACGTCGTACTTTGGAATTAATCTGGCAAAGTCACCGGCCGTTAGGTGCTTATCAATTGTTGGCTAAATTGGCGGAGGAAGGTTTTAACTCGGCACCGCCAACCGTTTATCGAGCCTTGGATTTTTTGATGTCAGCGGGTCTTATTCATAAAGTGGAATCCATGAATGCCTACCTAGGTTGTGCCCATGCTGATAAGGCGCATAAAGGCTATTTTTTAATTTGTGACGCCTGTCATAACGTAATGGAGTTTGATTATCAGGACATCCATAGCTCGTTAATTGAAAAAGCGGCCGAGCAAGGTTTTAGTTTGCGTGCCGAAACCATTGAATTGACCGGTCTTTGTGGGAACTGCCAAGCGCTCGAGACGCAAGGAGCTCAAGCATGAAGCCATTGATTACCTTTGATGACATCGGCATTGAATTTGATGGTCGTGACTTGTTAAGTCACATTAATATGGCGATCCATGAAGGCGAAATTGTCACGTTAATTGGGCCTAACGGAAGTGGTAAAAGTACCTTAATCCGTACACTACTGGGTTTGCAAACACCCACTTCAGGACGTGTTATACATCACGATAAAACGCGCATTGGCTACATGCCGCAGAAGCTGCATGTTGATCCGACATTGCCATTAAACGTGATGGATTTTTTATCTTTAGTGAGAAACGTTAATAAATCTCAGATCCCTGGCGTACTTGCTAAAATAGGCATTGAGAAATTGGCCAAAAAACAGGTTCACTTTTTATCTGGTGGTGAAACTCAACGCGTTTTGTTGGCGCGTGCGCTGTTAAATAACCCCAATTTGTTGGTTCTGGATGAGCCAGTACAAGGGGTAGATGTGAACGGCCAAGTTGAACTTTATAATCTCATTTCAACCATTAGAGATGAGCTGAAATGCGGTGTTTTGATGGTATCTCATGACTTGCATCTGGTCATGGCAAAAACCGACACAGTTGTCTGTATCAATCAACATGTATGCTGTTCTGGAACGCCTCAGCATGTGACGGGCCACCCAGCGTATCAAGCTTTGTTTGGCGTCCCTGGCGCGGCGGAGTCGATTGCTATTTATTCACATCATCACGACCATGTTCACGATGAAAACGGTGATGTTTTTCTGACGGATACGGTAGAGGCGGGTAAAATGGACACACATGTTCATGGCAAAAACTGTCATCATTAAAGGTCACTAAGAAAGTGTATAACCCTGAATTTAAGGTGTCATTCCAAGGCACGATTCCAAGGTAAGTAAAATGTTAGATTTATTGTTTCGTGCGTTGCTGGGTGGCATGGGGGTGGCGGCGGTCGCTGGACCGTTAGGTGCTTTTGTTGTTTGGCGAAGAATGGCGTATTTTGGTGATACTTTGGCGCACTCGGCGTTATTAGGTGTGGCCTTGGGTTTTTTGTTCGATATTAATCTTAATCTAGCGGTAGTGGTTCTTTGTGTTGGCTTGGCTTTGGTGCTAGTGACATTACAAAAGAAACACATTATCGCAACGGATACCTTACTGGGGATCTTAGCCCATTCTTCTTTATCTCTTGGATTAGTGGCAGTGAGCTTCTTAGATAATATCCGCATCGATCTAATGGCGTATTTATTTGGGGATTTGCTGGCGATTAGCCTATCGGATTTGTACTGGATTTACGCTGGTGGGGCCTTAGTGATATTGCTTCTGATTGTTTTTTGGAAACCTTTGTTAGCCATGACGGTCAATGAAGAGCTAGCAAAAGTAGAAGGCTATCCTGTCGAAGCCATACGACTTCTACTGATGTTGTTGGTGGCTCTAGTGATTGCGGTTGCCATGAAAATAGTGGGTGTCTTATTAATTACTTCATTAATGATTATCCCGGCTGCTACCGCGAGAAAGGTCTCTAATTCGCCCATTCAAATGGCGACAATGGCGAGTCTGATTGGCTGTTTATCAGTATGTGGTGGGTTGTGGGCATCGTATCAATGGGACACGCCAGCTGGCCCAAGTGTGGTTGTGTTTGCCGCCTTCCTATTCTTATTTATCTACAGTCTACCAAAGATGAACCGAGTATAGCGCTGGTGTCACGTCGCTCGGGGACAATAGAAAGGCTCTTGAAGAGAGAGCGAGTCGAATCCAACGGGTTTCCTTGTGTTGGATTCGATCATCATGTGACGCAATTACATTCAGTAATCAGACGGTCAGGTTATCCCTCTTGCTGTTCGGCAAGGTATTCGTCTTTTAGTTTGACGTAATTTAAGCCAGCGTATTGAAAGTAGTCTAGCTCGGATTGTTTTAATGGTCTAACCGCCTTAGCGGGTGATCCCATATACAAAAAGCCGGATTCAAGTCGTTTACCTTGTGGTACCAAAGAACCGGCGCCGATAATCACTTGGCTTTCCACTATGGCGCCATCCAAAATAGTGGTCCCCATTCCAATCAATACTTGGTCGTGTACTGTACAGCCATGCAGCATAGCCATATGCCCAACGGTCACATCATCTCCAATGGAGAGAGGGTGTCCTTCCGGTTTATAAACACTGGCGTGAGTGATGTGCAAACACGTATTGTCTTGAATGCTGGTTCTTTTGCCTATACGGATACGATGCATATCCCCACGAATGGACACCAATGGCCAAACAGAACTGTCTTCACCAATTTCAATATCACCGATAAGAACCGCTGAGTCATCCACCCAAACTCGTTCACCTAAAACAGGGCTGTGGCCCCGAAACGATTTTATTGTCATTGTGTGTCTCCATAAATACTTGCTGTAGGTGTTGAAAAGAGCCTCAACCTTACCCATTAATAGGTTATATAGGCAATGCTCTTATTTATTTTTTGAAGGATACCATGTTATGTCAACGTCAGTATGGGATGCGACCTCCCTTCCTAAATTCTCGGCCATCGATGTGGACGCTATCGAAGCCGATTTAACCCAATTACTGGATAAAAACCGTAAGACAATGGCAGCCTGTGTTGCTCAGGATGGCCCGTTAACATGGGAAAATTTTGTGCTGCCGTTGGATCAAATTAACGACGAATTAGGCGTTTTTTGGTCTCCTATTAGCCATTTAAACTCAGTAAAAAACAGCCCTGAACTGCGCGATGCTTATAATGCATGCTTACCGAAATTGACTCAATACTACACTGAAATTGGGCAAAATTACGCCTTGTATCAAGGGTATAAAACATTATTAGCACAAGCCGATCAAGTCAATTACAGCGTCGCTCAGAAAGAGGCTTTAACTCAAGAAGTTCGTGGCTTCGAGCTTTCCGGTGTGGGCTTAGAAGGCGAAGCCAAAGAGCGCTATGGTGAAATAAATCAACGTTTGTCTGAATTAAGCAGCTCGTTTGGAGAAAATGTTTTAGATTCGACACAAGCATGGAGCAAGTTAGTCACTGACGAAGCGGAGCTTGCGGGTCTGCCTGATTCGGCCATGGCGCAAGCGAAACAAATGGCGCAAGCGAAAGAAAAAGAAGGTTGGTTATTTACACTGGATTTTCCGTCTTATATGCCCGTCTTAAATTATGCAGACAACCAAGCGTTACGTGAGGAATTATATACGGCCTTTGCGACTCGGGCATCAGACACCTCACCTGTCGGCGTCCAATACGATAATGCCCCCTTGATCGATGAAATTCTAGCCTTACGTCATGAAATGGCAGGGTTGCTCGGTTTTGATAATTACGCCGAATTATCTGTTGCCACAAAAATGGCAGAGAATGGCGAGCAAGTGATTGGATTTTTAAATGATCTTGCGGTTAAGGGCAAACCCGCTGCCGAAAAGGATCTACTGCAAATTAAAGAATTTGCATTGCAAGAGTACGGTGTCGGCGAATTAAATTCGTGGGACATTGGCTATTACGCTGAAAAACTACGAGAGCATAAATTTTCAATTTCCCAAGAGGCGTTACGTCCTTATTTCCCGATTAATAAAGTCTTGTCTGGATTATTCCATGTGGCGCAGACCTTATTTGATATTGAAATCCGTGAAGAAACCGAATTTGACTCTTATCATGCGGATTTGCAGTTATTTACCATTAGCAAGCACGGTGAAGATATCTCTCGTTTCTACTTAGACCCTTATTCTAGAGAAGCGAAACGAGGAGGGGCTTGGATGGATGAATGTCGAGTGCGTCGTCGTTTAAAAGATGGCACTTTACAACTGCCCGTCGCCTACTTAGTGTGTAATTTCACGCCACCAATTGGCGATCAACCTGCCTTGTTAACACATGATGAAGTGACTACCTTGTTCCATGAATTTGGCCATGGTTTACATCATATGATGACGCAAGTGGATGTGGCGGCGGTATCGGGTATCAATGGGGTTGCGTGGGATGCGGTCGAGCTGCCAAGTCAGTTTATGGAAAATTGGTGCTATGAACCAGAAGCACTCGTTTACATTGCCGGACACCATGAAACAGGGGCGTTATTGCCGCAAGATTTGCTAGATAAAATGTTAGCAGCGAAAAACTTCCAGTCTGGAATGCAGCTAATGCGTCAATTGGAATTCTCATTATTTGATTTCCGTTTGCATAAAGAATTTAAGTCAGGTATTTCGGTACAAGGGTTAATTGACGAAGTGAGACGTGAGGTGTCCGTGTTCACTCCGCCAGCGTTTAACCGTTTCCAAAATAGCTTCTCTCATATTTTTGCAGGTGGTTATGCGGCAGGATACTACAGCTATAAATGGGCTGAAGTCTTATCGGCCGATGCCTTTTCCCGTTTTGAAGAAGACGGTATTTTCAATAAAGAAACGGGTGCCTTATTTCGTGATACAGTACTGGCCAATGGTGGATCTCGACCTGCGGCGGAGCTGTTTGAAGCGTTCCGAGGTAGAGAGCCTTCAACAGATGCGTTACTACGACACAGTGGGATTGCCGCTTGAGCCATATTAGCTAGGTTGGTAAGTAATGACTAAAATTAATGAAAAAGGTAGGCTGTGCTGGTGATCAACTGACAAGTTACTCTTTTTTTAGCGTGTAACGCGTGTTTTTAGGGTGTAACGCGTGAAATTTAAGTATATAACATAAGAGGCGATTCCATGATAAAGCGTTTTATTGCGGGTGCGGTTTGCCCGCGCTGTAGCGAAATGGATAAAATTCGTGCTTGGCGTGACGATGAAGATGAAAAGCAGTTTCGTGAATGCATTTCCTGTGGTTATACCGATGAGCAATCGACTGTGATTCAAGAACAACCAGTAGAAATAGCCACGCGAGTAAACAAGCCACACGTCGAAGCGCCAGATGCTGAAGAAACCGTTATACAGTTTATTCCTAATCCAAGTATGACAAAACATTAGCGCATTCTCGTGTTCATTTTGGTAAATAAAAATGCCCACTCTTGCTGAGAGTGGGCATTTTTTTATCACGCTCTCTCTTTCCTGAGTTAACTTACTTCAAAGCCTTTTGGTAAAAAACCCTCTAATAGGTCGATGCCTGCAAAATGTGGCGCCAGACGGTGTTTCTGCTGTTCCAACAGTACGGCTGGTGCGCGGCTCGCATCAACAGAACAATTGTGTTCACTTATTAATTTTTTTCCTTGCTCATTCAGTTTACTCTTATCGATCAAACGGGTATTGATGGAAAATTCACCTACAGATTGGATACAGTGTTGACGACTAAAACGAGCAAAACCATTAAAAGTAAAGTGTTCTTCAACGTAGTTATTACTGAGTTCTATAAGCGCATCGATCATTTTAAAAAGTAACTCATTTTCAGAGTCTTGCTTGAGTATTAGCGTGCATTCAACACCGTGTAATTCAGTAAAATCAGAGGATTGGTGATCGTCTGCGCAAGTAAAAATGATATCAACCAGCGTTTGTCCGTTGCGTCTATGGGTAACTTCAAGGCACTTAATTTGAGTCTGATCGAAGCGTAATAAGTCAAAGATCGCCTGTACACGCTCAACTGAAAAGACGGTGTCGGCTTTTGTCGATTCAAATAAATCGCGACATTGCGCCATTAAGGGTAAGTCATGATGACTATTGAAAGGCGTGCTGATTTTTCCTGATAATGTGGAACGTAAAGTCACTAATTCACGTATTTCATGCTCTCGGGCTTTTTGAATGGCCAAAAAGACAGTTTGAATAATTTCAGACGTGGGTAGGTTTGGTTCAACGCGCCATTTACGACCATAGACAATCTTGCTAGGTCGGTTAGGTAAATGCCGTTGATAATTCTCGCGACCAATAATGCCAATTTGAATAAATAAACCTTGCTCGTCTTCTGAGCAAAAAACCGGGTAATGCTTAGAAAATTCAATTTTATTTAAAACAGACTCCACGCTTTCTAAGGAATGATCATAGCCGTAAAAGTGCTGGGGTACACAAGATGCGCCATTCGGTAAATCAATTTTAGGTGCCGAAATTAGACAGTATTCACCCCACACTTCAGTAGTAGAAAGGCTGTCAGTTATAGAAATGTCCTTTTTCTCAGGTAAATTCAACACTATTTTGTTCATATAGGCATCGATCTCAAAAAATGGAATGGTCATAGGTCTAGGTATGACAGACTTTTTTTACAATAGTTTTACTCAGTACGAAAAAAAGTAATTTAATGGATCACTTTAAGTGCGATAAGATCCTTCTGTTTTCACTTTTATTGCTCAAGATAGAATCACTTGTATTTATCTTGTGTCTTATATAAGATTCGAAGAGTTTTGTCCTATATCAATGAAATGATTTCTGATAGAAGGGCTAGCCTAATACTAAAGCCAGAATTATTCGCTGATGGTCAATAAAGTGGTGGCCTGATTTGGTTCTTAGCGCTTAATGGTACTGTGTGTCGTAGCTTATTGTTGTTCAATTTTAATCTGTGGTTATTTATATTTTCCTAGGTTTTCTACTATGTCCTATTTCTTCACTCTTACAGGATTTTGAAGCGTCAGACGTTAGTATTTATGATTGTTCATTCGATTTAAGAAGAAAAGACGTTAAACTTATTTTAGAGCGTAACGTTGTCATATAAATAGAGGGTTTTTGAATGCCTTGGATGATAAAAATAATATCAGGGTTAAGCGCGTTAAATGACGCCATTATTTGGCTATTTAAACAGTTAGCTTTGTCGGCTGTGGCGATTATGACACTGGTGATTTTGGTGCAAGTGTTTTTCCGTTACGTTCTGAATAACTCTTTTCCATGGTCGGAAGAACTGGCTCGATATCTTATGGTATGGATGACCTTTCTTACATTACCCGTTGTCTCTCGCCTGGGACAACATGCTGCGCTAGAGATAATTCTAGGCAGCCTGCCTCATAAATTAAATACCATACTGCAACTGATTCTATATGGATTAATCGGTATTGTTTTGTTCATTGCGTTTGATAAAAGTTACGACTTTGCGGCGAAAGGTACGCGTATGTTGGCAACGTCATTACCGGTGACGAAAGCATGGTCTTATGCTGCAATGCCGGTTGGATTTGGTGTCATGATGCTGGTGTATTTGGAACTTTTTTTGCTGTGTCTGGTTGACTTATTTTCACCCTCTGAATCGGCTGAGTCTTTAGCCGAATCATCCGCGAATAAATAATAAGGGTTGTCATCATGGGTATTTCATTTTTCTGGATTCTTTTGTCCGCCATGTTTTTAGGTATGCCAGTGGCGTTTGCGTTGTTATTCGCACCAGGCTTGAGTTTGTTTTTAGAAGGTAAAGAAGCGTTTTATTTATTGTTGACGCAACGTTTATACAATGGCATTGATAGTTTCCCTTTAATGGCCATCCCTTTTTTCATGTTAGCAGGAGAGGTAATGAACCGCAGTGGTATTACCTTGTCACTGGTTCAAGTCAGCCAAGCCTTTATTGGCCATTTTCGAGGTGGCTTGGCACAAATTAACATTTTATCTTCCATGTTATTTGCGGGGTTAAGTGGGTCGGCTGTGGCGGACTGCTCTGCGTTGGGAAAAATGTTGATTCCAGCCATGGAAAAAAATGGTTATTCGCGTCGCTTTGCGGCCGCCGTAACGGCCGCCTCTTCTATTATTGGCCCAATCATTCCACCTAGCGGCATTATGATTTTGTATGCTTTTGTGATGAATGTTTCAGTGGGTGGTTTGTTTGCTGCGGGCATTTTGCCCGGTATTTTAGTTGGAACCAGTTTGATGGTGATGACTTGGTATTTATCTAAAAAGCGGGGCTACGCTGTAGCCGCCGAAAAAGCAACGTATAAAGAGAGGGGGCGCGCGGTTAAACAAGCCTTCTGGCCTCTGATGACGCCCGTTATTTTGTTAGGGGGTATATTATCGGGTATTTTTACGCCGACAGAGGCGGCGGCTGTGGCGGCGGCTTATGCGTTAGTTATTAGCTTTATGACGAAAACCATGACGATGAAATCGTTACCGGATTTGTTCTATGAAACGGCAAAGTCCTCCGCTGTGATTTTATTCCTGGTTGGCAGTGCGGTGGCGTTTTCGGCTGTGATTAGTTTGTCTGGTGCACCACAAAAGGTGGCCAGTTTTATGGTGTCATTAACGTCTGACCCATTGATGCTGTTATTGCTGATTAATATTTTGTTGTTGATTGTAGGTATGTTTCTTGATGCCGGCCCAGCCATTTTGATATTGGGCCCTATTTTAGGACCAATTGTCACGCAATTTGGTGTGGACCCATTGCATTTTGCCATTGTAATGTGTGTGAACTTAACGGTTGGACTTGCGACACCGCCCATGGGGCTTGTGCTCTTTGTTGCCGCCAGTGTCAGTGGTGAGAAAGTTGAGCGCATCAGTAGAGAAATGTTGCCTTATTTAGCCATGCATTTATTGGTCATTGTGCTCATTACCTACATTCCAGCGATAACGATGACCTTGCCACGTATGTTGGGCTTTGCTCAATAGGTCTTATCTCGACCTGGTATAGGCTTAGGGCCCAGAAATAAAGTGGATATGTTAAGGGAACTGATTTCAGTTCCCTTTTTTTATACTTTATTTTTAGCCAACACTAAATATTATTACCCAGTAAATATTGTTTATTTATTTTATATGGGTAATAATTAAAAAGTTATAGAATCATTATTAGCCCTACAATATTAATGAGGTAAGTTTGTGTCTACTCAGTATTTAGCCGTTCATCAAGGTCAGTTATTAATTCAAGGATCATTAGAAGAAATCGTTGTTTATGTAAAAGGGCATCAAGAGGGTAAAGAGCCGATTCTTTTTGAATTTGAAACATGCAAACGTACCGAATTAAATTGGTATGGTGATATTGATAGTGTGCTTGCTAGTTTTGCCTCTTTGTCAGGTCACTCTGGAAAATCAAGAGGGCGACCAAAGCTCGGGGTAAAATCAAAAGAAGTGACTTTGCTTCCTCGTCACTGGGAGTGGCTTTCTATGCAAAAGGGAGGGGCGTCAGCCACCTTAAGGCGTCTCGTTGAAGAGGCCCAAAAAAATGCCTCTATTGAAGACACTATTTCGCTGAAACAACAGCAGCTTGATCAGTTTATGCTGGCCTTTCTAGGCGATGAGGCAGGTTATGAAGAAGCAAGCAGAGCCTTATATCGAAATAGTTTGATTGGCTTTGAAAAGGCGATTAAAGACTGGTCTGATGATATCAAAACCTTTGTTTTGGACAAATTTCATCAAATATCTGAACTGCATAAAGGTGAGTCATTGACTAATGAAAGGTAGTAAATACTATGGGTAGTTCTCAACAGAATAACGTCTTTTTACAGTCGTCATTACCTTCTGTCTTTTTAAAAACAGCGGCGCCGATCATTTTAATCATGTTAGTGAATGGCTCTTTTACCCTAGTCGATGCGTACTTTCTTGGTGTCTTTGTGGGCGCGGATGCGTTAACCGCAGTGACCTCAATGTTTCCTATTTTTATTTTCTTAATCGCCTTGTCTACGTTGGTTTCGAATGGTTTTTCGAGTGTTATGGCCCGACAATTGGGTGCAGGGGACTTGGTAAATGCTGTCGATACGTTTGCTCAGGCGATTACCCAGTCGATTCTAGTGTGCTTAGTTTTGATTGGTCTTTTCTTTCTTGGGGGCAGAGAGTTTACCTTATTGGTGAGCCATGGAAACCATGACATCGCATCAATGAGCTATTCTTATATTTCCATTCTTATATTAGCTTCTCCACTCGCGTTTCTCTTAACAGTTAATGGTGACAGCCTGCGTTGTGAAGGGCATATGGCGTTTATGGCCATCACATCATTATTTTCAATCCTGTTAAACGGTCTCTTTAATTATATCTTCATTGTGGTGTTTTCGTGGGGTGTGGAAGGCTCTGCGTATGGTTCGGTGCTTGCTCAAGCGATCAATTTAGTGATTATTTTTCTCTACCGTAAACGTTCTTCAAGTGGGTTGAGCTTGCAAGTCGTGCAATTGTCATCTTCTTATACGCATTGGAAAACATTTTTGACCTTGGGGGCGCCATCCAGTTTGAATTATCTTGGGCTGTCTTTAACGTCTGGCGCAATTCTTTTTAATTTGTCTCTTTGGAGTGCCGATCATTACGAGGTGACGGTGGGTGCCTATGGCATTATTACCCGCTTAATGACCTTTATTTTTCTTCCATTGCTTGGGTTAAGCATGGCGTTTCAAACGATTGTCGGCAATAATATTGGTGCGAAAGAAGCAAGACGGGCTAACACATCCATAAAAATAGCTCTGTTCATATCTCTGGTTTATGGTGCTGTTTGCCAAAGTGTATTATTGATCTTTAAAGATCGTCTGGGTGCAATCTTTGTAAATGATGTTCAAGTGATTAATGAAGTGGCGCGCATTTTACCTATTGCCTCCTTAGCTTTATTTACTGTGGGACCTTTGATGATGATCACCATGCTATTTCAAGCCATGGGAGACGCAAAACGGGCGGCCATCCTGGGCGTGATGAAAACCTACTTCTTTACCATACCGCTTATTTTTCTATTACCTTTTTCCTTTTCTGAAGTCGGTATTTGGATAGCCAGCCCAAGCGCTGAGGTATTGGGGTGGTTGTTGGCCATTTATGTGCTTATTCAACGATACCGTAACGAAAGTCGTTCGTTTGGTTTGTTTTTTGATGAACGGGTACAAAGAGTATGACGCATGATGATTTAGCCTTATATGAAACACAAATTGGCGCCTTTTTAATGGTCGAAGACCCTTCTGATTCGGCTCACGATATCAATCATATCCTGAGAGTCGTAAAGGTGGCCAAGCAGATCGCCAAAGAAGAGCACGCTGTCCTTGAAGTAGTGGTGCCTGCCGCCTGGTTACACGACTGTGTCTCATTAGCGAAAAACCATCCCGACCGTGCGAAAGCCTCAACGTTGGCGGGCGATAAGGCCATTATTTTTCTCAAATCCATTGGTTATCCTAAGTCGTTTTTTGATGCCATTCATCATGCAATTTCGGCCCACAGTTACAGTGCTGATATTGCTCCAACCACACTTGAGGCTAAGATAGTCCAAGATGCGGATCGTTTGGACGCATTAGGCGCGATTGGTGTCGCTCGTTGTATGCAAGTAAGTGGTGCGTTGAATCGCTCCCTCTATTCAGCAGACGATCCGTTTTGTCTCTTTCGTTCAGCCGACGATAGGCAATTTGCTATAGACCACTTTTACAACAAACTGTTTAATATCGTGGATACCTTGAACACGTCTTCAGCGCGTCATGAAGGGCAAAAACGTGACGTCTTCATGCGTGCATTCATCGCCCAGTTAGCCCAAGAAATATAGAATAAGAAAGTCTTGACCTTAAACTATACTCTAAGGTCTATCATAAGGGTATTGAATGAATCATAGGTATTTTTATGAAGATTGGAGAGTTAGAAAAGCAGTCTGGAATCAGTGCTCATACATTACGCTATTATGAAAAAGCTGGGTTGCTGACCCCTTCTCAACGGGGTGAAAACAATTATCGCCACTATTCACAAGATGATTTGATTTCGGCCAAATTTATAAAAAGAAGCAAAGCGTGTGGCTTCAGCTTAGCGGAAACCGCTTCTTTATTGGCGATTAAAACCGATAAAAGTCACCATGTTTGTGCCGAAGCAAAATCCATTACCCACAGTAAAATTCAAGAAATAGAAGAGCAAATTCAGCGTTTACAACAGATGAAAGACACCTTAATTCAACTTGAAAAATATTGTTGTGGTGGCCAGGAGAGTGCGGTGTTTTGTTCCATTATCAGTGCGTTAGAGCAAGATCAAACAGTAGCAAAAGGAGAGTAGCATGGATTTCTTTATTAACTTTATTACCTTGTTTGTGGAGTCTGCGCCGTTTTTATTAGCAGGGATGTTGATCGCAGGCCTTATCCATCAATTGGTCCCAAAAAAATGGGTCGAATCCACCTTGGGTAAACGTAATTCGGTTGTCACGGCGGCGTTTATTGGTGCGCCTTTGCCTTTGTGTTCTTGTTCCGTTATTCCCGTTGCCATGGGGATTCGCCGCAGTGGGGCGAGTAAAGCCAGCACGGCCAGTTTTTTAGTCTCCACCCCAGAGACTGGCGTGGACTCCGTGGGTATAACCTATGCCTTGATGGGCCCCGTAATGGCGATAGCTAGACCCATTGCGGCGATTGCTTCGGCGATAGTGGCGGGTAGTTTAATTGCCGTGTTTGGTTCAAGAGAGGTTCCTAAAGCAATCATAGAAGACGCACCCGTCAAAAAAAGTTGTTGCCACAAGAGTGCACCAAAAGCCACAAGTACTTTTGATAAAATGAAAGCCTCTTTTGTGTTTGGTTATGGGCGGCTATTACGTGACTTTATGGTGTGGTTTCTTATCGGTATTTTCTTTGCTGCGGTTGTGACCACCTTTGTTCCTGAAGACTTCTTAACTCAATATGGTCAAGGTGTCTTTGCTATGTTGGTTATCGTGCTTATTTCGATACCAATGTACATCTGTGCTACGGCATCGACCCCGTTGGCTGTGGGCTTGTTGCTCTCTGGCATTACACCAGGTGCGGCCTTGGTCTTTATGTTAACGGGCCCAGCTACTAATATTGCGACTCTAATGGTCATCAAAAATGAACTGGGTAAACGAGAATTGGCTATTTATTTGATTGCAATTACTGTCAGTGCGGTTGGATCGGGGTTGTTGTTGGATTACTTATTTGATGTCTTTCAGTGGGAGCTGACGTTAGCTCACGGAGATCACTCCGACATGATGGGGTTCTTTTATCAAGCCAGCGCAGTTGTACTCGCTGGGCTGATTGTATTCCAGATGCAAAAACGCTATTTAAACATCGGTAACCCAAAAGTCAGTGATGCGTGATCCGTCTCGTTTTAACGATTGATACCGAACATTCTCGCGTAGCCCCTTAAATCCTTTGAACTTTAGAGATAGAATGTAGTCGATTTTACTGTTGTGAGGCCTTTGTTCATGATTGTTAACAATGGCCTTTTAATTATGATTTTCTGACTATTTGAGAGCGTACAAACGAAATGAAAGTGTTAATTAACCTTATCCGTAATGCATTAGGTGTAATCATCGCCACGGTTGATCTTATTACACGAGGTTCAAAGATGAAGCGCACGCCGGAAAAGCAACAAGAGGTTAATCAAGCGTTGCAATCGTTGTCGCTCTACCAATTTTTCGCTTGCCCCTTCTGTATCAAGACGCGTAGGGCGATGCATAAATTGAATTTACCCATTGAAACTCGCAGTGCCTCCGAAGGATCGCCACATCGTGAAGCTCTGTTAGCGGGTGGTGGTAAAGTAAAAGTACCTTGTTTACGAATAGAGCAGGGCGATAAGGTTGAATGGCTATACGAGTCGTCAGACATTATTCGTTATCTTGAAACACGATTTTCTTAAACTATAATGAAAAACAGTGAGTTAACGATAATCCGCGGTGTTGTTGATGCGTTAAGAGGGTTCGAAAGCGTGACCGAAGGAATCTACTTCGGCTCTCGTTAAATAACGCCATTGGCCAATATCGACATCAAGCGACACGTCTCCGATTTGCTCTCTATGCAGAGAAACAACACGATTCCCTACCGCCGCGAACATACGTTTTACTTGATGAAACCGCCCCTCTGTAATGGTTAACAGTACTTCTTTTGCGTGAATGACCGTTACTTGAGCCGGTAGGGTAAGCGTTGCTTCACCTTGTAATAGGATGCCTCGGGCAAATGTAGTCGGAACATCGGCTGAGAGTTTTCTGGCTAGCTGAACTCTGTATACTTTTTCGCATTTTTGAGCCGGTTGGGTAATGTTAAAGGACCAGCGTCCATCATCGGTAATTAACACTAGCCCTGTGGTATCGGCATCCAGTCGACCGGCAATATGAAGTTCTGAAACCCGACCAACATTCAAATCATTAAAGAGAGAAGGGTAGGCTTCATCTTTGTTTGAGCAAATAGTGCCAGCGGCTTTGTGCATCAAAATATAGCGAAAGGCACGTGGTTGCAGTCTTACTCCATTTAGCATTATGGTATTGTTTTCATGGACTTGCGTCGCCTCATTGGTGATAACGCTATGATTAACACGGACGGCACCAAGATGAATGTACTGAATGACGTCACGTTTTATTAACTCAGTACTTTTACACACAAATTTATCAAGGCGCATGATGACCACCTTATCATTGTTTGAAAAAGCGACATTATCCTTTCTTGGCGTTAATATTCAAGGCGTTATTGGTTTCTATGGTGTACAGATGGCTATTCCATTGGCCAAGTGAAGACAAAAGACGCACCTCGGCCAGTGCTTTTTTCTAAGGTGATTTCTCCTCCAAAGGTCGTGACAATTTTTCTAACGATGGCGAGACCCATGCCACTGCCTTCCACTTCATCGCGAGGTCTTAAGGTTTGAAACATAGTAAAGATTCGCTCATTATGCTCAGGAGGAATGCCGGGGCCGTCATCTTTTACTCGGAAAATATATCGGCTATTTTCGTGTGTTGCGCTAACACGTATTTCCCCATTACTTTTGTCACTGTGTTTGATCGCGTTATTGATCAAATTTCGGAAAACTTGTTCTAAAGGGATGCTCTCTGTTGTGAAGGTTGGCAATGTTCCGTCTATATGCAGAACAAAAGCCTGTGTGACATTACAGAGATCGAACACGTTTGTAACAACACTGTTTAGGTTAACTTCGTGTTTAAGTGCGCCTTTATTACCGGCCCTAGAATAGGTTAATAAATCGTCTAATAACTGTTCCATACGGCTAATACGAACTCGCATTAAACGAAGGTGCTTGGCGTCCTCCTCTTGTAATACGCCTTTAAGGTCTTCTTCTAACCAAGTGGCGAGTTGATCGATGCCTCGCAGCGGTGATTTCAGATCATGAGAGGCCACATAAGCAAAATTGTGAAGCTCAAGATTACTTCTGGAAAGTTCTTCAACGTAAAACTTGCGCTCAGAAATATCTTGCAGTGTCGCTACGATTCGCTTGGCTTTGTTTTCTTCACATTCTATGGTGCCTATGGTTCTTACCCAGATAAACTTACCTGACTTTGTGATGAAAGGCAGCTCTAAATCCCAATCTTTATGCTGGTTGATGGCTTGTTCTATGGCCGAGTTAAGGCTGATTTGCGATTCTTGAGTGTAATTATCAAGCAGTTGCTCCATTGAAACCTTAGAGTTTAATGCTAGACCATAAATTCGATAGGTTTCTTCTGTAAAGAAAATTTCTTTTGTTTTTAGGTCTATGTCCCATCCACCGACACCCGCCATTTTGTTCGTTCTATCTAATGTACCGCTTAGACGCCTTAATGCTAAATCTTTTTGAAAGCGTTCTGTTAGGTTAGAGATCGAAGATAAGAGCTTGGTGCCTTGAGGTGTTTCAATGGTGTGTAAATTGATTGAAATAGGAAATTTTAAATTGTTGCTGCGTAAACCCACGATATCTTGATTGATGTTTTTTTTCTTTGAGGAGGTGTCATCAAACAACAGACTGATCCATTCTTGAACCCTAGTCTTATACTCTAATGAGACCAATTTTTCGAGGGGGTGATCGAGTAAGTCGGTACGTGAATAGTCAAACATACTCTCTGATTCTTTATTGACCAGCTCTATTTCACCACTTTTATTAATCAGCATCAGCGCGGTTGGGGCGGCTTCTATTAAAAGTTCAAATTGTTTTTCGAGCTTCTTGCGCAATGTAATATCAATAATACCGCACAATGTTTGTGCTTCACCCTGATAAAGAATAGGGCTGAGACCGATTTCTAATGGCACCTCAAAACCCTGTTTATGAAGGCCAAATAGATCCCTTCCTTTTCCCATTGATTTTACTTCTGGAGCAGAAAAGTACCCTTGCATAAAGTGATTATGCCTTTCTCTATAGCGTTCAGGCAGTAGCCTATACAGTGGCTGATGGAGTAATTCGCTTTCCTTGTAGCCAAAAATTTTCTCAGTATGCGCATTTATCATGGTGATGATTCCCTGGCTGTTAACGATAATCTTGCCGTGAGGATCATTATTAATCACATCGTGTATTTCTTTTTCCATGTGCAGAGAGGCTTCTAACTGCATCTGTTTTGATTTCAATGTCGCCTTGTTATCACGGTATAGATAGATGAATAACGCTGATGAGACCGTCAGGGTACTTAATAGTGCAAACCATAAGGCTTTTTCGATGGCTTCGCGTGCGGGTGAAGTAACCGAAATGGTGATTGTTCTGCTCAGGTCGTGCTGGTCTAAATAAATCGTTTCTTGCGCCATTATGTAAGCATGAAGCATCTGGAAAGGAGACGGTGCGTTTTTTGTCACTCTCTGCTTGTCGATGTGAGTGAATTCATCTAGCCAACGGTATTGTGATCCCAACTCAAACCCAAACGTTTTATCATGATCAGGATGAGATAAGAAATCGCCTTGATTATTCAGAACGTAGATGTTTATTTCTTGCTGGAAGCTCGAATAACGGCTGTTTATTCTTTTAAATATGTCTTCAGCATTAACGTTAATAACGATGGCGCCAAATAAGGTTGGCTCTTGCTCTTTCTGTACGTAAATAGGCGTACCAATACGTATTACAGGTAAATAAGGGACGCTATAAATGCCGTTTTCCTGATTCAATGTAATGTCGGAGACGTAGGTTTCCTGTGCTGGTAGCTGGCTAATTTTTTTAACGTAGTTTCTGGTTCCTTTTTTCTGCAATTGGTCCTTGGGAACCTTAACTGATTGATTATTCTCTTTATTAATCCTAACCAATTCTTTACCGCCGTTCTGAATGCCAATATAGCGAGCCTGGATTATATCTGGGAGACTGTCTAAATAGATTTGAAGTACCGTCGCTAGCATCGCTTCGGATAATGAAAAATCAGCCATTTTGGTGTCATATCTATCTTCATTTAAGGATAAATTTGCAATGCGTTTGACAGAAGGTAATTGTGATAGAAAAAGGGTTTGATTACTGAGTAGCGCTAAATCCGCTTTTAACCCCCGTGCTTTTTCTTGTGCAATCAAAGAGAGCATTTGATGGCTGCGTCTAATCTCTTGCTGATAAACAGAGTGGCTTGCTAATAAAAGGAGACTACTTGAGGCCAAAATGAATACGGCGAGATAAACGTATTTTCTTAAACGTTCATTTGTCATAGGTACGATCTCTATATAACGCTTGATTAAGCGATGGCTTTACTCTTCTTTAGAAATCTAGCTTCGAACTCTAAAGCCGGTATCGGTTTGGAATAATAGTATCCTTGAATGAGATCGCATTTATTGTCATTACAAAACTGCAGTTGTTCTTTGGTTTCTACCCCTTCTGCTATCACTTTGAGCCCTAAGGTTCGAGCGAATTGGATCATCGCAATTAATACTTGATCTTGAGAGGATTTTTGCTTGTGAGCAGCAATGAATCCTTTGTCTATTTTTAAGGTATGTATTGGAAAAAGGTGTAAGTGTTGTATGGAAGAATAGCCCGTACCAAAGTCGTCGAGGGACAGCTTAATGTTCTTTTGTGTAAGCTCTAATAGTCGGCCAACAATACGTTCAGGGCTGTGAATAATGGAACTTTCAGTGATTTCTAACTCAAGGCTACAGGGGTCTAAGCCGCTTTTTCTGAGCGTCGAGCTGACCGATTCAAGTAAGCGAATATCCTGTAATTGCAATGCCGATAAATTAACCGACACAGAAAGTTCATTGGGAGAGAGCTCATAATCCTGGTGCCACTGGTTTAATTGTGTGCAGGCCGTTAATAATACCCATTCTCCAATTTCATTAATAAGATTCATCTCTTCGGCTAATTCAAGAAAAAAAGCAGGCGACAGAATGCCTCTTTGCGGATGGTCCCATCGAACCAGTGCTTCCACTCCTTCGACAGTATTGGTGCCTGAGTTTATTTGAGGCTGATAATACACCTTGAATTGATTCTGCTTTAATGCGCTCTTTAGTTCATTTTCAAGTTGTTGTTTATTTTGCGCCTCTGCATGCATTTGATCAGAGTACAATCTATATTGGTTCCGACCATGACTTTTGGACTTATACATAGCAATGTCAGCACACTTCATTAGCTCTTCTGGTGTCGAAGCGCATAACCCTAATATTGAGATGCCAATACTTGCAGAAAGGTCAAAAGCAATGGAATTAATGATGAAGGGGCTCTGTAAGCAATTGATGATGCATTGGGCAATGTCGATCGCTTCGGTTTCAGTTTGTATGTTCTGAGACAAAATGACAAACTCATCGCCGCCCAATCGCGCGAGCAGTAACTCTTTGCTAATTGAATCTTTAAACCGTTTCGCTACTTTTTTCAATAGCTTATCGCCAACTGAATGGCCAAGAGAGTCATTAATTTTTTTAAAGTGGTCTAAGTCAATAAAAAGTACCGCTAATGTAGACGCTGAATAGTGTGTTTCGACATAGCTTTCTTGAAGAATTTGCTCGAAAGAGCGGCGGTTTATGAGCCCTGTTAAATAATCCGTTTGAGCAAGGCTCTTTAACGATTTTGTTTTTTGGCGCAGTTCATTTTCAAGTATGTGCCGATGCTGTGCTTGATGAATTGCTCTGTTTAACCTTTCTGCATTGACCTCTGATTTCAGCAAGAAATCATGGGCACCCACCGTAATGGCTTGAGCCGATACAACCTCGTCTTCATGTTGGCTGACCATAATAATAGTGCAGACATTTTCACTTTGCTTTAATGCTCTAATAACACTAAAACCGTCAATATCGGGTAAGCGGTAATCGATAAGTAAAACATCGATTTTATTTTCTTGGAATTGATTTATACCTTGCCTTCCCGTATTAGCTTCAATGATTTCGAGCGGTCGTTGAGTGAATCGAAGCGCTCGTTTTATGGCTTCTCTATCGATGTCATCGTCATCAACGATCAATAGCGTGATTGGCATCATGGATTTATCTGTATTATTCATGCTCAGGTAACTCCACAATACGCCAGTAATTACCTAACATTTCTACAATACTCAAAAATGCTTCACCGACTTGTTTTTTGACTATGTAGCCAGCGACATTTTTTTTGTAAGCTTCAAATTTATCTTGGTCGTCACGGGACGTGGTTAATATAAACACCACAGAATCAAACAGTTTAGGGTCCGCTCGGAGCTCTGATAACATATCAATACCATTCATACGTGGCATATTAATATCAAGTAAGGCAATAAAAGGTTTTCGTACATGACCTTGCCTAAGCATTTCTAACGCTTCAACACCGTCTTTTGCCCGCATGGTCGGGTTGGCTATTTTTAACTTCTTGAGTGCTCTTTGAATCCCAAGAACGTCGACATCATCATCATCGATTATAAAAAGAGTCACTGTCTTGTTTTGTTGATTTGACATCATATTGTGGCTTTCCTTTGCTTTGCAGAGTAACTATGTCTAGTTGGTCAATATGAAAGTTTAGTTCTAAAATGGTGATAGACAAGTAAAAAGGCAGAAATTTTATACAACTAAATTTTGAGAAGGTGATGGTTTTTATTTATAGAGGTTGGTTATAGCATAATGTTAAAAAAGCCAGTAAATACTACAAATAACGCCCTAAAATAGAGCGTTTTAATGCCGATTCCCCGTTATTTCCGTGCCGCTTTTGGTGATATACCAAAGTAGGCTTTGTAGCAATTACTAAAATGACTCATGCTAATAAATCCACAGGCTAAGGCAATGTTAGTAATGCTTTTATTACTTTGTAGAAGCAGTCTACGGGCATTGGTGATACGTAATTCCAGATAATAGCGTGATGGCGTAACGCCTAAATAGGTTTGAAACAGCCGTTCTATTTGACGGCGTGATAACTTGGCGCAAAGCGATAGCTCTTCAAGGCTAAGTGGTTCTTCAATGTTATTACGCATCAGCTCTAAGATGGTTGAGAGGGTTGTTGGGTAGGTCGGCTTTTCAGAGGCTTTTAGTTTCGTCGGCTCTTTACTTTCTTCTAACTGATCACAACTTAAAATGTCTCTTATGGTTAAGACAACGTCTTTGCCTTTTAACGTTTCGATTAATTTCAACATCATTTCGAGAGCGCTATGTGGTCCTGCGCAGCTCACACGTTTTTCGCTTATGACGAACGTCTGGTTTGAGGCGGTTACCAAAGGCATATTTTCTTTGAGAAAGGCATGGTTATCCGGATGTAGGGCACACGTTTGATTGTTCAGTAATCCGGCTTGCGCTAACGCAATCGCACCATTCCATAGGCCTCCTAAAATAAGGCCGAATTGATTGGCTCTTTTTAAGTAAGAAGAAAGTATTGGATTGTGTTCCAGAGAGCAGCGAAAACCGCCACAGATAATGAGAATATGAGGGGCGTTATCTTGGGTAATAGGCTTAGAGGTGATGGTGTCGTCGCTGGAAATATTAATCCCTATATCACTCTTAACAATCGTTGAGGCTAACCCTAACGTAACGTAGTCGAATTTATGATTTGAATGAACTAGGTTGGCCGTGACTAATGTATCGACAGCGTTCGTAAAGGCGGCCATCGAAAAATGCTCTAATAGGATGAAGCTAATGTTAGTTGGCTTATCTTGTTGTTGGGTGTTTGTCCGAAGGAACAGATTATTTGAGGTGGAAATGGCCTTGCTGAAATCACGTTGAGTACTTTTAATCATTTCTGCTGCCTGCCAAATCACAATTAACGAACAAGATAAGACGTGTTTAATTGGGAACAATGATTATACAAGCCGTTGAACGTGAGTCTACTCTTTTACTTTAACCAGCAAGAACCGTGCGTTTTATTAAGGGAAGCTTTCTTAACCCTACGTCATAAAAGGGGGATGTAGAGAGTCGTTTTTAGACAACCGTCAAACATCAAGAGCGTATATAACAGTCTGTAAAGTAAAATAACTTAACCTTTTACGTTTAAAGTCGTATAGAGAACCTGTCACTATGAGAAGGCTTGATTTCAACCAGTTAGCAACATTTGTCACGATTGTTGAGGTAGGAAGTATTACTAAGGCTGCGTTGCTACTCCATCGAACTCAAGCCGCTATTAGTATTCAATTAAAGAAATTAGAAGAAGGGACAGGCAAAAAGCTGTTAAACCGTCATTACAATAATTTCACTATGACGAATGAGGGTGAAATTTTGTTAGCTTATGCGCGTAAAATTCTGTTGCTATCAGAAGAGGCCTGCCAAGCGATGAACGCCGATGAAGTCTCAGGCGTAGTGAGATTTGGCATACCTGATTGCTATGCTCGAGCGTATATCCAAGAGTCATTGAGACAGTTTACTCAACGGTTTCCTAAAATTCGTATACACATTAAGAACGATAGCAGTCATAAATTATTCGACCGTTTTCAGAATGGCGAGCTAGACCTTATCTTGGTGACGAGAGACCCAGCAGAAGAAAAGGGTACGCTTCTTAGAAGAGAGAAAATATGTTGGGTTGCGTCCAAAGAGTATCAATTAAACACGAGGAAAGTCATTCCATTGGCTCTCTACGAAGAGGGTTGCGTGTATCGAAATAAAGTGATTGATAGCCTAGATAAAGACGCTAAGGACAGCTTTATTGCGTTTGAATGTCAGGGCGTTACAGGGTTTGATATTGCGATTTCGAATGGCTTAGCGGTATCCGCCGTTTCTGAGTCTTTAGTGAAGGATGAGTGGCGGATACTCAAACCCTCTGAAGGCTTACCAGATTTAGGCTTAGTGGAAATTGAAATGCACGCTCGCTTTGATGTGAGTAAGGCCGTGAATTGTTTTGCCGATGTATTGTCATCTAAAATTAGCCGTAGTCATGATGGATCATCACTTTAGTGTCATGAAGATACAAGGTTTATTGCGTGCTTAGGTCGGCTTTATTAACGTGAAAACCGATCCAAATGTGTTCCGCTCTTGTTTGAAATGCGTTTCATGGGTCTAGTAAATGGATTAATTCGAGGCGCTAGAATGGACTCTTTCCCGCAAGCCGTAAGGTAACGTCTGCCGCTGAAATGTCTTGACAGCCCAAAGTGTTCTGACCACACCATAAGGGGGAGAATGCGTCGAGATCTCGCTTTTCCGCAAGCTGTCTCAGTTGAGTCATTGCAATGGATGCATAAGGAAAGGTAGGAGCGAGTGGGCTCATATACCCTAGTTCTTGCATCACCCGATTGACTATGCCTCGAGCTGGCCGACCAGAAAAAACATTGGTGAGGGCTGTATGTTGAGAGCGAGAGCTCTTAATTGCAGTACAGTGCAGGGCTGTGGTTGTGGCTTCAGGGCAAAGTAAATAAGTCGTGCCCACTTGCACGGCCTCTGCCCCGAGTAACAACGCCGCCTCTACGCCTTTGCTGTCACTGATTCCGCCAGCGGCAATAACAGGCACACTGACACTGTGGACAATCTGTGGCAGTAAAGCCGATAATCCCATTTGGGTCGAAATATCATCGGATAAAAACATTCCTCTATGCCCACCCGCTTCCAATCCCTGAGCGATAATGCCGTCAACACCATGAGTCTCTAACCAGAGCGCTTCTTCTAGTGTTGTGGCGGAAGAAAGTATTTTTGTGCCCCAGCTTTTTATATAATCCACTAATTTCTTTTCGGGGAGGCCAAAGTGAAAACTGACAAATTCAGGTCGAAAGGGTTCAATGGCGTCGGCGATATCAGAGCTAAAAGGCAAGCGACTTGCTTTTTGAGGTGAGTGATCCACGTCACAGTCCAACTCTTTAAAATAAGGCGTTAATGTCTGCTGCCAAACAGTCTGCTGTTCAATATCATAATTGGGCATTGTATGGCAGAAAAAATTTAGGTTATAAGGGCTACTGGTCGTCTCTTTAATGTGTTTAATTTCGCTGGTCATTTTCTCAATAGACAGCATGGCGCAAGGTAAGGAACCTAAGCCTCCAGCGTTGCTTACTGAAATAGCTAATTGACAGTCTTGAACGCCCGCCATCGGAGCTTGAATAATCGGTAACTCAGTACCTAACCACGTTTTCTTATTACGTTTCTGCATCTCCATTTCCCTATATAGACAAGTATTGTTGGTGTAGTCGTTTGGTATTCATGAGAATACCTTGGTAAAAAGCGATATCCAAGAGCTTTACCAACACACGGCTTATTATATTGAAATCGTTTTTAGTTAGAAGGTAATTTCCAATGAATAATAATGTATATACATGAATGTATTTTAATGATTTATTATGAATAAAAAGTGTGCAAAAAAATTTAAAATGAGCTAATTTAGTGCTTTAAATTCAATTTTTTGGGTTAAAACAAAAATAAATCATAATATTAGTTGTATATACGTGTGAATGTTTATGTTGGTGTGAATGTTGCTTTCCATGGGTATGTGACTAAATTTTTAAGGATCCGGTTTTATGAGTACGATGAATCACTCTTCTAGCAATACAGGGCTGGCAGCGTTAAAGCTAATTGGCTTTAGTGCAATAGGTTTTCTCTTTTTCTTTGTGCCAATAACGATCAGTGGCAAAAGTACCATACCGCTCGACCATATTGTTTCGTGGTTAAGGGCTGACTTTTCGAATGCTATTCAAGTCTATGCGTTGCTGGTGGTTGTAGCGGGTGGTGCGTACCCATTTTTAAAAGGCAATTGGAATGCCAGTCGCACACAGATGGTGTTGTCGGTTTTTAAACTCATTGGTGTTATGACCGCGTTTATGGCGTTTTTCTCTATTGGGCCTGCATTTCTTTTTGAAAAAGACATGTTGCCATTTCTGTTCTCTAAATTAGTCGTGCCAGTTGGTTTAATCGTCCCGCTTGGCGCCATCTTTCTGGCTTTTCTAATTGGCTATGGTTTATTAGAACTCGCGGGTGTCATGTTACAGCCCATAATGAAACCACTTTTTAAAACCCCTGGTAAATCGGCTATTGATGCGGTCGCTTCATTTGTTGGTAGTTATTCCGTCGGTTTATTGATTACCAATAAAGTCTACCAATCAGGTCAGTATTCGGCGAAAGAAGCGGCGATTATTGCGACAGGTTTTTCGACAGTTTCCGCTACTTTTATGGTGATTGTTGCTAAAACATTGGGTCTAATGGAGGTGTGGAACGTATTTTTTTGGAGCACATTAATCATTACTTTTATGGTAACAGCGATTACCGTTCGACTGCCGCCGTTGAGAAGTTTTGATGACAGTAAATCGGTACCTGATCTCGAAACATTAGAAGGGTCGCGCGTACAGCATGCGGTATCAGAGGGACTGACGGTAGCACGTCAATCCGCTCCTCTTTGGAAAAGCATTATTGAAAACGCCAAAGACGGTATGTTGATGGCCATGAGTATCCTGCCATCTATTATGTCTGTGGGGTTATTGGGGCTCATACTGGCGAAATACACACCTATTTTTGAATGGATTGGTTTTCTTTTCTACCCGTTTGCCTGGGCGTTGCAACTACCGGATCCTTTGTTAGTGTCAACCGCTTCTGCAACTGGGTTAGCGGAGATGTTTTTGCCTGCTTTGATTGCCGCGAAAAGTGTTTTTGTGACAAAGTTTGTTATCGGTGTGATATCCATCTCTTCGATATTATTTTTCTCTGCGTCTATTCCTTGTATTTTATCCACTCAGATCCCAATTTCTATTCGTCAGATCTTAGTCGTTTGGTATCTCCGTACTGTCTTAACTATGATCATCGCCACCCCTGTTGCTTTCTGGGCGGCGGGAGCGTAACGGGTTTTCATTCATTGAAAGCCGATTAGTTTATCGTAAACGCCAATGATGTAATGGTTCATCATTGGCGTTTTTATGATCTTTAGTGTCCGTTGTTAACTGAGCTTTGTAGTCCTTTTGTTGGTATAAGCTGTTGGATAAAGAAGCGAATACGACGTTTTTTGAGATGATTACATTGTAAGCGTTAAGCGAGTATGGCGTTAGGAATAGGGAGGGGGAGTGGTTGCTTGATAGGAGGTTGATCAGAGACCGAGATCGAAATAAGCCGGGCTGACATAAGCCCGACTTAGATGTAAGTGCTTACTCGCTTAAATCTGTTTGTACACAGGCTTGGATTAGCTTTCTTAGCTGCTGTTTAATCACTGGCAGCGTGTCCGTGTCCAATTCATAGCGACTTTGCTTAGCTAACTCGTCATTTAGGTAGGTCGCTTGAGAGAGTTCAAGCTGGATGGCGTGAATACCTTGCTCGGGCTGACCGAATCGGCGAGTAATGTAGCCGCCTTTGAAGCGTCCGTTCGCTACTTGGTTGTATTCAGAGCTCACGGCGTTTTGAACGCAAGTAAGTAAATCTATATGGCAGGCTTCGCCTTGGTTGGTGCCCCAGTTGAAGTCTGGTAGTTTGCCATCAAATAGCATAGGCACTTCGGCGGCGATGCTGTGCGCGTCAAATAAGATGGCGTAACCGAATGTGGCTTTTAAACGTGCTAGCTCTTGTTCGATTGTTGAATGATAAGCTTGCCAAATGTGTTCTTTGTAAAGCGCTTTCAAACCTTCATTGGGTTCTTGTCCTGCGACAAAAACAGGCGATTCATCAAATAAAATGGTGGGAAACAACCCCGTCGTTTTAGTCTGATAAAGGGGTTTATCATCGACAGGGCGGTTTAAATCAATTACATAACGAGAGTAGTTGGCTTGAATACAACCTACACCTAATGTTTCTAAACAATCGTATAATTCAGGAATAAACCAATCAGTATCTGGTAGTTTCTTTGCTTGCTCCGTTAGTGCGTTTTCAACCTCGGGTGTCAGTGATAAGCCAGAATGAGGCATGCTGACCAAGATAGGGGTATCGCCTCGCTTAAAATAAAAAGGGTTTTGTATCGCTTGGACGACCGCGTCTGTCATTGTGTGATCTCTCCGTGTTGAATGCGTTGTTTCATTAATTGGCCGCCTAACCAGTAGCTGAGTTCACCTGGGCTTTCTACGTCCCAACAGACGAAATCCGCGACCTTACCCACTTCCAAGGTACCATGACTCTCGGCGATACCCAATGCTTCAGCCGCGTAGATCGTTGTACCAGCTAAGGCTTCTTCTGGTGTTAGCCCAAATAAGGTACAGCCCATGTTCATCATCAAACGTAATGACAACGCTGGCGAGGTTCCCGGGTTGGCGTCGGTGGCAATGGCCATAGGCACTTTATGTTGGCGTAATAAATCGATCGGAGGCTTTTGTGTTTCTTTTAATGTATAAAAGGCTCCAGGCAAGAGCACGGCCACGGTACCTGACTCTTTCATGGCCATCACATCGGCTTCTTCGATAAACTCAATGTGATCCGCCGATAAGGCTTTAAAAGACGCCGCCATCCGAGTACCGCCTAGAGACGAAAGCTGTTCGGCGTGAATTTTTATCTCCAATCCCAGTTCTTGGGCTTTTTCAAAATAACGTTGAACCTGCGCCGTACTAAAGGCGATACCTTCACAAAATGCATCGACCGCATCGGCCATACCCAGCATCGCCACTTTTGGAAGTAGTGTGTCGCATAGGTAATCAATGTAGGCGTCCTTGTCGTCAAATTCTGGCGGCATAGCGTGTGCCGCCAAACAGGTACGCTTTATGGTGACAGCCAAGTCGTTACCTAAAGACGTCGCGACTCGTAGCATTTTTAGTTCACTTTCTAGTGACAATCCGTAACCTGATTTGATTTCAACCGTGGTGACACCATCGTCCATTAAGTGCTTAAGACGACGACGTGCACTGATCAGAAGTTCGGCTTCGCTGGCGGCTCGAGTTGAGTTAACCGTGGAAGCAATTCCGCCTCCTTGCTTGGCTATTTCTTGATAACTGATGCCGTTTAGACGCTGCTCAAACTCTCCTGCTCGATTACCGCCAAACACAAGATGTGTGTGACTGTCGATTAAGCCTGGAGTGACCCAACCGCCTTCAAGGTTATGTTTGGAGGCGGTTTCATATGCGGGTAAATCGCACGCTTTGCCAAGCCACGCAATGCGACCACCCAAGACCCCAATAGCGGCCTCTTCAATTACATTATAGTGGCCGTCGACCATAGTGGCGACATGAGCTCCATACCAAAGGCGATCAAATACAAGAGGAGAGTCTAAGCGTGTCATACATTACTCCGCTAAACTGGGTAATAAGTTTTCAGGCATAATGCTGTTGTGTACTGCTTCCATTAAAAGGGTGTTGGCTTTTTCGATGTCCGTCGCAAAGTAACGGTCTTTATCATAGAAAGGCACACGAGCACGTAATTCTGCACGGACTTGCTCCAGTTTTTCACTGGATTTCAGTGGCGCACGGAAATCCAAGCCTTGTACCGCGGACAAGATCTCTACGGCTAAAATACCACGCGTGTTTTCCGCCATATCTTTTAAACGACGTGCCGCAAAGGTAGCCATAGAGACGTGATCTTCTTGGTTTGCTGAGGTCGGTAAGCTGTCAACCGATGCAGGATGGGCATAGGTTTTGTTTTCACTGGCTAACGCGGCGGCGGTCACTTGAGCAATCATAAAACCAGAGTTAACTCCGCCATTGTCCACTAGGAAGGGTGGTAATTTACTTAAGTTACTGTCGATCAGTAACGCCATACGACGTTCAGAAAGGCTGCCGATCTCGGCAATGGCCAGCGCGAGGTTGTCGGCGGCCATCGCAACAGGCTCGGCGTGAAAGTTCCCCCCAGAAATAATATCGCCAGACTCGGCGAAGACTAATGGGTTATCCGAAACTGCATTCGCTTCAACACAAAGCACACTGGCTGTGTTGCGAATTTGAGCAAGACAAGCACCCATTACTTGGGGTTGGCAGCGCAGTGAATAAGGGTCCTGTACTTTCTCACAACCTTCATGAGAATTGCCTAATTCGCTGGTTGGGCCTAAAAGGTGGCGATACGCGGCGGCGGCATCGATTTGAGTTTGATGGCCACGCACTTGGTGAATCCGAGCATCAAATGGACTGCGGCTACCCAAGGCGGCTTCAACCGACAGTGCACCACAAGTAATAGCGGAGGCAAACAAGTCTTCGGCTTCAAATAAGCCTTCTAAAGCAAAAGCGGTAGACGCTTGGGTACCATTAAGCAGAGCAAGACCTTCTTTTGGCGCTAAGGTGATAGGAGACAAACCCGCAACAGCAAGAGCGGCTTGACCAGATAATATTTCGCCTTTATAACGAGCTTGTCCTTCACCCAATAAAACGGCGCTCATGTGAGCTAAGGGCGCTAAGTCACCGGAGGCACCAACAGACCCTTTTTGAGGAATGCAAGGGTACACTTCTTTATTGATTAAGGTTAATAAGGCTTCAATGACCTGCAAACGAATGCCAGAAAAACCACGAGCCAAACTGTTTACTTTCAATGCCATGATGAGCTTGACGGTTTTGTCTGTCATTAAGGCGCCGATACCAGCGGAGTGGGATAATACAATACTGCGTTGTAGCTCTTCTAGATCTTCGGCGGCAATACGAGTATTGGCTAACAAACCAAACCCCGTGTTAATGCCATAAACCGTGCGGTCTTCTGCAATCACATCGTTTACCACATCCGTACTGGCCTGAATCGCAGGAATGGCGCTGTCCTCCAAACTCAGCTGTACTGGCTGGCGACTGATCTGGCGTAGGTCATTTAACGTTAATTGACCGGGTTTGATGATTAATTTAAACATGGTTAGCCTCTAAGTAACGGTCTTCAGGACCGAAGCACTCTCGGATAGAGAATGCTTTTTTGTCAGTGTTTATCGTAATAATATTTCATTGTAATTAGGCGGTAAACCTACTTATTTTTTTGTGGTAATCATAGGTAAATGCAGATTTTGTTCTTGCGCACAATCAATGGCAATTTGGTAACCAGCATCCGCATGACGCATAACCCCTGTCGCTGGATCATTATGCAGCACTCGTGCAATACGTGCCGCCGCATCGTCACTACCGTCACACACTATGACCATACCGGAATGCTGAGAGAAGCCCATACCAACACCACCGCCATGATGAAGTGATACCCAAGTAGCACCGGAAGCGGTATTTAATAAAGCATTCAATAGTGGCCAATCGGACACAGCATCAGAACCATCTTGCATGGATTCGGTCTCACGGTTTGGACTGGCTACCGAACCTGAATCCAAATGATCTCGTCCAATAACAATTGGGGCAGACAATTCGCCACTGCGAACCATTTCATTAAAGGCGAGTCCAAGTTTTGCGCGTTGACCAAGACCAACCCAACAAATACGTGCAGGTAAACCTTGGAATTGGATGCGCTCACGCGCCATATCTAACCAATGATGCAAATGCGCATCATCGGCGATCAGCTCTTTTACTTTTGCGTCGGTTTTGTAAATATCTTCTGGGTCGCCAGACAGTGCCGCCCAGCGGAATGGGCCAATACCACGGCAGAATAGCGGACGGATGTAAGCCGGTACAAATCCTGGAAAATCAAAAGCATTCTCGACGCCTTCTTCCATCGCCATTTGGCGAATGTTGTTGCCATAATCAAAGGTTGGAATCCCCATTTTTTGGAACGCCAGCATGGCTTCAACGTGCTTCGCCATAGATTGCTTAGCGGCCTTGACCGTTTCTGTAGGGTGAGTCTTGCCTTTTTCGCGATATTCTTCCCAGCTCATGCCAGATGGCAAGTAACCGTTAAGCGGGTCATGTGCCGACGTTTGATCCGTTACCATATCAGGTCGAATACCACGACGTACCATTTCTGGCAAAATGTCAGCGGCATTACCACAAAGGCCTATTGAAATGGCTTTACCTTCTTTTGTGTATTTGGCGATACGTGCTAATGCATCGTCTAAATCGTTTGCTTGTTCATCTAAGTAGCGTGTCTTTAAGCGGAAATCGATACTGGTTTGTTGACATTCAATGTTCAAAGAACAAGCGCCAGCTAAGGTGGCCGCTAATGGTTGAGCGCCACCCATACCCCCTAACCCCGCTGTTAGTACCCAGCGCCCCGTCAGGTTTCCATCAAAGTGTTGGCGACCCGCTTCAACGAAGGTCTCGTATGTGCCTTGAACGATGCCTTGACTACCAATGTAGATCCAAGAACCAGCGGTCATTTGGCCATACATAGCCAACCCTTTTGCGTCGAGTTCGTTAAAGTGTTCCCAATTAGCCCAGTGAGGCACAAGGTTTGAGTTAGCGATCAATACTCGTGGTGCATTGCTGTGTGTTTTGAAAACACCAACGGGTTTACCTGACTGCACTAGCAGCGTTTCATCGTCTTCTAAGTTGGTCAGTGTTTCAACGATCTTGTCATAACTCTCCCAATCACGTGCAGCACGGCCAATACCACCATAAACCACTAATTCTTCAGGATTTTCGGCCACTTCTGGGTCAAGGTTGTTCATTAGCATACGCATTGGCGCTTCAGTAAACCAAGACTTAGCGGTAAGTTTGGTGCCGGTTGCGGCTTTAACAACACCTTGACGGTAACGTTTTTGAGAAAGAGTTTGCTTTGACATTGAAATCACCTGCATTGGAAAAATTAATTAATACTACATGTATATACAACTAAAAGATAAGTTCAACTTTGTTTCTTTGCAAGTCCTAAATCAATAATTCTGAGTTTTTTCTAAAAATGATCCATTTTAAGGGCATATTTTTCTATTTTATTTAGCTTGTAACGCCGTTAATTAAACGCAAAATAGCAAAATCTTACTTGTATATACAATATGGTTTCTATTAAACTCAATCTTTCTTTGTGACAGCTGGAATAAATTGATGACCTCACAACACGCGTCTTTTTACTTTGCGAAACACGCTTTACTGAACTCTGGTTGGGCAAACAATGTGCTATTTAAAGTGGCTAATGGCGTTTTTACGTCTATTCAAGCGGATTGTGAACCACCAAAGGAATTATCTTCCTCTATAACGTGGCTTGATGGCCCTATGTTACCTACCCTGGCTAATGTCCATTCCCATGCGTTTCAACGTGTTATGGCGGGCGCCGCCGAGGTTAGTTTGAACCCGAACGACAGTTTTTGGAGCTGGCGTGACTTGATGTACAAAGTGGTGCAAAAACTGACTCCGGATGACGCTCAGGTTATTGCTACCCAGCTTTATATCGATATGCTGAAAGCAGGTTACACGCAAGTTGGCGAGTTTCATTATTTGCATCATGCCCAGCAGGGCAAATCCTATGCACAAAAAGCAGAAATGTCGTTACGATTGCTTGATGCGGCTAACCAATCTGGTATTGGCTTAACTCTGCTACCTGTTTTATATGCTTATTCAGGGTTTGGCGGTCAGACTCCAACTGAAGGCCAGGCGCGTTTTATTCATTCAGTGGACTCTTATCTGGCATTGCAGCAAGCCTGTGCATCGGCCTTTTCAATGTCCAACGTAAACCAAGAGAATAAGCATAACGTTGGCATCTGCTTTCATTCTTTGAGAGCGGTAACTAAGCCGCAGATTGAAGAGGTTTTATCGGCGCTAGATCCAAATCAAGTTGTGCACATCCACATTGCCGAACAGCAGAAAGAAGTACAAGATTGCTTAAATTGGAGTGGCCAAAGACCGGTTGAGTGGTTACATAATGAAATTGGGTTGAGTGATCGTTGGTGCTTGGTGCATGCGACTCATTTAGATCCGAATGAGCTATCGGCCATTGCGTCTAGTCATGCTATTGCCGGTTTATGTCCAACCACTGAAGCCAATTTAGGGGATGGTATTTTTCCGGCGGTTGAATTTGAACAAGCTAAAGGACGCTGGGGTATTGGTTCCGACAGTCACGTGAGTCTATCCATAGTGGAAGAGCTCAGAACCTTAGAATATGGGCAACGTCTGCGAGATCAACAACGCAACAGGTTACATCGAGCAGAGCAACCCAACGTTGGAGATAACCTGTATCAGCAAGCACTTATAGGCGGTAATCAAGCATGTGATGTGTCGCTTGGCTTAAAAGTGGGTAGCCGTGCCGACTTTATGTTACTGGATGATGCGCATCCTTTTATCGCCGCTAGCCAACCCTGTGATTTCCTAAATCGATGGTTGTTTGCCTGCAATGAAAATGTCGTAAAAGACGTCTATGTTGCCGGCGAGCCTATCGTCACCAATTTCAGTCATCCTTTGGAAGAAAGTAGCCGTAAGGCCTTTACCCAAGTCATTAAAAAGGTGATGTACGATGAATGACAGAGCGGCCTATCAGATCATAGACTCATCTCAGTATGGCCGAGTACCATGGAAAAATGGTCGTGGAGAAACGCTGGCCATTGTGAGTCATGAAGATGAAAAGGGGATTCGGTTTCGAATCAGTCAAGCGGCCGTCGTTGAGAATGGCGTTTTTTCAGATTTTACAGGATTGCATCGTACCCTAGTACTATTGAGCGATTCGGGGATGACGTTAACGCATGAGCGGCATGAGCAACGAACGAGCAGCCCATTATTAAATGCTTTGGACATGGCGCTTTTTGACGGTGGCGATCTGACTTCGGCGACCTTGCATCAAGGTCCCATCGAAGATTTAAACATTATGGTGCGTAAACAAGACACGCAAGCGACTCTGAAAGCCATTTATAGAGAGGAATCGGTCTGTATTCGCCCACTGCAAGAGTCACTTTTACAGGCGTTTTATGCTACCCAACTCTGCCATCTTTCCTATGTGGCTGATCAAGCGGTTGAACACATAGATCTGTTAGAAAACAGTATTCTGATATTGAGTGCCGCTGGTGTCTTGACTGTCGAGCAAGGAGGCGGCGTGTTTATAGACATTAGTGATTTATAGACATGAGCTCTTACATCAAGAAAGCAGAATAGCTCTCCCTTTGACCCTTTTAATCAAAGATTAGAAGGGTTTTTTTTAATCAAAAAAGCGCCTGTTTAACGGCCAAAATGACCGAATAATTGAAAACGAGAACCGGGATACAGTAAGCGAGCGGCTGTGACTATGTCATCCCCAGACCACGTTCGCCTTTTTATCTGTAGACACGGTTCTTGGGACGTAATTTGTAGCCTTTCACACTCAACGCTTGAGGGCATAATCGCTTCGACTAGGTGCTCACCCTCCGTCATGGGGGCCACACTCATGAGGTACTCATAGGACGTGTGATGGGTAAAGTCTTGTTGCGCGTACTCTGGTGCCAGCATGGCGTTGACAATGCGCTCTTCAATTTGAATTGGCAGCTCATTTTCAAAGTGCAGCACAACCGAGCGGAAAATATCGTGGCTGGTGCGGATTCCTAACATCATGGCTTCTTCAACGGTCGCCCGTCCGGATTCGATGACCAGCAGTTCTGCTCGATGTTGATGTCCACGGGCTGAAATTTCATCGGCAATGTTGTGAACTTCAAACAGGGCAGAATGCGATTTTTTTTTGGCAACGAATGTCCCTAGACCTTGTTGACGAATAAGCAACCCTTCGGCCGTTAATTCTCTTAGGGCACGGTTTACTGTCATTCGACTAACGCCTAAGGCTTTAACGATTTCAGACTCCGACGGGACCCGTTGATTTTCTTCCCACTCACCTGTCGCAATTTTCTGACTAATGGCTTGCTTTAACTTAGAGTAGATCGGTTGTGGCGTGCTCGACAAATCATTAAATAAATTGTGCAGCATTGAGATTTTTTTATCGGTCACGAACATACCATTAATGAAAAAATGTGGCGAAATTATACAGTGAGTCAGGTTTTTTAAACAACCGCTAGACTATTTTCCTTGAATAATGAACTCTATGAAGAGTGGCGTGTCTCAATTGAGTTACACTATTTTTGTTCGTCACCCTATTCAAGGAGATATTTATGAAAAAAATCCTATCAGCGGCATTGTTTGCACTGTCCATTTCGGCTCCCGCTCTGGCTGTAGATGGCATGATCAATGTTCAAAGTAACCACTCAGTGAAAGAGACCGCTGATCGTATGGAAGGTGTCTTAAAAGAAAAAGGCATGACGGTGTTTAATAGAATAAAGCACTCTGAAGGGGCCAAAAATGTGGGTATTGAATTAAGAGACACGGAATTGGTTTTATTTGGCAACCCAAAAGTAGGTAGTCCTTTGATGCAATGTGCTCAGAGTATTGCGATTGAATTGCCTCAAAAAGCATTAATTTGGGAAGATGAGGCCCAAAATGTTTGGATTTCTTATAATGATCCAAACTACTTAGAGCAAAAGCATCATCTAGTTGGCTGTGAAGCCGTTATTGAAAAAGTCGGCAATGCATTAGCCGGTATTACAAAAGCGGTTGCCTCTTAACCCCTTCACGATCAGAGTATTGAAAGCCCAATAAGTGCGGTGGTTGCCGTAGTGAGGGCTTTGATTTAAATAAAGTCAGCTATAGATCGTTTTTGTTGCTAAGCGTTGGAGCCCAGCTTTTAGCCCAATCCCCTAGAGGCTCTAAATGCTTAAAGAGGGCTCTACCATCCTCGGTTAGGCTATAGCCATCCGTGGCTTTTTCAATTAAATTTGCGGCCCTTAATTCCTTTAAACGCGTATTGAGTACACTCGGGGAAGCGGAGCCGCAATGAGTTTGCAGGTCTCTAAAAGTACGATTACTTCCACTTAAGCCCCATAATATTCCCATTGCCCAGCGACGCCCCAATAAATCAAATAAGACCATGATAGGCTGACCGCTTTCGGAGCCTCGAACTGGACGGCCCATCGTCGGTAATTCTGTTTTTTCTTTGATGGTATTCGAGTGTTGACTATTGGCCATAATGTCTCTTTTTGAAAGTGCGTTCTTTGAAGCATGGCATTCTGAAGTTTGCTACTAAATTAGTAGCAAAAGTAGTGGTCAATATGTATGCTACTCATTTAATAGCATGTTAAGAGACTACTATGACAAACAAATCATCACTAATCAACGCCTTGCTGTGGGTGATACTGGCCTCTATGTGGGGCTCTTCCTTTTCGATGATTAAACTTGGGGTGGCCAGTTTAGACCCCGTTGTGATTGTGGCTGGCAGAATGTTGATTGGCGCCGTGTTGATTTTTTGTGTCTTGATTTGGGCTGGGCAAAGGCTTTCCTCTAATGCAAAAGTATGGCTTTCTTATACCATCGCTGGGTTGTTAGGAAGTACGATTCCTTTTGTCATGATTACCTATGGTGAACAATCTGTAGACAGCGCCTTAGCGTCTATTTTGATGGGGGTGGCGCCTGTGGCCACGGTTGTATTCGCTGCGACGGTATTGCCAGATGAAAAGTTAACCAAACGAGTCGTAGCTGGGTTGGTGTTTGCTGTGATGGGAGTGGTGATTCTGGTCGGCCCAAGTGCATTGCACTCTTTAGGAAATGACTTTACTGGCCAATTATCGATTATCTGTGCGGCACTTTGCTACGCCGCGAACACGGTTTATGTGAAGTGCTGTGTTAGGCGTCCGGCATTAGAAATGGCCTCTGGCTCTACCTTGGTTGGTGCGTTCTCCATTCTTCTCATCACTTTTTTAATGGGAAAGCATGAATTTAGTATTGAGCCTACTATGATGTCCATTGGTGCCGTTGTGTATTTAGGCGTGTTTTCCACTGGTTGTGCCAATCTGATTTATTTTTATTTGGTGCCTCGAATTGGTGCTACCCGTCTGTCGCAAATTAATTTTGCCGTACCTGTCATGGGCAGTTTGATTGGCTTTTTCTTTCTGAATGAAATGCTTACGTTAAGGCATATCATGGCGTTAGCCGTTATTGTTTTTGCCGTTTATTTAGTGCTATCCGGTGCTAAGTCCTCAGCGGGAAAAGTGCACGCTTCTAAGTGAATGCTTAGAGAATCGAGCCTAATTCTAGTAATAGAACAAGCACATTACCTTGCATAAAACGGATCGTTTGAAGAGTGAGCGTTCTGTTTATTTATCGGAAAAACTGTCTGCAATTGGCTTTGTACTGACCCCATGAATAAAAACACTGAACAAAATCGTTGTCATCGCGATTGTAGCAATCAAAGACTTTCCTTCTATCTGAGTATCAATCACCATCAAAGTAAACACAATGGACGCCAATCCTCTAGGGCCAAACCACGCAAAAGTGAGCCTTTCTTTCAGGTTCAGAGCGGTGAAACTTAAGGACAGCATGACAGGGATCATACGAATTAATGTGGTACTTAATAAAGCATAGATCACAATTCTTAGGTTAATTTCTGGTATCACGGCGTAGGCCACAACAAAGCCAAATAAACACCAAATCAGTAAAGAAATGAAATCCGCAATGTGCTCGCTGTCCTTTATCAACGGCTTGCTCAGATGTTTAGGGGCAAACTTATCAAACAGCAAACCCGCCACAAACGCCGCAATAAAGCCACTGCTATGTAAGGCCTGTGCCAATGAAAAAACCAAAACCGCAAAGCCTAATAATAGATAAGGGCTAGAGTGATGAGCGAAATAACGGTGTGTCATGGCGAAGCGCATAAGCGCAATAAACGCAAAGGTACTGACGAGCGCAATGATCACCGCTACCCCAAGTTCTCTGACAAAAATAATGGTCACGTCTACGTACCCCAGTGTTGTCTCGGGACTGTTGGCGAGCAGGCTGAAAATCAAAAATAGCGGCACACATAAACCATCATTCAGCCCACTTTCCGTGTTAATGCCCTCACGTATTCTGGCTGGCACAGACAGGTTCTCCAGCAGACCTTTGCTTAAAGCGGCATCCGTAGGCGTTAAAATAATGGCGATCAACGCCGCTTGAAGTAAGGTCAAATCAGCAAACAACAGCAAAGCGGTAGCGATCCCCAATAACAGGGTCAATGGCAACGCCACAAACAGCAATAAACTTGGGTATTGAATGCTGTGTTTTAGCACGCTTAGCTTGGATTTTGCGGCATCGGTAAACAAAAAGACGCTTAACGTCATTTCGATCAATGGTAAAACATAATCTAACCCGCCTTCCAAATGCGTACTTTTATTAGGTAGAAAACACGCAATCAAAATACCACCGACAACAAAAAACATCGGCCCTGTGATGTCTTTTTTGGATAAGGGGCGAATCGAAATGGAATAGAGTAAAAACAACCCACTGACAACGGCCAACACAGTGTATAGCATCTTTGCTCTCTCCCTAATCGTACCTGTTTTACTGAGCGAATGTGAATGAAGAGTATTAAACCAGAAACCGTCAAAGGATGCTTAGGTTGTTTCTCAATAATCTACTTGGAAAAATCATACCATCGTTCGTCTGAGAAATTTAAATAAAACAAAACATCGTTCTAAAAAAAATGATCTATTGTGTCTTTTTTATTGTTGGTGATGGAAATATCGTTTAAAGTGATTCTTGATAAATGAGGTAGGTGAGTCAGGAAGGCGTTCGTTTTATAACCATTAAGTAGGTGATGGGTATGTTAGACATGTTTGATTTAAGCAATAGGGTGGCGATTGTAACGGGCTGTAATGCCGGGCTGGGTCAAGGTATGGCGTTAGCATTAGCTCGTGCTGGGGCTGATGTTGTCGGGGTTAATCGCAGAATGCCTACCGAAACCATGGCGCTCATGACGGCGGGAGGACATCGTTTCCACAATGTTATGGCGGACATGAGCAAAATGGAAAGCGTGGACAAGGTGATGACAGAGGCGATTGCGGCGTTTGGGAAAGTGGATATTTTGGTTAATAATGCTGGCATTATTCGTCGTAATGACTCGATTGATTTCACGGAAAAGGATTGGGATGATGTGATGGACCTGAATGTGAAGGCGGTTTTCTTTATGTCTCAGGGGTTTGCTAAGCAGGTTATGACTCAAGGAACGTCGGGTAATATTATTAACATTGCGTCAATGTTGTCTTATCAAGGAGGGATTCGAGTGCCTTCTTATACGGCGTCAAAAAGTGGTGTGATGGGGGTAACGCGTTTACTGGCAAATGAATGGGCGCCACACGGAATCAATGTGAATGCTATTGCGCCGGGGTATATGGCGACTGACAATACGACCGCTTTACGAGACGATGAAGTGCGTTCTCAAGAAATAGTGGGCCGTATCCCTTGTGGTCGTTGGGGTAAATCGGATGATATGGCTGGGCCGATTGTATTCTTGGCGAGTGATGCTTCACGGTATGTCAACGGTTATACCATTGCGGTAGATGGCGGATGGTTAGCTCGTTAGGCTTCCATCATTGGGTTAGCTTTCATTCTGCCCATGCGTTCTTGTATTGTTGACAGTGCTGAAGCCGCTTTATTCTAATCAAGACATCAAAAGGCATTTTATTACTCTGGGATGTCACTCTCTAAGAAATTATTCTACAATTACAAAATAACATTTCAAAAAAAATGAAACTTATGATGAATGAAGAGAATAACCAGCAAATAGAGCCCGTTTCATCAGTGATGAAGGTGTTTGCCATATTAAATGCCTTGGCCGAAAAAAAGTCGTTAGGAGTAACGGAACTTGCTCAAATTGTGATGACCTCTAAAAGTACGGTTTATCGCTTTTTACAAACGATGAAAATGCTCGGGTTTGTCCGACAAGAAGGCGAAGATGATCGTTACTCACTGACGTTAAAATTATTTGAAGTGAGTTCTAACGCACTTGAGCACGTTGATTTAGTGTCTTTAGCTGAGCCGCACATGGCGTCGATTGGGGCGTTAACAAAAGAAGCGCTTCATCTCGGTATCCGTGATGGCGACAATATTGTGTATATTTTTAAAATAGACGCTCAATATAATTTACGTATGCAGTCACGTATTGGTGGACGTAACCCTCTGTATTCAACGGCGATAGGCAAAGTGTTACTGGCTGAAAGGTCAGAAGAGTATGTGCGAGGGGTGCTTTCTCAGACGGACTTCACTCCCTCTACTTCAAAAACGCACCGTTCTGTCGATTCTCTTTTAGTTGAGTTAAAAGACGTGCAAAAGCTTAGTTATGGTGTGGATAATGAAGAGCAGGAAGAAGGGCTTCGTTGCATTGCTGCGCCGATCTACGATCGCTTAGGGAATGTGATCGCTGGATTAAGCTTGTCTTTTCCGACCTTACGATATACGCCTGAAAAATTTGATGAGTATGTTGTCTTGTTGCAGGACGCGGCCGCAAAAATATCGAAAAACTTAGGTTGTTCGAAAGCATAACGCTTTACACACCCAATATGAAGCAGGGACGGCAAGCTCTCTGCTTTTCTTTTCTTTTGTCTTAATTTTTTCTTTGTTAGATCTATTTCAATACCGCCTTTGTAATCATTTTTTATTCAGTATTAACGGTTTTTAACAGATTGCTGTGTCTGTCATTCGTCCTTAATTAACCATACGTATGGCCTTGAAATAAAATGAAACGCTTTTTCATAAAGTATTGAACGGTGTTTTTAAATTCTGTTATACTGTGGTTCTCTTAAATAAACATGCCACGAGTTGTCTTATGTTTGTCTACAATAATGACGTCCCTTTGGACGATCTGGGTGACGGTGTATCGCGCAAAATGATGGCGCATTCAGAGAACATCATGACGGTTGAAGTGCATTTCGAAAAAGGGGCTGTTGGACCCATGCACCAGCATCCGCATGAGCAGTTAACCTATGTTTTGTCCGGAAAATTCGAATTCACAATTGGTGATGAAACTAGAATAGTTGGTCCAGGTGATGCGCTTTATAAAGAGCCGAATGTAATGCATGGTTGCGTATGCTTAGAGCCCGGGGTATTGCTGGACAATTTCACCCCTATGCGAAAAGACTTTTTGTAATGTGTGTTGCGTTGAATGTGATTAACGGTGGTTTTTGTACAAGATGCAGTCTGTTAAATCTCACATTCAAAAGCAAAATTGATCAAGCCAGATTCTGGAGAGTGTTATGAAAATTGCGTTAATGATGGAAAACAGTCAAGCGGGAAAAAACTCGATGATTCTTGAGTCGCTAAATGACGTGGCAGGTTCATTGAATCACGAGGTGTTCAACGTGGGTATGAGTGATGAGAACGATCACCATTTGACGTATATTCATTTAGGCATCATGGCCAGTTTGTTGTTGAATTCAAACTCCGTAGACTTTGTCGTAGCGGGTTGCGGGACAGGGCAAGGAGCAATGATGTCGTTAAACCTACACCCTGGTGTTTTGTGTGGTTATTGCCTTGAACCGTCAGATGCATTTTTGTTTAATCAAATTAATAATGGCAATGCGATTGCCATGGCGTTTGCAAAAGGCTTCGGCTGGGCGGCTGAGTTGAACGCACGTTACATCTTTGAAAAGGCCTTTTCTGGACCTCGTGGAGAAGGTTACCCTGTTGAACGTAAAGAGCCTCAAATTCGAAATGCGGATATTTTGAGCCAAGTAAAAGCGGCGGTCATCAAAGACGATTATCTTGATACCTTGAAAGCGATCGATCAAGATCTAGTGAAAACGGCCGTCACCGGCGAGCGTTTCCAGCAGTGTTTTTTTGATCATTGTCAGCGTCCTGAAATAGAAGCCTATGTACGTTCGCTTTTATAAGAATGATAGGGTCAAGTGACACTGATCGTAAGGCATTGCTTTATCGCCATTCTGGGCATCAAAGCAAATGGTCTCAAGGGTTATAAAAAGAAGTAAATTATGTGGATTATTTATGCATTATTAGCCGCTCTATTTTTTGGAATGAGAGGGATAATGTACCAATGGACGTCTCAGAAAGACATCAACCGCAATGTAATGTTATTTGGGGTTTTTTTTGTCGGTTTTGTCATTAGCTCTGTGGCCATGTATGTTTTAAATCAACAATGGTATGCATGGACGGATATTTGTATTGGGCTCTTATTGGGAGGCGGCTCTTTTGCCTCCAATGCGGCTTTACATAAAGGTTTTTCAGTAGGTAAAGCATCCCTTATTAGTATTCTGTCCGGGTTACCGCCGTTGTTTGTTGTCTTGCTGGCTTTTTTACTTTGGGACGAGACGTTAACGACTCAGCAGTTTATAGGGTTTGTCGTCATTTTTGTTGGGCTTTATACCATCCGCTATTCAAATGATATTTCGTTGCGCAATTTACAAGGGGCGCAATGGGGCCTTCTTGCCGCGCTGTTTTTTGCGTTCAACGATTTATTAGGTAAACAGTCAACGCGTCTTGACGCGGACATGTTTGCCACACTGACGTTGATGTTTGGAGTTGGCAGTTGTTTATTTGCCTTTAGCTGGCTTAAAAACCGTAAAGTGACCGCCCGCAATGTCGAGGGAGCACGACCACACTGGTCAAATATACGAACCTTTTCCTGTGGGTTGGTTATTGGGCTTACAAACGTAGCTGGAATGATGGCCATTTTATCCGCTTTTGCTCTTGGCGCGGCAGGGTTGGTTTCTGCTGTAGCGGCGATGAATATTTTGATCGTTTTATTGTATTCGCGTATTTTTCTAAAAGAGTCTTTTAGTAGACAAGAGGTTTTGGGGATTAGCGCGGCTTTGATCGGGATTCTTATATTGAGGTTAAGTCAGTAAAGCATTGAGTTAAATGGCTTATCAAAATAGGGCGAGGCGAGAAAAGCAGATCATCTTTTATCCTACAAAATGGTTAGATCCTCCGTATGGCTTGACCGTTCTCTTCAATGCTAAAGAGAACGGTTGCCCCGTATCGGTCTGCGCTACTTTTACAGATCGTAAGCGCGTATCCTTAGGTACGCCAATAAAGATGATTGGGATTGTCGACAAAAATAGCCTGACGCGTTTTTGAATCGGGCATCCAATTCATCACGGTATCCAATAATTGCACGTCATTAGGCGCTTCGGTAGGAGACCTCGAGACATGTGGCCAGTTGCTCCCCCAAATAATTCGTTCAGGAGCGTGTTCGATAACGCGTTTTGATAGAGCGGCTAAGTCGTGATATTCCGGTCCACCAGTAACAGAGCTTTCATAGCAGGCCGCGATTTTGTAGTAACAGTTGCCTTTATCGATCAGTTTGAGTAATTGCTTGAACTCTTTAGAATTTGGTGCAACAGGAGGCAGAAACTTTCCATGATGGTCAATGACATAGTCTCCTTGTATTTTAGTTAACAAGGCGGCCCGGTCGAGCATTTCACGACCATTAAACTGCACTATGCAGGTCCAATCCAGCGGTCGAATTTTCGCATTCACTTCCAGTAAGTCTTTCATGCGAACGGCGCCTAAGGTGAGCTCCATAATACGCGCACCACGAACCCCGTTTTCATGCCATTTTTGTAGGCTCGCTTCGTCTGTGTTGGTGGTCACGGCGGCCACACCTCGGCCTTTGTTCCCCAATGCGCTAAGAGCGGCAAGCAGTACACTGTTATCTGTTTGATAAGCATTAGGTTGAGTAATAACAACTTTCTCTAACCCAAGCCACTGCTGTACTTGACGATAATCATTTATGTTCGCAGCATCGATGGGTAAAGAAGGGCCACCAGGCAAAGAGGGATGTTTGGCATCGTAAACATGTATGTGAGTATCGACACTGCCTACTGGTAAGGCAGCATGTGGCGCTTTTCCTGTGAGTGTACGAGACATCATGTGGCTCCTCCTTCTAGTATTGAGGGGCGTATTTGGCAAGCTCTTCGCGGATTATCTCAACCCCCAACCCATGTCCAGTGGGAACGTTTAAGTGACCGTCATCCAATTCAAATGGCGTGGTGACTATGCTAGAACGGAACGGGTTGTGGGTCTGATCAAACTCAAAGCGAGGAGAGGCTGTGCCTGGTGATGGCGGGCTAGGCGGAATAATAGCGTGAAAATGTAAGGACGCTGCCAGAGCAATACTGGTTCCCCATACATGAGGTACACAGCGAATGCCGTAAACGTCACATAATGTCAGGATTTTTTTCGCTTCACTCAAACCACCAACGCCACACACATCAGGTTGCAGAATGTCTACGGTATGTTGTTTGAGCGCTTCATTAATGCCCCAACGTGAATGCCAAGTTTCGCCTCCAGCTAGAGGGATTGGTTGAGTGGTACGTAGTTTGTTGTAGCTGGATAACGCTTCTGGCACAACCGGTTCTTCAAACCAAAGTATGTCACAGTCGGCAACTTGATTCGCCACACGTGCCGCGTCAATATGATCGTAGCCATGATTCGCATCTATCATCAGCTCAATGTGATTACCAAGGCATTGGCGAACGGCTTTGATGGAGGCGACATCAAGGTCAACACCAAAACCAATCTTGATCTTAACCGCTTCGAAACCTTGATTTTTGTAGGTGGATACTTCTTTTAGTAAGCTTTCAATTCGGTCTTCTCCAATCATGCGAAAACCGCCAGTGGCATAAGCGGGAATGCGAGTACGAAAGGCGCCGCCCATTAGTTGATATGTAGGGCATTGATGGAATTTACCTGCAAGGTCCCAAAGGGCGATATCAATGCCGCTGAGGGCGTTAATAGTAGCACCTCTTTGGCCTTGATCTCGAAATGTGTTGTAAAGCATCAACCAAATAGGCTCGATATCAAGAGCATTTTTACCAATTAACAAAGGTGCCATGACCTTGATGAAAGCGTCATTCACAATGCGGTTACCAAGACACTCCCCCCAACCAATCAACCCATTGTCGCACTGTATTTCAAGTAATAGGTGGTCGCGAGAGGTAAACCGCATTGACGCCGATTCAAATTGTCTTTCTAGGGTATGAGAAAGATGATGTGTTGTTATAGTGGTGATTTTCATCTGAATACCTTTTATCTATTTTTATTATGAATAAAGTGAAGATATCATAACTAATAGGATAAAAACCACAAATTCATACTATGACCTGTTTCTCTCTATGTCTCTCATCAGTTTTCTATAGCGTTCGCTACCGTTGTTTAAGTGAACTCTGATCGCTTGTTGCGCGGCGGCTGTGTCGCGATTCTCGATCGCGTCTAAGATGGCTTTATGTTCATTATTAAGAGATTTTTCTATTTCAGGGTCTCTGGGCAATCCAGCTTCTTCTCTGAGTCTGGAGCGTGGAATTGTTCGACGCCCCAATACTTCTAAAAAGTCAATAAAGTGCTGATTATTAGTGGCCTTTGCTATGGCAAGGTGGAACTCAAAATCTTCCTGTTCTGCGTTTTCCCCATTATGTACTTTTTTGTCATATGCATCGAAGCAGCGGTATATTTCGGCCTCTTGCGCTGGTGAACATCGAGCTACGGCAAGTGCTATAGCCTCTAGCTCTACGGCGGTTCTGAGTTCTAAGGATTCGATCGTATCTGTCAGTGTTTGGGTGTTTTTTCTCAGCGAAGATAAAATATCTTGTTTGGGTTCAGCAACAAAAACACCGATGCCTTGCTTGGCTTCGACTAACCCTTCGGCCTTTAAGGTCGCAATGGCTTCACGTAAGACAGTACGACTGACAGAAAGCTCCTCCATTAAGTTAGGTTCAGTAGGTAATTTGTCGCCCGCTTTTAAGCCTTGATTATGAATTCGATCTCTCAGCTTCTTGGCCGTTTTTTGCGGTAGGCTGGTTTTTGTTTTCTTTTGGATAGACATATTTTTAAGCCTGTTTCTCAACACTCAATTATGCTTAGATGATTATTTAATGGTTAATATATCACATACTATGATCTCTAAATAATAGAAAGTTTTCACTGACTTAAAAAGTTTTTTTGTGTTATTCATAGTATGACTGTTGTCAGTGAGTATTCTTGTGTGGTACAAATAAAAAACGTTAAGGCTGTTCATTTTTTTTGAAAAGCTGTTTCTTAATGTTTGATTGAATGAACAATAAAAAGTATAAACTTTGGAGAAATAACAATGATAATAAAAAATCCCACTCAAAAATTTGGAAAAGCCCTTGCTCTTGTTACCGCTGTCTCAGCCGCTGCCTTTGCTTCTGTGGCGCAAGCTGAATGGAAAGGGTGGAACATACATAACACAGGGTATCCAGTGACCGTTGCAATGGAGTCCTTCATAAAAGAAGCCGATAAGGTGACAGATGGACGCGTGAGTGGACGAGTCTACAACGGCGCGGTGTTAGGCAGCCAGTCTGATGCGATTCAAATGCTTCAAGTTGGTGGTATTCAGTTTGCCGGCTTTAACCTTGGCCCTATGGGTGAAGCGGTGCCTGAAGTAAACGTGGTTTCTTTACCTTTTATTTTTAAGAATCTTGATCACATGCATCGCGTGATGGATGGTCCAATTGGTGATCAACTAAGTGACGCCATGGAAAAGAAAGGCATTATGTCCCTTGCTTGGTATGATGGTGGCGCACGTTCTTTCTACAACACGGCGAAACCCATTCAAACGCCTGCAGACATGAAAGGTGAGAAATTTCGAGTCATGAACAATGAGCTGTATGTTGGCATGGTGCAAGCATTAGGCGGTAACGCTACGCCGATGGCGTATTCTGAAGTATACCAATCTTTGAAAACGGGAGTGGTGGATGGTGCTGAAAATAACTGGCCATCATACGATTCAAGTAATCATTTTGAGGTTGCGCCTTATTACTCTCTAACTGAGCATTTAATTTTACCTGAATGTATTTGTGTGAGTGTCGATGCATGGAATGATTTGTCAGCTGAGGACCAGGTTGCGGTTAAAAAAGCGGCTCGTGATAGCTCTGCTTTACAGCGTAAGTTGTGGGCCGAACGCGATGCTTCAAGCCGTAAAAAAGTATTAGCTTCTGGTGTTAAATTTAATGAAATTCAAGATAAATCGGCTTTTCAGAATGCGATGAAACCGGTTTATGCTAAAGCGATTCAAGACAATCCGTCGTTAGAAACCTTTGTCGATCAAATTAAAAACACTCAGTAAGTTCAGTGTTTTAAGTTGTGCTTATCTCTCTTTTTAGAGCTGATAAGCACGGTTCGATAACATTTTAGTGATGAGTGGTTTTATGAATGCTTCCTCCCCTAAAAAAACGCCCATAAAGACCTTTCTGGATGTATTAGCGCATTTAGCGACCGCACTATCCGGCGTGTTCATGGTGGTTCTTGTCGCTAGCTTTGGTTGGTTGGTTTTTGGTCGCTATGTACTGAACGACACACCAACTTGGGTAGAGCAAATGGCCTTACTTTTGGTAACCAATATCACTTTTTTAGCGGCGGCTGTTGGGATTCATGAACGAACCCATCTAAGTGTGGATATTTTATCTCTTTGTTTACCTAAGAAAGCGGGTCGCTATATCAGTATTCTGATTGATACGACGCTTTTTGCATTTGGCTTGACTATGGCTATTTACGGCGCGGAATTAATTGATTTCGCTTGGTTTAGGAAAATCCCTCTTTTGGGCATAAGTGACGGTATCCGTTATTTTCCTGTTGTTGCTTCCGGTGTGTTGATCAGCTTATTTTCAGGATACCGCGTTGTTACAGAAACAATGGAACTGTTTATTCATGAATCTGTTTCTGACGATTCACTTTCTGCTGATGTAAAAGAGGAGCCGTAACATGGGATTGGCTATTTTACTTGGGTTATTTGCTTTGTTGACGTTTGCTGGTGTGCCCGTGGCGTTTGCGCTGGGAATGGCGGCGATTTCATCTTTTTGGTTCGAAGGTCTGCCTTTGATGATTGGCTTTCAAAGAATTGTGGCGGGAACATCAACCTTTTCTTTGTTAGCGATTCCATTCTTTATTTTTGCCGGTGAGCTTATGTTACATGGCGGCATTGCGGCACGTTTAATTCGACTTGCTTCCTCTGCCGTAGGTTGGATGCGTGGCGGATTGGGTCAAGTTAACGTGTTCTCTAGTATGCTGTTTGGGGGGATTTCTGGTTCAGCGGTAGCAGACGTTTCGGCCCTTGGTTCTTTATTGATTCCAGTAATGAAAGAGAAAGGCTACGACGATGACTATGCTGTGAATGTGACGGTCACCTCTTCAATTGCGGGTATTATGATTCCACCCAGTCACAATATGATTTTGTATGTGGTCGCTGCTGGTGGCGGTATGTCGGTTGCGAGCTTGTTTATAGCGGGCGTTGTTCCTGGTATTTTGATGTGTATTTTGTTGGGCGTTGTAGCTCGTTGGATCGCCATTCGCAAAAACTTCCCAACAGAAGAGTTTGCAGGCGTTAAAGCGATTTTCATTGCCTTTCTGGCGTCATTTCCAGGGTTGGTTACTGCGATTATTGTCGTGGGTGGAGCCTTGTCTGGCGTATTCACCGTCACTGAATCAGGTGCTATTGGCGCCATTTACGCGATCTTGATTACCGGTCTGGTTTATCGCTCTTTAAGTTTAAAAGATTTTTGGATTGCGGTGGTTCGATCCGTGAAAACCACGGGTATGGTGATGGTGTTGGTTGGATGTGCTTCGGCTTTCGGCTATATGCTGGCGCTTTATGAAGTGCCTAAAGTATTGGCCGCAACCTTAACGGCTATTTCGGATAATCCAATCATTATTTTGTTGATGATGAACTTAATCTTATTGGTTCTCGGCATGATAATGGACATGGCGGCATTAATTTTAATTTGTACGCCGATTTTCCTACCGGTTGCAACGGGCCTTGGAATGGATCCGATTCATTTTGGCGTCATGCTTATGATGAACTTGGGTTTAGGTTTGTGCACACCTCCAGTGGGTGGGTGTTTATTTGTTGGCTGCGCCATTGGCGGTGTGTCGATACAAAAAGCGGTGAAGACCATCTGGCCGTTTTATTTGGCTATTTTATCCGCATTACTGTTGGTGACTTTTGTCCCAGCTGTATCGATGACTTTGCCTAATTGGATTAATGGTTAATCCGTACTTGTACCTTGATAAAACAGTTAAGGAGGAACAGATGAAACGAGTGTTATTAACAGGCGCCGCTGGAACATTAGGTCAAGCGATGCGAAAGGCGTTAGCTGGCTGGGCAGAGGAGCTTGTATTATCCGATCGAGTTCCAATCGAAACGCTTCATTCTGGTGAATCATTTGTAGCGTGTGATCTGGGTGATTTTGATTCTGTGGTCGAGCTGGTTCGTGGTTGTGATGGCATAATTCATCTTGGTGGACAATCGATTGAAGGCACCTTTGATAGCATCATGAATGGCAACCTAAAAGGCACTTATCATATTTATGAAGCCGCCCGTCAACTGGGTGTTAAGCGCATCTTTTTTGCTAGTTCGAATCACGTGGTGGGTTTCCATTCTCGCGAAGCGCGTTTAGATGCCAAAAGTCCGATGCGACCAGACAGTCTATACGGCGTTTCAAAAGGCTTTGGGGAGCTGATGGCGCAGTATTATTTCGACAAATTTGGCGTTGAGTCGGCTTTGGTGAGAATTGGCAGTTGTTTGCCAAAGCCGCTAGACCGTCGCATGCTATCGACTTGGTTAAGCGAAGGCGATTTAGCGGATTTGATCAAAAAAGTGTACTCAGTTAATCGTCTAGGCTGCACGGTCATTTACGGTGCTTCTAATAATCCTTGGTCGTGGTGGGATAACCGTCATGCAAACTTTGTTGGTTGGCATCCCAAAGATTCGTCGGCGCCGTTTGAAGAAGAAGTATTCGAGAAGGATGCGCCGTTAGCAGACGATCACCCTGCTTTGTTATTTCAAGGTGGATTTTTTGCGACGGCAGGCCATTTTGAAGACGATTAATGGTTAGAGCCGCACGTATTTATTAAAATTTAAGTCGATTTTCGGCTAAGACAAATTCCTATTAACATATTGAAATATATGCCCTTTTTTTGGGGTAGGGATTTCTTTTACCCAAAAATGGGTACATTGACAAAATGAGGACCATTTTATGGCACTTTCTATTGATAACATCCGCACTGCTTTGAGTGACGGTTTACTTTCATTTCCTGTTACAGACTTTGATACAAATGGTCAATTTCAGGCTGATACCTACAAACAACGCATCGAGTGGTTTGTTGAACACGAGGTATCATCGGTTTTTGTTGCTGGTGGCACAGGGGAGTTCTTCTCATTAGATCTAGAAGAATACAAGCAAATTTGTAAGGTCGCCGTAGAAACTGTAGCGGGTCGAGTTCCGGTCATCGCCAGTGCAGGTCGCAGTGTGGCTGAATCAAAAGCGTTTGTAAAAGCCGCCGAGGAAGCGGGATGTGACGGCATTCTATTAATGCCGCCTTTTCTGACAGAATGCCCCGAAGATGGCGTTGTGGAATACGCCACACAAATTATGCAAAGCAGCCCAATTCAATTCATCTATTACAACCGTGGCAATGGTATTTTAAGCGCTGAAAGTGTGAAGCAATTAGCGTCTCAAAACCCAAATATGATTGGTTTAAAAGACGGCGTTGGTAACATGGCGGCCCTCAACGACATTGTTAAAACTGTGGGTGATCGTTTGGTGTATATCGGTGGTGTTCCCACGGCGGAAATTTTTGCGGAAGCCTATATTTCTATTGGCGTTAATACTTACTCTTCCGCTGTGTTTAACTTTATGCCGGATATGGCAAACCGCTTTTACAAGGCATTACGAGCGGATGATAAAGAGACTGTCACGGCCATTATTAAAGATTTCTTTATCCCATTCTGTCGTCTTCGCGATGAGAAAAAAGGTTACGCAGTGAGTTTGATTAAATCAGGGGCAAAAGCGATTGGTCGTTCAGCGGGTGATGTGAGAGCACCGCTTACCATGCCGACGGCTGAGCAAGAAGATCGCCTAAAAGCTTTAATCGAAGCAAATAAATAAACCCATGCTGGAAAAGAAAAAGCGCTGTGCTATATGGCGCTTTATTTTTAAAACCCACTCACGGAAAAATTGTGGAGATAACAATGCAAATTTTAGGACAAATGCTGATAGGTCAACGATCTGTTAAAGGCCATAAAAAAGCCATACGTGCGCTTAATCCTGCAACGAATGAATGTTTAGAGCCCAGTTTTTTAGGGGGAGATCAACAGCATGTCGACCAAGCGGCGGTTTTGGCATGGGAAGCGTTTGATGTTTATCGAGCGATTTCTGTTGAACAACGTGCGGCTTTTCTTGACGGCATAGCAGATGAAATTCTCGCGTTAGGGGATATTTTGGTTGAACGTGCCATGGCAGAAACCGGTTTACCAAAAGCTCGTATTGAAGGTGAGCGTGGTCGTACTGTGGGGCAACTTCGTCTGTTTGCATCTGTGGTAAAAATGGGTAAATTTGTTGATGCGAGAATTGACCCTGCTATGCCGGATCGGTCGCCATTACCACGTTCAGATTTGCGGTTTCAGAAGGTCCCGTTAGGTCCTGTAGCGGTGTTTGGTGCGAGTAATTTTCCACTGGCTTTTTCTGTCGCGGGTGGGGATACGGCTTCTGCTTTGGCGGCGGGGTGTCCGGTGATTGTAAAAGCACATTCGGCTCATCCTGGTACGTCGGAATTAGTCGGAAGAGCCATTCAAAAGGCCGTCAAAAAATGCGCACTACCGGAAGGTGTTTTTTCGCTGTTATTTGGTGCGGGTGCCGATGTTGGTGGCTCGCTAGTGGCCCACCCTTGCATTAAAGCCGTTGGCTTTACTGGCTCCCGTGCGGGTGGCACAGCTTTGATGAACATGGCCGCTAATCGCTCGGAGCCAATCCCTGTTTATGCAGAAATGAGCAGTATTAATCCCGTGTTTTTGATGCCGCATAAACTGGCTCAGCAAGCTAAGTCTGTTGCGTCTGGATTTGTTGCATCATTAGCAATGGGGGCCGGTCAGTTTTGTACCAATCCTGGGCTGTTGGTGTTGTTAGATGGCGAAGGTGCAAGTGATTTTATGGATCAAGTGACGGCCGATACAGAAGCGCTTACTACACAAACCATGCTAACTCCTGGAATTTACCAAGCCTATTGCGATGGCGTAAAGGCATTGGTAAGCAATGAGAAGGTGGCTTTATTAGCAAAAGCCAAAGAGTCGCATGGGCTAAACCAATGTCAAGCGCATGTTTTTGTAACGAGTGCGGCGTCGTTCTTAAGTGATAAAAGCTTAGAAAGCGAGGTTTTTGGTTCAAACTCGTTAATCATTAAATGTCAAAGCCTTGAAGAGTACAGTGAGGTTGCGGAGCATTTAGAAGGTCAATTAACGGCTACCATTCAAATGGGTGAAGACGATATCGACGCCGTTGCAAGGCTTTTGCCTATTCTGGAACGTAAGGCAGGTCGCCTTTTATGCAATGGCTATCCAACCGGTGTAGAAGTGTGTCATTCCATGGTACATGGTGGGCCGTTTCCTGCGACGTCAGACAGTCGTTCAACGTCAGTGGGCAGCGCCGCGATTGACCGCTTTGTCCGCCCTGTTTGTTATCAAGACTTTCCGACTTCGTTATTGCCTTTGAGCGTTCAAGACAAGAACCCTTTGGCCCTTCCTCAGTTAGTGGATGGTGTGCTGCATTCATTCGGTTAGGAAAAATAGCACTAGATTGAGGTAGAGGGGAGGTAGCAATATCTTCCCTTTTTTCGTCAGATGTAAATGTATAAACGCAAGCTAAATAATGGCACCAGTGAAGTCAGTCAACTGTTCTTAAACAGATAGATGTTCAGGGTCTGTATAAAATGACAAGTGATCTTAAAGTGGCATCGAGCCTGTTTTGATTATCATCATCCTAGGTGGCATGCCTGATATAGCGCTTTCAAAGCCTGAAGACGTGCGTGCTTTTATCCAGTTAGGGTAGAGCGAGCAAACGGACCTTATCCCCAAACAACGCGATTTCGGCCTGCGGCTTTTGCTTGATACATGGCTTGATCGGCTCTTTGAAAGCATTCTTTAAATGATTCATTAAATTCCATTGTAGCGATACCCGCGCTGCAGGTTAAGTGCTTAATGTATGGGAACTCTGTCTTCGATATGTGTTTGCGTAATGTTTCCATATAACTTAAAACCGTATCAGGCTCAGAGTTAGGTATTAATATAACAAATTCCTCACCGCCCCATCGACCCACAATAGTTTGATTTTGCTTATCATTTGTTAGTTCTTTAGCCAAGTTTCGCAACACTTCATCACCAATTTCATGCCCGAACTGGTCATTAATTTTTTTGAAATGATCGATATCTAAAACAACGAGAGAGGCTGGGGGGAGGTTGTTTTTCTTAGCGTTATCTATTTCCTCATCTACCAAAGCGCTGAATGCTCGGCGGTTATAAAGTTTGGTTAGGGGATCCTGGTAGGCCATTTTTGCAAGTAGGGTGTTCTGTTCTTTGAGTCTGTCGTTTTTCTCTGACACTTCTTGTGTGCGTTGCTCAACCATTTCCTCCAAAAAAGCCGTATGTGTCTGGATGGTTGTGATTGTATCGTAGAAGGCTTTGGATAATTGACCTATTTCGTCTTTCGAGTCAATGACTGTGACGTTATTGTGATCACTGTTAACGAAGGTTTTTACTTCTTTCGTTAGCTGACTCAATGGTAAGGTGATTTTATTGGATAGCTTTATGATTAATAATAAAAACATGACCATTAATATCAGTGCAGTGATTAGCACGTTGTATAATATTTCATAGATGTTATGGAATATTTCAGACTCTTTGGTGGTGACGAATAAAGTCCAATCTGGCAGGTTTTTTACCTTAGAGAAGGTCACTATTTTTGACTCATCGATACTGGCATCTTCGTAATGGCCATATCCATTATCCTGTACCTTGGTTTGTTTCACTATGTCCCCAAAACCTGGATAGTTTTCGCTGTTCTCTGTGGACAATTGCGCCGTCATAATAAAGTCCTTATTCGGATGGGAGACAACGGTTCTATTGGAATCAGCGAGCCATGCATAACTGCCTTTCGTGAGTTTAATAGCAGATAGTTTTTCATTGAGGACGTTCAGAGGAACGGCCACGGCGATGGTGCCAGCCCAAGCTTTCTGATCATTCCAAATAGGGACGGCGACTATGATCACGGGTTCTTTTTCAAACTTACTTAATACAGGGACTGTAATATTGTGCTCTTTGCCTACCCACTGTTCACCTTGAATAAAGGAAGGATGGGTGACCTTGTTAGTATTGCCTTTTGAGTCGGTTAAGATGAGGTTTTGATCTATGTATATGGTATTGATAAAATCGCCATCTCCTACCTCCATTAATCTATTTAACTGTGCATTAATGCTTTGCTTATCTCCTTGTCTTATTAAAGGGTTGTCACTAAGCATTTTTAACATAGCAATGTAGCGACTGAACTCTTGACTCAGTATTTCCGCATGCATCGTTGATATTTCAGCGGATTTTACTAACTCCAACTCCAGCACACGGTTACGTTCATTTAGAAAGGTCGTGAGCAGTAGGGTAGAAATAAAAGCGATTATCACTAAAGAGTATGTGGTAATGATCTTGGTTTTTATTGTTTTTAACATGCCTCTCCTCAGTCAATAATAGTCATAAATACAGTAACCAGTGGCTTATATTATATTGCCTAGTCATTCATGATATCGGCATTCTTAATTATAAATTAGAGTCCGGCTGAACCACCGTTTTACAGCAATTCGATGCCTTTATTTTTTAAGGTGTCGCTGCAGTATAAAGCGAATTGAGTCACTAAATTATTATTTTTTGTAATTTCTCGGTTAAGTATTGGTCAGTCTAGTGATTAAGTTGATCTGATGGTCGCTATTATATTGCCTTACTTACTGGCATCAGTTGGTCAAGGCGAGTGATTGGGCTTGGTTTTAAAGATGCACTGGGTGGCTTGCTGACCCTCACGCGCCTTTACCATCTCTGAGGTAAATACTGCGTGAAATACAAAGGCATCACGATATTGGTTTGCTTTAACGCCGATGAACCTTGTGTACCCGTTAACTTAAAGGTTTTACTGGGAGTACATTTTTCAACGTAGGATGCCAATGATTTTGCTTTTGTACGTTTACCACTTTTGACTTCAACAGGGACGATATCGCCTTCATCGGTCGCCAAAATAAATTCGATTTCGGCGCGGGCGTCATTCCATGAATAACTTGGGTCAACGCCAACAGCGGTAAGCTCTTGTTGCACAAAGTTTTCAGCCACATAGCCCCTGTAGTTATAAACAGAAAGCTCATAGTTTTGTTGCTTAATCTCTTTATAACTGCTGCCCAGCATATGATTAAGCAGGCCCACATCAAACAGAAACAGTTTCACCCTATTTTCTTTTTTATAGGCCGCCAACGGAGATTTCGGCAATCCTTCAACAGGGTAGTTTGGCAAAGCTAAGCGACAGCAGTTAAGCCAATGGATCGCGGTTTCAAAATCGCTATAACGAGATTTACGCTCATGCACATGCCTAAATTTAAAGCGTTTAACCGACTCATCGCTGACAAGTGATAGCTGGGCTGGAATGCTATTAAACACCGATTCAATCAGTGTGGCATCGACCTTGCCCGCGTACTTACCGAAATCTCGGCGATAACCTTCAACTAAATCGGCATGAATTTTTGTGACTTTTTCAACACGCTCTAGAATGCTTGAATCCTTATACTGATACCAAGCAGAAACGGCTTCCGGCATACCACCGGTAAAAAAATAGTCGGTTAGTTTATCCATCAATTTAGTATGCACCGCCGGTGTGCTTGCTTGACTATCAAATGCTTTGATCAGTGCTTGCTCGTTGGATGCGTCAATAAATTCTTGGAAGGTCAGTGGTCGTAAATTGTATTGTTCTACCTTGCCCACAGAGAAGGTGTTGAGCAAACCAATGTTAGAACCGCTGGCTGCGACAAAATAGGACGGGGCTTTTTCGGCAAAATACTTAAGCGAAGTAACGGCTCGTTCACATTCGCCAATTTCATCTAATATCAGCAAGTCGGTTTCTGGATTGAACGCTTGGTTGGTTAACAACTCAATGTTCATGACTAGCTCGTTAGGTGACAGTGAGCCATCGAACGCCTCTTTGTAAGCAGGGTTTTCAAGGAAGTCGATACGAAGGATGTTGGCAAAGGCGTTCCCAAATAACTCTTGTAGCAGATAGGTTTTACCTGTTTGTCTTGCACCATCGATCAATAATGGCTTGCGCACCGGTTGATTTTTCCATGCTATTAGGGCGTTTAGTAAGTTGCGCTGCATTGTCATTTCCCGCCAATTAAGACTGTTAACTGCCTGTAGTATAACTCAATCTACATTTTTACGCGCATAAAAGTGCGTAATTTTACACTTTTATGCGCGTAAAAATGTAATTTAATGGCCTTTGGCATTCAGGGATTCACATCATCGCCTTGGCCAACGCGCAAACTAAACCTAAAAGTAGGATATAAATCCAATTATATTGAGTAAAGTGGGAATATAGTCCCTTTGGTTGGTGATATGGCTAAGCGTGACTTACACAATGTACTGTTTCCGAAGCAGCGCAAAATCCTGACGCATTTTGGTGAAGACTTGCTGTTGGCGATGAAACGACGTGGTTTTACAAAAAAGCTACTGTGTGAACGTACTGGTTTTGATCATAAAACCGTGAATAAAGTCTTCGCCGGTGATCCGGGCGTTGCCATAGGCACTTACTTAAAAGTGATGGCCGTTCTTGGCATGGAAAGCAACTTTGCAGAAATGGCCGCTCATGATGAAGTGGGTATCAAGCTGCAAAACATAAAATTGCTGGAAGGTTCAAAATGAGCCGTGAAATCGTCGAAGTCTATGCCGACTGGCAGCCAATTGAGGCGCCTTTACTAATAGGGCTGCTTACTTACAGCGACTCAAGCCGAGGTGGCGTGTTTAGTTTTGCCTACGATAAAGCATTTTTAACCTCAGCCTATCGCTTGCAAATTGATCCAATCCTGACGCTTCACTCCGGTGAACTCTATAACGATGAAGCCGATAAAAACTTTCGCGCATTTCTTGATTCATCGCCTGATAGATGGGGGCGTATTTTAATGCAGCGGCGTGCAGCCATTGAAGCGCGCAAAGGCATTCGAGCAACAAGTCGATTAAACGAGCTAGATTACCTGCTGGGCGTACACGACTCTTACCGGATGGGTGGCATTCGATTTAAGCGAGTAGGCTCGGATGCTTTTTTGGACGACAACTCTGAGTTTGCTGCGCCGCCAATGGCTTCTTTGCGAGAGCTAGAGCACGCAGCAATGCAGATTGAAAAAGACGATAACATCGACAGTGACGAGTATTACCGCTGGTTGAAAATGCTGATTTCTCCAGGCTCATCATTAGGTGGTGCAAGGCCCAAGGCTTGTGTCACAGATGAACAAGGCCACTTGTGGATTGCTAAGTTTCCCATCTAAAACCCTGTTTCTGCCCACGGTAAGCGAGCTCGCGCGTGACGGTTTATCTGCTATTACATATCAAAAATTGCTTTTTGATATGTAATAGCTAATCATTCTTGTGTTTGTGGGATTACGGTGATATGTTTTTGTATATAATTCTTTTTAATTGATGCATTAAGGCGTATCGAAATGAGCTATGCAACAGAGCCGATACTACAAAGCCTTCGAGAAGCTCGGGTACGTAAGGGGTTTAGCCAAAGAGAGCTGAGCGCGCGTTCGGGTGTGCCGCAAAGCCATATTTCGAAAATCGAGTCTGGCGGTGTTGATTTAAGAATGTCTAGTTTGATAGCTCTGGCCCGTGTACTCGACCTAGAGTTATTTGTTGCGCCAAAAAAATCTGTACCTGCTATTAAGTCGATCATTCGAAGCAGCCAAGGCATCAGCGATGAAGGTGAGCAAATGTCGCCTGCATATCAGTTAGAAGAAGACGACGATGACTAATTATGTATCTACGCTCAACGTGTTGCTCTACGGGGAACCTATCGCAACGATCACCAACGTGGGCAATGACAGAACGCTTTTTGCCTTTATGGATTCGTACATTAATGACGAATCGCGGCCTGTGTTGGGGCTTGGTTTTAAAGATGCGCTTGGTGGCCTGCTGACTAGCTTCAAACCGACCCAAACTAAGTTAACCCCGTTTTTCTCTAACCTTTTGCCAGAAGAAACCATGCGCCATTACCTGGCAGAGCGTGCCGGTGTTAATCCAGCGCGGGAGTTTTTTCTACTGTGGGTGCTGGGGCAGGATCTGGCTGGCGCGATCACGGTTGTGCCTGTGGATGGTGAAGCTTTACCACCTAATGTGCATCAAGACATTGACGATGAAACGAAGACAGATGGGCCAATGCGTTTTTCATTGGCGGGTGTACAGTTGAAGTTTTCAGCCGTACAACAGGCAAACGGTGGCTTGACGATTCCAGTAACCGGTCAAGGTGGCTCTTGGATTGTGAAATTGCCATCGTCTCGATTTGACGCTGTGCCAGAAAATGAATACTCAATGATGGAACTGGCTCGAATGTTGGGAATGGATGTACCAGAGACGCAGCTACTCCCTATTAATCAGATTGCTAATATCCCAGATGGTATTGGTAAATTTGGCCGCTCTTTTAAAAACGCTCAGGCGTTTGTGATTAAGCGCTTTGATCGTGCAGGTGATCAAGCCGTACATATTGAAGATTTTGCGCAAGTGTTTGGCGTCTATCCTCAAGATAAATACAAAAAAGCCAGTATGCGCAATATTGCTCAGGTTATCGGCATCGAAGGTCAAGACAAGGACATTGCAGAATTTACCCGTCGATTGGTGTTCAATACCCTAATTGGCAATGCCGATATGCATTTGAAGAATTGGTCTGTGATTTACAAAGACAAGCGCACCGCATCGATTGCGCCTGCCTATGACTTTGTCTCGACCATTCCTTATATCCCCGATGATAGTGCGTCGTTAAAGGTTAGTCGTAGCAAAAAATTCAGTGATTTCACGCTGGATGAGTTATCACACCTAGCCGCTAAAGCCATGCTGCCAGAAAAATTGGTGTTAGATACTGCCAAGCAAACCGTAGCAGGCTTTCATGAAATCTGGGCGAAAGAAAAAGCGCATTTACCGCTTGCCAAATCAATGATTGAAGCCATTGATACGCACTTACGAAATATACCGCTACGCTAAAATGAGAACCGACGCGTACAAAAATGCAGAGGCGTCGGTCATATTGAGTTAAAAACTTTTGAACGGATAACTGTTCACCCAACAACCTATTCGATGTTTTGGATCTGCTCATTGAGTAATAGGGTAGAACCTAGCAAACTCAATAGCTTATCGAAAAGAAACCGTTCAAAAATGCCTGTTTGCCCACCAAACTGCCCACCACTTGCCTATGGCTATTACTAAATCTTAGTGGTTAGCAATGGAAAAACAGTGCCGTTTTTATGCTGCTGTTAGGGTTTAAAAATAGCAGTTTTGAAGGGCTTTATCGAGTAATTTTTTCAACACCTTATTTAATAATGGATACAATAATATCCACTTTCTGTTTTATTTCGCTATAATGGGTATGACTGTATCCATTTGGCCTTTGCGGATGAAATTTACCTTACTTGATGATACCGATGTAAGCCAAGCCTATGCTGCTTATTTACGTGAGTTACGAAAGCAGGCAAAGCTGTCGCGAGCGGCGCTTGCTGAGCGCAGCTGTGTGCCTGCGGCCACCATTAAAAAGTTTGAGCTGACCGGGCAAATTTCATTTCGCCAATTGCTGTTGCTATGGCAGACCCTCGACTCGCTTGGGCGTTTGTACGAGCTCACGCAACCTAGCAAAGAACGCGCTGCTATACCCACGAGTATCGATGAGGTGCTAAAAGATGAGTTTTAAACCCATTCAAAAACTCGCCGTAACTCGTACGTTAAGCTCAGGTGAGCAGGTTGCTGTAGGGGTCTTGGCCCAGAATCGGCAAGGCGTTTTTTTTCAGTATGCAGATAGCTATTTGCAGCAGCTTGGCAACTTATCACCTTTTACCTTGCATGCGAACGCGCAAGTTCAAGTCGCTCCTAAAGCGCCGCACCAAGGTGTACATGGCGTATTTGGAGATTGTTTGCCCGATGGCTGGGGCATGCTGTTACAAGATCGTATTTTCCGGCAAAAGGGCATACTGCCTAATCAATTAACGGCGATGGATAGGTTAGCCTTTGTCGGTGATAAAGGCATGGGAGCATTGTCTTTTTCTCCGGTGTCTGAGTTTTCAGCCACCACGCACGCGGATATTGATTTAGCGACGTTAGGCTTAGAAGCACAAACGCTGTTCGATTCTTCGATGTCAGATTATATGGATGATAATCACGGTGAGTTAGATGGGCATACGCAACAGGTGTTGGCCGCATTAGTCGCCGGAGGTAGTTCGGGTGGGGCCAGACCTAAGGCACAAATTTATATGCCTGCTGGGGAAACTCAGCATTGTCGAACCTTCGCTCAGCTTGGAGATGAGGCTTGGCTGGTGAAGTTTACCTCTAAAAATCTCGCACTTGGCCATGAAGAAGGTTTGTGTGAGGCGGTTTATTTACAAATGGCAGAACTTGCTAAGTGTCAACCGCCGCAATGGCAACTCATTGAAGCACCACCTACAAGCGGTGCGTCTGCTTGGTTGGCGCTTAAGCGTTTTGATTATGTCACTGAACAGGCCGACTTAGGCAGCAAGCGCAGTGCAGGTCGATTGCATATGCACAGCGCTTGCGGGCTACTGGATGCAGACTTTCGAACGCCAAGTTTAGATTACATTGATTTGATTAAAGCCAGCCGTCAGTTGTGTAAATCGCCAGCTGCTGGACAACTGCAATTTCGCCGTGCCGTTTTTAACCTGCTGTCGTCTAATCAAGACGACCACAGTAAAAACTGGGCGTTTTTGCAAGCGGATGACGGTCAATGGGATCCTGCCCCTTTTTACGATGTTACCTACAGCCCACATCCATTCAACGAACACGCCACTGCGTTCGGCGGTTATGGTAAAGCGCCACCGCTTAAGGTGATGCAAAAACTTGCTACCAGTGCTGGCTTTGCGAATTGGCATGATGCAAGGCAAGTCATTGAAGAAGTCGCAGAAGCCATCAGCCAATTTACGTATCTGGCACAGCAGCAAGGGATCAGTAAAACAACCGTGTCTGCGATTACTAAGACATTGGATCAGCGCAAACAGGAAAATGCCGCGCTTTTTCAATGAAAGTAAAACAAACTTTTCAATTCACAATAAATACAAGGTCTACAGATTGTTACCCATAAAGTCACTTTGTGTAGACCTCCAACCTCTGCATTCCCCTGTTTGGTAAAACGCATAGACGAGTACTCAACTTGTATTGCACACTTTTACGCGCATAAAAGTGTAATTTGGTTCTTATTGAGTATTAAACAGCCCTTTAATAGCTATCTTTCTTCTCTGAAGCTGCCCTTGTTTGCCAAGTTTTAGCGATGTGGGCATGAGCAAATGCTATAAGAATATGACGCCCTTATTTTTTATTTAGCAATTGGATGTCTTGCAGCTTTCTTCCCAGCTCGTCATCACGGGCGACCTTGGTTAGGTCGTCTAACAAGCCGAGGACTGCCAAAACCTTAACGTAGTGACCAAGTGAAACGGAAGGATCACCTTTTGATATTTTACGCAGTGTTGGCTTAGAAATCCCTGTCCTACTATGCATCATTTCTTGAGTAATGCCGCGTCTCTTCATCGCCAATGTTAAGTTTTCTCCTAAGATGCTTAACATCTTCCTTTGTCTAGGGAATATGACCGCAGTGCGTTTTGATTTTGGCTCGACAGTATTCATAGTGAAACTATATTGTCTTAAATCTTAATTTGGTGAAATTATAGTTTCACTTTTATCGTCAAGTTGTAAAGCAATAAACTGCCAATCTCTCGAAGTAAAGTGAGTCAAGATCTGAACAGGTCATGTCGATTTTTTACTGTTTTTTCGACATAAGTTTTTTATGTGTCGATACACTCGACATATCAACTCTTAATCCAAACGACTCACCGATACAGGGGTATGAGTAGGGAGCTTCAAAGCAGTACGCTGTTCTTTGGGCTTTTGGGGCAGTCTGGGCAAAGCCTTAATGCACACTATTTAGCCGCACACTAACCCTGCCCACAGGCTATTTATGACTTGGGGCTTTATGTAAATTCTGGGGCAGCTAGCTACTTGTACCCTCAGAAAGCTGCACGATCTGGGCATTTATCTGCCTACAGCGTCCGTTTAACTCTTTAATACTAGTGGGGACAAACTCCTAAGAGAACTTAACAGATCAGTGAGGCTTATTTTGGAAAAAATAGAAACGATGAACCCAACGACACAATCACCCACAAACACGGTACACCCAGCGCGTCAGCAGCGGATTTTGCGCTTGCCCGAGGTAAAGTCCAAAACAGGCTTTGGCCGCAGCACCATTTATGCCTTGATGGCCAATGGTGAATTTCCGCGATCCATTCGTATTGGTGCGCGTGCCGTGGGCTGGTTAGAAAGCGATATCGACCAGTGGATTGAAACCCGCCGTATCGGTGCTGCTTATGGCCGTGGATAAACCATCAGCATCAACCCCGTTACTTGCCAATGAGATGTATAACAACAGGCCAACATTACCGGCTGGTTTTGCCTATAACGCGCAAAACTGGCTGGTGATGCAACCGGCCGGGCAAGATAGCCCTGTTAAAATCTGCTCTTGGTTGCAAGTGGCCGCCCGCACCCGCGATCCGCAAGGGGACACTTCTTTTGAAAATAAAGGGCGGCTATTTATTGCACTGGTTAGACGATGACAATCGCCATCGCTACTGGGCTATGCCTGCAGAACTATTGGCCGGAGATGGCAGCGAGTACCGCCGAATCCTACTCAGCCGAGGCATGCGCCTAAGCAACAGTGTCAAAGCGCGGCAGTTGCTCTCCCTGTTTATTCAACAAATGGGCGAACTGGCTACGCAAAAGGTCATTAGCGTGAACTGCATTGGCTGGCATCACCACGCTTATGTGCATCCGCGCCTCACCTTTTACCCAAGCGAACACAGCAACAACCCGCGCATGGTGCTGCAAACCATGCACCCGATAGAAGGCTTTATTCAACAAGGTAGTAGCGACAGTTGGCGGCAGCACGTTGGCCGTTATTGTCTGGATAACCCGCTATTAATTGTTGGTGTCTGCGCTGCACTTATGTTCAGGACGAACGGTATGTCGCGGGCGCATGGATGCGCAAGAGCGACGGCTGCACCCTTATTGCATTTGTGTGGGGTGGATGGTTTTGGTTTACACCTCTACGGTGCCAGCAGTACTGGTAAAACCGCGGCGCTGTATCCGGCGTTATCGGTGTGGGGCGAACCTAATCAACTGCGCCACAGTTGGCGTGCCACGGCCAACGGTTTAGAAGGCACAGCATTAGCGCATAACGATGCCTTGCTGGCGCTCGATGAAATGGGCGAAGTTAACCCAAAAGAGGCAGGCGATGTCGCTTATATGCTTGCCAATGGCCAAGGTAAAACCCGTGCAGGCAAATACGGTGAAATGCGCTTACCCGCCCGTTGGCGTTTGGTGTTTTTATCCACTGGTGAAGTGACGCTCGAAAGTCATCTTGCCAGTATCGGCAAGCGCTTGGTCGTTCCTGCGCATCCATGCGCCCACGACATACCGTTCGTCCTGAACATAAAAGCGGGGCAGCAAGTGCGCGTGATTGATCCCCTCTATAGATTTCTGACTGCAAGTAGGCGGCAAGCTTTTGAACCCTATGAGCTTAGTAGCCTAAGTGATTAGGGTGAAAAAGTGCAGCCAACACCCTTGCAGGTAGAAAGATGACGAGGGAGTGCTGATGACGGTCTATAAATGGGCGTGTTTAACCAGAGTCATGGTATGAACGCCGCCGATTTAGCCGATCACCTAAAACAGCAAAGTCGCCAACATTACGGCTGCTTGGCCTTGGACTGGTTACGGTATTTAACGCAGCACAGCGCGCTGGTACGACCCGTTTTCCAAAACGTACGCCAACGTTTTTTAACCGGCTTACCTCCCGAGTCAGACGGCCAAGTGCGCCGAGTCGCCGAAAAGTTTGCCTTACTGGCTAGTGCTGGGTTGTTAGCCATTCAAGCCAAAGTACTCGATTGGCCAACCCAAAGTGTCGAAGCCGCCTGCTTAAATCAGCTTAACCAATGGATACTCGCTCGCGGTGGTGTGGCCGCCAATGAAGACCAACAAGCCATTCGCCAAGTACGCAGTTTTATTGAGCAGCATGGCGAAAGCCGCTTTACGCCCAAACAAACCGGTTACAGCAGCCAAGTACGCCAACGAGCAGGCTGGATTGATACTTCTGGCCCACACACCCTCTACCTGTTTTACCCAACTGGCTGGCGTGAAGCCACCGAAGGCCTAAGCCCAGATCGCGCCGCCAAAGCACTGATGGCCGCAGGCTACCTAGTTCCCGATGGCAACCGACCACAGCGCAAAGTCAGCCTGCCCGACAACACACGCCCGCGAATGTACTGCGTGAAAGGCAGCATCTTGGATGACTAAAAAGGTAATGACCCCTGCATGGGCTTGTCGCCTTGTAATGCACCGCCTGTCAACATAAGGGCTGGGTTCAGTTTGTAGTCCATTGCAGATAATACCGCCAGAGGCATTCCCGTGAACCGCTAGCGTACCAACAACCAGCACCGAGCGAATAACAAATGAGCTCAATTATTTGGTTTTAACTCAAATAAGTTGAGAATAATCATAATCGTGGTAGGGTAAGCAACAGTGAAAAATCCCCAAGTTTATGGTTAAGAAAACACCGTGGAGAGAGCATGATCCGCTGCCACCTAGCCCGATTAATGGGTGAGAGAAAAATGCGCATTAGCGACGTGATGCGAGAAACCGGCCTAAGCCGTACCACCGTCACGCTACTGTACAAAGAAACCGCGCTCAAGGTGGACTTGGAAGCTATCGCTAAAACCCTGTACGACTACTGGTTTGTGCAGTTCGACTTCCACGACGACTCACCACAAGGCCAAGGCAAACCCTACAAAACCTCCGGCGGCAAAATGGTCTACAACCCAACCCTAAAGCTCGAAATACCGGAGGGGTGGACAGTAATGCCGCTATCAAAACACTTAGATTGCAATAAGAAAAAACTTGGGAAAAAGCACAACTTAAAGACACTCAATTACCTAGATACTGCGAACTTAACAAACAATATTGTCGGATCTATCCAAAAGCTCGATGTGGGTATTGATAACATACCAAGTCGAGCCAACATGCTTGTAAGTAAAAATGATATTCTGTATTCCACTGTGAGACCAAATCAGTTTCACTATGGAATTGTGAAAGCTCCTGTTGAGGATATGATTGCTTCAACTGGATTTGCAGTGCTTACACACAAAGCAAACTCAGAGCTTAATGTGGTTTTCTACCTTCACATCACAAGCCCCCAAAACACCAACAGATTAATAAAGATTTCCGAGTCCTCGAAGTCGTCTTACCCATCCATTTCTCCTGACGATATTTTAAATCTCGCAATAGCTTTGCCAGCTGAAACAAAGATACTCAAGCGATTTAGTGAATTGCTAAATCCATTGTTTGAAAAAGTATCAGAAGTTCAGAAAGAGAATAATGAATTGGAAAAACTCCGCGACTGGCTTCTCCCCATGCTAATGAACGGTCAGGTAACAGTAAAATGATCAACGCTGCGTTTCGGGTTTTACTGACGTTCAATGCCACTTCGCTGCTGGTGATTATCTTTTTGGTACAAAAAGGCGTCACTCTGGGCGATTTTCTCGGTGGTGTAAGTTATTTAGGTTGGACAGTAGCACTTCCGAACGCAGTGTCTTATTTGTTTTATTTGGCCATCCCCATTTTATCGACGGGCTTGAGCATTTGGCTGAGTAAATACCTTGGCAATGACGAGTTCAAAGCGGGTGAAGTCGCCAGTATTGAACATGCCAATAACAGTTTTTTACCTAGTTATTTGGGCTATTTTTTTGTTGCGCTGAGCATAGGCAACTGGGAAACCCTGTGGTTTGTTTATGGAGTATTGTTTGTGTTCACTTTCTTGTCGCAGGCGCTCTACTTCAATCCACTGTTTTTGTTGTTTGGTTATGAGTTCTACAACATCACCACCAAAAACGGCACGGCTATTTTTCTGATTAGCAAAGCGCGCTACAAAAAGCCTGATGATATTCAAATACCCTTGGCGTACCGGATTAACAATTACACCTTTATCGAGCGAGAATAATGATGGACCATATACTGGCACACATAAAAACAAGAGCAAAAAAACGCATTTTCAAATTGGTTTCGGATCAGTCTCTTTTTGATGCCATGACCGTCGATGTAACTGCCTGTGTGCCATATAACCCAGACCATAACCTCGATGAAGATGCATGGTTTAAAATTGAAGGCTTTAGCAACCAAGCCTACGGTTTAGATCTATTAAAGAAAGAGTTCGATTCAAAAGATTACCATAATTTAGCTAAAGCTAATTTTTCTAAAATTGCTTATTTATTTGCTGTTCAGGGCGATGACTTTTATTTTCAAAAAATAACCCCTGGCCTTTTTGTTAAGCGCAAAACACTGGTGTTTGGTGAAACGGCTGAGCTTGAAAAAAGTCAAATGCGCTTAGTAATTAATGCCTTACCTGATGCCGTGTATTTCAAAGCAGCAGATACTTTAATTTTCAAAAGCCTAGCAACGATTTCAAGTATATTTAAAGGCATAGATGAACTGTACAAGGAAGCGACAAAAGTAGAAGTTGAGCAGTTCTTAGACGAGTCATTTATAGATCTGAGCAACAATTACAGCGTCGAAAAAGTATCAAAGCCAAATCGAAAGCGTATTGGACTTGCCATGAAAACGCTTGAAGGTATGTCAGTAGGCGATAAAACCAATATGCTTGACTACATAGATGGATATTGCGAGCAAAAACTTAAATTTGATCAACAGAATCAAAAGTTTGAAATCTCAACGGATGAAGACTTGAAATTGTTGGTTTATGGCATTGAACAGCGCTTTTACACCACCCCCTTTGGGAATGAAAAGCGCTGTGCTAATTCTGTCACGACAATGGGTTAAGGAGTATTTTCATGGCTAAAGACCTAACCGCATCATCACATGACCGCCAAAATATCCTTAACAACCGCTACGCCCTGCAACACGCCGAGCAGCACTTAGGTTTGGGTGGTGTGACCTTTGAAGGTGAGACAGTATTCACCAAAGCGCAGGTGGTTGGCCTGTACGAGATCGCAGACGCAACGATAGAGCGTTACCTTACATCACACGGGGAAGAGTTGAAGGGTAATGGTTATAGGGTCTTGCGGGGATCTAAACTAAAGGAATTCAAGAGCTTAGTTTCTGGTACCCTCATCAATGAGGGTACCAAAACTACGGCTCTAGGGTTGTTCAGTTTTCGTGCAGTGCTCAACATAGGGATGTTACTAACAGAAAGTGAGCCCGCACGCCTTTTGCGTTCACGTCTGCTGGATATTGTCTTGGATGTAATGGCTGAGCGCGCTGGTGGTCATACCAAGTTTATTAATCAGCGTGATGAAAATTACCTTGTCTCTGCTCTGCAAGAAGAAAACTACCGCCGTCAGTTCACCGATGCATTGGATAAGTATGTAGAGGTCAATAAATGGACGTATGCACGCTTTACAAACTTGATATATCAAAGCATTTTTCATGAAAATGCGACTGAATATAAAAAGGTTTTAAACCTAGCAACGAAAACCAATATCCGCGAGACCCTATATTCAGAAGTACTCAATCTGATTGCTAGTTACGAATCAGGCATTGCTCATGAACTAGAGCAAGCCAGCAATAAATTAGGCCGCAAGCTTTCGCAGAAAGAGGCGGAGAGCCTATTTGCGAGTTTTGAAAGTCACCCTCTGTTCAAACCTCTGATTTTGGATGCCAGAACTAAAATGGCCAGTCGCGATTTGTGCTTCCGTGATGCCTTGCATGAAAAGCTGGAAGCTTATATTCAATCGGTACCCGAAGCTGATTTTGATCGTTTCTTGGGTGAAAAGAGCCGTTCTTTGGAAGAGCAATTGAGTGATCCAGAAACATTGGCCGTACTCAAACGTTTGAAAGATCGATAAACAAAGGAATGTGGCTATGAGTGATTCTACCGATAGGGGCTTACGGTTTTTCTATTTCGATGTAGCCCATGCAATCAGCGTTCACGATTGGATTATAGAGCATTCTGGTGGGCTAGCAGGCACCAAAGACGTTGGTCAGTTAGCCAGCCCCTTAGAGCACATACAAAATGACTGGTATTACCCAGAAATGGAGGACAAGCTGACTCACTTGGTATTCTCCATTAATAAAAACCATGCTTTTAATGATGGTAACAAACGATCATCGTTGGTGTTAGGCGCTTATTTCCTTGAGTTAAACGGTTTTGACTATGTGGTAAAGCGCTTTGCCAAAGAAATGGAAAACATCGTCGTTTGGGTTGCAGATAACGTGATTGATAAGGATCTATTACGTCAGATCATCAGCTCAATACTTTATGACGACGATTATCCAGAGTCGGTTAAGCTAGCTATATTTGAAGCGATCGAAGCAGCAAAAAATTACTAACCATTTCGTGGATCATCACGAGATGGTACGTATAGTTGGCCATTTTGCATTGTAAATATTAAAATCGCATCAACAACACCCCTCGCGCTACCCGTTAGATCAGCGCCCTGTGAGGGGTTACTCTTTTTCAGGCTTCTAATTTTTGGTACCGTAATGAGTTACGGTACCAAAATTCGCTTTCATCCACACATCATTCTCCGGCTCACAAAGGTGGTGCAGCAGCGCTAGGTTGATCTGGTGGCTGATCACGTTGCCGTTTCGTTTTCCGTTGGTTTTTCTTAAACCGCTCAGTAATAACCCCGTGCACGATTTTCCTATTTGCTCTGGCGAACTGGGCAGGCAAAAGGCGCGGTTTTGCCGTTTGGGGTGCAAGGTAGTGCGCTTTCCTGTTTTAGATAAAGGCGTGATGCACCAAAAAATACAGGCGTTGGCTGGTGTGTTTGCGTGCAATGTGTTTGATATCGGTTAAATGCGCCGGTAACAAAACCAACCCGCCTTGCGCATGCCCATCAACCTCAGGTAAAGGTAGCCAATATAAGTTTGGCCATTGCTCGGGGCTTTGCCATTTTTCTACGATCACTTGTGCGCCAATACTATTCAGCCATTGGTGAATCGGGCAGCCTGGGTGTGCTTGTTTAACGCGTGGTAACTGAAAGGTCAGCCAGCGGGTTAAGCGTTCGGCGGCATTCTCGCACTGGCTTAGTGCTGGATAGAGGGTAAACGCGCCTTGCCCAACCAGTAAGGCGACCACCTGCTGTATCCATTCTCTATTCCAGTCGTTGCCACTGCCCATAACACGTCACACATCACCTTGTTGGTTCTTCATGCCGTCTATTTTCAGTCGTCGGGTGCAGACTCGGTGGTGAATTAGATGAAAGAAATGGCCATCAAGCTCACCAGTCAAATCAGTTTTTTCTGATGACCTGTTCGCGGCTAACTGTTTGATATACATAGTCCAATACGGCGCTGTTTGGTGGCATTTGGCTAGTGCAAAAAAAATCGAGACGTCAAACGATCGTTTGCATTCTGGGTTTAAAAAATCAAACGGTTTGTACTTTGATGCCGAGGTTGGTTTAGGGGGAAAAAAGTGCCAAACCTTGCGTTGCGCCAGTACCTGCAATGCTTAGCAGCGTTGGATTTAAATCGAGAAGCCAAACAGTAAATGGGCTAATTTCCCTGTTTGGCGTTTCGATCCAAAAGCCAAACGGATAGTGGTTTTGGCGTATGGGGGTAAAGGCATGGGGAAGTGTGTGGCGGCTGTTGAAACTCATGGATTAGCAAATGACGCCTAGAGGGGATTGCATCAGCTGATCAAAATAAGTAATTGGGTTGGTTGATTTAGCTTAAAGCTGGGTGTGGTATTTTGTAAGCGAGCTATCGGTAGGAAAAGCAATGGCTGAATAGTGACAAGGCGAAATGAGAACCGACGCGTACAGAAATGCAGAGGCGTCGACCATATTGGCTTGAAGATTATGTTTAGTGACCTATTTTGTCAATCAAAGCCCCCAATTGCCCCATTCCCTGGGGCAGTTTAATTTCCTCTTATTCACCCTCTAAAGCTCGGCATATCAAGTGTTGCTCCATTGTCCTAACTGCCCACGGTAAGTGAGCAAATGGGTGGCTTGTTAGTTTCGCCCGGATGGCAGTTCCCAGAGCGCATTCTCTAAATCAAACTCGGCCCACTTCGACTCCGTGAGTTCACTTTTACGCACGCCTAATAGCAGTAGAAGGCAGCAGGCCAAGTAGTTGTCTCGCGAGAATTTAGGTGCATTGCTACGAAATACTTGAAAAGCATGCTCAATCTCATCAAGCGTTAAATATCGTTCTCTCGGGGTTTCATAGCCACCTGCATCACTACTGGAGAATGCCGCTGCAGGATTCATCATGACGAGTCCAAGCTGTATCGCGTGGCGAAAGATCTGATTGGTAAGGTGTAATGACTTGTTGGCAATCGAAGGTCTATCTGTCACCTTGATCGCTTGAATCATGTCACGTATATGAACTGGAGTGATCCGATCAATTGGAATATGCCCCAATACTGCATTGATATTTTGTCTGTAGATACGCTCAGGAATATGAGGGTGCTTAAGGCTTAGCTTAAGTTTAGAGTCATATAGATCCTGAAAGATCGTATTAAAAGAAGATGAGGGGGTAAGGACTCCTGATACGCCACTTGGTGTAGAAAGAGGGTCTACGCCTTTTCTTACAACTCCGCGTAGGTTCTCTGCTTGCGCTCTTGCTTCGGCTAAGCACAATTCACTGTCTTTACCGAGTGTTAGCTCACGACGTTTACCATAGAAGCTGTAGCGTAGTGACCAATAGGGCTCGCCACGCTTCGGGATTACAAAGCTTAACCCGCGACCATCAGATGTTTTGCTTGGCCCCAAGGTTTTTAATTCTTTAATTTTCTTAAGTGTTAACTGTGTCATAACCTGTCCAAATATACTCACCAGATTGGAGCGTATCAGGATGAATATGCTCACCACAATACTCACCAAAATGATGAGACGATTTGAAACGGCTTGAATCAAATAAAAACAAAAGTTCTTATTAAACAGTTAGTTATATTCTATTTTGAGCGTGATTGAGTATGGTTTAACTCTACTCGATATTCTGAATCTGCTCCCTCATTTGTTCAATTAATACTTTTAATTCCACGGCGCTTTGAGTGGTTTCAATCACAATGGATTTTGAAGATAGGGTATTGGCTTCGCGGTTAAGCTCTTGCATTAAGAAGTCTAAGCGACGGCCGATTGGGCCTTTCTGTGAAAGTTGGCGGCGCACTTCTTTAGTGTGAGTGGCGAGGCGGTCTAGTTCTTCGGCGACGTCGGCTTTTTGTGCGAGTAGGACGATTTCTTGTTCGACGCGCATGGGATCCAGTTCAACTTTGGCCGCTTCGAGTTTTTCTATTAGGTTTTGTTTTTGCGCGGCTAAGATGGTTGGGAGCTGGGTTTGTACTTGAGCAACAATGGCGTCAATGTCATCAAGGCGCTGGTGGATAAGTTGGTTAAGGGCGTCACCCTCTCTGATGCGTGCTTGGATCAAGTCTTGAACGGCTTCATTGAATAACGCAATGATGCTTTTTTTCATGATATCCGCGTCTATACTGGAGTCTGAGAGAATGCCCGGGTATTGCAGAATGTCTAATGTGGTTGGCTGCGCTGCTTTGGGTGCATGTTGGCTAATCCGTTCTAATGCTTGAGCCAAGTTTTGCACCTTGGTTTCATTAATAGCCAATCCTGTGGCGGCTTTGTCTAGGCTTTGAAAGCGTAATTGACATTCCACTTTACCGCGGTTGAGTTGCTTGCGAAGAGTGTCTCTGAAGGTGAATTCAAGTTCTCGGAAGCTTTCTGGGAGGCGAAAGTGCGGTTCAAGGTAGCGCTGATTTACCGAACGAATTTCCCAGCTGATGGTTCCCCAGTCGAAGGCGGTTTCTTTGCGAGTAAAGGCGGTCATGCTTGCTGTCATAAAGTCTTTCCAATCATTGTTTTGAATAGTGTGTGGTGATGTTGTAATGAAACAGTGTAACTCAGCCAAAGATTGAGGAACAGTGACCAAGATGGGTGCGCTTTTACCTTACTCTTCGTTATAATGCGGGTTTTATAGTCCTGAAGATAGAGAGAGACCTATGCGACCAAGTGGCCGAGCTACCGATCAGTTAAGAGAGCTTAAAATTACCCGTAATTTTACAAAACATGCCGAAGGGTCTGTATTAATTGAGTGTGGTGATACAAAAGTAATTTGTACCGCCACACTGGTACCAGGCGTACCGCGTTTTCTGAAAGGCAAAGGCCAAGGTTGGATTACCGCTGAGTACGGTATGTTGCCTCGTTCTACAGGCAGTCGTATGGATCGTGAAGCCGCACGCGGTAAACAAGGTGGCCGTACGGTTGAAATTCAACGTTTAATTGGTCGTTCTTTGCGTGCGGCCGTGGACTTGAAAAAATTAGGCGAACACACATTAACAATTGACTGTGATGTGATTCAAGCGGATGGTGGTACACGGACCGCGTCTATTACAGGTGGTTTTGTTGCTTTAGCCGATGCGGTTCGCAAATTAGTTGAAACGAAAAAAATTAAAGAAAATCCAATTGTATCGCAAATTGCGGCTATTTCAGTTGGTGTGTACAAAGGTGTACCTGTTTTGGATTTGGATTACCCAGAAGATTCTAATGCGGAAACGGACATGAATGTGATTATGAACGATAAAGGTGGGTTCATTGAAATTCAGGGTACGGCGGAAGGTGCCGCTTTTGATGATGAACAAATGATGGGGATGCTGAAGGTCGCTCGTAAAGGCGTTAATGAAATTTTAGAACTACAACGTAAAGCCTTATTTGACAAATAACTTTATTTAATTTGTAACATAAGTACTTATGTCATTTTTATGAAAAAAGTCTAGCAATGCTGGGCTTTTTATAATAAAAATGGCTTTATACCTGTCCTTATAAATGCCCTAACGCACTTAAAGGCATTAGGACGTCTTTGTACTTTCATAATGGATTGATTAAGGCATGCATCATGCAAAATATGCATAAGATACAGATTGCTTGCCTGCTGTTTTTTATGGGGCTGTATAACCAGAATCTAAAAGCACAAGAGATCACATTATATGGGATTCATTTCCCGCCGCACGTTATTGACTCAACGATTATTTCGAAACCTTCTTTTATCGATACAAATAAGAGTGTCTATGGCCTTGATGCTGATTTGGTGCGCGAAGCCTATGCAACACAAGGTGTCGTTGTCAATTTTGAGATTATGTCTTGGCGACGGATTATGCGTGATGTTCAAGCTGGAATGATTCTAGGTGCTATTACTTGCCGCAAGGTTTCTCCACGAGCTCAATTTTCGATTTTTTCTGAGAACATAACGCTTTCTGCTCACGCCTTGGTAACGAGAAAACAATTACTGGATGATCAAGCTATTTCTTTAGCTACGTTAATAAATTATAAAACTGTGGCTGTGGAAGGCTGGTCTCAGACGAATGTTTTGAAAGACGCTGAGATCCCTTTTTCTATAGTCAGTAATTTAAGACAAGGGCTTAATGTCGTTTTGCGCAGAGACCAGGATGTTTTGGTTGTGGAACGAGATAACGCGATTTTTACCGCGAATAAAATAGGTATCCAAGATCAACTCAGTTTTTATGATTTAACGGTTGATGAAAGTAATTATTACCCTGTCTGCTTTAGTAAAGAGTATCCTGATGCCGAAAAGTGGCGAGACATATTGAATAAAGGGCTTGAGGTCATTAAATTAAATGGTGTTCAAGAAAGGATATTCCAGCGTTATGGCATTTTTTATGATTCAATGAATCAATCTCTTGTGGCTAAGGAGTAGCGCAAATGCTGGCGTTGAAAGATCGACTTTTTTATAAACAAGCTAAATACGCCTTAATTCTTATCTTATTGTATAGCTTGTTGTTTAGTTTTTTTCAAATGTCCATGGATTGGAAAGCCGAAAAGAAAAATATAGAGCATCAGACCTGGTCCACGCTTCATATTATTCAAAATGCCGCAACGGTTGCGGCTTATACATTAGACAGAAATTTAGCGGATCAAGTTGTATCCGGGTTAATGCGCACACAAAATTTTTATCATGCTCAAATCTCTGATGATCTAGGTAACTTATTAGCTCGCCGTGATCGGGCTGTTGAACCTCTCTTCCACCAATGGATTATCGAGAGTATTTTAGATGGTCTGACACGAAAGTATGACATGACGTTGCTACAAGAGGGTCGAATTGTTGGTGAGTTGTGGGTTGCCTTAGACGCGACCGTTGTCCTTTCTAATTTTATACATAGAAACCTCTTTCTCGTAACAACGGTATTTATCAGTGCTTTTTTACTTGGATTAGCCATGTTATTGCTGTTTTTTCTGCAGACATCACAACCTCTTTTTCTCCTAATAGAGCAGCTTGCTAGTTTAGAAAAAAGTGCGAATGAGCCCAACCAATTAGAGTTTCAATCTACCTCACGTAGTGATGAATTTGGTGTCTTGTCTCGCACGTTTACCGCTCTTTGGCATAAAAGGAAGGTAGTCGAAAATGAGTTGGCGAAAAGCGAAGCCTACTTTAAAGCCGTGTTACACCAATCCAGTGAATGTATGTTGCTTACGGATTTAAATGGGCGGATTCATGATTGTAATGAGGAAGCCTGTCGTTTACTTAATTATGATAAAGCCAGTTTATTGAAGTTGTCGTTGCCGCAAGTGGATTCGTTGCAGCCGTTAGAGCGTTTAAAGGAATGGTCTCAGGGAGAGGTCAAAATTTTTGAAACACAGTATGTACGGCGTAATGGTCATGTTTTCCCGGTTGAAGTTCGAGGCAATATTGTCAAGTTAGGTAAAGAGAGGTTCTTTCTTGCTTCTGTGCGAGATATTACCCAACGTAAGAAAGACCAAGAGCAGATGAATTTTTTAGCCTATTATGATGCGTTAACCAGTTTGCCAAATCGTCGTTTTTTAAATAATCACCTTGATAATGTGGTCGAATTGGCCTGTGAAAAAGGGTTCATAGGCGCCTTGTTATTTATTGATTTGGACCGATTCAAAGCGATTAATGATTCCATGGGGCATTTGGTTGGTGACAGTCTTCTGGTTGAGGTGGCTAAACGGATACTTGAACCTTTGTCTAAAACGGCCGTCGCGGCCCGTATTGGTGGGGATGAGTTTGTGGTTTTGCTTCCTGAACTTGCGACTACTTTAGCGGAGGCCCAGGAAAAAGTGACTGAGCTAGCCGACGTGTTGTTACGGTCATTAGAGCGCGTTTTTATTATTGATGGGGCCGATTTATTTATCTCCGCGAGTATTGGCATAAGTTTGTTTCCATTGCCTGATACAAATAAAATGAATATTTTACAGCGCGCCGATACGGCTATGTACCAAGCCAAAGAAAATGGCCGTAATGGGTATTTTTTTTACCATATAGAGATGCAGCAGCAAGTTAATGAAAGGGTACAGATAGAACATGCCTTGCGAACAGGTTTAGAGAATAATGAGTTTTATATGGTTTACCAACCTCAAGTGAACGACCTTAATGAAACGATTGGCTTCGAAGCCTTATTGCGTTGGAATAGTCACGAATTAGGGGTCGTCTCTCCCGATCGGTTTATTCCTATAACAGAAGAAACGGGCCTGATAAACCCATTAGGTTTATGGGTGATGAAAGAAGCATTTACTCAACTGAAAGCATGGCAAGACATGGGCATACCGGCTTGTTTTCAAGGTGTAGCGATTAATATTAGCCCTTATCAGTTTTCGCAAGAGGGCTTTGTACAACAGGTTTTAGAGGCTGTCAGTACTATTGGAGTAGATCCGCGTCTTATTGATTTAGAAATTACAGAAGGTTTGTTAGTAAAAGACATACCCTTAGTTACATCAAAAATGCAAATGCTAAAGGATATTGGAATTCGCTTTTCGATTGATGATTTTGGTACGGCTTATTCTTCGTTACGTTATTTGCAGCACTTTCCGTTAGATCAACTGAAGATTGATCAATCTTTTATTCGAGATTTAACCGATGAGTCCTCCAGTCAGGTTATTGTGAACACCATAGTGTCTATGGCAAATCATATGCAGTTGTCTGTTTTAGCGGAAGGTGTTGAAACCCGTCGCGAGAAAAACATATTACTCACATTAGGCTGCACACGTTTTCAAGGATACCACTTTGCACGGCCTTTAGATAAGGAAGCGGCCACAGAGTACTTGTATAAAAATACCCCTATGCTTGTGCAATCTCCTAACCATTAAACATCGATTTTCTCAATGGGTATTAATGCTTTGGTGTCAGCTCTACGTTTGACGTTAAATGTCAGTCATTCTGCGTGTTTTTGCTTCTTCATATCTTTCCTCGCTGTGTCATGATACTGAGTCAGAGATTTTGATCTCACCATAATAAAAACAACAATTAGGAGTGACTCGTGAAAAAGACATTATTAATGACAGTGATGCTTGCCATTAGTGCGAATGCGGCGGCCGCAGATTTCAATGGTACTTGGCAGTTACAAGATGCGAATGATACACAAGCTAAGTTGGATGAGGCCGTAGAGAGCGTTGCAAAGGAAATGAATTTCTTTATTCGCGCATTGGCACGACCTGCGCTCAAAAAACAAACCCAGATTTGTACTCAATGGCGTCTGCAAACGGTAGACAATCAGTTTCAATGGCAATGTGATGGTGATGATGCGTTGGTGATTCCAATATCCGCTCAAAATGAATTTTTGAGGAAAGACGAAGAAGGCGTCGAAATTTCAGGCACGTTTCAGCGTTCTGATGACGCCATAACCACTATTTTACAGTCTGAACGTGGTATTCGAACCAATACATGGAAAATGGTTGGCGACAATGAGCTGAGTTATCGTGTCAAATTAGAGTCTGAAAAATTACCTAAGCCAATGACATGGATGCTTAGTTACAAAAGAGAATGAAGTTAGTGGACTAATGGAAGTAAAAGCAAAACGCTCTAGTGAAATTGTATTGACACTAGAGCGTTTTTATTTCAATTATCTTAGCGTTTTACAGCACCCGTTGGTGCAAAGGTCGCGCCTTGAATTGGAGAGTTCTTTTGAATGTATTCGACTAGAACATCCGCATCGACATAACCTGAATCTGTATAGTTCTTGTGGTCTGTTACTTTAGGGTAACCGTCACCACCAGAGGCTACATAATTGTTAATCGCAATACGATAGCTTCTATTGTCCATTAATGGTGTGCCATTAACTTTAATATTAGTGGCGATGCCATCTTTAAGCGTTAGCTCAACACCTGAAAATTGGGCAAATGCACCTGAACCAGCTTCCTTAGAAGCGACAACTGAAAGATACTCTGTCAGTTCCTTAGCGGTAAAGTCGACGTATGAGACGCTGTTAGCGAAAGGCTGTACTTGCAGTACGCTCTTATAGGTTAATAGGCCTTTTGGCATGTCGTCACGAATACCGCCAGAATTCATGATACCGATGTCGGCGTTCACTTTTTCTTTCATAGATAAGGCGATTAAGTTACCTAAGTTCGTTTCTTGATTTCGAACAATTTTGCGATTACCAATAAAGTCTGAATCGGCTGAACCAATTTCAACACTTAGCTCGGCCTGGCCTTTTTCCTGGAATGGTGTGAGCAAGGCAAGCATTTCTGGGTCTTGAGGAATTTCTTCGTCAATATAAACTCGTATGCTTTTGCCTTCCGCGTCTTTTACTTTTTTCTTCAGATTAACAGGGACAAGCTCGTATTCAGACCATACGATTGCGCCATTTTTAATCACTAAATCAAGGCGACCAACGTATTTACCCCATTCATGCGCTTGTAAGATTAGGGTGCCGTTTTGCTCATCAGGTTCAAATAATGGGTTTTGTGAATGCCCGCCGACAATAACATCAATACCAGGGACGGCTCTGGCTAACGTCACGTCTCCTGGTGCATTGCCACCGTAATCACCGTTTTCGTAATGGCCCATGTGTGTCGCCGCTACAACAAAGTCGGCTTTTTTGCGTAATTCAGGAATCAGTGTTTGAGCTACGTCAACAGGTTTGCGTATTTCAAGGCCTTGTAGGTATTCTGGATTACCTAAAATAGCGGTACTTTCCGTTGTGAAGCCTACGACAGCAATTTTCAAATCTTCAATTTCAAAAATTTTATAGGCGTCAAATAATGGTTTACCGGTTTCTGTATCAATAATATTGGCTGATAGGAATGGAAATCCCGCCCAGTCTTTTTGTTGGCGTAGGACTTCAATTGAATTATCAAATTCGTGGTTACCTAAAGCCATAGCATCGTACTGCAGCATGTTCATGCCTTTGAAATCAGGCTCTGCATCTTGTAAATCGGACTCAGGCACACCCGTATTGATATCACCACCAGACAATAGAAGTGTTGTACCATTTTCTAAAGCGACTTCTTCACGAATGTTGTCTATAAGTGTTTTTCGTGCCGCCATACCGTATTCGCCTTTGCTATTTTGCCAAAAGCGTCCGTGGTGGTCATTCGTGTGCAAAATTGTAACACGATATTCTTTATCGACTTCCCAACCTGGACCTTGCTGTTGACCGACAACAGAGCAGCCTGCGATCGCTACTGCGAGCCCGGTGAGTGTGAGATGGGTAATGTAACGAGTTGGCTTCATTTGGTTCTTCCTTTTAGTCATGTGATGATTCTTTGCTAACGTGTTTGTCGACATTGTTTTAGTTATTTTAGTTATTTTAGTTATATGTCTTAATTGAGTTATTACAAAAATAACTGACTGTAAACATATAACATAAGAGTGACAATATGAAGACGTATTGCTTTCACTTGAAGGTTTTTATTAGATAAACGAAAAACTGTCTGTTAGGACAGGTTAATCTAACTATATAAGGATAAACTGGAAATGTTAATCAGATATTGCGATTTAGTCAGTAGGTGATGCTTTAATTTCATCACATACATCTATGCATCACTTTATAAAAACAGAGCGGAGTGCTCTGTTACTAAGTGGTGAGTGGGTTAGTCGAGCTGGATAAATCTACTCGTAGTTTGTGTCCTAATGTTGTGTTAAACCAGGATTGCGCCTCTTGTATACTTTGAAATATACCTCCTGGTACGCCAAAAACGGTTTCGACGCTCATATTTTTCATCTTTTTATGGCTTTTTTCTGGGACGATATTAATCATGGCGATCACATTATGTTTAATGGCATCACTGGCGCCATTATTCAACCAACGTTTGGTTTCTTTTGCGGCGCCTTTTGGATGGATCAGCGACGCTTCATCAAGAAATAACCTGATGGCGACAAAAGGTTGATTGCGGGACAGTTGTTCATTCCATACTTTTAAAGAGTAGATATGTTCTTCGAGTGATTGTGGCCCTGCAAACTCGAAAAGCACAATAGAATCCGTTTGATTGCGATAACGAAACATCTTGCTTCCTCTGAATTTGGGGCTGAATTTCTCCAAGCCCCGGCTAGATCGGTTATATTGAAACGCTTCCGCTAGTACTTGATTTCCGCTCCAACTAAATACGTTCGTGGTTGTAACAGTACCGCTGAAGGCAAGGCGCCTGGATAGCGAGCCACAGGCTTATTTGTATCGAAGAGGTTTTTAACACTACTGAATAAACGAATGGTGTCCATTTCGTAGGATACGCTTGCATCCGTCACTACATAAGGATCCGTTTTGCCACCAGCGCGATTATTTACATCGGTGTAATAACTATTTGAATAGCGAGAGCTTAAGCTTGCTTGCCAGTTTTCTTGTTGCCATAACACCCCGATACTCGCGGTGAAATTTGGCGCACTGAGCAATTGGTTTCCTTCAACACCTGAATTTGGATAAGCGACTATGTCCGTTTCTAGTAGTGCGAGATTGGCCCATAAGTTAAACTCATTTGTGAGTTCTGCGTTGACTCCTAGCTCTAGTCCCCAAGTGTCTACTTTGTCGGCGTTACGTACGACAAAACTCTCGTCTGTAGTGTCGTTTGGCGTGAGGTCAAAGGGGAGCTGCATATCTTTATAGCGTGAGTGGAAAAGGTTCTGCGTGGTGCTGATTTGACCATTAGCAAATTGCTGACGGCCATACACTTCATAGGTGACAACGGTTTCTTTATCGTATTCGTAATTAACGATCGGGGAAGCGAAAGTAATGCCGCCGCCACCCGCATTGTAACCTTTGGAGAGTTGCGCTCCCCAATTGATGTTCTCCGAAGCAGACCAATTGATGCCAATTTTTGGAAGCCATTCTTGATATGACTCGTTTGATGAGATGGCTACGGCCGGTGTGCTATTCGGATTACCACCGTGACGTTGTCTGTCTTCTTGTTCATAGCGCAGTCCAAGAGAGAGATCGACACTTTCTGATAGCGGTATGAGACCTTCACTATAAACGGCAACCGTATCGGTTTTGTCATCAAAATTTTGACCACCAAAAAATTCAATCGACTCCTTTTGTCTGGCTTGATAATAATACATCCCAGTGACTAAATTCGTGCCTTGATTCTGATAGCGCAACTGAGGTTCGACAACGTATTCTTTAGTGCGGATTGTGGCGTTACTGCTATTGGGCGCTGAATGTCGAGTAAAGTCGAAATCAGAGGTCGATGCATTGAGTTGCAGTTGCCAGTTTGTGTTTAAAGACATGGAGTAATCGGCGGCAAAGCTGGTTGATTCTGGTTTATGCACTGGTTGCTGGGGGAAGTTGGAGCGCCTTTCATCAAAAGGTTCAACGATAATTTCACCATTTGGCCCCTTATATGATGTTTGCGTTAGGGAAAGCAAAAGACGTGGGTCATAGTCCTTGTCTGGGGTGAAAAGCAGTTTGCCTCGTATTGTTTGCCCTTCAATTTCTCCGGGGTTACTGACGCCGTCAAATGAGTCATAGTGAACGGATGATTCTTTTTGTAGGCTATCGATAGTAAGGCGCACAGCCAGAGTGTCCTCGATTAGTTCTGAGTTCACCATGCCAGACAGTTGCCTTTGGCTATTGTTGCCTGCTTGGACTTTAACAGACCCTTCTTCTTTAAACTTCGGATCATGCGTTTTTACAATGACACTTCCTGCGATAGCATTGCGTCCTACTAGCGTGCTTTGAGGTCCTCTCAACACTTCGATCTGCTCAATATCATAGAGCCCTAAGTCGCCAAAAACGACTTCATTGTAACTGGCTGGTCGACCATCAATTTGCCAGCTTAAACGAGGGCGGCTACCGGCAAAAAAAGCATTAGCGTTCTCGGCCGGTCCGGTTCCATCTACGCCTCTAATGGTTGGCGCTTTTCCTGTTCCTGTGACCAGCGATAGATTGGGGACGGAATCCAGAACATCACGTAAGGTTGATAAGCCCGCTCTCTCTTTTAGCGTGTCTGAAGTGAATACCTCTGTACTGGTGCCACTTGCACTTAATGGCCTGTCAATTAACTCTCCTGTCACCATTAAAGGTTGGAGAACAGTCATATTTTCTGGATCAGTTTGTGGGGCTTTGCCCTCTTGCCCCCATGCGGTAGTGATCATCATACAGGGGAGAATAATTCGGATAGGCGTTATTAATAGGTTATTCATGCTCAAATTCTCAATTGATAATAATTATCATTAATATTATTATGCTAAAGAGAAATCAGCTACTCCAAAAGCGTGAGAAAGACTCCGATCGCGGTATTTTTTATAGGTATTTTATTAAAATGAGCCATCAATCGATATATGAATCTACATTAGCAGAGCACAAGAAGTTTAATGGGCGTATGTCTGATATGGGAGTCACTCCCTCACTGTCGATAGCGGATAAGCAGGGAATCTGTTTGTTAGCACACGCAGATTTTATGGCGTTTGAAGGGGATTATTCACCGACACCATCCCCTTTTCTCATGCTTAACCTTTGTACTGGCTATGTTGGTCGCATGAAAAGAGAAGGCGATGGGCCTTCTCTTGAAGGCGTGCTTCGCTCTGGAACCGTTGCTATTGGATTACCGAATACGACCGCTTCGGGTTATTGGTCGAAAACACAAATGCTGGGTATAGCAATCAACCTTGATTTGTTAGCGTCTCATAGTACAGAGGTGGTTACGGTGGACAGTTTACTTCCTGCGGCCTCTCAATTGCATAATGAACCTTTGTTAAGCGCTGTGATGACTGCGCTTTGGCGAGACGCTGAATTGCATGGGCTATCAGGTGCTTTTTTTGAGCAAGGTCTTTATGTTTTGCTAAAGCGTCTAGTCAGTTGTCACCCTCCTAAAAATCAAAAGCATTCTACTTATCCTTTACAGGGAGCAAGACTTCAAAGAGTACTAGACTTTATTGAAAGTCGTCTGAGTAATGATATTCGAGTCACTGAGTTAGCAGGTCTTGTTGGACAAGATGTTCGTTCCTTTACGCGCTCTTTTTATTCGTCTACCGGATACGCCCCTTATGCATATTTTACCTTTAGACGCATGGAGTATGCTAAACAGCTTTTATTAGATAGATCTGTTGCCATAACGGATATTGCCATGAGAATAGGTTATGCTAATCCGAGTAAATTTTCCGCTGCCTTTCGACGAGTTAACGGTATAACACCGAGTGAATGGCGTCGAATGCTGTAAATGAGTGCTACTAGGTGATGTTAATAAAAGGAAGTATTGAAAATGATGAAAATGTATTTGCTGTTCAGTGTGCTTGGTGCTGTTATTCCTTTTGGTGCGTTTTTACCTTGGATCATCGATAATGGGCTTGATTTGGTGTCTTTTTATAACGCCGCAACAGCGAATTCAATAAGCATTTTTGCTTGGCTTGATGTGGTGATTGCTGCCATTGCATTATTGGTTTTTATTGTGACAGATGGACGAAAAAATAAAATCAGCCATTATTGGGTCGCTGTCTTCGCCACGTTGACGATTGGCGTGTCTTGCGGTTTGCCCTTGTACTTGTATTTCAAAGAAAAGCAAAGGTTAGTACTGAAACAGGCGACGTAATACTCTTTATAGCCGTTTATAAAAAAGGTTTTATTGCGATAAGTTACTTTCTTTTGACTTAACTGTTTGGTCGCCTATTCTGTCGTTTCTGTTGTTGTAAAAGATTGATCTAGATTAATAAAATTATTTAAGAAGCTGTTACTTTTGCGGTCACAGATATGTTGTTTGACCTCAAAAGGAATCCATTATGAAAGCTTTACTTTCTGTTGCTCTTGTTTCTGTTCTTTTTTCTTCTGTCGCCCTCGCTCATGAAGCAGGCGATCTTTTCGTTCGAGGCGGTTTGGCAAAAGTCACACCGCATGAAAGCAGCGACGATGTTTTAAACTCGGGTGAATTGGACATTGGTAGTGATACTCAAGTCGGCTTAACACTAACGTATATGCTAACAAACCAATTCGGGGTGGAATTGTTGGCTGCGACTCCTTTTACTCATAAAGTGTCAACCGCTGGATTAGGCGAAGTGGCTGAGGTATCGCACTTGCCCCCTTCTGTAATGGCGCAATATTATTTCGGTCAGGAACATAGTCAAGTACGTCCTTATGTCGGTGCGGGTCTAAATTACACGGTATTCTTTGAAGAAGAAGGTAAGGGTGCGTTAGCTGGGACCGATGTAAATTTAGATAACTCTTTTGGCTTGGCGGCTCAAGTCGGTGTTGATCTGGACCTTTCTGACGGCTGGTTCGCGAACGCTTCCGTTTGGTATATGGATATAGATACAGATGTTCATACCGCTGTGGGTACAGTTGATACTGAAATTGATCCTATTACTGTTATGGCGAGTGTTGGTTACACGTTTTAGGGCCGGTTTAGTTATGGTATGTAAATTGGAGGGGGGATCGGATGTGAATCCCCTCTGGTTTATCATTTCTTTCTTCTTTTTCTGTCACAAGATCAGGTTTTGTTTCAATTATAACCTTCTTACATTCTGTATGACCGAACTCATCCTCAAGTAAGGCGATCCGTAGTGCTCTTTTCTGAATAAACCATTCTTATAACAATATGTTAGAAAAATTGATTGAAATGTCATTTTCTTGATACGAGTCACCTTTTTTCTAGAGTAAACCCGTCATAATTTGGGCTTATAGGTATTTCGCTTATGTGGAATTCAAACTCATCTTATTATGGAAAGTAGCAAATATGATTCTGAACGCCTTTAAAGTGAGCCATAAGTTATGGGCACTTATTATTACTCTGGTTATGCTTCTAGTCGTTTTTGAAGGATCAGCTTACACTGGTATGTACAATGAATTATTGCAGGCTCGTAAGCATCAAGTAAAATCCCAAGTTGAGAATGCTTACTCACTCCTCGCCTTCTATGCTTCGCAAGCGCCTACCATCGGAGAAGAGGAGGCGAAAAAGAGCGCCTTGGCTGCACTTTCAAATTTGCGTTATGGAGAAAGTGGGTATTTCTGGGTGAATGATATGGATGTCACCTTGCTTATGCACCCCTTCAAACCGCAGCTAGAGGGTAAAAGCCTCAAAATGGCAACAGATCCGAATGGTTTGTATCATTGGCGGCTTATGGTGGATGAAGTAAACCAATATGGAGAAGGGTATGTAGAATACGCCTATAAAGGACCTCAACTTGATACGATAGAAGATAAAGTGTCTTATGTGAAAGGCTATAAACCTTGGGGCTGGGTCATAGGGAGTGGCGTGTTGTATAGCGATGTAACCCATGCGTTTTGGTCTTCATTCGAGCTGTCTGTCATAGTGGAAAGCCTATTGGTGCTGGTGGCGCTTGTTGCGAGTTTTATCATTGTGCGTAACATTACTTTGCCTTTGCAAACCGTTACTGAGCATCTGCAACGTATTGCACAGGGGGATATGACACAGTCTATAGCGTTAAATCGAAAAGATGAAATAGGCATGTTAGCCGACGCGTCTAATAGAGTATCAAGTTCGTTAAATGTCACTCTGTCTCAAGTGTCGAGCGCTATTCGAGAGTTGCAAACAGTTTGCACGCAAATGCAAAGTAACTCAAACAGCACACAGAATGGCATGGACACTCAATTTAAATCGGTTGAATCTTTAGCGGCGGCGATGAATGAAATGTCCTATTCAATAAAAGAGGTGGCTCAACATGCTAAAGACACAGCTGATGCGACGCAATCGGTGCAAACGATTACTCGACAAAGCAGTCAGGACCTAGACGAAACAAATCAGAATATTCAAACTTTAACGCATCATGTAGAAGGCGCTAATGACGTTATTGGTAAATTGCTAGACCAAACAACCGATATTGATTCTGTTTTAGGTGTTATTGGTGATATTTCTGAGCAAACAAATTTGTTGGCTCTTAATGCCGCAATTGAAGCCGCTCGAGCGGGAGAAAAGGGTCGAGGCTTCGCCGTGGTTGCGGATGAAGTCCGCTCACTTGCCAGTCGAACTCAAGGTTCAACCGTTGAAATAAGGTCTATTATTGAAAAGCTGCAGCAACAATCAAAAAAAGCCTCGTCCTCGATGGAAACCAGTACCCATCAAGCTGAACTGGGTGCTGATAGAATGGCATTTGCGGCGGATAATTTGAAGAACATGTTGCATCAAGTGGATGATGTTTCTGCACGTAGTATGCAGATAGCCGCTGCCGCAGAACAGCAGGGATCGGTCGCAGAGGAAATTAATACAAGTATTATTGGCATTAAAGGTGTGTCTGAGCAAGTATTAGAAGATGCCAAACAAGTGTCAGACAGCAGTCAAATGATTGCCGATATGACCGCAGCATTAAACCGCCAGGTGAATCAGTTTAAGTTTGCTTAGGGCTCGGTTGCCCCTACTTTTTTTGATTTCGTTTTGGTTTCTTTGGCGCTATAACATGAGGAAGCCAGATCATTGCCGATGATCTGGCGAAAAAATTGAAAAATACCACTGATTTGAATATTGGGCGATCAATTCTCAAAATGAGATGCGTTAAATATTGTCTGCAATTCATCGTGTTTTTCACTGTAAACTTCAGCTTTTTTAGCGAAGGTGTTCGCTCCGTCTAAATTAACTTCAGCATTATACTGAATGCCTTCTTTGTCCAACGTATTTGATAAGGCTTCAACACTGGATAGATTGCTACGGTAAGTCTCGTAAGCAGAGTCATTCGATGAGGTGGTTTCTGCAAAAGCCGCTGCTGCAAAAGCGGATGATGTTAATAGTGCCAAAGTTGTTCTTGAAAATGTGTTCATAATAAATCTCCAACTATTCTGTATTTCAATTCACACTTATGTAGAAAGTGAATCTCTGTTACGTTTCGATGAATTTATTATTGCCTAGGATGCTTAGTAAAAATAGCCTTTGCACTCCGCTTCCCACATTGTTACTTCGTTCATGTTTTATTGGTGCTAGATTGAGTTTTTAAAAGATGAAATGTGCAGAAACACACTAATTTCAAACACATTTCTTAATGTTATTTAGATAAAATCAGATCGTTTTTATGGTTTTTTGTGCCTCTAAAACCGTTTTAAAGAGGCATTCGTTCCTAGCTTTTAGAAAGGCCTGATAAGCCTTACCACTGCGCTTGATGGTTCTTTTTTGAGTCTGGTAATCAACATGTACTAATCCGAAACGCTTGCTGTACCCCTCTGCCCATTCAAAGTTATCCATAAGGCTCCAAGCGAAGTAACCTTGAATGTTTACGCCTGCTTCTATGGCATTATGAATCGCATTTAAATGAGCATTTAAGTAGCGAACGCGTTGTTCGTCATTCACTTCACCGTTTATTAAGGTATCCACACAGGCGGCGCCATTTTCGGTAATAATGATCGGTGGGAGCTCATATTGTTGGTGCAGATTTATTAATAACTCTTTAAAAGCATGAGGTGCGACCTCCCAACCTATGTCAGTGTATTCAACTTCATTGCTATTTTTGACATTCAAGAAGAAGTGTTCTGCATCAAATGCGTTGTGGTTGCAGGTGTAATAGTTCAAACCAAGAAAATCAATAGGTTGTGAAATAATGTCCATATCACCTTCAAGCACCATCGCAGGAAGATAGTGCGGTGCGACTACTTGCAATATATTCGGATATTGGCCTTTCATTAAAGGTTCAATAAAGAACTGATTATCGAGCGTCTCTCTCATTAATCCAGCAAATTGATCTTCCGATGATTCACTTGCCGCATAGGAGCGATTCATATTTAGTACAATGCCTACCTGTGCACTTGGGGCATTTTTTCGAAGTACGGGTAACGCTAAACCGTGGGCAAGCAGTATGTGATGAGCGGCCTGTCGACCGTATTTAGGATCGGATAACCCTGGTGCATGAATACCAAGTTCATAACCTAAAATTGCCGCGCAAAAGGGTTCGTTAAATGTGGCCCAAGAATCCACGTATTGGTTTAACGCCTGTGATATTAAGTTCGCATAATCGCGAAACTTATAACAGGTATCGCGATTTAGCCAACCTCCTTGATCTTCTAAATGCTGAGGCAAATCCCAATGGTAGAGAGTGACGAAGGTTTTAATGTTGGCCTGTTTTAATGCTTTCAGGATCTCTTGGTAAAAACGCACTCCTAAAGGATTAAGTTGACCGTCTAATTGGATCACTCGAGGCCAGGCTATAGAAAGCCTATAAGCATCGACACCTAGGGATTGGATTAGTTTGATGTCGTCTTCCCAAAGATGATAATGGTCGCAGGCGATGCGGCCATCGTCATTATTTTTCACCGCATTAGGTTGATTGCAGAAACGATCCCAAATGGACTCCAAGCGACCGTCTTCTGTGTTAGCGCCTTCAATCTGAAAGGCGGCAGTGGCTACGCCGTAAGTAAAAGAAGACGCTAACATTTTAGTATTTTCAGGTAACTGAATGGACAAAACTGAATCCTTTAAGTAAACAAATAATGATGCGTTTAGAGTAGAAGAGGTTCTAAAAAAGAGTCAATATAAACACCAAGCAATTGATGTAATTAAGTTGATTAAGTGGATATTAAGTCAGCAATAAGTGCTATTAAAACCTAAAACGCATGGGTACCAATTTTTTTCCAGATAACGTGTAACGGACAAAGCGTTCTTCTAGATGGTTTGGTAAATCTTGAATGTTTACTGTGCAAAAGCCATTTTTTTTATAAAAGTGCTCTAGATGTTCAAAGGCAAAGCAATAGGTTTGCTTGGCTTGAAGTGCTTCTTTAGTATGATTAAGTAAGTAACTTGCCAGACCCTGCTCTCGATAAGAGGGCTTGGTAACCATGGCTGTTAGAAGTTGGTAATCATCGAACAATTTTAATCGATAAGCGCATATTATTTCAGGGCCTTTTAACAGCCATATTGGGTCCGCTTTATTGGGTTTGCCTGAGGGGTAATAAGATTGATAGAAGTTTTTTGCAAGAGGAAAGAGCAATCGAGAAGATTGCTCAACGGTGTATAGGGATTGTTCAGACATACTAAGCCATTACGGTTGATGATTAGGCGCCCACAATGGCCTCAGCTTCTAGAAGAACGTCTTCTATAGAAACAAAACTATGGCGTTTATTGATCAAGGCTTTACCCAGTGCAATGGCGTTTGCTTCAGCAACCGCTCTAGCATTGGTTTCTTGAATGCTTTCTAGGTCACTTACATGGGCCAAGCCAACGGTTCTGCGAATCAGCTCACAACCAGCATAACCAATGGTATCCAAAAAGACGGAACGTAGAAAACGTGCCTGATAAGTGGGACTTTGCAAGGCTAAATCTTGAGTTTTATCGTCCATTAATTCAGTCATTTCTTTAGCGAAAACGGTCCATGTATCACGCGTGATGTCTTTTAATATACTCAGGTGATTTGCTTTTTGTTTGCCATCCCACTTTGCTGCGCTGCCGCAATAGTTGAGTAAATAGTTTCCAATCGGGGAACCGACATCAAATCCCATTGGACCATAAAAACCAAACTCAGCATCTATGACTTTCATGGTTTTATCGTCGACAAAAAGGCTGCCACTGTGCATGTCGCCATGGAGTAACGCTTGAGTGTTATTTAAAAATTTGGCTTTAAGTTCGGCCACTTCAGCGAGTAAGTTATCGTCTGTGCGAAGCTCAAGAGACAGAGTTTCCGTTGGTTGAAATATATTATTGCGTTCGTTTTCCCTATAAGGATCTGTAAAAAACAGGTCTTCGGTGATTTGACACAGATCTGGGTTGATAAAACGAGCCACTTGCCTTTTTTTCTCTTTTGCAGATAAATAGAAATCACTGGTATAGAACAAGGTTTGGGCTAAATGACGCCCGAGCTGTCTGCCTACATGAGGAAAACGCTTACCAGCAACAAGCTCTCCTCGCATAATCTCAAAGGCGTTAAGGTCTTGCATTACTATGGTGGCTAATGCGGCATCATAATGAATGATATTCACTGTGTATTCTGGACTTATTTTAAAATGCTCTAGTAGCACTTCGGCTTCAATACGGGCTCTATCTAAAGTAAGAGGCCAGCTTTCACCCACACAACGTGCATAGGGTAATGCTTGCTTAACAATTAAACTGTTGTTTTTTGCATCGCTAACACGAAAAACTAAATTTAAGTTACCATCGCCCATCTCAACGCAATGTAAGTCTTGACTCTTTTTAAAGTAACCCAGTTCTTGAACATATTGGATGACGTCTGTTTCGGAAAACGTTTTATAAGCTGTCATAAAGCCTCTATTGGTTGTAATGGGTCGGTAGGACTAGCATAATTTCCGATATTGTAACCTTATTTGAGAGTTTTCTGCATGAACGATTTACATGCCCTTAGTATTTTTGTTGATAACAATCAATTATCAATACTGGATCAAACATTATTACCAAACCAAACGAAATGGCTCGTCTGTGATTCCATTGACTCAATGGTGCTAATGATACAAAAACTACAAATACGAGGTGCACCAGCCATTGGTATTGCCGCCTGTTTGTTATTGGCTATACGAGCCGAACAAGGCGTATCAAAAGAGCAGTTCTTAGCCGATGCTCAACGGTTGCGGGCGGCTCGTCCTACGGCGGTTAACCTGATGAATAATATAGACAGTCTTTTAAACGCGGCGGCAATCGAATATCCAATATCTGTGGTAAATGAAGCAGAGCGTTTGTTTGCCGAAGACATTGAGTTGTGTGATAAGTTGTCAGAGTTTGGAAACAGCCTAGTTGCGCCAAATAGCCGTATCTTAACTCATTGTAATACGGGTGGTTTGGCAACGGTTGGTGTGGGTACGGCCATTGGCGTAATTCGTAAAGCGCACGAGTCTGGTAAAAAAATAAAAGTTTGGGTTGATGAAACTCGTCCTCTCTTGCAGGGTGGCCGTTTAACTGCGTGGGAAATGGGCGAGCTAGGGATACCTTATCAACTTATTTGTGATTCGATGGCCGCGATGCTAATGGCAAGGGGTGAGGTCGACAGTATTTTTGTTGGTGCTGACCGAATTGCAGCCAATGGTGATTTTGCTAATAAAATTGGTACTTACAATCTCGCTGTGTTAGCGAAGTATCATAAGGTGCCTTTTTATGTTGTGGCACCACATACAACAGTCGATTTAGCGTGCCTAAATGGCGATAACATACCAATAGAAGAGCGCGACTCTGCAGAAATTAAAGGGGTCAGAGGTGGGTTTGGTGACTGTATCTGGGCTCCTGAAGAAGCATCGGTATACAACCCCGCCTTTGATGTTACCCCGGCTAGTTTGGTTTCTGCTTGGGTGCTAGATACGGGAATTTACCGACTCGAAGACATTAACCAAGGTAAACTTAGTGCGTTTTGACGACTTTTAATTGACCTCCCCGCTTAAGGTCTCAATCACTAAGTGGGGAGGCGTGGTCTTTCATTTTAATCGAGTAAAGGGAATTGGTTGGCAATGGGACTCCCCGTAAAGTGCGCAACCCAACCCTCTTGGTTGTTAAACAGTCTAATCGCGGTGAACTCAGGTTCAGACCCCATATCAAACCAGTGAGGCGTATTTGCAGGTACACTGATTAGATCTTCTTTCTCACACAAAATTTGATAAATGTATTCGCCAATGTGTAGGCAAAAGAGCCCTTTACCATTTACAAAAAAGCGAATTTCATCTTCTGTATGAATGTGTTCGCTTAAAAACTTCTCTCTAAAGGCGACTTTATCTGGATGATGTGCGTGCATGCTGACAACATCAACCGTCTGATATCCTCCTGCCTCCTTAAATGCTTGAATGTCTTTTGCATAAGCTTCCAAAATTTGCTCATTAGATGTCGATGAATCGATAGGGAAGCTGGCTTGCCAGCGCTCAAAAGTAACGTCCAGCACAGATAAAAGGGCTGTTATTTCATTCGTGTTCGTTGTGTGTAGTTGGCAAATTTCAGGATGATCTTGATGGTATTTTGATAAGGTACTCATGTTCTTTACTTTCCTCTAAATAGAAATCAATGGCCTATCATTGGAAAACAATTCGTTCAAATGAATTGGCGTTTGGGTGTCGACTTTTTTGTTGAGACTCTCGTATTAACTGATAGGTCTGCATTCCGGCTTCTTCGGCCGCATCGAGTTCGGCCACGACATCCGACAAAAAGAGTATTTCATTTGCTGCATAAGGGGTTGATTCAGATATGTTTTTATAGGATTTTGGGTCTTGTTTTAAGCCGACCTTAGTATCAAAGTAATCGTTAAATAAGGGGGTCATGTCGCCAAAGTCAGAATAACCGAAAATGAGCTTTTGTGCGGCAACAGAGCCAGAACTATAAACATAAAGCGCAATCCCATTTTTATTCCATTGGGTCAATTGCTCGAAGGTATCTGGGTAAACGTGCCCTGTAAATTCTTTTGATTCATAGCCATGCTTCCATATCATTCCCTGTAATGCTTTTAGTGGTGTGATTTTTTGATCCGTCTCTATCCAGTGCTCCAGCGTATCAATTAGCGTAGAAAGACTGGCATTGGCGTGACCTATATGTGCTTTTACGGCCTCAAGTTGTTCTGTAACCATTGGGTCTTGCTGGTGTTCGTAAATGAAGGTGGACAAATGTTGACGAGCATAAGGAAACAACACTTCGTGAACAAAACTAATTTTGCTGGTTGTACCTTCTATGTCGGTGAGAATCGCTTTGATCATCGTAGGTTTCCTTGTTTTATATTGTCTGGAAGCAAAGGCCGTAATTGGATGCGTTTTAATTCGCACTCAATTAAGAATTCCCAGCCTTCTAAATGGCGTTTCGCCTCGTCTATGGTGTTTCCCCAAGCGTACATGCCATGGCCTTTAACTAAAAAAGCAAATGGCATTGGAGAGGCTTCCCAGCGCTGTTGTACGACCGCGGCTAATGCTTGCATGTCCTGGCTGTTGTTTATAATTGGCAAGAGTAAATCCGATTCATGAGTTGTATTACCTTTAATGGATTTTTGCATTTCATACCCATTAAAGCGATAGACTGGCGCATCGATTAAGCGACTAAAAACAGTTGTATGAATAGAATGAGTATGAAATACCGCCTGTGCCGTGCTATCAAGATCATAAATTTGTGTATGCAGGCGTGTTTCCGCCGAAGGTTTTCCTTTGCAATCGAGCTCATTACCAGACCATTTTATCGTTAATAGATCCTTTTCTTCTAAATGGCCTTTATGTTTTCCTGATGCGGTGACAAGGCACTCTGCTGTATTGAGACGTGCAGAAAAATTGCCACCGGTAGCGGGTACCCAGTGTCTTTCGCTGATCCATTTTCCTGCGGCAATAATATCTTGTGATAATTTTCGGGCTCGATTTTCAGATTTTATGGTCATGAATATGTATCCAAAATTGATTTGTTTACATATTAACATTGGATTCACTCTCTCACAGTGATAATTATTGAATAATATAAGCGAGAATGGGTTGTATTTGGTACGATGGGGTATCAATGTATAAACAGGTGGAAATAACACTGTGTTGAAATTAAAACAGATTATAAGTGTCCTTTGTGTCTCGTTTTCATGTCTTTTTATTCCTTTATCACACGCTGGTATTGGTGTTATTCCACAAGAAAAGGAAACGTTTTCTGATTATGTCATAAGGGTAGAATCTTTTTTACAGCAGAATAAAAAGATCCTTGATCCCCAAAATAAGCAACAAGAGATTCAGGCGGTGATGCCGTTCGAATTTCTGCCCTCAGCGGATTGCAAAGGCGCTTCAACGGGGCTTTTATTGTCGCATGGGTTATCAGACTCACCATATGGAATGCGTTCTATAGCGCGTTTGTTAAGTGAAAGCTGTATTCATGTCAGAGTGGTTCTGCTACCTGGTCATGGTACAGGTGCAGAAGATTTGATTGATGTTACTCGTGAAGAATGGCGGCAGGTGTTTAACAGAAGTGCATTAACGTTAAAGGCTGAAGTCGATTCTTTTTTTGTTGGCGGCTTTTCTACCGGCGGGGCTTTGGCGTTGGATTTTGCGTTATCTCATCCTGATATTACTCAAGGGGCTGTTCTTTTCTCACCTTTGTTAAAGATCAATAGCTCAATTGATTGGTTGTCACCTATCTTGTCTCCAATAATTACTTGGTTAGATCATGAAGAAACGGATGACTATGCTAAGTATGCGTCCATTCCAGTCCCTGCAATCGCTCAAGCGTATAAAACAGCGAAAGAATTGCGAAATCGTTTAGACACAACGCCGCTTTCTGATGTCCCTGTATTCATTGCACTCCCAGATCAAGATGCCACAGTAGATAGTGCGGTCACGCAAGAGATTTTTTCAAACTCTTTGATTCATAAAAAAAGCCAAATGTTGATTTATTCGAGTGATATGGAAAATCAAACTCAAACTAGGATAAGTGTCCAAAAAGTCTATTTACCGGAACAGAAAATCACTGGGTTATCTCATATGTCTATCCATGGAAGTCCCGATGATAAGCATTATGGTATAAAGGGCGATTATCGAATTTGTGATTTTGATAAGGATAAAGGGGATTACAAAAGGTGTAAGTCAGAGCCGAATATTTGGTTTGGAGAGAAGGGCGAACTGTTGAACTCAAAGAGTACTTATGGTGCTCGTATTACCTGGAACCCTTATTTTGATTCTTTGGTAGAAGATGTCGTTCAATTTATACAATCTAACTCTTAATGGCACTGTGCTGTTAAGACAATTATGTATAGCAGGAGTTGGTTGTGCGAGACTTATTGTTGTTATTAAGTGATAGCCAGTTTCATTCTGGAGAAGAGCTGGGCCAATCGCTTGGTGTGACGAGAGCGGCTGTTTGGAAAAAGCTTAAAAAATTGCAGTCATTTGGCGTTGTTGTTCATTCAGTTAAAGGGAAGGGGTATCGTCTTCCTTTTCCTCTTGAATTGCTGAACGGGGAAGAGATTCGTAAAAAAATACTGGCATCTAATGTCTCTGTGAAAGTGTGTTTTGAAACAAATTCGACTAACACTGAGTTAAAAAAGCAGATAGAGCAAGGTTGTCATCTGCCCATGTTGGTTGTGACAGAAAAACAAAATCAAGGTAAGGGTCGAAGAGGTCGTCAATGGGAAGGAGGCGTCGCACAAAACATTATGTTGTCATTTGGGTGGTGTTTTGAATCTGGTACGGGCGCAATTGAAGGGTTAAGTCTTGCTGTGGGGGTGGCTGTAGCAAGGGTGCTAGATCGCTTAGGAGTGGCTAATATTGGATTGAAATGGCCCAATGATATACATATTAGCGGACAAAAAATTTGTGGGATTTTGTTGGAAATGGTGACAGACAGTGATGTCTGTAAGGTGATTATTGGTATTGGCCTGAATGTGAAAATGGCGTCTCAAGAAATGTCTAGTGTGACTCAACCTTGGACTGATTTGTTCTCTCAACTAAATATAATCCCTAGCAGAAATGACGTGATTGGTATGCTGTCAAATGAGCTTGCCGCGATTTGTCGATCTTTCGATCAAGGGAATGGTCTGTCTGATGTAATGGATGAATGGCTTAAGTATGACATTTTAATCGGCTCAGAAGTGATGCTTCAATCGGTAGCAAAACAAGAGATTGGAGTGGTTAAGGGGATTACAGAAACAGGTGCTCTTATTTTTGATGATGGACAGTCTGTTCGCCATGTTTATGGGGGCGAAGTCAGTGTTCGTAAGCAGTAAAAACCCAATAGATCGATATGTCTTGGTGGTAGATGCAGGCAATACGGTCATAAAATGGGTGGTTTTTTGTAAGGAAAGTATTGTATGGAGAGGTTGTGACAATGATATTGAAGGTCAGCCTTTCGATATTGATTGCATTTATTTTGCCAGCGTAAGGGATGATGTTTCCAATACTGAGTTGTTAAATACTATAAACAAAAAATACCCCAACGTTGTCTGTGTGACTCTTGATGTCCAAAAAAGAGAATGCAATGTAGAAAATGCTTATGATGAACCTTATCGCTTAGGAATTGATCGTTGGTTGGGGGTGCTGAGTGTATACCATCAGTTTAACTCGGCCGTGGTCATTGTGGATGCAGGAACCGCTATTAAAATTGATGTTGTTAACGGTGAGGGTAAGCACTTGGGAGGATATATTACTCCTAGTAGCAAAATGATGGAGGCGTCTTTGGTGGAAAATACTGGGCGCATTCGCTTTTCAGAAAAAGACATGGATGATGTGACTGGGTTGCCAAAAAATACGGGGCAAGCGGTTAGGATGGGGTGCAATGAAATGATATTAGGTTTCATAGAGCGTGTTCTAAAGCGCTATTCAGAGTCTAAGTATGTATTTACTGGTGGAAATGGTGAGTACTTAATGAACCAGCTAATGATTGATGGCTTGTTTGATTCTGATCTTGTTGTTAAAGGGGCAAAACTTCTCGGTGATGCGAGGGTGATAATACGATGAAATGGCTTTTCTTTTTATTAATATTTGGGAATATGGGTTTTTTTGCTTGGCATCAATTAGAGGCTGGCCAATCGAGTGTTGTTGTAAAGTCTGTGTATGCGCCGCCAGTTAGTCAAAAAATTGTGACATTAGAAGAAACGGACCCGACTTTAGAAGGAATTAACGAAAGCGAGACTAAAGACGTTGTTGGTACTGAAGTTAAAGACGATTTAGAGCGCAAACTAGAGGCTATTGTAGAGAATGCGGTCTTGGCAAGAGGGCAAGAGGGGGCTTTGGCTTATTGCCCAATTATCGAGGTTGAGAAAGATCAAGATAGGGTAAAACTGATTGCTAAATTGGGGCAGTTTGGTTGGCGTTATCGTGATGATGAATACAAAAGCAACAGTCTTAAATATTGGCTCTACATAAATGCGCCCAATACACGCTCTGAAGCCGCTGATATTATGTCTGAATTAAAGCAAAAAGGAATCGACAGTTTTAGAATTACACGAGGAGAGATGAAAAATCGCATTTCTCTAGGCCTGTATTCAATTGAAAAAGCCGCACAAGAAGAAGAGAGGCGAATTGAGTCTTTGGTGGATTATTCTGTTGAAACATTTGAGCACAATCGTGTTGTTAGTATATTAAAAATACAAATTGTTGATAAAATAACCAGGGTTCAGTTGAGTGAGCTTGAGAATTGGATGAAATTAAGCAAGATGATGATAAATTTAGAAAAAAACCCTTGTTAGCTATTGCATTTGATTTTTCTCCTCCTATAATGGCATCCACCTTTTGGGGTGCTGCAAAAAAAGTTGTGCAGTAGTGGAGGGGTTCCCGAGTGGCCAAAGGGAGCAGACTGTAAATCTGCCACGAAAGTTTCGGTGGTTCGAATCCACCTCCCTCCACCAATTAATGCGGGTATGGTATAGTGGCTATTACCTCAGCCTTCCAAGCTGAAGAGGCGGGTTCGATTCCCGCTACCCGCTCCAATTGCTCATGTAGCTCAGTTGGTAGAGCACACCCTTGGTAAGGGTGAGGTCGGCAGTTCAAATCTGCTCATGAGCTCCATGCTCTTATTTTGCAAAACGCAGTATTTATCAAATATTTGTTGTCTTTCTGGGTAGTTAATCTTGATTTACGTTAAGTAAGCGAGTATTATCCTTCGCCCATACGAATGTAGGCCAGTAGTTCAGCTGGTAGAGCGTCGGTCTCCAAAACCGAATGTCGGGGGTTCGAATCCCTCCTGGCCTGCCAATTTCGTACCTGTATATTTAGCTAGGAATATCTTAAGTATGAGTTCAAATGCTGAAGCTCCAGAATCTCGTGGAGATGTATTTAAGTGGTTTTTTGTACTGCTATTGGTAATGGTAGGTGTTGTTGGTAATAACTACTTTTCTGAAGAATCTTTGCTTTACAGGTTAATTGCTATATTGGCGTTAGCGGGTGTGGCTGGTTTTGTTGCGCTGAGCACGGTTAAAGGTAAGGCGTTTTCTGTAATGGTCCGTGAGGCTAAAACAGAAATTCGTCGTGTTGTTTGGCCAACACGCCAAGAAACAATTCAAACGACTTTGATTGTTCTGGCCGTTGTTATTTTTATGTCACTTGTGCTGTGGGGTATCGATTCCTTTTTGGGATGGGTTGTTTCTACAGTAATAGGTTAGGAGTTGCCCGTGGCGAAGCGTTGGTATGTTGTGCATGCTTACTCAGGTTATGAAAAGCACGTAATGCGTTCTTTAGCTGAGCGTGTAGAAATAATGGGTATGCAAGAGCATTTTGGTGACATCTTGGTTCCAACCGAAGAAGTGGTTGAAATGCGAGATGGTAAAAAGCGTAAAAGTGAACGTAAATTCTATCCTGGCTATGTGTTGGTGCAGATGGATATGAATGACGACTCTTGGCATTTGGTGAAAGGTACCGGACGTGTTCTTGGTTTTATTGGTGGTACCGCTGATAAGCCTTCTCCTATTACGGAGAGAGAAGCTGATGCTATATTGCAAAGAGTAAGTGATCGAGTTGATAATCCTCGTCCTAAGACTCTGTTTGAAGTGGGTGAGGTTGTTCGTGTTAACGAAGGGCCATTTGCTGACTTTAACGGTGTTGTTGAGGAAGTGGATTACGATAAAAGCCGAATCAAAGTGGCTGTGCTTATTTTTGGGCGCTCTACGCCAGTTGATTTGGAATTTAGTCAGGTTGAAAAGGCCTGATTGTATTAACGGGTAGCCGTAAGGCAGAGACCCAATTGGAGTTAGAAAATGGCTAAGAAAGTCCAAGCTTATATCAAGCTACAAGTTAAAGCGGGTCAAGCGAACCCAAGTCCACCAGTTGGTCCAGCATTGGGTCAGCATGGTGTTAATATTATGGAATTTTGTAAAGCTTTTAACGCGAAAACTCAAGGCGTTGAAGCGGGTCTTCCGACTCCTGTAATTATTACAGTATACAGTGACCGTAGTTTTACGTTTGAAACTAAGTCTACTCCAGCGGCTGTTTTGCTTAAGAAAGCGGCAGGCCTTAAGAGTGGTTCACCACGTCCTAATACTCAAAAAGTGGGTACAGTCACTCGAGCTCAGCTTGAAGAAATTGCTACTGCTAAAGCGGCTGATTTGACGGCTTCTGATATGGATGCTGCTGTTCGTACTATTGCTGGTAGTGCGCGCGCTATGGGTCTTGATGTTGAGGGTGTGAACTAATGGCTAAGTTAACTAAACGCGCTCGTTTGATCGCAGAAAAAGTAGAGTCTACTAAGCAGTATTCAATGGAAGATGCGGTTGCGCTTCTAGCTGAACTTTCTACTGTTAAGTTTAAAGAATCAATCGATGTATCTGTGAACTTGGGTGTTGATCCTCGTAAATCTGATCAGGTTGTTCGTGGTTCTACTGTTTTGCCAAATGGTACTGGTAAAGATGTTCGTGTTGCTGTGTTTGCACAAGGTGCTAATGCTGAAGCGGCTACGGCGGCTGGTGCGGATGTTGTTGGTTTTGATGATTTAGCGGAACAAGTTAAAGCAGGCAATTTGGATTTTGATGTGGTTATCGCCTCTCCAGATGCTATGCGTATTGTTGGTCAGTTAGGTCAAATTTTAGGCCCTCGTGGTCTTATGCCTAACCCAAAAGTTGGTACTGTAACACCTGATGTGGCTACAGCAGTTAAAAATGCTAAAGCAGGTCAAGCTCGTTACCGTACTGATAAAAATGGTATCATTCATGCTGGGGTTGGTTCTATTGACTTCACTGCTGATGCCGTTAAGGGTAACGTTGAGGCGTTATTAGCTGACTTGCGTCGTGCTAAACCTGCTTCATCTAAAGGTGTTTATATGAAAAAAGTAACCTTGTCCTCAACAATGGGTCCAGGTATACAAATTGATTTAGGAACGTTAACTTTCTAAATCAAACTTTGGGGGCTGAGTTATTCTTTTAAGAGAGTAATTCAGGTCGTCAAAGACCGTAGGAACTTTCGAGTTTAATAAGGCATTGTTAAATGCTTATCCTGCGCAGATGGTGTGGCCCGATTCAGATTAACTGGATCCAACTCACCAGTGAGTACTTCGAATTTTTTTCGGAGGGTTGGTAAATTAGGGGAGAAATCCCTGTTAATCCAGGAGAAAACCAGTGGCATTAGGTCTAGAAGACAAAAAAGCCATTGTCGCCGAAGTTAGCGAAGCTGCTAAAGTTGCGTTGTCTGCTGTTGTTGCTGATTCCCGCGGTGTTACCGTTGGAAACATGACAGCTCTACGCAAAGAAGCACGTGAAGCTGGTGTTTATGTACGTGTAGTACGTAATACATTGGCTCGCCGCGCGGTTGACGGTACTGATTTCGAATGTTTAAAAGACAGTTTTGTTGGTCCTACTCTTATTGCTTTCTCAAATGAACACCCAGGTGCGGCGGCTCGTTTGTTAAAGAAATTTGCGAAAGACAATGAAGCGTTTGAAGTTAAAGCATTAGCCTTCAACGGTGAGTTGATGGCTGCTGGCGACATTGATCGTTTGGCTACTCTGCCTACGTACGACGAAGCTATTTCACGCTTGATGAGTGTTATTCAAGGTGCAACTAGTAAGTTTGTCCGTACTCTTGCAGCAGTTCGCGATCTAAAAGAGCAAGAAGCAGCGTAAATTTAAACGCTTCTATCTTGAATTTATTTGTTACATTGCCCAAGGGCAATATTGTTAAAATGCTAGGAATCTGAGTCATGGCTCTATCTAAAGAAGATATCATCAATGCAGTAGCAGAAATGTCTGTAATGGATGTTGTTGAATTAATTTCAGCAATGGAAGAAAAATTTGGCGTATCTGCAGCGGCTGCTGTAGCGGCAGGCCCTGCAGCTGATGCTGGCGCTGCTGCTGAAGAACAGACTGAATTTGACGTTATTCTTACTGCTGCTGGCGATAAGAAAGTAAACGTAATTAAAGCTGTTCGTGCTGCTACAGGCTTAGGTCTGAAAGAAGCGAAAGGTTTGGTTGATAGCGCTCCAGGTGCTATTAAAGAAGGCGTTTCTAAAGAAGATGCTGACGCACTTAAAGCTGCTCTTGAAGAAGCTGGTGCATCTGTCGAAATCAAGTAATGATACTTGTATTTCCAGATTTCGACCAATAGTCGAAATGGCTGGTGACATATTGTCACCGGCCTTTTTGGGTTTCTAAAGCCTAAATAAACATACAAAAGAATTTACAAATGGAAGATTATGCTTCCATATTTGGTAAGGCCTGATTTGGGCCTTTTGCGTCAATGTGCACAATCTGGGGAATGCTGATGGCTTACTCATACACTGAGAGAAAACGTATCCGTAAGGATTTCGGTAAACTGCCGCCCGTTTTGGATGTGCCATACTTGCTGGCAATTCAGCTTGAATCCTATCGTAATTTTTTGCAAGAAGGTAAAGATCTTGCAGAAAGAGGGGAATTAGGTCTGCATGGGGCCTTTAAATCTGTCTTTCCAATGGTTAGTTTTTCCGGTAATGCGGCTCTTGAATATGTCGATTATCGTTTAGGCAAACCAGTATTTGATGTTAAAGAGTGTCAATTGCGTGGTGTTACTTACGCAGCACCTTTACGTGTCCGTGTTCGACTTATTATTTATGATAAAGAGTCGTCAAATAAGGCAATCAAAGACATTCGCGAGCAAGAAGTCTACATGGGTGAAATACCACTCATGACAGAAAATGGTACCTTTGTAATTAACGGCACTGAACGTGTAATCGTATCTCAATTACACCGCTCACCAGGTGTTTTCTTCGACCATGACCGTGGCAAGACTCACTCATCTGGTAAATTGCTACATTCTGCTCGCGTTATTCCTTATCGTGGTTCTTGGTTGGACTTCGAGTTTGACCCGAAAGATTGTGTTTTTGTTCGTATTGACCGTCGACGTAAGCTTCCGGTAACGATCTTACTGCGAGCATTAGGGTTCAGTACTGAGCAAATACTAGAGCAATTTTTTGAAACAACTTCATTCTATGTTAGCCGTGATGGTTTTGAAATGGAGTTGGTCGCAAGCCGTTTACGCGGTGAAACAGCCTTATTTAATATTGCTGATGCGAATGGTGAATTAATTGTAGAGGAAGGGCGTCGCATTACGGCTAAGCATATCCGTTTAGTTCAGAAAGCGGGTCTTGAGCGCTTAACGGTACCTCTAGAATATTTACTTGGAAAAGTTACTGCGAAAAACTTAGTTCATCCTGCAACGGGTGAATTAATTGCAGAAGCAAATACTGAATTATCAGTAGAATTGTTGGAAGTATTGGTTTCTGCGGGTATTACAGAAATTGCGACGTTATTTACCAATGATTTGGATAACGGCCCCTTTATTTCTGACACGTTGCGAATTGACCCTACTAATAATCAGCTAGAGGCATTGGTTGAAATATACCGAATGATGCGTCCAGGTGAGCCGCCAACTAAAGAGTCGGCTGAGAGCTTGTTCCAAGGGTTATTCTTCACTGAAGATCGTTATGATCTTTCTGGTGTTGGTCGTATGAAGTTTAATCGCCGTCTAGGGCGTGATGAAGATACTGGTTTGGGTATCTTGGACAATGACGACATCATCGCAGTGTTAAAAACCTTGTTAGACATTCGTAATGGCAATGGCATGGTCGATGATATCGATCATCTGGGTAACCGTCGCGTACGTTCTGTTGGTGAAATGGCTGAAAACCAATTCCGCGTTGGTTTAGTTCGTGTTGAAAGAGCGGTAAAAGAGCGTCTTTCAATGGCAGAAGCGGATGGTTTAATGCCACAGGATTTGCTAAATGCGAAACCTGTTGCGGCCGCAATTAAAGAATTTTTCGGTTCTAGTCAATTGTCACAGTTCATGGACCAGAATAATCCATTGTCTGAAATTACGCACAAGCGTCGTGTTTCAGCGTTGGGACCTGGTGGTTTGACTCGTGAACGAGCTGGCTTTGAGGTTCGAGATGTGCATGCGACTCACTACGGTCGTGTTTGTCCAATCGAAACACCTGAAGGACCAAATATCGGTTTGATTAACTCTTTGTCGACTTATGCTCGTACAAACAGTTATGGTTTCTTAGAAACGCCATACCGTAAAATTGTTGATGGCAAGATGACAGATGATACTGTTTACGTTTCGGCTATCGATGAAGCAAAATATGTAATTGCCCAAGCATCTGCAAATGTGGATAGTGAAGGGCGTTTGGTTGATGAGTTGGTTCAGGTGCGTCACATGCATGAAACCACTTTGCTACCAAAAGAGAAAGTAAACTTGATGGACGTATCTCCACGACAAGTTGTTTCTGTTGCGGCATCGTTAATTCCGTTCCTAGAGCATGATGATGCAAACAGGGCCTTGATGGGGTCAAACATGCAGCGTCAGGCGGTTCCAACGTTGAAGGCAGATAAGCCTGTAGTTGGTACTGGTATGGAGCGTAACGTAGCCAAAGACTCTGGTGTTTGTATCGTTGCCCGTCGTGGTGGTGTGATTGAGTCTGTAGACGCTAGTCGTATTGTTGTGCGTGTAAATACCGAAGAAACAGTTGCTGGTGAAGCGGGTGTTGATATTTACAATCTGACAAAATACGTTCGTTCTAACCAAAATACCTGTATTAACCAGCGTACTTTGGTTATGAAAGGTGAGTCTGTTGCTTCTGGCGATATTATGGCAGACGGGCCTTCTGTTGATATGGGTGAGTTGGCGTTAGGTCAAAACATGCGTATCGCATTTATGCCTTGGAATGGGTTTAACTTCGAAGACTCGATTCTTGTATCAGAACGAGTAGTGGAAGAAGATCGTTTTACATCGATTCATATCCAAGAGCTTACTTGTGTGGCTCGTGATACTAAACTTGGGCCTGAAGAAATAACGGCTGATATTCCTAATGTTGGAGAAGGTGCGCTTTCTAAGCTTGATCAATCTGGTATTGTTTATATTGGTGCGGAAGTTGAGCCTGGCGATATCTTAGTCGGTAAGGTAACGCCTAAGGGTGAAACTCAGTTAACACCTGAAGAGAAGCTTTTGCGAGCTATTTTTGGTGAAAAGGCCTCTGATGTAAAAGATACTTCTCAACGAGTTAAGACAGGTACTCGCGGTACCGTTATTGATGTTCAGGTGTTTACGCGCGATGGCATCGACAAAGATGAGCGAGCTAAGGCTATTGAGAAGTCTCAATTAGATCAGGTTCGTAAAGACTTGAATGAAGAGTTCAGAATTGTAGAGCAAGCGACGTTTGAGCGTTTAGCTGAAGCGCTAATTGGTCAGGTTGCTGATGGTGGCCCTGCTCTGGCGAAAAATGCAATTATCAGTCAAGACTATCTTGAAACGCTTGATCATCCGGATTGGTTTAAAATTCGTGTGGTTGATGAGAGTGCAAGTGAGCAGCTTGAAAAAGCACAAGCGGCACTGGTTGAGCGCCGTAAAGAATTGGACGCTAAGTTTGAAGATAAAAAGCGTAAGCTTCAGTCTGGTGATGATTTAGCTCCAGGTGTTCTTAAGATTGTTAAGGTTTATGTTGCTATTAAGCGTCGTATCCAGCCGGGTGATAAAATGGCCGGTCGTCATGGTAACAAGGGTGTAATATCAAAAATTATGCCTGTTGAAGATATGCCATACGATGAGAACGGTGATCCAGTTGATATCGTACTTAACCCACTTGGTGTACCGTCCCGAATGAACGTTGGTCAAGTCTTGGAAATTCACTTAGGTGCAGCATCCAAAGGCTTGGGTCGTAAGATAAACGAAATGCTAGCTATAGAGCGTGAAACAGCAGAAAAAGTGGCTGAAGTTCGTGCTTTCCTTGATGAAGTTTATAATGGCCATGAAGGAGATGTACCTCGTTGCGCTCGTTCAGAAGAATTGGATACTTTCTCTGATGAAGAGATTCTCCATCTTGCTGATAATTTAAAAGGCGGCGTTCCGATGGCTTCTGGTGCGTTTGATGGCGCCAAAGAAATCGAGATTAAGCGTATGCTACGTCTTGCGGGGATCAACGAAAGTGGTCAAATCACTTTGTTTAACGGACGTACTGGCGAAGCATTCCAGCGACCTGTATCAGTGGGTTATATGTATATTCTGAAGTTGAACCACTTGGTTGACGACAAAATGCATGCTCGTTCAACAGGTTCCTACAGTCTTGTTACGCAGCAGCCATTGGGCGGTAAAGCTCAGTTTGGTGGTCAGCGTTTCGGTGAGATGGAGGTATGGGCGCTTGAGGCATACGGAGCGGCTTATACATTGCAAGAAATGCTTACAGTTAAGTCTGATGACGTTAATGGTCGTACTAAGATGTATAAAAACATCGTTGATGGCGATCATAGAATGGAGCCAGGCATGCCAGAATCCTTCAACGTATTAGTGAAGGAGATTCGTTCTTTGGGTATCGATATCGAGCTTGAAAACGAATAAGAGCAATCACATTTGACCTGCTGGGGAAGTGATCCTTCCTCAGCATTACGACGGGGCGAATATCCATGAAAGACTTATTAGGTCTTCTAAAGTCACAGGGGCACTCAGACGAGTTCGAAGCGATTCGCATTGGTTTGGCGTCTCCAGACATGATACGTTCATGGTCTTTTGGCGAAGTTAAAAAGCCAGAGACTATCAACTATCGTACTTTCAAGCCAGAGCGTGATGGTTTGTTCTGTGCAAAAATCTTTGGTCCTATTAAGGATTACGAGTGCTTGTGCGGTAAATATAAACGCTTAAAACACCGTGGTGTTATTTGTGAAAAATGTGGTGTAGAGGTGGCTCTGTCCAAAGTACGTCGTGAACGTATGGGACATATTGAGCTTGCTTCACCAGTTGCTCACATTTGGTTTTTGAAATCGTTGCCATCTCGTATTGGTCTTATTTTAGATATGACCTTACGTGACATTGAACGAGTTTTGTATTTCGAATCTTTTATTGTTATTGATCCTGGTATGACAACGCTTGAAAAAGGGCAGTTGTTGAATGATGAGCAATATTTTGAAGCGCTAGAAGAGTTTGGTGATGAGTTTGATGCTCGTATGGGTGCTGAAGCAATTCAGATGCTATTACGAGACCTTGATATGGGTGAAGAAATTACGCAAATGCGTGAAGAGCTAAACTCAACTAATTCAGAAACTCGCATCAAAAAGCTTTCTAAGCGTCTGAAGTTAATAGAGGCCTTTAATGCGTCTGGTAACAATCCTGAATGGATGGTTCTAGAAGTGTTGCCTGTGTTACCACCAGACCTACGTCCATTGGTTCCTCTTGAAGGTGGTCGATTTGCAACGTCGGATCTAAATGATTTATATCGTCGTGTAATCAACCGTAATAACCGTTTGAAACGTCTTCTTGAGCTATCAGCTCCAGATATCATCGTACGTAATGAAAAACGTATGTTGCAAGAGTCAGTTGATGCCTTACTTGATAATGGTCGTCGCGGTCGTGCAATTACTGGTTCGAACAAGCGTCCTTTAAAATCACTTGCCGATATGATTAAAGGTAAGCAAGGTCGTTTCCGTCAGAACTTATTGGGTAAACGTGTAGATTATTCTGGTCGATCTGTAATTACAGTGGGTCCTTCTCTACGTTTGCATCAATGTGGTTTGCCTAAAAAAATGGCTCTAGAGCTATTTAAGCCATTTATTTTCTCTAAGTTAGAGCTTCGTGGAATGGCGACAACCATTAAAGCGGCGAAGAAAATGGTTGAGCGTGAAACGCCTGAAGTTTGGGATATTCTAGATGAAGTGATTCGTGAGCATCCGGTTATGTTAAACCGTGCACCAACGCTTCACCGTCTTGGTATTCAAGCATTCGAGCCAATGCTGATTGAAGGTAAAGCAATTCAATTACATCCATTGGTTTGTGCGGCCTATAACGCCGACTTCGATGGTGACCAAATGGCCGTACACGTACCGTTAACAATTGAAGCTCAATTGGAAGCGCGTGCGTTGATGATGTCAACAAACAACATTTTATCACCAGCTAATGGTGAGCCTATCATCGTTCCGTCTCAGGACGTTGTATTAGGTTTATATTACATGACTCGTGAGCGCATTAATGCGCGCGGCGAAGGCATGATGTTCTCTGACATTAAAGAAGTCCATCGTGCATATGGAGCCGGTCAGGTCGAGCTTCATGCGATTTGTAAAGTGCGTATCAGTCAAGTTGATACAACACTAGAGGGTGAGAAAATTCCATCTACTTTTGTTGCTGATACCACGGTTGGTCGTGCTCTATTGTTTGACATTGTTCCTGATGGCTTACCCTTCTCTGTTGTAAACCAAACGATGAAGAAAAAGGCAATTTCTAACTTAATTAACGAATGTTATCGTAAAGTTGGTTTGAAAGAGTCTTGCGTATTTGCTGATCAGTTGATGTATACCGGTTTTCAGTATGCGACAGAATCGGGCTCTTCAGTTGGTGTGGATGATTTTGTTATTCCACCAGAAAAGGCAGGTATTATCGATCAAGCGGAAGCTGAAGTTAAAGAAATTGAATATCAGTACGCAGATGGTTTGGTAACTCAGGGTGAAAAATACAATAAAGTAATCGACTTGTGGTCGCGTACCAATGAGAAAGTTACTGAAGCCATGATGAAAAACTTGGCGAAAGAGTATGTTGTAAACAAAGCGGGGGAGACGGTTGAACAGCAATCATTTAATTCTGTTTATATGATGGCTGACTCCGGTGCCCGTGGTAGTGTTGCTCAGATGCGTCAGTTGGGCGGTATGCGTGGTTTGATGGCAAAACCCGATGGTTCCATTATCGAAACGCCAATTACGGCTAACTTCCGTGAGGGTCTGTCAGTACTTCAGTATTTCACATCTACTCACGGTGCTCGTAAAGGTTTGGCGGATACGGCATTGAAAACGGCTAACTCAGGTTATCTGACTCGCCGATTGGTTGATGTTGCGCAAGATCTGGTCGTTACACAGGTTGATTGCGGTTCTCAGAATGGTTTGACTGTAAGTGCAATGATTGAAGGTGGTGACGTAGTTGTGCCTCTTGGTCAACGAGTGCTTGGTCGTACAACCTCTTTAGACGTGCTTGATTCTAAGGGTAACCTCGTATTGCCTGCTGGTACATTAATTGATGAGCATAATGTTCGTACAATTGAAGCAGCAGGTGTTGATGAAATGTTGGTTCGCTCTGTTATTACCTGTGATACTAAGCACGGTGTGTGTGCTAAATGTTACGGTCGTGATTTGGCTCGTGGACATTTGGTCAACATTGGTGAAGCTATTGGTGTTGTTGCGGCTCAGTCGATTGGTGAGCCTGGAACGCAGCTGACGATGCGTACTTTCCATATCGGTGGTGCGGCTTCTCGAGCTTCTGCGGTAGACAGTGTGCAAGTGAAGAGTGGCGGTACAGTTCGTTTCCATAAGATGAAAATCATTCCTCGTGGAGAGAGTCAATTGGTAGTCGCTTCACGTTCTTCTGAATTGGCCGTTGCCGATGATGCGGGTCGTGAGAAAGAGCGTTACAAGTTACCATACGGTGCTGTATTGAACGTTAAAGAAGGTGATGAGGTTGTTGCTGGTCAAGTAATTGCTAACTGGGACCCTCATACACACCCAATCGTTTCTGAGATGGAGGGTCGCTTAGAGTTTAGCGGCATGCAAGAGGGCGTTACAATACGTCGTCAATCAGATGAAATGACGGGTTTGACAACGATTGAAGTATTGGAGCTAAAAGATCGACCTGCTGCAGGTAAAGATTTGCGCCCAATGATTGCTGTTGTTGATTCTCAGGGAAATCCTGTTCTTATTCCTGGAACAGAGTCCCCTGTGCAATACTTGCTACCAGAGAAAGCGCTATTGAGCCTTGATCATGGTGCAACAATTCAGTCCGGTGAAGTACTTGCACGTATTCCACAAGAATCGATTGGTAACAAAGACATTACCGGTGGTTTGCCACGTGTGGCCGATTTATTTGAGGCTCGTCGCCCGAAAGACCCTGCAATCATGGCAGAGGCATCTGGTGTTGTGAGTTTTGGTAAAGAGACTAAAGGTAAGATTCGTTTGGTCATTATCCCACAAGATGGGTCTGATCCAATCGAGACATTAATCCCTAAGTGGCGTCAAATCAACATCTTTGATGGTGAAGAAGTGTCACGTGGTGAGATTATTGCCGATGGTCCGCTAAATCCTCATGATATTTTGCGTTTGCAAGGTGTTGAGGCGTTATCGGATTATATCGCTCTTGAAATTCAAGAAGTCTACCGTTTACAGGGTGTTGTAATTAACGATAAGCACATTGAGGTTATTGTTAATCAGATGCTGCGTAAAGTAGATATTGTTGAACCTGGTGATACAACGTTGATTCAGGGAGACCAAGTGGAGCTAACTCAAGTGCTTGAAGCAAATGAGGCGGCTGAAGCAGAAGGTAAATTCCCAGCTAAATGTGAACGTGTGTTACTTGGTATAACGAAAGCCTCTTTGGCAACTGAGTCATTTATTTCGGCCGCTTCTTTCCAAGAAACTACCCGAGTTCTGACGGAAGGTGCGGTAACGGGTAAGAAAGATTACCTAAGAGGTTTGAAAGAAAACGTTGTGGTTGGTCGACTTATTCCAGCAGGAACAGGTTTGGCTTATCACAGTGAGCGTAAGCGTAAAAAAGAGCTTGCGGCAGCAGCGAAAGAAGGTGGTAGTGCAACAGTAAGTGCTTCAGATGTTGAAGAAGCACTAAGTGCGGCACTAAAAGACTAACTTTTCGCTCTTTATTGGTCAAGGAGGCGATTTTTTAGTCGCCTCCCTATTGACTGTTTTATAGGCGCAAATTAAACTTGCGCCTCCTTAATGTTGGCGATTTCCGCCAAGTGTATTGGATTCAGTGGAGCTTGTTTAATGGCAACCATTAACCAGTTGGTTCGTAAACCACGTAAACGTAAAGTGGCAAAGAGTGACGTACCTGCGTTACAGGCTTGTCCGCAACGCCGCGGTGTCTGCACACGCGTATATACTACTACACCTAAAAAGCCTAACTCGGCTTTGCGTAAAGTATGTCGTGTTCGTTTGACTAACGGCTTTGAAGTAACATCATACATCGGTGGTGAAGGTCACAACCTACAGGAACACAGCGTAGTGCTGATTCGTGGTGGTCGTGTAAAAGATTTACCGGGTGTTCGTTATCACACAGTTCGTGGTAGCTTAGATACTTCAGGCGTACAAAATCGTAAGCAAGGTCGTTCTAAATACGGTACTAAACGTCCTAAGAAATAAGCATTATGCGCTTTCTTAAATAGACAGTTTAGAAAAAAATTAATCGAGTAAGGCCAAGCCAGAGATTCATGTCTTGGACTAACCTGAAGAGGATATAGATATGCCTAGAAGACGCGTCGTCGCTAAGCGTGAGATACTTCCAGATCCTAAGCACGGAAGTCAAGTTCTTGCGAAATTCATTAACCATGTAATGGTTAGTGGCAAGAAATCAGTCGCTGAAACAATTGTATACACAGCTTTAGAAAAAGTTTCTGAGCGCGCTAAAACAGAAGAGCCTATGGCTATTTTTGAGAAGGCCCTAGAAGCAATCCAGCCTATGGTCGAGGTTAAATCTCGCCGTGTAGGTGGGGCAACATACCAAGTTCCTGTTGAAGTACGCCCAGCGCGTCGTTCAGCATTGGCTATGCGTTGGTTGGTTGATGCATCACGTAAACGTGGTGAAAAGTCAATGGCTTTGCGTTTGGCAGGCGAAATTGTAGATGCTGCTGAAAATAAAGGCTCTGCGGTTAAGAAACGTGAAGACGTTCATCGCATGGCTGAAGCAAACAAAGCATTCTCGCACTACCGTTTCTAAGAGATCGGAGAGTATATCGTGGCACGCAAAACACCTATCAATCTATATCGTAATATTGGTATTTGTGCTCACGTGGATGCTGGTAAAACAACTACTACTGAGCGGGTTCTGTTCTATACTGGTCTATCCCATAAAATTGGTGAAGTGCACGATGGTGCAGCAACAATGGATTGGATGGAGCAAGAGCAAGAGCGCGGAATTACCATAACTTCGGCAGCCACTACGTGCTTCTGGAGCGGTATGAGTAAGCAGTTTGAGCAACACCGAATTAATATTATAGATACTCCTGGGCATGTTGACTTCACGATTGAGGTTGAGCGCTCTCTGAGGGTTCTTGATGGTGCGGTTGTTGTTTTGTGTGGGTCTTCAGGTGTTCAGCCGCAAACTGAAACTGTTTGGCGTCAAGCCAATAAATATGAAGTTCCACGCATGGTTTTTGTCAATAAAATGGACCGGACTGGTGCTGACTTTTTTATGGTTGTAGAACAGCTTGAAAGTCGTCTTGGCGCTAATCCGGTACCAATTCAAATCAATATCGGCGCTGAAGAAAACTTTCAAGGCGTAATTGATTTGGTGTTGATGAAGGCAATTAAATGGAATGAACAAGATCAAGGTATGACCTTTGTCTATGAAGACATTCCATCTGATTTGCTTGGTGAAGCAGTTGAATGGCACGAGAAAATGGTTGAGGCAGCTGCTGAGGCCAATGATGAACTGATGGATAAATACTTAGAAGAAGGTGATTTGTCTGTTGAGGAAATTAAGGCTGGGCTTCGAGCTCGTACTCTTGCAAATGAGATAGTCTTAGTTTCATGTGGTTCAGCATTTAAGAATAAAGGTGTTCAAGCAGTATTGGATGCGGTTGTAGAGTATATGCCTTCGCCTTTAGAGGTGAAGCCTATCGACGGTTTGTTGGAAGATGGTGAGACGCCAGTGCATCGTGAAGCCGATGATGACGCGCCATTTTCAGCCTTAGCATTTAAAATTGCAACTGACCCATTTGTTGGGACGTTAACTTTTATTCGTGTCTATTCGGGTGTTTTGTCGTCTGGTGACGCAGTGTATAACTCAATTAAGTCAAAGCGTGAGCGTGTAGGCCGTATGGTTCAGATGCATGCAAATGATCGTGAAGAAATTAAAGAGGTGCGCGCTGGTGATATCGCGGCTGTAATTGGTATGAGAGATGTGACTACGGGTGATACCTTGTGTCATCCAAGTCATGTCGTGGTTTTGGAGCGTATGGAGTTTCCAGAGCCAGTTATATCTGTTGCCGTTGAACCTCGATCTCAAGCGGATCAAGATAAGATGGCTGTTGCCTTGGGTAAATTGGCCCAGGAAGACCCATCTTTTCGGGTGGAAACACACGTAGAAACAGGTCAAACTATTATCTCTGGAATGGGTGAGCTGCATTTAGATATTCTTGTAGAGCGAATGAAGCGCGAATTTAAAGTTGAGGCTAACATTGGTAATCCTCAGGTTTCTTATCGTGAAAAAATTCGTAAAGAAGTTGAAGTAAATCATAAGTTTGTTCGTCAATCCGGTGGTAAAGGTCAATACGGTCACGTTATGATGAAGCTTATCCCGACTGATGGTGAGGGGTTGGAGTTTATTAACGAGATTGTAGGTGGTGCTATTCCGAAGGAGTACATCCCCGCAGTACAAAAAGGCGTTGAAGAGCAAATGAAGAATGGTGTTGTTGGAGGTTTTCCTTTATTGGGGCTGAAGGTAGTGCTGTTTGATGGATCATTCCATGATGTTGACTCTAGTGAGATGGCCTTTAAAATAGCAGCTTCTCAGGGTTTGAAAAAAGGTGCGGCTGAAGCTGATGCCTGTCTTTTGGAGCCCGTTATGAAAGTGGAAGTTGTTACTCCTGAGGAGTACATGGGTGATGTGATGGGAGACTTGAATCGTCGCCGCGGTATTGTTCAGGGAATGGAAGATTCCCCATCAGGGAAAATAATCCGAGCTGAGGTGCCTCTAGGCGAAATGTTCGGCTATGCAACTGATGTGCGTAGCTTGTCGCAAGGGCGTGCAAGTTATGCAATGGAATTTGAAAAATACGCTGAAGCACCGGCTAGTGTGGCAGATGCGATTATCAAATATGAATATTAATCATCATACTTACTAATTCATTAAGGTGTATGTATCATGGCAAAGGCTAAATTCGAACGTAATAAACCACACGTTAACGTTGGTACTATCGGTCACGTCGACCACGGTAAAACTACTCTAACTGCTGCACTTACTCGTGTATGTGCAGAAGTATTTGGTGGCACGGCTGTTGCATTTGATGGTATCGATAACGCTCCAGAAGAGCGTGAGCGTGGTATCACAATTTCTACGTCTCACGTAGAGTATGATTCTACAGATCGTCACTATGCACACGTAGACTGTCCAGGACACGCCGATTATGTTAAAAACATGATCACTGGTGCGGCTCAAATGGACGGCGCTATCCTTGTATGTGGCGCGACAGATGGTCCTATGCCACAAACTCGTGAGCACATCCTGTTGTCTCGTCAAGTAGGTGTTCCATACATCGTAGTTTTCTTGAACAAAGCTGATTTGTTGGCAGAAGACTGTGGTGGTGCGGATTCTGAAGAATACGCTGAAATGTTAGAATTGGTAGAGATGGAATTGCGTGACTTGTTGTCTGAATATGACTTCCCAGGTGACGACACTCCAATCATTGCTGGTTCTGCTTTGATGGCGTTGAACGGTGAAGATGATAACGAAATGGGTACAACTGCAGTTAAAACTCTAGTTGAAACATTGGATTCTTACATTCCTGAGCCAGAGCGTGCTATCGATGGTGCATTCATTATGCCTATTGAAGATGTGTTCTCTATCCAAGGTCGTGGTACGGTTGTAACGGGTCGTGTTGAGCGCGGTATCATCAAAGTTGGTGAAGAAGTTGAGATCGTTGGTATCGTTGATACAACTAAAACAACTTGTACTGGTGTTGAAATGTTCCGTAAGCTTCTTGACGAAGGTCGTGCTGGCGAAAACTGTGGTGTACTTCTTCGTGGTACTAAGCGTGATGACGTTCAGCGTGGTCAAGTTTTGGCTAAGCCTGGTTCAATCACACCTCACACTACTTTTGAAGCAGAAGTGTATGTGTTGGGTAAAGATGAAGGTGGTCGTCATACGCCTTTCTTTAAAGGTTACCGTCCACAGTTCTACTTCCGTACAACAGATGTGACTGGTGCTTGCTCATTGCCTGAAGGTGTTGAAATGGTTATGCCTGGTGATAACATTCAGATGACTGTAGAATTGATTCACCCAATCGCAATGGACGATGGTCTACGTTTTGCGATCCGTGAAGGTGGTCGTACAGTAGGTGCTGGTGTTGTTGCTAAAGTTATCAGCTAATAAGAAATTTTCTTATTACTGAGTTACTTTTAAAAAAGCCGCTTGAATAACAAGCGGCTTTTTTTGTCGCCACAAAAAATGTATTGGTTTTTGATTGGTTACTTGACAACCAGTTTCAGGCTCGCTATTATTCGCCGTCCTTAAAAAAAGGATGGTGCCTTAATTAAATTATGATTAAGTCATCAAAACACTGTATTTGGAGTTGGAAATGCAAAGCCAAAAAATCCGTATTCGTCTGAAAGCATTCGATCACCGTCTGATTGATGCTTCGACACAAGAGATTGTGGACACAGCGAAGCGTACTGGTGCGCAAGTGCGTGGTCCTATTCCGCTTCCTACTCGCAAAGAGCGTTATACAGTACTAGTTTCTCCACACGTAAACAAAGATGCGCGTGATCAATATGAAATTCGTACACACAAACGTGTTCTAGATATTGTTGAGCCAACTGAAAAAACAGTTGATGCTTTGATGAAGCTAGATCTTGCGGCAGGCGTGGAAGTTCAAATTTCTTTAGGTTAATTTCTAAAGATTGGGGTGCGAGAACCGGCTGGTTATCAGTCGGCTTATGCACAATAGTGGAATGATCTGGAATGATCAGCCGTAGCGGGTGATAGCCCCATACACAACTGGCAAATGAGGTATAAAATGGCTATTCAATTAGTCGGACGTAAAGCCGGTATGACAAGAGTCTTCACTGAAGATGGTCAATCCGTGCCAGTAACCGTCATCGAGGTAGAACCGAATCGCGTTACGCAAGTGAAAACTGCAGAAGTTGATGGCTACAAAGCTATTCAGGTTACTGTTGGTTCTCGTCGTGCGAGCCGTGTAAACAAAGCAGCAGCAGGTCATTTTGCTAAAGCTAATGTTGAAGCTGGTCGTGGTTTGTGGGAGTTCCGCCTGGCAGGTGATGAAAAAGAAATCAACGTTGGTGATGAGCTAACAGTTGCTGATTTCGAAACCGTATCTATGGTTGATGTAACTGGTCAATCAAAAGGTAAAGGTTTTCAAGGTGCCATTAAACGTCACAACTTTTCAATGCAAGATGCGACGCATGGTAACTCATTGTCTCACCGTGCTCCTGGTTCTATTGGCCAATGTCAAACACCTGGTCGTGTTTGGAAAGGCAAAAAGATGGCAGGTCACATGGGCGCTGAACAAGTAACTACACAATCTCTAGAAGTTGTTCGCGTGGATTCAGAACGCAACTTAATTCTAGTTAAAGGTGCGGTTCCTGGCGCTGTAGATGGTGACGTCATTCTTCAAACAGCAGTTAAATCTCGCTAAGAGAGGGGTAGACAATGAACTTGAATCTTACAGGCTCTGAAGGAACGATCGACGTTTCTGAAAGTACCTTTGCACGTGAGTATAACGAAGCGTTAGTACACCAAGTTGTTACAGCTTACTTGGCTGGTGCTCGTCAAGGTACACGTGCTCAAAAAACTCGCTCAGAAGTGGCAGGTGGCGGACGCAAACCTTGGAAACAAAAAGGTTCTGGTCGTGCTCGTGCAGGTACTATTCGTAGTCCTATCTGGCGTTCAGGTGGCGTAACATTCGCTGCTAAACCGCAGGATCACTCACATAAAGTGAACAAGAAGATGTATCGTGCAGCAATGCGCACCATCTGGTCTGAACTTGTACGTCAAGACCGTCTTGTTGTAGTAGAAGAATTGGCTTTGGAAGCTCCAAAAACAAAACTCTTCAAAGCAAAAATGGCAGAATTGAATATTGAGAATGCATTAGTTGTTACACAAGATTTTGTGGATAATGTTTTCTTGGCAGCTCGCAATATTCCTAACGTAGATGTACGCGATGCGGCGTCTATTGACCCTGTTAGCTTGATTGCTTACGACAAAGTGTTGGTGACAGTTGGTGCTCTTAAGCAAATTGAGGAGTCACTAGCATGATCGGCGAACGCATTTATAAAGTTTTGTTGGGACCACACATTTCTGAGAAAGCAACAATTGTTGCTGAAGGTAATGGTCAATACGTTTTTCGTGTTGTAAGTGATGCAACGAAACCTGAAATTAAACAGGCAATCGAAGCACTATTTGAAGTTAAAGTTGAAGATGTACGCACCTTGAATCAAAAAGGTAAAACTAAGCGTACAGCTCGTGGCCTAGGTAAGCGTAGCGACGTTAAAAAAGCGTACGTTCGTTTAGCTGAAGGTCAAGAAATTGATTTCATAGACGCTGAATAAGGGGAGATAGGTCAATGGCTGTTGTAAAATGTAAGCCAACGTCTGCAGGCCGTCGTCACGTTGTTAAAGTTGTAAACGATGAGTTGCACAAAGGCGCACCTTATGCACCTCTTCTTGATAAGAAGAGTAAGTCTGGTGGTCGTAACAACAACGGGCGCATCACTACGCGTCACGTAGGTGGTGGTCATAAGCAGCATTATCGTATGGTTGATTTCCGTCGTAACAAAGATGGGATACCTGCGGTAGTTGAGCGTTTGGAATATGATCCAAACCGTTCTGCAAACATCGCATTAGTTTTATATGCTGATGGCGAACGTCGCTACATTATTGCCTCTAAAGGCATGGTAGCTGGTACTGTAGTTTTTAATGGTGCAGATTCACCTATCAAACCAGGTAATAGTTTGCCTTTGCAAAATATCCCTGTGGGTAGTCTTGTACACTGTGTAGAGTTGAAGCCAGGCAAAGGTGCGCAAGTCGCTCGTTCTGCTGGTGCATCAGCTCAGCTTGTTGCTCGTGAAGGTCGTTACGTTACTCTTCGCCTACGTTCAGGTGAAATGCGTAAAGTTTTGACTGAATGTCGCGCAACGTTAGGTGAAGTATCTAATTCTGAGCATAGCTTACGCGTGCTTGGTAAAGCAGGTGCTAACCGCTGGCGCGGTATCCGTCCTACTGTACGTGGTGCGGCTATGAACCCAGTTGATCACCCGCATGGTGGTGGTGAAGGTCGTAGTAAAGGTGGTCGTCACCCTGTTACACCTTGGGGTGTGCCTACTAAAGGCTACAAAACACGCAGTAATAAGCGTACTGACAAACTTATTGTACGTCGTCGTACTAAGTAACAAGAGGAAACGACTGTGCCACGTTCACTAAAAAAAGGTCCTTTCATCGACCTTCATTTGTTGAAAAAGGTAGAGGCTGCGGTAGAGAAAAACGATCGTCGACCAATAAAGACTTGGTCTCGCCGTTCTACTGTCTTCCCTGAATTTGTAGGGTTGACTATCGCTGTCCATAATGGTCGCCAGCATGTACCAGTTATTGTAACTGAAGACATGGTCGGTCATAAATTGGGTGAGTTCGCTCCAACCCGCACGTATCGCGGCCATGCTGCGGATAAGAAAGCCAAACGCTAAAAGGGGATTATTATGAGTGAAGTAAGCGCTTCATTAAAAGGTGCTCGCCTCTCAGCACAGAAAGCCCGTTTGGTTGCTGATCAAATCCGTGGTAAGTCTGTGAGCGAAGCACTGAACATCTTGGCGTTCAGTCCTAAAAAGGCGGCAGCTATTGTCAAAAAAGTACTAGAGTCTGCTGTTGCAAATGCTGAGCATAACGATGGTGCTGATATAGATGACTTGCGTGTTTCTACGATCTTCGTTGATGAGGCTATGACTCTAAAACGTATTAAGCCACGTGCGAAAGGACGTGCAGATCGTGTATTCAAACGCAGTTGCCATATTACAGTCAAAGTCGCTGACTAATTAGGAGAAACCCAATGGGTCAGAAGGTTCATCCAACTGGAATACGCTTAGGAATAGTTAAAGATCATACTTCAACTTGGTATGCTAACAACCAAAACTACTCCAAGCTGCTATTAAACGATCTTCAAGTACGTAAGTTCTTGGAGAAAAAATTAGTGCAGGCATCTGTATCTCGTATTGAGATTCAGCGCCCTGCTCAAACAGCTCGTATTACTATTCACACTGCTCGTCCGGGTATTGTAATTGGTAAGAAAGGCGAAGATGTAGAGAAATTGCGTAATGCCATTTCTACAATGATGGGCGTACCTGTCCACATTAACATCGAAGAAATTCGTAAGCCTGAACTAGATGCTAAATTGGTTGCGCAAAATATTGCGGGTCAATTAGAGCGTCGTGTAATGTTCCGTCGTGCTATGAAGCGTGCTGTACAAAATGCAATGCGTGGTGGCGCGAAAGGTATTAAGGTTCAGGTTAGTGGTCGTTTAGGCGGAGCAGAAATTGCCCGTGCTGAATGGTACCGCGAAGGCCGTGTGCCGCTACACACTCTGCGTGCTGACATTGACTACGCTACTTATGAAGCAAACACAACTTACGGCATTATTGGCGTAAAAACGTGGATCTTCAAAGGCGAAATCTTGGGCGGTATTGAACAAGTGCGAGCTACTAAAGGCGCACAAAAGAAGAAGTCTAAGTAGGGGGTGAGTCATGTTACAACCGAAACGTACTAAGTTCCGTAAGATGATGAAAGGCCGTAATCGCGGTCTTGCAATTCGCGGATCTCAAGTTAGCTTTGGTGAATACGGATTAAAGTCGACTCAACGTGGTCGAATTACTGCTCGTCAAATTGAGGCGGCGCGTCGTGCAATGACTCGTCACATCAAACGTGGTGGTAAAATCTGGATTCGTGTATTCCCTGATAAGCCGATTACCCAAAAACCTTTAGAGGTTCGTCAGGGTAAAGGTAAGGGTAACGTAGAATATTGGGTTGCACAAATTCAACCTGGTAAGATGCTTTATGAGGTTGAGGGCGTTTCTGAGCAACTAGCACGCGAAGCTTTCGCGCTAGCAGCTGCTAAGCTTCCTTTGTCCACAACTTTCGTAACGCGTACGGTGATGTAGATGAAAGCAAAAGAACTACAAACAAAGACTGTGACTGAGTTGCAGCAAACTTTGATTGAATTGCTTAAAGAGCAGTTCACTCTGCGTATGCAGAAGGCAACTGGCCAGCTAACGCAAACTCATTTGCTTCCTCAAGTTCGCCGCAATATCGCACGAGTTAAAACCGTGCTTAATGATAAGGCAGGTAACTAAGATGGCAAGTGCAGAAACAAAACCTCGTATTGCTACTGGTAAAGTAGTAAGCGACAAGATGGATAAAACCATTACAGTACTAGTTGAACATACAGAGAAGCATGCCCTTTATGGTAAGTTTATCCGTCGTTCTACTAAATTACACGCTCACGATGAAAACAACGAATGCCAAATTGGCGACACTGTGAAGGTCGTGGAAGTGCGTCCTTATTCCAAGTCTAAAACTTGGAAACTAGTGCAAGTTGTTAACAAGGCGGCAGCTGTATAAGCTGCTCCTTCGTGAGACTTGTTATCTAATTTGATTGGAGAGCAGTTATGATTCAAACAGAATCGATGCTTGATATTGCAGATAACAGCGGTGCTAAGCGTGTTCAGTGTATAAAAGTACTGGGTGGCTCACATCGTCGTTACGCTGGTATCGGTGACATTATTAAGGTCACAGTGAAAGAAGCGATTCCTCGTGGTCGTGTTAAAAAAGGGCAAGTTCTAAACGCTGTTGTTGTTAGAACTAAAAAAGGTGTTCGTCGTCCAGATGGCTCCGTGATCCGTTTTGATGTAAACTCAGCGGTTCTATTAAATGCGTCTGGTCAACCAATTGGTACTCGTATCTTTGGCCCAGTTACCCGTGAGTTGCGCTCTGAGCAGTTCATGAAAATTATTTCTCTTGCACCTGAAGTGTTGTAAGAGGGAGGGGGCTAAATATGCGTAAAATCAAAAGTAATGACGAAGTTGTTGTAATTGCTGGTAAAGATAAAGGCAAGCGCGGCAAAGTTGTTAAAGTTGTTGACGAGAACCGCGTTCTTGTTTCTGGAATCAATATGATGAAGAAACACGAAAAGCCGAACCCTATGAAGGGGACGACTGGTGGTATCGTTGAGAAAGAAGCACCTATCCAGGTTTCGAATGTAGCTATATTTAATGCGGCTACAGGAAAAGCGGATCGCGTCGGCTTTAAAGTGACTGAAGACGGTACGAAAGTACGTATCTTCAAATCAAACAGTGAAGCGATCGACGCCTAAGAGCGAGAATTATAGCCATGGCGAGACTTAAGCAAGTTTATAAAGATCAAGTAGTAACTCAGCTGTCTGAACAGTTCGGTTACCAAAATGTAATGCAAGTGCCAAAAATCACTAAAATTACATTGAATATGGGTGTGGGTGAAGCAATCGCAGACAAGAAGCTTCTTGAAAATGCGGTTAATGATCTACAAGCACTTAGCGGCCAGAAAGTTGTCGTAACTAAAGCGCGTAAATCGGTAGCAGGCTTTAAAATCCGTGATGGTTATCCTATCGGTTGTAAAGTTACTCTACGTGGTGAGCGTATGTGGGATTTCTTCGACCGTTTGGTTGATGTTGCTATCCCTCGTATCCGTGACTTTCGTGGTTTAAACCCGAAGTCGTTTGACGGACGTGGTAACTACAGCATGGGTGTTAAAGAGCAGATCATCTTCCCTGAAATCGATTACGATAAAGTAGATCGTGTACGTGGTATGGATATTACCATTACAACTACTGCTCGTACCGACGAAGAAGGTCGTGCTTTGCTAGCCGCCTTTAGTTTCCCTTTCAAGAAATAAGAGGTAAGGAATCATGGCTAAAATATCAATGATTCAGCGCGAAGCAAAACGCACAAAATTAGTAGCTAAGTTCGCTGAAAAGCGTGCTGCTCTAAAAGCAATTATTAGCGATGTGAATGCATCTGATGATGAAAAGTGGGAAGCGACGCTTAAATTGCAAGCTCTTCCACGTGATTCATCTTCTTCTCGCCAGCGTAACCGTTGTCAAATAACGGGTCGCCCACATGGTGTTTATCGCAAGTTTGGTTTGTCAAGAATCAAATTGCGTGAAGCGGCTATGCGCGGTGATGTACCTGGCTTGAAGAAAGCTAGTTGGTAAGCAAGTAGAGCGCGATCATACTACATTGCAGTGAAGAGATGTTCAGTTATGCTGGACATTTCGTTCGCTGCTGTGTACTATGCGCGAGCTCTATTTGCTGCACAATGGTTTTAAATTAGGAGCTCTTAAATGAGTATGCAAGATACACTTGCGGATATGTTTACACGTATTCGTAATGCGCAGATGGCTTCAAAGACATCTGTTAGCATGCCTTCATCTAAAATGAAGGTTTCAGTTGCTTCTGTTCTACGTGAAGAAGGTTATGTAACTGACTTCTCAGTAACTGAAGAAATTAAACCGACTCTTACTATCGATCTTAAGTATTTCGAAGGTAAGCCGGTAATCGAAGTTATTAAACGTGCTTCACGTCCAAGTTTGCGTCAATACAAGACAGCTACTGACCTTCCAAAGGTTGAAGCTGGTCTAGGTGTTGCAATCATCTCAACTTCTAAAGGTGTGATGACAGACCGTGCGGCTCGCGCTGCTGGTATTGGTGGCGAAGTAATCTGCACTGTTTTCTAGGAGTTAGTATGTCTCGTGTTGCTAAAAGTCCCGTGACGCTTCCTGCTGGTGTAGATGTAACTCTAAATGGTCAACACTTAGTCGTTAAAGGCGGCAAAGGTTCATTAGAGTTAAATGCCCACCAGAATGTTGAAGTTGCTCAACAAGATAATGTGATCACTTTTGTTCCTCGTGATGGAGCAAAACAAAGCCGCGCTTTGGCTGGTACAATGCGTTCTTTGGTGAACAACATGGTTATTGGTGTAAGCCAAGGTTTTGAGAAAAGACTATTGTTGCAAGGTGTTGGTTATCGTGCTGCAGTTAAAGGCAATGTTTTAAATCTAAGCCTTGGTTTTTCTCATCCTGTTGAATATGAATTGCCTGCTGGCGTTACGGCTGAATGCGCTTCTCAAACAGAAGTCGTTCTTCGTGGTATTGACAAGCAAGTGATTGGTCAGGTTGCTGCTGAAGTTCGTGGTTTTCGTCCTCCTGAGCCTTATAAAGGTAAAGGTGTTCGTTATTCTGACGAAGTTGTTCGTCGTAAAGAAGCTAAGAAGAAGTAGGTAAGTATTCATGAACACTAAAAAACAATCTCGAATTCGTCGCGCACGCCGCGCACGTTTGCATATTCGTGAGTTAGGTGCGCATCGTCTTACTGTACATCGCACACCACGTCATATGTATGCACAAGTTATTTCTCCATGTGGAAGTCAAGTGCTAGCAAGCGCCTCTACTTTAGATGGGGACCTGCGCTCTGAAGCGACTGGGAATAAAGATGCTGCACAAAAAGTTGGCACTTTAATCGCTACTCGCGCTAAAGAAGCAGGTATCACAGCGGTCGCATTTGATCGTTCTGGTTTTAAATACCACGGTCGCGTTCAAGCTTTAGCTGACGCAGCTCGTGAAGCCGGTCTAGAGTTCTAAGGGGTACCAAATGGCAGTTAATGAACAACAAACTAGCGACCTCCAAGAGAAGCTAGTTCAAGTCAACCGTGTTGCTAAAGTTGTAAAGGGTGGTCGTATCTTCTCTTTCACAGCTTTAACAGTGGTTGGTGACGGTAATGGTAAAGTTGGTTTTGGTCGTGGTAAAGCGCGTGAAGTTCCTCAAGCAATTCAAAAAGCTATGGAGCAAGCACGTCGTAACATGATCACTGTACAACTAAATGGTGATACGCTTCAGTACCCAGTAAAAGCGGCTCATGGTGCATCTAAAGTTTATATGCAACCAGCGTCACAAGGTACAGGTGTTATCGCAGGTGGTGCAATGCGTGCAGTTCTTGAAATTGCAGGTATTCACAACGTTTTGGCTAAGTGTTACGGCTCTACAAACCCTGTTAATGTTGTTCGTGCAACTATTAAAGGTTTGCAGGACATGCAAGCTCCTGAGCAAATTGCAGCTAAACGCGGTAAGTCAGTCGATCAAATTTTGGGGTAATGTGTTATGGCAAATAAAACCATCACAGTTGAACTAACCCGCAGTCCGATCGGTCGTCTTCCTAAGCACCGTGCAACTGTTGAGGGCTTAGGTTTACGTAAAGTCGGCCAGCGCCGCGAATTAGAAGACACACCTTCTGTTCGTGGTATGGTTAATAAAGTTTATTACATGGTTAAAGTGGTAGGGGAATAAAATGTTCTTAAATACTATTAAACCTGCCGAAGGTAGCAAATCTGCTCCTAAACGCCGTGGCCGTGGTATTGGTAGTGGCTTAGGTAAGACAGGTGGACGTGGCCATAAGGGTCTTAAATCTCGTTCAGGTAGCTCTGTTAAGCCAGGTTTCGAAGGTGGTCAAATGCCTTTACAGAAACGTCTACCTAAATTTGGTTTTACATCTCGTCAAGCAAAATATGTTGCTGAAGTTCGTTTAAACGAATTGGCGTCTGTAAATGCTGAAGTAATTGATTTAGCTGCTCTAGTAAGTGCTAATGTTTTTGGTCATCAAATTAAAACTGCGCGTGTAATCTTGTCTGGTTCTATCGACAAAGCCATTACTGTTCGTGGTCTTAAGGTGACTAAAGGCGCTCGTGCTGCTATCGAAGCGGCTGGCGGAAAAGTCGAGGAATAAATGGCAAAGCGTGGCTCACTACCAGCAAATGCACAAAAAGGCTTAGGAGAACTTTGGTCTCGTATACGTTTTGTGTTTTTAGCGATTATTGTATATAGAATAGGTGCACACATCCCGGTTCCAGGCATAAATCCTGATCGCTTGTCTGCCCTTTTTGATCAAAATGAAGGCACAATCCTGAGTTTATTTAACGTATTCTCTGGTGGGGCACTTGAGCGCATGAGTATTTTTGCGCTAGGCATACTCCCTTATATTTCTGCCTCTATTATTATGCAGTTATTAACGGTAGTAAGTCCGCAGCTAGAACAGCTCAAGAAAGAAGGTGAAGCTGGGAGACGTAAAATCACTCAGTATACTCGTTATGGGACCGTTCTTCTTGCGTTAGTTCAATCTGCAAGTATGGCAGTTGGTCTAGCTAGTCAAGGGATATCGTTTAATAGTGGTATAGAGTTTTATGCAGTCGCTGTAATTACTCTTGTCTCTGGTACGGTTTTCTTGATGTGGTTAGGAGAACAGGTGACTGAAAAAGGTATTGGCAATGGTATTTCGATACTTATTTTTGCTGGTATCGTAGCCGGTCTACCTTCTGCACTCGGCAGATCTTTTGAGTCGGCTCGTCAAGGCGATATTAATATTCTAGCCTTATTGCTAATTGGTATAATGGCTGTAGCTACAGTAGCGTTTGTTGTCTTTATTGAAAGAGGGCAGCGTCGGATTACAGTTAATTATGCTAAGCGTCAGCAAGGTAAGAAAGTATTTGCTGCACAAAAGAGTCATCTACCTCTTAAGGTTAATATGGCAGGTGTAATTCCTCCTATATTCGCTTCAAGTATTTTGCTTTTTCCTGCGTCAATTGGCCAATGGTTTGGTCAAGGTGAAGGCATGGAATGGCTTCAAGATGTCTCTTTGGCTCTTGCTCCAGGGCAACCGCTCTATGTGTTGTTATTTTCGATAGCAATTGTTTTCTTTTGCTTCTTCTATACAGCATTGGTGTTTAACCCTAAGGATGTAGCAGATAATTTAAAAAAATCCGGTGCTTTTTTACCGGGGATTCGTCCAGGCGATCATACCGCTCGATATATTGACGGTGTAATGACCCGTTTGACATTGTTTGGTGCTTTATATATCACCTTAGTGTCTTTGATGCCTCAATTCTTTGTTGTTGCATGGAACGTGCCTTTCTACTTCGGTGGAACCTCTATGTTGATCGTAGTTGTAGTGGTTATGGATTTCATGACGCAAGTGCAAAGTCATTTGATGAGTCATCAGTACGAGTCGTTAATGAAGAAATCTAACCTGACTGGTTATGGTCCTAATGGCCTGATGCGTTAATACGCATTGGTTGGAGGAGTTGAACATGAAAGTACGTGCATCTGTTAAGAAAATCTGTCGTAACTGCAAAATCGTTCGTCGTAACGGTTCAGTTCGAGTGATTTGTATTGAACCAAGACACAAACAACGTCAAGGTTAATACTAATTAGCTCTTTGATGGGGAAGGGTGGTTGATTTTTCGTCTCAAAGACGGCATAATCGCCGCCCTAATGAAAGCAAAGTGATGATATTTATCATCCTAACAACGGAGTAAAGTGAATGGCCCGTATAGCCGGTGTCAATATTCCTGACAATAAACATGCGGTCATTTCTCTGACTTACATCTTCGGAATCGGTCGCACCCGTTCACGCGCAATTTGTGCGGCTAGTGGGGTTCAGGAGACAGCAAAAATTGGTTCATTGAATGATGAAGTTCTTGACCAATTACGCGGAGAAGTTGGTAAGTACACAGTTGAAGGTGATCTTCGACGTGAACTAAGCATGTCTATCAAACGTCTGATGGATATGGGTTGTCATCGCGGTATTCGTCACCGCCGCAGCCTACCTGTTCGTGGTCAACGTACCAAAACGAACGCTCGTACACGTAAAGGCCCTCGTAAGCCTATTCGTAAGTAATATAAACGCGTTTCGCTCTAGCCACAATGTCGCTAGAGCTGAGCATTTAAAATAGGAAAAGTGCAATATGGCTAAGCCAGCTACGCGCAATACCAAGAAAAAAGTCAAAAAGTCAGTTGTTGACGGTGTTGCTCATGTACACGCGTCTTTTAACAACACTATTGTGACTATCACCGATCGCCAAGGCAACGCTTTGTCTTGGGCTACTGCAGGTGGTTCTGGTTTTCGCGGATCTCGTAAAAGTACGCCTTTCGCAGCTCAAGTTGCTGCTGAACGTGCCGGTGCTGTTGCTCAAGAATTTGGTTTGAAAAACGTAGACGTTATGATCAAGGGTCCTGGCCCAGGTCGTGAGTCCGCAGTTCGTGCATTAAATGCATTAGGATTGCGTATCAATAACATTACAGATGTGACGCCGATACCACACAATGGTTGTCGTCCACCTAAGAAACGTCGCGTTTAATTGAGGAGACAGATACATGGCTCGTTATATAGGTCCAACTTGTAAGTTGTCTCGTCGTGAAGGTACGGACTTGCAATTAAAGAGCGGCTCACGTGCTCTAGAATCAAAATGTAAATTAGAAGCAGCACCTGGTGTTCATGGCGCACGCCGTGGCCGTTTGTCTGACTATGGTTTACAGTTACGTGAAAAACAAAAGGTTCGTCGTACATATGGCATCCTTGAGAAACAATTCCGTAATTATTATAAAAGTGCAGCTCGCTTGAAGGGTGCAACAGGTGAAAACTTGTTACAACTTCTTGAATCTCGCTTGGATAATGTTGTTTATCGCGCTGGTTTCGGCTCTACACGTGCTGAAGCTCGTCAATTGGTTGGGCACAAAGGTGTTCTAGTCAACGGTGCAACAGTAAATATCGCGTCTTACCAAGTTAAATCTGGTGACGTTGTATCTATTCGTGAAAAAGCTAAAAAGCAACTTCGTGTACAAAATGCACTTGAGCTTGCTAAGAATCGCACAGCTGTTCATTGGATTGAGACTGACTCTACTAAATTAGAAGCAGTTTATAAATCAGTTCCTGAGCGTGGCGATTTGTCAGCTGAAATTAATGAAAACCTAATTGTTGAACTTTACTCTAAGTAAGGTTGAGCAGTTGGGAGAATAAATAGGTGGATCTATGCAGCGTTCAGTGAGCGAATTGTTAACCCCACGCAACATTGAAGTTCAAGAATTGGGCAAAACACGCGCCAAAGTTACTCTGCAACCGCTAGAACGTGGTTTTGGGCATACTTTAGGTAATGCTTTGCGTCGTATTCTGTTATCTTCAATGCCTGGTTGTGCGATTGTTGAAGTTGAAATCGACGGTGTATTGCATGAATACAGCGCAATTGAAGGGGTAAAAGAAGATGTAATTGAAATTCTTCTTAACCTTAAAGGAGTTGCAATCGCTCTACACGGGCAAGATGAAGCAACTCTTACTTTAAGTAAAAAAGGTCCTTGTGTTGTTACTGCTGGTGATATTCAGTTGGTAACAGACGCCGAGATCGCTAACCCTGATCATATACTTGCACATTTGGATGAGTCTGCAGAACTTAATATGCAGATCCGAGTTGCTCGTGGTCGTGGTTATGAGCCTGCTGATGCTCGTATTGCAAGTGATGATGAGACTCGTCCTATCGGTCGCTTGCAGCTGGATGCTTCATTCAGCCCTGTACGAAGAGTAGCTTACAGTGTTGAGAATGCTCGTGTAGAGCAGCGTACTGACTTAGATAAACTTGTCTTAGACATTGAATCTAACGGTACTATTGACCCTGAAGAAGCAATTCGACGTGCAGCTACTATTCTGCAACAACAAATTGCTGTGTTTGTCGCCTTAGAAAGCGAAAGCGAAGCACCTGTTGTGGAAGAAGAGGATGAAATCGATCCAATTTTGCTACGCCCGGTTGATGATCTTGAGTTGACCGTTCGAAGTGCTAACTGTTTAAAAGCAGAGAACATTTATTACATCGGTGATTTAATACAACGTACTGAAGTTGAGCTTCTAAAGACGCCTAACTTAGGTAAAAAATCGTTAACTGAAATCAAAGATGTTTTAGCACAGCGTGGTTTGTCTTTGGGAATGCGTTTGGAAAACTGGCCACCAGCTAGTTTGAAAGACGATAGCAAGGTACTAGCTCGCTAGGTCATTGTTCCCTGACCACCGTAGTTTGGTAAGGAATTTATAATGCGTCATCGTAAGAGTGGACGTCACTTAAACCGTACTAGCTCTCATCGTAAAGCGATGTTCAAAAATATGGCTGCTTCATTATTCGAGCACGAAGTTATTAAAACTACGTTGCCGAAAGCCAAAGAACTTCGTCGCGTTGCTGAGCCACTGATTACATTGGCTAAAAACGATTCTGTTGCGAATCGTCGATTGGCTTTTGCTCGTACTCGTAGCAAAGATGCTGTTGGTAAATTATTCTCTGAACTTGGTCCTCGTTACCAAGCTCGTCCAGGCGGTTATGTTCGCATTCTTAAATGTGGATTCCGTGCTGGTGATAATGCGCCGATGGCTTACGTTGAATTGGTCGATAGACCAGTTGCAGACGTTGAAGATGCTGCTGAATAAGCAAGATCTTTAAAAAAACCAGACTTTATGTCTGGTTTTTTTATGCCTAAATTTTGTTCTTGTCACTAAAAAGCCTAAACAGATAACCTGTCTAGGCTTTTTAGTGTAAGCATGAGTCTATTGCTGAGCTAAATTTAATAATGGCTTTAAGAATCTAGCTGTATGAGACGTGTTCACTTCAGCTACTTCTTCGGGGGTTCCTTCCGCAAGAATGTAGCCTCCGCCACTGCCGCCTTCAGGCCCTAAGTCAATAATCCAGTCTGCGGTTTTAATGACATCCAAATTGTGCTCGATAACAACAACAGTGTTACCATGATTCCTTAATCTATGAAGTACTTTAAGAAGTTGCTCAATATCGGCAAAATGTAACCCTGTCGTTGGTTCGTCTAAAATATACAAGGTTTGTCCAGTATCACGTTTCGATAATTCTTTTGAAAGTTTCACTCTTTGAGCTTCCCCTCCTGACAGTGTAGTAGCAGATTGTCCTAATTTGATATAACCCAAACCCACATCCATTAATGTTTGAAGCTTTCTAGCAATAGAGGGTACTGGATCAAAAAAATCTCTGGCGTCTTCAATGGTCATTTCTAGACAGTCGTGAATATTTTTACCTTTATATTGTATTTCTAAGGTTTCACGGTTGTATCGTTTTCCTTTACAAACATCGCATGGAACATAGACATCGGGTAAAAAATGCATTTCTACTTTAATAACGCCATCACCTTGGCATGCTTCGCAACGTCCACCTTTTACGTTGAAACTAAATCGACCTGGTTTATATCCGCGAGATCTGGCTTCTTGTGTTGCTGAAAACAGCTCTCTCATGGGAGTAAATATGCCAGTGTAGGTAGCCGGGTTTGATCTTGGCGTTCTACCTATTGGGCTTTGATCAATATCGACACATTTATCAAAGTGTTGGAAACCTTCAATTCTGTCATGTTGTGATGCTTTTAAGGTTGTCGCGCCATTTAGGGCTGTTGATGCTAATGGATACAAGGTGCTGTTGATTAGAGTCGATTTCCCCGAACCAGACACTCCAGTGACACAGGTCATTACTCCAATTGGAATATGTAAATCAACATTATTTAAATTATTGCCACAAGCCCCATACAAGGATAAATGCAGTCCATCTTTTGCTTTGATTCTCTTGTCTGGTAACTCAATTCTGCGAGTACCATTTAAAAATTGACCTGTAATAGAGTTAGGGTTATCCATAACGTCTTTTGGTGTACCGCTTGCAATGACTTGCCCACCGTGAACACCTGCCCCTGGACCAATATCGATGACAAAGTCGGCTACTCTAATTGCATCTTCATCATGTTCAACGACGATAACAGTATTGCCTAGGTCTCTCAATCTGGTTAATGTTGAGATCAAGCGTTCATTGTCTCTCTGGTGTAAACCAATAGAAGGCTCGTCTAGTATGTACATAACACCAACGAGCCCCGCGCCGATTTGACTGGCAAGGCGAATTCGTTGTGCTTCACCTCCAGACAGTGAGTCAGCTTTACGATTAAGAGTAAGATACTCTAGTCCAACATTGGCTAAGAAAGTTAAACGATCTCTAATTTCTTTCAGTATTTTTGAAGCGATTTCTCCTTTAGCGCCAGGCAATGATAAGCTGGTAAAATAGTCCAAGCAATCTGCAATGGGTTTTGCTGTAATCTCTGGAATGGTAAGTTCTTCAATAAAGACATTTCGAGCGGCTTTATTTAGTCGCGCTCCATCGCATTCGGGGCAAGCTTGTACACTTATGTATTGAGATAAATCATCACGTACCGAGTCAGACTCTGTTTCATGGTAACGACGTTGCAAGTTAGGGATTACCCCCTCGAACGCGTGTGATCGAGTCATTTTATCCCCACGTTCATTGATATAGACAAAGGATATCTTGTCTTTACCTGACCCATTTAGAATGTGTTTTTTATGAGTATCTGGAATGTCTTTGAATGGGAGTTCAATATCAAACCCGTAATGTGTTGCCAGTGCTTGTAACTGTTGAAAGTAGAAGATGCTTCGCCTCCCCCAGCCTCGAATAGCGCCTTCTGCAAGGGTTAATGTATCATCAACGACAATTAAGCTTGAATCAAATAATTGGTGTGTGCCTAAACCGTCACAAGTTGGGCAGGCCCCATTAGGATTATTAAATGAGAACAATCTCGGTTCAAGTTCAGTGATGCTATAGCCACATACAGGGCAGGCAAATTTGCTTGAGAAAATATGAACTTCGTCCGGAGAGTCCATATTCATCACCTTAGCGATGCCGTCTGAAAGTGTTAAGCAGGTTTCGAAAGATTCTGCGAGCCGTAACTGTAAATCGTCTCTTACTTTAAAGCGGTCAATGATCACTTCAATTGTGTGTTTTTTGTTTTTTTCTAGCGTAGGCGCATCATCTAAATCTACTACTAAGCCATCAATGCGAGCACGTATAAAACCTTTAGATAAAAGATCGCTAATCGTATGTAGGTGTTCGCCTTTTCGGTCCTTGACTACCGGTGCTAATAGCATCATTTTGGTTTCAGCAGGTAGGGAAAGTACTTTATCGACCATTTGAGAAATTGTCTGCGCTTCTAAAGGCTCTCCATGGTCAGGACAGCGGGGCTGTCCTGCACGAGCGAAAAGAAGACGTAAGTAGTCATAGATCTCTGTAATAGTACCAACGGTAGATCGAGGATTATGAGACGTTGATTTTTGCTCTATCGAAATAGCGGGAGACAGACCTTCAATATGATCAATGTCTGGCTTTTCCATCATTGATAAAAATTGACGAGCATAGGTTGAAAGTGATTCCACATAACGTCTCTGGCCTTCAGCATAGAGAGTATCAAAGGCTAAAGACGATTTTCCTGAGCCAGATAACCCAGTAATGACAATTAACTTATCTCTTGGGATATCTAAGTCGATATTTTTGAGGTTATGGGTACGTGCCCCTCGAATGGTGATATTATCCATTTGTCTCCGGCCCTGTAGTAAAACAAAAAATCATTATACGTATTTGTTAAAATAACTGTCTATTTTTACAGTAGTTAAGATAGAGCTTCAACGCTATTTTTTGTAAAATACCATTTTATAAACTATTCATTTTTAAATTTGCGCGGTTATAACCTTTTTATGGATGCATTTGAGCGTCGTTCAGTTGTTGCTTTAGCTACGGTTTACTTATTTCGTATGCTGGGATTGTTCCTTATTATGCCTGTCATCAGCTTGTCAGCGGCTGATTTAAATGGCGCTAGTGCCGCGTTAATTGGAACGGCGATTGGTATTTATGGATTAACGCAAGCTTTGTTGCAAATTCCGATGGGAATGTTGTCAGATCAAGTAGGGCGTAAACGTATTATTGTTCTTGGTCTGATTTTATTTGCGGTGGGCAGTATTATTTGTGCGAATGCAGATGATATTCTAAGTTTAATTCTTGGTCGTGCCGTACAAGGTGCTGGAGCCATTGCCAGTACATTAATGGCATTGTTAAGTGATGTTACGCGAGAGCAGAATAGGACCAAAGCTATGGCCACCGTAGGAATCAGTATCGGTGTGTCTTTTATGTTGTCTTTGGTATTAGGCCCTTGGTTATACTCTCTTATAGGTTTATCAGGCTTATTTTACGTATCGTTAATCTCTTCCTTAATAGGTATTTCCTTAGTTGTTTGGATGGTTCCGAATGTTAAGCAACATACTTTTAGGCGAGATACGACACCGAGTTTATCTGCCTTGAGAAGTGTGCTTCAAAGTGGGCATTTACGATCGTTGAATATGAGTGTTTTACTGTTACATGCGAGCTTAACTGCGCTATTTGTTTGTATTCCTAGTTTGCTGGTAAACCAGTTTCATTTTCCATTAATTAATCATAGTTGGCTTTATTTATTTGTCATGGGATTGGCCTTTGTTGGTATGGTACCATTAGTCATCATTGCAGAAGCAAAAGGTAAAATGAAGCAAGTGATGACAAGCGTGATGCTATTGTTATCTATTTCAATTGTCTTCATGGGCGTGGTTCAAAGTGTCTGGCTATTTTCTGTATTGCTCTGGGCTTACTTTGTTGCTTTTAACACGTTAGAAGCGACCTTGCCTTCTGTTGTGAGTAAGTTAGCCCCTGTAGGGTATCGCGGTACGGCAATGGGGGTTTTTTCTACGCATCAATTTTTCGGCGCTTTTTTGGGCGGCGTAGGCGGTGGTTGGCTGCTGCAGAATACGTCCATAGAAACCTTATTTGCTTCTGTGGGAAGCATGGTATTTATTTGGACTTTGTTGTCTTTACGTCAGCCTGCGCCACCTCAGTTGACTAGCTTGGCTTTTAGCCTCGGTGGTTTAAGTCAGCGTGAAATAACAAAATTATCATCACGATTAATGACGATCCAGGGAGTGGAAGATATGCAATTATTTGAAGATGAACAAACGGCGTATTTAAAGGTTAATAAAAAACAACTAGATAGAGATAGTTTGCTGCGTGTTGTACCGCAAGTAACGCTTTAAAGAACATAAATAGACAGAATTGGAGAACGTCATGGCACGTGGAATAAATAAAGTTATCTTAATTGGTAACGCTGGTAATGATGCAGAAGTACGCTTTATGCCAAATGGTGGCGCCGTTGCAAATGTCAGTTTAGCGACGTCGGAAAGTTGGAGAGACAAGCAAACGGGTCAAATGCAAGAGCGCACAGAATGGCATCGAGTGTCGTTTATGGACCGTGGTAATTTTCGCTTAGGACAAATAGCTGGCGATTTTATCAAAAAAGGTTCAAAAGTGTATGTTGAAGGCTCATTACGTACGCGTGAATGGGAGAAAGACGGCGTTAAGCGTTATACAACAGAAATAATCGCAAATGAAATGCAATTATTAGACGGACGCAATGATCAGGGTGGTCAAGGCGCCTATGATAACAATAACCAAGGTGGTTACGGTCAAGCTCCACAGCAGCGTCCGGCATCACAACCTCAAGGTGGCTATGGTAATCAACAGCCGAATCAGGGTTATGGACAGCAACCTGCGGGAGGGTATGGACAAGCTCCACAGCAGGCGCCCCAACAATCGGCTCCTGCGCAGCCACAGTCTTTTGGTAGCTGGGGTGACGCTCCTCAGCCAGCGTCGCAACAGCCTGCTCAACGTCCTTCGGCACCAGCACCTCAGCCATCTGCGCCAAAGCCCCAAGCGGCACCTCAACCAGCTCCGAATTTTGATGACTTTGATGATGATATTCCGTTCTAACCCAAGACATAAAATGTAATGTTTGTAGATAAAGGTCTCTGAAAAAGAGGCTTTTATCTACACTGTTTGTAATTGTGCTATCTGGTTATCCACATCAGTTAAGTAACCTGTTTTCAACCAGAATTTTGTGCCTTGACTTCCTGCCTTAGCGTGAATCTTTGAGTTGACAGGAAGCCTTAACCAATCGTATTTTTCCAATAGATCCTCTTGTTCTTGTAAAGAACCTTCAAGTATCAATAGCTCAGCACCTTTCGGCATGCCCCAATTTACAGTGGCATTGGGTAGAAGTTGAATTAAGCTGACTTCTTCAATGTGATCTTTATATAGGGGCGTGATTGAAATGCCAGAGTGATTCGCTAATTCAACAGGCGCCATTTTGTTTGTCTGAAGGCGAATGTGGGTGCGGTCTTCGGGTTGAAACTGCCATAACTTCACAAACATAATACAACCTACTTTCGATCCTGGAGAGTGGCTTGATTGCGGAGGGTTTCGAACATAAGAGCCGCTAGGGTAGTCTCCGTGCTCATCTTGAAAAACCCCGTCTAGAATAAAGAATTCTTCACCACCCGTGTGAATATGGGGAGAAAAGGTGCTGTCTGGTGCATACCTTACTATGGTGGTCGCGCGAGCGACTTCCTCTCCCACTCGATCAAGAGGCTTACGCTCAACGCCCACCATCGGAGAAGCTAGCCAATTGAGAGATTCGCTGTGTATAACGACTCTTTTGTTAAAATCAGTGGAAATTTTCATATTTATTTCCTGATATCCTCTAGGTTGCAAAGTACGGTTTTAGGTTTAGGCCGTGTAAGTATCTGGTTATGTGTCTAATAACAATAACGGCTTATGCTTATTATACTGTTTGATCAATACATATTCGTCTAGTGCTTTACTCGACAGGAACAGTTATGTCTTTAATTATGGCTGCACTAGTATTATAAATAAGCAAAAACTTTGTTACTAATAGCGTATAATTTATGGTTTTTGATCGTAAGATGAATAGTAGAAGGTGAGGAATTCCTGTGGTTGATGACGATGATTTCTCTTTATTCTCTCAAGAAGTGAAAGGCATTAAAAAACTTGAAACAAATGCCATGTATTTAGGGAAGAAAGGGTCACCTGTTGATTACTCCGTAAGGAAAGAGGCTGCGACTCACGTTCCAATAAAGGATACAAACCATTTAACAGCAGACTATGTAGAAAGAGTCGCTGCATTAGATATTTTGCAATATAAAAAGGAGGGTGTTCAAGATGGTGTCTTTAAACGTCTAAGACAAGGTAAATATGGGATTGAATCACGTTTAGACTTACATCGTCGGACCGTGGAACAGGCCCGGCAGCAAGTTTATCAGTTTGTTCAGGACTGCATGAATAATGATATTCGTGTCGCAATTATTGTGCACGGTAGGGGAGACAGAACACCAGATAGTGAAGCAACGCTAAAAAGTTATTTAAATAAATGGTTGAGAGAATTGGACGATGTTATGGCGTTTCATAGTGCTCAGAAATATCATGGCGGTGGTGGTGCTGTGTATGTTTTATTTAAGAAAAGTGAAAAAGCCAGATTAGAAAATTGGGAAAAGCACCAAAAGCGCTAAATTTATCTTAATACGCCAATGTTTCTGGGCTGATGTGCTCATTGTTCGTGCAGTAAAACGAAGTCGTTTGCTATAATCGATCAACTTTGTCTTCTATATCAAGACATAACACTAGTGCCAAAGAAAGGCATAGCCTGAGTCAAATAATTTCAGTCTAAACCATATTTATAGAGGTAAAGAATGACAAATAATACGGAACACCATGCGGCATTTTCTTTAGTGCGAAGTGAGTTTATTGACGCATTAAATGTGGACGTTTTTGAATATGAGCATAAAGTCACTGGTGCTAAGCACATTCATATTGCATCTGAGAACGACGAGAATGTTTTTCTTGTTGGACTAAAAACGGTTCCTACTGATTCATGTGGTGTAGCGCATATTCTAGAGCATACTGTCTTATGTGGATCTGAACGTTTTCCTGTTCGTGATCCTTTCTTTATGATGATTCGACGTTCTCTGAATACGTTTATGAATGCGTTTACATCATCTGATTGGACGGCTTATCCCTTTGCTAGTAAGAACAAAAAAGACTTTCGTAATTTATTAGATGTGTATTTAGATGCTGTTTTCTTTTCTCGTTTGGATCCTTTAGATTTTTCTCAGGAAGGGCATCGTCTTGAGTTTGCTGAACCGACAAATGCAGAGTCTGATCTGACGTTTAAAGGCGTTGTTTTTAATGAAATGAAAGGCGCGATGAGTTCAACAAACTCAGTGCTATGGCAAACGATTACAAAATATTTATGTCCTAATAATACCTATCATTTTAATTCTGGTGGCGAACCAACAGACATTCCTGATTTATCTTATGATGATCTAATGGCATTTTATAGAACGCATTATCATCCATCGAATGCTGTTTTTATGACATTTGGTGACTTGCCTGCCATTGAGCTACAGGCGGAATTCGAAGACAAGGTATTAAGTCGCTTCGAACGCCTCGACAGAAAAGTTATTGTGCCAAACGCCAAACGATACTTCTCTCCAATACGAGTTGAGGAAGCCTATGCAGCTGAAGATGTAAAAGAAGATGCTTGTCATGTTGTAGTTGCATGGTTACTTGGAGAAAGTACTGACCTATCTCAGCAATTTGAGGCGGAGCTTTTGTCTAATGTATTGTTGGATAACAGTGCTTCACCATTGCGTCGCGTTTTGGAAGGCTCGAAATTAGGTAATGCGCCTTCCCCAATGTGTGGTCTAGAAGACAGCAATAAAGAAATGAGTTTCATGTGTGGCCTTGAAGGGGTTGCCCGTACCGATGCGGAAAAAGTAGAGTCATTGATTGTTGATACGTTGAAGCAAATCGTTGTGGAGGGGGTTCCACAAGAGATGGTCGAGGCCATGTTGCACCAGTTGGAGCTAAGCCAGAGAGAGATTGGTGGTGATAGTTATCCATTTGGCTTGCAGTTAATTTTAGGTGGTTTATCTACCGCTATGCATGCGGGCGATGTGATTGCTCAGCTTAATTTGGATCCTGTGATTGCCGATCTACGAGAGCGTATACAAGACCCTAAATACATCCCTAATCTTATTCAAAGTCTAATTTTAGATAATGCTCATCGTGTCACGGTAACATTACGACCCGACACAGAGTTAGAGGGTCGTCGAAACAATGCTGAAAAAGACCGTTTAGCTGCAATCAAAGCGGGTCTGTCAGATGTGGAAAAGCAGCAGATTATTGAGCGCAGTGAAGCACTAAAAGTACGTCAATCACAAATTGATGATATGAGTATATTACCAAAAGTAGGACTTGAAGATGTTCCTGCTGAGTTGCCGACTTATGCCCGTGAAAAGTTAGAACAAACGCTACCGGTTACTTTTTATCCACAAGGTACGAATGGTTTAGTCTACCAACAGCTTGTCATTGATTTGCCAGAATTGGATGAAGAAGAAACGGCTTACTTGCCGTTATTTTCTTATGTACTTACTGAACTGGGCGCTGGTGATTCAGATTATTTGATGATGCAGGAGCGGCAAGCTCAGGTGTGTGGAGGCATAGGCGCCTCTACGTCATTAAGGGCGACATTAGGTGATCGTCAAAAACTGAGCGCGTATTTTGTTATGTCATCAAAAGCGCTGGTGTCGAACTTCGCGAGTATGAGTGAGTTGATGTATGACAGTATTTGCTTTCCTCGTTTTGATGAGGTGGAACGCCTTAAAGAATTAGTTTCTCAACGTCGATCTCGTAGAGAGCAGTCTATCACTGGACAAGGTCATGTATTAGCTATGACCGCTGCGTCAAGCGGTGTGTGTGGCTTATCCAGTCAGCAAGAAGCTTGGGGTGGGATGTCTGGAATTCAATCATTGAAAGCATTAGATGATGCTTTACAGTCTGAAGATCAAAAGGCTTTAGAGTTGATGGCTGTTTTTGCTCGTATTCATGACAAATTGTTAACGTCTAATAAGCAATTGCTGGTGGTTGGCGAGGCGCCTCAGCAGTCCGCTTTATTAGATCAAGTAGATCGTGTATGGGCCTCTCTTACAAAAGGGGATGCGGTACGTGAATTTGCATTACCTCCGGTAGATCTGAATGTTAAAAAAGCATGGCTTACGTCTACTCAGGTTAATTTTTGCGCAAAATCGTTTAAAACAATCATGGGTATACACCCCGATGTAGCGCCATTAACTGTATTAGGGGGCTTCCTAAGAAATGGTTATTTGCACAGAGTGATTCGTGAGCAAGGAGGGGCTTATGGTGGTGGAGCCACCTTTGATTCAAGTATTGGTGCTTTCCGTTTTTATTCTTATCGTGACCCGAGATTAACGGAAACACTTAATGATTTTGATGCTTCTCTAAAATGGTTAGCGACGTCTGATCATAGTGCGGATTCACTTGAGGAAGCGATTTTAGGTGTTATTGGCTCTATGGATAAGCCTGGTTCTCCTGCTGGAGAGGCTCAAGGTGATTTCTTTATTCAACTGCACGGTCGTACAAAAGAGCAAAGAGAGACGTTTAGGGCACAGATACTTGCGGTGACAATTGAACAGTTACAAGATGTTGCTAAGCGTTATTTAACGCCTGAAAATGAAAGTATTGCTGTTATTAGTTCTCCAAGCCAAAAAGAAACGCTAACGTCGTTAGGGTTTGATACAACAACATTATAAAAAATAATACAAAGCATCACGGACTTATTATGGTGATGCTTTATACATAACGGAAAATTGAATGGATCAGTTTCATGATATACGCCCTTATAACGATGACGAAGTTGTAGAGGTATTAGAGCGTTTGATAAATACGCCTGATTTTATTAATACTATTATTGGTTTTCGATTTCCTCGATGGCCGGCTGTTCTTCATACTCCCTTGGCCATGGCTGTAAAATGGGTATTAAGGCGTCAAGTATCTAAGATTAGTGGCGTCTATGATTTTCAGAGCCGAATAGCGAGCTACATGGCTCGTATGATTAAAATGACGACAACAAGTGTTGAGTATCGCGGTCTAGATAAATTACAAAAAGACAAGGGTTATCTTTTTATATCAAATCATCGTGATATTGCCATGGACCCTGCTTTTGTTAATTACGGGCTCTATTTATCTGGCTTTGATACTGTTCGTATTGCTATTGGAGATAATTTATTACGCCGTCCTTTTGTGTCTGATTTAATGCGGTTGAACAAAAGTTTTATCGTGAAGAGGTCGGTTGCGGGAGTGCGTGAGATGATGGCCGCTTTTGGGCAGCTTTCTAATTATATTAATCACTCTGTAACTGATGAGCGATGTAATATATGGATTGCTCAGAAAGAAGGTCGCGCAAAAGATGGTTTAGATAAAACGGACCCAGCGATTATAAAAATGTTCTATATGAGTAAGAAGAAAATCGCTACTTTTCCAGATGCAATGAAAGACCTTAATATCGTTCCGGTTTCTATTTCTTACGAATATGATCCATGTGCTTTGGATAAAGCGGCAGAGTTGGTAGAGAAATCGACAACAGGAGAATATGAAAAGGCGGAATTTGAAGATATTGATAGCATTAAAAATGGTATTGTTGGTCAGAAAGGAAAGGTAATTGTTACCTTTGGGGATGTGTTGGTGAATGGTTACGATACACCAGATGAACTGGTAGCCGAGATTGATCGCCAAATTATTAGCAATTATGCTATCCATCCCACAAATAGGTCTGCTGTTGCAATGTTGGAGTCAAAAGGTGGCATTGACCCTGAATTTGATGCCTACATTAAAGCTTGTCCAGAGTCATTGCGTGAAACGGTATTGAATATGTATGCAAACCCTTTAGTGCAGCAACTCAATCAAAATCGAGATAAAGAGTAAAAATAAAGGAGCGTTAAATGAGTGGACTTCGGTCTTTAAGAGGGGTTGTTGGCTCAATTCTATTTGGTGTTTGTTATATTGTCTTGACCATTGTGTCAGGGGTGATATCGCCTCCAATTGCCTTATTCTTCCAGCCTAAAAATAGGCAGCTGGTTTTAAATGTTCACAATGCGATTTTATTGGCGTTATTTAAGGTTTTTTGCGGCGTTACTATTCGTGTGAAAGGTCGAGAAAACTTGGTAAAAGGTAAGCCTGTTATTTTGGTGGCAAATCATCAATGTGAATGGGAAACGTATTTTTTGCAGGTGTTAGTAACGCCTCTGTCGACTGTACTTAAAAAAGAACTACTTTCAGTGCCTTTTTTCGGGTGGGGGCTAAGAATGGTTCAGCCTATAGCTATTGATCGAGCTCAAAAAAGTAATGCTTTGAAGCAGATATTAAAACAAGGCAAAGAAAGAATAGAGGATGGACGTTCAGTGTTGATTTTTCCTGAAGGTACTCGTGTGAAAGTGGGCCAAGAAAAAGAGTTTAACAAAGGTGCCGCTATGTTGGCGACCTCGTCTAATGCTCCTATTCTTCCTATTGTTCATAACGCTGGCTACCTCTGGACGAGTAAATCATGGCGTAAATATTCTGGAGTGATTGATGTGGTTATTGGTCCTGAAATTTCTTCTGAAGGCAAGAAGACCTCAGCACTGCATGAAGAAATGCAGGACTGGATGAGAGCAGAAATGGCAAAGCTTCCTAAAGGAAGGTGATTGCTTCCAGAGTAACGTCTATGAAGGTCAGATATAAAAAAACCAGCAGAAGCTGGTTTTTTTATATCTGAAAACGCATTATTTAAGCTTGGTACTTCTTGAATATCAAGCTTGCGTTAGTGCCACCAAATCCAAAGCTATTGGACATAATATAGTTCAAGTCAGCGTTATCTTTGCGTGTAGTGACAACAGGAATATCTCCAGCAGCTGGATCCAGTTCATCCACGTTTGCTGATGCTGCGATGAAGTTGTTTTCCATCATCAACAAGCAATAAATAGCTTCGTGAACCCCCGCAGCGCCTAAAGAGTGGCCTGACAAAGACTTAGTTGAGCTGATTAAAGGGATCTCATCACCAAAGGTTTCGTTTACAGCTTGCAATTCTTTCATATCACCAGCTGGTGTGCTTGTACCGTGAGTATTGATGTAATCAACTTTCTCGTCAATTGTGCTCATTGCCATTTGCATACAACGAACGGCACCTTCACCAGAAGGAGCAACCATGTCGTAACCATCAGATGTTGCGCCATAGCCAACGAGTTCGGCGTAGATTTTTGCACCACGTGCTTTAGCGTGCTCTAGTTCTTCAATAACCAACATACCACCACCGCCTGCGATTACAAAACCATCACGGTTTGCATCGTATGCACGAGACGCTTTTTCAGGTGTGTCATTATATTTAGAAGAAAGCGCACCCATTGCATCAAACATACACGTTTGAGTCCAGCTTTCTTCTTCGCCACCACCTGCAAAGACAACATCTTGTTTGCCTAATTGAATAAGCTCCATTGCATTACCAATGCAATGGGCGCTTGTAGAGCAAGCTGAAGTAATTGAGTAGTTAACGCCTTTAATTTTAAATGGCGTTGCCAAACAAGCTGATACCGTGCTACCCATAGTTTGAGTGACTCGGTAAGGGCCAACACGTTTTACGCCTTTCGCTCGTAATGTGTCCGCTGAATCGACTAAGTTCTGTGCAGAAGCACCACCAGAGCCTGCAATTAAGCCCGTTCTGATGTTCGATACCTGGTCTTCGGTCAGCCCTGAATCCGTAATGGCTTGTTGCATAGAAACATAGGCATAAGTCGCCGCAGGCCCCATAAAACGGCGTGTTTTACGGTCAATTAAGTCGTCTGACTCTAGGTCTACACGACCACAAACATGGCTGCGAAAGCCCATTTCTTTATAGTCATCAGCAAAGCGAATGCCGGATTTGCCTTCTAATAGTGAATTTAGGACGCTGCTCTTGTCATTACCAAGACAGCTTACAATACCAAGACCAGTTACAACTACGCGACGCATAGAAAGTGCCTCTCTATTCTTTATCTTTTTTAAAAGTTTTCAGTTGAGGTAAATAAACCTACACGCAAATCTGTTGCTGTATAAATGACACGTCCATCAACAGCAACGGTTCCATCAGCAATGCCCATAACCAATTTACGTTCGATAACGCGCTTGAGCTGGATATTAAAAGTCACTTTTTTTGCTGTTGGTAGAATTTGACCAGTGAATTTAACTTCGCCACACCCTAGTGCACGTCCCCTGCCTTTGTTGCCTTTCCAGCCAAGGAAAAAACCGACAAGTTGCCACATAGCATCTAAGCCTAGGCAACCAGGCATAACAGGGTCGCTTGGAAAATGACAATCAAAGAACCAAAGATCTGGAGAAATATCAAGTTCAGCAATGATCTCTCCTTTTCCATGTTCACCGCCTTCAGCAGTAATTTTGGTAATGCGGTCCATCATAAGCATGTTGCCGACAGGTAATCGTGCATTACCCTCGCCGAACATTTCGCCGTAACCGCATTTTAATAGTTCGTCTTTTTCAAACGATGAAGCTGTAGTCATTGTAATCCTATTCCCCTAGCTTAATGGTGTTCGTTCATATACACCGCTATGGTCCAATTTACGTTAATAAAATTTGCTGAATTATATCGCTTCAAGCCGCTAATATGAACGTTTGTATGGAAAAAAACCAACTTAGCACATTAAAAGCTGGAAAAACACCAAACAAAGCGAGTTCTTGTTCGCCCTGAAATCAGTTTTCCTGATGCCTGATAGTCGTTATATTACTCGTGTTTATGATTTTTTTATGCTCGAAGACGATATATGACCTAATTGTCACGTTTATGGTCTTTTTAATACAGTTATCTTTACATTATGCGTTAAGATTTTCGTTTAACGGAAGCGTTGGCTAACGCAATAAGAGCGTCTTTATAAGGCGTTTGAGGTAGGCCTTTAATGGCTTCGCATGCCAAAAATGCCTGCTCTTCCGCTTTATTCTGAGTGTATTTAATTGCCCCACAAGACGTTACATCTTGCATTATTTGCTCTATGTTATCTAAGCCACCACTCAAAATCGCATCTCTAACACGTTCCTTAGCATCTTCTGTGCCGTGCTTCATTGTGTAGATCAAGGGTAATGTGGGCTTACCTTCTGCAAGGTCGTCTCCAACACTTTTTCCCATTTCCTCCGCTGTACTTGTGTAGTCCATAACGTCATCAATTAATTGAAATGCTGTACCGACATGCATCCCATATTTAGCCATTGCTTGATTATGCTGTTCACTTGCGTTTGCAATAACTGAACCGCAAAGCGCCGCTCCTTCAAATAATTTAGCTGTCTTATATTGAATGACTTTTAAATAACTCTCTTCTGTTGTGTCTGGGTCGCCACAATTAATAAGTTGCTGTACTTCACCCTCAGAAATCACGTTGGTTGTTTCAGACAGTATTTGCATACAGCGCATACTGCCCACTTCAACCATAATTTGAAAAGCGCGTGAATATAAAAAATCACCCACTAAAACACTGGGCGCGTTGCCCCATTCTTCATTGGCTGTCTTTTTACCTCGTCGCATATTCGATTCGTCAACCACATCGTCGTGCAAAAGGGTTGCCGTATGAATAAACTCGATAATGGTTGCCAAGCGTACCATATTGCTTTGTTCTACTGACTCCTCTAACGCATCTTCATAACCACAGGCTCGTGCTGAAAGCAGTACCATTAATGGCCGTAAGCGCTTACCGCCATTACTTATAATGTAATAGCCTATTTGCTCGATAAGGGGAATGTCACTTTTCAGCTGCGACATTATATGTGAGTTTACGTTGGCGAATTCATTAGCCACAACATCATGAATAGGGTTGGATTGCATGCAATTTCCGAAATTAAAATAGTCTCAAGCTGACTCGTTGGTTGCTTCATGCTAGGTAAGTGGAGCCTTCTGGTCAACCCATAGATGAAAAATCCTACATGATTCAGCTTTTTACTTGTCAAACATGGTTCGATTTTGTACAATCCTGCGTCCGATTTATCCACATTTTGCTCCCTATCATATGGTAATCTGATATTTGTGCGATGAGGTATCATTAAACACGTATTGGGCCACTAGAAGTAGGTCAAATTAACCTAGTAGCCGGATAAATCTTATTGGAGAGAATACATGTTTGCAGTTATTAAAACTGGTGGTAAACAATACCGCGTTCAAGAAGGTCAAGTCCTTAAAATTGAAAAATTGAATGTTGAAGCAGGTAACGCTGTTGATTTCAACGATGTATTGCTAGTTAGCAATGGTGACGATGTGAAAATTGGCGCTCCAGTTGTTGATGGTGCATTAGTAACAGCAGAAGTTGTTTCTCATGGCCGTGGCGATAAAGTTAAGATCCTTAAGTTCCGTCGTCGTAAGCATTCGATGAAGCGTATGGGTCACCGTCAATGGTTCACAGAAGTTAAAATTACGTCTATTAAATAAGCGTGATTGATTCAATATTAAGGGGTGTAAATTATGGCTCATAAGAAAGCCGGTGGTAGTACTCGTAACGGTCGCGATTCCGAATCGAAACGATTAGGTGTCAAACGCTTTGGTGGTCAAGTTGTTATTCCTGGTAACATCTTAGTTCGTCAGCGCGGTACACAGTTCCATCCAGGTGAAGGCGTGCGTTGTGGTAAAGACCACACGTTGTTCGCTGTAGCTGAAGGTCAAGTTAAGTTTGAAGTAAAAGGTAAATTTAAGCGTCGTACAGTTTCTGTCGTTGCTGCTTAATTCTCTTTGAATTCAGAAAAGAGCTCCGCAGCGGCGGGGCTTTTTTTTTGGAAAAATTCTATAGACTAGGTAATACTAGTAATTTGTTATACACCTAAGAGGGTGACACTGTGAAATTCGTTGATGAAGCCAGTATCTATGTTCGGGCAGGCAAGGGTGGTAATGGCTGTTTGAGTTTTTGGCGCGAAAAATTCGTTGCAAAAGGCGGTCCAGACGGCGGTGACGGCGGTGACGGCGGTAGTATTATTTTGCAAGCAGATGCGGCGCTTAATACTTTGATTGATTATCGCTATACACGAAGCTATCAAGCCGAGACGGGCGAGGGTGGTAAAGGCCGTGATATGACTGGCTCGAAAGGTGTTGATTTAGTCCTTACTGTTCCTGTGGGTACAACTGTTATTGATGAAGATACAGGGGAGACCTTGGGTGATCTGACTCGTGATGGTGAGCAGCTTAAAGTGGCTCAAGGTGGTTTAAAGGGGTTAGGGAATACTCGTTTTAAATCCAGTACTAATCGTGCGCCAAGGCAAACGACTAAGGGCACAGAGGGTGAAGAACGTTCGCTGAAATTAGAAATGAAGCTACTTGCGGATGTGGGGTTGTTAGGATTACCTAATGCGGGCAAGTCGACTTTTATTCGCTCTGTATCATCTGCGAAGCCGAAAGTAGCGGATTACCCTTTTACTACATTAGTGCCTAATTTGGGTGTCGTAAAAGTCAAAAAGCATCAGAGTTTTGTTATTGCGGATATTCCAGGAATTATAGAAGGTGCGGCTGATGGTGCTGGGTTGGGTATTCGATTCCTGAAACATTTAGTACGTAATCGCATACTACTGCATTTAGTTGATTTGGCTCCGTGGGATGAAATTACACCGGCTGAAGCGGCGGTTATTGCGGTAAATGAGTTACACCAATTTAGCCCTACTTTGGGTGCACGTGAACGTTGGTTGGTTTTGAATAAAATTGACATGGTTCCAGAAGATGAACTTGAAGAGCGCTGTCAGTCTGTTATTGATGCATTAGGTTGGGAAGGCCCAACATACAGAGTGTCAGCCATTTCAGGGGAGGGGACTCAGGTTCTATGTTTGGATCTCATGACCGCTTTAGACGAAAGACGTTTGTTACTTAAAGAGAGTCCCGAAGAGCGAGAAGCAGAAGACGAAATGCGTCGTCAAATCGATGAAGAAGGTAGAGAGCGTATTCAATCTTATCGTGCCGCGAAAAGAGCGGAGGCGCAGGGTGATGACTTTGACGACGACTTCGACGACGACGATTATGATGTAGAAGTTGAATACGTTAAATAATGTTCTTTTGTCTAAATGAGAAAGTGAGAAAACCAGCACCATGGATATGCGAGAAAAAATAGCAAAGGCTCAGAGGGTTGTCATAAAGATAGGGAGTGCTTTATTGACAAATGATGGTCAAGGCTTGGATGTAAAAAGTATTGGCAAGTGGGTGGAGCAAATTGCTCATTTACGTGACTCTGGGAAGGAGGTGGTGTTGGTGTCATCAGGCTCAATTGCAGCAGGAATGACGCGTTTGGGGTTTTCTACTAGGCCTAAGCGCGTTAATGAGCTGCAGGCTGCTGCTGCGCTTGGTCAGATGAAGTTGGTCGGTTTGTATGAGTCCTATTTTGTTGACCACGGTTTGCATACGGCGCAAATTTTATTAACCAATGATGATTTATCTAATCGCCGTCGCTACCTTAATGCGCGCTCAACGTTAAGAACCTTATTGTCTTTTGGTGTTATACCGATCGTTAATGAAAATGACACTGTGGTGACCGATGAAATACGTTTTGGTGATAATGATACTTTAGGTGCATTGGTGGCCAATCTGGTTGAGGCGGATGTACTGGTTATCTTGACGGATCAGCTTGGTTTGTACGATAAGAACCCACGAGATCATGCTGATGCTCAGCTCATTCCTTATGCTTATGCTTCTGATGAGCGATTAGAGGGTATGGCAAGTGGTGGTGCAGGCGCTTTAGGCAGTGGTGGTATGTTGACAAAAATTAGAGCGGCGCGATTAGCTGCACGTTCTGGTGCTGATACGTTAATTGTTTCAGGACGAGAGACGGATGTGATTTCTCGTGCTCTATCTGGTGAAGTGTTGGGTACTTGGTTGCAGCCTGAGCAGGGGCGCTTAGCGGCTCGTAAACAGTGGTTGGCTGGACACCTAAAAAGTCGTGGATCTCTTGTTTTGGATGCTGGAGCGGTTGACGCGTTGCGATCCGGTGGGAAGAGTCTTTTGCCTGTCGGTGTTCTTGATGCGGAAGGGGCGTTCTCGCGTGGGGACATGGTTCGTTGCGTCAATGAAGCTGGTGTTCTGGTTGCAAGGGGGTTAGTGAACTACGGCGTGGCGGAAACGTTAAAGCTTGTGGGTCATGGTTCGGCGGAGATAGGCTCTATTCTTGGGTATGAGGGCGAGCCTGAATTGATTCATTGTGATGATTTGGTGATTGTGTAATGTCTATGAGTCGAGGGGGTGGGTTTTATGGCTAAGCCGGGTAAGACAGGCGTTGCTAGAGTGTTTGCTGCAATGAAATACTCTTATCAAGGATTGACTGCACAGTGGCGCTATGAGGCCGCCTTTCGTCAAGAGGTAATCCTGCTGTTGGTCGCAATACCATTTGCTTTTTGGTTGGGAGAGACAAGATTAGAGCAGGCTTTCATGGTTTTCTCAGTTGCTTTAGTTGTCATTGTCGAAACGTTTAACTCTAGTGTTGAGGCTGTCGTGGATCGTATTAGTGATGAGCATCATGAGTTATCTGGTCGTGCAAAAGATTTGGGATCGGCTGCCGTGATGCTTTCTTTGTTTTTAGCGGCATTTGTTTGGGTGATGTTACTTTTTTAGCTTTGGTTGAAGGCACTTGTGACTGAGGTGGGTTTTCAGTCATAAAAAAACCGGCTGAGGCCGGTTTTTTTTACGTTCAAATTAAGCGATTGCTTTGATTTGAGCGTTTAGGCGGCTCTTATGGCGAGCTGCTTTGTTTTTGTGATAAAGGCCTTTAGTGGTCGCTTTATCCAATTTAGAAGTTGCTACAACATAAGCTGCTTGAGCTTCTTCTTTGTTACCTGCTTCGATAGCTGCATCTACTTTTTTCAAGTAAGTGCGCACCATTGAGCGTAGGCCACCATTGTGAGCGCGACGTTTGATCGCCTGGCGCGCACGTTTTTTTGAACCGGCGGAATTTGCCACGGTTGGCTCCTTAAATTCGAAAATGAAACGATACAACACTGCGTTGTTTCGTGAAATCAATGTCAAGTGTAACTTGAAAATCTCGCGGCAAATTTTACCAGCTTTTAATCTCACCACAACCCCAAACTGTGAATTATTCATACAATCAGAGGCGTTTTTTCTTATTCTCGTAGGATAATGGGTGTTATTCTTGCGAATTTACAAAAGTAAGCGAGCTTTTTCCATGCGACGAGAGTCTAAAGCGGTTAGTAGATCTTCTTTTTCATTGTTGAGATCTGGTGTTGTTGTCTCTATTTGCACCTTTATGTCCAGGATCTTAGGATTGGCTAGAGATGCGTCTCTTGCTTTCGTTTTAGGTGCGAGTGGCGGAGCTGATGCTTTTTATGTTGCATTCAAAATCCCTAATTTTTTTCGCCGTCTGTTTGCTGAAGGGGCTTTTTCACAAGCGTTTGTCCCTGTTCTAAGCGATTATAAAGTGAATAAGGAATACGAAGATGTTCGGGCGTTAGTTTCAGCCGTAAGTGGTTCTTTAGGGTTGGTGCTTTTGTTTATAACGGTGGTTTTTATGTTAGGTGCACCGTGGATTATTCAATTGTTTGCGCCAGGCTTCTCAAGTGACAATGCTCAGATGGCGCTAGGTGCAGATTTACTAACAATCACTTTTCCTTATCTTATGTTTATATCATTAACGGCTTTGGCTGGAGGGATTCTTAATAGCCATGGGGAATATGCTGTTCCTGCAATTACGCCAATTTTTTTAAATCTATCAATATTGGTAGCGACTTTGGTGTTTGCTGTTGAGGCGCATAACAAAGAAACCGTCATCGCGTGGGGGGTGTTTGCTGCTGGGCTAATACAGCTGTTATTTCAGGTTCCTTTTTTGGCTCGTTTGAAATTGCTGCCAATGCCTACTGTCAATTTTTCGCATCCTGGGGTTAGGCGTATTTTGACACTTATGTTACCCGCTTTATTTGGGGTTTCTGTCAGTCAAATTAATCTGTTATTAGATACGGTGTTGGCGTCTTTTTTAGAGACGGGAAGTATTACGTGGTTATATTTGTCTGATCGTTTATATGAATTGCCTTTAGGTGTGTTTGCAATTGCTATTAGTACTGTTGTATTACCCTCTTTGTCTCGCAGTTTTTCTGGTGGCGACGATGGTAAATTTGTAAAGACATTAGATTGGGGGATGCAAATTATTTTCTTTATTGCTCTGCCATCATCACTGGCGTTATTTCTATTGGCTGAGCCATTAATCGCGACAATTTTCTTCCGGGGATTGTTAACTGTTAACGACGTTTCTATGGCGGCTCAGAGTTTGCAGGCTTACTCATTAGGTCTGCTGTTTATGATGTCCATTAAGGTGTTGGCTCCTGGATATTACGCTCGTCAAGATACCAAAACGCCCGTTCGTATTGGGATCTTTGCTATGGTAGCTAATATGGTATTGAATTTATTGTTAGTTGGGCTGTTCGGCCATGTTGGCCTGGCGCTCGCTACCTCTATTGCGTCCGCATTAAATGCATTTTTGCTTTGGCGAGGGTTGAGCAAGCAGGGATATTATCAGTTTTCAGTAATATGGTGGAAGGTATTGAGAGTGGCTTTATTTGGCCTGTTTTGTCTTATGATTGGTCTGGTTTGGGTAAGTAATCAAAATATAGAGTGGACGGCGTTAGCTGACTTAGAAAGAGTGCTGTATTTACTTGTTATTGTTGTTGGTGGGGTCATGGCCTACATAGGAGGCGCATTTGCGTTAGGGTTTAGATTGAAAATGCTGAGACTCTAGTATTCCAGCCTACCGTATAAAGTCGAACTGCTATATAATCTAAGTATTTTTCAGTAGAAAATAACTTTGGCTTAGATGGGGCTCTATGAAGTTAATTAGAGGTATTCATAATATACGGTTACATCATCAAAAATGTGTATTAACAATTGGTAATTTTGATGGTGTTCATCGTGGGCATCAAGCTATTTTGTCTCGTGTTAAATTCTTAGCAAGTGAATACCGGGTGCCTTCTTGTATTATGATTTTTGAGCCTCAACCTAGAGAGTTTTTTTCATCAGATAACGCGCCTGGTAGAATCACTCAATTGCGAGATAAGGTAAGACTTTTAGAAGGGCAAGGCATTGATTACGTACTCGTTATGCCCTTCAATAAAAACTTGCAGCAACTTACCGCAAGAGAGTTCTGCCGCTCTATATTGACAGATGGGTTGCAGGTTCGACATTTAGTAGTGGGCGATGATTTTCGTTTTGGTTGTGACCGACAAGGTGATTTTAATTATTTGAATCAGTTTGGGATAGAACATGATTTTGTCGTTGAAAATACAACCTCTGTGGTCACGCAAAAGCAAGAACGCGTAAGCAGTTCTTTGATTAGGTCGTTATTGAAAGAAAGTGATATCGCTCAGGCAGAAATAGCATTGGGCCATCCTGTTGAATTGTCTGGGAGAATTGTTCGAGGTAAGCAGCTTGGACGAACATTAGGTTTCCCAACGGCCAATGTACATTTAAAATCAGCTAAACCGGCTCTGACTGGTGTATATGCTGTTTTACTTGTTCACAATGGGATTGAATACCCTTCTGTTGCGAACATTGGAACCCGTCCAACCGTCGATGGTGTGCAGACAATTTTGGAAGTGAACATCTTTGGTTTTACCGGTGACTTATACGGTGAGTATGTCAATGTGAGATTTTGTCAGTTTATACGTGATGAGCGTAAAATGGCTGGCTTAGAAGAGTTAGAAAAACAAATTCAGTTAGATAAAGAAAAAGCGCAACACTATTTTATTAATCAGTGAACGATGATCTTTGAGGATAAATCGAAAAACCATGAGTGATTATAAACCAACACTGAACTTGCCAGAAACGAGCTTCCCTATGAGAGGGGATCTGGCAAAACGTGAGCCTGTTATGCTAAAACATTGGCAGGATATAGATCTATACAACAAAATTCGTGAAGTGAGTAAAGGGCGTAAACCGTTTGTTTTACATGATGGTCCTCCATATGCGAATGGTGATATTCATATTGGTCACGCAGTAAATAAAATCCTCAAAGATATTATTGTGAAGTCAAAAACAGTAAGTGGTTTTGATGCACCTTACATCCCCGGTTGGGACTGCCACGGTTTGCCAATTGAGCATAAAGTAGAGCAGCTAATCGGCAAAGCTGGGACGAAAGTTTCTTACAAAGAGTTTCGCGCAAAATGTCGTGAGTATGCTCTGACTCAAATAGAAGGCCAAAAGAAAGATTTCATTCGTCTTGGTGTGTCTGGTGATTGGGAAAAACCTTATCTAACCATGAATTTCAAGACGGAAGCGAATATTGTCAGGGCTCTGGGTAAAATTGCTGAAAATGGCCACCTAGTAAAAGGCTTTAAACCCGTTTATTGGAGTGTGGTGGGTGGTTCTGCATTAGCGGAAGCCGAAGTAGAGTATCAAGACAAAACGTCGCTATCTTTAGATGTTCGTTATGCGCCGCAAGATGAAGCGACACTGCTATCTAGGTTTGTCGGTGCTGAAGGTGAGGGTAAAGTTTCTGTTGTTATTTGGACGACTACGCCTTGGACTTTACCAGCGAGCCAAGCGGTTTCTGTACATCCTGAATTCAATTATGCGTTAGTTGAAGTTGATATGGGGTTGGGTAAAGAGCGTTTGATCGTAGCGGAAGACATGGTTGCAGGTTTGATGGCGCGTTATGGCGTAACAGACTTCCGTATTGTTGGTCGTACTGTGGGTGTTGAGCTTGCTGGCGCAATATTGAATCATCCGTTCCTAGAGCGTGATATCCCCGTTATCTTAGGTGAGCACGTGACCACTGAAGCCGGTACGGGTTGTGTTCATACCGCGCCAGATCATGGTGTGGATGACTTTAATGTTGGTCGTGAAAACGGTATTGGTACGATTAATCTTGTTCAAGATAATGGTGTTTATACTGATGCAGCGGGTGAGTTTGCGGGTTTGCATGTTTATAAAGTGGACGGTGCTGTACTAGAGGCATTGAATCGCAACAATGCATTGGTGTTTGAGTCGAAGATTTTTCATAGTTATCCACATTGCTGGCGTACTAAAACGCCTTTGATCTTCCGTGCTACACCGCAATGGTTTATCAGTATGACTAAGGAAGGTTTATTGGATGCCGCGAAAAATGCCGTTGAAGGTGTTAAGTGGGTACCAAGTTGGGGACAGAATCGCATGGAAGGGATGTTAAATAACAGCCCTGATTGGTGTGTGTCTCGTCAGCGTACTTGGGGGGTTCCAATTGCTTTGTTTATAAACAAAGAAACTCAAGAGCTTCATCCTCAGACACCTCGTTTAATCGAAGAAGTGGCTAAGCGCATTGAAGTTGAAGGGATTGACGCTTGGTTTGAAATGGATACTGAAGCGCTTTTAGGTGCAGAGGCTGAAAAATACAGCAAAGTAACGGATACCTTGGATGTTTGGTTTGACTCAGGTGTGACGCATTATTCTGTTATTGATCAGAGAGCTGAGCTGAGCTTCCCCGCTGATTTGTATTTAGAAGGTTCCGATCAGCATCGTGGTTGGTTCCAATCCTCGTTGAAAACATCTATTGCGATCCGCGGTGTCCCACCATATAAGCAGGTACTAACTCACGGTTTTACTGTGGACGGTGACGGTCGTAAGATGTCTAAGTCTTTGGGGAATGTGTTATCCCCGCAAAAAGTGATGGATACTTTGGGTGCTGATATCATTCGTTTATGGGTAGCTGCAACAGATTATACAACTGAAATGACGGTATCCGATGAAATTCTGAAACGTGTGGCTGACTCGTATCGCCGTATCCGTAATACGGCACGCTTTATGTTGTCTAATTTAAATGGTTTTGATCCTGAACTGCATACCGTTGCCCCAGAGAAGATGATTGCTTTAGATCGCTGGATTGTAGATAAGGCGGCAAAACTGCAAAAAGAATTAGATACAGCTTACAATGAGTATCAGTTTCATACTGTGAATCAGAAAATTCAGAATTTCTGTTCCGTCGAACTGGGTGGTTTTTATCTTGATATTGTTAAAGATCGTCAATATACAACTCAAGAAAACAGTTTGGCTCGCCGCTCGGCTCAAACAGCGCTTTATCATATAGTCGAAGCGTTTAGTCGTTGGATCGCCCCAGTATTGAGTTTTACTGCGGATGAACTTTGGCAATCATTACCAGGTAAAAGAGGTGAGTCAGTCTTCTTAGAAACCTGGTATGAAGGGCTCACAGAGCTGCCTGACAATACTGAATATGGAAATGCATTCTGGTCAACGATTCAACAGATGAAAGAGTCCGTTAATAAGGTATTAGAGCAAAACCGTAGTGAAGGTAAAATTAAGGCGTCACTAGGTACAGAGCTTGGCTTGTATTGTGATGGCCCTCTTTATGATGCGCTTGTTTCTTTATCTGATGAACTGCGTTTCATCTTGATTGCTTCTAAAGTAACTGTCTTACCATTATCTGAAGCGCCTTCTGAAGCCGTAGCAACAGAACTGGATGCTTTAAAAGTCACGGTAGAGTTAAGTGAAAATGCAAAGTGTGTTCGTTGTTGGCATCATCGAGAAGAAGTTGGTACACGTGAAGCGCATCCTGAGTTGTGTGATCGTTGTATTTCTAACTTACCGGACGGAGAGGGTGAGAGTCGCCTTTACGCATAATGGTTTCAATGAATGAGTTAAAACGAGTGCAGCGCTGGTGGGCGCTGGCTTGTGTCATTATTGCGCTCGATTGGCTTACAAAACAGTGGGCCAATACCAGTTTGTATTATGGGCAAGAGATTCCTCTCTTGCCTTTTTTTGATTTAACGTTGCGATATAACACGGGCGCAGCATTTAGCTTTCTAGCTCAAGCTGGTGGTTGGCAACGTTGGTTTTTTACGGTTATTGCTCTTGCTGTCAGTATTGGTATCAGTTGGCGCTTGTTGAAAATTGGCAAGACAAACTATTGGGAGTCCTTATCCTTATCGTTAATATTAGGTGGGGCACTTGGGAACTTATACGATCGTCTTGTATATGGCCATGTAATCGATTTTATTCAGTTACATTGGCAGCAGAGTTGGTATTTTCCCGCGTTTAATATAGCGGATAGCGCCATATCAATGGGTGTTGTTGTTATGTTGTTGGAAAGCTTTTTAAATAAAAAGGCAGTGAGTGATCAAACATGAGTAAAATTACCGAACAAAGCGATATTACATTACATTTCGAGTTGGCGTTAAACGATGGTCAAGTAGTTGATTCAACATTTGAGAAGTCGCCTGCGCAATTTAGTTATGGTGATGGAAGCTTATTGCCTTCGTTTGAAGAAATGTTAATAGGCTTAGAAGAGGGTCAAGAAGCTAGCTTTAATATGTCTCCAGAAAAAGCTTTCGGTATGAGAAACCCTAATAACATTCAACGAATGCCTCGCAGTCAGTTTGCGATTGATATTGAAGAGGGCATGATCGTATCTTTTGCTGATGTTGGAAAAAACGAACTGCCGGGAGTGATCGCTTCTATAGAAGATAATGAAGTGGAAGTCGATTTTAATCACCCATTATCAGGCCGTGATCTTGTATTCAGAGTGAAAGTTCTAAAGATAGGGCCGAGTGAATGAGTTTTTCAATTCAGTTAGCGAACCCGAGAGGCTTTTGTGCTGGTGTAGATCGAGCGATTGATATTGTAAATCGTTGCTTGGATCTATTTGAGGCACCTATCTATGTGCGTCATGAAGTAGTGCATAACAAATTCGTTGTCGAAACCCTAAAGTCACGTGGTGCTGTTTTTGTTGAAGAATTAGATCAAGTTCCAGATGATAATATTGTGATCTTTAGTGCGCACGGTGTTTCTCAAGCGGTTCGAATGGAAGCGGATCGACGAGGTTTAAAGGTGTTTGATGCGACTTGTCCGTTGGTCACTAAAGTTCACCTTGAAGTCGTGCGGTTCTCACGAGATGGCATGGAATGTGTGTTGATAGGGCATGATGGTCATCCAGAGGTCGAGGGCACAATGGGGCAATATGATGCAACCAATGGTGGTGCTATTTATTTAGTTGAAAGCCCTGATGATGTATCAAACTTAATTGTTAAAAATCCCAATGCACTGGCTTTTGTCACGCAAACAACCTTGTCGATGGACGATACATCTGTTGTTATTGATGCTTTACGCTCTACCTTTCCAAATATACAGGGCCCCAAAAAGGACGATATTTGTTACGCCACTCAAAATCGACAAGATGCAGTCAAAACGCTTGCGGCAGAATCGGATTTGGTTTTAGTGGTCGGTTCAGTTAATAGCTCGAATTCCAATAGACTAAAAGAATTGGCTGAGAGAATGGGGTCAACGGCTTACTTAATAGATAACGCAGCAGAGATTCAAGTCGAATGGCTAAGTGATATAGCCAGTGTTGGTGTTACTGCGGGAGCGTCTGCGCCTGAAGTTTTGGTTAATCAAGTTATTGAGCGATTAAAGCAAGAAGGAGGCTCCGCTCCTGTTGAAATAGAGGGCAGAGAAGAAAATGTTTCTTTTTCTATGCCCAAAGAACTTAGAATTATTAACCTGTAAACAATAGGCCAGTGTTGTTTCGCTGGTTTCTGTGTGTTTATTGTACTGACCTCAATGGATTTTGTGTGGAAAACGAACGATTTCCTGCTTGGATCACTTTAATTGCCTTTTTTTATAATAAATTCCAAAAAAGGGTTGCACTAAATCTGTAGATCCTTAATATACGCCCTCGCTGACACGGACAACCACTCAGAACAACGAGTGACTGCCCAGCAAGAAGAAACAAAATACTGTGTTCTTCTTGTCTTACTTTAGTCAGCACGCTCTTTAAAATAGTTAATCAGATAATTTGTGTGGGCGCTCGCTGGAGACTTCGAAAAAATTTGAAGTCTTACGAGAGTCCAAACACTTTCAATTCGTTCTTGTTTGTTTGATTTATCAAACAAACATTTAAGTTTAGTTAGAGTTAAATTTGAGTAAGCAAGCTGATTTATCAGCACAAGATCTTAAACTGAAGAGTTTGATCATGGCTCAGATTGAACGCTGGCGGCAGGCTTAACACATGCAAGTCGAGCGGAAACGATGTAGCTTGCTACAGGCGTCGAGCGGCGGACGGGTGAGTAACGCGTAGGAATCTGCCTAGTAGTGGGGGACAACATGTGGAAACGCATGCTAATACCGCATAAGCCCTACGGGGGAAAGGAGGGGATCTTCGGACCTTTCGCTATTAGATGAGCCTGCGTGAGATTAGCTTGTTGGTGAGGTAAAGGCTCACCAAGGCGACGATCTCTAGCTGGTCTGAGAGGATGACCAGCCACACTGGGACTGAGACACGGCCCAGACTCCTACGGGAGGCAGCAGTGGGGAATATTGGACAATGGGCGCAAGCCTGATCCAGCCATGCCGCGTGTGTGAAGAAGGCCTTAGGGTTGTAAAGCACTTTCAGAGGGGAGGAAAGGTTATTGATTAATACTCAATAGCTGTGACGTTACCCTCAGAAGAAGCACCGGCTAACTCTGTGCCAGCAGCCGCGGTAATACAGAGGGTGCAAGCGTTAATCGGAATTACTGGGCGTAAAGCGCGCGTAGGTGGTTTGTTAAGTCGGATGTGAAAGCCCAGGGCTCAACCTTGGAATGGCACCCGATACTGGCAGGCTAGAGTACGATAGAGGAGTGTGGAATTTCCTGTGTAGCGGTGAAATGCGTAGATATAGGAAGGAACATCAGTGGCGAAGGCGACACTCTGGATTGATACTGACACTGAGGTGCGAAAGCGTGGGGAGCAAACAGGATTAGATACCCTGGTAGTCCACGCCGTAAACGATGTCTACTAGCCGTTGGGTTGTAATGACTTAGTGGCGAAGCTAACGCAATAAGTAGACCGCCTGGGGAGTACGGCCGCAAGGTTAAAACTCAAATGAATTGACGGGGGCCCGCACAAGCGGTGGAGCATGTGGTTTAATTCGACGCAACGCGAAGAACCTTACCTACTCTTGACATCCAGAGAATTCGCTAGAGATAGCTTAGTGCCTTCGGGAACTCTGAGACAGGTGCTGCATGGCTGTCGTCAGCTCGTGTTGTGAAATGTTGGGTTAAGTCCCGTAACGAGCGCAACCCTTATCCTTATTTGCCAGCACTTCGGGTGGGAACTTTAAGGAGACTGCCGGTGACAAACCGGAGGAAGGTGGGGACGACGTCAAGTCATCATGGCCCTTACGAGTAGGGCTACACACGTGCTACAATGGCGCATACAGAGGGCGGCGAACTTGCGAAAGTAAGCGAATCCCACAAAGTGCGTCGTAGTCCGGATTGGAGTCTGCAACTCGACTCCATGAAGTCGGAATCGCTAGTAATCGTGAATCAGAATGTCACGGTGAATACGTTCCCGGGCCTTGTACACACCGCCCGTCACACCATGGGAGTTGATTGCTCCAGAAGTAGCTAGCTTAACCTTTCGAGGAGGGCGGTTACCACGGAGTGGTCAATGACTGGGGTGAAGTCGTAACAAGGTAGCCCTAGGGGAACCTGGGGCTGGATCACCTCCTTAAACGATACGAAGCTCTGGTGAGCGTTCACACAAATTATCTGATGACTACTTTATAGCGGCAATTGTACTAGGATAGAGTTCTAAGCAAGGTGTTGATGAAAGTGATTATGTGATGACCTGTCATCATATTGTTTGTCTTATTCATAAATGTCTGACTTAGTGCTTTGCACTAAACTTGCTCTTTAACAATGTAACTTTTTGAAATAGACGATAATCAAGCGTCAAACCGGTGGAAAGCATCTTTCTCTTTATTGAGAATAACCTGGATGACTTTCTAAAATCGTAAAATCCAGTGATGACACAAAAGCATCGTTGGTATGTGATCTGAGTGTTGTTTTGATACTGGCTCTTCTTTAAGAAGCGTTAGGCATCAAAAAACTACTTTGGGTTATATGGTCAAGTGACCAAGCGTGCACGGTGGATGCCTTGGCAGTCAGAGGCGATGAAGGACGTGGTAATCTGCGATAAGGTTCGGGGAGTTGATAAACAAACTTTGATCCGAACATTTCCGAATGGGGAAACCCACCCGCTTGCGGGTATCATTAACTGAATACATAGGTTAATGAGGCGAACTCGGGGAACTGAAACATCTAAGTACCCGAAGGAAAAGAAATCAACCGAGATTCCCTAAGTAGCGGCGAGCGAAAGGGGATTAGCCCTTAATTGATTTGGTGTTAGTAGAACAAGCTGGAAAGCTTGGCCGTAGAGAGTGAAAGCCTCGTATACGAAAACGCCTTATCAATGAAATCGAGTAGGACGGGACACGTGGTATCCTGTCTGAATATGGGGGGACCATCCTCCAAGGCTAAATACTCCTGACTGACCGATAGTGTACCAGTACCGTGAGGGAAAGGCGAAAAGAACCCCGGCGAGGGGAGTGAAATAGAACCTGAAACCGTGTACGTACAAGCAGTGGGAGCGGACTTAGTTCCGTGACTGCGTACCTTTTGTATAATGGGTCAACGACTTATTTTCAGTAGCAAGGTTAACCATTTAGGGGAGCCGTAGGGAAACCGAGTCTTAATAGGGCGTTTAGTTGCTGGGAATAGACCCGAAACCGGGCGATCTATCCATGAGCAGGTTGAAGGTTGGGTAACACTAACTGGAGGACCGAACCCACGTACGTTGAAAAGTCCGGGGATGACTTGTGGATAGGAGTGAAAGGCTAATCAAGCTCGGAGATAGCTGGTTCTCCTCGAAAGCTATTTAGGTAGCGCCTCGTATCTCACCATTGGGGGTAGAGCACTGTTTGGGCTAGGGGGTCATCCCGACTTACCAACCCCATGCAAACTCCGAATACCGATGAGTGCAATTACGGGAGACACACGGCGGGTGCTAACGTCCGTCGTGGAAAGGGAAACAACCCAGACCGTCAGCTAAGGTCCCAAAGTTACAGTTAAGTGGGAAACGATGTGGGAAGGCTTAGACAGCTAGGAGGTTGGCTTAGAAGCAGCCATCCTTTAAAGAAAGCGTAATAGCTCACTAGTCGAGTCGGCCTGCGCGGAAGATATAACGGGGCTAAAACTGTACACCGAAGCTACGGATGCAAGATTTATCTTGCATGGTAGAGGAGCGTTCTGTAAGCCGTTGAAGGTCAAGCTGTAAGGCAGGCTGGAGGTATCAGAAGTGCGAATGTTGACATGAGTAACGATAAGGGGAGTGAAAAACTCCCCCGCCGGAAGACCAAGGTTTCCTGTCCCATGCTAATCAGGGCAGGGTGAGTCGGCCCCTAAGGCGAGGCAGAAATGCGTAGTCGATGGGAAACAGGTTAATATTCCTGTACTTATGTATATTGCGATGGAGAGACGGAGAAGGCTAGGCTAGCACGGCGATGGTTGTCCGTGTTTAAGGTAGTAGGTTGAAGGCTTAGGTAAATCCGGGCCTTCTTAAGACCGAGAGCTGATGACGAGTCCTCTTTTGGACGAAGTAGTTGATGCCATGCTTCCAGGAAAAACTTCTAAGCTTCAGATATACATGAACCGTACCCCAAACCGACACAGGTGGTCAGGTAGAGAATACCAAGGCGCTTGAGAGAACTCGGGTGAAGGAACTAGGCAAAATGGCACCGTAACTTCGGGAGAAGGTGCGCCGGTTAGTGTGAAGGATTTACTCCGTAAGCATTGACCGGTCGAAGATACCAGGTGGCTGCGACTGTTTATTAAAAACACAGCACTCTGCAAACACGAAAGTGGACGTATAGGGTGTGACGCCTGCCCGGTGCTGGAAGGTTAATTGATGGGGTTAGCGTAAGCGAAGCTCTTGATCGAAGCCCCAGTAAACGGCGGCCGTAACTATAACGGTCCTAAGGTAGCGAAATTCCTTGTCGGGTAAGTTCCGACCTGCACGAATGGCGTAACGATGGCCACACTGTCTCCACCCGAGACTCAGTGAAATTGAAATCGCAGTGAAGATGCTGTGTATCCGCGGCTAGACGGAAAGACCCCGTGAACCTTTACTATAGCTTCACAGTGAACTTTGAACCTACTTGTGTAGGATAGGTGGGAGGCTTTGAAACTAGGACGCCAGTTCTAGTGGAGCCAAACTTGAAATACCACCCTGGTATGTTTGAGGTTCTAACTCAGGTCCCTTATCGGGATCGAGGACACTGTGTGGTGGGTAGTTTGACTGGGGCGGTCTCCTCCCAAAGAGTAACGGAGGAGCACGAAGGTGTGCTCAGCATGGTCGGAAATCATGCGAAGAGTGTAAAGGCAAAAGCGCGCTTAACTGCGAGACAGACACGTCGAGCAGGTACGAAAGTAGGTCTTAGTGATCCGGTGGTTCTGTATGGAAGGGCCATCGCTCAACGGATAAAAGGTACTCCGGGGATAACAGGCTGATACCGCCCAAGAGTTCACATCGACGGCGGTGTTTGGCACCTCGATGTCGGCTCATCACATCCTGGGGCTGAAGCCGGTCCCAAGGGTATGGCTGTTCGCCATTTAAAGTGGTACGCGAGCTGGGTTTAGAACGTCGTGAGACAGTTCGGTCCCTATCTGCCGTGGACGTTTGAGATTTGAGAGGAGCTGCTCCTAGTACGAGAGGACCGGAGTGGACGAACCTCTGGTGTTCCGGTTGTCACGCCAGTGGCATTGCCGGGTAGCTATGTTCGGACGGGATAACCGCTGAAAGCATCTAAGCGGGAAGCCTCCCTCAAGATGAGATCTCACTGGGACATAAGTCCCCTAAAGAGCCGTTGAAGACTACGACGTTGATAGGTTGGGTGTGTAAGTGCTGTGAGGCATTGAGCTAACCAATACTAATTGCTCGTGAGGCTTGACCATATAACACCAAAGTGGTTTTAAGTGATAAAGAGAGACTGAGAAAACTCGAAAAGAGAAGGGTCAAACGCATCATGAAAAGATCATAGAGACACAGATTACGACGCGCATCAGCGATGATGTGGCTGGTTTGATACTTGGTTATCGCTATTTCAAAAAAGCATTGTTAAAGATTCAAGCACGTACTGGCGTGTTGTGAGTGAAGAAGCTGGATTAAGCCTAAGGGCTTAACACAGGCACTCAGAACGAACGCAACCGGTTTGCTTGACGATCATAGAGACGTTGAACCACCTGATTCCATCCCGAACTCAGAAGTGAAAAGCGTCATCGCCAATGGTAGTGTGGCATTCGCCATGTGAGAGTAGGTCGTCGTCAAGTTTCAATTAGAAAGCCCTGATGGCTCACGCTGTCAGGGTTTTTTTTCGTCTGTAGATCGGGATTTAAGCTGACAATAGGGTATAGGGATATCTTGGGGCCGTATGTGGTGACGTCCCATAAAGTGTGTCTTCTTCCGATAACTTTACTTTTTTATCCGTTAATTAAACTTGTGGCTTTTTGAAAGCCGACTTACCGAATATTGATAAGTCGTGTGGTTGATATGAATAGTCACTTTGCTTAATAACGTTAACACAGATTCTACTTTGGGCATCGAATTCCGAATTTTCAAGGTTCGTTTGAACGATTTATTCAGTCGCTCAATCCAGTTTGTTGTGCAGATCATATTTCGAATCTCGTATTCAAATTCTTGATAGGTGGAATAATAACTCATAAAATTTGGATTACTGAGCTTAATGAGGTCTGGATAGCGTTTACACCACTTTTCAGAAATGTGCTGTGCCTTGAGAGATAAACTCTCTCTTGTATCTTCTCTGTTGTTTAGTTGGAAAATATTCGCTAAATCTTCAACTATCCTGTTCAAAGAAGTGTGTTTATGTATGATTTTCAATATAGAAACCGTAACCAGGTGACGTTTTGAGTAAGCTGGATGCGTTTCCTGTATTTAATATTTTGCGTAATTTGTGGATATGCACTCTAAGTTTGTTGCTATTTGGTATATCGTCTCCCCAAAGACTTTGTATTAAGCTCGCTTTAGAGACTGGGTGGGGACTGGCTCTTAAAAGCGTTTCTAAGAGTGTAAATGAGGTAGGAGTTAATACTATCTCCTGATCATATAGCATACCTTTTCGATTATTAAGGTCTAAGCGTAGAGGGCCATTAACAAGTTGTGTGATTTGTCCACTTCGTCGTTTTGCTAATACGTTAAGACGAGCAATTAGCTCTTTTATTTCGTATGGTTTAACCATGTAGTCATCTGCACCTGCAGCAAAACCAGCTAGTTTATCTTCTAAAGTACCGCGAACGGTTAATATCAATACAGAAGTATCAATACCTTTGATTCGGATTTTTCTACATAAAGACAAACCGTCCATTCCTGGCATGTTAATATCAAGAATGATGACATTGTAGGTATTTTTTTCTATTAATTGAGCGCCTTCCAACCCGTTTGAAGCGTAATCACATATTATTTTTTCCCTTGCAAGGTTATCTATTAATGATCTTGCTAGGTCTTGATCATCTTCCACCAATAAAACGTCTAGCATTTCTTGCTCCAAATAATAAAAGTAGTGTTATAAAAAAATGATAAATACCGATTTTTTCGGTAAGTTAACGTATTTTTAACAGTATTGGCCATAGAATACCTCAACAGTAAGGCTAATACTAATGATAACTAATCTCTTTAGCGTTTAATGAATGGATCAAATAGTGGATACAAATAGTAACGATGTAAATAATGAACTGTCTTCAGAAGCGACTATTAACTCGATCTCTGAAACATTGCTTGATAATGGCACGTCTTCAGATGTTGTTAATGAAGTTATTGAGTCTACTTCTATTAATGATGCCTTGGTATTAACGGATGGTGTACAGGGTGACACTGTACAAGCCTTGGATGGTACAAGTGCGGATACAATGAGCCGCTTTGTAGATCAAGTTGTTTCCTTAATTGATGTTGGAGGGCCTGTTGTTTGGATACTGACGGTATTATCTGTTTTTTCATTGACGATTATCCTGCTGAAAGTTTGGCAATTTGTACGCGTTCGACCAGAGAATATAAAAGATGTAAAAGCAAGCCTTATCCATTGGGAAAATAATGACCCTAAAGCAGCATTGGCTGCGCTGGATAAACGACACCCTGTCTCTAATATTGTTCGTTATGCAATGGACGGCGTTTCTAATGAGCAAAATTCACAGCGCCTACAAGAAGAGTTAGGAAGGCAGGCTAATGAGTTTATTAACCAATTGCGTGGGCTGTTAAGGCCATTAGATGTCGTTGCTAGTTTGAGCCCTCTATTAGGGTTGATGGGAACCGTTCTGGGTATGATTGCCGCATTTCAGCAAATGGAAGCCGCAGGCAGTCAAGTTGATCCCTCTGTATTATCTGGTGGTATTTGGCAAGCACTGTTAACAACGGCGGCAGGTCTTGCTGTTGCTTTGCCTGTTTCTACAGCACATAGCTGGTTGGATCGTAAGGTCGAACGGGTTGGTTACGAAATTAATGATGCTGTCACTAGGGTGTTTACTCGTGCACCGGGCAAGCATGCTAATGAATTATCAAGTGTTGGGGGCAGTAGTCGTGCTGCTTGATCTACCAGCGCGCCGGAAAAATTCGATTAGTTTGACTCCTCTGATCGATGTTGTGTTTATTTTGTTATTGTTTTTTATGCTGTCTTCAACATTCAATCAAGCAAAGCAAATAGAGCTTAGTTCTGCTATGACGGGAAAAGCTAAGCAAGTTACGTCGTCGACAACCACACAGAAAATACTTCTCTACTCAGAAAATGATGTAGAAGTAAATGGCGTAAGATATGAGTGGAGGAGTCAGCAAATGTTAGATCAGTTAGCTTCATTTGCGGCTAACGGCGATAACGTTGTGTTAGCTGCGAGAAGTCATGTCAGCGTACAAAGTGTTATTAAACTTATTGATCAAGTCTCTGTTTCTGGTGTGAAAAATTTAAACATAAGCGAGTCCGTGACACGATGATACTCATCAAAACTAAGTCTGACTCCTCTTCTAAAGATAAGTTAGATGAGAGCATGATTCCGGCTATTAATATTGTCTTTTTGCTGCTGATTTTTTTTATGATTGCCGGTCATATTGAGTCAAGAAGTGATCTCTTAGTAATACCTTCATCAAGTAGTGAAACTGACCTCGTAATGCAAGAAATTGAGATCAGGGTAATGGCTGATAGTCGTTATTATTTAAATGATATTCAAATCAATAAGGATGAATTGGTTGAAAGAATTCGTAATCTTTCACCATCTACTGAGTCAAAAATTACTTGTCGCATACATAAAGAGTTACCGGCCTCGGCGATGGACCCAGTGCTCACTGCCGTTAGGTTATTAGGCGCTAAACAATTGCTCTTAGTTACGGAACAGTAGAAATGATAACCATCAAACATATTTTGATCAGTGTGGTTGCCGCTGTACTCATTCACATAGCCCTGTTAACTCCCTGGTTGTTTGATACAGAAGAGGGTGATGGTGCAATTGCAAAAGGGATTAATGGTCTACAGGTCAGTGTTGGGCTTGCAGGGAGTTTTACGGATGTTGCTGAAAGTAATAAAGCATTACAAGATCTCGAAGAAAGTATGACGCCCGAGCCGGAACCAGAAGTTGAACCGGAACCAGAAGTTGAACCTGAACCAGCAGTTGAACCTGAACCAGCAGTTGAACCAGAGCCAGTCGTTGAGCCTGAACCAGTCGTTGAACCTGAGCCAGCAGTTGAACCTGAGCCAGTCGTTGAACCTGAGCCAGTCGTTGAACCTGAACCAGTCGTTGAACCTGAATCAGAAGTTGAACCTGAGCCAGTCGTTGAACCTGAACCAGTCGTTGAACCTGAGCCAGTCGTTGAGCCTGAACCAGTCGTTGAACCTGAGCCAGTCGTTGAGCCTGAGCCAGCAGTTGAACCAGAGCCAGTCGTTGAGCCTGAACCAGTCGTTGAGCCTGAACCAGTCGTTGAGCCTGAACCAGTCGTTGAACCTGAACCAGTCGTTGAACCTGAACCAGAAGTTGAACCTGAACCTAAGTCAGAGGCGAAAACTGTTAGTAATCCTCTGCCCGAGGATACTCAGGACAATGATAAAAAAGCATCTATTTCGGCAACTAAAGCGACAGGCTCTGGAGAGCAGGTTGCAGCCGGAGGAAATCCTGCGGCGAAAGAAAGTTATTTAAGTAAAGTAATGGCTCGGATTGCAGATTCTAAGCGTTATCCTCGCAGCGCCCGTCGAGATGGGGTAACAGGTACATCGACAGTCGCATTTGTTATTAAACAAAATGGGCGAGTTATTAATGCAAGAGTTATCACTAGTTCTGGCGATCAGCGTTTAGATAAAGAGGCGCTCGCGATGCTGATAAGAGCGAGCCCTTTTCCACGAATTCCTAGGGAATTAGGTAAGGGGAGCCTAGAGCTGACTCTACCAATTAAATTTTCATTAAATACTAATCGTAAATTGTTTTAAGGAACCGTTATGCCCAGTAAAAACTCGTCACCAATAAAAAGTATTCGACAAGCAAATAGAGTCTATGGTTTAGCTCCTAGTACTCTTGCTTTAGCGATTTCTGGCGCATTGATTGCTGACCTTGCGATGGCCGCCGAAGAGCCTATTGTATTGGATAAACTCGATGTTGAAGAAACCATTACGCCTGATACAAATCCATATGCCGTGCCGGGATCGTCGTATTTAGCCGAAAAGCTTTCTGATCCACGTAGAACACGTTCATTAGCGGAAACGCCACAGACAATTACTGTGCTAACAGCGTCTGAAATCGCTGATACAGGACGCAGTGATTTACGTGAAATTCTAGATGCTCAACCAGGCATTACTTTGGGTACTGGTGAAAATGGTAACGCGTTTGGTGATCGATATGTTATTCGTGGACATGAAGCGCGCAGTGATATGTTTGTCGATGGTCTACGTGATCCAGGTATGGCGATTCGTGAAAGCTTTGCTGTAGAGCAAGTTGAGATCAGTAAAGGGCCAAGCTCTAGTTTTGCGGGCAGAGGTACTACTGGTGGAGCGGTAAACTCAGCGACTAAAAGAGCGAGTACGGAATACGATTTCGCGAAAATATCGGCGGGTGTAGGTACAGATAGTCACGCTCGTGGCACATTAGATATCAACCAAGTGATTGATTATGATACTGCGGTTCGTGCCAATATCTTGCTATCTCAAGAAGATGTACCGGACCGTTCGCCTGCCGATAGAGAGCGTAAAGGTGCTGCTTTTTCGGTTACGCATATGCCGACTGATAAATTAGAAATTACAGCCGATTATTACCACTTTGAGGGTGACGACAAACCTGATTTAGGGACTTACATTGATCGTACAACGGGTATTCCAGTTGAAAATATCCCTGTATATCTTCAGAACGAAGATTTTTTATCCTCGAAAGTGGATACGGCAACAGTGCGAGTGGGTTATGAAATTACCCCTAAAACTCGCCTTGTTAACTTAACTCGCTACGGTACGACAGACAATGGTTACTTATTAACAGGAGCGTCTGGAAGCACAGCTTATACAACCGAAGCCGATGCGAATAATGATGTTAATAGCTTTCCTTCTATTGGGCTTAGTACTCACCAAGGTTGGCAAGAGGTTGAGTCCTTTGCGAACCAACTAAATATTTTGAGTAACCAAGAAATCGGTGGTATGAATCATGAGTTGGTATTTGGTGTAGAATACAGTGATCAAAGTGTACTAAATGGGGTATATGACCGTACAACAAATGGAGCGACAAACTGTTATACCGCTGGTCGTAGAGGGGTTGGTGCGAGCCACTGTTTAACCGATGCTAATGGTAACTCAGTGTCCGACATTAATTCATTATTACAGAGAGAATACAGTAAAGGGGATTATGATACAGATTGGAATGTGAAAACATTATCTTTTTCTGTCATGGATACCGTTGACCTTAATGATAAATGGACGGCCTTTGGTGGCCTGCGTTACGATTATTATGATTATAAAACCATTGCTGGTACAACAACGTACGCGGATAAAGATGGTTTCCTGAATGGTCATTTAGGTGCGAGCTTTAAGATTAATGATAAAGCCAATGTCTATGCGAGCTATTCGACAGCGACCAATATTAACGGTGGGGAATCTGATGTGGGTACCAGCTGTGGATATGGTGGTATTTGTGTTGCAGGTGATGACCCAGACTTAGGGACGCCAGAAAAAACCGATAGCTGGGAGTTAGGGACTAAATGGCGCTTCAATGACGACAAGTTACTGGCTACTGCGGCGCTTTTCCGTATTACAAAAAATGATGTAATGGAAAGCCCTTCTGGCGATTCATACAGCACTTTGGGGTCTTTGAATACAGGACAGAACCAAGTAGATGGTATTGAAGTTGGGCTAGCTGGTAACTTGACTACTAAGTTGAGCGCGCAAGTTGGTTTTACCGTTATGGATGCTGAAGTGACTAAGTCGATCACCCCTGAGAATGTTGGCAAAACGCTGGCTAACTTTGCAGATAAATCGGCTTCTTTACACCTTCGCTATCAAGCAACACCTAAGTTTGCTTTTGGTGGCACCGCAACGTATGAAAGTGTTCGCTATGCGGGCCAACCAGACAGCGCCGCTGGTAACTATGCTGTACCTTCCTATACAGTGCTTGATGCGTTTGCGTCATACCAAGTCAATCGTGATATGTCGTTACGTATGAACGTGGGTAACCTGTTGAATGAAGATTATTATCTAGCCGCTTACCGTTCAGGGACATTCACTTATATTGGTGATAGAAGAAATGTTCAATTAACGATGGATTATAGCTTCTAATAGTTGATTTACGTTGTTCATTAAGTAGTGACTGTGTCACTGTAGTTTGATGCAAACATCCGTTTTTTTGAGCTTGGCTTGAGGAGATGGATGTTTTGCATTGTAGGATGCGATGAGTTGTCATCAACTGGAGTTTTGACTTAAAAATCAAGCAGGTAAAATGCAAAAAAACCAGAAAATATACCCACCGCTTAACCATATTCCAGCCGATATTTTGTGTGCTCAAGATTATGAGCGGCTAGCATCAAGCTTTATCCCATTAGACCGTTTGGCTTATATTTCTGGTGGTAGTGGTGATGAAACGACGTTAGTAGAGAACTGTCGTTCATTCTCTGAATTCTCGATTATTCCAAGATCACTAAAAGATGTGAGCAAAGGTCATACAGGCCTCAATATCATGGGGAAAGATTTTGTCCACCCAGTACTGCTTGCACCTGTTGCACACCAAGCGCTTGTTCATCCAGAGGCTGAAAGAGCGACGGCTTATGCGGCTGAAGCAACGGATTCTTGCATGATTGCAAGCACTCTGTCTTCTTTTACTTTAGAAGACATTGCCGGTAATTCCTCCCACAGGAATTGGTTTCAAATTTATTTTCAACCAAACGATGAAGACACATTGAGCTTAATGAAGCGCGCGATCAATGCAGGTTATCATTGCATAGTGTTAACCGTCGATGCTTCTATTCAAGTGCCAAGTGTTAGAGCACTGCAAGCGAAATTCAGTTTTCCAGAGCACGTTAAAGCCGCTAATATTATTCATCAAACGGTCCAAGAAAAACCTAATCTTCAATCTGGTCAGAGCCATATTTTTCAACATTACATGCAAACTGCGGCCACCAGAGAACGAGTGAAAAAACTCATTGAAGCAAGTGATATTCCTGTTGTGGTAAAGGGGGTTATGAGCGAAGACGATGCCATGGAGTATTGTGCTTTAGGGGCGGCTGGAATCATCGTCTCAAATCATGGGGGGCGCACATTAGATGGCGTGCCGTCTAGTCTCTCTGTTTTATCTAAAATCCGCCGTGCAGTAGGCACAGATTACCCTTTGCTATTCGATAGTGGCATTCGTTCCGGTCGTGATGTTTTCAAAGCAATTGCGTTAGGTGCGGATGCGGTGTTAATTGGGCGCCTACAAATCTATGCGTTGAGTGTAGCGGGCGCCTTAGGCGTTGCTCATATGGTGAAGTTATTAAGGGAAGAATTAGAGCTGTGCATGGCGATGACAGGATGTTCGAGCATCGATGAGATAAAAAAAACCAAGTTACATAAAAAGATGGAGAAACTGTGACATGTTATTAACCATCCCTAATGTGTTGTCAGCCGATGACGTTCTTCAAGTGAGAAATTACCTTGATAAAGCGGATTGGCAAGATGGAATGAATACGGCCGGATCAATGGCTCGGCACGTTAAAAAAAATCAGCAACTTGATGATACTCAAGAGCCAGCCGTGAGTCTTGGTAATCATATATTAAGAGTGATGTCGCAACATCCGGCATTCATCTCGGCGGCCTTGCCTGACAAAATTTACCCACCAAAATTTAATCGTTACAGTGAGTCAGAAACCTACGGTGCTCATATAGATAGCGCATTGATGCAACTGCCTAATAGCAATCAAACAATACGTACGGACCTTTCTGCCACGCTTTTTTTAGCCGATCCTGATGAATACGATGGCGGTGAGTTGGTAATAGAAACTCAATATGGTACCCAAAGTGTCAAGTTAGATGCAGGGGACTTAGTGCTATACCCATCGACGAGTTTACATCAGGTATCTCCTGTGAGTAGAGGTGCAAGGGTGGCTTCTTTTTTTTGGATACAGAGCATGGTAAGAGACAGTCAACAACGTGAAACTTTGTTTGAATTGGATCAATCTGTGCAACGTCTTACTGTTGAGCTTGGTGCTGGTCACAGTGATGTGATTAATCTAAGCGGTATTTATCATAATCTGATTCGTCAGTGGGCTCAGCCTTCTTAAACGTTTTTTATTACTTATAGAGGTATTTAGAAATGAAAGTTCGATCATATTGTCGTTATTTTATTATGGCTCTATTCAGTCTACCTCAGCTGGTTTTAGCTGAGGAACTGATGGTTTATTCATCCCGTAACGCTACATACATCAAACCGCTTTTTGATGACTATTCGAGAGAGACTGGCGTTGGTGTTCGTTATTTGGTCGCACCCGGGCCCACTCTAATTTCTCGCTTGAGTGTTGAAGGTGAGGCAAGTCCGGCTGACCTTTTCATAACGGCTGGCGCCGCAAACCTTTGGTCCGCTTCCCAGAAAGGGTTATTGTCATCGGTACGATCTCGCACTTTGGACAAAAATGTGCCTGACTATTTGAAATCCAGTAAGGGTGATTGGTTTGCCTTTTCAAAAAGAGCTCGTACTATTCTTTATAATCCTGAAAAAGTATCAGCCGATGAGTTACACGGTTATGCTGATTTGGCGCAATCAAAATGGCAAGGTAGGTTGTGTTTGAGGTCTTTCAAAGATGAATACAGTCAGTCATTGGTAGCAATGCTTATTAACGATGTTGGCACCGATAAAACCGAAGAAATAGTAAATGGTTGGGTGAGTAACCTGGCGATGAACCCTCTTGATGATGATATGAAAATAGCCGCTGCGATTAATCAAGGGTTATGTGATGTGGGTATTGTTAACAGTTATTATTTTGCAAGATTTAAACGTGAACAACCTGATACTAAATTGAAATTATTCTGGGCTGATCAAGACGGTAAAGGCGTTCATGTTGATATAACGGGCGTTGCTGTAACAGCGAGTGCAAAAAACAAGCAAGCCGCGCTTGATTTACTTGAGTGGTTAACCATCAAGCAAACACAAGTATTTTTTGCTAACTTGAGTATGGAATACCCTGCTAACCCAAAGGTGTATCCAGCGAGAGAAGTGGCTAAGTGGGGCAAGTTTAAAGAAGATAAAGCGCCTGTGGAAAACCTAGGACATAACCATAAAGCGGCCGTAGCTTTGATTAAGAAAAATCAATATAAGTAGCCATTTAGCAAGTCTGTTTTGTTAGTGGTTTTGTGTGTGGTATGTTCTATTAATATTCAATATTGTGAATATTTGATTAACAATGATCATATGGTTTTTTTATCTATAAAAGCGGTAGCTCGTGACCAAACACAACCACTTTCATTTTAGAAATTTGAAGCGCTATAGAGGCATCAAAGATCTGCAGAATTATGAATAAAAAGATTTTCGATATGATCATTTCTTTCTTACCGCATACCTTGATATCTAGTAAATAGAGGCTATTAAGAAAAGACAACATACTGTATTAGGATTTAAATTTATGTCTGAATTATTGAAAAACCTAGAGTGGCGTTATGCAACTAAACAGATGGATGCCTCTCGTCCAGCTGAGCAAGAAAAAATTGACCGTATTTTGGAAGCTACACGCTTAACAGCTACATCAAGTGGATTGCAGCCATATGAAGTGATCGTCGTTAAAAATGCGGATATAAAAGAGCAAATCAAACCGCATGCTTGGAATCAAAGTCAGATCACCGATTGTTCTCATTTATTGGTATTTGCGGCGTGGGATAACTACACGGAAGAACGAATTAATATGATGTTTGACTTAGTAAATGAAGAACGAGGTTTTGTTAATGAGGGATGGGAAAACTATCGTCAAATGGTTTTGGGTCTATACCCTAAACGTGATGCTGAGGTAAATTATCAGCATGCAGCACGTCAAGCTTATATTGGCTTGGGGACCGCTTTAATTGCGGCGGCGGAAGAAAAAGTAGACTGCACTCCAATGGAAGGTTTTGTGCCTGAAGAAGTAGACACCATCTTAGGCTTAAAAGAGCGCGGCTTACGCTCAGTGATATTACTCCCTATTGGCTATCGTGCAGACGCCGGTGATTGGCTAGTTGACCTGAAAAAAGTTCGTCGCTCAAAAGAAAACTTTATTACTGAAGTGAACTAGTTTTTATATGAAATATTGAACAGCGTATCACTTTAAATAGACCCCAATAGTTGGATATTCCCGTTATTGGGGTTTTTTATCTTAGTTGTGGGAATCATACCAAGCGGTGAGCATTTTCATGATTTGATGTGAATCTGAAGGCCTAGCGGAAGGTCTTTGTAAGGCCGTATGCCCTTGTTCTAGTGCTTCACGTATCAGTCTTACTTGGTATAAAAAACCATTACCCTCGGCGTTGACATCAATGGTTTCACTCTCTTTGTCATATTGGGTAACTCGTAGGGTGTTGTGGCTACTTTCTGGTAACCAAGGGTTAGATAACAGTTCAATACGTCCTGCTTCACCTAAAATAGTAACGCTTGCATGTAACCCATAGGTCTCTGCTGTATATACTTGAGCCATAACTGGCTTTTGTTTTTCTAGGTTCATAAACCGAAACTGGACTGAGGATTCGCAAATATTCCCATCATTACCTCGAGTACCCGTTGCTGATACATGGAAATCATGAAAAATATGATCACCAAAAGACTGTTGCAGCAACAATTGTATTAAAGATATTGGGTAACAGCCTAGATTAAATAAGGCGCCTTTACTTTGAGGGTTAACAAATTCTGAAATTGGCGCGCAATACTGAGCGTGGATAGATCGTATATTACCAATTACGTTGTGGTTAATGTGCTGCATGATGGTGCTGATGAAAGGGTGGGTTAGGTACATTAACCCTTCAGCAAAAAACACCTTATTGTTGTCCACTGCTGTGAGTGCTCGTTCTGTTTTTTGCATGTCGATCGATAAGGATTTTTCACAGAGTATGGCTTTACCTGCATTGGCTGCTTTTATAATAAACTCATGGTGCAAATGGTTAGGTAAAGCAATGTAGATAATATCGATATTGCTGTCATTGATCAGCGCATCATAGTCTTGGTAAACATGACCGATGTGGTATTTTTTTGCAAACTCTGCTAAAGGTTTTGCTGAGCGACCGGCAACGGCATAGAGGCACGTTTTCCCTTCTTGAAGAATGGCATCGGCCATCACATCAGAGATAAAGCTGGTTCCAATAATTCCCCAGTTCAATATTTTACTCATAGTAATGGCTCCAATTCAGGCTGTTGCAACTCAAACGCCTGAATTAAATCTGTCAAGCCAGAGGCAATAAAATCTTGAGTGTGCTGAGCTTGAAAGTGTGCCTCAAAGGCCGTTTTGTCATCGTATCTTTCCCATAAAATAAAACGGCATGGGTCTTCCTTATCTTGTAATGGCAGTGCCATAGAACAACCGGGCTCCGTTTCCATGGCGCGACAAAATGCGTATAAAGCCGTAATGGCATGACGGAGCTCTTTCTCCGGCTTGATACGGATTTCAGCAGTAATAAATAGACCTGATTGCAACATTTGATCATCCAAATAAGTGTATAAAATCATATAATTCGGTAATCTAATTGACTCCTACAAGTTAATAAATAAGTATTTGATTGATTGTTTATAAACTGTAGGTTGCTAATGCTGGATAAATTAAAAAGCATGCAAATATTTGTGCATGTGGTGCAAAGTGAGAGCTTTACCAAAGCGGCGGTTGATTTTGCTATTAGCCCAACCATGATAGGTAAGCACATCAAGTCTTTAGAACAGCAATTAGGGGTTCGATTGCTACATCGGACAACCCGACGTCATTCCTTAAGTGATGCTGGGCAACTCTATTACTTAGAATGTGTGAGAATTCTGGAGAATATTTCTGAAGCGGAAAACAATATTCAAACGTTTGCAGAACGTCCTACAGGGACGGTAAGAATCAATTGCCCGGTGACGTTTGGGAATATTATTCTTGCCCCTATTGTGACGGATTTTTTAAACTTGAATGAGGGCATTAATATCGACTTAATTCTCGACAACAATTTAATTGATCCATTGCATGATCACTTTGATCTAATTATTCGGATTGGGGAGCTTGCGGATTCTGAGTTAATTGCCCGCTCCATTGGAGAATATGAAATGGTTTTTTGTGCCTCTCCAGACTATCTTGAAAAAAACACGGTGCCTGACACATTAGAGAGTCTTCTCAATCATTCGTGTTTAGGATTTAGTTACGGCGATATACAGGCTCATCGAGCACTAGGGATTGATACCCTTGCTTTTAATAAACAACACGTTCGTCTTGCTTCTAATAGTGGCCAAGTATTGAAAACGGCCGCCATCAAACACACAGGAATCTTGTTACAACCCAGAATGCTGGTAAAGGATGCCCTTGAAAAGGGTGTATTAGTTGAAATTTTACAGAAGTACACCCCAGCGCCTATGGGAGTAAATCTCTTGTATAAAACCAAGCAGTTACCGTTGAAAACACGGATGGTTATTGAGTTTCTATTAGCAAAAATAAAGCGGTAGGTTTTTTTCTTGTCAAACGTGAGCGTGATATTGAATGGATCACCGATCAAAAAAGACCGGCCTAAGCCGGTCAATTCATGGGAAGGTTATATCGTGAGGGTGATTATTCCCATGATTTTAGTAAGTCTTCATAAGTTACGGTTACACCTTGTGGTTTTTCATTCGCAAGTTTCGCTTTTGGCGAACCTGGTTGAGCTAACCAATAGGCTTCATCACGAGGCTCATTCAATTTCGGACCACATACTGGCTGAACGTTTGCACGTTCAAGACGAGCCATGACCTTGTCTTGAGCTTCAGCTAAGCCGTTAAGTGCTTCTTGTGGTGAGGCTTCACCACTTGCCGCTTGAGAGATATACTGCCACCAAAGTTGTGCTAATTTAGGATAATCTGGCACATTGATCCCCGTTGGAGACCATTCTTTACGAGCAGGTCCTTTATAGAACTCCACTAAACCACCCAGTTTTGGTGCCGCTTCTTGCATTTCTGGAGAGTTGATGTCTGACTCACGAATAGGTGTTAGACCAACTAACGTTTTCTGTAAAGAAACCGTTTTAGACGTTGTAAACTGAGCATATAGCCATGCTGCAAGACGGCGATCGTCCGGAGTAGAATTCATGAATGTCCAGGCGCCCACATCTTGGTAGCCTTTTTTCATGCCTTCTTCCCAGTAAGGTCCAACAGGAGAGGGAGCCATACGCCATTTCGGTGTGCCGTCTTCATTTACAACAGGTAGACCCTGTGTCGTCATATCGGCTGTAAAGGCCGTGTACCAGAAGATTTGTTGTGCAATGCTACCTTGAGCGGGAACAGGCCCAGACTCAGAGAAGGTCATACCTTGAGCTTCTGGTGGCGCATATTTACTTAGCCAATTAACGTATTTGGTTGTGGCATAAACGGCCGCAGGACCATTAGTTGCACCGCCACGAGAGACACTTGACCCCACTGGGGAGCAGGCGTCTTTAATACGAATGCCCCATTCATCAACAGGAAGACCATTTGGTAAGCCTTTGTCACCAGCGCCTGCCATAGAGAACCAAGCATCGGTAAAGCGCCAGCCTAGAGACGGGTCTTTTTTACCGTAATCCATGTGGCCGTAAACAGGCTCACCATCGATTGTTTTCACTTTATCAGTGAAGAACTCTGCAATGTCTTCATAAGCAGACCAGTTAACTGGTACACCTAACTCGTAACCATAAATGGATTTGAATTTTTCTTTCAGATCTTCACGTGCGAACCAGTCGGCGCGGAACCAATAAAGGTTAGCAAATTGCTGTGTTGGTAACTGATAAAGTTTGCCATCTGGTCCAGTAGTAAAATCTAACCCAATGAAATCAGCAAGGTCTAATGTTGGCAGGGTGTAATCTTTACCGTCACCTATCATCATGTCAGAGATAGGAACGACTTTACCGTAGCGAAAGTGAGTACCAATTAAGTCGGAATCATTAACATAAGCATCGTAGATGTTACGGCCAGATTGCATTTGTGTTTGTAACTTTTCAACAACATCGCCTTCTTGGATCAAATCATGGTTGACTTTAATGCCGGTAATTTCTTCAAAGGCTTTGGCTAATGTTTGAGACTCATATTTGTGTGTTGTTAATGTTTCTGATGCAACATTAATTTCCATGCCTCGGAATTTTTTAGCCGCTTCCGTAAACCATTGCATTTCAGTAAGCTGTTGCTCTTTTGTTAATGTCGAAACCGAAAACTCAGAGTCAACCCACTTTTCTGCCGCATCAGAATACGCGTCAGCCCAGAGGGAAGCCGAGTGTAACATTACGGCAAAGGGTAAGGCGGCTAGTGCAAGTTTTTTCTTATTGTAGTGCATATTTTACCTCAACAAAGTTTAGTTTTATAAAAGCATCCATGCTAAAAATCCTATTAAGTTTTCGTTTATTAACCCCAGCGCATTAGGATAATCATCCAAATAACGCAAAGAGCTGTTGCCACCGAAAGATCAGCATTAGTCAACGACACAAATGCTAGGTGGATAAAGGCACTGCTAAGCAGCCCAATAAAAAGTCGATCTCCACGAGTTGTTGCTAAAGGAATAAACCCTCTGCGCTCAATGGAAGGCGACATAATTTGCCAAACAGTCATACCGATCAAAATGATGGCAATACCGCTGAAGAATAGCGCCGTTGGTAACGTCCAAGACATCCACTCCATAATAATTCTCCTTACACTCGGCCAAGGGCAAAGCCCTTCGCGACATGGTTACGAACGAAGTAAATAACGAGCATTCCAGGTAAAATGGTTAACACCCCAGCGGCAGCAAGTAGCCCCCAGTCCATTCCCGATGCGGAAACAGTTCGTGTCATGATCGCGGCAATGGGTTTTGCTTCGACAGACGTCAATGTACGAGCCAACAACAGTTCTACCCAAGAAAACATGAAGCAGAAGAAGGCCGTTACACCAATCCCTGAGCGTATGAGTGGGATGAAAATTTTCATAAAGAAGCGAGGAAAGCTGTAACCATCGATATAAGCTGTTTCGTCAATTTCGCGAGGCACGCCACTCATAAAGCCTTCTAGTATCCAAACGGCAAGAGGGACATTGAAGAGACAGTGAGCAAGTGCGACAGCAATATGGGTATCGAATAAACCAACAGAAGAGTACAACTGAAAGAATGGCAACAAGAATACCGCTGGTGGCGCCATTCGGTTAGACAATAACCAAAAGAACATATGTTTATCACCGACAAATTTATATCGGCTAAAGGCATACGCGGCAGGCAGGGCCACTAAAAGACTGATGACCATGTTCATGGAAACGTAGAAGATAGAATTTACATAGCCCATGTACCATGTTGGATCACCGAATATTTTTGCATAATTAGCCAAAGTGAAATCTTGAGGGAAAAAAGATAATCCACTTAAAATCTCAGTATTGGTCTTAAACGACATGTTGATTAACCAATAAATGGGTAATAACAATAAAACAAGATAAACCATCAGACCGATACGACCTCGTAAGGTAGCGTTCTTGGCTTTTCTATCTGCAATACTTACAACGGGAGCTTGCTCTGTAAGTATGACTTTTGAGCGGTTCTGCGGTGCGGTTGTAGATTGTGTCATGACTGGCTCCTACTTATCTTTCTGCATATTCATGATGGTGGTATAGAACACCCAGCACACTAATAAGATGATTAAGAAATACACCAAAGAGAACGCAGCCGCTGGGCCAATGTCAAACTGTCCTATGGCTTGCTGTACTAATGATTGGCTTAAAAAAGTTGTTGAACTGCCAGGTCCACCACCCGTCAAGACGAAAGGTTCGGTATAAATCATGAAAGAGTCCATGAATCTCAACAAAACACCAATGATTAAGACGTTAGTGAGCTTAGGAAGCTGAATATGACGGAAAACAGCCCAACGTGACGCCTGATCGATTCGAGCGGCTTGATAATAGACTTCTGGAATGGCTCGTAATCCGGAATAACATAAAAGTGCTACCAGCGGAGTCCAGTGCCATACGTCCATGAGAATGACAGTCAGCCAAGCATCTGTTGTATCAGAGGCATAGTTATAGTTAACGCCGATTTCAGACATAAAGGCACCAAATAAGCCGATGTCAGCTCGACCAAAAATTTGCCAAATTGTGCCAACCACGTTCCATGGAATCAGTAATGGAATCGCGACTAAAATGAGTGCTAAAGAGGCTCCTCGACCTTTTGTTGGCATCATCAATGCGACACAAATGCCAAGCGGTACTTCAATAGCCAAAATGGTGAAGGAGTATATGAATTGGCGTAGTAAGGCTTCGTGTAAACGGCTGTCGAGCATCACCTGTTTAAACCACTCAGTGCCAACGAAGTATCGAGTATAAGGGTCGAAAATGTCTTGAACAGAATAATTAACAACCGTCATTAAGGGGATGATTGCAGAAAAAGCCACAATCAAGAAAACGGGCATAACAAGGAACCATGCCTTGTTGTTCTCAACCTTAGTTTGCATTGTGAGCCTCCAAGGAGTCTGTTGTTTGAGATGAGTGTGAATTCAGGGCTGAGTCCTGTAGTTCGACTAAGTACTCATCAACATAGATCTTGGTCCATTGCTCTGGGAAGCTGACATAAATCTGGCCAGAAGGTACTTGTTGGTCTTCACTTAAGCGTGCTTTCATTAACTGCCCATTAAAGAGGAATGAAAGGATCTTATAGGTCCCTAAATCTTCTACGTAATCGACATCTACTGGATAGGCATCGTCATTTTTTCCATCCCAAACATGAACAAACTCAGGCCGGATACCGATGGTTATTTTTTTGCTGTTCATGGCCTTTAGGCGATCCAGCATGGCCTCACTAGTGGAAATAATGTGTTCGCCGAAGGTTAATTGGTCCTTCAACTCCGCTTCGAAGAAGTTCATTCCTGGGCTGCCAATAAAGTAGCCCACAAAAGTGTGTGCGGGTTTTTCGAAGAGTTCTCTTGGTGTGCCGAACTGTACAATTTGACCGTTATACATAACTGCGATTTTGTCGGCGAAAGTAGAAGCCTCTAGTTGGTCATGAGTCACATATACCATGGTAATATTAAATTGCTCATGTATTTGCTTCAGTTTTCGGCGTAATTTCCACTTTAATTGAGGGTCAATTACCGTTAATGGTTCATCAAATAAGATCGCTGAAACATCGTCCCGAACTAACCCTCGACCCATGGATACTTTTTGTTTTTGGTCCGCAGATAAGCCTTTTGCTTTGCGCTTTAATTGCTCCGATAATTCAAGAATTTCGGCAACTTCGTGAACTTTCGATTTCACCTTGTATTCCGGTACGCCAATATTTCGTAACGGGAAGGCAAGATTGTCGTATACAGTCATGGTGTCGTAAACGACGGGAAACTGAAATACTTGAGCGATGTTTCGTTCTTCTGGTTTGAGTTCGTTAACGCGTTTACCGTCAAATAAAACTTCGCCATTCGATGGTTCGAGTAATCCAGAAATAATATTGAGCAGAGTTGATTTACCGCAGCCTGATGGACCTAGCAAAGCAAATGCACCACCTTGCTCCCACACATGTGACATTTCACGGATAGCATAATCTTCAGGTCTAGAAGGGTGCTCGACATAACTGTGAGCTAATGCATTTAAAGTAATTTCAGCCATGATTATTGATCCCTCATTCTTGCTGGGGAATGCACCATCTGACCTTGAGCGTCAAAGGCGTAAAGTTTATGTGTTGGAAAATAGACTTTAATATTTTGATCAACTTGATATTCATGTACGCCTGATAGATGGAGTACAAGATCAAAATGTGAATTGTGAACATGTAAGAAGGTTTCTGAACCGCTAATCTCAGCAAGATCCACCCTTACAGGCAGTTCTAAATCATCATCAGAGTGTGGAACAAGACCGATATGAGATGCTCTAACACCAAACTGGTAGTCACCTGGAGGCAATCTTCGCAGGTCATTGTTTAGCCTAAAATGCACGGTTTCGTCAAAAGTCACTTCCTCATCGCTCACGCGGCCAGGTACAACATTGATTGGCGGCTCTGAAAACATTTCTGCGGTAATAATGGTCTTTGGCTGATGATAGACCTGAGCGGTAGGCCCCATTTGTAATAACTTACCTTCATGCAATACGGCTGTATTGCCACCAAGTGCAAGCGCTTCGTTTGGCTCTGTTGTTGCGTACACCGCAATGCAATTACGTGCTTTGAATAAGGCGCGCAATTCTTGTCGAAGCTCTTCTCGTAGTTTGTAGTCTAGGTTGACAAGAGGCTCGTCGAAAAGAATGATTTGTGAATCTTTTACCAGTGCTCTTGCCATGGCGGTACGTTGTTGCTGACCACCAGATAGTTGCAGTGGTAAGCGGTCTAAAAAAGGGTCAATTCGAAGCATCTCGGCCGTTTCTCTAACACGGCGATCAATTTCAGTCTCACTCATTTTTGCGAGTCGAAGAGGAGAAGCTATGTTCTCGTATACGGTTAGATTGGGATAGTTGATAAACTGCTGATAAACCATTGAAATGTTGCGATCACGAACAGGCATGCCCGTTACATCAACACCATTCATCAGAATTTTACCTTTAGTGGGTCGATCAAGACCTGCCATGAGGCGCATAAGCGTTGTTTTGCCGGATAACGTTCGGCCAAGCAAAACATTGAAGGAACCTGGTTCAAGGCTTAAATTAACCTCATCGATCCAAGTTTCACCTTCAACAACGCGCGTCACATTTTGCAGCGTTAAAGACATGTGAATTACCTTTTTTTTGTTATTATGTTTGCATTCTTCTTTTGCTTTTGGTTCTGTTTAGAATCAAAAAGTGCGAAAGCGAACACGTAATTATGATGTTAGGGTTACATAATCCGTGCCAAAAATAATAAATCCATGCTGTGTTAGATTTAAGCATTTGAAATAAAAAGATTTTTTTCGTTTTTTTGGCTCTTTTTGGTGTTTTTTCTCTGAAAAGAAAGAGTGTTCATAAGTGTTCAAAGTGTTTACAGTATCGCGAATTCTATGAACAGTTGTTAACGGCTTTAGCGTATTTTTGATACTCTAGAAATGTATGTTTGTTCATTTTGATAATGCAAAAAATCGCCTGTATTCTTGAGTGCTGTGGTTTGGAGAAATAAGTGAAAAAAGAAGATAAAAACAATAAGAATCAACTGTCTACGGATAGTTCTTTATCTAAAGAAAAGGCTAAAGAAACAGCACATAAAGAGCTTATTCAAGAGTCATGGTATCGCTGCGAAAAATTTGGATTGGACCACAGCAGTCAACCGGATTTTGCGGCGTTACCTAAAGGTATATTGAATGATTTAGTTGATCAGCATCGTAGCTTATTAGAAACAACTGAAAATGAAGTTTTACCTTATTATGAGAATATTTTAAGCAATTCGTCATGCATGATTGTCTTGGCAGATAGGCAAGGGCATGTTCTCAATACCTGGGGGCAGCCGCGTTTTGGAACCGCCGCTAAGCACGGATTAGTAGGGGGGAATCAATGGACCGAAATGGGCGTAGGAACGAATGCAATCGGCACCGCACTGATTACAGGTGAAGCGATTCAAGTGGGCCGCGACGAACACTTTTTACGAGCGAATCGTTTTATGGTGGGATCGGCATCCCCTATTTATAATTCTAATAATGATTTAGTCGGTGTGCTTGATATCTCCTCGGACGCTTATCTTCCTCAAGACCATACTTTTGGCATGGTTAAATTGATGTCTTTAAGTGTGGAGAATAGATTGATATTTTCCGCCTTCCAGAAAGATCATTTTATCTTAAGCTTCAATACGAACGTGGTGAGTTTAGATAGCCATTGGTCTGGTATTTTGGTGTTGGACGAGAATGGTACGATAGTGTCTGCGAATCGTCGTGCAGAAGTTGTGTTAGCCAGGGATTTAGCCTTGTTAAATGTTAATCAATTGTTTGACTGTGAAATGAGAGATATCAAGCATCACCCACTCAATTTACCGATGAAATTATTGGCTATGGGACGTTATCAATTTTACGTTAAAGTAATTCCACCTGCGCTACAAATAATGAAAATACCTGATTTTCGAAATCGAAAAGACTACATTTCACCTTTACAGAACAAATCAAATGATAAATCGAACGCCGCTCCTAACATCAAACCAAAAATGATCCCTGATAATGTTATCGCCCTTGATGAATTGCAACATGGTGATGAGAGAGTTGAAAGATTAGTGAAACAAGCTCACAAAATAATGGAGAAAGACATCCCTATTTTAATTCATGGGGAAACTGGAGCTGGGAAAGAAATTTTTGTCAGAAGTTTGCACTACCACAGTTCTAGAGCCGCTGAAATGCTGGTGGCGGTTAATTGTGCTGCGATACCTTCAGAGCTGGTTGAGTCTGAGTTGTTTGGGTATGAAAAAGGTGCGTTTACGGGCGCGCAAAATAAAGGTTCGATAGGATTAATACGTCGAGCTCATAGAGGGACGCTATTTCTTGATGAAATTGGTGAAATGCCAATGGCCGTTCAGTCCCGTCTACTGAGGGTGTTACAAGAAAGGATTGTGACACCTTTAGGTTCGACTGAAGTGTATCCTGTTGATATTAAACTTATTTCAGCTACTAACCGAGCGTTAAAGACGGAAGTAAAAGAAGGCCGCTTTCGACAGGATTTGTATTACCGTATTTCTGGACTCAATATAGAGTTACCGGCCTTGCGTGAGCGGAGTGATAAAGTTGAATTGATACAATATTTACATAACCGGCTACGCCAAGAGGAGCCTGGTCCAGCGCTTTCAAAAGAGATGTTAGCACTGTTAGCAAAACACCCATGGCCTGGTAATATGCGTCAATTGGTGCATGTGTTAAAGGTGGGAATGGCCATGGCAGACAATGATGTGTTAGAGGATTGGCATTTACCAGATGATTTCTTTGATGATATGGACAATCATGAGGAAACTCAACCTGATAAAATTGAAGAGTCTTTAGAAAGGTTAATACCTAGACTGTTACATGAATATAAAGGCAATATTTCTCAAACAGCCAAAATGGCTGGCGTAAGCCGAAACACCGTCTATAAATACGCTAAGTCGAAAGAGGAATTAGAGTAATTTATGACTGGCTGATTGTACTATTGACCTCCCAATAAGGGTGATCACTTGCCAACTTTTCTATAATAAAATCGAGAAAAACACGTACTTTTGCAGGTAAGTAGCGACGTTCTGGGAACACCACGTAGAAAGTCTGCATGGGAAGTGAATACTGTTCTAAAAGAGGTACTAGGTGCCCTTTTGAGATATCTTGTCCAATGACAAAAGTAGGGATTTTAGCAATGCCTAACCCTTCTAGTGTTGCTTTTTGTAATGCTTCACTGTTGTTTACTTGATAATTACCTTCGGCTTTGATTTTTTGAATACCATCTGAATGATGAAAGACCCATTCATTCGCGTTATTACCGTACGAAAAACTGATGCAATTATGTTCTTTAAGCTCTGCAGGTGTGGATGGTATCCCATGCTTTTCCAGATAGAATGGAGACGCACAGATAACACTTCTGCAAGAGGCTAAACGTCGAGCAATTAACGATGAGTCTTGCATTTCTCCTGCTCGAATGGCCACATCAAAGCCGGCTTCAACTAAATCCACTTTTTTATCGTCCATAACGAGATTGAGTGTTATATCTGGATAATGCGTTAAAAAGTCCGCGACTAAAGGTGCCAAGTGCAAACGACCAAACGACATTGGTGAGCTGACTTTTAACACGCCTTTAGGTTTGCCTTGTAGCTGTGTGACGGTATCTATACCCTCAGAAGCCGCGATAAGTGCTTTAAGAGCATAGTGAAAGTATTGCTCACCAGCCCCCGTTAAGCTGAGTTTTCGTGTTGTTCTATGAAGTAATTTCACACCTAAAGTATTTTCCAGCCGACTCACTCGCTTACTCACGGCGGATTTGCTTGTGCCTAATTTCTCGGCCGCTTTAGAAAAACTGCCGTTCTCTACGACGGCAACAAAGACGGGGATGGCTGAAAAAGTTTCCATGAAGATTCCATTGTTGAGTTTAATTCTACAATCATTTTCTTTGAAGTCAGTTTATTAATCAATTTAAAACAATGTAAAGTTCACTTCAGCGGATGTATCGCTTTAGATTCAAGTATTTTTAAACAATATGAGGTTAAAGAAAACGCTATGAATATCTTTCAAGCCATTGAGCAGCGCCGAGCAGTAAAACACTATCAGCCTAATTTAAACATGACGGATGAGGATTTTAAAACACTGATGAACTCTGTTTTATTGTCTCCTACATCCTATAACATTCAACATTGGCGCTTTGTAAGAGTGACGGAGAGAGCGCAAAGAGAAAAATTAAAAGCATTGGCTTGGGGACAGGCTCAAGTATCAGATGCATCCGAACTCTTTGTTTTATGTGCTGATGTAAATGCCTGGAATGATCGTCCAGAACGTTACGTGGCAAACAGTCCGAAAGAAACTCAAGATATGTTGTTACCAATGATGCACAATTTTTATAACCAAAAAGAACAGCTACAAAGAGATGAAGCCATGCGTTCATGCGGTATGGCCGCTCAGACAATGATGCTGGCTGCAAAAGGGTTAGGGTATGACTCTTGTCCTATGGTAGGTTTCGATCATGATAAAGTGGCAGAGTTAATACAACTCCCTAAAAATCATGTGATTGCGATGATGATGGCTATCGGGTACGCAGAAAAAGAGGCTTATCCTAGGTCTGGCCAATTGCCATTGTCGGACGTACTTGTAGAAAACCAATTTTAATGGTACTTAGTAAGCTTGTTCACTCTCTGATTCCACGGCTTTATGTATTAAGGGGGTGATAAGAGAGTGATTAATCTTGATAAGTGCGCATTTTACAATTGGAGATCTAGAATGAGTTGGAGTTTATGGGTTGCGATAACGCCTTTTTTATTTTTATTGGCATTATCTCCAGGACCAAATAATTTTACGGCTATGTATAACGGCATGCAGTCTGGGAGTATGTCTGCCGTCGTTGCGGCAATCGGTCGTAATCTGGCATTTTCTATTTTGATGCTGGTCTCTGCATTAGGACTTGGCGCAATTATTGTCTCCTCTGTTTTTTGGTTTGGCGTTGTTAAGTGGCTTGGCGTAGTGTATTTATTGTATATCGGTGTGAAAACTTGGCGCAGTGCTCCAATCGCTTTGGATGAGCATGAATCTGAGAATAAAAGCATCGCTCTATCTGGGCACTATTTGAGGGGGCGTCAGGAATTTTTGATTGCGATAAGTAACCCGAAAGCCATATTGATCTTCACAGCGATATTTCCCCAGTTATTGGATCTTACCCTTCCTGTTACACCTCAATTTATCGTGATTGGAGTCACTTTTATTATGGCTGAATTTTTTGCAGCCTATATTTATGCTGTGAGTGGTAACACAATTCGTCGGTTAATCAAAAGCCAAGCCGGTTTGAACAGGCTAAACAAAGGAATGGGAAGCTTATTCGTTTTTGCAAGTATGCTCTTAGCAAGCTCTAGTCGAAGTTAATCTATGCCTAGGTTCATATATAGAAATACTATATGAACCTAGGAGAGACTCGAAAAGGTAATGTACATTATCTATATCATAGGACTAAGAATGATGTGAATAGGGCAAAAAAGCCTAGAGCGCTTACGGCCCCTCCATCGGCTATTAATTACCATCGCTATAAAAACCGCGCTATAAAACACATACGAACCTTGCTGTTCGTTTAACACTAGAACGACGTTCTCCTATGCATCAAAAAAGTCATTTCAAATAAATGAGATTTATTATCATTAAGGTTGGATTTTATTTCATTTTTGTATGATAATGATTCTCATTAACTTGGTTTGCAGCCATATAATTGATGGAGAGAGCTATGCATAATTGGGAAAGTTTAACGAGATTAGCGAATAATGCCTATTCCAAACACGCGTTTTCTGATGCTGTTGATTTAAATAAGCAGGCGTTAACACAAGCAGAACAATCGTTTGATGATGATTTTAAGAAAGACCCAGAGTCAGCCGTGGCGGCTACGACGGTCAGTTTTTTCAATATGGCCGAATCTTACACCGCATTAGGAGATTATGTCTCTGCAAATACACAGTACGAACAAGCGGTTAATTTTCTTCAAAGTATTATTGTTCGGCCTAATTTAGACTTTGAACAGAGAGAGCTCATCATGAGAACGGCGACTCATATTCGTTTTGAATGGGAGCTTTTTTCTCAGAGCTACAGCAAGGAACTTATTTCACAAAGTAAAGCGCTTATGCAAGCTCTTGCCCACACGGTTTCTTGCACAAAACATGTTGTACATCATTAAAAAATAAAGCATTTATTAAGGATAAAGCGAATGAAAAATACACTGACAAACAGGGTTGTAATCATCTGTTTATCACTGGTAAGCCAGCTAGGTATGGCTCACCCAGGACATGACCATTCTCATTGGTCTAGTGACCCACTTCATATTATTACCCTGGTGGCGATTGGGTCGGTTATTGTGGGCGCTTTTGCTTATAAATACGTGATTCGTAAGCCTAAGAAATGGCCACATCAAGAGGGTAAAGGTCATGATATATAACCTAGTAAAAATAATCGATAACATCATTGGCTTTAAAACGGCTCAGGCACATTGTGATATTCCTTGCAAAATTTATGATCCTTCGACAGCACAATTGGCGGCTCTAAGTTGTGTTCGTTTGATGGACTTGATTCAAGAGATAGAAGGGAAAGATGACATGAGAGTAGCCGATTACTCTCAAATAGCGCGCTTGGTGAGTGAAAAAGAGTCGGCAAGTACAGAAGTTAAAGAGGCGGTGAGTGTTATTTGGGGGGATTACTTTAAAGAGCCACAGTTTGAGCAAGTACCTAATATGCACCGTTTAGCCCACAATATCATGGTGCAAGCATCAAAATGTAAGCAAAATATTGACCGTAAGGAAGGTGAAGCGCTAGTTGAATTGGTGAATGAGTTTGCCGAAGCGTTTTGGTTTACTAAAGGCGTTGGTGTATATCGCGTTAGTTGCCCTTATCCTCCTAGGCTTGATGTGGTGTACCCCGATCTCAAAGGTTGAACGTTATTTAAGGGTGAAAGAAAGTGTTGCCCGTGAATAAGGAGCCATTTATGTTTCGCTTTATTAAGGTTCAAGGAGAGAGCATGAGTCCCCGTCTTTATGATGGGGACTTTGTTTTTGTAAGTCGCTTATATTGGTCGCTAGAAGTGAATCAATTGGTTGTAGTGGATCATTCTGTATATGGGTTTATCGTAAAAACAATTCTTCATATTGCTCCAGGAGGGTTGCTTTGGCTTAGTGGTGAGAATCATAAAAGCCTCACGCCTGAGCGTATCGGTTGGGTATCGCAAAAAAGAGTTATAGGAAAAGTGCTATGGTGTGTCGGCTCAAAACGGTAATATTGAGCACCACGAAAGTCATTCAAATAAAGCCCAAAATGGGGGCTATTGACGATCTAACTGTATAAAATAAAAACAGAACGTCAAGTTGCTCTTCTTAAGATCGCGCTTGATGAAAGGCGTACCGTGCTTTAAATAGTAGAGACCATTTTGAGAATATCGAGGAAAGCCTCTACTGACTCTAATGAGGCCGACTCGTGCATGGTGTGATAGCCAATGGTAGGAATTTGTATTGTGGTACCGTCTACCAAGCCATTTGAAGACGCGATAATTCTGCCCAGCTCGGTGCTACCGAACGTACTCGGTGGCAAGCCTTGTTCTGCTCGTTTTGTGTTTAGGCTCTCTACATAGCGATTTTTAAATAAATAGCGGATGTTGTTTTTGATGCATAAAGCCTCAAGCTGCTTAGTGCTATCATGATTAAAGGTCGCGTTTGCATCCTTTTCTCTGAGCACTAAAAGCTGTTCATTTGCAGACTCTAAGTTAGGAAATGGGCTGGTATCAATGACGAAAAGCCGGTTTGTTGAACCTCCAAAACGACGAAACCATTCAAGTAAATAGCGCCAACTTTTCCCCGCTTCTTCTTGCGCAGTAAAGAAAGCGGTGCCTTTGAAACCATGATCGAATAAGTCAACCAAGGCGGCGGCCGAGATAACATTATCTAATTGCCCCTCTAAACGATTATTGCCGATAGTTAATTTGTCTTTAAAGGCAATTGGAGTGCCTGCAACAACACTTTCCAAACCCTCAATTTCAAAAATTAAGTTGTTACGAAACTCACAGACATAAGAACTTTTTATGGTGCCTTTGCCTCGATAAACACCTGACCAAGGCTCATACGCAAACACTTCTTCGTGGTTGTAACGTTCAGTCACTTTTGACATCAGCTCTTCTGATACCGAGTTGTTCAGTAGGTCTGTACGATTGGCTGAAACAAAGGCCGCGTATTGGAACTCGTTTGGCCCAGTACAAACGAGGCCATGTCGATCAATATGGGCTGAAAACATGGTGCTGAGTGGGTCACTTCCTTGGGCAACAAGTAAACCTTCATACCAGGTAACTTTCGCCCCTCGTTCCTCTAATTCTCTTTGTAATACACGAAAAAAGGAGTGTTCAGCACCAACAACACTGGGTTGTCGGATAAGCCGTTTTAGCAGGTCAATAAAATCGTCACTAGGCATGCAAAATGGTTCCAAAAGTAAAGATAGGTTAAGTGCTTCTTATACCTTGAATAATTGTACTTACATACTGTTTTTTTATTTTTAACAGAACTATTTTCATTTTACGTTAATAAAGATGTGGAGATTGTCTTAGCATTTTTAGGCACGTTTGATGCCCATGTTTGATGTAATAAGGTAGGTGTTATGTGTGTTGGCCTATCTATGCATTAATTAGACAAAACAGGTTAAGTCGACTTTTTCTATCAGTAATAACAAAATAACCTCTGAGAGGAATGGCTCCTCAGAGGTTATGTATTGTTTTTCTAGTAGGTATACTCAACAAAGTCAGAATTACTGAAGGATTGAACGCCCACTAAATCGGTTATATTATCAAATGTAACTACTTGGTCTCGATTAGTAGATGAGCTCCAGTCGTTGTCGTACCACAATTCAGCCTGACCAGACGTCGTATTATGAACCAGTACAAACGCGTCAACGGCGGCCCCAGTGTCTGTTGAAATTTGGTCTCCATTTAAAGAAGACTGTAATTCTATGATTTTTTGAGAGTCGGCGTTGCCTATATTCGTAATGCCAAGTCGGTTTTCAACATAGTCTGTAATAGACAATAGGGCACCACCCTGGGTGGCGGTTGTATTGCTAAAGTCAAATTGGTTAAGCCCTATCTTATCTGTTCCATTATTGAAGTCAGTGATTAAGTCTGCATTGTTATTGTACCCTGACAGCCTAAATTGATCGGCCCCACCATTTCCTGTTAGTGTATCGGCCCCACCTTGGCCATAGATAATATCAGAATGGCTACCACCTTTAATCACATCATCAGATAACGACCCGGCAATTCGTAAAACACCGGTAAAAGAACTTGCATCGATATTAGCCGCATTGGAAAACCCCGCTAGTTTTTGACCATTTGATATGTCTACCCCTGCTTTTGCCATCAAACTTAAATCATGTGTTCCAGTAATTGAAAATACCGATGTACTGTTATTTCCTATTGCATAACCGTTGTGGTTATTGTTTTGATTGGTTTCAATCACATTGGCTTGCAAACCGGTGCCGGTTGAATCGAGCGTTAATGAAGAAATATTAGAACGAACTTCAATGCCGTATCTTTCGTTATTATTGGACGTGGCTGTGAAAACGGTTTCCCCATTTGTTGCGGTAGAACTGATTAATTCAATGGTGGCCGTATTGCCAGCATTTTTACCTTCTACTCGCAGTGCATAACTTCCGCCAGATGATATGTCTGTTTCGAATGAGCTTCTGTCGCTACTTTCAATGTCAGAGAGTGTAAAGCCATTATTATTCCCTGTTCTTCCCGTAAACAAAAAGTGGTTAATACCAGAAAGATTCGCGGCATTAATATTTTCAGCGCCATCAACGCCTTCTAATGTTGAAAAACCGCTAATACGATTTACCGCGTCTGCATTTAAATTGTTAAAGCTAAATGTGGCAAGTGTGTTTTTACCAGTACCGCCATCCAGAGTTGCAGAGGTGTTTATGGTACTGTTTTTCAAAATAATCCGGTCATCCGCAACACTCCCCATGAAAATAAAATTGCTTTCTGTACTGTCACGCGCGTCAATATCAACACCACCACTTGTCATCGAAGAGGCGTAGACTGTACTTAGCCCAGTAAAGTCATTATGGATATCCATTACTAAAGACGCATCCCCTGAAATATTCAGTGTTGAGAGCGTTAATTTATCTAACCCTAATGTTATATATGACGCATTAGTTGTGCTTGAAATATGCGCTATCTCAAAGCTGTTGTCGTTTGAGCCGTCTGCATTGATCGCCCCAAATATGCTGAACTGTAACGTTGAGCCAGCCCCATTAAGCGCTAAAGAAAAGGCATCGGTAGTGCCTGAGCGGTCACCGCTAAAGTTAGCGAAAGTTAAACCTAGGGTATCTGTCATACCTATTTTTGTCGTGGAATCAAGATTGATGAGTTTAGTATGAGCGCCGGATACAGAACCTTGATCTACAATAAGAGATTCGCCAGTGACATTCGTGAAATCAAACTTAAATGAATCGACAGCTTGATTTTTTAAATAAAAATTCTCTACATTAGAGAGAGAAGGAGAAATAACATCTCCGCCATTTCCTGCATTTATTACGCTTGCTATACGCAGGCTTAATGTATCTACTCCATCTCCTCCATTGATTACATCTGAATTTGTTAGCGTGGTGGCATTCCCTGTAGGGTCGTAGACAGCTGAGTAGGAATCTACTTGATTTGTACCGACAAAATTGTCTGCCGCCGCCGTTAGAGAAATGTTTTTTACGGAATACTGCTCCACGAAAGCGGCCGCACTTTCAAGTGTTGTAGCGTTAGTTGTTGTTACACCTGACATCAATCCAATTAAAGTCGGTATATCGACAGGTGGATTAGTGGCGACATACGCTTTAGCGACTAAGGCTTTGTTGTTTAGTAACGTAGCAACCGGGACAAATGCTGGGTCTAAATTCTCTTGAGCGAGAAAATTGATGGCTTCATTAACAATGGCTCCGAAGCCAGCGCCATTACTTAAACTGGCCGTAAAAAAGGCTTTGGCTTGTGAGCCAGCGCTTAACGGGTTGTCATCAGATGTTAAGCCAAAGTTGTTCATTAATATGTCTACTTGACTATCAAGTGTGACTTTGCCTGCAAGGATAATCTCTTTAAATACGGTTGTGTTGGCGAGTGCGTTCGATAACGAGAGCATACTCTGACCACTATCAATAATATTTGCAAAGCTGGAAAGGTTATTCGCATCGATGCCAGCGTTAAAGAGTCCTATTATTGTTTTTAGTATCTCTGTTTCTTGTTGTGCTGTAATGGCCATGATGCGCTCTCCACGTTATATAATTTCAGATGAAAATATTATGTTTATTTCTCTTTTTGATTTTTAAACGGAAAAGAGAATATAAAAATGAATGGATCTTATTAAGTTTCCGCTTTTTTTACCTGATTTATTTACGACATTGTTTCTTTATATTAGATAAAACACTATACCTAAGATTAATGATTAGCAAGAATGAAGTATGAAAATTAAATAATGGCTCCCTCACTACATAAAATAACAAAAAACAGTATTTTAATTTTTAGAATGATTTTCTCTACTCAACTATTTAATTTAAATAATGATTTTAATGTTTACAAAAAAATACTTTTTTATACAGTAAATTAAACCGTGTTTTTTATGATCAATGAAATTTTTTATATGTGAGATTTTTAACGTTTTTATTTTTATAATAATTCTCTTGTCGGTTAAATAGAGTGCACGCTATCCCAGATAGCTAAACTGTTGATTATTTTAATAAATATAAAATAATCAACAGTTTAGCGGTTTATGTTTCTAATGTTTATCTGTGTCTTCAGGTTTTTCTGTGTATAGACCGCACTTACTGATGTTTTATAAATAATGAAATACAGCAATCTCCAAGAATAGTGTTAATCCTCACATGTCATAGTTTTAGCGTAAAGACGCCTTCAGGGGTTACAGGAAGGTATTTTTTGTAAAAATCCAAATACGCTTGTTCCGGTTGTAAATCTGAAAAGAGCTCTGGATACATGGCTTTGGCATAAAATTCAATCATGGCGCTGTCTAATATGGTACGGCAGGCCCCATGGTAAGCGCCATATAAACGATTGTGCTTAACAGCAGAAATTGAAGACCAGCCTAAGCGCTCCTTATAGCCCACCAGACGCTTATGGGCGTCATCTGTATTAACTCCCTGACCCATAATCATGGCGTCACTTCCTTGTCCTGTTTCATAACCTGTAATTACAATAACATCTGGATTAGAGGCGATAACTTGTTCTGGGTTGAGTTTCCCCCACCATTCAATAAAAGGCGCAGAAATATTATCCCCTCCACTCATCGTTGCAATTGCGCCCCACATATTTTTACCGAAGGTAAAACCAAGTTCTTGCACTCCTGACGCACCGAACTCAGTATAAATTTTAGGTTTTGGAAGTTTTGCATCGAACAGCCTCTGGCTAATACTCTCAACGGTTTCTTTGTATTCAGCGGCAATTGTTAAGGCTCTTTTCTCTTGTCCTGTGATTATTCCAATCAGCTCTGTGCTTCTAATATGCCTTTCTAACGTTTGGGCATTATAATCGACTACAACCACAGGAATACCGGCGTCTTCAATTTTTTTGATATCATCACCGAGACCTTTAAATTGCCAATCGGCCAAAAGTAAAAGGTCAGGATTTAAGCCGATTACTTTTTCGACTGAAAAGGTTCTTGTATCAACACGTCCAATACCTGGTATGTCATTTAATGAAGGCCGGTGATTTACATACATGTCCCAGTTGGCTTGACGTGCTTGCCAAATGTATTTCGACATACCGACGACTTTGTCGTAGGCCGCTTCAGTCCCAATTGCCATGTAATCTTCTGGGTAAAAGCCGACAATCACTCGTTGAGCTGGTGCGTTAAATGTCACATCTCGATTCAAAACGTCTTTTACTGTAATGGGAGTCGCCCAACTTACATTCATTAAAAAGGTGAATATAAGCATTATGAAAAACTTAACCATATCAATACCTAATATTAAAAATTAATTTTACATGATAATGATTATCATAATTAAATGAAAGTCATTTATTTTCCCATTGATACTCTTTCATTTACGCGCGTTTTGTTTGATGGGGATTCGTTTAGATACCCTATTATTTATCTGTATCCTCAGTATTTCTCCTTCTGTATGTAGGCAGGGGGATGTAAACATCGTAGAGTGGCGGATCCATCTACAAGGAACGATACGTTATGACACCAAAAGATATGTTGCTTGCTCTGGCCATTATTTTCGCTTGGGGGTTTAATTTTGTCGTTATTAAGTGGGGACTAGACGAATTGACCCCAATGATGCTTGGAGGGCTGCGTTTTTTAATCATTGCGGTTGTTGGCTCCTTCTTTTTTTCACGTCCAAAAACGCCTTTGAAGTGGGTGGCTGGTTATGCATTGACACTTAGTTTTGGCCAGTTTGCTTTTTTGTTTACCGCTATGGAATTTGGCATGCCTGCAGGTATGGCCTCATTAGTCCTTCAGTCTCAAGCGATCTTCACCTTGTTTTTCGCCGCTTTATTCTTAAAAGAATACATTCGACCTTACCAGTTGTTGGCCATTGGTATTGCCGCTAGTGGTTTGGCTGTTATTGGTGTCAATGGAGAAGATACCACCATGACTATTTTAGGCTTTGCACTAACATTGGCCGCGGCATCAACTTGGGCACTGGCGAATATTGCAACGAAAATCATTATCAGAAAAGGTTACGATGCCAATGTTAATTTGATTGTCTGGAGTTGCTGGATTCCACCGATCCCCTTCTTTATTTGTGCTTATTTTGTCGATGGCAGCGAGGTGATGTGGTCAAACATAATTCATATTGGATGGAAGACTATGGCCACGCTCGTTTATCTATCGCTTATTGCAACCATCGGTGGCTATGGTTTATGGAGCTATTTAATGTCCCGCTACTCAGCTGGAACTGTGGCTCCGTTAACGCTAGGCGTACCTGCTGTAGGACTTACGACATCTGCTTTTATTTTGAATGAACAAATTAGCCAAGCTCAATGGACTGGTATCATGCTCGTTCTGGTGGGCCTAATTATGAATACTTTAGGTGGGCGCTGGTTACTGAATAAAAAATCGTCATAGCCTAGGCTTTTAATTTTATGTGTTGGTGCATTAGGTTTAGTTAACGGGTTTGAACCCATGTATTATATTGTTAAATCAGTTAACGCATAAAGAAAGTAAAGAAGGTTGAATTGAACGACATTACCGTTTCTATCTATCCCGATAAACGACGAAAACAGCAAGCCTTGGCTATTTGGTTTGCTTGTATTTTAATCGTTACATTCGGCGTTTATCTCACCAGCATCCAGTTTTACAATATTGAATGGTTAACTCGCAGTGGTTGTGTTGTTGTACTTTTTGGGATTTGGTCTGGTATGAAAGGGATAATAGAAGAGCGTGTGATTGCAGGCCGTATTGACGTCCAACGTCGTATCGCTTTGTCACGAGCAAAACGAAAATCACGTAAAATTAAGGCTCCCAAAGAGTACGTTGAAAAAGAAATCGCCTCTATAGAGTTGGCTTATGAACGAAAAATAGATGAATTAAGAGATACCGTGAGATTGCACTTAGGTATGGTTGAGGTTTCGTTATTAATGACGGGGACCTTTATTTGGGGCTTTGGCGATTTACTTTTTAAGGTAGTCGCTTTTTAACGCATTGGTATGGGCGAAAAATATCAACAAACGTTTTTTAATGAAGTATAAGAAACGAACTGCATAAGAATTTCTCTTTCTGCAGCAGTTCAAGTATAGGCGCTTATCGACCTTTTGCTAAGGCGACTTTTGAATGGTTTTGACGTTTAAGCTGGTCGCTTATCCAATAGCCAGTGGCAATCATTTCCTCTAGGTTAATGCCTGTTTCTATGTTGAGACCTTGAAGTAGATAAAGTACGTCTTCAGAGGCGACGTTACCTGATGCGCCTTTAGCGTAGGGACAGCCACCAAGGCCTGCGACTGATGCGTCGATAATGCCAATTCCTTCTTCAAGAACGGCATACAAGTTTGCGATAGCCTGACCATAAGTATCGTGAAAATGCGCGGCCAGTTTATTCATCGGAATATCTTGTGATACGGCTTCTAGCATGCGTTTCGCATTGGTAGGAGTACCTGTACCTATCGTATCCCCTAAGGAGATTTCATAGCATCCCATCTCATACAATTGTTTGGCAACACGTGCTACGGCATTAGGTGATACGTGACCTTGATATGGGCAGCCTAATACAGTAGAAACATAACCTCTCACTGGAATATTGTGTGCCTGTGCTAATTCAATAACAGGCACAAAACGTGAGAGGCTTTCTTCGATTGAGCAATTGATGTTTTTTTGGGTGAATGCCTCAGAGGCGGCGCTAAAGACGGCAATCTCACTTGCATTTGATGCAATGGCATTTTCAGCACCTTTTAAATTAGGCGTGAGTGCAGAGTAAATAATACCATCGCGACGTTGAATACCTTGCATGACCTCACTCGCATCAGCCATTTGTGGAACCCATTTGGGAGACACGAAACTGGCGGCTTCTATATGTGAAAGACCGGTACGGCTAAGACGCTCAATTAATTCGAGTTTTATTGCCGTAGGAACGACGTCATTAACCGTTTCACAGGATTCATTTTGCAATCCATCGCGAGGACTCATCTCAACGAGTTTTACATGAGTTGGGAAAGCCATGACTAAGAAGCCTCTTCATCTAATTGTAAGGAAAGCAGCTCGGCACCATCGCTTACGAGTTCTCCCGCTGTGAAAAAAATCGCTTCCACTATGCCGTCTTTAGGTGCTTTGATCGCATGTTCCATTTTCATGGCTTCGACTATCACTAAGGTTTGCCCCTGTGTTACCGCTTGGCCTTCTTTCACTAGGATATCAACAACCGAACCGTTCATCGGCGCTTTTAAGCTTCCCGCTGACGCGGTTTCTCCTTGTTCAAAAGTTGTGACAGTAAGGGCACAGTGAACAGTTTGACCGCCATAGAAAAGAGCTAATTGGTTACCCTTTTTTGAAGCATGTACTTGGTATTTTTGTCCATTAATAAACGCAACCAATTGATCGTCCCTGAATTGGGTATCCACTTCATAATGCTGTCCTTGTAATGAAAAAAGATAGTTTCCGTCGTCTAATGAGGCCGCATGAGTCGTTACTTCGATTTCAGATTCTTCTGCTGCGATTGATACTTTCATGCGGTTGCTTAAGACACTGTTTAAGCGCCAATTATGCAATGATACAAAAGGGGACGTATTGACTGAGAGCGTGTCGATTATTCGATCTTGCAAAAAGAAGCAGGAGGCCAGTATTAGAGCGGCTGTTTTATCTAATGATGGCGTGGGTGTTAAATTGTGTTGATGTTTCTCTATGAAGTTAGTCGTGAGGTCGGCGGCTCGAAATGCGTCTGAATCTGATAAGGTATGTAGAAAACCAATGTTAGTGGTTACTCCGTCTATGCGGTATGAGGCCAATGCATGTACCATGCGTTCGATAGCTTGTTCACGATTTTCATCCCACACGATCAATTTTGCTATCATTGGATCATAGTGAATGCTTACTTCGTCACCTTCAACAACGCCTGTGTCGACACGAATGTATTGGCTGTTAACGGGTGTTTTTAAATAATGAAGCGTACCCGTTGCTGGTAAAAAGTCATTATTAGGGTCTTCCGCGTAGATTCTTGCCTCTATTGCATGGCCATGTAATCTAATTTGATTTTGTTGTAATGGCAGAGCTTGTCCATGGGCAATACGTAATTGCCATTCAACTAAATCCTGTCCGGTAATCATTTCTGTGACGGGATGCTCAACTTGCAAACGCGTATTCATTTCCATAAAGAAAAAAGAACCGTCTACATCATAGAGAAACTCAACGGTACCGGCGCCGACATAGTCTATGGCTTGTGCGGCTTTTACTGCCGCTTCTCCCATGGATTTACGCGTCTCCTGTGATAGATTTGGAGCAGGCGCTTCTTCAAGTACCTTCTGATGCCGACGCTGGATAGAACAGTCGCGTTCAGAAAGGTAAACGCCATGGCCATGAGCATCACAAAATACTTGAATTTCTACATGTCGAGGCTGAGTAAGATAGCGCTCAATCAACATATCAGAATTGCCAAAGGCGTTTTGAGCCTCACGTTTGGCCGCCGATAGGGCGTCATCAAATGCCGCCATATTTTCTACTACACGCATGCCTTTTCCGCCACCGCCAGCGACGGCTTTTAGCAACAGAGGGAAGCCGCATTTTTGCGCTTCATCGCGAAGTATTTTGGGATCTTGATTGTCACCATGATACCCTGGAACCAATGGCACACCCGCTTCTTCCATAATGGATTTGGCTGCGGATTTTGATCCCATGGCTGCGATGGCTTTTGCTGGTGGTCCGATAAATACAACTGTGTTTTGTGTGCATTTTTCTGCGAACGTTGTATTTTCAGACAAGAACCCATAACCAGGGTGAATAGCTTGAGCACCACTTTTTAACGCAATATCGAGTATTTTATCTTGGCATAAATAACTTTCTGAACTGGCGGCTGGGCCGAGTAAATAAGCTTCGTCGGCCAGTGAAACATGACGCGCATGACGATCGGCTTCAGAATACACTGCAACGCAACGAATGCCCATTTTCTGAGCCGTCGTAATCACTCGACAAGCAATCTCACCGCGATTGGCTATCAGTATTTTTTGAAACATGTTATTTCTCCTCAGAAACCCAAGTTGGACGGCGTTTGTTCAAAAAGGCGCTGAGTCCTTCTTGCCCTTCGTTACTGACACGAATATCGGCGATACCGTTTACTGTGTGCTGAATGAGCTCAGAAGAAAGGTCTTTATGGCTAACATCGGCGATCAGTTTTTTGGCTGCTGTAACGGCTTTAGGGCTATTTTGCGTAAGCTGTTTGATCATGGCATCGGCGGCGTTTGTTAACGCCTCATAGGAACTTAATAGTTGATGAACGAGCCCTATTTGTAACGCCTCTGGAGCGCTAATCACTTCTGCTGTTAGAAAAAACCGCCTGGCCTGACGTTCTCCAATCGCGCGAATGACGTATGGACTAATGGTGGCAGGGGTGAGCCCTATTTTGACTTCACTGAGGCAAAATCGAGCATTATCTTGTGCTAATACAATATCGCAACACGCGGCTAATCCAACAGCACCGCCGTAAGTAGCGCCTTGTATTAAGGCTATGGTAGGGTGTTGGAAGTCGTTGAGTGTTTGCATTAATTTGGCGAGGTTGGCGGCATCTTGAACATTGTCTGCATGACTGTTTTGCGCCATGCGCTTCATCCAGTTAAGGTCTGCTCCTGCTGAGAAATGTTTGCCATTCGACTTTAGTACCAGAACTCGAGTGCTTTCATTGTTCTCGGCGGCTTTGAGCTTCTCAATCAACAATTGAATGATGCTATCATCAAAGGCGTTGTGTTTTTCTGGACGGTTTAGAGTCAGTTCAGCCACTCCGGCCTGAGAATAGCGTAGCGTTACTCGCCCATCAACATCTTCTATAGAGTGGTTAAGAGTCAGTGGCTGTTCGGTCTTGGTAGTCATTATGTTGGTCTCCTACTACATACGGAACACGCCAAAGCGCGTCTCGGTTTGTGGACGGTTTTGTGTCGCGGCAAGGCTAAGTGCAATAATGCTTCGGGTTTGAGCAGGATCAATGACCCCATCGTCCCAAAGACGACCACTGGCATAGTAAGGATGTCCTTGATGTTCATAGGTGTCGATAATAGGCTGTTTAAACGTCACTTCATCTGAATGGCTCCATTCTTTACCTTCTCTTGCTAGCTTGTCACGGCGGACGGTGGCCATGACTCCAGCGGCTTGTTCTCCCCCCATCACAGAGATGCGTGCGTTTGGCCACATCCACAGAAAATCTGGATTGTAAGCGCGACCGCACATGCCGTAATTACCAGCACCAAAACTGCCACCAATTAATACGGTGATTTTAGGAACATTGGCACAAGCGACGGCCATCACCATTTTGGCTCCATGTTTTGCAATGCCTTCTGATTCGTATTTTTTACCTACCATGAAGCCAGTAATATTTTGTAGAAACAGCAACGGAATGTTTCTTTGGCAGCAAAGCTCGATAAAGTGCGCCCCTTTTTGTGCGGACTCACCAAAGAGAATGCCATTATTAGCAATGATACCTACTGGCATTCCATGAATATGAGCAAAGCCTGTTACTAAGGTCATGCCATACAATTGTTTAAATTCGTCAAACTCAGAGAGATCGACAATTCGAGCGATCACTTCGCGAACATCAAAGGACTTTCGTAAGTCGGTACCCACAATGCCGTATAATTCTTTAATATCAAATTTAGGCGCTGCAGGCTCTTGGCTTGTGATGTTCAAGGCTTGTGTTGAGTGAGTGTTTTTATAATTAAGATTAGCAATGCAACGACGCGCAATTTGCAACGCGTGTTCGTCGTTTTCGGCATAATGATCCGCTACGCCGGAAGTACGGCAATGGACATCCGCTCCGCCTAACTCTTCGGCCGTGACCACTTCGCCGGTTGCGGCTTTGACTAAAGGTGGGCCGGCTAAAAAGATGGTACCTTGATCTCGTACAATAATGGATTCATCGGCCATGGCAGGGACATAGGCACCCCCTGCGGTACACAGTCCCATAACGACGGCTATCTGAGGGATGCCCTTGGCGGACATACGTGCTTGATTATAAAAAATACGGCCGAAATGGTCTCGATCAGGGAACACATCATCTTGTTGTGGTAGGTTGGCGCCACCGGAATCCACTAAATAAATACAAGGCAGATGGTTCTGCTCTGCAATTTCTTGAGCGCGTAAATGCTTTTTCACCGTAAGTGGGTAATAGGTACCGCCTTTAACCGTTGCGTCATTGGCGACGATCATGCACTCCACACCGTTTACACGACCCACTCCGGCGACCACTCCGGCGGCAGGAATCACATCATCATATACTTGGTAAGCGGCGAGTTGGCCTATTTCTAGGAAGGCACTGCCTGCATCAAGTAGAGAGTTGATACGGTCTCGAGGTAATAATTTTCCTCGGGCTAAATGACGTTCTTGATAAGAGGGGCCACCGCCTTGAAGAATGATGTCTATTTTTGCTTGCAAGTCGGCAACGATTTTAGACATGCTTTCTGCATTAGATATAAACTCGGCGGAACGAACCTGTATCTTGCTTTGTAAAATGGGCATTGTCGTGCTCCTGATGCGAGATCAACATAATGTTGGCCATACGTCATTGAGATCTTATGGATATCAATGACGCGTTTAATAAGCGTATCGTTCTGTTTTAGTAAATTAATTAGTTATCTAAAAACAGTTCTCGACCGATTAACATACGGCGAATTTCTGAGGTGCCTGCGCCAATTTCGTAAAGTTTGGCATCACGTAGTAAACGACCTGTAGGGTATTCGTTAATGTAGCCGTTGCCGCCTAAAAGTTGAATGGCATCCAACGCCAGTTGGGTCGCCATTTCGGCTGAATACAAGATGGCACCCGCAGCGTCTTTACGTGTAGTATCACCTCGATCAGCGGCCATCGCTACCATATAGACATAAGACTTTGCGGCATTCATACGGGTGTACATGTCCGCTAATTTACCTTGAACTAATTCAAACTCTCCAATGGCTTTACCGAACTGTTTACGGTCGCGGATATACGGAACCACAACATCCATGGCGGCTTGCATGATGCCAAGAGGGCCACCAGACAGAACCAAACGCTCGAAGTCTAATCCACTCATTAGGACGCTAACTCCGCCGTTTAATTGCCCTAGAATGTTTTCTTTTGGAACCTGGCAATCTTGGAATACCAGCTCACAGGTATTGGAGCCACGCATGCCTAGTTTGTCGAGTTTTTGAGCTTGAGTGAAACCTTCTGTGTTTCGTTCAACGATAAAAGCGGTGATGCCTTTCGAGCCTGCTTGGAGATCTGTTTTTGCGTAGATTACATAAACATTGGCGTCAGGACCGTTGGTGATCCACATCTTATTGCCATTGAGAACATAGTGATCACCAGCGTCACGAGCATGTAACTTCATTGATACTACATCGGAGCCGGCATTTGGCTCAGACATGGCTAAGGCGCCGATATGTTCACCTGAGACTAACTTGGGAAGGTATTTTTCTTTTTGCTCTTGGGTACCATTTTTATGAATTTGGTTTACACATAAATTGGAGTGAGCACCATAAGAAAGGGCAACGGATGCGGACGCTCGACTGAGCTCTTCCATGGCAATCACATGCGCCAGGTAACCCATATTCGCGCCGCCAAACTCTTCTTTAACGGTAATGCCTAATAGACCCATATCACCCATTTTTTTCCATAGGTCATTGGGAAAAAGGTTGTCTTGATCTATTTTTTCGGCACGAGGCGCAATTTCAGCGGCCGCAAAACCATTGATGTGACTGCGCAACATGTCGACCGTTTCGCCAAGGCCAAAGTTGAGTTCAGAGTAGTGTGAGATCATGTTATTTACCTATTCTTATTCTTGTTTCAGGTTGTACGCTGAGATCAATGTGTCCTGTATTTTTACAGGGCCTTGATTGATGTTTCGGCATGCTCTTGAGTTTGTTTGGTGTACAGTTCATCGAGTGCAGATTGGCATCGTTGTTCGGCATTTTCGATTTCAATTTGTGTCATTTTGAGATCTTCAAGCTGCTGTTCTAGCTGTGCTTTTTTAGACTTTAAGTTGTCCAGCATTTTCAACAGTTGGCGTTCACTCCCCTTGGGCGTTTCATCCCAAAGGTCAAAGAGTTCTCTGGATTCCGCTAAAGAAAACCCCAAACGTTTGCCGCGCAAAATTAATTTTAAGCGCACTCTATCCTGAGGGTGATAAATGCGTGTTTGACCTTTTCTTTCTGGATGCAGTAATCCTTGATCTTCGTAGAAGCGGATACTTCGAGTGGTAATGTCGAATTCGGCTGACAAATCACTGATGCTAAATGTGGGTTTACTGTTTGACATAGTCATACTCAATTTGAATTTTTTTTGTCTAATCTCTTGCTAATAGACTAATCAAGGTTTACGTTTACGTAAAGGTAATTATGAAAAAATAATGCATTTTATTTGCATAACGCATCCAAGCGGAAAAATAACAACAAGAGGGTTTCAAAGTGACCAATAAAAAGGATGTAACAATCGACTCAATTGTCATTGTTGGTGCAGCGCGTACACCAATGGGTGGCTTACAAGGTGATTTAAGTTCTGTGCCGTCACCTGAATTAGGGGCGGTAGCCATTAAAGCGGCACTTGAGCGTTCTCATTTATCGTCGGAGCAAATTGACGAAGTCATTATGGGTTGTGTTTTATCGGCTGGATTAGGTCAAGCGCCAGCGCGTCAAGCCTCTTTAAAAGCAGGGTTGCCATTAAGCACCGGTTGTACCACTGTGAATAAAATGTGTGGTTCAGGCATGAAAGCCGTCATGATGGCGCACGATCAAATTCTTGCCGGATCGGCTTCCATTATGGTTGCGGGTGGCATGGAAAACATGAGTATGTCGCCTTATTTACTGCCGAAAGTTCGTGAAGGATTACGTATGGGACATGGGAAGGTATTGGACCATATGTTTCTAGATGGTCTTGAGGACGCTTATGAAGGAGGCCTAATGGGGGCATTTGCTCAAGCGACCGCAGATGACCATCAGGTGACCCGCGAAGCAATGGATGAGTTTGCGATTCAGTCGCTAAAAAAAGCCAATGCCGCCATCGAAAACGGTTCGTTTGAAAACGAAATTGCCGCCGTGACGGTTCGAGGTCGCAAAGGCGATGTGCTGATCGATATGGATGAGCAGCCAGGCAAAGCAAAACCAGAAAAAATCCCACATTTACGTCCTGCCTTTGCAAAAGACGGTACCGTAACGGCCGCTAATGCCAGCTCTATTTCGGATGGCGCGTCGGCTCTGATTTTAATGAAGGAAAGTGAAGCGATTGAAAAAGGCGTGCCAATATTAGCTCGTATTGTCGCCCATGCAACGCATGCGCAAAAGCCAGCCGAATTTACCATTGCTCCAATTGGTGCTATCGAAAAAGTATTAGCGAAATCCCATTGGGAAAAAGAATCCGTTGATCTATTTGAAATCAACGAAGCGTTTGCTGTGGTGACTTTGTTAGCGCAGCAACGTCTTGGTTTAGATATGAATAAAATAAATGTGCATGGTGGAGCCTGCGCCCTAGGCCATCCTATCGGTTCCAGCGGCTCGCGTGTGCTTGTCAGTTTATTGTACGCGTTGAAACAAGGTAATTTGCGTCGCGGTATCGCATCTTTGTGTATCGGCGGTGGTGAAGCAACGGCTGTAGCCATTGAAATGCTGTGAAAATTTTCGGATAGCTGCAGTCGTTTAGACAAAAGAATAAAAACAAAAAACCATGGGAGAAAGTAAGCATGACTCAAAAAGTCAATATGTTAATTAATGGTGAAATGGTCAAAAGCCAAAGCCAAGAGTGGATTCCAGTAACCAACCCTGCGACACAAGACGTGATTGCTGAGGTTCCTAATGCGACCTCAGAAGAAGTGGAACTGGCCGTTGCCACAGCACAGGCGGCTTTTGAAACTTGGAAAGAGGTGGCTGTATCTGAACGTGCCCGAGTGATGTTACGTTATCAAGCTTTGTTAAAAGAGCATCATGACGAAATTGCGGAATTATTAAGTCTTGAAACAGGCAAAACCTTCGACGATGCGAAAGGGGATGTCTGGCGTGGGATTGAAGTCGTCGAGCAGGCGTGTAATGTAGCGGCATTAAGTATGGGTGAAACCATGGAAAATGTGGCCCGTAAAGTGGATTGCTACAGCTATACACAACCTCTTGGTGTTTGTCTTGGTATTACCCCCTTTAACTTTCCCGCCATGATTCCACTTTGGATGTTTCCTATGGCGATTGCCTGCGGTAATGCCTTTATTTTGAAACCGTCAGAGCAAGATCCTTTAACGCCTATGCGATTGGCAGAACTGTTTGTTGAAGCCGGTGCCCCGAAAGGTGTTCTGCAGGTCCTTCATGGGACAAAAAAAGTGGTTAATCAGTTACTCGTACACCCAAATATCCTGGCGATTTCTTTTGTTGGGTCAGTGGGGGTTGCGGAACATATTTATAAAACCGGTACGGATAATTTAAAACGTGTTCAGGCCTTTGCTGGCGCCAAAAATCACATGGTTGTTATGCCGGATGCTCAAAAACAGCAAGTGATTAATAACTTAGTGGGGGCTTCTGTTGGGGCGGGAGGCCAGCGCTGCATGGCGATCTCTGTTGCCGTGTTTGTGGGAGAGGCACGTGAGTGGGTAGATGAATTAAAAGAAGCTTTAGCTCTAGTTCGCCCTGGCGCCTGGGATGATAAAGGGGCCGGATATGGTCCGCTCATCAATCCTCAGGCAAAAGAGCGCGTATTAAAATTGATACAGGAAGGTAAAGACGCCGGCGCTGATTGCGTTTTAGATGGCCGTGATTGTGTGGTTGATGGCTTTCCTAATGGTAATTGGGTTGGGCCCACTTTATTTACTAAGGTGACTCGAGATATGTCCATTTATCAAGAAGAAATTTTCGGTCCTGTTTTACTGGTGCTGGAAGTGGATACTCTCGACGAGGCAATCCAGCTTATTAATGAAAATCCTTATGGTAATGGTACCTCTATTTTTACGGCGTCTGGCGCGGCGGCTCGTAAATATCAGCATGAAATTAAAGTCGGTCAGGTTGGTGTGAATGTACCGGTACCGGTGCCTTTACCTTTCTTCTCTTTCACTGGCTGGAGAAAGTCATTTTACGGTGATCAGCACGCTTATGGTAAGCAAGCCATTCGCTTTTATACTGAAACGAAAACGATTACGGCACGCTGGTTTGAAGACGATATTGCCGCGGGCCCAAATATGACCATTGAATTGAAATAGCGAGGAAACCAACATGGATTTTGAATTAAATGAAGATCAGGTCGCCTTTGCGGATATGGCTACTGCGTTTGCTAAGACGGAATTAGAACCTTTTGCAGCTCAATGGGACGAAGAACATTTTTTCCCGATAAATGTGATTCGTAAAGCCGGTGAAATGGGCTTTGCTTCCCTGTATTCTCCTGAATCGGCGGGCGGTTTAGGCTTACCTCGACTGGATGCGAGTATTATCTTTGAGCGTCTTTCTATGGGCTGTACTTCCACCACGGCGTATTTGACGATTCATAATATGGTCACTTGGATGGTAACGTCTTTTGCACGTCAGGAGGTATTAAACAAATATGCGGAGCCGTTAATTAGTGCTCACTTGCTAGGTTCTTATTGCCTAACTGAGCCTAATTCTGGTTCCGATGCCGCTTCCTTAAAAACCTCCGCGGTGCGCGATGGTGATCATTATGTGTTAAATGGCAGTAAGGTGTTTATTTCTGGAGCCGGCAGTACTGATGTTTTAGTGGTTATGGCTCGAACAGGTGGGGCTGGTGCACGCGGAGTGTCCGCCATTGTCGTTGACGCACATAGCGAGGGTATTTCTTATGGGCGATGTGAAGATAAGATGGGGTGGAACAGTCAGCCAACACGAATGATCAGCTTTGATAATGTCAAAGTCCCTGTTGAAAACTTACTGAGTGAAGAAGGTGAAGGTTTTGTCCTAGCGATGAAAGGACTAGACGGTGGTCGTATTAATATCGCGTCTTGTTCAATTGGTACCGCGCAGCAAGCATTGAATCACGCTCGCAACTATATGTTAGAGCGCAAACAGTTTGGAAAAAATATTGGTGAATTCCAAGGTTTGCAATTTCGTTTAGCCGACATGGCTACTGAGCTGGTGGCCGCTCGTCAGTTGGTACGTTTAGCCGCCAGTAAACTGGATTTACAGCACCCGGATGCCACGACTTATTGTGCCATGGCAAAACGGTATGCGACTGATGTCGGATTTAAAATTTGTGACGATGCTTTACAAATATTCGGTGGTTATGGCTACATTAAAGAATACCCATTGGAACGACACCTAAGAGATAGCCGTGTACACCGTATCTTAGAGGGTACGAATGAAATTATGCGAGTTATTATTGGCCGTCGTTTATTAGCAGACACCCATTCAGAGTTTTAAGGAGATAGTATGTCAAATGCACTTTTATTAGAGAAACGCGGTCATGTTGCTATTGTGACTATGAATAATCCGCCAGCCAATACATGGACGTTTGAGAGCTTGTCGTTATTAAAAACCATGGTAGAAGAGTTAAATGCGGATAAATCGATTTGGAGCTTGGTTATTACAGGGGCTGGGGATAAGTTTTTCTCTGCGGGCGCTGATTTGAATCTTTTTGCCGATGGAAACCGTGACGTCGCGCGAGATATGGCAGGTGTATTTGGCTTGGCTTTTGAAACCCTAAGTCAATTTAGAGGCGTTTCCATTGCGGCGATTAATGGTTATGCCATGGGAGGAGGTCTAGAGGTCGCCCTAGCATGCGATTTACGCATTGCAGAAGTTCAAGCTGTCATGGCTTTACCTGAAACAAAAGTAGGGTTGTTGCCTTGTGCTGGTGGTACTCAAAACCTCGTACTTCTTGTCGGGGAAGGCTGGGCGAAGCGGTTAATGCTCTGCGGTGACAGAGTAAAAGCCCCCCAAGCCTTAACACTTGGCTTGATTGAAGAGGTGACACCGGAAGGGGGCGCTCTAGAGAAAGCCATAGCACTTGCGGAACAAGTTGGTCAACAAAGCCCAACCGCGGTGTCCGCTTGCAAAACATTGATTCAAAATCATAGAACAGGAACGGTTCAGCAGGGCTACACTCTTGAACGGGAACTGTTTGTAGATCTTTTTGAAACAGAGGATCAAAAAGAAGGCGTGCAGGCTTTTCTAGAGAAGCGCGCTCCCCAGTGGAAAAACAGCTAGTTTATCCACAGGCAAAAGCAAACGGTTTATGTAAAGAGGAGTAGGTATGAGTTGCGTGACCTTTATTGAACATTGTACGCAGGGCGGTCAGGTCTTAGGTGAAGTGCGCTTGAATGCAGAAAAAAGCCTCAATGCGCTTAACTGGGAAATGGTTCAGTTAATTCGACCTAAACTAGAGCAATGGCAAAAAGACGAGCGTATTTGCGCCGTGCTATTCGGCAGTGAAGGAGAGAAAGCGTTTTGTGCTGGTGGTGACATCGTTAAGCTGTATGAGGCCATTAATAGAACAGATGATAAAAGCGGAATGGATACGTTTTTTCACCATGAATATGCATTAGATTATTATTTACATACCTATTCAAAGCCCTTAATTGGATGGGGAAAAGGCATTGTGATGGGGGGGGGTATGGGGTTGTTTAATGCCTGCCATTTTCGAGTGGTTACAGAGACCTCACATTTGGCTATGCCAGAAGTTAATATAGGTCTCTATCCTGATGTGGGCGCTTCTTGGTTTTTAAATCATTTACCAAGGCGTAATGGTTTGTTTCTTGGATTAACGGCGTGTGCCATTTATGCAAACGATGCGGTTTTTCTGGGGTTAGCTGACCGAGCGATTGCTAATAGTAAGCGAGCTGAATTACTCGATCGTCTTTTATCTGATTCATGGACACGACCTGGAGTGGAAGTAATTGATGGTATTTTGCGTCAATTAGAAGCTGAATCTCAAGCCACTTTCCGTGCATTACCGCATGCGATCCAAGATCATCAAGAGTGGATTGATAATGTCATGGCGAAAGACAGTGTGGTTGAGATGGTTGCAGGTGTCTTGTCTAGTGAAAGTGATGACCCTTGGATAAATAAAATTCAAAGTACCCTGAAATACGGTAGTCCGGTGTCTATGCACATTATTAAGCGTCAATTGGAGCGTTGTCGGCACGCGTCTTTAAAAGAAGTGTTTCAAACCGAGTTGGATTTAACGGTAAACATATCGCGACACCGAGAACTCCCAGAGGGAATACGCGCGCTGCTAATTGATAAAGACAGGCAACCTCAATGGACCTATAAAACGGTTGAACAAGTGGATGAATGTTTTATCGATGGCTTTTTTGACTCGCCTTGGACTGCTGACACTCACCCTCTTCGATGTTTATAAAAGAGAACAGTTAGGTGTTGAGTTTATCTATGTGGTTATTGCGACCAAAAGTCTGATAACCCGAATCGTCCTTAAAATAAGAAAAATAGGAGTGATACTATGCAAACCATAGGGTTTATAGGTTTAGGTAACATGGGAGCCCCAATGGCGGCTAATTTAGTTAGAGCCGGTTACGTGGTAAAAGCCTTTGATTTATCCGCTGATGCGCTTGTTCAAGCCAAGGAAGCACAATGTGTTGTTGCTATGTCTGCATCCGATGCGGCACAAGACGCCGATGTGATTATTAGCATGTTACCTGCAGGGAAACATGTACATAACTTATACCTCTCTGGTGCAGAGCCCTTGTTTGACGTTGTTAAGAAAGAGGCGTTGATTATTGATTGCTCAACCATTGAAGCCGATATGGCGCGTTCTATTGCAGAATTGGCCATCGAACGTGATATCGATTTTATCGATGCGCCGGTTTCTGGTGGCGTTGGTGGTGCTCAAGCGGGCTCATTAAGTTTTATTGTTGGTGGTTCAGCCGAACAGTTTGAAAAAGCCAAGCCGGTACTAGAAAGTATGGGAAAGACTATTTTTCATGCAGGGGACCATGGTGCAGGACAGGTCGCAAAAGCCTGTAATAATATGCTCTTAGGGATTTTGATGGCGGGCACGTGTGAGGCCTTGAGCATGGGGGTCAAGAATGGACTGGATCCCAGTGTCTTGTCTGACATCATGAAGCAAAGCTCAGGCAATAATTGGGCCCTACAGGTATATAATCCGGTACCTGGTGTGATGAAGAATGTTCCTGCGGCAAATGACTACCAAGGAGGTTTTCAAGTGGATCTGATGTTTAAAGATCTTGGTCTCGCAATGGAGCTTAGTCAAAAAAGTGCCAGTGCAACGCCTATGGGCTCCGCGGCTAGGGGCCTGTTTAACTTACACAAGTCTCAGGGAAGCGGTGCCTTAGATTTTTCCAGTTTAATACGCCTTTATTCATAATCGTCTGATATATAAAATAATTTGAACATAAGGAATGACAATGAAAGTTCAAGATAAAGTGTTTGTTATTACTGGTGGTGCGCGTGGATTAGGTGCTGGCATGGCCGCGCATCTCGCGTCTCAAGGTTCACATATCGCACTGATTGACATTGATCAAGCTTCCGTCGATAAAACGGCGAGCGTATTATCGACCAATGGTATTCTGGTTAAAGGGTATGAATGCAATATTACAGATGAAGCGGAAGTGGAAACAACGTTTGCCAAGATAAAGCATGACTTTGGTCGAATAGATGGTTTGGTTAATAACGCAGGAATCATGCGAGACGGCATGTTGATTAAAGTGAAAGAAGGCGAGCTTGTTGGTAAGATGTCTTTGCAGCAGTGGCAAAGTGTCGTTGATGTCAATTTAACCGGCACGTTTCTTTGTGGTCGTGAAGCGGCTGCTATAATGGCTTTACAGGATGACGGTGGCGTGATTGTTAATGTTTCTTCTGTTTCGAGAGCCGGTAATATGGGACAAACCAATTATTCAGCCACAAAAGCGGGTGTCGCCAGTATGGTGGTAACCTGGGCAAGAGAATTGGCGCGTTTTAATATTCGTGTTGGCGGTATTGCTCCTGGGCTTATTGCCACGGAAATGACGGCACAAATGAAGCCAGAAGCCATTGAGCGCTTACTCAAGTCTGTTCCATTAGGACGATTAGGAGAAGTAGATGAAATGGCTCATACCCTACAATATATAGTAGAAAATGATTACTTTACTGGTCGTATTATCGAAATGGATGGCGGTGTAAGAGTATAACTCCGTGTGCACTAAACGCCGTTTCCAATTTCTAAAACAATAAATAAGATAGATAAGGTAGCTTAATAATGAAAATAGTAGTCGCAGTTAAGCGAGTGATTGATTACAACGTGAAGGCTCGCGTGAAAGCGGATCAAACCGGTGTGGATTTGACGAACGTCAAAATGGCTTTGAATCCTTTTTGTGAAATTGCGGTGGAAGAAGCGATTCGCTTAAAAGAACAAGGCGTCGCAGAAGAAGTGATTGTTGTGTCTATTGGATCCAAGTCTTGTCAGGAACAATTACGCAATGCGTTGGCGTTGGGGGCAGACCGTGCGATTCAGGTTGAAACGGTGGACAGCCCAGATTCATTATCGGTAGCACGCATTTTAGCTAAGGTGGCAGAAACAGAGCAACCAGGATTGATTTTATTGGGTAAGCAATCCATTGACTCTGATAATAACCAAACAGGTCAAATGCTCGCCGCATTACTGGATCGCCCGCAAGCCACTTTTGCTTCAGAAGTAAAAGTGGAAGCTGGTAAGGTGTCTGTAACACGTGAAATCGATGGTGGCTTGCAAACGTTAAATCTGACATTACCGGCCATTGTGACAGCGGATTTGCGTTTGAATGAGCCTCGTTATGCTTCTTTGCCAAATATTATGAAAGCCAAAAGAAAACCTCTTGATGTGAAAACAGCTGAGGATCTTGGCGTTACGGTAGAGACGAATCAAACTATCTTAAAGGTCGAAACGCCAGCTGAACGCTCCGCTGGTATTAAAGTGGGTTCTGTGGATGAACTGGTTGAAAAATTACGTAATGAAGCGAAGGTGATAGCATGAGCATTTTAGTGTTAGCAGAACATAATAATCAGACTCTTCAAGCCGTTACTTTGAATGTTCTATCGGCCGCCCAAAAGATCGGTGGCGACATTACTGTTTTAGTGGCAGGCAATGCCTGTGCGACTGTTGCGGATCAGATTGCAAACGTGTCTGGTGTGAGTCGAGTGATTCTTGCCGATGCAACGGCTTATGAGCATCAGCTTGCGGAAAATGTGAGTAAATTGATCGTTGAACTTGCCGCAGGCTTTACGCATATTTTAGCGGCATCGACAACAACGGGCAAAAATGTGTTGCCTAGAGTGGCTGCATTATTAGGGGTAAATCAATTATCCGATGTGTTATCTGTTGAATCAGCGACCTGCTTTAAACGCGCTATTTACGCTGGCAATGCCATTGCCACGGTAGAGAGCCATGATGCGGTAAAAGTTATGACGGTTCGTGGCACCGCATTTGACGCTATGCCGAGTGATGGCGGCAGCGCAACAGTAGAGAACACCGATAAAGTATTTGATTCTTCTGATGTGAGTTTTAGCCATGAAGAATTAGCGGAATCAGATCGCCCTGAGTTAACAGAAGCGAAAGTGGTCATCTCGGGTGGCCGTGGTCTAGCTAACGGAGAAAACTTTGATCTCTTGTACAAAGTGGCTGATAAGCTAGGAGCCGCTGTTGGGGCATCAAGGGCGGCAGTGGATGCTGGGTATGTTCCAAATGATATGCAGGTTGGTCAAACAGGTAAAGTGGTTGCGCCGGATCTATACATAGCGGTTGGTATTTCTGGTGCTATTCAACACTTAGCTGGTATGAAAGATTCTAAAATCATTGTTGCTATTAACAAAGATGAAGAAGCGCCTATTTTCCAAGTGGCGGATTATGGATTAGTAGCGGACTTGTTCACGGCGGTGCCTGAATTAGAAAGCAAGCTGTAAAACGTTGATTGCAACGTTGACAGAGATAAATAAGCGACTATTTTTGAATAGTCGCTTATTGTATTTTATGGAATGCTTAAAGAATCACGTTGTTACTTTTTCCAGAAATCAAAATGATCATTAATGCTATCTAAACAACGTCATGAAAACAGTCTTTCAGAATCGTCATACCTTCATCTAAGATTTCCATTTCGATGGTTAACGCGGGCAATACTCGAATAACATTACCTCGGATACCGCAAGATAATAGCACCAACCCTTTTTCAGCCGCTTTAGCGGAAAGGGCCTTGGTTAGCTCTGGGTTTGGTTTGCTGGCATCGCCTTCTTTTACCAATTCCATAGCGATCATAGAACCCGTATTACGGATATTGCCGACTAGCTGAGGGTAGAGTGCTTGAATCTCTTTTAGGTGAGCCATCGCTTGTTCACCGACCGCAATAGCGCGTTCGCATAAACCTTCTTCTTCAATAACATCTAATACCGCTAATGCGGCGGCACAACCGACAGGAGAACCGCCATAAGTACCTCCTAAACCACCAGGTAATGGTGTGTCCATAATATGAGCTTTACCAATCACGGCGGCAAGAGGGAAGCCGCCCGCGATGCCTTTCGCCGCTGTCATTAGGTCTGCTTCAATACCGGATTGTTCATGGCAAAACATAGTGCCAGTGCGTGCAAAGCCTGATTGGATTTCATCCATGATTAACAAAATGCCATGCTCATCACATATGGCACGAAGCGCTTTTAAGAATTCGGCCGGAGCTTGGTAGAACCCGCCTTCACCTTGTACTGGTTCTAGAATAATAGCCGCTACGCGAGACGCTTCAATGTCGCAAGTAAAGCGCATCTTTAATTCTTCTAAAGACTGTTCAATGCTAATACCATGGTATTCATTTGGATAAGCAACGTGGAAAATATCACTTGGGAAAGGTCCGAAGCCAGCTTTATAAGGGTTTACTTTTCCAGTTAGTCCCATGGTCATGTTTGTGCGCCCATGGAAGCCACCATTAAAGGCAATAATGCCCGGACGGCCTGTATGGCAACGTGCGATCTTAACGCAATTCTCCACAGCTTCAGCGCCAGTTGTCACAAAAATTGACTTTTTAGGCGTGCTTCCTGGTGCGATCGAATTTAATTTCTCGGCCAATTCTACGGCGGATTCATATGGGCTAACCATAACACAAGTATGAGTAAAGCGTTCAAGTTGCGCTTGGACGGCGGCTTTCACTTTTGGGTGATTGTGGCCTGTGTTGACAACCGCAATACCCGCACCAAAATCAATGTGACGTTTCCCTTCAACATCCCATAATTCTGCATTTAGAGCCCGGTCAACGTACACAGGAGCCATGTTACCTTGGCCGCGTGCAATAGCGCTTTCTTTGCGTTTCTGTAAATCCGCGTTACTCATAGTTTGTGCCTCACTTTAAAAATTGTATGTTTTCTATTCGTTGATTCATGTCATTAGGTTGGTTTGTATTTAAACCAACCGCTAGCGTAAGCCACCCATGCATAAATATTTAATTTCGACGTATTCATCGATGCCATATTTAGATCCTTCACGGCCACTGCCAGATTCTTTCATACCGCCAAAAGGCGCAACTTCTGTGGACACTATGCCTTCGTTGATACCGACCATGCCATAATCTAATGCCTCGGAGACCCGCCAAATACGAGAGAGATTTTGCGAGTAGAAGTAAGACGCCAAACCAAATGGTGTGTCATTCGCCATGGCGATGGCTTCGGCTTCGGTTTCAAACTTAAATAAAGGGGCGACAGGGCCAAAAATCTCACTGTGGAAAATGGTCATGTCCTGAGTGACACCTGTTAATACCGTTGGCTCATAAAATTGCGCGCCAATAGTCGAGGCTTGTTTGCCACCGATCAGAGCGTTTGCTCCACTTTTTATGGCGTCGTCGACCAGTTCAGAAACCTTGTTAATGGCGGCCGTATTAATTAATGGCCCTATTTGAACGTTGTCGCTAAAGCCATCACCAGTGGCGAGTTGCTGAACGCGAGCGGCTAACTTTTCCGCAAATGCATCATAGATACCCGCTTGCACCAACATACGGTTAGCGCAAACACAGGTTTGGCCAGCGTTGCGGTATTTTGATGCAATCGCACCTTCAACGGCGGCATCTAAATCAGCATCGTCAAAAACGATAAACGGTGCATTTCCGCCTAATTCCATTGACGTACGTTTAACCGTTTGTGCGCATTGAGTAAGTAATAACTTACCGACGGGAGTCGAGCCGGTAAAACTGAGTTTTCTAACCTCAGTGTGGGAGGTTAAGGCATGGCCTATGTCAGCGGCTTTTTTACCGACCACAACATTGATGACACCCGCTGGTATACCCGCTTGTTGCGCTAAATCGGCTAAAGCAAGTGCGCATAATGGGGTTTCATCAGAAGGTTTAATAACAATGGTGCAACCGGCGGCTAATGCCGGTCCCGCTTTACGGGTGATCATGGCTATTGGAAAATTCCAAGGGGTAATCGCTGCTACGACACCGACAGGTTGCTTAACGGTTAATAAGCGCTTGTCTTGTGCAAAGGTAGGAATCACATCCCCATACAGACGTCTTGCTTCATCGGCAAACCAATCAATAAACGAGGCGCCGTAAAGGACTTCACCTTTAGATTCTGCAAAAGGCTTACCCTGTTCTAGAGTCATTAACCTTGCCAAATCGTCTTGGTTATCAAGAATTAATTGATACCATTTACGTAATAAACGTGATCTTTCTTTTGGTAAAACAGTACGCCATTCACTCAGCGCGACTTGAGCCGCCTCTATAGCTTGATGGGTTTCTGATGCGCCCATATCGGCCACATCAATTAAATGTTCGCCTGTGGACGGGTTGGTTACAGGGAAGGTGTTACCTGAAAGCGCGTTCGCCCATTTACCATTAATGAATGACTGATGGTGAATCAGCTCTGGCTGAGAAAAGGTACTGAGTAAATGATCAGATAAAGGCATAAAAATCTCCAGTCAAAAAGCGCGACAATAGATTGGTCAGCACGCCTTGTTTGAAATCATAATGGATACGTTATGGCTTATCATAAGGAGAAGTGAAAAGGGAACAATGTCGAGCTATCAACCTAATATTTGAATACGATCAAACATTAGGTTGATAGCTCGAGGGAATAACGATAGCAAAGAGGCTTGAGACTCGCTTAATGGATTAAGACCATTTAAAAATTCTTACTTCATTACTGGGTTGGGGGGTATCCGGAATATTTAACGCCAGTATAAATGAAGCGACGGCCATGGCCGCGCCAGCGAGAAAAACGGCGGTAGGGGAAACAAGCCACAATAAGCCAAAAGTAACAGGAATAACGACCGCCGCAATGTGACTAATGGTAAAAGAAATGCCTGATGTGGACGCGATATCCGCTGGGTCAGCAATTTTTTGGAAATAGGTTTTTATGGCAATCGCCAAAGCGAAGAACAGATGATCTATCACATAGAGGGACGCCGCCCACTCGGCTTGTTCTACAAAAGCGTATCCGATGAAAACAAGAATCAGCCCTACGTATTCAAATAAAAGTGCGTTACGTTCACCGACAAGGCCAATAATCCGACCTATTTTTTTCGCAAAAAGCCAATTAAACGCATAGTTAATCAAGAACAATAGAGTGATGTCTGCAGCGGAATAATGAAACTTCTCGACCATTAAAAAACCAGCAAAAACAACAAAAATTTGTCTTCTCGCGCCACTCATAAAAACCAGTGCATAGTACAACCAATAACGCTTTCTTAGAATAAGGTGTTTATGCTGAATGGTTTTACTTTCGAACTGGGGGAACGCAAGCCAAATAAACAGCACTAAGCTTAATGCCAGTGTGCCCGCCATTAAATAAATCCAGATAAACTCTAATTGTAATATCTCCAAGGAAAACCATAAAAAACCATAAGTAATTAAGGACGCAAGTGCACCGATAGAAATCAGTTTTCCCAGAACTTCAGGTGCTTCTTCTTTAGATAGCCATTGCAATGAAAGCGACTGTTTGAGGGTTTCAAAATAATGAAAACCGATGGACATCAGCAGCGTCGTACAGAGTAGCCCTCCCACAGACGGAAACATCCCAGTAATGGCAACCCCAACAGTGAGCATGATCAAGGCCAACACCATGAAGAACTGTTCTCGTATGAACAGTAGGATAAAGACGGCAGTAAACGCTAAAAACCCCGGGATTTCTCTGACGCTTTGCAGTAGTCCTATCTCGGCACCCGTAAATGCGGCTTCTTCAATGACAAAGTTATTCAGTAGCGCTTGCCAAGTTGCAAATGAAATTGGCAAAATGATAGAGACAAGCATCAGTAATACCGCTGGCGTTTGCCATGGCTTTGTCGTTGAGGTCGTTAGCTCGGTTGTCTTCATAAATCCATGTCCATAGTGAAATAATCTTGATAGGACATAGGTTAACAAGTATGTTTTAGTCTTGCTTTCTATCAAATGTCAGATTATATCGATTAAAGGACAGGTCTCATGCTATCAGGTTTGACACATCGACCCTCTAATGAACAAATCGCCACGGCGGATAAGCGCTACATATTAGCGCGCCAAAGTGATATGCCGCCAGCTCACGAAGGTACCAGGCACAGTCATTCATGGTATCAATTGATGTATGCCTCCAGTGGGTTGTTAAATGTCGCTTTTGCTGATCAGATGGTTGTCATTCCGCCACACAAAGCCATTTGGTTGCCGCCTGGCTGTGAACATAAAACCTTTACCCCTATTGGCGCAAAATTTCGCAGTTTGTATTTTCGACCAGATCAAGTGGCTGTATTGGGTAATAAGAGCAAAGTTTTGAGTATTTCGCCGTTAATTCGAGAGCTGATATTAGAAATTGTGGCACGCTGCGATGTGGATCTGACATGGGAAGAGGCCGATTTTAGGTTGTTGACGGTTTTGTTGGATCAACTGGCCGCTCAGAAGGACAAAGGACTGACTTTGCCTATGCCTCAGGACTCTCGTCTTATAAAGCTTGTTGAAGAGCTACAATTGAATCCGAGTAATGAGGTGAATCTAGAAGAATGGGCAACAACCCTTGGTGTTTCAAGCCGTACCATAAGCCGGATCTTTATGTCTCAAACGGGCATAGGGTTTAAAGAATGGCGTCAAAGGTTGCGATTACTTTATTCCTTAGTATTACTTGAAAAAGGGGACTCTGTTACGCAAGTAGCGTTGGACGTAGGCTACAGCTCACCTTCTGCTTTTACTTACGCATTTCATCAGTTTTTTAACTGCACACCCAAAAACTACTTTTCTTAGAGTGGATTGTATTTTTGAATATCACTTAAATAAAACGGGTCATGTGTGACTGTATTAAGATGTCATAAAGGACCAAAAAAGATTGGCTTGATGGCTTTGTGTCTGATTGCGTAAACGAATCATAAAAACAGGAAGCGTGCTGGTAGAGGTGAACTGTTCAACGCTAATGGTGACAAGCTCTCCATTTTCTAAATGCTCCTTAATAATGTGCTGCGGCATTCTGGCCCATCCAAACCCGTTTAGGAGAAGCGTTTTTTTTGCGTTGAAATCACTTACAAACCAGCGCTTACCTGTGGTTAATAAATGCTGATAACCATCGCTGTTTTTATTACTTCGAGAAGGGTTACTGACTAGAATTTGAGGCGTGGAGTATAATTGCTGTTGTTTTATTTTATCGACATTTTTTACCCCCAAGGTACGCAATTCCTCTAATAATACAGGGCTAATAACGGTCAGCATCTTTACTGTCATCAGTTGCGTAAAAGCGTGCCGATCATCCAATCCGTATCGTGGACCAATAGCGATATCTGACTGATCTTTTAACAGGGTTTCTTGAACACCATGCATGTGTCCCGTCGTAATTTCGAGAGAAATGTTAGGATGGCATTGGGTAAAACGTTTGATTTTTTGCATACAATCAGTGGTGAGAGACATTTGGCTTAAGCAAATTCGCAAGGGCATATCGACACCGTGAGATAAGTTATGTCCTAAGGATTCTAATTGTTGAACTTGAGATAAAAGTTTTTTACTTTGTTGGAAAAACGAATGTCCAGCCGGGGTAAGTGTTGGTCGATAACTGTCTCGATCAAATAATAGAATATCGTATTTATCTTCTAATGCTTTGATGGATGCACTGATACTTGGTTGGGTTTTATGGAGGGCTGTGGCAGCAGAGCGAAAGCTACCTGTTTCGACAACCGCGATAAACGCTCTTACTTGGTCTAATTTCATAATATGATCATTTATATGGATCGTTTTAATAAAAAAACGAGATTATTTATTTTTCATTATTTGTTTTATTCTGCCTTAAATCAACTTATTTGATGGTCTACATACCAGTAAACGTCTGTTTTTCATTTTTTGGGCTAAACGCTAATGGATATAACCTTTCTTATTTTAACGCTAGCCGGACTCATTACCGGTTTCTCTAAATTTTCAGTTGGAGGAATGGGGCTATTAGTGGTTCCTATTTTAATGATTGCCGCTCCAGGGCCGGAAGCGTTGGGGATATTAGTCCCCTTGTATTTGATAACGGACATTATGGCGATTATCAGTTATCGCTCTAAAATTGCTTGGTCTGTAGTTTGGCATTTTATGCCATTGGGTGTGCTAGGGATGCTCTTAGGAAGCTACGTACTGGCTAACATCGATCCCAATGATTTTGTGTTGACTCTAGGTGTCATTATGATCGCAATGATTAGCCTAAGTCTGTATTTGGACTATCGTCCTGCTACCTTTATGCAAACCAAAAAAGCGGCTTACGGAATGGGTTTTTTTAGTGGCCTGATTAGTGTGATTTCAAACGCGGCAGGTCCTGTGTTTAGTTTGTTTTTGCTGGAACAAAAGTTGAGTAAAGAGTCTTACGTGAGCACCAGAGCATGGATACTCTTTAGTATTAATCTATTAAAGATCCCGCTGTTTATCCCTTTAGGGCTGCTTTCAGCCGAATCGGTTACTACTAGTTTGCAAGGTATTCCGGGGCTTATTATTGGGGCGTTTATTGGTTATCACTTTTTAAAGAAAGTGAACCCTAATCAGTTCAAATGGCTAATCAGAGTGATGGCCACACTTGCGGCTTGTAAGTTATTTTTCTTTTCATAAGCAAGTGTTGATTTTTTATGGCATTTCATAATTGGCAGAGCGTAATCAAAAAGACAGGTAAGTTGCGCTCTTTTTGATTATGCTCTTCGATTAAATACCGCTATGTTTTAAATTGATTCAAGTTTGCATGAAGATCAACTAAATTAGCCGCAATTTCTTGGTTTGATTGCTCTGCCATTGCTGTATTTTCACTGGTGATCGCCGCAATGTTATTAATGTTTTCAAGGTCTTTTTTTACTTCGTAAGCAACATTTACTTGCTCTTCAGTGGCCGTCTCTATTTGAGCATTGAAGTCAGAAATTTCATTAACGGCGGTGGCTGCATCTTCAAAAAATTGAGCGGTATGAGCACTTTTTTGTAGGCACTCTTCGGTGATAGTTAACCCTTTTGCCATACTGTTTACGGCATGGTGTGCTTCTTTCTGTAGTGTTTCTACTAATTTTTCGATGCTGATAGTCGAATCTTGAGTTCTTTGAGCCAGGGAGCGAACTTCATCGGCGACAACGGCAAATCCTCGACCCGTTTCACCTGCACGCGCGGCTTCAATGGCGGCATTCAAGGCCAATAAGTTTGTTTGTTCTGCTATGCTCTGAATGGTTTCCAATACCGTACCAATATTATTGGTTTCTTCCATTAAGCCATTTATATCGGTTGAGGTGGATTGCACATCCCTCGCGAGACGCTTAATTATTTCTTGAGTTTCTTCGGCAGATTGACGACCCTCCAATACCTTGTTTGTTACATGTCTTGCTACTGCAGCGGCCTCAGCTGAGCTTTTGGCCACTTCTTCCGTAGCTTGACTCATTTGTGTTACGGCACTGGCTACTCGCTCTGTTGCCACTTTTTGACGCTCAACACTGGATAACGTTTGTTGAATAACGTCTGTCGCTAATTTAGAAGATTTTCCTAGTGACGTAGACGATCCATTGACAGCGATGAGCGTTTTTTGAAGTTTTTCCAAGAATGAGTCTAAAGCATTTGATACCGTGCCTATTTCGTCCTTTGACTGGCTGTTTATTCTAAAAGTCAAATCACCATTGCCATTTACTAAGGCATTAATGCGTTCAATTAATGTGTTGATCGGTACGGTAATCGTTCGCCCAATGAAAAAAGGGATCAAAATGGCTAAAAGAACGGCCGTCGTCAGTCCTATTATGATAACCTGAACGGAGTGAATTTCATCCTCTTCTGCTTGCTTTGCTGATTCAATAGAAAACGTTTCAGCCGTATGGAGTAGCTTTATTAAGTGATTATCTAACGTCAAGTTTTGCTTCTCTAACGACTCTAAATTTGTAATTGCTTTTAAGATGCCAGCATTTTGAATAGTGTGTAAAAAGTGTTCCGTATCGTTTTCTATTTTAAAAAACTCGTCTTCTATTGCTTCAAAGTCATGAAGAAGAGCGGCCACTTTTTGTCTGGCCTTATCAGTATGAAGGTCTTTCTGAAACGAATGAATCTGCTTTTCTGTTGTGAGCATCTCGTCATGTAACGCATTAATTTTTTTATTGAGCTCGTCGATAAGTTTGCTTGAGGTTACCGATAACCCATTATCTTCAATGTGATCTAATAAGGCATGGGAAATGACGCGTTCAAGTGCGATAACGTGCTGTAACTGATGTTCTGTTATCAACGTAATGGATTGTGTTAGCGGAATATTGTTGTAAGCAATATCGTGTATTTCCAAGCCTATTTTATTTAATTAGGTGATACTAAACCAGCCAACGGAAATGATTAAAGTAAGTTGTATAAAACCCATTAGGAAAATTTTATGGGATATTTTTAGCATAGAAAGCATAACTTGGTTCTTAAATAAATAACGTTATTCTATGGTGGCAGTGATTCTTACCTTACGCTAGTAACAAATTGTTAATGGAAATAAAAGAGCATGACCTAGATGGGGGGGTATCGTGGATGTTGCTTTACTAAATGGGTTTCGGCCTTGGAAAAAACTTTACAAGAGTATTCTTGGGTCTTTTGGATAGAATCGCTCTGGGGCTTGTTTTTGCAAAGGGAATTGGCGGGTGTTTTTGTAAGGCATTTTCATAAAACCGGACACACCTAAGCCACTTATTTTGGGTATGGCTTTTACTATTCGGTTCAGTGCACTTTTAAATTCGACGGTTTGGCTGGGGTCGAGCAAAACGTAATTACTGTGAATTTTTAGGTGAGTCGGTAACGCTTCAAAGATGATTAGCCCTGTGTGACGCATATTATTCAATAAGGTGATTTCTTCCATGATGTCATCTGGTAGTTGTAGCAGTTCATCCGGGTCTTGACCATCTTCAAAATAAGAGTGGTGTCGACTTTTATCCTCTGCAAAAGAGGTAGAGGTCGTTTCAAATGGAATACACATGCCTTTACTTGGGTAGAACGAGTCTTGTTCATTTTTTCGGCTGAGGTGTTGAGTATTTTTAGCATTAAACATACAGCATTTAAATATACCGTCTCTATGTATTGCCTGGGCTAACGTAACCACATTATTCACAGCGGTCGTAAAAGGTGCTTTTAATGATGTATCTTGAAGCTGGAGGTTAGAGTCAATAAAAACACTATTTTCATCCCATCGAACAGCGATACCACCTAGGATTGGGTATTTTCCAAGGCGACTAATGGCGCCTAAAAAAGCTCTTTCAGTGTGACCCATGCCATGCATGAAATTTTTGTAGTACTTTTCTAACTCTACATTGTCTACATTGTTCATTAAATAATGGTCGAGATTACCTTCCCTTAAAAAACTTTTTCGTGAGCTATAAACCACGGTTTCCATATCGGCGACACCTTCGATACTCCAGATGGGAATTTGGTTTTTATCTTCCTCTATGGGGATATTAGGCATAACCATTTTTTGCATTTTTGACATGTTTTTAAAAAGGTAATCACCGGCTTGGCGTTTTTGTTTATCGTCTCCCGCAAGTAACGTTTGTAACGTGATGGCAAACTCCTTCGGCAAGCCTAGAGACGTCACTGGAATGGCATCGAATCCGTAACGGCAGCTCTGACCTGATGCCAGTGCGTACAAGGTGCCTGCGACACCTTGCTCATCAAAACGCGGAGAACTCAGTTCGCCATTGAGTTGCGCATCGCCAATAAAATATACATCGCCCAATTTGGCATTGGTTTGCTGTACATCATCGCTAATTAACCCAAATGCATTGTATCCTACCGCTTGTTCATCTGAGTCGAGTTGGGCGTAAACACTCGACCCCCAATCAATAAGCTGAACGGTTTCGCTTTCTGGATCAAACACAATATTAGACGGTTTTATGTCACCATGCACAATTGGCGTTGGCCTATTGTTGGTTTCAACCTCTCTTAATGCCTGTAGAATCGCGATTAATTGAGCTGCGATCTTAATAACAAGACGAGGAGGAAGTCGACCAAACTTGACACTGTAAGCTTCTAAATCAAGACCTTGGGCCCGAGACATCATCAGAATTGATTGGCGAGAGATCTTTGTGTATTCAAGAACCTTAGGGATGTGTTTATGCTCGATTTGGCTTTGCATCCACGCCTCATCTTCTAGCTTATCTTGAATATGCTGAGGGAGATTAATCCGAGAGAACTTAAAAACATACTCTTGCCCATCCGAGGCTCGACCTCCAAAAACAAAACCATACGCTCCTTTCCCGATAAACTCGATGTCAAAAAAACCGAGTAAGGTGAGTTGGTCTATACAAAGCTGTACCCAGTCTTTTATTTTCTGAGCGTCTTCATGACTCATTAAATAAATGGATTGGTCTTCGTTTATATAAAACTGTTGGAGCGTAGGTTGCGTCATTTAATCGAATAATTATCCAATCGTTATCTAAGTTGAGTCAGCATGGAAATTGGGTTCTCCACATAACTCTTCCATTTATTGCAGAAGCGAGCCATGGTTGCACCATCTATAATTCGGTGATCGCCTGACCAGCTAACGTGCATGATTTTGCGAGCCTCAACTTCTCCTTTATCATTAAACCTTGGCTGTGTTTGAATGCGCCCCATCGCCATAATTGCGACTTCTGGTGGATTAATAATTGGCGTTGCTACGGTGCCACCGATTACCCCAATATTGGAAACACTGATACTGGCGCCTTTCATCTCGTCTGGTTTGAGTTTCCCACTACGAGCCGCTTCGGCCAGCCTGTTTACTTCTAATGCCACTTCCAATAAGGACAAGGTCTGTACCTTTTTAACATTGGGAACCAACAAACCGAGCGGTGTATCGGCCGCCATACCAATATTAATATCGTATAAATAGGTGATTTCAGTGCAATCCTCATTAACTCGGCTATTTAAAATTGGGAACTCAGGCAAGGTTAACGCCAGTGCCTTCATAATAAATGGCATCATGCTGAGCTTGGCTCCTTGAGCGGCAAACTCAGGCTTTAACTGAGCTCTGAATTCTTCTAGATGGGTGACATCAAGTTCTTCGGCATAAGTAAAATGTGGAATACGTTTTACGGAATCCAGCATTTGTTTGGCCATAATGGCTTTGATACCTGTAATTGGTTCTACTCTATTCTGATTCGCACCGGCTACGACCGAAAGCGGTATCGCTTCTTGAATTGGTTTTGCAATGTCAGAGAGGATGCTGTCAGGTAAGGATTGATGCTGTTCAATGTCTTCTTTATAGACGCGACCATTTTTTCCCGAACCTGTAATTTGATGAATATCCACGCCACATTCGCGAGCTAAGCGTCTGACGGCTGGGCTAGCGACGGCTTTGCCATTATTTGACGAGGCGCTCGAAGGTTCATCGGGGGTTGCCTCCCATTGAGTTGCTTTTACGGTATCTGTGAGCGCGTAATTTTGTTGACTCGTTTCTGATTGCTCTTCCTCTTTATCATCCGCTACTTCAATTTCGAACAAAGGTTGATGGACTTTAGCAATCTCACCTTTAGCGTAATAGAGTTTACTGATTCGCCCCGTATACATCGAGGTGATTTCTACTAACGCTTTGTCCGTCATGACATCTGCAACAGATTGATCTTCTTTAATTTCCTGACCTTCAGTGATTTGCCATTCTACTAGCTCACATTCCACTATGCCTTCACCAATGTCCGGAAGAATAAAATCAATTTTCATTTTTGGGTTCCTCATAAAAGTATAAAAACGTGCTTTTTAGTTAAGAATTAAAAAAGCATGGGTTAAAAAGCCATGGATGCTTTGATGGCTTCATACGTTTTTAAATGATCTGGCATGTATTCCTTTTCTAGCGTGAGAGGGAAAGGCGTGTCTAATCCCGTTACCCGTACTATTGGAGATTCCAGATGGAGGAAACAGGTTTCTTGGATAGCGGCCGCAATTTCGGCACCGAATCCCGACGTTTTAGGTGCTTCATGGTTTATCAGTAGGCGTCCCGTTTTTGTAACCGATTGAGACACGGTTTCTCTATCCCATGGCAGCAAGGAACGAAGATCAATCACTTCACAGGATATGCCCTCTTTTTCAGCCATATCAGCCGCCATTTCGATGACGTCAACCTGAGCGCCCCAAGCCAGTAAGGTGATGTCTTTGCCCTCTCTTACAATATCGGCTTTACCAAGAGGCAGTTCGTAATCCTCATCAGGTACGTCACCAACGGATGAGCGGTAGAGTTTTTTGGGTTCAAAAAAGAGCACAGGGTTTGGATCACGAATTGACGCCAGCAATAAACCTTTTGCTTGCTCAGGGTTGCGAGGAACCACCACTTTTAGACCCGGTGTATGAGTGAAATAGGCTTCAGGTGATTGTGAGTGGTAGAGTCCACCGTTAATACCGCCACCATAAGGCGTTCGAATGGTTAACCCACCAACATTAAATTCATTGCCAGAACGATAGCGGAATTTTGCCGCTTCGTTCACGATTTGGTCAAACGCAGGGAAAATGTAATCCGCAAATTGGATTTCTGCAATGGCTGTCGTGCCTTGAGAGGCTAAACCATTAGCAAAGCCTAAAATACCTTGCTCGGTTAACGGTGTATTAAAACAGCGTGTTTTGCCGTGTTTCTCTTGTAACTTACTGGTCGCGCGAAATACGCCCCCAAAATGGCCAACGTCTTCACCAAAACAAAGCGCATTTGTATCCTTAGTCATGGCAATATCGAGTGCATTATTGATCGCTTGTAATAGATTCATTTTACTCATGACCAAACCTCCAAGATGATTTTTTATAGGATTCCGGATAACGTCGAATATGCTCTTCGAGATCGGCTTTCTGTTCTTCCAAATTCCAAGGGAGGGTGTCATAGACATCAGTAAAGAGATCATCTAATGGGGGAGGTGAGACTTTTTCGCCTTTTTTCATGGCGTCAACCACAGTTTGACGATGTTGCTGCTTCAGCGCTTCATCCTGCTCTTCATCCCACCAACCTTGAAGGATTAACCAACGCTTCATGCGGGTGACAGGGCATTTAATACGCCAAACATCTTCTTCTTCTTTGTTACGGTAACCACTTGGGTCGTCAGAACTTGAGTGGGCTCCGAGACGATACGTCATGGCTTCTATTAAGACAGGTTGGTGTTGTTCTACCGCCAACTTTCGAGCTTCTTGAGTGGCTTTTAATACAGCTAATACATCATTACCATCTACTCGAATGGTTTTCAGTCCATAGGCAACACCCCTAGGGGCAATGCCATCGCCTGCAAATTGTTCTTTAGAGGGTGTTGAAATGGCGTAACCATTATTACGGCAAAAGAAAATAACGGGCACCTTGTAAACCCCTGCCATGTTTAACGCGGCATGGAAGTCACCCTCGGAAGCGGCTCCCTCTCCAAAGTAGCAAATCACGCAGTTGGCTTTTGACTGGGCTTTTAATCCGTAAGCATAACCTGTGGCTTGGGGTAACTGAGTGGCTAATGGAGATGACACCGTCATGTAATGAAGCTTCTGTGAGCCATAGTGAATAGGCATTTGGCGACCTTTTCCCAAATCTTTCTCATTAGAAAAAATTTGATTCATAAACTGGTCTGGGGTAAATCCTCGAAAGGCAAGCGCTCCTTGTTCGCGATACTGAGCCATGATCATATCGTCATTTTTCAAGGCGGCTGTACTGCCGATGTCGGCGGCCTCTTCCCCCGTTTCAGTCATGTAAAAACTGATACGACCTTGACGCTGAGACGCTAACATTCGCTCATCTAGTGCACGTATAAAGAGGAAGGTATCGTATATCTTGAGTGCTAGAGTTTGATCGATATCAGGTAGCTCAGCACCTGGGTAGAGGTGTCCGTCTTCTTGAAGAATTCGCAAAGTCGGTAGGGTTAATGATGTACTGTCCGCAAATATAGGTCGATGCACGATCGGTGCATCTGTTTTGTGAATATCACTCATAATTGACCTTCTTGTTTTTATTATCATGTCTAGCGATTTTGTCGATAGCATAAGTGTAGTACTGTAGGATCACCGTAGTACCTTCTTTGAATGTAATGCTTAATTGAGGTGTTTGTAAAGTTCCCTGATGTAAAGACAGGTTAATTTTTCAACGAGAGAGTCTAAAGAAGTAGACAGCAAAATAAGGGTTTCAAATGCAAAATTAGTAAAATCAAACGGTTATAAAACAGCATAACGAGACATAAAATTCACACCTTTTATGATAATAGTGTAAAAATATAGGCTGTATTTAAGATAGAATTAGAGTACGTGTAAATATTAATGAAATAAAACTAATTGATTCAAATGATAGTTAGTTTTTTACTATTGTCTGTCATAAGACTAGGGAAAGATCAATGACGTATATGTATTTGGCTTATTTTCACCTGGCAACTGTTCTACCTGCTTTTTTCATTGGTACCTATTTATTGATACGCCGTAAAGGGACACCAATACATAAGATTCTTGGACAAGCTTACATGCTACTTATGCTGATTTCAGCCATCACTTCATTGTTTATGGAGGCACGTATTGGGTGGCAGGTATTAGGTCATTTTGGTCCCATTCATTTGTTTAGTTTGCTGGTTTTATACCTAGTTCCAACCGCCTATATTGCGGCTCGAACAGGCAATATTAAACGCCATAAAAGCAATATGATTGGACTCTATTTAGGTGGGTTACTCATCGCGGGCAGCTTTGCTTTCATGCCTGGCCGTTTATTACATGGGTGGTTATTTAGTTAAGCGTTTGTGTTTGGTTCTTTTGGGTTGAATACACCACCGCTCTCAAGTGCGTAATGAGTTGGATACTGAGAAGCCGTGGTTATCTTTGGTATTCTTTAACGCTATATTATCGGGTTGGTACTGGTCTTTGAACCAATGCTTGGCCTTTACTGTTAAATAAGTAGCAGTCTGATAACGTAGCACCAATTTTTAGCACATCACCATGACGGCTTAAGTCTTGACCCGAAACTTCAATGGTTAGGCTTTGTCCATGGCAGCTACCGTATAAGTAACTTAATCCTCCTAGGTGTTCCGCCACATCGATTTCAATATCAAGGGCAATGCCTGACTCTTCATTGAATGGCGTTAAATGCTCGGGTCTAAGACCTAAGGAAACTTTTTCGTTTACAGAAACCTGCGTTGTATCGGCTTTTAATTTAATCTGCTGACCGGCCACTTCGATGGTGATCCTATCGGCATTATCGATTGCGGTTACCTTAGCTTCCATAAAATTCATACGGGGCGACCCCATAAAACCGGCCACAAATTCATTTGCTGGGTTATGATAAAGTGCCATCGGAGAGCCAACCTGCTCTATATTACCAGCACGTAGGACGACAATTTTGTCCGCGAGTGTCATGGCTTCAACTTGGTCGTGAGTAACATAAACCATCGTTGCAGAAAGCTGATTATGCAATTTCGCTATTTGTACTCGCATATCAACACGCAGTTCGGCGTCTAGGTTGGATAGCGGCTCATCAAATAAAAATACTTTTGGTTCACGAACAATCGCGCGACCAATGGCAACACGTTGACGTTGACCACCAGAAAGCTGCTTCGGTTTACGATCAAGAAGAGGGCCTAATTGAAGAATATCGGCCGCATGAGAGACTCGTTTCTTAATAACTTCAGGGTCTCCTCCTGTCATACGAAGGCCAAAACTCATATTCTCTTCGACCGTCATATGAGGATAAAGAGCATAGGATTGGAATACCATGGCGACACCGCGATCCGCTGGAGCAACGTCATTCATGTTTTGTCCATCAATTTCAAGGGTGCCGTCAGTAATCTCTTCTAAGCCAGCAATCAAACGCAATAGAGTGGATTTACCACAGCCTGATGGGCCGACGAAAACGACAAACTCACCGTCTTCTAAATCTAGATTTACCCCATGAATGGTTTCGATATCGTGAAAGCGTTTAATGACATTTGTTAGTTTTATGGTCGCCATAATAATCTCAGTCCTGATTTTTAGTGAGAGGCTGTGCCCCCATTCTTGATGATATTTCCGCGCAGGCTTCTTTTATGCGCTGTTGGAAATGTAGGAAACGATCTTCATCTACTCGAAATGCTGGTGCCGTAATGCTTAGGGCTGCAATCGGTTCATTACGATAGTTGAAGATAGTGGAAGCGGCACATTGAATGCCTTCTTCATGCTCTTGTAAGTCAAGTGAGATACCTGACTTTCTAATGCGAATTAAATCTTCTCTGAGTTTTTCTTCGCTATTAAGGGTTGTCTCTGTGTGCTTAATAAAGCGTTGAGTCGCGATAATTTCTTGTAACTGTGCTTCAGGTAAAAAAGCGGCTAATGCCTTACCGACACCCGTACAATAAACGGGCCCTTTTTTTCCGACAGCGGAAAACAAACGCAAACTTTTTTGACTTTCCAGTTTGTCAATATAGATAACATCCCCGCGATCTAAGACCGCTAAGTGAATGGTTTCTCCCGTTTCTTTCCACAGTTCACGCATTTGATCTGCGGCGATATCGCGTATATCTAAGGTAGACCAGGCTTTATGAGCGAGTTCTAACAAGCCGTAGCCAGGGTGATACAGCTGAGAATGATCGTCTAAACGAACGAGGCCTTCGTCTGTCAAGGTAGACAGGATTCTATGTGTCGTTGCTTTAGGTAATTCGGAGCGTTCCACTAAGTCGGCAAATCTAAGAGGTGTATTCGTGCAACAAACCTCTTTTAATATTGTTAGTGCTTTACTGAGTGACGAACCACCACTTTTGGTATTGGTTTCAGTCATGTACGTCTCCTATTTGTCACTGTCTAAGAAAGGGTATGGCCTCATTTTCTCATGTATTTATTGGAAATACATAAGAGATGTGGTGACACAGTCCACTAAAACTACCCAAATACAGTTATTAGCCATTTGTTATTTTTTATTTGTTGCAAAAATCGAAACTATGTTCCATTATTTTATAGTCTGATGTGGCTGTCAAGCAGAGCACGCATTTAAATACATAAAACAAATAAGAATAAGAGGTGGTAGGGCCATGCAGAAAATGCATAGCAAACAGCAAAAGTGGATGCCGATGCTCTTTTTAGCGCCAGCGGTTATCATGTTTTCTGTTTATGTCATTTTGCCCATCGTACAGAGCATTTTGCTCAGCTTGTATGAATGGGATGGGTTAGGTGAAAAAACCTTTATTGGCTTAGATAACTACATTGAGTTATTTGCCGACGAACAATTTTGGGTGGCACTAAAAAACAATATTTATTGGATGGTTTTTTATATGCTTGCCCCTCCTTTGGGTTTAGCAATCGCATTATTTTTGAATCAAAAAGTAATGGGTATACGTCTTGTTAAGTCTATGTTTTTCTTTCCTTTTGTGATTTCGCAAGTCGTTATTGGCTTGGTGTTTTCATGGTTCTATGATCCAACGTACGGCCTTTTTAATATTGTTTGGACAGGTATGGGATTTGAGCCTGTGGCCATTCTGTCTGATGAGAACTGGGTTACCTTTGGCATTATCGCGGCAGGTCTTTGGCCTCAGATTGCCTATTGCATGATCTTATATCTCACAGGGTTAAATAACCTCAGTCCAGATCAAATAGAAGCGGCTCGGTTGGATGGTGCTCATGGTTGGAAAATGTTGTGGCACGTTATTTTACCGCAACTTCGCCCCGCAACCTTTATCGCTATTGTTGTGACTGTCATAGGCGCTCTGCGCAGTTTCGACTTGGTGGCGACCATGACTGGCGGTGGACCATTCGGTAGCTCTAATGTATTGGCGTATTTCATGTACGAGCAGTCGATCTTTAATTATCGTGCTGGCTATGGTGCCGCCATTGCTACTGTATTGTTCTTGATTATGGATATTTATATTGCCTACTTCTTGTGGCGCATGCTGAAGAGTGAGAAAGCCTAATGTTTCCTACACCAATTGAAAAATTATCGGCCCCAGCAAACATCAGTTACCGAGTGGCTATATGGATCGCCTTATTATTGTGGTTATTGCCTATGGCCGCGGTGCTATTAACCTCCGCGAGATCGGTTGCAGACATCAATGCGGGTAACTATTGGGGCATTCCCAGTGAATGGATGATCATTGAAAACTACGTTCAGGTTTTTCAAGCGACTCCCATGGCTAAGTATTTAATGAATTCTATTTTGATTACCGTACCTGCGGTGGCTGGAGCCGTGGCTTTATCTACGCTTGCGGGTTATTCCTTGGCTAAATTCAAGTTCAAGGGGTCTGTCGCTCTGTTTGCAACCTTTATTGCTGGTAACTTTGTACCATTCCAGATCTTAATGATTCCTGTACGTGATTTGACCATTGATATGGGTCTGTATGATTCTGCAACCGGTTTAATCCTGTTCCATATCGCCTTCCAGACTGGGTTTTGTACCTTGTTTATGCGTAACTTCATTGTTGCTCTGCCTGATGAATTAATTGAAGCGGCTAGAGTGGAAGGTGTCAGTGAATGGAAGATCTTTTGGTATGTTGTTTTGCCATTGGTTCGTCCAGCATTGGCGGCCTTGTCGGTATTGATTTTTACCTTTATCTGGAATGACTATTTCTGGGCATTAGTGCTGGTTCAAAGTGATGAAGTTCGCCCTATAACCGCCGGTATTAGTGCGCTTAAAGGCCAGTGGTTAGCCTCTTGGCAACTTATCTCAGCAGGTTCTATTATCGCGGCACTGCCACCTGTAGTGCTTTTCTTTGCGATGCAAAAACATTTCATTGCAGGCTTAACGCTTGGCGCAACGAAGGGGTAATACACAATGACAGCATTGGCAAACACTGGGTTTTATCGACAGGATAAAGCCGGTAAAACATTGATATTAGCTTGTCCAGAAAAGGGGGCGCCTGAATTGGTGTACTTTGGTCTGGCGCTGCCATTCGATACACCGTCGGAAAATGTGTATCTTGCTATGCAATCAGGTGTACCACAAGCCATGCTTGAGGAGCCGCCTAGATTGAGTTTATTACCAGAAGCGGGGCGTGGCTGGTTGCAATCCCCCGCCGTTGAGGTGACTGCGTTAGATAGACCCACGTGGGCGGCTGTCTGGTCTCTTGATAAGGTGGTGGAACAGAACCTCGGTTTTAGTGTGTATTTGAGTGATGCCGTGGCTGAGTTGGCTGTCTGTCTTAATATTGCGCTGTTAGAGTCGGGCGTTCTGTCTCAAAAAATCACCTTAACAAATAACGGCACCACCCAGATGAATGTAGAGCGTTTAGCTTGCACTCTACCTGTGCCTGAGTACTTTACTGAACGCATGGGCTTTTATGGTCGTTGGTGCCAAGAGTTTCAGCAAGAACGTTCTAGCTGGCAATCCACCTGGTTGCAAGAAAATCGCCAAGGGCGGAATTCACATGCGAATTTTCCTTGCGTTATCGTCGGTGAGGAGGGCTTTGACGAACTCAAGGGTACTGTCATTGGGGCTCATCTTGCGTGGTCAGGTAACCATAGAATAAAAGCCGATTACACCATTTTAGGGCATCGATTTATTCAAGCCGAAGCCTTGTATCTTCCTGGGGAAATGGTGCTTCAACCGAACGCTTCTATAAGCACCCCTGAGTTTCTAGCGAGTGTCAGTGATCAAGGCTTGAATGCAATGAGTCAGGCTTTTCACCGGGAAGCACGTACTCGGTTACAGCTTTCGAAGCCAAGACCGGTACATTTAAATACGTGGGAAGCCTTTTACTTTGAACACGATCTTGAGTCGTTAAAAGCGCTTGCGGATGCGGCGGCAGAAGTAGGGGTGGAGCGTTATATCCTAGATGATGGGTGGTTTAAAGGTCGGGATCACGATCAGGCCGCCTTAGGGGATTGGTTTGTCGATAACAAAAAATACCCAGATGGGTTAATGCCTCTAATACAACATGTAAAAGACCTAGGTATGGAGTTCGGGCTTTGGTTTGAGCCAGAGATGCTGAACCCTGATTCGGATTTATTCAGAGATCATCCTGAGTGGGCGTTACAGCTACCGCAATATGAGGCGGTGTTAGGTCGTTATCAATTGGTACTTAACCTAGCGAATCCAGACGCTTATGCCTACATTCGCGAACGTTTATTGAGTCTGTTATCGGAATACCCTATTGATTATATTAAATGGGATATGAACCGAGAATATACGCAGCCAGGTAGTGATATTCATCCTGAAGCGCATGCACAGGTTCTGGCGTTATACGGTTTGCTAAAAGAAATAAATGATGCTTTTCCTCAATTAGAAATTGAAAGTTGTGCTTCTGGTGGCGCACGCGTTGATTTTGGCATTTTAAATTATACCAAGCGGTTTTGGGCTTCCGATTGTAACGATGCTTTGGAGCGCAGCGTTATCCAACGGGGTTTTAGCTATTTTTTTCCACCGGAAGTGATGGGGGCTCACATTGGCCCAGATCAAAGTCATACAACCAGCCGAAAGCACGATGTGACTTTTCGAGCGGGCACTGCCATGTTGGGTCATTTAGGGATTGAATGGAACTTGCTGGAGGCCAACCAGGAACAGAAGCAGACATTACGCCGTTGGTTATCCCATTATAAAGCCTTAAGAAATATTTCTCATACAGGACGCAATTGGCGATTGCCCAGTGCCGATGGCCGAGCACAAACTCAATGGGCTTTAAATCAAGACGGTGTAGCGGGTTTTGCTGTCTATTCGCAGTTGGCTATGCCTAAACAAGCGCAGCCGTTACCGGTTCGTTTCCCTGGATTAATTGCCGAACAAACTTATGAAATAACCATTTTAGAGCACAGTGCTTTGGGAGGGCATTTGATGAAAACACCCCCTTCATGGTGGGGGCAGTCTTTGACATTAAATGGAGCCACCTTGAGTAATATCGGTTTGCAGTTACCTATTATTGATCCCGAAGCGCTTATCTTGCTGACTATTCAAGCCGTTTCGGCTACGGAGAAAAATTAAATGACAGATCCAAAAGACACAAAAAAGAAAGCACTACGTAGCCAACAATGGTATGGAAAACTCGATAAAGATGGTTTTATTCACCGTAGTTGGATGAAAAATCAAGGGTACCCAGACCATAGTTTTGATGGTCGTCCAATCATTGGTATTTGTAATTCTTGGAGTGAGCTTACGCCTTGTAATGCCCATTTACGCGAATTGGCGGAATACGTTAAACGTGGTGTTTGGGAAGCGGGTGGTGTGCCTTTAGAGTTCCCAGTTATGTCTCTTGGGGAAACTCAAATGAAGCCGACGGCCATGTTGTTTCGTAACTTAATGAGTATGGACGTGGAAGAGTCCATGCGTGCGTATGGCATGGACGGTGTGGTCCTTTTAGGCGGTTGTGATAAAACCACACCGGCGCAGTTGATGGGCGCGTGTTCGGTTGATTTACCCACTATTGTTGTGTCGTCTGGCCCCATGCTGAATGGTAAATATCGTGGCAAAGATATTGGTTCCGGAACGGATGTTTGGAAGTTCAGTGAAGCGGTTCGCGGTGGCAAAATGTCATTAGATGAGTTTATGAGAGCGGAGTCGGGAATGTCTCGATCTCGAGGCACTTGTATGACAATGGGAACGGCCTCAACGATGTCTTGTTTAGTGGAAGCGTTAGGTATGTCGTTACCAGAAAACGGTACCTTGCCTGCGGTGGATGCTCGCCGTCAAGCGCTTGCCCATTTAACTGGCTCTCGTATTGTAGAGATGGTGAAAGAAGATTTAAAACCGTCAGATATCTTAACTAAATCGGCGTTTGAAAATGCCATTCGTGCCAATGCGGCGATTGGGGGATCGACGAATGCGGTTGTGCATTTGCTGGCCATTGCCGGGCGGATTGGTGTTGATCTGACATTGGAAGATTGGGATCGTATCGGTGCTGAAATCCCATGTTTAGTGAATCTCATGCCATCCGGACAGTATCTAATGGAAGATTTTCATTATGCCGGCGGTTTTCCCGCATTGATTCAGCGTCTAAGCCATGAATTTGATATGTCAGCGAATACGGTCCTGGGAGAAAGCCTAGGAGCGATTACAGAAGGCGCGGAATGTTTTAATGAAGACGTCATTTTACCATTAGATAAGCCACTACGTAAAAACGCAGGGATTGCTGTTTTACGTGGCAATTTATCGCCTCAAGGCGCGATTATTAAACCCAGTGCGGCAACGCCTGCGTTATTACAACATACAGGGAAAGCGGTTGTCTTTGAAAATATTGAAGATTATAAAGCGCGTATTGATACCGCAGAACTAGAGGTCGATAAAGACTCTATTTTGGTGCTAAAAGGATGCGGTCCAAAAGGGTATCCCGGTATGCCTGAGGTTGGCAATATGGCCTTACCAAGTAAGCTACTGGAACAAGGGGTTACGGATATGGTTCGTATCAGTGATGCTCGAATGAGTGGGACGGCTTTTGGTACCGTGGTTTTGCACGTGGCTCCAGAATCGACTGTGGGTGGCCCTTTAGCACTGGTACAGAACGGTGATGAAATCACTCTCGATGTGGATGGTCGTGGTTTGCATTTGCATATATCGGATGAAGAAATGGCACGCCGTAAAGCGGCTTGGATACCAGAAGAAAGTGAATATAAACGTGGTTATGCCAAATTGTATATTGATCATGTTATGCAAGCCGATGAGGGGGCCGATCTTGATTTCCTAGTGGGTAGCAGTGGTTCAACGGTTAGTAGGGAGTCTCACTAATGACAGATACGACGTATTCTAGTCTTGTTGGGCGTCATGCGCTCGTGACTGGAGGAGCATCCGGAATCGGTGAAGCCATAGTGAGATCTCTTGCTCAGCAAGGATGCCTTGTTAGCTTCTTTGACATTGATAAAAGCGCCGGGGAAGCCTTAACGAATGAATTATCGCAGCAAGGTTTACAGACGCATTTTAGCGATGTGGATTTAACCGATATCGAGACCTTACAGAAGAGCATTCACATTCGTATGGCTGAGTGGGGGGCGATACGAGTTTTAGTGAATAATGCCGCTAATGATCATCGTCATACTTTATCCAGTATGACGGCAGAGCAGTTTGATGCCTGCATGTCGGTGAACTTAAAACATCATGTGTTTGCCGCGCAGACAGTGGCTCCTGCCATGGCGAAAGCAGGGGGAGGTAGCATTATTAATATGAGTTCTAACTCTTGGTTATTAGGGTTAGAGGGGTATCCGGGTTATGTGACGGCAAAAGCGGCTATTTCAGGCTTAACAAAAGCGTTAGCTCGTGAATTAGGTCGAGATAAAATACGTGTAAATACGGTTTTGCCGGGTTGGGTTATGACAGAAAAGCAAAAACAATTGTGGCTGACTCCTGAAGCGGAGGCTGAGTTGATGCAGCAACAAGCGTTGAAGGAAAAAATGCAGCCTTCTGATGTGGCTGATTTAATTCTGTTTTTGGGCTCTGAAGATAGTCGGATGATTACAGGGCAAAACTTAGTTGTTGACGGAGGGCGTGTCTAATGGATTTATCTGAAAATAGCCGTCCGTTGTTTATTGCCATCGACTGGGGGACGACAAATTTACGTGCCTTTTTAGTGGATAAAAATGGCAACATTCAAGCACAAAAACAAAATGAAAGTGGCATGCTGTCACTGAATAGTGATGAGTTTGAAAATGTCTTAAAAACCTTGTTAGAGGATTGGTTACGTCCCGATTTGCCCGTGTATATGGCTGGTATGGTAGGCAGTCGAGGTGGTTGGCAAGAAGTACCTTATCAGTCCTGTCCTATAGCACTGTCGTCTTTAGCCGATCACCTCCAATGGCTAACCACTAAATTACCCTGCCCAGTGGCCATTGTTCCAGGTATCCAAGGGTTAGGTATTCATGGATATCATGATGTCATTCGAGGTGAAGAAACTCAGCTATTGGGTGCATTAGATTGGCTGGCATCACAGGGGCGAGAAGGAGAAGATCCTCTGTGTTGCATGCCAGGAACCCATTGCAAATGGGTGCAGATTGAAGACGGAGGCATACAGCAGTTTTCTACCACACTGTCTGGAGAAATTTTCGCACGCTTAAACGACGACTCTAGTTTGGTGAAAGGTCTACCTTCTTCTGATGTATTTCATACAGATGCGTTTAATAAAGGGGTTGCAACCAGCTTAACCATGGGCGGGTTTTTACATCATTTATTTAGTACTCGTAGTCGCGTTGTATGTGGTGAGTTAACGGCGGAAGAAGGAAGGGACTATTTATCTGGAGTGGTTATTGGTACCGATGTTAAGGATATTTTATCTGCCTTACAGCCTAGTCAAAAAAGTGTTCTCTTAATTGGCAGTCATAATTTAAGTGAGCGTTATGCTCTTGCCTTAGCGGCTCATGGATTGCGCAGTGAGTTTTTAGATGCCAGCGACGCCAGTATACGAGGTTTGAAGTATATGGCGGCGAATCACCAACATTCTTTACCCTTAACAGGAGTGGCAAATTGATGACACATTCTTTTGACGCAATGATGCAAGAACTTCCAATGGTGGCCATTATGCGAGGCATTGAGCCAAGCGAAGTGCTAGATCATGGTCGAGTCCTGATTGAAGCGGGCTTTCGGATAATAGAGGTGCCATTAAATTCGCCGAATCCATTTGAAAGTATTCGCCTTTTGCAAGAGGCTTATGGAGAAAACACGCTGATCGGTGCGGGTACTGTTTTGACTATGGAGCAGTTGGCACAGTTAATCGCAACGGGAGCAGGTTTGATGGTGGCTCCTCATACGGATCCAGAGATCATTCGCGCCGCCAAGGCCGCAGGTTTATACACTATGCCAGGGTTCTTTACCGTGACGGAAGCCTTTGCGGCTATTCACGCTGGTGCTGATGCGTTAAAAATATTTCCAGCCGAAGCCTTACCTTCTTTAAAAGTGATTTCAGCCATGGGAGCCGTGGTGCCAAAAGAAGTTCGTTTATGCCCAGTGGGAGGCGTATCACCTGATAATGTGGGTGATTATCTTGATGCTGGTGCGCGAGGGTTTGGTTTAGGCTCCGCTCTGTATAAAAAAGGACAATCTGTCGAGCAAACTCGCCTAAATGCTTTGGCGTTTTCCGCGGCGTGGAAAGAGAGATCATAATGACGACAACCGTAACTCAAATCAGCCAGCAACGACATCATTTGGCCGAAGGTCCTTTTTGGAGTGAGGCGGAACAATCCCTGTATTGGGTAGATATCCCTGCTTGCCAAGTTTGGTGTTGGAATCAAACAACGGGGCAATACACCCATTGGACGCTTCCCCAAAAAGTATCGGCCGTGTTTACGACACAAAGTAATCGGTTGTTGGTTACTCTCGCCGACGGTGTGGCGTATTTAGATAAAGAGACAGGCGTCTTAGCGTACTTGTGTAAACTGGACGAGGATATCCCTGGTAACCGCAGTAATGATGCTAAGTGTGATGCTAACGGGCACTTATGGGTTGGCACTATGGATGATGCAGAAACCTCACTGACGGGGAGGCTTTGGAAAGTCTTGGCAACAGGTGAAAAGCAAAAAATGCTCGATGGTATTGGTATTGCAAATACTCTGGCTTGGGATGAAAGTCGAGATGTGTTTTATTTTGGTGATTCTATGAAAGGGGCAGTACATGCGTTTTCATCCGCTGAATTTACAGACATAAGAGACCAAGAGGCTTTTCTGAAAACGCCGGCAGGTATGGGTCCTGATGGATCGGCTATTGATGTTGAGGGGTGTCTTTGGAATGCGCAATGGGATGGCTTTCGCGTTGTACGTTATAGCCCACTAGGTGAGATATTGCAGGTTATAGAGCTGCCTTTTGCAAAACCGACCAGTTGTGCCTTTGGTGGTGCTAACGGAAACACTTTATTTATTACGTCTGCCAGTGTCGATACGAATGAGACAGAGTTGAGGGCATCGCCTTTAGCTGGGCATGTTGTGGCCATCGAGGTGGATGTTGCTGGCGCACCTGGACAGCCGTTTGCGGGAGCATAGAAAATGAAATTAGGTGTCTGTTATTACCCTGAGCACTGGCCCAAAGAAAGGTGGGTTCAAGATGCACAAGAGATGAAAAAAATTGGTATCGAATACGTTCGAATAGGAGAATTTAGCTGGAGCACGATAGAAGCCGAGCCCGAGGTATTTAATTGGCGTTGGTTGGATGAGTCGCTGGCGGTGCTGCATGAACATGGGTTAAAGGTGATCTTGGGAACGCCAACCGCCACTCCGCCTAAATGGTTGGTGGATAAGTACCCTTCCATGCTGGCGAAAGATGAACAGGGTCGTGTTAGAGGATTCGGTTCGCGCCGCCATTATACCTTTGCCAGTTTGGAATATCGGGAGGAATGTCGTCGAATTGTAACCATGATGGCTGAACGTTACGGTCAGCATCCCGCGATTGTTTCATGGCAAACGGATAATGAATTTGGGTGCCATGATACGATTCTAAGTTATGGAACTGAGGATTTGCGTGCTTTTCGTCTTTGGTTGGCGGAAAAATACCAAAGTATTGAGGCGCTAAATAAAGCATGGGGAAATGTTTTTTGGAGCATGGATTATCGCTCTTTTGATGAAGTTGAACTCCCCAACCTCACTGTAACGGAAGCCAATCCTTCTCATCGTTTGGATTTTCAACGATGCTGTTCTGATCAAGTGGTCGCGTACAATCGCTTACAAGTCGACATTTTAAGACAGTATGCAAACGGTCGTGATCTTGTGCATAACTATATGGGCTTTTTCACCGCTTTTGATCACCATAAAGTGGGTGAAGACTTAGATGTTGCCAGTTGGGATACTTATCCTTTAGGTTTTCTTGATCAAGAAGACATTTACACTGCAACAGAGAAACATGAATACCTTCGAACAGGCCATCCTGATTTTGGTGCTTTTCATCACGACTTATATCGAGGTTGTGGTAAAGGCCGCTTATGGATTATGGAGCAACAGCCAGGCCCGGTGAATTGGGCTCCCCATAACCCGTCCCCAGCGGATGGTGCTGTCCGTTTATGGACATGGGAGGCTTTCTCCCATGGGGCTGAAATGGTGTCTTATTTTCGCTGGCGACAAGCGCCATTTGCGCAAGAACAAATGCACGCTGGTTTGCTGAGGCCGAATGGAGAGCATGCTGAAGCGGCCATAGAAGCGGAACAGGTTGCGACGGAAGTTAAGCGTTTAGCGAGTGAGTTAGGGGTGGATGTAGACGCTTTAGTGTCTTTACCGAGCGCTGGCTCGGTGGCCTTAATGTTTGATTATGATGCTTGCTGGTCTTTGGATATACAGCCTCAATCCAAAGCATATCGTTATCTGTTCTGGTGCTATCGAATGTATGAAGCATTGAGAGAACTCGGCTTAAGTGTGGATATTATTTCTTCTAAGGCGGAGTTCGACCATTATCAGATGTTGGTCTTACCGGCACAATCTTATGTGTCCCCAGAGCTAACAAGTCGTCTTGAAAGCTATAAAGGGGTTTTATTAGTGGGCCCTAGATCTGGTAGTAAGACAGAAAGCTATCAGATACCTGAAAATTTACCTCCAGGTCCGTTGGCGAAACTGTTGCCGTTGACGGTTGAACGTGTTGATGCTTTGCCTGAACACATGCCGTTGCAAGTGAATGGTCTCTGGGGTGAAGGCATACTGAAGCACTGGCATGAGCAATTTAAAACAGAATGGCCTGTGCTGTTGCAAGATAGCGCGGGTGATCCTGTATTAGTTGGTAGTGGTCAACGTTATTACCTTGGTTCTTGCGTTGACAATAAGGTATTGAAGGCAAGCCTGACTCGGCTAGCTGAAAAAGCCAATCTAGCGCCTTACTTCCTTCCTAAAGGGGTACGTATTCGACAAAGGGGAGATCTTATTTTTGCCTTTAACTACAGTTCAATACCTCAAGTTTTCCGTCCAACGAAGGCTTTGCCTTTAATTGGAGGTGCGAAATTAGCGCCGTGTGGTGTGGCCGTTTGGAACAAAGAGCAAGAGAAGAACAAAAAACAGTCAAAAAATGGCATTAATTGCTTTTGATTTGTTGACGAAAACCATTTTCTGATTAATACTGAAACTAAGTTCCATTTTAACAAGAAGAAGAGAGGACTCCTAAAGCATGAAAAAAATTCAATCTTTGATCGTAGGTACCGTGTTAGCAACAATGATGGCATCAGCGCAAGCAGGCACATTAGTTATTAACTCTGACCAAGCGGATCCAGCACCCAAAAAAGCATTTGAAGAAATTGTGACTAAATTCAAAGCTGAGAACCCTGACGTAGAAGTGAAATATAACCTATACGATAAAGAAGGCTATAAAACCGCGATTCGTAACTGGTTAGCCACATCACCACCAGATCTTGTGTTTTGGTATGCGGGTAACCGTATGAAAACATTTGTGGAACGTGGGCTTCTAGAAGACGTTAGTGATCTCTGGGATGAGGAAAAATTACACGATGTAATGCCGACAGCAAAACCCGCGATGACGATTGACGATAAGCAATGGGGTGTTCCATATACCTATTATCAATGGGGTGTTTACTATCGCAAAGATATCTTTGAACAATACGGCCTTACTGAACCAAAAACGTGGGATGAGTTTTTAGCGGCGAGTGCGACATTGAAAGCCAATGATATCGCTCCAGTATCGATTGGTACAAAGTATCTTTGGACTGCGGCGGGTTGGTTTGATTATATCAATATGCGTACAAACGGTTTGAAGTTCCATATTGATTTGATGGACGGCAAAATTCCTTATACAGATGATCGTGTTCGCAAGACATTTGAAAATTGGAAACAAATGGTTGAACCAGGTTACTATCTAGAAAACCATGCGTCTTATTCTTGGCAAGAAGCGCAGCCATTTATGTACAACGGTAAAGCGGCGATGTACCTAATTGGTAACTTTATTACACCAAACTTTCCTGCTGAATTAGACGGTAAAATGGGCTTCTTCCAATTCCCAATAATCGACCCTGCTGTCGATGTAGCCGAAGATGCACCAATGGATACCATCCATATACCAGCTAAGGCAAATAATAAAGAAGATGCTCGTAAGTTCTTGAGATTTATGGCAAGAGCCGAGAACCAAACGTTGGTTAACAAAGCCTTGTTACAAATTCCTCCTCATAAAGACGCTCAAGCACCGGATAACTATTTCTTAAATAAAGGTGTGAAAATGTTAAATGAAGCGGATGGTACGGCGCAATTCTATGATAGAGATACCAACCCAAATATGGCGAAAGAAGGCATGAAAGGTTTTCAAGAGTTTATGGTTAAACCTGAGCGCTTAGATGCTATTTTAAAACGTCTAGAAAAAGTGCGCCAACGTACTTTTAAATAACGCATATTTAGCTTTTTCAATAATTTAGACCTGATTCTGGTGCTTTTCTGGAATCAGGTTATTTACATTGAGTTACTCTGCCCACTTCATCTATAGAGCGTCTCGCACTCTTGAACGCCACGACACTTGGTTTATCAATTTATGTATTGAGTAAAAGGTCTTGTTCATTTTAGTTTTTTAACGGCTTACATTCTCAACAATTTTTTACTCTGATTATTAAATGTACTGTTCTTTTCTTGAACAGAACCCAAAACAGGTTACACTTATAGCTAATCGATTCTCAATATTTTGGGTTATCAATCAAACCATTGATTGTATTGTTTTCGCCATTGGATATGTATGAAATTTACTAGGCAAGTACTATTTGCGTTGACTGTGTGTATTACCTTGTTGAATGCAACAACCTCTTTTGCTGTCACCCTTCTTTTTACGTCTAACATCCCCGATATTTTTCAAAGTGATAACGAAGCAAATATCGCTAATTTAGCTGGATACATTGATAGCGTAAGAAACACATCAAAAGAAGACGTTATATTTATTCATGGAGGTGACAGCTTATTTCCAAATGCATTGTCAGTCTATGATAAAGGTGCTCACATGATTGATATTCTCAATGTGATGGAAACAGACGTTTTTATGGTAAACCAAAGGGAGTTTGCAAAAGGTTTGGATTCCTTGTCATTGCGTACTGGAGAAGCTAATTTTCCGATGGTGTTATCGAATATCAAAGATTTGAGAACCATGCGGCAAGTTGAGGGTACTTATCCTTATTTTATTTTTGAAACTCAAGAAATGTCGCTTGGTGTTTTAATGATGATGGCGCCAACCGTTAATTATCGCTACTTACGGGGAACGGCTTTTGTTAGAGATCCTTTTGAGGAAATGCGTAAACTTTCCGCAAAATTAAGACAAGAAGGCGTGGATAAAATTATTGTCGTAACAGAAGCCGATGTCATCATGGAATACCCTGTTTCAGACATGACTATGGTTGATTTAGTTTTAACCACTCATGAAGGAAAAGATGAGGTTGATTTTTCGATGACGCCTCTTTATGCAAAAGGAGGTGGCAATGACGCAGAGGTAATCGAAATCCATCTTGATAAAAACAAGAGCCTGTCAACGGCCGATATTGTGAATTATTCCATGGTACCGGAAAGCCATAAGGTTCGAATGGTGGTAAATGGTTACATTAACCGTCTTTCCGTAGTATTGGAGCAAAAGGTTGGCACTATCTCTACACCGATGCACTCGATTAAACGTTTTGTTCGAACTGAAGAAAGTGCCTTAGCTAATTTATTTGCTGATTCTATTCGAGCCTTCAGAAAGACCGACTTTGCCGTAATCAACAGTGGTTCAATTAGAGGGAATAAAGAATACGAGAAAGGAACTGTTTTGATAAGAAAGGATATTTTCAAAGAGCTTCCTTTCGGAGGCAGAGTCAATGTTGTAAACATTACTCCAGCCGAATTAAAGCAAGTAATGGAGCACTCATTAAGCGATGTAGAAAATGTTTCCGGTCGTTTCTTACAAATTTCGGGCTTTGAAGTTCTATATGATCTAAATAAACCTGTGGGCGCACGAGTTTTGTCCATTACTCAAAAGGGTCACCCTTTAGAAAAAGACAGCTATACCTTAGCAACGGATGATTTTATTAAAAATGGCGGCGATAAATACGATGTGTTTAAAAGTAAACCCGTCATTTCTTATGCGGTCGAAGATCCTTATGTTTGGAGTGCCGTTGTTACTTTTATAGAAGAGAAAAAAACCGTTTCTCCTAAAATAGATGGGCGATTAAAGAACATTAATTTAGGAACCGTGCAATAAATGTCTGTTCATATAAAGCAAAACCGTTTTTTTAAAATTAGCTGGAAAATTATATGTTGCTTTTTACTGATCATAATCTGTTTGGTAACGATCAGTTTCATTGCTTTTGAGCGATTAAATGTGTTTCAAAAAAATGCTCAATATAATGAAAGGGTGAGTGTACCAAATTTTGAAAAGCTTTCTAGTTTAAAACTGAATGTCACACTTTTGTCTTCTCTTAGTAGAGAGCTCATAGAGGCTGATTCATTAGCAAAGTTACGAATTTCTTATAAAGCGATTGATGACTTAATAACGCAGATTCGACAAGAGCTCAACTTAATGGAAGATCAGAATTCCGCTCAAAAATTAAATTCATTGCTTTCTGTTCTTGCACCTGGTTTGACTAAGCTCTATGAGCATCAAATTAAACATCTTCAACTAGATAGCCAGATCGTCAGAAAAGTATCGTCAATTTTAGAATATTTAGAAAATAAGCAATTAGACAGCAGCAAGCATTCTTTAGACGTTTTTTACGCTTGGAATGATATGACGTATAAAATCTCTCGGTCTATATTTGACCTAATTATTAAAAAGCGTAAGTTTGAAATTATCGAAGCACAGTCACGCTTGTTACATTATCTAGCCTTGTTAAACAATCTTAATTTAGAAAATGACGTAGAGACTATTTCATTTATACGTTCTGCAATTGAGGGCCCTTTAGGTCTAATATTCATGTTGGATAGACGCAGTGATATTCAATTTAAGCTTGTTGGTGTAGCGACACAAAATAGCATTATTTCGGATAATATGTTGGATAATGTCGCAAGCTTGTTTAATGACACCAAAGTTGATCTCTCTGAACAAGCGTCTCAGCTGGTGTCTGATGCGACTAATGCGCAATTTCGTTTGAATATTATGATTTTTGTAAGTCTTCTCGTCATACTGTTGAGCTATTCTGTTTTAAAGTATCAGTTGTTTGATCGTATTCGCTTGTTACGGAAACTGCTGTCATCAGGCCAGTTAACGAGTCAGCAATTAATGCAATTTAATGATGCTAATGAAGTCGGGGAGGTAGCGGATCAATTAAGACAATTTTTATTAAAGATAGAAACTCAGCAATTAACGATTACCATGGTGAGCAAACAGCTAGCCGATGTCATTCAGCACTCGAATTTGCGTGTAGCGGTACTGTGTAATCAAGAGATTGTGTATCACAATGAATATTTTTCTGAAGTATTCTCCTTAGACAAAATTGAATCAATTGATCGTTTACCAAAGGCATTTCATTTTATTAAGTATGACGATGTCGTTTGTCATGAAAATGAGGGGTCTATCGTTTTAATCGAATCCTATTACGATGACATTTGCCATCGATGGTTTGATTTAATTGGGGCTCCAATTACCTGGGAAGAGCAAGAGTCCTTGTTATTAAATTTAGTTGACGTAACGGATCGACAGCATGCAGAGGCTCGATACGCAAGGAACTTATCAGAAGTTGAGGATGAGTCTTTTAGAGATTCGTTAACTGGGCTTTTTAATCGTAAAAAATTTGATACGTTAACCAAAGACCTTTCTTATAATAAAAGTTCGAATGAGTTTGCTGTGTTAGTTTTTGATATTGATTTCTTTAAAGGGTATAACGATGTGCTTGGGCACTTAGAAGGGGATGAGGCACTAAGGAAAGTCTCTGATGTTTTAAGAGAAATTACCCCAGAAAACGGATTGTGTTTACGTTACGGTGGGGAAGAATTTGTTGTTGTGTTATTTGATATCACACTAAAAGAAGCCTGCATTGTCGCAGAAAATGCGTTGCATTCTATCTGCGAAATGGCGATTCCTCATCCAAGTGATCAATGCGAGCTATTAACGTTTAGTATTGGCATCGCTCAGAGCGCTGAATCGCACCATGATTTCTTACAATGCTTTGATTTAGCCGATAAAAGGTTATACCTTGCAAAGTCTAATGGCCGTAATCAGTTTGTCTTTACTCATTAGTTATAATTGACCTCACTTTTCTTTAAGTAATAAGATTTTTATATTTATGGATGACACATCATTAGTTTGGCGTAAATTTATTTTTCCCGATCAAATCAGAATTCAGCGCTGCAAAAAAATGCCTGAGTTAGGACCTCAAATTTTATTTTTTAGTGGCGGTACAGCACTGAATAAAATCAGTCGAGCGTTAAAATACTATACGCATAATTCAATCCATCTAGTGACACCGTTTGATTCTGGAGGCAGTTCCGCTCGTTTGAGAGAAGAATTTACCATGCCGGCCGTTGGTGATTTGAGAAGCCGTTTAATGGCGCTTGCCGACGAAACCGTCTTGGGTCAACCAGACGTTTTTAACCTTTTTAATTATCGATTAGATAAGCAGGGGCAAGCCGCGGAACTGAGGAATGAATTGGACAGCATTGTAGCAGGCACTCATGAGTTAATTCAGCCAATAACAGAGCCTATGAGACAACTGATTCGAACCCAGTTGGCTATCATTCTATCGAAAATTTCTAGCCGTTTTGAGTTAAGAGGAGCCAGCATCGGAAATTTAATAATAGCTGGCGGCTATTTGAATAATCAGCAGCAATTGGACCCCATTGTTTTTTTGTTTTCGAGATTGGTTAAGGCGTTAGGTACGGTTCAGACAATCGCTGATTCAATTTATTGTCTTGCCGCTGAATTAGAAAATGGGGAAATTGTTATAGGTCAGCATAATATTACAGGCAAGGAATCCGACCCATTACGGAGTCCTATAAAACGTATTTTTTTAAATGAATCTCCTGTTTCTTATTGCCCCATACCATGCGAGATCTTACCCGATCGAAAAGACATGATCATAAATGCAGACATTATATGCTATCCTCCCGGTAGTTTTTATAGCAGTGTGCTCGCTAATATACTGCCATTAGGCGTTGCCGATTCCATACTTAATAATCCAAATTTAAAAGTGTATTTACCGAATTTAGGTGTTGATCCAGAGCAACTTGGAATGGGGCTGTTATCTCAAGTGGAAGCCATTATCAAAGCGGTATCAAATGGTTCTACTTTGGATGCAAAGGGGATATTGGATTTCTTAATATTAGATGAGGCTCATTATCAGAGTGAGACGACGGAAGAATTAGACACTATTAGGAAATTGGGTGTTGGTATTTTAGTGGCACCCTTAGTGAAAGAGGCATCATTATATTATGATGAAGAGGCGGTATGTCAATTTTTGGTCTCTTTAGTATAATTTGACCTTTATACGCTTTAACAAGTAGTCTTAATTAAGTTTAGGGAAGGGTTTATGTTCGAGGTCTTCTTGTTAGATCTAAGTTTGTGAATTTATTAATTATTAGAGAGTGTTTATGAGTGTTAATGTTCTAATTTGTGACGACTCGAATATTGCTCGAAAGCAGCTGGCTAAATTAATTCCTAAGGATTGGGATGCGAAAATACACTTTGCTGTAAATGGTATGGAGGCTCTTGATATTATTGGTTCTGAAAGCATAGATATGATGTTTTTGGATTTGAATATGCCAGTAATGGATGGCTATTCGACTTTAGAGCATTTGCAAAAAAGATCAGTAAAACTCAATGTTATTGTTGTTTCTGGTGATATACAGCCCCAAGCATTAGAGCGTGTAAAAGCATTAGGCGCTTTGGATTTCTTAAAGAAACCAGCCACTCAGCAGTCTATTAAAATAGCACTGGAGCACCATAATCTCTATCAATCATCGGGTGATCCAAGTAGCGTTAAGATCAAAAAGACTGATACAAAGTCCTCTCCTGAATTCTCATTAAATGATTGTTTGCAAGAAGTTTCTAACATAGCAATGGGTAATGCTGCGAGTGTTTTGGCTGACATGTTAAATGTGTTTGTGAAACTCCCTGTTCCCAATGTGAATATGCTTGAGGCCAGTGAATTACAGATGGCACTAAGTTATGGCGAGAAAGACAATCAATGTTCTGCCGTATCCCAAGGCTACGTCGGCTCCGGCATTGCGTTTGAAGCATTACTCATTTTTTCTGATTCTAGTTTTCCAGATATGGCGAAGCTTCTTAATTACAGTGATGAACTTGATCGGGATGCAGAAGTTGAGTTGCTAATGGATGTGTCTTCCGTTCTGATAGGGCCGTTTATGTCGGCGTTAGGTCGGCAGTTGAACATTGACTTTAGTCATAGCCATCCTGTGTTATTAGGTCAACATGTTCCAATTCAAGATTTAATTAATGTTAAACGAGCTCATTGGAAGCGAACGTTAGCTGTTGAAATCGTTTATGAAGTTGAAAATTACCAAATAAGTTGTGATCTTATGTTGTTATTTACAGAAGACTCTGTTGGTGTGCTTGAGAAGCTACTTTCTTATTTAGCTGAGGAAGAATAATGTCCGATACATCGAATGAATTGTTTGAGCTTCACTGGCTTTTTGACATGCTGCACAACATTGATGTTGGCTTGGTTGTATTAGATACCAATTATGAGGTTCAGCTGTGGAATAGTTTTATGGAGAATCACAGTGGCGTGAGCTCTATTACAGCTAAAAATAAATCTTTATTCAGTGTTTTCCCTGATTTAAATGCGGAATGGTTACAAAAAAAATTAGATAATGTAGTGGCACTACGTACGCCAATCTTCATTTCTTGGGAACAGCGTCCTTTCTTATTTTCATTTAAAAGCTATCGTCCAATCACTGGGATAGCGGAAAAAATGTTCCAAAATGTCACCATCCGGCCTTTGAGTCATGTTGACGGCTCCATTAAATACGTCTGTATGGTTATTTATGACGTGACTGATGTGGCGACAAATAAAGCCGCATTGTCCGCAGCGAATCGCAAACTTCATGTTATGAGTACATCAGATGCTTTAACGGGGTTGAAAAATCGCAGCAGCTTAGATAAAGCATTGGATATGGCCTTTAGAAGTTTTCGAGCCTCTCCTACCTCCGAGCACTCCTTAGTCATGATCGATATTGATTTTTTCAAAAAAGTAAATGATCAATATGGTCATCAAACGGGTGATCTTGTCTTAAAAGAAGTCGCAAATACGCTCATTAAAAGCTCTCGAAAAGGAGACTTCGTTGGTCGCTTTGGTGGGGAAGAGTTTGCCATATTATTGCCTAATTGTAGCGAAGATAATGCGTTCATCTATTGTGAAAAGCTCAGAAAGCAAATTGAAGCGTTAACTATCTCATCTCCAAAAGGCGATATTAAAATTACCATGAGTTTAGGGGTTTCACAATTAAGTGAAGACGATTCAACCATCGCAACGTGGTTAAGTAAAGCGGATGATGCCTTGTATCAAGCAAAAGAAAAAGGGCGTAACCAAACTTTAATTTTCAAATGATGTCGAACCTAATTAGTGTGGAAAAATATGTTTGAAGTAGGAGCAAAAGATGGATAGCCAGCTGATTTCAGAGTTGGAAGCAGTAGGTGGTGAACTTTTTGCTGCAAGTTTTAAAGGGTGTGATGAAATTGTAATAGACCAGCCAGGTTTTACTGCAAAGATTTCTTTATGGGGAGGGCACTTAACCAGCTTTGTTCAAAACTCGTCTGAAGACCTTTTGTTTCAATCCTCGAATGATGGTTCGGACAGCCGTTTTGGTAGAAAACATTTTGGGGTGCCTGTATGCTGGCCTTGGTTTGGGGCTAATTCAGAATTTACGGATTTACCTGCCCATGGACTCGCTCGTTATTTTCGTTGGGAGCTAGAAGACGTCGGCCGTTTTAAAAACGGTGATGTAAAAGTGGTTATTAAACTTGAATCAGATAAGCATCCTCTGATTGAAGATATGTGGCCTCAGGCATTTGAGTTAAAACAAATTTTTCGTTTAGGAGATGGTTTTCAGGTTAACTTTTCTGCCGCTAACCTTTCCAATGAGCCTGTCCAAGTTTCTGAAGCATTTCACACGTATTTTCATGTTGGTGACAGCCATTTGTCTGTGGTTAAGGGTCTAGATGGCTTAGAGTATATTGATAAGTTTATGGGGGGGCAGCATCGGCAGAAGAGAGAGATATTTCCTTGCACCTTTCTTGACCGCATTTATCTAAATGCACCGTCTGTTACTTATTTGGATGACCCTGTTTTTAACCGACGTATTTCTATTGTTACCGAGGGAACCTCATGTGTTGTCGTTTGGAATCCTGGTGAAGAACTGTCGAGAGAACGTAATGATATGCTAGACGAAGATTATCGATCTTTTGTCTGTGTAGAAAGTGCGAATGCGTTAGCTAAAATGCACACTGTTGGACCACGAGAAATTTATCATTTAAAAATGAAAGTAACCTCAAAGACACTGATGAATTCTTGATAAACGTTCATCAGTGTCTTTGAGGTCTATAGGACCGAATTGACGAAGAGTTTTAATTCTTCTGTCTGTGGTTTCTCAAATATGTCTTTTGGTGGGCCTTCTTCCCAAATTTTACCTTGATTCATAAACACCACTCGGTCACTTACATCACGCGCAAAATTCATTTCATGAGTGACCAGAATTAACGTAATGCCTTCTTCGGCGAGCTGTTCTACTACTTTTAATACCTCACCAACTAATTCAGGGTCAAGTGCTGATGTAATTTCATCACACAGAAGCACTTTTGGTGACATGGCTAAAGCACGGGCAATAGCAACGCGTTGTTGTTGCCCTCCTGACAGCTGTTCAGGGTAACTGTCAAATTTATCGGCAAGCCCTACTTTAGTAAGCATTTTTTTAGCAACGTCACGCGCCTCTTCAGAAGACTGTTTTAACACAATGGTTGGGGCCAGCATAATATTTTGCCCCACAGTTAAGTGAGGGAACAAGTTGAAGTTCTGAAATATCATCCCCACACTTTTGGCTAATGCTTTTACCTGAATTTCCTCCGTTGTGACTTCTTTGTAGTCAACGGTAATTCCTCCTTTTTGATAGGCTTCTAAGCCATTCATGCAGCGTAATAGTGTGCTTTTTCCTGAACCACTTCGGCCAATGATACAGATCACTTCTCCCTGTTTAATAGAAAGGTTTACCCCTTTTAATACGTGGAGGTCCCCGTAATATTTATGAACATCATTAATTTTAACGAGAGGCATTGAATTTTTTCTCCAAGAATTTACTTGTCCAAGATAATGGATAACACAACATAAAGTAGATAATGGCGACAAATGTAAACACTTTAAAAGGTTCAAATGTTGCGTTGTTTAGCATTGACCCCGCCTTTGTCAGTTCAACAAATCCAATGACTGATGCCAAAGCGGTACCTTTCACAACTTGTACAGAGAACCCTATAGAAGGTGCTAAAGCGGTTCTAATAGCCTGAGGTAGAATGATATAACGTAGAGTTTGTAAGAAATTTAACCCTAGGCAGCGAGACGCCTCCCATTGCCCCTTTGGTAAAGTATCTATACACCCACGCCAGATTTCGACTAAAAATGCGCTGGTAAATAAAGTTAAAGACAAGGCGGCCGCGTTCCAAGCTGATATCTCAATGCCTATCATGGACAAGCCAAAGAAGCATAAAAACATTTGCATAAGTAAGGGCGTACCCTGAAAAACTTCGACATATATCCGGACAAAAATGGATAATAACGGTGTTTTATTCAATCTTGCCGCCGTCAATAATAAAGCAACGGTTATGCCGCCAGCAAAAGCGGCTAGAGACAATAGTATTGTCCATTGGGTAGCAATTAATAAATTTCTTATGATGTCAATGTTAGAAAATTCAATCATTTAGTTACTCGATAAGAGAAGACTCTTCTTCCAATCATGTTAAATGCTTTACGCATTAAAATGGCAAGTAAAAGGTACAGCCCTGCCGTGATTAAATAACTTTCAAAGCTTCTAAAATTACGTGACTGAACTAAATTTGCAGCGTAAGTTAAATCAGGAACGGATATCTGAGACAGTACAGCCGAGCCAAGCATAACGATAATGCATTGGCTTGTGAGAGCGGGGTAGATTTTCTCAACCGCAGGCACCATAACGACTCTAAGAAGTGTTTGTTTAAAACTTAATCCTAGCACTTTCGCGGCTTCCCATTGACCTTTAGGCGTTGTTCCTAAACCCGCTCGAATAATTTCCGTACTGTAAGCGGCAAGGTTTATCACCATAGCAATCATGCCTGCTTGCCATGGTGATAACATAACCCCAATTGATGGTAGTCCAAAAAATATAAAAAATAACTGTACGATAAAAGGTGTGTTTCGAATCAATTCCACATATACAGAAACCACGCTGGCAAGTAAAGAGGAACCGTATTGACGGGCGGTTGCTAGAACCGCCCCCAATATTAAGCCTAATAAAGTTGAATACAATGTCAGCTCAACCGTTGTTAGCAAGCCTTTTAGGAACTGGTCTGTATAAGGCAATAAATCCGAAAAGTTTAGCATTGTGTTTAAGCTCCAAAGCCTTCCGGTAGAGGTGCTTTTAACCATTTCATTGAAATGTTGTTAAGTGTCCCATCCGAAAATGCTACTGCAATAATGCGGTTAACTTCAGATTGCAGTGCGCTCTCACCTTTCATCATGCCGATATAGCAAGGAGATTCTTTCAACATGAATTTGCTTTCAGGGGCTCTGTTAGGTTGCTTTTTAGCAATTTCAGCCGCGACCAAATTCCCCGTGGCGATCAAATTAACTTGACCAGAAAGGTAGGCAGATAATGTCGTATTATTATCTTCAAAGCGCTGAATGGTTGTATTTTTTGAAACAATTTTTTCTAATTCTAGGTCTTCAACGGCTCCGCGTGTTACACCAACCGTTTTATTTGTCAGGTCGTCTACACTCTTAACCTGTATTTCTTTATCACCAAATACACCTAAAAAGAACGGTGCGTATGGCGTTGAAAAGTCAATGGCTTTTTCTCGTTCAGGGTTTTTCCCAAGGCTGGAAATGACTAAATCTGCTTTTTTAGTTTGAAGATAAGGAATGCGGTTGGCACTGGTAACAGGAATTAACTCAAGCTCTACGGACAGTTTGTCAGCGATGTATTGAGCCACATCAATATCGATGCCTTGAGGCTTAAGGTCTAAGCCAACGGACCCAAAAGGAGGGAAATCCTGTGGTACCGCAACGCGTAAAACCTTTCTATCTTTAATGTCTTGTAATACATCCGCTTGGACTATGGTGGCCGTTGAGAGAGTGGCCAAAGAAGCGGCAATAAGAAGTGTCTTTTTAAGTATGTTTTTGAGTTTCATTGTCTTTTTCCTTTTATGCACTTTAAGTTGAAATAACGAATGAAATGTAGTTTGCAACAGTTGTGCCAGCATAAAAAAATAATTTCACTTAGTTCTATAAGTAAATGAATGCTATAGAAAACTTCTTTTTTATAACCGAATGGTCTAATTTGTAGGGCGCGTTACAGGTGCCGTTCAGCTTTATGTACAGGTTTTTTTTGGTGCATCAAAGGAGCGTTTAGAGTGCTAGTGCACTCTATTCGCTATTTTTTTAACATAAAAAAAGCCCCGTCTGATGATCGTCAGCGGGGCCTATTTAGAGCGAGTAGATTGGCTATTTAATTATAGGTTAGTCAATATTGTATTCCATGACTAATGGTGCATGATCTGCAAAGCGTTGGCCTTTATAGACACTACCGCCTTGAATTAAGTGTTTTAATTTGGGTGTGGTGATTTGGTAATCCAAACGACCACCTTCGTCTAGTTTCCACGCTCGTTCATAGTCTGGCCACCAAGTATATTGCTTGTCTTGCTTATTCACTTGACGAAATGCATCTATGTATTCTAATTCGTTGAAGATTTCATTAATCCATTTTCTTTCTTCCGGTAAAAAACCTGAATTTCTTTGGTTAACAAACCAACTGCTGACATCGATAGGTGATCGAGCCACATTGGCCGTACCACAAAAAATAAACTCTCTACGTTTGCGTCGAGTTTTAATCAAATGGTTTTTTAAGCCTTCCATGAAACGGTACTTATGTTCTTGTAAACTTGCTTCATGATTGGATCCATGAGGGGTTAAGAAAGAGCCAATACTGACGTTCTCAAAATCGGCTTGAATAAACCGACCTTCAAAGTCGCACTCAGGGAAACCCATGCCAGTCATAATGGCTTTTGGCATGCTTTTGCAATAGATTGCCACACCAGCCGTGTTTGGATCCTCCATTGAATCAAAGAAATACGTATTGAATCCTGGCGGGAAAAAAACACTGTCATTCAAACTGCGTTCGTCAACTTGTATATCTTGCAAGCATACAACGTCTGGGTTCTGTCGAACCATCCAATCAAAAAAGCCACGTTCGGCTGCTTGTTTTATACCATTTACATTAAGGCTAATGACCTTCATTTCTGGTCCCTATAATTCGAAGCCGTGTGTTATATTACCAACCATAAACTTTTGGCACGGATAACACGAGTTAAAGCGTGTTGTTTTTTACATTTTTATCTTTCTGGAGTTGGTTATGCAACCTTACCAAAAAGAATTCATTGAATTCGCTATTTCACAAAACGTCCTAAAATTCGGTGAGTTTACACTCAAATCTGGCCGTACAAGCCCTTACTTTTTTAATGCAGGCTTGTTTAATTCAGGTCAAGCACTGGCTAAGTTAGGCCGTTTTTATGCGGCGGCACTTATGAATGCAAATGTCCCTTTTGATGTTCTTTTCGGGCCTGCCTACAAAGGCATACCGCTAGCAACAACGACCGCTGTGGCGCTTTATGACCACCATGATTGCGATACACCTTATGTCTTTAACCGAAAAGAGGCTAAAGCGCACGGTGAAGGTGGTTCATTAGTTGGTGCTCCTTTGTCTGGCGATGTCATGATCATTGATGATGTCATCACAGCAGGTACGGCCATTCGAGAAGTCATGGCCATCATTCAAGATGCAAAAGCCCAACCTGCTGGTGTCTTGATCGCGCTCGACAGACAAGAAAAAGGTAAGGGCGAATTGTCTGCAATTCAAGAAGTTGAACGAGATTTTTCAATACCTGTCATCAGTATTGTGTCTTTAAATGACATAATGACTTATCTTGAAGAGCAACAATCTTCAGAACTTTCGCAACACTTACCTTCTGTTAAAGCATACCGTGATCAGTACGGTATTTAAACACCGTTTAGCCGATAGAAGCGGATAATCAGCCTCTATCGGTATTTTATCTTGTTGTACCATGAATAACTATCGGCTTACCATTAAGTTTTTCGCTATGGCATTCCATTGATCGGCCCACATTGTCGTTGGCTTGTTCTTGAATTCGCTGCGAACATATTGTCTCACTTTCCCTTCGATAATCGCGATTAAGAGTTCGGCATTAGCCGCCACGCCTGCTACAGGCTTTAACCCTTCTTTCAGATCGGCTTCACGAATGACTTGTTTAAGTTGAGTCTCAATTCGATCAAACAGTTGGCAGATGCGGGTACGTAAACGCTCTGTTTCCCCAGCAAGAACATCCCCTGTCAGTAAGCGGCACATGCCAGGGTTCTGCTCTGCAAAACCCAGCACCAACGACAGTATCATGTGTAAGCGAGCATTTACTTGGTTCTCTTCGTGTAAAATCAAATTAATACGAGAAAAAATGGTTTCTTCAATAAACTCAATGAGCCCCTCGAACATCTTAGCTTTACTTGGAAAGTGGCGGTATAAAGCGGCCTCAGATACGCCAACTTGTTTTGCTAGAGCCGCTGTTGTTATGCGCGCACCTGGACTGCTCTCAAGCATTTGAGCGAGTGATTGTAAAATTTGGGTTCGACGATCCGTTTTTTTCACTGTCATTTTATTCTCGTTCTAACTTGCACAATGTTTATGAAACTTGCTTTTTAAATGCTGAGTTTTGAAACGCGCTCGTTATGGCAAGTTTGAATTTGAAATTAATGTACCAACACCCGCATCGGTGAATATTTCCAAAAGGGTTGCATGAGGTACTCGACCATCAATAATGTGGGCGCTGGTGACGCCGGCATTGACAGCCGATAGAGCACAACTGATTTTCGGTAGCATGCCACCATAAATAGTGCCGTCTGCAATTAAAGCATCTACCTCTAGAGTGGTTAGCCCTGTTAGAACGTTTCCTGATTTGTCTTGTAAACCTGCAATATTGGTAAGCAAAATTAATTTCTCAGCATTCACTGCCTCGGCTACTTTGCCTGCTACCAAATCCGCATTGATATTGTATGAATTGCCTTCGGAATCTACTCCGATAGGTGCGATGACAGGTATTAAATCACTGTTTTCAAGTACTTTTAAAACACTTGTGTCAATTGAAGCAACTTCACCAACATGGCCAATATCAAGGTTCTCTGGAGCATCCATTGATTCGGACTGATGTTTCACAAAGAGTTTTTTAGCTTGGATAAAACCACTGTCTTTTCCTGTTAAACCGATTGCTTTACCACCGGCTCGACTAATCAAATCAACAATGCCTTTATTGACTTGACCACCAAGAACCATTTCTACAATATCCATAGTGCGTGAATCAGTTACGCGCATGCCATTGATAAACTTGGATTCAATATTTAGATCGGCCAGCATTTGACCTATTTGAGGGCCTCCGCCATGAACGACAATAGGGTTGATCCCAATTAACTTCATCAAAACGATGTCTCGAGCAAACCCGGCTTGCAAGGCTTTATCTGTCATTGCGTTACCGCCGTATTTTATGACAAGTGTTTTCCCCGCAAAGCGCTGTATATAGGGAAGAGATTCACTTAGAACATTGGCTGTTTCTAATGCAGAGTCTCGTGTTAACGGCATAGCTTAACGCTCCTTAAAACTAAGATGATGTAAGGTCGGCAGTGTAACTCGCCTTAAGCAAACCAGTACAAAGACATACTAGGATGCATAATATGTAAGTAGGCACTAATGAAAGAAATAATAACGTGATATCAAAGTAGAGACTATAAAAAAATGAGCGTTCTTTGAGTTTTGTTGTTTTCGTAAAATAATACGCCACCGCGGCAGAGCAGGTGAAATAAGAGGTAAATTATTTACTTCGCCTGCTCTGGATAAAGCCTATTTCTTTCCTGTGTGACCAAAACCGCCTTCACCGCGCTCTGTTGCCTCAAAAGAATCCACTAAAGTAAAATCCGCCTGAACCACAGGCACCAGAACTAATTGAGCAATGCGCTCACCGGCTTCAATTGTAAAGGCATCTTGACCGCGGTTCCAACAAGAAACCATCAGTTCTCCCTGATAATCTGAGTCAATCAAGCCTACTAAGTTGCCTAAAACAATTCCGTGTTTATGACCTAATCCTGAACGAGGTAATATTGTTGCGGCCAAATTCTGATCTTCAATGTAAATCGCTAAACCTGTAGGGATAAGCTGTGTTTGTCCTGGCTCAAGAGTAATGGATTCATCTAAGCATGCCCTTAAGTCCAACCCCGCTGAGCCTTCGGTTGCATAACTCGGTAAAGGTATGCTGTCGCCTATTTTTTCATTCAGTATTTTTAATTGGATTGTTTGTTTCATGATCTATATTTTCCAAGGGTATAGGTAAAGTTTTCTGATAGATTATTGATTTTTCTGTCTAATAAATTCCACGAGAAGAGACGCTAACTCAGTCTTGTCCGCTTTGTTAGGAGACCACGTTGAGTGTTGACTCACCACGGTTACTTCGTTTTGTTCTTGGTTGAAGCCTATGTCTTTTCGAGAAACATCGTTAGCCACTATTAAATCTAAGCCTTTCTTTGCAAGTTTATCTTGAGCATAGGAGATGACGTTTTGTGTCTCTGCTGCAAAGCCAACGACAAATTTAGCCATAGATTCTCCGGCTACGGTGGCAATTATATCTGGGTTTTTAATTAAATTAAGTTGCATTTCATCTTTATCATTTTCTTTTTTCATTTTTTGTGTGGCAATGTCTTGGATTCTAAAATCGGCAACGGCCGCGGCGCCAATAAAAACATCCACTTTATTTTTTTGGCAGACGTCACGGCAAGCGGCCAGCATATCCAAAGCGGAGAGAACCTTTACTACTGAAATAGAGTGATGAGAAACGCTTAAAGAAACAGGACCGCTAATTAAAGTGACTGTGGCACCTAATGTTGCGGCTGCGTTTGCCAATGCATAACCCATTTTTCCAGAACTGTGGTTACTGATGAATCGAACAGGGTCAATAGCTTCCATTGTTGGGCCTGCCGTAATGACCCAGTGCTGGCCTGATAATGGCGGAGTCTCTGTTGATGGAACGTTGAAAAAGTGAATCACGGCGTCATACATTGCTTGCGGCTCAGACATTCGACCATAGCCCACATCCCCGCACGCTTGCTCACCTGACTCAGGCCCAACGGATTGTATGTCTCTTGCATGAAGTGTGTGAATATTCGCTTGGGTTGCTGGATGCTTCCACATCGCCTGATTCATTGCTGGGGCGATAAGGATGGGTGACTCTGTTGCTAGGCATAGAGTGGTTAATAAATCATCGGCCATTCCAGCGGCTTGGCGTGCGATAAAGTCCGCCGATGCGGGGGCGATCAGAATGAGGTCGGCCCATTTAGCCAGCTCAATGTGTCCCATCCCTGCTTCGGCTTCAGGGTCGAGTAAACTGGTTCGAACAGGTAAGCCTGAAATGGCTTGTAATGTCATAGGTGTAACGAATGCCAACGCACCTTTTGTCAAAACCACTTGGACTTGTGCCCCCGCTTTTTTTAATAATCGAACCAATTCAATGCTTTTATATGCGGCAATGCCTCCAGTAATGCCCAGTAGGATCTTTTTCTCATTTAGTAATGTCATAAAAAAGGCTTCTCAAATAATTCGGTAATGGTTTATTGTGTGCTTTGCGGTCTGAGTAAGACCGTGTATTTTCGAATAGGTTCGTAGACAAAAGAATATCATGGATCAAGGAGTAGATCATGAGTATCAAGCATTGGCCTGAACAAGAGCGGCCTAGAGAAAAGCTAATAAATAATGGCGCTGAGTCTTTAAGTGACGCCGAACTATTAGCCATTTTTTTACGAGTGGGAGTGAAAGGCGTGAGTGCGGTTGAGCTGGCTAGGAGAGCCATTATGCACTTTGGTGGTCTCAGAGCGCTAATGTCAGCCTCTAAAGAGGAGTTTTGTGCGTGTATTGGATTTGGTGAGGCTAAGTTTGTGCAACTCCAAGCCGTACAAGAAATGACAAAAAGACACTTAAATGAGCAGCTGGTTCGGGAAGATGTGTTTACCAGTGCTGAGTTAGTCAAAAATTATTTAAAAACACACTTACAACTGTCGCAAAGAGAGGTATTTGCCGTGTTGTTTTTAGACAGTCAACATCGACTCATCCAATATAAAGAACTGTTTTACGGAACGATCGATTCAGCCGCAGTGTACCCAAGAGAAATTGTTAAGTTAGCATTAAAAGTAAATGCCGCCGCTTGTATCCTAGCTCACAATCATCCGTCGGGTGTGGCTGAGCCAAGTCAGGCGGATATTTTAATTACCAGTCGTATTAAAAAAGCGTTGGATTTAGTGGATGTAAGGTTACTTGATCATTTTGTTGTTGGCGACGGATCGCCAGTTTCTCTTGCTGAGCGAGGGCAAGTTTGACGCTGACACTGAAAACTGGTTATTTTTTTCACAAATTCTTGATAGTAAATAGTGCATGTGGGAGAATACGCGCCGCTATTCCTCGGTATGGGATTTTAGTGGTGATAAAGAAACCACGCTCCGCCTGAGGAAGTGCAGAACACTTCCAAAAATTTTCTGGATAGCATTAGAAAGGTTTTATTATGTCTCGCGTATGTCAAGTTACGGGTAAGCGTCCTGTTACAGGTAATAACGTTTCCCACTCTAAACGCCGTACAAAACGTCGTTTTCTTCCTAACCTTCATTGGCACCGTTTTTGGGTAGAAGGCGAAAACCGCTTTGTACGTCTTCGTGTGTCTTCTAAAGGTATGCGTATCATCGATAAAAAAGGCATCGAATCAGTTCTTTCTGATATTCGTGCCAATGGCGAAAAAGTATAAGGAGCTGAACCATGGCATCTAAAGGCGCTCGCGATTTAATTCGCATGGTATCATCTGCTGGTACCGGTCATTTTTACACTACGGATAAAAACAAGCGTAATACTCCTGACAAGTTGGAGTTTAAAAAATACGATCCTGTTGTTCGTAAGCATGTAATGTACAAAGAAGCTAAAATTAAATAATTTTACTTCAATGTATGAAAAAGCCGGCTTTTGCCGGTTTTTTTATACATAAAATATAGCGTTAGTAGAATATTGTATATTGGCATTTATTATGCATTTAAATTAATGGTGGTGAATCTCTTATGCCTGAATTACCCGAAGTTGAAACCACAAAAAATGGAATAGCCCCTCATTTATTGTCAGTGGCTGTTGAAAAAATTGTTATTCGCCAGTCTATCCTTAGGTGGCCAATTACGCCCGAATTGCCAAGTCGAATGGAGTCTCAAGTGATCCGTTCCGTCTCTCGAAGAGGGAAGTATATCGGCATACACACAGACGTTGGCACCATGATTGTGCACTTAGGTATGTCTGGTAGCTTATATTTAGTCGATAAAAAAACGGAAGCGTTATTTCATGACCATGTGGATATCGTGCTGACTTCGGGGAAATGTTTGCGTTATACCGATCCAAGGCGTTTTGGTTCAATTTTGTGGACAGAAGAGGACTGGTTGCAGCACCCTTTGATTTGTTCGCTGGGGCCTGAGCCATTAACTGACGAATTTAATGTGTCCTATTTATCGGCTAAAGCGAAATCGAGAAAAAAGCCAATTAAGACTTTTATTATGGACAGCAAAATTGTTGTTGGTGTTGGTAATATATATGCCAACGAAGCACTGTTTAAATCAGGAATACGTCCCGATAGGCATGCGGGTCGTATTAGTGAAAAGCGTTTGGCGCTATTGGTAGAGAATATTAAGTCAGTGTTGTCTGACGCCATAAGCCAGGGCGGTACAACTTTAAAAGATTTTGTCGGCGGTGATGGGAAACCAGGGTATTTTAAGCAAGCTTTGTCTGTTTATGGTCGTGCTGGCTTGCCTTGTACACGTTGCCAAAAAGAGTTAATCGAATCTCGTCTGGGGCAGCGGAGTACCGTGTATTGCTCTCATTGTCAGAGGTAAGCTCAGAATATAATTGATTAAAAATGTCGAAAGGCGTTTTGAAATTCAGAGTTTTGTGTCCATACTGAGAGAGACAAGGCCGCCAGAGTAACCATCTATATACTGATATTTGATAATTGCTCAGGCGTTAAATAAAGGATAGTTATTGCGCTCTGTTGTCAGAAAGTTTATTTTTGACTAAATGGGCAGAAAAGATGTTCATAGAGTAATAATTAAATAAAAACATAAAGAGGAATCAGAATGAAAGGTGCATTTCTTGTCACGGCGACAGCGTTAGCAATAAGTGTTGCTTCAGCGCATGCTGCCGATGTAAAACCCGCTGTTGTATACGACCAAGCAGGTAAATTTGATAAATCATTTAACGAAGGTGTGTATAACGGTATTACTAAATTTACAAAAGATTCCGGCATTCAAGTTCGTGAATTTGAACCAAAGAACGAAGCACAAACAGAACAAGGCTTGCGTCGGTTAGCGAAGCGTGGACACTCTCCTATTGTGGCTGTTGGATTCTCAATGGCCTCTGCACTTGAGCGTGTGGCAAAAGATTTTCCTGATTTAAATTTTACTATTATCGATATGGTTGTTGATTTACCAAATGTCCAATCTATTGTGTTTAAAGAACACGAGGGTTCATTCCTAGTCGGCGCATTAGCCGCGTTGAAATCTGAAACTGGGAAAGTGGGCTTTATTGGTGGTATGGACATTCCTTTGATCCGACGCTTTTCTTGTGGTTATGAGCAAGGCGCAAAATATGTGACGGCAGATGCAACCGTTTTTCAAAATATGACAGGCTCAACCCCATCCGCGTTTAACGATCCAACAAAAGGCGCTGAATTAGCTAAAAGCCAATTCTCACAAGGCGCTGATGTTGTCTTTGCTGCGGCAGGTGGAACGGGTATCGGCGTTTATCAAGCGGCAAAAGACGAAGGTAAGTGGGCTATTGGTGTTGATTCAAACCAAAACCATTTACAGCCTGGAACTATGTTGACGTCTATGGTTAAGCGCGTTGATTTAGCGGCTTATAATACCTACGATCAAGCCGTTAATGGTACTTGGGCTCCTGGTGTCACTGTTCTAGGTCTTGCTGAGAGCGGTGTGGATTGGGCGCTTGATGACAATAATGCCTCTCTTGTTGACGCTGAAATGAAAGCGAAAATAGAAGCAATACGTGCTGATATTGTCAGTGGTAAAGTTTCTGTACATGATTATATGTCCGATAACGCATGTAACATTTAATTGAGTTTATCAAACAGCCGTCTATGTAAATAGGCGGCTGTTTTTGTTTTAAATAATAATGGAAACTAATGTTTCTGCGTAAAACATCTGTTGCAAAATATAAAAGATTGGCATTTAATGTATGTATTCTGTGCATTTCATCTAATCAAAAAAGGTTAAATGAATACAACAATAAACTGAAGTGAACTCTACATCGATATGTTTTATCTTTGATGAGACACCATCTTCTTCAATAACATACGCAGACAAATCACAAATCTTATGACCGACAATAAAACCTCACTTGCCATCGAGTTACGCGACATTAGTAAGCGTTTCGGTGCTGTGCAAGCAAACAAAGACATTTGCCTCCAAGTTCCTACAGGGACTATTCACGGAATTATCGGTGAAAATGGCGCAGGCAAATCCACTCTCATGAGCATAATTTATGGCTTTTATGAGGCTGACTCTGGTGTGATTGAAATCAGTGGACAAAAAAAACATATCCGCACATCAGAAGATGCGATTAACGCCGGTATCGGTATGGTGCATCAACATTTTATGCTAGTTGAGAACTTCTCTGTACTTGAGAACGTGATGTTAGGTGCAGAGGGAGGAGCCATATTACGTCAGGGAAGTGATGCCGCGCGTTTAGAACTGAAACGACTCGCTTCTGAATACAGTTTAGATATCGATGTAGATGCTATTGTCGAAGACCTGCCTGTTGGACTCCAGCAACGGGTTGAAATTCTTAAGGCGCTTTATCGTGGCGCTAAAATTCTGATTCTGGATGAGCCTACTGGTGTATTAACCCCCCAAGAAGCGGATCATTTATTTATTATTCTGAAATCACTTAAAGAACAGGGTGTCACCGTCTTATTGATTACGCACAAGCTGCGTGAAATTATGGCATCAACCGATAATGTTTCTGTAATGAGACAAGGTCAAATGGTCGCCCACAGAGAAACGATTCATACTGATAAAGAAGAGCTTGCCGAGCTAATGGTAGGGAAAAAAGTCAGATTGAAAGTTGACAAAGATGAGGCCAATCCAACAAACGTTGTGTTATCTGCAAAAAAGTTAAGTCTTGTGGATAGCCAAGGTGTTCAGCGTCTAAAAGAAGTAAGTTTAGATCTAAAAGCGGGTGAAATCGTTGGTGTTGCCGGTGTCTCCGGTAATGGACAAAGTGAGTTACTCAATGTTTTGTCAGGTATTGCTTCAATGACAAGTGGAGAAATTCAATTCTCTGGTGAGACCATCACGGCTAAAGCGCCTAAGAGCGCGTCTGAAATGAGAGACCTGAAAATGGCTCACGTACCAGAAGATCGGCATAAAATGGGCCTTGTCACGGGCTTTGAAGCATACGAATCGGCTATTCTTGGTTATCACAATTCGCCGGAATACAATGGTCCAATTTTATTAAATCGCAAAGCGATGCTTTCAGAGTGTGAAGAGCGAATGACAAAATGGGATGTTCGCCCTCCAAATCCACACTTGAAAACAGCGAACTTCTCTGGTGGTAATCAACAGAAAATTGTTATTGCAAGAGAGGTTGAGCAAAACCCTGAAGTACTTTTGATTGGCCAGCCTACCCGTGGTGTCGATATTGGTGCAATAGAAAATATTCATGAAGAAATTGTGAAGCTACGAGATTCTGGTAAAGCGATTTTACTGGTGTCGGTAGAGCTGGATGAGATTATGGCGTTAAGTGATCGCATTATTGTTATGTTTGATGGTGCTGTTGTGGGTGAGCTGCTGGCAAGTGATGCAGATGAAAGAACCTTAGGGTTAATGATGGCCAATGCATACAACGAGCCATCTGTTCAAGCAGGAGAGAAAGCATGAGCCAAGCGAAAGTTCCTGTATGGGTTAGTATTGCCCTGATTCCTTTTATTAATGTCATGCTGGCATTTTTTGTGTCTGCTCTGGTTATCTTGGCACTTGGTGAAGATCCTATCGAAGCGGCTGGTTACTTGATTTATGGCGCTTTTGGCTACGAAGAAGGTATTGGTTATACCCTTTACTATGCAACTAACCTTATTTTCACTGGTTTAGCTGTCTCAGTCGCGTTCAAAGCGGGTTTGTTTAATATAGGCGGTGAAGGCCAGGCTTATATAGGTGGGCTAGGTGTCGGTTTAGTTTGTCTCTGGTTTGATTCGACTTTACCCTTAATGGTCATCGTCCCCATTGCTATTATTGGTGGTGCTTTATTTGGTGCGGCTTGGGCTTATATTCCAGCTTATCTACAAGCTCGTCGGGGCAGTCACGTTGTTATTACCACTATTATGTTTAACTTTATTGCCTCTTCTTTGATGGTGTATTTAATGGTGAACTGGTTAAAGCAAGATGGCCGTATGTCACCAAACAGTCGAACGTTTGAAGAGTCGGCTTGGTTACCTTACATGCACGAACTTTTCGCTCCTTTTGGTATTGAGCTAAGTGAATCACCTCTCAATGCCTCTTTTATATGGGCATTGATCTGTTGTGTCTTTGTATGGATTTTAATCTGGCATACTCGTTGGGGTTATCAATTAAGAACGCTGGGAACCAACGCAACCGCGGCGGTTTACGCTGGTATTGATAATGGTAAAGTGACCATTTGGGTTATGTTAATCTCTGGTGGCTTGGCCGGTTTTGTTGGATTAAATGAAATCATGGGTGTTAACCACAGTTTGCTACTTAATTTCACGGCGGGTTATGGTTTTGCTGGTATTGCTGTTTCCTTGATGGGGCGAAACCACCCTGTTGGTATTGTCGTTGCGGCGATTTTATTTGGTGCTTTGTATCAAGGTGGAGCGGAATTGGCCTTTGAAATTCCAAGTATTACACCAGAAATTGTGGTGGTTATTCAGGGTCTGGTCATTCTATTTTCTGGCGCATTAGAAAATATGTTGAAAGATCGTATCGAAGGCATCTTTATTCGCAAATCTGTAGCGTAGGGGTAAATTATGTTCGAAACATTAATTTTGATTCTTGATGCCACAATGCGAGTATCAACACCATTAATTTTAGCGGCCTTAGCCGGACTTTTTTCTGAGCGTTCGGGGATTGTTGACATTGGGCTCGAAGGTAAGATTTTAGGAGGGGCATTTGCTGCCGCCGCCGCCGCCGCGGTATTTGGCTCGGCCTGGGTGGGTCTTATTTTTGCTATGTTGGCTTCGATTGGTTTGGCTTTAATCCATGGCTTTGCTTGTATCACTCATCGAGGTGATCATATCGTCAGTGGTGTGGCAATCAATACGATTGTGGCCGGTTTGACTGTAACATTAGGGCTTGATTGGTTTGGCATGGGTGGTCAAACACCAACCCTTTCTGGTGATGCTAGGTTCTTGTCTATTACCTTGCCTTTTGCGGATGCGCTGGCCGATGTTCCCGTTATTGGTTTAATTTATTCCGAGTTATTAAGTGGCCATAATGTATTAGTGTACTTAGCGTTTGCTTGTGTCCCAGTGACCTTCTGGGTGATCTATAAGACGCGTTTTGGTTTGCGGCTTCGAGCGGTTGGTGAGAACCCTCATGCGGTAGATACGGCGGGTATTTCAGTGGCTTTTTTACGTTATAGGGCCGTTATTATCTGTGGTATTTTATGCGGACTTGCGGGTGCCTACCTATCGACCGCCCACAATGCTGGTTTTTTAAAGGATATGAGTGCGGGTAAAGGCTACATTGCATTAGCGGCTCTTATTTTTGGTAAATGGAAACCTGTCCCTGTGATGCTCGCTTGCTTATTGTTTGGTTTCTTAGATGCGGTGGCGGTGCGTATGCAAGGGGTATCGCTTCCAGGTATCGGTGAAATCCCTGTTCAAGCGATTGAAGTTCTGCCTTATGTATTGACCGTTTTACTGCTTGCTGGGTTTATCGGTAAAGCGATTGGGCCTAAAGCTGTTGGTCGTCCTTATGTTAAAGAGAGAGCCTAATATGACTCAAATAAACAATAAGGCGTTGTTCGACCTTGCTGTGCAAGCGATGAATAAAGCTTATGTACCCTATTCTAATTTTGTGGTTGGTGCCGCCATACAAACGGTTACAGGTGAATTGTATTCTGGGTGTAATGTGGAAAATGCATCTTATCCAGAAGGGACATGCGCTGAAGCGGGTGCGATTGCGTCAATGGTGCGTGATGGCCAAACTCAAATAGATAGTATTTATGTGATAGGTAAGGGAGAGCAATTGGTAACACCTTGCGGTGGATGCCGTCAACGCATTAGAGAGTTTTCGACACCGTCTACCATGATTCATATTTGTGGTCCCGAAGGCATAAGAAAATCCATGACAATGGAGGAACTACTGCCTTTTTCGTTTGGTCCTGACAATCTTAAATGACAAATAGCGGTTAGCCTTTTTAGTAATGATGAGTCGTTAATAATTAGGTTTACTAAAAAAGACTAAAAGCGCTCCATTCTGCCTTTCAGAATGAAGCGCTTTTTTTTTAGAGAGAAGCACATTTTAGTATTCGGTCTTATGCTTTTTTGGGTTAATCCGTTTGCAGGATGATTAAAATGCCTGTATCGTACTAGTACGTGAATACGTTTGAGTGGTTGAAATAAAAGTATGCAAGAATTAGCTAAATATTTCCTAGCCGCAAGAGATGAAGGTCAGATGCAAAAACTCTTACAAGGTCTACTGACTCCTAATGAAGTGAGTGAGATGCGTAAGCGTTTACAGATTTTTACCCTCCTGAAGGAAGGGGTCTCTCAAAGAGAAATATCAAAGCAGCTAGGGGTTGGAATTGCCACTGTCACTCGTGGTTCAAGAGCCTTAAAAGAATTGGAAGAAAACTAATGTCGTCTAAACCTGAACCGTTTAAGTTACCCCGTAAACCTCACTATGTCACAGTGGCTGAGAATTGTGATTTTTTTGAGTTATTTAAAAAAGTCGAAAAGCGTTTTGATACCTGTTTTATGTTGGAGTCTCTTGGAGAAGAGAGCTTTATTTCACGCTATTCAATTATTGGGTTTGATCCAGAAAAAATTCTCTGGGCAGAAGGTAATGAGCTGCATATTCAAGACTACAATGGCGAGGTAAATACTTATGTCTCTGATAACCCTTATTATTTATTAAGAGATATTGTGCCTCAAAATATTTTATCGCGTAAATATTCTGGTGGTTTAACGGGGTATATCAGCTACGATGCCATGAATTATTTTGAACCAAGTTTAAAATTGCATAAAAGTGACATGTTTGAAGCCTTCAAATTTGGCTTGTACACAGACGGATTGATTTTAGACAAAATGACGGGCGTTATTTTCTATTTTTACTACGGTGAAAAAAGCAGTAACCGTATGCCTTTGATTGAGACAATGTTAAAGGAAGAAGACGCCGTGAATGGTCCATTAGTCGTGCGACCTCAAGGTGAATCTATGTCTAAGCAGGATCATGCTGAAGCGGTTTCCAAGGTGAAACAAGACATTATTAATGGCAAAATTTTCCAAACGGAAGTGGGTTTTAAAAAATGGTTTAGCTTAGATGGGGATTGCATCAATATTTATGAGCAGATGCGCCAAGTTAACCCGTCACCACAGATGTACTTTATTAAATTCGGCGAGCAAAAAGTCATTGGTGCAAGTCCTGAAATGTTGTTTCGACTCAGGCAAGGTGAAATGGAAACCTTCCCGCTTGCTGGAACCGCCAAAAGAGGCGCAACAGAGGAAGAAGATCGAGAGCTTGCCAGAGTATTACTTAATGACCCAAAAGAAATTGCTGAACACAATATGATTGTGGATTTGCATCGTAATGATATTGGTCGAGTAGCGCAATTTGGAACCGTTAAAGTTCGAAGTTTGATGGACATTAAACGTTTCAGTCATGTGCAACATATCTCCAGTGAAATCGTTGGTATTATGGCGGAAAATGAGGACATGTTTTCTGGATTAGCCAGCAACTTTCCTGCAGGGACATTAACGGGCGCGCCAAAGATTGAAGCGATGAAAATTATCGATGACTTAGAAGGTGAAGGCCGAGGTCCCTATGGTGGTGCCGTAGGTCATTTCTCGTTTAACGGAGATTGTACCTTTGCTATTCCTATACGTACTGTATTTGCGAATGGGGAAAAAGCCTATGTGCAAACCTGTGGCGGTAATGTTTTCGACTCAAATGCAGAAGATGAGTATGAAGAAATTCAACGAAAATTCGCTGGCACTAAACGTGTTTTAGACCAGTTTATTCCATCCGATGCAGAGTAAGGTAAGTTTTATGAAAGTGTACATTATTGATAATTATGATTCGTTTACCTATAACCTGTATCAATATATAGGGGAAATTTTAACCAGCGCAAAGAGTCGCAATCAATTAGCTGACTTTAACGTGGTTGTGAAACGTAATGACGATTTTGAAATAGACGATCTAAGAGACGCCGATAGAATTATTATTTCACCTGGTCCTGGTTCACCAGATGACGATGCCTATTTTGGTCAGTGTGCTGAAGTAATTAGAGAGTTAGGTCAAACCATCCCATTAATGGGAGTGTGCTTAGGGATGCAAGGGATTGTGCACGTTTTTGGTGGTAAGGTAGTCAAAGCGCCGTTACCTGTTCATGGAAAAACCAGCCCTATTCAACATAATGGTTGTGGCATTTTTCACGAAATTCCGGATCAACTAGAAATTATGCGTTATCACTCACTTGTCGCTGAAAACGAAAGTTTCCCTGATGTTCTTGAAATAACCGCAGCTGTTGGACGTTTACAGTCTCAAGATTTTGCGAATCGAGATCGTGTTCTTCAAGGGGGAGCGTTTGAAATTATGGGTGTACGCCATAAGACGTTTCCTATTCAAGGCATTCAGTTTCACCCTGAATCGTTTGCAACTGAAGGAGGAAAAGATTTAATACATAACTTTTTATTCCAGCTATAATAGTGGATAGATTAAGTTCGAAGGGGGTTAATCTTAGTTAGTCTTAACGTGAGAAGGAAGCAAGGTTCGGTTTTGAAACGATTCGATGTGGATTCCAAGAAATTGTCTTTATTAGATTATTTTAGACGCTGCCAGAAAGTGCTTTCTAGTATTGCCTTGGGTGCGGATGCAAAAGACATATTTACTCAGCTTCAAGCCATTGTTGAATCAATGGAAGCTGGACGCATTGCCAGTGTATTAAAGCTAGATGAATCCACGAAAACGCTACATCATTATGGCAATAACCGCTTGCCGAAACTGTATGCTGATGCCATTGATGGCGTTGAGATTGGAGAGTATATAGGATGTTGTGGCTCGGCCGTCTACCTAGGTAAGACAGTGATTGCAAAAGACATTCAGAGTCACCCAAACTGGGTTCATTACCGCGATATCGCTAAGATTGCAAACTTAGGGTCGTGTTGGTCAGTGCCTATCATATTGTCCGATGGTTATGTATTTGGCTCATTTGCGGTTTACTCCCCTAACTCTGCGTCTCCAACAGAAGATGAGCTGGAAGTACTCACCATGTCGGCTCATATAGGGAGTGTTGTTATTGAAAAGTCTCGACTGGAAGAGAAGCTAAAGTTCGCAGCAACACATGATGCTTTAACTGGGATCTTAAATCGTACTCAATTTGAGTTGCTCGTTGGAAAGATGCTGTTAAATTTAGAGCGTAATCAACTAACAATGAGCTTACTGTTTTTAGATTTGAATAACTTTAAGGAAGTGAATGATCTTCACGGCCATGACTTGGGGGATGAGCTACTAACCTTGTTTGCTAAAGCCTTGTTGTCAGAGTTAAGAGAGTCGGATGTGGTTTGTCGACGAGGTGGGGATGAGTTCCTCGTTGCGTTAGTTGGCACATCTAAAAAAGGTTCTGAAGCTTATACGGAACGAGTACGCAAAGATTTTCTAGCAAAACAGCAACGTCTAAAATACCCTCAACATATCGAATTTTCTGTTGGTGTGTCGGAAGCCAAGCCGGGCGCGTATCCGACTCTTACCGACTTAATGATTGAAGCGGATAAAAATATGTATAAAAACAAACACCTGATGAAAAAAAGCTAGAGTAAATTTTAATAACGCACGGCTAACGATGGCACTAATAACATCCAACCTAAGCAATGCGCTTCGATTATTAGACGTCGTTAAGATGTGGAAACAGATCTTTTACGAAATTTGCGGCCGCGACCATACCTTGGTTATCATATCGCTCTAATAATGCCGAGCCGATAATGGCAATATCAGCATGATTGGCAACGTCATCTATTTGTGATTTCGAGCGAATACCAAAGCCTATGGCTAATGGCGTATCCGTATGGCTTTTTACCTCTTCTAAGTAAGCTGTTAAGGGGAGTTGTTGTTGGTTATCGCCGCCCGTCACACCTGCACGGCTTACGCAATATAAGAACCCCGTTGATTGGCTCGCTATTTTTTGTAAACGTCTGCTAGGCGTTATAGGTGTTACCAACCAAATCGGGTCTACTTGAAACTGTGCGCAGGCTTCCTGATAGTCTTGTGAATGATCTATTGCTAGGTCTGGAAGGATTACGCCGCTAATACCACTCAATGACGCTTCTTCAATGAATTGCGTTACGCCAAATTTAAAAACAGGATTTAAATAGCTCATAAACACGATTCTGCTGTTAGGATAATGCCGAGATAATTCTTTTAGATGCAATAAACAGTTTGAAATTTTTAGATCTACTGATAGGGCTTTATGACAAGCATTTACAATAGTCGGTCCATCCGCAACAGGGTCGGAAAACGGAAATTGAACTTCCAGGATATCCACACCTAAATCCAGTAGGGTTTTCATCCATTGAAGGCTTTCTTCTACAGACGGGTAGCCATAAATAACATGAGTCATTGCCAGAGGTGTATTGGTATCGTGTGATAATAGTGACTTTCTCGTCGTGATAAATTTTTGAAGTTGGCTCATGTTATACCTCTGATGTCACGTCATTCGTTTTATGGAATTGATCTGCATAATCTTGAATAAAAGGGACGAATTCGTCGTCTTGAAATGCTTTCGCTACATTAAAAATATCCTTGTCTCCACGTCCGGATAAATTAATCACAATATGCTCATCTTTAGGCCGTTGTTTGGCTTCACGAAATGCCGCCGCAAGTGCGTGGGAAGATTCTAGAGCGGGAATAATGCCTTCTTTCTTTAATAATAATGAGCACGCGTTAAGAACTTCTTCATCTGACGCATAGGCCATGCGAACCCTCCCTGTTTCAGCCAAATGGGCGATAATCGGGGAAACGCCAACATAATCTAAACCAGCGGCAATAGAGTGAGTATCTTGTAATTGTCCGGATTCATTTTGTAAAAAAATACTGGAGAACCCCTGTGCTATGGCTTTAGATCCATAGTTATGAGATAGCCGAATAGAATGTTCTCCTATCGCAGTTCCTTTCCCCGCGGCCTCGACCCCGATCATCTCTACAGAGTTATTGTCTAAAAAGGCATTAAATAAGCCGATCGCATTCGATCCTCCTCCTACGCAGGCGTACAGCTTATTAGGTAACCCTTTAAATTGAGTCTGGCTTTGTGTTTTTACTTCGTCTCCAATAACGGATTGGAAATAGGCAACCATTTCAGGAAAAGGCGCACAACCACAAGCCGTTCCAATTAAATAATGACTGTTTTGATGACTGCCAGACCAGTCTCTTAATGCCTCGTCTAAAGCGTCTTTAAGTGTTTGAGATCCGGTGCTAACTGAGATAACGGTTGCGCCTAATTGTTTCATCCAAAACACATTTGGATATTGGCGAGCAATGTCCTTTGCACCCATGTAAATTGTGCATTCTAAGCCTAACCTAGCGGCGACGAGTGCCGTTGCTATACCGTGCTGCCCTGCACCAGTCTCCGCGATGACTCGTGTTTTACCCATACGCTTTACGAGTAAGCCTTGTCCAATCACATTGTTCATTTTGTGAGCGCCACTGTGATTCAAATCTTCTCGTTTTAAATAGATTTGTGCACCACCAAAATAGTGGCTGAGATTCTCGCAATGTGTGAGAGGTGTTGGACGACCGGAGAATTGCTGCCATTGTTTGTGCAGTTCTTGAAGGAATAAAGGGTCGTTTTTGGCGTCTTCAAATGCCTCCACAATTTGCTGTTGGCTTGTATACAGAATTTCTGGAATGTAACTGCCACCGTATTGCCCATAGTAACCTTGCTCACTTTGCATTTGTTTCTCCTGTACATTTAATTTATTTACTTTACCGTTTAGTTAATAAATTAATGGTTAATTACTGGTAGGTCAAGAGGGTTTATGAAAAAATACAGACTAAATTATTCAAATTAAGTGAGACTCTGCATGGCACGAGGAAGACCATCAAAAAAAGTAGAAATAACAAGGTGTGCAAAACAACTTTTTCAACAGTGTGGGTATCAAGCGACCAGTATTGATCAAGTTGTCATACTATCAGGTGTGTCTAAGCCCACAGTGTACAGTAATTTTGCTTCTAAACAGGCCCTTTGGGTGGAGGTTATGAAGGAGGTAATTGAAGAATCGAATCTTGCTATGCAAAATTTAGACAGCCGTCAGCAAACTTTTCTGGCATCATGGATTGATATTTGGACGTTATGGGGCGCGTGCTCAGTGCGGTTAAGCTTATATCGGATTATGATAGGCGAACAAGTTAAAATGGAAGCGCAAGCGGTGGCGTTATTCGCTGATTTTGAAGCGGTTTTATCGGCGCGACTGAGTTTATTGAGAGAAAGTAGTGGCTTATTTATTGATGAGTCGCGTTATTGGATTTTATATTGCACTAGCCATCACCTTTTTATAAACAGTGCGTTGTATTCAAGTGAGTGTCATGTGAGAGCGAATGCAAATGCCTTACTCAGTTCTATCTTAATGGAGAGTGAGTCGATACGTTAATTCTATGTATCATAATGTAATGAAGATTGGGAATATTAAAATATTTGCTACACTTTATACTATCTGAGACTTATTTGCGGATATTGTGAACTTATGATTGGCCGCAAAGGTAAAATATCTGTTTTAACTTGGCTTTTCACTGAAACCCCTAGAGATATTAACCAGGCAATTTTTTTTGTGTGTAATACAATTTTTAAGGATCAAAACTACGGAATTTTATGGCATATCTAAAACGTATTTCACCGTTTAAAGTATTTTTAGGCTTATTTCTTATCAGTCTTTGTGCTTCTTATTTCTTTGTTAAGTCTTTTGTTCAACTGGAATATGCCTCTCACAAAGCATCCGCTTATGCTATTGGTGAAAGTCAGTCCGCCTTAATCAGCTCGACTATTTTCCATAACATGTCTGCGAACTACGCATTGGCCTCTTTAATTCGTTTCTCTGATGGTAATGTGGCTTTTTTTGACTCTTACTCTGAAGAATTAAAAAAACAATACCCTCTCACTTCCCATTTCTCACTGTCACCTGGTGGCATTATTACGCAAGTTTATCCTCTAGAGGGTAACGAGAGTTCGATCGGCCTGAATCAATTGAGTTACCCAGATCAACGTGAGATGGCTCAATTGACAAAACAATCTCAAAAATTAACCTTAGCAGGCCCCGTCAACTTGGTTCAGGGTGGTAAGGCATTAATCGGACGTTGGCCTGTTTGGATTGAAGAAGATAGAGAACCTGTTTTTTGGGGATTTACGAATGTTACGATAAAACTTGAACGTTTCTTGCAAGAGGTCAATTTAATTGATCTGGAAAAACAAGGTTTTCACTATCGCTTAGAACGGATTAATGACAATGACATCAACTCCTTTGTCGCCACATCCACCAATCATTTAATTCAGGACCATGACTGGTTAGATATTGACATTGTTGTACCAAATGGCCAGTGGCTTTTAAGAATGTCACCTAAAAATGGTTGGCTTTCTAAAAGTATGCTTTTTACCAATGTCACTATAGCGCTAATTTTATCTTTATTGTTTTCTGGATTGGTGTCTGTTTTGTGGCGAATTTCGTTAACCAAACAAGCATTAGAAGCTACGGTAGAAGAGCGAACGAAAGAGGTTACCCGAGCTTATGCTAGGATGTCATCCTTGATGAACGCAATCCCAGATATGTTATTTGAATACGATGAAGATGGCATTCTGCTTTATTGTCATTCGCCGACTTTTGAGACAGTGGGCATTGCTTTTAATAAAATGATCGGTTGTAAAATAGATGACTTCCTCCCTAAACACGTCGCGAAGAGTTATTACAATTCTTTTGCTGAAGCGAAGAAAACAGGTCATTCAATAGGCAATACATTTTCAGTTAACCATAAAAAGGGCGTTCGTTGGTTCGAATTATCTGTTACTTACTCATCCAAAGAAGAAAACATCAATGGCGCTCGTTACGTTGTCGTATCGAGAGACATTACATCAAGAAAAGAGGCTGAATTAGAGTTACGTATTGCCGCTACGGCTTTTGAGTCTCAAGATGCTGTGATCATTACGGATATGTCTAAGCGTATTTTACGAGTGAACAAAGCGTTTGAGGGCCTTACAGGGTACTCTGAAAAAGAGGTGCTTGGTAAAACGACTGAAATATTGAATTCAAGTTATCATGATGAACATTTTTATAAAAATTTATTTGCTCAGCTAATGGAAAATAGCTATTGGGAAGGAGAAATTTGGAGCCGCAAAAAAGATGGCTCTGTCTATCCCGAGCTGTTAAGTATTTCCATTGTTTATGACTCAAATGGATTGCCCGTTAATTATGTGGCCATCGCGAAAGACATTACGCTCGTAAAGCAAAATGAACATACGATCAATCAGCTTAATTTTTATGATTCTTTAACAAGTTTACCGAATAGAAGAATGGTTCTAGAGTATGTAGAAAATATCCTTTCCATGCGCCAATCATTAACTTTTCCTGTAAGGCATACGCCTAAAGCCAATAGCGCTATTCTATTCGTTGACCTTGATAATTTTAAAAACATTAATGATACCAAAGGACACCCAACAGGAGACCTATTTTTACAACAGGTGGCCGAACGGCTGTTAGAGTGTGCCGAACAGAATTGCATGGTTGCTCGATTTGGCGGTGATGAATTTATCGTTGTGTTAACACCAACAGAACTTGAAATGATAAAACAAGAAAAAATTGGCAACATGATTCAGAAAATTCAGCACGCATTAAGTACCCCCATTTTTATTAGAGAAGAGCGGTTTGATGTTTCTTCCAGTATCGGTTTAGCGGAGATTGATCACACGATCACAACAGCGGCGGATGTCTTTAAAAATGCTGAGTTGGCCATGTATGAAGCGAAAGCCGCGGGTAGAAGTCAGGTGTGTTATTATTCTGAAAAAATGCAAGAAAAGCTAATCAGTAAAATGAATCTAGAATTAGCCTTACGAGATGCGATCAGCAATAATGAATTTGAGTTATATTATCAGCCACAATTCGACCGAAATGGTGACATTCAAGGGGTTGAAGCACTCATAAGATGGTTTCATCCGGTACAAGGTCTTATCTCTCCAATGCTGTTTATCCCTCTCGCTGAAGAGTCAAAGTTAATACTCTCAATAGGCGATTGGGTGACGCGAACCGCCTGTTTACAATTGAAAGCATGGCAAGCAATCCCTGAGCTTAAACATATAACCATTTCTGTAAATGTGAGTGCTTTACAATTCTCTCAGGAAGAATTTGTTAGCTCAGTTGAATCTATTTTAAAGGAGACAGGTGTGCCTGCCAATCAATTGCAGTTAGAGCTTACAGAAAGCATGTTGATCATGGATAAAAATATTATTGCTGCAAAAATGAGTGCGCTTAATGCATTGGGTATTCTTTTTTCATTAGACGACTTTGGTACAGGTTATTCTTCATTGTCTTATTTGCAGAAATTGCCCTTCGATCAATTAAAAATAGATCAGTCTTTTGTTAGAAACTTATCAGGCGATGACGCAGGTTCGCTTGCTCATGCTATTGCCGCCATGGGGAGCAGTTTAGGGTTGGAGGTGATTGCTGAAGGCGTTGAAACACAAGAGCAGTTTGATTTGCTCAAGCAATGTAACTGTGATTTATTTCAAGGGTATTTTATGGGTTACCCTGTCCCTGTTAAAGAATTGGAAAGTCGATTTTCTAGCACTCAATAAGAGGTAAGCGATGGGTAGAGGAGCATTAGCTAACAGTAATCGTCTCTTTTGCCATCGATAAAAACAGTGCATTATTACTGGCTTTCTTGGCTTCTTTTTTGGCCGTTGCGGCAAGTTCCGCCACTTCTAAGTGGTTATCGCAGTGTTGCTCTCGTGGGTTAATAATCCCAATGGATAAACTTAAAAATGTGTAGAAAGTGGGTTCGTCTTGTCTATTCTTACTCCAAATGCCCCCTTTATCCGTCGAGTCTTGGTCATAAAAGGTTTTAACTGAACGTGAAAACTCTTTGAGTATGGTCTTGCACGTCGTTAAGTAGTTTGGGCTCTCAAAAATAACCACAAAATCGTCTCCTCCTACGTGACCAATAAAGTCATTGCGCCCTCTAGTGTGTTTCTTAATTAGGTTTCCAACCATTTTTATGGCTTCGTCCCCCGTTGCGTAGCCAAAGTAGTCATTAAATGGCTTAAAATCATTTAAATCGAAATAGGCCACATGAAAGTCCGTACGATCGTTTAGTCGCTGAGTTATTTCTTGAGTGATGAGTACGTTGCCAGGAAGAAAAGTAAGTGGATTAGAGTAAGTGGCATTTTGTATTTTTAATTCGGTGATCTGTTTTAGTAAATCCTTAACATTGGCCATTCCTATAAATTCTTTATTTTCCACAACGATAATATCATTGTTCATTGCATTGGTATCTTGTGCCGTTATTTGTTGGGAAACGTTCGACAGTTTTATATAGCTCTCTACAATTAATGCGTCTTTATTTAATAATTGAGTCGTGTGTTTGTTTTCGTAAAGTGAACGGCCATATGGCGTAGAAAAAAGCTCATGAAGTTGGTCCCTTTTAATAACGCCTATCGGGTTCTTGTCTTTCAAAATAGGAATGGCCGTCAGGTTAGGCTGTTTTTTAAATAGCTCACTTGCTTCGAGAAGTAAGTTATCGTGTTCTAAAAAGGGAACCGTGTGTGCGAGTGATTGAATTGTTTCTTTGTGATCAAGTTTTTCTCTGCGTTTTAAAAAATTTTCTTTTAGCTCATTATTAAAAAAGACGAGTGGTTCTTTGGTTGGTCTACCTAACAAATACCCTTGTCCAATAGTAACTCCAAGCTTAAGCAATTGGTTTAGCTCTTTTTTTGTCTCAATACCTTCTGCGATAATCTGGCAATCCAATCTATTCCCAATAGCCACAATTGATCGAACAAACTCTTGTTTTACCTTGTTATTATGAATATCTCGAATGAAGTATTGATCAATTTTAACGATTTCAGGTTGCAGGTCTGACCACAATTTTAAGCCTGAGTAGCCGACACCTAGATCATCAATCGCTACTTGGAATCCCATTTTTCTATAGTGTTCGACGGATTCTAACGTAACACCCTCATTATCGTAAGGGTGTTGTTCTGAGAGCTCGATAACAATATCTGTTTGAGACATTTTCTTTTCTTTTAGAATCGACAGTGTCATACCACTTTGGTGTTCTTTAGAGCGAAGTAAAGACGCACTTACATTCAGAAACAGTTTTCCTGGAAGATTAAGTTCAGAGAAGGTTTGAATGGACTTTTGGCGACATATTAATTCTAATTCATGCAACTTTCCTAACTGAATCGCTTTAGTAAACAGCTTACTAGGATAAAAAAACGGACTGTCTTCAGGGCCTCTTGTTAACGCCTCGTGACCAATTAAGTCGCCATTCGTAATGTCGAAGATAGGCTGGAACACAGGGATAATGTTTTCTTGTTTGATGATTTGATCAAACTCTAGAGTACTAACGGATGTCTCCATGTATTTACTATTGCACCATTGAAGTTAAAAATATTAAACAACAATAAGGCTAAAATATGACAGTTATGTAACAAAAAAGACATTTTATGCTAAGTATCTGTGATCTATGGCATTTTTTCGATAAACAACCGTATTGCTATTGTACTTAGACTCTAAATAGCCGGTATTATGCTCATTAGTGAGTGCTTTTTGTCATCCAAACAAAAATACTGTTGGCAAGGTTTTCTGCAACTTCTTGATTTGCTGACATTTCAGCTTGTTCTTTATTACTAGAAATACCTCTTGCTGAAGTGGTCCAAGAAGCCAATGCTGTTTGGTCATTCCGCTCTAATCGTGCATTTAAACTCACAAAAACGTAATGCCTGTTCTCTTGAGTTTTGTATTCATATTGCGGTGTTAAAAATAACGATAAGTGGCTAGTAGAATAATGAACAATGGTGGGGGTTAAGCCTTTTTTACTCAGTGAGCTGCTTACCGTCTGACTGAGCGTATTATTGAGGCCTTCTTCATCTACAGAAATACGTAATTCTCGGATCAATTGGGCTGTTTTTGCTTGTACTTTAAACACATATTGTGGTTGTTCGACGGTTTCTCCCTTAGAGTACAAACTCAGAGTTTCATTTAAATGACGTCTTTCTGTTAGTAAAGAAAGAGCTGGCAGCAAAAGTGGCCATTGGTCTATTAAAGGCTGTTCATATTGCGCTTTTTTATCAATCTGAAGTAGGCGGTGATCTACAGTGGATATCTTATCTTTTAGTTGTTCAATGATATTTTTTCTATCTAATTTTTGGAGGACATAAACATAATTTGTGTGTGAAAAGCGTTGATCTGTTTCAGATGAGTTCAGCTGAATGGGATTGGTTTCGACTCGAACTAATTGAGATAAGGTCTTCATCACTTTTTCTTGTTGTGAATCGAATACTTGCACCTGAATATCTTGAGCGCTCATACTTTGAACGGTAACACTTAATTGGTTGGCGATATCTAAATTAGCGTGTTTGATTGCCAGGTCAAACGAGCTGGCAATATCAGGTAGAACTTCGGCGCTTCCCACACCATATAAGTAGCGATCGTCTTGGGGCGGCTCGGAGACCCAAAAAGGAAGAGATGGCTCAATCGTTTTTGGTGAAGTAGAGCAAGCTACTATAAACAATGCCATTACTAAAAAGCAGGCTTTACCTAGTTGACCAAACATCATATTAAAAGAACCCTTTATCGGCGAGTTTTTTAATCTTCTTTTGCCCATTCCAGACTTCTTTGTTTGTGGTCATATCGATAAGTTTTAAATCGACTTGATAAAAGCTGACGCGCTGGTCTCCGTTGGAATCAACAATGGAATTGATTGAACCAGAAAGAGCAAAGCCCGCGCCATGTTCTAAGCCAAATTGAGCGTTTGTGCCTGCTAATGCGTTTAATTCCTGGTCTTCTCTTTCTGTTCGAATAGCGTTTCTTTCTTCACCAGAGACAACAAAGTCCACTTTACCAAGGCGTAATAAGCTACGTTTTATATCGTTAATAAAGGTGTCGACTGGAATATGATCATGACTTTTATTACGAATGGTTTGTACTATGACGGTTGGGTTGCCAGCGTGTTTGAACTGGAATTCGCGAAACCACGGAAAGGTTAGCATATCGCTCATCATTTCTTCAGCGACGAGCTTTGAGTCGATATCATTCCATTTATCTGAAAGAGCGACTTCTTTATCAACATCAATGCGTTTAACGCTGCCTGAGCTACACGCAACAAGTAAGAAACCAAGGCAGATAAGTGCCGCCATTTTAAAACGTATAATGTGCATTGTAAGTCCTCATTTAATAAAGCTTTAACAGTGGATCGATGAGACATCTTTTAATTTGGGTTACGGATATTCCAAACTTTAATCGTATTATTAAGTTTAACCTGATTTAAAGAAAAATGTTGCTGGTTCACTGAATAACGTAAGTCATACACTCCTGAATCAATGGGTTGTCGTATCAACCGAACCTGAGCGGGTAGAGTCAACCAGTTACGCGTTTCTGCGGCCGAAGAGACAAAAACAACCACTTTACCTAATAAATCTATCAGTTCTCTCGTACCGTCGTCTTTAATGGATGCTTTTACTTGATAGGCGAGCCATGAACGCAACATTTCTCTTAATAATCCTTCATAAATATCTCGTTGAGATTGATGAAGTTGATCTTGCAAGGCAATATCTGCAAGAGAGGACATTCGTATACTATTGTTCGCTAACAAATTTGGCCGAGCGCTTGATGACGTATTCTGATCTTCGGCTACTGAAGAAATAGATAAGCTTGTTAGGCTGTTGTCTAAGGTAAAGCGGTTATAATAGGGAATGGTGACTCTTAAGGGCGAAGTAAATAGCGCTTCATCAAAATGCAACCGCGTGAGCTCTTGCCATATTTTCGAGCCTAGAATAATGCGTTTGGTAAAAAAACCTTGTAATGCGGCGTTAGCTTTACCGGCCTTATAGTTTGCTATCATACTTAAAGGGTGTATATCTGCATACACCATGGTAAACCAGTTGGATGCATCGTTTGCTTGCGCTGTGTGACCTCCATAAAAAGGTTCGAGTACAAGCGAATAACCTGTTTGATCGCCATACAAAAGGACACTCATTTCTTGTTTTTTAGGTAAAAATCCCTGATGTTCCAGAAGCACTATTTCACTCTTGTGTTGGGCGTAATTTAATAATATTTCTTGGGATTCTTTTGAAAGCTTATTTTGTATTAATTGAGGGAGCTCTGTCGTCCACCCTCCCGATTTTTGCATCATACGAATGGTATCAAGCCATGCTCTTTCAGACGTTACACTGGGTAAATCGTATTGGGAAGCATAACCCGTCTCGTAAAGTTCCGCGGCGGCTTGATAGGATATTCTCGCATTGTCGAAGTCGGCGGCTTGTTCATACAAGAGCCCTGTCAAATAGCGCGCCCAAGCATCGTCACGATAGGCGTACTTATCTTTATCTAAGTAGCCAGTATAAAGGCTTGAAAGAAAGTTAAATGTTTTCTCTAAGAAGGATTTATTTTCGCTTTTTATATCTGAATAACTGGGGGTTTGCTGGTTAATTTCATTTAATTTCAAATCAATCCGTCGACTCTCAACGAGTGCCGCATCTAACTGTTGAGTACGTTCATTTTGACTGGTCGCTTTATCCGCTAACGCTAGATAATTAAGAGACTTAAAATAACTGATGTACACACGTTCAATGCTGTCACCTCTATAGACGCCTTGTCTTGGGTTCGAGAGTAACGCCCATGACCTATCAGTAAAGCTTTGATTAAAAAATGCATCACTTAAACGTTCCGCTTCTTCTAACAGGGTATTGCTGCGTTGAAAATCTCCTTGGTATTGCGCAAGTGCGCCTCCTTCCAATAAATTGAGAAGCTTGTCTTTAGGGGACTCTAGTGCATTAGATATGGTTGACTCAGCGGCTTGCCAATCACCTTCTTGAGCAAGTGAAAGGCCTTTATTAATGTCTTGTGAGTAGGTTGAACAACCTTGGATAACAAGTGCGATGATGAAAATCAGTGCTGGCACATTAGAACCCTTTATTTAGAAACTCATTTATAAATAAAGCGGATAAAAGACCGGCGCATCCTAAATACAATAACAGCCAACGAATTTTCAAACAATTTGGGCACGGTTTCTTCTTTTTAACCATGGTGGTTAATCCTTTGATGACCAGGTCGATGTATTTTGACATGGAAATAGCTGATAAAGTAAAAAAGAGGCTAAATAGCCTCTTTTTTACTTTATCACTAGGCTCAGCCTAAGCGCTACATAAAACTTACTGCTCAGTGGCTTGAGCTTGTTGGTTCTGTAGGCTTTCAAGATACAGCGCGTCAAAATTAATTGGTGCCAGCATCAATGCTGGGAAGCTGCCTTTTACGCAAAGTGCATCGATGTTTTCACGTGCATAAGGGAAGATAGTACCTGGGCAGAATGCTCCTAGGGCGTGATGAAGCTGTCTTTCGTCAAGGCCAGAAATATTGAACAAGCCACCTTGTTGAACTTGAATTAGAAAGGCTGTCTCAGATGCATTTTTTACTGTAACAGTAATTTCTAGCACAACTTCATACAATGCTTCACCAACTTGGCGGCTTTTTGTGTTTAATTCTAAGCCAATTTCAGGTTTCCATTCTTCTTGAAAAACCATTGGAGAGCGAGGTGATTCAAATGAAATGTCTTTTAAAAAGATGCGTTGCAAAGCAAGTTGTGGTGCGGCCGCTTCTTCATTTGATGTTGCTGCCGTTGCGGCTTCAGTGTTCTCTGACATGTTGATTCCTTAGTCTTGTATTATTGTTAAATTAATTGGTAAGTAATGAGTCTAATTTGTTTGCTCTTTCTAAGGCAAATAAATCATCACAGCCACCAATATGCGTTTCACCGATCCAAATTTGCGGCACAGTACGCTGTCCACTTTTATCCATCATTTCTTGGCGAAGTTTGGTATTGCCATCGACCTTTATTTCTTTAAAGTCTGCATTTTTCATATTCAACAGTTGCTTTGCTCGTGAACAATACGGGCAGTAGTCACTCGAATAAATGGTTATATAAGCCATATTTACCTCAGATTAGCTCTTTACAAGTGGCAAACTGGCTGCTTGCCATTCGGTTATGCCACCTTGAAGTTTAAAGACATTAAATCCAGACTTTTTAAGCTCACTGGCACTTGCTCCAGCGGTTAACCCCGATTTACATACTAAAATGATTGGGGTGTTTTTATGCTTCTCAAGTGCACCTAGCTGATCTTTAATTGTCGAGGCTGGGATATTCATTGAGTTGGTAATGTGGCCTGTTTTAAATTCAGCGGCAGGACGAATGTCAACGACAACCGCATCTTCATTGTTGATTAACGTGGTGGCCGCTGCTGGTGAGAGAGTGGCGGCATTCCCTTTACTTTCATACCATAATACCGCAAGAGCCGTTATCGCAAAAACGGCCACTAGAGACCAATGAGTGGTCGCAAATTCTATTAATTGATTCATCATAACGTTATTAACCTGTAAAAAAACTGATGGCATTATACACGGCTAGGCTTTACCGTACATCCGCTTGAAAAACTATTCTATTTTACTTTTTTGCCGACAGGTTAATCGTGCAAAGAAAACGGCTATTTTGAGGTGAAAAATGACTGTATTTAGGGGACTAATACTCTGTGTAATCTCTTCTTTTTTTATGGGTTGCTCTGGAAATACACAGCCGACACAGAGTGTGCTAAAAGAGAAAAACCAAGTTGAGTTAAGTCGCAGTCAACTACAGATTCAACTTGGGAAGTTAGCCGATGAGCTCTGGATCAGAACGGGAGAGCTTATCTTTACAGACTCTCATCTACCGCTCACCTCAGCGAGCCAAGATACGGTGCAAAAAATCAGAGACTCGCTACACCAGCAGATTCAAGTTGCCAATGAAAAGATACAGGCGGTTAATTTTCGAGTGGCTCAACGTCAGCAAAATAAAGAGGCCATGAGTACTCTTGTTATCGATTTAATGAATTTGGATTGGAATGGCGTACAACCAACCTTTTTGCAAAGATCAAATCGGCTATCGATTGTTCAAGGTGAATCGACACGTTGGAACCTTGAAAATAAAGAGAAGAAAGTCATCTCGTTAAAGGTAACCTGGAGTGAAAAAGGTGAATTGTTTATAGAAGGGCAGGCTGTTTTAACGGTCACGTCATGGATTGAACCAACACCTTTTGTAACCAGTATTCGCTGGTTTAATGGTGAAGTTAGATCGCAAGGTCGATTAAATTTGACCTTGCGACCCTTCTTAATATAAAAGGTTAACCCTGATTGGTTGAATCGAATATTTTATCCGCGTTACCCTCGATAAAACTGTCAAACAAGGTGCCATCGGCTTGTTTATGACGGATAGCAAATTCGTAAAAACAGCTTGGTATGGAATCGGTTTCACCATCCGCAAAAGTAAACTCTATTTTATCGGCCATGGTGGATGATTGTTCTAATAACAGCTCCGGTGTTCCTTTGATGAGTCCGCCGACGCTGTTGAGCGTATAGCCATTATCAAGGAGCAGTTGATTTACTGTCGCTATGTCATTAAAGCCCTTCAAGTGATTGATACTGACCGTAAAATGATTTGCTTTTAACCCTATAGTGGATAACCATGCGGCGTACTCACTTTCTTGGGAGAGTGTTTGATAGTCGGCTAATGTGGGTTTGTCCCACAAAGGGCCTTGCCAAAAAACGGCGGGCGATTGAACGGCATCGTCTGGTATTTGGCTAATCATTTTATCTATAATGTGTTGAGAGGCTTCCGACAGCTCATGAGTGAGTAACTCACTCAAGAAAATTTTAGGAAGGTTTTCGTCGGCGTGTTTATAGCAACGAGCCGCAAGGTGCTTGTTCTCAAAACGGAAGGCTCCGTAAGCTTTATAGCCTAATTGCGTAAGTAGGGGTTCTAGCTTCTCCAAAGCGATAGGAGAATTGGCAAACGTCCTAAAAGCGACATGATCGTTGATGATCTCTTCACCGGCACTGATAAATAACTTTTGAACACGATCTGCTTGAGGCGTTATTTCAATGTAGTGTTTCCAAAGAGACTGAAAAAAATCATTCGCGTGCATAAGTAAGATTCCTCAATAAAGTTAATAGTAATCACCGCCCATTAAATGGGTTTTTAATAGACGCTAAGTCCATTGATTAGGTGGAACGGTGTTAAATGGCATTATTTAATTAGCCATTGTTTAGTAAAGGTTACTGTACGATGGCGCGTTATTTTCTACAAAAGGTAATAATGCATGTTGTCATGCAAAAAAGTTGATCATTTGCGATAGATCATGTAATTAACTGCTTTATTATGGGTTAATTTTAAATCAACAGGGTATTACTATGCGACGCTATCTTCCTTCTTCAATGTCATTGAAATGCTTTGAAGCGTCTGTAAGGCATTTGAGTTTTACTCGTGCCGCAGAAGAACTGCATTTAACGCAAAGTGCTGTAAGTCGGCAAATTCGAAATTTAGAAGCGTTTTTGTCGCGTGATCTTTTTATACGTTTAAATAAACGTTTAGTGCTGACTGGTGCTGGCGCCGCTTATTATAGGGAAATTTTGCCGCTACTTGATGGTATGGAAAATGCCTGTCTAAAAATGCGGCAGCGAGAAGATGAAAAGACAACCCTCACACTGGCCTCGTTGCCAACCTTTGCTTCTCATTGGCTGGTTCCTCGTTTAGTGTCTTTTCAGCGGCAGCACCCTCAGTTCCAACTCAATATAAAAGCGCTAGGGGATGGCGAAGTGGATCCTCATGATGTGGATATTATCTTGCATTACGGTGGTGATCATTGGCCTAAAGCGATCTCGCATCACCTTATGAGTGAGCAAGTCGTTGCTGTTTGCTCGCCTTTGCTGATTGATTCTAAGGGAGATCAGAGTCACTTGACTAAGGATATTATGACCTATCCCTTGCTACACTTGTCGTCTAGAATTAATGCATGGCCCGATTGGATGTCGTATCAAGGTATTGAGTATGATGTCTATTCGGGTGCAAGTTTTGATCACTTCCAAATGATACTTGAAGCCGTTAAATTGGGAATGGGGGTTGCCCTTATTCCCACTATTATGGTGAAACAAGACATTGAATCCGGTCTCTTAATTACCCCTTTTGGTGACTCCATGACGACCTCTAATGAATACTTTCTATCTTACCCTGCTGATAAAGCGGATTTAGAGCAAGTAGTGGTGTTTAGAGATTGGGTTCTGCAAAACATTGACGGTTAATTTACATTTTTATGAAAGCTATATTGGCCATTTTGTAACAAAATTACATAGCTGTGATAGTATCAAAAAAGTTTTTTCAAAAATCACATTACGGGTAGGACTATAATGAGCAAGAAAACCACCGCACTCTTTATCCTAGATGGTTGGGGCTATAGCGAAACATCTAAATCAAATGCTATTACTGCAGCAAATACGCCTAACTGGGATGCACTCTGGTCAACTCGACCACACAGTTTAATTGAAACATCGGGTATGGCGGTGGGCTTGCCAGAAGGGCAAATGGGCAATTCTGAAGTGGGTCATATGAATTTGGGAGCCGGGCGAACGGTTTATCAAAACTTTACTCGTATTGGAAAAGCCATTGAAGAGGGTAGCTTTAACGAAAATCCGGCGTTAGTAGCGGCGGTTGATAAAGCGGTTGCGTCTAATAAAGCGGTGCATATATTAGGATTATTATCTGGTGGTGGAGTGCACAGCCATCACGAACAAATTATGGCTATGTGCGATATGGCGGCGTCAAGAGGTGTCACCTCTCTTTATGTACATGGTTTCACCGACGGTCGAGATACGCCACCACGTTCAGCAAATGAGCCTGTTAAATGCCTTAGCGATAAATTAAATTCCATTGGTGTCGGTAAAATTGCTACCTTAACAGGGCGTTATTACGCTATGGATCGAGATAATCGCTGGGAACGAGTTGAGACCGCTTACAATGCTATTGTTCTTGGTGAAAGTGACTACAGTGCCGAGACGGCAGAAGAGGCAATTGCTCTAGCTTATGCGCGTGATGAAAATGACGAGTTTGTTAAGGCCACGGTCATTGGTACTCCCGTTCCTGTTGAAGAGGGTGATGCCGTTATTTTTGCTAATTTTAGACCCGATCGTGCGCGCCAACTGACACGTGCGTTTACAGAAGATGACTTTACCGGTTTTACCCGTAAGTCTCGTCCAGCTCTAGCGGATTTTGTGACCTTTACCGAGTTTGCTTCTGATATTGATGCCAGCGTTGCCTTCCCTCCTGTTGCTTTGAGTAATACGCTTGGTGAAATTTTGTCAAAAACAGGCAAGAAGCAATTAAGAATTGCTGAAACTGAAAAGTATGCTCATGTTACTTTCTTCTTTAATGGTGGTGAAGAAGCCGTTTTTGAAGGAGAAGAGCGTGAGTTAATCCCATCTCCAGATGTTGCCACGTATGACTTAAAGCCTGAAATGAGTGCGCCAGAGGTTACAGATAAGCTAGTTGACGTTATTTTAGCGGGTAAATACGATACTATTATTTGTAACTTTGCCAATGGGGACATGGTTGGTCACAGTGGTGTTTTTGACGCGGCGGTGAAGGCTGTTGAAGCCGTCGATCTTTGCTTAGGTCGGATTATCGAGGCTCTTGAAAAGACGGGGAGTCAATGTTTGATTACGGCTGATCATGGCAATGTGGAGCAAATGTTAAGTGAAGATGGAACTCAACCACTGACTTCTCATACTCTAGAGCCGGTTCCATTGATCCTTTACTCTGGTGAAACGGGATGGGGGATAAAAAGTGGGACCTTATGCGATATTGCCCCAACATTACTTGATATGATGGACATGCAAAAACCGGCTGAAATGACGGGCGTTAGCTTGCTAACTCGTACCTAGGATAGATATGTTTCGATCTTTTTTTCAACATCACTATAAAAAAACGCTAAAACGTTTTAGTGCTTTAGGCTTGTTATTTTGCTTCAGTGTCTCCATTGTGCAGGCGGCTGAACCCACTTCCCCTGAAGAAGCACAGAAACAGATAGAGCAGGTTCAAAAGGAAATGAAGAAATTACGTGGTTGGCTAAACGACGTAAAGTCTCAAAAAAGTGATGTTGAAAAATCGTTAGAAAACCAAGAAAAATCGATTCAAGAATTAATTGAAAAAATAAATAAAATTCAATCAGATATAAAAAAAGGAGACTCGCAGTTAGGCTCCTTGAAGCGGCAACAGCAAGAATTGAAGTTCAGTATTCAAAAACAAAACGAACAAATAGCCGCCCAATTAAGGGCGGTTTATCGTTCGGGTGAACAAAAAAGCATCAAACTCCTGCTCAATGGTACTACTCCAGAAGAATCAATGAGATTGGTTCATTACAATCGCTACTTTTCAAATGCAAGGCAGTCCTTAATTAATGGGTTTTCTACCGAAGTTAATGAACTGGATTTAGTTGAAAAAAGCATTCGTAGTCAAAGAGCTCAATTGGCTCGTGATGAGATTATATTGCAAGGTGAAAAGCAAAAGCTTCTTGATGAAGGGGCAAAACGTAAACGTTTACTGGCGCAGATCAATGCCGATTTACAGCAAGGTACGAAAAAAACAGAGCGATTAAAGCAAGATGAAAATCAGTTAAAAGAATTGTTGAAGAAATTAGAAGAAGCGTTGGCTGATATTGAGCTGTTAGACGAAGAGATGAACTTCGCTGAACTAAAAGGAAAGCTAACCCCTCCTTTATCTAAGGTTCGTGTTATTACTGAAACAGGTAAAGTGAATTTAGGTGGTGTCAGCCTGAAGGCGTTTGCTGGTGAAGAGGTGAAAGCGGTTTACCATGGAAGAGTAATTTTCTCTGAGTGGTTGCGCGGTTTTGGTTTTTTAGTGATTTTAGATCATGGTGGTGGCTACATGTCATTGTATGGCTACAACCAAAGTTTATTAAAAGAAGTGGGTGAGTGGGTTAGAACAAATGAGGTTATTGCAACAGCAGGAAGCTCAGGCGGCCGATCTGAAACCAGTTTGTTTTTTGCTATTAGGCACAATGGAGCGCCTTTAAAACCACTTGACTGGATTCGTTAAAGCGATTTGTATCATTCATAATGACGAGTCATTCCATACAAACATTGATTAATGTAGGTAAGAAAAATGAGTATTAAGAACACACTAAAGGGATGGATTGCATGTGGATTACTTATCAGTGTTTCTCCACTATGGTCCGCCAATAGTGATGATGAACAAGAGCGCTTGCCTTTGGCTGAAATACAGTCGTTTGTTAGTGTGTTTGAAACAATTAAACAAGGCTATGTTGAAGCATTAAATGATAAGCAAATATTGCAGAAAGCACTGAAAGGAATGGTTTCCGCATTAGACCCCCATTCAGAATATCTAACTAAGGATGAAATTGAGTCTTTCCAAGAGATGACCTCGGGGAATTATGCGGGTATTGGTGTTGAAGTAGAAATGAATGAAGGGCGTTTGATTGTTATTGCGCCTTTGGACGATTCTCCCGCTTCTCGTGCAGGCGTTCTCCCTGGAGACGCCATAGTGCGTATCGATGATAAGTTGGTTTCTGGTGTTGGGATACAAGAAGTTACCATGTTAATGAGAGGGGAAGTGGGCTCTCTTGTTGAGTTAGACATTGAACGAGACGGAGAGATTATTAGTCTTTCCCTTGAAAGGACGTTATTGGACAGTCAAAGCTTAGATAGCCGTTGGTTAGGTAAAGGCATAGCCTATATACGCATTAGCCAATTTCAAGGTGATACGGATAAAGAATTTAATAAAGAGTTGAGCTCGTTACAAGAGCAAGAAGCCATTACAGGGTTGGTGATTGATTTGCGTAACAATCCTGGAGGCGTTTTACAAAGCGCAGTGGGGGTCGTTGATAGCTTAATTGATTCTGGCTTGATCGTTTATACAGAGGGCCGGCATTCACAATCGAAGGTGACTTTTTCGGCCTCCCCAGAAACCGCGTTACCTACCGCTCCGGTTGTGGTGTTGATAAATGAAGGTTCAGCGTCGGCATCGGAAATTGTAGCTGGAGCGTTACAAGATCATAGTAGGGGGCTGATTATGGGCACGGAAAGCTTTGGTAAAGGCTCTGTCCAAACCGTTGTGCCTTTAGCCGATGGTTCCGCTGTAAAATTAACAACAGCACTGTATTTCACGCCAAATGGTCGTTCTATTCAGGCTCAAGGGATTGAACCCGATGTACTTGTTCCAAGCGTAACGCTAGTGGATAAGGAAGCGGAATTCTTTGTTAAAGAGGCTGAACTAAGTGGCCATCTGAAAAACGGTACGGGTGGCAAAGACAGAACCAGTACGGATGTTAATGTGTCAATAAACGCGCTTGCTTATGATGATTTCCAGTTGTATCAAGCTTATACCGTGCTCACGGCCTTCCCTCAATTACTCAAAAGACAGCGTTAATTATGTTTTGTATGGTTAAGCCCCGACCTTATATCGGGTTCTTTTTTGGGTTACTGACTTGTGTTCTGTCGACTGATTTACTGTCTGAGTCGCCCTATTCAAATGCAATTGATGTAACAAAAAAGGCGCCCACACCGCCTTTTTTGTTACGAAAGGGGCCTATCATTGCGCCATCATACGAGGAGTACTTTGCGGACCACTTTAAGAAAAGTAAGCCACCTGAAGCGTCCTTTTTTGGACCTATAATAAAGGATCTTGCGGCGCCAATTAATACACTATCTGAGACGTCTAATCAAAGTCGTTTATTCGATGAAAACATAATTACTTTTATACCCTCGCCCGTTGAAGCCATGGATCGTTTGCCCGCACCTGCAACAATTAGCATTGTTATTGATGATCTAGGGTATAACCGCAAGGGGATGGAAGGCTCTCTTGCGTTACCTAATGAAGTCGCTTTAGCGATTTTGCCCCACACCCCATTTGCATTAAAAACAGCGACTGCAGCAGTCCTGAGTCGCCGTATAATCTTATTGCATGCCCCCATGGAAAATAAAAAAGCGCTTAGTCTTGGCCCTGGTGGTTTATACAGCAATATGACTGAAGAAGAGTTTAAAACGACGTTGCAAGAAGGCCTAAATGCCATCCCCGGTATTACTGGGGTGAATAATCACATGGGAAGTTTGCTCACTGAAAAAACACCTCAAATGCAATGGGTTATGGAAATAATAAAGCCTAAAGGACTTTTCTTTTTAGACAGTTTGACAACGTCAGATAGCGTTGCTCAAAAAATAGCGCAAGAGCAGGGGCTTAAAACGGTGACTAGGGATGTGTTTTTAGACAATATTCCAACAGAACACGCTATTTCTAAACAATTTGAAAAACTGTTGCGCACGGCAAGGAAGGAAGGTTCGGCGGTCGCTATCGGCCACCCTTATCCAGCAACCATAACATTTTTATCAAAACATCTTTCAAAACTACGAGAGAGCGGTGTTGTTTTGGTGCCAATTGATGCTCAATTAAAATAAAAAAAACAGTATTTCCTTTTTTCTTTCTTAATTTAGATGTAAATGAAATGTGTTATATGTAAATGAAAAGTTTCATTTATACATACTTGTCTTTTAAAGTGCACATACGTAAACGATTCCCCCTTTTTTCTTGACAACATTCTTAACAAAAGCGTGCGTATTCAGTTGACCAAACTTTATTCAATAGCTATGGTTTTAGACAGTTATTGTTTATGCCTTATAAAATGCGTGAATAATAAGTGTTGCCAAAACTGTACATAAATATTTCTCTATCATTTTTTAAATTCTAATAATAAATTTAAACCAATAGGAACCTTTATATGTCACATACGATTATTAAAAAAAGCTTACTTTCTATGGCCATCACTGGAGCTATTGCCGTATCTTCTTTTGCGCAAGCAGAATTAGTTATAGGTGTTGCTGGGCCGCATACAGGTGCTTACGCCGCATTTGGTGAACAGCTATGGCGTGGTGCCGCTAAAGCCGCGGAAGATATAAACGCAGCTGGTGGTGTTAATGGTGAGATGATTAAAGTCGTTAAGGCAGACGATGCTTGTGAACCAAAGCAAGCGGTTTCAATTGCTAACCGTTTGGTTGACTCTGATGGTGCCGTCGCTGTAGTTGGTCATTTCTGTTCTTCCTCTACCATTCCGGCTTCTGAAATTTATGCGGATGCCGGTGTGTTAATGGTGACTCCTGCTTCTACGAACCCAACAGTAACCGATCGTGGTCTAGAAAATGTTTTCCGTGTATGTGGCCGTGATGATCAACAAGGTGACGTAGCGGCAAGCTATATTGTTGGCGAATTGGGCGCTCAGCGTGTTGCGATTCTGCACGACAAAGATACTTATGGTAAAGGTTTAGCCGATGCAACTAAGAGAACGCTAAACTCTTATGGCGTTGAAGAAGTATTGTATGAAGGTTTGACTCGTGGTGAGAAAGACTTTAATGCTGTTATTACAAAAATCCGTTCAGTTGATGCTGATGTAGTCTACTTCGGTGGCCTTCATTCGGAAGCGGGTCCTTTAGTTCGCCAATTACGCGAGCAGGGTTCGACTGCTATTTTCATCTCGGGTGATGGTATTGTATCGGATGAGTTTGTTTCTGTTGCCGGTTCTCCTGAGTATGTTGATGGTGTATTAATGACATTTGGTGCCGATCCAACCGCCTACGCGGCAGGTAAAACGGTAGTGGAAGGTTTCCGTACAAGTGGGTATGAGCCTGAAGGCTATACTTTATACTCTTATACCGCTATGCAAGTTATCGTTGAAGCACTTAAAAATAACGATTTAGACCCAATTAAAGGCGCTGAATGGCTGAAAAGTAACAGCGTTTCAACGGCAATGGGCGTTAAAGACTTCGATTCTAAAGGCGATTTAGAAGTATCTGATTACGTTATGTACAAATGGGATAACAAAGGCAAATACGCTCAAATTGATTAATACGACATCCTAGTATTAATAACCCATAGTCACAGTCAGTCATCTGGCTGTGACTCCTTCCAGCATTAATTCTTTAGAGGTTTTACGATGGATATCGTTCTCCAACAGTTGGTTAACGGTCTTACCCTAGGTTCTGTTTATGGACTTATTGCAATAGGGTATACCATGGTATACGGCATTATCGGTATGATTAACTTCGCCCATGGCGATGTTTACATGGTATCGGCTTACATCACTGCGATAGTCGTTGCTTTATTAAGTTATTTTGGTATTGAGTCTTTCCCAATTATTATTGTTGGAACGCTTTTTGTTACGATTGCTATTACCGGTGCTTATGGTTGGGCTATTGAACAAATAGCGTATAGACCATTACGTAACTCCAGTCGTTTAGCGGCGTTAATATCAGCAATTGGTATGTCGCTTATTTTACAAAACTATGTACAAATTAGCCAAGGCGCACGCCAACAAGGTATTCCGAACTTGCTATCAGGCGCCATTCGGATTGATATCGGTGATGGGTTTGTACAGCTTACCTATATGAAACTGCTTATCCTATTGGTCGCATTTGTTAGTATGGGCGTCCTAACCTACATCATTCAGAAAACGAAACTAGGGCGTATGTGTCGTGCGACACAACAAGACCCGAAAATGGCGTCGATTCTAGGGATTAATACAGACAGAATTATTTCCATTGTGTTTGTTATTGGTGCATCAATGGCGGCGGTTGCGGGTGTCTTGATTACCATTGACTACGGTGCTTTTGATTTCTATGTTGGCTTTATTATTGGTATTAAGGCGTTTACTGCGGCTGTTTTAGGGGGGATTGGATCATTACCTGGAGCGATGCTAGGCGGCTTAATATTAGGTATTTCCGAATCGTTATTTGCGGGATTAATAAGCTCGGATTACAAAGATGTCTTTTCATTTTCTTTGCTTGTCATCATTTTGATTTTCCGTCCAAGTGGTCTGCTTGGAAAGCCTGAGGTGGAGAAAGTTTAATGGATTCTTCAATTGATTTTAAAAAGAGTATTATTGACACAATACTTGCTGGCTTAATGGCGCTGGTTCTATTTGGCCCTATTGTTGGTATTGTTCTCGATGGGTATGACTTTAATACTGAATACAGCCGAGTAGCTTGGCTTGTCGCCATCGTCATGGTGGGGCGTTTTGGTTTTTCTTGCTTCTTGCAGTCCAGCAAGGGTAAAGAAATGCTATTTAGGCGCAGTTCGGGTGATGCAGGTGGCGTTATTGTTACGGCGCCTGGCTATAAATCCAAAATGGTATGGATTGTTCCAATTGTTATTGTGGTTGGCTTGCTTGTGCCTTTCATTGCCTCTAAATATGTCTTAACGGTTGTCATTCTAGGCTTGATTTATGTCTTGCTTGGATTGGGGCTAAACATTGTTGTCGGATTAGCGGGTTTACTTGATCTAGGCTTTGTTGGCTTCTACGCCATTGGCGCTTATGGCTTAGCGCTTGGTTATGAGTATTTAGACTTAGGCTTTTGGTCTATGCTACCCATTGCGGCTATTCTTGCTGCGCTTGCAGGCGCTATTTTAGGGTTTCCTGTATTGAGAATGCATGGTGATTACTTAGCCATTGTAACGCTAGGCTTTGGTGAGATTATTCGCCTGATTTTGAATAACTGGGCTGAAGTGACTCATGGTCCAAATGGCGTGTCAGCCCCTTTACCGAGCTTTTTCGGATTGGAGTTTAAGCGGCGAGTCGCCGATGGCACCACCTTTCACGACTACTTTGGCATAAGCTATGATTCTGGTTTCAAATATATGTTTATTTATTTGATTCTGTTTATTGTTGTTTTATTAGTGTTACACATTAAAAAACGACTGGTTAAAATGCCTATTGGTCGAGCATGGGAAGCCTTGCGTGAAGACGAAATTGCTTGTCGCTCACTGGGTTTGAATCATGTCTTGGTTAAGCTTTCTGCTTTCATGATGGGGGCTTCTGTTGGTGGTATTGCCGGTGTGTTTTTTGCTACATACCAAGGGTTTGTTAACCCTTCCTCCTTCACTTTCTTGGAGTCCGCGCTTATTTTGGCCATTGTTGTATTGGGTGGATTAGGGTCTACGGTAGGTGTTGTTATTGCGGCATTCGGCCTAACTGTGCTGCCTGAGTTGTTGCGTGAATTTTCAGAATATCGAATCTTAATGTTTGGTATTTTGATGGTTGTTATGATGATTTGGAAGCCGCGTGGTTTGGTTCGTGTTACCCGAACTGGTTTTGCAACTCGTAAGGGAGCCTTAAAATGAGTAAAGAGAATATTTTAGCTGTAGAGAATCTCGTTATGCATTTTGGAGGAATTAAAGCGCTTAATGACATAACGTTTGAGATTAAACAAGGCTCGGTATCGGCATTGATTGGTCCAAATGGTGCCGGTAAGACAACGGTGTTTAACTGTCTTACCGGCTTTTATAAAGCCACAGGTGGCCGCATTACCTTATCGGCTGGTGGTGAAGACACCAGCGTTATTAAAGTGTTGGGAGAAGCCTTTCAGCCAACGGACTTTCTCTCTCCAGTGGCATTTGTGAAGCGACTTAAATACAAAATGTTTGGTGGGTCGCATTTAGTTAATCGTGCCGGTTTGGCGCGTACTTTCCAGAACATTCGTTTGTTTAAAGAAATGTCTGTTGTGGAAAACCTGTTAGTTGCACAGCATATGACAGTTGATAGAAGTTTAATCTCTGGCATTTTAAATACCAAAGCCTTTAAACAAGCGGAGGAAGAAGCATTACAGAAAGCCTTTTATTGGCTCGGTGTGGTTGACTTAGTTTCTCATGCCAATCGTCTTGCTGGTGAGCTTTCTTATGGGCAGCAACGCCGCTTGGAAATCGCACGTTCTATGTGTACCAATCCTGAACTGATTTGTCTTGATGAGCCGGCCGCGGGTCTTAACCCTTCTGAAACCGAAGAGTTAACCAAAATGATTCGTATTCTGCGCGATCAACATAATGTGACCGTGTTACTTATTGAGCACGATATGGGCATGGTAATGGACATATCAGATTACATTGTCGTTTTAGACCATGGGCAAGTTATTGCTAAAGGCAATCCTGATAGCATTAAAAATAACCCTAAAGTTATTGCGGCGTACTTGGGTGCGGAAGACGAAGACGAGGTAGGTTTATGAGTGCCTTAATGGAATTTAAAGATGTTGATGTCTTTTATGGTCCAATACAAGCGTTGAAAAAAGTGTCTTTAGAAGTGAATGAGGGAGAGATTGTTACCTTAATTGGATCTAACGGTGCAGGCAAATCCACGTTACTAATGTCTATATTTGGTCAACCAAGAGTGGCGTCCGGAGAAATCATTTACCGTGGTGAAGATATCTCTAAAAAATCGGCTCACTATGTGGCATCAAATGGTTTGGCTCAATCCCCTGAAGGTCGTCGAGTTTTTCCAAGTATGTCAGTTGAAGAGAATCTACTAATGGGAACAATCCCTATTGGTATGGATCATGCTCAAGAAGACATTCAGAAGATGTTTGATATATTTCCTCGATTGAAAGAAAGACGAAATCAAAGAGCATCGACGATGTCTGGTGGAGAGCAGCAGATGCTGGCTATCGCAAGAGCGCTGATGAGCCGTCCAAAACTGCTTTTGTTGGATGAACCGAGTTTGGGTCTTGCCCCTATTATTGTTAAGCAAATCTTCAGAGTACTTCAAGAAGTGGCTCAAACAGGCATGACAATCTTTTTGGTGGAGCAAAACGCAAACCATGCCCTGAAATTAGCCGATCGTGGCTATGTTATGGTAAACGGAGAAATTCGTTTAACGGGTACAGGCGATGAGTTACTGGTGAACCCTGAAGTACGTGATGCCTATTTAGGCGGTCATTAATATTTCTTAGTCATCATAAGATGCTAAGACGCTCATATGAAGCATGAGCTGTCTTAGCATCCATTTATCGTATCGTATCCGCTGCAGTTAGACGGCCTTAGTTCCTGTAGATTGTATCGCAGAGTAAGTCTTTGACTTGAGATGGCTGATTATTATGCCCTAGTGGCGCATCAAAAATAGCATCAACTTTATCACCAAAATACTGACTGACTGCGTCTTTAGTTAGCGCCGGAGGATGGCCTGCTGTATTGGCTGAAGTTGAGACTAAAACGTGGCCGAAATGCGAACATAATTCACGTGTTTGCTCATGTTGTATCATTCTGATGGCAACACTGGCATGATCTCCTCTGACCCATTCTGGGGCAATAAGCGTATCCGGTACAACCCAAGAAGTGGGTGTTTCTGTATCAGATACAAGTCGTTGATACTGTTCCGGAGACAGTTGGTCTTTCCATGGCGTTAAGTGTTCTGCTTCACCTGAAATGAGAATCAGCCCTTTATGTACCGGACGATTTTTCAACGCTAAAATGCGGTATACCGACTCTCTATTAAATGGGTCGCATCCTAGCCCCCAAACCGCTTCAGTAGGGTAGGCAATAACACCACCTTTTTTTAAAATAGGAATAATGTCAAATATCGAGGAGGTAATAATCATGTTGACTTACAATAGGGAGCATTGGCGTAAATGAGGACGCTGACGGCACAGCTAAGACGTCAGCGTTATTATGAATTTATACTTAAGAGCTTAAAGTTTTGAAATTTTTTCTTTAAGGTCTTCTATTTTGCTACTAACCACTTTTTCTAGATGCTCAAGCTCTGCAACTAGGTCTTCTTTCGTTAGCTTATCTTCGTGTTTTTTACCGACAAGTTTACCCAATTCATCCACAGCACGTAATACAACTAAAGACGGTTCTTTAACTTGTTGATAAGTTTGTTGTCCACCATCAGCGAGTACTGTTTTAGTTGAACGGCCAAATTTGAATTTCTTACTTTTAGGTAACAAAGAGCCTTTTTCGCGACGGTAGTAAACTTTTAAAACATCAAACCCGTTTTCATAACGTAATGTAAACTTTTCAATATCTTCAAAGCTAGTAACGCCCATAGACTCTAATGTCTGGTACATAATCAATTTCCTATCAAGAGTGTTGGTGTAAAAACAACCTTAGGATATTGTTATTCTAAAAACAAGTAAATGCAATAATTCGATTTAACGAGAGAATGCTTTATTCTTCATCATTCTCTACATTATCTATCCCCAATTCTTTGATTTTTCTTGTTAGGGTATTACGTCCCCAGCCCAACAAGAGAGAAGCGTCTCGCCTGCGTCCTGCCGTATGTGTTAATGCGGTTTCAATCATGATTCTTTCAAACTTTGGAACGGCTTCACTGAGAATGTCTTTTTGGCCTTGCCCCAATGCATGGTCGACCCACGTTTTTAACGCTTCTTCCCAACTATCAAATGATTGTTCACTTGGCACTTTAGTCAGCAGCTCAGGCGGTAAATCTTCGACTAATACTTCTCTGCTAGAAGCCATAACAATGAGCCAACGACAAGTGTTTTCTAGTTGTCTAACATTGCCTGGCCAGTCTAAGCGTTGTAAATAGTCTTCGGTTTCGGCCGTTAAAAATTTGCTTTCAACATCCAGTTCTTCAGCCGCCCGTTTTAAGAAATGACGTGCTAGCTTTGGAATGTCTTCTCGTCTTTCCGCCAACTTAGGTAAATGAACTCGAATCACATTAAGTCGATGAAACAAATCTTCTCGGAAAGATCCATTAGTCACTAAGCTTTCTAAATTTTGGTGAGTCGCAGCAATGATTCGCACATCGACTTTTACTGGCACATGTCCACCGACTCGATAAAATTCACCATCGGCTAAGACCCTTAACAACCGAGTCTGAGTTTCCGCTGGCATATCACCAATTTCATCAAGAAATAATGTTCCTCCATTGGCTTGTTCAAAACGACCACGTCGTTGAGTATTTGCCCCAGTGAAGGCGCCTTTTTCATGGCCAAACAATTCCGATTCAATTAAGTCTCGTGGTATCGCGGCCATATTCAGTGCAATAAAAGGGCTTGCCGCTCTAGGGCTATGCTTATGAAGAGCGTGAGCAACAAGTTCTTTGCCCGTACCTGATTCGCCATTGATGAGAACCGTAATGTTGGAGTTGGCTAAGCGTCCGATAGCGCGAAATACTTCTTGCATCGCTGGGGCTTCACCAATGATGTCTCTTTCAACATCTTCGATCTCTGGTTCGATTTCATGTTGGTTTTCAATTTTTGGCATTGACTCTTTGTGGTGCAACAAGGCTCGTTTCACAAGAGTGACAGCGTCATCCACATCAAAAGGCTTAGGAAGGTATTCAAATGCACCGCCTTGATAAGACGCTACGGCGCTTTCTAAATCTGAATGCGCCGTCATAATAATCACGGGTAAATACGGGTGCTCGGTTTGCAGTTTATTTAATAGGCTTAACCCATCCATTCCAGGCATACGAATATCACTGATAATGGCATTCGGTTGCTCTTGATCTAATAGCTTAATGAGCGTTTCTGCACTGTCGAAAAGTCGACACTGCATGCCTTCTTGTTCAAGCGTTTTTTCTAATACCCAACGGATTGACTTGTCGTCGTCTACAATCCAAACGGTTTCTGAAGTGTTCATGAAATCTCCTTTAGCCTTAGATAGTCGTTTCTATAGGCAGATAAATATTAAATTCTGTTTTATGTTGCTCACTATTGCATTCAATAAGGCCGTTGTGTTGGTGAACAATCGACTGAGCAATAGAAAGCCCTAGGCCTGTTCCATCTGGACGGCCACTGACCATTGGATAAAACAGGGTTTTCAAAAGGGGTTCGGGAATACCTGGGCCATTGTCAATAATGCTGATGCAGCACACCAAGCGATGTCTTTTTGTGCCTATGGTAAATTGTCTTAGCGCACGGGTAACAATCGTGATGTTTTTTTCAAGGGTTTCTTCATCTTCTAATAAGGCCTGCATGGCATTGCGTGTAATATTTAACAGAGCTTGAATAAGTTGTGACTCATCTGCGATCAGGTTTGGAATGCTGGGGTCATAATCTCGTAAAATGGTTAATTGATCGGCGGCTTCAACAGAGATTAATTGATTGACCCTCTCGATGACCTTGTGGATATTTAATTCTTTGTTTTGAGGTAATTGACGAGGCCCAAGTAGGCGATCCACTAAATCTCTCAACCGATCGGATTCTTCAATAATCACTTGAGTGTAATCTTTTAAGGCTTCGTCTTTGAATGCGCGACTAATCAATTGAGCGGCACCACGGATACCCCCTAACGGATTTTTGATTTCATGTGCTAGCCCTCTAACCAATTCTTTACTGGTTTGATGGTTAACGATTAACTCGTCTTCTTGAGAAATTCGCTTCATGTGATCGCGAGGGTATAACTCTATTAATAAACTTTCTGTTGAACTGACGGCCCCCATAATGGGCGTAACTGTGTAATCAATTAACAGTTTTTTACCATTTGGTAGGGTAACCTCTGCCTCACGCTTAGTGTATGGGTAGCCGGATGCAATAGCACTTTTTAAGGAATCCGTATTGTCTTCATCTTCAATAAAAGCCTGATTGATTTTATGTCCATAAATGCGTCGTCGACTGATCGCCAGCATCATCTCGGCTGCTGGGTTTAAATATTCGATCCGCAGTTCTAGATTCAGCTGGACGACGGCCGTAGATAAATGGTCAATTAATACGTTATGCACAATGTAGCCTCTTAAGTAATACCCAGTATCTGCAAAATACGAACCAATTTTTATCTTATTAACATGGCGAAATATAAGGGTATAAAAGAAATATTGAAAGTGATGCGCACCATAATCGTGCGGCCATGTTTCTGCAGTGCAAAAAAAAGCCCTGGTTTGAATCAGGGCTTTTTGATTGGACTTATCTATTAAAGGCTGTAATACAATTCAAACTCAAGTGGGTGAGTCGTCATTGAAATACGTTGCGCTTCAGCCGATTTAAGATCAATGTAAGCATCAATCATATCGTCAGTGAATACACCGCCTTGAGTTAAGAAGGCACGATCTTCATCTAGGCAGCTCAACGCTTCTTCTAGACTTGAAGCAACAGTAGGAATCGCTAAAGCTTCTTCTGCTGGAAGGTCATACAAATCTTTATCTGCGGCATCGCCAGGATGGATCTTGTTCTTAATGCCATCGATACCGGCCATAAGCATTGCAGAGAACGCTAAGTAAGGGTTTGCGGTTGGATCAGGGAAGCGAGCTTCAATACGCTTGCCTTTAGGGCTGGCTACATAAGGAATACGGATAGACGCAGAGCGGTTACGAGCTGAGTAAGCTAGCATAACAGGTGCTTCGAAACCTGGAACAAGACGCTTGTAAGAGTTTGTTGAAGCGTTCGTGAATGCGTTCAATGCTTTAGCGTGCTTGATAATACCGCCAATGTAGTAAAGCGCCATTTCAGAAAGACCAGCATACTGATCACCAGCGAATTGGTTTTCGCCGTTTTTCCAGAAAGATTGGTGAACGTGCATGCCAGAACCATTGTCGCCAACGATTGGTTTTGGCATAAATGTCGCTGTTTTACCGTAAGCATGAGCTACGTTATGAACGCAGTATTTAAGTACTTGTACTTCGTCTGCTTTTTTAACCAATGTGTTGAATTTAACACCGATTTCGTTTTGACCAGCGGTCGCTACTTCATGGTGATGGACTTCAATGTCTAAGCCCATTGCTTCCATGGCATTACACATTGCGCCACGAAGGTCATGGTGAGAATCGACGGGTGGTACAGGGAAGTAGCCGCCTTTAACGAAAGGACGGTGACCCATGTTGCCGCCTTCAATTTTTTTATTGGAAGACCAAGCCGCTTCTTCAGAGTTGATCTCGACTGTGCTGCCAGACATGTCTGTTTTCCAGCGAACATCATCAAAAATAAAGAACTCAGGCTCAGGACCAAAGAAAGCCGTATCCCCTAGACCGGTAGACTTTAGGAACTCTTCTGCGCGAAGCGCTACTGAGCGTGGATCACGGTCATAGCCTTGCATGGTAGAAGGCTCGATGATGTTGCAACGAACAATAACAGTAGAATCTTCAGAGAAAGGATCAAGAAGCGCTGTGTCGTCTTGAGGTAGCATGATCATGTCAGACTCGTTGATGCCTTTCCAACCAGAAATAGAAGAACCATCAAACATTTGACCGTTTTCAAAGAATTCTTCATCAACCGCTTTTGCAGGAATAGTAACGTGTTGCTCTTTACCTTTAAAATCAGTAAAGCGAAGGTCTACCCACTTCGCGTCATGTTCAGCAATCAACTCAAGGGTCTTGATTGACATAAGTTGTTCTCCATTTAAAAGTTTTAGGCGAAATAATAATTTCGTTCAGTCTATAAAAGGTTCCGTAAGTGAAACCATGTTGGCTCTAAGAAAGCATAACTTGTGCCAAAATAAAAGTAGATAATTAAAAGTCTTTATTTATCAATGTGTTATTTTTTCTGGTGTTTTTCTCGCACAAAAATGACTCGCAAAAATACCCATAAAACCCCTTTTGTGTTCATTTTTGGTGCAGTTATTTTTTTGTTGTGTTTTTTTGGTGCAAATATAAATTTCTATGCACGATTAAAGTTCTTTATAATAGGAGCCATTAAAAATAACCCCTTGAAGCCTGTGTAAATATGAAATTTGTCGTTAAATTCTTTGCTGAGATTACAGTTAAAAGCCGTCCGGTCCGAAAAGCCTTTATAAAACAACTGAGACACAACATTCGTCTTGTTCTACGTAAAGTAGATGATGATGTCACTGTGGCTGGTAATTGGGACTTTATTGAGATTCTATCTGATAGAGATGAGTTGAGAGAAGAGTTTGTAGAGCTTTTACAGAACATTGCGGGTATTGCGCATTTTCAATTTGTCAGAGAATTCACGCTAACGGATTTAGATGGTGTGGCTAAAGAGGCGAAAAAATCGTATGGAGAGGCCTTAAAAGAGTCTGTTTTTGCAGTACGAGTGAGGCGAGTTGGTCGTCATAGTTTCAGTTCGGTTGAAGCGGAATACCATATAGGTGGTTGTTTAAAAGAATGGTGTGAAGCGGATTCTGTTCGTTTAAAGAACCCTGACGTGCTTGTACCGATTGAAATTCGTAACGACAAAGTGTGGATTATCGAGCAAAAAACAGACGGGTTAGGCGGGTATCCACTGGGTTCTCAAGATCCAGTGCTGTCGCTTATTTCAGGAGGGTTTGATTCAACAGTCTCTTCTTATTTAACCATGAGTCGAGGGCTAAAAACGCATTTTTGTTTCTTTAATTTAGGCGGCGATGCTCATGAAATTGGCGTTAAGCAAGTGTCTAATTTTATTTGGAAGAAGTATGGCTCAGAATTAAATGTAAAATTTGTCACGGTTCCGTTTGAAGACGTGGTTTCAGAGATTTTAACCAAGGTTGATAACTCTCAAATGGGCGTTATTCTTAAAAGGATGATGCTAAGAGCCGCTGAACAGGTGATGCAGAAAGTGGGTGCTCACGCTTTAGTTACTGGTGAGAGTGTGGCTCAGGTATCAAGCCAAACACTCATCAATTTAAAAGTGATTGATCAAGTAACCAATGAACTTGTTTTAAGGCCTCTTATAACTGAGAACAAGCAAGAAATTATTGATTTAGCGAAACGCATTGGTACGGCACCTTTTGCTGCGAGTATGCCAGAATACTGTGGCGTTATTTCTGTTAAGCCAACGACTCGAGCGAAACTGTTTAAAATAGAACATCAGGAGACCAAGTTTGATTTCGCCGTTTTAGACGCGGCGGTTGAAAATGCAAAAATCGAATCCATCCAAAACGTTTTAGATGATGTAGAGAAACAATATCAAGGCGATATTCCTATTGTAAGAATGCCAGTATCTGATGAAATCATCATTGATATTCGCCATCCTGATGAAGTCGATAAGCAGCCACTAAAAGTGACGGGTCATCAAGTGGTTGAAATGCCTTTCTTTACGCTGAATAGTCGCTGGTCTTCGTTAGACCAAGAGCATGCTTACCTGCTTTATTGTGGTAAAGGTGTTATGAGTCGTATCCATGCGGCGAGTTTATTAGGGCAGGGTAAGCAGAATATCGGGGTGTATTTACCCTAATCTATTTCCAGAACAGATTAAACGAATGTATTCCATTTGTTCGGCTGTACTATTTGATGCTTTTATACAGGTTAAAGACACGATTTAACTGTGTTTTCAGAAAAAGAGAGAAATTTTTTTCTCTCTTTTGTGTATCTGTCATGGGAAGTTCATCAATATAAAGGTACAATTGCGCGAATTTTATCCCAAATGAACAATAATTAAACACTAAATGCCCTTGTGCCGCGGTGTTGTTATTGTGAAATGTTGCACTTTCTAAAGGCAGAAAAAAATCAATGTCGAATAATATCAATAAGTTACGTAACGTAGCTATTATTGCCCACGTTGACCATGGTAAAACTACCCTGGTTGATAAGCTTCTAAGTCAGTCTGGTACATTGGATCGTAAAGACGTTGACTCTGAACGTATCATGGACTCTAACGATCAAGAGAAGGAGCGTGGGATAACCATTTTGGCGAAAAACACTGCCATTCGCTGGAACGATTACCGTATTAACATCGTAGACACACCAGGACACGCCGACTTCGGTGGTGAAGTAGAGCGTGTTTTGTCTATGGTTGATTGCGTATGTTTATTGGTTGACGCGGTTGATGGCCCAATGCCACAAACACGTTTCGTTACCTCTAAAGCATTTGAGCAAGGCTTGCGTCCAATTGTTGTTATCAACAAAGTTGACCGCCCTGGTGCTCGTCCTGATTGGGTTATGGATCAAGTGTTCGATCTGTTTGATAGCCTTGGTGCAACGGAAGAGCAACTCGACTTCCCTGTTATCTATGCGTCTGCAATTAACGGTCAAGCCGGTGACGATGCAGAAAACCTAGCCGACGACATGACGCCATTGTATCAAATGATCGTTGATAGTGTTCCGGCTCCAGATGTTGATCCAGATGGTCCTTTCCAAATGCAGATTTCCGCATTGGACTACGACAGCTACGTTGGGGTAATCGGTGTAGGCCGTATTACTCGTGGTTCTTTATCGCCAAACCAACAAGTTGTGATTAAATCTGCAGATGGTTCTGAGCGTAAAGGCAAAGTACTTAACGTGAAAGGCTATTTAGGTCTTGAGCGTATCGATACCGATCTTGCCGGCGCAGGTGATATCGTTTGTATCAATGGTATCGATAAATTGAGTATCTCTGATACCTTGTGTGATCCAACTTGCGTAGAGTCGTTGCCAGCACTGAGTGTTGATGAGCCGACAGTAAGCATGAACTTTATCGTAAACGACTCACCCTTTGCTGGTAAAGAAGGTAAATACGTAACGACTCGTAATATTAAAGACCGTTTGGATCAAGAGTTGATTCATAACGTGGCATTGCGTGTTAAAGAAGGTGATACACCTGATAAATTTATCGTGTCTGGTCGTGGTGAATTACACCTTTCTGTATTGATCGAAACAATGCGTCGTGAAGGCTTCGAAATGGGCGTTTCTCGTCCTGAAGTTGTTACCAAAGAGATTGATGGCAAATTGTGTGAACCGTTTGAACAAGTGGTTATCGATGTAGAAGATCAGCATCAAGGTTCTATCATGGAAGAACTTGGCTTGCGTAAAGGCGAACTAACTAACATGGAACCCGATGGTAAAGGCCGTACTCGTCTAGAGTTTATGATGCCTTCTCGTGGTTTGATTGGCTTCCGTGGTTTGTTCTTAACCTTGACGTCTGGCTCTGGTATTTTGACCAGCGTTTTTGATCATTATGGCCCTGTTAAAGAAGGTCAAGTTCAAAGCCGTAAAAATGGCGTACTAGTCAGCATGCTTACTGGTAAAACAGCGGCTTACTCTTTGTTCAACTTACAAAGCCGTGGCCGTATGTTTTTAGGTCATGCTGTTGAAGTGTACGAAGGTCAAATCATCGGTATTCACTCACGTGATAACGATTTAGCCGTTAACCCAGTAAAAGGTAAGCAGCTAACAAACGTGCGTGCATCCGGTACAGATGAAGCCTTGACACTGACTCCACCAATTCGTCATACACTTGAGCAAGCGCTTGAGTTTATCGAAGACGACGAATTAGTAGAAGTAACACCTGAAAGCATCCGTCTACGTAAGAAATTACTAACGGAAAACGAACGTAAACGTAACGGTCGTAAGTAAGCATTCACATTAGCTGGTCATGTTTACATTAGACATGACCAGCTAATATGAAAAGCCGGTTAATTGCCTAAAAATCCTCGCCAATGGCGGGGATTTTTTTTTGCTCGTCCCATCATAGTAGATCGCGCCTTCAGGCCGACAAAACCCTCTAATACCTCTAAACTCTCTTGGAGCAAAAAAAGCCTCTTGGGGTACAAAATACCTCCGTCTTAATTATGTGCATGATGGCTACCTTGCATGTCTATAGGTTTCACTGATCAAATAGGTTTCACTGATTGCAAAGAAATCGAGTATGAAGACGTTCTTAAGAACGACCTTTATACCTCAATCCAATTGAGCTGAATCGACTTCTTTCGCTATCTCCTCGTTCGGCTCAGCCCACCTCGCGGCTAGGTGCACTAAGATAATAATCATGGCTAATGGGACCGAAATGGAAATCCACACCATGGGAATTCCCAAAGTGTCAGCCGTCAAACCGGCTTGTCTGGCTAAATAGCCTTTCGCAAAGCCGCCTTTTAAACCAATAAAGCAAAAATAAAGCACGGGTAAGATAAAGGTAAGGATGGCGGCACTTTGAATGGCATTGGTTATAAGGGCAAATATACTAGGACGCTTGGGAAAGACAGAGTCCATGAGTACGGCGTCAGATTGGGTTTTGAACGATAAGGTGGCACCTAGTAACCCTGTCCAAACCATTGCATAGCGAGCAACGTCTTCAGTCCAAATTGGTGGTGAGGAAAAGACATAGCGAGCAATAATTTGGACCATGACGGTGAAGAACATAACCCCAACAGTGAATACGGCGGCGCGTCGAGCATATTTATGAATACTATTACTTATTTTTACAATCAATTGTCGCATGTACAACCTCGTGGTGCGCTGGACAGAGGCCTCAAAGAGCCTCTATCCATAAGACGTATGGGTTTCCTGATTAACGATTGCTGTCTGACAGGTCTGACCAAAGCTTAACGTCTTCAGAAGGCATCAAACCTGAGTCGTAAACCGGCTTAGACATTTTTCGGAAAACAGCGCGTTCGGCATCCGTCAAGCGCTGTACCGTTACGCCATTTTCTTCTAGAGATTTCAAGCCAGAGACAGAAATACCGTCAAGCCAAGCTCGAGTGGCGGCATCGGCCGTTTTAACCGCCTTATCTACGGCTGTGCGTTCGTCTTGAGATAAATCCTCATACCAGTCTTTAGAGACAAGCACAGCACGTAAAGGCCAAATAACACGAGCATCCGAGAAGTTCTTCACAAAGTCTGTTTGACCAAACATGATTGGAATGAGAGGCGAGTTTAGATAGCCATCGATGACACCAGTTTGTAAGCCTGCCGGTACTTCACCCCAAGGTACGATAGTGCCCGCTGACCCCCACGCTTTGTACATTGATATCTGCGCATCGTCTAGAGCGCGCATGCGTAACGAGGACATGTCTTCAGGAGAGCGAACGGCTTGCTTCGTCGTGATCACTCCGGAGGATGGCCCAAGAGGCGCAAGTGACAACAGTAAAACATCTTGTTTCGCTAGGCTTTTGTTGACTCGGTCAAACACTTTTCCTGCTTCAAGAGTTCGATCCATGTGGGCAATGCTGTCGAATATATAAGGTAGACGAACGCCATAAATAAACGGATCTACTTGAGCAATTGAACGAACGTCAGACAGCGATACTTCAAGCAGTCCTGTGGAAACCTGGTCAAATTTCTCCGCTTCATTCCCGACAGATCCTCGCGGTAATTCACGCACATCCATGCCAGATTTCTTAAGCTCTGATCCAAATGCATAAGCCCAATTGTAAGAACCGGAAGTTGCAAGATCGGGTTTACTATCCAATGCGATCTTTACCTCTGTTGCAGAGACAGCTGAGGTCATAACCAGCAATGATGCCAGTGTTAATGCTTTTAATTTTAGTGTTTTCATAGGTTTCTCTCTTTTTTATTTTACTGAAAACCCGAATAAACTCGGAATGAACAGACTGATTGACGGCCAGTAGACCAATGCCATTAGTAGGGTTATTTGTACAAGAATAAAAGGTAAGACGGCATAAGCAAGTCGCCAGTAATTGAGTTTTGTTAGCGCCGATACCACGACTAGGCACTTTCCTAAAGGCGGGGTAATAAGGCCAACACATAGGTTGAAACACAGCACCACGCCAAGGTGAATTGGACTAATACCCTGTTCAAGGGCTTGTGGCGCAAACAGAGGGATCAGTAAGGTCAGTGCTACAGGCGTGTCCATGAACATCCCTGCAATTAAGAAAATAGCGACCAGAAAAAATAGATACTTGGTTCCTGTTAAACCAAAACTTTCGACCCAACCTGCTAAGGCGCTTGACCAGCCCATTTGTCCAGCTAAGTAGCCTAATACAGAGATGGCAGCAAGTATGATAAATATGGTTCCTGTCATTCGAGCTGTGGCTTCCATGGCATCGTATATCATGCGAAAACTGAGGCCGTTGTAAAATTGACCTGCACCGAGTGCAACGAGTACCGCAATCGCAGAGCCTTCTGTCGGCGTTGCTAACCCGAACACTAAGGAGCCTAAAATTACCACAGGTAAGCAGAGGGCTGGTAAGGCATTCAACAAACTCGGAAAAAATTTTGGAATATCGGCGTTATCGCCAGCCCCACCTGGATGCCCCTTAACGTGTGCGATAATGGAGTTTAATACAATTAAGGATACGGCCAACAACAAGCCTGGAATAATACCGGCCGCAAACAGAGCCGCAACGGATGCCCCCGTTAGACCACCATAGATAATCATAATAATGGACGGTGGGATAATAGGCCCAATCATAGATGACGCCGCCGTGATGGCGCCTGCGTAATAGGGGTCGTAGCCGCGTTCTTTCATTTCAGGAACAAAAGTGCGTGAAAGAGCGGCACTATCGGCAATCGCTGAGCCAGATATACCCGCAAAAAAAACGCTCGTTAAAATGTTGACGTGTCCTAGGCCACCTTTAAATCGACCTACAGTGGACATGGCAAAGTCGATCAAACTGCGAGTCACGCCTGCACGGCTCATGATTTCAGCGGTTAGGATAAACAATGGCATCGCCATAAAGGCAAATACATCCAGCTGGGCAAAAATTCGCTGTGGTAAAATAGAGAGAAACTGTGCTTTATCGACAGCAATAAACGTAACGACTGAGACCGCTCCCATCAAGTAGGCAAAAGCGGTTCCACTTATAAGCAGTACAATGAAAACAATAGGTATTATCCACATAACATGAGCCCTTTATACTGCTGTTTTTACAGCAGTTGATGAATCGCTACTGTTAAAAATAGGTGGATGAGTCACAATGGATTTCAGATCTATATCTGAATCCTGCATGGTGGTAAAGTCTGGGATAGGTCGAGCTGTCTCAGGTGTTTTTGCTAGGAATGCCTCAATTGAACTGGCCGCCGCTAATAGCTTTTCATCTGAGCGAACTGCGCCAAGTATCTGTAGGCCAAACGGCATGCCTAATGAGTCAAGACCCGTTGGGATCGTGATGGACGGTCCATTGAGTAACGAGCCTCGGTAGGTTAGTGCAAGCCAACGGTAATAAATGTCCATTGGTTGTTGATCAATGTGGGTCGGGTGAGACTGAGTCCAAGTAAAGGGAGACACAGGGACCGTAGGCAATAAAATAATATCGAAATCTTGCATCAATGCGTTGTACTTGCGCAGAATTTTGGTTTGTTCAACATGAGCCCAACCTCGATCGGCGAGGGTAAACGACTCGGCTAAAGCCACATTTGTTTTGATGTTGTCACCAAAAAATTCGGGTGTATCAATAATCCCTTGAGCAAAAGCCACATGAAAACTTTCTGCCCGTAAGATATCAAATACTCGATCCATATTACCAAGGTTTAAATCAACCGCATGGCATATCGCCGCCCGTGGTTTAATGGCTTCTAGACGTTTATGAAACGTTTCGCGAATTTCAGGAGCCACAGGGGTGCCGCCAAAATCTTCACTGTATCCGATACGTAAGTTTTTTAACTCAATCTTCGGCAAGTTGGAGAAACGATCCGGAGCCGCAGGCGCCGACAATGGATCATTTTCATCGTAGCCCTGATTCACTTGCAGCATTAACAGGATGTCTTCCACTGTTCGAGCCATCGGGCCAAGGACAGAAATACCTGACCAGCCTAATGGGCGTGTCGGGTGTGCCACCACATCAACCGACGGCCGATAACCAACGATGCCACAAAGCGCCGCCGGTAAGCGCAGAGATCCGCCTGTGTCGGAGCCCGTACATAATGGAAAAAAGTGAGCCGCTAAGGCGGCGGCTGAGCCGCCAGAGGAACCGCCAGCGATCAGATTTGGGTTAAACGGGTTGCCCGTTGCCCCCCAAACCGGATTTCGACTGTTGCCACCTGCCCCCAACTCTGGGACATTGGTTTTGGCCACAATAATCGCACCCGCTTTACGTAGCTTAGCCACCATAGGTAAATCGTTCGATGATACATTGCTGCGCAAGCGGGGGCTGCCATGTGTGGTTAATAATCCTTTGGCGTCTTGTAAGTCTTTTACTCCAATTGGTAAACCATCGAGAGGGCCTTTTGGGGTGCCTAGCTGCCAACGTTTACTTGATTGAGCCGCTTCTAAAATCGCATCTTCAACCGCCATATCGGTGAGGGCGTTGATTTTAGGATTTATTTTCTCGATTTGTTCAAGGCAAGCCGTTAGATAATCGGTTGGAGTCAAGACTTTATCAGCAAATGCGCGGAGCACTTCGCAAGCAGATAAGGAGGTTAATAGAGCATTATTCATAGAGTGTCCCCATGACTGTTTAAGCGGGTCGTTGGGAGCGTACTCAAATGGAAAGGAGCAGTGTGCAAAATAGTTCCTCCAAGGACCAAGCGTTCTTTGTTTTTATTGCATACCTTATATCATGCTATGTATACAAAAATAAAGCCTAATAAAATGCAGCGTTCATGATTGACTGTGGTTGGACTCTGGCATCAGGTTGATAAAAGACCGTCACGAATGGGTTTATCATATTGATTATTCGCAGTTGATTTACGCTGAGCGGTACTTGATAAAACCACATCAGGTAGCACGCGTAATCGTACTCATAGTCTCCAGCTATCAAAGACAGTAAGCTTCATCTACTCTGACCGTTGTCAGTACTGAGTTGGCAATAAAGCAGGCTTCGTGTGATTGATGATGCAATTCTTTTAATGTTTCTGAACTGGGTTTTTCCCCGAAAAAAGTGACAATTGGGCGTAAAACAACCTCGGTCATCATTTGTTTGCCGTTAGGTCCGATGGCTAAAGTTCCCATTGCCTGGTCCGTGTATTGCTCGACAATGAGCTTTTTACGAGAGGCAAAATCTAAAAAGAACAGCATATGGCAACTGGATAAAGACGCGACAAAGGCTTCTTCAGGGTCAACATTGTCCGCTACAGACATGGGTAATGGCACAATATGTGGTGACGATGAAGCGGGAACAACCACGCCGCCTTCGAATCGCCATTCATGGGCACGACTGTATTTTTTATCTGAAAAGAGTTGTGAGTCACGTTTCCACTCAACGGTTGCAAAATAGTCTGACATGATGACTTCCTCAATCAAATTTATAGTCAAGCGGCGTTGCTCTATTGTGCTAGCATAATCCGGAAAAAATATAATTTACACTCATCTTCTATAAAACGGATGACGTTGAGCGCTAAATGGATCGCTCTAGATACATTCTCAAATTTATGCAAGTGTGTTAGCAAAGCGTTGACGGGACGTTATACTGACTTGGAGTCAGTAACGGCCTTAGTATAGAAATCACTATCAATGGATATAAACAATGAAACATTATTTAGAGCGTGATTACGCAGGGTATGGCCGCCAAGGAATGCCAAATGTGAAATGGCCCAATAACGCCAGAGTGGCTTTACAATTTGTTTTAAACTTTGAAGAAGGTGGTGAAAACTGCGTATTGCATGGAGATGAGCATGCCGAAACGTTTTTATCCGAGATATTCGGCGCGCAACCGTTTAAAGATCGACATATGAGTATGGAATCGCTTTATGAATACGGTTCTCGCACAGGTGTTTGGCGAATTCTTAACGAATTTGAACGTAGAGGGTTGCCTCTGACGGTTTTTGCTATTGCGACGGCATTACAACGTAATCCTGACGTCGCAAAGGCTTTTGTAGAAGGTCAGCATGAGATTGTTTGCCACGGCTTAAAATGGATTCACTATCAAGACATGCCCATCGAACAAGAACGCCAACAAATGCAACAGGCGCTTGCTTTAATCGAAGACGTCACAGGCGTTAAACCTGTTGGTTGGTACACAGGACGAGATTCACCAAATACTCGATCCTTGGTAGCCGAGCAAACACAATTAAAATACGATTCGGATAACTATGGCGACGACTTGCCTTACTGGGTGAAAGTACCGCTTCAGGATAATCTTGGTCGTGCTGTTGAGAGTGGTAAAACTAAAGCGCATCTCATCGTACCTTATACCCTCGACTGCAACGATATGAAGTTCTCTTCACCTTATGGGTTTAATCATGCTGAAGAATTTTTCCAATACTTGAAAGATAACTTTGACTGTTTGTATGAAGAGGGAGCAACAGCACCGAAAATGATGTCGATTGGTATGCATTGTCGCACTCTTGGTAAACCTAGCCGATTTATGGCACTAAAGAAATTTTTGGATTACGTACAATCTCATGACAAAGTCTGGGTTGCTCGTCGTGAAGAGATAGCCGATCACTGGATTAAAAATCATCCACCTGAGGACTGATACGTAAGAAGTAAAAATGCGTGTTTGAATGGTGTGGAGTATGGGTCTGTTTGTTGGAGAAGCGGGTTGATTGTATGTGCGTGTCCTATCGTGTGTGTCTATAAAAATATCGGCTAGTAGCGACTGACTCAACGGTAAGTTGGTTAAGACGGTATCAAGGTAAAACAGACGGTGTAACGTTTTTGCCCTGGTGCGGGTAATAAGCACCGATGAGCCAATAAAAAAGGACTGAACAGTAGCGCGTCACCGGCTTTGAGGTCGTAACCTAATGCTTCATTGGAAACGCCTAATGATTGCATTTCGCTTGAAAGATCTTCTTTACGTTTGTCTAGATCTAAAGGCAGAGCGCCTGCGTCTCTCAAAAGTTCGCTACGATATTGGTCTATTATGAGCGTATTACCTTGATGTTCTTCGACACTGTTTAAGTATATAAACAGCTTTAACGATCTGTTTACCCCATAGTCAAGGTGCCAAGTCGTACTAAGGTAGTCCTTATCCTCAGGCGTTAACGCGTCAAAAACAGATCCAATAATTTGATAACCATTGTTGAAATAGACCTTTAATAAACTATTCAAAGGCTCTTCAGAAAGCCAAGGCATACATTCGGTAAGAATGAACTCGGCACTGTCTGTATCTGATTTATCGAAAGCCTTTTCTTCATAATAATGAATTAAAGTTTCACAAAAAAGGGTAGGCACAACATTAGGGATGTGCAGTGACAGATGGGTTTCAAGCTGGGTTAATTGTTCATTAAGGGGCATATCACTCAATCCTTTTGTTCTGTCTATCCTATTTAATTAGGCCTTAGCAAGCTGTTCATTATCTCTGGTAGTGTATTTTGGCTTTTGTGACTTTTTCCAAATAATATCGAGATTCCGATCGAGGGTGCTCGTACCTGAGTTTTTTGTAAACATGGCTGGTGGATGTTTGGTTGATCTTCTCCATGGCCCGCGTTCTATTCGTATCAAACGTTTTTAAGACATTGCCAGTGCCACCGTTGTAAGCCGAAATCATTGAATATTCTTGGCTTAATTTATTGGTCACTTTAACTAGGTATCGAGTTTGTAGTATATAAAGGTAAGCACTGCCTATGTCGATGTTGTTCTCAGGTGAGAAAAGCACTTCTTTTGTTGGCTGCCCCGATTTCTTCTTAACGAGATTGTAAACATCTTTACCCGCCGTAGCCGGCACCACCTGCATCAATCCATAAGCGTTTGCAGGGCTGACAGCATAGGGGTTAAAAGCACTTTCTGTTTCGATGATGCCATAGATCAGCGCCGGCGATAAGTTGTAACGGTTGGCCGCCGCGAGCACATAATGGCTGTATTTTTCTTGGCGAAGGTGTTGATGTTGCTCGACCAGTTTAAATTCAACAGCATAAATGGTGGTGTTATTTGACTTGGATTTGGAAAGCTTGTTTGTAACAAGGTAATCTGAATAGCGTTGTGCTCGCCAACCATATCGGACGATTTTTCCATCATGATCCATGACTTGGGGATACAAAAAAGGGACACCATCTGTATCAGGCTCGGCACTGGAGAAAATATCTGTTTTGGTTGGGTCAGACGTGGTTAATAGCGTTGTTGTGACCGCTTTTTTTAAGGTATCAAGAGGAGAGTCTATATTAATGGTTTCAACTCGAACCACTCCTCGATCAAAATCAACGACGGTTCTCGCTTGATAATCATTGGTGTATTTTACGTATTTTTTCTTTTCAGGGAGCTCACTGTTACCTTTCCCCCATATTTTATTTACGGTTTGGTCCAGTTCTTCAAATAAGACTCTAACGACTCGAATGTCTTCTTTAATTAAATCTCGGCTTGTTTTTGCTTGCCGAGCAATGGCTTCTATATCGTTAATGTCTTGAATGTTTTTTATTTGCTCAGATAACTTTTCAACAGATGAAACCGATTTACAGCCACTTAATAAAAGTAATAAAAAACCAATTGATAAAAAGTGAGGTTTGCTAATAATATTCTTTATCATCAAATAGTTATTCATATTAAATAAATGGCACCTTGATCTCTTTTTATTAGTCTAAAGCGTATCTATTGGAAGACTTAAAACGTTTGATTAATTTATCCTACCTTATTTTATTCTTTTTCTAAATCGTTCGGTTAAATCGAACATATCTTCGAGTTCTCGCATGCGTTTTGAGGTCTGTGACCAGAGTCTTTCCTCAAGGGCGACGATCATTGATTCTGCAAAAAATAGTGTCACCACACCAGAATCCCATCCCGATTTGCCTTCTATACGGATGGGTAAAGTGTGTTCAGAGAAGTCAGCCACAGGAGAAAGCCATTGATCAGTAAAGAGAATTATTTTGGCCCCACGCGCTTTTAGTAAACGACCAGCTGTAATTAAATCCTGTTCGTAACGACGGACATCAAACATAATAACGACATCATTTTCTTTTATTTTTAATAGGTGGTGAGGCCATAAAGAAGCGGTTTCAGGGAAAAGGTGAACGTCGTCGCGTATAACATTGAGATGGGTATTCAAATAGCGTGCAAAAGCACTGGTTATACGGCCTCCGAGAAGATGGAGTGCGTGTTTTTGGTTGGCTAATAAGTCGATAATCGCATCAAATTGCTCATGATTTATTTGATTTAGGCTGTGGCGTAAGTTTGTCGTAACGGTATCGGCAACCCTATTTAATACATGTTCTTTTGGTGCATCGGCGGCCCATCTATCATGCTTCGCAATAGGATCAGACAAGGTTTGTTGCAGCTCTTCTTTCAGCTCTTTTTGGAAGGTCATAAAACTGGAAAAACCGATTCGTTTCAATGTTCTCATGACGGTGGGAGTAGAAACGCCACAATTTTCAGATAACTCAGTGATGGAGACCAAACCAGACATTGGGTAGTTTGTGAGTAAATAAGTAACGAGTTTTAGTTCCGCCGGGCTAAAGAGATTGAGTTGTGAGCGAAACAGTTCCGCAATCGTGTGGCTATCTGTGTGTATTGGCGTGTCACTCATAAAATGTACTCTTTTTTTTCAGTATCACGTGTCTTTGCTTTGGTTGCAAATAAGCGCATGAGTTATTTGAGCGCCGCACTATAAACCTATAAATAGGTTCTATACAGCTATTTTTCCTGAATTTTTAGGCTTACTTAATTCTCGATTGAGTAAAGTATATATGAAAATTAAATTTATGTTAAAAAATTGACACTCAAAAAAAATAATGTATAAATATTTACGCAAGGTGTTTTTTTAGGTTTTGTTTCCGTTGAGTTAGTCTGTGATTGTTAAACGAAAAAGTAAACGAAAAAGCGGTGAAAATCTGAAAAGTTTCTAGAAGTTCGTAATACAGAGAGTCTTTTGTAAAAAGGGTTTATATACCTCATTGGTATAAGCTCTGTTTTGACAAACAATATTGAGTGCTCAGTGTTGGTATGGCGAAATGGCCGAAGACTAAAATCATTGTGAGTTATGGAGAGGACAGAAAATGAATAAGAACAAACGCGATTTTATTAAAAAAGCCGTCGTAGGTGGTGCTGCCGCTGCTACGTTAGGCGCGTCTAATGCTCAGGCTAAAGCAGCCCCAATTAAATGGCGTTTGCAAACTTATGCGGGTGCCGCATTAGGTGAACACGTTATTAAACCAGCCGTTGAAGCATTTAACAAAGCGGCTAATGGCGAAATGGAAATTGAGCTGTACTACGCTGATCAGCTAGTCCCTACGCCAGAGTTATTCCGTGCTTTGCAAAATGGTACGATTGACGCGGTACAAAGTGATGATGACTCAATGGGGGCGCCAGTCGATATATCTGTTTTTGGTGGATACTTCCCATTTGCGACCCGTTACAGCCTTGATGTCCCCGTATTATTTGAACAATACGGTTTAAAAGAGATCTGGGAAGAAGCCTACGATGAAGTCGGTGTGAAGTGGTTAAGTGCTGGAGCATGGGATCCATGTCATTTCGCAACAAAAGACCCGATCAATAGCTTAGCGGATTTAAAAGGTAAACGAATATTTACTTTCCCAACAGCTGGCCGTTTCTTAAATCGTTTTGGTGTTATTCCAGTCACTTTGCCTTGGGAAGACATTGAAGTGGCATTACAAACAGGTGAACTGGATGGTATTGCCTGGTCAGGTATTACCGAAGATTACACCGTTGGTTGGGCCGATGCGACCAATTACTTCTTAACCAATAATATCTCAGGTGCATGGAGTGGTTCTTTCTTTGCTAACAATGATTCTTGGAATGCTTTACCAGAGCATCTAAAAGAGTTATGGAGGCTTTGTATGGACAGTTCACATTACTATCGTCAACATTGGTATTGGGGTGGTGAAGCGAAGTTACGTACAGAAGGAACTAAGATGAAGTTGACTTCTATTTCGGATGAAGAGTGGGCCACAGTGGAAGCGGAAGCACATAAATTCTGGGATGAAATTGCTGAAACCAGCGACCGTACTAAAAAGGTTGTAGATATCTTTAAGAAATACAATGACACCATGTCGAAAGCCGGTAGACCATATCGCTACAGTTAATTTGTGATGCTTAGGTTGGCCTTTGTTCTTTGTTCAACAAAGGCCAACCTAATAGGCGCAAATGCCTTCTAAAAATATAATGACGTTCTCGATAGGGAACGCCTCCGTGTAAAATCTCTGTTCTTGGTACGTTATTATGTATAACGCAATTCAAACTTACATACGATTTGTTTATAAATTCAATCGTGGTGTGGGTGTTTTAGCTATGTATTTAGTGCTTGTGATGATGGGCATTTTGCTTTTTTCATCCATATCCAAAGGTGTGGGCACTCCACAAATTTGGGTTATTGAAATGGCGCAATTTACGATGGCGGCCTACTACCTCTTAGGTGGTGGCTATTCTATGCAAATGGATGCGCATGTTCGCATGGATGTGTTTTATGGTAATTGGTCTGCGAAAAGGCAGGCGATTACAGACGCTTTCACCGTTCTTTGTCTGCTCACTTATTTAGTGATGTTATTTTATGGCGCCCTGTCGAGTACGTCTTACGCGATCGAGTACGGACAGCGCAACTATTCCTCTTGGAGACCGCCTTTGGCGCCAATAAAAACGCTTATGAGCCTAGGCATCTTTTTAATGTTACTGCAAGTTCTCGCCACTTTTGCGCAAAATGTGGCCGAAGCAATGGGCAAACCATTTGATGTGAAACGTCATCCAGAGGATCTCTCAATATGAGTTATGAAATGATCGCAATATTGATGTTTTCTTCATTGATGTTGATGTTGCTTACCGGACAACGCGTTTTTGGTGCCGTTGGGTTTGTGGCGGTTGTAGCCTCATTGGCTTTATGGGGCGATGGTGGCTCTGAAATGGCGTTTAATGCCAGTATGAAGCTCATGAATTGGTATCCGCTGCTTACTTTACCGTTATTTGTCTTCATGGGATACATGTTGTCTGAATCGGGAATTGCCAGTGATCTTTATCGCATGTTGCATGTTTGGATGGGGTCGCTGAAAGGGGGGCTGGGTATCGGTACCATAGTGTTAATGGTCGCCATATCCGCGATGAATGGTTTAAGTGTCGCCGGAATGGCCATTGGTACCAGTATTGCGCTGCCTGAAATGCTTAAACGTGGCTATGATAAACGTATGGTGACGGGAGTGATACAGGCCGGTAGCTCTCTAGGCATTCTGGTTCCGCCGAGTATTGTATTGGTGCTATATGGCATGATAGCACGCCAACCCGTCAGTCAATTATGGTTAGCCGGTGCGATCCCTGGTTTGATTTTAGCCGTAATGTTTATTGCTTACATTGTTATCCGTTGTCGTTTACAGCCGGAGTTAGGACCTCCTTTACCGCAAGCTGAGAGAGATCAAATAACAAAGAAAGAAAAGTACATGTTACTGGGGGCAGGCGTCCTACCTTTAGTCGTGATTTTCTCTGTTATTGGCTTGTTCTTAATGGGCTACACCAGTTTGGTAGAGTGTTCAGCCGTGGGTGCGGCGGTGGCTATGTTGGCGGCACTGGTGAAAGGTCGCTTGAGCTTTCGCTTGATTCATACAACCTTAAGAAAGACGCTGGGTATCAGCTGCATGTTCATGTGGATCATTATGGCGGCCTTGTGTTTTGGGGCGGTGTTTGATGGTTTGGGTGCGGTAAAAGCGATCGAGGCGTTATTTCTAGATCAATGGGGCTTGAGCCCTTGGCAGGTACTCATAATGATGCAGGTGTCTTATATCATTATGGGGATGTTTCTTGATGATACGGCCATGTTAGTGATTGTAGCGCCTTTGTATATCCCATTAATTATTGCGCTGGAATTTAATCCAATTTGGTACGGTGTACTGTACACAGTGACCTGTCAAATTGCTTATATGACACCACCATTCGGTTATAACTTATTCTTGATGCGTGCAATGGCACCAAAAGAAGTCAGTTTGATTGATATTTACAAATCCATCACTCCGTTTGTCATTATTATGGTGTTTGCCTTAATCCTATTCACGGTTTTCCCTCAAATTACGTTGTGGTTACCTGAGCTGGTATTTGGTCAATAAGTCATTCTGAAACAACGAAATACAGACGAGAGAGTCATGTTGAAATTATTTAAAAAGGGAGAATCTTTGTGGTGATGTACGGATTAGAAGAATCGCCGACTGAATTGGTCAACCCGGCAGGGAAATCAGATATTTTACTGATCTGTGAACATGCCAGTCATTTTATCCCTGAAAGTTTTCATAACTTAGGGTTAACAGATGCTGAGTGCTTGAGCCATATTGGTTGGGACATTGGTGCGGCGGATATGGCGCGAGTATTGAGCCAGCAGTTGGATGCGAGTTTGGTTCTGCAGCGTTATTCAAGGTTACTGTATGACTGCAACAGGCCGCCGAGTGAGATGAGTGCTATCCCGCCGTTGAGTGAAGTGACCGCCATTCCTGGTAACAGTGAGTTGACAGATGAACAGAGGCATTATCGAGTTGAACGTATTTATCAGCCTTTTCACTCAGAAATAGAGGCGCAAATCAAAGCGCGTACAGAAGCGGGTAGACGCACTGTAGTGGTCACGATTCATAGTTTTACGCCGACCTACAAAGGTGAATTACGTACCGTTGAGTTAGGTGTGATTTGCGATAATGACAATGCATTTGCGAATACGTTTTATCAAATTGCTCAGCAAGTAAGTGATCATGATATCCGTATGAATGAGCCATATGGCCCGTCTGATCCGGTGCTGCACACGGTGACTCGACATGGAACGGATCACCAAATAGCGAATGTGATGCTAGAAGTGCGCAATGACTTAATTGAACAGGCTGTAGGGCAGCACGAATGGGCGAACCTTATTGGCAAAGTATTAAATCAAGTAAATACTTAAGCAAGTACATTAACATTGAACCATGACATTAATAAAAATTAGAGACAAAGGGGAAAACTGATGAGCGGAATGTTAACGCTGGAACAATTAAAAGAAGAGTTTGCGGCTGGCAGCCTTGATACCGTATTGGCTTGTCAAATTGATATGCAAGGCCGCTTAATGGGAAAGCGTTTTCATATCGATTACTTTATCAATAATGCTGTCAATGAAACGCATTCTTGTAATTACTTATTGGCCACAGATTTAGAAATGGAAACCGTGTCAGGTTATAAGTCAACCAGCTGGGAAGCCGGTTACGGTGATTATGTAATGAAGCCGGATTTGACGACATTACGCAGAGTGCCTTGGTTAGATGGAACGGCGTTGGTTTTGTGTGATGTTTTAGATCATCACTATAATCCTGTTCCGCATTCACCTCGAGCGATTCTTCGTAAGCAAATTGCTCGCCTAGATGCGATGGGAATGATTCCAATGATGGCGACAGAGCTCGAATTCTTTATGTTTGACCAAAGCTATGCCGATGCTTGTGCGGCGGGTTACAAAGACATGACGCCTGCCAGTTCTTATAATGAAGATTATCATATTTTTCAAACCACTAAAGAAGAAGGGGTTATTCGAGCGATACGCAACGGCGTTTACGGTGCTGGCATTGCGGTGGAGTGTTCTAAAGGTGAGGCGAGTGCTGGACAAGAAGAGCTAAACATTAAGTATGATAAAGCGCTGACAACGGCCGATCACCACTCCATCGCTAAACACGCATGCAAAGAGATTGCATGGCAGAATGGTAAGGCCATCACCTTTATGGCGAAGTGGGATAAAGACGCGACTGGCAGCTCCTCTCATGTGCATCAATCGTTATGGAGTAAAGACGGTACGCCACTTTTCCTAGACGAAACACAGCCTCATGGTATGTCTGAACTTATGCGTCATTATTTAGCGGGTTTACTGGCTCATGCTGATGATGTGACCTGTCTACTTGCTCCTTACATCAATTCATATAAACGTTTCCAAGAAGGCACATTTGCACCGACTAAAGCGGTGTGGAGTTTAGATAATCGTACGGCTGGTTTCCGTTTATGCGGCGCCGGAACGAAAGGCATCCGTATAGAGTGTCGTATTGGTGGTTCTGATCTTAATCCATACCTTGCTTTAGCTGGACAATTGGCAGCAGGTCTTGCTGGCATCGAGAAAAAAATGCCACTGGAAGACGAATTTGTTGGTGACGCCTATGCTGGTGAAAATGCACATCGAGTACCAAATACGTTACGCGCGGCAGTTGAAAAAATGAATGATTCAAGTATGTTGCGAGAAGCCTTTGGCGATGACGTAGTGGACCATTATGTCCGTGCCGCCCGCTGGGAGCAGCAAGCGTATGATCAGCAAGTAACAGACTGGGAAGTCGCTCGAGGTTTTGAGCGCTGTTAATTAGACGAATGGTCGTTTTTTATGAGGCTTCAGGGTTCTGTGTTCTGAAGCCTCATCTGTTTACTGCTTCATTTGATAGAGCAGAAACAGTACGACGGTTTGAATTCAATATATTTTAAGTTTTAGGTAAAAAAATGAATAAAATTCAATGTGTATCGCCCGTTGATGGCCGCGTTTATGCGGAACGTGATGTGGCAACTAGCGATCAAGTGGCCGCTGTTTTTGCTAAGGCGTCAGCCGCTCAACATCTTTGGGCGCAAAAAAGTGTGGCGGAACGAAGTGAGTATTGCACCCTAGCTGTTGACGCTATGATCGGCATGACAGATCGGATCGCGGAAGAGTTGGCATGGCAAATGGGGCGCCCGATTAGCCAAGGTGCAGGTGAAGTGAAAGGGTTGGAAGAACGTGCGCGGCACATGATTGCCATTGCAGAATCGTCTCTTGAACCATTTGATCCAGGGTTCAAAGAAGGTTTTAAGCGGAAAATAAGCCGTGAACCATTAGGTGTAGTAATGACGATTGCGCCTTGGAATTTCCCTTTTATGACCGCGCTAAACTCTGTTATTCCGGCTTTGCTTGCGGGTAATGCGGTTGTGCTGAAACACGCGTCCCATACTTTATTGGTGGCGGAACGTATCCAAGATGCATTTGATCAAGCGGGATTACCAGACGGTCTGTTTCAACATGTGGTTCTTGATCATACAAGCACCAGTGAGTTAATTGCATCCGGCAACGTGGACATGGTGTGCTTTACGGGTTCTGTTGGTGGTGGTAAAGCAATGGAGCAAGCGGCAGCAGGTCAGTTTATTCCTTTAGGGTTAGAGCTTGGGGGTAAAGACCCGGTTTATGTGAGAGCGGATTGCAATATGGCCTACACCATTGAGAATCTAGCGGATGGCGCCTTTTTTAACAGCGGCCAGTCTTGTTGTAGTATTGAGCGTATCTACGTACATGAAAGTATTCATGATGAGTTAGTGGCTGGATTAGCGGCGGCGGGACAAGCTTACACCTTAGGCAATCCATTACATAAAGAGACAAATTTAGGCCCTATGATTAAACCTGCCGCGGCCGATTTCGTTCGTCAACAAGTGGCCGATGCGGTGGCCGCAGGAGCGAAAACGCATGTGGATACGAGCTTATTCTCATTAGATAAGCCGGGCTCAGCTTACATGGCACCACAAGTGCTCACCGATGTGACCCACGGCATGTCTGTGATGATGGATGAAAGCTTTGGTCCGGTAGTGGGGGTGATTAAAGTGTCCAGTGACGAGGAAGCCATTGCGCTTATGAATGATTCCGAATTCGGATTGACGGCGGGCATTTGGACAGAAGACCTTGAGGCCGCGGAGAGAATAGCGCCACAATTAGAAACGGGCACTGTGTTTATGAATCGCTGTGATTATCTAGACCCTGCCTTGGCTTGGACTGGAGTAAAGAATACTGGACGAGGTTGTTCATTGTCGAAAATGGGCTTTGATGCGTTAACCAGACCGAAGAGCTTCCACTTTAAAACGTCAACCAATTGAGTTGGCACAGGTAGCAGGAGTGATGCAATGAAAGCTTACGATTACATAATAGTTGGAGCGGGTGCGGCGGGCTGTGTTGTGGCCAATCGCCTAAGTGCGGATCCTAAAGTGTCAGTGTGTCTTATTGAAGCTGGTGGTGACAGTAACAGTCCATGGGTGACCATTCCTGCTGGAATTTTTGGTCTTTATGGCAATAAAACGTACGACTATGCTTTTGAAGGGACACCACAAACGCATTTGCACAATCGTAAAATGATGGTGAACCGAGGTAAAACCTTAGGTGGCTCGACGGCCATTAACAGTATGGTGTATATCCGCGGGAATCAGAATGACTACGATGGTTGGGGAAAGCTCGGTTGCCGAGGTTGGTCTTATCAAGATGTCTTGCCCGTTTTTAAAAAATTAGAAGCCAATCAGAGTCAGCAATCGGCTGAATACCATGGCTTTGATGGTGAGTTAGCGGTCACTAAACAGCAAGACCCGCACCCAGTTTGTCGTACCTTTATAAAAGCCGGAGCCACGGCGGGTTTGCCTGAAAACAGTGATTTTAATGGCCCTTCTCAGTTTGGTTTAGGTGTCTATAATGTGAAGCAAAATAAAGGTCAGCGGGTTAGTAGCTACAGCGCCTTTGTGAAGCCCATTCAGTCGCGCAGCAATCTTACTATCATGACTCATACGGATGTGCTGTCTCTCCTATTAGAAGGGGATCTAGCGAAAGGGGTGAATGTTGAGTCTAACGGCCAGAAAGAACAAATTATGGCTCATAAAGAAGTGATCCTGTCGGCCGGAACCATTGTTTCTCCAAGGATTCTACTTGCATCTGGTATCGGTAATAAGGCTGAGTTAGAAGCATTGGGTATTGAATGTCGAGTAGATTTGCCAGGCGTCGGTGAAAATTTACAAGATCATATTGATAGTATGGTAACAGTGAGAGCGAAAACCCCCGAGACCATTGGTGTTTCCTTGTCTTCACTGGTACCTCATGTCATTTTGGCCCCAATCAAATACGCTTTACAGCGCAAGGGCTGGCTCACGACTAACTATGTTGAGGCCGGTGGTTTTGCCAAAACTAAGCTGGCTGAAAGCGCGGAGCCAGGTTCGGCCGATGCTGACCCAGATATTCAATTTCATTTTACGCCTTTGTACCGTAGCCATCGTGGTAAAAAGTTTGAATTTGGGCATGGTTATTCTGTTTTTACCTGTGTGCTGCGACCAAGAAGTACAGGTAGCATTAAACTCGCCAAAGACGGTTCCCATCGTACTGTCTTAATAGACCATAATTTTTTTGCCGATGAGCGAGATCAGAAGGTTCTGATAGAAGGGATTAAAAAAGCCCGAGAGATTCTAGCATCGCCAGAATTTGATGGTATTCGTGGCAAAGAAATGGCTCCGGGTAAAGAGGTTCAAACGGATGAGGACATCTTGCACTACTTGCGTGAAACTGCGAGTACGGTTTATCACCCTGTCGGCACATGTAAAATGGGCATCGACGACATGGCCGTTGTTGATCCTGAATCACTAAAAGTAAAAGGGCTTAAGAACGTTAGGGTGATCGACGCCTCTATTATGCCAACGCTAATTAGTGGTAACACCTCTTCCCCTTCTATGATGATAGGTGAAAAAGGCGCTCAAATGATATTGAGCGACTCGTCTTGCTAAGGTTTTAAAAGACTATCGTGAGTCGATATTCAATGAGGTCTATCTTGAAAAGTGACATCAAATAGAGACAACCCCATAGAAAATAGCGACAGGCGAAAAGCATCTTCGGGTGCTTTTTTTCTGCGCTTGATTTATTGTGTAAAACAACACAACCCTCCCTTATTTTAGTGGACGATAGGAATTGTAATGAAACTGCTTATTCAAAGAGCAAAACAAGCCAGTGTGACCGTGGCAGGAGAGTTAATTGGCGCGATTGATCATGGTCAGCTTGTGTTGGTGGGTATTGAAAAAGCCGATACCGAAATGGACTTGCAACGCTTAGCCGACAAACTACTAAAATACCGCATGTTCAGTGACGAAGAAGGAAAAATGAACCTGAATGTAAAACAAATAGACGGGGGGATATTGCTTGTCTCTCAATTTACCTTAGCCGCGGAAACAAAAAAAGGCTTAAGACCGGGTTTTTCAACCGCCGCCGTACCAGCCGAAGCGGAACGATTATTCAATCTCTTCGTCGAAATGGTGCGCAAACAACATGACACTGTAGCAACAGGGCGCTTTGGTGCCGACATGCAAGTGAGTCTAATCAACGATGGTCCCGTTACCTTTATGTTGGATTAGGGTACAGTTTTTTAAAGGTAACCAATGTAATTATTTATTTGTTATTAACCTTTGAGCCATGGAGAGGTAAATCTTGTCAGATAACACACTCACCTATTACAACCAAAATGCAGAACACTTTGCTAACTCAACTCGATACATTGATATGTCAGAGCTTTATCAGGCGTTTTTACCTTATATAAACACTCAGGGTCTCATCCTCGACGCAGGGTGCGGGTCCGCTAGGGATGCGGCTTATTTTAAATCACAAGGCTTTAACGTCAATGCTTTCGATGCCAGTCAAGAATTAGCTGAATTGGCAAGTGCTTACCTACAACAAGAGGTTGAGGTTAAAAGGTTTCAGGAACTGGATGAGAAGAACTTATACGATGGTATTTGGTGCTGTGCCAGTTTATTACATGTCCCAAAAGAGGCGCTTTTAACGGTGTTCCTAAATTTAGAAACGGCACTGAAAAATAATGGCGTGTTGTATGTGTCTTTTAAATACGGCACACACGAAAGATTGCATAATGGACGAGCCTTTACAGATTTAAATGAGGAAGCGTTAGTTACATTATTGGATGAATTACCACAACTAAGTTTGATTAAAAGTTGGCAAACAACCGATCAACGGCCTGAGAGGGATTCTGAAATATGGCTGAATGCACTGATAAGAAAAGCCAGTAATACATGAGTAATATCATGAAGCAGCAGCTTGATTTTATTGCTTACATTCAAAGGATGTTAAACGAAGGTGACTTTACGGCAACCTACAAGTTTGCGTTACTTCACGCCATTGCCGACGTATGTGTAGAGCAACCAATAGCAAGAGAACAAAATGAGTTAGTCATACCTTTGCCTACATTAGCTGAAAAATTGATTCTATTATATTGGCATCATGCTGTGCCTTTCTCATCAGAACACACAGGGGAAAAAGCGCTACTGAAACAAAACGCTGGTGCTCAATCAAAAGTTATTTCCGTACTGTATGAGTGCCAACAAAATAATATCCGTAATTTACGGCAATTAAAGCAAAGCTCATATTGGAAAACCGCGTTTAATGCCGCGATGGCAACGTTAAAAACCGGTCCCCTTTGGCGTTTGCAAATATTAGCGAAGCAAGAAGAATGTTTCTTGTACCCTCATACACGCCATTCTCAATTTATAACGTTAAATACGGGTATTTCAAATTGCTTTAGACGTTTTTATGATCTAGTTGTCTATCTTGCAAAGAATGCATGGTTACAAAAAATTCAAAGTATTAAGCAGAATCAGTCCCTTATTGGTCCACAAAGTCAATTACATGACTTTTTATTTGGTACTGACCGCACTGTATTAGTAAAGGCCAAACCTATTTTGGTCGAGTTACAAGAAAACCTGTGTTTTTATTGTAATAAGCCAATGAATAATAGTATTGAAATCGATCACTTTATTCCCTTTTCGCGATACACCAACGATCTTGGACACAATTTTGTGGCGGCTCATTCGGTTTGTAATAACAACAAGCGAGATTATTTAGCGGCGCAGTACCATAGGGAGAATTGGCAGCAACAAAATTTAGTTTCTTATGCTGACACCATTACGAGTGAATTGAGTCATTATTTTTATTGTGATGTTGATACGTCATTAGCGGTGAGTAATTGGGCTTATCAAGTAGCTGAAGAGAATGGCTCTAAATTATGGGTTGGAGTAAAAGATAGGTTTATAAACTTCAAATCTTCTGCAGAGGTTATCTCTTTTCCTGAGATGAGTGCTACTAAAGATCAATTTCATGAAGTCTTAACGTCAGAAAAAACAAACCGTAATCTAGTAGATAATACTCAAGAAACATTGCCTTATTACCCTAACTTAAAGATAGCGTGCGGGCATTTCAAAACAGGGGACGACAGTGATGTTGAATATATGGATGTGCCTAATTGCATTGGGGTGAGAATAGACCCTGACAATCACTTTTTAGCTCGAGCTTCTGGCCACTCTATGAATGGCGGAAAACACCCTATTCTGGATCGACAGTTATTATTACTAGAGAGAATTACACCTGATAAAGCGGGTTCATTACAGAATATAACGGTAGCCATTGAACGTCATGACATAGGAGGGGAAAGCCAATACTTATTAAGAGATGTAAAAAAAGTCGCTTCAGGTAAGTATCTATTAGTAGCTAAAAATCCAGATTATGATGATTTGCTTGCTGACGACAATATGAGAACTTTTGCTCGTTTGAAGCATGTATTTTTAGAAGAAAGTTGAAATCCTCTAGTATTTATTAAGGTAAACATTGTGGTCATGTCGTGTTGCCGATCGTTATTATTAGAGTTATCGCTTAAATTTGGAAGGCCAGATGTAATATAAAAAAAGAGACTCAAGGTCTCTTTTTTTATATTTGTAGTCATGGCTTCTATGAAGCCGCTGGTGTCTCAGCGGTTTCGTTTTCATCGTCATTAACAGGAACGGAGCGTCCCGCAATTAGCCCCACTTCAAATAGTAACCACATAGGAATAGCGAGCAAGGTCTGTGAGAAGATGTCTGGAGGCGTGAGTAGCATCCCCATTACGAAACAGCCTAGAATGATATACGGGCGTTTTGCTGAAAGAGATTTAACGGTTGTGATTCCTGCTTTAATGAGTAGGTAAGTGGCTACCGGTATTTCGAAAGTAGCACCGAACGCAAAAAAGAGTTTCAATACAAAGTTCAAATAATGATTTATGTCCGTCATTACGGTTACTTCACTTGGGCCAATAGACGTAAAGAACCCAAAAATTAATGGTAAGACGACGTAGTAAGCGAAAACAACGCCAGCATAGAAAAGAAAAATACTTGAAATTAATAACGGAATCGCGATTTGTTTTTCATTCTTATAAAGTGCGGGCGCTATAAAAGCCCACGCTTGGTATAAGGTAAAGGGAACAGACAACAAGACGGCAATGGCAAAGGTAAGTTTTAAAGGGGCCAAAAATGGAGAGGCAACCTCGGTAGCAATTAAAGAGCTTCCTTCTGGTAGCAATAATCTTAAAGGTTCGGACACCATTAAATAGAGGTCATTTGCAAAAACATAGAGACCGAGAAATAGAACCAAAATAACAATAACTGTTTTTAATAAACGATTACGTAACTCAATTAAATGCGTAACTAAGGGTGTTTGAGACGCGGTATTGTTATGACTCATTAGAGAGGCATCCTGTCATGAATGTCTAATAAATAGAATTTAATTTTTTTCTGTTTGTAACGTCTTATCCGATACCATTGTTTCTGAGGAACTGGACGTTTCAACCTTGGCTTCTTCAGCTACTTGTGAGGCTGTGTTAACTTCCTCTATAGCGTCAGGTATTTGATTATTCGCTGTTTCAGGTAAGGGCGTTATCGTATTTTGAATGGCATTGGTTTCGGCCATAATACGATTATTGGTTTCCTGAATTTTTTGTTGTAGCTCTTCTTTGTCTAGTTGTTCATTGATTTCTCGTTGAACAGTACCAATGCTCCGTTTTATTTTTCTAATCCATAATCCCGCCGATCTTGCAGCGTGAGGCAACCTTTCAGGGCCTAAAATAAGTAGGCCCACAATAAAGACGATGAGGAGCTCTGAAAAGCCTATATCAAACACAGATTATGCGCTCTTATCTTTTTTATCATCTTCAATGACTTTAGCTTGAACATCGGCTTTTTTCTCGTCATCTTGCTCGTCTTTGTTTACCGCTTCTTTAAAGCCTTTCACGGCACCACCTAAGTCAGAGCCTAAGTTTTTTAATTTCTTAGTGCCAAATATAAGGATGAGAATGGCTAAAACGATAAGAAGTTGCCAAATACTAATTCCACCAAGCATATTATGTTTCCTATTTTGATCGACTGGCTTTTTCTTCAAGGCCAGATAAGTTAAATCGACGAGCTAACTCATTTAGGACATCTTCAGGGCCTAAATCTAAATGAGATAACATCACTAAAGTGTGGAACCAAAGGTCTGCCGTTTCGTAAACAAGGTCTGTCTTGTCTTCAGATTTTTGGGCGTCTTTTGCGGCCAGAATAGTTTCAATACTCTCTTCGCCCACTTTTTCTAAAATCTTATTTAAACCTTTTGCGTGTAAACTGGCTACGTAGGATGAATCCGACGGCGCTAATTTTCGTTGCTCAAGCGTTTTCGCTAGTTCGGTTAAAATATCGGTTTTCATTATACTCTCTCAAATATTACGGTTTTAATACTAACAGGTATATTCCTGCAATAAAAAGCCCTAAACTCATTATATCTGCACTTGCTAGATGTTTTAGTGCCATAGGGTCTGAGACTATCCAAGCGCTAATGATGCTTAATATGCCTAATACCTTAAAAGGTGTGTTGCGACGATTACGCTTAAGCTCTTTATTCAAGTTCATGAGTGCTTGTGTTTGCGCTATGGCTCTTTCTTCCTGCTTACTTGCTTGAGACAGGGCACTGTAAATTAGGTTTGGGATTTGAGGGAGTTGACCAGCCCATTCAGGTGCTTGCTTTTTGATTTCATCGAAGACTCTTTGTGGGCCAATTTGACGCTTCATCCATCGTTCTAGAAAAGGTTTAGCGGTTACCCATAAGTCGAGATCTGGATACAGCTGTCTGCCTAAACCTTCAATATTCAATAGGGTTTTTTCTAATAGTACGAGTTGCGGCTGCACTTCCATATTAAAACGTCTTGCTGTCTGGAAGAGCCCAATTAATACTTGTCCAAAAGAAATATCTTTTAATGGTTTGGCAAACATAGGTTCACAAACACTGCGTATGGCCGTTTCAAAGGCATGAACTGGCGTGTTCTTTGGTACCCAGCCACTTTCTACGTGTAATTGTGCCACCATGCGATAATCTCTTTCAAAGAAAGCGAGTAGATTACGTGCTAAATAGTTTTTATCTTCATCTGTGAGGCTGCCCATAATGGCACAATCAATCGCGATGTATTTAGGTGACTCTGGATTGCTTGGGTCGACAAAAATGTTGCCGGGGTGCATGTCGGCATGAAAGAAGCTGTGATCAAACACTTGAGTAAAAAATATTTCTACGCCTCGTTCTGCAAGGCACTTCATATTCACTTTGGCGTTATTTAAATCGTTAATGTTGGCAACAGGAATGCCTGAAATGCGTTCGATAACCATCACATTATCGCGGCAGTAATCCCAATGGACTTGCGGTACATAAAGCAAATCAGATTCATGGAAATTACGCTGTAATAGACCTGTGTTTGCCGCTTCTTTAGCTAAGTCTAGCTCATCAAGAATGGTGTATTCGTAATCACTGACCACCTCTACAGGTTTAAGTCTGCGACCATCTTTGCTGTATTTATTGAGAAGCTTTGCAAGGCTATACAAAAGACCGATGTCTTGTTTTATGGTGGATTCAATGTTTGGGCGAATAACCTTAATAACAACGTCTTCACCTGTTTTAAGGGTGGCCGTATGTACTTGCGCGATTGACGCTGATGCGAGTGGGGTTAAAACGAATTTGTCGAACAGTTGGTCTATTGGTGCGCCTAATGCCTTTTCAATAATAACTTGAGCATCTTCTCCGGAAAAGGGTGGAACCCTATCTTGAAGTTTGGCTAACTGATCCGCTAAATCGTCATCGAGCAAATCTCTTCGGGTGGATAATAGTTGACCGAATTTGACGAAAATAGGCCCAAGAGATTCTAACGCTAGGCGTAAACGTTCACCTCTGGAGCCTTGTAGGTTCTGCCTACCTAAAGTGGATAGTGCACCAAAAGTATACTTTAGAAACCAGGGTAGCTTATCAATAGGGATAAAAGTGTCGAGTCGGTAGCGAATGACGACGTTAACAATACGTCCTACTCGTTTAAGGTTTTGCCACATAATTAATATTTGAATCCTTTGTGTAGAGCGACAATACCACCAGTTAAGTTTTGATAGGACGTACGTTCAAAGCCTGCTGAGTCCATCATGTCTTTTAATGTTTCTTGATCTGGGTGCATACGAATAGATTCGGCGAGATAGCGATAACTCTCTGCATCATTGGCGATAATTTGACCCATAAAAGGCAATAATCTAAATGAGTATTGGTCATAGATTGTAGAGAGGCATTCTGACTCGGGTTTAGAAAACTCTAAAATGAGCAACCTTCCGCCCGGTTTCAGTACGCGATACATAGACTTTAAGGCTGCGTCTTTATCGGTTACGTTTCTTAAACCAAAGGCGATTGTGATGCAGTCAAAAGTATTATCAGCGAAAGGCAAGGATTCGGCATTGGCTTGAGCAAATTTTACATTGCCTACGACACCTTTATTGGCCAATTTATCGCGGCCAACTTTCAACATTGAATCATTAATGTCGGCAAGAATAACTTGCCCTGTAGAGCCGACCAAGCGGGAAAATCTTAGTGTCAAATCGCCGGTACCACCAGCAATATCGAGCACTTTATTGCCCGCTCTTACGCCTGACTGATTGATGGTATGCATTTTCCATAGGCGATGGATTCCTCCAGACATTAGGTCATTCATAATGTCATATTTGGCGGCAACCGAATGAAAAACTTTGGCGACAGCCTCCACTTTTTCATCCGTGGGGATCTCTTTGAATCCAAAGTGCGTCGTGTTGTTTGAAGGTTCTTGCATAACGAAACTTAATCCCGTGTTTGTAATGCGTTCATGCCTTGCTAAAAGACCAAAAGAGGAACGCAAATTTTAAAAGTTAATAAGTAAATAATCTTAATAGGATACCTTAATCCGCTTATGAATCAGATAGCTATTTTATCTTTATGAGATAACCTTGAATTAAAAAGGATCTCTGGTTCAGTCTGAGAGAACATCACTTAACTCTAGAGAACACAGCTTAACTCTAGAGAACACAGCTTAATTCTAAGAGAACACAGCTTAACTCTAGAGAACACAGCTTAATTCTAAGAGAACACAACTCGGTTTCGACCTTGTTCTTTTGCCTGGTACAGGTTTTTATCCGCTCTTTCGAACAGGGCTTCATGGTTTTCGTTCTCTTGTAATAGAGCCACACCTATAGATATGGTGATAGGAACGGGTTCACCTTGAACATTAAATGGCATCTTTTCAACTGCTTGGCGAATGCCTTCCATTTTTGTTTTAGCGGCACTAAGAGAGGTATTGGGTAATAAAATAACAAACTCCTCACCCCCATAGCGAAATGCCATGTCTTTTTCTGTGAGTGCGCTACGAATCTGCCTAGGGAGTAATCTTAATACTTTATCCCCAGCCAGGTGGCCCCAAGTATCATTTACACTTTTGAAGTGGTCAATATCACACACAGCAAGAGCCAACTGGGTGTTGGCTTTTTGATTCATATTACAAATAGGCAATATTGAGTCTTGGTAGGCGGCTCGGTTTGGAAGGTTCGTTAAACTATCGGTCATCGCTTGTGCAAGCTTTTGCTGTAAGCTGAGTCTGAGCGTTGAGGCGTCTTTTTCCATTCTACTGACTTTATTTCTTAAGTGGGAAATGGAATGACTTGCTTGCTTTTCTTGTTCCTGCATCTGCTTTTGGTACTGATCCATTGTTGATGAAATGGTGCCAAGCTTTGCCTCAATTAGGCTTTTTAAATTACCTAAATCTTTTGCTTGTAATGCTGCGTTTGATGTTTCAGAAACGTGTTTTCTTAATTCAGAGTTTAGATCTTTACGAGTGCTCGTTAATGTTCTCTGGCTTTTATAGCTGGTTACTATACCGGCATTGATCGAGGCGAGCTGAGAATTTAACTGGCTTAAATAAGACGTTAAATCTTGCTGGTTTTTGCCCAGGGCGATCATGGCTAAGTTAGTGGTTTCTGCCACCATTTTGGGGATGTGTTCTAACTCTTTCGAATCGCTTAAAAAAATTTTCACGTCACTTATTTGGTCATCAAAATTTTCTGGCAGCGATAGGTTATCTAACAGTGAGGTTAAGGTTTGAGACACATCCAGTAAGACACCTGAAATATTCTTTTCAGCAATGGAGCTTTCTTTCCCATTTTTGGAAAATAACTTTTTAAAAAGCGAGCGTTTTTCATTTTTAGCGTCATTGTTCGCTAATAAAGTGGCCTCAACCAAAGAAAGTGAAGACTCTACTAAATCAGGCCAGTGAGGGACAGATTGCCATTGGCTGCGTATTGTCGTAAGTAAGTCTTTTTTCTGTTTCTGAGGGACAGTGTGGTTTGGGAGTCGTTCTAGAAGATCGATTAAATCATGAAGAACATCTCGAAATTTCTTCGCTCTGAAATCTCGTGCTTCGTCGGCTTTTATTAGTTTTGGTTCAGATTCTTTTAACACAGTGCTGATGGTAGTAGCATCTGAGTTTGACGTGATCGTTTGTCGAATTTCTTTTAATGCCAGATCCAGCTGAGGGTCCATCCCTTCTGCCATCATACTGGTTCTAGAGACGGCTTTACGAAGCGTTTCTATCAGCTTAATTGTCGCTGGATCTGACATTTTTCCTCACTTAAACTACATTGTTTTGCGTTCTTGTTCTATTAGGTAGTCAACAACATTATAGATGTTATTACTACCATTTGCCGTCTCCGCGGTCACTAAATATTTACCGTTAACAATTAAACCTGGAACGCCACGAGCGCCATAGGCTCTGATTTTGGCATCGGCTTGCTTCAAACGGCTGTTTACGGCGAAAGAATTGTATTGTTTTTTGAATTCATCTTCACTTACACCATATTGCGCAAAAAATTCCGCTAAGTCATCTTCTGAATTTAGACGACGTTTGTCTAAATGTATAGCATTGAACAAGGCTGAGTGTGTTTTATCTAATACATTCAGAATATCCGCAACATGATACGCTTTTGCGTGAGCTAGCCAGTTACGGCCAAATACGGCTGGAGTGAACTTGAAGTCTACGTCTTCTGGCAGGTCTGCCGACCAAGCTTCTGTTAAAGGCTCAAGCGAAAAACAATGTGGGCAGCCATACCAAAAAATTTCGATGACTTCTATTTTGTCAGGCGATGCGGTTCGTACAGGTGATTTGATAAGAGTGTAGCCATTGCCTGGGCTGTAATCGGCAGCGATAGCGAGTGAAGGTAAAACAAAAGCGAGTACGAAGGATAGGAACAGTTTTTTCATTAAATTCTCCAGGTAACATTCATAAATCAGAAGGGTAATCATTATTTATAAAATTCTACCTAAAATAGGATGTTCAAGAGTCATTAATCGTATGTGTTTTCGTTAACTTTACGTAATGTTTACGGCAAACACTCTTAATAGTCTTTCTTTTAAGAGTGTTTGTCTATCAATACAAGATGGCTAGAGCTGGCGCCGTCTAGTAAAGGCCTTGAATATAGCTAGAAACGGCTTCAATTTCATTATCATTCATTTTAAAGGCGATATCACGCATGATATTGGCCGGATCATTTGCTCTTTCACCTTTTTGGAACATTTTTAGCTGAGACTTGGTGTAGTCAGCATGTTGACCGCTGAGTGATGGGAAAGCCGCTGAATCAAGGCCTTTACCGCTTGGTCCATGGCACGCTGTGCAAGCCGGAACACCTGTTTTAGGGTTGCCTGAACGATACAGTGCTTTACCAGCTTCTACTAAAGCGGCATCGGCTTGACCAACAACAACAGCGTTGCTTGCAAAGTAAGCGGCGATGTCGGCTAAGTTTTGATCTGTTAGGTTGTCAAGCTGTCCGGCCATCTGTGCAATTGGACGAGTACCGGATTTGATATCATTCAGTTGTTTAAGAAGGTATTTTTCTTGCTGACCAGCAAGTTTCGGGAAAGTAGGCGCAAGGCTGTTTCCGTCCGCTGCATGACAGGCTGCGCAAGTTGTTACCAATTCTTTTCCAGCATCGGCATTGCCTTGAGCCATTGCTACTGATGTTGCGCTCACTGCGACCAACATACCTACTAATACTTTTTTCATTCACTGCCCCTGACATATCAAGAAAAATGCATTTATTTTGACTGGCATGACAAAACAAACACGATATATGACCCGTATATTTACCTACTGCAGTAGACTAATCAAGAAGTACCGAGTTAAAGCATGGTAAATAAACAATTTAATAGGCATTATATACAACCAAATGAAAAACGTGAACGCTAATCAGACTCTATTGACGAATATCAACTTATGACACCCTTTGATCCTATTTTTCACTCAGCTTATTTTATCAAAAGTGCTGAAAAACTCTCTCAATGTCCAATTGACCAAGGTTTGGAGGTTGCTTTTGCTGGGCGCTCCAATGCTGGCAAGTCAACGGCCTTAAATACACTGACTGACCAAAAGAAATTAGCAAGGACTTCAAAAACGCCAGGGCGAACACAATTAATTAATTGTTTTGGCCTAAATGTGGACGACAGGCGTTTAATTGACTTACCTGGTTATGGGTTTGCAAAAGTCCCTGTGGCGATGAAAATTAACTGGCAAGCCCACATGCAAGACTATCTTATGAATCGACATTCATTAGTGGGTTTTGTCTTAGTGATGGACATTCGCCACCCATTAAAAGAATTTGATGAATTAATGCTAGATTGGGCTCAGGCCAATAAAATGCAGGTTCATGTTCTGTTGACTAAGTCGGATAAATTGAAGCGCGGACCCGCTAAATCAACCATGTTACAAGTTCAAAAGAATCTAAACGAAAGAGGGGTGATCGGCTCGGTGCAAACCTTCTCTGGTTTATCTGGTGATGGACTTGATGCCCTAAGAAATAAGTTGGGTGAATGGTTGGAATTAGGCGCTTTTACTAAAGCCGCCAAAGCCGAAGGGTAAAACCTCACATCCTTGTTTACATAACCCCAGTGAGATTTCGTTGCCACTCTACTCAATTTCACTGGGGAAGGCCGTAAACTATTGTGGTATTAGGTATTCCGTTAAGTAAGTATCAAAATCCAATGTGTCTGCTGCTTCTATAGCATGCTGTTTTTCAAATGACTCTTTTGCTTGGTTGGCAAAGAGAGTCTCTTCTTCTTTGGATAATGGCGTATTTAACCATTCTTGTTGTTGATCTTTGGCCAAAGCTAGCATGGCTTCTTTATAACCGCTTGCTTGTTCCGCTAACGAAACTATTTTATTGGAGGGTAACGCCGCCGGTGTTTTAAATGCCTGCACTTTCTCTTCAATTGCGTTTACGTAGTGTTCATTGCCTGTGTGTTGGCTTAAAAAACGGGCGACAGTTTGCAATTTTTCTAATACATGTAGACCTTGATCCTTTATCAGCACATCACCCTTGCCGAAATCAAAAAGATAGTTCTCATCTCTTCCGTGTGTGGCAATTTCTTGTTGCAGTTCTCTTAACGCGTGGCACTCTTCTTCACGCAATTCATGATCGCCATCTAGCATGCAAAAGACCAAGAAAACATCGATAAAATAGAGCGTATTCTTTGACATTCCGATAGGGGAGAAAGGGTCGATGTCCATGATCCGAACTTCTATATACTCAACGCCACGAGATTGTAATGCCGTACTCGGGTGTTCTCCAGACTGAGTAACGCGCTTTGGCCTTATGTCACTGTAGTATTCGTTTTCAATCTGCAAAATATTTGTGTTTAGTTGATTGTATACCCCATCCGTTTTTAAGCCTATTTGTTGGTATTTTGGATAAGGCGTTTTCAATGCTTGTTTTAGTGTGTCAATGTAAGTGCTCACTTTGTTGTAACACACAAATAAATCAGCTTGCGCATTGTTTTGATACCCAAGATCACTCATTCTAAGTGAGGTGGCGTGTTGTCCATAATAAGTGTTCTCGCCAAGCATATTGAGTTTGTCCGTGCCTTTCTGGAAAAAGCTCTTATCAACCGCTGGTGATGCCCCAAATAGATAGGATAGTAGCCATGAGTTGCGTCTAAAGTTACGAATTAGAGCGAAATAGCTATCGGATTTAAAAACTTGTCGTGCTTCTGGGTTGGCTGAGCCTGTTTTGTAGGTCTGTAAAAAATCCCAAAAATCTTCATCGAAAGAGAAATTGTAATGCATACCGGCGATGCATTGCATTATGCGACCATAGCGATTGGATAAACCTTCTCGATATACACGTTTTAATTTGCCAACATTGGATGACCCATAATCGGCGATGGGAACATCTTCATTATTTTCTAAATAGCAAGGCATACTTGCTGGCCATAAGCATTCACCTTGCTCTGCTAACGTGTGATTAACGAAATGGTGAATCGTTGTTAATTCAGACATCACACCCTCAACATTTGGGTGCACACCAGTAATAAATTCCATTAACGATTCTGAGTAATCTGTGGTGATCGCGTTATGGGTAAGTGCCGAACCCAGTTTTTGAGGGTGAGGCTGATGAGAAATACGACCGTTTAATTTATTAACCCTCAGTGCTTCGCGTTCAACACCTCGGTGGAAAGTAAGTGGTGTTGCTTCTTTGTTCTGTTGACAGAACGCATCGAGTGCCGTTAAAGCGGTGGACAGCGAAGTAGTCAAATCATATTCCTTTTACGTAAGGCATTTTAATAAGGGTTTTTCTGATTGTACTCTTGTGTTATTCGGTGCGGCAAGAGTGCAGCCTACCGCTTTCACAATCATTGCAGATTATGGAAGATAATTTGCCTGAATGTCGGTCTATTTAACTTGCTAAAGTCGCTCATTCAATAATACAAAATAGAATGACAAGACTATGTTTAGCTGTATTGATGTTTAAGAAAGAGAGATGAGGAGGGTAAAAGGGTATGATAAAAGCCCTGTGAAAGTACCTGCTACTTAGTAGCAGGTACTTTCATGAGAAGAGCGTGTTTGCACTATTATAATCGCATCTCGATGCCGGCGGCCTGCATCGTTTCTTTCGCTTCTTGGATGCTGTATTCAGCAAAGTGAAAAATACTGGCCGCGAGTACCGCATCCGCCTTGCCTTTGATGACACCATCAACTAAATGCGCTAAGTTGCCAACGCCTCCAGATGCAATGACTGGAACATGGACGGCTTCACTGATGGCGCGCGTCACACCAAGATCAAAACCGTTTTTTGTGCCATCTCGGTCCATACTGGTTAATAGTATTTCGCCTGCACCATATTCAACCATTTTCTTGGCCCACTCAACCGCATCCAGTCCTGTTGGTTTGCGGCCACCATGGGTAAAAATTTCCCATTTGTCGGTCTCACCTTCTGCGCTGACCTTTTTTGCATCGATGGCCACCACAATACATTGAGAACCAAAGCGTTGAGCCGCTTCGCGCACAAATTCAGGGTTAAATACAGCCGCGGTATTGATGCCTACTTTATCTGCGCCTGCATTTAACATACGTCGTATGTCATCACAAGTTCGGATTCCACCGCCTACAGTCAAAGGGATAAAGACTTGGCTCGCAATGGCTTCTACCATATGGACCGTTGTTTCTCTATCGTCTGAACTTGCGGTGATGTCTAGAAAGGTGATCTCATCTGCGCCTTGTTCATCATAGCGTTTAGCGACTTCTACAGGATCACCAGCATCTCGAATATCTAAAAATTGTACGCCTTTAACGACACGTCCATTATCAACGTCAAGACAAGGAATTATGCGTTTTGCTAAGCCCATTTCTGGCTCCTAAAATCGTTGTAAAGAAACGGCGAAGTATTAATATGCTCGGCCGTTCCAATTGATAAAGTTTTTATAAAGCTGTAAACCGTCTTTGTGGCTTTTTTCTGGGTGAAATTGCACCGCAAAAACATTGTCTTTTGCAAGGGCTACGCAGAAGGTTAAGCCGTAGTCACAGGTGCCCGCCATTTCTTCTTTATTTTGGGGGACAACATAATAGCTGTGTACAAAATAAAAGGGTGCCTTGTCTGGAATGCCTTTCCATAACGGATGATCAATGGTTTGTGATACCTGATTCCAGCCCATATGAGGTACTTTTAATTTACGGCCATCATAGTCTTTGTGCGTTTCACCAAAGAAGAGTGCATTACCTTGGAAATGGTTAAGGCAATCAACCCCATTGTTTTCTTCACTATGGGACATTAAGGATTGGATGCCGACGCAAATCGCGAGAAAGGGTTTTTCAGCCATTGCTTTGCGAATACTTGGTACTAAGCCAGTTTTATGCATTTCACCAACACAATCACGAATTGCGCCAACACCAGGAAGAAGAACGCGATCAGCGGCATCGATAACCGCTGGGTCACTGGTGACAACGACGTGTGTATTTTCATCCGCCACATGTTCTAACGCTTTGGCAACTGAGTGCAAGTTCCCCATGCCATAATCAATCACAGCAACAACAGATTTTTTTGGGATAGTCATTGTTAAGCCTTTATAAACAACCTTTAGTAGATGGCATTTGTCCAGCCATACGTTCATCCACCTCTAGGGCCATGCGTAAAGCGCGACCAAATGCTTTAAAAATGGTTTCAGCTTGATGGTGGGTGTTTTTACCGCGTAAATTATCTAAATGCAAAGTGACTTTTGCGTGGTTAATAAAACCGTGAAAAAACTCAGAAAAAAGATCAACATCAAAGCCACCAACAGAACCGCGAGTAAAAGGCACATGCATTTCTAGACCTGGGCGCCCGGAAAAATCAATGACCACTCGTGAAAGCGCTTCGTCTAATGGCACGTAAGCGTGACCATAGCGCTTAATTCCTTTTTTATCGCCAACAGCAATATCAAACGCTTGACCAAGCGTAATGCCTAAGTCTTCGACAGTGTGATGAGCGTCAATGTGTAAATCACCAACGGCATGAATGTCCATATCTATTAAGCCGTGACGTGCTACTTGGTCAAGCATATGATCAAGAAAAGGAACCCCAGTTTCACAGTTGAACTTACCTGTTCCATCTAGGTTGATGGTCACTTTGATTTGAGTCTCAAGAGTGTTGCGTTCAACACTGGCAATGCGATCGGACATGAATGAATTTCTCCGTGTTTAAAATAAGGATGGGTAAGGCGTTTTATACAAAATCGACAAGTTACCTACAATAATACCGACATTATAGAACGGAGCTCTCTATGCTTCTATCTTAAAGTGACTCTCTTTTGAACTCTTCTTGTGTTTGTTGGTGCAGAGGGCGTTTTCAATATGCTTTAATAAAAGAATAAGAAGGTAAGCTGACTCGACTGTTTTGAGGCATAAGCCTTCATAGATGCGTTTAATGATTAATGGAGAGTAAACATGATTTGGTTAAAGCGGTTAAGCTTAGGAATTGCAGCATTGGTAGCGTTGCTTGTTGCGGCCATTGTTTATGTTGTGGTTTTTATTGATCCGAACGACTTTAAGCAAGAGTTACAAACTGTTGCTAGTAAACAAGCTAATGTGACCTTGCGTTTAGATGGTGACATCAGTTGGTCGTTTTTCCCCTGGTTAGGCTTAGAACTGGCGGATGTTGGTGTTGCCTTAGGGTCTCAGCAAGAGTTGGTGAAGTTTGGCAAGGTTGAATTTGGTTTGGCTATCATTCCTTTACTAAGCCAAACGGTGCAAGTTGATAGAGTGAAAATTATTGATTTGGAAGCCAACCTTTCTGTTGATAAACAAGGCACGCCAAATTGGAGTACCAATGCTTCAGCAGAGGTTGCTACGGCCGAGCAGAATGGTTCTCCTGCAGAAACAGATGACAGTCAGGCATCAAAAGAGCCTTTCTCCCTGCCAAACATTCAACTCGATCAGTTACTTGTTCAAAATGCGCAACTGCAATATCGCGATGAACAAAACAATATGCTGTTAAAAACGGCGCTTGATCTAGAGTTGAATAATGTACGTTGGGATGAAGCTTGGCCGATGTTACTTGAGATCGCCGTGGAGAAAAGTGACTTAGCTGGGCAGGATAAAATGCAATCCACAGTCTCTTTAGGTGCAAACCTATCTATTTTCCCAGAAAAAGAAGCCTTTTCTTTAGAAGGGTTAACGCTCAAAACAGAGACGCAAGCGGAATTTTTACCCGTATCGCCTTTAGCCGCCTCTTTTATTGTGAAACAGGTGGATTTTGATTTACCACAAGAAAACGTCATTATTGAAAATGCAGAGCTGTCGGCTTTGGGGGCGTCGCTTTCAACCTCAATTAATGCCTATCAAGTATTAAGCGAGCCCGTTTTTGATGGTTCTCTTACACTAGATAATCTAAATCCACGTGATTTACTCAACAAATTATCGATTGCGTTGCCAGAAATGAGTGATGAAACGGCATTAACGCGCTTGTCTGCGGAACTCTCATTGTCAGGTTCAACCAAAAAAATACAAGTGAGTCCTTTTACGTTGAACTTAGATCAAACGACACTTAACACCATCGCGCAAGTGAATTTAGAGCCCTTGTATTGGGATATTGCGATCGAAGGTAATGCATTAGATGTAGATCGTTATTTACCTCCAAAGTCTGATTCTGTTGAGAATTCACCTAAAGAAGAAGAGGTCGTTGTTGCTGAAGCGGGCGCTGAAGTCGTGGAATTACTACCTGTTGAATTAATAAAGCAGCTTAATGGTCGCGTTAGCCTTGAGTTAAACGATGTCACTGTTTTGAATCTTAAGCTGGACTCTATTACCGCTAAGTCAACCCAATCGAATGGTTTGGTGAAACTTGAGCCATTAAATGTGGACTTGTATTCAGGCCGAGCCAAGTTGACCGCGAATTTAGATGTGCGTCAACAAACGCCTAAAATTAACGTGTATCCTGATGTGAAAAACATACAGATTCAACCCTTGCTAAATGATTTTATGGAATTAGAGAAAATAGCTGGTAGCACAGTGGTAAACGGTAACTTGGTACTTTCAGGTAACACGATTGACAGTTTAATGGCGTCATTAAGTGGCGATTTGTTGGTCGAAGTTAATGATGGTGAGTTAGTTGGAATGAACCTCACTAAAGCGGTATGTGAAGGCATTGCCGTAACGCGTAATGAATCTCTGGAGCAATCCTCTTTCGATGAAAATACCCCCTTTGAAAGATTAACTTTCCCAGCTCATATTGTGAACGGGGAAATATCTACACCGGGCTTAACCATTTCCGCCGTTACCCTAAAGGTCACGGGAGATGGTGTGATTTCATTGCCAAACTCGTCACTAGATTATCGTACGAATATCGCTTTTACTGGTAGTGGCTTGGATAATGCGTGTCGAGTTAAAGAAGTGTTTACAAAATTAGCGTTCCCCGTTGTTTGCAAAGGTAAATTCAGCGACGACCCGGCTGGTCTGTGTGCGCCTGATTTGGCCGGGTTTGGGAAGGTTTTTGCTGACCTAGCAAAAATTGAGCTAAACGCGAAGCTGGATGCAGAAAAAGCCAGAGCTAAAGTGAAATTGGAGGCTGAAAAAGCGCGCGCCCAAGAAAAGTTAGATGCAGAGAAAGCCAGGGCTCAAGAGAAACTTGAGGCTGAAAAAGCGCGTGCTCAAGAAAAACTGGACGCTGAAAAGGCCAGAGCAAAAGCGAAATTAAAAGAAGAAGAGGACAAAGCCAAAGAAAAATTGAAAGACAGCCTTAAAGGCCTCTTTGGTTGATCCTTCGTTTATTCAATAACTAACCAATTAAATGTAACAGTGCAAAAGGAAGGCTCGTCTTCCTTTTGCCGTGAGAGCCTAATGATCCCTGCTAAAAACTTCTCTGAACGTGTTTTATCCTGGTTTGACCAATATGGTCGAAAGAACTTACCTTGGCAACAGAACAAAACGCCTTATCGTGTTTGGATTTCAGAAATTATGTTGCAGCAAACACAAGTGACAACGGTGATTCCGTATTACGAGCGTTTTATGCAATCGTTTCCTAATGTTGAAAGCCTTGCTAAAGCGTCTGAAGACGATGTTTTAGCTCATTGGAGTGGTTTAGGGTATTACGCTAGGGCGCGTAACTTACACAAGGCGGCCAAGAGGTTAGTGGATGAATACGAGAGTGAATTTCCATTAACGGTTGAAGGGGTTTGTGAACTGTCTGGAATAGGGCGCTCCACCGCCGCGGCCATACTGTCTATTTCCAGAGGCGTCCAAGCCGCTATACTCGATGGCAATGTTAAGCGTGTTTTGGCGCGTTTTCATGCGGTTCCAACTTGGCCCGGTGAGAAAAAAACTGAGACTATGATGTGGGACCTTGCTGAGCAGTATGTACCTGCAGATAGGCCTGGCGACTTCACTCAGGCTATGATGGACTTAGGGGCTACTCTTTGTACCCCGTAGTAAACCTCAGTGTTTGTTATGTCCTATAAATGAGGATTGTGCCGCTTTACAGATAGGAGATCCAACGAATTTTCCTATTAAAAAAGTGAAAAAAGAGAAGCCCCACTAAAAATACAATCATGTTGATTCTACTGGACTCCAATAGCAATGTACTGCTAGAGAAACGTCCGTCGGTAGGCATTTGGGGTGGACTTTGGAGTTTGCCTGAGTCTAACGAAGAGGATCAGTTAGTAATGGAAACTGAGCAAAGGTTTCAGTGCCAACTTAGCTCAGCTAATCGTTTAACCTCCTTCCGCCACACCTTTAGTCACTATCATTTAATGATTCAGCCTATTGTTTTTGCCATGGGTATGACTGGAGCCGTTGCTGAAAGTACTAAATATCAGTGGTACTCAAAAGAGGTGGCTTTAACCTTGGGTCTGCCTGCGCCTGTGAGGCAAATCTTGGAAGAAGTGTTGTCTCATTAATTTGGTATTCACGTCAAATTGAAATATTTGTCTGGTGCAATATAAGGCATTTTAGTTAGGTTTCTTAAGGGTGAAATTATGTCTGCAGTATGGGAAGTCTTTATTCGCTTTTTTATCTTAGGGTGTTCCAGTTTTGGAGGGCCTGCGGCACATTTAGGCTATTTTTATAAAGAATTTGTTGAAAACCGACACTGGCTAACGAAAGAAAGTTATGCTCAGTTTGTTATGCTCAGCCAAGTGGTGCCAGGTCCTGGGTCCAGCCAAGTGGGTTTTGCCATCGGTTATCATCGAGGTGGTTGGTCTGGTGCTGTGGCGGCATTTGTTGGTTTCACATTACCCTCGGTCATTATCATGTTGTTATTTGTTTGGGGAAATAATGCCTTAGATGATAATGGTTTTTTACAATTTTGGGTCCAAGGGTTAACTTTATTGGCGACAGTGGTGGTGGCGGATGCCTGTTACACTATGTGGAAGCAGTTTTGTAAGAGTACAACCACGCGTATTATTGCTATTGCATCCATCGCTTTTCTTGCTCTGTGGTCATTTGGATACGGCACTTTAATCATGCTATTTATCACCGCACTAGTAGGAGGCTTTTTACCACTTAATGACAACAAAAGCGCGTCTGAATTGACCGATGTTCGTTATGCGAATACTGCGGGTATTGTGGCTGTTCTTTTATTTGTACTGAGCTTTTTTACATTTTCATCTTTGGCGATGAATGTGTTTTTTGACTATTACCAAGCCGGCAGTTTGGTATTTGGTGGTGGTCATGTGATACTGCCGCTCTTGCAAAGTGTTTTAGATCAACTTCCTGAAGAGGTGATTCTTTCTGGTTATGCTCTAGCTCAGTCGGTTCCTGGCCCTATGTTTACTGTCGCGACGTTTCTGGGGGGCATGACTGGTAGGGAGATGAGCGACCCCTTTGCATTTATGCTGCTGGGGGGGATGGCTTCTTTAGGGGTGTTTTTACCGGGCTTATTACTGATGTTGTTTGCTCAGCATCACTGGAAGCGGTTCTCGGCTATCCCGAAAATAAATGCGGCCATTGTGGCGTTAAATGCGTCTGTTGTTGGTCTATTGCTGTTTGTTTTTGCCACCGTTGTTTTGCCCCATAGTGTATTAAGTTTTGTGGATGGAATTGTGATGGTGTGTACGGGGGCTTGGCTGTTTTGGAAGCGTCCCAGTATTTTAGTGCTCTTACTGGTGCTTTCTTCTATCTCATGGTTACGCTACTGGCTGGCTTGATTTTCTTAACTTGTGCCCGCATTAAATAAAGTTATTGGTTATTATTTTATGTGTCACACATTGGTTGTTAAAAGGCGTTGATTATGGCAAATACTGTATTTTGTAAGAAATACCAAAAAGAACTGGAGGCTCTTGATCGTGCGCCTTTTCCTGGGGCTCGTGGGCAAGACATTATTAGCTCGGTTTCTAAGCAAGCTTGGCAGGAGTGGCAGACGCTGCAAACCATGCTAATTAATGAAAAGCAGCTCAATATGATGATGCCAGATTCAAGAAAATACGTTATGGAACAAATGGAGAAATTTTTTAATAACGAGCCAACAGATAAAGTAACGGGGTACGTTGATCCAAGTGATATTATTGAGCTTTAGCAAGTGTGTTAGATAATAAAAAAAGGAAGCGATCAAGGCTTCCTTTTTTATTGAGTCAAAGAGGAGGTTATTGAGTAACGAAGCTGGCAAACAATAAGTCAATCACAGGTTCTTGTCCCGTTTCTTCTTTCAGTGTTTCATTAAGTGCCACTAGCGCATCTTTCCGGCTCTGCTCACGCGCCAACGCCCCTTTAACGTGTTCGTCTTTTAACTGGCTCATAAAGATAACGATAGCGTCTCTAACTAATGGCATATTATCATCTATATAGCTTGCCAGCTCGGTTTTCGTCCTCAGTGTAATTCGGGTTTTAATATACTTAAGCTTACTTCCCTTCGAGCCATAATTGACGATAAAGTCAGGTGATAGCTCAATATAGACTGGAAGGCTAACGGCTTCTCCTTCCTCCTCTGCATAAGCGGCATTTAAAGCGAAAAAGCTCAAAATAAACGTCAGTAAAATGTAAGGTATTGTACGTTGTTTCATAAGGTGTCTCGTTTTAAGTCCAATTCTTTGTATACTACGCGCCTAATGAGCGTTATGTCAGTAGTTATTGACGTTTTTTTTGTTGAATTCCTTTCGCTAGGTTCTACATATTTAAGGTCATTTTTTTATTGTGAGGCAGTATATGTTGCAGTTTCTTTCTATAAGACGTTTTCATGGTTTGATTGCATTCGCGGCGTTTACATTGCTGGCGGTTGCTTTCTATATGGAATATGAAATGGGGTTAGAGCCATGCCCTCTTTGTATGTTACAAAGGATCATGTTTCTCGCCATTGGTGTTGTGTCATGTATTTCGGCGCTGCATAATTCTTTACGGGGATTCCGTCATTATTCCATTACAATCGTGGTTATTTCCTTATTGGGTGCGGGGTTATCAATCCGACATTTATACCTTCAAGGGTTGCCGGAAGAGCAACTGCCCGCCTGTCTGCCTGGTTTAAGCTATATGGTTGAAGTGTTTCCATGGCAAGAAATCATGTCCGCTATGATTATGGGAACGGGTGAATGTGGCGATGTTGTATGGACTTTTTTAGGGTTAAGCATCCCTGGTTGGACTTTAGTCGCATTTGTTGGCATGGCATTCATTAATATTATGATTGCACTCAAAAGTAACCGCACATAAAGCGATTGTTGTTAATGTGTAAACAGAGTATGTGAATCTCTTGCAGCGTGTATTGGATGGGAATATGCTATTGATAATAATTGATTTTAGGGAGCACTCTTATGTTAGAACGTTGTAAATCTGCGCAAGAACGTTGGGGCGGTGTTCATATAATGATTGATCGCTGGTTAGAACAGCGTCGTCTATTAATTGAAAGCATGATCAAACTGCGTAAAAGAGAAGAATTTACGCCTACGGATACGCCTTTAATTTTGTCGGTATCAGAAAAACTTGTTGATTACGTTTCAGCGGGCCATTTTGAGATTTATGAGCAGCTGGCCATAGAAGCAAAAGAGTTTTGTGATGACAGTGCACTGCAACGTTTAACGTCTGTTATGCCAGAGATTCAAGAAACCACTGAATTTGTTGTCGAGTTTAACGATAAATTTGATACCAAAGAACACTGTAATGATAAGTTGACTGAGTTACCATTTGCGTTGCAAACATTAAGTGTCATCATGTCAGACCGCTTCATACTTGAAGACTTGTTAATCAAAGAGCTGCACGAGGCTCATAATGAGCAAAGTGCTTAAACTTGCGCTTGTTCTTTCTGCAAGTACGTTTTTATTTGCTTGCTCAGCCGAAGGTCCGTCTAAAACAGCCGAGTTCGCAGTACAGGGCCTTTACTCGGCGGCGTTAAGCTCCGATGGTGCCAATTCATTGGTTGGCTCGATTCAGCATGGTGGCAGTTTCTGGAGTAATAGCCCGGCGGAACGACGTTTTAATTGGAATCATGCTCAAGGTGATTTTACACCTTTAATCAGTGTTGATATTGATCCTTCAGGTCGTTATGCATTAACCGGTAGTGCACGCACTATGGTGCTCTGGAATACCTCTACCGGCCAGTCAGAAGGATTTTGGAATACACCTGGAGACATTCGCTCTACAAAACTGATTCGTAACGGTGATTACGCTATTGTTGGTTTAGATGATCAAACGGCGCGTTACTTTGATGTGAAAAATGGTGGTATTAAACAAACCTTTCGAACTGGCGCGATTGTTCGAAGCGTGGATGTTGACGATGTCGGTAGTTTCGTTATAACAGGCGATGATAAGTACCAAGTTATTGTGTGGGATACGCAAAATGGCGAGATCAAACATCAATGGGAACTGAGTAATCGCATTTCCTCTGTGGCCTTATCCGACGATGGTCGCTATGCGTTTGCAGCGGCACAATTAGGCAATGCTAAAGTGTGGTCAACAGAGACGGGCAAGGAGCTGTTCACCATCTCCACAGGTAAATTAGATTCTCGTAATGTCACGATCAGTAACGCCAGGTTCTCCCCTGATAATCGTTATTTACTTACGGGGGGAATTAGCCCTGATGTGAAACTAATTAGTTTATTAAGTGGTGACGTGATTCAGAAATGGTCTCTTGAATTAAAAGATGTGTTACGCCCAACGGGGTCTTCTGTTTTGGCGTTGGCATTTGGTAAAGACGATACCTACTATGCCATTGGTAGTAATGGCAAACTTAATGTTTTTCAGTAATGTCTATGACTGATCCAGAAGAGGCATCTGGGCAACAGATTGCCAATTTTTCTCTGTCTAAACGCCAACTTTCATGGCTGAGTGTATTTGCCTTTTTGGCTTTTCTGTCGGTTGCATTTGGTGCTTTTGGCGCGCATGCGTTGCAATCTATAGTCGATGAGAAAGCCTTATCTTGGTGGCAAACGGGCTGTCATTATATGAGTTATCACGCTTTAGCTGGATGCTTTACCTCTTTATTTTTAGCTCAACTGCCTCGTGCTCGAGTGACGCTATGGTCTTTTCTAGTGGGCATTGTTTTTTTCTCTGGAAGCTTGTTTACCATGTCACTTTCTGGTCTGACTTTGCTTGGCATGATCACTCCTATTGGCGGTTTTTTGTTTCTTTTAGGCTGGGGATGGCTGATTTTCGTGTTTTCCTGCGCGGCTCGCAGGACATAATCTGACTTTTCGGGTAGCATATCGCTCAATGAAATTCCCTTTACTAATTACTGAACGAATTAGAGTATGTCAGATCATCAAAACGAAACAGAAACCACAGCAAAAATACGCACTATCAGAAGCTTTGTTGTACGCAGTGGGCGTATGACAGAAGGTCAGCAAAAAGCCTATGACGCCAATTGGGCATTTTATGGTTTGAACCTTGAAGATGGGCAATTACATTACCAAGACGTATTTGGTAGAGAGTCTGACATTGTTGTTGAAGTTGGCTTTGGTATGGGGGCGTCTCTTGTTGAAATGGCAAAAAACGCACCTGACAAAGACTTTATTGGGATTGAAGTTCATCCACCTGGCGTTGCTAAGCTGATGATGTTGGCCGATGAAGCCGGGGTGAAGAATATTCGTGTGTTTTGCGATGATGCCATTGAAGTGATGGCTAACTGCATACCGAATGCTTCCGTTGCGACTTTTCAGTTATTTTTTCCTGATCCATGGCATAAGAAGCGTCATAATAAACGTCGTATTGTACAAGCTACTTTCGCTGAGAAAATTGCTGAAATCCTAAAGCCAACGGGTACCTTCCACATGGCAACAGATTGGCAGCCATACGCTGAACATATGATGGAGGTGATGGAAGCGCAAACCTTATATGAAAATGTCGCAGGTAAAAATACCTTCCATCCCCGTCCTGACTGGCGTCCCTTAACGAAATTTGAGCAAAGGGGTGAGCGTTTAGGCCACGGTGTATGGGATCTTATTTACGCCAAAAAGTAGCGGGTCAGTTTCACAAATAACCGTTGTGCACTCTATCTAAACCTCCTATAGCGAAAGTAATAGGAGGTTTTTTTATGGTGAGTGTGGTGCTGGTTACGAATCGTTTTCTTGAACCAAGGGTGCTACTTGGCATGTCTTGCAGCCAGTTTAAGTTGATGCTCGATTTCTTTCGAGGACGGGCAGGGTGATGATTCATGTTGCAGTATATCGAGGAATAGTTGAGTGGCTGGTCCGGTTCTTTCCCCTTTACCAAAAATGGCGTATAGATGAACGGATTTGTAGCTGCCTGAGACAAGAGGAATCGCTTTTAGCCCACCATTGTCGAGTTGCTTAGCAATTTCAGAGGTAGGGAGCCAAGCAAAGCCAATTCCACTACTGACTATCTCTAAAGCCGACTGGATGCTTGATACTGTCCAACGTCTATCCGAACCTAACCAACCCGCATCTTTTTTATGGTCACTGGAAGAGTCTCGAATTACGATCTGTAGTTCGTTCGCTAGACGTTCATTTGAAATAAGTTCTACATCATTAAATAAGGCATGTGTTGGTGCGGCTACGGCGATAAAACCCACTTCTATGATGGAATCGGCTAAATAACCTTTAGGAATAAAAGGGCTAATCACCAAATCTGGCATGCCTTTTAAAAGTGCTTCTTCGGCGCCACCAAGCACCGTTTCTTTGAGTTCGATCTGTGTTCCTTGGCTTTGCGGCTCAAAGCGTTTAAGCGCTTTTAATAAAGGATAAGTAGGAAAAGCGGCATCCACCACCAGCTCAATCTCTGGTTCCCAGCCTTTCCCCAGGGTATGCGCTAAAGACTCTAAATCGATGGCTTCTTTTAATAGGTGTCGTGAACGTTTTACTAATACATTTCCTCTATCCGTTAATTGCGCTTTACGACCCTCTATCGCTAATAAAGGAAATCCGAGTTGTTCTTGTAATTTAGCGACGGTATAGCTAATGGAGGATTGGCTTTTATGTAACGCTTCCGCCGCTTGAGCAAAGCCTCCATGATCTACTACAGCTTGCAATACTCGCCATTGTTCTAGGGTGACTCTTGGTGCTTTTGACATCGATAGGCCCTCTGTTGATATTCTGAAATGCATTACCCCTTTCAATAATATATCGTATTTTTAGATGTTTATGTGCTATATTTTTCACTATTAGATCAGTTATCTTGACGTTAAAATGGTTTCTTCGAATGAAATGCGTATTTTTAACATTAAGGCTAGACAATGAAAACACTACTTAGAATTGATTCCAGTGCATCCGGTGAAAACGCCACTTCTCGTAAGTTGTTAAACGAATTTGTTGCAAATTGGTTGGTTAAAAACCCTGATGGCACCGTTATTACGCGTGACGTCGATGCGAATCCATTACCACATTTTACCCATGACACATTGAGTGCCTTGTTCTCACCTGAAGACCAAAGAACAACGGAGCAAAAAGCGATTGTTGCCAGAGCGGATGAATTGATTGCGGAAGTGAAGCAAGCGGACGTGGTTGCAATCAGCGCTCCTATCTATAACTTCTCTATTCCTTCTACATTAAAAAGCTATTTTGATTATATCGCGCGAGCTGGCGAAACCTTCAAATACACTGATCAAGGGCCTGTTGGTTTACTATCAAATGATGCTTATGTGTTTACGGCCAGTGGCAGTTTCTTAGAAGGCACACCGTATGACCATCAAATGCCATACATCAAAACCTTCTTGTCTTTCTTAGGAATGAATTTAGTTGACAGTTTCACGGCGGGTGGACAGGCAATGGGTGACCTTGGCCAAGAAGCCTTTAACAAGGCGAAAGCGTCTATTGCGGCATTGTAGTGAGGGCTTGATTCTGGGGCTCGCCCTGGAATTCGCTTAAACTCTTTGATTATACCTCCATTCTCTTGTTTGACATCAATGATCAAGCGACGTAATGGAGGTTTTTATGTTACATATTGTGGGTCTATAGTCGAAATGAATCCACGTTCTTTATTGGGTTAAAACCTGAATTCAATAAGATTTTTCCTGTTCTCATAAGATATCCTGCTAGAATTAAGGCTAATTTGTAAACTAGTGGTAGTATATCTGGCTTTAAGATAAACCTACCATTGTCAATTTTCTTGAGCAAAACATGCATAAACCTAATGCCACTTCAGCCGATGTTGCCCGCTTAGCTGGAGTTTCCCAGTCTACCGTTTCTCGAAGTTTTGATCCGAGCAGTCGTATTTCAGAAAAAACTCGCCAGAAAGTTTTTGCTGCGGCCGATGAGCTAGGTTATCAGGTCAATAAAGCCGCACAAACGATGATTCGAAAGCGTAGCGATCTTGTTGGCTTAGTAACCGCAGGCTTAGGTGATCCGTTTCGTTCGGAGTTTTTGCACAGCCTTGTGCTTGAAGTGCAGAATAATGGCTTGCGGCCTATGGTGATCGATGTGTCGGATAAACATACTATTGATATTCAATTGCAAAGCCTAGTTCAATATCAATTAAGTGGCGTTATTATCACCTCTGGTACGCCTAATGAAGCCGTTGCAAAAGCGTTTATTAAACGGGGTACGCCAGTCATTTTGGTAAACCGAGCCGACTATTCGAGTGAAGCCGATATTGTTAATTTAGATAATACTCAAGCTGGGGTACTGGCTGCAGAGGCCTTGATAAAAGCGGGCAAGAGTCGGCTACAGGTGGTTCGCTCAAGAGTATCGAGTTATAGCAGCGCGACTCGAGCGAAAGGTTTTCTTGATGCACTTTCACCTTATGTTGAGCGGGGTGTGCTGTCGGTTGACGAAGCATTTTGCGACAGTGGTAATTATGATGGCGGAACTCAATATGCAACAGATATGTTGGCTTCTGCGCATTATCCCGATGGCATCTTCTTTTGCATGGATTGCATTGCCTGTGGTTTTTTAGATGAACTTAAACAGGACCGTCGTTTAGCAACGCCGACCGATATTGCTGTTATAGGCTGCGACGATATATCAATCGCAGGCTATAAATCTTACAATTTAACGACTGTGAGACAATCGTCACAGAAAATGGCTGAAGCGGCAGTAAGCGCCTTACAAACACGCCTAAAGCAGCCTAATACGGCTCCTACGCAACATAATGTCTCAGTTGAATTAGTGTATAGAGGCACGCTTCTTAAGTAGATTGGTTGCTCTTCGTGCTCTCTTAACATTAATACTGTCAATATAATGATCAATTTTTTTATTTTTTACTTCCATAAAGTAAATATCGAGCGTATGCTTTTATTTCTGTTCATACGTATGCACAAAAATAAAAAATCATTCGGGGGCAATATAAAAATGAAAAAATCTCCACATATTCTCGGCTTAACATTAATTGCAGCGGCTACTTTGGCAGCCACTCCAGTAATGGCAAAAGGCAAACTTAACGTACTGTGTTCAACGGATACGGACTGGTGTAGCCTGATGGAAACTCGCTTCGAAGCAGAAACGGGTATTGACGTTTCTTTAATTCGAAAAAGCTCTGGTGAGTCTTATGCACAATTACGTGCAGAAAGAAAAAACCCTAAGATCGATATCTGGTGGGGCGGAACGGGTGACCCACATTTGCAAGCCGCCGCTGAAAAATTAACCCAAGTTTACAAGCCTAAGGCCTTATCTGAACTAAGAGATTGGGCGCAAAATCAAGCAAAAGTCTCTGGTTACCGCACCGTAGGTGTATACGCCGGTGCATTGGGTTTTGGCTATAATGAAGACCTATTAAACGCAAAAGGCTTACCCGCTCCTCAATGTTGGAAAGACTTAACGGACCCGATGTATAAAGGGGAAGTGCAGGTTGCCAACCCAAATTCTTCAGGCACTTCTTATACCGCCTTAGCCACCTATGTACAAATGATGGGAGAAGATCAAGCGTTTGATTTCTTAGCCAAATTGCATAAAAATATTAACCAATATACCAAGTCCGGCTCAGCACCGATCAAAGCGGCGTCCAACGGCGAGACAGCGATTGGTATCACCTTTATTCATGACATTGTGAAACAAGTGAAAAAAGGCTACCCAGTAAAAGCCGTTTCACCTTGTGAAGGAACGGGCTATGAAGTTGGCTCTATGAGTATTGTGAAAGGCGCGCGTCACTTGAAAGAAGCGAAAATGTGGGCTGAATTTGCGTTAAGACCGGATGTTCAATCATTAGCCGCCGAGGCTAAAGCCTATCAAGTACCATCAAATAAAGCGGCGACGACGCCTGAAGGCGCACCGGATTTTTCTACCATCAAACTCATCGATTACGATTTTGCCAAATACGGTGCAGCCGAAACACGTCAGCATTTATTGCAACGTTGGGATGCTGACATCAAGTCTTTACCGCGTTAATACACGCTTTAAATCTTTGAAAATATCATGAGATCTGTTAGGTAATTTGCCTAGCAGATTCTCAACTTCCTATTTGGAGTATCGATAGTGAAACACTCATTTATCCCGTGGCTGATACTCGGTTGGGTCGGTTTTTTAGTCATGCCTTGGTATTTGCTAGAGGACGGTTTTTGGTCCTTTATTTGGTTATCTGACGGCTACCCTATAGAAGCGGATTATGCACCGGCCTTATTACAAGGCTTAATCGGCGATCGTCTCTGGTTATTGCCTTTGGCCTTGCCCCTGATGTTGCCATTATTTCTGATTCCGTTAACTAAAAATGACCCTCGTTATAGTCGTTACTTAATTATAGCCGGTTCTTCTGGTCTTATTTATATGTTGGCCCAAGGCTTTGCGATAGGCGTTATGGGGTGGCAGTTTGAAAGTCTTGATCTTATTTTTGGCGAGCTGGAGCAACAGCAATACGGCATGGGGTATGGTGCTGTATTATGTGGGCTGTCATTTTTGATTTTATTAACAACGGGATTAGCGGCCTCTGGATTTTTAAAAGGGGATGTATTTGTTACGGGTAGCATTGGTTTAGTTATGACCTTGGTTGTTATCTTTGTCTTCTTCCCGGTGAGCCAAGTATTGATCAGTGCCTTTATGGATAATGATGGTGCTTTTGCGCCTTCGCAGTTTGCCTCTAAGTTATTCAGTGACAATATTTGGTCATTAGCCTGTTTAAATAGTGGTTACTCTTGTGGTATCGCATGGAACTCCCTCTCGTTGGCTATTTCGACGGCGTTTTTAACCACCCTGCTTGGTTTGGCGTTTGCATTGGTTGTGACTCGAACTGGATTCCGGTGGAAAAAATCGTTACGTCTATTGACCGTCTTACCGATTATAACGCCGCCCTTTGTTATTGGCCTGGCGCTGATTTTATTATTTGGTCGTTCTGGTGTGGTGACTCAGTTTTTTGCCGAGTTATTTGGAACGGAACCAGGTCGCTGGCTTTACGGCATGCCGGGGGTCTTATTTGCCCAAGTGCTGTCCTTTACCCCTATTTCATTTTTAGTCCTGATTGGTGTAGTTGAAGGTGTCAGTCCATCGATGGAAGAAGCGTCTCAAACCTTGCGTGCGAATCGTTGGAAAACGTTTATTAATGTGTCTTTACCGCTTATGCGCCCAGGTTTGGCGAATGCCTTCTTGCTGGCTTTCATTGAAAGTTTGGCTGACTTTGGTAATCCAATGGTGCTTGGTGGTGATTTTGAAGTTCTGTCTACTGAGATTTTCTTCGCAATCGTCGGTGCTCAAAACGATCAGGGGTACGCCGCGGTTTTGGCGATCTTGCTGTTGGCCTTTACCTTAAGTGCATTCTTCCTACAGCGTAAATGGTTGGGTAAGAAATCCTATACTACTGTTACCGGGAAAGCAGAATCGGGTGCCTATATGGGGTTAAATCCAGGTATGCGAGTGGCTTGCTATATGACGGCTTTGCCTTGGGCGGTGTTAACCATCGTTATTTACGGAATGATTATGTTCGGTGGTTTTGTGCAAAACTGGGGCTACGACAACAGCTTTACTCTAGAGCATTACGCGAATGCATTTTCTATTGGCTGGGGAGACTTTGGTGTGATTTGGGAAGGGGCCGCGTGGGATTCGCTTTGGACGACCTTAAGCATTTCGGCCATTGCAGCGCCATTTACCGCTATGGTGGGCTTGTTGACGGCTTATCTGTTAGTTAGGCAGCAGTTTAAGTGGAAGGATACTTTTGAGTTTGGCACTATGCTGAGTTTTGCGATTCCAGGTACGGTTATTGGTATCAGTTATATCTTGGCATTTAATGTTCCTCCATTTGAGCTAACAGGAACAGGCGTTATCCTGATTATCTGTTTTGTTTTCCGTAATATGCCTGTTGGTGTTCGAGGCGGGATTGCCGCGATGAGCCAATTAGATAAAAGCTTAGATGAAGCGTCGTTAACCTTGGGTGCAAACAGTTTAACAACCTTCCGCCGCGTTATTCTACCTTTATTAAGACCCGCCATTATTGCGGCACTGGTGTATAGCTTTGTGCGTGCGATTACCTCAGTTAGCGCGGTTATTTTCTTGGTGAGCGCTGATCATAATATGGCAACCTCTTATATTATCGGCTTAGTTGAAAATGGAGAGTTTGGCATCGCTATCGCTTACTGTAGCGTTCTAATTCTTGTTATGTTGACTGTGATTGTCGGTATTAATTTGGCTGTGGGACAACGCAAACTGCGTCGTAACGCAACGGTCTCTACCACACCAAGTCGTCCTTCAATTTCTACCCCTTCGTTAAAGGAGAAACAGGCATGAGTCTTAACTATCGAGCCGGCTCTGTGAGCTTTGAAAATGTCACCAAATCATTTGGTTCAGTAAATGCCATTGATCATGTTTCATTTACTATTGAACCGGGTAATTTGGTGACATTACTGGGGCCAAGTGGCTGTGGAAAAACGACCACTCTACGGATGATTGCCGGACTAGAGCATCCGACTTCTGGCCGCATTATGATAGGAGATAAAGAGGTCACACATCTTCCCGCCACAGATCGTGATGTCAGTATGGTGTTTCAGTCCTATGCACTTTTCCCTCATATGACAGTGGCAGAAAATGTGGCTTATGGACTGACCGCCAGTGGTATTAATAAGATAGAAGCACAAGAAAAAAGCGAAGAAGGATTAGATCTAGTGGGTCTAGGGGGTTATGGACAACGGCTGCCAAGCGAGCTTTCCGGTGGGCAACAACAACGCGTTGCGGTTGCTAGAGCGTTGGTTCTAGAGCCGGAAGTTCTTTTATTAGATGAACCCTTATCTAATCTTGATGCTAAATTGCGACGTCATGTCCGTGAAGAGATTCGAGAGCTGCAGCAAAAAATTGGCTTAACCGCTGTGTACGTTACTCATGACCAAGAAGAGGCGCTGGCCGTTTCTGACAGAATTATCGTCATGAATCGTTCCGTTATCGCTCAAGAAGGCAGTCCTCGAGAATTGTACGAACAACCTGCGTCTACTTTTATTGCGGATTTCATTGGCGATGCGAATTTAGTGGATGCCGATATAGTCTCAATAAGAGGGGACAGCGCGGAGGTAGCGGTTGGTTCTTTACGTTGCACATTACCCGCACGAGATTTTAGTAAGGGAAGAGTGAAATTGGCGGTTCATCCAAGTGCAATTCGTTTATCAAAGTCAGATGGTCTGGCCTCAGGCCTGACAGGAAATGTACGTCGAGCGACTTATTTAGGAAGCCAAATGCAATACGAAGTCGACTCTGAAGTAGGCCGTTTGTTTGTCATCGACTTTCGTGTTGATCAAGCCATTACCGTTGGCTCCGATGTGGTCATTACTTTTTCAGATCGCGGTCTAGCCCTAGTGAAGAACGCATAAAGTGGAGTGTATTTACTCATGTTTTTAGATCCAAAATTCGTGAATGCGGACATTTTGAGTCGTGCTGACCAGACAGAGCGCGTTATTCGCGTCGCTGGAGCACAGGCTCTTGACTATTTTAATAATCGGGATCAGCTGGTTGTTGAGACCAAGATGGAGCCACAAGATGTGGTGAGTATTGCTGATCGTAATGTAGAAGTGACCATTATTGAAGGTTTACAAGCCCACTTCTCTGAAGATGGGTTTCTCGGGGAAGAGCAAGGCATCACCAAAGGTAATAATAACTTCTTGTGGGTGATTGATCCGATCGATGGCACCGCTTGCTTCCTAAATGGCATGCACTCTTGGTGTCTATCAGTAGCGCTTATGGTAGATAATAAAATTGCCTTTGGTTTTGTATTTGATCCGAACACGAACGAGTTATTTAGCGCCATTGCAGGACAAGGTTGCTTTGTTAATGGCCAAAAAGTGACGGCACTTAAAGTAAACTCTGTTAAAGAAGGCGTAATGGGCGTAGGCACGTCTCAAAGAGTGTCTTCCTCCTTCTGTATAACATTCCTAGAGCAATTATTGGATCAAGGGGGGATGTTTATTCGCAATGGTTCTGGTGCGTTGATGCTAGCCTATGTTGCCGCAGGTAGGTTGATTGGTTATTACGAACCCCATATAAACTCTTGGGATTGTTTGGCTGGCTTAATTATGGTCAATGAGGCGGGAGGTTGGACAAATCATTTTCTTGAAGGCGAAGGGCTCTTAAAGGGCAATCCTTTATTGGTGTCTTCTACAAACCTTAAAGATCAGCTAAAAGTAATGACATCCTTGTAATTGCGTTGAATAAAAGCCCTTTTTCTACTCCGCATTATTTTGCAGAGATCAGAATGAGGGCTTTTTTTGTCAGGTCCTAGCCCGTCATGATAGGTTGAGCGCTTTTAGACTGATTCGGCGACGTTTAACATCGACCTCTAAGACTAAGACCTTTACAACCTGCCCAACTCTCACAAGTTCTCTAGGGTCTTTGACAAATGTATCTGACAATTGAGAGATGTGTATCAGGCCATCTTGATGTACGCCAATATCGACAAAAGCACCAAAGGCGGCCACATTGGTGACTGTCCCCTCTAACACCATCTCTGGTTGTACATCGTCAATGGTATTTATGTCTTGTCTAAATGATGCGTAAGTGAATTTAGGCCTAGGGTCGTGACCGGGCTTTTCTAATTCACTCAGTACATCATCAAATGTGTAATCATCCACTGTTGAAAATACGTTTCTTTGTTGTTTGATTTGGCGTATTAAATCCGTATTTTTCATAATTTGATTAATTGAGGTTTTAAAATGTTTCGCCATGTTTTCAACTAAAGAGTAGGACTCAGGGTGGACTCCCGATCCATCTAAAGCATAACTGGAAGAGGGTATTCTTAAAAAGCCAGCGCATTGCTCAAAACATTTCTCACCAATTCCGGAGACTTTTTTTAACTCCTGACGGGAATGAAAAGCGCCCACAGTATTTCTATATTGGACGATGTTTTCTGCAATTCTTGGGCTTAAGCCAGATACACAGCTGAGTAAGCTTGCAGAGGCTAAGTTAAGGTTAACCCCAACCCGATTAACACAATCTTCAACAACGGCCTTTAAAGCACTTATAAGAGCGCTGTTTTTTAAGTCATGTTGATATTGACCGACGCCAATGGCCTGAGGGTCAATTTTGACTAATTCAGCTAAAGGGTCTTGCAGACGACGTGCGATTGAAATGGCCCCTCGAATGGTGACATCGAGGTCAGGGAACTCTTCGGATGCAATCGGTGAGGCGGAATAAACAGAAGCACCCGCTTCGCTAATAATGACGGACTGGCAAGCAAGGTTATTCTCTTTTATCAGATGTTTAATTAATCTATCTGTTTCTTTGGACGCCGTACCATTACCGATTGCAATCAATTCAATGTCGTTTTCTTTAATAAGCTGCAATAACCTTGTATTTGACTGATTTATTTTGTTTTGTGGAGGGTGCGGGTAAATAACAGCATAATCTGAACACTGTCCTTTATTTGTTATAGCGGCCACTTTTACCCCATTACGAAATCCTGGGTCAACGCCTAAGACGGCTTTTTGTCCCGCAGGTGAGGCCATTAATAAATCAGAAAGGTTGTTCGCAAAGACGTCAATTGCTTTAGACTCAGCATTATTTTTTAACTCGGATAAAATTTCAGCTTCTATTTTAGGTAAAATTTTATCTTTCCAAGCCTTTTCTAAAACTTCTTTTTTGAATGGGGAAAGGTGTGCTCTATTATTATCATTGTTGTTATTGAAAGTGTGAATAACAGATATATCACCTAGTAGAAAGTAAGGAAAAGTATTTTCTTCGCCATCAAAAGCAATGCTTATTTTTAAAATGTTTTCTTTTTTACCTCTCAATAACGCCATCATTCTATGGGGTGAGACTTTTTTTACTGGTTCACTAAAGTCAAAATAATCTTGGTATTTTTCTCCAATTTCTTTTTTCCCTCGAATAACTCGACTTTTTAAAATGCCCTGATGATAAACGCTCTTTCTAACTTCTTTTAATAAAGGGATGTGAAGACTGAGTGATTCGCATAAAATCTCCATGACACCATTATAAGCCTCCGCGGCTGAAATGCTTAATTGGTTTTCTGTGCACCAAATCTGTGCCCTTTTAGTATGAAATGTATCCCATTCTTGCCAGCTCAACTCAGCTAAAGGCGCTAGCCCATTTTTTCTTGCGATATCCGCTTTACTCACTTTGGAGGATTTATACGGTGCGTAGAGTTCTTCTAGCTGACTTTTAGTATCAGCCTGTAAAAGTGCTTGTTTCAATTCATTAGATAACTTATTTTGTTCTGATAGGCTATTTAAGATGACGCTCTGTCTATTTTCAAATGCTTCTAAGTATTGCCACCTGTCAAAAAAATCGCGCAATTTAATATCGCTCATTCCTTCGGTATTTTCTTTTCTATAGCGTGCAATAAAAGGGACAGTTGCTCCATTTTTAAACAGCTCAATTGTATTGTTTACCGCTGTTGGAGAGAGGGAAAACTCGGAAATGAGTTTTTTTAGGATGTTGGACATATATAATCACATTCCTTACACATTTATAACAAACTTCCATAAAAGTTTGTTAGATATTTTGTTAATAATTTACTAAAATCTCACACACAAATTAAAGTAATATATAATTACTTTATGTATTATTTTTTAGACGGTTCAATTTATTTAGAATAGTTGTATTTGAACGAATGAAAAATACCTAAATACGTGAATAATTACCATAATAGTTTTCCTGACATTGTACCTGATTTTGAGCAGATATACGGGCTTAATGATCAGTGAACTTACTAAGGGAAGTAATGCACGTTGTTTTAAAATGTTCCATTTATAAAGTGTATAGAGGTTTCAAATGAATTTATTACTTGAACTTGCTGGAAATAAAGCAAAAGCGCGTGCCGCAGCAAAAGAGCTAACCATCCCACAGTTAGAGAACGTTATAGCGGGTTTTAATAATGCATTGGTAAAATTAAAAGAAGAAGCGGCATTGGCTGCGGAACAAGAAGCTGAAAGAACGGCGGCCGCAGGTAAAATCGCACAGCTAATTGCAGAAAGCGGTTTAACAATGGAGGAAATCGCGATGCTTTCTACTCCAAAAGCGACGGTAACAAAAGGCAAAACGGTTGAGCCTAAATACCGCTTAGAAATTGAAGGTGAAGTCTATGAGTGGACAGGTCGTGGCCGCACACCAAAAGTATTTCAAGAATACTTTGATCAAGGTAATAGCAAAGAAAGCTGCACGATCAAATAAGTTGTCTGAGTCATAAAAAAGCCCGCATGATGCAAATCATGCGGGCTTTTTGTTGTCATGATGTTTTAAGCATCAATGCGTTTGTATTTGATACGCGTTGGTGTGGCTTCGTTGCCGGTACGTTGTTTGTAGTCGGCTTCGTATTCGGCGTAGTTGCCTTCGAAGAAGACGGCTTTCGAATCGCCTTCGTAGGCTAGGATGTGTGTTGCGATACGGTCAAGGAACCAACGGTCATGGGAAATCACTATCGCAGCGCCCGGGAAAGCAAGCAGCGCGTCTTCCAGTGAACGTAATGTTTCCACATCAAGGTCGTTGGTCGGCTCATCCAGGAGCAAGACGTTGCCGCCTTCTTTAAGCAATTTAGCAAGGTGTAAACGGTTACGTTCCCCCCCCGATAAATGCTTAACGAATTTTTGCTGATCGGAGCCTTTGAAGTTAAAGCGGCCGATATAGGCGCGAGAAGACACCTTGTAATTGTTCACCGTGATCATGTCTTGGCCGTCAGAAATTTCTTCAAAAACGGTTTTGTCGCCATCCAGTTCACGCATTTGGTCAACGTAAGCAAGCTGCACGGTTTCGCCTAGGGTGACGGTCCCTGTGTCAGGTTGCTCCGTTCCGGCAATCATTTTGAAGAGCGTTGATTTACCCGCACCGTTACCACCAACCACACCAACAATCGCGCCTTGAGGTACGACCATGTTGAAGTCTTCTAGTAGCATCTTGTGTTCGAAACTTTTGCTAACGCCTTCAATTTCAATCACCTTGGCGCCAAGACGTGGCCCCGGCGGAATGTACAATTCATTGGTTTCGTTGCGGTCTTGGAATTCTTGTGAATTCATTTCTTCAAATCGAGCTAAACGTGCTTTGGATTTAGACTGACGACCTTTCGCGTTTTGGCGAACCCACTCAAGCTCGGACTTAATGGCTTTTTGATGCGATGCCTGTTGCTTTGCCTCACTTGCTAACCGAGCGTCTTTTTGCTCCAGCCAAGAAGAGTAGTTGCCTTCGTATGGGATACCATGCCCACGGTCAAGTTCGAGAATCCAGCCTGCCGCGTTGTCTAGGAAGTAACGGTCGTGGGTGATGGCCACGACCGTACCAGGGTAATCTTTCAAGAAGCGCTCTAGCCAAGCAACGGATTCGGCATCCAAGTGGTTGGTTGGTTCGTCTAATAGGATCATGTCTGGTTTGTCGAGTAATAGGCGACAAAGTGCAACACGGCGACGCTCACCACCCGAGAGGTGCTCTACGCTGGCATCCCAAGGGGGAAGACGAAGGGCATCCGCTGCCACTTCAAGCGCACGTTCTAGGTTGTGACCTTCTTTGGCTTCGATTAGTGCTTCAAGTTGACCTTGCTCTTTTGCCAGGGCATCAAAGTCCGCATCAGGCTCAGCGTATTCCGCATAAACTTGATCTAAGCGAGCCATGGCATTAATGACGTCCGCGAACGCTTCTTCCACAATGCCACGTACGTTTTTTTCAGGATCAAGATGCGGTTCTTGTTCCAAGTAGCCAATTTTAATCCCCGGCATTGGGCGTGCTTCACCGTTATGTTCAGTATCGACTCCTGCCATAATGCGCAGAAGTGTTGATTTACCAGAACCGTTAAGACCCAATACGCCGATTTTTGCGCCAGGGAAGAAAGAAAGGGAGATGTCTTTTAATATTTCGCGTTTTGGTGGGACGACTTTCCCTACGCGATTCATGCTATATACGAATTGAGCCATATGAAAGAATGCTTTTTTAGGTTAATAGGACTGTATTTAGGTATCGAATATAAAGAAATAAATAGCTAAAACAAGAGTCAGTACAGAATAGCACAAGGGGGAAAAGGGAAAAATATACTCCGTGTCAGATTCATAAAAAAGATGTCTTTTAATTAAGTATGATAAGGGAGGCGCCTAATACAACTAGAATAGCCCCAACCCAGGCTCCAATAGCGGGCCTTTGTCTTGTCGTAATCCAAATGGCGGGAAGAATTAATACTGGCGTGGTTGCTGAAAGAGTAGTAACAATGCCGACATTCCCTTTCCCTATTCCCCATACAAGAACGCTCATTCCGATCACCATGCCAATGCATGCCATAACCACTAGCCGACCATAGATTGTCAGTGGAATGGATGAAAAAGTGAAGCGGTCCGTTTTGGGTAAACGATGTTTGTAATACAGGTTATAAGCGAGCGTTAAGGCGATTGCGCCAACACTGACTCGGACAGCTGAAACGGCAATAGTATCAACGCCGGCTAACAAGGCTGGCTTACTCAATAAGGCGCCTGACGCTTGCCCGAGCGCCCCACCTAATGCCATTAATACCCCGATATAGAGCTTTCCTTTCGTTTCTTCCCATGAATGCTCTTGCGCTTTTCGTTTGCCAAACAAAATAGCGGTGATGACTCCCATAAGAACGAGAGAGCAGGCGAAGAGCTCTAGAAGAGAGAGCGTTTCGTTAAACAGCAACCACCCCAGTAAAATGGAAATGGGGGCATTGGTAGCAAATAGAACTCCCGTTCGCCTGGGTCCTAAACGTGAAACCGCCGCAAATAAACAAGAGTCGCCGATAAATATACCCGTTAAGCCAGATAAAATAAGTGTGCCAGAGTGAGAAAAAATTGCGTAGTCGAAGCGGTCTCCAAGCGCACTAAGCAGTAATAAAATAAAGGCCGCAATAAGGATTCGGAAGGTGTTGAAACGCATTACCCCAAACGTCAGTATCAGTTTTGGGGCCATTAGGCTTGATAATGTCCAACATAAAGCCGCGACCAATCCTGATAGCTCAATAAATGTCATGGTAAATCCTTGCCGTAAAAGAGCCTAAGGCGCCTCTTTAGGAGGTATATGAGAGGTAGCTATATTAGTGTCGGATTGGTATGATTTGCAAGTTGAAATCGGCTGTTATAGAAACAGAAAATCATTCTTTTTAGATAGACTTTTAGGATCAATATGAGATGCCCCTTCTGCGGAGCTCAGGACACAAAAGTAGTCGACTCCCGCCTCGTTTCGGAAGGTGCCCAAGTGCGCCGAAGACGGACATGCAACGCCTGTAATGAACGTTTTACTAGCTTTGAAGTGGCTGAACTACAGATGCCTCGTTTAATTAAAAGCGACGGCAGTAGAGTGCCCTTTGATGAAGATAAAATGCGTAATGGCATACTTAAATCCATTGAAAAACGTCCAGTCAGTGTAGAGGAAATTGAAACCTCTATTTCTCGTATTAAAGAAAAAATGCAAGCAACAGGTGAGCGAGAATTGCCTTCAATGTGGTTAGGTGAAGCGGTTATGGATGAGTTAAAATCATTAGACCAAGTGGCCTATGTACGATTTGCCTCGGTTTATCGCAGCTTTAAAGACATCAGTGAATTTAAAGATGAAATTGAGCGCTTAGAGAAAAGTGAAAAAAGTAAATTACTCTCATCAAAGGAAAGCAAACAATGACGCTCTCTCATGAAGACTGGATGGCCAAAGCCTGCCAACTTGCCCGCAAAGGACTTTACACGACACATCCGAACCCAAGAGTTGGTTGTCTAATGATAAAAGACAATCAAAAAATTGCAGAAGGCTTTCATCTAAAAGCCGGTGAGGCGCATGCAGAAGTGAATGCCATAAACTCGGCAGAAACGTCTGTAGAAGGTGCAACGGCTTATGTCACGTTAGAGCCTTGCAGCCATCAAGGCAAAACAGGACCGTGTGCCGATGCATTGATTAAAGCCAAGGTGCGGTCAGTTGTGTTTGGTATGCAAGACCCTAATCCAGAGGTTGCGGGGAGAGGTTTAGCTAAGCTAAAAGCGGCTGGTATTGATGTTATTGGTCCGATATTAGAAGCAGACTGCGCCCAATTGAATCCAGGATTCATTAAGAGGATGCAAGAGGGTTTACCTTTTGTCCGTCTTAAAATGGCGATGAGTCTAGATGGTCGTACGGCAATGGAGTCTGGTGAAAGTAAATGGATCACTGGACCCGATGCGCGTCTCGATGTGCAGCGTTTGCGGGCGCAAAGTGATGCTGTTTTAACCGGGATCGGTTCTGTATTGGCCGATGACCCTAGTATGACAGTCCGCATTGACTCACAAGATAATGACGTTGACCCTAAATCGGTGCGCCAGCCGAAACGCGTTATTTTGGATTCGGCACTGTCTATAACGCCGGAATCAAAAATACTCTACCCAAGCAAGCAAGTTGAAATCTTTTCTATAAAAGAAGAAATTGAAGAAGAGCACTTGTCGGTTTTAATGAAAAAAGGTGTGCAAGTTTCTTTCGCTGATCGTGGTGAAGATGGTCGCATTGAATTGATTCATGTCATGGAACAATTAGCTGATCAGGGTATCAATGACGTTCTGGTTGAGACCGGTGCAGAACTCGCAGGAAGCTTTTTACAGCAAGGGTTAATTGATGAAGTGGTTGTCTATATGGCACCAAAACTGATGGGGTCTTTAGCGAGACCATTATTTCAATTGCCGTTTGAGTCCATGACAGAAACCGTCGATTTGTCGATTAAGTCAGTGCGTCAAGTAGGTGATGATTTACGTATTGTTTTTGTTCCTATTTACTTAGATGAAGTAGAAGACGAAATTGATATCGAGGAATAATAGATAAATAGCGAAAAGCAAACGATAATCTAATGATGTCTATTAAATGTATTTCGGTTTTATAGACGCATACGTTTTACCGATAGACTGGCGAGTCATGTTCGCCTATTAAATCTAAGCAAGTATTGGAAAATATTATGGCAATTAATACAGTAGAAGAAATTTTAGCCGACATTCGTCAAGGTAAAATGGTTATTTTGATGGATGATGAGGACCGTGAAAATGAGGGCGATATCATTGTAGCCGCTGAATGTATCACGCCTGACATGATTAATTTTATGGCCGTTCATGCACGTGGTTTGATCTGTTTAACCTTGACGAGTGAGCGTTGTGAGCAATTAAAATTACCTCTTATGGTTAATGATAATGGAGCCGCATTTTCGACTAACTTTACTATGTCTATTGAAGCGGCAGAAGGTGTGACTACCGGTATTTCCGCCGCGGACAGAGCGTTAACCGTAAAGCGCGCTGTCATGGCTAATGCACAGCCTTCCGATATTGTTCAGCCAGGCCATATTTTTCCTATTATGGCTCGCCCTGGTGGTGTGTTAAGTCGAGCGGGTCATACCGAAGCCGGTTGTGATTTGGCCAGAATGGCTGGTTATGAAGCGGCCTCAGTGATTGTTGAAGTAATGAACGACGACGGAACAATGGCCCGACGGTCAGATTTAGAAAAGTTTGGCGAGAAACATAACATAAAAATTGGTACAATTGCCGACCTTATTCATTACCGTACATTGAATGAAACCACTATTCAGCGAGAGTCAGAAGAAGTCATTCAAACTGAAGCGGGTGAATTTACTATGATCACTTATCGTGACACAGTTCACGGTTTGTCTCACTTAGCCTTTGTTAAAGGTCAGCCAAAAGCGGATACACCTACTGTTGTTCGTGTGCATGTTCCTGATTTGGCTAGAGATTTAACAGGTGCAATGACAGAGTCAAATAAGCAAAGTTGGTCAATGCATAAAGCAATGCAATACGTTGGTGAGCAGAATGAAGGGGTTGTTGTATTAATTGATACAATAGACAAACCTACGGATATGGCGGCCCGTTTTGCCGTTTCTTTGAATCCACCTAGTGGCAAAGGTTCTGATAAAAGTGGCTCCGGTATGTATTTAACCGTGGGAACCGGTTCTCAAATTCTAAAAGATTTGGGGATTAGGAAGATGAAACTATTGAGTTCACCAATGAAATACTCTCTAACAGGGTTTGATTTGGAAGTTGTGGAATTTATTCCATACGAAAGTAGTAATTAAGACAAACAATCGAGTTTGTCTCGTGCTGAATGTATGGCAGAGGAAAATATGAAAGATATTAAAGTATACGAAGGCCATTTTGCCGCGCCAGGTGCAAAATTTGCTTTGGTGGTTGGGCGCTTTAACAGTTTTATTGTTGAAAGTTTGGTTGAAGGTGCTGTTGATACATTAGTGCGTCACGGTATTCTTAAAGAAGACATCATTATTGTGCGCGCTCCTGGCGCGGTTGAAATCCCTGTTGTTGTGCAAAAAGTAGCGAAGAAAGGCGAGTTTGATGCCATTGTTGCATTAGGTGCTGTTATTCGTGGCGGAACACCGCACTTTGAGTACGTTGCAGGTGAATGTGTGAAAGGGCTAGGCTCTTTATCGTTAGAATATGGAATTCCTGTTTCTTTTGGCGTGTTAACGGTCGATTCAATCGAACAAGCCATTGAGCGTGCAGGTACTAAAGCAGGAAATAAAGGCGCTGAAGCGGCTTTATCTGCACTTGAAACCGTGGCTGTATTGCGTAGCTTGGATAATTGAGGAAAACAATGAGCGAAGTAGATAAATCTACCCAACAAAAAGCGGAATCTAAGCCAAAAGCTAAGAAACCATCCCGTTCGCAACTGCGCAGTGCTTCCAGAAGCTTCGCCTTGCAAGCCGCTTATCAATGGCAAATGAATCAGACTCCAGTGAATGAGATAGAAGCTCAGTTTACTGTGGATCATGATTTAGGGACATGTGATAAAGTCTACTTCCGTGAATTAATTCAAGGTGTAACTTTTAACGCGAAAAAGTTAGATGACTTGTATGAAACTTTATTGGATCGTCCGTTATCGGAGTTAGACCCAATTGAGCTTACTATTCTTCGTATTGGCAGTTTTGAATTGTCAGAGCGTTTGGATGTTCCTTACAGAGTGGTGATTAACGAAGGCGTTGAACTGGCTAAGTCCTTTGGGGCAACAGAAAGCCATAAATATGTAAATGGAATTTTAGACAAGCTTGCTCAGCGAGTACGTCGAGAAGAAATTGCCGCTCGTCGAGAAAGGTAAGCGTTATCTTCGAAATAAAAAAGCCATCATTATGATGGCTTTTTTATGCTTAAAGCTTCGTTTGTCTGTATGGTAAATAACCTATTTTCAGTGATGGCTGTTTACGTGTCCTATTGTAGAGATGCAAATATGAAAGAGTTTGAACTTATCCAGCGTATATTTAAAGAATCGTCTATGGCAGACATAGAAGGTCGTAAAGATATATTATTGGGAATCGGTGATGATTGTGCTCAAGTGAGAATACCGGCGGATCAAACTTTGGTTTTTTCCATGGATACTTTGGTTGAAGGACGGCATTTTCCTTACGATGCTGACCCCTATGCGATTGGCTATCGAGCGGTGGCAAGTTGTGTTAGCGATCTGGCTGCAATGGGGGCCAAGCCGGCTTTTTTTACGTTAGGGCTTACCTTGCCTAATTCTGATGCTCAGTGGTTGTCTGCTTTTGCAGAAGGTCTGGCTGAGATGGCCGAGCCCATTGGTTTGCTGTTAGTAGGAGGAGACACGACGAAAGGGCCTTTAACCATTACCTTACAAGTTCATGGTTACATTGAAGAGTCGTTTATCAAAAAACGCTCTCAAGCACAGTTAGATGACGATATCTATGTTACTGGCACGCTAGGCGATGCGGCTGCCGCGGTTCCAGTCATGACAGGAGAGATGATTGTGGCCAATGAGTTATATGATTATTTTTATGAACGCTATTGGCGGCCGTCACCACGCCTGATAGGTGGTATGGCTTTAAAACGGGTTGCAAATGCCATGATGGACATCTCGGATGGTTTTGCTCAAGATATTCAGCATATTCTGTCTGCATCTGATGTAGGCGCGTTTGTTCAGGGTCACCTTATTCCCATTTCTGAGGCATTGAGTAAATGGCAGCCAGACAACGCGTTAAGCATTGCTTTGACTGGAGGCGATGATTATGAACTCTGCTTTACCGCGCCTAAATCCATGAGAGAAGAGATTCGCTTGATTACTCAGACGCTGCACTTACCTTGCGCTCGAGTTGGAGAAATTGTTGAATCGGGGTTTGTTATTGAGGGGTATGCTGGAGACCTTAATGGCTGGCAGCATTTTTAAGATTATTTTCGAACAAATTAAGAGGTTCTCTAATGGCAAATAAAGTGCCCAAATCCGTGTGGCGTAATCCTATTCATTTTCTTGCATTTGGTCTTGGGTCCGGGACGGTAGATAAAGCACCTGGTACTTTTGGCACATTGGCCGCTATCCCTGCCTATTTGTTAATGCAGAATTGGACGGATCAAAACTATTTGATCATGCTGGTGGTTACCTTTGCTTTTGGGGTTTATCTTTGTGATAAAACCTCTAAAGATCTGGGCGTTCATGATCATCCCGGTATCGTTTGGGATGAATTTGTGGGTTACTGGATTACCATGTGGATGGCACCAGCAGGTTGGTCATACATTATCATTGGTTTTATTTTATTTAGAGTATTTGATATTTTAAAACCTTGGCCTATTTCGTGGATAGAAAAGGTTCATGGGGGTATTGGCATTATGCTAGACGATATTGTAGCGGGGTTAATGTCATTTGTAGTGCTGCAAATTTTAGTACATTTTGTTTTCTAGTAAAACGATGGGAACAGCCTGAATTCAGAGAAACTCAGGCTGTTTTTCGTTTTTTACTTATTTAGTGATGGTTCTTAACAAGTGTAGTTAAGGCCAAGCCGACCACCATCCACATAAATGGTTTCACCCGTAATGTAGCTGGCTTTTTCGCTCGCGAGAAACGCGACGGTATCACCGATTTCCCGAGGAACGCCAATGCGTCCTAAGGGTGTGCGGCTTAGCACATTCTTCATTGCTTCTGGGTTAGCATTGACGCCTGCCATCATGGCGGTATCGATGGAACCGGGCCCTACGGCGTTAACACGGATTCCGTTTTTGGCTAAAGCTAAGGCCGCAACCTTGGTTAATTGCATTGCGCCACCTTTCGATGCACAGTAAGCGGCAATGCTTGGAATGGCAACTTGTGCGTTAATGGATGACATGTTCACAACAGAACCCTGGATATTATGTTTTACCATGCTTTTTGCCGCACGTTGCAGAGCGATAAAAGTACCTGTTAGATTAATATCAATGACTTGGCGAAACTGCTCTTCGGACAATTCAAGAAAGTCACTTGGGTTAGCGATACCGGCATTGTTGACTAAGCAGTGAACTGGGCCGTGTTCTGCTTCAATACGGTCGAACATGGCTAAAATTTGCTTAGAATCTCCCATATCGCATGTGTAGGCCGCGGTTCCATTTCCTAATGTAGCGGCCGCCGCTTGAACAACGTCTTCTTGGATGTCCGCCAAAATAATTTTAAAGCCATCTTCTGCTAAGGCTTCTGCACAGGCAAACCCAATTCCTTGAGCGCCTCCTGTTACGAGAGCGATTTTTTGTGTATTTGTCATAATAATCTCCTGAAGAGAAGTAAGTTAGAGTGTCAGACCGTAATCATTCACGGCTTGTTCGTGTGTGATGTAACCGGCGTCTAAATCGGCGCGGACTAATTCCGCAGGGCGTTTTTTAGGGTCTCCATAACCACCGCCACCAGGCAATTCAAGAATCAGTTTCCTACCCGCAGGAATTAATTGTCGACCCTTACCCTTTAATACCGTGCCATCATCGAGCATGACGCTGCCTGCACGGCCATTTTTGCCTTGCTCTCGGCCGCGCGCAGGGAACTGAATACGATCAAACATGGCATTAAAATACAGTTGGTAGCCTTCGTTTGCGCTAATGACAATGGTTTGCCCCAAACCGCCTCGGAATTCCCCGCTGCCGCCTGAGCCTTCCAATAAATCTTTTTGCCAGATAGTCAAGGGCCCAACATGTTCAGTTGCTTCTGTGGACATGGTGCTTACACCAGATGGAAAGGCCGTAGCACTGAGGCCATCGAGTGTGGCGCGTGCTCCCATACCACCAGAATTGAACATAAGAATTTCTGAGGGCGGTAAACCAGAAGACGGGTCTACTGGACGCGCACTGAGCAATACGTTCCAAAGAGCGCTGGCGCCCTCAGCAGGTGCAATGCCAGGGACGCATTGATGCAAAGCGCCCAAAACAACGTCTGGAACAAAATGTCCTAGTACATGACGTACCGACACTGGCGCAGGGTGTGGGGCGTTTAAAATACAGCCTTCAGGTGCAGTGACATCAAAGGGTTTTAAGGAACCTGTGTTATTTGGGATATCAGGGGCAATCGCACACTTTAGTCCATAACAAGCATAGGCTCGTGTATAGACCATCGGGACGTTTACACCGAACTTACTGGGTCCTGAGGTGCCTGCGAAATCGGCTAATAGCGTGTCACCTGAAATCGTTAATGCCACTCTCATATCTACTTCAGCTTCATAACCGTCTACCATCATATTATTATGGTAGGTACCATCAGGGAGATCTTTAATACGCGCTAAGGTCGCTAGGCGGCTGTTATCAATAATGAAATCGGACAGGGTTTCGAGTTCGACTATATTAAATTCATTCATCATGTCCATTAGACGGGCATCACCCGCCGCGTTGCAGGCCGCTAAAGAATACAAGTCACCGATCACTTGATCTTGTTCGCGGACATTGTTGCGAATGATATTAACCAGACCTTTGTTCACTTCGCCTTGATCGATGAACTTCATGATCGGTACTAATAAGCCTTCTTCATAGATTTCATTCGCATCTGGACCATAGCCACGGCCCCCAATGTCAACTACGTGAGCCGTAGCCGCAAAAAAACCGACGTGTTTATCTTGATAAAACGCTGGTGATACCATGGTGAAATCATGTAAGTGTCCTGTACCTTTCCATGGATCATTCGTCAGGTAAACGTCTCCTTCACAGATATTCTCTTCGCCAATTTCTTTAATAAAATGAGGGACAGACTCCGCCATTGCATTAACGTGTCCGGGGGTACCTGTCACGGCTTGGGCAATCATGCGTCCTCGACAGTCAAAAACCCCTGCAGATAAATCACCGGCTTCACGTACCGACGTGGAAAAAGCAGTACGAATAAGAGTCGTGGCTTGTTCTTCTACAACCGCAACTAAACGGTTCCACATAATTTGGTAATCAACATTGCTTAATTTCATACTATACCGTCTCCATGATTTTTTTATTGACCAGCAACATAGACTTATCGTCCTGTGCTATGACCGTATAACCGCTGGTGACAACGGTAGATGTCTCATCTTCGACAATAATAGCTGGCCCAGTGACGGCATCACCGGGTGCTAATCTACTTCGCTCAACTTCTCCTGCGGTGACGACTTTACGGATCGCCGCATCGAAAAACTCTCGCGTTTTAGTTATCTCAATTTGCTGGCCAGAACGACGCAGTGTCATTGGTGTTGAAGGCGCTAACTTAGAGGCTACCGTGATAGACCAGTTGGTTATTTCAATGCCAAGTCCATCAATGGTGCGACCGAAAAGCGTGTGATAGCCCGATTCAAATTTCGCTCGGAAGGCGTCCACATCATCTGCAACATAGTCTTTGTAATCGATATCAATGCCGATTTCACCACCTTGACCGGTGTAGCGCATAAAGGCTTGAACTTGAGTTGTGGTTTCAACTTCCCCTGCACCGCGCTTCACGAAGGCCAGCGCTTCGGCGCGTAATTCACTGAGTAATAGATTAATTCGCTCTGGGTCAAAGTTACTTAAACGTTGATACATACCTTTGCTTGCTTCATAGGAAAAGGGGGCATTAAGGAAGCCAATGGCTGAGCCAACACCCGCACCCGGTGGGATAATCAAGTAATTCATATCGAGTTTTTCACACAATCGACAAGCATGCAGAGGCGCTCCGCCGCCAAAGGCGATCATGGTAAAATTACTGATCTCCTTGCCATTCTCAACGGTATGGACTCGTGCTGCATTGGCCATATTTTCATCCACAACTTCGGTCACACCAAAAGCGGCTTGTTGTTCATCCAGCTCGGCTTTTAACGCCACTTTATTCATCATGGCGGAGCTGGCTAAAGGCACGGACAGTGGAATGTCGCCACCTGCAAATAAGTCTGGATCTAAGCGCCCTAATAATAAGTTAGCATCGGTAACGGTCGGGTTCTCGCCACCGCGTTGGTAGCAGGCAGGACCAGGCTCCGATGCCGCCGATTTAGGGCCGACACGAATTTGTTTCATATCATCCACATGGGCGATAGAGCCACCGCCAGCGCCAATTTCTACCATCTCTACCACTGGGGTGGATAGTGGCATCCCCGATCCTTTTGCAAAGCGATAAGTACGAGCAACTTCAAAGGTATTCGCTGTTTTCGGTTTGCCACCTTCTATTAAACAAATCTTTGCCGTTGTGCCTCCCATATCGAAGGAAAGGACTTGATTTTCTGCGTAGCTAGAGGCAAATTTAGCCGCGAAAATGGCACCGCCTGCGGGACCAGATTCCAGTAATCGAACAGGGAACTCTGAGGCGGTATCGACACTGATTAAACCGCCGGCAGAGTGCATCATAAAGACGGGACAGGTCATCCCTGTTTCTTTTAGTCGCTTGACGAGTCGGCCTAGATAATCCGAGACCTGAGGGCGTACATAGGCATTGGCAATAACGGTATTAAAGCGTTGGAATTCCCGCATTTGAGGTGAAACATGGCTCGAAATGGAGACACTTAGCTCCGGGGCGGCTTTTGCAAAGGCCTTTTGTACTTGCACTTCGTTAATGTCATTGGCGTAGGAATGAATGAACCCGACGGCAATGGCTTCGTAACCTTCTGCGACTACTTCTTTTACTAAGGCGTTTAGCTCGGCTGTATCTATTTCAGTGAGTACTTCACCACTAGAACTAATGCGCTCATTTAATGTATAGCGATCGGTCCGTTTTACTAAAGGTGTCGGTAGCGTTAGGTTTAAATCGTATTGCTCAAAACGGTTCTCTGTGCGCATTTCCACTACATCTCTAAAACCTTCAGAGGTGATAAACGCGGTACGTGCGCCACGGCGCTCAATTAATGAGTTGGTGACTAAGGTGGTGCCATGAATCACGGTGGTAATCTCATTGGCTGTTATATTCGCTCGCTTACAGACCAGTTGAATGCCATCCAAAATGGCTTGTTCAGGCTGTGTGTAGTTGGTCAGTACTTTGCCAGTGAATAATTTTCCGTCCAGATCCAGCGCGATATCAGTAAATGTGCCGCCAATATCAACACCAATGCGCGCATTTTTTTGCGTCATATTGATTCTCCAAAGTTAATAATAGATTAAATGCTTTTGTAATAACGCCAAGCTTTAAAGCAGGCTTCATATAGCGGCTCACGAACAAATGCAGCGTGGTCCTTTTTCAAGCCCGTTATAGGTAGCATGATATCTTCTTCAGGCGTACCTGTTAGTAATTGAGCCATGGCTTGCCCACATACTGTTCCTGTTGTAATGCCACGACCATTGTAACCAACGGCTGTGTATAAACCGGGAGCTAAATGATGAATTCTCGGTAGGTGGTCAGGTGTCATGGCGATTTTTCCGTGCCATGTGCTTTCAAACTCTACTTTGCCCAAAAAGGGGAAAATTTTATCAATGCGTTTTTGCGCCCAATATTTTGATCCACGGTCGTTTTTTCCCGCTAATTTTCCCATACTGCCTATGATTAACCGTCCAAACTGATCTTTACGGATAGACTGCATAACCAAACCAGTATCCCAAACGCTCTGAGCCTCTGGTAAAATTTTGTCGGCGATACGGCCAAGAGGCTTTGTCGCAACTTGATAGAAGTGGATGGAGGTAAAGGTTTGCTTTAATCCAGGCCATAAATTGTCATTATAGGCATTACCTCCAATAATAACTTTATTTGCTGTCACTGTGCCGCGGTTTGTTTCAACCAGCCATTTACCATCTACTGGAGTGAGTTTTAGAGCTCGAGTTTCAGAATGAATAATGGCACCAGCTTTAATCGCAGCGGTTGCGAGCCCACGAGCGTAGCCCATAGGATTGACTGTGCCTGCTTTCGGGTCCAGTAGGCCGCCATAGAAATTTGAGGTGCCAATTTTAGCCTCCGTTTGCTGAGCATCTAGCAATTGGACATTACGACCACGGCGTTGCCATTCAGCAGCGCGGGCCGTCAGTTCTTTGAAGCCTGAAGGTGAGTGCGCAGCATGAATAGTGCCATTGCGTGTTGCTTCACAGTCAATCTTGAAACGGTCAATTAAGGAAAAAACTGTGTCTGGAGCTTTGCCCATCACATCTAGGAATCGGTTCGCCGCCTGCTCACCTAATACTGATCGTACCTCTTGAGGAGGCAACCAAATACCGGGGTTTACCATGCCGCAGTTTCGTCCTGATCCTCCGAAGCCAATTTTTTCCGCTTCTAGAATCAAGCACTGCACTCCCATTTCAGCTAAATGAAGCGCGGTAGAGGCGCCTGTAAAGCCTCCACCAATAATGGCGACATCTGTCGTGACGTTACCTTCTAGGGGGAGGGCTTTCGGAGTAACGGGTGCAGACATATCCCACAATGAGATTGGTTGTTGAGTGACGTTAGGGTTTTCACTCTGACTCATATTAACCTCTCAATACTGTTTTAAAGTACGTTCGTACTATTATATGGAACGATATTTTTGATAAGTGAAACAATATAGTGTTTCTTCATAAAAATCCAGACCTATGATGCAATTAATGTGTACTTTTTTGTTTGCTTTTACGCTTAAAAAAAGAACAAAAACCGCTGTGGCATGATGCTATTCGCTGCATGTTTGGCCTTCTCTAACTCGGGTCTCAGTGATTTAATATTTGACTCAAGAATTCTTGTGCTCTTTCGGATTGAGGGCTATTAAAGAAGGACTCTGGGTCGTTTTCTTCAATAATTTGTCCTGCGTCCATAAAAATAACTCGATCAGCCACTTTTCTTGCGAATCCCATTTCATGGGTTACACATAACATGGTCATGCCAGTGTCAGCCAAACTCACCATTACATCCAAAACCTCTGCAATCATTTCTGGGTCTAGTGCGGATGTTGGCTCATCAAATAACATAATAGATGGGCTCATACATAAAGAGCGTGCTATCGCGACCCGTTGTTGCTGTCCACCAGATAACTGCCCCGGAAATTTATCGGCTTGATTGGCTATGCATACTTTTTCAAGATACTCCATTGCCATTTTTTCAGCGTCTACTTTGCTGGTACCTCTTACTAACATAGGGGCAAGTGTGCAGTTTTCTAATACGCTCATATGAGGAAATAGATTAAAGTGCTGGAAGCACATACCGACATCCTTACGGATAGATTGAATATTAGAAAGGTTGTCATTCAAAAGGGTTCCTAAGACGTTGATATCGCCAGCTTGATGTTCTTCTAAATGATTGATGCAGCGTATCATGGTGGACTTTCCTGATCCTGAAGGACCGCAAATAACAATTTTTTCGCCTTTTTTAACATTGAGGTTTACGTTCTTTAAGACATGGAAGTCACCATACCATTTGTTCATGTTTGTAATGGCGATGGCTGTTTCTTGTGAGTCAACTTTTGATGTAGTGCTTACTGAAGAAGCTGAAGTATTCATTTATCTATCCTTTCTATAGAGGACTTTGCACGATTATCGTGCCCACCAATACCGTGTTAAAAATAGACTTGAAGAGCTCATTTAGAATTTATGAGCTCCGTTTGCCGTCTATTTGTGTCTGATTTTCACTTTGCTAACTTTCACTTTGCTTACAACGTCGTGCAAAGACACTTTATGACCTTAAGTTACTTGGTTGCTCCGCGGCGGGTCAGTACCTATGACTAAAGGTGTTTTTTTGTGTCAAAGAGTCTGTGTGCCGCTCTGATTTTGTATCTGAAATGCAATGCTTGGCTGTTCGCCTTTTTCAATCGTAGCAAGATGGTCGACTCCCAATGCGTCAAGTAAATGGTGGAGTTTTTCAGGATCTGGATGAGTAAGAATGACCGTTTTTAAGGTTAACCCTAAATCTGACATGTTGGTCGAAGGATGGGCGCCGGGTGACCACTCTATAAAAGTAGGAATGAGCCCTGCTTCTGCAAGGGAACCATCTTTAGGAATGTTTAAACGCCAGCTTCTTTCTCCTCGGGTGAAGGTGACAATTTCACCCATTTCAATAGGGCTGTTTGCGATAACAGCGTCTAAGTCATTGGTTCCCACTACCCAATGATAAGCCATTGGTTGTTTCTTGAATTGAGCTTGCACTTCTGGGTTGTCCATATTAAACCAACGTGCTCTGTTCGGTGTAGGTGCTTCGGGGTCAATGGATAAGATCTCAATAAAGCTTTCATTCCCCACAGGAGCGACGCAATTATGAGTGCCCATTGCATCATGCTTACTTGCTTTGGGTAATGTAACCCCTAAAGTCTTATGCAATGATTCCATGCCCTGCTCTAGAGTGTCTGCCCCTATTACAATGTGATCAATTTTGTTCTGTAAAGTCATGATTATTTTCTCTTTTTCAATAGGTTACTTTAAAAATTTAAAACCATTTTCTAAATCTAAAATCAAGGATTCTGGGTCTTCAAGACCAATATGAAAACGTACGACTGGCCCTTCTGACGACCATGTTGTCGCTGTTCTAAATGGAGAAGGGTCAACGGGGATAGCTAAGCTCTCGAAGCCTCCCCAACTCAAACCAATACCAAATAATGACAAGCTATTTATCATGGTGCGTATTTGTGTTTCGTAACCGGGCTTGAATATCACGCTAAATAACCCTGTTGCCCCAGCGAAGTCTCGTTGCCAAAACTCATGTCCAGGGCAGTCAGGATGGGCTGGGTATAGAATTCGTTCTACTTCTGATTGTTGAGCTAACCAATCGAGGCACTTTTGAGTGTTTTCAGCGTGTTGTCGAAGGCGAACAGAGAGGGTTCTTAATCCACGTAAGGCTAGGAACACATCGTTACCCCCAACACGGTCGCCGATAAATAGGCTCATTTTTCGTGTGGTTCTATAGTGCTCTTTAGAGCTTGAAACAATGAAACCTAACATGGCGTCGGAATGGCCGCTGAGATACTTTGAACCAGAGTGAACCACAACATCAACACCCAATTTCAAAGGCTGGCAGTAGAGAGGCGTAGCCCACGTTCCATCTAAAATACTGACGGCGCCAGACTTTCTTGCGGCCTCTGAAATGGCCGGAATGTTGGGAACTTCGAAGGTAGAGGACCCCGGTGCTTCGAAGAAAACTACCTGTGTATTGTCTTGAATAAACTGATCTACATCCGCGCCTATTAAAGGATCGAAGTAAGTAACGTCAACGCCATAAGCACTTAAAACGTTATCACAGAATGCTCGCGTTGGGCCGTAAACAGTATCGGCTACAAGTATATGATCACCCGCTTTAATGAATGACATAATAGAAATAACACAGGCGGTAAGACCTGAAGAAACGGCCACACAGCCAGCACCTTGCTCAAGGTGTGTCATTGTGTTCTCTAGTTCGAATGTAGCTGGGGTACCGTAACGACCATAATACAAGGTGCCCATGTCGTAGCGAGTGGATCTGGCCTCTTCAAATTCTTCTAATGTATTAAAAAGCATTGTCGAGGCTTGGTGAATAGGGAGGTTAACTGAACGCCCATTGCTTTGGTTATCACGACCTAAATGGATTAAAGCGTTTGTTAGGTTTTTATCACTACTTTTCATTCCACACTCCTAGATTAAGATTTTTTCACCTTAACTCAAATAAAACATTCGTGTCAATATATGAAACATAAGTATTATTTTTGATTTTAATTGGTGCATTTTTTGATACATCGCACCATAAATGTTTCTCTCTGGTGTTTATCTTTAATTAAATAGGCGATCTCTTTATACTGTTAAATATTCGGCACAGAGACAGTGAAATGACTCGTCGTCAATAAAGTGATACGAAGCGCTTTTCATGCGGTTGCATGAATTACGCTTTATTTATTATTTTTATTTATTTCAAAGACTTAAGCTTTATAAGCTAACTTTTATTAAGGTTAAATGTTCATGACAGTAAGGGTTGATTCAACATTATCTAAAGGGTTATCCGTGATTGAAGCCCTTGCGGCTGAGCCAAAAGGTATCGGTGTTTCCGAGCTTTCACGAAACTTAGAGTTAACAAAATCTAATACTTTCAGACTGTTACAGACATTGATTGTGAGCGGGTATGTTAGACAAGATCAGAATAAACAGTATTTTGCGACAATGAAATCATGGAAAATTGGTCAAATGATTATGGAAAAATTGGATCTTCCTCGTTTGTCTATTAGTCAAATGCAATACCTTTCAAGCATTACGGGTGAGGCGGTTTACCTTTCTGTTTTAGATGGATTGTCTACTTTATATATAGAAAAAATAGAAAGCACAAAAGGTATTAGAACCTATACTCCAAAAGGCGGAAATGCGCCAATTCACTGCGTTGCGACAGGGAAAGCTTTGTTGGCTTTCCACTATGATACGTTGCGAGATAAGTTGATTGGTAACTTAGATCTGTACACTGATAAAACGATTACGACGATTGACGCTTTAGATGAAGAAGTCGATAGAATCAAAAATCAGGGTTATGCCGTGGATCGAGGTGAGTATCGCGCAGAAGTGCTAAGTATTGCGGCGCCTGTTTTTTCAGCGAACAAAGAAGTGATTGCTGCCATTGGTATTTCTGCCCCCGCACTAAATGTATCTGAAGAAGATATTACAAAAATGTCGCATGATGTATTTCAAGCCGCACAAAGTTTGAGTAATACATTGAAAAACATGTAAAAAATCGGATTTTATAAACACAAAAAAACCACTCACTATGAGTGGTTTTTTTGTGCCTGCACCCTTCCAAACGGACTCTTTTTTAAAAAACGGCACAGAGATTGCTAAATATTTTTTTAAATTTTCCATTTAAAATGAAAATTTAAAGAAACAATTGTTTTGATATTTAGTATTGGACTTGTCATAAAAAACCAAATAATGTATTAAATAAAGAAACGTGTATTTCACTATATAAAACAAAAAAGAGGTCATGTTATGTTGAAATTAATAAAACCTACTCTAACCGTTGCTGTTTGCTCGATAGCTTTGTCTCAAGTAGTTGTTGCCGCCAGTCCCACTGTGCAATCAATTCAAGAGCGTGGAACTATGTTGTGTAGTGGTCACAACGGCAGTTATTTTGGCTTTGTTGAGGTTAATGATAAAAACGAATGGAAAGGACTTGATATAGATATTTGCCATGCGGTGACCACCGCTATTTTAGGCGATCCTGAAAAGGCAAAAATTGTTCCTCTTAGCTGGGCGCAACGTTTTCCCGCTCTACAGTCAGGTGATGTCGATATTATTATAAAGGCGACAGGTTGGACTATGGGGAGAGATACTGAACTAGGGTTGCAGTTCAGTACACCTTACTTCTTTGGGGGGACTCAAGTCATGGCGCATGCGGATTCTGGTGTGCAAGAGTTGAAAGATTTAGAAGGCGGAACCATCTGTGTCGAAGCTGGTACAACGAATGAGCGTTTGATTGCCGATAAAATGGCAAGTTTAGACATTGATTATAATATCGTTTCATACGAAAAAAGCTCAGAAGTGACGGCGGCTTATCAGTCAGGACGATGTGATGCATTCGGCGGTTGGGGGCCAAGCCTGGCTGTGTTGCGTTCTAACCAAATGGGCGATCCTTCTCAAAATGTCATTTTAAAAGATACGTTATCTAATGAACCCATTGCCGCTGCCATGAGACAAGGTGATGACGGTTTTGTTGATCTGGTTAACTGGACACTTGCTGCCTTGATGATTGCAGAAGAGCATGGTGTGACACAGGCAAACGTAGATGACATGGCGGCTAACCCAGTGGACCCTACCGTTGCTCGTTTATTAGGCAGTACACCGGGTATTGGAGAGCGTTTAGGTTTGCGTGAAACTTGGGCGAAAGATGTCATTAAAAGTGTTGGTAATTTCTCTGAAATCTATGAGCGAAACCTAGGTCAGAACTCGCCTTATAAACTAGAACGAGGCTTCAATAACCTTTGGAATAATGGAGGTCTACTTTATTCTCCAATCTTAGATTAATTCAAGCGACCAAAGGAGAATAATGATGTTTATAACTGGTAGAAAGTCGATCAATGTTAAAAATTTTTTGATTCAGGCTGTGTTTCTCTTCGTGGTCATCTTGGTTGTTGCGAGCGCTTTTACTAGCGCTCGTACTAACTTAGCTGAGCTTGGTATATCTAGTGGTTTTAGTTTTCTAGAGAGGGCGACGGGTTGGGGGTATGCTTTTTCCTTATTTGAATCATCCATTAATGATCCCTATAAGTGGACTCTCTTTTCGGGTTTTGCGAATACTTTGTTTCTTGGTTTAATTACGATTATGACCTCGACTATATTAGGGTTTATTGTTGGTTCCGCGAGAGACTCCAATAATATTACTATTCAGGCTATTACAGCGTTATTTATTCAACTGTTTCGTAATATTCCATTGATATTGCAAGTGGTGTTTTGGTATGCGGTGTTAATACATATGCCGAGCCCAAAACAGGCGTATAATATGTTCGATGTGGCTTTTTTGTCTAATCGCGGCCTAATGATTCCAAGTTTTAATGTTTCTCCTGTCCTTATTTTTAGTCTGTTTGTCTTGCTAATGCTTTATTGGTTGTTGAAAGAGAGGCTGCTTATATTAAGGAACGCTTCGGCAAAATGGTTTTACGGCTGTATTATTTTTGGCGTCGCCTTGTATTTATTATTCTGTGTTGAAGGAAATCTTTTTTCTGTTCCTAGTTTAAAAGGCCTCAGATTTGTGGGGGGAACGACGGTTCCTGTTGAGCTGATTACGATGATTATTGCTTGTACACTTTATGGTGCAGCGTATATCGCCGAAATTGTAAGGGGTGGATTGAATGAAGTGCCTAAAGGGTTGGTGGAAGCCGGTAATTCGCTAGGTCTTAACGAGCGAATGGTATGGTTTAGAATAAAGCTTCCTATGGCACTTAGAACCATTATTCCACCATTGGGAAATCAGTGGGTATTCATGATGAAAGCGACTACTGTTGGCGTGGCTATTGGTTTTAGTGATTTATTCATGTTGGTTTCTACTTCAATTACTCAGTCAGGACAAACCCTTGAGTTGATTGCCATATTAATGATGGCTTTTCTATTGATTAATATATCGATTGCTCAACTTGTTCATCATCTCAACTCACGGATGGCGTTAAAAGGACACTAAGATGGAGACCTCTATGCAAATTAATTCCGATCGTTCAGTGTTATTGGCTCCACCTTCAAAAAGAGTGGTTAAATTTTTGCATCAACGTGCATTTCGTTCCAAAACCGATAGCATTATTAGCATTGGCTTCATTATTACGCTATCTATTGTGATCTATAGTCTTGTTAATTGGGCCTTTATTGGTGCGGTTTGGTCAGCCGATGACGTTGAGCTGTGCCGGACGTCAAGTGGGGCTTGTTGGTCCGTTATTGATGCTCGTTATAGGCTTATTTTGTTTGGGCTCTACCCGTATGAATTACACTGGAGACCCATATTAGCTTGTATTGCCATTGTGGTGACGGTTTTATTATCGTGTTTACCCATGATGTGGAGTGGGAAGCGACTTACGCTGACGTGGTTGGTTGGTTTTAGTTCTTTTTACCTTTTAATGGAAGGCCGATTACTAGGCCTTCAAGAGGTAAGCACTGGAGAATGGGGAGGGCTGGCGTTGACGCTTTTCCTTTTTTCTTCGGTTGTATTAATTGGGATGCCAATGGGATTAGGGCTGGCTTTAGCGCGCCGCTCAACGTTACCTATTATTCGTCATGGTGTTTCATTATTCATCGATACGATACGCTCCTTGCCTCTACTAACGACCTTATTTGTAGCGGCTGTCGTTATGCCCATTGTGCTTCCTGATTGGATGGTAGGAGATAAAATTTGGCGTGTTATTATTGCCTTTTCTCTCTTTTTTGCTTGTTACCAAGCCGAAGTGTTTAAGGGTGGGTTTCAAGGCGTCTCAAAAGGGCAATTTGAGGCGGGCGACGCTTTAGGGCTAAGTTACTTTCAGGTTTTACATAAGATAGTGCTCCCGCAAGTATTTCGTAATTCATTACCTGGTAGCATTAATATGGTCGTTATTACGTTTAAAGAAACGGCCATAGTCATCATTATTGGTTTTTTTGATGTTCTCGCTTCTGCTCATGCCGCTTTTGGTAATGGTTTGTGGGCACCCTATTATTTGGAAGTATATGTGTTTGTTGCGCTTATTTATTGGAGTTTTATTTTTTCATTGAGCCAATATGGCGCTTACTTGAAAAGACGAATGAGTATTGCATCACACTAATTTATAAGGTCTTTGGTGGTGATTTAGTACTACTAAAGGGCTTTTGAATATTCCCATTTAGACAACGAAACCTTAATAAAATGTTGTTGTTAGGAGAGACCTTCCAATGAGTTGTAAAAAAGATACTCCATCCTCGCGTATTACCTCAAATCATTGGGGTCCTGGTGTGATTAAACATGATGATGGAAAGCTTCACCTTGATCCCCATCCCGAGGACCCTGCACCGTCACGAATAAATGAAAATATTCCTCAGGGGCTTTTTGGTCAGTCTCGTATTCGTCGCCCCGCGGTTCGAGAAAGTTATTTAAAATACGGCCCTTTGAGTCGCCGCGGCGAGCGAGGTGCAGAGCGTTTTGTAGAGGTTAGCTGGGATGAGGCTTTCGACCTGATTGAAGCAGAGCTCAAGCGTGTTCGTCAAGATTATGGTAATGAAGCCATTTTTGCCGGTTCATACGGCTGGTCGAGCGCGGGACGCTTTCATCACGCCCAAAGTCAATTAAAGCGTTTTTTAAACAGTATCGGAGGGTTTGTTCGATCTGAAGGAAATTATAGTTATAACGCTGCGTTAGTATTGATGCCTTATATCGTCGGTAATTTTCGCGATCATGTTAAACAAGCCACACGTTGGACAACGGTAAAAGAAGAAGGTGAACTCGTTATTATGTTTGGCGGGATTCCTTTACGAAATGCGCAAGTATCAGGAGGTGGAATTGCTAAGCATTCACTAAAAGGTGAGATGAAAGCGTGTGTTGATGCAGGTGTTCGTTTTGTCAATTTCAGTCCACTTAAAAACGATGCTGCAACAGAGTTAAATGCGGAATGGTTGGCTCCTCGTCCTGGTTCGGACACAGCCATCATGATGGGAATGGCTCATACATTGTTAGTCGAAGCGCTTTATGATCGCGATTTTATTGATCGCTATACGGTAGGATTCGAGAAGAATGTTGACTATTTATTGGGTAAGTTAGACGGTGTTGTTAAGGACGCGGCGTGGGCTGAAAAACAGTCAGGTATCGCCAAGCAGACAATTGTAGACTTGTCTCGTGAGATGGCGTCTAAGCGAACGCTGATTTGTACTGCCGTGGGACTGCAACGAGCGGAATATGGTGAGCAGCCATTATGGATGACAGTGCTTTTGGCGGCTATGTTAGGGCAAATAGGGTTGCCTGGCGGCGGTTTTGGTATTGGTTATGGTGCGGATGCCAGCATCGGTGTGGTTGATCGTCCTTTACGATGGCCCTCTTTTTCTCAAGGTAAAAATGCCGTAGAGGAGTTTATTCCCGTTGCGATGATTTCAGACATGTTGTTGTCGCCTGATACTCGTTATGAATACAACGGACAGAGCCGAGTGTTCCCCAATATTAAGATGGTCTGGTGGGCGGGCGGTAATCCATTTCATCATCATCAAAATTTGAACCGATTGCGTAAGGCGTTTCAAGAGCCTCAAACCATTATTGTTAATGAGATCAATTGGACCGCTACCGCTCGACATGCAGACATAGTATTGCCCGTTGCTTCTACTTTGGAGCGAACGGACATCGGGGCAGGGACACAAGATAATGCCGTGATCCCTATGCCACAAGTATTACCCATTCAATTTGAGGCGAAGACAGAGTTCGATATCTACTCTGAGCTGGAAAAACGCCTGGATCTTAATACCGATTTTAGTCGAGAGATGAGCTCCCAACAGTGGTTGGATGAAATGTGGGCAACCTTAAGAACCAATGCAAAACAACATGATAGGGATTTACCCGATCTAGAGACCTTCTTACAAGGGGATATCATCAGCTTTGAAGACCCCGCCCCAAAAGGTGTTTTTTTATCTGATTTTCGCGAAGACCCTGTACACTCTCCATTAACGACACCAAGTGGCAAAATAGAGTTAGCTTCAGAAACGATTGCCCATTTTCAGTATGATGACTGTCCTGGTCAGCCAACATGGTTAGCGCCACGAGAATGGTTGGGGGCGGATACTTCTCGCTTTAGTTTGCATATGATTTCAGGTCAACCTGCGACGCGTTTACACAGTCAGCTAGATGAAGGGGCCTATTCTAAAAGTATGAAAATTCAAGGCCGAGAACCTATTTTGATTCACCCTGATGACGCCGTCAAACGGGGAATAAGTGATGGAGATGTTGTGGTGGTGTTTAATGATCGAGGGCAATGCTTAGCCGGGGCCCGTGTCACCAAAGATGTGCGTAGTAATACTGTGTTTCTATGGACTGGAGCATGGTATGACCCTGATCTAAAGACTAAAGAGCATCAAGACAGACATGGAAACCCTAATGTATTAACCCATGATTACCGTACGTCACGTTTGTCTCAAGGGCCTGCGGCGCAATCAGCGTTAGTTGAAATTAAAAAGTTTGAAGGGGCATTACCTGAGGTGCATGCTTTTATTCCACCTATTGGGTAGTATTCAGAAACATAAAAGAGCCCATTATAAATAAGTATCTGCAAGGGTATCTTATTTTTAATGGGCTCTTTTGAATTTAAGTTATGTGCTGGTGCTTGTGCCTGAGCCATTAATGCTTTTCATTTCGTCTTAAATAACGTTCTAGCCCTCTAATGATTAATGAAAGGCTTAGGGTCAATACTAAATACATAAAGGCGACAACGTTATAGGTCTCAAAAAATTGAAAGGTTGAAGCGCTATAGACTTTACCCATCTGCGTAATGTCTTGTACACCTAACACCGAGACTAAGGCAGAATCTTTTATCATGGCCACGAAATCGTTACCTAGCGGAGGTAAAATTTTCTTGATGGCTTGTGGAAAAATAATAAAACGAAAGCGTAACCATCCGTTCAGTCCGAGAGCCTTACCTGCTTCAATTTGTCCTTTATCTATTTCCTGAATGCCCGCCCGAAAGACTTCAGCAAGAAAGGCACTGTAACTTATGCTGAGGGCGAAGATTGCTCGCCAAAGCATACTGAAATCTCTCGTTCGTGCTGCAGAAATAATATTGTGTTCTATTAAGTCTTGTAAGGCCCAATTATAGAAATTGACCATTTCTGGGGCACCAACAAAAGCGATATAAAACAAAATAACCAGGACAGGGATGCCTCGAATAATTTCCACATAAAAAGTGGCAACTTGTCGAATAAGAGAAAAGCGTGAGAAGCCAGCGAGTGCAACGACAAGCCCAACTAGGGTGGCCAGCATAAAAGCGATCAGAGTGACGCTTATGGTTGTCCATAAACCTTTGCTTAATGTGTTAAATATCTGAGTGTAGTTTTGATCGGAAACAATGTTCCAGCTTAATAGTAAGCCGATAATAACCGTGAAAAGCAGCCACCAAGGAAGAGTTGATAAAGAACGTTTTTTAATCATAATGCCTAATAGCGTAGGCCATTTATTAAAAATGGCCTACTGTTAGAAAGTGTGGAAAGGATTAGTGTTGGTAATCAAAAAACCATTTTTGATTAAGCGCTTCTAGTGTTCCATCTTCTTTCATGCTGACTATAGCGGCATTAATGGCGTCCGTTAATTTTGATCCAGGCGTTAGAATAAAGCCGAATTCCTCGGTTCCAAGAGGCTCGCCAATGATTTTAAAAATGCCTGGATTTGCTCCCATATAACCTTTTGCCGATGAGGCGTCCATTAGCACCATGTCTACATCACCACTTTTTAATGCTTGAACAGACGCGCCGAACGTTTCAAATAATTGGATTCGACTGTTGTTCTCATCGCCATCTAAAACATTGTAAACAGCGACATAAAAGTTAGTTGTGCCTGGTTGAGCCCCAATTAATAAATCGCTGTTGTTAGCAAAGCCAGTATGCTCCTCAAAACGCCCTTCATCTTCTCTGACCAACATGAATTGTTGAGACACCATGTAAGGCATAGAAAAGTCGATTTCTTTTTTACGTTCATCATTGATGGTGATGCCATCCATACCAACGTCAAACTGACCTTGTTTTACCGCTTGTATCATAGAATCCCAGCTGCTCAACTGCCAATCTACTTTTGCATTGAGTCGGTGAGCAATCTCGTTAAAAGCGTCGTATTCCCAACCAATGCCGTTACCCGTCTTTGGGTCAATAAAGTTTAGGGGGGTATAAGCATTTTCGGTGACGGCAACGATTACCTGGCCATTTAAGTCAGGTAAAGTCACGTCATTCGCGCTAGATTGAGTGGTAAATAGGGCGGTAGCCGAGATAACGGCGGCTGAAAAAAACGTTGATAAATTCATAGGGTTCCTTTAATAAGATTCTAAATTGATTACTCTTGGGTAGAATACAGTCGTTTTTCAAAGAGAGTAACAAAGCGGAAGTGGCTCAGTGTTTTGGCTAAAGCTAAAAGTCCAAGATCTACTACAGGTTCGAGTAGTATTACACTAAAATACGCCGCACCAAAGGTTGCAACGGATGAAAGGTTACTGGCTTCAAAACCTTGGCCATAAACCGCCCAAAATGCCACCCATGCAATAATGCCGCCTTGATAGGCGAAAGATAATTTTAATGTTTGAGAATAGCTTAAATCAATATATTTAGTCTTTCTGGGGATGATGCGTTTAGCCAGCTCTGACATGGCGAAGAGGGGTAATATCAAGGTTGTTACGTTCATGCCGTATTGTGGCAGATCGATAGGCGCAAAAAACGCGCCTTGAATTAAGAGCCCTCCAGCTAATCCTAATCCGGCGGCGGCGGGTCCGAGCAATAAGAAAAGAGAAGAACCTAAAATTAAGTGGACTTCAGAGACGCCAACAGGGTGATGTATAAAGAGTTCAAAAAACACAAACACAGCCATTACTGACATAAGACTGCGGATGAGCAGTGTGTTTAAGCCATCTTGTTTAATGGCTTGGAGCGACGCTCTAGCAATCAGGCCAAATGAGACCGTAGCGGTCGCGTAGCTTAAGAGTAGTTTTGCGCCAGTAACGAGTTCTGGTTCAATATGCATTTTATGATTCTCCATCAATTACACACACCCGTGTAATGTATTAAGGTGACGTAAGGCCGGTCTCCAGACTGTTGGCGTGAAAGGCCAATTTACTGTTGCGGGGGCAGTAACAGACTTTCACTGTTTTCCCGTTTCACTTTGAAAAAGCACCTTGCGACATAGAGCTGAGGATTATAGCGGCTTTTTTTAATGATGGTTATGAAAAGTCATCCACTCATTATGAAAGTTATGCAATTACCTAAGATCCATTACTCGTCTAGATGCATATGCTGCTATTATAGGTTTCTGCATAGTCACTAAAGTAGTTGCAGCGACTATTTTTTATCGAAATGCCTCCTTTGTGATGTGGGAATTGTGTTTTTCCCTGTGCTTTCTTGAATTTGAGGGTAATGTACAAGCGAATGCAAAATAACTCAGTACAGCAAGCGTATTGCTTAGAAAAAATGGGAATTGTTCATTGGCTACCCAAATCATCCGTAGCCAATGTCGTTGTGTTATCTCGACCTATCTCTCCATGGAGTTTCGATTCAAATCAATCGTTTAACCTTGATAAGAAAGCGGACTCGGTAGCCAGTGCTGGGTTTGGTTTTAGGGCTCCTGCCGTTCTAAGCAAAGATCCTGAAGTGACTCAAAAGACGGTGGCAGGTCTTAAAGAAGAGCTGCTAACTAATTCCTCTGTTATTGTCGAAGATTTGCAACCTATCGAAGAATATGCGGTAGAAATTGCACCGTTGTCTGTATTCGATGAAAAACTTTCGCATGATTTTAGCGTTCAGCTTTATGTTGTTGAAAAGCGTTTGCTTCTATTGACCCAAGTTCCGAGAGCATTTGATGCGTTTAATGAGATTGAGCGGTTAGCATTGAAAATGTCACAAGCGCTATTGAAACAAACAACCGATGAATGGGTTTCCTCGAAATTTTCATGGCCAGACAAATTAACTAATCCTTATTTTGTTGACAGAACGGATTGGATGTTAAGTGCATTAGACAGTTTTATTGAGCGGTATTTAGACGGCGTTGAGGCGCCTATTTTAATCGTGGCAGGTGCTCAAATACAGCACGTTGTGTCGGCGTTACCTGTTGACTCTAAGGTTGTTTCTTTACCTCGTGCCAATATAGTCAGTTTGCCTGAGCTATACCGAATTCCTGAACTGAAGCGGGAGGCATGGGTGGAAATGCAAAAGGTACTGCAAGTATGATTCGTAAGGCGTTGGTTGAGGATCTTAATGGAATTGATGTGTTGGATAAAGCATCCAATGAGAACCCATGGGGGAAAAAATTAATTAAAGACGCTCTTGAGTCCCGAAGTAATTGGGTTATTGCGGATGATAAAGAGCAAAGTATTTTCGCTTGGCTTACGGCGTCAGTTGTACTAGATGAATCGGAGCTTGAGCTAATTGTTGTCCACCCAGAATGTCGTCGACTTGGTTACGCTAAACAATTAATTGAACAGTGGTTTGATGAGATGATGGGCCGTCATGTCTCTCAGTTTATATTAGAAGTGAGGGAATCGAATTTACCCGCAATTTCTTTGTACCAGAACGTTGGTTTCGTACCCGTAGGTTTGAGAAAAAACTATTATGCCGCTCCTAATGAGCATGCTTTGTTAATGAATCGAATTGTTCAAGAAAGTTCACCTATTTAAATTATTCAAAAGGATATAAGCATGACAACGTTACTTGTGCCTATTGCTGATGGCAGTGAAGATATAGAAATCGTTACCATTATTGATGTATTAAGACGTGGTAAGGTTGAGGTTGTTGTGGCCAGTGTGCATGAAAGAAAAGCAATCCAAGCCGCCAGAGGTACTAAAATTGAGGCCGATGTATTGCTTGTTGATGTGGCTGAGACCATGTTTGATGCCATTGCGCTTCCTGGAGGCATGCCAGGAGCTGAGCACTTAAGAGACAGTCACTTATTGGTTGATATATTGGAAAAGCATGATATCCATGATGCTTTGTTAGCGGCTATTTGTGCCGCTCCTGCTGTTGTTTTAGGAACCCACGGATTTTTAGTCGACAAACAAGCTACTTGCTACCCAGGTTTTGAGGCTGGACTTACAGGCGCTGACTATATTCCTGATCAACCCGTCGTTATGGATGGTAATATATTAACCAGTACAGGCCCTGCAACGGCGATGACGTTTGCATTAAGTCTGCTGGCTAACCTTAAGGGTTATGATATTGCTCAAGAGGTGGCGGATCAGCTTTTGTGTTGAAATACTCATATTCTTAGGAGTTTTAATCTTGACTAAAGGGTCAGCTAAAACCTTCTAGAATTCCTTGTATTTACTGGAAAAAAGTGGCTTTTTAGTGGATATTTTCATCCTCTAAGAGTAGAATTGCTAAGATTTTTTGAGCGCGAGATTTATTGAAAAGAGTTCGATAAATAGACGTCAAAAGCGCAATTATTAAAAAGCGAGGTGAACCTTTGGTTCGTCTCGCTTTTTTGCAACCTGAATAGGCTCTAAACGGGAGGTTCCTTTGGCAACAACAGCGATTTTAGCTCTGGAAGACGGCACAATATTTAAAGGCGTGTCGATCGGAGCTGATGGCTCTTCAACGGCTGAGGTCGTTTTTAACACCTCAATGACTGGTTATCAAGAAATTCTTACCGACCCTTCCTATGCTCGACAAATGGTCACTTTGACCTATCCTCATATCGGCAATACGGGTGTTAACTCTGAAGATGAAGAGTCGAACAACGTATGGTGCGAAGGTTTGATTATTCGAGACCTTCCTTTGGTCGCGAGCAGCTGGCGTTCACAAGAGTCTTTGGACTCTTACCTGAAGCGTAAAGGTGTTGTGGGCATCGCCGATATTGATACACGTAAGTTAACTCGTATTTTACGAGAAAAAGGCGCACAAGCTGGTTGCATCATGGCTGGTGAAAACCTAGATGAAGCCGCCGCTATTGCCGCTGCAAAATCTTTCCCAGGCCTTAAAGGTATGGATCTGGCGAAAGAGGTGACCGTTGAAAAAGCGTATGAATGGACAGAATCAACGTGGGATCTAGTGAAAGGCCACACAACACCGGCTTCATTTGACTTCCATGTTGTGGCTTATGATTTTGGTGTAAAACAAAACATTTTACGCATGTTAGTAGAGCGCGGCTGTCGTTTGACAGTTGTTCCTGCAAAAACGCCCGCAAGCGATGTGTTGGCTCTGAACCCTGATGGCGTTTTCCTATCGAATGGCCCTGGTGATCCAGAACCGTGTGATTACGCAATTCAAGCTATTAAAGCGATCCTAGAAACAGATATCCCAGTATTTGGTATTTGTCTTGGGCATCAACTTTTGGCTTTGGCTTCTGGCGCGAAAACGAAAAAAATGAAATTTGGTCACCACGGTGCGAACCACCCAGTACAAGCAATCGAAAAAGGCACTGTGATGATTACAAGCCAAAACCATGGTTTTGCAGTAGACGAAGAAACTCTGCCAGCTAACCTTGTGATGACACACAAATCTTTGTTCGATGGTTCACTGCAGGGTATTTCCCGTACTGACAAGAGCGCGTTCAGTTTCCAAGGACACCCGGAAGCGAGCCCAGGGCCGCACGATGTGGCGCCTCTATTCGATCAGTTCATTGAAAACATTAAAGCATCTAAAGCCTGAACAGGAACGAGAAGACTATGCCAAAGCGTACTGACATAAAAAGCGTCTTAATTTTAGGTGCTGGCCCAATCGTTATCGGCCAGGCTTGTGAATTTGACTACTCTGGTGCTCAAGCGTGTAAAGCACTTCGTGAAGAAGGTTTTCGCGTTATTCTGGTGAATTCTAACCCAGCTACCATAATGACAGACCCTTCAATGGCGGATTCGACTTATATCGAACCTGTTGAATGGAAGACAGTCGAAAAAATTATTGAAAAAGAACGTCCTGATGCGGTCTTGCCAACAATGGGTGGTCAAACGGCATTGAACTGTGCGCTTGATCTTGAGCGTCACGGCGTACTTGCAAAATACAATGTTGAAATGATTGGTGCGACGGCGGATGCCATCGATAAAGCGGAAGACCGAAATCGTTTCGACCAAGCAATGAAGGCCATTGGTCTTGAATGTCCGCGTGCGGGTATTGCCCATAGCATGGAAGAAGCGTTGAAGGTACAGGCCGACTTGGGCTTTCCTTGTATTATTCGTCCTTCGTTCACCATGGGTGGTACTGGTGGTGGTATCGCATATAACATGGAAGAATTTAACGAAATTTGTACTCGTGGTTTGGACTTGTCACCAACCAATGAATTGCTAATCGATGAATCTTTGATTGGTTGGAAAGAGTACGAGATGGAAGTTGTTCGAGACAAAAAAGACAACTGCATCATTGTTTGTGCGATTGAAAACTTTGACGCGATGGGGGTTCACACGGGTGACTCCATTACGGTTGCGCCAGCACAAACCTTAACGGACAAAGAATATCAAATCATGCGTAACGCTTCTTTAGCGGTATTGCGTGAAATTGGTGTTGAAACAGGCGGCTCTAACGTTCAATTTGGTATGGATCCAAAAACAGGTCGTCTTGTTGTTATCGAAATGAATCCTCGTGTGTCTCGTTCTTCCGCTTTGGCATCGAAAGCAACTGGCTTCCCAATTGCGAAAATCGCTGCGAAATTAGCGATTGGCTACACACTAGACGAATTGCAAAACGACATCACTGGTGGGCAAACGCCAGCGAGCTTCGAGCCTGCAATTGACTATGTTGTGACCAAAATCCCTCGTTTTACGTTTGAAAAATTCCCAACAGCAAATGATCGTCTTACTACTCAGATGAAATCGGTTGGTGAAGTTATGGCGATTGGCCGTACTTTCCAAGAGTCATTGCAAAAAGCATTACGTGGCTTGGAAGTAGGCTCTGATGGTTTTAATCCTCAGTTGGATTTTTCTGAAGAAAATAGCAAAGAGAAACTGGCGTTTGAGTTACAAAACCCTGGATCTGATCGTATTTGGTACATTGGTGATGCTTTCCGTTCAGGCATGACGGTCGACGAAGTGTACGCGGCAACGGGTGTTGATCATTGGTTCTTGGTGCAAATCGAAGATTTGATCAAAGAAGAGAAAGCGTTGGCCAACAAAGGCTTGATTGATATGACGTACGATGTCCTTCGTCGTCTAAAGCGTAAAGGTTTCTCTGACGCTCGTCTTGCAAGCTTGATGGATGTGACAGAAAAATCAATGCGTGAACGTCGTTATTTGATGGATGTTCATCCTGTTTTTAAGCGTGTTGATACTTGTGCGGCCGAATTTGCAACAAACACGGCTTACATGTACTCCACATACGAAGACGAATGTGAAGCGGCGCCAACGAATAAAGACAAAGTCATCATTCTTGGCGGTGGCCCAAACCGTATTGGTCAAGGCATTGAATTTGACTACTGCTGTGTTCACGCGGCGTTAGGTCTGCGAGAAGATGGCTATGAAACCATCATGGTTAACTGTAACCCTGAAACGGTTTCTACAGATTACGATACGTCTGATCGTTTGTATTTCGAGCCAGTGACATTAGAAGATGTATTGGAAATCGTTCGCAAAGAGAAGCCGAAAGGTGTGATCGTTCAATTTGGAGGTCAAACGCCGCTGAAAATTGCACGTGCATTGCAAAACGAAGGCGTGCCTATTATTGGTACGACGCCTGAGTCAATTGACCGAGCGGAAGATCGTGAGCGCTTCCAAAGCATGATTCAGCGTTTGGGCTACAAGCAACCTCATAACGCGACAGTACGTAGCGTTGAACAAGCGGCTGCCAAAGCGGCTGTCATTGGTTACCCGCTTGTGGTTCGTCCATCCTATGTTTTGGGTGGCCGCGCTATGGAAATTGTTTATAACGAAAAAGAATTAATGCGTTACATGACAAGCGCCGTAAAAGTCTCTAATGACAGCCCTGTGTTGCTAGATCACTTTTTGAATGCCGCGATTGAAATCGATATCGATTGTATCAGTGATGGTAATCAAGTGGTTATCGGCGGCATCATGCAGCATATCGAACAAGCGGGCGTTCACTCTGGTGACTCGGCTTGTTCATTGCCCCCTTATTCGTTGTCAGCGACAGTTCAAGATGACATTCGTGAAATGATTAAGAATATGGCGTTAGAGCTTGGTGTTATTGGTTTGATGAACACTCAGTTGGCGGTGCAAGACGGCGAAATTTACGTCATAGAGGTTAATCCTCGTGCATCACGTACTGTACCATTCGTATCCAAGTGCATTGGTCGTTCTTTGGCGCAAGTTGCGGCCTTAGTAATGGCTGGTAAAACATTGGAAGAGCTTGGTTTTACGAAAGAAATCATTCCTTCTTACTACAGTGTGAAAGAGGCTGTCTTCCCATTCAATAAGTTCCAAGGGGTTGATCCTATTCTTGGGCCTGAAATGAAGTCGACAGGTGAAGTCATGGGGGTTGGTGATACCTTTGCAGAAGCTTTCGGTAAAGCGGTGCTAGGTGGTGGTACAGAATTACCAACGTCAGGTCGTGCTTTTATCAGTGTTCGTGACATGGATAAAGAAGGTGCCATTGCCGTTGCTAAGCGATTAGCTGGTTTGGGCTTTGATTTGGTGGCTACAGGCGGAACAGCAGACTACCTAACGGAAAATGGTGTGGATGTTCGCAAGGTCAATAAAGTGAACGAAGGTCGTCCTCACATAGTGGATATGATGAAAAACGACGAAATCGATTACATTATTAATACTACTTCTGGCACGCAAGCGATTGCAGATTCATCTGTTATTCGTAGTACAGCATTACAGCGTAAGGTTTGTTACACTACAACGCTGGCTGGTGCAGAAGCGACAAGCTTAGCGATTGGCCTTAAAGGGGAAACTAAGGTTAGAAGATTGCAAGATTTGCATTTGGGGAAATAATGAGAAAAGTACCGATGACAGTGGTTGGTGAAGCAACGCTTCGCACAGAATTGAATAACTTAAAAACTGTCCAGCGCCCACGTATTATTGCAGACATCGCCACGGCTCGTGAGCATGGCGATTTAAAAGAAAATGCAGAATACCATGCCGCGCGAGAAGAGCAGGGTTTTGCCGAAGGTCGTATTAAAGAGATTGAAGGTAAACTGGCTGACTCTCAGGTAATTGATGTCACGACGATTCCTCATACAGGAAAAGTGATATTTGGTGCGACAGTTACTTTATTCAATGTCGATACAGAAGAAACGGTTATTTACCGTATCGTTGGGGATGATGAAGCGGATGTTAAGAAGAAACAGATTTCTTATGCGTCTCCTATTGCCAAGGCGATTATAGGTAAAATGGAAGGTGATGAAGTCACGATTAAAATTCCAAGTGGTGAAGTGGTTTACGAAATTGAACAAGTAGAACACATTTAATACCACGGCCTTTCTTCGTAAGTAAAAAAGCAGAGTGACTTATATCACTCTGCTTTTTTTTGATTTAAATAAAGTAACCTTTTAGGCTGTCGATACGCTTTAAGGCGAGTATGCTAATTGAATGAATGGTTTTATTGGTGTTTGCATTCTACTTTTGGATTTGAAGTATCGAGTGGATTATGAAAAAAATGTATGTGTTATTGCAATGTCTCTTTATAGCCAGCTTAATTGGGTGTGGAACGCCTGAAGGTGGCGGTGATGCTACGTCAGATAATGGTGCGACAGACGATGGTACGACAGACGGTGGTACGACAGACGGTGGTACGACAGACGATGGTACGACAGACGATGGTGCGACAGACGGTGGTGCGACAGACGGTGGTACGACAGCCAGTTTACCAAGTACGATAACGTCTTTAATTGCTACGGCAAAGAATGAATCCGTTGATCTGACTTGGTCAGCGGTAGAGGGAGCCGACAGTTATACGCTTTATTATGCTGTTGAGAGTATGGCGGGTTTATCCAGTTTATCTGAGGTGGTTGCTTTATCTGGAGGGCGAATTGTAGGAAGTCTGTCAGAGTTAAGTGTAGAGTTGTTAGACCTGACTAATGGAACGGAATATTTCTTTACCATGACGGCGGTGAACAGTGTCGGTGAAAGTGGCCGAAGTGCTGAGGTGAGAGCCATTCCTTTGGCGGATAACGGTTCGCCACAAAATCTTGTGGCTGAGGCTGGAAATCAAAGTGTTGAACTAAACTGGTCTAAGGTGGACGAAGCGGATTCATACAATGTGTATTATTCGACAGAAAGCTTTTCGTTATTAAATGATGTGGCTAACTACGCGTCTTTAGAAAATGGTGAGCTTATTACGGATACGCTTACGACAACGAGTATCGTGAGTGGTTTAACTAACGACACCCCTTATTTTTTTGTTGTTACGGCGGTTAGTGCCGGTGTAGAGGGGTTGATGAGTAATGAAGTGACGGCGACACCTACTGCGTTGGCTGCAGGTGTGACGGCTTTCTCGTTGGCTGATACTGGTATTGATTTTGGTATAGAGTTTCCTGATTATGTAAATGACTCTAATGCGACAGGTCAGCATAATGTTGGCTGTGACGGTGATTTTATCGCACAACAAGACTGCTCTATTGGATTGGATTCAACCAATAATGATAATACGGATGGTTTTGCTGGTTTTCGCTATACAAAATTGGATGCGCTTGGGTCTCCTTTGGAGCCAACTGAGGCATTTTGGAATTGTGTGAAAGATGATGTAACAGGCTTAGTGTGGGAAGTGAAGCAAGGAGGGAGTGGCTTTAAGGGCGATGAAGGATTGCATGATGTTGACGATATTTTCAGTTGGTATAATTCGGACATGGCTGAAAATGGACGTGACTCAGGGGGAGAAGATAGCCAGCCATTAGCCTGTTTTGGCTATACCACGGCAGAGGAAAACTTATGCAATACAGAGTCTTTTGTTGCACGTGTTAATAAAAGTAAATTATGTGGAATAGAAACTTGGCGTATGCCGACGCCAGATGAATTGCTTAGTTTAGTGAATTTCGGTAATGGGTCGCCTTCAATAGATACAGCGTATTTTTCAAATACAACAACAGGTACAAAATTTTGGACAGATGGGCCTGACCCTGAAAATACTGAGAGTCATAAGGCATGGGTTGTGCTGTTTGATGTGCAAAATGCGGCCACACTAACTGGAGGTAACTTGATTCTATCTGAGTCAAAGGTGGCTGGTCGTGCTGTTCGATTAGTAAGTGGTGGAGAATAATTATGTTGAAAGCCATGCGTGGGTTGGTCTGCTTGAGTTATATTGGGTTATGTTCATTTTCGTATGCTGAGACACAAGTCAATTGTAAGCCTGATAATATTGTGGCCAGCACGCCAACGACTCGTTTTACGCTGAATGCAGATGAAACGGTAACAGACTTAAAGACTGGGTTGATGTGGAAGCAATGCCCTGAAGGCATGTCAGGAAGTCAATGTGACGTTGGCAGCGCAAGCGTCGCTTTTTGGGATGTATTTCTAAGAAGTGTAGAGGTGTTGAATGCGGGGGAGGGGTTTGCGGGCTTTAATGATTGGCGAGTACCGAATGTTAAAGAGCTGAGGTCAATTGTCGAGGCCCAATGCTATCGACCTGCTATTAATCTAGAGGTGTTTCCGAATACACCCATTGTGAGTTTTTTTACTTCAACGCCAGTGAAAGACATTTTTCGTGACAATATTTGGGTTGTTGAGTTTATTCATGGAAGAATAGAGTCCAAACGCTTAAATGTCAGTGGCTCGCTTCGTTTGGTTCGTAATGCTGAGGTGAATTGAGTTGAGTTAGCTGTATTATGAAATAAAAATCACCAACCAGCTCTGGTTGGTGATTTTTATTAGAGTCACTTTTTTGCTTAAGCTTAAGCTTTCTTGAACGCGTTGATCAGTGCTTGAGTCGAGGCATCCAGTGCGCTGTTGTCGCTGTCGCTAACAAGGCGGTTGTAGATGTCTGTTCCCAATACTTTGCCGAGTTCTACGCCCCATTGGTCGAAGGAATTGATGCCCCAAATCGTGCCTTGTACAAAAGTACGATGCTCGTAGAGGGCGATCAAAGCACCTACGGTGGCGGGTGTCATTTTATCGGTTAATAGGGTGTTGCTTGGGCGGTTGCCCTTGATCACCTTGTGTGGTGCAATTTTGGCGACTTGTTCGGCGGTTGCACCTGCATCACGCAGTTCTTGCTCTGCTTGGTCTAATGTTTTACCGACCATCAAGGCTTGTGATTGGCTTAAGCAGTTAGCAAACAATTGTGTATGGTGTTCGCCAATGGGATTGTGAGACGCTAATGGAGCGATGAAGTCCACAGGCACCAGGCGCGTGCCTTGATGCAATAGTTGATGGTATGCATGTTGCCCGTTGGTGCCAGCGCCACCCCAGATGATTGGGCCCGTGTCTGTTTCTATGTCATCACCATTTAGTAGATTTGCTTTACCATTACTTTCCATGTCGAGCTGCTGAATGTGAGCGGGCATAGCGCGTAGATAATGATCGTAAGGAATTAAAGCGTGAGTTTGTGCATTATGGAAGTTGGTATACCAGACGCCTAAAGTGCCCATAATGACCGGTAGGTTTTCTTTAAATGGAGTGGTGCGAAAATGCTCGTCCATTTGGTGGGCGCCGTCTAGTAAGTTGTAGAAGTTATCCATGCCAACGGCGATTGCCACCGGTAAGCCAATAGCAGACCAAAGTGAATAGCGTCCCCCAACCCAATCCCACATAGGGAAGATGTTTTCTTTTTCCATACCAAAGTCGACGGCTTTTTTTACGTTGGAGCTCACCGCGGCGAAGTGTTTGCCGACGTTTTCTTGTGAACCGCCATTGCTTAGGAACCAGTCACGCGCTGCGTTAGCATTCGATAAGGTTTCTAGGGTGCCAAAGGTTTTAGAGGAGATCACAAAAACCGTTGTTTCAGGATTCACTTGTTTTAACTTGCCTGTGATGTCTGAACCATCGATGTTCGCCACAAAATGTACTTTGATGTCGTCTTTTTTATACGGCGTTAGGGCTTCTGTTACAACTTTTGGGCCAAGGTAAGAGCCACCAATACCGATAGATATGACATCCGTAATGCGTTTTCCTGTGTATCCTTTCCATTCGCCACTGTGCAATTGGGCTACAAATTTTTCCATTTGCTGGAGTGTCGAGCGGACTTCTTCTAATACATTGACGCCGTCAACAAGCAGAACATCCTGAGCTTGACTGGCTCGAAGTGCGATATGCAGAACCGAGCGATCTTCTGTGTTATTGATATGAGCACCGTTGAACATACCTTTTATGGCGTGTTCTAATCCGGCTTCTTTCGCTAGATCCATTAATAAAGAGAGCGTTTTTTTATTCGCACGATTTTTGGCATAATCCAGTGTCCAGCCTGCCGCTTTTGCTGTGTACTGTTGAGCGCGTAGTGCATCGCTTTCAAACAAGGACTTCATGTTAACAGATGCCATTTCTTTTTGGTGTTCTGTTAATGCTTTCCAAGCCGTTAATTTTGTGGGTGAACTCATTACAATCTCCCTAGTTTGTTGAGGCATCTAGACATAACTGTGCTTGAGTTAGGTTAGGGCCTCATTGAAAGTGAATTAGGCTAATTCAACGCGCAAGTTGTCTATAAGACGCGCGCTGCCTAGATGTGCCGCCGCCAGGATGACGAGGCTTTTCTCTTCCTCTGATGGTGTTTGTAAATTATCTTGTGCGCGTATTTCAAAATAATCACGACGGAAACCAACCGCTTCAAGCTTCTGTTGAGCTTGTTCGCGAATGTCCTCGTGACTCGCACGGTTTGCAATAAGCTGTTCTTTTGCCCAAAGCAAGGTTTTATACATTGTAGGTGCGATGTTTCTTTCTTCTTCTGTAAGGTAGCCGTTACGAGAGCTCATTGCTAGGCCATCACTGTTACGTGCTGTATCTATGCCAATGACCTCCACATTTGAGCTCAGGTCACGAACCATGTCTTCAATGACTTTTAATTGTTGGTAATCTTTGTTACCAAAAATTGCAAAGTCTGGCTGTACAATGTTAAAAAGTTTAGTCACAACTGTGGCAACACCAACAAAGTGTCCAGGTCGGCTGGCGCCACACAAAATGTCTGAGAGGCCAGATACTTCTATTTGAGTTTGGCTGCGCTTTCCATCTGGGTACATTTCAAGTGCGTCTGGTGCAAATAGATAATGGCAACCATTCTCTAAAAGAAGGGCTTGATCTTCTACTAATGTGCGAGGGTATCGCTCAATGTCTTCGCTTACTCCAAATTGCATTGGGTTAACGAAAATAGAGGCAACGATGACATCCCCTTCATTTTTAGCTCTTCGAATAAGGCTCATATGTCCATCATGAAGGTTACCCATAGTTGGGACAAACACAATGCTTTTATCTTTTAGTCGCTCCGCTTTTAAAGCGGCTCTTAATTCTTTGACGGTATGACATGTTCTCATGATTAGAAGCCGTGCTCATCTGCTGGGAAGGTTTGATCTTTAACTTCTTGGGCGAAGGCTTCAAATGACTCTTGAATTGAGCGTCCATTGGTTAAAAAGTTCTTAACAAATCTTGGGCGTTTGCCTAAATTAATGCCTATCATGTCGTGTAAAACAAGTACTTGACCATCGGTGTGTTGTCCTGCCCCTATTCCAATTGTCGGTACTTCGACCATTTGCGAGATTTCTTTGCCAAGCTCTGTAGGAATGCATTCGTAAAGTAAAATGTCGGCTCCAGCGTTAACTAGATTAAGGCTATCTTGTTTGATTTGGTCTGCGGCCGAGTCTGTTTTGCCTTGAACTTTATAACCTCCCAGCTTATGTACAGCTTGAGGTGTTAGGCCTAGGTGGGCACAAACCGGTATGCCTCTTTGAGACAGAAGTTGAACCGTATCGCAAAGCCAGCTGCCACCTTCTAGCTTTACCATGTTTGCTCCAGCTTGCATCAGCTTGGCCGCATTATCCAGAGCAAGCTCGGGTTTGCTGTAGCTCATAAAGGGCATATCGGCTAATAAAAAAGCATGAGTGTTACCGCGTTTTACGGCTCTAACGTGGTAGCACATCTCGTCAATGGTAACGGGTAACGTGCTGTCTTGGCCTTGTATTACCATGCCCAAAGAGTCGCCAACTAAAATAGTTTCAATACCAGCTTCATTCATAATGTGAGTAAAGGTCGCATCGTAGGCGGTAAGACAAGTAAACTTTTCTCCTTCGGCTTTCATTTTCTTTAAACGGCTTAAGGTTACTGGATTACTGAGTTTTTTCTTTGAAGTATCGGCGTACATAGTTTTCTTCTTATAGGCAGACTAAGTCAGTTGTGTTGATTCGAAGTAAATGCTCTTCAACGGTTTTGCCATTTGATAGTAGCATTTTCGGTGTAATATCGGCGAGTGGCTTAATTACAAAACCGCGTTCCAGCATATGTGGATGGGGCACAGTCAATCTTGGTAACGAAAGAGTATCATTATTGATAAGTAGAATGTCCAAATCTAAGGTTCTTGGACCCCAATGACGATCTCTGATTCTATGGTGGTCTTGCTCAATTTTTTGCAATGTATCAAGTAGCTGGATAGGGTTTAGTGTGGTTGAAAATGCGGCTACAGCATTAACAAAATCGGGCTGGTCTTGGGGCCCTACTGGTTTGCTAGAATAAAAATGAGAGACGACTAGGTCATAAACATCGGCTCGTGAACTTAATTCTTTTAGTGCACTCTCTAGCTGCAATAGCGGCTCGTTAAGGTTGCTGCCCAGCCCAACATAAACCTTATTCATCAGGCATTACATCCTTATTGGTTGCTGTGACTCTTTTAGCATTAGGCTTACGGCGACGAGGTCGGCGTTTTGTGGCTGTTTTTTTGCCATTTTTTAATGGGTCAGCTTTGTTGATTAGCACCGATCTTTCTTTATCGGTGGCGTCTTGGAATTCTTGCCACCAAGACCCCAGGTTGTCTAAATCAGAACCGCTGTCTTCCCTGATCAAAATGAAGTCAAAAGCCGCTCTAAAACGAGGATGCTGTTCAAGAGTGAAGGCTCGTTTTCCAAAGCGTTTAGGTAATCTAAATTGTAGATCCCAGATTTCCCGCATAGGTGTCGAAAAGCGTCTTGGAATTGAAGTGTGTGCAACCTGATTATCTAATACTAATGAGGCGGCTTGGTGGAGTGCTGGCGTTTCAGGTAGTCCTTGTGCTAAAAATTCTTCGTGTCGGTATAGGACTTTTGGCCAAAGTAAAATAGCATACAAGAAGTAAGGTGCGGTGCTCTTTCCGTCTTGTATTCGATTGTCTGTATTGGTTAGGCCCTGCAGAATGAATTTCTCAACATCGACACTTTGACTTTTCCAGTTATTGCGAATCAGAGCGTCGGTTTCAGGAAATAAATAACGGAATAGTCCATATTTTCGCAGTAGATGGTAAGTGGCAACACCATAGCCACTGCCGAGTAATTTTAACACTTCTTCAAAAAGCCTGGCGGGTGGGATATGGTCCAGTAAGTGAGCCATATCTTTCATTGGTTTCGCCGTATTTTCTTCAATATCAAAATTAAGCTTAGCGGCAAAGCGAACTGCTCTTAACATACGAACAGGATCTTCCTGGTAGCGTTGGCTGGCATCGCCAATGATTCTGACTTGCTGCTTTTGGATGTCTTCAAGGCCACCGCAATAGTCATGGATACTAAAGTCAGCTACATTGTAATAAAGTGCGTTGAAAGTGAAGTCACGTCTCTGGGCGTCTTGTTCAATATCTCCCCATACGTTGTCTCTTAAAATGATGCCATGAGACGAGCGGGCGGAATCTTTGTCTTTCAGACTGACGCGACTTTCTTTATTATTGTCAGTGTCATTGGGTGGCGTGGCGTTCGCTCTAAATGTTGATACTTCAATAATTTCACGGCCGTAGGTTACGTGCACCAAACGAAAGCGTCTACCTATCAGTCGAGAATTTGAAAAGATGGCATGCACTTCTTCTGGTGTGGCGTTTGTGACAACATCAAAGTCTTTTGGTGTAATATCGATTAAGTGGTCTCTGATGCAGCCACCAACTAAGTAAGCATCGAAGCCTTCTTTGTTGAGGCGGTAGAGCACTTTAATTGCATTTGGACTAAGGCCAGAGCGTGATAGTGTGTGTTGGTCACGCGGTATCACAATCGGATACGTTGTTGTTTTAGGAGCAAAGAGTGAACTTGCTTTTTTAGCTAGATATTTAAATCCTGTTAGCATTGGAATACAGACTATTAAATTGACGACTGAAGCATTTTACACGTGTAATGCAAAACTTTCACTTGAAATAAAAAGATGTAACTAAGAGATAAGAAATTAAGAGAGGAAGCGATAAACAAAATAATCGCTTTGGATACATGAAGATATTAGTTCCGAAAACAAAGTTGGTGCTGCTGTTGCAGTTCTACTCAAAACTTATTTTTATTATTGCAATGTTTTCATTGCCCGAAGGCTTATATATCTAAAAAGATCAATTATCCAAAGCGATTTTTCTATCCCTAGCCTCAGGTTTTATTTTTATTTTAAGAGGCTAAGGTGTTCCAATATGTTATTTTTATTTTTAGGAACTTACATTCGACGACTAACTTTATTTTTATTATGGTCTGTTTTGTTATCGTTGTGTCCGTATTAGAGCACAAGCTGTGCCAATTTTATTATGTTTCTGATGTGTAAGGTTTTTTTGTTTTTTTTATTACAAAAATTACAAAATCATTAAATTAAGTGTGTGTGATTTTGTATCAAGTGTTACTTTTTGGTGTTACTTTTCTTTCTATTCCTAGCTTTTTTCTTCTTTCCCATAAACTTTTTCTCGAAATGCCCAAGGAGTGTGCAAGTTGGGTCTCAGTTAATGCATTTTGCTTCCTTAATACGACGTATTTAAGGTACCCATCAAGGGTTAGGTCATCGTTTATGGTATGTGCTTCTTTTGTTTGTTGATTTTTTTGAGTTTGTTGCGGGATTTTTAAGTTGGCAGGGTCAATTTTATGCGGGCCGCTTAAGATGGTTGCTCGTTCAATCGCATTCTCAAGCTCTCTAACGTTGCCTGGCCAGTTGTGCGCTCTAATGGCTTTATCAAACTCTTTTGTGTACTTAAGTTTTGTTTTGTGATGCTTTTCACATACTTTATATAGCAGGGTTTCTGCTATTAAAGAAATGTCATCTCCTCTTTCTCTAAGTGGCGGCAGGATAAGCTCCATCACATAAAGTCGATAATACAAATCCTCCCTGAATAAGCCTTTAACAACCATGTCTTGTAAGTTTCTATGGGTTGCTGTTACCAATCGTATATTTACTTTGGTAGAAGAGACCGCGCCTACTCGACGAATTTCTCCTTCTTGCAATACTCTCAGTAACCGAGCTTGAGCCTCAAGGGGAAGCTCGCCTATCTCATCTAGGAACAAGGTGCCGTCATTAGCCGCAAAAATTAAACCATCTCGGGCACTTGCGGCACCAGTGAATGCGCCTTTTTCATGTCCGAAAAGCTCTGATTCTATTAGGTTTTCTGGGATGGCTGCACAGTTTACGCTGATTAAGGATTGGCGTTTTCGATGGCTTAAATTGTGTAGTGCTTTTGCAACGAGCTCTTTGCCTGTACCGGATTCTCCTCGGATAAGAACGGTCACATCCGTGCCTGATATTTTTTGCATATCACTAAAGAGTGCTTGCATGGCTGGGCTGCTGCCAATAATGCCGTTGGCTCGAATTTGTAAGTGTAAGGCTTCGTCTTTACTGCCGCTATTGGCAAATAAATTGGTCTCCGAGGGGCTTTTGTCAAAGGCTTGAATGATCTTTTCAAGTAGTTTTGCAGATGTTGTTGGGAGTGGCAAATAGTCAAGAGCGCCTTCTTTGATCATGAGGGCCGCTTGATCTATGGAGGGCTCGCTGTCTAATACTATGACAGGGCAAGGGGCAAAGCTAAAGTTGACTGGTGTTTCTGAGAGGGCGTTTGAGTCTATTAGGATTAAGTCAATAACATCGATATTATGTTCCTGTTTAATGTGCTCGATGCTGTCGCAAGAGCTGACTTGGAAGCCGTTACGAGATAGCCATTGTGTGGCGGGGGTTAAGAGAGAATTTTTGGGGTGTATTAATAAAATATTTTGCATTCATAGGGCCTAGAGCTAATAAGTTACCGTCAATAGTGTCACTAATAGTAACGTGTTGTAACGATTATACACTGTAAAAATAGGCTGGATGGTGGTTTTTATTGTGTGGGTCTTTGGTTATTGGTCTTGATCGGCTAAATGAGCGTGTTCAGACTTAATCTGGAGTGCGCTCTTGAATCTCAAATGGGCTGGTTGCCAGTGTAGGATCGCGTGTTTTATTGTGTCTTTAATTGTATCGCAGTGGCTTGGGGGGATACATAAGTATGATAAAGCGGCATTGAGTGTGTATAAGTCTCCTTCAGGTAGCGCTTGTGCATGGTTTTGTTTGCTTATTTTTTGCTTTCTAGGATCGAGTAGGAGCGGGATGTGGCCGATGGATGGAGGGGTCCAATTTAGCCGTTGGTATAAAAAAAGTTGTGTGTCGGTGGTTTCAAGTAAGTCTGAACCTCTAATTATATGAGTGATGCCCTGAAGATGGTCATCCACCACAACGGCCAGTTGATAAGAAAAAAAATGATCTTTTCGTTTCAATACGGGGCAATTAGATTGCGAGTTTATATGGAAGTTAAGGGGGCCTTGTATTTTATCATTGTAATGAAAGCTTACTTCTTGGCTCTGCAGTCGCCAAGAGTGTGGGGTGTTTGTTGTGCTGCTGCAAGGGCCTATGTGCTGGTTGGAAGCGGCTTGGAGAGTTTGACGTGTGCAGTTACATGGGAAAACATAGCCAGCTTCTTTTAGCTGTTCTAGATAATGTTGATACACCTTGGTTTGTTGCGATTGCACAATTATTGGGCGGTCGCTTTCCATGCCGTAGCTTGATAAACAACTTATTATAGTCTCTGTATAAAGAGGTTTGCATCGAGTTCCATCGACGTCTTCTATTCTAATAAGCCATTCGCCATGGTTTTTTTTTGCATCTAAATAGCTTGCAAGGGCACAAACCAGCGACCCAAAATGAAGAGGGCCAGTTGGCGAGGGTGCGAACCGACCTACATAGGAATTATGCATACTCTTCATTGAAGCTATTCAGGCGCTCTTTTAGCGGCCTACTTGCTTCTCTTTGATTTCCGCAAGTGTTTTGCAATCAATGCAAAGTGTTGCTGTTGGGCGCGCTTCTAAGCGACGAATACCAATCTCAATGCCGCAGTGATCACAGAAGCCATAATCGTCTTCTTCAATCTTCTCAATGGTCTTATTGATCTTTTTAACCAATTTTCTTTCACGATCACGAGTACGAAGTTCAAGACTGAATTCTTCTTCTTGGCTTGCTCGGTCATTTGGATCAGCGTAGTTAACAGCTTCTTCTTGGAGGTGGTGAACCGTGCGATCAACCTCTTCCATTAAGTTCTGTTTCCAGTTTCGCAGAATGCTTTTAAAATGCTCGCGCTGAGCTTCGTTCATGTATTCTTCACCAGCCTTAGCTTCGTAAGGAGTGAAGTCTTTCATTAATGACTCTGGATTCATATTTGGCATGTACATTTGCCTCACTTCGCAGGTTGTTTTAACGCTAACCTGTAAACAATAATTAAGGGTGGTATATTGAGGGCGGAAACTTATCAAATTATTGATCATGAAACCACATTTTTTGATACTTTCTGGCAATCCTTTTTAAAAAAAGACGATTTAGATGAGGAAAAGACATAAATTATGGGTAATTTAGCAAAAAGAGTGCAAGCAATTGCTCCGTTTCATGTCATGGCTATTTTGAATAAAGCGAAGATGTTACAAGCTTCAGGTAAGGATGTTATTCATTTAGAAGTTGGTGAGCCGGATTTTGTCGCAGATGAATCAGTGGCAAAGAGCGGTATAGACGCCATTCAACAACGTAAAACAGGCTACACCTCGGCCACTGGTTTGCCTGAATTAAAGCGAGCGATTGCTTTGCATTACCAGAAAAAATACAAAACCGATGTTTCTCCTGAAAGAATTATCGTTACTCCAGGGGCTTCAGGCGCGTTGATCTTACTTTCGTCTTTAATGGTTGATAGCGGTGATAATGTTTTAATGCCTGATCCATGCTATCCCTGTAACCGGCATTTTCTGGTGCAGGTGGGTGCAGAAGCAAAATTGATTAATACCGATGCCAGCAATCAGTTTGCAATTGAATTAGAGAGCTTGGCTGATTATTGGGATGAACAGACTTCCGGTCTATGGCTGGCCTCACCGGCAAATCCAACAGGAGCCGTGCTTAGTCAAGCCTATATTGAAAAGGCTTATGAAAAAGTGGTGCGTTTTGGTGGGCACCTTATGGTGGATGAGATTTATCAGGGGCTGGTTTATGAGGGAGAAGACATGACAGCCTTGTCTATTTCTGAAGATATTTTTGTCATTAATAGTTTCTCAAAATACTTTGCTATGACAGGGTGGCGATTGGGCTGGATTGTGGTTCCTGAATGGGCCATCGATGGGGCGACTAAGCTTGCGCAGAACCTTTTTATCTCAGCGCCAACAGTGTCACAGTATGCCGCTGTCCAGGCGCTAGAGTCCTCGGTGCTTGATGAATGTGAACGCAGGCGGCAAAGATTAAATGAAAGGCGGCTTTATCTATTAGAGGGGTTAGCTCGATTAGGCTTACCTGTTGTAGCACCAGCGCAAGGTGCGTTTTATGTTTTTGTGGATGTGTCTGGTATTACCGATAACGCTATGTCGTGGTGTCTGGGGTTACTGGAAAAGTATTATGTTGCCTTGACTCCGGGCGATGACTTTGGGTTTTATAATTCACATAAGTACGTTCGCTTTGCTTATACCTGTGATGAAGCTCGTTTAGAGGAAGCGTTATTAAGGATAGAAGCGTACATCACTCAAGAGAGCTAAAAAATAGACAAGGTAGGGGGTGTGTTTCCCTATCTTGTCTGTTATATAGCCATTAGATTGAAAACGATTAGAGCTATTTGTAAAAACGGCTTATTTCCTTCAATACATCAATCGTTACGGCCGCTGGCATGGTGAGATTGGAAGGCTGCTGCTGCGGATCCGTAATTTCATATTGGCCTGTAGGGAAGGTTGTGATCAGGCGGTCTGGCATAATCACACCATAATTGAAATAGCTGTGTACTAAAAGCCAATCCCTTCCCCCTTCTTCAAAAAGTGAATGGCCGCTACTGTAGCTTTGTATGGGTTCTTTTACTGAGAATGCTTCTTGTAATATTGTGGGTACAATGTCGTAGTGACTTGTGCGGTACTCGATTGTTTTTGCTGGTTTTTTGGGCCAGATTATTAACAAAGGCACCTGAGTTTGATGTGGTGTGAAATTGCTGCCATGTCCCCAATAATTTAATTTTGTCTCGTTAAACTCTTCCCCATGATCTGATGTAATTACAATAATACTGTTGCTATATAAATCTCGTTTTTTTAAATCATCAATGACGTTTTTTATCTGTGCATCAACAAAATGTAGCGCAGTTCTATAACGGTTTTTATAGGGGATTGGGTCAAAATCTGGCCCTAATTTAACGTGATCAACTCTGTCCCAATAAGGCTTAAATTTAGGTTCGTAGTCTTCCGGTGGGGCGTAGCCGTGTGCGGCATCAAAGAATAAAAAGCCAATAAAAGGTTCTTGCTGGTTTTGATCTAAAAAGGTTTGAAAGTTCTTCACCATTTGAAGATCTCTTTGAGCCGCGGTATTGCCTTCTGTCATCGTTGTAAGATTCTGGATGCTGCTGAAGACATTACGATGAAAGCTTGGGTTTATTAATGGCCCAGAGCCAAAGATGCCCGTATTATAACCCTCGTTTTGTAATGTCTGAAAAAAAACGGGAGCGTGTTGTGCTGCGGTGAAAGCATCCCAGTACGTCGCAGGTAGTGCATAAAATAAACTGAAAATCCCTCCTTTTGTAACGTTGCCGCCGCTGTGGTGATCCTTAAAGTATTGTGCGTGCTGCGCTTCTGTTAGCTTAAACGTATTCGGTGTTGTGACTGGCTCAAAGGCATCTGCCCGCCATGCATCAACGGTAATAAATATAACGTTTTGCCTCTCATTTGAGTGGGTCTTAAAAGGCGTCGTAGGGTAAGATAGATCCGAACGGGTATGCTGGTTATTTAGCTTGGGTTGTTGGTTTACTTGATGAGCATCAATCCAGCCATGTTTCGCCATAAACCGTACTGCGGTTGCTGGTTGGTAAAGAGGTATGTGGCGTGTCATGGCACGTATTTCGGTGTTACCATGGGCATCAAACCAAATGTGGATACCGTTCGCGCTTAAAAAGCTTATTAAAATTAAGGTAAAGCCAATTCGTATCGGTGCTTTTCTTTGCTTCGAGATTCTTTTTATCGAAAAAAATAGTAAAAGGAAAATCAGCGTGCATAAAGCAAAAATACCAATTATCGATAATAAAATTGAGTACCATGAGAGGTGGATGATTTGGCTGCCACCTTCCCCAAAGGCTAGGTTCCAAATAAAGCCGCTTAAATGAAAGCGATATAAAGAATATATTTGAGTGTCTAGTGTGAGTAGTAGGAGTACTGAACAAGCGCTTAACCATAATAGTAGGGTGTTTATGATTTTTTGCCTTATCAAGGTAACCAATAAGGATATAGGAAGTGTTAATATCACGCCTAAAATGCCTATTTGTCCAATAAAAGCGACACTTAAATAACCCGCACCCAGTGTGCTAGAAACGTGTATATAGGAAAGATATTGCAGTGAAATACCATAGGATAAAATAATACAAGATAGACTAAACAGCCACGATACTTTGAACCATTGTAAACGTGTTAAATTGGGTATAATCATTAAGATGCTCAAGTAACTGGATTGATAGAAGTATAGACAATTATTATATCTAACTAAATTTTAATAAAGTGACAAAGATTATGAATCTAATAAAAGTGAATTTGTGGCGTCGACTTGCCGCTGCTTTATATGACAGCTTCTTGTTGATGGCGTTGTATTTTGTTTTAGGTTGGATTGCTGTGTTGCTAAATGATGGCTTGGCCGTCGAAGGTCCTTGGATGTTTTGGATTTTATTGCTTGTTTCTTGGGCATTTTTTGTTAAGTTTTGGTGTCGTCCAGGGCAAACGTTGGGTATGCAAGTATGGAAAATAAAGGTGGTGGCAGAGGATGGTCGTGACCTGTCATTGCGTCAGGCCAGTGCACGTTTTGTGTTTTCTCTTGTGTCTTGGGCTGTTTTAGGAATGGGGTTTTTATGGTGTTTAATCGACAAAAATGCCTTGTCTTGGCATGACAAGCTGAGCGACACCAAGTTAATTTATATCGATCACAAGAAGAATAAATAAAGTTAACTTACTCTTCTCATCAATATAAGACCTATTAGAAAGCAAATTGAAATAGGTACAATCACACCTATCAAGGGTGAAAAACCAATGGCTAAGCTCATTTTACCAAATAGGCTGAGGCCATTTTGAAATACTAAGCCAATCATAACGCCTGAAAATATTCGACCTCCCATAGTTGAAGATCTAAGAGGCCCAAAAACAGTCGAAAGCGCGACGATAACCAGAGCAATTGAGGCTAACGGGCTTAGTGCTTTACTCCAAAATTCGAGTTTATATTGTGCACTATCAAGCCCTTGTTGAGCCAAGTAGGTCTGGTATTGACTGGACTGGCTTAAGGAGAGCGATTCGGGCTCTTGAGCCGCTAGGAATAAGTGTTCGGGCTTAAGTGATGTTTGCCATAAACGTGTTTGGTAGTGAGTTGTTTCAACAGAGTGCTCGAGAAAGCGAGTGGTGCTGGTGTTATTTAATTGCCATTGATTGTCTGAAATATGTTCCGCTGTATTTGCTTGGCTGATGTCAGACAGCTTTTTGCCATCAGGTGTGAATATTTGTAATCCATAGAGTGTGCCATTTTTATCCGCTGCGTTGATATAAATGAATTTACCTTCTGAGCGAATCCAAACCCCACCAGTCAGTGAAAACTGGTTGTCTTTTTGGTTTCTTAGTTTTTCAATAAGGTCGGCTTGCTGTTCAACTTCCGGTGCAATGTATTCCATTGTGATCATGCCAAAAGCAGAAATTAATAAAATAGGTTTAATCGCCGAATAGCCTATTCTCCATAAGGGGATGCCAGCGGCTCTTATAATAGTAAGTTCTGAGTTCGCCGCCATGGCGCCGAGCCCGACAAGTGTTCCAATTAATGAGGCGATGGGAATGTATTCTGTAAACTTGCCTGGTAAGCGAAAAACCAATACTTGTAAAAGGGAATTAATTGGAAATGAGTCGTTTACTTTTTTGACTTGGTCGATAAAGGTAAGTACGAAATCCATTCCAAGCAACACAAAGGTAACAATTAAAAAGGACCAGAAAACACTGAATCCAATGTGACGATCAAGCTTTTTCATGAATTTTGGCTCTGCTTTTTAAACGTAAATCCGATAAATCGTAATAGTAATACCATCGCGAAAATAAGAAAAATCCCATGAACCCACCAAAGTCCAAATTCTTGAGGGATCTTTTCTTTGTCGAGAGCGGTTCGGGCCCAAATGAGTATGCCTAAATATAAAATAACCAGAATAATGGCAGGTAAAATTTTGAAAAAACGGCCTTGTCTAGGGTTTACATGACTTAGCGCCGTGCCAATAATGGCAAGGATAGGGATCATCAATACAATTGAGATGCGCCATTGCATCTCCACATATTCATCCAGTTTGGTGCTTTTCCAAATGGCTGTGGTTGGACGTGTAACAAGGTCGGTGATTTCTTTTTGTTCCGAGTTCTCTAGTCGTACGGCATAAGTGTCGAATGTGGTGACTTTGTAGTTATTGGTTCCTGGTATGCCTTCGTATCGTGTCCCATCTTTGAAGATGAGGTAGTTATTTCCTCCCTCATCATCCATTTTTACTTGTTCTACATAAGAGGCCAGCGTTTGCACAGGGATGTCATTGTTTTTAATCTGTATGAAATCAGAAATAAAAACATCGTTCATCCAGCCCTCATTTGGTGTTAGGCTGGAAACGTAGGTTGTTTTTTGGCCTCTTCCTTGGAAGCGTCCGGGTTTTACAAAGTCAAACGCAGTTAATTGATTTTGCTGTTGATAGGCTTGTTCAACTTGGTATTCGCTGTAAGGCGCAATCCAGAATGAGAAAATGGCGTTGAGCGTCGTTACGATCAGGGCAATTCCAATAGTATAGCCAGTGAGTTTTAGCTTACTTATGCCACATGAAAATAAGATAGCCATTTCATTTTCAACATACAATCGCCCATAGGCTAAAAGTAGGGAAAGGAAAAAAGCGAGTGGCAAAATCATTTGTGCAAAGCTGGGTATATGGAACGCTAAAATAATGAAAAGAAATTCAAACGTCATTTTTCCTTCAGCGGCGTTGCCTAGATAGCTAACGAAGCGACCACTTATAATTATGAGCAGTAATATAAGGGAAACCGCGGCCGTTGATACGAGAACTTCTTTTGCCAAGTATCGGAATAATATCAAGAGTACCTCGTTTGTGTTGTGTGCGCTTTTCGTTGTTAACGAATGTTTAGAAAGTTGACAATAGATATAAAGTCCCCATTATCACGTGCTAGTATGGTGATTATCCAGTTTTTTTTGAAATTATAATTAGAGGGTTTATAAATGAACACGGCATTATTCGATCGTTTGTCAGCAGTTCAAGCCGATTTGCTTGTGGCCTTTGTTCCAAGTGACTCTGCATTACCAGATTCAACAAGTTGGTTGAATGAAAGCTTAGATGGCAGTATTGAACAGCTAAGAACATCAAAAGTGTTTTCTGGTAAATTAGCTGAAACTTTATTGTTGCCAGTAACGCATCAGGATTTTGCTCAACCGATTTTACTTGTTGGTGTGGGTAAAGAACGTGCGTTATCTGATGCGCAAGCGCGAAAAGTCATTGCGTCTGTCGCATCGCAAATAAAAAAATTACCCTATAAAAGTGTGGCTGTTGCCAGTGCTGAGTTAGTCGTAAAAAATCGCTCAGAAGTGAATGTGCTTACCTTGGTTGCTCAATGGATTAATGAGGGCTTCTATGAGTTTTTGGGCTTTAAAAAAGAACCTGAAGTAGCGCCTGACGTAGAAACAATTTTGCTGCAAGGCACCGATGAAGTGGCACTTAATATCGGCGTTGCAACGGCCAAAGGGTCACATTACGCTCGTCAGCTAGGCAATTTACCTGGCAACGTTTGTACGCCGAGTTACTTAGCGTCTCAAGCTCAGCAACTGGGTGAAGAATACAAATTCAGTGTTGATCTACTCGATGAAAACCGTATGGATGAATTAGGAATGCAATGTTTGCTTTCTGTTGGTCGTGGTAGTGATCAGCCTAGTTACTTAATTGTTATGGAATATAAGGGCGGAGAAGACGGTGATGCGCCTCATGTGTTGCTTGGTAAAGGTATTACCTTTGATACGGGTGGCATTTCGTTAAAACCTGGTGCCAAAATGGATGAAATGAAATACGACATGTGTGGTGCAGCCAGTGTATTTGGAACCATGAAAGCGATTTGTGAATTGCAACCTAAAATGAATATTACTGCTGTGGTTGCGGCGGCTGAAAATATGCCAAGTGGAAGAGCGACTAAGCCTGGTGATGTTGTGAGAACCATGTCTGGACAAACGGTAGAAATTTTAAATACAGATGCGGAAGGTCGTTTAGTGTTGTGTGATGCATTGACATACATAGAGCGTTTCGAGCCTAAGTCAGTGGTTGATATTGCCACATTGACTGGAGCTTGTGTAGTGGCTTTAGGTAGTGTTAATTCTGGAATGTACGCGAATAATGATTTGGTTGCCGCGGACCTTAAGACAGCAAGTACCACTTCTGCTGATAAATTATGGCAGATGCCGCTTGACGAAGAGTACCAGCAGCAGTTGGACAGTAACTTTGCTGATATCGCTAATATTGGCGGTCCTGAAGCGGGCTCTGTCACAGCGGCTTGTTTCTTGTCTCGTTTTACAAAAGCTTACCCTTGGGCTCACCTTGATATTGCCGGAACGGCTTGGTCTGGTGGTGCATCAAAAGGTGCTAGTGGTCGACCTGTTGCGTTATTGACTCAATACCTATTATCTAAAGAAAGTGCTTAATTCAAACCCAAGCTAAAACAGCTAAGTTGCATTTTTGTCATGATAGCAGAGGATTAAGCGTCGTATGGGTCTTAGTCCTCTGTTGAGCTTTTATAATACGTGATGTTTTTTAGAATTAGCCAAACGTTAGGTATTATCTTTTTGATTTTTAAAAATAATTTTTTCTTTTGATCTTTGATCAATCTATTTATCTGATCTCCTTCTCATATCATGGGTAGACTTTTGGCTCTTGCAATGAGAAAGTTATTTAATTGAATTCCTTAAAATCTTAACTAATTGCTAGGCGTTGTTATGTCTGATTTCCCTGAAGAACATGAACATACCGTTGTAGAACCTGATGAGAATGTCTTGATAGCGGCGTTGAGAAATCAAGATGATATTCCTATTCTAATGGATATAGTAGGCGACCATGTGTCTCTAAATATGAGTCAAGAGGGGCATCTTTCTGACACAATGCATCATGAACAATCCGACGATCAACACGCCACAACCGATTTTTTGAGTGAGGCTGATACGAAACCTATTGTTGTATCTGAAGTTGGGGTGGCTAGTTCCCTCCATTCCGAACGCATTCAAGCGGCCGTGCAGAAAGCAATGGAAAAATTCTTGCCAGATATCGTGCAAGAAGTTGTAAAAGAGTTGCAGGCTGACTCAAAAAAAATTGATACTATGTAATTCAGTCGATTTTTCTACCTCCCTTTTTGATGTGACTATTTGTTCTGCTTCTATGGCGGGCTATAATGCAAAAAATTCCTTTTTACGTGATGACGAGCTTTAAGAAACCATAATGGAAAAAACTTACCAACCTCAAACAATTGAACAGCCGATTTACCAAAAGTGGGAAGAGTCAGGGTATTTTTCTCCTCAAGGTGATGGGACTCCTTTCTCTATCATGATTCCGCCACCAAACGTTACGGGCAGTTTGCATATGGGGCATGCTTTTCAGCATACCTTAATGGATGCAATGATTCGTCGTGAACGTATGCTCGGTAAGCAAACTTTATGGCAGCCAGGTAGTGATCATGCCGGTATTGCGACTCAAATGGTGGTAGAGCGCCAGTTGTTAGCGGATGGTATTAAGCGCCATGACTTAGGCCGTGAGAAGTTTCTTGACAAAGTTTGGGAGTGGAAGGGGCAGTCTGGTGGCACAATTTCAGGACAGATGAGAGTGCTAGGTGACTCCGTTGCTTGGGAAAAAGAACGTTTTACCATGGACCCTGGTATGTCAGATGCGGTTCAAGAGGTGTTTGTACGTCTTTATGACGAAGGCATTATTTACCGTGGCCAAAGGTTGGTGAATTGGGATCCAAAGTTGCACACCGCCATTTCTGATCTGGAAGTATTGTCTGAAGAAGAAAATGGTTTTATGTGGCACTTCCGTTATCCACTGGCAGATGGTGCAAAAACGGCCGATGGCAAAGATTATATTGTCGTGGCGACAACTCGACCAGAGACTATGTTGGGTGATGCGGCTGTTGCGGTTGCACCTGATGATGAGCGTTATGCTGATTTAGTTGGTAAAGAGGTGTTGTTGCCATTAGTGGATCGCCGTATTCCAATTATTGCGGATAGCTATGTCGATAAAGAGTTTGGCACTGGTTGTGTGAAAATCACCCCTGCCCATGACTTTAATGATAATGAAGTCGGTAAACGTCACGACCTGCCATTAATTAATATCTTTAATGATGATGCCGCGATTAACGACATTGCGCCTGAAAAGTACCGTGGTTTAGATCGTTTTGACGCACGTAAAGTCATTGTGACTGATTTTGATGCGCTTGGCTTCTTAGAAAAAGTAGATGATCATAAACTCAAAGTGCCTCGCGGTGATCGTTCTGGTGTTGCGATTGAACCTTACCTAACGAATCAATGGTATGTCGCGGTTGAATCTTTGGCGAAACCCGCTATTGAAGCGGTTGAGAATGGCGATATTCAATTTGTACCCAAACAGTGGGAAAACACCTATTTTTCTTGGATGCGTGATTTACAAGATTGGTGTATTTCTCGTCAGTTATGGTGGGGGCATCGTATACCGGCTTGGTATGATGCGGAAGGTAAGTTCTATGTTGGGAACAGTGAAGAAGACGTTCGTGCTAAATACAACTTAGCGGCAGATCTTGAACTTAATCAAGATAATGATGTGCTTGATACTTGGTTCTCTTCAGCATTGTGGACGTTTGCAACTCAAGGTTGGCCAGAAGAAACTGAAGACTTCATGAAGTTTAGCGAGTCTGATGTATTGGTAACTGGTTTTGATATTATTTTCTTCTGGGTGGCCAGAATGATTATGATGACCTTGAAGTTTACCGATAAGGTTCCTTTTAAAACCGTTTACATCACTGGGCTCATTCGTGATGAAAAGGGACAAAAAATGTCGAAATCTAAAGGGAATGTTATTGATCCATTAGACTTGATTGGTGGGATTTCATTAGAGTCGTTGGTTGAAAAGCGTACTTCTGGAATGATGCAACCTGCTTTAGCTAAGAAAGTTGAAAAAGCCACAAGGGAAGCCTATCCCGATGGTATTCAGGCTTACGGTACCGATGCCTTACGTTTTACCTTGTGTTCTCTGGCGTCAGGTGGTCGTGACATCAAGTTCGACCTAAACCGTCTAGAAGGCTATCGCAATTTTTGTAATAAAATTTGGAATGCAACCCGTTATGTTCTGATGAATACAGAAGATCAGAATTGTGGACAAAATGGCGAAGACGTTACACTTTCTTTGGCGGATCAGTGGATTATTTCCCGTCTGCAGAGAACGGAGGAGGTGGTTAATCATGCTTTCGACACTCATCGTTATGATTTGGCATCACAAGCTTTATACGAGTTCATGTGGCATGAATATTGTGACTGGTATTTAGAATTATCTAAACCTGTTCTGTGGGATGAAAGTGCGACAAATGAACAGTTAACAGGGACTCGCCGTACTTTAGTTCGCGTTCTAGAAGCTTTCTTGCGTTTGGCGCACCCTATGATGCCATTTATTACAGAAGAAATTTGGCAGAAAATAGCGCCAATGGCGGGTATTGAAGGTGATACTATTATGCTTGCCAGCTACCCTCAAACCAACTCTGATAAGATAAATGAGCAGGCCGAAGCGGATGTTGAGTGGGTTAAAGGCGTTATTGAGGGTATTCGTAATATTCGCGGTGAAATGAACATTGCTCCGTCGAAGCCATTGACTGTATTAATGCGCAATGGTTCCAGCGAAGATCAGCGTCGTTTAGATTCTAATTTGGCATTTTTGCAAAAACTGGCTAAATTGGAATCCGTCACTTGGCTTGCTGAATCGGATAATGCGCCTATGTCTGCAACCGCTTTGGTTGGTGATATGGAAGTATTGGTTCCAATGGCAGGGTTAATTGATAAAGAAGCTGAATTAGCGCGTTTGCAGAAAGAAATTGACAAGTTTGAAAAGGATTTGCAGCGCATTATGGGGAAATTAAATAATGCTGGCTTTGTTGCTAAAGCGCCTGAGGCGGTAGTAGAGAAGGAAAAAGCAAAAGCGAATGACATTGAACTTGCGATGAATAAGTTACAGCAACAAAAAGAAAGTATTGAATCCTTATAGGGAATGAATATTACACAAAAGTCGGGAGCCTAGGCTCCCGTTTTTGTAGGCTAAAAATAAAAAAAAGAGGCAGCCACGAATGAATAAAAAAATTGGGAAAGTGAAATGGTTCAATAATACTAAAGGTGTTGGCTTTATTGCTCAAGCAGATGCTCCTGATGTGTTTGTGCATTATAAATCGATTTCAGTGGACGGGCATAAAATGCTCAGAAAAGGCCAGCAAGTGTTTTTTCAGTTGGTACAAACAGAGTTCGGATTGCAGGCGGCAGATGTTTCTTTGGTTGAACCCATTAATTAAGAAACGCTTGTCTCAGTTAAGCGGCAGGTTAGAAGTTTAGGTGGTGAAATTGTGGATCATGAGTACTGGATGGAACAGGCGTTATCTTTAGCGGATCGGGCTGAGTCAAAAAGTGAAATTCCTGTGGGAGCCATCGTTGTTTTAGATAATGAAATTATTGGACAAGGCTATAACGCCCCAATATCAAATGTTGATCCTACCGCACACGCTGAAATTCAAGCGATTCGTTCGGCTTGCAATAGAGTCGGTAATTATAGGCTACCAGGTAGTCGTCTTTATGTGACACTTGAGCCTTGTTCAATGTGTGCGGGTGCGATTGTTCACGCACGCATTGCTCAATTGATTTATGGCGCTGTTGAGCCTAAAAGTGGCGTTGTTTGCAGTCAGCATCAGTTTTTTTCTGAAGGTTTCTTAAATCATAAGGTGGACATTGTCGGGGGCGTGCTTGCAGAAAAAGCGTCAGAAAAATTGAGTGGTTTTTTTCAATATCGAAGAAAGCAAAAAAAAATGCTCAAGAAAATGGATTGATAGGATCATTTTTTGATTTTATCATCAATAATATTGACTCTTTGCTAGCCTCCCTTCACTGCCTTGTTTTAAAATACGGTCAAATTCCACCAAACTACTCATAGCGAGGCAATATACGGCATGCTAACTCTGCATGGTTCTTCCGCTCTTTCCGCATTTCAGAAGTCAAAAATCCTGTCAATGATGCAAAGCATTGTTCCAACAGTGATAGATGTTGATGCCCAATTCTTACATTTTGTAACGCTTGAAGATGGTCAGACCCTGTCTGAAGAAGAAAATGGTATTCTTGACCGCGCGTTAACTTATGGTGCGAAAACATCGAATGTAAAAGAATCGAGCTCACGCTTTTTAGTGATTCCTAGGTTAGGGACGATTTCCCCTTGGTCTTCTAAGGCAACGGATATTCTGCATAACTGTGGACTGTCTCAAATCGTAAGAGTTGAGCGTGGAGTGCAATATTTTATCCATAATCATTCTGAATTATCAGAACATGAGCTGTTGCAATTAGTGGATGTATGTCATGACCGTATGACTGAAAGTGTTTTGGCTAATGTGGAACAAGTCTCTCAAATATTCCATCAATCTACCCCTGCACCAATGACGCAAGTTGATGTGCTGAATGGTGGTAGAGTGGCGTTAGCCGATGCAAATATCTCTTTAGGTCTGGCTCTAGCCGAAGATGAAATTGATTATTTGGTGGAAGCGTTTACTCAATTAGGTCGTAACCCTAATGATGTTGAGTTAATGATGTTTGCTCAAGCAAACTCAGAGCATTGTCGTCATAAGATTTTTAACGCAAGTTGGACTATCGATGGGATAGATCAAGAGCGTTCTTTATTTAAAATGATCAAGAATACTCATGAACACAACCCAAAAGGCACATTATCGGCCTATAAAGATAACGCGGCTGTCATGGAAGGGCATATGGCAGGACGCTTTTACCCAGACTCTCAAACGAAAGAGTATGGGTTTCATCAGCAGGCAATTGATATCTTGATGAAAGTCGAAACGCATAATCATCCAACCGCTATAGCGCCGTTTTCTGGTGCTGCAACAGGATCGGGCGGTGAAATTCGAGATGAAGGTGCGACCGGTGTGGGTTCTAAACCAAAAGCGGGTTTGACTGGATACACAGTATCAGACCTTAAAATTCCTAATTTTGTTCAGCCTTGGGAAAGTCAATATGGTAAGCCAAATCGTATTGTATCACCTCTAGATATTATGATAGAGGGTCCTATTGGCGGCGCGGCATTCAACAACGAATTTGGTCGACCAAACATATTAGGTTATTTCCGTACTTACGAGGAAAAGATAGCCGGGCCATCGGGTGAGGAAGTACGTGGTTATCATAAACCTATTATGTTGGCAGGAGGTTTAGGTAATATTCGCCGAGATCATGTTGAAAAAGGCGAAATTCCGGTAGGCGCTAAGCTGATTGTCTTGGGTGGCCCTGCAATGCTAATTGGACTGGGTGGTAGTGCCGCGTCTTCTATGGCCTCTTCAGACGGCAATGAAGACTTGGATTTTGCGTCGGTTCAACGTGGTAACCCAGAAATGGAAAGACGTTGTCAGGAAGTAATTGACCGTTGTTGGCAGTTAGGTGAAAACAACCCAATTAGCTTTATTCATGATGTGGGTGCGGGTGGTTTGTCGAATGCTTTGCCGGAGTTAGTCAAAGATGGTGAGCGCGGTGGTAAGTTTGATTTAAGACGTGTGCTTAATGATGAACGTGGTATGTCACCGTTGGAAATCTGGTGTAATGAATCTCAAGAGCGTTATGTAATGGCGGTTCCGCCTGCTCGGTTGGCTGAATTTACGGCGTTGTGTGAACGCGAGCGTTGTCCATTTGCTGTCGTTGGTGAAGCGACAGAAGAAATGCACTTGTCTGTAGAGGATACGATTTTTGCCAATCAGCCTGTTGATTTGCCTATGTCAATTCTGTTCGGAAAACCACCAAAAATGCACCGCGATGCCTCTAAAGAAGACAGTGCTGGTGATGATTTTGATGGGACTCAAGTCAACCTAGTTGATGCGGTTAAGCGGGTTTTATCTTTGCCGACTGTCGCAAGTAAGAACTTCTTAATTACGATTGGTGATCGTTCTATTACCGGCATGATCGCAAGAGATCAGATGGTTGGTCCATGGCAAGTGCCTGTTGCTGATGTTGCCGTTACGACATCTTCATTAGACAGTTATACAGGTGAATCAATGTCGATGGGTGAGCGTACACCTTTGGCTATATTGGACGCTCCTGCATCTGGTCGTATGGCGGTGGGTGAGTCACTAACAAACTTGGCCGCCTCTCTTGTTACTAAGCGCAGTGCCATCAAACTGTCTGCAAACTGGATGGCCGCCGCTGGACACCCAGGTGAAGATGAAAAATTATACCAAACAGTAAAAGCGGTTGGTATGGAGTTCTGTCCTGCTTTAGATATTGCCATCCCTGTTGGTAAAGATTCCATGTCAATGAAAACAGTGTGGGAAGAAGGAAATGAAACTAAAAGTGTTACGTCACCATTGTCTTTGGTGATCACCGCTTTCGCACCGGTTTCAGACGTACGAAAAACGCTCACTCCTGAATTATCTAATGATCAAGATAGCAGTTTGATATTGCTTGATTTGGGTGAGGGACAAAATCGTTTAGGTGGTTCTGTTCTTGCTCAAGTGTATAACAAAATTGGTCGAACTGTACCTGATGTTGATAAACCAGACTTGTTGGCGGCCTTTTTTGATTCCATTCAAGCGCTTAATTCAGAAGGCAAGTTGCTTGCTTATCATGACCGTTCTGATGGCGGTTTATTGGCGACACTGACAGAGATGTCATTTGCAAGTCATCTTGGTTTAAATGTTGAACTTGATGCTGTTGTTGCGAATAAAGGTGAGATGACGGCCGCTTTGTTCAACGAAGAGTTAGGTGCTGTGATCCAAGTTCGTAATTCTGATAAAGAAAGTGTACTCAATTATCTAAATGAAAAGGGTGTGCAGGCTTCTACGATAGCAACGCTTAATGGAACGGATCAAATACAAGTGAGTTATTTGGGTAAGGTTGTTTTTGAAGACAGTCGAACTCATTTGCAGCGTATATGGTCAGAGACAAGTTTCCGGGTACAAGCTATGCGTGACAACCCAGATTGTGCACAACAAGAATTTGATGCTTTATTAGATGAAAAAGATCCTGGTCTTCATAGTCGTTTAACCTTTGATATCAATGAAGATATCTCATTACAAGTGCAGGATTATACTGATAAACCTAAAATTGCCGTTTTACGTGAACAAGGTGTGAATGGTCATGTTGAAATGGCAGCGGCTTTCCATAAAGCGGGTTTTGCACCTTTTGATGTGCATATGAGTGATATTCTTTCAGGTCGTGTCAGTCTTGAAGGGTTTAAAGGCCTGGTTGCTTGTGGTGGTTTCTCATATGGTGATGTTTTAGGTGCGGGTGAGGGGTGGGCCAAATCCATTCTATTTAATAGAGTCGCTCGAGAGCAATTCTCTGCATTTTTTGCTAGAAAAGAGACATTCGCTCTTGGTGTTTGTAATGGTTGTCAAATGTTGTCAAACCTAAGAGAGTTGATTCCAGGTACTGATCATTGGCCTAAGTTTGTACGTAATGAGTCATCTCAGTTTGAAGCGCGTTTAGTCCAAGTAGAAGTCCAAGCGTCAAATTCTATTCTATTTAAGGGGATGGAAGGTTCTTCTATGCCAATCGTTGTGGCCCATGGTGAAGGCTTGACAGAATATAGGGATTCCTCTGATTACGCTTCTCTTGTAGAAAACGCCCAAGTTGCTTTGAAATATGTGGATAATTATGGTCGAGCGACAGAGCAATACCCATTTAACCCAAATGGTTCGGCGCATGGTGTTACAGGGCTTACCTCTGAGGATGGTAGAGTAACTATTATGATGCCGCATCCAGAGCGTGTATATCGAACGGTTCAACACAGTTGGCACCCAGCTGACTGGCAAGAGCAAGCGCCTTGGTTGCGATTATTCCATAATGCGCGCCGCTGGTTAGGTTAAGGAGGCGTTTAAAGGTCCTATGCAAAGTGAGATTGCATAGGGCCTTTTACTTTTTATATGATTTTTTTGGAAAAAAGTTAAAAATCACTTGCCAAAGAAAAAGAAAGAGGTATTATACGCATCCACTGAGACGGACGGTGCTTCACAACATCGAAGCAAACTAAATAGTCTCAACGCTCTTTAAAATAGTTAATCAGATAATTTGTGTGGGCGCTCGCTGGAGACTTCGAAAAATTTGAAGTCTTACGAGAGTCCAAACACTTTCAATTCGTTCTTGTTTGTTTGATTTATCAAATAAACATTTAAGTTTAGTTAGAGTTAAATTTGAGTAAGCAAGCTGATTTATCAGCACAAGATCTTAAACTGAAGAGTTTGATCATGGCTCAGATTGAACGCTGGCGGCAGGCTTAACACATGCAAGTCGAGCGGAAACGATGTAGCTTGCTACAGGCGTCGAGCGGCGGACGGGTGAGTAACGCGTAGGAATCTGCCTAGTAGTGGGGGACAACATGTGGAAACGCATGCTAATACCGCATAAGCCCTACGGGGGAAAGGAGGGGATCTTCGGACCTTTCGCTATTAGATGAGCCTGCGTGAGATTAGCTTGTTGGTGAGGTAAAGGCTCACCAAGGCGACGATCTCTAGCTGGTCTGAGAGGATGACCAGCCACACTGGGACTGAGACACGGCCCAGACTCCTACGGGAGGCAGCAGTGGGGAATATTGGACAATGGGCGCAAGCCTGATCCAGCCATGCCGCGTGTGTGAAGAAGGCCTTAGGGTTGTAAAGCACTTTCAGAGGGGAGGAAAGGTTGTTGATTAATACTCAATAGCTGTGACGTTACCCTCAGAAGAAGCACCGGCTAACTCTGTGCCAGCAGCCGCGGTAATACAGAGGGTGCAAGCGTTAATCGGAATTACTGGGCGTAAAGCGCGCGTAGGTGGTTTGTTAAGTCGGATGTGAAAGCCCAGGGCTCAACCTTGGAATGGCACCCGATACTGGCAGGCTAGAGTACGATAGAGGAGTGTGGAATTTCCTGTGTAGCGGTGAAATGCGTAGATATAGGAAGGAACATCAGTGGCGAAGGCGACACTCTGGATTGATACTGACACTGAGGTGCGAAAGCGTGGGGAGCAAACAGGATTAGATACCCTGGTAGTCCACGCCGTAAACGATGTCTACTAGCCGTTGGGTTGTAATGACTTAGTGGCGAAGCTAACGCAATAAGTAGACCGCCTGGGGAGTACGGCCGCAAGGTTAAAACTCAAATGAATTGACGGGGGCCCGCACAAGCGGTGGAGCATGTGGTTTAATTCGACGCAACGCGAAGAACCTTACCTACTCTTGACATCCAGAGAATTCGCTAGAGATAGCTTAGTGCCTTCGGGAACTCTGAGACAGGTGCTGCATGGCTGTCGTCAGCTCGTGTTGTGAAATGTTGGGTTAAGTCCCGTAACGAGCGCAACCCTTATCCTTATTTGCCAGCACTTCGGGTGGGAACTTTAAGGAGACTGCCGGTGACAAACCGGAGGAAGGTGGGGACGACGTCAAGTCATCATGGCCCTTACGAGTAGGGCTACACACGTGCTACAATGGCGCATACAGAGGGCGGCGAACTTGCGAAAGTAAGCGAATCCCACAAAGTGCGTCGTAGTCCGGATTGGAGTCTGCAACTCGACTCCATGAAGTCGGAATCGCTAGTAATCGTGAATCAGAATGTCACGGTGAATACGTTCCCGGGCCTTGTACACACCGCCCGTCACACCATGGGAGTTGATTGCTCCAGAAGTAGCTAGCTTAACCTTTCGAGGAGGGCGGTTACCACGGAGTGGTCAATGACTGGGGTGAAGTCGTAACAAGGTAGCCCTAGGGGAACCTGGGGCTGGATCACCTCCTTAAACGATACGAAGCTCTGGTGAGCGTTCACACAAATTATCTGATGACTACTTTATAGCGGCAATTGTACTAGGATAGAGTTCTAAGCAAGGTGTTGATGAAAGTGATTGTGTGATGACCTGTCATCATATTGTTTGTCTTATTCATAAATGTCTGACTTAGTGCTTTGCACTAAACTTGCTCTTTAACAATGTAACTTTTTGAAATAGACGATAATCAAGCGTCAAACCGGTGGAAAGCATCTTTCTCTTTATTGAGAATAACCTGGATGACTTTCTAAAATCGTAAAATCCAGTGATGACACAAAAGCATCGTTGGTATGTGATCTGAGTGTTGTTTTGATACTGGCTCTTCTTTAAGAAGCGTTAGGTATCAAAAAACTACTTTGGGTTATATGGTCAAGTGACCAAGCGTGCACGGTGGATGCCTTGGCAGTCAGAGGCGATGAAGGACGTGGTAATCTGCGATAAGGTTCGGGGAGTTGATAAACAAACTTTGATCCGAACATTTCCGAATGGGGAAACCCACCCGCTTGCGGGTATCATTAACTGAATACATAGGTTAATGAGGCGAACTCGGGGAACTGAAACATCTAAGTACCCGAAGGAAAAGAAATCAACCGAGATTCCCTAAGTAGCGGCGAGCGAAAGGGGATTAGCCCTTAAGTTGATTTGGTGTTAGTAGAACAAGCTGGAAAGCTTGGCCGTAGAGAGTGAAAGCCTCGTATACGAAAACGCCTTATCAATGAAATCGAGTAGGACGGGACACGTGGTATCCTGTCTGAATATGGGGGGACCATCCTCCAAGGCTAAATACTCCTGACTGACCGATAGTGTACCAGTACCGTGAGGGAAAGGCGAAAAGAACCCCGGCGAGGGGAGTGAAATAGAACCTGAAACCGTGTACGTACAAGCAGTGGGAGCGGACTTAGTTCCGTGACTGCGTACCTTTTGTATAATGGGTCAACGACTTATTTTCAGTAGCAAGGTTAACCATTTAGGGGAGCCGTAGGGAAACCGAGTCTTAATAGGGCGTTTAGTTGCTGGGAATAGACCCGAAACCGGGCGATCTATCCATGAGCAGGTTGAAGGTTGGGTAACACTAACTGGAGGACCGAACCCACGTACGTTGAAAAGTCCGGGGATGACTTGTGGATAGGAGTGAAAGGCTAATCAAGCTCGGAGATAGCTGGTTCTCCTCGAAAGCTATTTAGGTAGCGCCTCGTATCTCACCATTGGGGGTAGAGCACTGTTTGGGCTAGGGGTCATCCCGACTTACCAACCCCATGCAAACTCCGAATACCGATGAGTGCAATTACGGGAGACACACGGCGGGTGCTAACGTCCGTCGTGGAAAGGGAAACAACCCAGACCGTCAGCTAAGGTCCCAAAGTTACAGTTAAGTGGGAAACGATGTGGGAAGGCTTAGACAGCTAGGAGGTTGGCTTAGAAGCAGCCATCCTTTAAAGAAAGCGTAATAGCTCACTAGTCGAGTCGGCCTGCGCGGAAGATATAACGGGGCTAAAACTGTACACCGAAGCTACGGATGCAAGATTTATCTTGCATGGTAGAGGAGCGTTCTGTAAGCCGTTGAAGGTCAAGCTGTAAGGCAGGCTGGAGGTATCAGAAGTGCGAATGTTGACATGAGTAACGATAAGGGGAGTGAAAAACTCCCCCGCCGGAAGACCAAGGTTTCCTGTCCCATGCTAATCAGGGCAGGGTGAGTCGGCCCCTAAGGCGAGGCAGAAATGCGTAGTCGATGGGAAACAGGTTAATATTCCTGTACTTATGTATATTGCGATGGAGAGACGGAGAAGGCTAGGCTAGCACGGCGATGGTTGTCCGTGTTTAAGGTAGTAGGTTGAAGGCTTAGGTAAATCCGGGCTTTCTTAAGACCGAGAGCTGATGACGAGTCCTCTTTTGGACGAAGTAGTTGATGCCATGCTTCCAGGAAAAACTTCTAAGCTTCAGATATACATGAACCGTACCCCAAACCGACACAGGTGGTCAGGTAGAGAATACCAAGGCGCTTGAGAGAACTCGGGTGAAGGAACTAGGCAAAATGGCACCGTAACTTCGGGAGAAGGTGCGCCGGTTAGTGTGAAGGATTTACTCCGTAAGCATTGACCGGTCGAAGATACCAGGTGGCTGCGACTGTTTATTAAAAACACAGCACTCTGCAAACACGAAAGTGGACGTATAGGGTGTGACGCCTGCCCGGTGCTGGAAGGTTAATTGATGGGGTTAGCGTAAGCGAAGCTCTTGATCGAAGCCCCAGTAAACGGCGGCCGTAACTATAACGGTCCTAAGGTAGCGAAATTCCTTGTCGGGTAAGTTCCGACCTGCACGAATGGCGTAACGATGGCCACACTGTCTCCACCCGAGACTCAGTGAAATTGAAATCGCAGTGAAGATGCTGTGTATCCGCGGCTAGACGGAAAGACCCCGTGAACCTTTACTATAGCTTCACAGTGAACTTTGAACCTACTTGTGTAGGATAGGTGGGAGGCTTTGAAACTAGGACGCCAGTTCTAGTGGAGCCAAACTTGAAATACCACCCTGGTATGTTTGAGGTTCTAACTCAGGTCCCTTATCGGGATCGAGGACACTGTGTGGTGGGTAGTTTGACTGGGGCGGTCTCCTCCCAAAGAGTAACGGAGGAGCACGAAGGTGTGCTCAGCATGGTCGGAAATCATGCGAAGAGTGTAAAGGCAAAAGCGCGCTTAACTGCGAGACAGACACGTCGAGCAGGTACGAAAGTAGGTCTTAGTGATCCGGTGGTTCTGTATGGAAGGGCCATCGCTCAACGGATAAAAGGTACTCCGGGGATAACAGGCTGATACCGCCCAAGAGTTCACATCGACGGCGGTGTTTGGCACCTCGATGTCGGCTCATCACATCCTGGGGCTGAAGCCGGTCCCAAGGGTATGGCTGTTCGCCATTTAAAGTGGTACGCGAGCTGGGTTTAGAACGTCGTGAGACAGTTCGGTCCCTATCTGCCGTGGACGTTTGAGATTTGAGAGGAGCTGCTCCTAGTACGAGAGGACCGGAGTGGACGAACCTCTGGTGTTCCGGTTGTCACGCCAGTGGCATTGCCGGGTAGCTATGTTCGGACGGGATAACCGCTGAAAGCATCTAAGCGGGAAGCCTCCCTCAAGATGAGATCTCACTGGGACATAAGTCCCCTAAAGAGCCGTTGAAGACTACGACGTTGATAGGTTGGGTGTGTAAGTGCTGTGAGGCATTGAGCTAACCAATACTAATTGCTCGTGAGGCTTGACCATATAACACCAAAGTGGTTTTAAGTGATAAAGAGAGACTGAGAAAACTCGAAGAGAGAAGGGTCAAACGGCATCATGAAAAGATCATAGAGACACAGATTACGACGCGCATCAGCGATGATGTGGCTGGTTTGATACTTGGTTATCGCTATTTCAAAAAAGCATTGTTAAAGATTCAAGCACGTACTGGCGTGTTGTGAGTGAACAAGCTGGATTAAGCCTAAGGGCTTAACACAGGCACTCAGAACGAACGCAACCGGTTTGCTTGACGATCATAGAGACGTTGAACCACCTGATCCCATCCCGAACTCAGAAGTGAAAAGCGTCATCGCCAATGGTAGTGTGGCATTCGCCATGTGAGAGTAGGTCGTCGTCAAGTTTCAATTAGAAAGCCCTGATGGCTCACGCCGTCAGGGTTTTTTTTCGTCTGTAGATCGGGATTTAAGCTGACAATAGGGTATAGGGACATCTTGGGGTCGTATGTGGTGCCGTCCCATAAAGAGTGTCTTCTTTCGATAACTTTACTTTTTTTATCCGTTAATTAAACTTTTGGCTTTTTGATAGGCGACTTACCGGATATTGATAAGTCGTGCGGTTGATATCAATAGTCACTTTGCTTAAATACTCAATCGGCCTAGATGAATGCGAGCCTATATTTTTACGACTTTTGGAAGGCTGTGATAAGCGTTTAGAGCTTGGTTACAAAAATGACTGTCTAAATAAAGGTGTTTATCTTGATACTCCTGGAAATAATCTTGAATATGCTCATGATTATGTAAGAAGTCATTGTGCGGTATGCTTTTAAGTGACTTTCTCCATTCATCTTTTATCGATTCAGCAGGCTCAGGGAGAGTGGACATGACACTTTTTGAAGCGGTAAATTTACTTTGCATTGCTAGCTGTAGGAGGTCTAGCCCTGCATAACCTAATTTACTTCGTCCTTTTTTATCAATATATACCAAAGGTAGAAATGGGGCCAATGCAGGAAAAATCGTATTTTGATAAAACTCAACCTCCCAATAAGAGGCCGCAACTTTTATAAATTGCTCAAAGCTTGAAAGTGGGCCAAAATTAGCGTCTTTTAACGGTAAAATTTCGACTCTCGGTTTATTTGGGTTAACGGTGTCGTTGGAAACATCGATGTATAAATCCCCTAGAATCATAGCATTTTGAAAATACTCATCTCTTAGAGAGCCCCATTGTTTTTGCAATGGTATGCCCTTTGTTAATTGCTCTTTTATAAGTAATAGGCCGGGCAGTTGTGTTTGAGGAAGGCACTCTTTAAGTAAGGAGAACACCTTATCCCGAATTTCTTTACAGCGGCCTAAAGGATAGAGCTTCCCTTCAAAGTGAGGGTGTTTCGGAAGCAGCTCTAAGTCTGCAATTTGACGTAAATGGGCAAGATCGTTAATGATTAGTTCTATTTGACTCGACGATAAATCTGTCGAGCCTATTTTATTTTCAGTATGCATGTGTGTTTTCTTGTATGTTAGAGAGGCGGAAGTATAAAATTATGAGCCTCTCTACATTTTAATTATGGATCAATAGGATAAACAGGTATCAACTTCGTTTGCTGCACCTAGAATGACGGCGACGCGCTGATGTATACCCGTTGGTTGGATATCCAAAATACGTTGTGTATGGGTATAAGCTTTACCACCAGATTGCTCTAATAGCATAGCCATTGGATTTGCTTCGTACATTAGACGTAACTTACCTGGCTTTGCAGGGTCTTTCTTATCCCATGGATAAATGAAAATACCGCCACGACATAAAATTCTATGGACGTCTCCAACCATGGCCGCAACCCATCGCATATTGAAGTTTTTTTGTCTTGGGCCTTCCTTCCCTGAGATAAGGTCAAGCGCATATTTTTGCATCTTGTCAGACCAAAAGCGTTGATTTGACATATTTAGAGCAAACTCCTGAGTGTCTTTTGCGACAGTTACTTTTTCATGAGTGAGTATGAATTCTGATTTATTCACATCTAGAGTATACATAGCCACACCATTTCCGGTCGTGAATACCAGCATAGTTGAAGGGCCATATAAAACATAGCCTGCGGCAACTTGCTCGTTACCCGGGATTAAAAAGTCATTCTCAGTGGCCGGTTGGTCACCTTTTCGTGAGTAAATGGAAAAAATGGTGCCTACCATCGCATTAATATCAATATTAGATGATCCATCTAACGGATCGAAGGCAATCAGATACTCTCCATCCGTGTGAGCTGGAACTATGTCATCCTCTTCTTCGGAAGCGATGGCGCGAACTTCTGGTAGAGCGAGAAGAGCACTTTTAAGCATATCGTTTGAAATGACATCGAGCTTTTTCTGCTCTTCACCTTGAACGTTTTCATTACCGGCCATTCCTAGAATGCCCGCTAAAGAGCCTTTCTTCAAAGTTGAAGAAATCTCAATGCAAGTTTGAGTCGTTACGGTTAAAACATTCTGTAAAGAGGTTGGAATTGAGCTGGCTGAAAGAACAGTAGATAAGCTTTGCATAGAAAGAGAATTCCTTTGGGCTCTGATTATAAATTAGAGGAAAATTATGCCAGTTACTCAGGCAAGTGTCAGTAAAGAGTCTCATTAATAGGTGAAGAAATAAAGTTATCGTTTAAACGAGTGAGTAAGGTATGCTCTTTGTTATTTTAATTGGGGTAAAATCGAAATTATGAGTCACTTTTTACATATAGTAGAGCTTGATGGCATCGGGGGAATGAAAGAATTGTCCTATGAAGAATTGCCAAAAAGTGTCCCTAAGGAAGGCCGTCTATGGGTTCACTTAGATCGAGGTATGGAGTCTGCGCAACCTTGGCTTGCTTCGTTAGAAGACTTGCCTTCTTCAGTTGTAGACGCGCTTTTTGCAGAAGAAACACGTCCACGGGTAGATCATATTGGAGATGGATTATTATTGACTCTTAGAGGCGTTAACTTAAACCCTAATTCGTCACCTACCGATATGGTTTCTTTGCGTATATGGGTGACGCCTCACTTTATTATTACAATGAGGCGGCGTCGTTTATTGTCCATACAAGATATATTTTCTGAATTGAAACAGGGTACTGGACCTCTATCTACTTCAGATATCCTTACTCGGTTAACCAAAACACTTACTGTTCGTATGTCTGGAACCATTGATACTTTAGAAGATAAGCTCATGGATTTAGAGGAAAGTATGGGCGAAGGCATAGAGCTTAGCCAAAGGGCATTGTTAGTTGAGAAACGTTTGGAAACGGTACGCTTAAGGCGTTTTCTGATTCCTCAAAAAGAAGCCATTGCCAAGCTTTCAGTAGATCACTCAGGGTTATTTACTGAAGAACAGTTAGTCGATATTCGAGAAACGGTAAATGATTTAACACGGTATCTTGAATCACTAGAGTCTCTAAGAGAGCGTTCATTATTTATGCAAGAAGAGTTTGTTAATCTGCAGTCAGAGCGCATGAACGCCCGAATGTATGTACTTTCGCTTTTGTCGGGAATTTTTCTGCCATTATCCTTTTTAACCGGATTATTTGGAATCAATATTGGAGGGATGCCGGGTGTCGATAATGGTATGTCGTTTTGGTATTTTTGTATTGCTCTAGTAGTATTGGGAGGGGTTCAATATCTTATGATGAAGAAAAGCCGTTGGTTTTGACGGCTTTTCAGTGACCCCAAGATTATTTGGCTTTCAAGGTTTTTACGCCATCTTGTGTTGCCAGTAGCAGTACATCAGCAGAACGAGCGGCAAATAGACCATTAGTAACCACACCAACGATAGCGTTAATTGCGGTTTCTAGCTCGACAGGGTTAACAATGCTCATATTGTAGACATCTAAAATATGATTGCCATTATCTGTCACTACACCTTCTCGGTATACAGGGTCTCCTCCAAGCTTGACTAACTCTCTTGCGACATAACTACGAGCCATTGGGATCACTTCAACTGGAAGAGGGAAATCACCAAGTACATCAACCAGTTTAGATTGATCTGCAATACAGATAAATTCATCACTGCACGCGGTAACAATTTTTTCACGTGTAAGTGCCGCACCACCCCCTTTTATAAGGTGTAAAAAGTGATTGCTTTCATCGGCGCCATCAATATAAACCGCAATCTTATTAACGGAGTTTAGATCGTAAACAGTAACACCATGCTTTTTAAGGCGTTCGGCGGATGTTTCAGAGCTGGCAACGGTACCTTCGAATAGCTGTTTATGTTTAGCCAATTCGTCAATAAAAAGGTTCGCTGTTGAGCCTGTACCAACACCAACGATGGTGTCTTTTTCAAGCTTTGGCAATATGTATTCAACCGCCGCTTTCGCAACGGCAAGCTTTAGTTCATCTTGTGTCATAGTCATAAGAGGTGAAACCTTTTTGTGGCCAGTGTAGGGAGCACATTATAGACCTTGCGACCATCTTCAGAAAGTAGCTTTGCCTAAAGAGTGTGAAATCGGTATATTTCTTATCTACTAAGATTTTAGCGTGACCATATGAGTTACGTGAAGTCTTTTTCCAAATGAATACAGCTATCCTACTGGAAAAATATATGCCTCATACCATGATCAAAAAAATTCTGCAGGCACGTGTCTATGACGTCGCCGTGGAAACCCCGTTATCTAGAGCAAATCAATTATGTAATCGCTTTGAGAACGAGATTATTTTAAAAAGAGAAGATCTACAGCCGGTTTTTTCTTTCAAAATTCGTGGTGCATACAATAAAATTTCTCAGTTAACCGATGAAGAAAAAAATCGCGGTGTGATTGCCGCATCAGCAGGAAATCATGCTCAAGGGTTGGCTTTAGCCGCTAAAAAATTGGGAATTAAGGCAACCATTGTAATGCCTGAAACCACTCCAGAAGTGAAAGTCACCGCTGTCCGAAATCATGGCGCCGAGGTGGTGTTATTTGGGGATGCTTATGATGCGGCTTTCGGAAAATCTCAGGAAATCATGCAAGCATCTGGGCAAGTATTTGTTCATCCATTTGATGACCTTGACACGATTGCGGGACAAGGTACCGTTGGCATGGAAATCTTACGTCAACACGAAGGCAATATTGATGCGATCTTTGTTCCTGTTGGTGGTGGAGGACTCATTGCGGGGATTGCGGCCTATGTGAAATATTTACGACCAGAAATTAAAATTATTGGGGTAGAGCCTGAAGATGCGGCTTGTTTAAAATATGCGTTAGAGCAGGGTAAACCGACTCGTTTAAGTCAAGTTGGCATTTTTGCTGAAGGCGTGGCCGTTGCCCAAATTGGAACCAACACATTTAATATTGCTAAAGATACGGTTGATGAAGTGGTTACTGTGACAACCGATGAAATGTGCGCCGCCATTAAAGACATATATGATGATACCCGTTCTATTACTGAACCTGCTGGCGCATGCGCTGTAGCAGGGTTGAAAAAATACATTGAAAGAGAAAATGTTCAAGGAAAGACCTTTATTGCGATTAACAGTGGGGCGAATGTAAACTTTGATCGTTTGCGTCACGTGTCAGAGCGCGCTGAACTCGGTGAAAAACGAGAAGCCATTATTGCGGTTAAAATCCCTGAACACCCAGGAAGCTTTAAAGATTTTTGTGATGCTATGACCGGCCGCAGTATCACCGAATTTAATTATCGTTTTTCTCATGAAGATGAAGCCGTCATCTTTGTTGGTATTCAGATAGGAGGCCCAGATAGCCTTACGAATTTACTGCATGACTTAAAGGACTATGATGTAATTGATTTAACCGATAATGAAACGGCCAAAGTGCATGTTAGACATATGATTGGAGGGCATTTACGCAGTAACAAAGGGGAGTTACTCTACAGCTTTGAGTTTCCAGAGCGTCCAGGTGCGCTGTTAAAATTCCTAACTACCTTAGGCGGGCAGTGGAATATTTCTATGTTTCATTATCGCAATCACGGTGATGCTTATGGACGAGTACTCGTGGGCTTACAGGCCGTTGGAGAAGAAACCGACGTGACTCGTTATTTAGATGATTTGGGTTACCCTTATCAAGATGAAAATGACAATCTCGCGTGCCAGCTGTTTTTCAAATAACGCTCGTCTAAAACATTCTTAAATGTGTATTAGCCTACACTTCTTTAAGTGTAGGCTTTGTCCTATAAGCTTTCGCTTAGCAAACTAAAATCGGTTATCATAGCCGCCATATTTTATCAGAGAGACTTTGCTTAAGTACTCTAAAGCTCAAAGTTTCATTGGCTCAAAAAACGTAGATTTTCCTCGAGAAGCGCGCTTTTGTGGAAGCCATTCATTTATCAAAAGGCGATCAATCGTGAATATTCAAACCCTCCTCAATACTCGTATCCAAAACGCTATGGTGGCCGCTGGTGGTCCAGAAGGCTCTCCGGCTATTGTTAGGCAATCTGCCAAAGTGCAATTCGGAGATTATCAAGCCAATGGCATTATGGGCGTGGCAAAAAAACTGAAAATGAACCCTCGTGATTTTGCTCAGAATGTTCTCGAACATCTTGATTTAACGGATATATCAGACAAAGTAGACATTGCAGGCCCAGGCTTCATTAATATTTTCTTGAAACCTGAATGGATGGCGCAAGAGATACGGCGGGTATTAAATGATGCTCGGTTAGATGTGCAGCAGGTGTCCCAGCCACAAACGATTGTAGTTGATTATTCTTCACCTAATCTTGCTAAAGAAATGCACGTTGGTCATTTACGCTCAACGGTAATTGGTGATTCAGTGGTTCGTACTTTAGAGTTTTTAGGCCATCATGTTATTCGTCAGAATCATGTCGGTGACTGGGGAACTCAGTTTGGTATGTTATTGGCGTATATGGAGCGTTTACGCCAAGAAAGCAGTGAAATTAGCATGGTTTTGTCTGACCTGGAAATATTTTATCGTGATGCTAAGAAGTGCTTTGATGAAGATGAAAGCTTTGCGGTTCGCGCTAGAGAATTAGTCGTCGCTCTGCAATCAGGCGATAAGCAGTGCTTGGCGTTATGGAATGAATTTATAGATATTTCTTTAACACACTGTGAAGAAACCTACAAAATGCTCGGTGTGTCTTTGAAGCGCGAGCATGTGATGCCAGAAAGTGCATACAACGATGATTTAGCGTCTGTGGTGACTGAGTTAAATCATCAAGGTTTGTTAACTGAATCAAAAGGGGCTCAATGTGTTTTCATGGAAGAGTTTGCTAATAAAGAGGGGGAAATTACCCCTGTAATCGTACAAAAAACCGGTGGTGGTTTCTTGTATTCAACAACTGATTTAGCGGCTTTACGATTTCGCCAACATACATTAGGCTTTGATCGTGGATTGTACTTTGTTGATGCGCGTCAATCTCTCCATTTTCAACAGATTTTCACTCTTGGACGCAAAGCGGGTTTTGTTAAACCGGAAACGAGCTTAGAACATATGCCTTTCGGTACTGTAATGGGTCGTGATGGTAAACCTTTTAAAACCCGTTCTGGTGGTGTAGCCAAATTATCGGCGTTGCTTGAAGAAGCGCAAGAGAGAGCCTATACGCTGGTGTCTTCTAAAAACCCTGATATGGCTGAAGAAGAATTAAAAAATATTGGTCGAGTGGTAGGCATTGCGTCGGTAAAATACGCCGATCTATCGAAAAACCGGACTAGCGATTATGTGTTCAACTGGGATCAGATGCTGAGTTTTGAAGGGAACACCGCCCCTTATTTATTGTATGCTTATTCACGCATTGCCAGCATCGTTAAACGCTCAGAAACTGAATTAAGCACAATTGAAGGCGTTATTTCCTTATCTTCCATTCAAGAAAGAGCATTAGCAGTAAGGTTGTTGCAGTTCTCTGAAGCATTAGAGCAAGTCGCTAATGATGGTATGCCTCATTTTATGTGTACTTACTTATACGACTTAGCCGGTGTCTTTATGAGCTTCTACGAGGCTTGCCCTATTCTTACCGCTGAGCCAGAGGTAAAAGCAAGTCGTTTACTGTTGGCTATAAATACAGCGTCTACTCTTAAAAAAGGCCTTGAGCTTTTGGGCATTGAAACCCTAGAAAGAATGTAATTTTATAGGTTTTATTATGAATATTTACGTAGCGTACACGGGTGGCACCATTGGAATGGTTGACTCTGAACAGGGCCTCGTACCTGATCCTGATTTTGCTCAAGCAGTAGAAATTATGCTGCAAGACGACTACCCAAATGACAACATGACGGTGTATTGCTACGAACATTTGATTGATAGTTCTAATGCACGTCCAGAGGATTGGCAAATAATCGCTCAAGATATCCAATCTAATTGGCACAAGTACGATGCTTTTATGGTACTGCATGGCACTGATACTATGGCTTACAGTGCAGCGGCGTTGTTCTACTGCTTCCAAGCGCCCACGAAACCAATTGTAGTAACAGGGTCGCAAATACCACTCTTTAAGACCCGCAGTGATGCTCGAAATAATATGCTGGGTGCGATAGAGGCATTAAAAAATGGCCCTAATGGGGTATTTTTGTTTTTTGCTGGTCGTTTGATCGAAGGGAATCGAGCGCATAAAGCGCATACAACGGAGTTGGCGGCCTTTGCATCGCCTAATGCACCTTTACGAGGATGGCTTGGTATTGATTGGCAATGGTCTCAAGATGTGAATGCTTCAGACAAACAAAAGACAGACATTTCTATTCCCAATATGACTTCTGGCGCGGTCACCATTTTACCTGTTTTCCCCGGTGTTAGCGCGGATCACTGGAAGGGGCTACTTAATAGTACGAACCTAAAAGGCGCCGTGCTGTTGAGTTATGGTGCAGGTAATGCCCCAGATAAAGATCAAGCCTTGTTGGGGTTACTAAAGACAGCCACAGACAATGATGTTGTTATTGTTAATGTGAGTCAGTGCGGCTCTGGGCGGGTTGTCGCCGGTGCGTATGCGGCAGGCTCTGCTCTAGTGAAAGCGGGCGTCATTTCTGGGAAAGATATGACCTACGAAGCGGCGTTTGTGAAGTTGCATTTCTTGAGTGGTTTAGGGCTTTCAGCAAAAGAAATTAAGTTGGCGTTCGACAAAACGCTGGCTTTGGATACTTGATAAGTCTCTCTTGCATAAAGTTAGCCTTTGCATAAGACAGTTGAAAAAAAACGAGTTTCATCGCCCTATGAATAATAAGTTTGTGAAATGCGTTATTTTTTTAGCTGTTTAACTTTAGCATCGAGTCGCTCTAACTGCAGGTCAAAGTGCTCTAAATCTTCCACGAAGTGAGTGAATTCTATCTTACTAGGAAGTAAGTCACTGTCGTTTTGCAGGTAATCAATCAAGGCCATTTTTGCGTGGTGGCTGGTGGTTTTTGTCCAGTCCCATTGTTTACGCATTATTTCGGCCACAATAGAAGCGGGTAAATCGCCTATTTTATCGGCCAAAACACCTTCCCAATCCAGTTCAAAGTGCTCAGATACCTTATGTAAGGTCATCAGTGTTTGCGCATTACCTTGAATTAATAAGTCACCATCAAAAAAGCCATTGCCATCCAGCAGTTTACGGTAAGCAGAACTGTCTCCAGATACATGGGTATCTTTTCGGTTATTTAGATTCGCTTCCTCTAATGACAGAGGCATGCTTAACGCGATACCTTCTTCAAGAATTTGAATTAAGATAAGTAGGGAGAAGTCTTCTATTTCTAACAACACATTTTGGCCTGCCAGTTTGCTTAAGCGCTTTTGTGATGGCAAGTCTTGTTGAAAGGCGGAATTGATGGCATTTTCGACCAGGCTTAGGGCGCTTAAACTCAGTAGGCTCATGATTATCTCGATTGAGGTAGGGTGAATTCAAATTAAATTTGATGGAGTTGAATAACATTATTCTCGCGACTTTTTCCTGCTTCGTCTAGACGTTGTAGGTAGATTTGCCAAAGTTCTTCTTGATTTTTACCAATATTGAACAAATAGTCCCAAGAATAGAGTCCAGTATCATGCCCATCATCAAAGGATATTTTGAGTGCGTAGTTGCCTGCGCCCTCAACGTTGAGAATGCCGACTGCTTTTTTTCCGTATTGTAAAATAGGAATCTGTTGACCATGGCCTCGAACCTCAGCCGAAGGGGAGTGTATTCTCAGGTATTCGGCACTGAGTCGGTAAACCTCGCCATTATTAAAACCAACCTCAAGTTCTTTGGACTGTTTATGATAATGGATTTTGGTCGGTAAAAGCGCAGCCATAAATTAGCCTCTTAAATGACATCCCTGTCAGATTGTATAAGCGTGATTGGAAAATTACAGAATAAAGCGACTTAGGTCTTCATCTTTAGCGACTTCACCTAGATGCTCATCAACGTAAGCGGCCGTTACTTCAACAAATTGACCTTCAGGCATGTCGCTAGCGGAGTAAGACATTTCTTCCAATAAACGTTCAAGTACCGTATGCAATCGACGTGCACCAATATTTTCAGTGGTTTCATTCACCTGAAACGCAATTTCAGCAATTCGTTGAATACCTTCATCAGTAAAGTTTAAAGAAACCCCTTCGGTTGCGGCTAAGGCAACGTATTGTTTTGTTAGAGACGCATTTGGTTCAACGAGAATTTTTTTAAAGTCTTCTGTTGTTAACGCATCTAATTCAACACGGATAGGAAGACGACCCTGTAACTCAGGAATCAGATCCGATGGTTTAGAAAGATGAAATGCACCAGAGGCAATAAACAAAATATGGTCAGTTTTGATCATGCCGTATTTTGTGGAAACAGTACAGCCCTCAACCAAGGGCAATAAGTCTCGTTGAACACCTTCCCGTGAGACTTCTCCACCACTGCGTTCTGAACTTTTCGCTACTTTATCAATCTCATCTAAAAAAACAATACCGTTTTGTTCGACGGCTTCAATCGCTTGCGCTTTGAGCTCTTCTTCATTGATAAGTTTGGCGGCTTCTTCATCACGTACTTGACGATACGCTTGTTTTACCTTCATTTTACGTTTGCGTGTTTTTTCATTGCCTAAACTGGAAAACATGCTTTGCAGCTGGTTGGTCATTTCTTCCATACCAGGAGGCGCCATGATCTCTACCCCTACAGGGGTTGCAGATAGATCAATATCAATTTCTTTATCGTCTAATTGTCCTTCACGCAATTTCTTACGGAATATTTGACGTGTACTGCTGTCCTCTGTCGGTTCCGTTCCACGAGCGGGTGGTAACAGCGCATCAAGGATACGGTCTTCAGCCGCGTCTTCCGCTTTGTGGCGCAGTTTTTCCGTTGCTTGTTCACGGAACATTTTAATGGCCATCTCAACTAAATCTCGAATGATGGATTCCACGTCGCGGCCAACGTAACCTACCTCGGTAAATTTTGTGGCTTCAATTTTGATAAAAGGCGCATTAGATAACTTGGCAAGACGGCGAGCAATTTCAGTTTTACCCACACCCGTTGGTCCGATCATCAAGATATTCTTAGGGGTTACTTCGGCGCGCATTTCTTCCGGCAGCTGCATTCGGCGCCAGCGGTTTCTTAGTGCAATGGCAACCGCTCTTTTGGCCCCTTGTTGGCCAATGATGTGTTTATCAAGTGCGTTTACCGTTTCACGAGGAGTCATGGTCATTGTCATTAGAAAGGGTTCTCCCGCTGGATTAGGTTGAAGATTTGTCTTCAAGTGTCGGATCTACAATAATGGTTTCTATTGTTAGGCTGTGATTGGTGAACACACAAATATCAGCGGCAATAGACAAACTTTTTTCAACAATTTCTCGAGCTGACAAGTCAGTATTGTCAATAAGGGCTCGAGCAGACGCCTCTGCATAATTACCGCCAGAGCCTATGGCTAGGGCGCCATGTTCTGGCTCAACAACATCACCATTGCCCGTAATAATGAGTGTACTGTCTTTATTGGCAACAATCAGCATGGCTTCAAGCTTTCTGAGTGCTTTATCAGAACGCCAATCTTTGGCCAAATCCACTGCCGCTCGCACGAGCTGGCCTTGATGCTTTTCAAGTTGGCCTTCAAAACGTTCAAATAAAGTAAAGGCATCGGCGGTACCACCGGCAAAACCGGCTATTACCTCGCCTTTGTATAAACGACGTACTTTACGTGCATTGCCTTTCATTACGGTATTACCAAGAGACACTTGGCCATCGCCACCCACGACGACTTGATTACCTTTACGTACTGTCAGAATAGTTGTCATGTTTTACTCCATTTTCGATATTCTAAACGTGTGGGCTTTTATTGCGTTTTCAAGGCTGACGGCGAATATTGAATGCGAGAAGTGGCCAGTAATGTTGGCATAAAGGCAAGTGGAACCCTGTTCAGTCTTTGGTGGGGTTCCACTGAGATACTAGGTGTTATTCGTCTTTTTTAATCCTATAGGTATAGGATTGGATGTCTTGAGAGACAAGTTTATCTTGTGCGCGGTTCATTTTTGAGCGAGATTCATAGGGCCCCAACACGACTCGAAACCATGGGCGGCCGTCTTTGCCAGTGGTTTGGCGAATACTGGCGTTTAGCCCTAGCAAAATCAACTTGGCTCTCATTCGATCGGCATCACTGTTGCTTCTAAACGACGCGGCTTGAATCATATAAAGAAAGTCTTGCTCTCCACGGGGCGTTGATTGGTAGGCATCAACATGACTGGTATCGACTTTGCTGTCTTGGAGAATTTGATAAAATTCAAAGTTGTCTTTTTTAGGTGCTGTTGCGGCCGGCTTAGTTTGTGCGTTTTTTGCCGGTTCCGGCTTTTTTGGCTCAACTTTTTTGGGTACGGCTTTTTGGGGTTCAACGGCTGAGGACGATGGTTGAATGCTCATCTTTTGAGACGCCGGTGGCTGTACTTTACTTAATTGAGCCAAACCAAAGATAAAGGCGCCTGCTAACAACAAAATGAATAGCCAAAGCCACCATCTTATTTTGTTTTTTGCTGGAGGTTTTGCGGGCGCACTTTTTCGTGTTGCCCCTTTTTTGGGTTGTGAGCCTTTAGCCGCCATAATAATTAACACTGCCTGAATGGTACTGTAGAAATAGGCCTTATTATGAGGCCTGCATCAATAAGTTTCCAGTGGATCGACGTCAATTGCGTAGCGAACTTTACGCGTAAGTGGATTTTGCTCCAAAGATTTTGCTAATTGAGAGATTAGTTGATGCAGTGGTGCTCTATTTTCCGATTTAAAAGTGACAATGTATCTGTGTTGGCCTGCTTTTCGGACAATAATAGCCGAGTAGGGTCCCATTACTTGGATTGGGTAATTGAAGTGATGAATAACATGTTCGGCTTCTAGGCGTACTTGCTCAAGTAATAAGTAGGATTGTTGCTCATCAACCGATTCACTGCGTATGAGTACTTGATGCAAATAGGGTGGTAAGCCTAATGTTTTTCTTTCTTGTAAACCTTGAGTAGCAAAATACTCGTAGCCTAATGTGCACAAGCTTTCGATTGCCGGGTTTTCAGGGTGATAGGTTTGTAAAAGGACATGCCCAGGTTTTGATGCTCGTCCCGCTCTTCCTGCTACTTGAGTAATCAATTGAGCCGTGCGTTCCATGCCTCTAAAGTCGGACGAGAATAACCCAACATCAGCGTCCATCACAACAACTAAGGTGACATTCGGAAAGTGATGTCCTTTGGCCAGCATTTGAGTGCCTACCAAGATGGCTTTATCATGCTCATGAATTTTTTGAGTGATGTTATTGAGAGACTCTTTACGAGATGTGCTGTCACGATCAATTCTCAGAACAGGCGTGTCTTTAAATAGATGGGCCAGCTGTGTTTCCACCTGCTCGGTTCCTTCGCCTATGGTGACTATTTCATGGCTGTGACATTCTGCACATTGGTTTATGAGCGGTTCATGGTGGCCACAATGATGACAATGTAATTTATTCGCTCGCTTATGCACAGTCAAATTCACGTCACAATTTTGACAGGTCGCAATCCAACCGCAGTCATGGCACATTAACGTGGGCGCATACCCGCGTCTATTTAAAAAAATCAACACCTGTTCCTTGCGTTTAAGGTGAGTATTGATTTGCTCTAATGTGGTTTCACAAAAACCTTTAACAAGCGTTTTTCCCCTAAGATCGATTCTCTCCATAGATGGGATGATCGCACTACCTGCTCTTTGTCTGAGTTTAATCCACTGAAACTTATTTTGAGCTGCGTTATGTAAGCTCTCATAAGAAGGCGTGGCGGATCCTAGGATAACACTGGCATTGACACTTTTTGCTCGAATTAAGGCCAAATCCCTTGCGTGAAAACGAAAGCCATCTTGCTGTTTATAAGAAGCATCGTGCTCCTCATCTAAAATAATTAGGCTCAGATAGGGGGCAGGAACAAAAATAGACGACCTCGTACCGATAATCACCTTTGCCTTACCAGAGCGCGCCATTAGCCAACCGTCTAAACGTTCTCTGTCGGTCATGTTCGAATGCAAGAGCACAATGTCTGTAGTAAACCGATCTTCAAAGCGCTTAAGGGTTTGCGGTGTTAAGCCAATTTCGGGTACTAAGAGGAACACTTGTTGGTCTTGTTTAATAACGGTTTCAATGAGGCGTAAATAGACTTCTGTTTTACCGCTGCCAGTAATGCCATCTAGTAATGCCACATTGAAGCGGCCAAGAGACTGTACGAGCTTATTTACCGCGCTCGCTTGCTCATTATTTAAGGTTGGTGGCACTTGTTTCTGATGGCCATGGTGTTCAACATTCTTACTAAAGTGTCGCAATTCTCTTTGAATAAGCCCTTTCTCTTCAAGTGCTTTGGCTGTCGTGTTTTGTAAATCATGCAAACGCATAATATGAGGACTGAGCCCATTAGGATGCGTGTTTACTGTGTTCAAAAAAGCGAGTTGTTTCGGGGCTCTTTTTAGTTCGCTTAAATCAATTTTTTGACCGAGTTCGGTAAGTAACCACCAGGTTTCGCTACGAAAAGTATCGGATTCACCTTTTCTTAATAGTGCTGGCAAGGCATGGAAGAAGACTTCCCCAATAGGGTGATGATAATAGCGGCTGGCCCAGTTGCATAAATCCATAATCGCCGTAGGCATGATAGGCGATTCATCGTGTAACGAGGTAAATGGCTTAACGTGTTCGGGATCCCATTCTGTCTGATGGCACAGTTCAACAATAATGCCTAATCGGGTTTGCTTGCCAAAGGGGACTTTTAAACGCATTCCAGGAAGCAGTTGGTGGCGTAATGCGATGGCTTTCGGCACTTTATATTCAAATAACGTTCTCATTGGGACGGGTAAGGCTACTTTAACATAGGGTTCTGGGGTGAGTAGCCGTTCTTGCATACAGTCCTCTTGATATAGCGAATAGAAATAAAGGCGAGTAATACAATAGTGTACGCTAACTGACTGTCTTAGTGTGAGTTAGTTTTGTCATATTGACTGGGTAAATACGTCCATAATCTGTCTTTTTTATTCCCTAGATACTCACTTTACGGAAGGAATTGTATTTATCATTAAAAAAGGTTGCTAGAGTGGCATTTCATGCCTAAAATAGGCGCCTCTTGGTACCACTGTACAATGTCTGTACAACGAATCGTGCGGTGCTTGGCCTCTTAAACAAGATGATACTGATTAATTTAATGGGTATTTGTTTAAGACTAGATCAGGTGGCGGCACACCAAATCATAAGGTGATTAAAATGAAAAAAGATATCCATCCTAACTACTCAGCAATTACAGCAACTTGTACTTGTGGCAACACATTAAACCTAAACACAACGTTAGGTAAAGACCTTCACGTAGACGTATGTAGCCAATGTCACCCATTCTACACTGGCCAACAAAAAATGATGGACACGGGTGGTCGTGTTGATCGTTTCAACAAACGTTTCGGAGCTCGTCGTTCTACGAAATAATTCGAAGAATGTTGATGATCTCATTAAAAAAGCGCCAGCTATGCTCGGCGCTTTTTTTATTTCTCTGTACCTCATATTCACACTCTTCTTGTTTAGCCGAGGGGAACATAGCCTCAGCCGAAGTGAAAAGAGTGGTAGATGGCGATACAGTTTATTTTAAAGATGGCCGAAAAGTCCGCTTAATTGGTATTAATACGCCAGAACTTGATCATAAATTCGGTAAACATGACGCTTATGCCATCGAAGCGACACAAGCGCTGACTGAATTGTCCGGTCGGACGGTTTATTATCAATCTGGATTAGATAAACAAGATCGTTATGGACGATATTTATACTACTTGTTTGATAAACATCGAATTTCAATATCAAGTCAGTTATTATCTAAGGGACTGGGTTACCGCATAGCTGTTCCTCCAAATACGCAATATCAAGACTGCTTACAAAAATCTGAAAAGCAAGCACGAGATAAGCGTATTGGTGTGTGGGGACAAGCGTTACAATGGCAGCCACAAGCTGGCTTTGTGATAGCACGAGTAACACTTACTTCTATCTATCGAAATAGGGGTGGTTGGTGGCTAGATACAAACCGTAATCTAACCATTAATATTCCTCAATATGTTATGAACCAATGGACGCCTCAAGACGTATACTCACTTGCGGGTCAGTTAGTTGAAGCGCGTGGTTGGCAGCATTATCGTAAGAATAAACAACCCGATAAAGCAAAGTGGGTATGGCAAATTAAGCACCCAAACGATTTGATTCCCGCTGAATAATAATAAGCTTCGTAAGTTGGGATCCAGTTGATCGAAGGCATCTCTTTAAAGAGACTCGCTTTTCAATTACTCTGGTACGAGTGAAGCAAAGAATAGTATTATTTTGTACGTTACAAAGCATTGTACGGCAATTTTTCACTAAATTAACAAACAAATAATAAACGGAAACATCAAAATGGCAGAAGATATGAAGCAAGCTGCTCTGGATTACCATGAGCATCCGGTTCCAGGCAAACTAAGTTCAACTATTACTAAGCCTACAGCAACGGCAGGTGACTTATCACTGGCCTACAGCCCAGGTGTCGCTGAACCATGCCGTGAAATTGCAAAGAACCCAGAAGACGTTTATCGATATACAGGTAAAGGAAACTTAGTTGCTGTTATTACAGACGGATCAGCGGTGCTTGGTCTTGGAAACATTGGTCCATTGGCCAGTAAACCTGTAATGGAAGGTAAGGGAGTGTTGTTTAAACGCTTTGCTGGTATTAACTCTGTTGATGTGGAAGTAGAGTCAGAAAGTCCACAAGCCTTTATTGATACGGTTGCTCGTATAGCGAACACCTATGGCGGCATTAACTTAGAAGACATTAAAGCACCAGAATGTTTTGAAATTGAACGCCAATTAATTGAGCGCTGCAGTATTCCAGTATTCCACGATGATCAACATGGTACCGCTATTGTAACGGCGGCCGGTTTGTTGAATGCATTGGAATTGCAGAACAAAAACATCGAAGACGCTAAAATAGTGTGTCTTGGTGCTGGCGCAGCGGCAACAGCATGCATGAAACTGATTATTGCGTGTGGTGCTCAGCGTGAAAACATCTATGTATTGGATCGTAAAGGTGTGATTCATTCAGGCCGTGACGACTTGAACCAATTTAAAGCGATGTTTGCCATTGAGACGGATGCCCGTACATTAGATGACGCAATGGAAGGTGCAGACGTGTTCATCGGTGTCTCTGGTCCAGATTTGTTGTCAGGGGATCAGTTGAAAAAAATGTCAGCTAATCCAGTTGTTTTTGCTTGTTCAAACCCTGACCCAGAAATCAGTCCAGCATTAGCGCACTCAGTACGTGATGATTTGATTATGGCAACAGGTCGTTCTGATTATCCAAACCAAGTGAATAACGTTCTGGGCTTTCCGTTTATTTTCCGTGGTGCGTTAGACGTTCGTGCAACTAAGATAAACGAAGAAATGAAAGTAGCTGCTGTGCATGCATTGAAAGATCTTGCTAAAGAAGCGGCGCCTGCAGACGTTGTTGAAGCCTACGGTGGTGGTGCACTGTCTTTTGGTAAAGAATACATCTTGCCTAAACCAATGGATTCTCGTTTGCTAACGATTGTCTCCGCAGCGGTCGCTCAAGCGGCAGTAGATACTGGCGTTGCGACACTACCATACCCAGACTTTTACCCTTTAGAAAATCTAGATCGTTTCTAATTGGTGTATACAAAAGTCTGTGTAAAAAAGGAGAGCCTCGGCTCTCCTTTTTTTGTGGGTACATATTGGTTCGCCGAGATGAAATAGTTGTTTAACCTCCGACATGAATGGCGCTTAGATCTGTCTTCAGGTCGACAATATAGTGTGTGGATATAAGTATTGTTGGGTTAAACCAAGTGAAAAGTTGGTTGAGCTTTAGCGCAGCAATGATCAGCAATATCAATGTCTTATCGGGTTAAATCAAGCGAAAAGTAGATTGTGCTTTAGCGCAACAATAGTCAGTAATGTCAATGTCTTGTCGGCCTGAAGGCCGACCTACAGGACGCAGCAATAGTCAGTAATATCAAGGTCTTATCGGGTTAAATCACGCGAAAAGGTTGTGCTTTAGCGCAACAATAATCAGTTATATCAACGTATTGCCAGGCTAAAGCAAGCGAAAAGTAGGTTGTGCTTTAGCGCAACAATTGCTAACCATTTCAACGGGTTGTTGGGGGGGGGAAACGTATTGTCGGGCTAAAGCCGCGACCTACAGGCCGACAATACGGTGTATGGAAACGCGTAGGTTTAAATCATTATGCCTTCACCCACGACTTCGTCTTGATAGCTTGGCATCCCCGTCAAGAGTACAAAACCGTCTTCCCTCGATAGGTTCGTATCCAGCCTTGATGTCCAGTAATCCACTTCGGTTTCGTTCAGCGGTGTCTCGATCACCGCGTTGGATACTTGCTCCACAAAGCTTCTATTATCCAATGCCCCCCATTTGGCTTGGTATTGCTCTGATGCCATCAGCGCTTGAGCTTGACCAAACAGAGTGAGGCCACTTTCTTGATACTGACTTAACTCCTCTAAAGTAACGCTTTCTCCAGCCACCAGTTGTTTCAGGGCGGCAAGGTATTTCAGTGTGTAGGCGGATAAGTTTGTGGCGGCGAAGTTCTCAGTGGTGTCCGAGAAGGTAACCACTTCAACGCTGTTCAGGGTATCCGTTTCCACATAGGCTTTATCTGTATACACCAAGGTGATTTTGCCGTCAGAGGTTAAGAGAGTTTGGTAATCGGTGGAGGCTCTAAATTGCTGCGCTGTATCGATGCCGGCGCCACCGTTAAGGATGTCGCTGCCGTGTCCGCCTATCAAGGTATCATTGCCTTCACCGCCGTTGAGTATGTCTTCGCCTGCGTCTGGCATTAAACCGCTTTCGGTTACATCAAGGGTTTGAGCCAGTTGTAAGTTACCGTTGTTATCGGCAATCAAGGCCGTCGATTTGCTGTTATCGACTAATTGCACTAACCAGGATTCCAGTGTTGTGCCGCTATTCACCTGATTCACCGCATTGTTGATGTCTTGCTGGGTGACGTTATTGGCTCCCCACATGGCATTCAGTAGGCCGCTGACTTGCGTTTGCACGTCGGTTTGATCGGTAAAACCTGACTTAGCTTGCCAAAAATCCAGTGCCAGAGCCGCTAATTGATCCACATTGTGTTGGCCCGATGCAAAATCATTTAACTCGGCAAGGGTCGGCAATTGCCCAACGACCGCTGTATATAAGACCGCAATGGCTTTTAAACGCGCGACATCCGAGGCTAAGAAGGCATAGTCTTGGTTGCCTTGTAATACGAAGTTACCCTGTTCAAAGTTAGCGACGTTTGCTTGAGAGGTATCAACCGCAAGCGCTTCGCCTTCGATGATGTACACAGGTCGAGTATACCAATCGCCGGTGAATGACGCCGATACCGCGCCTAAATCAGAGAAGTCAGCATCATCAGGTATGTAGGTGGTTTGTATTTTGCCATCGGCTGTTAAGCTAAAGGTGAATTCTCCTTTGCTTTGTTGGCCGCCTTGCAGTACGTCATCACCGGTGCCGCCATTTAAGGTGTCGTTACCCGTGCCACCAACGACGGTATCGTTGCCCGCGTCCCCGAATAAGACATCGTCACCGCCTTTGGAGCCGACAAGGTCATTGCCGTCACCAGCGTGCAGTTCATCGTCTTCCGCACCGAGGATAATATCTTGGTTACCCGCGCCTGCGAAGACCACGTTATTACCCGCACCACCGCGGACTTGAATACCGCTGCCGACTATGACAGCAAATTCAATGTCGCTGAGATCCAATATGGTGCCAGGCGACAGTTGACGGGCATCAATGACGAGCGCTTCAGTATGGTCAGGGTTGGCGTTCCCTGTTACTTTTATGGATTTACCTCCCGATGTTTGGTTCACACCCAATTCAAAGGTTATTTCATTCACCCATATTTGATTACCACTTTCCGCAGAATTGTTTAAAAAATCTTGTGCTGAGGCCATAAAGTTATCTTTATCAGATTCCTCACTGTTTGCTGCTGCAACATTGATTAGACTAACAAGGACTTTTTCAGTGTTTTTAACTTTTGCTGTTTCATTCGTTCGAGCTTTGATACCGATACCCGTAGGTAAACTCACGGTGGTGACCACCACATTGCCCGACTCATCCGAAAAGTGCAGAGGCACATCGGCTAACGTTGTGGTCGAGTCCGTATCCGGACGGTCTTCGTTAACAGGGAAAATTGAGAGTATCTCAATGGCACTGCCGTCTTCATCTTCTTCTGTGGAAGAGCTAACAAATGCGCCATCAACAAGGACAGCATCCGCTGGCGGCGCGGCTGGTGTCGTTGGTGTTTCTGGTACAGGTGTTACACCAAACGAAAAGGTATTCGGCGTTGTATCTATTGTATTTATTGAACCTGAGTCATCAATCACACTAAAGGTGAAAGCATCATTACCAAACGCGGTAGGCGCATACACTAAATTGCCTAAATCGGCGAGATTAATAATCTGTCCGTCGGTTACGGTGACGCCTGACAGTGTTAGTAGACCGCTGTCTAGCGACTGCACATCAATGCGTACACCAGATAATCCGTCGTTTTCCTCATCGGTTAAGGTAAAGTCAGAGGCGGCAAAGGTATGCGCTTGTAAGCCAATAATAGAAACGGACTTATCAGTCCCTTCGGGTGCATCGTTGACGGCGATAATATCAATATTCACCGTTTGATTGGCCGCTAAGCCGTCGATACCATCGGAGGCGCTGACGGTAATGGCTGCCGCATTACCACCATTGACATTACTCTCTCCTGTGTATTGGATATTGCTGGCGGTATCCAAGTAGGTATTGATGTCAGCGGCTGAGCCTTCTAGGGTAATTTGAGTGCTGCTGATTAAGACCTCAGTAACACCACTGCCAATAGAGGCGCCGTCAGTAGGTGCCGAGAAGCTACCCGCTGAGAGGTCTAAAGTGACTGTGATGTTATCTCCTTCTAGATCGGCAAACTCAAAGAAAGAAAGATCCACATTTCCCGTCACGTCTTCTGTGACGGAAATGTCGCTTGGTGTTCCTGTGACCGTTGGTGCGTCATTCACGGCTGAAACCTCAATGCTTCGAGTGTCTGAAGTTTGGTTTCCTGCTCCATCGGTTACATTAAAGGTCACCGTACGATCCAAGGTGCTTGGGTTATCTGATGCACTGTGGTAGCGAATCGCCTGCAGCACATTTTGAATATCTGCCTCCGTTGCTGATGATAGGAATGCTAGCGTCCATACCGTGTTGCTGGTAACGCTTGAGGTGGTTACTGTCCCTATATTGGTGGTATCTGAGCGCAAATCAGTACCGTTGATGTTAATGCCAGTTGTTGTTCCTGTTGCTAGGGACAGAGTATCAGATGCTTCGGCGTTGGCAGAAATTTGTACGGTTAATACAGAAGAGCCTGAGCTTCCTGCTTCGGTTAATGTCATCACACTGTCAATCGCCGCTGCTAAATCATTCTCCGTATAAGCGAGTGAACCGCTCGTAATGGCCACCGTTGGATTCGTGGTGTCGATGGTGACGGTTAAGGCCGATGAGGCGACGCTGACATTGCCCGCGGCATCCGTGGCTTTGGTGGTTAAGGTGTGTGCACCGTCTGTTAAGGTACTGGATGTGATCGACCAATTGCCTGAACCATCGGCGGTTACCGAGCCTAATGAAGTGGTGCCATCCGTATCGTACAGGGTAACGCTAGCGCCTGCTTCCGCTGTTCCTGTCACCGTGGGTGTGGTGTCGCTGGTGATGTTGTCACTGTTCGACGAGCCAGAATCGGAGGCGTCAGCAAGGTCTGCTACCGACGGCGCACTTGGCGCGGCGGTGTCGATGGTGACCGTTAATCCTGATGAGGCGACTGAGGTATTGCCAGCGGCATCCGTGGCTTTGGTGGTTAAGGTGTGTGCACCGTCTGTTAAGGCACTGGATGTGATCGACCAATTGCCTGAACCATCAGCCGTCACCGAGCCCAATGAGGTGGTGCCATCCGTATCGTACAGGGTAACGCTAGCGCCTGCTTCCGCAGTTCCTGTCACCGTGGGTGTGGTGTCGCTCGTGATGTTGTCACTGTTCGACGAGCCAGAATCGGAGACGTCTGCAAGATCCGCCACCGACGGCGCATTTGGTGCGGCCGTGTCGATGGTGACGGTTAAGGCCGATGAGGCGACGCTGACATTGCCCGCGGCATCGGTGGCTTTGGTGGTTAAGGTGTGTGCACCGTCTGTTAAGGCACTGGATGTGATCGACCAATTGCCTGAACCATCAGCCGTCACCGAGCCCAATGAGGACGTGCCGTCCGTATCGTACAGAGTGACGGTCGCATTGGCTTCCGCGGTTCCTGACACCGTAGGCGTGGTGGTGCTGGTGATGTTATCTGTATTTAATGAACCAGAATCGGAAGTCGAATCCAGATCCGCTACCGACGGCGCATTTGGTGCGGCGGTGTCGATGGTGACGGTTAAGGCCGATGAGGCGACGCTGACATTGCCCGCGGCATCCGTGGCTTTGGTGGTTAAGGTGTGTGCACCGTCTGTTAAGGTACTGGATGTGATCGACCAATTGCCTGAACCATCGGCGGTTACCGAGCCTAATGAAGTGGTGCCATCCGTATCGTACAGGGTAACGCTAGCGCCTGCTTCCGCAGTTCCTGTCACCGTGGGTGTGGTGTCGCTCGTGATGTTGTCACTGTTCGACGAGCCAGAATCGGAGGCGTCTGCAAGATCCGCCACCGACGGCGCATTTGGTGCGGCCGTGTCGATGGTGACGGTTAAGGCCGATGAGGCGACGCTGACATTGCCAGCGGCATCCGTGGCTTTGGTGGTTAAGGTGTGTGCACCGTCTGTTAAGGCACTGGATGTGATCGACCAATTGCCTGAACCATCAGCCGTCACCGAGCCCAATGAGGACGTGCCGTCCGTATCGTACAGAGTGACGGTCGCATTGGCTTCCGCGGTTCCTGACACCGTAGGCGTGGTGGTGCTGGTGATGTTATCTGTATTTAATGAACCAGAATCGGAAGTCGAATCCAGATCCGCTACCGACGGCGCATTTGGTGCGGCCGTGTCGATGGTGACGGTTAAGGCCGATGAGGCGACGCTGACATTGCCCGCGGCATCGGTGGCTTTGGTGGTTAGGGTGTGTGCACCGTCTGTTAAGGCACTGGATGTGATCGACCAATTGCCTGAACCATCAGCCGTCACCGAGCTCAATGAGGTCGTGCCGTCCGTATCGTACAGGGTAACACTAGCGCCTGCTTCCGCTGTTCCTGTCACCGTGGGTGTGGTGTCGCTGGTGATGTTGTCACTGTTCGACGAGCCAGAATCGGAGGCGTCAGCAAGGTCTGCTACCGACGGCGCATTTGGTGCGGCCGTGTCGATGGTGACGGTTAAGGCCGATGAGGCGACGCTGACATTGCCCGCGGCGTCCGTGGCTTTGGTGGTTAAGGTGTGGTTACCCTCCGTTAATGTACTGGATGTGATTGACCAATTGCCTGAACCGTCGGCGGTAACTGAGCCCAATGAGGTGACGCCGTTGGTATCGTACAGAGTGACGCTGGCGCCTGCTTCGGCGGTGCCTGTCAGTGTGGGCGTAGTGGTGCTGGTGATGTTGTCACTATTCGACGAGCCAGAATCGGAAGCATCAGCAAGATCGGCTACCGATGGCGCACTTGGCGCGGCGGTGTCGATGGTGACCGTTAACCCTGATGAAGCGACTGAGGTATTGCCCGCGGCGTCCGTGGCTTTGGTGGTTAAGGTGTGGTTACCCTCCGTTAATGTACTGGATGTGATTGACCAATTGCCTGAACCGTCGGCGGTAACTGAGCCCAATGAGGTGACGCCGTTGGTATCGAACAGGGTGACGGTGGCATTGGCTTCCGTGGTACCTGTTAGCGTGGCTGTGGTGTCGTTGGTGATGTTGTCACTATTTGACGTGCCAGAATCGGAGGCGTCAGCAAGATCGGCTACCGATGGCGCACTTGGTGCCGCGGTGTCGATGGTGACCGTTAATCCTGATGAAGCGACTGAGGTATTACCCGCGGCGTCCGTGGCTTTGGTGGTTAAGGTGTGGTCACCCTCCGTTAATGTACTGGATGTGATTGACCAATTGCCTGAACCGTCGGCCGTAACCGAGCCTAATGTAGTAGAGCCATCATCGTACAGGGTGACGGTGGCATTGGCTTCCGCGGTACCTGTTAGCGTGGGTGTGGTGTCGTTGGTGATGTTATCTGTATCTGATGAGCCAGAATCTGAGCTACTCGACAAGTCAATGGTTGGGGCTGATATCAGATTGTCCAGTGTAAAGTCGGCGTTATTCGTGCCAGTTGGCGTCGTTGCGGTCAGGGCGTTAGGCGTGCTGGCCGTGTCGGTAATGTCTTGCCCCCCGGCAAAGCTAAGAGTGACATTACCATTATAAGAAACAAGGTCGCCGCCAGAAACCGTGACATCATAAGCATTTCCACCTGCTGACGTCACATTGGTTACCGTGCCCGTTGTACCGGATACGGCAAAATCGGCACTGTCAATGTTTGTAACGGCTTCGCTGAACGTCACTCGCCACACTAAACTGTCCGCATTGGTGATTTCATTACTTGGCGTTTGGCGATCTATACTGACCACAGTAGGCGCGATATTATCGATTACTTGCATCGTAAAGCTGGCCGCCGCCGATGTACCACCATCCCCATCGTTTACTGTCACGGAGAAAGAACGATCCCCTGGGGTAGGCGCACTGTATTGTAAATAGGCTAAAATACCCTGATGCCCTATACTATTTTTTGATGCGGCCCCTGTATTATTAAAGTCGATACGTAGATCAGTACTGCCTTGGCCCGTTTGGCTGGCATGGACTGTACCCATGTCGACGAAAGCGCCACTATCAGAATACCAAACGGTATCTCCTCCAGAGGGTGTATCGTTAGCACTCTCCTCTGCAGAGCCGAATTTTAAAGTTGTATCATCTAAATCGCTTAAAAAAGACCCATTCTCTGTACCTGAGGTCTGTTCAATCAACAGGTAGCCGCCATTAAAATCATCACTGTCTACATCGAGTACAGCAACCAAATCGCCTTGTACATCAATATATTCAGAAACATTAATTGGTGTGTTAGGCGAGCCATCGCTAAGATTACTAATGACTGGGATGTCATTAACGGCCGCAACAGAAACGGTTTGAGTGCTGGCGGCACTGTCAGTCGTGCCGTCGTTGACGGTAAAACTAATAGTCCGATCATTTGTCGTGGGGGCTTCTGACGTATTATGATAAGTGACCGAACGTAAAGCGGCTTGCCACTGGGCCGGTGTTGCCGTTGTGCCAGCCGAGGTCAGCGTTAAGATGCCTGTGCCACTGGCGTAACTGGCGGCAATATTCCCCATGCTTGAACCGTCGTTAGTAAAGGCCAAAACATCGGCATCCGTCTGAAAATTATTGGTGATGGAGACTGTTGCGGAGGCTAAATTATTTCCATCTGAATCGGTTACGGTTAGGCTAGTGTCAACCGCTAACGCCGCCGCGTTTTCGACATACGCGGTCGTGGTACCGGCCACCGTAATCACTGGTGCGGCATTGCCAGCAACCGCCGCACTGATAACGATGTCATCGAAAGCTATCGAGCCTACTTCTCCACTGTTGACGCCACCAGAGATTGATACTCTGAACTCATCAATGTTCTCCCAATCAGAATCAAAGGTAATGACTTTGTTACCACTGGTTTCGGTCCCTAGGTTGTTATCATTTGTATTATGGCTTGTTGTGGCAGCAGAGAGCTTTACGCCATCTCGATAACCTTCGATAACAATAATTTCACTGTTTAAAGTATAATTACCAATTACGAATTGATCTAGCTGAAACTCTTCTCCGTCGTTACTCACAAAGCTTACAGACTCAAACTTAGTCTCGTTATACTGAGTGTTCTGAACGTAAAACAGAATAGTGGCATCGGCGGTCGGGGGCGATGATACAGCATGTCGAGCTTCAGTTTGATTAGATACATATATATAGCCCCCATTCCCACCAGTGGTATCCATAGAGACATCAAATCCTATGCCATCAACATTGGTAATGCTCGGGTCATGTGATATGAATCCATTGTTAGTTACTGTCTCTGAGTTCGTAAAAGCGATGGTTCCTACCGCTGGGCCTAGGGTGTGTAAAAAGGTACTGTTGAGTCCGTTGAATGGTTGTTCTGTGTATTGATCTATTTTTCCATACGCAAACTCTAGATTCCAGTCTCCGCCTTTGTGTGTGTCGCCCGTTAAATCGTCTGAGGCCGCAATGTCCGCCGCAGTAATGGCGGACAGTTCTTCTAAAAATGTTTTCCCTAGCGCGCCTTCAGCAAGGTTACAAGCGTATAACAGTAAATCGCCATTTTCAGACAAGACGGATTTTAGGCTGTTCAGCGCTTGGGCGTGTTCCTCTAAGGTATCTATTGTCAACGAATCACCGGCTAAGTGTAATTCTCCTGCCTGACCGTGGGAAAGAATGGACAAGGACTCAAGGTCTTTGAGTCCATTTAATGAGGCAGCCAACCCTTCAAAGCCGGCATTTGGCTCTAAGAAAATGATGTGGGCGGTAGAATCAATGCCATTAAGCAGGTCTTGATAACCTGCTACAGACGTATCCACTACTACAGCATGTCTTACTAGGGATGTGGTTGATGATAATGTGTTTGGTTGGGTGTGCTGCGTAGTGTCCATAAACAGTCCTTTTGTGTTAAATTTTTTTTGAAATACTTATCTAAAATCTGGTGTTAAAATCTGTACTGAACTTTAACTCTTATTATTAAATAATTGTAGCTGTATTTTTTAAAAAATGAGGGTGAAGTGCTCATAATAGGTTCGATTTTTTAATTTTTCTTTTGTGTAATTCCGTGTAATTGAATATTTTATTTATTTTGTTTATATAAAGGTGGTAGTAGTTATTATAATTTTTTTATGACTAAAATTTTAGACAAAAATGGAGAAAGTATGGACGTATTTATTGGTTCTATTCAGGTTTTTGGTTTTAATTTTAATCCACGCAGTTGGGCACTGTGTAACGGACAAATTGAAAGCATTCAGAGTAATACCGCGTTATTTTCTTTACTTGGGACCTCTTATGGTGGTGACGGTCGCACAACGTATGCTTTACCTGATCTTAGAGGGCGGTCCGCCGTCGGCATGGGGCAAGGACCAGGCCTTTCACACTATTTTATAGGAGAGTCTGCTGGAAATGAAAAAATGTCTTTGACGTCGGCAGAGATGCCTTCACATACACACTACCCTATTTATTCTGGCGGAACCGCTAGTGGTGCGGTCGTGAATGTAGCGAAAGTGCAAGGTGGGCACCAGATGCCTTCAGCAGGCGATTATATTGGAATGCCAGGTAATAGTTTTGGCACTGCACCAGAAGGGAACTTATATGTGGACTCCGCCGCGGCCGGTAACGCTGGCATTGTGCCGATAGGTGGTGTGATAGGTGGGGGGTTTGACAATAGTGCGTTGACTATTGAGCCAACCGGAGGAAATGAGTCTTTTTCTATTGTGCAGCCATTCTTAGTGAATAATGATTCTATTGCGCTTTTTGGGATTTATCCTAGTCGTAACTAATCATTGTTTTCTCTTTTTTCTTTCGTTTTTAAAGATTATCGTATTTTTAAGGGGTTATTTTATGGATGCTTTTCTAGGTAGCATTAATACTTTCGGATTTAATTTTGCGCCAAGGGGCTGGGCGCTTTGTCAGGGTCAGTTATTAGCGATTTCTCAAAACTCGGCTTTGTTCTCTTTGCTTGGTACCACTTATGGTGGCGATGGCCGTACCTCGTTTGGTTTGCCTGATCTTAGAGGGCGAGCGTCTGTTGGTATGGGGCATGGACCTGGCCTTTCAAATTATTCATGGGGAGAGAGGGGAGGGAGTGAAACCAGAACCTTAACGAGTCTAAATTTACCCTCACATACACATAATCATACTTATTCTGGCGGCACAGGTTCTGGTGCAGCCGTGAATGTGGCGAAAGTGCAAGGTGGGCACCAGACGCCTTCCGCAGGTGATTATATTGGCATGCCGGGTAATAGTTTTGGTACTGCACCTGAGGGCAATTTGTATGTGGACGACGCGGCCGCGACGGCGGCCGGTACAGTGTCGATTGGTGGGGTGATTGGCGGAGGGTTTAACAGTCACGAATTAATGATTGCTAATACTGGCGGTGGTCAATACTTTCCTATTTTGCAACCATTTTTGGCCATAAACTACTCTATTGCTATGCAGGGGATTTTTCCTAGCCGTAATTAACCTTTGTCTAATGTGATGTGTAAATAAGTCACTGTAGTGGTTAAAGGCGTTCTCAGAATACGGCTCTCTGGATTAGAGGCCGTATTTTTTTAATTAATGTAGCTCTGTACCTGCAGAAAGTTTTGCCAACTGCGCAAACCGGTAACCACTAAAAACACCGTATTGGTTTGCTACAATAGACAATTCTACCGATTGGTTGTTGGATAACGCCACGATTAGGTTGTTTTCTTGAGACACTCTGATAATGGTGCCCGCTTTTACATTATAAGTGGGTAAGGTGCTGACGTTGGCTTCAATTAATTGCACTTGTTCTTGACCCATGGTGAAGCGCGCTCCTCCTTGTAGAGTGCATGCTCTCACTTGATTACAGAGTGCCTGAGCGGACAATGTTGCCCAATTTAACACTAGATCATGTTCCTGTACTTTTGGTGCGCTATAAGTCGGCGTGCCTTCTTGCGGTTGTCTTGAGAAACCGCCTTGCTGTTGCCGTTGATTCTCTAAATCGTCAATAAGAACCGGACATTGTTGTAACGTTTTATGGAACAAGGTATTCGGGTTGTCGTACGGTTTTATTTCAAAGGTTGACTGAGCAATGATGTCACCTGTATCAAGGGTGTCTTCTAGGTAATGTAGCGTTACGGTGAGTTGCTTTTCGCCATTATAAATATGCCAAAAAATAGGATTAGCACCGCGGTACTCAGGTAAAGCGCCTGCATGTATATTAATCATTTTGTATTGAAAAAGAGTTGTCAGCGGCATGGGGATTTTCTTCCCGCAACAAAACACGGCACCTAGGTTGCTTTGCCATGTATCAATGGTCGCCGCGAGAGCCAGCTCGCCTTTTTTAGTCTCTTGAGCAAAGGACAGCGTGTTAATTTGAGCTTGCGCTAAATGATATTTAGCCTGAGCTTCTTCTTGAGGCTGATCCCCCATGAATACGACGCCTGCAAGCTTCCCTTGAGAGTGTAAAAAATTGGCCAGTGGAATGATGGATAATCCAGATGCAAACAAGGTAATACGTAATGACATGGCCTTTCTCCTTTAGGCTAGCGTGGCAATAAAACCAGGGGCACCTGTCAGTTTATAATAGAACTTTAATCTGTCGCCACTGTTAACCAAGAGATCGTCTGGTTCGGGGGTTTTAGGCTTGAAGTTGATGCAAATGGAAGTGTCTATTTTAGGGTGGGAAATACCTGAGTCGTATTCGTTAATGTTCTCTTTATTAAAAATGGTTGCGGTAGCAGAAAGCATAAGGGCTTTTTTGTCTAATCCCTCTGAATGGGGAATTTGCACCTGTTGACCTTCGAGTAAATTAAAATTCTCTCCAAAGGGGATGGCCTTCATTTTTTTGAGGGTGCTGATGTCTAATGAGAACACCTCCCCTAAGATCACTCTATTGCTCAACGAGGCGTCTGATAAAAAGTCAGAATGGGCGCGTTCTTGGCCTTCCCATTGGTCGCAGTATTCGTCTTGTCCTGAATTTAAGAAAGCCGTCACTGTGAGCTTTTCGGGTAATAAAATGGCGTCTTCAGCAAGGTATTTCGCTAAATGATGGGCAAAATGCAAATGACCTTCTCGGCTGAGGCCGTGCTGAAACGCTTCCATCACTAAAATATCGATTGCATGATCTGGTTGGTAGTCCATTATGTCCATACATAGAATGTCTTGAATGTACTCCTCAATGCCCATTTTAGACACTAGGTTTTGCAGTACTTTTATGGCTCCAGGTTGAATGTCAATCAAGGTGATTTTTAGCCTATTCTGGCGTGTGTTGTGTTCATTGTTGTTTGTTGTATGGTAATGCGCGATTAAGGGTAAAAGTAATGGGGCAAACGGGCCGCAAGCAGGGTAAACAATGTGCAATGTGTCTTGGTTGTTTTTGCCGTTGGCGAATTCAATTGCTTGATGCAAACCATTTACAAAGGCTTTGACTCGATAAATGTCTTTTACGGTATTAATGCAATCTTTTACGGCCATCACTAGCCCTGTGGCATTAATGTAAGAGGTTTCGATTTCGGCCTCGGTGAGTTCTGACTCTTGGTAAAGTGCGTGCAGCTCAGTAAACGAATCTGTAAATAAGCTGACCAATTCATCGTGGGGTAAATGGTCAAATAAGCCTTGTGTTAATGCGCTTAGACTGAGCGCGATCTTGTCGGTACGGATGTCGGCTTTTGGGGTGAGCTGATCTCTAATGGATTGATTAAGTAATTGCTGTAATTGAGGGTCAATGCTGCTGACCATTGTGCTGGTAAGTTGGGCTTGTGATAACGGGTTTTTATTCATGATTTGAATCCATTTAGCGTGCTTAATAGAATAAAATAAAAAGATTAGACAGTATTAATCTGAGGTTACCGTATAAATTTACAATTGGGAACTGAAACTAGTTGTTAATTAAAAAGAGAATTAATTTTAAATTCAATGCTAATTTATTTAATAATTTATTTTAAATAGAGATCGAATGTTAAGCGATTTCTTATTTATATGATCGTGGTTTGTATGATTTTTAAATAGATGGTATGAATGGATGGAACAATATTATGTGGAGCCAGTATTAATACTTTTAGGGAAAAGGCTATCAAGTATCATATTGATTTTCTTTGATTAAAAGAATCACTTTCTTCTCTGACATTAAGCCTATGGGGAGAGAAACTATTTAATGGAGTCTTACTGATTGATATAGATAATTTTTGTTTCTGGGGTGGGTTGAAGTAGCCTCTATCCTTAGAAACCATTCGCTTCCCAACATTGCCATTGCTCTTGGGTCAATACCGAGTCGATCGGTCCCTCTATTTGCGTGTTCGCATTAATGCAGTGATGAACGCATTTCTCAAGTGTATCGCGTTGTTCCTCTGAAATAGTGCCTTGGTTTTGCTGGAGAATGTAGTCCGTAAAGTCTTTTTCTGTTGCGCTTGAGTACAGGGCTTGCATCGTTGGTTCTAATCCAAGTTGTAGGATATCAAAGCACTTTAAACTCAATGCCCATTCCTCTTTTTTGGCTTGCGTAGCCTTTTTGTGTCCTCTTTTATCTGATTGTACCCGGTGCTAGAGTCTTTTTAGATAGGGTAGTGCTAAGGCATTAGTATCCAAGTGGTCAGGTAAAAGACTGTTTTCTTTTATGTGATTTTTGTGTTTTGGGTAATCAAATGAAAAACATGGAAAATCGGTAAAATGGTAGGTTGCGGTCAAGGTAGCATTGGGTTCTGGATCGGCATTGGCCATGGTGAGCGGCAAATTTAGTGAACATTGGTTGTCGGTGAGCCAATGTTCGCCATAGGCTTGAATGTGCGTTGTGTGGCGTAAATCGGCTGAATGCCCTTCATAAAACGGAATAGTAAAGGACGATTTAATATGGGGGACCTCTTGTTGACTCAGTGCTTTCGCGGTGTCTCTTGAGAGAGTAAAGACGTTGCCAATATGGTGTGGTTGAGCGTCTTTACTGTTGGGGATTAACCAAGTGTCTAACACAACTTGTTGTGGCACAAGGCATCCGGTGTCTTTTAGTGCGGGAATAAGGTGCCTAAAAATGGATACTTGAGGTTCATTCATCAGCATTGCCATCATGGTTTCAGAGACTACGATGTCGTATTCTTTTATGGGCACGTCCCATTTCAAAATATCCGTACATTGAATTGTTTTGATGTAATCTGATACGTCTAATGCTTGAATAATAAGGTCTAATCTATCAAGCGATTCTTGGTGGATGTCCAATAAGGTGATTTGCAGCTCTTGGGGTTGAAAATCGATGCAGTAACGGCAGAACCAGCAGTCCGAACGGGCCGGTTCCGCCATAGAGTAAGTTGACTTTTTGGTGTTGGGCTAACTGATCTTCAATGGCTTGATGAACGCCTCTTATGAAGACCTGTGTGCGTAAGAACTCCTCTGCACATTGTGCGGCGGTGGTCATGGAAACGGCTTTACCTTTTGGTGTTCTGGTGGCATTTTCATCGACAAAAAAATCAGGGTGCAGATCAATTTTTGTGGCATCGCAAAAGTAGGAGACAAGGTGATCGACACATGGTTTATTTGCATTCAACGCTTGATGGCTGGATTGTATTATTTGATCTATAAGGTGATTCACGGCCTGTTTCATGTGTTTTTTGTCCTTTTATTTTGTTGCCATTTTGTTTGTAGACTCTGAGCCATTTCGTTAGCGGTTGGCGTGTTGAGATGGATGAGTTGGTCTATGATTTGCCATACATTATCATCGTTTATTCCCGCCGATCCATAGGGGTGATCGATTGCTGTCGTTTCATACCCCGAGTTAAAAAATAACGTTTTCAGCCAGTTGTTGACCATGCAGTCAATGACTAAATGCACTCTGTCGATGGGGCTGTTGTTTTCCACCTGATGGAAGTAATTCGCGTTCATATACCAGCATTCACCAACGGCAAAGTGAATGGGATGATCGTTTATGTGGAAGGTCACCTGCTGATGCGTTTGGATGGGAATGTGCAGTCGTGCGCAACCGTCTTCAAAGCTGAGGCTGTTATCGTTATGACGGCGTATCTTTCCTCCCGCTTTTAATCGCATTAATCGGGCTGAAACCAGTGTGCAGTTTAGGCTTGTTAATATCTCTTGAAAATAATCGCATTGCTCTAAATACGCTGTGTTCTGATAACGTTCTGGGTCGCTCTCCACCACGGCGCCATTATCGAGGCCGCCATCAACAGACCGTAAGGGCAGCACATTCCATTCTCCGTTGTGAACGCTGTTATTCACATGATCAAGCCAAGGCCTCTCCAAAATAGTATTGAGGTCGGCGGTCAATCTTTGTTGATCAAACATTAAGGGTAATTTGTGAAAAGCGTCAGTCATAAAATGCGTCTCAGTAAAATACAGGTCTGTGTGTTGGCTGAGTGTTATATGAGCAATTGATAAAAAGGAATAAAGTGAGTCTAGGAACGTGGTGTAAAAGAGGCTTCTTGTTGCGTTAACCGACTTTTCCTTAATCGCTCAGCGTAATAATATAGTTGAGAAATTAAGGGAAAGACACGGCTTATTCGTTTTTTGGTAAAGCTTAGAACAAATCCTCTAGTACGGTATCTTGATGCTTGTTTGAGGTGTTTGCTCCATTTTTGTCATCCGATGTGGGTGACGGTGAGGTTCGAAAAGCAGGAACATTTTGTTTTCTGAATATTTCAAAGATGGCGTTCTTCTGGCCGGGCAGGGCTCTTTCTCCGGTCGTTGGGTCGATACGCACTGTGATTAAGCTCGAAGGCTTCTTGATATAAGAGGGTTGAGTGCCATCGAGTGCCACTCTCATATAATCAATCCAGGTAGGAAGTGAAACTGAACCGCCCCATTCTCCGCGCCCGAGTTCACTGGAGTTGTCAAAACCACTCCACACAGTTGTTACCGTGTCACCATTAAAACCAGAAAACCAAGCGTCACGACCATCATTTGTGGTACCCGTTTTACCGGCAATGTCATCACGCTTCAGAACCCGAGCTCTACGTCCCGTACCGTATTTAATAACATCGCGCATCATGTCGTAAATGATGTAGTTTACTTCAGGGTCAATCACTAAAGGCGCTATGGGTAAGATTTTGTCACCATCGGCTGATTCAAATACGCCCATCTGGCGGTTGTCTACCTGATGTTGACTTTTGTCTGCTTGAGCGTTGGCTTCTTGTGCGTTGCTTTCTTGAGATTGTTCGCTGGCTAATAGGTCGTCTATACTGACTTCTACTAGTGTGCAATCCGTACAAACGGTCGTTGGCTTGGCTTGGTATAGCTCTTCGCCTTCTCGACCTTCTACTCGATCAATTAAGTAAGGTTCTATTTGATAGCCTCCGTTTGATAAGACGGCATAGCCTTTGGCAATTTGCATCGGAGAAACGTTAGCACTGCCAAGAGACAATGAGAGGTTATTTGGCAGTTCATTTGGGTCAAAGCCAAACCGCTTTAAAAACGTTAACGTTGGTCTAACTCCCATTTCATCTAACAGGCGAACTGAGACAATGTTTTGTGAACGATAAAGCGCTTGTCGCAACCGTGTTGGGCCATAAAACTTGCCTCCGTCGTTGGTCGGTCTCCATGCGGTAGCCAGGTTTGGATCATTAAAGACAACAGGGGCGTCATTTATGATACTGGCCGCACTGTAGCCTTGGGTCAGTGCACTGGTATAGATGAAAGGTTTAAAGCTAGAACCAGGTTGACGTTTTGATTGGGTAACGCGGTTGAATTTATTCTGGAAAAAGTTCAGCCCACCGACCAAAGCTTCAATTTGCCCGTTGTGTGAGTTTAAAGATACCAACGCACTTTGAACCTCTGGAATTTGCGACAGTTTCCATGTCAGTTCGGGGTCGGGTTTAACATAAAGGATATCGCCTTCGACGACTATGTCATTGGCTTTCTTGGGTGCGCTTCCACGGCGACTGTGATCAATATAAGGTCTTGCCCAGCTTAACGCTTCCCAAGGTAGCGTGTGCCTTTCTCCAGAAGGTAGGCGAATTAAGGCGGACTGATCTTCAAGTTTTAACACAAGCGCTGGAGTCCATTGGCCAACAGTGGGAATATCTGATAGGGCATCCAGCTGTTCTTCTTGAGTGGCATCAATGAGATCTGTTCTGGTGACGACAGCACCTCTGTAGCCGTGCCTTTCATCGTATTCTGCGAGGCCATTTTCTATGGCTTTATTGGCGGCAATTTGTTTACGTGAGTCGATTGTTGTATAAACCGAAAGACCCGCTTCATAAAGCGCATCACCAAAGGTTTTATATAGGTCAGAGCGCACCATTTCCGCTACGTAGTTGGCTTCGATGTCTGAGCGAATGCCATAATTGAGGGCGGTAATAGGGGATTCAACGGCCTCCTGATAGCTGTCTTTATCGATTTTTCCAAGCGTCAACATGCGTTGTAGAATCCAGTTTCGGCGAATCAATGCTCTGGATGGGTTGGCAATCGGGTTATAGCGAGAGGGGGCCTTTGGTAGCCCTGCTATCATGGCCAATTGCGCTAGGTTTAACTCGTCTAAGCGTTTGTCGTAATACACTTGCGCCGCCGCTTGGAAACCGTAGGCCCGTTTCCCTAGGTAAATCTTATTCATATAAAGCTCAAGTATTTCTTGTTTGCTGAGCTCTTGTTCCATTTTTAAAGAGATGAATATTTCGGTAAATTTACGGGTAAAAGTCTGCTCAAACGATAAAAAGTAATTGCGGGCAACCTGCATGGTAATAGTACTGCCGCCGCCTTGTTTTTCCCCGGTGGTTATGAGTTGAAGAACGGCTCGACCTAAACCAAACACATCCACCCCTGGATGATGATAAAAATTTGTGTCTTCGGCCGATAGAATGGCCGCTTCAAGCAAGGGAGGGATTTCATCATAGGAAATTGGTGTGCGACGTTTTTCGCCAAACTCTCCAATTAATTTATGATCGGCCGTGTAAATTCTCAGGGGAACTTGCAGTTCAATCTCTCTGAGTTCTTCTACCGTTGGAATTTTATCTTTAACGCTTTGGTAAATACCGTATGTGATGGCGGCGGCGGATAACGCGCCTAGCAATCCAAGAATAAACAGTATTTTAATGGTCTTTAGCATATCAGTTCGACTACAGGTAAAAATGAAAGCGCTATTATAGCGAATTCTTGCTTGTTAAGGTGCTTAACTTTTCGTCAATTCATGTTATCTTTTTGTAATGTCGAATTAACCGTCGTATAAACTAGATGAATTCGGTATAGACGTTGTATAAAACAGTGTTAATAGCTCAAGGATGAACTATGAAACTTTCGCCTTCTCATGGACTTTTGATCTTGTCAGAGTCAGGTTTTCGCTTACTGACGTATAAACAAGTGAAACAATCAGGTTCTATTTTATTCAGTAATATGGGGGATAACGAACCAAATCAAAGTGCCTTACTAAGTGACGAAATGAGACAGCGGTCTTTTATAGACAGTGTCGTGGCGTTGGAAAAAAACTGGCCAGAACGCTATCGTTTAGACGGTCGAAAAATTAAAAAATGCGCTCTTCTCATCCCTGTTCATTGGCTTGTTCATGTTAGAGAAAATCTACCTAAGATAGGCAGTAATTACTTACTTTCATTGGCAAGTTTGTCTTTGGTGTCTGAAAAAATCCGATTGGCTCCTGAGAAACTGTATTATGGCTATAAAGCGGTAGACTCCGACGAGGAGGATCTCTTTGATATTTACGGCTGCGCTATGGAGTGGATAACCAGAGTGGCCGATATTTGTGATCAAATCGAATTAGTGAGTGTTTACTTATATGATGTAAATGCGGTTTATTCAGAAAAGTCACTCGATACCTTGTTGGAAATTGAAGCGTATAAACCATTGAAATGGCAGCAGCAGAAGCAGTTTCAATTAGCGAAACAGTGCATGAGTGCGAGTCTTGTCTTGGCCTTGATTGGCTCTGTTTCCTTGTATTTTCTTAATCAACAACAAGCGGCGGCTGTACGTGTGGTTGAGAACGCTAGGTCACAATTCCAAACGTTGGCTCCTCCTCCGAGTACCTTGGTTGGTTTTAGGGATTTGCGGGCGGCGTTGTTGGCTATTCCATTACATATAAAGGTAACGACCTTTGAATTTGATCAACAGCAAATGCTTTTAACTGTCTCTGGTGGGAATGACAGACTAAAGGATTTGCTTATTGAATGGCAAAAAAAATGGCCTAAGGTTGAGTGGCGTATGCGTTATTTACCAGACTTAGGCACGCTTAAAAAAGATAAAATGCGTCAATACAATAATAACCAAGCACAGGAGGTGCAGCATGCCATTATTACGGGCAAGGTTACAGGGAAAGCTATCGGGAAAGAGACAGGCAAACAAGCGTCTTTATAGGAGGCTAGATACACAGCTAGTCGAGCGTATTCTGCAAAATGCGCCGTTAACGTACGCAAACGTTGGGTTACTCATTTTATTACAACTGTGTCTTTGGGGTGGCAGTGCGGTAACCCTTTGGCAAGATGCGCAAAAAACGCATCTGAAAATAGAACGCGCGCAAACCAAGCTGGTCTTTCAAAATCGACTATTGGCAGGCGATTACTTTCCTGAGTCATTAAAACAGTATGATTGGCTTAGTTGGAAATGGATAAAAGTGTCATGCGATCATCCCTTTCCGTTAGGTCAAAAACCTATAAATCAATCCTTGAACGATAACCGTTCAAAAGAAGAGTCGCCGGTTATAGGAAAGGCGCATTTGCTCTCATTGTGTTTGGAAATAGAAGGCACAGCAGAGGATCAAGAGTGGCGTGTCGCCTTGAATCAACTGGATGAATTCGCCCATTTTTTTCCCGTCGCCATGCGGTGGCGGCGTGTCGATCATAAGGCGGTTGAAGGTACGCTGAGGTTGCAGATTATAAAAAATACCGCTAATCGATTGGCTCAGTCATTTTATCCTTTTGCTTTTTACCCCGATGCTACTTTTTCAGATGACATTCAGCTGGTGGGGAGTGCGTTTACGCAGCACACATGGCGGAGCTTATTGGTTATTGATGGCCACAGCGTATCGGTAGGTGTGGGCGATTGGCTACCAGATGTATTGGCCAGTGTGGTGTCCATTGATAAACATAAAATAGAGTTGGAATATTTAAATGGAAAAACAGTCTTTGTGTTTTTACGCCATCAGCTTAAAGGAGAGAATATCTAATGGTCTTGCATTTTTTCCGTTATTTGACAGTTATTTTCTGGATAGTACTGAGTCGTACCGTGTTTGCCCTAGACGTCCAAATCAATGATCGAGAAATAAATGAGGTATTGCCGTGGCTTGCTAATGAAGCCGGCGAGAGTCTCGTCATGAGCCCAGATATATCTGGGAGGCTGAGTTTGGTTTTATACGACACCAGTTGGCGTGAGTTTTTACAGATCGTTTCAGAAAAGCAAGGTCTTGAATTAACATGGCAAGGTAAAACCGCTCTTCTAGCCAAGACGACTGTTGCAACGCAGTCAACATCCGCATCCGTGCAATCCGACTCTTGTGTAACGCATTTCGTGTCATTAGAACACGCTAAAGCCGAAAAAGTCGGTGGCCACCTAAAAACGCTTTTTCCTAAAATGAGCGTCAGTATTGATGAGCGTACAAATTCCTTAATAGCCATAAACTGCCAATCAAAAGAAGAGCTAATGCGTGTTGTACGTTGGTTAGACAGTCCTCTGCGACAAATTGAAATCAGCGCTCGAATTGCGCAAGTAAGAGGCAATGCGCAATCTCAGTTTGGGGTGAATTGGGAAACGCAAACAGCCAATACCCTGATTGAATCAGGTTTTGGCGGTGCGATTGATCTAGGTGCCTTAGAGGCTTCAGGTGCTTTTACCTTTGCATTGACAAAAGGGGAGAAAATATTAGCACTGACTTTGGATCTACTTGAGAGTGAAGGTCGCGCTAATATTATTTCTGAGCCAAAAATCGTGACGGCCGAAGGGCACGCGGCCCGAATTGAATCGGGAACAGAGGTGCCGTATCAGACACATGAAGACGATGCGGTTAGCGTTGAGTTTAAACAAGTGGGTTTAATGTTAGAAGTTACCCCATTTGTGAAAGACGGTGATAAAATACAGCTAAACTTAACCATTCACCAAGATGCTGTAGGTGATTTAGTTAATGGTATACCGAGTTTAGAAACAAATCGCATTAAAACGCAGGTTGTTGTAGTGGATCAAGAAACCTTGGTGTTGGGTGGTATCTTTAGAGATGAAAACTTGATCAGTGAAAGTAAAGTGCCTCTGTTGGGCGACTTACCTTTATTGGGTGGACTCTTTAAAAGACGCATTGAGCGACAAGAAAAAGTGGAATTACTTGTATTTATTACTCCAAAGCTGCTACAAATGACAACTAACTAGGTGTAAGCCTAAATCCGCTAAATATCAATATAAAAAAAGACCATGATTATTGCCCCCAATATAATTCTAGTGGGCCCAATGGGTGCTGGAAAAACGACAATAGGTCGTTTACTGTCACAATCTCTCGGTAATGAGTTTTACGACTCGGACCGAGTGATTGAAGAAAACGCTGGGGCTGACATCCCATGGATTTTTGAAAAAGAAGGTGAGGATGGTTTTCGTCGTCGCGAAACACACGCCCTTTACGAGCTAACCAACAATATGGATAAACCCATTGTATTAGCCACGGGTGGTGGTGCGGTTATGCGAGAAGAGAACAGAGCTATTTTGCATGATGGTGGTTTGGTTGTTTATTTGTACGCAACAGTAAATCAGCAGTTAGTTCGAACGTCAAAAAGTAATCACCGGCCTTTGTTGCAAAATGGAAACCCGAGAGCCACTTTAAGTAAATTATTTGCATTACGTGACCCCTTATATAAAGAAGTGGCTCATATTGTAGTGGAGACGGATACGCGCCACCCAAAATCAGTGGCTAAAAAAGTGTGGGATGCCATCGAACACTATGTGAAATTGGAGGACGCTTAAAATGCGTACATTAGAGGTAGATCTTGGAGATCGAAGTTACCCTATTTATATCGGCTCTGGGATTCGTCATTCGAAGTCGCTATTTGATCAAGCGATACAAGGTAAGCAAGTGATGATAGTGACCAATGAAACGGTGGCTCCGCTTTATCTTGATGCATTGGTTTCCCTATTAGCAGGTGACTATCAAGTTGATACTTGTATATTGCCTGATGGTGAGTCTTTTAAGACACTTGATACCTATCAAATGATCATGACGCGTTTACTGGAAGTGCGACATAATCGAACCACCACCATTATTGCGTTAGGCGGTGGCGTTGTTGGCGATATGGCGGGTTTTGCAGCCGCAACTTACCAAAGAGGGGTGAACTTTATTCAAGTGCCCACCACTCTACTGTCACAAGTGGATTCGTCTGTTGGTGGTAAAACAGGTGTGAACCATCCTCTAGGCAAGAATATGATAGGCGCCTTCCACCAGCCGCAAGCGGTAATTATTGATATTGATTCTTTGGTCACCCTACCGAGACGAGAATTGTCCGCTGGTATGGCGGAAGTCATCAAATACGGTTTGATTTGTGATGCTTCAATGTTTGATTGGTTAGAAGTGAATATGGCTGAGATAATGGGCTTAGATTCTGATTTAATTACAGAGGCTATTTATTTGTCTTGTGTGGCTAAAAGTAAAGTAGTATCCCAAGACGAAAGAGAAGGTGGAATTCGAGCGATTCTAAATCTTGGGCATACTTTTGGTCATGCCATTGAAACTGAAATGGGGTATGGTGTTTGGTTACATGGCGAGGCTGTTGCGGCTGGATCAATGCTAGCATTAGACCTGTCTTGGAGAATGGGAAATCTAGATAACCGTGATTTAGAGCGCAGTGCTGATTTATTTAAAGCCGCGGATTTGCCTATTCTGCCTCCCAAAGAAATGCGTCTAGACTCGTTTGTAGCGCGTATGTCTGTGGATAAAAAAGTGCTTGATGGAAGCCTTCGCTTGGTTCTTTTGGAAAAGCTTGGTACGGCTATGGTCACCTCAGACTTCCCATTAGACTTATTTAATGAAACAATTTTAGATGCGTTGGAAGCGGTTAAGTAAATGTTAGCGTGTCAGAGTATAAAGGTATGATTAGTTGTCTTTGTTAGCGGGAGATGAAATATAGGCTATGGCCGAACCGAACTTTCAGTTTGATTTAGAAAGTGCGTTAGATCAGCAACCCAGAGGAGTGCTGAGAGACCCTTTTGGCTCAAATAATACGCCTTACTTCACAACGGAAGTTCGTAATCAACAGTTAGCGATGCTAGAACACTTGAGCCGCTACAGCTCTATGTTGCTTGTCGTGGAAGGTGAACAAGGAAGCGGCAAAACCGCTTTTATGAAAGAGTTCGCTGTTCATCAAACTGAATCGGCTGTTATCAGCCAAGTTTATGGCTCCATGTTGATGACGGCAGGGCAGTTGTTAAGCGCTATTTACAGTGGCTTTGACCGTGCTCTAGATCATCTGAGCCCAGATTCTACTTTTGGCCCATTATTGGCTTATGCTAAAGAACAGGAACAGACAGGGCTAGTTGCGCTGATTATGATTGATAATGCGCAAGAGTTAAATACTGACGCTATTATTATGTTGCTGGATATGGTGTCAATGTCCAGTGAACATCAAGCGGTGCCGCATGTCTTGCTTTTTAGTGAATACCCCCTACAGCGTAATTTAGATACATTTCAAAAAAATCGCTTTGAACAATTAAGCCACCATCAAGTGTTACAGCCTTTTACATTGGAAGAAACAAGAGCGTATTTGCTGCATCGGGTTCGAAGTGTCAGCGGTGAGATTAACCTGCCTTTTACGGATAAGCAGGTGCGCGGGATTTTTAAAGAGTCCAAAGGTTTACCTGGTCGAATAAACCATGTCGCTCAATCACAACTTGGCATAGGAACAGCGAGTGCGGCCAATAGTAAGGCGAAATTCAAAATGAATTTTGCTTTGGGTTTTCCGATGGTTCATATGGTACTTTTATCGTTGATCATGTTTGGTATTTTAATCACTGTTGTGTTCTCTGGTAGTGACGATGAAAAAGCATCCAACGTTACTGGACGTTCTATTGCTTTAGAGGGAAATGCTATTTCTCAAAATACCTCTCCAACCATTGCTAAAATAGAAGAGATGCAAAAACGTTTAGGCCGTGCTGAAAACACGCTTTCCTTACCTCCTATTCCTGATGATGTTATTCTAAAAGACAATGCGACTGATCGTTCGCAAAGAGAGGGGACCTCTAATGGAGGCATAGTGGCTGCACCAATTAAATTGAATGAGCCAGCGCCATTAGCACCGATCCCGTTGGAACCAACAAATGTGGGTGTTCCTCGTGTACAAAGTCCTGTTCTACAAACATCCCCTGTCGTGCAAAATGGTTCATCGACGCTTTCTAATAACGCAGAGAAAACGCCTATAGAGGAGCCCTCTGACCGGTTTGAGAAAACTTCGTGGTGGCTGACTCAAAGCCCAAACCGTTATTCTTTGCAGTTATTGGGAACCTACAATTTAAAAACAGTAAAGGAATTTATTCGTGATCAAGGAAGTCTTGATGGATTCAGCTACTTTCAGGCGGTTCATAATAATAGGGACTGGTTTGTTGTAGTGTATGGGAACTATCGTAACCGCAGTGAAGCGATTGCGGCGGTAGAGACCCTGCCTCGAGAATTGCAGTCTCTTAACCCATGGGCAAGGAGTGTCAGAGGGATACAGCAAGACATTAGAAAGGCTCAATAAGCTAAAGCCGCCTGTTTTTTGATCGCTGAGGCGACAAAAGGTAAAAAAAGTAAAAAAAACCGTATTTATTAAAAAAACTAGATTCCCTAGTGGAATTTCCTGTCTAGAAAAAATCCAACCATAGATAATCCTACTAAGAGGATGGTTAAGCCGCATTAACCCCACTCAATCGCCTGAAAACAGCCCTCTCTTCTCGCTTGCTCATTTGAGCACTGAAAATTATCAAGGTAAGATTGCCATCAATTTTAGTATCGGAAAAATTGGCTGCATAAATGTTTGTATTTTTATAAGTGAAAAAAGCAGCCTATTGCGCTTTCGATTTTTTGTTCTTCTTAGATATCTTGTGGGAGTTGGTGTATGAGTACAGGCCTTTATCGTCCTGGTGAATTTAAAGACAATTGTGGGTTCGGATTAATTGCCCACATGGAAGGCACAGCCAGCCATCACCTATTAAAAACAGCCATTGAATCGCTTACTTGCATGACTCACCGGGGCGGCATTGCCGCCGACGGTAAAACAGGTGATGGTTGTGGATTACTTATTCAAAAACCAGATAGCTTCTTACGTAGCGAAGCACTGTCATTATTCAATCATACCTTTTCTGATTTATATGGTGTGGGTATGGTGTTCTTCGATCAAGATGAAACACTTGCAAAAGAGCAAAGAGAAACGCTAACAGCGAAACTATTAGATCAAGAAGTGAATGTTGTTGGGTGGCGCGAAGTGCCTGTTGATGCCGCTTGTTTAGGCCGAATTGCAGAAGACTGCTTGCCTAGAATTGAGCAAGTTTTTATTGATAGTAACCGAATGGATGCCAGAACATTCTCAACGCGTTTATTCGTGGCTCGTCGCCAAGCTGAAATTGCTTTGTCGCATTTTGAAAACTTTTATGTTTGTTCTTTGTCAGATAAAGTGCTGTCCTATAAAGGCTTAATGATGCCTGTGGATTTGCCTTCTTTCTATAAAGACCTTGGAAATGACGCATTAAAAACCGCGATCTGTGTATTTCACCAACGTTTCTCGACGAATACTCTGCCTAAATGGCCGTTGGCTCAACCGTTCAGAATGTTGGCTCACAATGGTGAAATTAACACGATTGAAGGTAACCGGAACTGGGCTTTAGCAAGGGCTAATAAGCTACTTTCTCCTTTATTACCTGAACTGAAAGATTTGCAGCCATTAGTTAACCTGACCGGCTCTGATTCCTCATCGATGGACAATATGCTGGAAATCATGGTGATGGGTGGTATGGACATTTTCCGCGCATCACGCTTGATGATTCCGCCTGCTTGGCAAAATGTGGAAAACATGGACCCTGAGCTACGTGCTTTTTATGAATACAATTCCATGCATATGGAGCCTTGGGATGGTCCTGCGGGACTGGTTCTATCGGACGGTCGCCACGCTGTTTGTATGTTGGATCGTAATGGTCTGCGTCCAGCTCGTTGGGTGATGACGAAAAATGGGTATTTAACCGTGGCTTCTGAAATAGGCACATATGCCTACGAACCTTCTGACGTGATTGCGAAAGGTCGAGTTGGTCCTGGTCAGATGTTGGTGGTAGACACTCAAAGCGGTAAAATCATGCATACGCAAGATATTGATAATCGCTTGAAAGTGGCTCATCCATATAAAAAATGGTTAAAGCAAGAAGTTATCCGTATTGAGACCATGTTGGTTGAATCAAGCCAAGAGTTTGATCACTTTACATCGGAAGAGATGTTGACCTATCAAAAAATGTTCCAAGTGAGTTTTGAAGAGCGCGAACAGATTTTCCGTCCTTTAGCAGAAAGTGGTCATGAAGCGGTTGGTTCTATGGGTGATGATACACCTATGGCCGTGATGTCTAGTCAGACTCGTCCCGTCACCGATTACTTCCGCCAAAAGTTTGCTCAAGTGACTAACCCACCAATCGACCCGTTGCGTGAGTCTGTGGTGATGTCGCTTGAAACCTGTATTGGTGTTGAACGAAACCTTTTTGAAGAAACGCCGAGGCATGCGAATCGTATTATCTTGTCTTCTCCCATTCTTTCGCCACGTAAGTTCAGTCGATTATTGGCGTTAGAGGATTATCGCTTTCGTTTGGTGCGTTTGAATACCAATTATAATCCTGATGACGTTACTTTAGAGCAAGCGATTAAAAACTTGCAAATCAGTGCTGAAGAAGTGGTTAAAAATGGTGCTGTTATTGTTGTGTTAACGGACCGAGATATAGAAAAGGGGCATTTACCTATTCCTGCGCCCATGGCGACTGGCGCTGTGCATCACCATTTAACCAAAGTGGGCTTGCGTTGCGATTCGAATATTATCTGCGATACGGGATTTGCACGTGATCCACATCAGTTTGCTGTTTTACTCGGTTTTGGTGCAACGGCTGTGTACCCTTACTTAAGCTATCGATTAATCAATGACATGATTGATAAAGGTGAAGTGTTGGGCGACCCTATAATGTGTCACAGCAAATACCGTAAGGGCATTAATAAGGGGTTGATGAAAATTCTTTCAAAAATGGGGATTTCCACTGTTGCTTCTTACCGTGGTGCTCAGCTTTTTGAAGCGGTTGGTTTATCGGATGCGGTTACTGAGCTGTGCTTTAAAGGCGTAGCGAGTCGCATTAAAGGGGCTTGTTTTAAAGATTTCCAAAAAGAGCAGACCCGTATTGCGAATTACGCTTGGAAACAACGCAAGCCAATACAGCAAGGTGGTTATTTAAAATATGTGCATGATTCGGAATATCATGCCTTTAATCCAGATGTTGTGCGTAATCTGCAAAAATCGGTATCCAGTGGAAAGTTCGAGGACTTCACTGTCTATGCGGACTTGGTAAATACTCGCCCAGCTTCTATGTTGCGTGATTTATTTACCCTTTCAGATAAGGCAAAACCCATTGCTTTAGATAAGGTAGAATCAATCGAATCAATTTTACCTCGCTTTGACTCGGCTGGTATGTCTTTAGGTGCTTTGTCACCAGAAGCTCACGAGTCACTTGCTCAGGCAATGAATGAGTTAGGTTGTCGTTCTAACTCTGGTGAAGGGGGGGAAGATCCAGCCCGCCACGGTACGGAAAAACGTTCTAAAATCAAACAAATTGCCTCCGGTCGATTTGGCGTAACACCAGAATACTTAGTAAACGCAGAAGTACTGCAAATTAAAGTGGCGCAGGGGGCTAAACCTGGAGAAGGTGGTCAGCTACCGGGCGGTAAAGTAAACAGCTTGATTGCAAGATTGCGTTACTCGGTCCCAGGTGTCACTTTGATTTCTCCGCCACCACATCATGATATTTATTCGATTGAAGATTTAGCACAGCTGATTTTTGATTTAAAACAAGTGAACCCAGAGGCATTAGTCTCTGTGAAGTTAGTATCTGAACCGGGAGTGGGTACCATTGCCGCTGGTGTAGCGAAAGCCTATGCCGACTTAATTACCATATCTGGTTATGACGGTGGAACAGCCGCATCGCCAATCACGTCTATCCGTCATGCTGGTTCTCCATGGGAGTTAGGTCTAGCGGAAGCGCAACAGGCGTTACGTTCAAATGATCTACGAGGTAAAATTCGTTTACAAACAGACGGTGGCTTAAAAACCGGTTTGGATGTTGTTAAAGCCGCCATCCTTGGCGCTGAAAGCTTTGGTTTTGGTACGACGCCAATGATTGCTATGGGGTGTAAATTCCTCCGTATTTGCCATTTGAATAACTGTGCAACAGGTGTTGCAACACAAGATCAGCATTTACGTGATGATTTCTTCCTTGGTACGGTTGCTATGATTAAGAACTTCTTCTTATTTATGGCCGAAGATACGCGTCAATGGCTCGCTAAATTAGGCGTTGCAAGTCTCGGTGAATTAATTGGGCGAGTGGACTTATTGGCATTATTACCGGGTGAAACGGAGAAACAATCAGGCTTAGACCTATCGCCGATACTTAATAATGATGCGATCCCTGCGGATAAACCACAATTCTGCCAAGTGCCTTTTAACCCACCACACGATAAAGGCCTAATGGCGTTGAAAATGTGGGAAGCGGTGCAAGAGGTTATTGAAGAAAAAGAAGGTGGTGAATTTGAATTCACTATAACCAACTGTGATCGTTCCATTGGTGCTCGCCTTTCTGGCGAAATTGCCAAACGTTATGGTAATCAAGGTATGAGTGACACACCGGTTACATTACGTCTTAAAGGTACGGCAGGACAAAGCTTCGGTGTTTGGAATGCTGGTGGTCTTAACATGTATCTTGAAGGCGATGCTAACGATTACGTAGGCAAAGGCATGACAGCGGGTAAGCTGGTTATTTACCCACCGAAGGGCTCTCTATTCGAATCGCAGAATACCGCAATTATTGGTAACACCTGTTTGTATGGTGCGACTGGCGGTAAGTTGTTTGCGGCCGGTACAGCGGGAGAGCGATTCGCTGTCCGTAACTCTGGCGCACACGCTGTTGTCGAAGGGGCTGGTGATCATTGTTGTGAGTACATGACGGGCGGTTCTGTGACCATTTTAGGGCCAACTGGGTATAACTTTGGTGCTGGTATGACAGGTGGTTTTGCCTATGTACTGGATATGGATCGTACTTTTGTTGATAAATACAATCATGAGTTAGTTGAGATCCACCGCATCGGGACTGAAACAACAGAAGAATACCGTTCACACTTACGAAGTGTAATAGAAGAATATGTCAGTGAAACCAACAGTGAATGGGGGCGCGAGCTCTTAGAAAACTTCTATGATTACATTGGTAAATTCTGGTTAGTGAAACCTAAAGCGGCGAGTTTGAGCAATCTGTTAGCGAATACTCGCCAACGCCCAGAATAAGATATTGAGATTTGATTGCAGAGGTGAACCTAACCTCTGCAAATTTGATTTTTTACTGTTTAGCAAGAATGGCATTCTATGAATGTCTTCAGAGGAGTTGGCTGCTTATGTCTGAGCGCTTGAATAATGTATTTCAATTTGTAGAGGTCGATCGCAAAGATCCAAAGAAAAAACCTCTTATTACTCGTAAAGGGCAGTTTGTTGAAATTTACAAGCCCTTCCAAGAAGAAGTGGCTAAAGACCAAGCCCATCGTTGTTTAGAGTGTGGTAACCCTTATTGTGAGTGGAAGTGCCCAGTACACAACTATATTCCTAACTGGCTGAAGTTGGTTAGTGAAGGCAATATTATGGAAGCGGCTGAGTTGAGTCATCAAACCAATTCTTTGCCAGAGGTGTGTGGTCGTGTCTGCCCTCAAGATCGACTTTGTGAAGGGGCCTGTACGCTTGGAGAAGGGGGTTTTGGTGCCGTAACAATAGGGTCCGTTGAAAAGTACATTACGGATACCGCCTTTGCACTGGGTTGGAGGCCTGATATGTCTAAGGTTGTCCCTGTTGGTAAAACCGTGGCGATTGTCGGTGCTGGTCCGGCTGGATTAGCGTGTGCGGACATTCTTGTTCGTAATGGGGTGAAGCCTGTTGTCTTTGATCGTAACCCGGAAATTGGTGGTCTACTGACGTTTGGTATTCCAGAATTTAAGTTAGAAAAGTCTGTAATGACGCTTCGCCGAGAAATTTTTGAAGAAATGGGCGTTGAGTTTGTACTTGGAACCTCTGTTGGTGATGATGTGCCATTTGAGCATATTTTGGCTGAGTACGATGCTGTATTCCTTGGAATGGGAACCTATAAAGCCATGAAAGGTGGGTTCCCTGGTGAAGCATTACCGGGTGTATATGAAGCGTTAGACTTCTTGGTGTCAAATGTGAATCATTGCCAAGGTTATGAAGAAGATGAAGAGGATTACATTAACCTGAAAGGCAAGCAGGTTGTTGTTTTAGGCGGTGGTGATACAGCGATGGACTGTAACCGTACCTCGATTCGCCAAGGCGCAAAATCGGTTTCTTGTGTTTATCGTCGTGATGAAGAGAACATGCCTGGTTCTCGGCGTGAAGTGAAAAACGCCCGTGAAGAAGGTGTTCAGTTCTTATTTAATCGCCAGCCTGTTGAAATTATAGGCAAAGATAAAGTGGAAGGCATTAAAGTAGTTGAAACCGTTATGGGGGAGCCCGACGAAAATGGGCGTCGCAGGGCCGAAATCGTTGCAGGCAGTGAACAAATTATACCTGCAGATGCGGTTTTGGTGGCGTTTGGTTTCCAAGCAAGTCCATCCCCTTGGTTCAAAGAGTTTGGTATTGATACAGATTCTTACGGGCGTGTTGTTGCGCCGAAAAAAGCACAATACATGTACCAAACGACCAATGAAAAAATCTTTGCCGGCGGTGACATGGTACGAGGTTCGGATTTGGTGGTCACCGCCATTGATGAAGGTCGAAAAGCCGCCGAAGGTATTATGGATTATCTAGATATTTAATCTCTCTAATAGTGTAAAATTGTTTGGTAAATTTTGAAAAACAGCGGCCTAGGTCGCTGTTTTTTTGTTTTTTTGTTTTTTTGTTTTTATGGCCTGATGCTCTCTAAATAGGATGCCGTTTACCTATTCTTAGCGTATTTGAAAAAAAATTGTTCGTTAGAGGTTTACTGATCTAGTCTGTAAGTACCTATTGAGAAAAAATAAGGAAAAAAGTCATGAGTTCAGGTAAAGAAGTCACATTTCCAGATGGTATACAATTGGTATCTACCACTGACTTAGACAGTATCGTGACATACGCTAATCAATCATTTTGTGACATTGCAGGTTATTCAGTCGATGAACTTATTGGAAAGCCACACAATCAAGTGCGCCATGTTGATATGCCGAAGGACGCTTTCGCAAATATGTGGTCTGATCTTAAAGCCGATCGATCTTGGCGTGGTCTAGTAAAAAACCGCTGTAAAAATGGTGATTATTATTGGGTAGATGCGTATGTTTCCCCTGTATTTGATCATGGTAAAAAAGTGGGTTATCAATCTGTCAGAGTGAAGCCAACTCGGGAGCAAGTCGTAAAAGCTGAGGTGTTATACACACAAATTAAGAGTGGAAAACGAGCGGCGTCCATTAAAACACATTCATTTTTTGGCCGCTTTTTTGTGCATTATGGTTTGTTTTGCGGTATATCGGATCTTCTGTTATACGCCTCTGGAATGATCGATCTAACGACCCTTGGTGTCATGATATTATTGCAGCTAGTGGCGTTGTTATTCACTTTACCAATGGTTAAAAAAGTCAAGGCATTAAAAGAGCTAAGCCGCCAGGTCTGTAATAACCCTCTTATTCAGAAAGTCTTTTCAGGTTCAATGGATGAGATTGGGCATGCTGAATCCAGTATAGGCATGTTGCAAGCACAAAATAGAACGGTTGTCGGTCGATTAGACGATTATTCCTCTCTGATGTCGGCCTCGGTCAGTCGCACTAAGCAAGCCATGCTTGAAGCTTATAATGGCAGCACCAAAATACAACAACAAGTTGAAATGGTGTCATCGGCTGTGAGTGAATCTGCCAGCGCAACAGAAGAAATTGCTCACAGTATCAGTGCAACATCAGAAGCAAGTAAAAAAGCGTCTTCAACCGTTCAGCAAGGTCTAGAGAACGTTTCTAAAGTGCAGTCGAATATAGAGGCGCTTAACGCTAATATGGTGATGACTTCTGAAAAAACCTTAACCTTACAAAGTAGCACGGATGAAATTGAAAATATTTTATTGGTCATCAGTCAAATAGCAGAGCAAACAAATTTATTGGCACTAAATGCCGCTATTGAGGCGGCTCGCGCGGGCGAGCAGGGGCGAGGCTTTGCGGTTGTTGCTGATGAAGTTAGAAATCTAGCCAGTAAGACTCAAGGGTCAACAGAAGAAATTCGCTTAGCGATCGAGCAAGTTCAGTGTTCTGTAAAAGAAACGGTTAATAATATTAAGAGTAATCAAGAAAGCTTAGCGGACCTTTCTATTGGAGTGAAAAGTAACAGTGAACTTTTTTCTGCATTAAATACACTAATGACAGAAGTGTCTGATAGAACCATTCAAGTGGCGAGTGCCGCCGAAGAGCAATCTTCAGTAGCGATTGAAATTCAAGATAATATGTTACAGATTCAAGCTGGTGTAGAAGTGAATCTTGAGTCTTCTAAGAAGACTCAAGATCAAAGTGATCGGCTGGGTAAATTAGCAGGCGATCTTGGATCAATTGTGACGGCTTTTAAGTAAGAGACTCATATAAAAACTCAGGCTTTGTCTTAAACAGACCTGAGTTTTTTATAGTGAAAATCAATAACAACGATAGGTTCATGGTCTTATTTATGTGGCCTGCTGTTCGCTGGCGGCTGTGCTCGATAAACCAATGAGTTGTAAACTTTCTTCCGCGAAGCCCGTTCCAGCTTCGGTGTAAAAGTTAAAGACATTGTCTATATCCGCCGCGAGCAATTCTTCTCTTTCATCTTGGTAGCGAGCAATGGCGGCGATTTGTTTGCTGTAGCCCGCTTTACGTAATTGCATGGTAATGTTACTGCTGTCTTTTATGGTAGGTAATGCCAATAAGACAAGCTCTATTTCTCTTGTATCCAGTTTTTCCCATAAGTCAGCGTCCTCACCGTCACCAAAGAAAACATTGTCTCCTTCTTTTGCCATGGATGTTATTCGAACCCGATCGGCATCCATCCCAGCGACTTGGTTTCCTAGTGTTTGGCGTAACGATTCAAATGCGCCACGGCCGACACGGCCAAGACCAACAACTAATATACGGACGTCCTTTGGTTGGATGAAATGGTCTTCGTCTAAGCAATCGGCTAGTTCAACGTGTTTAATCGTTTCTTTATGGCGTAAATACAGTTCATGAGCATTTTTATACAGTATGCTGGTGACAATAAAAGAAATTGAAACAGAAAGCGCTAAAATAACCAGCCATTCTTTGCTCAGCCAGCCACTGTCGACACTGAGTGCGGCCACAATTAAGCCAAATTCACTGTAATTGGACATAGAGAGCGCGGTGAGAAACGCGGTACGCCCTCTGAGCTTTAAACGAGTAAAGATGATAAAGAAGAGTGCAAATTTGATAATCAAAAACAAGCTTAAGATCATCGACATTCCTAACATGGCTAGGGTGGGAAGTGCGGTAAACCCTATCGACAAAAAGAACCCAATTAAAAAAACATCTTTGAAATTCATTAAGGCTTTATTTAGTTCTGATGCTTTTGAGTGTGAGGCGAGTAATATTCCGAGAATGAGAGCGCCTAGATCTCCTTTCACTCCAACAGCATAAAATAACTCGTAGCCGCCAAACGCAAGAAACAAGCCGGCGAGTGGAAGCATCTCGCCATGGCCTACTTTGTCGAGCAATCGATATAATATAGGTCGAACTAACAGTAATCCAAACAGTCCTAGAGCCCAAATCGTGGGTATCTTTCCTGTTGCAAGCACTAAGAATATGACGGCAACAATATCTTGCATGACCAATACGCCAAGTGCAATTTGACCATGGCGAGTTTTCATTTCACCGGCCTCTTCCAAAAGCTTGATAACGCATACTGTGCTACTAAAACTTAATGCAAAGCCTATGATTAAGGCCGTTTTGAAATCGAGATCGCTGAAGTAAGGTAAATTTAACGCTGTAAAAAATAATAAACAGGAAGCGATTATTATGCTCCACAATGCTTTATGGGAAAGGGTTCCTGCCCATATTTCGCTTTTTAATAGATCTTTTACATGCAGCTTTAGACCAATGCAAAACAGCATTAGTGTGATACCTACATTGGCTAATGTGTCTAATGATGAAGAGGCTTCAATACCTAAGAAGTTGAGCAAGAAGCCGGCGGCTAAGAAACCAATCAGGGGCGGCATATTGAGCACCTTCACCCCTAAGCCACACAAAAATGCACATAATATCCAAATAAACTCCATTAAAAGCCTCTATTTAAACGATCAAGATAACGTAATAATAAAACAATCTAAGAGTAAACGGAGATTGTTTTCACAAAAAAAGGCTAAGTAATAATGTACTTAGCCTTTTAAAATACATGGTAGATGAGAAGGTGTTAACTACACTTTAAATTTATCTAATGCACTTGATTGTTGATTGGTTAAATCAACCATCGTTTTACACAAATCCTCTTGATGTTTTGCACTTTCAGCAACGGATTGGCTGATATCTCGAATATTTGTGGTGTTACGATTAATTTCATTTGATGTCGCACTTTGTTGCTCGGCTGCTGTCGCAATTTGAACGTTCATATTATTGATTTCAATGATACTTTCTCGAATGGCATTCAAAGAGCTACTTGCTTTACTGGCCACTGTTTGAGTGGCATTTGCATTCTCGCGACTGGTTAAAATAACCGATTCAGCGTTACGCACACCGACTTGCAGCTGATTAATCATTTTTTGGATTTGTTCAGTAGATTCTTGTGTTTTCGAAGCTAATGTTCTTACTTCATCGGCAACAACAGCAAACCCTCGACCTTGTTCCCCTGCGCGTGCCGCTTCAATAGCCGCATTGAGGGCAAGCAAGTTAGTTTGATCAGCGATATCGGTAATAACGGTTAAGATAGATTCAATATTATTACTGTAGTTCACCAGCTCATTAATCGTGGTTACGACACTGCCCATTTGGTCGGTTAATTCCACAATGGAAGACGTCGTTTGGTTAACAATGTTGACCCCTTCTTTAGCTGCAATATCGGCTTTGTTTGCTCTATCCGCCGCTGTTTGAGCATTGTCAGCCACATCATGAGCCGTGGCTGACATCTCATGCATGGCCGTTGCCAATTGATCCAGTTCATTAAGTTGCATTTGCAATTGCGATGCAGAATGAGAGGAAGAGGATTCTGTCTCATTGGTGTTTGAGCGAACTTCAGTAGATAAGGATTTTACCTCTATTATCAGTTTTTGCAGATAATCTATGAATTGATTAAAGGCTGAAGATACTTCGCCAAACTCGTCATTACTCACAACATCTAGGCGCTTTGTCAGGTCTCCATCACCGCTATTGATGTCTTGTAATGAAGAGCGAAGTGCCTGCAGTGGTAATAGCAGCCGAATGACAACGAGGTAAAGAATAATAGAACAAATGAAGGCCGCTATAATAGTGCTAAAGAAGGCGGTCCAGCCGAACTCTCTTACGTCTTTCAATACTTTGTTCTGATCTAATGCCACCCCAATATACCAATCAGTACCGTATAGGTTTGGTAGAGAGTTGAAAGAGATAAATACATCGCTACCATCAGTTAACTTTGCTTCGGAGAGGTCTGTTGTGAGCTCTGGCACTCCGCCTGCTAAAAACTCAGAGACAGACTTACCATTCAATTCCATATTTGGGTGACTCACGATGGTGCCTTTTTTATCTAATAGGAAAGCGTAGCCAGTATTATTAAAATTTAGTGTGTTAATCGCATCAGATACCGTTTTTAAGCTTAAATCTCCACCAAACGCACCTTTGAATTTGCCTTTATCAGTGAAATTCGCAACGGCAGAGATTAATATCTCACCTGTACTTGCATCAGCGTAAGGAGGCGTTAATACGGCTCTATTATAAGATTTAGCTTCGGCATACCATGGTCGTTTTCTGGCGTCCCAACCTGGAGCAGGAATCCAAGAAGGATCATTGCCTATGGCTTTGCCTCCTTCGGAGTCCAGTCCGCCAAAAATGAGAATAAATTCATTTTTGTAAAGAGGTAGATTAAAGGTGTTTTGTATTGTATCTTTGTTAAAATTGGCATCGATATTTTGTGCCGCAAGATCAATTAAACCGACCTTGGCATTTAGCCAATTATTAATTTGTAAGGCGAGTGCTTTACTGGTTTCTTGAGTGCTTGTTGCTGTTTTTTCAAAAAGCGCATTCCGTAGGCTATTATATTGCATCCATGAATACAGAGAAAACATGATAACAACGATTAGGGACGCGCACAGTGCGACTTTATGAGATACTTTCATTCAAACACCATATTAGTTGGTAGTGATCATATTTTTTTGGTTGACAATTGTCAGTATATTTCACTTTTAAAGAATTGCCTTTGTTTAAAGCAATTAATTTGCCATTTTAGTTTTTTTTATTAATGTATACGATCGTTTTATACATAAAGCCGTGATTATATATGTGTTTTGACTGTTTAAAGAAAGGGCGTATCAACGAGTTGTAAGAATTAGTGGAATACGAGGTAATTGTTAGAGTAAAAAGCGTCTTCCCCCCCTCAAGATAAAGTATAGATATCTAGCTTGTTATACTAAAGTAACCGACTATCACGTAAAATAACCGCATTCTAATTCACTGGCACACTTTCATTATGTTTTTTGGTAAACCCTCTTTCCAGTCCCCGTTAGCAAAAGAATTGTGGCACATGACTCTGCCAATGGTCTTTGGTATTTTTTCTTTATTAAGTTTTCAATTGGTTGATAGTGCGTTTATTGGACAGCTAGGCGTTCAACCTCTTGCCGCTCAAGGGTTCACCTTACCGATTCAAATGATCATTATTGGGCTGCAAGTCGGTTTGGGAATTGCGACTACTTCGATCATTTCTCGTGCATTAGGTGCTAATAATACTCAATATGCTCGTCAATTAGGTGGACTGGTGCTTCTCATTGGAGGCGTTGGGATTATTCTTTTCTGTTTATTTATTTGGGTGTATTGGCAAACAATTCTTTCGTTTTTAGGTGCTCCTCAATCGCTTTTTGGCGTGATTGAACGCTATTGGCCACATTGGTTGTTAAGTGCATGGTTAGGAGCCTTTATCTACTTTTTAAACAGCATTTGTCGAGCTAATGGCAATACTATGTTGCCTGGAGTCATGATGGTGGTAACGAGCATTGTCAATGTGATTTTAGATCCTTTGTTTATTTTTACCTTTGGACTTGGCTTAAATGGTGCGGCTATGGCGACATCTTGTGCTTTTTTGGTTGGCATTATAATGGCTATGTTGAAAATCTGGCAAAGCCATTGGGTGTGTTTTAAGTGGAGCAATTTGGATATTGCCTCAAGTGTAAAGTCAATCTCCCATATTATGGGGCCAGCTTTGATTAGTCAGTTATTACCTTCGATCTCGGCTGTACTCGCCACAAAACTCATCGCTACTTTTGGCGCTGTCGCCGTAGGAGCGTGGGCGTTAGGCACTCGTTTCGAATTTTTCTTATTGGTGGTTGTGCTGGCGTTAACTATGTCAGTTCCGCCAATGGTTGGTCGATTATTGGGAGCAAAAGATTACCATCAAATAGAAGCTCTGGTTGGTATTGCCGTTAAATTTGTTCTCTTATTACAAGTGTTCTTCGCGTTGATTGCTTTTGTTTTTTCTGGATTATTAGCTGGCTGGGTAACAAGCGATCCAAATGTTGAAGACAGTTTGCGCGTTTATTTGATGATTGTTCCTATCAGCCTGAGCTCTTTAGGAATAGGTATGTTAATGGTGTCCGTGTCGAATGCTATGGGTCATTCTTATGTGGCGTTAACCATGTCGGCTTTAAGGCTGTTTGCTTTTTTCCTTCCTTGTATTTGGCTTGGTGCTTGGATTGGTGATTTAGAAGGTGTTTTTGTTGGCGTATTATTCGGTAATGTTTTTGCAGGCATCGCTGCTTGGATAATGTATAAGAATGTGATGCGGTCTCTCCAACAAGGCACGGTATAACTTTATTTAGTCATGCGTTAATTGATTTAGGAAAGGCGCTCTTTGGCGTCATCGTTCTTGCTATTGCGTTTTTAACCTGACTAATTTAAATGATAATCATTATTGACATAGAAAATTAAAAAGCAAATAATAACCATTATCATTTATGTGTTTTGGCTATTATCATGCGATTTTTTCTAACCACAACTCTTATTCTTGTAAATTTATCTGTTTATGCTTCAGAGCAAGAAGCGATCTCTAAGATTCAATTAGACCCATTTGTCGTTACTGGAACGCGGTCACAAAAAGCGCTTTCAGACACCCCCGTACGTACCGAGGTTATTACCAAAGAGCAACTGCAAAATCACAACGCCAAAACGGTCGCTGAAGCGTTAAAAGGTACACCAAATATTCTCTTAAAACCGATCCATGGTAAAAGTGGTTTTGAAGTCTGGATGCAGGGATTGTCAAGTGATCGAGTAAAGGTGCTTATTGATGGATTGCCAGTATCGGCCACCACCGGTTCAAGTGTCGATGTTACGCAAATATCGACAGTGGGTGTTGATCGAATTGAAATCGTTAAAGGAGCGACCTCTGCTTTATACGGCAGTTCGGCCATGGGAGGCGTTATTAACGTAATAACCGATAAAACCTCTCTTACTGGACCACATTATGCTTTATCCATAGAAAGCGGAAGTTTTGCTGAAGATAACCCTGATGGTGAAACGTTTAGTCCCGCTTTTCGTCGTTTGAGTGCGACGGGAGTCGGTCATTCTGGTGATTGGAATGGGCGTCTGACAGCCGACATAAGTGATTCAGATGGTTTTGATGCAACCCCAGAAAATTGGTCGACTCAAGGCGCCAGAGGACAGCGTTCAACTGTGGGTGTTGATCTAGTATGGGATAAAACGACAAGCAGCGAGTACACTTTTGGCCTTGAGCGTTATGCAGAAGATTTAAAAAGTAACCTGCAAGACAATGTGGGGGGGAAGTCGATAAACAAAATCAAATTGGAAGACACAAGTCGTATCAGGCTTGATGCTACGGCGAAATGGATTTTAGATGACAGCGTATTAAGTGCGTCCATTATGAGAGAAACTTTAGCGAACACTACCTTCCAAGATGTGATTATTACGCCTGAAAAAGAGCAACGAAGAGAGGCCGAGTTAGCCTTTAGTCAGGTTAATTTAGATTGGATGCGGCCTATTTCTGATAAGAGTACAGTAAATCTAGGCGGTCAAATCTTTGAAGAAACACTTGATCAGACAAAAGAACAGCTAAATGAGGTGGATCCTAATAGTAAACGAAGCAGTGCGGATTTTTATGCGCAACATGATGTTTTTTATGGGAACTGGGAGTTTCTACCAGGTGTGAGAATGCAGGATGACAGTGATTTTGGGTTTCATCTTGCGCCTAAAGTAAACCTGAGATACGACTTTGATACGGCCTCTGAATGGGAAACCTATTTAAGAGCTGGAGTGGGAGCTGGATATCGCGTCCCGAATTTAAAAGAGCGACATTATCTTTTTGATCACAGCCATTTGGGCTATATCGTTAATGGAAACAATGACTTAGTTCCCGAAGAGTCGCTAAGTTATCAGTTTGGTTTAGGGTTTGAGAACGGCCAAAATCAGCGCTATGAAATCAATGTTTTTGTTAATAATATCAAAAACATGATCAATACAAGCTTTGACTCAGAGAGCACCGCATCAAGAACGGATAATGTCCAGGTATTTCGCTATCAAAATACTGAAAAAGCGCGTACGTACGGCGCGGAATTTAGCCTTCAACAACAGCTCTCCAGTCATGTATTTTTGCAGGCTGGGTACACTTGGATGCAAAGTGAAAACCGAAAAACAGGCCATTCATTAACTCGCCGACCAGATCATCAAATCAATCTCGCTTTAGAAGCTGAGCTACCTAAATGGGATGCTAAAGTCTCTCTTTTAGGTCGATATCAGTCCTCTGAATATGTGGATGAGTTATCCACAATGCGTTCTCCATCTTGGAGTGAATTTGATATTAAATTAAATAAAGCATTGGGTGATCGATTCAGCTTCTTTACTGGCCTAAATAATCTCGCGGATACTCAGCGGGATTTTTCCAGTGGTGCTGATTTTAGACCAGAAATTGGACGTTATATTTATCTTGGATTTACTTATTCGGGCTAATAAACGGTTTATAAAAATCTAGTTAACAATAAATGTATGAATAAAAGAGGGGTTTATGTCTGTCCTATTAAAAACGGGTTTTTCAAAAGCAATAGTGTGTCCAACGAGCGTTATTTTGGGGTCTATTTTATTGGTTGCATGTGGCGGAGGCGGTGATGGCGGTAGTAATGATGCTAATACAGCAACGCCGCCAGAAGAAAATAACAGTACCTTGTCGCAAATTATGGATGCCAGTGACTATGATGCTTTTACCTATTTTAATTTCGATACAAATCAAGTGGTTGAGTTGACGGCAGAAGAAGCGAAAACGTCTCAAAATTGGCATATAGGGTTTCGTCGTACCGAGATTGTTTTAAATGGTGGGACGTCTGGTTCAGGTAATGTTGCTGGAGCCTTAGCCGCTGTTCAAGCCGACTTTTATAATCAAGAAGAGCCGAATGCCAGTGTATTTCTAAATGCGACGCCGGAAGCCGAGCTAGAGCATTTAACCTCTACTATTGAGTTAACGGATTTAGTGTATCAGACAGATGCTTTTTCTTATGCGGTATCTGGGTCAGGAGAAACCCAAGGTACCAGTCTTGATATGGGGTGGTATAACTATGATTTCACGACGCATGTGATCAGTGCCAATACCAACAATATGTGGTTACTGAAATCGTCTACAGGTGACAGTTACGCACGCTTTTCTACCCATTCTTTGGAATACGGAGATGAGCTAACGGTTACCTTTAGTTTTGATGTACAGGCGAAAGATACGCATCAATTTGTGGATAACAGTGCGACTTTTACCGCATCTATCCCCAATACGGGAGGCAAAGCGTGCTTTGATTTTGACACTAACAGGTCGGTTGATTGTGACCTCAATGAAAATTGGGACCTACAGTTAGTGCTGCAAGGAAGAGATTTTATTCTTAAAACCAATAGTGGACCGTCTGGAGCAGGCCGTGGCGGAGCGTTTGGTCCAATTTTGATTTCAGATAAATCAACCTACTTATCCGGTACAACAACGGCCACAGGTGCGGACATTAGTCGTCATTATGTGGGCGACAGTAATGCGGGTATTTTTTCTGATCAATCTTGGTATGCCTACAACCTTGAAGGCGGTCATAAATTATGGCCGAACTATCGTGTGTACATTATCGACACCGATCAAACGGATGAGCAATCCACTCAATATAAGCTGCAAGTGACGAACTACTACTCCGATACTGGAGTAAGTGGTCATCCTAATATACGGTTCCAAGATGCCAATTAAATGGCTTTTAGGTAAGGAGAAAAAAATATGTCTATACAAGAAGTTGGATCATCCAGTAATGAGAATGCTGTGGCCTTAAAGCAAGGGTGGAATGGGTTAAAAGAATCGGAGCCAGGCATTCGCATTCGTAATGCCGCCGAAGCACTTAATGTTAGTGAGCTTGAGTTACTACTGATTCAACCATTAGAGCTGCGTATTAGATTGAGAGCAGAAATTGAAACCATTTTAAAGAAGGTTGAAACGTTTGGTGACGTAATGGCGTTGAGTCGCAATGACCACGCGGTTCACGAAAGAAAGGGCGTTTATAAAGGTTTAAAAGTCTATGGTGGTGCCATGGGGCTGTATTTGGGCGATATTGACTTGAGGATGTTTTTGACTCATTGGCAGCATGTTTTTGCGGTATCTGAATCCATGTCGAATGGCATTCGTCGTAGTCTGCAGTTTTTTGACGGTTCTGGAGCGGCCATACACAAAATCTATGCGACGGATAAAACAGAGGTATCAAAGTGGGACCAACTCGTTGAAGACATGAGGGACAAAGATCAAACAGAACGTGTGAGTTTGCAAGAGAGTCCACAAAGTCGTTTTGCCAACATTGGTAAAGTAACAGAGCAAGAGGTTAAAGAGCCTTGGTCTAAATTAACCGATGTGCATGAATTTAATGATCTATTAAAAAGCCTGCAAATAGACCGACTTGAAGCATTGGAAAAAGTGGGTGAAGAGTACGCTCAGCCGCTTCATTTAAACAGTGTTGAGCGGGTATTAGAAGCCGTGGCTAAAACGCAATTAGAGATTATGGTGTTTGTTGGCAATCGAGGCATCGTTCAAATTTATACCGGGTCTGTTAGTCGATTGCTGAGGATGAATCAATGGTTCAATGTATTGGATCCTCAGTTTAGTTTGCATTTAAATACAGCAAAAATTACGTCTTGTTGGCGAGTAAAACGCCCATCAAAAGATGGCATGATTACCTCTATAGAGTGTTTTAACGCCAAGCGAGAGCTGGTAATCAGTTTGTTTGGTGCTAGAAAGCCCGGCCAGAGGGAACTAGAAGGATGGCAGCAATTAACAGGTGAATTGGAGGCGTTATGAAATGGTATACGCCAATGTGCATCACTTTTGTTAGCCTGTTATGTTGCGCGTCTTTATTTGCATTTGCTTTTCAAGCGTCCAACGCCATATCGGCAGAGCAACCCCATTTATCGGGCTCAGTTGAGCCCGTGCCGGTCAAGGTGGTGAGTATTGGAGGGGCTAATACAGAAATATTATTTAAGTTAGGGCTAGGAAATAGGGTCATCGGTTCTGATACGACCAGTTATTATCCTGAAGAGGCTCAAAAAATGCCAAAAGTTGGGTACATGCGTGCGCTTTCTGCTGAAGGTATTTTGTCTTTAGAGCCGGATGTTATTTTTGCTTCCGAAGGCTCTGGCCCAGTGAAAGTATTAACTCAATTAAAAGACTTATCGACGCCTTGGGTAACGTTACCAGAGGTTACATCGCTGGATGTTTTGTATAAAAACATTGCCAAAATAGGTCAAGTTATGTCGGTTGAAACTCAATCATTAGCGTTAATCAATGCGCTAAAAAAAGAGCAGAGCCTACTTGAGGGTGTTATTCAACACGATACGCATAAGCCGAAAGTTCTGTTTGTCATGCAGCACACAGGGACGCCTATGGTGGCAGGCAATAACACCGCTGCAGATCGTATAATTCGTTTAGCAGGAGGTGAAAATGTTGCGGCAACAATAGAGGGCTATAAGCCTTTGACAACCGAAGCGTTAATAGCGCTTAACCCTCAATGGATTTTGTCCACATTTTTTGGTGAGGGCAAGCAGGCCAGTATAGAAGGGATTAGCAAGATCCCAGGGCTCTCTTTTACAGATGCATCTGAGATAAGTCATATTATTGCAATGGATGCTTTGTTACTGGTTGGATTTGGACCAAGAACCATAGACGCGGCCAATCAATTAAGAGCATCTTGGCAAGCGGGTAAGCGTTAGTTTTATGATCAAAGTCGAAAGAAGAAACCGCCAGCGACCATCTTGGTTGATGGTTTTTTTTCCTAATAAAGTCTTATCCATATGGGCGATGGCGTTATTAGGTTTAGCGTGTGTTATGTTCTGGTCTTTGTCCATTGGCGCTTATACGTTAAATTGGGGAAATATTTTACGATCTGGATGGAATAATCGAGATGCGTTGATCTTATTGGACATTCGTTTGCCAAGAGTCTTGTTGTCGGCTTCCGTTGGCGCGGCTCTCGCTGTCAGTGGAGCCGCATTACAAGGGCTATTTAGAAATCCTTTAGCCGATCCAGGCTTAATAGGCATCTCCAGCGGGGCGGTTCTGTCTGTTGCTTTGGTGATTGTTGTTTTTCCTGCGTGGACGGCGTGGAGTGGCTTGTATGGTTTGAGTTTTGCGGCTTTTATTGGCGGTGCTTTAACCTGTATGTTGATCTTTAGGATTGGCCGCATAAAAGGGGCAAACTCAGTGTTACAACTGATTTTAGCGGGTGTGGCGATTAATGCTTTAGCGGGTGCGGCGGTGGGTTTTTTAACCTATTTGAGTACAGATTCTCAATTAAGGACGTTAACATTTTGGACCATGGGCAGTTTTGGCGGTGCTATGTGGCCTGCCGTTTGGCTGATTAGCGGTGTTACCATGGCGTGTGTTGGTTTCTTGATGCATCAAGCAGGCCACCTTAATCGCTTACTTTTAGGTGAGGCTGAAGCTCGTTTCTTAGGCACAGATACCAAGAAATTAAAGCGAAGGATTATCTTTTTAACGGCTTTAGCTGTGGGGTGTGCTGTGGCTGTCTCTGGAATAATTGGCTTTGTTGGATTGGTCGTACCTCATTTGATTCGTTTAATGTGGAAAGCCGATCATCGAGTTTTAATTCCCGCTTCGGCCTTATTAGGTGCGGGGTTAATGGTTTTAGCCGATACTTTTGCACGTATTGTGGTGACCCCTGCCGAGCTTCCAGTTGGCATTGTGACCAGTCTCTTAGGTGGCCCTTTTTTTCTATGGTTACTTTTTAGACCAAATCAATCGATGTCTTCTTGATGGTGTTTCGTGTCTATTTAATGGCCTATCTATCTGGTCCTCTATATTGCGTTTTTTGTTAGATTTTCAATGAGGTGAAGTAAGTGTTAGAACTGCAAGCCGTCTCTTTAAAGAAGGGCAATAAGTATTTATTGAATACTCTCAATGTGCGTATTCAGCCGGGAGAATTAACCATTATTCTAGGACCGAATGGCGCGGGTAAATCCACATTATTGAACTGTATGACAGGCGCGGAACCAGATTATCATGGATGTATTCAATTTGAAGGTAAAGCACTACGAGACTGGTCTATAGGTGAGTTAAGTAAGAGGCGTGCTGTACTTTCTCAATTGTCGGCGATTACTTTTTCTTTTTCGGTATTGGAAGTGGTGCAAATGGGGATTCAAAACGACGCCATACTAGAAGACAGTCGAGCGGTTTGTTTGGATGCACTAGATCAAATGGGGGTAATCTCATTAGCCGATACATCGTATCCCTTACTGTCCGGAGGTGAGCGGCAGAGGGTTCAAATAGCGCGTACTTTTGTACAATTAGCAACCAGTGAGGACTCACTGACAAAATATTTATTTTTAGACGAACCAACGTCAGCCTTGGATTTACATCATCAGTTAGCGCTTATGAAAAAGTTGAAAAGGTTAGCAAACAATGGCATGGCCATCGTCTGTGTGTTACATGATTTGCAGTTAGCATCTCAGTATGCTGATAAAATCATTCTACTAAAACAAGGTGAGCTTGTTGGCATGGGGGATGCGTCGACTCAATTAACGGAGCTCACTATTGAATCTCTGTATCATGTGCCAAACCATGTTATTGCACATCCCACAAGTGGTCGCCCCATGGTGCTGTTAAAATAACCTGATCAGTAACGTTTATTTGGCTATTGTGGATTCACGTGGCAGTAATAACCAAACATTGCCGAAGTGCTTTAACTGCCCGGCTAATACTTTAGCGTCTGCGCCAATTCCTTGATACCAATCTATGTGTCCTGGCCCTTTAATTGCACCGCCTTTATCTTGCGCTAACAATAAATGAAATTCATGGTCAATTAAATTTCCTGCTGCGTCTAACTTTGGTAATTTTCCTAGTAGAATTGAGCCAAGAGGAATAACGCTGGGGTCTACAGCAATGGAATACCTGGGTGTTAAAGGCAAATTAGCGGCACCTACTGGCGTCGTTGGGCCTTCAGAAAAAAATAAATAGCTTGGATTAGTCGACATAATTTCTCTTTGTCGCTCAGGGTGATCGGCTAACCATTTTCGAATCGCTTGCGCTGACATCTTGCTTTTTTCTATTTCGTTTCTCTCTATCAGCTCTTTTCCTAAGCTACGGTATGCGTGTCCATTGACTCCCCCCCAAGAAAGCAGTCTCTTTTGACCATCTTCATATTCGACAACCCCAGACCCTTGGACATGCAAAAAGAAGTTATCAACGAGACTATTGGTGTAAGCCAGTTCTAAATTCATTCCGTCTAGCGCACCGTCAAAATCAATTTCTTCTCGACTTGGTAAGGGTTTACCTTGAGGCCAAATAGGCGCTTTAGGCTTTTTATAAAGTGGGAATTTATAGTCATTATCTGGAGTATGCCTGACCGATAAAATAGGCACATAATACCCTGTTATTTGTACATTAGCTCTTTGGTCTTGGCCAGAGATTTGATGCGCTACGAGCTGAGGGGTATAGGTTGGATTTTGTAGCCAAAGATTAATTTCATTGGTGACTGATAATAATGAAGACTTACTAAAGTTCAGCGTATCAAGCTGGTAATCTTGTTCTTTTATTCGGTTGAGATAATGTATTTGTTGTTGTAATCCTTGTTGAAATTGCGGTGAAGGATAGGGCAGACCTGGCGACATTTGCTCTTCTAAGTACAAGGCTTTTCTTTTTTGAGCCGTCAGGTCTCTACCATTATTATCAAAATGGTTACTGTCATCAATTTCTAATTGTGTACAGGCATTAAGTAAAGAGAGAGCGCATAAAGCGGTGCCTAATTTAATCCATGGTTGAATTAGGCCTTGGCGAAAAAAGAGTGCGTTAAGAAAGATTTTTGACGTGATCATAGGTTGCAGTACTTACTTCAAGTTTTTAAAAAATGGGTCTTATCTCTAAACAATTGAGATGATTGGTTAGAATCCAAGTCATGGCGATAAACTACTTAGACAATCTTCATGATTGAGTAATGCTAAATAGTTTTCTGGAGGCATAGGCTTATGAAATAAATAGCCTTGTCCCACTTGGCAAGATAAGGCTTGTAATGTCTGCATTTCCTCAACTGTTTCAATCCCCTCCGCTGTACTTTGAGATCGTGTTCTTTCACATAGATCAATAATGCAGTTACTGAGAATGTAATTGATTTTAGACTGATCAATGTCTTGGACAAACATCCGATCAATTTTAATTTCAACAGGTTCTAAAGCAATCACGTTATGCATAGAGCTGTAACCCGTACCGAAGTCATCAATTGAAAAGTTAAATCCATGCTGCCTTAGTAAAGATAAATTTATTCTGAACGTTTCATTGTCTTCAAATATTGAGGTTTCCGTTACTTCTAAAATAACGTTACTCGCTGGAATGTTATAATGCTTTTTCATGGCTATTATCTTCTGAGAGAAATCGGCAAGCAAAAGGTCTTTTGCCGAAATGTTAATAGAAACATGTCGGTGTTGAACCAAACTTGGGTTTTCACTAATCCATAAAAACACTTCCTGGATAATGAACTGTGTGATTTTAAGGATTAAACCGGTTTTTTCGGCTAAAGGAATGAACAGCGCAGGGGATACATGGCCTAGCTCATGATTATGCCAGCGCAATAGAACTTCAGCGCCAACGATGGATTTGTCTATTAAGCTAACTTGAGGCTGAACATGAAAACTCAATTTTTTATGTTTCAAATCTCGGTTTAGTAAAGACAATATATTAAGTTGATTCTTATGATCGGATTTGAGTTTTCGATCGTATGCCGTCCAATCGTTTTGACTATGCTGGTTGGCTTCTGTTGCTAGCTGTGCGTTTTGAAAAAGCTTCTCTACATTGTCGGCATCTAAAGGATATTGAGCGATACCCATGTTGATACTGTGTTTGAATTCTAAATCGCCAAACCAAATGCTTTTTTCGAGTGTTGGCATCAACTTAGTGAGCAGTGCATCAATATCCTTAGAATAGGTTAAAAATAGGCAATTACTTGAGCCAATTCGAATTAATTTTACGATTGATCGCTCTACCCAGTGAAATTTTACGATATCGTCAAGCGTCATTAAGGCCTTATTAATTTCTAGGAATGCTTGCCCGGCGGCATTGTCTGCACTGGCTGGTCCTACCGCTTGGCTAAGAGTATGGTGGTCAGCGAGTCGAATTAACACCAAGCTAATAATGCGATTGTCTTTGCGGGCTTTTTTAAATACTGAGTCTAGCTGAGAAAGGAAAAACTGACGATTGGGTAAGCCTGAGACTGAGTCAATAAGAGAGTGTAAATGACGATCCATATCGGATTGCCTTACTCTGGCACTGAATGCAAAGGAAAATCCAAGTAACTGAATGATTGACGATAAGAGGAATGAGTACTCTGTGTAGCCATTGTAAGGAATAAGGTTCCAGTAAATACCAGAACCGATTAAGGCACCAATTAACATGACCCCCCAAGAAAAAATATACAATTTAGTGGCTAATGTATGGGTGGATTTTGTGTAAAAAGCCCAATAAGCACATAGGACTGAAATCATAATTTGCAAAAACAGAAAGATGGGAGCCATCGTACTTTCGGTAAGAAAATAACTTATGATGACGAAGCCAAATAAAGAGGCATCCACTTTGAATCGATGCACCCAAAAAATAGGGTGATGTTTTTTTAGGTTAAGGAAGAGCAAACTAAAGCGATAAACCGCCCAAATCAATACAGTGTGTAAGGTCAATAAGTGTAAGGCAAGCCATTGAAATAGAAACTCGTTAGGCAAGAACCACCTGCCAAAGCCTAATATCATTCCAAGAGAAACAATCAAGCCGATATTAAAGGACACATAGTAAATAAACGCAGAGACTCGAGTGAGTAAATAAATCACAATATTGTAAAGCAGCAAAATGGTTAACGATGTGAAGGCAATAACCCAAAAAGTGTGCTGTTGTTTCTTTCCTGCCTCAATATTGGACTCATTATAAAACGAGATCGGAAAGAGAATGGGGCCATTACTCTGTCTGCGAATCAAGAGGTGGGTGGGGCGATTTTGATCAAACTGAATCGGTATCCAGATACCGTCATAGAGTTTGTCTGTATTCCATTCTTGTGTATCTCCATAGACCCATTCCTGCACCCGCTCTTCGCCATGAAACAGATAGAAATTCAAATTATCTATCATGTAATTACTTATTTTTAAATAAAGGACATGAGGGTCTTCGTCTACGTTTATGGGGAAAGACAGTTTGTGCCAAAAAGTTTTGTCAGAGAAACTTATGGCAGATGGATAGGCTTGTGGGGTAAAGGTTTGTTGTAACGCTTGATCGGAAGACAGTGGCGTTTTGGTTTCTACCCATGTGGGTAAGGGCTTATGGTAAAAAGAGCCATCAGCAATCGGTGTTTCAAGCCCACTGACAGAAATTGAAAAAAATATACTAATCAAACTGAGTAAAAACCTAAGCATCCTGTGCGGCCTTTTATTAAACAGCGCTATATAAATAACGAGTTAATTTACGTTAGAGTGAATGTAAAACTATCTTATCGGTACTATCGTATCTTTTAGGTCGAGCTGTCACTGGCGGCCATGGTATTTTATGTATTACTTACGACTAGACAAGAGTTCAAATGCTTCTCGTAATTCAATGAACTCAGTGGCCGAACCGCCTTTGTCCGGGTGAGATAAACTCGCTAATTTACGGTATTGATTTTTTATCTCGTTATAAGAGGCGTTTTTATGGAGTTTTAACGTTTTATAAGCATGCTCAGTTGCAGAAGGATTATGCAATCCTTTAAAAAAACTCTGCAATAGCGCTTCAACTTCTGCCTCATCCGTTTTAATGTACTCATTCCAATCTAAATAATAGCTTATGATTTTCGCTTCTGCCGAATCTTTTACTTGAGTTTGGCCTTTTTTTTCATTGACGTTATTTTTTGGCCTTTGGTTGAAATTAATTTGGATATGAGTGGGTGAAATAGACAAGGTTAAACCCTCTTCCAGCCATAATTGTGTTTGTAGCTGATAGAGGGCATTCATCACTAGGAAATGCTGCCGAAATAAACATAAACTTGATTCTTTTGCTAATGAGCAAAATTCGGGAAACTGTATCTTCAGAGCACGTAAAATTTCATACTCAGAAAGCCCATCAGGGTGTGTCTTTAAAATGCTTAAGATAGGTAAAATAAATGGATTTTTCATAATGTATAATGTTTGTTGTCGGGGACGGGTGGCCGTATGATTGACGACAATGATGGCTTTAATAATAAATTGACTAAACTAAGCGTAACGTTTTTAGGCTCTTAATTGAATGGTTTTCTTAACCTTAAGGATTGTCTGTGTGGGTTTTATTGCTCGTTTTATTTGTCCTACTTGCTTTTGGACCAAGTCTTTGGGTTCGGTATACATTGAAGCGTTACGCCTATAACCGAGACGATTTTCCTGGAACCGGAGGGCAATTTGCCCAGCATTTAATTGATAAATTTGAGTTACAGGTTCGTGTGGAAAAAACACGGCAAGGGAAAGATCATTATGACACGGTGGACAAGACGGTTCGTCTTAGCCCCAGCTATTATGATGGTAAATCATTAACGGCCATTACGGTCGCCGCTCATGAAGTGGGTCATGCAATTCAATATGAAAAGCAGGAAAAGATTACTCGCCTGCGTATGAGATATTTACCGTTGGCGCATTTTTTAAAAAAAACGGGGTCTTTTGTGTTGTTTGGCTGGCCCGTTGTAACGGCTCTTTTACAGATACCTTATGCGGTTCCTTTACATATATTCGCGGTTGGTGTGACAGGGGTAGCAAGTGTTCTGGTGTATGTTGTCATTTTGCCTGAAGAATTGGATGCCAGCTTTCGTAAAGCATTGCCTATTTTAGTGGAAGGGGGCTATATTGAAAAGCAAGATATAACAGCCGCGAATAAAATTCTTAAAGCCTGTGCGTATACCTATATTGCAACGGCCTTGGTTAATATGATTTTTATATGGCGTTGGCTGAAACGTTGAGTTTACCTCGGACGCCTTTTTCTGTTTGTCATTAACCTGTCATGATTTTAATTCACATTATTTTACTTTGTTGATAATCTGTCTATTAGGTCAAGATTATATTTTTATCATAACAAGCGAATTGTGGAGAGAGTACATGAAATCAAGGTTATTTTTAAAAACCTCTATTGCCTCATTTATGGCCATTACCATGGCCGGTGCTGTTCAGTCTCAAACAATAAATTTACGAGTTCTGGAAACAACCGATATTCATATGAACCTTGTTGATTATGATTACTATGGCGATAAGCAAAGTAATACGGTTGGACTCTCTCGCGTTGCCAGTTTGATTACTCAAGCGCGTTCTGAAGTGAAAAACTCAGTGTTAGTCGACAATGGAGACCTGCTTCAAGGAACGCCATTAGGAGATTACATGGCAAAAGGTCGAGTATTACGCTTTGGTGAGATTCACCCAGCTTACAAAGCCATGAATTTACTAAATTATGATGTTGGTAATATTGGTAATCATGAGTTCAACTTTGGTTTAGATTTTCTTGCAAAATCCCTTCACGGAGCCAATTTTCCTTATGTATCATCCAATGTATATGCCGATGATGGCGATGATAATCCAGATAACGACCAACCTTACTTCCAACCCTACATTATCAAAGACAAAAAGTTAATTGATAGTGAAGGCAATGAGCAAATCGTCAAGGTGGGCTACATAGGTTTTACACCACCACAGATTATGAATTGGGATAAAGACAATTTAACTGGAAAGGTCATCGCGAAAGACATTGTTGCGAGCGCCAAAAAATATGTACCGGAAATGAAGTCAAAAGGCGCAGATGTTGTGATCGCGATTCCTCATAGTGGTATGTACAATAATCCTCATAAAATAGGGGAAGAACATGCAAGCTATCATCTTGCAAAAGTAGAGGGTATTGATGCTATTTTATTTGGGCACTCTCACCGCGTTTTTCCAGGAGATAAAACCATTGGTGCCTATGAAGGGGTCGATAATGAAAAAGGCACCGTGTTTGGCATTCCAGCGACTATGCCTGGATTCTGGGGTAGTCACCTTGGTGTGATTGATTTAATTCTTGAGCCCAATGGCGAGGGATGGAAAGTCCAAGACGGGACGGGATCTGTGAGAGCCATTTATCGCCGCGAAGGAAGAGATAAGCTGCCTCTAGTTGAAGCCGATGAGCGTATCAATGAAGCGGTTCGTCATGAGCATGAAGGAACACTTGAGTATATGCGTCGAAAAGTGGGTGTAACAACATCGGATATCAACAGTTTCTTTGCTCTAGTGCAAGATGACCCTTCTATTCAAATCGTTAATAACGCTCAAATATGGTACGCCAAGAACATTGTTCGCGGTACGTCTTACGATAATATGCCGATTTTATCGGCGGCCGCGCCATTTAAAGCCGGTGGACGAGGTGGCGCGGATTACTTCACGGATGTGCCAAAAGGAGACATTGCGCTAAAGAATGTGAGTGATTTATACATTTATCCAAATGACTTGAAAGTAGTGCAATTAACAGGCGCTCAAGTAGTTGAATGGTTAGAGCGATCTGCTGGACAGTTTAATCAAATTGATCCAGGTTCTTCTACTAAACAAGCGCTTATTAACTCGACTTACCCAACTTATAATTTCGATGTGTTAGATGGGATTGAGTATAAAATTGATGTAACACAGCCTAATCGTTACGACGATAAAGGGGGGTTAATAGCGGCTAACCATCGTATTAAGAATGTGACTTATATGGGAGAGCCAATTGATTTAAAACAGGATTTCCTCGTTGTAACAAATAATTATCGCGCTGGTGGCGGTGGCAAGTTTCCTAGTTTAGATGGTTCAACAGTTGTGATTCATGCTCCCGATAAGAACCGCGATGTGGTGGCTAATTACCTTCTATCTCAAAATACGATTGACCCTAAAGAAGATCAAAATTGGTCTTTTTCGGACACCTTTGGCAAGGCTGAGGTGAGTTTTAAAACCTCTCCAAAAGCCCGAGCTGTCGCGCCTGATTCAATGAAATTTGTTGATGTGGGTGAGGATGGTTTTGCTGAATTTATTTTAAACTAAGACAGTCTAAAGCAAGATGCCATTTAATCATGTATTAAATGGCATCGGCGATTTTTATAAAGAACCTTATCTTTGTTGAGTTTCCCAGTTAGGGTGAATCCAAACATCGACATTATTACTGGCTAAGGCCGGTTTCTCTAAAATCATATCCGCGGCTTTTTCTGCAACCATAATGGTCGGTGCATTGAGGTTACCATTGGTAATCGTAGGGAAAATAGAGGAATCCACAACACGAAGTCCCTCTACGCCCCTGACTTTGCAAGACTCATCCAAAACGGCCATAGGGTCCGTATCAGAACCTATCTTGCAGGTACAAGAAGGGTGATAGGCACTTTCTACGTTTTCTTTTACCCATTGATCAATTTCCGCATCCGTATTAATGTCTTTACCTGGTTGAATCTCATCACCACGAAATGCATCAAATGGCTGCTGTGCAATAATCTCTCGAGTTAAACGAATGCAATCACGCCAATCTTGTTTGTCTTGATCCGTTGTTAAATAGTTAAACAGAATACGTGGTTTGGCTTTTGGATCATTTGATTCAATCCAAACACGTCCACGACTTTCTGGTTTATTGGGTCCAACATGGACTTGAAAACCGTGCCCTTTTACAGCGGCTTGACCATCGTAGCGCATGGCCGCAGGTAAAAAGTGGTACTGAATATTTGGTGCTTTTAGGCCCGCACGAGAACGAATAAATGCACAGGATTCAAAGTGGTTGGTTGCACCCAACCCATCTTTAAAGAGTATCCAGCGAGTACCAATCATGCCCTTACTGATAAGGTCGAGTTTACTGTTCAAACTCACCGGCTGTTTGCAGTAGTATTGAAAATACACTTCTAAATGGTCTTGAAGGTTTTCCCCCACACCAGGTAAGTCATGAACCAAGGGCACATTAGCCTGCTTTAATACGTTGGCAGGACCAACGCCAGAAAGTTGCAGTAACTGAGGGGATCCTATGGAGCCCGCAGACAAAATAACTTCTTTGGAAGCGAGGGCTTGTTCAACAGAACCTTCTTTTGAATATTCAATGCCAGTGGCGTTCTTACCATCAAACAATACTTTATGCGTCAGTACCTTAGTACGAACAGTGAGGTTTGAACGTTTCATTGCGCGACGTAAATAAGCATTAGACGTGGAAGCACGGACACCGTTTTTAACCGTCATGTGCATCGCGCCGAAGCCTTCCTGACGATAGCCGTTGTAGTCCTCTGTTCGGCCATAACCGGCGGCCTCACCTGCTTTTATGAAAGTCTCATAAAGCGGGTTTAGCTTCATATCATTACCATTATTGGTGCTTAATGGTCCCGAGTCGCCACGGTAAATGTCACCTCCCTGAATCCAGGTCTCCGCTTTTTTAAAATAAGGTAGGCACGTTTGGTAATTCCAGCCTGACGCGCCACTTGTTTCCCACTCATTGAAGTCTTCTGCATGACCACGGACATACACCATGCCATTAATAGAAGAGGACCCCCCCAATACTTTGCCACGAGGACAATGCATTTCACGATCATCCACTCCTGGCTCTTTATCCGTATGAAACTGCCAGGCATATTTCTCCGTGTTCATTGGGTAAGAAAGGGCCGTTGGCATTTGAATAAAAATGCTTTTATCACTGCCACCCATCTCAAGTAGTAGGACTTTATGCTGCCCACTTTCGGTTAAACGATCCGCCAGTACGCAACCAGCCGATCCAGCACCAACAATAATGAAATCAAAGGTTTCTTTAGACATTGAAGGTTCCTATTAGTAAGGGTTCGGGATGTCATCTAAAGAGACAAACACACTTTTGTTTTGAGTGTAGTGGTATAAAGTTTCGATGCCGTTTTCACGACCTATACCAGATTCTTTATAGCCGCCTACAGGCATTTCAGCGGGTGATGCCCCCCAGTTATTGATCCAACAAATACCGGCTTGCATTTGACCTATTACTCTATGAGCGCGGCTAATGTCTTTGGTAAATACGCCAGCCGCTAGTCCAAACTCAGTGTCATTGGCTCTTTTAATCACCTCTGCTTCATCGGTAAAGCTTAAAACAGACATCACTGGACCGAAAATTTCTTCGCGCACTTGCGGCATATCGTCTGTGCAATCAGTAAAAACAGTAGGCACAACAAACGCCCCTTTATCCAAACCATTTTCTGTGGCTTGGTAACCACCGCACAGCAAGGTCGCACCCGCTTCTTTCGCGGCTTCTACATACCCTAGCACTTTTTCCATATGTGCTTTTGAAATAAGCGCACCGACTTGGGTTTCTATATTCAAAGGATCACCCACTACCATGGCTTCTGTGCGAGTTTTGAGTTCCGCATTAAATGCCTCTAGGATGTCGGCATGAACGAATACGCGTGTTCCATTGGTACAGACTTCACCTTGAGTATAGAAATTCGCTAGCATGGCGCCAGAAACGGCTTGATCGATAGGCATGTCAGGGAAGATAATTAGTGGTGATTTACCCCCTAATTCCATCGTTACTTGTTTTAACGACTGTGCTGAAGCCGTCATAACTTTTTTGCCCGTTCCACACTCACCGGTGAAAGAGACTTTAGCAATGTCAGGGTGGTTGGTGATCAGTTGACCGGTACGAGCATCACCTTGTACGACATTAAATACACCGTCCGGTAGTCCAGCTTGAGTATAAATCTCGGCCAGTTTTAAGGCGGTTAACGGCGTTTCCTCGGAGGGTTTAAAAATCATGGCATTACCTGCGGCTAATGCAGGGCCTGACTTCCAGCAAGCAATTTGAATCGGGTAATTCCACGCACCTATCCCGGCACAAACGCCAAGAGGCTCTTTGCGCGTATAATAAAAGTTGCCATCGCCTAGGTCTTGGTATTCACCTTGTATTTTATTAGCAAGCCCTGCGTAATACTCAATAACGTCGGCGCCACTTTCTATATCGACGCAAATGGCTTCTTGTAATGGTTTGCCAGTATCCAATACTTCTAATCGAGCCAGCTCTTCATTGTGTTCTCTTAGTAGTTGCGCTGCTTTGAATAAAATTCGGCTACGTTCAACAGCACTCATAGCCGCCCATACTTTTTGGCCTTCTTGAGCGGCGGCAACGGCGGCATTTACTTCATGAGCGCCTGCCAGTTCAATAGTATCAATTATTTCGCCTGTCGCTGGATTGATCGTATCAAAGTGTTCATTTGTAGTTGAAGCGTGGTAACGACCATTAATATATTGTTGTTGCATGCTGATAACCTCATCTTGAAATGGTTTTTATTAAACGTGCATTTAATAAAAACAATTGTACCGTTTTTTTTCAATTAGGTCAGCAAATGAACAGAAAATTAATTGGTCGTTATATTTTTGAATAAAATAAACAATAAAAAAGCACGCTAAATCAAAGGTTAACGTGCTTAAAAAAAGATATTAATGATGTGAAGGTTTAAATTGATAATAAACCATTTTGCTCTTTTCCTATATTTGCAGGCACATAGCGGTCTGCATTTTCATCATTTATCCATACTTCGCCATCAAGAACATAGCGAAATTGGTAGTCTTCATTGATTTTTAAATCGATTGTTGAGGCAAAATTACCGGTCTTTTGTTTTTTTAAAGGATTGGCCGATGCATCCCAGTTATTAAAATCACCAACAACGGAGACTGTTTTCGCTGACTCGGTTTCATTTTTAGCGAGTGAAAATTTGACTTTGCAGATGGGCTTACTTTTAAGATACTTTTTCTCAATCATGTTGATCTCCACATTCTTTAGCTTACTAAACCTACATTTTAGCAAGACTTAGGCCATGTCTTAGGTCGTGTTGTTAATCTGTCCTAGAGTACAAGTTTAATGTGACAATCAGGCTAAAATATAAAATTGAGCGTTTTTTTGTTTTTATGCTGTTCAAAAAAAGTACCGTTTTCTGTTGCTTGCCCATAGGCGGTGCAAGTTAGCTTAACTGTAACATCCGATTTATGGAGGCTCATTTGCTGTTTAAGTGTTGTAAGTCATCTCGTTGTACCACACGAAGTGCTACACTCAATTGTCATATGAATGAAAACAGGAGAATCGCAATGAACCCAACTAGCATCGCGCTTTGGTCTTTAGGTGTTTTATTTGTATTGAAATTGATTGGTTATCTGGTTTATAAACATTTGAGTAAAAAAAAGCGCCGAAATGATAAGCAAGAAATGAGTAAAGAGAATAGCGACAATAATAAGTGAGCTTAAACAGAATAATCGCATGTTTGATTGCACATCATTACTCTTTAAACTGGATGATGTGCAATCTATCGTTAGGTTAGATCCGCACTGTCCTCTAAGGGGTTGATCCCTCGATAACGTTTATTTTTGGCGTCTTTAACTTGGCTTAGATCAACAAGTACAAGACCATCGATACAAAAACCAAAGTCAGCATCAACGCCAAAGTCTAAAAATCGAACGCCATTATTGTCGCATAATTCACTGTACTGTTTGTATAAAGTGGGTACCGAAACGTTTAAATGATTCAGCTGTTCTTTCAGTGTTTTAAAGTCTTCGTCGTAGGCTTTTCCCTTGATGAGAGAGGTAACGTAGTTCTTATTATCTAAAGATATTTGATAAGGGGAAAAAGACGACGCTAATGAATCTGTATCTGGAAAGTGCACTGAATAGAAGTAAACCAGTAAATCTTTTGCTAACTGGGGATAGTTATTACTTAGGCTCACTGGTCCAAATAAATATCTTACTTCAGGGTGGCGGTTTAAATATGCTCCTATACCGTACCAAAGATAATCTAGACTTCTCTTCCCCCAATATTTCGGCTGGACAAAACTGCGTCCTAATTCAACCCCTTGTTCTAAATAAGGAATCATGTCGGGTGACAGTTGGAATAGATCTTCGGTATAAATAGCGTGGGTACTGCCACTTTTAATGTATTTATTAATTTCTCCGATACGGTACGCGCCAACAATTTCAAGTTGCTCTTCATCCCAAAGAACCAAATGTCGATAGTATTGATCAAACTTATCGAGGTCAGCGCTTTGTCCTGTGCCTTCTCCTACCGTGCGAAACGAAATCTCTCTTAACCGACCAATTTCCTTGATCGTCGAAGATTGGTCGAGATAGTCGAATAAATAAATGTGTTTCCCGTCTTTGGTGCTACCAAGAAACTCGGAATGACTTAATTCCGCTTTTATTCGCTTGCTGTCTTGTGGGTGGGAAATGGTGGTTTCCGTTTGTAGCAGTGGCTTTTTACCCTTTGCAATACGGTAAAGGTGGCGCTTGACGAGTTTATTTTTTTCTTTATTACTCAGAGGTAATTTGGCTAATTCTTGAATCGGAATTTGTTGGCCTATTTGAATTGGCACATGGCGATTCTGCTGTTTAAACATTTCATGGGCAAGCTGAATAGTCGATAAAGGGCGGTAAATAATAGAGCTAGTGTAAAAGAGCAGAGAGTTACGGCCGTTAATATAAACAGGGAGTAGGGGGCTATTGGTTTTTTGAGCCAATTTTAGGTAACTTGCACTCCATTTTTGATCTTTAATGCCACTGGGTGAGAGGCGGGAAACTTCTCCAGCGGGGAAAATAATGACGGCTTGCTCTTTTCGCAGACAGTCAATAATGTTTTTGAGCTGTTTACTGCTGCTTTTCCTTGAAAGATTATCGACAGGCAAGATCAAATTTTTTAAGGCGTCAAAATGCATCAACATGTCATTAGCTATGATTTTTACATCATTTCTGACTTCACCGACAAGCCGTAATAACGCTAAGCCGTCAAGTGCTCCCAAAGGGTGATTGGCGATAATAATAACGCGACCGGTTGCCGGAATATTTCGACGATCTATCTGACTGGCTTGATAGTTAAAGTTAAAGTGATTTAACACGCGATCGATAAACTCGAAGCCTAAACAATCTTTGTTTTGATCTAAAAAGTTATTTACTTCTTGCTCGTGAAATAAATGCTTCAAAATTTCCAGTGTTGGTCTGGTAAATAATGGGTGTTTTTGCAGGAAGTTGGGGGACTTTTCCGCAATAATTTGCTCTATGTGCATCAACGTAATGTCTCCAGTGCCCTAAATTGACAGAGTGAATCTAGAGTAGAGTGAAGAAGTGACATTTAGGTGACAATTGAGTTTCAAAAATAAGACGAAATGCTATTCAGAATAGTGAGGGAGGATTAGTTTAAAAGCAGAGACGCCTCAATTTCTCGAAAGACATCACAAGCACGTATAAGTGATTGAGCCGTGAGTTTATTGACACCATACACCCGCGTAGAGACCGCGTGTTTGTCCTTGACATGAGTGAGTAAGCGATCAAAATCACCATCACCAGACAAGAGGATAATTTCATCGACTTTGGAGGCATTGTCTAGCACATCGATTGTGATGCCAACATCCCAATCGCCTTTGGCCGAGCCATCACTTCGCTGAATGAACGGCTTAAGCTTGACATCAAACCCGATGCTTTTAAGTATGTTTTGAAATTGGTGCTGTTTACTGTCGCCGCGATCAATCGCATAGGCAAAAGCACAGTGGACTTCTCCTATCTGGCTAATTTCACGCCAAAATGTGGAATAATCAAAGTGCTTGCCAAATGTGTGTTTTGTTGTGTAGTAAATATTTTGTACATCAACAAAAACCGCGATTTTTTTCAATGCAATTAACGACTAGGATTTTTTGTTTAGGGTAATGTGCTTAGGACCTGCAACACTGACTTGTCCGCTCACTCCTGATTCGATTACATCTATTTTACCACCTGATGCTAAGAAGGCTTCCATTTGAGATTCTATTGACGCTGATGTTTCGGATGCCGCAGGTTGCTTTTTCTTAGATGTCGAAGATTTAGGTTTGGCTGCCATGATTTGGGCCTTCCATGTTATAAATTGAATCCACAGTATACCCTATTTTTAGGTCGGGGTCGCCTACAGATAAAAAGCCTGTGACAATCGCGTGTATCACAGGCTTTTATGGATTTATATTTATTGAAAACTACCCTCTATATGGGTGTACTTTACGTAACACTGGATTCAGTAAACGGGTTAAAAAACCAGTAAACTGGATGGGTGCATCGACCACAGTTAAACAAATGCATTCGGCGTCCCGAGTGACGACAGGCTGATGTGTATCTTGCTCATTAAGTTGAACAAAATCCCCTCTCTTGTAAATACCGCTTTGATCGGAGAAACTTCCTTCTAAAACCAAAGTGAACTCATCACCTGTGTGTTTATGAGTAGGTATATGGCTACCCGCCTTAACCCGAGTAAGCGCAATTTGTGTGCCATTTTCCTCGTTAGATAAAATAGCGGTTTGGAATGAAGGCGATATACGTATCCAATTTAATGCATCATATCCGTCTGGCACAAATTGTCTAAGGCTTCTTGGAACATTGTAACCTTCTGGATCTTCTGCTGTGTGTTTCTGTGCAGAAGCGTTTGCTTTCTCTGTCGCTTGGTTCTGTGCGTCTAATCGAGCAAAGAGAGCGAGTTTCAGTTCATCGATATTTGAGCTGGTTTTTTCTAACGGCTCTATTTCATCGAATAAAACACTACCAACTTGCTCCAATTTCTTAATTTGCTTACGACATTCTTGGCACTGCTCTAAGTGAGTGGCAATGCACAATGAGTAAGACAAGGCGAGGGAGCCCGCCGCGTAGTCGGTCAATAGTTCTATGGTCGGATGGTAGTTAAGCATAGTGACTACCTCTTAATGTAAATAGTGAGTTTATGTAATGCCAAACGAACACGAGACTTAATCGTGCCAAGTGGCAATCCAAGTTCTTCAGCCGCTTCTACGTGAGTTTTACCTTCTAAGTAAACTTTCGCTAAGACTTGCTTTTGATCTGTGGGCAATTGCGCTAAGCCAGCATTGATCCGCGTTTTATCTCTGGCTTGTTGTGCATCCCTAAATAAATCGACACGGTCATCTTCGATATCGCCCCATAAAAGCTCAGGATCAATGTGCGATGTATGTCGTCCATTTTTACGCAGATAATCAATACGAGCATTACGAGCTATGGTAAAGATCCATGTGTTTAGCGAAGCGGCAGATGGATTAAAGGTATCCGCTTTATTCCACACTCTGATCATCACTTCTTGAGCAATATCGTCTGCCATTAGGGACGCTCCGGGCTGCGCGGCCAAACAAAAACCTCTAATTTTTGGGACATAATGATCAAATAAGCGCCCCAATGCGGCTTGGTCACGTTTTGTGGCGACTGCAACAATGTCATCTGCCAGTGTCGAGTCTTGCTGGCCTATCGCTCTGTTCATTCTATGTGACTCCAGAGTGTTGAAGTAAGTAAGTAAGATAATTATATATAGTGACTTTAACGAAATAGTACAGCACAAAAGCCTGTCTAACAGTGTTACTTCCTATAAATTCAATACTATTCATTATGAGAACATAAGGCTTTATACGTCCAGCAAAACCCACTGGATCACTTTTATTTGGGTTTAAACCTACTCACTTTTATTTGGGTTTAAATCTACTGAATAGCCCGTTGTGCTATTTTTCGAGTTTCTATTAAGTGCTTGGTGATCCAAAGAAGAGGAATCAGGCGTATAAGTAATGAAACGCTAATCCAAACTATGGCCGATTTCTAGCCAAGGTACAGGTAAAAAGATATGGAAAAAGTAAGTCCGAATAATGATGCCGCGAGCAGGTTACACCAACATGCATTAATCGACCGCTTTAAAGCCTTTTATAAGGATGTGAAAAACCCTCCTTTGAATGATATGGGGGACGTTTATTCTGACACGATTCATTTTAAGGACCCTGTTCATGAAGTGCGAGGTATGGATGCTCTGTATGCCTACATGGAAGACGTTTGTCACAGTGTAGAGAGCGGTCGTTTTGAGTATTTGGACGAGTTAGTAGGAGAGGGCAAAGCTTACATTAAGTGGAATATGTACTTCAAGCACCCAAAACTTGGCAATGAAACTATTGTGGTTCGTGGGATGTCACAGATTCAATTTAATGAACGGATTTATTACCACGAAGACATTTATGATTTGGGTGAAATGCTTTATGAACACATTCCGGTGGTTCGCTTTTTAGTAAAAAAATTGAAGCAAAGATTGTCTAATCAATGATCTAAATATTCGTCCAATCGACAATTCTCATCACATTTTTTCAACGCCAGCATGAATAAAGGTTGCCACATAATGCAAGCGAAAACGGCTCAACTTAAAAATGAAACAATTTGGATTACCGGTGGTAGCTCTGGAATTGGATACGCCTTGGTTGCAAAGCTAGCCGAGCACAATAAGGTTATTGTCAGCGCAAGAGATCAATCTAAGTTAGAGGCCATGTCTGAAAACTTACCAAATGTGTCTTTTGTGGTGTTTGATGTCTCCGATAAAACTCAGATTGACAGGGTAACCAATGAGTTAAGCCAAATCACGCCACATATAGACAGAGCCATTTTAAATGCTGGGCATTGCGAATACCTAGATATTGACCAGCCAGATTGGGACATTATGGAAAGAATGATGGCGGTAAATTTTTTAGGTATGGTGAATTCGTTACACGCTTGCTTATCATTATTAAAGAAGGCGCCTCATCCTCACCTTATTGGTGTCAGTTCTCAGGCCATTGCGGCACCCTTTACCCAAGCCGAAGGGTATGGTGCGTCAAAGGCCGCGATACAATACTGGTTGGCGTCTTTACGAATCGATCTGGTCAAGTTCAATATTGATGTAACCAGCATCATGCCAGGCTTTGTTGATACCCCACTAACACAAAAAAACACCTTTGATATGCCTTTTATAATGAATTCTGAGCAGGCCGCGACCAGAATTATCGACGCCATTGATAAGAGAGTCCTTAATTGTGCTTTCCCTAAAAGGCTTTCGGCCATGTTGTGGTTTGCGAGAAAAATGCCCCGTTCTTGGATGAAGTTGCAACAGCCAAAATAAGCCTTCATCTAAACTAAAAATAACGAATAATACCTAAGGAGAATTAGGTGAAAATAGCCATTATTGGAACAGGTATTTCCGGTTTATCAGCGGCCTACCATTTATCCCAGTCTCATGATATTACTCTGTTTGAGTCCGCCGACAGAATTGGTGGTCATACGGCCACTATTGATGTGGATTATCAAGGAAAAAAATACGCCATCGACACGGGCTTTATTGTTTACAACGATTGGACTTACCCTAAGTTTATTGAGCTAATGACGGCCTTAAATGTAGAGTCTTCGGCGACTGAGATGAGCTTTAGTGTCAGTTGTGAATATTCCGGTTTAGAGTATGGCGGTAACAATTTAGATACTTTGTTTGCGCAACGCAAAAACCTATTCAATCTCCCTTATCTACGCATGTTAAAAGACATTGTGAGTTTTAATAAAAGTGCGATTGAGGATCTGGAAAGCGGCCGCTTAGACGAATCAACCACCTTAGGAGAATATTTAAAAAAACAAGGTTATGGAAAACTGTTCGCTAGCCATTATTTAATCCCTATGGGAAGTGCTATCTGGTCATCGACTTTGGCTGAAATGTTGGATTTTCCTCTGGTTTTTTTCGTCCGATTTTTTAAGAACCATGGATTGTTAAGTGTCAATAATCGCCCCCAGTGGAGAGTAATCAAAGGCGGCTCAAGAGCGTATTTGGAACCACTAACGGCCGGTTTTAAGGACAGAATTAAACTCAACACTCGGATCAAACAGGTCGTTAGAAACAATGACGGTGTCGAAATTTATTTTGATGACCAATCTCATGATGTGTTTGATCAAATTGTCTTCGCTTGTCATAGTGATCAGGCGCTTTCACTACTGAATGATCCCTCGGCAGAGGAAACCCGTATCTTGAGTGCTATGCCGTATCGAATGAATGAAGTCGTTCTGCATACGGATGACAGCATCTTACCAAAAGCGAAGAAAGCTTGGTCTAGCTGGAACTACCATTTAGGTGAAGACAGTAATCGTCCTGCTACACTCAGTTATAATATGAATATTTTGCAAGGTATCGAAAGCAATACCACTTTTGTTGTGACTTTGAATGATGATGGAAACATTGCAGCAGATAAGGTAATAGGTCGTTATCACTATGCCCATCCGGTCTTTACGTTGGAAGGTATTGCCGCCCAAGGTCGTTGGTCTGATATTAACGGTGTCAATAAAACGTGGTTTTGTGGGGCTTATTGGCGTAATGGATTCCATGAGGATGGTTGTATGAGTGGAATACGTGTAGCTGAAAAAATACAGGAGATGCATTAAGTGAACTCTCAACCCATGGGGCTGAAAAGCGGTATCTATCATGGTTGGGTGCGTCACCGTCGCTTTACGCCTAAGCAACATGATTTTAAATACCAGGTTTTTATGATGTATTTAGACCTTGATGAATTGGATAAGGTATTTTCTCAATCCTCTTTATGGTCAATGAAACCCTGGGGGGTTGCTCGCTTTAAACGCGCTGATTATTTGGGTGACCCTAAAACAGATCTTGCGCAGGCCGTTCGGGAAAAAGTAAAAGCAAGCCTAGATATAGAGCTTGATGGCCCAGTTCGAGTGCTGACCAATTTGCGTTATTTTGGTTTTATCATTAACCCTATTACTGTCTACTATTGTTTTGATCAGGTGGGCGCTTTACAAGCCATGGTGTTAGAAGTAACGAACACACCGTGGGGAGAAAAAATTCAATATGTTTTAAATTGTGATCCAACGGGGCAAACGCAGCGTATAAGTTTTAATAAGGAGATGCATGTATCACCATTTCATCCAATGACACACTTTTATGATTGGCGAAGTAATTATCCGAACGAAAAAATCGCCGTTCATATGGAGAATAAAACCTGCATCGAGTCTGAAGATTTAGAAATTAATAGCGTGGTATTTGATGCCACATTAAGTTTGCAACGAGAGGAGATTTCTTCGGTAAGTTTACGGCGTATTCTGTTGCGTTATCCAATGATGACGCTGAAAGTAGTAATGAGTATTTACTGGCAAGCTTTTAAACTGTTCAAAAAAGGCATACCAGTTCAAGACCATCCTAAGAATGCCGCCGCAAAACAGAAGGAATAGAGGGGTCAACAGTGTATGGGTTCAGTAAATATCGCCAATCAAAAAGTGAGTGAAAGACGTTCCTCAAGCTTTTTAGATAAATTGGCTAAAAAGTATGTAATGAGAGCGCTAAGTAAACTTCGGGTCGGTCATCTTATCATAGAAGAGCATTTTCATGAGCCGGGTGAAGCGGATGAAAGAGTGTTTCATTTTGGTGAGCATAAAGACAGCGCAAAATGCATTGCTCATATCCACATACACGATAGGGCGGTCTATTGGGATATGTTTATGAATGCCAGTATTGGAGCGGGTGAAGCGTTTATGTTGAATCGTTGGACAACCCCTGATCTGCTAGCCGTAATTCAACTTATGGTAAAAAACCTCACGTTAATTAATAAGATGGATGGCGATCGTCCTTTTTTGAATCGAATCGCTACTAAGATTGCTCACGTGGTTAATGCCAATACTCAGAAAGGGTCGAGAAAGAATATCTCGGCGCATTATGATTTAGGTAATGATTTTTTCTCTCTTTTTCTAGATCCAACTATGATGTATTCCGCTGCGGTTTACCCTCACGCAAAGGCCACGCTGGAAGAAGCATCCACTTATAAATTAGATCGTATTTGCCAAAAATTAGAGTTGACCTCTGACGACCATTTACTTGAAATTGGTACCGGTTGGGGGGGATTAGCCGTGCATGCCGCTAAGTATTATGGCTGTAAGGTAACGACCACAACCATCTCTCAAGAACAATATGATTTTGCTAAAGCACGAGTTGTTCAAGAAAATCTAACGAATCAAGTAACCTTGCTACTTGATGATTATCGAGATCTGACTGGCCAGTACGACAAACTGGTTTCCATCGAAATGATCGAGGCCGTTGGTCATGAGTACTATGACAGCTATTTTTCTAAGTGCAGCAATCTACTTAAAGAAGACGGCTTGATGCTGATACAAGCGATTACCATTGCCGATCAGCGCTATAATTACGCTAAAAGGTCCGTGGATTTTATCCAACGATACATTTTTCCTGGTGGTTGTTTGCCTTCAAATGAAGTCATCGCATCTAAAGTGTCGAAAAAAACCAATTTACAAATTGTTGCGGTGGAAGACATTACGGAACACTATGCGGATACACTAAAAGATTGGCGTATTGCGTTTATGCAAAAAAAGCATCAAGTGCGTGAAATGGGGTTTGATGATGTTTTTTGTCGGATGTGGGAGTTTTATCTTTGCTACTGTGAAGGTGGTTTTAGAGAAAGGGCAATTAGTACAGGGCAGTTTCTATTTGCGAAACCTGACTGGCGTTTTCCGGCCAATCGATAGTCATTATTCCACTTCTATTAGGACGTTAAATTATGGCGAATTCATTAAGAGAAAAAGAGACTGACATCGAAAACGACAGTTTAAAAATTAATTCTATGCCATCGGATGTTGGCAATGCCATTTTTTTTCAAATTGTTTGGTTTATTTGTGTTGTCACTACGGATGTAATGTCACTTATAGCGGTTGCTGTATTACTGATTATACATTCTCGTTTTATGATTCGTGATAATCGTGAATGGTTGTTTATTTTAGGGTTTACCTCAGTCGGCATTTTAATAGACAGTTTTTTACAAAGCGTAGGCGTGATCCAGTTTTCTAAAGCCATAGAGGTCAGTGGTTCTGTTTCTATCATTCCTGTTTGGATGATGTGTTTATGGGTCGCCTTTTCTACCACCTTAATGCATGGTCTTTTCTGGCTTCATGGGAGGTTTCGATTTGCTATGTTAATAGGCGGTTTTGCTGTTCCTGGAAGCTACTATGGCGGCCTTATCTTATCGAGATCTTCCGCCATAGAGCCGATTTGGATTATGCTCATTATTGTCGGGTTGATTTGGGCGGCGCTTCTACCATCGGTGTTATTCATGGCTCAAAAATGTGGTTTAACGCGGCTTAGAAAGGTCCCTCTTTAATATTTTCCCGTTCCACCCAAGGGTTAGGCTCTACAATTCATCATCAAAAGGCTGATATGTTCATGATAAAACCGTCCACAATGTTATTGGGAGCCTTACTTTTCAGCTTCTCCAATCTTTCGCTGGCGCTAGATAAGGTTGATCAACTCATTACAGGTCGTGCTTATGATCTGAATACCGGTGAATTATTGTATACCGAGACCCATGAAAAGCCGTCTCTAAAGGAACATATTGTGACTTATCGTGAAGCGTCAGGAGAGGTGTTCGCGACCAAAGTCATTCAATATTCATACTCCCCCCTTGTACCTGATTTCTATCAAACGAATAAACGTAATGGTGAAGTCATTGATGTTAAAACCGAAGTGAATGATCGGTTAATAGTCAATTATCAAGCGTCGGAAAGTGACAAAGTAAAATCCAAGCAGATCAATATCAATAACCGCTTAATTGTTGATGCCGGTTTTGATAATTTTGTTAGAAACTATTGGAATAACTTAGCAAAAGGCGATGATTTAAAGGTCGATTTTTTAGCGCCAACACGCCAGATTGTCGCCCCTTTTAAAATAGTAAAAGCATCCTGTAAAGAAGGGGAAGACGATGCCCTGTGTTTGACTATGTCGCCAGATGCATGGTGGCTTAAGCTGGTGGTGGATCCCATTTACCTTGCTTATGATTTCAATACTCAGAATCTCAAGCGTTATTTGGGACGTGGAAATATTTCAGAAACGAATGGTGATTATCTATCCGTAGACATTCATTATCAATACCAAATAAGTACAGATTGATTCAGTAATGAACCGCCTAAAAGACAAATGGAGAAGGGTCATGCGCACTATTAATAGAGTAAATGTCAGCCGAATAGTGGGTTTGTTTACCCTGGTACTGTCATCATTATGGATTGCTTCGTGTTCTTCTGTAACGGTAGAAAGCTATTCTGGAAATTCCCCAAAACTCATTGTAGATGAATTTTTTGACGGTGACCTTAGTGCCCATGGCGTGGTGAAAAATCGTTCTGGAAAGGTGATTCGCTATTTTACGGCGGACCTAAAGGCTTACTGGAAAGAGGGTATCGGAACATTAGATGAGTCCTTTGTCTTTGACGATGGAGAACGACAAAAGCGTATTTGGACATTAACACCAAACCAAGGCAAAGGTTACACAGCAACAGCGGGTGATGTTGTTGGTTCAGGTGATTTAATGACATCAGGCAATGCTTTGTTTATGAAATACGTCTTACAGGTTCCTTATAATGGTGACCTTATTAATGTAAACGTAGACGATCGCATGTATTTAGTTGAAGATAATGTGCTATTGAATGAGTCAATACTGACAAAATTTGGTTTTCATGTCGGTTCGGTAACGTTAGTGATCCTAAAAAGCCCCTAGTCTGAGTGGTATTTGCTATCATAATGGAAAGCACCATAATGGGTTAGCGCATCCATTTCGTTATAACCTACTCGTGCCAATAAAAAGCATTTAATAGGCGAAAACTCGTCTAATAAATTGATTTAAATATCAAAATACCTAGCCGTTATTAATAGACGCGACATTATAAACCTTTGCAAACTGCATTATACCTAGATATATTCAAAAGTAAGACGTGCTAACTTCTTTGATTATATTTGAGGCCGGATTGATTTATTCTCCTTTAATGATAGGTTCTTCAAGTTTAAGTCGTTTTTACAAAACCATAGCGACTTCCCTATCTTATTACTTTTTTTTCATCTTATTTTGCTGGGGTGTATTTTCTTTATGGGAAACGCAGCGTGAGTTAGAAAATAGATCTCATTATGCCGCATTGATAATTGAACGCTTCCTAACATCCCACAAAGACGAGTTAGCGTCTTTGATCGTAGATCCAACAGAGTCTTGTAATGGGTCCACCGTGGACTTTTTAAGAAAGAAAACGTTTCAATCACCTTACGCTAAAGAACTGAGTTTAATTAAGTATAATGAAGATAAGCAGTTGAGTGTCTTCTGTACAAATATGGGTGAAATGGACATTCTCATTTGGAAAACGATTCAAAAAAGGTTGGAGAAAAATAGCGAAAATTTCACTATTTCATATACAGAAGCTAAATTAACAGGAGAACCTTCTCTTTTTGGTTTCTATCTCAACGGGCGAGGGTATGGTTCAAACAGTGTTATGCCATCAGGGCTACTGATTAAAGAAATTTTAAGTGAGTTAAAAAATGACGTTGTTTTCCGGTTCCATATCGGTAAAAAATTACTTTATAGTTCCCCTGTTTTATTAGATATAGGCACGGACCCTATTGAAAGATCGGACGGCATTTGGTCTGCATCGACGCATCAATTTCTTAATAAGGAAATACGGTTAGAGTCTGCCATTACAACCGATTATTTGATTGGTCGTTTATGGTCGAATTCCATTCTATTTCTATTTATTTGGATCGCCTGTGCGTCCGTGACCCAATTGGTCCTACTTTGGTACAGGGAGTATTTTCACTCGTTTAGACGTTATTTGAAGGTAGCGATAGAGAATCATGAAATGGAGTTGCATTATCAACCCATCATTGATGTGTTAAATAAAAAAACACTCAAAGTTGAAGCGCTATTGCGCTGGAATTCTGAGCGTTTTGGCTATGTTTCCCCGATATTAGTCGTGGAAAAAGCCATCGAATACTCTCTTATGGTAAACCTCACTAATATGGTATTCGCTAAAGCCGTACAGTTTGTGCTTCGAAACGATAAAAACTGCGCCGATATTATGGTTAATATTAATATTGATAGAGAGAGCTTTTTGAATGTGGATTTCATTAACCAGGTCGTCGTGACAATGGAAGCGAACCCCGCGTTAATAGGTCGAATTGGCTTTGAGGTGACTGAGAACAATGGTTTTAATGATGAAGAAATGAAAGTGGCTTTAACACAATTTCAACGATTAAAAAGGTGTGGAATTGGTTTGTCCATCGACGATTTCGGCACGGGGTATTCCGGACTGGATTTCTTGCGGCAATTCCCCTTTGAGGTATTAAAAATAGATAAGGTCTTTATTCAAAATTTGAGTAATGACAAAGTCACTACTCAAATTTTGGAGCATGTGATCACGTTGGCCCAAGAGCTTGATATGGCCTTGGTTGCTGAAGGCGTTGAGACAGAAGAACAATTGTCTTTAGTCACGGCAATGGGGATTCACTGCATTCAAGGCTATTACTTTAGTAAACCTCTACCGGAAGAGCGTATTTTAGAATGGCTGGTAAATCAGGGTAGAGATCTAAAGACGGTTGCATTGTCCTAATACAAGGTCATAATAGCGGACAAATTGTTAACAGCGAGTTTGCGTGAGTTCTTATGGCTAAATTGGTCTTTGCTTTGAAATACGTTCCTGATGACGAGGCGGCTTGTGTTCGACAAATTCTAAGCGAACATCACATTGAGTTCTACGAAACAACAGCGGGTCGCTGGCAAATTTCTCTCGCGGCACTTTGGGTACGTCATGACGCCGATTATCAAAGGGCGAGAGAGCTAATATACCAAGACCAGCTAAAAAGGCAGCAAGTCTACCAAGAACAAAAGTTGGCCTTTTGGCCTGCTACGTTATCCCATTTGAAAGAAAACCCGCTGGAATTCGCGTTTACTGTGTTTGCAATTGCATTTGTTACGGGTCTATCAACATTGCCTTTTTTTCTTACTTTATAGCCATGATAGGGTCATTTGTAAATGACTGTCACTGTAATCGAGCGGGTAAAAATTAAACGAGTGTTTTAGTTCTTTATTTTTTATTTACCTTGGTTCTGGATCTATCTTGTAATTTGATACATTCATTCATGAACAAAAATAGCTGATCTTCAAACATGAAAAAAAAGCCAAACATAAGGCAAAAAAAATCGTTGGATAGAGCGCCCTTTCCTAAAAACAAGCTTGAGCTCCATCCTCGAAACCCGCATAAAATGCGCTATGATTTTTCTTTGCTTGCCGATTCTTGTGCAGAATTAACTCAATATGTGGTGAAAAATGCCTATGGGAATGAGTCAATTGACTTTGCTAATCCATTGGCGGTAAAAGCCTTAAATAAGGCGCTATTAAGCCATTTTTATGGTGTCCCATTCTGGGACATTCCGGCGGGCTTCTTATGTCCTCCTATTCCAGGAAGAGCCGATTACATTCATTACTTAGCGGATTTACTGGCCGACTCCAACGATGATCTTATTCCTCGTGGTTCCACGGTTAAAGCGCTTGACATAGGAATGGGGGCGAACTGCGTTTACCCTATTATAGGAAATAGAGAGTATGGCTGGAAATTTGTTGGTTCAGACATTAACAAGATAGCGATTGATTCGTCCAAAATGTTGATTAAGTCAAATACCAACCTTACCGGAAATATACAGGTGCGTTTACAAACCAATAAAAACGATTTTTTTAATGGTGTATGGCTTGCTAATGAAAGGTTTGATCTTACTCTGTGTAACCCACCATTTCATGCTTCAGAGTCGGCCATGAAGTCAGAGTCAGAGCGTAAATGGCGCGGCTTAAAAGGGCAGCAAAAATCGACCTTGAATTTTGGTGGTCAATCTGATGAGTTGTGGTGTGATGGAGGAGAGGAACGCTTTATTTGCCGGATGATCCAAGAAAGTAAAGCCTATCACGATCGCTGCTATTGGTTTACCTCTTTGGTAGCTAGGCAGAGTAGCTTATCTGCAATATACAGAACACTGGAAAGTGTAGGAGCCGTTCAAGTTAAAACAGTCGATATGGCTCAAGGGAAAAAAGTGAGTCGTTTTGTGGCTTGGAGTTTTCTTGAATCGGACCAGCGAGATTACTGGCAAGATACCTATTGGACTGTTTGATAGTGGGAGTCGGATGATACGAGGCTGAACAGGTTTTCTCAGCCTCGTATCATCATCTCGCTTATTTAGCCATTTCCACGGCTACAGCCGATGCTAAACGGGCGTTGTTATAAACCAATTGAATGTTGCTCGTTAAGCTGTTACCGCCAGTCAGTTCGGCCACTCTAGCGAGCAAAAAGGGCGTTGATTCTTTTCCGCCAACACCTTGTTCTTCTAATTCTGTTAATGCTTGCTGTATGGCATTGTCTATACTGGCTTTATCCATCGCAAACTCTTCTGGGATTGGGTTTGTGATAACGACACCGCCATTTAATTCCATAGACCATTTTGCCTGTAAAAAATCAGAAATTTGCTTGGCATCGGTCAAGTTATAATCAACAGTATAATCACTTTCGCGAGTATAAAAAGCAGGTAAGGAATCGGTGTTATAACCTATCACAGGAACACCTTGAGTTTCTAAGTACTCTCGAGTCAGAGCTAAATCAAGAATAGACTTAGCGCCAGCACAAACAACGGCGACATTGGTTTTTGCCAGTTCCTGTAGATCAGCAGAAATATCAAATGTTTTCTGTGCGCCGCGGTGAACACCACCAATTCCTCCAGTTGCAAACACCTTGATGCCTGCCATCGCTGCAATAATCATAGTGGCCGCGACCGTTGTTGCACCATGCTGGCCTTTTGCGATCACGAAAGGTAAGTCACGACGAGAGCATTTAATAACAGATAAGCCAGCTTTGCCTAAAGTGTCTATTTCATCATGACTTAAGCCGGCTTTTAAGCGACCATTAATAATGGCGATTGTGGCGGGTACGGCGCCATTCTCTCTAATCAAATCTTCGACTTTTTTAGCCGTTTCAGCATTTTGCGGCCACGGCATACCATGGGAAATAATGGTGCTTTCTAGGGCGACAATTGGTTTGTTGTTAGCGAGCGCGTTGGCGACTTCTGGACTAATATCGAGAAATTTATTCATGGTTACTTCCAACCTCATTGAATTATTGTTAGATGATGTTATTTACAGTAGGGCTTTAGTAGATTTTGTTTTAATCCAGTTAAGCACTGTTTCTTCTGAAAGATTTGGATCGTTTGCCTGTTCGCATTCTAGTGTGACACCGGCACAAGCCACGGCAAACTCAAGCTTTTTTTGCAGGTCCCATTCTTTTGATTGTGCATGTATGAAGCCAGCAAAAAGCGCGTCACCGGCGCCGGTATCACTGATAGGCTTTGTTGAAAAAACAGGAACACGAAGATGGTTTTGAGCATTCTTAAAGAGAAGACCGTCGCTTCCTAGACTCAGTAAAACGGCTTTGACCCCTTGGTTAATCAAGCCATCAGCCAACACATCGTCGGTAACTGGTTGATCCAGAGAAAGGCCTTGCAAGGATTTAGCTTCATCACGATTGACTTTTAAAAGACTCAATCTTGACAAGATAGGCTGCAATCGAGAGGCTTTTGTTGCGGAAACAGCGTCCGCGTAAAATTCCACGTTCAATGATAATTTTGCTAACCACTCAATGCTGGCGGACGGTAAGTTTGCTTCGATAAGGATTCGATTAGTAGATTGCAGCAAAGGCATCTTGCTTTCTAATCGTCGACTATCCAGTGCATCAATAATTTTCATATCGGCAATGGCTGAAACCAGTTGTCCTTTCTCATCATTGATCGATAAGTAGCTGCTGGTATTAAATTCAGGATGACGAATAATGTCTTGGGTATTAATGCCACATTGTCTATTTTTTTCGAGTAACCAATCGCCTGAGCTATCCTGTCCAACAATGGATAAAAAATGCACTTGATTGTTTAAACGGACAATATTCTCAGCAATATTTCGGCCGACCCCACCAGCACTTTGTTGAATAATTCCTGGGTTAGAGTCGGCTAACTTCATCCTGTGGATAGGTGAGCCATTAATGTCGAGGTTACAACCACCAATGATTAACAAGGTATCAGGTTGAGGAATAATATAACCCTTCCCTAATATGTGTCCGGCACGAATGAGCCGCATAATATGTCCAGCAATTGACTCTCTTGTCATATTCAAGCTGTCTGCAATTTCTTGCTGAGTAGCTAAAGGAGACTGCTTAACCGCGGTGAGTACTCTTTCTTCTTGTTCTGTCATAATATTAAATCACGCTAATAAACAAAAGTTTTATTGTTAAACTTTAGTTATGTTGCTTTTGTTTTCTGACAAAGTCAAGTTCAATTAGCTGTCGTTTTTAGGTATGGTCACTCATTAAAGAAGGGGTAGAGCCAATTTTGGCTTAGGAGTGAGATATGGCTTTTCATCAATCAAACAAGTGAACAATCTTTTTTTAAGACGGATAGGATCTATACCAAACATCATTTACACTAATTTTACCGCTGTTAGGGGGGATTATTGTGTAATTTGATGCATGTATTTACCGGTGAAATCAGCAAAAAGACGATTTCTCCACTATAATAGAGCGTAAGTCTGATTCGAGCTCAAGATAAGGTGTGGGTTGTTCTCGACGTTGGAAAAAGTAATTTAATAGAGGTTTAAAGCGTGCCGCTGATCAACATTAAACGAGTGTTAACCGTGCTAAGTGCCTTTTGTAGCGTTTCTATTTTTGCCGCAGATCTAACGGTTACGGTAGGTGATCTTGATAACCAACCTATACAAAATGCGGTGGTTGAATTGTATAACGCAAAATATACGATGAGTGATACAGAGCTTGATAAACCCAAAGAATACGAAGTGGCTCAAAAAATGCGAGAGTTCACTCCTTTTGTATTGGCTGTTCCGGTCGGTTCAAGTGTGACCTTTCCTAATTATGATAAAACACGTCATCATGTTTACTCGTTTTCGGCTGTTAAAACGTTCGAACTCAAACTATTTTCTGGTGAGTCCCATGCTCCAGTTGTTCTTGATAAAGAAGGCATTGTTGCGCTTGGTTGTAATATTCATGATGCAATGCAGGCGTATATTTATGTAACCAAAAGTCGGTATGTTGCTATTACCGATGAGCATGGACAAGCGCATTTTACTGAGTTACCAGCTGATCTCTTTGATGTAAAAACATGGCATCCTTTACAGGAAGAAGCAGTGGATTCTAGTAAAATCACAACCAGAGATGGCTCTTTATCTATGGATGTAGCATTGTCTATTGTGGATACATTTGATGACACTGAATCAGAATATGCCTATTAATATTAGCAACACTTTATTTAAGGTCGAGTATGCTAGTTAGCTTCCGCTCCCGATTAATTGCCCTATTTATTGGCTTGCTGACCTTGGTTCAATTAGGGTCGGCAGTCGCTGTTTTAGATTCTATGAAGAGCGATAACTTAGAGCAAGGTATACAGAGTTTAAAAGTAGCCAGTAATGTATTTCAACTAACATTAGATGATAGGGCGACTCAACTGATTACGGGTGTGAGAATACTCGTTTCAGATTTTGGCTTTAAACAAGCCGTTGCCACAAGAGAAAACGATACCATCCGCTCGGTGTTAGAAAATCATGGAAAAAGAATCAATGCCGAAATTTCGTTATTGCTTTCTCCTCGAGGAGAGTTACTCACTTCTACCAAGGGGGTAATTAAGCAAGAGCAATTTCAAGATATTATTTTATTAGCGCGCCGAAGTGGTCGCTTGAGTGTAGCGAATATTGTAGAGGTAGAAAACCAAACGTATCAAATGGTGTTTGTACCAGTGAGAGCGCCAAATGTGATTGCTTGGGTAGGCATGGGGTTTTTATTGGATGATGCTTTGGCAAAGCAAGTAAAGAATGTCACTCACCTAGACATCAGTTTCTTAAATAAATCTCCTGAGTATGGTCGCTCCAGTGTGTCGACGTTACCAGCAGCAACGCAAAAACTGGTGTTATCTGAATTGATAGACTTGCAGGCTGTTTCTAAAGCCCCCCAATTTACCAATGATGAGGAATATTTATCGCTTTCTGTTAAGCTCAACGCTGATAATCAATGGGCTATTTTACATCTACCATTTCATCCCTGGTTAGAAAATTATCAAAGTGCACGTAATCAACTGATTAGTATTTTTGCGATGACATTAAGTTTGGCTATTTTGTCTGCTTGGTTTGCGGCTAAGTCCATGGTTAGACCCATTCAGGTATTGGTAGAATTTGCCAAGCAAATTGGTCGTGGTGAAACGCATACACCACCAAATATGAAAGGAGAATTTGGGGTTTTATCTGGCACCATGACAGCGATGCAGGCCGACATTGTTAAGCGTGAAGAAGAGCTCACTTATCGAGCCTCTCATGATCTATTAACAGGGCTTTACAATCGCTCTGCAGTAGAAAGGTTTTTATCGGAGTCTCTTCCTCGAGATAGCGGTTGTCTCATATTGATTAATATTCGTCATTTTAAAGACATTAACAATATGATGGGCTTTGAAAATGGAGATCGTCTTTTACAACTGTTTGCGAACCGTTTAATTGAAGTATCGAACCAAAGTGAGCTTTTGGCTCGTTTAGGTGGCGATGAATTCTTAATTATGCACTTAGACAATCTACCTGAAAAAAGCATTAAGGCGTTAATTCATTCTTGTTGTGATCAGTTTGAATTAGCCGGATCTTGTATAAATTTACAGTTAAGTGTTGGCATTCTGCCTTTTGCTCATTCTTCAAGTGATGTGAATAAAGTGATGCGTCGAATTGACATTGCGACGAATCTGGCAAAAGAAACATCGAATGGCATTGTTGTCTATGAAATGGGGCAAGATGAGAGTCATCAACGAGAATTGACCATTATTAGAGACCTACCAGAAGCACTGGAAACTGGCCAATTATTTATGGTCTATCAACCCAAGGTAAATCTTGCTAAGCGTCAATGTTTATCCTCAGAAGCCCTTATTCGATGGGTTCATCCTGTGCTGGGTTTTATCCCACCAGATGAATTTATTCGCTTAATAGAACAATCTGGAAATATAAAGCTGCTAACGCAGTGGGTAATTAAACAAGTCTTAGCTCAGCAAGTGATTTGGCAAAAGAATGGTCTTCAAATGCAAGTGGCTATTAATTTGTCGGCCCATGACCTGCAAGACACTCACTTGCCAAGGCAAATTCAGGCGTATTTAGATGAGTTCAATTTAGACGCTAGTTTGTTGGCTTTGGAAGTAACCGAAAGTGCCGTGATGGCAGACACAGAAACCGTTATCCACGTATTAAGTGAATTAAAAAAATTAGGTTGTAAACTGTCTATTGATGACTTTGGGACAGGACAATCTTCTTTGGCGTATTTGCGAGACTTACCAGTAAACGAAGTGAAGATAGACCGAACCTTTGTGAAAGACATTGATACCAATAAAAATGACGCCTTAATCGTCAGTGCAACCGTTAAATTGTCACATGGCTTTGGCTTCACCGTAACGGCGGAGGGAATGGAAAATCACGTTGGGCTTTCTATTTTGGAGTCTTTTGAATGTGATACAATTCAAGGGTATTATTTTTCTAAACCTTTGCCTGCAAATGATTTTGGTGAGTGGGTTATCGCGTTTAATGGAGATCATTCTAAATGGTGGCAATCTCGCTCTTAAAAAAGAGTGGTAAGCACATAAAATATGACTTAGCCTCGCTAGGTTATGCAAAATGATAGGTCATATATGCCGTTTTTTCTAAGCCCGTTGTTGTTTATTCTGCGTTCTCTTCTGTTGGTTTGTATCTTGGTATCCGTTACTTTTTTAGGATTAGCCTTTTTTATAATCATGTTTCGTTCATTGAATAAGGTGTACTACGTTTGTCATGCCTTCGCTTATTCCAGCCGGTTTCTGGGTATGTCCGTCGAGGCGCGCTTGTCCGATCAAGCGGAGCGACCAGAGCAAGCGGTTTACGTTGGTAATCACCAAAACAACTTCGACCTATTTATTTTTCCAACGCTTTTTCCAAAAAGAACGGTCACCGTGGGGAAAAAAAGTATTGTTTGGATTCCAATCTTTGGTCTTTTATATTGGGCAAGTGGAAATATTTTAATTAATCGAACCAATCGGCAAAAAGCCAGAGCGACTATTGATCAAATTGTTGATCAGATGAAGGTGAGCCATTTATCGATTTGGATGTTTCCTGAAGGAACTCGAAGCCGAGGAAGAGGGTTGTTACCTTTTAAAACCGGTGCATTTCATGCCGCCATAAAGGCGGGTTTACCGATTGTGCCCGTGGTTAGCAGCCTTACTCATAATAAAATTAAGTTAAGTCGCTGGAATAATGGGCGCTTTATCGTAGAAATGTTGCCGCCAATCCCTACAAAAAACATGACAGTTGAGGACATCCCCGCTTTAATTGAGCAGTGTCATCAAATGATGGAAGAGAGGTCTTTGTTATTGACACAAGAATGTGAGGCGTCACATAGATAGCGTTATTCGTTTATATTTCCATAAGTGCATTAAAAAGCCTCATTTCCTTGCGTGCTAATAAACAGCAAAGAAAATGAGGCTTTTTTAGTGGCGGTGCTTTGATTATTTAACTTGGGTTAACCAACCGTGTTTGTCTTCCGCTCTACCCCATTGAATATCATTTAATGCGGTACGAAGCTTCAGCATCGTTTGACCCACTTGACCATCACCTACTGTGTGTTCCTTGCCTTGATAAATGAAGGTGCCAACTGGAGCTAATACCGCTGCGGTACCAGAAAGAGCCGCTTCACAGCCTGGTTTTGCCGCACGTTCTAGTAACTCAGAAACTGAAATATCACGTTCCGATACCGTCATTCCCATATCTTTTGCTAAAATCAATAAAGAGTCACGGGTCACACCGTGTAAGAAACTCTCATCTAATGCTTTAGTGATAATTTCATTTCCATCAATAAGCAGGAAGTTGGCCGCGCCGGTTTCTTGAACATCGCCATCAGGACAGAATAATACTTGGTCTGCTTGAACGTCATCGCGTGCCCGGCTGATAGGGCCTAACGCACTCGCGTAGTTACCACCACTTTTGATCATTCCCATGTGCGGAGCACAGCGCATGCCGTTGTCTTCTAATAACAAACGTAACATTTTATCACCGCCAGCAAAGTAGTCTCCTACGGGAGACGTTAGCACGAAAAAGCAGGATTCACTGGAGGCAACAGCGGCTTTACCGATGGCTGGCTCGGTACCGAAATGCGTTGGACGAACATATAAGGAGCCTGGAGGCGAAGGGACTTCATCCGCAAAATGCGCAACCGTCTCTTTTATCATGTCTGCAACCGTCTCTTCATTGAGTTCAGGTAAAAACAGTAAGCGGCTGCTTTGTGCTAAACGCGCAATATTTTTATCCATTCTGAATAAATGAACAGATCCATCGTCATGACGAAATGCTTTTAAACCTTCAAAACACGTGCTGGAATAATGTAAGACATGTGCACCAGGATGTAGGCTAATGGAATCGCTTGGGACCATTTTGGATGGGCTCCAGCGAGAACCATCAAACCACGAGATTGCCATTTCAGGCATGAAAACGGTACCAAATGCTGACATGTTATGTATCCTCTACTTTTTATATTTAATTAAATCTGGCTTTGAAAAGGCCTTAAGTGGCATAAAATACTTGGTCCATACGTATTTTTCGTATGCGCTCTATCCTAAGCCGTTTTGCTCTATAAGACTATAATCACCCTAGATTAAAAATGGAATTGCTCAGCGGGAATTAAATCCTCGGGTTGGTGTTTGTTGGCCATTTTTTTGCGCTGTATTGTGCTCTATTCCATACAGATGAGTAAAAAGCACCGCATTTTCATTCATCTAGCAGTGGTAACGGCGCATCCGTCTTGATTGTTCGAATCGCAAAATTACTGTGAATGTCTTTAACAAAAGGCAAGGTTTGGATTTTTTTCAGAATAATTTCGTAATGTTGCAGATCTCTCACTACAACCTCTAAGTGATAGTCCGCCATGCCGGATATGACAAAGCAACTGATCACATTAGGCATATTTAATATGGCCTCTTCAAACGCCGTGCTGGCTTGATCTCGATGGTTTTCTAAGGTGACATCAACAAAAATCGTCATAGTAAAACCAACCTCTGTTCTGGCAACACTGGCTTTGTATCTGGTAATCACGCCTTGTTCTTCAAGCTTTTTTACTCTTCTTAAACAAGGTGATGGTGACAGATTTATTTTTTCTGCGAGTTCAACATTCGTTAAACGACCTTCTTTTTGAAGAATCCCTAAAATATTAAGATCTGTCTTATCTATTTCCATATTTGGCATAAATTCTCGAAAATTATCTCTAAAAAGCTATAGTGTGCCAAAAAATAGATTTTTTCAATCTGTATTAGCAAGGACATGCTCCGCTTGATCACCCCATAATACAGTCTGTTATATCAACCTTTCATTGACTCCATAAAGCATGTGATTGAAAGGCGTCATTATAGGCAGAGGAAAAACTGTATGTCAGATCAAAGAGTTGAAATACTTATTGCGAAACCGTCCACCATCGAACCAGAGTATCGTCGAATGGCAAGTGGCTTGGATCTTCAATTAGGTATCGCGGCGGCTTTTATTACCATTATGATTTGGGCTAGCTGGCTTATTTCTGTGAAGGTAGGCACCTCGTCTAATCTAACCACCTTTGATTTGGCGATAATGCGTTACGTTGCTCCGGCGTTGGTGCTTTTGCCCTTTCTGTATAAGTCATGGAGCAAAGTGATGGCCGTACCAAAACGGATTTTGGCGGGCATTGTGTTAGGCGCTGGGGTGCCTTTTTTCTTTTTAAGTTCGGCTGGCATGCAGTATGCGCCAGTCTCTCATGCGGGGTTATTAATTCCGGGTACCTTTCCGCTTTTTGTAACGGCCATTGCGGTACTGGTATATAAGGAGTCTCTTAGTAAGCAACGACTTATTGGTTTGCTATCTATTGGTATCGGCGTCTTTGCACTTGTCTTATTGTCGTTTTTAAAGAGTGATCAAGGTATTTGGAAGGGCGATTTATACTTTTTAGCGGCCAGTTTCTGTTGGGCCATTTTTACTATTTGTTTGCGTGTTGCCGGTCTACCCCCTCTAGCCGCAACCGCGGCATTGGGTCTGGTGTCAACGGCGTTATTGTTGCTACTTTACGCATTTGGTGTTGTTGAATCTGGAATGAGTCTGGTGTCTTCAGAAACCTTAGCGGGACAGTTCATAGTACAGGCCGTAATGGTTGGTTTGCTAACCGGTTTCACTTATGGGTTCGCAATTAATCGAATTGGTGCCGAAAGTACGGCGGCGATAGGTTCTTTGACGCCTGTTATGGCAACGTTAGCCGCCATACCCTTATTGTCTGAGTCCATCACGGTAGAGTCTGTGCTAGGCATCATTTTAATTTGCTTAGGGGTTTTCTTTGCCAGTGGCGTTAAGTTGCCGTTTAAAAACAAACACGGCGTGAATTCAAACCATAAGTGTTAATATAGTTTGCAATGGTTCAAGTGCGTTATCGCAGTGATTAGGATAAAACATGATTTTAGAAAATTTAAAAGAAGCACCAAAAGACCCTATTTTGTCGCTTTCTGCGGCCTGTAGACTGGATGAAAACCCAAATAAAGTGGATTTAGGCATTGGTGTATACCGTGATGAGCGGGGCATTACTCCGGTCATGGAGGCGATTAAGCTTGCTGAAGCCAAGCTATTACAAGAACAAAGCACAAAAGCTTATGTTGGTTTGGCTGGTAATGAAGCGTTTAATACGTCGATGATTGAACTCATGTTAGGCGATAGCCGCAGCAAGGAGCGCGCAGTGGGTGTACAGACTCCAGGGGCCAGTGGTGCATTAAGGATGTTGGCGGATGTTATTAAATCTTCAGCGCCAGATGCAACCGTGTGGTTAAGTGATCTAAGTTACGCAAATCATGCCCCTATAATGTGGACGGCAGGGTTAAAAGTTCGTTATTACCCTTATTTTGATACCACAACCAAGTTGGTGCAAACAGACGCCATGATGGACAGCTTAAAAGAAGCCGGCACAAATGATGTGGTGTTATTGCACGGTTGTTGCCATAACCCAACAGGTGCCGATCTTTCATTTGAGGCTTGGAAAACCATTACTGACATGGCGATTCAACAAGGTTTCTTACCCTTTATTGATATTGCGTACCAAGGCTTTGGTGACGGTATGGAGGAAGATGTTAAAGGGTTTCGATATCTAGCCGATCGAGTAGAGTCTTATGTACTAACAGGATCGTGTTCTAAAAACTTTGGTCTATACCGCGAGCGAGCAGGCATTGCGGTGGTTGCGGCAAAAACGATAGAGCAAAGTAACCGTATTAAAACGCGTATTTTAGAGGCGGCTCGCAGTACGTACACTATGCCACCTGATCATGGAGCCGAGTTGGTTAATATCATTTTAAACAACCCATTATTGAAATCCAATTGGCTAAATGAAGTAGAAACCATGCGCCTTAGAGTTGAGGGGCTAAGAAGCAAGTTGGCCAGCGCGTTGAGAGACAAAAGTGGTACGTCACACTACGATTTCATTGCCCAGCATAAAGGGATGTTTTCTGTATTAGGACTATCGGTTGAAGACGCTCACATTTTACGTGAAAAACAGTCTATTTATTTGGTTGATAGTGGCCGAATTAACATTGCAGGTATGCAAGAGAGTCAAATTGATTACATTGCAGAAAGTTTGCTGAGCTTGTAGAGTTTATGGATTTGGGAATGTGTCTTGTCATTCCCTTTTCTGGCCGATTCAACAAACACAGGAACAACAGGCGTGAAAACAATTTTAGTAACGGGTGGTATGGGGTTTATAGGGAGTCACGTGTGTGTGTCCCTTTTAGAAGAAAATCAACAGGTTATTATTGTTGATAATCTGTGCAATTCGAACAAAAAAGTGCTTAGTCGGATAGAGAAAATTACTGGAAAAGTACCTGCTTTTTACTCAGTTGATTTAATGGATGAGGAGGCATTGAGCTCGGTATTTAAACGCCATAATATCGATGCGGTTATTCACTTCGCGGCGCTGAAAGCGGTGGGAGAATCGTCACAGATTCCTTTGTCGTATTATCATAACAACATTACGGGTTCGTTAGTTCTTTTTAAAGTGATGGAGAAGTACCAGGTCTTGAACTTGGTATTTAGTTCTTCTGCCACTGTGTATGGAGAGAATAACCCCATTCCCTATGCTGAACACTTTCCTTTGAGTGCAACCAGTCCTTATGGTCGTACGAAAGTCATGATTGAAGATATTTTACAGGATGTATTTAAAGCAAACCCAAAATGGAATATTTCATTATTGCGTTATTTTAATCCTATTGGTGCGCACCCAAGTGGTTTAATGGGTGAAGATCCAAATGGTATCCCAAATAATTTAATGCCTTATATTGCCCAAGTCGCTGTGGGAAAAAGGGATGTGCTGAGTGTGTTTGGCGGAGATTACCCAACGCCTGATGGCACTGGCGTTAGAGATTATATTCATGTGGTTGATTTAGCCTCTGGGCATTCAAAAGCGTTGCAAAAATTGTTTGCGGCGGAGTTTCCCAGTATTGATGCTTATAACCTTGGGGCAGGTAAGGGCTACAGTGTATTAGATGTCGTTAAAGCCTTTGAAAAATCATCAGGTAAAGACATTCATTATGTGATCGTTCCTCGCAGAGAGGGTGATATTGCCGAATTTTATGCCGATACCACCAAGGCGGCTAAAGAGCTCGATTGGCAAGTAGAAAATTCGTTAGATGATATGTGTCGTGACACTTGGAATTGGCAGCAGAAAAATCCCAATGGGTATCAATCCTAAGCGATCATCATAAAATACAGCGCGTTTTATTTAAGGTAGAAATGTTGCTTTTACAAGGCGGTTTTGTTTTTTTGTCAATTTTAATGTGACAATTCATCTTGTTCACTTTTCCTTGATACGGTTTAATGCGTTCCTATAAATCAATCTTTCAAACGTTAGAAAAAAATAGGAATCACTATGAAGCAAGACATCGTAATTTTAGCCGCAGGAAAGGGCAGTAGAATGAAATCGGCGTTGTCAAAAGTATTGCATCCTATTGGTGGCCTATCTATGGTTCACCATGTTTTAACGACCGCTTCCCAGTTAGATAAGGCCAATTTGCATTTGATAGTAGGCCATCAAGGGGAGCAGGTAGTCACACATTGTCAGGATTTTTCAGCCAATATTGTCTGGCAAGACAACCCGCAAGGAACGGGAGATGCACTGCGCCGAGTGGCGTCTGATCTTTCGAAAGAGGGTCGTACCTTAACGTTATACGGAGACGTTCCGCTTATCAAGAAGAGTACGTTAGAAAAAATGCAATTGGCGGCCGATGAAAACACCTTGGTTCTGTTGACGGCTTTCTTAGATAATCCTACGGGTTATGGACGTATTGTGCGTGATTTGGCTGAAGAGGTTAAAGCCATCGTTGAGCATAAAGACGCAACACCTGAACAGCATCAAATAAAAGAGGTGAATACCGGCATTTTACTCACGCCAAATAAGCACCTAATTGGCTGGCTGGATCGATTAACGAATGACAATGCACAGGGCGAATACTATTTAACAGACATTATCTCGATGGCGTCTGCAGACGGGTTAAAAATCGTCACTGTGCACCCAGAAAGCATAGCGGAAGTTACCGGAGTAAACGATAGGCTCCAATTAAGCTGGCTTGAACGAGAGTATCAGCAATCTCAAGCGCAAAGATTAATGTCAGAAGGCTTAACGTTATTGGATCCAGCTCGTTTTGACTTGAGAGGCTCATTGGAAGTGGGGGTAGACTGTTCAATAGACATTAACTGCATCATTGAAGGTAAGGTAACCTTAGGTAATGGGGTGCGTATCGGACCAAACTGTCACTTGAAAAATTGCCATATTGGTAACAACTGCGACATTAAAGACAATACTTTAATTGAAGACAGCGCGCTCGAAAGCGGTTGTGATGTTGGTCCATTTGCTCGTTTAAGACCGGGAACTCAGCTTGGAGCGAACGCAAAAATTGGCAATTTTGTAGAAACGAAAAAAGCCCTCATTGGTACAGGCAGTAAAGTCAGTCATTTAAGTTACATTGGTGATACCACAATGGGTGAAGAGGTGAACGTTGGTGCGGGCACCATTACTTGTAATTACGATGGTGTGAATAAGTTCCAAACCAGTATCGGTGATCGAGTATTTGTGGGTTCTAATAGTAGCCTAGTGGCGCCAGTGACTATTGCGGCTGGTGCGACCATTGCCGCAGGCTCGACCATTACGAAAACCGTAGAGAAAGATCAATTGGCCTTTGCTAGGGCACGCCAGAACAATAAAGATAATTGGCCGCGGCCAGTAAAAAAGTCATAAAACGTGTTTAATAAAACGTCTTATCTGTCTAAATCTAAATAAACTCTGAAATAAAGCCATAAGTTAGTTTTATTTCACTTAGCTGTTTCTATCATGGGTAATGCCGTTTTAGGAAAGCACAATAGGAAAGTATTATGTGTGGAATTGTTGGCGCTATTGCTCGCCGAAACGTGGCTAAAATTTTATTGGAAGGCTTGAGTCGCCTTGAATATCGTGGGTACGACTCTTCTGGTATGGCCATCAATAATGCTAATGGTGTGCACGCACACAGAGCCGTTGGAAAGGTACAAGCATTAAAAAACAAATGTGAAGAGGCGCCTTTAGATGGGCATATTGGTATTGCACACACACGTTGGGCAACCCATGGCAAACCAACAGAAGTAAATGCTCACCCACACTTTTCTGGTGATGATCTAGCGATTGTGCATAATGGCATTATTGAGAATCATGCATTATTACGCCGAGAATTAATCGATAAAGGCTATCTATTTAAATCGGAAACCGATACGGAAGTCATTGTTCACTTAATATTTGATGAGCTTAAAGCCGGTAAAAATTTGTTGGAAGCGGTGCAAACTTCTTTGGTGAGGTTGGAAGGCGCGTTTGCTCTTGCGGTTACTTATAATGACGACAATGAACGTTTTATTGCGGCTCGTAAAGGCAGCCCTTTGGTTGTTGGTGTCGGTATAGAAGAGAGCTTTGTCGCGTCTGACCAGCTGGCGCTATTGCATGTAACGGACCAGTTTATCTTTCTTGAAGAAGGCGATGTGGCGGATGTGAGTCGTGACAAAGTGGTCATTTATGACGACAAAGGAAACGAGCAAGATCGTCCTGTAAGCCTATTTAACCACCATTTAGATTCAACCGATAAAGGTGAGTTTCGTCATTATATGTTGAAAGAAATTTATGAACAGCCAAAAGTGATTGCGGCTTGTTTAGAGGGTAGGGTCAGCGAAACCTCGGTACTAACAAGTTGTTTTGGTGCCGATTCCGATTTTTTAAAAGAAGTAGAGAACATTCATATTGTCGCCTGTGGTACAAGCTACCACGCGGGTATGGTGGCAAAATATTGGCTGGAAGAGTTGGCGGGTTTACCTTGCTCTGTCGAGGTGGCCAGTGAATATCGTTATCGTAAAGTAGCGGTACCAAAAAATACCTTATTTTTAACCTTATCTCAATCTGGAGAAACCGCCGATACACTAGCGGCCTTGAAAATGGCGAAACAACTCGGTTATTTAACCACGCTAGCCATATGTAATGTGCCATCGAGTTCTTTGGTTAGGGAGTCCGCCCTTACTTTATTGACCAATGCGGGTACAGAAATTGGGGTAGCCTCAACAAAAGCGTTCACAACACAACTGACCGCGTTATTGGTCACCAGTGTGGCCATTGCGGTACAGCATGGGTTAAGTGCGTCAAGAGAGGCTGAATTGGTGCGTAGCTTACGAAGCTTACCGGCCTACATTGATCTAGCCTTAAAACAAGACAGCTCGATTAAACGGCTCGCAGATCGGTTTGCCCATAAGCAAAATGCCATCTTCCTAGGTCGAGGGTCAATGTTTCCAATCGCGCTTGAAGGCGCATTAAAGCTAAAGGAAATTTCCTATATCCACGCAGAGGCTTACCCTGCAGGTGAATTGAAACACGGCCCATTGGCGCTGGTGGACGAAGAAATGCCGATTATTACCGTCGTGCCAAATAACAATCTATTGGATAAACTAAAATCCAATTTACAGGAAGTAAGTGCTCGAGGTGGTGAATTGTATGTCTTTGCTGATCTTGACACAGACTTCCACGAAGAAGTAGGAATTACCTTTACGGAAGTACCAAAAGTGCCCGATATCCTTGCACCAATAGTGCATACGATTCCGTTGCAACTTTTAGCGTATTACGTGGCTGTGGTTAAAGGAACAGACGTAGATCAGCCGAGAAACCTAGCGAAATCAGTTACGGTCGAATAAAGATTAGTTATACTAATGGGCATTAAGTAGCGGCTGATGTTATTAATGCCTTTGGTTGGCGTATTTCTTATTTTTGCCTAAAGGATTTTGTTTTTGAGCGTTATTGAGCATCCAATAAACACGGTGCTCATTATTTTTTAGTCGTTATTCACTCAGTTTATCTAAGAATGTCTTATTGTTCTGACATTAAAAAAGGTTAGGAAGCCATGTATTCATCAACACCAAAGTTTGTACCGATAATTTGCCTATCAGTTTTAATCTCTGCATGTGATCCTTCAAAGGATGATGATCTTAAAGTAGCTCAAAGACCATTAACCCAAGTTAAGACAGACGCTTCAACGGCTAAGCTAAATCGTGAGGAGCAACCTTATTTGATCGCGCCAATGATTGAAGGTCTTCATTACTGCGAGCAAGCGATTCAGACAGATCACGCATCTCCTAACTATCAGTACTGTCAAGAACGCAACTTCTCAATGACTGCTGAGTTAAGTGATTTACTCTCAACACTTGAGCCTGGAGGCGCGACAGGTCAGGTTCAAGTGGGGTATACCTATGGTATCCCTGTGTCCAGTCTGTACGAAAAAGTGAACGGGAAATGGGTTATAGAAAGGAAAAAAATCGAAACTATATTTAATAATATAGAGTCTGTTGATAGGCCTGTTGTTATTTACCCATTCATGGATCATTTTGATTCTAGTAGTGAGCTTGCAAAGGAATTGGCTTTGGATAACACCAACTTGATGCTTTTAAGTAATGGTGAGCCACCTATAGATAGATATTTCGACTCTTCCATTATTCCCTATACGTTATCTACCGATGAAAGTATCCCTGTAAATAAATACAGATTTGATGCATTTCGCGCCATTATTCGTTATTACAGTTCCCTGTCTGATGACCAGAAACAGCGAATTAAGGCCATCAGTCTAGCGGGTGAAACGCATCATATGTTTGAAGACTTTCAATCGGGTATGGGAAAGTTTGCGGATATAAAATTGACAGATTACAGTGATAGCAGCAAATTAGGCTTCAGGGAGTGGCTAAAAGCGAAGTACAGTACCATTGAAGATGTAAATGCCTTTTTATCGACTCACTATACTAAATGGGCTGACATAGAGCCGCCGAGTAAAGACATTCACACAGACAAACTGACTGACTTTTCAGAGCATATAGACAGCTATGCTCACGGAGTGCTCCCTATTTTCGGTTGGCTTTGGAATGATTCGGATAAACCTTTCCATGCCATACATGTTTATGTTGATGGCCAGTTGAGTGGCGAAGCGGATTACCATTTAAATCGCATGGATGTCTATCAAGCGCTTGATCAACTTCAAGACCCCAGTGTAGGGTTTAGATACGATTTAAATTTCTCACAATTAACGCCTGGAATTCATGAAATTCAGGTGGTCGCCTCCATAGGCAATAAACGATACGAACTGACTCAGCAAACATTTGCCTACGTAGATAGAAATCAAACAACACCGAAGACGGCGCCAGTAAAGTCAAATGATCTTGATATTGTGGCCGCCAGCGAGCTTGAGGGGTTACGTTTTTATCTGGATCATCCTAAAGGTTTGCAAGATGTCTATTACAACCCACTTGCTGATCTGTGGAATCAGTATCGGGGCTCTCAAGTTGAAGATTTTATTAACTATGTGTGGTTGCAAGCGATTAATAGTGGCGCAGAAAAACGTAAACTATTTTCACATCAAATACCGACTTACCTAAACTCTTCTTGGAATACCATCTTGTTTGCTACAGAGCAATCGGTTTCTGCCGAGTCAAATTATCTTCCTGGAGTGACTTTGTATGGCGGCAGTACGGATGGTATTGGGTTAACTAAACGGTTTCCATTTTTAAACGGCAGCCCATACAGCATGCCTGAATTCCATCCACAACAATATAAGTCCAAGATCCGTACGTATAATGCTCTTATGACGCACTATAATACATCGGCGGCCTTTGTAACCCCTTATTATATGTCAATCGTCCCTGAGTTTATTCGTTATTCAAGTCCTGCACATGCCAAATTTTTAATTGAAGATAAAAACGAACAGTACGGTTCTAACTATCTTTATCAATCTATTTTAGAGGCGGCCAGAATGTAGCGCGAATTCTATTCAGTGTGATTTTTTCATCTTAGGTTTTTAAATAACTTGAATCTATTTGTTCATTTGTTCACTTATTAATGTTTTAAGGCGATGGCCATCACGTGCTGTTTATTGATTACCTAGTACTAATAATCTAGTACTAATAATCTAGTACTAATAAGCACTCCCTAGGGGAATTGGAATGGCTGGCCTATAACGCTTTAGTTTATTTGAGAGGAAATATGGAAATTATTCCTACGGTTTTGGTTTATCTGCAAAGTTTGCTATTGGTTGTGTTGTTTTATTCTGTTTTTTACATGTCAGGGCATGTGTTAAAACAACAATTTTACGGGGCCATGTGCGCTCAAGATAGGCCAGCAAAAATAACGATTATTGATCTGTTTTTTACGGGTTTTTTAGGCTTTATTCTTTTTATCAAATGTGCATTTATTCTGGCATTGTTTGACGTTTTTTACGCGGAGCCTTTGCTTGTCTTAGCTTTTTTGATGACAGGATGGTTTCTATTTAACGCAAGAAAAGACAACAGAAACACGAGAAAAGACAATAGGCGTCGATTATCCTTTCATTTAGGTCATGGCTTAACCCTGATATTAATGCTTATTTTAGGGTTGAATGTAACCGGACTGCTTTTTGGTGCGGATGACCTGTCTTATCATTTGCCTTATTCACGAGCTTTTGTCGAAAATCATGGATTGGTTGTGCAAACGCACCTTATTTATCCGTTCCAGACATTAGAAATTAATCTTCTTTATGCTTTTGGTTTAATGGTAGGCGATGAATTTTTTCTAAGAATGTTGAACTTTTCTTTTATGGCCGTTTTAGTTCTGATGGTTTATGAGTTAGTGCAACAAAAAACCAATCCTTGGATTGCTTTCATTGTTACTGTTACCGTTTATTGTTCGACAAAAATTCAATCTCTATCGTGGGTTATATACGTTGATTTTGGGTACGCTTTATTTGCTAGTATTGCCTTTGTTGCATTCGTAAAATGGCAAGAGGCGACCTCGAAACGAGAGTCTTTATATTATTTAGTTGTGGCCGCTTTAGGCATTGCAGAAGCCGCGAGCACTAAATATTTCGGTTTAGTGTGTGGCTTACTTGTCTTTGTATTTTTTATGTATTACAGCAAGCAAAAAATAAAAGAAGCGACTGTTTTTTTGGGCGTATGTGCGTGTTTTGGTACTTGGTGGTATATCCGCAATATTGCGTTATCGGGTAACCCAGTTCATCCTTTTTTAAGTGATGTTTTTGGGTTTTATATATGGAATCAGGCGGATTTAAACTCAAACCTTGCCGAATTAAGTACCTATGGAACCGCCGAATCCTTCAATCATTATTTTAAACAACTTAAAAAAGCAACTTTCGCCTTTTCATATTATTTTTATGCCAGTTTTTTAGTGGCTTTATTTTTTAGAATAAAGCAGCCTCAAAATGCATTGGTAAGAATAAACTTCAATCTTGCGCTGATGACGATACTGTTTTCTTTATTTTGGTACTTTTCAGCGCATATTGATCGTTATCTATTGCCTGTCCTAGGTACAGCGTGTGCATCTATCGCGATATCAATGTATTTGTTATTAAGCGCGCTAAAAATTGAAAATAAAATTTATACAAAACTGTCCGTTTTTCTTGTGTGTTTTTATTTTGTATTACCCAGCATAAAAAGGGATGTGAATCGCTTTATAACCTACCCTGTACACCTACAAGAAGCGTTTTTGTCTGATGTCATCACGGGATACAGGTTATTAAAGAAAGCCAATGATTTAAATTTTCCGAATAGACGCATATACCAAGTTGGTTTTGCTGATAAAGCCTATTACTACAATGGTGTAGCGGCAGGGCATTGGACAGGGGAAGCTCGTTGGTCTGGCGTCGCATCTAATGTACCCGATGGTAGGTTTCTGATGAAGCCAGCAAAGGAACTAGTGCGTTATCTAAAGGAAAATGATTACAGTGCGATAGTATTGGTTGCTACGGCTATTTTTGATAGAGACGCGTTCTTGCTAGAATTTGATATTGTATTCGAAGATGATTTTGGATTAATTGCTGTACCTAAGGATTTATGATGAAAGTATCCGTTGTTATACCTTCATATAAGGTTAAGAAATTTGTATTAGAGGTGATCTCCCAAATTGGTCAAGAGGTAGATCGTATTTATGTTGTGGACGATTGCTGCCCAGAACACAGCGGTCAATATGTAAAAGATCAGTGTCAAGATAAACGAATAAAAGTCGTGTTTCATGAAGTGAATCAAGGCGTTGGTGGTGCGGTAAGCACAGGGTATAAGGCCGCTCTTGCTGATGGCATGGATGTTGTGGTGAAGGTAGATGGGGATGGGCAAATGGACCCAACGTTGATCCCTAAATTTATACAGCCGATTATTGACGGGCAAGCGGATTACACAAAAGGCAATCGTTTCTTCAATATAGACGATGCCAGTGACATGCCAAAAGTACGCTTTTTTGGCAATATCGCGTTATCATTTTTAACAAAGGTATCAAGTGGTTACTGGAAAAGTTTTGATCCGACTAATGGGTATACGGCGATTTCGACGAAAGTCTTGTCACTGATTAATATCGACAAAGTCAGTAAAGACTACTTTTTTGAAAGTGACATGTTATACCGTCTTGGTATTTATCGAGCAAAGGTTGTTGATATCCCCATGCTGGCTAAGTACGAAGATGAAGAGTCAAACCTAAAGATTAAAAAGATTTTTTTTCTGTTCCTAAAGAAAAACATCCATAATTTTAACCGCCGCATTGTATATAGTTACTTTATGAGGGATTTTTCAGCGGCTTCGGTAGAATTACTGGCAGGAACCTTTGCGTTTTTCTTTGGGGTTATTTTTGGTGCTTATCACTGGGGTGCCTCATCCTCATCAGGAATACCCGCTACCAGCGGAACAGTGATGATATCAGGTCTGTCGATTATTATTGGCCTGCAGCTCTTGCTCTCATTTTTAAATTATGACATTGGTAATGTACCGAAAGAAACATTACACACTAAGTTAAAAGACTTATGAGTCGGCAGTTCCTACTGTTTCTGCTCATAGGTGGGGTTCAATATGCATTGGACGCGTCCACGTTTGCTTTATGCATTGTGTTTGTTTCGGCTGAGGTAGCCAATGTCTTCGCTCGATTTATTGGAGCCATGTCGGGTTATTTTTTAAATGGTCTATTTACCTTTAAAAAACTAGACAGCAAACAAAAAATCGCGCCTAAAATATTGCTTAAGTTTGTCCTGCTTTGGTGTGTTATGACACTGCTTAGCACCTTCATGATTCAGTACTCTATCGGCTTTTTCGAAATTGAACGTTGGCATTGGGTTGTTGGGGCTAAACTGCTTGTTGAGGCTGTGCTGGTTGTGTTGAGTTTTTCTTTGCAAAAATTTGTTGTGTATCGATAGTATCTTATTGTATTCGATGAGGCGTTAATGCAAGGTATGCAATGTATCTGTTAACAACACTCGCTTAGGTTAGAGTGTATCAAGGACTTTTTATCATGAAAGTGTGGCCAACCCCCATATTTTACGCACTGGCATTAGCGTCGTTCTTAATTTTCTTTAGTCAATACAGTGCCTTATCCTGGGGGACCTTCTCTGACGACGACACTCATATGTCACAACTTTCTCTGTCTTACGGTTGGTTTGCGCCTTATTTCACTCCGGAAGTGTATCAACAACTTTCTATTGTTCATTTTACCCCTGTTGTATTGACACTCTATAAAGCCGTTTTGACTTGGTTTGGTTTTAATAATGTGGCGTTTATTATTGTGCAGCTAACGTTAATCTCTCTTATTGGCTTTACTTCAGCGTACTTATGTTCCAAAAAAACACAAAATGGCCTTGCTGGCTTTGCGTGTTTATTGCTCATATACAGCAACATGAGTGTGTTCCCTATGATTAGTCGTTTTTATACTGTCCACTATTTGCTAGGTGCTCTTCTATCGGTGGTCATTTTATTGCTCGTCTATCGAGCTTGGTATGCCAACAAACTCAATAATTATGTTTTTTTAACGTCGCTTTTTATGCTTTCGTTCTTTGCTTTATTAAGTAAAGAAATTTATATCATGTTAATCCCTTTACTGTGGTGTGTATTTTGGCGGATAAAAGCATGGAAGGCTTTTGCTCTAGTGAGTGTGTCGTTACTCACGTATTTCTGCTTACGTTTTTATATGCTTGGCGTTTCAGCTGATGGACGGGATGGGGAGGGCTTTGTTAGCAGCCTGTTGTCCTTATCGCTTGACTCTTGGATACGCTTTCTGGCCTGGTATGTAACGAATAAATGGCTAATTTGTCTTGCGGCTTTTATGGCGCTATTTTTTGCACCCAAAAAAATGCTTATCTACACCATGATGGCGGGTCTGTTTGCGGCACCATCTTTAGCTGCGCCGCATGCTTTTCAACATCCTGAGCTTCATGGGGACAGAGTTTTTTTTATGTTCGATTTGGCGCTTTCAATGGCCTCTATCCTAGCTGTTTTTTCAAGTGATAAGACGCGTATTCAGAGGCCATTGGCGCTTCAATATGGGGCGATTTGCCTGCCTTTAATGGCTTTGGTTTTTATCCAGCGCCATGAGCTTGTCTTATTTTCAAAAAGCCAAACCAGTACGCCATGGTATTTCATTAATGAGCAACTAATGCATCGGCTTGAAAAAAGACCAACCGTCGTGTTGACGCCTTTGGGTTATCTTCAAGGAGAAATCATGAATATATACAGGCTTTTGGGAAATGATTGGTTAGAAATAACGCAAAACTGCCAACAATTCATGGAGCAAGCGACGTTAAGTACAGCAACGTCATTTTTGGCATTTGATCAAGCCGGTCAAAGTATCTCTGTAACGCAAGTCCAGAAAAATTGCCAGCCAAGCCAGAATCACGTTAATATAAAAAAACCGCCTACTTTTGAGGACGGTGTCTTGTCTTGGTCTCTTGATTCTTCCAATGCAGAATCGGTTGGTATTTTGTTTCCTGATAGAGGCATTGCTGTTGGTGCGGCGGTATTCAAACAACGGCTGGTAAGGCCCAAGCCAAACGAAACCTATCAAGTCTATAAAAGAGAGCATGGGAACTCATGGTGGTTTTCAGACATAATGGCAATACAGGTTATTGAATAATTAAGGTGAGTGTTAGTAAAAACGTCACTCCCCAAAAGGCTTTTTATGCGAATCAACTGGTTCGTAAAAGTCATCATTCTGATTTAAGAGAACCCATTTTCTGTATATGAAAAAAATCACGATTCTTTGTCCCGCGTTTAATGAAGAAGCTGGCATTCAGTCCTTTCTTTCAGTACTAGACAGTACGCTAGAACCATTGTCTGCAAACTACCTGTTCCATGTCGTTATTTTAAATGACGGCTCTACAGATAAAACGGCGATGGCTGTCAGTCAATATGACGCCAAAAACCTTTCTATTACCTTATGCAATTTTACTCGAAACTTTGGAAAAGAAGCGGCAATTTATGCGGGCTTAGAGCGTTACTCCTCGGATGCCTATATTGTGATGGATACCGATTTACAGCATCCGCCAAGCTTAATTCCTCAAATGCTAGAATATTGGGAGCAAGGTTTCAAAGTGGTTGAATCGGTTAAAAGCGCACGTGGTAAAGAGTCTTTGCTCTATAAACTCTTTAGTACGGCTTTTTATAGAGGGCTAAGTCTACTAAGCTCTTTAGAGTTAGAAAATCACAGCGACTATAAACTACTGGATAATGAGATAGCCGAACACATTAATAAACTACCGGAAAAGCAACGGTTTTTTCGCGGCTTGGTCGAATGGCTGGGGTTTCCGAGTGTTCAAATTCCCTTTACGGTTCCAGAAAGAGAAGGGGACAGCTCTTCTTGGAGCGCATTAGGTCTATTCAAATACTCTATTCATAACATTGTTTCTTTTACGTCTGCCCCTTTACATCTAGTAACGCTAATTGGTTTTTTAATGTTAATCATTAGCAGTATTATAGGCAGTGTATCACTATATCAATGGGTTATAGGCGTTGCCGTGACAGGCTTTACCACGGTGATATTGCTACTGCTCTTTATCGGCAGCATACTCATGATTAGTTTGGGCTTAATTGGCCTCTATCTTGCTAAAATCTACGATGAAATTAAAGCACGACCAACCTACCTTGTTCAAAATGAAATCAACTACCCTCTGAAACAGAGAAGCCAGGAGGAGAGTCCGTAATCCAGTTACGCTTCAAACACGCATTTTCATTCTCGATGAGGTCGCCGATAGACTCCTTGCACGGATCCTAAATTTTTGCAGATAAAGAGGACACTTATTGTTCTCTTCAGCACAATAAATACAGGCGATTTATTCTCGTTTCAGGTACAATCAAGCCTTTATTTTTTGAGGGATGGGTCGTGAAAATACTAATCACTGGCGGTGCGGGTTTTATTGGAAGTGCATTGGTTAGATATATACTTTCAGAAACTCAACACAGCGTTATTAATGTCGATAAATTAACCTATGCAGGCAACCTTAATTCTATCCCTGACGCGTTACAAAGCAAAGATAGATATCGTTTTGAGCAATTGGATATTTGCGATTCGACCGCGATACGTAAGGTGCTTCAAGAGACTCAACCCACGGTTATAATGCATTTAGCGGCCGAAAGTCATGTAGATCGCTCCATTGATGGCCCTGGTGATTTTATGCAGACGAATATCATGGGGACGTTTGTTCTACTAGAAGAAGCCAGGCAGTATTGGTCTACCCTAGAAGGGGCGGCCAAAGCCGATTTTCGTTTCCATCACATATCAACAGATGAAGTGTATGGTGATTTGCCTCACCCGGATGACGTTCAAGGTGAGTTGCCTCTTTTTACTGAGTCTACCTCTTATGCACCAAGCTCTCCTTATTCAGCCAGTAAAGCCAGTTCTGACCACTTAGTACGAGCGTGGCAGCGAACCTATGGCTTACCTACCATCATTACGAATTGTTCTAATAATTATGGCCCTTATCACTTTCCTGAAAAGCTGGTGCCGCATATCATTTTAAATGCACTGGCGGGCAAACCTTTACCTGTGTATGGAAATGGTTCGCAAATTCGTGACTGGTTGTATGTAGAAGATCATGCAAGAGCGTTATTTACCGTAGTGACACAAGGTAAAATAGGTGAGACATACAACATTGGCGGCCATAATGAAAAACGCAATATCGAAGTGGTACGGACCATCTGTGCATTATTAGAAGACATGGTTCCCACTAAGCCTGCAGGTGTCGATCATTATCAAGATTTGATAACATTCGTGCAAGATCGTCCAGGTCACGACGCCAGATACGCCATTGATGCCAGCAAGATGTCCGCAGAATTAGATTGGGCACCGCAAGAGACGTTTGAATCCGGCATTAAAAAAACCGTCCAATGGTATTTAGATAATGCCACTTGGTGGCAACAAGTATTGAATGGCGAATACCAATTAGACCGTTTAGGTAAAGAATAATTCTAAGGTGAAAACGTGAAGAATCGTAAAGGTATTATTTTAGCGGGAGGGAGTGGTACCAGGTTGCACCCGCTTACATTAGGTTGCTCAAAGCAACTGATGCCAATCTATGACAAACCAATGATTTATTATCCGCTTTCCGTGTTGATGTTGGCTGGTATTCGTGAAGTCTTGATTATAACAACCCCAGAAGATCAGCAAAATTTCAAGAAAGTGCTCGGTGATGGGCAGCAATTTGGTATGTCTTTAGAGTATGCCGTGCAACCTTCGCCAGATGGATTAGCGCAAGCGTTTATTATCGGTGAAGAATTCATAGGAGAAGATAATGTCGCGCTATTATTAGGCGATAATATTTTCTTCGGTCAACGCTTTTCAGAAATACTTCAAGAATCGACTGAGCAGCAGACAGGCGCCACCGTCTTTGGTTACCATGTGACCGACCCTGAGCGTTTTGGTGTGGTCGAATTTGATGACAAGGGAAACGTTTTGAGCATCGAAGAAAAGCCACAAGAGCCACGTTCTCAATACGCTGTGACGGGCATGTATTTTTATGATAACGATGTGATTGACATTGCCAAGACGATCAAGCCTTCTTCTCGTGGAGAGCTGGAAATTACCGATATTAATTTAGCGTATTTGAAACGCGGTGATTTAAAGGTGTCGTTATTGGGACGAGGCTTTGCATGGCTAGACACGGGAACGCATGACGCCTTACTGGAAGCAGGGCAGTTTGTGCAAACCGTTGAGCATCGCCAAGGCTTAAAAGTCGCCTGCCTTGAAGAAATTGCGTTCTTAAAAAAATGGATTACCAAAGAACAATTAATTGAAGCGGGTACGCAATTACAGAAAACCGGCTATGGTCAATATCTATTGAAAATTGCCAACGGCTACCGATAAACAAACGGGAAAAAATAATGCAAGTAACCAAAACAGCCGTAGACGGAGTGTTAATTATCGAGCCAAACGTGTTCGGTGATGAAAGAGGCTTCTTCTTAGAAAGCTTTCAAGAATCCCGTTATCAAGAGTTGTGTGGCATCACCGATCGTTTCGTGCAGGACAACCATTCGCGTTCAGGCAAAAACGTACTCAGAGGCCTTCACTTTCAAAAATCAAAGCCCCAAGGCAAATTGGTTCGAGTCGTTCGAGGGGAAGTGTTTGACGTTGCGGTCGACATTCGAAAAGGCTCTCCGACCTATGGTCAGTGGGCTGGAGTGATGTTATCCGAAGAGAATAAAAAACAATTTTGGGTGCCACCTGGTTTAGCGCATGGTTTTGTGGTGTTGTCAGAGGTCGCCGATTTTGAATACAAGTGCACAGATTATTATGATCCCAGTGACGAGGGATGCCTTATTTGGGATGACCCTACGGTCGCGATTGAATGGCCTAAGGGAATTCGCCCTGTTTTATCAGAGAAAGACAAATTAGGTTTAAATTTCGTTGATTTATAATGGTTATAAATCAAGAATGTTGGTGTATTAAACTTCAGAGACAGTGGTATGAGAATCTTACTAATAGGTAAAAATGGTCAATTAGGTCGCTCTGTCACAGAGCAATTCAATTTATCTAATGTGGATAATATGGAATTAGTTTCATACGACTCGTCTGAATTTGATATCACTAATAAAGCGCAAATGGCACATCGAATTTTACAAGATAAACCCAATGTTATTATTAATGCCTCGGCTTACACTAAGGTTGACCTAGCGGAATCGGAATGTAAAGAGGCCGATAAGGTTAATCATCTCGGTGTGAAGGCGTTAGGAGAAGTGGCGGCGGCTCATACTATTCCAGTCATCCATGTGTCGACAGATTATGTGTTTGATGGTGACGCTGTATTTCCTTACAAACCAGACGATTCAACAAACCCTCAAAGCGTCTATGGTAAAACAAAGCTAGCAGGTGAAGACGCCTTACAGCAAGTAAACCCTCAGCACCTTATTATTAGAACCGCTTGGGTATTCAGCGAGTTTGGTAATAACTTTGTTAAAACCATGGTTCGCCTATCCGATAAAGAAGAATTGAGTGTGGTGGCCGATCAATATGGTTGCCCTACCTACGCCGGTGATTTAGCTAACTGTTTATTAACCTTATGTCAGGCAATCCAGGTTAATGAAGTCCAATGGGGTGTATATCATTTTGGAGGGGATGCAGAAACCAGCTGGCATGGGTTTGCAAAGACGATTTTTTCTATTGCACAGAGCCAAAACCGTATTAAATCAGCCCCAAAAGTCAAGGCGATTAGTACTGAGGAATACCCGACCCCGGCTTCAAGGCCTCAGTATTCATCATTAGATTGCCAAAAATTAGCGGTATATGGTATTCAGCCTTCAAATTGGCGTCTAGCACTAGTTAACATTTTACCTAGCGTTTAACCGAAATGATCTTTTTTAGCCTCTCTATTTTGCTTGTTCAGCTGCGTTTTATAAAGGGGACGATATGACCGTAGGTGAACCTAACATAGAGAGACACAACTCTTATCTGCCATTTTCGATTGTCATACCGACCTATAATGCCGGACCATTATTTAAACACGTTGTGGATAGTATTCTTAGATCGAGCCAACGACCTGAGAAAGTCCTAGTCATAGATTCAAGTTCAATTGACGCAACAGCACAGATTGCAATTGATGCAGGGTTTGAGTTGATGAGTATCCCTCAGGCTGAGTTTGATCATGGTGGGACTCGTAATTTAGCCTTATCTAAGGTCAATACAGAGGTTGTTCTGTTTATGACACAAGACGCCATTCTGCAGCATGAAAATACTCTATTACGTTTGTTAGTATCGTTTGAAAACACTCAAGTTACCGCGGCCTATGGGCGTCAGTTGCCCCACTTGAATGCTAAACCATTGGGTGCATTTGCAAGATTACATAACTATCCAGAGGACGGTTATCTTACGAGTTTAGAGTCGAGCCGTCCTAAGGGTATCCAGAAAATTTTTATGTCTAATTCTTTTGCGGCCTATCGTTATTCGTCGCTTCAAGCTGTTGGTGGCTTTCCTGAGAAGCTAATATTAGGTGAAGATTCCTATTTGGCTGGAAAGTTGCTTTTGGCTGGTGGCAAAATAGAGTATGTGAGTGAGGCGTGTGTGCAGCACTCTCATAATTATTCGTTAACAGAGGAATTTAAGCGTTATTTTGATATAGGTGTTTTTCATAGAGAGCAGCATTGGTTGTTAGAGACATTTGGAACGCCAGAAAAAATGGGTTTTCAGTTTGCTATTAAGCAAACCCATTTTTTAATTCGTCATAAACGGGCGTATTTGATACCCTATTCAGGGCTTTCTCTGGTCGCAAAATACCTTGGTTATCGCTTGGGAAGGTCATATCGGTCTTTGCCACATAACGTCAATGTCCTTTGCTCAATGCATAAGAAATACTGGCATAATAAATCGACTTCCAAGCCGTCAAATTAAACGTTAAAAGCTAAACGTTAAACCAATGTCTGCGCTTTTAGACTCTGTCTCAAACAAGGATAGATTGCTGCTTTGTTCTTGATAGTAAACGCCAGATTGCAGCATAAGGCTATTGGTTAGTGGATAGAAGAAACGCAAAGACGCGTTCGTTGTGTTCGTATTTCGTGTCTCATTGTTGCTTAAAAGGGGATTATACCCTTTTTCATCTTCTGTGGATGTGAAAGATACCTCAGATAAGAAGATGCCTTTCCCTAGGTTTTTTTTCCATTGCAAATTGACTTCTTTAATAAGTCGGTCACCACCAGGTCTGTTCTGTAATGACTCGTTGTGGGCCATGGAAAAAGAAAAATCAATTTGGTTGTTGGCTGGCCCACAAACAGCGCCCCATTTAAATTCTAAATCGGCTTCGTTAGATTGTGACTGATCAGGAAAGTACAAAGAGCTGAGTTCAGTGGCCACATAGGTGGAGCAACTTTCTTGTTTCCAGTAGCGATTAGCGCGGCTTGAAGAAGATAGGTAAAGGCCTTTTCCACCAAAAAAAATGTATTGTGAATCGATATCCCAAATAAAGGATCCATCTTCTAAAATTCGCTCTCTTTCATAGGATACGCCAACAGATTCAGTATCGACGCGCTCTAAGTCACTTAATCGACTGGCGGCACTAATGGATAAACGGCTTACCCCATTTTCCGTTAAGGCCGTCCTGTGCGTCGAGGCATTAATTCCTTTATAGTTTCCTGGTATCGGTCTAGAGTTCTTGTCGAGCCTAACGATTATGTCACGATCATCAAAGGTAAGAATTAAATCCTTTAGGTTAGCAACCCCGTTCAGGTTATTGTGATAACCGCTTGATAAGGCAATCTTATTTTGCCAATGGACTCTTTGTTGGTTCCATGTCTTCCCACGTTCTGTTAACGGTTCTCGTAAATAGCTCGGGAGATCCTCACGATTAAGTACCTGCTGATTCACTTGTATCGCAGCCAGCAGTTGATCCGAGAGATACAGTGCTTCAGCGTAATCTATCAGGGCACTTCCATTATTTGGGTCAATCAATAAGGCTCTCTCTAAGTTCTCAATTGATTGTGCCGTCAGTCCTGAATGCAATAGAGACGCGCCATATAAGGCAAAAAAAGCCGAGTCATTTAAACAGAGGTCGAGCTGCCTGCCAAGTTGGTGTCTAAGGTCAATCCACTCCTCAGTTGTTGGCTGGGCATGAATGTTTGGTAATGTTGGGCAAGAGGCATGGCCCTTTGTAGAGGTATCGGCGAATAAGGCTGACGAATTGAAGCCTAGGCCAATGGTCACCGTGATTGCCCCAAATAAAGAGTGGCAACTGAAATAACGAAAAAAATGATGTTTTAATAAATGAGGCGGCTTCTGCATAATGACGAATTATCCCGTAATCATGCCTAGTAGGTAAACAAAAAAATCGTAAGATGTGGAAAAATCTAAAGAAAATGTTAAGCCAATAAGAAAAGGAGTGGAATACATCTGTTTATAATCACTCTGGCGGTGAGATTATAACAATGAAACCCGTCTTTAAATAAGTTGGTTAGGGTTAATAATGTTTGCCGCCAGAGATAACACGCAAAGGAGTAACTTCTATGTTGTCACTAGGGTCTGTATCGTAGAGTTCGGCTGTATGGATAATTTTAGGGGCAAACAAAATATGGGGTGTGCGTAACCCATCAAGTAAATAGGAACCTTGTGATTCTAGTTCTTTATTGCTCAATGATCTTGCGGCGCACTCACCAATGAGAATAGGTTGAGCCAACTCCTGAGTCATTTCTTGGATGCGTAAGGTAATAGTAACAGTATCGCCTAAAATAGTATGGCTTCGTCGATGGGAAGGGCCAATTGAGCCAACTAGGGTCGGGCCTTTTTCAATGGCGATGCCAAGCGCCATTGGCTCAAGGCCAGCGGGAGGTCGACTTGGGATAACGGTTGAAATCATAGCTTGCAGTTCATTGGCGGCTTTTAGCGCCATAGTGGCCGCATCACTTTTATCGCACGCCCAGCTAGATAAAACAGAGTCGCCCTTAAACTCTTCTACTTGACCACCATTTTTTTCAATGATTTCAGAGGCCTGCACAAAAAAGCAATGCAATAGCGCGGCGGCTTCTTCTGGTGGTCTTGATTCTTCATAGGAAGAGAAGTTACGTAAGTCGGCGCACATCAAGACAAGTTCTGAGCGATGCGCTTCAACAGCACCGCTTGGCAAATTAAAAGCAATATTATGAGCCGCTTGCCCTGGTAGATAACTGCTTAAGTTATTAAACACTCGTTGCTTTTCTACTCGTACTCGTCCATGTTCAAGCAGCGCTAAAAAGCTGGCTGCAATTAACGCGTAAGTAAAGGGGATAAACCAACCTAGCCAAATACTGGATTGCAGAAACTGCATGTGTGTTATCAAGGTAACAACCGGAAGGATAACCGCCGCTAAAGGAAGACCAATGGCAGAGGATCTGTTTCGGCTAGAGGCGAGAAGCAATAAAATAGCGGTGATTGCAAAGCACTCAAATAACCAAATTATATTGGCGTTTGTCGGTGTGTAAGGCGTGTCACCATCCAAAAGACTCGTCAGTAGGCGAGCTTGCAACTCAACACCTGGCGTGGCGCCAGAATGGGGGGTTGGTACAATGTCACCTAACCCAAAAGCCGTGGCCCCGATGAGAGTCCAAGCACCATCAAGTAAATTGCTCGGCGCTCTATTCAGCAGGACATCCGCCGCCGAAACGACTTGAAAGGCATCTGGCTGTAATGAATAAGAAATTCTTACATTACCCTCTTTGTCTAAAGGTATTTTAACGCCAAAATAAGATGGAAAATGAAGGTTCCATGCCGGGGCAAAGAAGCCGCTACCCTTAGCAATTTGAATCGATTTTTCCGATTGTTTATTTGGAAGGTTCTGTAACAAGGCTTCTAATGATAATGAAGGATAAACACGACCTTGCACACAAATCAGAGGCGGTTGTTTGCGAATCATACCGTCAGCATCTACGATAGGGGTAATATGGCCTTTAGGAAGGCTAGCAAAAGTGGCGTGATTGGCTAAATAATTTGATGTACTGGGCAAGGGGGGTTGGCAGCGCATACCAGCCAGCTCACCAGACATGGTGCCTGTTTGGATGCTATTCGTATTCCCAAGGACGGGCACTTGCGCCAATACACTGTTATGTTGTTGCAATACAGAAGCAAGTAGGTCATCGCCGTTTTTTGACTCAGGCAAGACAATATCATACAGCTGCAAAGCCGCTCCAGCCTCGCCAAGTTTATTAGACAGCTCAGCAAGAACGTCTCTAGGCCAAGGCCAAGGCCCTATTTCAGAGAGACTTTGTTCGTCAATGGCGACAATAGTGACTCTTTCTTCAGTCTCGTTAGAAGGGAACAGAGTCCAGCCTAATGAACCGAATTTTTCTTCTGTAGAGTAACGCCATTCGCTAAAAAATGTGCTTAGAAAAACCGTTAGCATGCCAGCCAAAGCAACCACTGCAATTTTTGTCGCTATGGGAGGCATATCAAACACAGAAAGCGTATTAAGGCTCTCAGACTTTGATGCGGTGATAGGGGAAGCGTTCTTAAAAAACATCGTTAAGGTCTGCCATTCCAATACGTTAGACCTTCAATGGTTCCAAGGTCAATTTCCTTATTGAAAAGATAGCTTGCTTCCGTTCCGTCAAGAGACGTTGCACCACTAATACGTGTTCCATCACTGTTGCTATTAAAAAAACCTTTATTATTAATTTGTCCGGAAGACTGTATTGTCGTCTCATCCGTAAGGGTATGACTCAGAGATAAACTGGTATCAAACGTATTGTTATTAAAGTTAATGTTTAAACGGCCATCAGAAACTGACATAAGTTCTTTTCTGCCATCAATATTAAGCACCGCTTGAGCATCGACCAGATTGAATCGAACATCACCTAAGTTTGGCTCAACGGAATCGCCATTTGAACTGTCTCTGTATAAAACATACTCAGTCGTTCCAATTGTCGCAGAACGACCATCTACTATTTCTGACCTTATGGCAACGATACGGTCTGTGTTTTCAGTTTGATTGCTCCAGCGCCCCCAAACTAATTGCCTTTTATTCAGTTCGTCTGTATTGGTTGCTGTTGATGGGACATAGTTATCTGGTAGAGGTGAGATGCCTCCAACCTCATTAATAACTTCTTCTAAACGGTCTTTTTTTAGATCGGTTATTGAGTCTGTGTCGTCTTTCGAGTCCAAATCAGACGATGGATTTTTAGTGCTGTCATTCGAAGGGCTATAAGTGACGGTAGGTGTGGTGCTAGAGTCCACATCGCTAACGCTTTCATCAGAGAGGTCACTGTCTTCAGTGTTGCTACTGTCTTCAGTGTTGCTACTGTCTTCAGTTTGACCTGTGCTCTGTGCTTTTGAGCTGGACTCGTTTTCTGAAGCGTCGTTATCAGTGGTATTTACCTCATCAGTGTTTGAGTCAGACTTTCCATCTTCGCTGGCGCTGTCTTCATTGGTGCTGTTGTTATCTTCATCGGAATGGCTGTCGGAGCTGTCTAATGAAGAATGGCCATTGGACTGTTTTTCCATCAGCTCAGGCACAAACTTACTGGATAAAGGCACTAGGATGGGTTTTTCTGATAGGGCGCTCATTTCAAGCAGTTGTTTTGATATATCATCCAATTCAACAGAATTTGTTTCGCAAGGTCCAAAACCATCACTCGAACAGAGGTCAGAAAAAGGCGCGACGACAATCGCACCTTCATTAACGACAGCCTGTACTAGGTGGCTTTTTGCACTGACAACAAAGTCTGTGCCTCGTACACCAATCGCAGCGATAGGCGTATTTAAACGAAATTTATCGCGTGCCGCTTTAGCGCCTTTGCCGGAGATAGATCGTGCCACACCTTTAGATAAATCAAATCGAATAACAGATGCATTAGGATTGGTTTCATCATATTGATAATAATCAATCGCTAACTCGCTATTTGGTCTAACACTGACCATGGCGTTATCGATAAAACGAATGTGGACATGGCCGCCATTTGAGGTAGTGATATGATCGCCTTCAAAAATCGGCGTGCCACTTTTGACTCTAATGTTTTTCTTGTTCAGTGCCGTGTTGGATAAAAAGGCTTTGCCAATGACAAAAGACACATGGCCTGCGGGAGCGTCTGTTTGTTTTGCAAAAGTCATAGAGCAGATTGAAGCCAATAACAGCACAGATAAGGATTTTTTATACGCAAAAAAACTGGTATAAAATTTGTATATGTTTCCTATGGTTTTCATCGCTATATGACCTCAGGGCAATAAAATGGGTAATCCGCCCCCAAGCAACGTAAAAATGTTACTTGGTTTATTGTAAAGGCGACATTACCGAAAAAAATTATAGGATGAATCATACTCTTTGTAATGTAAAAGAAAGTGATGGCAATCACATCCTGTTCAATAAAAATGGTGAATGATGAAACTCGATATCAGCAATAGCAGGCCGTGGGCGACTGAAGTGTTTGTGTGCGAGTTTAATTCCCCATAATGAATTATGTTACTCGGTGTCTTGTCATGATAGGTGTCTTGTCATGATAGGTGTCTGCCATAATGTTTCCTCTCGTGTCTTAGTGGTCTCTGATTAGTTGTCACTGGTAGAATGCGGTTTTGTCGGCGCGGGTCGAGTTTTGTGGCGAGAGGCAATTTACGACCTCTTGTGCGGCGGTTTTTTGCCTATATTAAGGGCCCAACGGAAAGTCTATTCTCCGTTCGGCTAATGAATGGTAAATGGCAATGTAGGTGAGTTAGAATGGTGTCTGCATAAATGAGTGCGAGCAAATGCGTAATGAGGTGTAAATGGCCGTTTCAAAAGAGCTGTTAAAGCGTTTTGAAATTTTAAGTGATTTATCTGAGCCAGCCTTAGATTCTTTAGCTTCTTATGCGGTTCTTCGTAGTGTGGGGCGTCGCGGCATAGTCATCACGGGGGGGCAACGAAGTGACAGTGTCTGTTTTTTATTCGAGGGACGTTTGCAAGGAGTGGATTTTACGCTGGATGGCCGTGAGGTCGGTTTGTATTTTGTTGAACCCGGAGATTTTTGTGGCGAACTGGGGTTGTTTGACGAAGAGGGCCAGCCTGAAAGTGTGATTGCGTTGGCGAAGTCTCAGGTTGTGGTGGTCCCATCCTCAGCCATGAAATCTGTGTTACAGGAAAGTTATACGCTAGTAGAAAAAATGTTTGTTAGGATGGCTGGTCGAGTGCGTCAGTTATCCGCGCAACGGGCCTTGCTGGGTTTGCCAAGCACTACCGGACGGGTTTGTGGGCAGTTATGGATGATGTTAATGAAGCAAGAAAAAATAAATAAAGAGGAAGGTGTGATCTTAAACCCACCCACCCATCAAGAATTAGGCATAATGCTTAATCTAAGTCGGGAAACCGTGACTCGCGTCTTCCAAACGTTGCAGTCTAAGGCCATTGTGAAGCGAGATGGTTCGGCGAGACTTGTGATTCTCGATCCGGATGCCTTGAAAGATTTGGCCGAGTCTAAGGATTAACGCTTTCTAAAAAGTGTCAGATCGTCTTTAATGGATGGCTATCTTATTTCTCATTGTCGGGATAAATCCCGACCGCCATGGAGAGTGTAGGTCAGTCTTCAGGCTGACTCTTTTGGTGCTTATGTAGGTCAGTCTTCAGGCTGACTCTTTTGGTGCTTATGTAGGTCAGTCTTCAGGCTGACTCTTTTGGTGCTTATGTAGATCAATCTTCAGGCTGACTCTTTTGGTGCGTATGTAGGTCAGTCTTCAGGCTGACTCTTTTGGTGCGTATGTAGGTCAGTCTTCAGGCTGACTCTTTTAGAGCCTGTTATTGAAACAAGTCCCAATAACAGGCTATTCGTGTGTGGTGTTAATTTATTTCACCAGCTTTTCTTTTATGCGTCTTTGTAATGTGTGAGGGATCAGCTTTACAACCCGGCGAAGGATTTTCATTCCTCTTAGTGTATACAACAAGTTTAAAAGCCCAACCCGAGCTTTATCCTCAAGGGATTGCTTTGGCTTCCGTTGGGATAAAATGCTGTCAATCCAATCTTTTATTTCAATCGTGGTGAGTGTATCAATTTTAGTCAGATTGATTGGTTTTGTCAGTGCCAAATAATGTGTTTTATAGTGAAAGCTGTTTTCTGTAGATGGAATTTTGCTAAGGTACTTTGTTTGAGCCTGTCCCATAGACCCTTTGCTTAGTTGTTCTTTCAATTCTAAAAAGACAGTGGCAAAAGTGTGGGTGTCACTTTCCCATGGCACAATCCAGGCTTGATCATTTTGATACAAACGTTCAGGGAAGGCGCCGATATCGGGGGCAATAATGGGAAGTCCTGATTCAATGGCCGTACTGAGTGTATAGCTAAATGTTTCCGGCCAGAGGGCGGTGAACCAAATGGCATCGACTTGATGGTTGAGTATCTTGTCTTCAATGGATGTTAATAAATTACTTTCATTGTACCGGCCTTCAACATGCAAATGGCTATCAGGCAGGGTAAGTAGATTGCGATAGGCGTAACCAGTTAAGGTAAATTGAATGTCTAAGTGATTGTTTTTACAATGAACGGCCAGGTTTTCTAATAAGTCCGCACCCTTTATTTTGCTTAAAGCGCCAATCACTAAAACATTCAGTGTTTTTCCATTGTGATCGCTAGAGAGTTGTGGTGAAACGGTTTTAAAATCCTTTCTAAGGTGTTTGCCTTCTTGATGGTAGACGGTTGTGACCTTCGCTTCTGGGAAATAATGTAAAAATCTTTTTCTCGTGTCTTCGCTTGGCGCAAAACACAAGGTGGCTGAGGTTAAAAAGTCGCGAAACTGATTTCTCCAGTTGACAATGTCTGCACTGTCCTGCGGTAAATTTCTTTTGATGCAGCTATTGCAGGCCTCAATACCTTTTTCTTTGCAGTATTGGTCTGTTTCATCGGTTAATGACACTTGTGGGCAGGCCATATAGTAGTCATGAAGGCTAACAAACCAAGGTAAAGAAAGTTGGGTTCCTAACGTCTTAATCCATTCAGGCAATCCAATGAGGTGGTGATAGTGCAATGAACCTATAGGGAGGTTCGCTAATAAAGAGAGCAACGCGTCTTTGTCTTCTTGTTCGTGAAAAAATAAGCAATAATCTTTTTCTTCTGGGCAAAGTGCCGCGTCATGAGTGTGTACTTGGGAGAGTGTTAAATAGCCCGGTTTAGACGTGCTTGGCTTTAGCATGAGAGAAGCGGCTTGCGGCTTTAATTCATCGCTCAGCTCTTCAAGAAAGCGTAATGTCCCGCCCCCTCGATTGTGTGATACATGAACAATGATCGGTGTCGTCGAACACTTTAAGCTGGCGAGCCAGACCCGTTCACGGAAAGGCTTGGCCTTGTCGTCAAATATATGTTGTTGGACCTGCTGGTCGTAAGTTGGGTGTTTTGCGGTCAGCTTACCTAATGCCGCGTGCTTTAAATCATTGTGTTCATCACCAAAGCTGACGTTTCCGGTGTGTAAGACAAAAGTATCGAGAGCGAACTTGTTGCACCACCCAGCTTGAATGACTCTTTGGCAAAAATCATTCTCTTCGCCGTAACCCTTGCCAAAGGTGTCTACATCAAAGTAACCAACAAGGTCTAAGCAGGCGCGACGAATAAACATGCAAAAGCCAACACCGGTTGGAATGTCAATGCTTTCACCCGCATTACAACGAGCAAACACCTGATCCAATTCGGCTACGCTCCAGCTTTTAGGGAAGGCATTGTCTTGACAAAAATTGGGGTAACTGCAAATGGTGGCGTTATTGGAAAAAGGCGTTACCGTACCGACATTATCGGAAGCGTAAGCACAATGTACGATTCGATCTAACCAATCGTTGGCGACAACAGTATCACTGTTTAGAAGTAACACATCGCGTTCAGGGTGCTGTTGCATGCCTCTGTTGACTGTCGCAACAAACCCTAAATTTTCTTCGTTAATTAACAGCGTGAATTTGCCTTTTGCGGCTTCTTCTTTTAAGTAAGCGCTAACCGCCGGTTCAGGAGAGCAGTCATCAATTACTATGATTTCATAATCAGTTTTATAGTGAGCGGAATAAACGCTTTCCAAACAGTCCTGAACGTCTTTAAGTCCTTTATAGACTGGGATGATAATATTTACTGGTGTCATGTGGTTACTCAATTAATTAAGCTCTTTATCTTGCTATACAGTCGCCAAGTAAAAGTAGACTTGAGATGATTCAATTCCTTCTTTGTGGAAATAAGGGAATGATCTAAATTCTCCACTTGGTTTCTTAAATCTTCTATTTGACTGTTTGACTCTTTTATTGCAATTTCTTGTTCTGCGATTATCGTTTGATAATCAATGTTCTTTAATTCTAAAGTATGAATGTCACGGTTTATTCGCTCAATATCCAAATCTTTTGCTTCAATAACGCTAATAGCATGCTGGTATAAGTTATCTAGGTGGTCGATGTTATCATCTTTTGTTTCAATTGTATTAATCGCGTTTTTATAGAGTGACTCTAAATGCGCTATGTTTTTATCTTTTTGATGGATGACTGTTAGTGCGTGAGAGTGTTGTTCGCCAATTTTATTAAGTTGTTTTTGGTTTTCTTCTTGGATTGAGTGAATCTGTTCTTCTGTGTCAGTGTTGGCTTGTTGGATCAGTAGCGCGATTTCTGTAGAGGAAAGCGTTGGCAGCCATTTATGATAAAGGCTGAGGGCGGCGGCATTCGCTAAGGTATGATCATGAACACCAGAGGCGCCTTCATGGAGGCGATAAATGGCTGAAATCTCTGGGATGTGCTTGAATTGACATTTTTGCTGTATCTGCAACCAAAAGTCCCAGTCTTCAAAAAGATCAAATTGAGAGTCGAAACGCACACCTTCGTCAATCCAGCGTCTTAAAAATAGGGCGCTCATAATAGGGATGAAGTTATTTCTGACAAGGTGTAGTGGGTCAAAGGGGGTTTCAAATATGGATAAAAGGTGCTCCTCACCGTCATTATCGACTTTTACCGCTTTGGTTGAGCTGTAAACCACGCCCAAAAGGGATTCTTGGTTGTTCGCCGCTGATTCTGATAAAGGCAAAGCCAAAGTCTGCAAATGATGTGGCAGCCAATAATCGTCATCGTCTAAAAAGCAAAGAAAATCCCCTGTCGCGTGCTCTAGGCCCATATTGGCCGCCGCGGTTCGTCCAATGTTTTTTTCAAGTTCAATCAGTTTTGTGGTTAGGTTAGTGGGCAGCTGTTCTATAAGAGTTAAAACCGATTTGCCGCCGTCATTAATCACCACGATTTCGATAGGTCGATAGGTTTGTTTAGCGATAGAATCGATGCAATGACGTAAACTCTCTGCCCTATCCTTGGTTCTCACTATTACACTCACCAACGGCTGTGATGTAATGGCTTGCATTAGACTCTCCTAAGTAACTGAAAAAATAGCGAAAAAAACGCACGAAATCACAAGCGTAAAAAAGGGCTTGGGAGTGAAAAAAAGTAAACAGGTTTCCGAATGTAAATGAATCTTAGCCGTCGTATTCTACTGCGTTAACACGTCAGTTTACAAACCAGTGAAAACATCGGTTCAACATGTTCAAACATTGACACTTTTTTATCTGTTGAAGAAAAGCTCGGCGTTTAACGGTATGGATCTAATTTACACTGTTTGCTCATTTTAATGAATAAACAGTGTAAAGGATTCTAACCTGCTCTGAGCCTTCAATATGTGCATAGGGTCACATTTAGACAAAAAATCGTAAGTGGATTGTAATGCTATAAGTCGCCTTATTGCGTGCTTTATAGCATGGTGTTAAGGTAGCCGACTTCATTTTGGTCAGTTTTTTAAGGTTCGAGGGTGGTATGCTAAGAGTTAGATGGACGAAAGAATATCTCTTCCCCATTAAACATAAGGAACTGCTCTTTCAACTCATAAAGCGTGAAGTAAAACAAAAGTTTCAAGGCTCATGGCTGGGGCTTGGTTGGGCCTTGTTAACACCGATCGCGATGTTGGCGGTATATACCTTTGTTTTTCGTTCTGTATTGAAGGCAAAATGGCCAGGTAACGAAAGCGCGACCAATGCTGAATTTGCCTTGCAAATTTTTTCAGGACTGCTGGTGTTTACTTTTTTTGCGGAAGTGGTTGGGCGAGCGCCAACCTTAATATCGGATCAGCCAAATATGGTCAAAAAAGTCATTTTCCCCTTGTCTATTTTGCCATGGGTAAATGTAGGTGCCTCGGCTTTTTTTGCGCTGATTAGCTTGGTGGTTTTGGCGTGCGCGTCCATTATATCGAAAGGGTATGCGACCGAACATGTATTGGCGTTACCGTTAATTGCGGTGAGCTTTTTGCCGATTTTACTGGGGTTAGGGTGGTTACTCTCATCATTAGGGGTTTACCTAAGGGATTTAGGGCATGTAGTGGGGTTGGTATTAACGCCCTTAATGTTCTTGTCGCCTATTTTTTACCCTATCACGGCGTTGCCCGATTTTGTGCAGAGCCTTATGGTGTTTAATCCATTGGCGTTAATTATTGAATCGATTCGAAAGGTTGTGCTAGAAGAACAATGGCCAAATTTCCTAGCACTAGCCTGCTATTTTATCGTCAGTGGTTTTGTCGCGCTTGTTGGCGCTGCGTGTTTCCATAAAACGCGCAAAGGCTTTGCCGATGTACTCTAAAAACCGTGCATTACAAACAAGCGCTGAAGAAAATCAAGCCGACGCCCAAGAAAATCAAACGAACGCTCAAGAAAATATTGTTATGTTGACTAATGAGAATAAAAGTGAGTTGGCCGTGTCCGCTGATGACGGTGCCGTAACAGAAAGCAATCGGCCAAATAACACTTCAGAGCCGTCTAACCTTGATTTTGCGTTACGTGCCGTTGAGTTAGGCAAAACCTACCAACTTTACAGCACACCCTCTGACCGATTAAAGCAAATCCTTTTTGGTAAAAAGAAGCAATACTTTAAAGAATTCAGCGCCTTGAAAAGCATTAGCTTTGATTTACCTAAAGGCGAGGTCCTAGGATTGGTTGGCCGCAACGGTGCGGGTAAATCAACCTTACTGCAACTGATTTGTGGCACATTAACACCGTCACAGGGTGAATTGCAGGTCAACGGTCGTATTGCGGCTCTGTTGGAGTTGGGGGCAGGGTTTAACCCTCAGTTTACCGGGCGTGAGAATATTTACTTAGCCGCCACTGTGATGGGCATCAATCGACAAGAAATTGACGCCAAGATTGAAGGTATTATTGAGTTTTCAGGCATTCGCCCTTTTATTGAGCAGCCTGTGAGTACCTATTCAAGTGGTATGTATGTGCGTCTGGCGTTTTCGGTTGCCACCAGTGTTGATCCGGACATTCTCGTCATCGATGAAGCCTTGTCTGTTGGCGATGGTGATTTTGCCCGACGTTCTTTTGAGCGCATCATGTCAATGAAAGAAGCGGGTAAGACCATTCTTTTTTGCTCCCATTCTTTGTATCAAATAGAAGTGCTTTGTACTCAGGCCATTTGGATTGAAAAAGGCTCAGTTCGAGCCACAGGGTTACCCAGTGACGTAGTACCGCAATATCAAAGCTTTTTAGATCAATTAGGGGATTCCGAAGAACAGTCGAAAGCTCAGCTTAGAGAAAGTAAGGCGCAATCCATCCTAAATGAGCCGGCGCATGGGGCAGAAGACGACACGTTATCCAACAAAGAGCTTAACCTCGGCACACTGGAATCAGATTCGACCGTAACAGCCGGTGACGCGAATAAAGGCGTCGCGAATAAAGAAGGGCGGTCGTCTCAAAAAGAAACGCCAACCAGAGAGCTACATAAAGAAGGCGATGTAAATACCGGTGTAGATAACAATCTAGATAATGACAGAAAGAGAGACCCAAAGGCCAGCCAGCAAACCGGCGTAGGTGCTCGTCTTACTCGTGTCACCGGAACGATCTGCTCGCCTGATGGTCAAACGACATCTGGAAAAATACTCAACCTAGAAAGTCGAGTCACCAATCTAACCATTGAGGTGGAATTTCAATCCTACTTAGCCAATGAAATGCCTCAGGTGGCGTTAGCCATACACAGTGCTGGCGGCCAACTGATCACCAGTTGCGGTTGTTGGGTTGATAAGGTCACGCCCACACTCGATGCCGATGGCAAAGGCTATATTCAAATCCATTACCCTAACATGCCTCTCTTTAAAGGCACTTATTACGTGGGTGTGCTCTTGTTTTGTGATCGCGGTTTATTTTTACACGATGAAGCGGACCCCGCGATTACCTTGCATGTCTCTCAGCCAAATCAAGAGCGAGGCGTGGTTTACATTCCCCATTCTTGGCATGCTGAAACCATCAAATCAGGCGTCCCTTCCGAAAGTCCTTCTGAAGACGCAGCGCCCTTACCTCAACTCAATCCATCTCGCTGGCGTGCAGAAGACGCCATGATGGTGTCTCAACAGCAATTGTTCTCCTTGTTTGAACGTTGTTTTGGGCATGCCGTATCCGCTCCCTTGTGGCGCTGGAAGTACCAGCATACCGTATCACCAGGGGTCGCCGTGTTAGAGCAAGAGCGTCTTGTGGCGTTTAACGGCGGTATGCCTCGCTTAGGGCTGCTTTTTGGTAAAAGCAGTCACTTTGTGCAAATGGGGGACATTATGGTGGACCCCAAAACGCGTGGCGTATTAACCAAAAAAGGCCCGTTTTATGTGGCCGTTCAAGCGTATTTAGAGAACAACATTGGTGAAGGTAAGACCTACTCTCATGGTTTTGGTTTTCCGAACCAGCGGGCGTATTTAGTCGGTAAAAAACAAGGGCTATACCATGATATAGACACAGTATTAGAGCCTCATTGGCCCATGGTGTATCAGCCAACAGACAGCAGTTTGATGGACGACAGCGGCTTGCTAAGCCCAAAACCCGAGGTCGTACTAGAGCCTTTAGTGTGGTCGCTTGACCCGAGAGAAAATGTAAAAACCAATTATCAAATTGATCAACTCTGGCTAAAAATGTCAGCGTCAGTCAGTCATGTCGCTATAGGGAACCGTGATAGTCAATGGTTGCAATACCGTTATGGTTGCAAACCAGGGAACGATTATACACTCTATTGGGTGCGTTCTTCCGAAGAGGTGGGTGACGTTAGCTTGTCCACGCCAGATGCGCACGCTAATGAGCCAAATGAAGCCACTCTGTTCGGTCTTATTGTGGTGAAACTTCACCCAGATCAGGGCGTTGAGCTACTCGATTTTGTCGCTGAGCCACACCATGCCCAATTGATCATTGCCGCCGCGCAAAGGTTAGCAGGCAAGTTGGCGCCAAGTTTAACCGCACCATTTGATCTTTTTGCTTGGATGACCCCAAGTGTTATGGCATGGTTTGATCAATCCAATCCAGATATTAGAACCACGTCCATCACTATTCCTGGTTGTGCCCTTGACCGTCAGGAGCATGCCCTGCAAATAAAAGGGAAGTGGTGGTTGCTTGGTGGAGACAGTGACTTTCGATGAACAATTCAAATGATTCTATAAAGAAGACGAAAACCGTGCCGAGTTTAGAGCAATTTTTTATGCCATACAGCAGTCAGTCATTATTGCCTGGGAAAGTCATTTCAGAAGGCAATGCGCCGGCAAAGCGGGTACTGGTGTTGGCCCCTCACCCTGACGATGAAGTGTTTGGTTGCGGAGGGGCGGTATCTCAGTTGGCCTCCATGCACGCCGAGATTAAAGTCTTTATACTGACCGATGGCTTAAGTGGCTTGGCGGCGAATGATGGCAGAGGGTTAAAGAGCGCTGGAGACGGTGTCAATATCCGTCGTCGAGAATCCATTCAAGCCGCGCATTGTCTGGGTACACCTAAACCCACTTTCTTAGAGCGCCAAGATGGCGGGCTGATGCAAGATGCCGATCTACTCAAGGTTATTTTGGCGGCGTTAGGGGATTATCAGCCAGATTTGATTTTATCACCCTCAGTCTGGGAAATGCACCGTGATCACAGAGCCGTCGCGCATGCGGGGTTGGCCTTGGCATCTCAACTGCCCAGTGTGGCCAACGTGGCCATGTACGAGGTAGGCGTTCCCTTGATACCGAATGCCTTTATTGACATCAGCGAAACGGCCGCCAAAAAATCCCGAGCCATGCGCTGTTTTGAATCGCAAAATACCCAACAGGCGTACGCTGAACAAATCCAAGGACTCAACCGTTACCGCAGTTACACCTTAGGGATGAACGTAAAGTACGCCGAAGCCTACCATATTGTGGCGAAAGTGAATGTGGCGGACTTTATGCAACAGCACCCGACCGACATTAATAATCAGGCCTTGTTCCAAGCTGAGCAAAATCTAGCCGTGTTTCAGCAACAGCTCCAAGCGCAAGCGCAAGAAATTGAACCATTAAAGCAAGCGTTAGCCGCATTAGAAGAGGAAAACACCGGACTGATGCAGGCGAATCTTCATCAACAAGAATCGCATCACTCGGATAAAGAGCATTTAGAGAACGCCCGAGTGACCCTATCTCAACTAGAGCAACAGCTTTCGACAATGGAAAACACCCTAAGCTGGAAGATGACGGCCCCGCTACGCTGGATTCGCCGTTACCTATAAATAATGCATAGGTCGGGATTTATCTTTAATGTGTAGGTCGGGATTTATCTTTAATGTGTAGGTCGGGATTTATCCCGACAAAAGTATTCTCATACGTGATGTTGTCGGCCTGAAGACCGCTCTACAGGTCGTATCGGGATTTATTCCGATAAAAAATAATTTTTTCATGCCAATGTTTACAAAAGATTGCATTTACAGTGCCACTTATGACAACCTTAACGCCGTTTGCTTCCGGCTTAGGCTGGCAATGGCTATCGCCTTTACCTAAAATAAGGGCGGCAACAATGGGGAAAATAAAGAAAAGTGAGTAATGTGAGTTTGTGTGATGCTCATCACATAACAAAATGCTTTACTCAACTATTCTCTGTTTACCCTAAGGTGATATTTCATATTTGACGTGTCACCGAAGTGTCATAGAAAGACGTAATACTTTTTTCTGTTCGAGTCCGATAGGAAAAGAGCCTTAAAAAGCATTACGGCAACATAAGAGAGAGAAACGAAGAACGTCAATAGAAGTGATTCGTATCACAAAGTAAACCACACAGTGGTGCTACTCTTACATGATGCTAAATATTACTACTCGTGTCCCATTGTGGTGGCCGAGTATTAACCGTTAATTTTGCATGATCATCATGAAGATGATTGGGAAAATTAATAACCAACCTTGATCAAGGAGTTTTATAAATGGCTATCACGCTAACACAACGTACAGACCTAATTACAGCATTAGTAGGTCTTTTTGACGCAGCACCATCTTCTGAATTGTTGACTGGCTTCGTAGCTGGCATGGATTCAGGTGCTACTGTTGATTCTATGGTAAACAACTGGGGCAATTCAGCTGAATTCGCATCACTTTACCCAACTTACCTAACAAACGAAGAGTTTGCAGCAAAGTTTGTTAAAGCGCTTACTGGTAGCACACTTGATGCGGCTGGCGTTACTCTAGCAAACGATTTTGTTCTTGCTCAAATCAATGGCGGCGCAACGCAAGCTGAAGCAGCGCTTGCTGCTGTTCGTATTCTAGCAACTGTTGATCCTGCTGATGCCACTTTTGGTGCAGCGAAACAACAACTAACTAATAAAGTAGATGCGGCAACTTACTTCGCAACGACTCAAAACATCACGGGTGCAACATTTGCTCAGTTGAAGTCCGTTGTTGCAGGCGTTGACGCTACAGCAGACTCTTTAAACGCTAAGATGCTGTTGATTGATGCGGGTCTAAACTCAGTTACTCAAGATTTGACAACTGGCGAAGACAATCTAGTTGGTTCAGCTGCAAATGATATCTTCATGGCTGAAATCTTCGATAACCAGAACAAAGCGCAATCTGGTGATTCTATCGACGGTAAAGGCGGAAATGATACGCTTATCGCTGAAATTGGTAACTCTAACCAAAATGCCATCACGTTGAAGACTGAAAGCGTTGAAAATGCCTTTTTCCAAGCGCAAGCGAATGCGAACGATGATAATGCGAATGGTAATGAAATTGGCGATGCTCAGATTGACGCTGAGTACATGAACGGAACAACGGCTTTCTGGTCTAACAGTTCACGTGCTGATTTGGTTATCGAAGACATTCAAAACAAATCTCACCTAACAACCATTGGTTTCCGCGATGGCGATCAAGGTGATGTTGACTATTCTGTGTATTTCGACAACATTACTGCACCAGATGGCACAACGGCGGGCTCTCAGTTATTCCTAGAAATTTTGGATCTTGAAGCAGCAGCCGCTACAGGAGCTAAACTAACAAATAACCCATACGCTGGCGTTCAGTTGAAAATTGGAGATCAAACGGTAGAAATCCGTGGTACTTCTCCAGTGACAACATCGTACGCTGACTTGGTTGCTGGCTTAAACGCTTCTTTAGTCGCTCAGGGCTTTACAACTGTTACCGCTACTTTGGGTGAAGAATTTAATAAATTCAACTCTGATAACGGTCAAAAATATGCGGGTACTCAGATCGTTCTAACGAACACGGGTTCTGAAGCATTGACTGGTATTGGTTGGATTGCAGACGGTGTTGTACCAAAAGATACAAACGTTCACACTGCGATTAACGACGTTGCGCCTTCTACTACGAATGCGTTGACTCAAACAAACATTATTTTTGATAACGTAGGTCAATCTTCACAAGGTGGTGATTTCCTTGCGGGCAACATGTCTACTGGTAACTCTGGCTCAAATGGTATCCAGCAGTTCAATGTGACTGTTGAAGACACAAGCTGGTTGAAAACTGTAAATACTACAAACAACGATCTTGAAAGAGTAAATGTTGTAAACTCGACTTCAACTACAGCAGCAGGCGACCTTCGCATTGGTGATAAAGCCGGTAATGCGGGTCTTGTTGATGTGCAAACATTTGATGCTTCTGCAATGTCTGGCAAGGTAAACTTGCAAGCCTCTTTGGGCCTTGGCAATGAGACCTTGATTGCTAAGTACAATGACCTTGACGACACGCAATCAGGTGCGGCAAACGACAACGTTACGTTCTCTTACAAAACAGGTTCGGCTGATGACGTTCTAAAGTTAGATATTTCTGAAGAAGCGGTTGCTTACGAAGACCTAGTATTGACTCTAGAAACCGGCGCTGGTAACGACTTAGTTGAGTTCGAAGTTAAAAACAAAACGGTTGACTTAAACACGAATTGGGATGAAGACCAAGCGGCCTTGAAAAATATCACAATTTCTACCGGTGCTGGTGATGATACTGTTAAAGCACTAGGTGATGGTGTTGTAACGATTTCGACTGGTACTGGTAATGACACGGTTTACACTGACAACTCAGGTGACAAAGCGACTTGGTTGTTCAACGGTACAAATGTAGAGCAGGATATCTTGGGTCAAGGCGCAGGTGCTAAACACTTCCTATACAACGCTAAACTAACGGTGACTTTCTCTTCTGGTTCCGCTGATGCCAACGGTGGTGTTACAGTAGGTGATGCTGCGAAAACCGATAACGGTTTCGAATCTACAGTTGAGCTGAACTTAACAGATTACGTAGCTGACAACCTAGACATCGTTCAGGCGATTAAACTAGCGATCGAATCTGATGATACATTGAACAAACTGTTGACAGTAGAAGATGGCCCGAATGGTTCTGTTCTTGTTAAGTCTTTAGTGGATGGTGTTTATCAGTCTGATGATCTAGACGTTTCTATTGTTCAAGGTACTTTACCTGCAACAACAGCAACAGATTTCTCCTCTGTACAAGATGCGTGGGAAAAATTCAAAGGAAACTCTAACTCTGCAAACGTAACATCGCCACAACTTGCTACAGAATTAGCCGCAATCGAAGCTCAAGGCGTAGGTTTCAATGGAACGTCTCAGCTAGCAATCGGTGGTACTGTTGCTGCTATTACAGGTAGTCAAGCTCCTCAAGGTGTTGCTGCAGTACAAGAAGTTCAAACTGTGACGTTCACTGATGGTTCAATCACTGCTGATGGTAATATTACTGTAGGTGGTGTTACTGTTGCGGTTCTTGCTGCTGATACAGCGGCTCAAACAGCGACTAAAGTGCAAGTTGCTATCGATGCTCAAACGTTAACAGCTCCAGCATCAACTGGTAATGTTACTGCAACGGTCAGTGGCGGTGTTGTAACGGTTACTTTCCCTGCTACTGCAGGTGACATAGCTGATATCGTTGTAGCGGCTACAACAGCAACTATCGGTGGCGGTGCGGATACGCCTGTAATTGCAGAGACTACTAAAGGTGTTACAGAAACTCTAGAGAGTCAAACTATTGACGTATCAGGCCAATCTGTAGCGTCTGGTGGAACTCTAGTATTCACTGTAGACGGACAAAATTTCACCTACACAAATAGTACTAATGGTTCGTTAAGTGGTGATGCTTTAGAAGCTAATATTGCTTCTACATTAGCTGTAACGAACTACACAGTAACAAACCCAGGTGGTGCTGCAACGGGTGATTTAACATTCGCTCAAACTGCAACTAACGGTAAAGATATCGCTGATATTACTGCTTCTTCTACTGGTCTGTTGACAGGCTCCAACTCTAAAGAAAACGCAGCTGATAACACTATCAACGTTGGTACAGGTGATGATGTTCTAATTCTATCTACGAACGCGAACAGCAACGAAACAGTTGTTTTCACTGGCACTAACCTAGGTAATGTTGATATCTTCAACTTCGAAGATACAACAGTGTCTGGTCTAGATATACTTGACTTTAAAGCCTTGTTGACAACTAAGCAGTACGCAACAGGTTCTACAAGTGAAGTGTCTCAGTCTCGTGTAGCAACGACTGTAAACACTGACGGTATTGCTGAAGCAAACTCTGTAACAGTGATCGACTTTACTGCTGGTACCGGTAACGATTCTGCTGAGACATTCGCTGCATTGACGGCTAGTAACCTTCTAAGTGCATTGAACGATACGGCTCCAACAGCTAACTACGGTAGCATCACTGAGGCTGCACTTGACGCGCAAGCGACGACTGCGACTCAAGTAGGTGACTCACGTGACTACATCGTAATGGTTCATAACGAAGCAAACGATGGTCAATACAAAGTATTCCACCTTACATCTAGCGACGCGGCTCAAACAGGTACAACTGTTGGGGATTTCGCAACAGCTGAACTAGTGGGTACAGTTGACTTAGGTGAAGATGCTGCGTTTACTGTGGCTAACTTTGCTTAATTGTTGATTTAGCAAAATTTAAGGACATTTTTCCTTCGGGAAATAAACCCTAGATTTGAGAAAGCCCTATCTCTTTGAGATAGGGTTTTTTTTGCTTCGAAGTTTTTAACTTCAACAGGAAATTTTTTGCAAGACACCCATACGTTTTTTGTAAGACATATATGGACACTCTGATGTAGTCAAGTAAGTTTTTTGCAAGACACCCATTGTTAACTTCAAGATTTTTTGCAAGACACCCATTGTTAAACTTCAACAGGACATCCATTGTTGTCAGAACTTCAACATGTCAATTTTTTGCAAGACACCCATCGGAACTTCAACAGGACATCCATGAAGTTTTTTGCAAGACACCCATTGTTAGGAACAAGTTTTTCGCAAGACACCCATAAACTTCAACAGCAATTTTTTGCAAGACACCCATTGTTAGAACTTCAATAAACAACTTCATAACTATTTTTTGCAAGACACCCATTGTTAGAACTTCAATAAACAACTTCATCGCAAGACACCCATCGGTGAAACTTCAACAGGACATCCATTGTTGTTATTTTCGTGTAACAGCTTCAACAGGACATCCATTGTTGTTATTTAAAAACAAGAAGTTTTTGCAAGACACCCATTGTTAACTTCAATAAAGAACTTCAACAGGACATCCATTGTAGTTTTTTGCAAGACACCCATTGTAGAACTTCAGAACTTCAGCAATTTTTTGCAGGGAGAACTTCAACAGGACATCCATAGTAACTTCAACAGGACATCCATTGTTGTCATTTAAAAACAGTTTAGAAAAGGGCGCTCAGTATTAGGGGTTAAGAAAAGTGAAGCGTGTAGAATGAGGTCAGCCAGAACCTTAAAGAGGCGTGATATTCAGGTAGGCACACCTATTAAAGCGTCATAGCTCTGATTCTATCTCTATAAAACGAAGAGAATGAGTGACTATTGGGTAACAATGGTATTGAAAGAGTGTTTTTGCGCTAAGCAAGTAACCGGCAGCAGCGTTGATTCGGTCTAGATCGCGGCTGGAGGTTTTTATAACGTTTTATACTTTGCTCTTGCCCAACCACTCCATGGGTATTTTGCTCAAATTGAATGGCAATCGTTAGCCAATTTTCAGTGGCTATCCCAAGCCGTTGTAAAATGGGTGAAAGTGACAAATCAATTGCACCTCGTTTGTCTTGTCGAGTAAGGCGCCCTGTTGCGTCGACCAACTGCAGATAGTCCGTTAATTTAAATAAAATTCCTTCGTTTTTTTCTTTATGTTCATTCCCCACAAACGGATACAGTGCTTTGGGTTGAGTGCCTGTTTTAGCGGCCTTTACCCTTTGCTTGATACTGGTAAAATCAGACGTTTCAGGGGCTGTGGCGATATTCGCTCGAATAGGGTTAAGGTCAACGTAGGTCATGCAAGCTAAAACAGAAGCGTCATCTAACAGAGCTTGAGACTTAAAGCGACCTTCCCAAAAACGCCCAGTGCAGCCATCTTCAACATTGGCTTGTCGAGCAATGGGTTCATTTAATTCCCGCATAAACCAACTAATATCCGTTAACCTTTCTCGATAGGCTTCAGCAGACCGCTCCGCTAACTCAACAGCATAAGACGGCATGGTGTCGCCTCTGGCGTATTGTTGAGTGAAGAGCGTGCCTTTATGCAATGAATGCCAGCGGTTTAACACGTCTAGAGTAGACCAACGGCGAGCTTGTCTAACATTCACATGCAGCACAAGATGCAGGTGGTTACTCATGACCGCATAGGCGCAAATATCAATAGAAAAAATGTGTGATAAGAATAGGATACGTGACTCGATCCACTCACGACGGTGCTCATAGCTTTTTCCTGTTACAGAATCGTCGCCACATAAAAAAGCACGGCGAACACATCGAGAAATACAGTGATAGTAAGGGGTATCAGACAAACTGACCTGTTGGTTTCTTGCTCTTGGCATAACATTCTCCTCATCCTTGAGTTTCATTACTTTAAGTGTAGACAGTGACTAAAAGAACGTCAATAAAGTAATGGGTGTCTAAGGTAAATCACCTTATTGGCGTGATAGACTTGCTAAATGAACAGATGCTCACGGCCGAAAATTTTTTAAAGAAAAAAGGGGGGGCTAATAAGGTGAGTTTTATAAGGCGTGATTATATTACCCCCCTTTTAAGTGTGTTTTAAACAGTCTATTATTGACCCCTTGGTCATATTACATAAAGAAATATTCTAAAGAAACATCAATAAAGAGGGACGATATGTTACCAGCAACACAGAATTTATTAGCGAAACACGGTGTGAGTTTTGAAGAGGCTCGTGGTTTTATTTATGCGAATGTCGCTAATCCAGAATCAATCTATCAAACGGCGGCTCAGTTTGGCATTACTTTTGACATGCTGGCGGATTTATACGGTCAAGGTACAACAGGTGAGGTCGTTAGAAGCTTTTTCCAGCAGCAAGGCATGTCGATTGAAGGCGAGGCTCCATCTCAAACACCGGCACCAAGCAACGATGTGTCACAAGAGACAATCGATTTATTGTCTAGCTTGGGTGTAAGTTTAGAGGAAGCGCGTGCTTTTATTGAAAGTGTCGCCGGTCAACTTGAGTCACTTTATACGGTATCGGCTCAAAACGGCATTAGCTTTGATATGTTGGCGGAGTTATACGGCAATCTTTACAACAGCGAGGACGTAAAGGCTTTGTTTGCCGCTCAAGGGTTATCGGTAGAGGGCCGTGCGCCAGTGATTACTCCTGTCTCTCCTCCTACCACTCCCCCAGAGACAAGTTCACCTGAATTGGCTTCCTTTATGTCGAAATGGGTCAGTGGTATGGTGGCGGGCCTGAATGAATTGAATTTAGGTTCGTTCGCGGATCAATTATTAAGCGCTTATCAAAGCCAAGGCAGTAGCTTAATTGAGAACAACGATTTCCTTGAGTCTTGGACGGATTCAATGACCAATGCGTTGACGACGACTCTTGAGCCCGCTCAGATTAATCAATTCGTCAATAAAATGATGCCGATCGTACAGGAGTTATTCACATTTCAATTAAGTTTGTTTGGTGATTTGGGGGACGATAGTTCAACTATGTCGGAGTTTGAAGACGAAGACTTTGATGCGATCTTTGCGGCTCTAGAAAACCAAGAATTGTCACAGTCGGAGTTTGATGCGTTGTTAGCTGAAGCGTACAAAAATGCTGGCGAGTATTTTGATAACCTGACGCCTGGTCGTTCTGTTGCTTCATCAACAGAAATGTCTGCACTTGTGGGTGTGGAAGAGATGTCAGAAAACGATTTTTTTATCTAGAATACGGCTCGCATTTTTGATGTCGCCTTCCCTGATATTAATTTAATAAAAGCGCTTTAGTGTGCTTCTAGGTACTTATCACAGAAGCCATTAAGGTGCTTTTTTTATGGATCTGAATCTTCAGAAGCAGACACTGAGCTCGCTTTAAGCTAGTATAGCAATGCTATTTTTTATTCGGAGTATATATGGCAATTTTAACACTTAATGACAAGCAATATGATATCGAAAAACTCAGCCCTGAAGCGCAGGCTAAATTAAATTCTGCGCGTTTTTGTGAGCAAAAAATGGAATCTTTAGAAGCGGAATTGTCTGTGATTCGCACCGCACGGTCGACTTATTTACAAGCCTTACCTGATTTGGTTTCGGATGCCGCTCTTGTTGCTCCCGTTACTAAAGCCGCTGTAAAAAAAGCACCGGCTGCGAAAAAAGCGGCGGTCACGAAAAAAGCCCCAGCGGCAAAAAAAGCGCCAGCCGCTAAAAAGCCAGCGACACGTAAAACGGCAACAAATAAAGCAAAAGCAGCCGAATAATTCGGCTGCGTTTTCTGCGTAAATTGTTCCTCACTTTCATTGCAAATGAGATAGAAACACGGTTATGACTGAGAACCCCCCTTTCCCTGATGCTACGGCAAAACGACTACCCGTAATTGACCGTGTCACCTCTAAGTACGATGAAGTGCAGGATAGAATGCTGTTTGTGTGTGCTATGAATGATGAGTCTGTTACGAGTATTTGGATGACGCAGCGGCTGTTAACGCGTTTTGTGCCTATTTTATTAAATTGGCTACAAGAGCAAATGGATGTCTCTGATAAAGTTCAGGCGGAAGCATTTCATTCATTAGCGCAAACTCGAGCTCAGGTTGCCATGAAAGAAAATAGCCCTGTCATTGCTCCCACTAAAAGGGACGAAGAAGAGGTTCAACGAAACACCCCTGTTATTGTCTCTGGTCGAGCGGATGAGTGGCTGGCAACAACGATAACGCTGAGTAAACGCCCACAAGAATTGGTTTTAAAAATCAGTGAGGCCGATGAGGTTAATGCGGTGGTTTTACCGTTACCTGTAGCGGCACTGCGTCAATGGTTGTGCGCATTACAGTTATTGACAAAACGCAGTGAGTGGGCAGTTGAGTGGCCGACATGGCTAGCGACTGAAGAAAGTGCGCCTGTATCCAGCATACATTAGTTGCCAATTTCTTATGTTGCGACGTTTTTGTTTCTTTTTTCTATAGCCTGTTTTTTTTAGTTCAGAAATAATTAAGCCGTTAGACTGACCGCACTTTACGGTAAGTCTAACGAGCTACTTCATTTATTTAGCGGCCATTTCAAACAAATTGTCATAGGTTGCTAATCGAGAGTTGTCTAATTTGCCTGTTTCTAGCAACAAGCTTAGATCGGATAGCAAATAATCGTTAAGAGTCTGAGCAAATTGCAATCTAATATCAACAAGTTGTGTTCTGGCTTCAAGAACAGCGACTTGATCACCAAGGCTGAGTGATTGCTGACGCTCGGCGGCTTCTAATAAAGCGGCACTGGATTTTTCTGATTCAACCAGAGCGTTTAATCTGTCCTTAAAAGAAAGTAACCTGTTGTACGCCAGCTGAATTTGCTGAGTCTTATCAGAGACTAGGTAATCCAGATCTATTTGGCTGGCTTGGTATTCGGCTTCGGCTTTCTTGATGTTGGCCTGCGTTCTACCACCGGAATAAATAGGCACATTGAGCTCAACGGAGGCGACCAAGTCTTGACGTGTCCTTTGGTCATCATCGGACACTCTGTCGTAGTAGCTTAGATTAAAAGAAACGGTTGGCAGGTGCGCCGCCTTTCTTGCCGCGACATTGTGCTCTTGCTTTTCGATGCTGCTTTGAGCTTCCTTGACGCTTAGGTTGCTGTAAATGTCGGCTAGCCAGTCGCTTTCTTTACCACTGATAAAGTTGGGTATCAGGCTGTGACCATTTTGCACCCATTTTTGAGGGATATATACGGTATGGCCTGTGATATTTTGCAGTAATGTTTTTGCGTCTTTTAGCTCGCTCTGAGAGCGCAGTAGGTCACTTTTTGCCAAATCACGGCTTGAGGTGACCCGTAAGACATTGAGTTTATTACCAATCCCTAGCTCTTGGGTTCTTAATTCTTGGGTGCGTTTCAATTCAAGCGCTTCCAGCTTTTCTTGATTAAGGTATACTTTTTGGGAGGCCAGCAACACCGATAAGTACTGATCAGCCACTCGGTAGATGAGTTCTTGCTCGGCACGTTGATAGCGGTATTCCGATTCTTTTATAAGCGCTTTATCTCGTTGGTAGCCTTTGTAAGATGAATAATCAAATAAAGGTTGTCTAAGGCTAAGCTTCCAATAGTAATCATCCAATTCGCCTCCAGACCTTTCAAGGTCTGGATCATAGGAGGAAGAGTTTACGTCAGTGTAAATATTGTCTGAATCTTCGTATTGATAGGCCGCATTAAGGCGAATATCAGGTAATAGGTTGGAGAAGCTTATTTCATCTTCCTGCTGTTGTGCCTGATACTGATAATAGGCTTTTTTCAACATAGGGTCGTTCTGCATGGCAGCTGATAGCGTTTCTTCAAGCCCATTGGCAATGGTAGCAGCGCTTACCCCAATGCTGACGGATGAGAGTAGCAGTACCGTCGTAATCTTATTAAGGTGGCTAGTAGGGTACCTTACCCATTTGCCTATGTGTTTCTGTGCAGAAAATAAAGATGGCATTTATTTCTCCTTTAAACTACGAGCAAAACTGTCCGTAAGCGGCTTGGCTAAATAGCTAAACATGGTTCTTTCACCACGACGTATCATAACTTCAGCAGGCATCCCAGGTTTTAATTCCATTCCTTCAGACATGCTTGCATCCATGTCTTTGACGCCTTGCTCCGTCACTTTGATACGAGCTAAGTAATAAGGTGATTGGTCCCTTTCATTGAGCAATCTGTCTGCCGAGACATTGATCACTTCGCCTTCAATGACTTTGGTTATACGTGCATTAAAGGCTGAGAAACGAATGTCGGCCATTTGTCCAATGTAGACTTCATTTATATCTTGTGGCATTAGCTTGGCTTCAACAACAAATGAATCGTTATTGGGGACAATGTCAAGCAAGGTTTGGCCTGCTGCAGCGACGCTACCGATAGTGTGAATTTGTAAGTCCACTATGGTGCCGTCTTCTGGGGCTTTAATGGTTGACCGTTCGATGCGGTCTGCGGCAATTTCTTGACGTTCTTGGAAGTCGTAATAATTGTTCTGGCTTACTTTTATGCGTTCGCCCACATCTTTTAAATATTCTTGTTTACGAGTAGAAATTTGCAGGTCAGTTTCGGCTATTTGAAGGTTAAGACGTGCTACTTCTGAATTTAAGCGCCCAATTTCGTTTTTAGAAGACAAGATTGATCGTCTTAATTCTCGAGCACGTTGACCATCACCTAAACCTTCTTCGAAGAGTGTACTAAACGCTTCTTCTTCGTTCTCAAGTGAAGCGACTTGTTGTCTTTGAATTTCTATTTGTTCTTTTAGGCCTCGAATTTGTTCTTGAGTTTGGGTAATTCGAGTTTGAAATGCCTTGCTTTCCTGGTTGAATGCATTGAGACGGGCGCTTAGTAACTGCTGTTGTTGGGTAAGGGTGTTAGCAATGTCTTGGTCTTTTTCGGCTTGCCTTAATACTTCATCAGAAAAGGTTAATTCAGCGTTAAAATTTTGCTCAGCATAGAGGCGTTCTAACTCAGCTTTTGCCGTAAACAACCTTTTCTCATTGCTGTTTCGTTGAGCCTCTGTTTGCGTTATTTCAAGGCGAATTAAAGGTTGTCCGGCGACCACTTTGTCCCCGTTACGCACCATAATATCCTCAACAATACCACCTTCAAAATGCTGAATCGACTTTCTATAGCTATCAACAACGACTTCTCCTTGGGTTAACAGTGCGCTGCTTAGGGGAGCAAATCCGGCCCAAGCGGAGAATAAACCAAAGGTAAGTACTAAAAATACTATGCCAAACTTGATGTATTTCTTGTCGTCAGTCGGTACAGTTGATTTTGAGTGTGGTTGAGGTGCGCTCTGATTGAATGGAACAATGGTTTGTGCGGCCGCCACTCTTTCGTCCTCTGAGCGAGTATCTTCATGAGTTTCTTCTGCAGACGATTTATTTGGCACATCTGAAATAACAGCGTCTTCTACATCTTGACCTTGATAACGGTCTTTTTCTGTATCGGTTGGTTTAGTCATTGTATTTCTCTTTTTCCTTTCCCTAAGGAGGTGACGCCTTAGGGGTGGAGAATAGTTTATGGATTAATTCAATATCGCGTTAAGCGGGTGCTTGAGACAATTTTTCTTGCTCAGCTTTTTGTAGTGCTAATTTTTTCATGACCTCATCTCTAGGGCCGAAAAACTGCACCTGACCTTCACGCATGACAAGTAATTTATCGATACTACGAAGAATAGAGGTGCGGTGGCTGATGACAAATGTGGTTGTCTTTTGTGCTTTTAAAATTTGCAGTGTTTGGGCAAGTGCTCGTTCACCATGTTCATCTAAATTAGAGTTCGGTTCATCTAGTATGACCACTTTAGGTGAACCATACAGTGCGCGAGCAAGACCAATACGTTGTCTTTGACCGCCAGAGAGGGCGCCTGAATCTGTACCGATAACCGTATCGTAGGCGTTAGGTAAGCGTAAAATCAGTTCGTGAACACCCGCTTTTTTCGCTGCTAATACGACCTTGTCTGCGTCTACTTCACTAAAGCGGGCGATATTTTCACTGACTGTACCGCTAAAGAGTTCAATGTCTTGTGGTAAGTAACCAATATGAGGCCCAAGCTCATCACGGTTGTAATGCTGTATCTCCGCTCCGTCAATTCTGACCGCGCCATTTGATGCTGGCCAAATGCCTAGCATGGCTCTGGCTAGTGTTGACTTGCCTGCGGCACTGGGTCCAACAACCCCAACAAGATCCCCTGTTGGTATGTCTAGATTGATGCCTTTTATAGCGGGTGCCTTTGAGCCTGGAGGAACAACAAATAAGTTTTCAACTGTTATATTGCCTGTAGGCGTTGGTAACTGCATGTTGCGTTCATTCGCTGGTATGGCCTCAAGGATTTCGGACAAGCGTCCATAGGAAGTACGAGCATTATTAAAGCCAGACCAACTGCCGATAATTAAATCGACTGGAGCCAGAGCTCGACCCATCAAAATAGACCCAGCTATCATCATACCTGGAGACATTTCATTAATAACCACAAAGTAAGCGCCCATTCCCAGAATAAGGGATTGGAAGATCATGCGTAACACTTTACTCAGATTGGCATAAATACCGGCTTTGTCGCTGGCATGGGTTTGCTTTTCTAGAAAAGTTTGGTGCTGTTTGTGCCAGCGTCCCATGATATTAGGCAACATGCCCATTGCATGCAGTACTTCAGAGTTTCTTAAGTTACCTGTTGCCAGACTTTGTGCTTTAACGTTTTCGCCATTGGCTTCGGTAAGCAGCTTTTTGGTGGATTTTTCATTCAGTATGGCCACAATGACTAAAATAATAGCGGCACAAATAGCAAACCAACCAAAAGCCGGGTGAAAAAGAAACATGACACCAATGTAGATTGGCATCCAAGGGGCATCAAAAAAGGCAAACAGACCATTGCCCGTCATAAATTGGCGTAAAGTAGTTAAATCACTTAATGGCTGAGAAGTGCGCTGATTAGGGGAGCGCACACCTAACTCAAACATAGCCGAGTACACACGCGTACTTAATTTTTGATCCATTTGATTGCTAACTCGAACCAATATAAGCGAACGTACCCAGGTTAATGTGCCCATGATGGTGAACATCAACACCATTATCATGGTTAAAAAATACAGGGTTTCTAAACTGCGTGATGCAACAACACGATCATATACTTGCAGCATATAAAAAGGAGAAGTTAACATTAATAGGTTTATGAATAAACTAAAGAATCCCGCGGCCAAAAAACCTCGTTTACTTGCTGTGAGAGCGCCCTTGAGGTCGTTTTTTACATTGGTCTTGCTCATGATTTTCTCGGTTTTGTTTATTGAGTATTCCCACTTTTCATTAAATACAAATGGTGGTGTATTTAATGAAAAGTGACATCCGGTTTAGTCTTATCTACTCGTTAAGGTTATTTTCCTGACCAAAATGAGTGAAAACATTGTCGTGTTAATATGGGTTATTGCACATAAAAACAAGGACTGTGAAGTTCATTCGTTTTTAAAAACTAAATAAGTCTTCTTTTTCTCCGAATAATTCATCTAAGTCAGGTTCTTTTCCTTGTACGCTTTGCTGCTGCTTGAGATCAACATGCACTTTTTGTAGAGTGGACAGTCCTTTTACTCTCGCTTCTGAAAAAACTTGAGCATAAGCTATTTCGAGTGCGCCACTTCTATTTAATGTTGCGGCTACGGCAGGTTCCAAATTTGCTAAGGCTTTGATGTCTACGTGATATAAACCATTCAATGCTTTTTCTACTGGTTTATTATCTTCTTCTTCAGAATAGGTTATCGTCCAGGGTGTAATTAAGTTGGCTTCTTGTAACGCAGACATTAAGCGTAATGTGTCTTTTCGTCCGTTTAATGCTTTTTCTAAGAATTTAACGAAATTCATCATATGGTCTGATAAATTTGTTTCGTCTTTGAAAAACGCAAGATCACTGGGAGACATCTCGTATTTAATTGCACTTTCCTCAACGCACAGCTGCAGCTGAGCATTGTCCTGATCCATTTCTAACGAAAAAGGGTAGGCCCTGTAGAAAGCCGGTTTGTATCCCCCTAACCAACGACCATCAGGCAAAACGAATAGGTTCTCGTTTGGTTTTAATGCTTGTAAGCCAACCAACTCAAAAGACTCTGTGTTATCCCCATGTGTACGCTTTTGGAAAGCCACCCCCATGTGCTGTATTACATGGGACAGTTCCTCTCTTACAAGCGGTACCGTTGTCATTGGTGCAGCGTATTCCATGCTGATGGTCGAGGCATAGCCTGCTTTGTTATGCAGTGATCGCTGTAGAGGTACGTAGCGGGTCATAAGTTATCTCCATTACAACTTTAAAAATATGGCGCGTAGTGTAACATGCAAGAGCACATTTTATGTGATCAGAAACACTTAATCTTATGTTTTAATCGTGTAAATTATACGCCTTACATCATCTTAAATAGAGGGCGCTATTTTGTTATTTGAGCGTTTATACTGGATGCGTTGATCGTGCTCTGGATTCGTTTGAATGTCATTTATAATCTGGTTTATGGGTTTTATTTCTATTCAGTTGTCGCCGTTTAGTGTATTTTGGTCGGTTACTTTATCTTGTTTGTTTTTTGAGAATACATAGTGAAATCAGGTCGTGGTTTAAAAGAACACAGTGCGTCTATAGGTATTACGATACGCATACTCGATGCCATGGGTATTGTTACCGCTGGTTTTTGTTCTTTCTATTGGTTTTTTGATCACAACTACTTTGGTGGCTATTTTTATAACAGCTTACTTGTTGGTGTTCTTATGGGGCAGGTGGCTTATAGTTCATTAGGTGCTTATCAGGGTTGGCGTGGAACCAACTCAACCACAGAAGCCAGTCTGGTCTTTTGGTCGCACGTTGTTACATTCCTTTTAATTATTCTTTCCGCCTATGTGACTCAATATGGTGATTCATTACCTCGGTTGTGGGTGTTCTCTTGGTTTGTTTGGTCCCTTGTCTTTATTGCGATAACACGTATTGCGATCAGGCGAACACTCGGCTATTGGCGTGCCAAAGGTCGAAACATTCGTCGTATTCTCTTGGTTGGCAATGGTGACCTTGGGCAAAGGGTCATTGATAAATTGCAAAAAAACCCCAATTTAGGCCTTTCTGTGGTTGGATTTATCGATGATGCCCCTTCGTCTCCCGTACAAAATGCCGATTATCCTATTCTAGGCTCAATCGATGAAGTAGAGCGAATTGTTCATGAGAGGGGGGTTGACCAAGTTTGGATCACTTTGCCTTTAGGTGAAGTCCAGAAAATGGAAAAAACTCAGGCATTGTTGGCGACTTCTACTGTGACCATTCGTATTGTCCCTGATATTTTTGGGTTTCAACTGCTAAACCATTCTATTACTGAAGTAGCAGGGTTACCGTTAATAAATTTATCTACCTCGCCTATGTTGGAGGGGAAAAATAGGGTGTTAAAATGGTTAGAAGATAAGATACTCGCATCACTTATCTTGATCTGTATTAGTCCTGTTATGTTGCTCATTGCCATTGCGGTTAAGTTGTCGTCAAAAGGTCCTGTTTTTTACCGCCAAGAAAGAGTGAGCTGGAATGGACGTTCTTTTAATATGTTGAAATTTCGTTCTATGGCGGTGGACAGTGAAGCGGATGGCGTGAAGTGGGGAGGGGCGGCTGATATGAAGGTGACTCGATTTGGACGCCTTCTTCGTCGAACCAGTTTGGATGAATTACCGCAGTTTATTAATGTCTTGAAAGGCGATATGTCGATTGTTGGGCCTAGACCTGAGCGTACTGTTTTTGTTGAGCGGTTTAAATACGAAATTCCATTGTATATGAAGAAACACATGGTTAAAGCGGGCATCACTGGTTGGGCTCAAATCAATGGGTGGCGGGGTGATTCAGGGCTGCAGCAACGTATTGATTGCGATTTGTATTACATTGAAAACTGGTCAATATGGCTGGACTTGAAAATTATTATCTTCACTTTGATCAACGGTTTTTTCCATAAAAATGCAAAATAACATACAGTCTACGCCTGCTACTTCTGAATTGGCTCTTTTACCCTTCCTAGCTTGGCTGATGGCGTCTGTTTCTTTGGGGTTGAGCCTAGTGCTCAATGAAGGGATTTCCCTTGCTCCCTTATTCTTATTGTGTACTTTCTTTGTGTTGTTATTTGCGAAAGGCTCATGGGTATCAGATCGCCTAGATGGGTGGTTAATGGCTTCTTTTGTCACCTATTTCCTCAGTATGTTGCTGTTTGTTTATCTTGATGGTTGGCATACTAGAGAACTTGATCGACCTGTACGTTTCTTGTTGGCTATACCTGTGTTGTTTGTTTTACTGAGATTGCCCTACAAGCGAGACCTGCTTTGGTATGGGGTGATGATTGGCGCCTTAGGTGCATTTTGTTTTGCCGTGTACGATCGATGGATTTTAGGCTTGGATAGAGCGAATGGGTTTGAGCACCCCATTATGTTTGGTAATACGTCTTTATTATTAGGTGGTTTGTCGTTTTGTGCTTTTTTGTACTTTAAGGCACAAAAAGGCTGGCATAAACTGACGGTTTTTGCACTTCTGGCCGTCTCTTGTGGGGTGTTTGCTTCATTGCTTTCCGGTACTCGAGGTGGGTGGGTTTCTTTGCCTATTATTGTGGCTTTTATTTTCTGGCAAAGTAGAGATTTGTTAGATAAAAAGCTGCGTATCTGGGGAAGTTGTCTACTTATTGCGCTAAGTGTTGTGATCATTTCCGTGCCTCAATTTGGCGTGGCTAAGCGCTTGCATGAGGTTGTGACGGACATTGAGCGTTATCAATCTGGGGATTTTCTTTATAATTCAGTTGGTCAGCGGTTTGAAATGTGGAAAGCGGCCGTTTATATGTTCAATATGTCTCCGCTCTTAGGTGTTGGGGAGTACCACAGTGTCGAAATTAAGCAAGAGCTGGCGGATGAGGGTTTGATAAGTCAGTCTATTTTACGTTTTTCTCATGCGCACAATGAGTATTTAACTTCGTTGAGTTTAAGAGGGCTTATCGGGCTTTTCTTTCTGATAGTTGTGTATCTTGTTCCCTTAAAGCTATTTCTTAGAAAAATGCACCTACATCATCATAATTGGAATGTAAAAGCCTATGCTTTAGCCGGTGCTTTGATACCGATGAGTTACATGGATTTTGCGTTAACTCAATCTATGTTTAGTCACAATATTGGGGTGATGTTCTACGCTTTTTCAATTGTTTTTTTCTGGGCGGCCACACGCTGGGTAGAGCACTTTCAGCAGGCGAAGCATATATAGCGTATAGCGTTGGTTTCGTTCTTTTTGTATGTGATGTGTTTTTTGTAGACTTCGTTTTTGTCTGTATAAATGACACTAATAAAAAAGCCGAGTGACTGATTGTTTAAGTCGCTCGGCTTTTTTGTGTAGCCTGGGTATCAAGCGTTTTTATTGAGCGGTTTCTTCCGCTGTTTCTGTTTCAGTCTCTTCTTCTGTTTCGATGTCTAGTAGCTCCACCACAAACTTAAGTGGTGCATTTGGTGGGATTGGACCAGTACCGCCTGGGCCATAGGCTAGATCTGATGGAATATACAGTTCATATTTAGAGCCAACAGTCATCAATTGAAGGCCTTCTGTCCAGCCTGGAATCACTTGGTTCAATGGGAAGCTGATTGGCTCTCCGCGCTCATAAGAGCTGTCAAATACGGTGCCATCCACTAAGGAGCCTTCATAATTCACTTTTACAACATCTGTTTCGACTGGTGCAGCGCCTTCACCCTGAGTAATGGCTTTATACATCAGGCCAGACTCAGTTTTCATAACGCCGTCCATTTTTTCTAACTCAGCAAACCATTCGGCATTTTTGGCGGACGCTTCTGCCGCAAGCTTTTCTTGTTCACGCTGCGCTTCGGCTAGTTTTTCTTGTTGGAACATTTGAATGGATTCAGTAATCTCAGCTTCAGTTAGAGCCAACTCTTTTCCTGCATAGGCATCTTTAAAGCCTTTGATGAAGGTTTCAAGATCTAGGTCTGTAAAGTCTTGTCCCATACGGCCACCGAACATAGAGCCAACGCTGTAACCTAAGCGTTGTTCCTTGCTCTCTAGAGTTAATGAGCTGTCGGCACTATCGGCATAAGAGAATGTGGTAGAGGATAGGACTAACGCTGCAATTAGTGTTTTTTTCATGATTCGGTTCCAGTTAGTAAAATTAAAAGCAATGAAAGTTTTTGCTGTTCGTTTTTTCAAATAGACAGAATGCAAAAACCGATAGTCGTTTTGTCTCATTGCCTGTTTAATGAATCAAGTCGTTTTACGCAATCATTACAATGGGTTGCCGGCTTGAAAATAGCATAAATCAACGTCTTATTTGACGCTTTCTAGCAGGGATAAAATCTGTTTCTTGTCTTCTTCTGAAACAGCTTCCCTTGTTAGCGTATCATATAGCTCTTGACTAAAGCTAAGGTCGAACTCTTCTTTACCTTCGGCTTCAATGCCGCCGTGAACACCGAGTAGACCGAGTAAATACGCGCAATAAAACAAGGTATCTGAATCATCCGTTTGATGCTCAAGCGTTCGTAATTGGTCGCATAGTTGATCTGATCTTTCTGCAAATGAAATCGTCATAAACAATTTAGGCTAGCCTCCTAGATGGGCTAAGCCTTCCTCATGTCTTTTATTATTGAAAAATTGCTATGATCATCCTGTTTTGTGCATGATGACCGCAATTAAGGTTTTAATTTGAGCGTATTGAGTGTTCGTTCCCGTACCTTAAGTAACAGATCTGTATTTTCTGTTAATGACTCTCCATACGATGGCACCATGGTTTTTAATTGAGTCTGCCAATTCTCTGAAGCAATACGTTTAGGGAAACTTTTTTCTAAAATATTAAGCATGGTATTTACCGTGGTTGATGCGCCTGGAGAGGCACCTAATAGCGCCGCTAACGTTCCGTCTTTAGAGACAATGGCTTCCGTACCAAATTCCAGTTTCCCTCCGCCTTTTTCATCGTTTTTAATAATTTGTACTCGCTGCCCTGCGTAAGCCAAGGTCCAGTCTTTGTCTTGTGCATCGGGGTAAAAATTACGTAATGAATCGACACGGTCTTTATGAGACTGCATGACTTCGCTGATCAAATAACGAGTAAGGTCCATATTGTTCTTACCCACTGACAGCATGGGTTTCAGATTGCTTAATCTGACACTGAGAGGTAAATCCATTATTGAACCATTTTTTAGAAACTTTGTAGTGAAGCCAGCAAAAGGCCCAAATAATAAGGCTTTTTTTCCATCGATGATACGAGTGTCTAAATGAGGGACTGACATTGGTGGGGCGCCAATAGGCGCGGCACCGTATACTTTGGCGAAATGTTGGCTGACGATTTCTGGTTTATCGCAGACTAGCCATTGACCACTGACTGGGAAGCCACCATAGCCTTTACCTTCTTCAATACCAGACATTTGCAGCAGAGGCAGTGCACCGCCGCCGGCACCTAGAAAAACGAAGCCAGCATTGATGATTTCCTTTTTGCCTTTCTTATTGGTAATTTCTACTTCCCATGTGCCATCTTTATTTTTCGTTAAGTCGGTCACTGAGGCACTTAATTTTACATTAAAATTGTCTTGCTTCATTAAGTGATTGGCCATGAGCCGCGCAATCGCCCCGAAGTTAACATCGGAGCCATGTTGGATCCGTGTGGCCGCAAGAGGTTCATCGCTGTTGCGGTCCTTCATTATGAGGGGCATCCATTCCGCCAGGGTTTCTCTGTCTTCGGTGTACTCCATTTCTTGAAAAGACGGTAGTGCGCTTAGTGCTTCATAACGCGCTTTAAGCTCGGCGACATGTTTTTCTCCCCAAACAAAGCTTTTGTGCGGTACTCGGTTAATAAATTGGGTCGGTTCTGGAAGAATGTTATTTTCAACAAGATATGACCAGTATTGTAAGCTCACTTCAAAGGCGGCGTTAATATCAACCGCTTTGCTGGTATCAACACGGCCATCTGGGCGAGTGGATGTGTAGTTTAGTTCGCAGTAGGCCGCATGCCCTGTGCCGGCATTGTTCCAGCCATTGGTGCTTTCTTGCGCTATTTGATCAAGTCGCTCTACCATGGTCACGGTAAGACTTGGATCAAGTTGGTTAAGTATCATTCCTAGGGTGGTGCTCATTGCGCCACCCCCGACTAGCAAAATATCAACTGAATTTGAGGTCATTAAAGGTTCGCCATGTTAAAGCCAATGTAATTCGAGCGGCTGATGCTGTGGGCTTTTGGCCTGGGCATATCGGTAGAGAAAATATGTCAGTATCAGCACGTTTCTCGTATCAGGTTTCTTATAAATATTTGGGGTAATGCGATTTTTTAAACCCAAATCCTCATGATTTTTAGAAATTATCGAGAATATTTTTAAGAAACTGACGGGATTGGTCTAATTATACGTATTTTCGTTTAAATGTCTTGGTGGATATGGTGATATGAAGGATTCATGCCTTTTATGTATATTTATTTTGGGACCGTTGCGTGTACAAAAAGAATGATGATGTATGCGAAGTGCTTGAAGCAACGGGTTACACTGACGTTATTAATATAAGTAAATCGTCTGGAACCTTATCGATTTTGATGAGCCATTTTGAGTCAGGCATGTTAACTGTCCTTTTTTCTGTGTGTGTATTACTTTTTAGATAGGTTTTTTTACAGATAGGGCTTGTTACAAATATAATAAAAAATAGGAGTAAGAAAGGCTGTAATCACGCTAGGCTAAGAGATAGACGTCTTAAATTTACTCGGAGGTGGTTGACATGAATGCGATAACACAATTGAGAGTAATGGATTTAATGACAGCTCCTGTAATCAGTGTCTCTATGGACACTAAATTTGTGGAGATTCGACACTTAATGGAGTTGCATAACGTTCATCACCTACCCGTGGTGGATCAAGATAAAGTAGTGGGCATTATTTCAGATAGGGATATGTTGCGAGTGCTGAGTCCTTTTTTAGGGACGGCGGGTGAAATGCAAAGAGACTTGGATTCCTTCAACAGAGTGGCTCATCAGATTATGACGCGTCAGCCTATTTGTGTCGTAGAAGAAGATTCTATCGAAGCGGTACTGGCTTGGTTGAAAACGGTGGACATTTCTTGTGTTTTGGTCACTGACAAAGCCCAGCTTTTGAAAGGCATTATTACTTGGCGTGATTTACTCAAGCACGCCAAGTTCTCGGCTACTTAGCCCACGCTGATTAATGCGTTTGCGATTGATCGCCTAAAATATGGCTAAGATCGCTGTCTGTAAAGTCATACGTTTCAGCGCAAAATTGGCAGGTAGTGCTGATTTTGCCCTGTTCAATGATAATCTCTCTAAGTTCGTCGGGACTAATGGATGTCATGGCTTCAAGGGTTCTCTGGCGGGAACAAGAGCAAGCAAATTGCATTGCTTTTGGTTCATAAAGACGCACTTCCTCTTCATGATATAAACGGTGAAGTAGTTCTTCAGTGGCTACTGAAACGAGCTCTTCTTGTTTAACGGTTGAGGCTAATAGGGTTAAACGATCCCACGCATCTTCATCGCCACTTTTTTCTTGTTCTTTTGGTAAACGCTGCAAAAAAAGTCCGCCGCAGGCCGTACCGTCACAACCTAACCAAACGCGACTTGGCAATTGTTCAGACTGGGAAAAGTATTGAGCGATACATTCGCCTAGTGTTGCCCCAACAAGCTCGACAATTCCTTGGTAACGCGTACCATTTTTATGACTGATCGTGATGACAAGATAGCCGCCTTGTAAGGTTTCTTTTAAATCAATCTTTTCAGGGATGGCTTGAGTCTCATCCCACTGGGCTATCCCTCGAATGTTTCTGTGCTCATCGCATTCCGTCATGATGGTGCTTAAAAAACCATTACCTTTTGCTTGAATAGACAAATTGCCATCAACTTTAACCAAATCACGCAATAAAGCGATGGCGGCAATGAACTCGCCTAAAAGTTGCTCAATGGGGAGAGGGTAGTTTTTTCGCTTAATGATGTCTTGATAGGCCTTGGTTAATATGACGCGTTCACCACGGACGTTTGCGTGGTCAAAGGAAAAGCGTTGAATTTCGTTCACGGGGTCACCTTGCGCTGATGTGCGCCTAATAAAACTGGGTTTTGTTTGTGATTTAATTGAGTCTCATTTTACGCTGCTTGGCGTGTTTTTGAAACTCTCATGCTGTTTTGAGTCTAGAGGTGCTTAGTTTTTTTTGTTATTTATGATGCCGTATTTGGTAATACTCGTCAGAATGTTTCTTTAATGGTTTTAATGTGGCCAAGCTTCAAGGGGGGGCTTTGTCGAAAATAAGTGCTTTTCTTTTGGTTTGCTATTTTGTTTAAGGAGTGAGCACTTTAAAATGCAGGTATTCCATTCTATTTTATTTGTCAGTGACAGAGAGATAAGCGCAAAGCATGATTCAATTTTCTCAAGTAAGTTTACAACGCGGTACTCAATTTTTATTAGAAGACGCGGATTTAACGATTTTCGAAGGGCAAAAAGTGGGATTAATTGGCGCTAATGGCGCTGGAAAATCCTCCTTGTTTGCTATGGTTAGAGGCGATTTATCGGCGGACACAGGAGAGCTCATCCTTCCGGGGCAGCGTCGTATTGCTTTTATGGCTCAGGAGGTCGAAGAGACTCAACGCAGTGCTTTAGATTACTGTTTGGATGGGGATGATTGGCTCAGAAAAATAGAGTCGGAGATTGTGAAAGCGGAAACAAATCATGATGCCAACGCGCAGGCTCATTGGTTAGGTGAATTTGAGTCCGCTCATGGTTACAGCGCGCGTTCTCGAGGCGAAACCTTATTGCAAGGGCTGGGCTTTAAAATGGAGGATATGATTCGTCCAGTGTCTGATTTTTCAGGTGGGTGGCGCATTCGATTGAACCTAGCGAAAGCATTGATGTGCCCTTCTGATGTATTGTTGCTGGATGAGCCAACGAACCATTTAGATTTAGATGCGGTGATGTGGTTAGAAGGCTGGTTGCGCCAATACCCTGGTACCCTGATTCTGATTTCTCATGATAGGGACTTTTTAGACGCTATTTGCAGTCATATAGTGCATTTATATCAGAAAAAATTGGTGCTTTATAAGGGGAATTACAGCAATTATGAAAGACAACGTGCCGAGCATTTAGCCCAACAGCAGGCGACATTTGAGCGTCAGCAGGTAAAACGTGCCCATTTGCAGCAGTATGTGGATCGCTTTCGTTATCAAGCAACAAAAGCTAAGCAGGCGCAAAGCCGTTTAAAAATGCTGGAGAAAATGGAAACCATTGGCCCCGCTCATATTGATTCTCCATTTTCTTTTAGTATCCCAATGGCGGAAAAAACATCTCAACAGCTTATTCAATTAACACATGCGGATTTAGGTTATGTGACCGAAGACGGCGCGCAAAAAGTGCAGTTATCACACACTAATTTTGGCATGAGAGATGGTCAAAGGATTGGTTTGCTTGGGCCGAACGGGGCCGGTAAATCCACTTTGATAAAGTCTCTTGTGGGTGAAATAATGAACTTGTCAGGAACCTTAGTATGTGGTGAAAACCTGAACGTTGGCTACTTTTCACAACATCAGTTGAGTGCATTGGATCTAACCGCTTCACCCTTACTGCACATTCAAAGGTTAACGCCCAAAGTATTAGAAAACGAAATACGCCGTTACTTAGGTGGCTTTGGTTTTATCGGTGATGATGCGTTGCGTGAGGTCAGTGGTTTTTCTGGTGGTGAAAAAGCGCGTTTAGCCTTGGCGTTAATTGCTTGGACAAAGCCTAATCTATTGGTGCTGGATGAACCGACAAACCATTTAGACCTTGAAATGAGACAAGCGTTAACGGAAGCCTTGCAAGCTTACCCTGGTGCCATTCTAGTGGTTTCACACGATCGTCATTTATTAAACAGTACTGTGGATGAATTCTATCTTGTGGCGGATAACACAGTGACTTTATTTGATGGTGATTTACCAGCTTACCATGCTTGGTTGCAAGCGCGTCAGCAAGCCATGAACCGCGCTGAAAAAAGCACACTTGCGCCCGTTGATAAAGTAGACCGTAAAGAAGAGCGTCGAAAAGCGGCGGATCTTAGGCAGCAATTAAGACCCTTGCGAAAAGACATAGAAAAGCATGAAAAAGCCGTACATAACGCACAGACAAAGCTGGATGCCATCACTGAGCTAATGGCTGATGGTTCACTTTACGACGCTGAAAATAAAGATACTTTACAGCGCTTGCTTGCCGATGAAGCCAGTTGGAAGCAAACGTTAGAGGAAAGCGAAGAGGCGTGGTTTGAGGCTCAAGAAAAGCTTGAAGAAGCCGAATCTCAGCTTAGTTAATATTTCCTGTAACGAAAATGTCATAAAAAATCGTTATTTTAACCTACAATTATAGGAGTTAGGTACATGACCTTTCCATTTGTCCGTATGCGTCGTATGCGTAAAGATGATTTTTCTCGTCGTTTAATGCGTGAAAATCAATTAAGCGTAGATGATTTGATTTACCCCATGTTTGTTATTGAAGGGGAGAATCAAAGGGAAACGGTTGCGTCTATGCCGGGCATTGAGCGAGTCTCTTTGGATCAGTTATTAGTGGAAGCGGCTGAGTTGGTGGCGCTTGGAATCCCCGCTATTGCTTTGTTTCCAGTGGTGTCTTCGGAGAAAAAATCTTTAGAAGCTGAAGAAGCTTATAATTCAGATGGATTGGCTCAGCGAGCCGTGAGAGCATTAAAAGAAGCGTTTCCTGATTTAGGCGTCATAACAGACGTTGCCTTGGATCCTTTTACTACTCATGGCCAAGATGGTGTTATTGATGGTTCAGGTTATGTATTAAATGACATTACAACCGATATTTTGGTGAAGCAGGCGCTGTCTCATGCCGAAGCGGGTGCCGACGTTGTTGCACCATCCGATATGATGGATGGCCGTATCGGTGCGATACGAGAGGCGCTTGAGTCACAAGGTTACATAAATACACGTATTATGGCTTATTCAGCCAAGTATGCGTCTGCTTATTATGGGCCTTTTAGAGACGCTGTAGGTTCCAGTTCAAATTTGGGTAAGGGAAATAAATTTACTTATCAAATGGACCCAGCTAACTCTGATGAAGCGATTCGCGAAGTCTTGCTTGATATTGAAGAGGGCGCGGATATGGTGATGGTTAAACCCGGTATGCCTTATTTAGATATTGTTCGTCGTGTGAAAACTGAGCTAGCGGTGCCTACGTTTGCGTACCAAGTAAGTGGCGAATACGCTATGCAGGTGGCGGCCTTTCAACACGGTTGGTTAGATAAAAACAGCGTTATGATTGAATCGTTATTAGCGTTTAAGCGAGCCGGGGCCGATGGGATTTTGACCTATTTCGCAAAAGATGCGGCTCGTTTATTGCTTGCAAAGTAAGTGTTTTGTCAGGAGATAAAAGCGTAACATTTAACCATCACTGTCATGGCTAGATAGGACAAGTACGTCATTCCTAGCCATGTTTATTTTGAGCATGGAATCATTAATTTTTTTAGGTTATTAGTCAGGAGTAAATAAAGCTCATGTTAGAGTTACCGGTGTCAGAAGCAATTGATAAAGACGTTAAAACTACGGTTGTTGTAGAAGACGCGGATGAGCTGGTATTAGAGCCTATCCCAGAGCAACCATCAGACTCTAAAAAAATTGCCATAGAAGAGCAAAGCCCTGAAGAAATTAATTTAAATGACCCTGAGTTGTATTTTAACCGAGAATTAAGCCACATGCAGTTTAACTCTCGGGTGTTGGAACAGGCGATGGATGAAAATCATCCTATTTTAAATCGCTTAATGTTCTTGTGTATTTTTAGCAGTAATATGGATGAATTTTTTGAAATTCGCGTTGCTGGTTTAAAAAGCCAACTTGAATACAGCCGCGAAAAAAATGGCCCTGATGGCCTGCACCCTAAAGAAGTGTTACGTCAGATAAGTGACCAAGCGCATAAATTGGTGCGCCGCCAGTACCGAATCTTAAATGATATTATTTTGCCGAAACTGGCTGAAAATGATGTGAAATTTATTCGTCGCACTCGCTGGTCTGATGCTCAAGCCGCTTGGGTTAAGCGTTACTTTAGAGACGATGTATTGCCTATTATCAGTCCAGTTGGTCTTGATCCTGCGCACCCATTTCCTCGTTTAGCAAATAAGACTTTTAACTTTGTTGTCGAATTGGAGGGGCGTGATGCTTTTGGGCGCGAAAACGGTTTAGCCATTGTGCCTGCTCCAAGTTCATTACCTAGGTTGGTTCGTCTACCCGATGAGGTGTGTGATGGGGGCGATAACTTGGTGTTCCTTTCATCGATTATCCATGCGCATGCGGATCAATTATTTCCAGGCATGACGGTGAAAGGTTGTTACCAGTTCCGTTTAACACGAAACGCGGATTTGGAAGTGGATTCTGACGATATTGGTGTGGATTTGGCTGGGGCGTTGAGAACGGAATTGCAAAGTCGTCATTATGGTAGCTCTGTGCGTTTGGAAATTGCTCAGAACTGTCCAGATGAAGTTGTCCTATCTTTACTGAAACAATTTGATTTGCACGAAGCCGATTTGTATCGTATAGACGGGCCAGTGAATCTCAGTCGTTTAATGGGCGTATTGGATTTGGTTGATCGACCTGAGTTGATGTATTCACCTTTCTCTCCTGGTTTGCCAAAGAAGTTAGCGGGCGGAAGTGATATTTTCGAAGCCATTCGCTCACGTGACTACTTATTAATGCATCCATTTGAAAGCTTTTCTCCGGTGGTAGACTTTCTCACCAATGCGGCTAAAGACCCAAATGTTGTGGCCATTCGTCAAACGCTTTATCGTACTGGTGCTCGTTCACCTATAGCCAACGCTTTGGTGGATGCCGCACGAAATGGTAAAGAAGTGACGGTTGTTATTGAGTTAAGAGCCCGTTTTGATGAGGCGGAAAACTTGGCTTTAGCCAGTCGTTTACAAGATGCGGGTGCCGTTGTTGTTTATGGAGTAGTAAGACATAAAACCCACGCTAAAATGATTTTGATTGTACGTCGAGAAGGGCACGTTCTTGCTCGTTATGTACATTTAGGAACGGGGAACTATCACGCTGGTAATGCGCGTTTGTATACGGATTACAGTTTTTTAACCAGCGATCCAGATATCGGTGAAGACGTTCATAAGGTGTTTCAGCAATTAACGGGTATGAGTAAAGAGCTTAAAGTGAAGAAGTTGCTGCATGCGCCTTTTACTCTTCGTGACCGTTTGTTAGATATGGTTCAACGAGAAGCCGAGAATGCTCGAAAAGGTGATCCTTCACGTATTATCATTAAAGTAAATTCTTTGACTGAGCAGCGTTTAATTCAAGCCTTATATAAAGCGTCACAGGCTGGCGTCAAAATAGATTTGATTGTTCGAGGCATTTGTACATTAAGACCGGGTGTTAAAGGTGTGTCCTCAAACATCCGTGTGCGTTCTCTAATAGGTCGCTTTTTAGAGCATACGCGAGTGTATTATTTTTATAATAACCGCAATCCTCTCGTGTATTTATCCAGTGCCGATGGTATGGATCGTAACTTAAATAATCGTATTGAAGTGGCTTTCCCATTGCAAGATCAAAAATTGGCTCGTCGTGTGAAAAAGGAATTAGAGTGTTATTTGGCTGATAATACCCAAAGTTGGGTGTTACAAAGCGACGGCTCTTATCAATTAAATAAACCCCGTAAAGGCCTTTATCGTAGTGCTCAACGTACTTTACTTGCTGATCTGGCAGACAATACGCGGTAACTCGATTATCTTGATGGCTTGCTATTTACAATAGACAGAGATAAAAAAACCTCTTACTCAGGCACTTGGGTAAGAGGTTTTTGTTTGTTGCGTAAACGTTAACCTTTTTTCTTAGCTGAAACTTAATTTATAACCTTCAGCGGCCAAATAATCTGCTTCTTGTTGAAGTGTGGCTTCTGTTAATGGTCTTGATTCAAGCCATTCCGGTAAAAATTCAAGTCTAATTGTTTTGTCTTTTGCTTGCAGTGTGAAAATCGGCATATCACCTTCTTTTCTATCATGGTGCATCACAATGGATAATCGTAAAAGAATCGCCAGTTTGTCCAATTCTAGTTGGTCGCTTTTTGTGAAACGATACATGAGTGATTGGCTGAATTTTCGTCTATGGCGCAAGACTAAACTAGCGAGTGCTTGTTGCTCTTGTTGGGAGAAGCCAGGTAAGTCAGATTCTCTGATGATGTAGGCGCCGTGTTTATGGTATCGGCTGTGAGAGATACCGATGCCAACTTCGTGAATCAACGCGGCCCATCTGAGTAAATCTTCTACCAATACACTATTTAGGTCCCAGGCGTCTTTTACTTGAGCGAGTGCTGAGATGGCGGTGTTCATGACCAGTTTTGATTGTTGAGTGTCAATATGATACTGATTTAGCAGATATTGAATTGTGCTTTCACGTATGTCTGTTTCAGTATAACGGCCAACAATATCGTATAGCACGCCTTCGCGTAATGCACCGTTTGAAAAATCCATTTGTTTAATGTCGAAGCACTCAAATACAGCGGTAAGGATGGCGATCCCGGCGGCAAACGTCGATTTACGCTCTGGCTTTAGGCCGACTAAATTGATGTTGTCTGAATGTCCGGCTTCAAAAAGCGCTTTCTGGAGCATTTTAAGTGCTTTGAGAGTGATGCCCTTTTTGCTCCAGGCGTTTTCCTTGATGATGTTATAAGCCGCTTTAACGGTGCCTGAGGAGCCGATAGCAATGTCCCATTTTTCCTCTAAAAAATCATCTTGAATACTAAATAGTTCAAGTCGAGCTGAGGTAACGGCCTTTTGGAAATTGGTTTTATTGATGGTGCCATCTGCAAAAAAGCGTTGTCGGAAGCTGACGCAACCCATATGCAAGCTTTCTGTTAGGATGGGTTTTAACTGTTGACCAATAATAAATTCGGTACTACCACCGCCAATGTCGACCACTAGGCGTTTTTGATCACCATGATCCATGGTATTGGACACGCCGACGTAAATTAAGCGCGCTTCTTCTCGTCCCGCGATAATTTCCACTGGATGTGAAATGATGTCCATGGCTTTGCCAATAAAATCATAACGGTTATCAGCGACTCGCAGTGCGTTGGTGCCGACAATACGGACGGAACCAAGAGGCATGTCTTCGATTACCTGTGCAAAGCGTGCTAGGCAGTCTAAGCCCCTTTGTAGTGCGTCATCTTCTAATACATCATTGACTAACCCGGCCGCTAATTGGACTTTCTCACCATACTCGTTTGTGATGCGAAGTTGGCCATGGTGAAGTTGTGCTATTACCATGTGGAAGCTGTTTGACCCTAGATCTATAGCGGCAATTTTTTCGAACGGTAAATCATGAGTTTGTTGCTGAAAGAGTGATTGCATTCGTTAAGCCTTTCCCAATCGTCGAATAAGGGCAAGAGTATCTTAGTATCCAGTGAAAGTCATGATTTTGACCTCTGATCAAAAAATTCTCAAAAAAAATCAAATTCCTGCTTTTTTCCTATAGACCTAAGCGATAAGTCGATCTATAGTAGGGATGTCTTTATTGAATGACGTTAATTTTTTAGTTTCATTCAATGTTTATTTACGAGACGGCCAATCTAATTGTTTCGACTACTATGACTTAGTCATCTGTTTTATTATTTCCTTGTAGAGAGTTTATAGGGTAATTTGTAAAGACTATAATATGGATTTTTTTGTCTAGTACTCGTAATAGTAATATGACTTCAATAAAAAAATTATATATTTATTCACATTAACGTATTTATCTGAAGAGTAGACCCGTCCATTGTCCCTTAATGAGCAAACGCAAAATCCGTTTATGAACCTTACCGAATTAAAACAGAAATCAGTACAAGAACTATTAGACATTGCTGCCGAAATGGGTCTAGATAATATCGCCCGTTCTCGGAAACAAGATGTAATTTTCGCAATCCTTAAGCGTCATGCTAAAGGTGGTGAAGATATTTATGGCGATGGTATTTTAGAAATTCTGCAAGACGGCTTTGGCTTTCTACGCTCCCCTGACAGTTCTTACTTAGCTGGTCCTGACGATATATATGTTTCTCCTAGTCAGATTCGCCGCTTTAGTTTACGTACTGGTGATACGATTTCTGGAAAAATCAGACCTCCAAAAGATGGCGAACGTTATTTCGCTCTTTTAAAAGTTAATGAAATTAACTTTGATAAACCTGAAAGTGTTCGTAATAAAATTCTTTTTGAAAACTTAACACCGCTATTTCCTGATGAACGTTTATTGATGGAAGCGGGTAATGGTTCAACAGAAGATGTCACATCTCGTATTATTGACCTTGTGGCGCCTATGGGCTTAGGTCAGCGTGCTTTGGTTGTTTCTCCGCCAAAAGCAGGTAAAACCTTCATGTTACAGAATATTGCCAATGCGATTACTCGTAACTCACCTGATTGTCATCTGATTGTCTTGTTGATCGATGAACGCCCTGAAGAAGTAACAGAAATGTCACGTACTGTACGTGGTGAAGTGGTTGCCTCGACTTTTGATGAGCCACCCAGTCGACATGTTCAAGTGGCTGAAATGGTGATTGAAAAAGCCAAACGTTTGGTTGAGCATAAACGTGATGTGGTTATTCTTTTGGATTCCATTACGCGTTTAGCGCGTGCTTACAACACCGTTATTCCTTCCTCTGGTAAAGTATTAACCGGTGGTGTTGATGCGAATGCATTAGAGCGTCCGAAGCGTTTCTTTGGTGCGGCACGTAATATCGAAGAAGGAGGCAGTTTAACCATCATTGCTACGGCATTGGTAGATACTGGCTCTAAAATGGATGAAGTTATCTTTGAAGAATTTAAAGGTACAGGTAACAGCGAACTTCATCTAGACCGTAAAATTGCCGAGAAACGTACTTTCCCAGCGATCAATATTCGCCGTTCTGGTACTCGTCGAGAAGACTTATTAACCTCTGAAGATGAGTTGCAACGCATGTGGATACTTCGCAAGTTGTTAAATCCTATGGAAGACGTTGCGGCAACAGAATTCTTGATTGATCGTTTAAAAGTGACTCAGACGAATGATGAATTCTTTGAGTCAATGAAAGGTAAAGGCAAGTAAGTTGTAAACTTGCTTTAAAAAGCCACTATCATTAGTGGCTTTTTTGTATTTAATATCATGGTCAGAGACTTGAGTTCTCTGCCATACTGTTCCTATTGAGTTTCGATTTTTTCCCTTTTTATTGAGTGTAAAAAGAAGCGACAAATAGCAACGCTAGCTTTGGAGTTGTGGTGTGAAAGATGTAATAGCCCAAGTGGGTACAATTGAACTGATTAATCAAAACGTTTACCAAGTTACTCTAAAGGTTGAAAACCAAAGTTTTATTGCTGGTCAGTATTTAATGATTGTATTGCCTACTGGTGAATCGGTTCCTTATTCTATCGGCAGTGCACCACACGAGTTGCCTGAATTGACTTTATTTATCTTAGTTAACGATGAGGCATCGCTTGCTTATAGAGTGATTGACTTTTTAAAAAACCATACCGATATTACGCTAAAAATGCCAGGTGGAGACAGTCATGTAGCGTCTTCTCTTATCACGCCAGAGGTTGAGCATATATTATTGATTGCTGGTGGTACTGGGTTTTCGCAGATCAAAAGCATGTATGATCACCTTAAGCATCAAAAATATTCTGGAAAGGTCTCTTTCTATTGGGGAGTACGTACGCCAGCCGATATTTTTCAGAAGCAATGGCTGAAGTCCATGGCGGATTCTGAAAATGGATTTACGGTAAACATTGTCGTTAATGAGCCTGATGACTCTTGGGGTGGCCGTTCTGGTTGGTTATACCAAGCTATTCAAGACGATTATGAGGATCTTAGCAACAGTGTGGCTTTTATAAGTGGCTCGGTTGCTATGGTGTATGGCACATTAGACCAATTAAAATCCTCAGGGTTGCAAGATGCGCAATGTGCTTCGGATGTTTTCGCTTATGCCCCTCGTCCTTGATCTTATTTTGTAACGGCTACTGGTTGGGCATGTCAATGTAGCGGCATGGCCCTTTCAATTGCTCTATCTGTTTCTCTCTATTGTCTTGGCGCGTCTTAACCTCCTAGATGCTTGGTTGACGTGATTACATTTCAAGAAATAAAGGAATTAGAATCGGTGTGAGCAGACTCATAATAAAGCCGCTGGCTATGCAAATAGGAATAACATGTGAATTATGAAATTTACTAAGCATGGGCAGTGTAAAGTCCATCGCGGTTGCCCCTGAGAAGCCAATGGATAAATGCGTGTTTATTTTTGCAAAGATCGGAATCAACATGAGGGCTAAAATTTCCCGGCTAAGGTCTAGTAAAAAAGCCGTTGTCCCTAAGACTGGATTCCCCAGGCCAGTGATTAAAATCCCAGACAGACTGTACCAACCAAAACCAGAAACAACGGCGAGCCCATGTTGCCAAGGTAATCCAATAATAAGTGCGGCAATCAACCCAGCTAACAGCGTGCTAAAAATGGTGACAGCGGCAATAATAAGACCTTGGCTATTTAAGAAAAGTTTACGCAGACGGTAATTTCCTTGACGCAACTGACAGCCGATCAAAAAAAGCAATACATACAAAAGAAGCATGACTAGACTATCTATATGCGTAGCAAAACCAGAAAAAAAGTAACCTAAAATGCCTCCCGAGATCACCCAAGCAAGTGTTTTTCCGGCTTCATGGAAAATGGCCCAACTTATTATACGGCTTGTGGTGTGTTCGCTCTTTGTGATGCTTTCTTGCATGCTCTCTTGGGTGGATGGGATCAGATAACGACCTGACAAATAAAGTGCGGTTAAACTAAATAAGCAAATTATGACCAAAAAAATCACGGCTTGAGCGCCTGCTGTAACGAGTTTTTCGGCAAAATTATCTAATGCGCCTAAACTGAATCCAATTAGGCTTAAGATTAAATAAGTGAGTTGACTTAGTAATGTGCTGACTCTTGATTGCGTTAAGGGAGGGACGTTAATCCAATAACCTAAGAGTAACGCCAGCAACAGTGGTCCTAGTGTGGAGAGAACGGTCATAAGATCTCAAAATTCCCTTTAATAAGAATAAATTACACGTAGGTATTTTCTCTGTCGGCTCGCTTAATAGCAAGCGGCTTGTCGTATTTTCGTAAGTTTCCAATTGATTTGTCAAATGTGACTTAAAGCCAGATTAAAGCTGGATTATCTTAAGTAAAATGCTACATTGTAGGCCGTTTTTTTTGTTTCAGGGAATTGAGTCGTGTTAAAAAAGTGGCCTAATTTAAGAGAGGTGTTGTTTTTACTGTTTCCAATGGTGCTGACGATGACATTGGAGTTATCGACGAGCTTAGTCGATACCTTGATGTTGGGCCGTTATGATGCCTATCATCTTGCGGCGGTAGGATTAGCATCCAGTTTATGGCTTCCCATTGGTTGTTTTTTAATTGGGATGTCATTTGGTTTGACGCCTCTGATTACTAAGCATTTGCATGGAAGGCAGATAAAATTAGTCAATATCTATATGTCCCAAGCGGTAGGAGTGTGCTTGTTTCTTGGCACCATGGGGGCTCTTCTGACAGCGTTTATTGCGCCTTTAGTGGTGCCTTTTATGGCTACTGAGGACGTTACTCGGGATGTAACCATTCGTTATTTATGGCTAATATCGCCACTTATTCCTATGTTAGGCATGATGACGGCTTATAAAAACTTATATGAATCAGCAGGTAGGCCGCACTTTCCCATGCTGGTGGCCTTTATGAGTCTGTTGTTGAACATCTTTTTTAATTATATATTGATTTTCGGTAACTTAGGTTTCCCTGAAATGGGTGCTGAAGGCGCCGCTATTGCGTCAACATTATCCATATGGATAGCGGTACTTTATTTCTTTATCTACGATCGATTCATTAATAAGCGGCCTTTATTTACCAAGTTAGTGCGGCCTTATGTCAGGAAATGCGGTCTGTTATTAAGTGTTGGCATACCCGCCGGCTTTGCTTTTTCATTTGAAGTGGCGTTGTTTTCTTCTCTGATGTGGTTGATCTCATCTTTTGGAGATTATGCATTGGGCGCTGGACAAATTATTATGTCTTATACGTCTATTTTATTTACTCCTATGATGGCGATGAGTGCCGTTACGGCCATTGTTATTGCTAAGGCACTTGCTCAAGAAGGTGTAAACGGTGTTAAGCAGAGGATGAAGGTTATTATTGGATTGGGCACGGGGTATTTCTTAATTTGCTTTACCATTACACAATTCTTTAATGACGAGATTCCTTTCTTATATACGGCGAACAAGGAAGTCGCCTTAATGGCCGCGAATATTCTAGTGGTAACGGCTTGTTATCAATTTTCTGATGTATTGCAGACTGTGTTTACTGGTGCATTAAGAGGCTTTAGGGACACTCGAGTAGCGATGATTTCATTTGGTGTTTCTTTGTTTGGACTGAGTATGCCATTAGGCTATTGGCTGTCTCATTTTAGTCCATGGGCTGATTCTTTAGGGGTCTTAGGCTTTTATATCGGGCTATGGGCAGGATTAAGTCTGCTGGCTTTATTGTTGATTTTGCGCTTTCGATTTGTCTATAAGCGCGCCCAACAAAGGCTATTAATGAAGGGAAGTGCACTGTAGATAAGAGCCTAGAAAAGTAAGTCGATGATCCCTTTAAGTAGACTGTTTTAGTACTAAACGTACAGGATATTTCCCATTCCACAGTCTACTTTTATTTGGCCTTCACGGTTAACTTAAACAGAGAGTGTAAACTCTTCTGCTCGTCTCAACAATGCATCAATGTCTATGTGTTCTTCACAAGAATCAGCTAAACGATCAATTTCGGCATTACGATAAATGTCATAATCAAAGGTCGATTGGCTTTTCATCCCTGCCCAGTTTAGTAAGCTCAGGAGCGCTTCTGGATGATCGAAAAGTCCATGTAAATAACTCCCTATAATCTGCCCATCTGCACTTATGTATCCTTCTTTTTGTTCGTTTTCAAGTTGTGCAAAAGGGTCGTAAGGAAGGTTATGGGTAGAGATGCCTGAGTGGATTTCATAACCCGAAACATCCGCACGGGTTAACCAAGGTGATGATGTATTGAGTTTTCCTTTCTGGAGATGCAGCCGCTTTTCTATAGCAAGCTCTGTTGTCATATTGATAAAGCCAAATCCACTCATTTGCTTAGGTTGATCATTTTCTAAACCTAAAGGGTCCTTTAAATCTGTTCCTAACATTTGATAGCCTCCACAAATACCAATAACCTTGCCGCCGTAGCGTAGATGTTTATTGAGATAGTGTTCCCACCCTTGGGATTTCAAATAGGTTAAGTCAGCTTGTACACTTTTACTGCCAGGTAGAATAACTAGGTCGGCGGGCGGGATTTCTTGATTTTGTCTGACCAAGGTAACCTGCACCTGTGGATGCAGACTCAGCGGATCCCAGTCAGTGTGATTGCTGACTCTTGGGGTAATTGGAATGACCACTTTCAATACTTTGTTGGGTGTATTTTTTGTGTCGGACTGTCTGTCTAGCGGTTGAGTCACGGCATCTTCAGACTCAAGGTAAAAGCCTTTTAGGAAGGGCAACACACCTAAGACAGGCTTTCCTGTGCGTTCTTCCAGCCAATCCAGTCCTGATTGAAGCAGGCTTATGTCGCCTCTAAAACGATTAATGACAAATCCGATGACTCGATTTTGCTCTGATTGACTCAACAGTTCGAGGGTGCCAACTAAATGAGCAAATACGCCACCCTTATCGATATCAGCAATAATAATAACGGGGCAGTTTACGCTTTCAGCAAACCCCATATTGGCAATGTCGCGAGCACGTAAGTTAATTTCTGCAGGGCTGCCAGCGCCTTCGACTAACACCCAATTGTACTGCTTACATAAGCGAGTAAAGGACTCAATAGACGCTTTTTTTGCGATCAACTTATACTCGTGATATCCCACGGCATTCATATTTCCAATGGCTTTACCTTGGATAATCACTTGAGCCCCCGTATCCGTATTGGGTTTTAACAAAATAGGGCTCATATCCACATGGGGTTCAAGACCCGCCGCATAAGCTTGTACCGCTTGCGCTCGGCCGATTTCTCCTCCATCCGGCGTAACCGCACTATTGAGCGCCATGTTTTGAGGCTTAAAAGGGGCGACGGGAATCCCTCGCCTTTTTAATAATCGACATAAAGCCGTAACAAAGGTGCTTTTGCCTGCATCGGAAGTTGTGCCTTGTACCATTAAACATTTAGGAGACATGAATCGTTATCGCTGTTGATGACATTAAGGTGGTAGAATTCTACCTGATTATTTTGTTCAACACGGCAATTATGAGAAAAACTCTGTATGATTTTTGAATGGTTTTCGGCGACTTTTTTATCCCTTTTAGGTGCGTTAATACTGGATCGTCTTATCGGTGAACCAAAATCGTGGCATCCGCTTATTTGGTTTGGCAAATGGGTAGACAGCGGTCGCCTACAATTACAAAGACCGCTAACGGACTGCGAGTCTACCCAAAAGCGTGCTGGCGTTTTTGCGTGGGGGCTGGCGGTCATTCCTTGGCTTATCGTATTATTCATTTCTTTTAGTGTTTTACCCAGCGCGTTGTCTTGGCTGTTATCTACGCTCGTTTTGTATTTCTGTATTGGTTGGCAAAGCTTGCGAGAACATGCGCAAGCCATTGCGTTCCCATTAGCAAAAAAAGAGTTAGTGAAGGCTCGCACAGCCGTTGGTTGTATTGTGAGTCGTGATACAGATAATCTAACGAATGAAGACGTGGCAAAAGCAGGGATAGAGTCCGTATTAGAGAATGGTAGTGACGCTGTTTTTGCCCCTATTTTTTGGTTTTTTATTTTTGGGGCTCCAGGCGTCTTAGTGTATCGATTGGCTAATACTTTGGATGCCATGTGGGGCTATAAGACGGATGAGCTGAAATATTTCGGGTGGTTTGCGGCTAGAGCGGACGATGTACTGAATTTTATTCCAGCGCGTTTGGTTGTTTATACCTATGCCTTGTGTGGCATGCTCTGGGGGAATGGCGCTAGAGCAAGACGATGCGCACGACAGCAATCTTTGTATTGGAAAAGCCCTAATGCAGGTCCAGTCATGGCGGCAGGCGCAGGCGCATTAGGGGTAAAACTGGGCGGTGATGCTGTGTATTTTGGTAAAAAAGAGTCTCGTCCTATATTAGGCGAAGGCCGTGACCCTAATGCTGACGATGTGACTCGGGCTGTCACCTTGATTGATAGAGGAGTAATAGTGTGGGTTGTCTTCATTTACGTGCTGATATAATTGGGTTGAAACACGGTGGGAATGTAGAGGGAATAAAGCGAAATATCTCCCTAGAGGAAGGGGTGAAGTGGTTTGATTTGTCCTCTGCTGTCAATAAAGAACCTTGGTCTGTCCCTGTTGTCGATACACAAATGTGGGCCGAGTTACCAGATTTATACGATCTGACTCAAGCCGCTGCTCAGTATTATGGACGTGATAATTCAATGGCTCTCTCAGGTACTCAGCAAGCCATTGAGTGGTTGCCTGTGCTACTCCCTCAAATTTCTCAGTACCTATCGGCTCAAAACTCAATCAATGTAATGCTGCCAAGTATTGGCTATCAAGAGCATGCGGATGCCTGGAAAAAGTGGGGCTATAAAGTACTGTATTATTCGACGCTTGAAGAGCTACTATCGTCGTCTTGGGATATCGCTGTTGTGATTAACCCTAATAATCCCACTACCGATTTAACAACGTCTGTTGAGCGTGATGCTCTGGTTAAGCTAAGTGACGAAAAGCATAAATTCGTTATTTTGGATGAAGCTTTTATTGATCCAACCGCACATCACAGTGTATTGACGTGTGCATTTGATCTAGGCTGGCCTGAAGGCTTAATTGTATTGCGTTCTGTGGGGAAATTTTTTGGATTAGCGGGCGCTCGGGTCGGGTTTTGTTTTGCGTCTAAATCGATATTGAGTGCCATGCAGCGGGTGATAGGGCCGTGGCCAATTTCAACGGTTTCAGCCTACCTGACTACCTGTGCTTTACAGGATATTACTTGGCAAAAGCAAGCCATTGACTCATTAAAGAGACGGCGTTACCTATTTGAAGAAATGATACAGCCTTTGCTTTCTAAATGGTTTGTCTTATTGGGAGGTCAAGGTGAGTGGCGCAGTTCGACATTGTTTTTTAGTGTCTTTCTAGAGAGGCATGTAGCGGAAAAAGCATTTGAATTGCTCCAAAAAAAAGGTATCCATATCCGTTTAGGTGAGGGATGGTTGAGGTTCGCTTTACCTGCAAGTACAGAATTTACACAATTAGAAAAGAGAGTGCTAGCGATTGTAGAGTCATCATTAATTGATAATACGAAGGTGCTATAGTGTGAAGCATTTAGTCTTAGGTGGTGTACGTAGTGGCAAAAGTAAGTTTGCTGAGAGTTGGGTTTGTTCTCGAAGTGAGCAATCTCTAGCGACGGTGGCTTATGTGGCCACCTCCCAAGCATGGGATGACGAAATGCGCGCTCGTATTTCTTCTCATCAGCTAAGCCGACCTACCGATTGGTTGTTGTTCGAAGCGCCCTTGTCGTTAGCGGCGGCATTAAAAAAAGTCGACGATGGAGGCCATTGTGTCATTGTTGAATGCATCACTCTTTGGTTAACGAATTTATTATGTCTTGAAGATGAAGAGAGACTGGCATTTGAAAAACAGCAATTATTGTCGAGATTAAGTGATTTTAAAGGTGACCTTGTTATAGTGAGTGGAGAAGTTGGCTTAGGTATTATGCCAATGAATGCACTGGCTCGGCGTTTTGCTGATGAGATTGGTATGTTCAATCAACAGCTGGCTCAAATATGCCAACAAGTTACTTTGGTTTCGGCTGGTCTGCCCTTGTTTTTAAAGAAGTAAGGCATAAAATTCACTCAAAAAAGAGAAACTTGAACGAATAGTTAGGTAAATCGGCTTCATTTTGGTTAGAATTTACGACCTATTTTTACTGTTTGGTGAAAATTTTCTGTGTTAATCATCTTAGTAACGCTGATTTTGTCTGTAGAGGAATTGTAAAATGGATCCATATTCAAAAGATTTCCCTGTTTCTTGGGAAGAGTTACATCGTAATGCACGGGCGTTATCTTGGCGCTTGTTAGAAAAAGGGCCTTGGAAAGGGATCATTGCGATTACTCGAGGTGGACTGGTTCCTGCCGCTATTATTTGTCGGGAATTAGACATTCGTTTAATTGATACAATTTGCATCGTTAGCTATTCTTCAGAAGGTAAAGAAGCTAAGCATCAAGGTGAATTGAATGTTCTTAAAGGCGTCGAAGGTGACGGTGAAGGAATGTTACTTATTGATGATTTGGTTGATACGGGTAGAACGGCGCAAAAAGTAAGAGAAATGTTACCGAAAGCTCACTTTGCAACCATCTTTGCAAAACCGGCTGGAAAGCCTTTGGTGGACACATTTGTAACAGAAGTGAGTCAGGATACTTGGATTCGTTTTCCTTGGGATATGGAATACACTTTCTCCAAGCCACTGGCAGACCGAAAAGAGCCAGTTTAAGTTATTTTGCTAACGAGTCTTTTTATTTTTATAAAATAGTACCCAGTTAGATAAATTTTCACCTAAACTGATTAATCTATTAGAAGTATTCATAAGAGTCATGCTTTTTGTTCATATAGGTCTGTTAAAGCATTACTTTGGATGACGTATTATTTTATAAATTAAATAGGGATTATGTATGATGTGGCGAACAATAATTAAGTTATGTTCTTTGGGCATTTTGTCGTTTTGTTTAGCTCAACCAGCTATGGCATTAGTCGCTCGTGCTCAATTTTCTAATGATGTTATTGATCGAGAACCCATTAATGATATTGGCGATACCATTAAGGTTGCTTACGGTGAAATCCAGCGTGTGTATTTCTTCACGGATTTAAGGGATATGTCGGGTCATACAATATTGCATCGATGGTTACTTGATGGTGAAGTGCAGGTCGAATTAGCCTTTGATATTGGTGGTGATCGTTGGCGTGTTTGGTCAAGTAAAAAATTGATGCCAGGTTTTGATGGTCTATGGACAGTTGAAATTGTTGATGATGGTGTGGTTATTGAATCTCGCTCATTTAATTATGTCGATGATTTCGATTCGTAAGACTCAGTGTCGTGTTATATAAAAAAGGCTTATTAAATTAGGCCTTTTTTATATGTTATAGGAGAGAGTTATGCCTCATATTCGTGTTAGAGGAATGTCGTTTGAAACATTGGAGTCTATCTCTGAATCTTTAATTGAGTCATTAGCAGACATCACCGATACGCCGAATTCCCATTTTACATTGGAGTATCAAGCGGCAAGTTACCTTGTCGCAGGTGGATCTTCCCCCGCTTATCCTTTTTTTGAAATTGTTTGGTTTAACCGTGGGGGTGATGTAAAAGCAAAGATAGCGGCTTATATTGATGATTTAGTTAGACCATTAATCGTAACTGGGCAAGATATCACAGTGATGTTCCATGATACTAAAGGGGCGGACTACTTTGAAAATGCGGAGCATTTTTAAAACTCTGATTATTCATCCTACCCACCTATAAAAAAGGCGCTTATAACTAAAGCGCCTTTTTTTCATCGTGAGTCCTTAACCTTTTTGAAAATCGTATACACTGCCAAGCTGCATAATTTGTGTTAATTCATCAAGCGCCGTTCGGCTTTCCATTAACAACAATGGGTCAGCTAGATCTTTTTCGATTAAACGATCTCGGTAGTGCTTATCGACCCATTGATTCAGTGTCATGTATAAGGTGTCATTCATTAAGCAATGGGGATTTACCGCGGCATGCTCAGCTGAATTCAATACGACTCTTAGGCGTAGGCAAGCCGGTCCACCACCATTACTCATACTTTGCTTTAAGTCATATACTTTAACGGCATTTATCGGACCATTTCCTGCCACGAGGCTATTCAGGTAGTTCCATACAGCTGGAATATTCTGACATTCACCTGGGACAACAATAGTCATATCATTAGCACCATGACTCAGTAGTTGGCTATTAAACAAGTAAGATTTGACACAGTCTTCAACTGAAACGAGAGCACTCGGTACTTCAATAAAGTGGAATTTTTCTGCACTGTTGCCCCAAGCAGAAAGAATGTCTTGTTGCATTTTTTCTGTATTGAGAAAGGCTTCTTGATGATAAAAGTGCGCGTTACGATTACCAACCGCAATAACATCGTTGTGGAACACACCCGCATCGATTACTTGGGGGTTTTGTTGAGCGTAAACGGTTTTGTTTTCTGACAAACCGTGCAGACGAGCGACGGCTTGAGACGCTTCTAAAGTGTGTCTTGCCGGGAACTGAGAGGGTCTTGGCATAGAGGCGTCAAATGCGGCCATGCCGTAAACAAAAAACTCAATGCCTTGCTCGCCGTATTCAGGGCAAAAGCGAGTGTGGTTAGCGGCCCCTTCATCACCAAAGTGATCAACACTAGGCAAGGCTGGATGATGAGCAAAGAATTCAGGGTTATTAAATGTGGCCGCTAAAATCGCTCCGGTCGTTTCATGCTCGATAGAGCGATGGAACTTATTAACAAGATTCGCTGGTGTAAAATGAATACGCCCATCTTGTGTGTCGGTACTGGGTGAGACGGTCGCCGCATTTGCCGTCCACATACATGAGGCCGAACTGGCGGCGGCAAGAATTTTAGGGGCTTGTTTGGCCGCTTGTTCGAGGACTTTTGCATCCGACCCAGTAAAGCCTAAGCGACGTAAACTTGGAATATGAGGGCGTTCATGTGGCGCTAGAACACCCTGAATAAATCCCATATCCGCTAAGGCTTTCATCTTTGTTAACCCTTGTTTAGCGGCTTCTTTCGGATTAGAGGGTTGATCAACGTTGTTTAATGAAGCGACATTGCCAAATGAAAGGCCGCTGTAATTATGTGTTGGTCCGACTAATCCATCAAAATTTGCTTCATTTGCCTTATTCATTAGAACCTCTTGAAATAGAAAAAGGCGACTGAATCTTTACTGATGAAACAGTCGCTTAGTGAATGTTGTTACATCACATGGCTTAGTTTTTACTTACAAGGTTAGACCTGGAACGAGCTTTTCTGGTACTGCAAGCGTGTCTACTTCAATACTGGAGACTGGATAAGCGCAATAGTCTGCCGCGTAGTAAGCGCTTGCTCTATGGTTGCCGCTTGCACCTGTTCCTCCAAATGGAGCGGCACTGGAAGCCCCTGTTGTCTGGCGGTTCCAATTAATTATACCGGCACGGCTATGGCGGAAAAACCAATCGTATTCTTCTGCATCATCGGACAGAATCCCTGCTGATAAACCAAATTTAGTGTTATTGGCAATCGTCATGGCCTCATCCAGTGACGTGTAACGAATGACCGTTAATAATGGGCCAAAATGCTCATTATCAGGCAATGAAGCCAAAATCTCTGTTGCATCCACAATACCAGGCGTAATAAACCCGGTAGCGCTTGGTCCACGACTCATTGGATACAAAGGCTGTGCGCCTAACGTGATGAGGTTATTATAAGCTTGCAATAGACCATCAGCGGCTTGGGATGACACAACAGGACCCATAAAGGGTTGTTCTGCAGCGTCGAAACGGTCGATGTTAAGTTTGCTGGTTGTCTCGAGCAGTTTGGCTATAATGGCATCACCGTGTGTCCCTGTTGGTACTAACAAGCGACGAGCACAGGTGCATCGTTGGCCAGCAGAAATAAAGGCTGATTGGATAATTTCATGTACTGTTGCGTCTATGTTCTGTGTCTTTTCAGAGACCAGAAGAGGGTTATTTCCCCCCATTTCTAAGGCAAGGATTTTACCCGGATGCCCCGCAAAATCGTTATGCAGTATATGGCCCACTTGAGGGCTTCCTGTGAAAAATAACCCATCAATACCTTCATGGTTTGCTAACGCAACGCCGGTTTCACGTTCACCTTGAACCATATTTAGAACACCAGAGGGAAGACCCGCTTGTTGCCAAAGTTGGATGACGAAGTCCGAGGTGGCAGGTGCTTGTTCACTTGGTTTAAGGACAACAGTATTACCCGCCATTAAGGCTGGTACTATATGACCATTAGGCAGGTGGCCAGGAAAATTATACGGGCCAAATACGGCGACCACGCCATGAGGTTTGTGGCGAAGTCGAGCTGTAGCGCCGGGCATCGGTGTTGTTTTCTCTCCGGTTCTTTCGTTATAGGCCTGTTTCGAAATCGCTACTTTGCCGACCATGGCGGCGGCTTCCGTACGCGTTTCCCAGATTGGCTTACCAGTCTCACGGCTAATGGTATGGGCGATTTTTTCACTGTTTTCTTTTACTAACTCAGCGAAGCGGTCAATAATCATTAAGCGATCTGTTAAATCCGTATTAGCCCAACCTGCAAAAGCACCGCGTGCGGCTTTAATCGCATCATTAACCTGTTCCGCGCTAGCGCTATTACTTTCCCAGACCAAAGAGGCGTCAGATGGGTCTATTGAGCGACTTGGACTACCTTTACCTTCTACCCATTCTCCATTAATGAAATGAGCTTGTTTAACTGAGTCTACTAAAACTGTGTTCATGGATTGCTTCCTTCATGAGTAACGTTGGAGTTAATGGCGAGATGACAATTCAACAATGCGGACTGTGTCTTTATGTTTAATACACAGATTATCAGCTTCTTCTTGGTTCAAAGTAATGGAGCTACCTGGAGTGTCAATACGTTGGATGAGAATGCATCGGAAATTCGCCAGCTTGGTGTTTGACACCATAAAGTAGGTGCCTTCATTGAGGCTTTTGGGTTGCCCAACATTGGCAATGGCTAAGCGACTGTTACGAACCGCTCGAATATCTTGCACTCTTGCCTCTATTGTTGGTCCACCATCAAAAATATCGACGTAGTTTTCGTATCGAAAACCTTCTTGCTCTAAAAGGCGTAATGCGGGTGCTGTTTTATCATGAACTTTTCCGAGAACATTTTTTGCTTCGTCGGTTAACAATGAGACGTAAACTGGGTTGTTTGGCATCAGTTCGGCGATAAACTGCTTTCCTCCAAGAGAGGTCATTTCATCGGCTTTTTTGAAATCAATAGAAAAGAAGTGACGCCCTAGACTTTCCCATAACGGAGAGCGTCCATTTTCATCGCATATGCCTCTCATTTCAGCGAATACTTTTTCGGTAAAACGTTCTGGAAACTGAGCTAAGAACATAAAACGGCACTTGGATAAAAGCTGGCCGTTCTTAGAGTGACGATAACCTTCGTCTAGGAATAATGTGCAAAGCTCACTAAAGCCAGTGTAGTCATTGTTGAGTACAAGCGTTGGCATGATGTTATGAACATTTAGCTCGCGAGAGGAGTGCACTAGGTTACCTAAGTGGTAGCTGTAGAAAGGCTCGTCTAAGCCTACCGTTCCTAGAATGCCGCTAGTACCGACAATTTCACCTGTCTCTGAGTCTTCTAATACCAGCAGATAGCTTTCATCAGAAGGTTCATCAATATTTTCTTTTTCAAAAGAAGCGACGGACGCGTCTATTTTTTTTGTCAGAATGCTGTTATCGGGAATTAAAGACGTGAAACCGACGCCTGTTTTTTCGGCGAGTTTGTATAAGGCTTCTAGCTCGTCTTTTTGTATTGGTCTAATGATCATCATAATCTTAAGTCTCGTAAATGGCTAAAATAAAGCGTATTAAATGGATGGCATTATTTTATAAAGTAATCCATTGGATTTGTTCGCCTTCACTAATTTGGAGGCGCTGTTGTGTGGCGGTTTCTATTGTTAATTGATCCTGATGATCATATGCTGGGGCGACCGTTGCTCGAAAGTCTCCCAACTTTCCTTTTGCAATTAAATGCATAGGGGCATTACTTAAGCCTTCATCTATTGTCATCGAGCCCGTTTTGCTGTTTACCACAGTGTGTATATCTTGCAATTTTGATTCTACTGTCGGCCCGGCATCGAAAATATCGACGTAATTACGAAACTGGAAACCTTCTTCTAAGAGTATTTCGGCACTCTTATCCGATTCCTCATGCACAACTCCGATCACGTCTTGTGCTGCTTGCGGCAACGTTGGTACGTAAATTGGGTAGCGTGGCATTAGGTCAGCGATAAAATTTTTATTGCTGACCCCCGACAAATAATCCGCCTTTTGAAAGTCCATAGAGAAAAAGTGCTTTCCTAATGAATCCCAAAATGGTGAGAAGCCATGACGGTCACTTTCACCCCGCAGTTCGACAAAAATTCTTTTGGTAAATCGTTCTTGATGTTTTGCCATAAAAAGCAGCCTAGCTCTTGAAAGTAAAGACATCGCAATATGGTTTTGATGGGCTCTGTCTACCACAAGAGCCATCATGCGGCTGGTTCCATTGTAGTCATGACATAGAAACAGTGCGGAAATTCGGTTGTGAATCTGCATTTGTGGTGAAGCGTGTACCACTTCATCAATACGATAGCTATAAAAAGGAGTATCCGTACCAACCATGGCTTCTAATCCACAGGCTCCAACAATAACATCACGGCTTGTATCAATAAGAACGAAGCTGTATGACTCTTCACCTGGTTGTTCTATATTGGCCAACATAGAACGTTTTGATGAGGCGATAAGGTCATTTAGTCGATCTCTGTTCGCCGGGAAATTCGTAAACCCTATTCCAGCTTGTTGAGCGAGGCGCTCCAATGCCGGTAAATCGGAGAAATCAACTGGCCTGACTAAATACATGATTAATCTCCTCGTAATGGGTTGAATAAACTTTTGCTATGCGTTATTAAATTTAGTCTTTATATTGGTTTGATAAAGGTTTTCTTATGCACATAATAAGGTAAGTATTATTCAGTAATATGAATAATGAAAGTAGATGCAAACTTTCAAATTTGCGACAAAATATTCTAAATAATGATCTTAAAGGTCAAAAATTCAAAAGAAGAGGTTTATGGAAACGATTGAAGCGGGTTTATATCGTCACTTTAAAGGAATGGAGTACTTGGTTGAGAATGTGGCCAGGCACAGTGAAACAATGGATCAATTTGTTGTTTATCAGGCATTGTATGGTGATTTCGGTTTATGGGTTCGTCCCATAGGCATGTTTAAAGAAACGGTTGTTATTGGTGGAGAAGAGATTCCCCGATTTCAGCGAACCGGAACCTTAGAAGACGCTAAAGAAAGACTTGCTCACCTTTTGAAACACCCTGCTGAGTAAGCAAAAGGTAAAGCAAACTGTTGTTAATATCAGGTCTTTTTGGTTTATCAAAAACACGACTTTAATGTTGTTTAGGGTGGTGTGATCCAAGGCGTTTCTCTCATTAGTTGAATCACTTTTTCTCTGAACCAGCGATGCGCAAGATCATTATTATTTCTTTCATGCCAGCATATTTGGATCGGGTGACGCTCTTCATAGGGAGCTATTTCAGAGACTTCTTTTGGCAAAGGGAAAATTTTAACCCTTGAACCTTTGTCGTTCATGACGGTACGGAAGAGTTCACCGACTGAACGAGAGACAAGAAACGCCATACCACGTTTCACCGCTTTCATTGCAACCATTAAACTTTCCGTTTCGAGAGCGGGTTCTAAATTGTAACCTTGCTGCTGTAGCTTATCTAATGTGTTGTAAAAGTAGTAATCATTGTTGTGGTGTTTGATATGATGTGTGGCAAATTTATGACTTATTAACTCTTTTAAAGACAAGGTTTCATTATCAAACAAAGGATGTTGAGCGCTCAAAATAATGCAGCCTTCGGTGTGGCCAACAAGTTTCGTTCTGATGTGGCCTGGTGTAGTGACTAAAGGACTGATGCCAATATCGACGATTCCATTCAAAATACCGTCAAAACTGCTTTCGGACCAAGTGCTAATTGACATGAGCGTATTGGGCGCTTCAACATGGAGATAATCCAATAGAGGCTCAATAAAACTTTCTAGCTCACAGTCGCTTACGGCCAATCTAAAGCGTCTATTCAGGTTATGAATATCTAGGGAAGCGGGCTCCATTAACTCCGTCAAAGATCGTAAAATAGGCTTTACTTGTTGGTGGAGTTCGCTGGCTCTTGACGTTGGGCTGAGTCCATAGGCTTGGCGAGTAAAAAGCGCATCATTGAATAAATCTCGTAACCTTTGCAAACTTTTACTGAGTGCCGGTTGGGTAAGATTTAGTCGTTCAGCGGCTCTTGAAACACTGCCTTCTTCCATTATGGTAACAAAGGCGATCAATAATTTAATATCGAGCTTTGAAATGTCTTCTATACGCATAATTTTCTCGCATTTAATGATCGAATAACAGAGAGATACCGTTCTCTATTATTCGATCAATGTTACGTTTTATGAAAAGTCTTTTTGTGGACGATATTTAACTCGGAACAACAGTGAGTAAAATACAGGGACAGCCACCAAGGTAAGAATGGTCGCAAAACCTAAACCAAAGGATATGACAACGGCCATCCCCTCAAAGAAGGCATCAGACAATAATGGAATCATACCTAAAATGGTGGTGATTGCCGCCATACAGACGGGTCTTACACGACTGACAGCCGAAAGAAACACGGCTTCGTATGTTTCTGTTCCTTGGTCAATTTCAACGTTAATTTGATCCGCTAAAACAATGCCGTTTTTGACTATCATGCCGGATAAGCTTAAGAAGCCAAGTAAAGACATGAATCCGAAAGCCGTGTTCATCGCAAGTAAGCCGAATGATACGCCAATCAGAGCCAAAGGCACGCAGAACCAAATTACGAGGGGAACTCTAATTGAGTTGAATAACAGTATTGAAATAATGAACATAAACAAGTATCCCATTGGCAATGCCTTAAAGATATTGGCTTGCGCATCCGTACTGCTCTCATACTCGCCACCCCATTCCAAACTGTATCCTTGAGGTAATTCAAGCGCTTCAACGGGCCCTCGGATGCGTCCGAAAACAGCCATCGCGGTTTCATCTCCAAGAATTTTAGGGTCGGCTAATATAGAAATGGTGCGTTTACGGTCTAAACGTTCAATAATGGGGTCTTCCCATACCACTTCAAAACCAGAAACCACATTGGATAATGAGATATAAGCACCAGAGGCTGGGCTGTATATCTGTAAATCACGTATCTGATCGATTGAAAGTCGCTCATTTTTTGGGGACGTTTGTATGATTGGCAGAAGGTCCGTACCAGAGCGGTAAGTGCCAACACGAGAGCCAGTAAAGTTAGTTAACATCACATTGTCTAGGTCGGTTTTGCTAATGCCTAAACGACGAGCTTGAGCATCATCAAAAATTGGGCGTAATACTTTTACTCTTTGACGCCAATCGTCTTTAATGTTTTCTAGCCCACCATCTTGATGGTAAATATCTTGAATTACTGTACTGTATTTACGTAAAACATCCGGATCTGGGCCAATGATACGTGCTTCAATTTTTGCACCGCCAGCTGGCCCTAATTGTAATCTCTCAAGCTTTACCTCAAGGTCAGGGAAGTTTTCTTGCATTTTGTAGTACAGATCTTCAATTAAGCTTGGTATGACCTCAGAGTTTTTTGTACGTATGATAAATTGAGCGTAACTTGAGTTTGTTTGCTCCGCGTTGTACGTCAACATAAACCGTGGCGTACCCTTACCTGTAGTAGAAGTAACAAACTCGATTCTTTCATCTTCAGTTAATACGGTTTTTTCAATGTCTTTTACGGTTTCGTAAGTGGAATTAATATGGCTTCCTTCAGGAAGTTGAATATCCATATACAACATTGGCGTCGTAGAGGGTGGGAAGAAAGCTTGTTTAACAAACTGAAATGCCCATCCTGCTGTGACTAATGTGATGATTAACAACAGCACAGTAACCCAACGAAAACGCATGGCTTTATCTAACAGCCATTTATACGCCGTGAATAAAAAGCCTGCATAAGGGTCTTTTGTTTCGTGGTTACTGTCATTACTTTTTAACGTTTCTTTAAAGAAAAGATCACAAAAAAACGGTGTTAAGGTAATGGCGGTAATCCAGCTCAAGAATAATGAAATAAGAAGAACATAGAATAATGACCCAACAAACTCTCCGACGGCGTCTGGTGATAAACCAATAGGAGCGAAAGCGGTAATGGCGATGATAGTCGCGCCTAAAAGTGGCCATTTTGTTTGTTTGACGACAGAGCTGGCGGCTTCTCGTTTTGTCATGCCTCGTTGCAAGCCGATTAGAATACCTTCAGTTACGACAATGGCATTATCCACCAGCATTCCCAGAGCAATAATCAGACCCCCTAGGGAAATACGTTGTAAGTTGATGGCAAAATAATCCATGACAATAAAGGTGCCAAGGATGGTTAACAGTAGAATTAAACCAATTAGTATGCCCGATTTGATGCCCATGAAAACAAGCAAGACAAGCACAACGATGCCGACAGCAGCAAAAAGATTGAATAAGAAATTAGACACAGAATTGTCGACTTCTTTTGACTGGAAGTAGACGGTATCCATGCTAATGCCAATAGGCTGTTGGTATTGCAACTCATCGATACGTTTTTCTAAGGTCTTGCCAATATCAACAACATTGACGCCAGAGGAGAATGACACTCCTAAAAGTAGGGCGCTTTCACCATTGTAGTTGATAAAGTTGGTTTGCGGCTCTTGGTACTCTCGTTTGACCGTAGCTATATCGCTTAAACGAATCAGATTACCTGAGATTGGTGTGCCAACAACCAGGTTTTCAAGCTCCGAAATGTCCTTGAATTCGCCCGTTGGGCTGATTCGAATGTACTCAGAGCCAACGGTTACATTACCTGCGTTAGACACGTTATTTTGAGTCGCTAGCAGATTTTTTATCTGATCGGGAGAGATGCCCATATTAGCCAGTTTCGAGCGAGAAATCTCAATGGTGACTTGCTCCGTTTGTTCTCCAGCCACCGTTACCCGGCTTACACCATCAACTAACACTAGCTCGCGCTTGATGTAGTCAACGTAGTTCTCTAAATCTTTATAGGGATAGCCTTCACCGTGTATGGCCAGCATGACGCCATACACATCGCCAAAATCGTCCGCAATAATCGGCGTTTGCACACCTTCTGGGAAGGTTGGTGTGATATCACGAATTTTTTTACGCATTTCATCCCAGATTTGCTTAAGCTGATCGGCACGGTACGTTTCTTTAATCGTTACTTGAATTAAAGAGTAACCTGCTTTTGTGGTTGATTTTATTTTATCAACGTACAGCAGATTCTGTAATTCCGTTTCTATCTTGTAAGTCACTTCTTCTTCGACTTGCTCAGGCGACGCGCCTGGGTAGTTGGTAATCACTAATGCGTCTTTGATGGTAAATTCAGGGTCTTCTAATTGACCTAGATTCGTAAAGGCGACCGCACCACCAATTAAGAGGATAAGTGTAATCATCCAACTGGTGACTTTTCGTTCTATGAAATAAGCTGCAATATTCACTTATATGCCTCTCTCTCTAGTCCAAGGACGAACGGGGGTATCTTGATTTAGGCTGTGTACACCTGCAGATACAATACGTTCACCGTCCTTAAGCCCTTCAACGATCTCAATGGTGCTTTCTTGTAAGGTACCTGTTTTAACAATTCGACTTTCTACTCGATTTGTGTCTGGATTAAAGACCCAAACAGTACGATGTGAATCACCTGTTTCAGTGTGGGTTTCTAAAACCGATTCTACTGGTACCAGAATGTTTTGTTTTACCGCTAACAATTCACCAATATTGATATCAACACTGGCGGTCATGCCTGGTAGTAAAGTGATGCTATCATCGTGATTTTCTTTAAGGCTTAAGGTGACGTCGTACGCTTTTGTCGAATTATCCGGCGTTGTGTTGTGCTTTTTGTATTGGCTTTTGAAGACATTGCTTGGTGCTGCATCAATCACAACATTAGGTTGATAGATCACTTCATGACTTTGAATATTAATAATTAATTTTTCAGGAACTTGGAAGACAACATCCAATTGTTTAATATTTTGGATATGAATTAACGCTTGTGTTGCGTTTACATATTGAAAGTTTTCAGTAGAAACGGTTGCGATAACGCCATCAAACGGTGCGGTTAATTTGGTATAAGACAGCTGATTTTTGGCCTGCGTCAACGCGTTTTCTGCTTGATCCAAATTGGCTTTGGCTTCATCAAATTGAGCTAGCGTTGTTGCATTTTGCTTATAAACAGACTGTACTCGGTTAAAGGTGGCTTTTGCCAAACGGTAATTCGCTTCAGCTAGGTCTACCTTTAATTGAAAGTCTTTTGGATCAAGTTGCGCTAAGAGATCGCCTTTTTTAACCTGTTGCCCCGCAATGACATTAAGGGTTGTCAGTTGGCCACCTACACGAAACGCTAAATCCGCTTCTTGGCTCGCTTTCAGTTCTCCGGGAAAGCGTCTTATATTGAGTGCGTTTTGTGAGTTAATGGTAAAAAGCTTTACCGGACGAATAATATCTGGTTTAACGTCTGTTTCAGCCTTTTCACCTGAACATGCACTTAATAATAGAGAGGCGAGTAGAGCCGTGCTCATTGCCAGCGAATGTTTGAAATGGTTTTTCATTAAATTCTCCGAGAGGAACTTAGGTAATTGTGAATAACTCTATTTTATATCTCTTTATTGTAGATATGAATTTCTATTTAGGTATGCTTGATATGAAAATAAGGCATATCTCTTTGAAAAAAACTTGAAATAAGTAAATATCGTGCAAAGAAACGGTTTTTTAAAAGGAGACATTGTGCGCTAGAAACAATAAGATTATTTCTATCGAATGATCTTGTCTGAAAGAGAGTTGTAATGAAATCGTTTAATTTTCAGAGTATTACTTTTCTCATTATTTATGGGATCAGTTTTCTATTGCTATCGGCGTGCAGTAATCAGCCTGTTCCAAAAACGAATACGTTCATTTTGAGCGAAGGGCTAACCTTTTTTATTGAAGACAATACAGCCTACATTTCGGGCGTGTTGGGTCATAACTCAAGAGACGATTTATCGTCTATTATTAACAATAACCCGAATGTATCGACCTTGGCTCTAGTGGATATTCAAGGCTCTTTGGATCAACAAGAAACGATGGAGGCGGCGCGTTTAATTCGCCGCTTAAAGCTAGACACTAGAATTGTTAAAACGGGTTACGTTGTATCCGGTGGTGTGGATTTGTTTTTAGGGGGGGTTAATCGAACCATTGAACCTGGTGCCGGTGTTGGCGTGCATTCATGGTTAGATAAATACGGAGTGGATCCTCAGACGTTAAATATAGCGGATCCGATTCACGCAACCTATGTGAATTTTTATTTGGAAATGGGTGTGCCGGAACGCTTTTATTGGTTTTCATTGGACGCTTCGCCCCCAGAGAGAGTCTACTTTCTATCGCCCGAAGAAATATACGACTTTAATTTAGTGACTTTTTAGTCACGTAGGGCTTTTTATTATTTTAACGGGTTTTAGGGGGGAGGGGTGTGGAACAAATTGAGCTGTTTCAAGTTGAAAGCCCTTGCCGAGGTGTGTGTGAAAACAGTGCGAAAGGGTTTTGCAAAGGGTGTTTACGCAGTCGAGAAGAACGTTTTCAATGGTTTCGTTTGACGGACCGTGAAAAAAGAAAAGTATTACAAATTTGCAAACAGCGTTGGCAACGTTTACTGAAAGCGAGGCAAGATCGCATGGACTCTTTGAATCAGCGGAGTACTTTGCCTTATGGTATGACAGAAGACAGTGTCCAAAGCTTGTTCGATGATATTGAATGAACAAGCTTTGAAAGGGAATAGACTAGTTCTCGAAAATGGCATCCAAAGCCTGCGACAATCTCTCAACACCTATTATTGTCATTCCCAGAATGGTTTTTTTAGGAACATTGCCTTTCGGCACTACCGCTTTAGTGAAGCCGTGTTTAGCCGCTTCACTGATTCTTTCTTGACCCGATGGTACTGGACGAATTTCACCTGATAGCCCGACTTCCCCGAGTACGACTAATTCATCTGATAACGCTCTGTCTCTAAAGCTAGAAACAACGGCGGCGATGGCCGCTAAGTCGCCACTGGTTTCCAGGACTCGGACCCCACCGACCACATTTAAATAGACATCTTGATCTGATGTTAGCAATCCTCCATGCTTATGAAGTACCGCTAACAACATCGCCAGGCGGTTATGATCGAAGCCAACAGTAACGCGCTTAGGGTTGCTAAAAGCGGAGTCATCTACCAAGGCTTGTAGCTCGACAAGTAAAGGACGCGTTCCTTCCCATACCACCATAACTAAACTGCCTGCGGCGGGATGCTTACTGCGGTTAAGAAAAATAGAGCTCGGGTTTTTGACTTCTTTTAAGCCTGTTTCCAACATCGCAAATACACCCAATTCATTGACAGCGCCAAAGCGGTTTTTCATGCCACGGAGCGTTCTAAAACGAGAATCTTCAGAACCTTCTAATAGAACAGAACAGTCAACCATGTGCTCCAGTACTTTTGGGCCAGCTAGGGTGCCGTCTTTGGTTACATGACCAACAAGTAAAACGGCCGTTTGTGTCTGCTTGGCAAAACGCGTTAATACGGCGGCACTTTCACGTACTTGAGAGACACTGCCTGGAGCAGATTCAACACCATCAAGATGCATAACTTGAATGGAATCAATGACGATGATTTTGGGTTGCAACTCTTGGGCTACGTCTAAAATACGTTCAACATTGGTTTCCGATAACATTTTTAAGTTCTGTGTCGGCAGACCCAAACGCTGAGCCCGCATGGCGACTTGTTGAAGAGACTCTTCGCCTGTGACATAAAGTGCGTTTTGTTGTTGTGCAAGCAGACACATTGTTTGTAGTAGTAGGGTACTTTTGCCTGCTCCTGGGCTGCCACCAATTAATACGACGCCACCAGGGACTAGACCTCCGCCCAACACACGGTCGAATTCGCCCGCTCCTGAACTGAACCTCGGGACATCCGTTAGATCAATATCTGAGAGATTTTGAATCCCTGTTTTAGAGCCCGCATAACCCGCGTACTTTGTATCTTGGGAAACCGCAACACGAGCTGATGTTTTACTGCTGCTGACTTTAAATTCGCTTAATGAATTCCATGCCCCACAGTCATTACACTGCCCTTGCCATTTTGAGTAGTCTGATCCGCATTCGTTACAGACGAAAGCAACCTTAGCCTTTGCCATGTTTATTTCTTCACTATGTTATGAGTAAGTTGATGGTGTATGAGTAGATGTTTAATTGGCCGTGAGGTAAAGATCCCCGCTTAATGATTTCATATAAGAGTCATTGAAACTCAATTAAGCGGGTAGGGCAATATCAAAATAACAGTCGGTTCTCTTTAAAAATACTAGGCTTTATCGACCTTTTTACGAACGAGCGTATACAGGTCATGTCGGCGGTCCTTTAGATTATTAACAGAACCTTCGCTACGAGTAAGCTTTAACTTATCTAAATCTAGGTCAGAGAACATGATCATTTCTGTGTTAGGGGTGGTTTCTGACATAACCGCATCATGGGGGTACGAGAAATCAGAGGGTGAGAATACCGCACTTTGAGCATACTGGATGTCTAAGTTTTCCACCTGAGGTAAGTTACCGCAACTACCACAAATAACAACATAGCACTCATTTTCTATGGCTCTTGCTTGAGCACAGCGTCGTACGCGCAAGTAACCATTTTTCGTGTCGGTCCAGAAAGGCACAAACAGAATGTCCATGTCTTGGTCCGCTAACAATCGGCCTAACTCGGGGAATTCGACATCGTAACAAATTAAAATTCCAACGCGTCCAGCATCCGTGTCAAATACGTTTAATTCGTCCCCCCCTTCAATGATCCAATCACGACGTTCGTGGGGGGTAATATGAATTTTTCTTTGTTCTTCAATCGTGCCATCTCGGCGGCATAAGTAACTCACATTGTACATGACCTCATCTTCCAATAAAGGCATGGACCCTGTAATAACGTTAATGTTATAGCTGACAGCCAATTGCGACATTTCCGTCTTAAAACGTTCAGTAAAGCTGGCTAAAAAACGTACCGCTTCAGTTTGGTTCGATTGGTCTGGGCTTAACCCCATCAGGGGCGCATTAAAGAATTCAGGAAAAATCGCAAAGTCACTTTTGTAATCTGACACGGCATCAATAAAATACTCAACTTGCTTAAGTAGCTCATCGACACTTTCTACTTCACGCATTTGCCATTGAATGGCGCCAGCACGAACCAGCGTTTTTCTAGATTGAATGACGGTCGTTTCTGGCTCAAAGAAAATATTCTTCCATTCTAGAAGCGTGGCATAACCTTGAGACTTTTCATCTTCGGGCATGTATTGTTTTAACAAACGAGTGACTTGAAAATCATTGGATAATTGAAACGATAAGATCGGATCGTAGATTTTACGTTCTTTTACCGCTTCTAAATATTCCAGCGGTGTCATTTCATCCATGTGTTCGTAATAACTTGGAATACGGCCGCCAGCAAGAATGGCTCGTAAATTATGCTGTCTACAGAGCTCCTTTCGTGCTTCGTACAAACGTCTGCCCAGACGGTAACCTCGATAATCTGGGGAAATAAGCACATCTAGGCCATATATAGCATCGCCTTTCTTGTTGTTCAGTATGGTTTCCCTGTGCCCGATCAAATCATCATAGGTATGTGGGTTACTAAAGCGTTCATAATCAACTTGAGAGGATAAGGCAACACCGACAATTTGATCGTGATCGATTAAGCAGATTTGACCTTCAGGAAAGTCTTTAATCAGTTTTTCTATGGTGTGTAGAGGCCATGCTCCTCCAATATCATCGTACACGCTATCCATTAATTCTTTTAACTGTGGGTAATCTTCAGCAGTGATATTACGAATTTTAAGATGCAGATCTTCTAACATGAAACGTCCTATAAATGGTGATTAATCTTAATCATTCATATGAATGCGGGCTGAGTGATTTTACGCAGCATATAACAATACAATGGGGCGCAGATAGTGATTAATAAAGGCGGTATAAAAGAAAACCCCTGCACTTAACAAAAGTGAGGGGTTACCTTAGACAGCCTTACACTTGAGAAATAAGTGTGGGACTATTTTTTAAACTCTGGGTAAGCTTCCATACCACATTCTGAAAGGTCTACACCTTCGTATTCTTCTTCCTCTGATACACGAACTCCCATAACCATTTTGATAACAGACCAAACAATTAAGCTTGCTATGAATACCCAAAGGAAAATAGTTAATGCACCTGCGATTTGTCCGCCGAATGTTGCGCCGTCATTTGTGAATGGTACGGCTAATAGACCCCAAAGACCAACAACACCGTGTACAGAGATGGCACCTACTGGATCATCAATTTTGAGTTTATCGAGAGTCAGAATGGATATAACAACGATTAAACCACCGATGGCTCCGATTACGGTTGCACCAAGCGCTGTTGGAGTCGATGGCTCAGCCGTAATCGCGACTAGACCAGCAAGAGCGCCGTTCAATAGCATTGTTAAATCGGCTTTACCAAACAAAATACGACCTAATGCTAATGCGGCAATCGCGCCACCTGCTGCCGCTGTATTGGTGTTTAGGAATACCATGGCAACAGAGTTTGCGTTTGCTATATCGCCTAATTTTAAAACAGAACCACCGTTAAAGCCGAACCAACCCATCCATAAAATGAATGTTCCAAGTGTCGCCAGTGGTAAATTAGCACCAGGAATAGCACGAACTTCACCGTTAGGACCGTATTTACCTTTACGAGCGCCTAGTAGCAAAACACCTGCTAGAGCCGCCGCGGCACCTGCCATGTGCACAATACCTGAACCTGCGAAGTCAGAGAATCCCATGTCACCTAGGTTGTACATACCGAACACATCATTTCCACCCCAAGTCCAAGAACCTTCAAGTGGGTAGATAACCGCGGTCATGACAACGGCAAATGCTAAGAATGACCAAAGCTTCATACGTTCAGCAACGGCACCGGATACGATAGACATAGCGGTCGCTACAAAGACAACTTGGAAGAAGAAGTCAGATGCACCAGAATAAATAGAGCCGCCTTCGAAGCCATCTTCGCGACTCGCAAAGTCACCCAAAGTCGACGTTACATCAACATCTTGAATACCAGATAAGAACCAAGTACCACCGTACATGATGGAATAACCGCAAACGAGATACATGATGCATGAGATGGCAAACAAAGCGACGTTTTTGGTTAAAATTTCTGTTGTATTTTTGCCGCGTACTAAACCGGCTTCTAGCATGGCAAATCCTGCTGCCATCCACATAACTAATGCACCACATACCAAAAAGTAGAATGTGTCCATGGCATATTGTAAATGAAAAATTTGATCTTGCATGTTGCGCCCCCCTAAGGCTTATAAAATGGAGACCGTATCAAACGGCATCTTCACCTGTTTCGCCGGTACGAATTCGAACCGCTTGTTCAAGATTTACGATAAAGATCTTACCGTCACCAATTTTGCCTGTGTTCGCTGCACCAGTAATGGCTTCAACAACTTGATCAGTCATGTCATCAGCAATGGCGAGCTCAATTTTTACTTTTGGTAGGAAATCTACAACGTATTCAGCGCCACGATATAGCTCGGTATGTCCTTTCTGGCGTCCGAACCCTTTAACTTCTGTTACTGTGATACCCTGCACTCCAATTTCTGAAAGTGCTTCTCTTACATCATCCAATTTAAATGGTTTGATGATCGCTGTTATAAGCTTCATACTTACAGTCTCCTTAACAAGTCTGTTGCGTGTCGTCGTTGTAATTCTTAGGTTTCTCTCATATTCAAGGACTGTGCCAAGAATCTGCAGCCCAATAATGACGAGGGTTCTAGCGATTCATGAACTTTCTGATATAAAAAAGGATGGCCGGTGCGCTTTTTTCGTGCGGCATCATGGGGAGGAATAGGTATTGGGCGCTCTTTTTTTGTGCGTTTGTGTTTTTGTCTAGTAATTAAGCGATAAAATAGTCTTTTTAAATAAAAAACAGACACGAATCTCATTTCAGCTTGTGCTACCATTTGGTTTAAACTTTACCTAACAAATATAGACTTAATATGAATCGTTACATTGTTAACCGTTCCAAGGTGACCGTAATCAAAAGGCGACAGTATGATTGATCAATTTATAAAACAGTTTGGCTCGGGTCTAGAGCAAGCCGCTACTCAGTTGAGCAAACTTCCAGCTGAAGAGGTACAACTGCAATTACAGGCGGTCGTAAAGACAACGTTGTCTAAAATGGATTTGGTCAGCCGGGAAGAGTTTGAAATACAAGCGGCCATGTTGGCGAAATACCGTCAGCGTTTAATTGAACTAGAAGAAAAAGTGAAGCAATTAGAACAAGAGTGAGGCTTGATTCTGACTGGATTTTGTGAATATAATCCATTAAAACGCATCCTAGGAAGGAGGCTAAATTGCTATTTAAATATGAAAGGACTCTATTTTGGCTATTTTTTCGCACCTATTTCACTATACACTTTGGTATTGCTGCTCTCTTTTTTTTGTTTTCTTCGCTAAATTTTATGTTCAAAAAAAATCGTATTTGATGGCGTTTTGTTGGTTATTATTAATACCAGCCTTTACCACAGCGTGCGTCGGCTCACAGAAAACACCCGATGAGACGATAGCGGCAGACTCTGATTCAGACTCCATTAAAGTAACCAAAAACGATTCAAATATAGACACCTTTACCTTAGATAATGGCTTAGACATTATTTTATGGCCAAGAAACAGCGACTCGGCGACATTTAGACTATTGGTTCACAGTGGCAGTTTACAAGAAAATGATGATCAGCTTGGCCACGCTCATTTTGTTGAGCATATGGCCTTCAATCAACTAAATGACAAAGGTGAGCGCCCAATTCAGGAGCAATTAGATGCGTTGGGATTGAATATGGGCAAGCACGCAAATGCCTATACGTATTTCGATCATACAGAATATAGCTTATCCATTAAGCAGAACGACTCAACTAAAAGCCTTCAAGCGTTAGAATTACTCAGTAACTTTGCGTTTAATACTCATTTTGATTATCAAGAAGTTGAAAAAGAAAAGCCCATTATTATTGAAGAGTGGCGTTTAAGAGACCCTAATAATGATTCTATTTCTCAGCAATTAGTGAATGACATTCTTGAAGACAGCTACTACTCCAAGCGTTTTCCTATTGGCACTTTAAAGCATATTAAAAACACAACAGCAGAATCGCTTCAGGTGTTTTATTCAGATCACTATCGTGCCGATAACGCAACATTGATCATTACAGGTAATATCGATCGGAATAAAATTAAACAGCGTATTCAAGAGCGCTTTCAAGGTTGGAGATCATCGGGTAAAGGTAAGTCATCTCGCTTTGACTTACCTAAGGCAAACAATACAGGCGTTGCTATCTATACTGATGAAACGATTAATAAGCATGTCGTAACACGTTCCCATACATTCGAAAAATCGTTTTTTAACAGTCAATCAGGCCTTATTCAAAAGGATCAGCTAAGCGCTCTCATCGCTATTTTTAATGATAGGGTTAAACATCGTTTGGTGGAAACTCAGGGGAATGTGTCATCCATTTTTGCTGAATTCGTGTCTGACCCTGCAATTTATCGAACGAGTCTTAACTTTACCTCCATGAGTAATGCCGATGGTGTTCCGCAAGCCAGTCAGATCATAACAGAAGAAATCGCTAAAATGATTAAATATGGTGTGTATGGCAAGGAGTGGTTTGCTTGGCGTAAAACAAGATTGAATCGTCTTTCTGATGATTTTAATGCTCCTGATTATCTGGCTTATGTGGCGTCACAATATGCATTAAATAATGGGGTTATGCTAAGTGAGAAACACTACGTACGTTTACTTAACGATGCACACTTAAATACAGAGCTAGTCGATCTACAAAAATTGGCGAAGACCTTTTTCTCCCTCCCTAGTAACGTTATTTTGATGCATAAGCGAGGTCAACCGGCACCTTCAAAAGACGTGCTCTTAAGTTATTTTTCAAGTTCCACCAAGCCTATTCTGCCGATTAAAGCCGTTGTAAAAGACATTCACTGGCCGCTATCGAAAGCGCCTGGAAGCATTCTGCAAAAAACAAACCTTACGAATGGGATTGTTGAGTATCGGTTAAGTAATGGTTTGATGGTACGCCTTTATGAAACACAACAAGAGCAAAATAATGTCGCTTTGCAACTGGTTGGTTTAGGTGGACTTAATGAAATGCCTGAAGACGATGTCTTGGCAGCACGCTTAGCTACGTCTGTTATGGGGGCCAGTGGCTTAAGAGACATGACAGGATCGGAGCTAAAAGATTGGTTGTCTAACACTGATGTTGGTTTATCTCATCATTTTACTTTTAATTCGAGAGAGTTAGAGATGCGCTCTTCTACGGAAGATCTGGCTGTATTATTAAGGCTTATGCATGTTGCATTAACAGAAGTGAAAGTTGATCCAAACGTATTTGCCCATATTCAGAAATTAAATTTAGATCAACTGCAACAAATGAGCCAGACGCCCACAAATGACTTCACTTTACGTGCGGAGTCGGTACTAACAAACAACGACCCAGCCTTTCGTCGTATGACAGCGGCTGAAGTATCAAACATCGATGCTGAACGAATGACTACTATCTACGAAACGTATTTTAAGGGAACACAAAACTACGTTTTAACCCTTGTTGGCGATGTTACGCCTGAACAGTTAGAACCTCTATTAATTCACTCTGTCGCGAATATTCCTCAAACAGAAGCGCAAAGAGGCATGCCCAGAGACAACCCTATCGCTCCTCAATCTATCACTGTTGAAGGCGATGGATCAAACGTGAAGGCAACAGGCGTGACCATTATCAAAACATTGCCTAAACACGCATTTGCAGATGATTTTCATCCAGATGTCTCTTGGATTCAACAGCATTTTAATAAAGTCTTGTTTAACGAAATACGGGAAGAGCAAGGACTTGTATACGCTATCAATGTGACTGTTGAAGGAACGAACCCTGCTTCAACGGCTTACTCTCTTAGAATCGACTTTTCAACGGACCCTAGTAAGGCGAAGCAGGTTGTTAAGGAAATTAATAAGGTCTTATTGAACGCCTCTGATGCGAAACCGACAACCGATGAATTAAGGAAAGCTATAATAGAAAAACGTCAACAATATGTTAAAGAGCTCGATGACATAAAGACATTGTCTGTATTACTTGCGGGCGCCGAGTTTCAAGGCTTTACCTTAGACACTATTTTTTCGGCTGAAGACTATATCCCTCAAACAAACAGTCAATCGACGCATACTCTTATGATAACGCTGTTGTCTGAGGAAAGTATCGACACCACTTTTATTTTAAACCCTTTAATAAAAACAACGGATGACAGTTGATTAGATGGATGTATATTTCAGGTGTCAATATTTAAATAACGTTGCGCTAGAATGAGTGCATTGAGCAGACAGTAATTATAAAAAAAGTCTTCGATTAGTGGATATTAAAAGGAATTAACGATTCGATAGGAGTAGAAGCGCTCCTATTACAAGCAAGTGACCTCTATATGAGAGTCACTTTTTAAATGTGAATTAAACACACAATAAAGGAGTATTGATTATGTCACGTATATATAAACAGGCCAATATCATTGGAGTTAATACACTAATGGGTATGGCATTTGGTGGTGGTGGTGGTGGTGGTGGTGGTGGTGGTGGTGGTGGTGGTGGTGGTGTATCAATGGCTCAACATGATTATGCGTCAGCTATGAAAGAGGCTGGTTGGGGTTACACTCCAGACTATAGTATTTCAGGGAAAGATGGATATATGTCTTCATCAACAAGCTCTACCACAACATCATCATGTCTCTACGCTGGTCAAGGCGGTAATAGTGTTCAGACATGCGTGAACAGTGACGGTTCAACCTCAGTTACAATTTGTGCTGGGACTATGACTCCTGCTGGAATTCAGTCTTGTTCTACAACAACCTATAAGTAATGAAAACAGCCTAACATCATGTGGTGTTAGGCTAGTTTACAGGGGAAATAATGATTCATTTTATCTTTTTATTATTGTTAATTTTTATTTCTAGTATGGCTAATTCTGATGATGTAAATGAAAAATTCAATGCTGTTGACTTTTTCATAGAGGAGAAGGCTTTTGGGGGACGAAAACATTTCTTAAAATGGAATTATCCAGTCGGTATTTTTTTTACAGGAGAGCTGAGGGAGGAAAAAATATTTCTAAGGTCTGTGGAAAGTATTGAAAAGATTGCCGCTTTAGACATCTACTCAATATCTAAAAATAAAAGCACAATAAATGTTTTGTTCTCAAAAAAACATGAGGGTTTATCTGGTTTTTTACCTCCTTATCAGGTTGATAATTTTGATTATAATCAAACTTGCTTGGTATGGTTGGACCATAAACAAAACGTAGCCATCATTGATCTGTTTGATACCCGTCCCGAGAGAGTAATAGTAAGTGTAGACTCAGATAAAATTCGCGAGGATAGGTGCCTTCCAGAATATCTTGCTAGAGCCACATTCTTCATCCCATACTTAAGTGATAAATGGGAGCATGAGTCAATCTTTTCCATTAGCTCAATATTAGAGCATTCGTCTGAAATTGACCGTGAAGTTATTCGATTTATAGCCAGTGATCTAGTCAAAAATGGGGATCATATTGATAACCTTTACAAAAGTAGAATGAAAAAATGAAATTTGGGGGTGTAATTTAGCGGTACTTTGATCGTTTCTGCCGACAAACAGTATCGACACCACTTTTATTTTAAACCCGTAATGAAAGGCTATAGATGTTCGATGGTTAAAGGGGCGCTTTACTTCCAACCCATTAACCAGTGAGCTTCTTGCTTAAGGTCTTGCCAATCAAGAATGAACTGACGCTTACTAAAAACGGATTCTAAAATGCATTGCACGATGGCTTCATTTTCATCTTTAACCAGTTTCACCACAATAAAGTGCTTTTCCTTATTTTTTGGTGTTACGGCTGTCCATTTGCTAAGGTACAGCTTATTTGGGTTAATTCTAATCATTGTGTCCAATCCACTATTTTTTGGGTTATGTTTAACATGATTTATTCATCTCTATACGAAGACAGGCGTGTTTTGGTTCAATGGCATCATGAGTGAGTTATAGCAGCAATTAATCTTCAATCACAATCAATCTAAACAAGTATTCGATCAAGGAGTGATCATGAGTTTAGCGACTTTATATTGCCGTGCCCGTGTCGGCATTGACTCCCCATTAGTGACGGTAGAAACACATATATCAGGTGGGTTGCCTGCGTTAAACATAGTGGGGCTTCCCGAAGCGGCGGTGCGTGAAGCAAAAGACCGTGTGCGCAGCGCTATTATTAATAGTCAATTTGATTACCCCACACAACGTATTACGATTAATCTTGCACCTGCTGACTTACCTAAAGAAGGTGGACGTTTTGATTTGGCCATTGCGATCAGTATTTTGTACGCTTCGGGCCAATTGGGTGAAGTGGATTTAGATAAGTTTGAGTTTATTGGTGAGTTATCATTAGCCGGAGCGATTAGACCTGTATCTGGACTTTTACCTTCTGCCGTGGCGTGTGCGAAGGCGTCGAGGCAACTGGTGTTACCACAAGAAAACCAAGGAGAAGCGGCTTTAGTCGAAGCGGATCATTTGTGCGCGCAGCATCTCACCCAAGTGACAGCGTTTCTTTTGGGGATTACTAAACTTTCGTCATGCCAAGCTTTGATGGAAGAGTCTTTAAAGGTTAATTATAAAGACATGGCCGACGTAAAGGGGCAACCTTTGGCTAGAAGAGCCTTAGAAGTGGCGGCGGCTGGTGGTCATAACTTATTGTTTATCGGTCCTCCTGGAACAGGTAAAACCATGTTGGCGTCACGGTTACCCAGTATTATGCCATCAATGACCGAACCGGAGTCGCTTGCTGTGGCATCGGTACAGTCTATTTCTGGACGAAAAATGGGCGTTGACTGGTATTGGCGACAACGTCCATTCAGATCGCCTCATCACAGCAGTTCGGCGGCGGCTTTAGTTGGCGGCGGCTCAATTCCAAAGCCAGGTGAGATTTCGTTGGCGCATTGTGGTGTGTTGTTTCTTGATGAGCTTCCAGAATTTGACCGTAAAGTATTGGAGGTGTTAAGAGAGCCTTTAGAAAATGGTGAAATTCATCTTTCAAGGGCGCGTAGCCAAATGACATATCCTGCACGGTTTTTACTGGTGGCAGCAATGAATGCCAGTAATGAAGCCTATTCAGGTGAAGAAGATTATTACCAATCTCAAGCAACAAAAAAATACCTCAGTAAACTCTCAGCGCCGTTTTTAGACAGAATAGATTTACATGTGGAAGTGCCTCCTTTACCGTCCGATATTTTGGTGAATGCACAAGAGCAGGGCGAATCGAGTGCCGCGGTAAAAGAAAGGGTAGAGCAAGCCGTTGCTCGCCAGAGGGCTAGGCAAGGTTGTCAAAATGCACAACTTTCAGGTCGGGAATTGGAGTCGATTTGTAATTTGTCTGAAGCGGACAAGCATTTTATGCAGCAGGCCTTAGAGAAGTTAAAATTATCCGCCAGAGCGTATCATAGGGTCTTGAAGGTGGCTTTGACACTGGCTGATTTATCAAAAGAGGATAAAGTAGCTCGTCATCATCTAATGGAATCGCTAGGTTATCGAAAGATGGAACAAAAATTGGCTAAATTAGTTGGTTAGGCCTGGGATATGGCTTAACCATTTAATTAAACTGTTTCGATGAATGCGCTAGGAAAAAGCATCGCCAGTTTGTTATCATTTTTCTCTAAGCCACGATAGATCACTTTTCTAAAACCAAACTGTCGCTTTATGACCCGAAACGGGTGTTCTACTTTTGCTCTAATACTGGCTTTGATGTATTCCGTTCGGAGAGGTGGCTTGTGTAGAAAAAGACGGCATAATGGATAACGTTTATCCGGATAATGAGTCCCTTTAAAGTTTATCATTCATGCTGCTCGGCTGGAAAATTAGCGAGTATCGTATTGTCAACAACGTAAAATCAATAACTTACAGAATAAAAAATAAACCGATCACTGGTGGTTTATGCTATTTTAATTAAGCAAATTTAAGTCGTCAGGCGATGATATAGCACGCTGTTTAATGGGATGAGACATTACGATAGAAGTTCGGGTTTCACCGAATACATTGATAGTACCAACAAACTCTTCTAAGTGTTTTAAACTAGTGGTAATAACACGTATAAGGTATGAATCTTGTCCAGTGACATGTAAGCATTCTAAAACTTCCGGCATCTCCTGCAATCGTCTAATAAAGCGTAATTTATCTGGTTGTGCGGTTGTCATACCAATGACTGCCATTACCCCATAACCAATGGCCTCGTGATCAACACGAGCGCAATATCCTTGTAATATCCCCGCCTCTTCTAACCGTTTTAATCGCTCAGACGTAGCTGGTAGAGACAGCCCAACTTTACCAGCAAGTGTTTTCAGTGATATGCGACCATCATTTTGCACCACACTTAAAATTTTCCATGATATTGCATCTACATTCATAATTAAGGCCTTTTTTTAAATAACCTTAATAGTTTAGCTTATTTTAGATTTTTTCCATAATTAAGTTATTCACCAAAATTCTAATCTCAGTAAAATAGTCAGCAGATTATCTAATGATATTCGCGTTATTTAATCGTTTAAACACAATTTTTTTAATCACAATTAGATAAACAAATACTGGAGACTATTTTGGACTACTTACTCTTATTAAAAGCGGCTATTATCGGCCTTTCAATTGCCGCTCCTGTCGGCCCGATTGGACTGTTGTGTATGCAGCGCACCTTAACTGACGGACCAAAAGCTGGTTTTGTATGCGGCCTAGGCGCCGCCACGGCCGATGGTGTCTACGGTATAATTGGAGCGCTTGGTCTCACCACTCTCACCCAGTTTTTTACGTCTGCGGCGACCCCTTTAAGTATTTTTGGCGCAACATTTTTAATTTGGATAGGTGTAAAACTATTAAAGGAAAAGTCACAGGCACAAAGCTCTACCATAAGTGCGAATCGCAGTTACTTTAAATCATTTTTATCAACGCTGTTACTGACCCTGGCAAACCCATTAACCATACTTTCTTTTGTTGCTGTTTTTTCGGCACTTAGTACGCGCGGATTAAACTACGATAATGCAATCACAATGGTGGTTGGTGTGTTTCTCGGTTCAGCTATTTGGTGGCTTCTGCTCGCAGGTGGCGTATCGGTAATTAGACACAAAATTAACGCCCACATTATGCAGAAAATAAACCAAGGTGCCGGCGCGTTACTACTAACTTTTGGCATATGGCAGCTATCCAGCGTTATTTTTTAATATTTTCAATGGCTGCGGGTTGTGTCGTAAAGTTTACCAAGTTACTGGATAATAACGTCTGTTTCGTGGCGAATAGATGAGACTTATATCAAGGTCAAAGGATCATGGTGTTACTACTATATCTCCTGCACGAGTAACTCGCCATGAACTGGCAGATATAAAGCTTATTGGAACTGACTTAAGTGTAACGTAACAGGAGTTTGCAAAAGCACTAGGCACTGGCGTTGATACAATTAAGAGCTGGGAAAATGGACGGAGAACCCCCGCAGGCCTAACTGCGAAAGTGTTAGCAGCAATACAGGACAACCCTTCGTTGTACAGTGAAATTTCTTTGCACTGATGATAGTGAAGACAGATAACTAAATTAACACAAAAGCAAACGCTTTTGATTAAAGTTGTGTGAATAAAATCATCATAATCTATTGATTTTAAATGATAATTTATTTTTTCTTTCATTTGTGACACGCTTTCAGTCTCATGCTAGGAGGGTGCTCACTTGCATATTTCTCCACACAACCATTCAAAAAATTTAAAAAGAAATTTTTTAATGTATACATTGACATATGTTCTGCTGGATGTGATATTTGATATACGAATTTGTAATGGTTTTATTGGTAAATAATATAAGAATAAATGGAGAATTTAATGAAAAAACTTACAGTCGCTGTAATGCCTGGAGACGGAATTGGAACTGAGGTAACTCCACCTGCAGTTGAATTAGTTAAAGAAGCGGCTCGACAGCAGGGGGTTGATATCCATTTTCAACACATAGATGCTGGTGCTCAGTATTATGCAGATACTGGCGAATCATTCCCAGAAGATCATTATAACGAAGCTGTAAAAGCAGATGCTATTTTTTTGTCTGCAATGGGTCATCCAAATATTCGTTACCCTGATGGGACGGAAATAGGGCCGCAACATGACTTACGTAAACGATTAAACTTATATGCAGGTGTCCGTCCTTGTCGTACTTTACCGGGGTTGCCATTACCACTTGTGGATGTGCGTAGTAAAACATTGGACTTTGTTATTGTTCGAGAGTCTACGGAGGGCTTATTTGCTTTCGCGCGCGGTCATGAGTTGGATGATGATGAGTATGCTCATAACTTAATGCGCATATCTAAAACCACAAGTAAAAAATTGTATGATTTTAGCTTTAATCTAGCCAGACGTCGTGCTGAACAAGGTCGAGGGCACAATCTAGTCACTCACATTGATAAAGCCAATGTGTTGTCTTCACAGCATGTTGCAAGGCGATGGTTTTATGAAGCTGCTGAACACCATTCTGATGTGGCTTCAAACCATCAATATGTTGATTTTGCAGCATTAGATATGGTTCGTCGTCCTTGGGTCTTTGATGTTATGCCTACTGAGAATCAATATGGAGATATTTTATCCGATATTGCGGCTGGTTTAATGGGCGGTATGGGGATGGCTCCTTCTGGAGAAATTGGAGACACTCATGCAGTGTTTCAACCATGTCATGGATCCGCTCCAGATATTATGGGTCAAGGTAAGGCTAACCCTACAGCAATGATTCTATCAGGAGTTATGATGCTAGAATACTTGGCAGACAAAGAGAGTTCACCCGAATTACTTAAAGCGGCTAAAAAATTAGAATCTGCTGTAGAGTCTGCGTATGAAACCGGAAGTTTACTTCCATATGAATTAGGTGGTACGTCAGGTCTACGTGAAATTAGTGAGCTAGTTGCCAAAAAATTATCTTTATAGCGCTACTACGTGAACGATTGGAGATGCTCAGTGCCCTGTTAATAAATATTAAAAGTTACGTAAAGTAAAATCTTTTCTTTTTATCTTAAAATAAGATCGATTTACTCTTATTATATTGATGAAAAGGGAAGGTTTTATTATTTATTTTCTGCTTTAATTATGAAATTAATAGTTATAATAGATTTTATCGGATAGTGATAAATGGTTGAAGTTTTATTGGAAGTTCTTCCTTTGTTTTTTTTAGTTACTCTTGGATTTTTATTTAAAAGTAAATTTACATATAGTGATATTTGCATAAAATATTTAACTCGTTTTGTTATGTATGTCGCTTTACCAGCGGTTCTTTTAGAGAAACTTGGAACAACAAAAATCAATGAATTAATTGAATTTAGTTTTTTATTTTCGTATTTGATTTCTTTTTTTATAGTGATGCTAATATCGGTTTTATTTATTTATTTTGTTTTTTCTAAGGATATAAAATTTAGCGTCATGCTTGGCCTAGGTGGTGTTTACGGGAATATTGGATTCCTTGCTATTCCTGTGCTTTCCTTAAGTCTTGGTGAGTGGGTCTCTGTCCCTCTTGCATTAATGCTAACATTAGATTTGCTCATTTTATTACCGGTATCAACGTTTTTACTAAAATTCAATTCAAATACTGAAAAGAGTAATATGACTCTTTTAAAAACTTTATCAAGATCTTTCTTAAATCCTCTTATTTTATCTATAGTGGTAGCGTTTATTTTATCAATTTTTCAGATGACTTTACCAAGTAATATAATTGATGGTCTTAGTTTTTTGGGAAGTGCTGCTGGTCCTTGTGCAATGTTTATCGTGGGGACAGCCATTTATGGTAGGAAAATTAGTAGCAAGCCAATTGCTGCGGCTTATATTTCAACGGTTAAGTTGATTGTTATGCCACTTGTGGTTTACATATTTATGAATCTATTATCGGTCAAATCAGAATGGATTATTGCGGCGACATTAGGTGCTGCTATGCCTTGTGCTGCAGTATTGAGTGTTATAGCTGAAGAGCATAAGACAATTCCTCAACAAGTATCTGCAGCGGTATTAGTTACAACGATTTTTTCTGTATTTACTGTTCCATTTTTAATATTTATTTTTAGTTGAAAATGGTTGGAAAATATTTGTTGAAAATTATATTTATCACTTAGAGATGTAAATTCCCCATTCTTTTATTTTAGAATGAGGGGTTGAATTAATTCTTATGATTTTTATAAATTTCAAATGTTATCTAAACCATATTTTTTCAAAAGATCTATAAGCATATGACCACTTGCATCACGATGATTATGATGTATCAATCGTGCTTTCTCTGCGTCACGAGCTTCAATGGCTAATATTAAATCCAAATGATCTTTGTTAGAATTTGTTGGTTTTGGTCGAAATTTTAACGTCATCATTCTTGCTCGATGAGATTGTTCAATAAAATTACCTACTAAAATATTTAAGCGTTTGTTATTGCTAAATTCTACTAAATAGCGATGAAAGCGCTCATCAGAGCTAGCCCATAGCTTTAAGTCATCTTGTAGTAAAGCTTTGTCCATTTCATCCACTGCATCTCTCATCAAGGATATCTGATCATCTGTTAGGCCTTTTTTAGCGCAGAGCGCAGCTGCTGTGGCTTCAACTCCAGTAAGAATTTCGTATATTTCCTGCATATCAATTATCGATATAGGTTTGATGCGCATGCCATGTCTAGGTATTAACTCTATTAGTCCTTCATTAGCTATTCTTAACATCGCTTCGCGTGTTGGTGTTCTGCTCATGCTTAGTAATTCGGAAACTTCAGCTTCTATCATTTGTTTTCCAGCATGTAGCTCATTATCTAGAATTTTAGCTTTTAACTGTCGATAAGCTTTATCTGATAATGACTCTTTGTTTTTTAAATTTTTTATGGCCATTAATACTGCTCGATTCTTAAGTTTTATGCTCTAAAATAAATCTAATTTCTGTTTTAGCTGTGCTGAACGATAAATACACTCTTCAATTCTCAAATTCTGGATATATTGTTGAGCGCTATTATGAAGTTCTAAACCATATAGTAAATGATCTGCAACATGTCTTTGAAGAGTATAGACACAATCACCACCGAAATTGTTTGTTGTGTAATTGTAATTATGAGGCGTCCAATAACTTTCACCTTTTTGACGTATGCTTATTTTGCCACTGCCTTCTAGCTTTAGGCAAGCTTTACTCCCTTCAATGAGCATTTCACCCATAGTTACACGTGTATTCACAGCGGCATGATCCGCTAAACGATTGCCATCAAATGTTGCTCGAACCTGATCTTCAAATTCAAATAAAATGATGCCGGAATCTTCTCCTTTAATTACTGGGTTACGTTTCATTAAATCTGCGTAAATACTTTTTACTTCACCCAAGAGATAGCGAAATACATCAACCCAGTGAATGGCTGTTTCATGAACTAAAAACCGTTCCATTTGTTGGAAATAAGGCTGCCTTTCTAAATATGCTTCTTTGCCTTGTCCATCACCTGGTCTCATCATAAACGTAGCTTGGTATAGTTGGCCAAACTGTTCGGTTTGTAAAAGTTTTTTTATTTCCTGATACCAAGGCTGAAATCGGAAGTTTTCATGAATTACAACCAAGGTCTTATTTTCTTCAATTTTTTGAGCTAACTTTTCAGCTTGAATAAATGTCGGAGTAAATGGTTTTTGACAGATGCAAGGTATGCCTCTCTCAATTGCAGCAGTAACAAAATCAGTATGTGTTTCTGGTGGAGTGATAATATCTATAAGATCCGGCGTTTCAGAGTCTAACATTTCAATATAGTTAGTATAGATATTTGGAATAGAATATTTTTTTGCAGTTTCAACTGCTCCAGTGTTGCTACGATTGTAAAGCGCTATGATTTCTACATCATCCATCCGATGCCAAGCGTCATAGTGGAACTGGCTAAAATAGCCTGTTCCAACGGTTACCACACGAAGTTTCTTTTTTTGCACTTGAGTCTCCTCGGCTACTTAATTCAGTTCACTGCTTTAATTTATAGTGTGCGGCAGCTGAGTGATTTTTTAAGTTATGGTTCATGTTTGCCAATCCTGCATCGTTGCTACAGATTGGAATTTTTGTCTATTATGGAATTTACACCTTATTAGAGAGTCTTTTAGGGCCTTTAAAATTCCAGTGACTTGGTGCTAATCCTTTTATAGATTGTTTTAAAGAGGCTATTTGGTGCCCAAGCAAACATCCAAAATAAAGGTTTTTTAAATCGTCGCCTCCAAAAGCCAAGCTTGATATATTTTGTAAAAGAATACTTTTTACGTTGTCTAGGTGAGGTCTACCCATGCTATGACTTTGAAAGGCTTTTTCGACCCATTCTAAGTGCTGGGGATCTACATCAATGAGCATGGTTTCTTGTTTTTTACCGTCTTTAGAGACTCTAATAACTTGGTTACTAATGATACTGGTAATCCAAAAATTTTCTTCAGCATCAAGCACCAAACCATCAGGAAAAACACCTTCTTCAAATGTTGCGATAGTAGTTTTATTTGAAAGGTCACCATTTTCTGCAATATTAAACCGTGTAAGGCGTCGAGAAAATGTTTCATTAACGAATAAAAAATTTCCGTCTGGCGAAGCAATACATTCGTTTGTATAACCTAAATTATCTGCGACTATGCGTGCTTTATCACCATCAAAAAGTATGACAAAGCCATTGCAAACATCAGATCGGTAGGCATCAGCTCTTGGTTGAGTTCGTGTGCTTACAGTGATCCAAACTCTTCCTTGAAAGTCTAAATGGACGTAGTTAGTTGGAGGTAATGGTTTGCCATCAACATCTAACAAAAAGGGAGATAGCTCTCCATTTTGCTTTAAGCAGTATACTCCACCTTCTTCATTTCCAAGATGAGCGATTAAAAAATCGCCATTTTCTAACAGGCAAATGCCATTAGGTTTTAGCTCAAAATCACTATTTTTCGCTAGAAGAGACCATTGGTAACCATCTGGTTCTATAACGCTAACACCACCGTCCCAATTAGAAGTAAATATTCTATTATCTGCATTTGTTAGTACGCATTCAGGGCGCTTAAGATTTTCCCCAAGAAAAACGATTTGATCTAAAGAGTGCATTATTAATCCTCACTTTTTATTTTAATATGGTTTTGAAGATTGAATCACAATAACGAGTTTGAAAAAATATTGCAAAATAAATTTATTAATGTATAAATTAAATTCGATCCTACCTTGAAAGGGGTAGGAAGGGTGTTTCTATTTAACGATAACAATAAAAAACAATTGGAGATGAACATGCAAAAACTCATTACAACATTAGCTGCGGGTTTTATAGCAACAACGCTAGCAACCAGCGCTTTAGCTGCTGACCGTTATCCAGAGCGGGATATAACAAACGTAGTTGTTTGGTCTGCTGGTGGAGGTACGGATGTTGTTAATCGTATGATTTCCGCTGAAATGGCCAAGTCTTTGGATGTGAATATCAACGTAACCAATCGCCCTGGAGGTGTTGCTGGTTCGTTAGGTATGAGCTATGTAAATAAGAAAAAAGCAGATGGTTACACGTTAGTTGGTTTATCTGAATCGGTTGTCGGCTCTGCAGTACAAGGCGGGTGGAACCAAAAAATGAACGTTTGGTATCCATTCATTGTTGGGGGCTCTCCAGACTTAATTTCTGTATCTGCGAATTCCAAATACACCTCTTTAGAAGAGTTGATAGCAGATGTGAAACAGAACCCGCGCTCTATCAAAGCGAGTGCTGGGGGGGCAGGTTCGATTCACCATTTGAATTTATTGGCCCTTATGAACGGCACGGGCGCTGAATTTAACTACATTCCTTATCCTGGCTCTGCTCCAGCTCAAACCGCAGCAATGACGGGGGAAGTTGAGTTGGTAATTACTTCTCTTGCTGAACAGCAACAATTAATAAAAGGCGGACAGTTAAAACCATTAGCTATGTTGGTTGAAAATGATCAGAAGCTGGATGGTTATGGAACAATCCCTTCTGCGTTTACTGCGTTTCCTAGCCTTGAAAAACACTTGCCAATTATGCAGGCAATTGGCTTGGCTGTAAGTCAAAAAGCTCCAGATAGTGTGAAAGAAAAGTTAACCAAAGCATTCCAAGAGGCTATGGCAAGCCCTGTAATTCACAAATGGGCTGAAGATAACTTTTATGTGTTATCTGGTCTAAGCGGCAAAGAAGCAAGTAAAGAATTTGCTTTCTTAGAGTCTTTATTCTCTTGGACACTATATGACCTTGGGGCAGCGAAGGTTGTACCTTCTGAATTAGGTATTCCTAAAGTCTCCGATCTAAAATAATACCGTTTAAATAATAGAGGAATGTGCCTGCATTCCTCTTTTCTTTGTGTCAAACCGTCCTATTTTGGGACGTCTAGAGGTGGTTGTATGCAGCCTGAAGATCTAATGGCTTTACGTCGTGCGGATATGAAAACAGCATTAGTATTAATGATTGTTTCTACTTTCGCGATAATAGAAAGCCTAAGCTTTCCATTGACAGGTAATTATGCTGGAGTGCAAAACGTCTGGTACGTATCTCCTGCTCTTTTTCCCATTATTATTTCTTCTGTTCTTTTTTTGTGTGGCCTTGTGTTGATGATTAAGAGCATAATTTTTATTAAACAGAATGCTTTAACAGCAACGGCGAAAGAAAGTACGGCGAGTTGGTGGCGTTTTTATGTTTTAGTCTCTTTAATCGCTGGGCAAGTTTACGGTTTTGTTCCATTAGTTGATTTTGCTTTGTCTTCATTTATTTTTCTCTTTGTTTTTATTTTTGCATTTTACTCAGATCGTGCAATATTTCAAAAACGTATTTTTGTAATCTGGACTTTAGTATGTGGATTGTTGGCGACAGTGACTTTCAGTACTGAGTTAACAGATGAAACACGACTGCTGTTTGATTGGGCTACATTGGTGTTTATTTGTGTCATGGTTATTACTTTATACAAATGGGCTAAACAGTTTAATCAATTGAAAGTATGGAGAATCAGCTGGAAAACAGCTCTCATAGTTACTTTAGTTGTTTGTCCCGTGTTTCGCTTAGGAATGCTTGTTCCTCTACCTACGGAAGGTATTGTCATTAATCCAATGGTTGATATCAAATATGTTGTTCGTGATGTGTGGAGAGAAATGTAATGGATATATTAGCTTCTTTTAGCGTATTTGGTAGCACCTTATTATCCCTTTTGTCATCACCAGCAAACTTACTGATTCTGATGGGGGCCTCATTCTGCGGCATCATTTTTGGGGCATTACCTGGCCTTACGGCTACTTTGGGAGTGGCACTATTAACGACTTTGACTTACGGCATGGATGTTAGTACTGCACTCATTGCTTTATTAGGTTTGTATGTTGGTGCTATCTATGGTGGATCTTATCCTTCGATTTTAATAAATATTCCAGGAACTGCGGCCGCTGCAGCGACAGCATTAGACGGTTTTCCTTTGGCCCAAAAAGGTGAGGGAGGTCGCGCATTGGGCTTAACTACAACGGCTTCGCTGATAGGTACGTTATTAGGCATTTTGGTTCTTGTCATTGCGGCTCCGACAGTAGCAAAAATGGCGTTGCAATTTACCTCTTTTGAATTCTTCTTGTTAGCTTTGTTTGGCATTCTGATCAGTGGTACATTGACAAGCCCTGATTTAGTTATAAAAGGGTGGATTGCTGGTTTAATAGGACTAGGATTGTCCACTATTGGCCGTGATCCGTTACAGTTTTTCCCCCGCTTCACGTTCGATATGCCCGACCTTGATCAGGGGCTAGAAGTAGTCCCGGTGCTAATCGGTGCGTTTGGTATTCCTCAAGTAATTAAGGCATTACGTAATAAAGAAAGTTTAGGCGTAATGAAACAATTTGGGCGTATTTTACCTGAATGGAAAACGCTCTTTAAAAATCGCATAAACATCACTCGTTCTTCGATGATAGGTATCGGTATTGGTGCTGTTCCTGGAATTGGTGAAGATATTGCGGGTTGGGTATCTTACGGTGCCGCGAAGAATACGTCTAAACATCCTGAAACATTTGGTACTGGTGAGCCTCAAGGAATAATCGCTTCTGAAACAGCTAATAATGCTTGTATTGGTGGTGCATTGATACCTTTGTTAACCCTAGGGATTCCTGGGAGTCCACCAGCCGCCATGTTGTTGGGTGCGTTGATGCTTCATGGTATTACACCTGGGCCTATGATTGTAATAGAAAACCCTGACTTCTTAATAGAAGTTACCGCCATTCTTGTATTGTGTTCAGTCGCCATGTGGCTAAATGGTATGTTCTTGGCAAAGCAAGTGGTTAAGGTTTTACAAATACCAGCATCCATTTTCCTTCCTGTCGTGACTTTGATGTGTATTTTGGGGTCTTACGCATTGGGTTTAAATATCTTTAATCTATATCTTATGGTCATTGTTGGTGTATTTGCCTACTTCTTAGATGAAATGAAATATCCAATTTCTCCACTAGTGATCGGTGTGATTCTTGGGCCAATGGCGGATGAAAATTTACGCCGAGCATTAATGGTGTCAGAAGGTAGCTTGATGCCATTTATTGAGCGTCCTATATCCATAACATTAATTACTATTATTGTTTTAATTGTCATGATGAAGATGCCACTTTACGAAAGCTGTAAAAAGTCTCTGATCTCATTATTTAAAAAATAATAAGCGCAACAGGATATGTGAAACGAGTTCATTTAGAAGAAGTAGATGCAGCTTGTTTCACTTTTGGTTCCTTTTCACGAAGGAACATTTTTACTACTTATAGGTGAGGTCTTCCGGTGTATGTAATTACGGTGGTATTTTCTGTATATCAAGAAAACATGGAAGAATTTTCTACACTGGTGAAAAAACAGGCAGAGGATTCATTAAAACAAGAAAGCGAGTGTCACACTTTTGATGTCGTAATAGGGGAAGGGGACGGAATAACGGTGCCTTTTTTCCTATATGAAATTTATAGTACAAAATCTAGCTTTGACGTGCACTTAGCCACAGATCACTTTAATAATTTTAGTGATAAAACGGCCTGTATGGTTGCAAAAAAAGAAGTCCAAGCGTGGAACAAACTGAATTAGGTTTTCCTACTCTCGTTAGGGCTATTTATAAGTAAGGAGTTTATAGTGAGCGTTTTATTAGGTTGCATTGCAGACGATTTCACTGGTGCGACAGATTTAGCAAGTTTTTTAGTTCAATCAGGCATGAGAACGGTTCAATTAATCGGGACCCCAACAGACTTTGTTGATTTATCTAATGTGGATGCTGTAGTGATTGCGTTGAAATCACGAACACTTCCATCTCAACAAGCGATTGCCCAATCTATTGAGGCACTTGAATGGTTAAAAGTACTTAACTGTGAACAGTATTATTTTAAATATTGTTCGACGTTTGACTCCACTGCCAAGGGCAACATTGGTCCTGTGACCGATGCTTTGCTGGATAATTTGCAAGAAAACTTCACTGTGCTTTGCCCTTCATTACCTGTCAATGGTCGTACTGTATACAAAGGTAATTTGTTTGTGAACGATGAGTTACTCAGCGAAAGCGGTATGCGTAATCATCCTTTAACTCCTATGAAAGATGCAAATTTAATGCGTGTTATGGCGTCGCAGTCATCTGGGGATGTTGGTCTGGTGCCTTTTGAGGTTGTTTCACAAGGGGCCAAAAATGTGAAAAAAGCCCTCTTAGAGTTAGCCAAAATGCATCGATACGCGGTGGTTGATGCTTTATCTAATGATGATTTGCACACAATTGGTGAAGCCTGCGCTAATCTTAAGTTATTAACAGGTGGTTCAGGATTATCAGTTGGCCTTGCCAAAAACTTTGTTGATAAAGGTTTGTTTGAAATTCGTCACAACTCGGCACAACTTAGTAACGTAAAAGGTGACGTTGTGGTTTTATCGGGCAGCTGTTCGGTGATGACGCAAAAACAAGTAGCGCGATTTAAAGAAAGTTTCTTGTCTATGAAAATTTCTCCCCTTGATCTTAAGTCTGGAAAGAGTTCTGTAGCAAATGCTCTTGCCTGGTTTGAAAAGAACCGTAATGTTGGAGCCTTAATGTTTTACGCCACAGACACACCTGAAAACATCCGATTTGCTCAGGAGCAACTTGGTGCGAGAGAGGCCAGCGAATTGATTGAAAACTTTATGGCGGAGTTGGTCTCTTCTCTTGATGAAAGAGGTGTGACGAAATTTATTGTGGCTGGTGGTGAAACTTCAGGCGCTGTTGTTAAAGCGCTTAATCCCAAAATGTTAAAAATTGGTAGTAGCATTGCTCCAGGTGTTCCACTTGCTGAAATGGTTGGTGATTCCCCTAAATTGGTGGCTCTAAAATCTGGTAATTTTGGTGATGAATTATTCTTTGAAAAAGCCTTAGAGGTGATGCAATGAGCACAGTAGAGAACAAACAACGTGAACAAATTTGTATCATGGCAAAATCTTTATTCGATAGAGGCTTAACATGTGGGTCGTCAGGTAATATCTCTGTAAGAACTGAGGATGGAGGGTTACTGGTGACTCCTACAGGGAGTTGTTTTGGGCGACTTGATCCGGCTATATTGAGCAGGTTGGATAAAAATGGTCAACTTATTAATGGCCATCAACCAACCAAAGAAATGTCCTTACATGATGCTTTTTACTCAACTAGGTCAAGTGCTAATGCTATAGTGCATTTACATGGAACTTGTTCTGTTGCCTTGTCTATGATGCCTGATGTAGATGAAGACAATTTTTTACCACCATTAACGCCATATTCCATCATGAAGCTAGGTAAGGTGAAGCTCTTGCCTTATTTTATTCCTGGTGATTCTAAAACCGGTGATGCAATTCGTGGACTGGCCGGAAAACGATCTGCAGTGATGCTTGCTAACCATGGCCCAGTGGTAGCAGGGAAAGATCTTGAAGCGGCCGTGTATGCTATTGAAGAGTTAGAAGAAACGGCTAAGTTGGCCATAATGATGAGAGGGCTATCGCCCAAAATGCTTGATGAATCACAAATACGGCACATTATCACGAAGTTTAACGTTGAGTGGGACTAATAGACTTTCTGGGGCGCATTAGCTCAAGTTGAACTGATAACCTTAATATTCTGAAAAGCTCAATTGCAGTTAGTAATATGGCTGATTTATCAAAAGAGGATAAAGTAGCTCATCATCATCTAATGGAATCGCTAGGTTATCGAAAGATGGAACAAAAATTGGCTAAATTAGTTGGTTAGGCCTGGGATATGGCTTAACCATTTAATTAAACTGTTTTGATGAATGCGCTAGGAAATTTAAAGAAGACATAAAAATCGACGATTCAGCCCCTCCTTTTCAGAGTACTTATTAGATGAAGAACTTTGCTTTCTCTTCTTGCTAACCCTGTTTTTCAGTGAGTTAACGATAGGGAATAACGAAATTTTATTTAATGATCCCATGCTCTTTTAACTTCATGGCAATTTTATTGTGAGAGACATTTAGACGCTGAGCCAATTTTCGGGTACTCGGATAAAGTGGGTACAATGCTTGTAGTAACTCCCGTTCAAATCGAGCCTGAGCACTCTGCCAATCCAGAACGTCTGCTTCTACAGAGGCTAATGTTTTGGTTTTTTTGTCAGACGAATCGATGAAGCCTGCATTAATTTGGTTATTATCCGGTTCAGGGTTTTCACTAGCGGAAATCTCGCACGTTAGGTTTAAATGGAGTTTGATGTGGGAGGGGTCAATACTTTCTCCCGAATTGAGAGCAACAATCCTAAATAGGGTATTTTGCAACTGCCTAATGTTGCCCGGCCATCTGTGATTTTGTAATAGGGCTAATGCGCCTACTGTTATTGATGGCATTGTTTGGTTAACTTGATGGGCGGCATTTTGAATGAAATGTTGAGCTAATAAAGGTATGTCGTCCTTACGCTCTCTTAGGGGAGGTAAAGTCAGGTTCAGAACGTTAAGTCGATAGTATAAATCTTCCCTAAACCGTTTCTGCTCGATTAATGACGGTAAATCTTGATGAGTGGCGCTGATGATTCGGACTTTTACTTTAACTTCTCGGTTACCTCCAACTCGACGAAAAGTAAAATCTTGTAAGAAACGTAAAAGTTTTGCTTGTAAATAAACAGACATTTCGGCTACTTCATCAAGAAATAAGGTCCCACCGTCAGCTAATTCAAATAAACCAGGTTTACCACCTTTTTGAGCGCCTGTGAATGCCCCGGCCGCATAGCCAAAAAGCTCACTCTCTAGCAAGTGCTCAGGAAGCGTTGCGCAGTTAATAGCAAGAAAGGCGGCTTTATTGTATTGACTTGATTGATGCAGAGCGCGGGCGATTAATTCTTTACCTGTGCCTGTTTCTCCATTAATTAAAACGGGTAAATCCAGTTCAGCAAAGCGAATAGTTTGTTGTTTTAATAGTTGGATTTTTTCACATTCACCAATAATGCAGTCGATACCCTGATTCTTCTTTGATTGCAAAATCGATAATTCCCTGCCCAAGCTCCCCATGCTTGTCAGGGTAATCACGATGCCAGTAGTTAATCCATACGCCACGACCGGATGTATTTCAGCAAGGTAAGCTTGATTGTGAAACAGTAAACTGCAGCTAGTAACTTTATCCGTTAGCAGGGTGTTAACGTCTTGGTCTATGAAGCGATTAATGGGTTGCCCTTCAATCTTTTCGGTCAGATTGGATAGTAAAGATTTTGTGGACTTGTTTATCGCTAGAATATGGCCAGATTCATCGATATCAATAATTGGGTTAGGGATGCGATCCAATAACGTCTGTAAGTGATTTTCTCGGCTTTCTGAAGGCATTAAATCAATTTCTCTACATTGAATAATGCCCCTTATAACCAGCAGGCTTTGTTTTACATCGTCAAACAGTAAGTTCTCATCTTCGAGATGAACGTAGGTGAAGCCGGTGATGACTTCTGTCGAACGAATGTTCCAAGCTCGTTGAGCAAAAATTTGCAGGATTTCTTGGCTAATGCCAATGCGATCATTTGACTCGATGATAATACGCATAAAGATCTTTTTATAGTTTCATACTAGGAATGTAATAATTGAGTGACTTGTCATTAATTTATTACACTTGCTCCTAAATAGCTATTTTTTGTTTTTTTATCCTAAATTTCGCAAAATTAGTCAACAAATTATCTTATTTATAATGTATTTGGCGTTTGAAAAATAATGAATTTTGCTTGAACTTGAATTTTTTGTAATAAAAACATGACATTTTCAATGTGCTTTTATCTGTGTTTGAATGATTTTTTCTTAACGTTATGATTTCAAAGGAAAATAATAAATTGGCCGATAAATTGCTGTTCCTGTAATCGTTAACCATAAAATAATAATTATTCAGACATACGTAATGTGAGTGAATGGCTCGTCTTGTTAAAGAGCCAGTTTACTGAAAACGCATGTCTACTTTGTATTAAGGATTACTATCATGGAACACAGCAAGCATATTGAGACACAAGCGATTCACGCTGGTCGTATTAATGATGAGCAGTTTGGTTCTCTTGCAACACCGCTTTATCAAACATCTACTTTTATGTTTGATAATGCTCAACAAGGCGCAGATCGTTTTGCTGGCGACGCTGAAGGTTATATATACAGTCGTTTGGGTAATCCAACAACACGACAGTTGGAAATGCGAGTAGCGACATTGGAGAAAATGGAAGATGCGGCAGCAACAGCCACCGGCATGGGCGCTGTATCAGGGGCGTTATTGGCTAATTTACAGTGTGGTGATCACATGATTGCCTCTAAAGCCATATATGGCTGCTCTTATGCTCTAATAAGTCATATGTTGACCCGTTTCGGTATTGAAGTGAGTTTTGTTGATATGACAGAGCCAAGCAATATCGAGTCTTACGTGCAAAGTAATACTAAACTGATTTTTTTAGAAACGCCTGTTAACCCTAATCTAGTCGTTTTTGATTTAGAAGCCATTGGCGCTATGGCTAAAAAACATAAATTAATTTCTGTGGTGGATAACACTTTTTTAACACCTGTACTGCAACAACCAGGAAAATACGGTATTGATATTGTGGTTCATAGTGCAACGAAATATCTAAATGGTCATGGGGACGTCGTGGCAGGGATTATTTGCGGTACTTCTGAAATGATCAACAATATTAAAATGACGGTGCTAAAAGACATTGGGGCGACGATGAGCCCACATGATGCCTGGTTGATAATTCGCGGCATTAAAACGCTGCCTGTTCGGATGGAGAGGCATTGTAAAAATGCTCAAGCGATTGCTGAGTTTTTAGAGGGCAGTCCGTACGTTGACAAAGTGCATTATCCAGGGCTAAAGAGCCATGAAGGGAATCGATTTATTGGCACACAAATGCAAGCCGCTGGAGGGATTATTTCATTTGAGTTAAATACCGATCTTGAGGGTGGTGCCGAATTTATTAACCGTATGCAACTGTTTTCAATTGCGGTAAGCCTTGGCGATGCCGAATCATTAATTCAGCATCCTGCTAGCATGACTCATTCTCCATACACACAAGAAGAGCGACTGGATGCCGGTATCAGTGATAGTTTAATTCGTATCTCTGTTGGACTGGAAAATTCTGACGATTTAATTGCGGATTTAAAACAGTCCTTGGAAAAGGTTCAGGTGTTGGATAATTCATTATTACCAACTAAATCACAGCAAGTAGCTTGATATAGTTTCCATTATGGGCGTTTTCTGCCAATAAAATAGGACAGTAAAATGCCCGTAGTGAATCCCCAAAAATGTGCTGACCAAGAGATATGAGGTAAAAAGCTTACCAGTGAAAATAAAGCGCTGCCATAAGCAAAGAAAGAGAGAATGGCAAATAGCCAACTGCGTAAACTGGGATTAAACAGCGCATCCGCAAAAAGGTACCCTAAAAAGGCGAATACCATCCCTGAGGCACCTACCACTAAAGCGTTTGATGCCAATAGCCAAACACCGACTCCAGAGCCGATGGCTCCAAATATCATAACTAAGCGAAGTTTACTGGGGCCAATGGCGGTTTTCAGCAAACTTCCTAAAATCAGTATCGCCATTGAGTTAGATAACAAGTGATAAAGGCTCGCGTGTAAAAAAGGCGATAATAAAATACCCATTAGCCCTTCTATATTTCTAGGCCGAATGCCAAAGTAATTAAAATTAATACCAATGAGTAGGGTGTCTATTAGGAAAACGGCCCATAGGGTAATAACAAACCAAAGTATTTCTGGTGGTATAAATCGCTTAAACATTGTGGGTCTGCTTTAAAATATCTCGTAACGCGTCTTCCTCAAGTTCAAGGACATCAATAATTGCCGCAAATAGATCCGCTGAAAACATGCCCTTATGAGTTTTGCTACGAAGGTTTTCAGGCGTCATCACTATGCCTTTATTATTAAGTGCGTCACTTAAGTCATCATATTTTAATCCCTTTAGAGCCAATGACGATCGGATATAGCGAGTGATGGCTAACTTATAAGGAGACAGTGCCTGGCGGTTTTTAATACTTTGATCTTGGTTCATACTTCTGTCCATACGATGCTACTATTTGATGAGAGTTTGGTTGAAATCGTACTCATTTAAAACGCTCTGTTTATATTACCTACCCATGTGAATTATGGCAACGTATATAATTTATGTTTGACATAGTCTCTTATAGTGCTATATTTGTGACTTATGTTACACGCTCATATGTTATTTTAAATAAGGAAAACAATATGTCTTGGAACAAAGATACTTTATTAACACTGATTGAAGCTCAATCTAATTGGGTTGTAGAGTCAGAAGGTGAATGCCTAACTATTTCAAATGATGAAGGTGTTGATGTCTTTGTATATGTGGGTAATCAGCAAATGATTGTTGAGACGGCGTTGTTCTCAGCGGCAAGTGTAAAAGATAAAAACACCTTAAATGAGTTGATTCTTCGCAGTCATCAACTTGTTCCTTTAACGACTATCGGCATTAATAAGATAGGCGACGATGAATATTATGTGGCTTTCGGTGCGTTATCTACCGACAGCAAAGACAGCGTGGTATTAGAAGAAATTGAAACTCTTTTTAACAATGTGCCTGAGTTTCTTGATCTATACAGTGATTATTTAAATGTTGAGGTAGCAGTATGAGCTTAAAAAAATTATGGACAGCACTACGAGGTGCGGCAAATGAGGGTGTAGAAGCCGTGGCTGATACCCAAGCAATTCGTATTTTGGATCAAGAAATGCGTGAAGCAAAACAAGAACTGCAAGCGTGCGATGAAAGTCTTACGCGTATCATGGCGAAGCGGAAGCTTGCCCAAGGCAAAGTTGACTCTTTGAATGCCGATATTGAAACCTATACCAATCATGCGATTGCCGCCAGTGAAAAAGGGGACGATGCGTTAGCTTTAGAGTGTGCTGATAAGGTTGGTGAATTGGAAGCCACATTGGAAACAGAGCAAAGCATTCTTGCGAGTTTTCAATCTTCTGAAAAAACACTGAAAGCCAATATATCAAAAGCAAAGACCAATGTTCGTCGTATGGAGCAGCAAATTGAACAGGTAAAGGCCACTGAGTCTGTTCAAAAGGCTCAAGTAGCGGTTTCAACTCGTCACATGGGAGCAAACAGTAAAGTTAAAACGGCCTTGAGCAGTCTTGATCGCATTAAAGAGAAGCAGCAACAACGCAGTGCTGAACTTGAAGTGGCGGAAGAATTAGCCAATGAAGAGAACGGCTCTGATCTTGATGCAAAATTAAAGGCGGCGGGTATCAAATCTGGCGGCAGTCAGCCAAGCGGCAGCGATAAGTTAGCGCAAATCTTGGCGGCAAAAAAAGCTCAGTAAACTTTTTTTACAAGATGATGTTAACAAGACCCTTTAAAATGGCTGCTTTTATAAAGCGGCCATTTTTATTGGTACTTTAGTCAGTCGATTGTTGAAAGCGTTTGCTAACATCAAGAATTCGCCCATAATAGTGATAAATTTAGAACCAAGAGTAGGGATAACATGTTTTCTTCATTCTTTAGTAAAAAAAAGGCCCAAGAGCCAAAAGCCACCGCGCCTTCTATAATGGGGCTTCGCTTAGGTGGTAGTTTTGAAATTGATTCTCTTTTGATGCGTATGATCGAAGATCAGTTAACCACTAAAGGGGCGGCATCCACGTATATTATTAAAGCGGTTGGCTTAGCTGAATTAGATGGAACTTGGATGTTCCGCTTTTACACAGATGACGATGCTTTTCTACAAGTGATCTGCGAAGGTGGTAAAGCCGACGAAGATGTGGTCGATGTGAAACTGTTTCATTTTTACGATACTCAAGATGTACCAAACCAGTTTGTTTGGGATAACTTACTGAATAAGAAAATAGGCACCCAGACCTATGAATTAGAGGGACTAGCATACCATCGCGTGTGGACCTCAGCCAGTGAGTATCATAATCCTGTATATATCCAAGAAAAGACTTATGATGATGAAGGTGACACCTCAACGACAGACCAATTCACCATGTTGTTTGAGCGAGACATTGCGGATGGTCGCACCGAGTCTTTATTCTTATCGGCAGAAGAAACGGAAAGTGAAAGTGGTTTAAGTCGTTGTTTTGTTATAAGTACGGGCATTACACTTACACCAGCACAAATTGATATTCACGGTTAATACCAGCTGGTAGTTTGGTGTTAACAAAACAGCCTACCTATTCAATTCTTTAAATAGGTAGATTTTTCAAAGTTTGAACATTTTAGATTCAATAAGGATTCCTCATGGTGCAGCAAGACCTTTTTTCCAGTGTAATTAATTTCAGTATTTACTTTGGTTTAGCCTTAGTATTTGTCATTATTTTTAAAGTGATTTATAGCTTTTTGACACCACATGATGAATGGCAGCTTATCAAGGAAGATAAAAACACCGCGGCGGCTATTGGTTTCGGTGGCGCTATTATTGGTTTTTCTATCGCTTTAGCCGGCGCGGCCAGTAACTCTGTATCTTTATTAGATTTTGCCATTTGGGGTCTAGTCGCATTGGTCGCTCAATCCCTAGCCTTCTTTGTTGTACGCTTTATCTTTATGCCAAAAATAGTCACTCGTATTATTGCGAACGAAGTCAGTGCGGGCATTATGTTAGCGGCAACCAGTGTTTCTGTTGGTCTGCTTAACGCGGCTTGCATGGCTTACTAAGGAGTAGACTGTGAAAAGAAGTAAATCCATAAATCTTGACAGTATGCGGAAAGTGAAACCGGCTTCTCCGCTAATGCGTCCTCTTACTTTGGCCGTTGCATCCATTACTTTAGCGGCGTGCAGTTCTTCGGAAGAAGAAGTGAAAATGGTGTCATCAGTCGAAGATTGCACCGCTAGCACCACCATGACGCAAGCTCAGTGCGAAGTGGCTTATCAGCAAGCCCTACAAGAAGCGGAACGCACCGGACCAAAATACAACTCTCAAGCCGCTTGCGAAGCCGAATTCGGTTACGATCAATGCAATCGCTCTAGCCAAGGCAGCTTTTTCACCCCATTTATGGCGGGTTTTTTAGTCAGTAATTTATTAGACAGCGGCAGAAGCAATCGCTATAACCCCGTTTATCATTACTCTAAAAGTGGCTCATATAAAGATCGAATCATGACGGCGGATGGTCAAGTTATCGGTAAATCTGGCCAACGTTCTTATAAAGTTAACCCATCTACATTGAAACCCAAGCCAACCGTTTCTCGTACCGTTTCTCGTGGCGGCTTTGGGTCAGTTGCTTCCGCTAAGTCAAGCTGGGGTGGTGGCAAAAAATCAAGTTGGGGCGGCTAATATGTTGCGTATTCCCATTGCAGAACGACCTGATTGGCAAAAGCGAGCTCAAGAGTTTGGTTTTGAATTCCACACCATGTACGGTGAAAAGTACTGGGATGAAAGTGCCTATTATCAGTTTTCATTAGAGCAAATTGAACACGATTTAGAGGCACCGACTGAAGACGTTCATCAAATGTGTTTGGCTGTGGTTGATCAGGTCGTTAAAGAAGATGCTTTGATGCGTCGCTTCTGTTTACCAGAATCTCAATGGGATTTTATTCGTCGGTCCTGGCTCAATGGTGACCCAAGCCTGTATTCTCGATTGGATTTTGCGTATTCCGGTAGGGGTCATGCAAAGCTCTATGAAAATAATGCTGATACCCCTACAAGTATTTATGAAACCGGTTTTTGGCAATGGCTTTGGCTGCAAGATAATGTGGATGCTGGGGTATTATTGCCCCATGCGGATCAGTTTAATATCTTGCAAGAGAAGTTGGTTAATCGTTTTAAAGACATTTGTTACCTAACGCCAGACCGGGTCCTGCATTTTGCCTGTTGCAAAGGTACGCCAGAAGATCGTGGAACCGTTCAATATCTAGAGGATTGCGCCAACGAAGCTGGGCTAAGTACGGAATTCGTTTATATAGAAGACATTGGTAGGGATGTTGAAGGTAACTTTACCGATACCAAAGATCAAATTATCCGCTTTATGTTCAAACTCTATCCATGGGAGTTTATGTTCCAAGAGGCATTTTCCGAACAACTTGGGAGCAATAACATCCGCTGGATTGAACCCCCTTGGAAAAGTATCTTATCGAATAAAGCCCTGTTACCTATGTTATGGAAAATGTTTCCGGATCACCCTAACTTACTGCCCGCGTTTTTTGAAGATGAGCTCCATCTTGCGGCAGGTATTGACTCGCTTGTTAAAAAACCTATTTTTTCACGTGAAGGGTCAAACATCTCCTTTATTGGCGATGAAAAAGGTGTGGAAGCGTCCTCAGGCCCCTATGGAGAAGAAGGCTTTATTTATCAAGCGACTCACATGCTGCCTAAGTTCGGTAATAGTTACACCCTAATCGGCAGCTGGCTAGTTGATGACGAAGCGGCTGGGATTTCGATTCGAGAAGATCACAACCCCATTACTCAAGATATGAGCCGATTTTTACCGCATATTATTGTGTGAGAAGGTAGCGTTAATGAAGGGCAAGTCGACTGTAATGTCGAGACATCGCTTTCTTTATCCATCGCTATTACAGCCCCAGAGGGTGGAGAGATAAGTTGTAAATAACACTTTTTACGGGTTACCTCATTCTTTGTGTGTCATTAATTTCATTTCCATAATGCAGGGTTCAAAGCCCTGTTTTTGATAGGATCGTACTGCGGGTGCGTTGCTGGCGAGCACCTCTAAGTAAAGGTTAGTTATGCCTCGCTCTTCACTCCAACTAATCAGTTTATCCATTACCTTTTGGTTTAAACCTTGTCCTCGATACTCGGGCGACACATACATAAAGCCCAGATAGGCGTGATGACAAGGTTATCAGTAGCGCAAGGTGACTGAAAATAGACTGGGTGAGGTGAGAGGCGCTTAGGCTCTTTTTAACCTTTGTCTAATACGACTTAACGCAACAGGGGTAATACTGAGGTAAGAGGCGATTTGCTGTTGTGGTAATTTGTCTTTTAACTCAGGGTAATCTGCACAAAAATCGAGGTAGCGTTTTTCGGCCGAGTCTTTGGCAAAGGCGCTTTCTTTTTCTTCTTTGATGATAAATATGTGCTCAAGAAAATGGCAATAACATTCTAAAAAACCTTTATCTTGACGCATCTGTTGAAAAAAATCTTTCCAAGAGTAGGACAGGATAAGGCTGTCTTCTAATGCTTGAATGCCAAATAAGACGGGCGTTTCATGAACCATAGCTCGGGTTGAACCAATGATTCTCGGTCCTTTGGCAAAGGTTTGGGTGTATTCTTTGCCTTCGTGAGAGAGGCTGACATAGCGAACTAACCCCGTATGTAAGAAGTAAAAGCGCTTTATAGAATCGCCTTGTTGAAACAGGTAATCACCTTTTAGTACCGAATGGATCTCCATAGGAAGGGACAGTCTATTCCACTGGATGTCACCTCCCATATTATTGAAATAGCTTTGAAAACTTAGCTGTAATTGTGTCTTATCCATTCAATTTTGCCTATTTCGCCTCATCTGTAACGATACCTGCCATTCCGTTTCGAGTGTGTGGACTGGCTAGGTTTACCTTGTTAACGGATGATCCATTGATATGGATGCGTTGTCTAGAAATTAAATACAGTGATGCTCCTAAACAAACGACACCCAAAACAAAGCCAATATTGAGTAAAGTGGACAGGCTTGATTCAGCAAAAGCGGTATAGAACGCGACCCAAACAGGGATAGTATAAGAAAACGCCAAGAGGCGGTTCGCGCCTACTGTGCTGACTAAACGTTGTTGTAAAACAAAAGTGAAGAGGGTCGTGAAAATGGTCAGATAAAGCGCATTAACCCAAAAACCTGAAGCTCCCCATTGGACCTGATCTAACTCGCCCCAAATTAACGTAATTGGCAGCAACCACACACTACCAAACAACATAATCATAAAAGCCCCTGGAAAGGGCTTTAGACGACTTCCCCATTTTTGAACTGATACCACATGAAAGGCAAGTAGCACACAGGAGCCTATATACAAGAGGTCACCTTGATTCCATTGGAAGGATTGAAGGTCCTGTAAGCTGTGCACCTGGGTACTAAAGAGAACGCCAGTTGCCCCGATTGAACCCATCATAAAGCCACCGACTTTTATCCAAGGTGTCGAGATGTGTAACCATATTTTCGTAATGATGACGCCCATTAATGGAATTAGGGTATATAAAACCGACGTGTTTAAAGGGGTTGTTGTTTCTAACGCCATAAAAAGCCCGATAAAAAAGCCAACGAGAGAGCCGCTAATCAATAGGTAATGCAAGGTGTGTCGTGGCGAATCAAATAACGCTTTAAATTCCTGTCGAATCGGCCGTTTAGCCTGATACCAACTAAAGAGCAGCACCAAGAGCATCATGATTAACGCCAATAAAAAGCGAAACCCTGTTGTGGCGATTGGGCTGGCGTAATTCACCATATGCCCGGAAACCACAAAGGACGAGGCCATTAACCAAGCCCATAGTAAGAGGGTAAAAAAAGCGTTCATCATCAAGCCTGCTCTTTCTTAGTTAATTCGGCTAATGTTGGCGCTAAGAAACGGTCGAATAAATGGTCGCTGATGGCAAAGTCGACGTTTAATTTAAAGTCTATTGTGAGCCTTTCGTGTAAGCCGAGGGACGTTGTTATATTGAAAAAGGTTTCTTGTTCGGCCATTCTTACCATAAAGGAATGGTTTTTTAAGGCAATAACGCGATGGTCATTTTTTAAACTGACAACCAAGTTATTAACAAATCCAGCTTCTGGAAATTTGTGTGAATAAAAATGCCCTAATTGACAATCAGCGTCTGAATAATCGGCTAAATCGAAACGATATAAGGTAAAGAACCCCCCATTTTTCCAGATTTGTACATCGTACTCGGTTGTTTGGATCTGCATCTCGTCAGACAAGGAAAGAATGCGGTACATTTCTGCCCCTATCCTTTGGGGCTTATTCGTATTCAGTAATAAAGGGGCATTTGGCCCGTAGCAACCAAACCCGGTATCGACTAAATAGGTCGAATTTTGATGGTGCAATAGGGTGACCCTGTGCGTTCTTGGCGCTTTTTTGCGTTGATCTTCATTTTCTGAAATGTAAAGCACACGAGCGAGCTTGAGTTCAACGTCATAACCCAATGCATGCAGTAATTCAAAAGTAAGTTTATTATGTTCAAAGCAATAGCCTCCTAATCCACGCGTGACAATTTTTTCACTGAGATCATTGATATCCAGCGACATTTCTTCGCCTAAAGCAACAGACAAGCTGTTAAAACTGTATTTCGCTATGTGTTTATTTTGCAGCTCAGTGACAAAATTAAGAGATAACTCTTCCGGTGTTTCAAGCTTTAGATCGCTTAAATAGTTTTGTAACCCCGTGGATAATGTCATATAGGTGTGCTCCTGCGTTTTTTCGTAATTAAAGTAATAGGACTAAGAATAGAGGAGAAGCCATCAGAAAAAATTAACTTGGGTTAATTCTGTGAAATTAAAAAAATACCTGTTCAGTTTTCGGTTGAGGCATTTTTACGAAAGCGCGTATTATTGAGCTTAAATGAAAATTAGGTCGTCCAAAATGCGAGTGATAGACAGTAAAACCGTCGCTTCTTATTATAAAGCCTTAGTCAATCGAGAAGCCGATCATGTTGGTATTTTCTATGTAGGAGTAAAAACTACGTCAGTATTCTGCATCGCCACGTGTCGAGCTCGCAAACCAAAAATTGAAAATGTGGAGTTTTACACAGAATGTAAAGACGTGCTTGCGGCGGGTTATCGCCCCTGCAAAATCTGCAAACCGACAGAAAACGCGAATGAAGCACCGGAGCCGGTCCTTACGGCCATGAAAATGGTGCGAGAAAATCCCAAGCAAAAAATTGCCGATTGGCAGCTGCGAAAAGCGGGGATTGCTCCAGAGTTGGTCAGACGATGGTTTAATAAGCATTATGGTATGACTTTTCATGCTTACCAACGTATGTACCGCATTAATAACGCGTTTCAAGAACTTAAAGACGGAAAAAAAACGACTGAGACGGCATTTGAAGCGGGCTACGATTCATTAAGCGGTTTTGGTTATACTTATAAAAAACTCATTGGGAAATCACCAACAAAAAGTATGGATAATACGCTTATTTTAATCAGCCGTTTTACTACCCCGTTAGGGCCCATGTTTGTTTGCGCTACGGATGAAGGCATCTGTTTATTGGAGTTTGTTGAGCGAAAAATGCTGGAGACAGAGTTCAAAGATCTGCAAAAACGCCTTAACGCCACCATCGTTACCGGCGAGAACGAGTTTATTAGGCAAGCGAAGCAGCAAGTGGGGGAATATTTCGAGGGTAGCCGTATGGAATTTAGTTTGCCTTTAATCACCCCAGGCACAGAATTCCAAAATGACGTGTGGCAATGCTTACAAGGCATTCCTTATGGTGAGACCCGCTCGTATCAGCAACAGGCGAAAATCATTGATCGTCCAAAAGCCGTCAGAGCGGTGGCTTCCGCCAATGGCAATAATCGCATTGCCATTGTGGTTCCCTGTCATAGAGTGATCGGTAAAGACGGCTCATTAACTGGGTACGCAGGTGGCTTGGAACGTAAACGTTGGTTGTTAGATCACGAGAAAAAGCATCTTAAGCAGGAAAATACAAAGGGTTAAACCGGTCTCCGACATCGGTTGGCAAAAGAGAGGCCTAAAGAGACCAATTGTCGTTCGTTCATACTGACAAAGTGGTGTAGAATCCCTGTTCTTTAGCTTTGTCTCCTTATCTTTAGCTCTTTATTATTGGGAACAGTATGAACGCGATACCTCCAGCCATTCAGCAACGACTCAGAACCTTAAACGAACGCCAGTTGGATGCCGTTAAGCGCATTGAAGGGCCTTTGTTAGTGTTGGCCGGAGCGGGCAGTGGTAAAACCAGCGTAATCACCACTAAGATCGCCTATCTCATACAAGCGTGCCACTTCAAAGCCAATTCCATTATCGCCGTTACTTTTACCAATAAAGCGGCGCGTGAGATGAAAGAACGAGTACAAAGCATGTTGAGCAAAGCGGAAAGCCGAGGCTTGCAGATCTCTACATTTCATACCCTAGGCTTAACTATTTTACGTAAGGAATACCTAAAAGCGGGACTGAAATCGGGCTTTACCTTATTTGATTCGCAAGATTCTCTCTCTCTGGTAAAAGAGATCTTGGATAAGGAGTTTAATCAGCAGACCGATGAAGCGGCGTATTGTCAGCATACTATATCGGCTTGGAAAAACGACATGACCGCACCCAATCAGGCGGTAACCAATGCGGACACAGAAGAGCTGTTGCTCGCTGCACAAGTTTATACCCAATACCAGCGGTACCTAAAAGCCTATAATGCGGTGGATTTTGATGATCTGATTTTAATGCCAGTACAATTACTGCAAGAACAAGAGGCGTTAAGAGATAAGTGGCAAAAGAAGGTGAGGTATTTATTGGTCGATGAGTGCCAAGACACCAATACCAGTCAATATGAGCTGATTCGCATTTTGGCCGGTTACCGGAAAAATTTCACCTTAGTGGGCGACGATGACCAATCCATTTACGCTTGGCGTGGCGCTCGACCCGAAAACCTAGAGCAACTGCAACGGGACTACCCTAATTTAAAACTGGTTAAGTTAGAGCAGAATTATCGTTCTACAAAAACCATTTTGAAAGCCGCTAATACCTTGATTGCCAATAACCCCCACGTTTATGAAAAAGCATTATGGAGTGACCTAGGTGTCGGCGACCCGATACGAGTGATGGTCACGCGTAATGAAGAAGCCGAATCGGAACGGGTTGCCGCCGAAATTCAATCGCGACACTTAAGACATGAGATTCCCTATAAAGATTTTGCGGTCCTTTATCGTGGTAATCATCAGGCTAGGCTGCTGGAAATTAAACTGCAAGCGTATCGCATCCCTTATAAAATCAACGGCGGAACCTCCTTTTTTGCCCGTGCTGAAATTAAAGATTTGATGAGCTATCTGCGTTTATTGGTGAATACGGATGATGATAACGCCTTTTTAAGAATCATTAACTTACCTCGCCGTGATATTGGCCCGGCCACGTTAGAAAAAGTCGGTAATCTTGCCACCGAACACAATGTGAGCTTGTTTGAGGCCAGTGGTCTCGCCGAGTTAGAAGAGAGAGTAACGGGCAAATCCCTCCGTAGTTTGCAAGAATTTGAGCGTTGGTTACGGCATTTAAGAACGCGTTTAAAAGGCGCTTCCCCTGTGCCTGTAATCGAGCAAATGATTCATGACATTGATTATTATGGTTGGTTACAAGAGCAAGCCAGTACCCCAACAGCGGCGGATAGACGCATTGATAACGTGCGCTTTTTACTCGATTCCATTCAGCGAATGATGGAAAGCGCCTGGGAAGAAGACCCGAACGCGGAGTTGGACCAAGCCATCAGTAAATTGTTGCTGATAGACATGCTTGAGCGACAAGAAGAAGAGGAAGATGAAGACAAGGTGCAACTGTTAACCTTGCACGCCTCCAAAGGGCTGGAATACCCGCATGTTTTTTTATTGGGTTGTGAAGAAGAGCTGCTGCCTCATCGAAACAGCATTGAAAACGACGATATTGAAGAAGAACGACGTTTGGCGTATGTGGGGATTACCCGTGCTAAACGTACCTTGTGCATTACTTTAGCGTCAAAGCGTCGTCAATATGGGCAAGAAATTGATTGCTTACCGAGCCGATTCCTTGATGAGCTGCCTCAAGAAGATTTGCAATGGGAAGGACGTGGTGATGAATCTGAAGCCGTTAAAAAGGAGCAAGGCAAAGCCTCTCTATCGGCACTTAAAGCCATGTTAAACTCTTAATAAGGCATTTTTAATAGATGATTCTAAAAGGGTGTTTTACTTTTAAAATGTCATTAGATTGAATAATCTCATGACACGGGCGTCTAATAAAACGTAAATAACACTTAAAAATTATAAAAAATAAAGTAAATCAACGTGTTCATTTTATCGGATGGTTTTTAAAATAGTCATCCTATTTAATAAATGGATAATTTAATTAATTCAAAAAAATAGAGTGAGCAGGCGATCAGCATCCTTTTTTAATTTTTTGAAAATTTCAACAAAAACATCCCTTTTTAAAATAAAGGAAAAGGTTATAATGCCTCCCCATTGAATCAACCTTCTGAAAAACTTATCGATTAGGCACACCAATGAACGCGTGGTATCTCATCTGTTTTCTATCGGCATTAGCGGTATTAATCGCTTTTACCAATCAATTTATCCTCAAAATGCAAACAACGATTGCGATAACAACAGGGTCCGTGGTGATCTCATTGCTATTGATCATTGCGGTGAAAATGCTAGGGGATGAAACCGCCTTGTTTATTACTCAGGTTGTCTCGGGTATCGATTTTAATCAATTGTTATTAGAAGGCATGCTGGGTTTTCTTTTGTTTGCTGGGGCATTAGAGATTGATTTGAATGCCCTAAAAAAACAAAAATGGGAAATTACCATATTGGTGTTATTTTCCACGCTCACCTCGACTTTTATCGTCGGTTTTTTAAGTTATTACACCTTTCAGTTGTTTGGCTTTCCGGTCGACTTTATTTATTGCTTACTCTTCGGCGCCTTAATTAGCCCGACTGACCCGATTGCCGTATTGGCGATTATTAAGCAAATGAATGCCCCAAAAGGCATTTCAATTCAGGTAGAAGGGGAGTCATTATTTAATGATGGTGTTGGATTAGTCATATTTACCACCATTTTTTCTGTGGCTTTTTATGGTACTGAAGCCAACGTTGAAGGCATTGCCGAGCTCTTTTTGGTGGACGCTATAGGGGGTATTGTTTTTGGTTTTGTGATTGCCGTAATAGGGCATTTTGTCATTATCAACTGTCGTGACATGAATATTCGTTTATTGGTTTCCTTAACCATTCCATCCGCGGGGTTTGCCTTAGCAAATATCTGGGGGATTTCGGGGGCATTGGCAATGGTGACCTGTGGTATTTTAATGGGCAATATTACCCGCGCCAAAGCGTCCAAAAGAAGAGGGCCAGATGGCACTCGTTATGTGCAAGACTTCTGGCATGCAACCGATAGCTATTTAAACGCACTTTTGTTCCTTATTATCGGGATGCTGATCGTTACTATTCCTCTAACCTGGGAGATACTTGGCTTAGGCTTACTGATGATTCCGATTGTACTCTTTGCTCGCTTTATCAGTATTGGCAGCCCTTATCTTGTTTTTAAGCGTTTCCGTCAATACGACAAACACTCGGTGAAAATTCTGACATGGGGTGGTTTACGAGGCGGCTTAGCGTTAGCCATGGCCGCCGCCATTCCGTCTGAACAAATTGCCATTCTTGACTATGATCTTCATGATTTAATGGTCGTCATTACTTACACCGTAGTGATCTTTTCTATCATTGTTCAAGGTTTGACCATCTCGCCTTTAATCGAAAAAAGTATTCAAGCCGCTGAAGAGAAAGCAAAAGTAGACTAGGACAACACCTTTAAACGTATCTCGTAAGCTCCAAATTACCCACGCGCTTATCTGTTTTATAGAAAGCAGATAGGCGCGTGAGCTACACGAACCATCCTCATGAATAAATTTATAACGTGTTGGATGATTCACCTGCCTTTATAAACAGTCGTTTTACAAGGAGTCAAAAAGTGTGCACTATTTTAGTCTCGGAAAAGATAACGCATGTTAGTTTTTCGCGATGCAATCAGCAGGAAAAATAAACATATCAAGAGGTTTAGTATAAATAGGGTCCCTAAATGTGGGTTAAGTTTTCTTATTATTAGAAGGAATTTATATGCTGTTGTCTAAATTACTTAGCCGTCTTAAAACCTGTTTCTCTGAACTGTCAATTAAAAAACGGCCTGAAAACTTGTCTGAAAACTTGCCTGAAAACTTACCTGAAAACTTACCTGAAAAAGAGTTCATTGCGTTATTTGCTCTGATGATATCGCTAACAGCCTTAAGCATGGACTCCATGCTGCCCGCTTTTCCATACATTGCCGAGTCATTGGCCATTGATGACTATCAAAAAACACAATGGATCATCTCCGTTATGATTTTTGGAATGGTGTTTGGGGAAGTGGTTTTTGGCCCCTTATCCGATGCAATCGGTCGGAAAAAGAGCATTGTTATCGGTGTCAGCATTTATATCATCGGCACCATCATTGCGTTATCGGCGGCCTCTCTCAGTGTCTTTTTATTCGGACGTTTTGTTCAAGGGTTGGGCGTGTCAGGGCCTAAAATTGCCTCCAGAGCCTTGATTCGTGATATCTACAAAGGCTCTGCGATGGCACGCATTATGTCTTTTATATCGATATTTTTTATATTGGTGCCGTTGCTGTCACCATCACTAGGCCAGCTAATTATTTCCGTGGCCAATTGGCGCTGGATCTTTGTTTTCTTGATTTTTCAGGCGCTGGTCGCCATGATATGGCTGATCATTCGTCAACCAGAAACTCTGGCGCTTGAAAATCAAATCCCTCTCAATCTGACTCGCTTGCTAGCAGACGCAAAAATCATCTTAATGAGACCTGATGTGATGCCTTTTATTGTTTTATTAGGCTGTATTTTTGCTGGCATGATGCTTTATATCAGTACCGCCCAGTCTATTTTTCAAGACGTTTATCACACTGGCGATCGGTTTCCCTTGTACTTTGCTATGTTGGCAGGTGGCATTGCGATAGTAAGCTTTTCCAACGGTAAAATTGTTCAAAAAGTGGGTATGTTTCGCTGTGTTTTAATGGCGTTGACGGTATTGTTTCTAGCGTCGTCTTGTTTGGTTGTCTGCGCGTTTTATTACCAAGGCGTACCACCGTTTCCATTATTTATGGCCTTGGGGATGATCATGATTTCTTGCATTGGCATGGTGTTTGGTAATGTCAATGCCATGGCCATGGAACCGCTGGGGAAAGTGGCGGGGTTGGGGGCGTCGGTTATTTCCTCTTTATCCAGTTTGATTGCCATCTTTCTTTCGGTAATCGCCGGTCAGTTTTATCATTTCAGCATTACTCCCTTTGCGTCCGGTTTTATGATTTTTTCCGCCATTGCCATCATCCTGTTGTTTTATGGCAATAAATGTCGACAGTGACCCATTCTTTCAGATCAAAAACGGTACGTTCAGTTTATCGGGAAAGACGGTTACTAATAAAGCGTTTGCTAATAAAGTATTTGCTGTCAAAACGGCGCCTGGAAAGCATAGGGTTTGCAGAGATTAAGGCCAGTCGGAGAAGTTAAACTCGTATTTATTACCCTGTGAATCTGTGTTGAGTACAGTATTTTTTCTAAACTGATTAGGAGAAACGCCCGTTTCTTTTTTAAAAAAATGGCTGAATTGACTGGCATCATTATAACCTAATTGATTGGCAATCATTTGTATGGAATCGGCAGGCCTTTTTAAGCGTGTAGTCACTTCAATCAGCACACGGTTGTTAATTAATTGAAGCGGCGGTTTGTTTAAGTTGCGTTGGCAAATAGCGTGAAGTCGGTCATAGGTCACATTGAGTTTATTGCAATAATAGGTAACGGGTTTACGGTTCTTAAACTCGATCTCTACCAGCTGTCTGAAGCGTTGCAAGACCAGTTCATCTGGCGAGTGGTTTAATTTTATGGAGTCGATATTTGTAAGCCGATAGGTGTTAATTAATAAAATACGAATAATTGAGCAAATAATGGTCTGAGAACGGTTTTTACTGTAGCCAACTTCCAGATTAAGCAGTTTTAGTAAGGGTAGAAAAGTATCATCAATGTCTTCCTTTTGACACTGAGTGATGGACAATTGATGCATCAATATATCCAATTTTGTACTGTCTAATTCCGTTCCAATGACCAAACTGCTGAGTTCATCACTGTAACCGATTAGCCAAATCTGACTGCCAGCCGGCACTAACACTTTTGCACTTTCTTTATGTGGAATACAAAAAATGGAAGACTCCGTAACGCTGTGTTGTTCGTTATCATAGAGTACGGAAATACGGCCTCTTTGTACGACACCAATTAAGTTGAAGTGAGTGAAATTTCTACTTCCAGTACTAAAAGTACGTGTTTGTAAGCCAGGCTGAATTTCCTCAAAGCGAACCATAGAACCAATAATATTCGTCAACATTCTGTTAACCCCTGCTAAAAATACGCAACATCAAGCCATAATTTAACAATAATAACCCATAAATTAACATTTCTGTAAGAGAAATTACTGTTAACCTGTTTCCACTCGCTCATTTACTTACAAAAATAATTAATAAAAAGTGTTTTTCTGTGTGATGAATACTGTCAAAACGACGCAAAAATAGATTCTTATTTAGCCTTATAAAATACGGCGTAACGTCTGTTTTTTAGTCGCTATTGGCGACGATACCATCAGGTAAAACCGTTAATGGGATGCATAATATTGTGAATACGATCAATGAAAGTTTAACTTCTTGCCTCGCCCCTGAGGTGAATTTGTTTGTTGATGGGCAGCATCAGCCAGCATTGGGTGGTGGTTATTTTGATCGCTTAGATCCAAGCAACGATTTGGTCGCCTCGCGCGTTGCTTGTGGTCGACGTGAAGACGCAGAACATATGGTCTCAATTGCAACGGCCAGCTTTCCTAATTGGTCAGCTACTCAAGTAGAAGAAAGGGCGGCTATTTTGCTGCGAGCAAAGACGCTTATGCCAAAATACCGTAACCGTTTTGCTGAGTGTATGTTGAGAGAAATTGGCGCAACCAAGGACTGGGTCGATTTTAATATCAAAGTCGGTATGGATGCGATTGATGCCGCCGTGGATCTTGCGCTGCATTATTTATCTGAAAACCAATTAACCCCTCCTCATCAAGCATCCTTACAAAGTCAAACACATCAAACACAAGATTCTTATATTCAGCGTAAACCCGCGGGGGTCTGTTTAGCCATTGCGCCATGGAATGCACCAATCGTGCTTGGATTGCGAGCCGTCGCTTTTCCTTTAGCTTTTGGTAATACGGTTATTTTAAAAGCGTCAGAGTTTTCTCCTGGAACCCATGTTCTATTAGCCGAATTACTGCATGAAGCAGGCCTACCGGATGGGGTTATAGGAGTGATGACAAATGCTTCTGAACACTCAGAAGAAGTGATTACTAGCTTAATTTCCAATCCAGCCGTCAGACGCGTTAATTTTACCGGTTCGACCCGAGTTGGAAGAATCATTGCTGGCATGGCCGCCAAACACCTTAAACGTTGCCTTTTAGAGCTTGGTGGCAAGTCTCCCTTAATTATTTTACAAGGTGCCAACTTACAGCTTGCTGCCAAAGAAGCCGTTTATGGTGCTTTTTTGAATCAAGGGCAAATTTGCATGGCAACAGATCGGATTATTGTTGAACAAAGTGTGGCGGATGAGTTTATTGATATTTTAAAAGGGTTAGCCGCCGAACTTGTTTCTGGTGATCCAAGGCGTAAAGGGATAAAACTGGGCCCTGTTGCCAGTCCTTCTATTGCGTCTCGACTGTCCGCTTTAATTGAAGATGCTATTGATAAAGGGGCGACGTTGTTAACTGGCACTTCTCGCCGGGGGCAGTTTATTGACGCCACTTTGCTTGATCACATCACTCCTATGATGCGTATTTATTCCGAAGAATGCTTTGGCCCAATTGCCGGCATTTACCGTGTTGATTCTCCTGAGGAAGCCATCACTGTGGCCAATGACTGTGAATACGGCCTGGCCGCGGCGATCTTTACCAATGACATTGCGTTAGCGGAGAGTTTGGTTAATCAGCTCGAGTCTGGCATCTGCCACATTAATTCCTCTACGGTAAAAGACGATCCTTTTATGCCATTTGGCGGTTTGAAATCAAGCGGTTATGGGCGCTTTGGCGGCGATGCCTGTGTTGATGAGTTTACCGAGTTACGTTGGGTGACCGTAAACCGAAAAATGTAGAGCCCAAGCACTTTGCCTGCAGGGCTCTAGATTGATGAAAATACCTGAACTAAAAAAATAACAAGAGGTTTTTATGAAAAGTAATAAGCGACATTCATCTGAAGTTTGGTTCACGAAACTGTTGGTTCCCGTGCTTGCTGCGGGGAGTTTATCCATGCCTGCTAGTGTGCTAGCGGCCGATGACGGAACCATTAATATTGGTTTTATCAGCCCAAGAACGGGGCCGTTAGCGAGCTTTGGTAAAACGGATGGTTTTATTTTGGAGCAAGCGCGTATCGCTTTAGCCGATGGCATGACCATTCAAGGTAAGCATTATAAGGTCAATATTCTTGATCGTGATAGCCAATCGGATCCGGCGCGTGCAGGACAGCTAGCCAAAGAACTGATCAACCAAGGTGTGGATCTGATGTTGGCGGTATCAACGCCAGAAGTGATTAACCCGGTTGCCGATGCCAGTGAGGCGGCTGAGGTCCCCATGTTATCAACTGTGATGCCATGGGAAGCTTGGTATTATGGTCGTGGTGCAAAACCAGGTGAACCAAGCCCATTTAAGTGGACCTATCATTTCGGATTTGGGGCAGGAGAATTTTATAAAACCTATATGTCCCAATGGGATTTGTTAGAAACCAATAAACGTGTCGGGGTTATGTATCCGAATGATGCGGATGGTAACGCGATTCGTGGCGCTCTGGTCCCGCGTTTTAAAGAAGCCGGTTATACCGTTATTGACCCTGGTGCTTATGAAACAGGCACGACGGATTTCTCCAGCCAAATTGCGACATTTAAAGCCGAAAAAGTAGAAATTATTAATACGTTTCCAATTCCCCCGGATTTTGCGGCTTTTTGGCGTCAATCCGCGCAACAAGGCTTACATCGTCAAGTTAAGATTATCCAAGTAGCTAAAACCGGTTTATTTCCTGCCGATATTGAAGTGTTAGGGTCGTTAGGACCTAAAATTGCCTCGGCGGCCTATTGGCATAAAAGCTTCCCGTATAGCTCATCGTTAACGGGGCAAAATGGAACACAGCTCGCTGACCTATGGGAAAAAGAGTCTGGTGAGCAATGGACTCAACAATTAGGCGCCACTTTGTCTTTATTAGATGCTGGTACGGAAGCACTTAAACGCGCGACAGACCCGAATTCTCGTGAAGCTGTCAGAGACGCCATCGCCACATTGAATACCACCACGATCGGCGGCAAGGTGGACTTCACTTCAGGCCCAGTACCGAACGTTTCACCGGGACCAATTATCGGTGCGCAATGGGTTAAAGGCACAGGCAAACACCAACTGGATTATGTCATTACCGAAAATGTCACGGATCCAAATGTGCCTGTGACACACCCACTGCTTCAGTATAACCGTTAGGAGCCATCTCGTGGAAAATACGTCTTATTCACAATTACAAGCGACGGGTATCTATAAATCTTTTGGTCGCGTGCAAGTGTTGAATGGAATCGATTTCTCCATGGACACCAACGATGCTATCGGCATCGTTGGACCTAATGGGGCGGGAAAATCGACTTTACTGAGTGTGTTATCAGGCGCTCAGCCTGCCACACAAGGAACAATCCTACTAAATAATGAAGACATCACTCATAGGCCAGCTCGTCAACGTGTCAGACAAGGCTTGGTGAGAACGCATCAAATACCGAAACCTTTTTCTGGCATAACGGTGTTTGAAAACGTCTTTGTGTCGGCGATTCATGCGGCGACCAATAATAGTGAAGAGGCTTATGATATCGCTTTAGAGTCGATCAAACTGTGTGGCATGTTGCATCTCGCAAATCGAGAAGCCGACAGTATCGGTCTTTTAGATAGAAAACGTTTGGAACTGGCCCGTGCTTTAGCAACCCAACCGACGCTTTTGTTTCTCGATGAAATTGGCGGCGGCCTCACAGAGGCGGAAGCATTAGAGCTGGTGGAAACCATATTGACTTTACGTGAGCGGGGAATTGGGATTATTTGGATTGAGCATATAGTGCATATTTTGCTACGTGTGGTGAAAAGTCTTATTTGCATGGACAGCGGGCAAATTATTGCACAGGGCAATCCGCAAGAGGTGATGTCTGATCCCACAGTGATCAGTGCTTACATGGGAGGAACCGCCGATGCTATCAGCTAAGCATTTAGATGTACGTTATGGACAGTTCAGAGCCGTGCGAGACCTCTCTTTAGACGTAAAGCAAGGGGAGATTATTGCTTTGATAGGTGCGAATGGTGCAGGAAAATCCACCTTGTTACGAGCCATTGCTGGCGCTTTACCTATCTATTCTGGCGAATTGTCATTTAAAGACAGCCGCATTACCCACAGTCCTTCGTGTGACCGAGTTCAGCAAGGTTTATCTCTGGTGCCAGAAGGTCGTCGACTGTTCTCAGAAATGACCATTGAAGAAAATTTATTATTAGGAAAAACCAGTAATCGACAAGGGGATTGGAACATAGATCGAGTGTTTGAGACCTTTCCAAATCTAGTTAAGCGTCGACATGCCAAAGCCGGTAGCTTATCTGGAGGAGAGCAGCAAGCCACCGCAATTGGGCGTGCCTTAATGTCGAATCCTGACATGTTGATTTTAGACGAAGTCAGCTTGGGCTTATCTCCGCTGGTTGTGGATCAAGTGTATGACTCAATCGAAACGCTACGCGAAGCCGGAACAACCATTATTTTGGTTGAGCAAGCACTAGACCGTGCGATTGCCTTCGCTAAACGTGCTATTTGCATGTTGGAGGGGCGAATTGTTCTGGACAAGCTCACAGCCGAAACCAATCGTCATGAAATCACAGACGCGTATTTTGGCCTACAGAAAAGTACAGCACAGGAGGCCTCATGATTAATACGCTTGTTCAAGCCATTTTACTGGGTGGCTATTATGCACTTATTGCCTGTGGTCTGGCTTTTATGTTTCAAGTTATGCGCATTATCAATTTAGCGCATGGTTCTTTGGCTATTTTAAGTGCGTATCTTGTCTGGATGATCACCGATGCCTTGTCTCTTTCACCCTTTGTATCTGTGTTAATCATTTTGCCTATTATGGCGTTGATTGGTTGGTTGCTACAGAGAGTGATTTTGGAACGGGCCACCCAAGGTGGCGAGTTACTGCCTGTGTTAACGACCTTTGGGCTGTCGATCGTGATTGACAACCTTTTGTTCCAACAATTTGGCGCCAATACACGCTCATTAGCATCGGCTGTCGGAGATTTGAGCTGGGAGTCCTATGAAGTCTTTGGACTGTGGATTGGTAAATTACCCGTCATCATATTAGGTACGGCGATCGTCGTTATTGGTGGTCTGGATTTGATGTTGCGCTTTACTTCCCTTGGTCGACAAATTCGAGCCACGGCGTTTGACCCTGATACCGCCGGTCTTGTCGGGATTGATGCTCGGAAAATAGCGGCGTTATCGGCGGCGATTGCCATGATGACAGTGGCCATTTCTGGCACCGCATTAGGGCTAAGAGGCACCTTTGATGCGTATGCTGGCGCGCCACAATTATTATTTGCCTTTGAAGCAACCATAATTGGTGGGGCCGGGTCTTTATGGGGGGTTCTTATTGGCGGCATGATATTGGCCATTGCTCAAAGTGTGGGCGCATTAATTCACCCTCAAGGTTTCTTACTGGGCGGACACTTTATTTTCCTCGCCTTCTTATTCGCACGAATTTACCTGACACGTGAGTTTTTTAGCTTACATCACTGGTTTGGAAAAGGGACAAAAAAGGTAGTAAAGCATGAAAATTAAACGCTCAAATGCCTATTCAAAGCTAACCCTTATTAGCTCTATGTTGCTGTTTGTTATGCTGATGATGGTGCCGTTTTTCGCTTCTGAGAACGTGTTAGAGCGTCTAACAGTGTTGTTTATCTACATTATTCTGGCCGCCATGTGGAATACCTTAGCCGGTTTTGGTGGTCTTATTTCCATTGGGCAACAATTGTTTTTTGGGTTAGGCGCTTACGCCACTATTCGTCTAGCAAATGCGGGTATTCCTCCCTTTACCGCCTTGCTTATGGCGTCTTTGCTGGTGGGGTTGCTTAGCTGGCCGATTTCTAAATTCATGTTGCATTTAAGAGCGGCGGAATTTGGAATTGGTATGTGGGTACTGGCGTCTGTAGGGCATTTATTGGTTAACCTGGATCCTTTGATTCAGGGGGAAACGGGCACCTCCTTGATCTCGCTTAATACCTACAATATCGAGGTGCGACGCATACTGATTTATCTTGTTGGTTTGGTTTGTATGGCTGGGTTACTTGTGGGGCTTTTCTATTTGCTTCGTTCTAAAGCCGGTATTGCTATGCAAGCGATTCGAGATAATGAAGACGCCGCGGATTCCATCGGCATCGATGCGCAAACTGTCAAAACGTGGTTCTTTATATTTGCCGCGTTTGGTACGGCTCTCGCTGGGGGGTTGTGGTTGGCACAAGCCTCATCATTTCAACCTAAAACCTATTTCTCCGTGCAATGGACCGCTTACATGATTTTCATGGTGTTAGTGGGTGGAATTGGCCGTTTTGAAGGGGCCATTTTAGGTGCTTTGCTGTTTTTCATCGTCGAGACATGGTTTGCCGCAACGGGTGTTTGGTATTTGGTTGGCTTGGGAGCCGTGGCCGTGTTTTGCTCTCTTTTTCTACCAAAAGGGCTGTGGGGCCTGATTGAAACACGTTTAGGGATTTGTTTGATACCTGTTGGATATCAGGTGAAGGGACATGTTCTAAAGGATGGCACATTCAAAGAGGATGTTTTTAACGAGGACGCTTTTAAAAAGGATGCTCTCAAAAAAGGTAAGCCTTGAACATAACAATAAAACATAGGAGTCAGTAATGATATTATTCGGAAAAACAATTGTCGTCACCGGTGTCGCAAGTGGTATTGGACGACGCACTGCAGAACTTGCCGCCCAGATGGGAGCGGAAGTGATTGGTATTGATCAGGTTCAGCCAGAACATATTATTGGCCGTTTTATTCCGGCCGACATTTCTACTCAAGCTGGTGTAGATGCGATCATTACCCAATTACCTAGCGACATTGATGGATTATGCAATGTGGCCGGGGTATCGGGTCAAGCGGGTGCGGCCATCACGCTAGCGATTAATTTTTTTGGGTTGAGAGCCTTAACAGAAGGATTGGTATCGAAACTTCGCACTGGCGCAAGTGTCGTGAATGTGGCTTCCGTTGCTGGGTTTGGCTGGCGAGAAAACAGTCAACGGGCCAGTGCTATCGCTCAGTTAGACGGTTTTCCAGAAAGTGAAAAAGTCGTACAAGAGTTTGATATTCCTAATGAAGCTGGCTATCCGGTATCAAAAGAAATTCTACTGGTCTGGACTATGTTGGCTGCGCATCAAGAGACCTTTAGGTCCCGTCATATCCGTGTGAATGCCGTCTCTCCTGGGCCTGTTGAAACACCCATCCTAACGCAATTTAGACAAGTGCTGGGTGACGAGAGAGTCAACTCAGATGTAGATCGAGTCGGTCGTGCAGGCAACGCAGGGGACATCGCCCCCGCTATTTTGTTCCTCTGCTCTGATGCAGCACGTTGGATCAATGGCCATAACCTTGCCACTGACGGTGGTTTAGAAGCCTCAATTACGATCGAAAAATTTTCACTTTAAGGAATAGTATTATGACTGTCTTATTAAGTATCGGTGGAAAAGATGCCCAAGCCGTTCAAGCAAAAACCTACACCCGTTTAGATCCAGTTACCAGAGAAGTGGCGTCGGTATGCGCCGCCGCTTCTTTGGAGGATGTAAATAATACCGTCAAAGCGGCACACCAAGCTTTCGTGCATTGGGCAAACGTAGGACCGTCTGAGCGCCGAACATTATTAAATAAAGCCGCCGACATTATGGATGCAAAAAGCGATGAATTTGTCCACGCCATGATAACAGAAACGGGCGCTACAGGGCCTTGGGCTGGCTTTAATGTGATGTTAGCCGCGAACCACATTCGTGAAGCCGCCTCTTTGACGACTCAAGTGGGTGGAGAAGTGATTCCGTCCAATAAACCGGGCACATTAGCCATGTCAGTTAATAAACCCAAAGGCGTATGCCTAGCAATGGCGCCTTGGAATGCACCGGTGATTTTAGGTGCTAGAGCTATCGCGACACCGCTGGCCTGTGGCAATACCGTTATTTTAAAAAGCTCGGAATTTTGTCCGTTAACCCATCGCTTAATTATTGATTGCTTTCTTGAAGCTGGCTTCCCTGATGGTGTGGTTAATCTGTTATCAAACGACCCAAGCGATGCCGCCGATATCGTAAAAGCCTTAATCGAAGCGCCAGAAGTTCGCCATGTTAACTTTACTGGATCCAGCGCTGTTGGCCGTATTATTGGTCGTTTGGCAGGTGAAAATCTAAAACCCGCCTTGCTAGAGCTTGGTGGTAAAGCCCCCTTGGTTATCTTGTCTGATGCCGATGTGGAAGGTGCCGTGAATGCGGCTATTTTTGGCGCATTTATGAACCAAGGGCAAATTTGTATGTCCACTGAGCGCCTTATTGTAGACGACAGCATAGCCGATGAGTTTGTGGCTCAGCTGGTTGAGCGCGCCGCGAAACTCCCGTGGGGAAATCCTCGTGATCAGGTTGTGCTGGGTTCATTAGTGAATCCTGAAGCGGCTGAAAAAATGCACCAATTAATCGAAGACGCCGTATCAAAAGGCGCTAAACTGGTGTGTGGTGGCGAAAACGAGGGCGCCATGTTTTCCGCCACTTTCTTGGATGGTGTAAACGAAACCATGCGTATTTACCGTGAAGAAAGTTTCGGTCCAGTGAAATCCATTATTCGCGTTAAGGGGGATGAGCAAGCTATAAACGTCGCCAACGACAGTGAATATGGCTTGTCCGCCGCGGTCTTTTCTCAAGACATAAACCGTGCATTGGCTTGTGCAAACTCGATAAAAAGCGGTATTTGTCATATCAATGGCCCCACAGTGGCGGATGAACCGCACATGCCATTTGGCGGTGTGGGGAACTCTGGCTATGGTCGTTTCGGTGGCAAAGCGGGCATGGCTGAATTCACCGATACTCGTTGGATCACCATTGAAGACCCAAAACAGCATTACCCTTTTTAATCTAATGCTTTGCTTGTCACGACTTGGTAAAAGATGACACCGGAGTAACGTTCAACAGTAATGTCCCTAATGTGTGTCAGGGACATTACTATTTGTGACGAGTTTACATTATTAAAACAATGCATCAATTCTTTGGGCCAAATGCACATCTTTTTCCGTTAATGTGTTTCCTTCATCATGGGTGGTAATGTGGATAACACAGCGACTGAAGCTGACTTCCATATCTGGGTGGTGCATGACTCTATTGGCTTCCCAAGCGACTGCGTTTACAAACGACATCGTTTTTAAAAAGCCTTTAAATTCAAACGCCTTGGTTAATTTTTTACCTTCTACTATCTGCCAACTGTCATCCAATTGAGCGATTGCATTGTCTAAATCCGTCATGAGTGATTTCCTACTGTTGATCATTCTAACCGTTGTGTTTATTTATGATGCTTGCTTTTCCGGTGCTATTTTTTGTGGGTAAAGCGCTGGGTTATCCCCAAGGGTTTTAGAGCGAATTAATAGTGCCAAGATATCCTGCTCTAGAATTGAAAATAAGTCGCTAAAATCGCTAATGACAAAATACAGCGGCTGAATTATATCGATGCGATAAGGTGTGCGTAACACGGTTAAGGCATCCATCGGTTGAATCATGGGCTTACCGGATAAACAAAATTGCGTTTCCCCAATAGAAGACAATATTCCTCCACCATAGGCACGCAATCCAGCGTCAGTGTCTAAGAGACCAAACTCAATGGTAAACCAAAATAACCGAAACAAACGCGAGCGATCTTTCGGGTCCGCCTGTAAGGCCAGCTTACCAAACTTCTCCATAAAATCCGCGTAATTCTGATTGGTCAACAAAGGCGTATGACCATAAATTTCATGGAAAATATCCGGCTCTTCAATGTAGTCAATGTCTTCTGGGCGGCGAATAAAAGTCGCGGCTGGAAAACGTTTATTGGCTAATAGCGTAAAAAACGCCTTAGGCTGAATAATAGCCGGAACCGGTTCAACACCCCATCCTGTGGCCGCATTCAAAATGCGATTAATATCCGGAATTTGAGGAATACGATCAACGGGGAAATCCAATTTCTCCAAGCCGTCAAAAAACGCCTCGCAGGCTTTACCCTTAATAAGCTGACTTTGTCTGTCGACCAAAATAGACCAGGTTTTGTTCTCTTCATCAGACCATTGAACGTAGCCATCTTTATCAACAGGTCTTGAAACATAAGTATGATCTTTCATCTTAGACACTCCACAATGGCCCACGACCTAAGTCAAAGCACCATTTTTTCGTTATTGTTTTTCTTTTAACTATATTATGGTGATGCTAAAAAGAGGAATGGAGAGGGGCAATTCAGTAAAGACTAAGAGGGTAAAAATCGTATAAAAAAATGGACGGTCTCACTGTCGTAGACATAATCTTACCGTAAAAAATCCGGTTAAATAAAGGACGATAAATCATGAAAGATCAAAGCCAACGTTTTATTTTTATTGAACATATTGTTGGATGGGAAGGCCAAATTAATTCAACACACATAAAGGATGAATTTCGGTTAACGCGACAAGCGGCCAGTAGCATTTTAAAAGCTTATTGCCAGCATTTTCCTTCTTATCTGTCTTACGATGCCTCCAGCAAAGCCTTTATTGCAACGGCCGACTTTGATCGTTATTTTTTGGCCAATACAGTGAAACAGTCTTTTGAACACTACTTAGCGACCATTACGGCTGAAGCTTCGACTCAAATAGAAGAAACATCTTTATTTTTTCATGAAGTGGAAGCGCCTTTTCGTAATATCAACCCTGTGCTTGTTAGGCCGATATTACGCGCGATACGAGAAAAATTAGCCATTGATATCGGTTATATTTCGCTTTCTAGCCCCGATTATTTAGACCGGATTATTCAGCCGCATTCGCTTATTTTTGATGGTTTACGCTGGCATGTGCGAGCCTATTGTAATAAAAACCAAGACTACCGTGATTTTACCTTATCCCGATTTAATGGTGAGGCAACATTTGAAGGAAAAGCCACCCATTTAATTGCACAAGATGACAATTGGAACACACTTATTGAGGTCACTATAGAGGCTGACTCTCGTTTTAGTGAACCGCAAAGGCGTATTATTGAACAAGACTTTCAAATGGATAACGGCCAAAAAACGATCCCTGTACGCGCTGCATTAGTGAATTACTTATTGCGCCGACTAAGGATAGACAGCCACAAAAAGAGCCCAGAAAAACAGCAAATCGTATTGACTCAAGCGTGTCGGCAGCAGATTAGTAATTACATCGTGGATTAAAGCACTTCACAACTGTTAAAAGCATGGTATACCTGTACAGTAACTTTACAGGTTTTACTTACAGTATTGTGATAAAGCGGAAGGACCTCTACTGTGTAAAGGATCAGATAATCAAAGGATGAAAGGAGCCTAGGGTAATGGAAAATTTTTCGCCAATGGATATGAAAGCCATATTGCACTCTAAACGTGCCAATATGTACTACCTAGAATATTGCCGTGTCATGCAAAAAGACGGACGGGTATTGTATTTAACGGAATCACTCTCTAATAAGAAGACGGGAGAAAACCAATATTTTAACATCCCCATAGCCAACACCACTGTATTACTTTTGGGGAATGGCACATCCATTACACAAGCGGCCATGCGTATGTTGGCTCAAGCGGGTGTGCTGGTGGGCTTTAGTGGCGGCGGGGGCACTCCCTTATACATGGCTTGTGAAGTCGAATGGTTCACACCACAAAGTGAATACCGACCAACTGAATACCTACAGGGCTGGATGCAATTTTGGTTTGAAGACGACAAACGCCTAAACGCTGCGAAGACCTTTCAAAATGTCCGAATAGAATTTTTAGAGAAAATTTGGACTAAAGACAAAGACCTCAAAGGCGAAGGCTTTTCGAGAAAAAATTCTATGTTAGAGGCTTCTTTCGAGACCTTTCGTAAACGAACCGGAGACGCCAAGAAACAAGCAGACTTATTGCTTACTGAAGCGCAACTCACCAAGGCGCTTTATAAATACGCCGCCAACACCGTTAATATCGAAAGCTTTAAACGCCAACATCAATCGACTGACAAAGCCAATGATTTTCTCAATCATGGTAACTATTTAGCCTATGGTCTCGCGGCCAGTTGCTTATGGGTCTTGGGCATTCCGCATGGTTTCGCTGTTATGCATGGGAAGACCAGAAGAGGCGCTTTGGTGTTCGATGTCGCCGACTTAATTAAAGACGCCATTGTCTTACCTTGGGCGTTTGTGTGTGCCAAAGAAAACGCCACCGAACAAGAGTTTCGCCAGCAAATTTTACAAAAATTCACCGAACACAAAGTCCTAGACTTTATGTTTGATACCGTCAAAAACATCGCCTTACAGGATTACACCTCAGAACAAATTGAGGAGCAAAACCTATGATAGTGACTTTTGTCAGCCAGTGCGAAAAGAACGCCCTGAAAAAGACAAGACGCGTGCTTGATGCCTTTGCCAACCGCATCGGCGACAACACATGGCAAACCCTGATTACCGAAGACGGCCTGCTGACCGTTAAAAAAATGCTGCGCAAGACCGCTAGCAAAAGCACGGCTGTGAGTTGCCACTGGATACGATCAAGAGCCCGAAGCGAATTTTTATGGGTAGTGGGGAATAAAAATAAATTTAATCAACAGGGCGTGGTGCCAGTGAATAGCACCAAACGTACTTTGTTAAATACAGATATTCAGAATGACTGGCATTATTTGCCGTTAATTAAAGCGCTTGTTGGTTTATCAGCCTTATTACACGATTGGGGTAAAGCTACCGCATTATTTCAAGATAAGTTAGATCCCAAAAATAAAGTTGGGTTTAAAGGCGACCCTATTCGGCATGAATGGATATCACTGCTACTACTCAATGCTTTTATCCACACAACGGATTCAACTACCGACGAAGCGTGGCTTAAAAAATTGAGTTCTGGTGAACTTGATGAAAACGTTTTAAAAAAACAGATTAAAGATAATTCAGTTAAACCACTAAGTAATTTGCCTCCTATCGCTAAATTGGTTGAGTGGTTAATTGTTTCTCATCATCGTTTACCACTGCCTGATAAAGAGCGCTGTAAGGGTTATACCTCAGAGTCTGCCGCTTCAATTGATGTCATGTTGGGTAGAATAACCAAAGAATGGGGATACGAAAACCGTTTTGATGAAAAAGAATATCAACAGCGATTAACAGCGTGTTTTAGCTTTCCTAAGGGAGTAATGAGCAATTCCAAACCTTGGTTGCGACAAGTTAAAAAATGGTCGCAGCGATTATTAGCTAACCAAGAGCAAGCGATAAAATGTATAAAAGACGATAGCTATCGTTTGCTTATTAATCATGCTCGGCTGTGCTTAATGTTAGGAGATCACTTTTACTCATCACAACAAGCGGATAAAAAATGGCAGGATGCAACTGGGTTATTCGCTAATACCGATAGGGCGACCAATACCTTAAAACAAAAGCTAGACGAACATTTGGTCGGCGTAGCAAAAAATGCCTTACAAACGGCGCACTTGCTGCCTGCTTTTGAGCAAGAGCCCCCTGTAGCGGAAGATATCGAAAGTCTAAGAAAACGCAGCCCCACAAAATTTAATTGGCAAGATAAAGCCGTTGAGAGAATTACCGCTTGGCAGCAAGACTACGCCAAACAAAGCCAACTAAAATACGGATTCTTCACCGTCAACATGGCGAGCACAGGCTGCGGTAAAACTTTCGCAAATGCCAAAGTGATGCGCGCCTTGTCGAAAGATCAAAAGAGCCTGCGTTTTATTTTGGCATTAGGGCTGCGCACCTTAACCCTACAAACCGGTGACGAATACCGCGAACGTGTTGGTTTAGACAATAGTGAACTTGCCGTGTTAATTGGTTCACGCGCAGTGATGGAACTTCATCAACAAGCGAAAATAGATCAACACCAACAAAGCTATGAAAGCAGCGGCTCAACATCACAAGAACCGTTATTAGATGAAGAATTAGATTATGAATGTAGCATACCGGAACAAGGCTTAAGTACCGTACTCACTTGCGAGCGCGATAAACAATTTTTATATGCGCCAGTGTTAGCTTGTACCATTGACCACCTCATGGCGGCGACCGAAACCAAACGCGGCGGTCGTTATATCTTGCCGACGCTACGCCTTATGTCGTCTGATTTGGTTATCGACGAAATAGATGATTTTACCGGTGACGACCTTATCGCCATTGGTCGCCTAATACACTTGGCGGGTATGTTAGGGCGTAAGGTGATGATCTCCTCAGCAACGATACCGCCTTATCTCGCTGAAGGTTATTTCAAGGCTTACCGCGATGGCTGGCAGTTATTTTGTAAAACTCGAGATACCAGCGGCGTAATTGGTTGCGCTTGGATTGATGAGTATTCGACACAAGTAACCAGCAATCATTTCGTTAACACAGAAAACGAAAATCAAGACGCAAAAGCCATAGGACAATACAGGCAAGAGCACGCTCAATTTATTCACAAACGAGTGGGTAAATTGCAACAACAAACGCCTAAACGTAAGGCCGATATTACCAACTGCAGAGCATAATTGACACGCATCAAGGTCGAAGTCATCACCAACAAGAGGTTGTTAGCAGTAAACAGGAGGCTTACTTTCAGTTGATGGCACAAAGTGCAATTAACAAACACCAAGATCACCACGTTATAGATGAGCAGAGTCAACTCAAAGTATCGTTTGGCGTGATGCGAGTAGCAAATATAAAACCTTGTGTTGCACTCACCCAGTACTTACTCGAAAAAGACTGGCCTGAACATACTGAAGTCAGAGTGATGGCCTATCACAGTCAGCAAGTTCTGCTGCTTCGCTCAATACAAGAACGACATTTAGATAAAGTGCTTAAACGCAAAGAGAAACAAGATGATGTGCCAGCCGCCTTAAAAGAACCGATTATTCGCGAACATCTCAACAGCATAAAGGCTAAAACAGCGGATGTTCAAAATGTGTTATTTATTTTGGTTGCTACACCAGTGGAAGAAGTTGGCCGAGATCATGATTTTGATTGGGCAGTGATAGAACCCTCTTCTTATCGTTCCATTATCCAATTAGCTGGCCGAGTAAAGCGCCACCGAGACAGTGAAACAACCCAGCCTAACATTGCCTTAATGCAATACAACTGGAAAGGCATTCGCGACCATCATAAAGAAGATGCAAAGGTGTTTAACCGCCCCGGCTTTGAAGGGGCAATAGGACTAACAAGTCACGACTTAACAAAACTGATTAATGAAAATGACGTAGCAGAACGCTTAGATGCCATCCCCCGTATTCAGCAACCCGAACACTTAAATGCCAGTTATTTACGTCCGTTAAGAGAAACCGACAACTTGGCAGAACTCGAACATGCCGCTACGTGGCACTGGCTTGCTAATTACAAAAGTTCAGGTGATGGCGCACAAACAGGGCCACAAACCTTACAAGGTTGGCTAACGCATCATTGGTTTTTAACGGCGTTACCACAACAGTTATCACCTTTTAGAAAAAGTGAACCGACCCTAAAAGTATTTTTAGTGTTCGATGAATACCAACAAACAAGCCAGTTCTGTGAAAAAGATGCACAAGGCTATGCCATTGAGCGCGAGCAGCCATTAAACATACATCGAGTAACATTGAACCAACAGGCGAGGCAGCGTTTATGGTTAATGCGAGACTTTGAACAAAGTTGCATCAGCTTAACGGATCAACAAGAAAGCACACAAAGGCGTATATCCTTGCGCTACGGGGAATTAAGCTTTAGCCATAACGAAAAGAAACAATATGGCTATAGCGACCAATTGGGATTAGTGGAAATTTAATAGGAGGGATTATGGTTGATGACTTTAAAAAACATATAGATAAGTTGATTAAAAGAAAACTAAAGGATAAAAAATATGAATTTGACTATTCGTCATGGTTAATTACTTTAGTAGAGCAAGAAATGGAAGCAATACATCCTCAAAGTGAGTTTCACTGGGAGCTTTTTGAAGTATTAAGTTTTGATGTTTTATATAAGCAGTCATTTAAGTCTCTATGTGATTCTGGCCACCCAGTTGCTAGGGAGAGCTTGGAGAAGTTAGGAATAAATGACAGTGAAATCAATTTAATCATAAATTCTGTAGAGAGTGTTGATAATTTATTTATAGAATATTGTGAATTATTTAAAGATGAATTACTTAATAAAGATAACTCATTAAATGAAGTTCATAAAAAAATAACAGAGCTTTCCTTGGATTGTTCTCAAGGGACAATTATTAGTCATTCGCCAAAAATGACCAATCCTTCGTGTAAATATCCAAGATTAAATATCACTGCATCGAACTCACCTGATGGTTTTGTTCGTTCAGGCAATAGTCCCGTAGATTTTGATATGCATATTAATGCAACTAAGCTAAAGGTGTTTAAATTTCTATCCTTAAAAATTAATGGTATCAGCCTTTTAGAGTTGATTAATGACAAAAATATAAATGTTATATCTAGTGTGTTTTTGGCAAATGAGCGACTTGTTAATGACTGGGTTTTAAATTTTAATTCTGGGCTTAATGAGCAGGATTTACGTACCCATTTTGCAATTAAACAAATCTATTTCCCTGTTGAAAAAGATTATCATCAATTGTCTATCTTGAGTCCATCTGGTTTAGTTTTTTCTTTGAAGAATAAAATTGACCATATTAATGATCGTTCAAAAGAAGCCTACTTAGGGAAAAAAGCTAGAAAAGAAAATCAGTATGTAATAAGTGGGTTCAGTACGATTGTTAATTTAACGGTTACAAGGCATGGTGGTGATCATCCTAAAAACATAAGCGGATTGAATAACAAGTATCAATCATACTATTTGTTGTCATCGTCACCACCCGCGATAAAAACCAGAGATCTTCACTTTCCTCGTACTGATTTTTTTGTACAAACCGTCAATTACTTTCAATGCAAACACGCATTCCATCAGCTACACACACTCTATAGCCGAGATGATAATAATATGCATATTCGGGCTGAGCGTGACGAGTATTATCAAAGTGTGGTGGATCACATTATTGAAAAAATGTGGCAAGTACGCAGCGTTGCACTAGAGCAATATATACCCACGGCAAGCCAGTTATCCACTGCTCAGAAAACGTGGTTATGCCAACAAGACGAAGGTAAAGTCCTGCGTGAAACCGCCGACGATTGGTTAGACGAAATCATTCAATCCGTTAGTACGTTTGTCTTTCATGGCTACGAAAAAATACTCGGTAAGAAAGCCATCAAATTGGGCTACGCCGAACACAAGCACATGCAGCAAATTGTCATAAAAAATAAGGAGGCGTTGAGATGATAGGCGAAGTGAAAAAACTACTCATTATTCCACACATTAACGTGCATAACGCCAATGCGCTTTCAAGCCCCTACACCATAGGGTTCCCAGCGATGACTGCGTGGCTTGGAGCGGTACATGCCTTGCAACGACAACTCAATGCACACGATATCCCCGTGGTATTTTCTGCCGCTGGTGTAGTGAGCCATGACATGGATTTACAAACCTACAAAGGTGAAAACGACTTTGTGCGCTCTATTGTGGGGACGGGCAACCCTTTAGATAAAACTGGTGCAAGATCGGCATTTATTGAAGAAGCCCGTTGTCACCTTGATGTGAGCTTGGTTATCCAATTCGATAATATCACCATTGATGAGCGTGACAATTTACTTGACGCGGTTAGCCATTTATTACACGCAAAAATGAAAATGGCGGGAGGTGATATTCGAGATTTTCAACCTCCTTTTTGTATCAATAGTGAGGAAGGGGTGACAGAAGACTTAATAAAACTACAGCGTGCTCTAATGCCTGGGTATGCCTTAATTGAGCGACGCGACCTGATGATTGATGCCATGGAAAATGGCGCAGATGCCCTCGATGCATTAATTGATTACTTGGCCATTCATCACCAGTGTGACAAGGACGAAGACGGCAAAGTAACGTGGAGCAGTTCACGTAAAACGCTCAATAATAAACCTGCGGGGTGGATAGTGCCAATTGCCACGGGTTTTCATGGCATCAGTGAACAGGGTAAAGCCAAAAACCAGCGTGATCCCGATACGCCACACCGTTTTGCAGAAAGCATTGTCACCCTAGGTGAATTTAAAATGCCTCATAGAATAAAGTCTATTGAAGATATTTTATGGCGTTATCACCAAGAGGGCGACTTATATCTATGTCAGCAAGCCGCACAGGTAGCTAAGGCTAAGAAGCGTGATCCTGAGCCGCACTCAATCGAATCCGAATTTTAACTAAATATTATTTAACACAAGAAAAGGAAGTTTATCATGGCTAGAAAAGACAACGTTGCATCGGTATTGGCATTTGAAAAAAAATTAGTAACAAGCGATGGATACATGTTTGGTACACAATGGGACAACCGCACTCAAATAGTTCCATTGGCACTACAAGAAAAGTCAGTACGTGGAACGATTAGTAACCGTTTCAAAAAGTCTGATGTCCAGTCATTTGAAAAAGACCCTACAAAGCTCAATGCAAAAGTAGAAAGTGCTAATTTACAACGAGTAGATAGTTGTGCATTAGGGCTAGAGCAAGACACCTTAAATTTACAGTTTAGCGTTAAAGTGATTGGCGGTATTACCCAGCCATCCGCCTGTAATAATGCCTTGTTTAAACAAGGTTACAGTGCAGCAGCTAACACTTACATTGCCGAGCAAGGGTTCACTGAACTCGCACGTCGCTATGCAGGCAATATCGCCAATGCGCGTTTTTTATGGCGTAACCGAGTCGGTGCTGAACAGATTGAAGTTCAAGTAAAAGCGAAAAACAACAGTATTGAGCAAGCTTGGACATTTGACGCTTACCAATTTTCGACCAAAGATTTTGATTCTAATAATGAACAAACTGACCAATTGGCCGCGCAGATAGCTAAAGTGCTTGCCAGTGAAGATGACTTTTTGTTGTTAGAAGTTAGCTGTTTTGTTTTAGTCGGTAAAGCGCAAGAAGTTTACCCGAGTGAAGAATTAGTGTTAGACAAAGGCAAAGGGGGGAAAAGTAAAATCCTTTATGACGTGAAAGGCATTGCGGCCATGCACTCACAAAAACTTGGCAATGCGCTTCGCACTATTGATACTTGGTACCCTGAATTTTCTGATCCTGAAACCAATGCTGGCCCAATTGCAATCGAACCGTATGGTGCAGTAACAAACTTAGGTAAGGCTTACCGCACACCAAAAGACAAACAAGACTTTTATACCTTTTTCGATAACTGGGCTAGAGGTGAAAAGTTGTCCAGAGTCGAAGACGAGCATTACGTCATGGCAACACTTGTGCGTGGCGGCGTGTTTGGTGAAAGTGATAAATAAGGAAGTGATATGAAATATTATCTCGATATTACTCTATTACCCAGTGACGACATTGGCATTCACTTTTTATGGTCAAAAGTGATTATGCAAGTGCACTTGGCCTTAGTCGAAATTCAGGATGCGGATAAAAAAGTACCTGTTGGTGCTGGCTTTCCGCAATATCGTGAGAAAAAAGCGGACAAAGCAGGCTTTGTGGGTAACAAGTTAAGACTCTTTTCTATTCACAAAGAAGACCTCGAACGGTTAGATATTCATAAATGGCTAAATCGACTGGAAGACTATGTTCATATTAAAGCCATTAATGAGGTGCCGAAAGACCTAAAAGGCTACGAAAACTTCAATCGTCGCAGCAAGTCTGGGAATGCCGAAAAACATATTCGCCGACGAATAAGCCGAGCCGAAAAGCACAATAATGAAACACCAGAACAAGCGGCTGAGTTTTTCAAAGACTATACTATGTCAGAGGAAGACAAAGCGCTTCCCTTTATCAACATGAGAAGCCTAGAAGGAAAAAAGGACTTTCGTATGAGCATCACGCGAAAAGTGGTTGAACCCTCCAACGCTCCAGTTAAATTCAATACCTATGGGCTTAGTAAAGAGGGGGTATTACCCAAGTTTTAACCAATAAAATTTGCTCTTTAAAAATAGACAATAAAAACAGTAAGTTATAATGTGTATAAAAAACATAGGTAGAAATGCGTATTTTTACCTAACAGCATGTTGTAACTTATTTTTTTGTAACTACACTGTAGTTCGCTGCCGCACACGCAGCTTAGAAAGTTTTACAACAGCGGCCTAAAACACGCACCGCGTTCGCTGCCGCACACGCAGCTTAGAAATCGCGAACGATTAGCGGTAATGTCGGCCTTAAGTTCGCTGCCGCACACGCAGCTTAGAAATCGTTTTTACACGGCATCCGTCTCGGATTGATGTTCGCTGCCGCACATGCAGCTTAGAAAAACAAAAAGGATTGGATAATGACACACGAAGAGTTCGCTGCCGCACACGCAGCTTAGAAACTTTGTCGGAAACACTCGCTTATACTTTCTTGGTTCGCTGCCGCACACGCAGCTTAGAAAAATACGAAACCCAGTCGGACGAAAAGCCTTGGGTTCGCTGCCGCACACGCAGCTTAGAAAAAGTAGGGCTTTTTTTTCGTCTCTTTTTTACTTGTTCGCTGCCGCACACGCAGCTTAGAAACTGATTGGTTCCACAGGAAGGGCAAACGGTATGTTCGCTGCCGCACACGCAGCTTAGAAAAAGAGGGCATTGAATCACCGTATTTTTCAGCAGTTCGCTGCCGCACACGCAGCTTAGAAATCATTCGGGAGCAATGGGATCACCGCATTGGGGTTCGCTGCCGCACACGCAGCTTAGAAAGCCACCCGTAGACACAACGAAAGCTGATTCTTGTTCGCTGCCGCACACGCAGCTTAGAAATGATCAACTCGCGTATCAGCTCGGAAGCCTTTGTTCGCTGCCGCACACGCAGCTTAGAAAACTCAAGGCGCTGGTTTTGATCTGTGGGATGAGTTCGCTGCCGCACACGCAGCTTAGAAACGTCAATATTCTCCATGTCCCCGTCAACCCTAGTTCGCTGCCGCACACGCAGCTTAGAAAGTGGATGTTAGAAGAAGAAAAGCCTACTTATTGTTCGCTGCCGCACACGCAGCTTAGAAATTGCGCGGTGCTGCGGAATGAGTTGGCCAGTTGTTCGCTGCCGCACACGCAGCTTAGAAACTGATTGGTTCCACAGGAAGGGCAAACGGTATGTTCGCTGCCGCACACGCAGCTTAGAAATTGCAGGGAGACTTTTTTATGGGTATGAGCACGTTCGCTGCCGCACACGCAGCTTAGAAATTGTTGAGTCGAAACAAAAGCGCGGATTGATTGTTCGCTGCCGCACACGCGGCTTAGAAAGTCAGGAAGAGCAATAGCTGCCTTGTCTAAGCCTTCACCGCCGAACACGCGGCTTAGAAAAGAAAGCGACAGTCGTAACTTTTCGAGTAATAGTTCTCTGCCGCACACGCAGCTTAGAAATGATGCGATCAGTGCCTTAGCCCAATTCTTCTCTTCACCGCCGAACACGCCGCTTAGATAGGATGTGTCAGTTTTGTCGTGTTGAGGCCGCGATTTACGTTTTAATGTTATGGACTGTAATGGCTATTTTTGTTGGATTCGGGGTATTTTTTGACAGGTGAGTTTAAAGAGAAGGCACTGTGCAGCTGTCTTTTCGTGACCTTTACTGAGCAATGAGAGAGTTGTTTGGTCGTCTTTACCAGTCAGGAGAGCGGTTCTATGTTACAGGAATATGTATCTAAATTTAAAAAGCGTGATGTGAGTTTTCTTGAAGCCGATTTAGCGTGTGCGCGCTCTATTGCTCAGGCGGCGGTGAATGTGGAGCTGTTTACCATTCCGCTGTATATGACATCGCTTTATTCTATTAAGGGCATGCATCAAATTAACAGTAAGGGCAGTGATTTGTATAAAGGTCGCTGGTGGCCGGGAGCTGGGGCGACGTCAGGGACCGCTTTGACGACCAATGAAACGGTGTTTAATAAGGTCTACAGTGTGTTTATTGAGGAGATGTTACACCTGCAATTGGCGTCTAATATGGCCAATACCATTGGTGTAACCCCTATTTTTACCAGTGGTGCGTTGCAAACAGAGGATTTCGGTTGGAAGTGCTATGAGAAAGGCGCCACGCAAATTCCGCATATTTTGGATTTTAAAGACTGGAAGGGCAAAGACCCAGATTTAAGCGGTCTGACCGTTGAGCTTAGAGCCATGAATCAGGCCCAGGTGGAGCTGTTTTTAGCGGTTGAGGAAACAGAAGACCTTGGCAAGGAGATGCTGCATAACCCTGAGGTGGATCGTGGGGAGGGTTGCAAGGGACATAAGTATTTTGAAAATGCGCCGTTTGATTGGTTTACCTCTAGCATGGGCGAAGAGGATTTGCCTTTGTTTGGCTCTATTGGGCACATGTACTTATGTTATTGGGATTATTTGGAAATTGAATACACCGATGGCACGGATCTGTTATCGCATTTAATGGCAAGGTTGCAGAGAGATCAGTTTAATAATGTGCCAGAGCGTGACGCGAAGCAATATCCAGGTATTAAAACGGAAATTGACAGCGGTAATACCGATCTAATAAAAGTGAAACTGCAATTGATCAATAACATCAATGCCATCACAGACCAAGGTGAAGGTGCCGATGTTGTGAAAACCATTGTTGAGCGTTGGAAGTCTCAAGCGTGGGCGACATCCTTTAAGGAATCCCAAGAGAAAAAAACTGGCTCCGTGGGTCGTGTCCGATACAAATTTCAGCCGAGTAAAGAGGGGTTAATTAAAGATTACCCAGGCTATGATGACGCGGGTAATCCGACGGCGGCGGCATCCGGTTCGGCACAGGCTCGTTTTGACAATGGGGACAAAGACCACTATGAGCTGTTTGCTGAAGTAAAAGAACTGATCAAGCATGAGGATTACATGACGTGGGATGTTTGGCATTTAGAAAACGCTTACGACCCATGGACGGCAGACATGTTAGGGGAGGATGGTGCGCCAAACCTTCCCGCCACAGCGGACATTGCGGCGGCGCTGAATCGCTTAGGTTCAGAGTCGAAAATTGATGACACTTTTACTACGTTCAGTCAATCGGCCGTTGGAACAATCAAAGGCATTACAACCTCGCTTAATAAATACTGGGCCAATCCTAAAGCGCAATTTCCGTCTCCAGCGATGGGAGGGTCTGGTGATCGCGTGTCGATTTGTTGGTCCGTTACGGGTCGATGTCCTGATCTGGTGTCTGGTATTGAAAATCAGCAGGCTGGTAAACTTTACCATGCCTGTCAGGGGATGATCATCGATGAAGTGGGTTTGACGCCAGAAGAAGACCAGAATCTGTGTGCGAATACCTTAACTTATCATAGCTGCAAAGGCTCGAATGATTGTAAAACGCAAGGTGGATGTGGTTTTGTGCAAAGTGCATCTGGTGGTGGCAATTGCAGCAGCTCGGCGGCTTCCGGTCTGAAAAGCGCGCCAGCTGATAATTTATGTGGCGGCTTTGGTGGTTGCGCTGTGCCTATTTCGGCTTCTCAATTGTACCCGGAACAAGCGGATGAGAACTCGTCAATGCAGTTGTATGAATTTGGCCCTGCGCCTACATTCCATGCGGATAAAACACAATGGCCAGAAGTGAATTCGGGTGTAGAGAGTGACGCTGAATCTATGCCATTTGCAAAGGGCGATGCCGTGTACGATATTGCATGGCAGGCGTATTGTGCGGCGAAAGGTCTTGTAAAAGTCGTAGATGATGGTGCCGACAAGAAGGTAGAAATGCCAACTCCACCCAAACCAAGTGACATTCGTTTGGCGTTACCTCCTTCGACTTAATGTATACGTGGTTGATACGGCACTCAGTCAGTGAATCATGACGCCAATAGAAAGATATCAGGTTTGGTGAGCGTCACTTGAAGTCAAATGGCTTGAGTGTTTATATCAGAATAGGGCTCCCGTAAAGGGGGCCTTTTTAACACAATAGGGAGTGATATTGTGTCTGAGCAAAAAAGGCAACCTGTCTCTATCGAATCGGGTTCGGGTTTGGGTTTTGGGGTTGGGTTAAGAACACCTCACTTTCCGCATTTGATGCAAAACGAGCATTGGAGTGTGGATTGGTTTGAAATTATCAGTGAAAATTTCATTGATAATTATGGCTTTGCGCGCCATGTGTTGGAAAAAGTACGAGCGCAAAAGCCGATTGTGATGCACGGTGTGTCGATGAATATCGGCAGCAGCGATCCGTTAAATCAAGTCTATCTTGAAAAACTGAAACAGTTGGCGCATGAAATTGAGCCTCAGTGGATATCAGATCATCTGTGTTGGACTGGAGTGATGGGAGTAAACAGCCATGATTTATTGCCCATGCCTTTCACTGAGGAGAGCTTGGGTCATGTCGCGGCCAGAGTGCAATGCGTACAAGACTATTTACAACGTCCCTTGGTGTTAGAAAACCCCTCTACTTATTTAGAGTTTCAGCAAAATACTTTTACAGAGTGGGACTTTTTGAGTGAGCTAGTCAAGCAAACGGGCTGTGGTTTATTGTTGGATGTGAACAATGTTTATGTGTCGTCTCATAATCATGGTTACGATCCGGAAACCTTTATTCGAAACCTCCCTCACGATCACATTGTACAAATGCATTTGGCTGGCCCGACGTTAATGGGAGACTGTTTGATCGATACACATGACCAACCGGTGCCGGAAAAAGTGTGGGCGCTGTATCAACTGGCTCAGTCCTTGGCGGGTGGTCAAGTGTCGACTCTGTTGGAGTGGGATGCCAACATTCCTGAATTCCCCGAGCTTGTTGCTGAGTTAAATAAGGCACGTGATGTGCTAAATGGTAACCTGCCTGCATCTAAAAAGGTCTTTAACGCCGTTGATGATAGGGTGCTGTCGACACCGCTGCCGCGCTAGAGAGTAGTTAACGAATAGGTTGAAATGATATGAACACGGTAACGCTAAAGCAAACCCAAGAATGGATGATGACCCTATTGACAGTGAGGGGAGACCTGAGACAAAAGGTCATGAGTGCTTCTTCTCATACTCAGTTGCCTTTGGGTGTGTTTGCTTCAGAGGATAGGTTTCCAGCCTTTTACCACCGGTTGAACATTTATACGGCGGGTTATGTGATGCGTCTGGTTGAATGCTTGAAGTCGGAATACCCAATGCTGCAACGCTTTATGGGTGAGCGGGTCTTTGTGGACTTTGCGAAAGCGTATATTGTTACTCTGCCGTCGGTTAACCCCAGTTTATACGATTTAGGCGCGGGATTCGCTGAGTTTCTTGAGACGACTCGACCAAAGGCAAATTACACGCCAGAAGAAGAGCCTTTTTTTACAGTACCGACTGAAATAGCCCGTATTGAAAGAGCGAAATTGGAAGTGTCATTAGCGAAAGGCTTTGAAGACGAGTCGTTTGATCGTCCAAATAAGTGGGCTGATTTTGCACTGTTTCAGCAAAGCTTCAAGGTGAAAACACCGTCTTGTCTACGGTTAATCTCACTTTCTCACACGGTGTTTCCTTTAATGAAGAGCATGGAGGAGGGCATTGAGTATGAGATGCCAGTCGCGGAATCGAATTTTTTAGCCTTGTCTCGTATGCATTATAAGCTGTGTGCTTTAGAGCTTGAGCCATGGCAGTTTGACTTTTTAGGGTTGTGTCAGAGGGAAACAGAGTTTTTGACTTGTGTTGCCGCCGTTAGTGAAAAGGCGGGGTTGGATCAAGGTGAATTATTGGCAAGTTTGATGTTTTGGTTACCGACAGCGGAGTCGAAAGGTCTTCTGAAAGTGGAGCGATAAACCAGCCTTTAAGTCCTGTCATTTACTGTTCATTACGGTTCATTTTTCTCTTTACCGATTAAACAGAAAAACACCTTAATGGTACTTTTCATTAAGGTGTTTGTTTTTGTCGTACCGTATTATTTCTTTTTAACGGCTTTAGGGTTTGGTAAATCTGTGATGGTGCCGTTGGCTAATTCAGCGGCTAAGCCAACCGTTTCATTGAGCGTTGGGTGTGCATGAATAGTGAGTGCAAGGTCTTCCACTTCGGCACCAAATTCAATGCCTAAACTGAGTTCCCCTAACAATTCCCCAGCGTTTTTACCGACTATCCCTCCACCAAGTAGGGCTCCATTGTCCTTGTTGTAGATTAACTTCGTTTTACCTTCACTACGATTGGCGCCTAATGCTCGGCCACTTGCGGCCCATGGAAAGACGGCGGTAGAAAAGTTTAGCCCCTTTTCTTTGGCTTCTTTTTCTGTAAGTCCTGTCCATGCGACTTCTGGATTAGTATAAGCAATAGAAGGAATGGTTAATGGGGCAAAGTAGGCTTTATGGCCAGCAATCACTTCTGCAGCGACGTGACCTTCGTGGGTAGCTTTATGGGCCAGCATGGGATTGCCTACGATGTCCCCGATACCAAAGATGTGTGGCACATTGGTACGTTGTTGATCGTCTACTGGGATAAAGCCACGTTCGTCTACTGTCAAGCCAGCCGCTGCCGCATTAATCAAATCACCGTTTGGTTTACGACCAACGGCCACTAATGCGGCATCAAATTTTTCTGTCCAAACCTTGCCTTTGCTGTCTTCTGCGGTAACGTAAAGCGCGTCTTTTTTAGCGTCAATACCGGTAACTTTGGTTCCTAAGCGCACATCAAAACGGTCTTTATTGTAGTTTTGATAGACGTTAACCAAGTCTTTGTCTGCCGCTGGAATTAATTGATCTGCAAATTCAACGACGCATATTTCACTACCAAGTTTTTGATAAATAGTGGCCATTTCAAGGCCAATGATACCGCCACCTAAGATCAATAACCGTGGTGGGACGGAACTGAGTGTAAGGGCGTCAGTGGAGTCCCAAATACGAGGGTCATCAGGTATGAAAGGTAACGAAACAGGGCGCGAACCAGCGGCTATAATGGCGTTTTTAAACTTAATGCGCGTTTCTTCATCGTTCTTCACAACACTTAATTCATGTGGTCCAACAAAAGTACCATAGCCATGCACTGTGTTGACTATACGGCCTTTAGCCATGCCCATGACACCTTGAGTTAATTTGCTAACGGTTTTGTCTTTAAAGGCGCGAATCTTGTCTAGATCGATAATAGGTTGATTAAAAGTAATACCAATGTCTTCGGAATGTTCCGCTTCAGTCAACACTTCGGCCACATGCAGTAAGGCTTTAGAAGGAATACAGCCAACATTTAAACAAACACCGCCCAGTGTCTGGTAATGTTCCACCATAGTAACGTTCATTCCAAGGTCTGCTGCACGGAAGGCGGCTGAATAACCACCAGGACCTGACCCCAATACTAAAACATCTGTTTCAATCGTTGTCATTTCTTTTTCTCCTTACCACATGGTTGTTTAGATGAATTAGTGATCATGATAGCACGCTATTTAGAGATTAAATGGTGGTTTTTTTATAGGCACTATTCGAGATTATTCATCGGTTTACTGTGTGTGAACGACTTGAGCAAGAATGATGAGACTGCTTTCGTGCAAATATTTTGAGTTGATTAACTGAGGTAGTGGTAGTGAGTTTAAGATCGCTCGATCATCACTTGGTGACTCGACGCTTGATTAATTTTTGCTTCAATTGAGTTGAATGTAACGCCGTGAATGTTGAGTTTTAACAGAGAGTGATTGAAAAATTGTCAGATTAAGAAAAGTTTTAGGCAATAAAAAAGCGCCCATTGAGCGCCTTTTTATTTCAATATCAAGTGACTACTGGCTATTTTCAACCATGTAAGTAACCGCACTTTCAATTTCTTCGTCCGTACATGTTGCGCATGTTCCACGAGCCGGCATCGCATTTAGACCATTAATTGCATGGCTTACGAGAGTCTCCATACCTTGAGCTATACGAGGAGCCCAGTCACCAGCGTTACCAAATTTAGGCGCATTTGCCACACCAATAGAGTGGCATGCTGTACAGAAGGTGCCGTAAATATCTTCACCTGAACGAGGGCCATCGGATGTTGCTACCGCAGCAGAAGCGACTTCACATTCTTCACCAGCAATACACACGTTACCAATTGGTGCTATACGTGCAGCTATTTCTTCAGGGCTTTGACCGTAGGCATTAACAGTCGAGCTAAGTAGGGCAGAAAAAGACGCAACAGCAAAAAATGCTACTATTTTGCGACTAATAATTTTGGTTAGCAAACTCACAATGAATTACCTCGATCATGAAACTATCTAGTTGGAATTTAAACCGCGTCAGTATAGCGAGAAATGCATTATGGGGGAACCTTAAGCAGAGTAATTTACGTCCAAAATGCCGTCATAAGTCAATGAATGTATTTATTGAGGTCGTTTAATGCTTACACTATTGCTATATATAAGCCTTTTACGTCTCTATATGGAAATGGCTCGATAATTATTTATTACGAATTTTCTTGTGATTTCTCTGAATTCATCTAAATTAAATGTGGTATGGGAAAAGGAGGGATTTTTTGTATCTAAAATTAAAGCTGAGCCAAAGGATTGTGATTGTGGTGATTTTATGTGTCGCCCCAAGCTTATTCCTCGCTGTATTCAATGCTTATTCCAGTTATGATTCATTGTTAAATCAGCTCAATCAAAATGCTGAGCGTTTTGCCGAGCAATTAACGCAGCAACACGTTACAAAAATAGAAGAGGGTAAAGAGATACTCTCCGCTATTTCTTTATTTCCGGAAGTGAAAAACCCACTTTATTCTGGATGTCAGGCCGTTGTCAGACGGCATGTCCAGCTTTTCTCTGTTTTCTCTAATATTGGTATTCCATTAAGAAATGGGGATTTGTACTGTAATGCTACCCCGATATCAGGCTCGGTTAATGTGGCTGATAGGCCTTATATAAAAAAAGCCATTCAAACGAAATCGGTATCAGTCAGTAATCTACTCTTAGACCGAACTCAGGGGGAATATAGCATTAATATGGCGCACCCTATTCTGAACAATCATGGCGAAGTGACGGCCTTAGTTGTGGGGGTGATGCCTTTGACATGGTGGGAAAAAAGTTTACAAAGTATTAATGAAAACCACTTAGATATTACGTTTTTTATTACGGACTCTAATAGTCGCGTTATTACTAACTACGGTGTAAACGCACCTAATTTAGGGTCGTTTTTTAATTTGCACTTGCAAAATAACGAGCGCATCTCAGTGACTAATGAGGACGATCATTTTGCGGGAAACTTGCCAAATTCCAGTGATACCAATTTCGATGGGTATATTGTATCAAGAAAAAGTGTCGGATTAGACGGATCTAATCAAGATAATGCGTTAACTTACTGGATTGCATTACCTAAAGAAGCTAGCTACAACAAGGCGATCTCCAAGTTACTGAAAGACAGTTTGTTGGTCTTAATTGTCTTAGTGATTACACTTTTATTACTTTGGCTTTCGGCTAATTTTTTATTCCTGAGCCCTCTTCGACGTTTTGCTGTGCAGCTTTTTCCTGAGATGGTTGACTCGAATAACAAGCCTAGACTATCGATTATGGCGTTAGACGAAAGTATAAAAGATGTGGTCAATCGACAGAAAATCACCTCAAAAACCTTATCTGATACAGAGCATAAATTATTAAATGCGTATAAAAAGCAAGAATTACTGTTGAACAGTTCGCCTATCGGTTTTATTGAGCTGGATACCAATGAGAGAGTATTAACCTGGTCTGATCGCTGTGAGTCTCTTTTTCATGTCTCTGAAGAAGAGGCGCGAAATATGAGTTTAGCTGACTTACAAAATGTGTGTTCTGATAAACAGTATAATGATTTATCTGAGTTAATCGCAGCGATAAAAGAGAATCAAAATGCGAGCTCTATTATAACCAATAGCACCTATTTTTTAGAGAAAAAGCCAAACAAACTTTATTTTCAATGGAATCTATCTAAATTAGAGGGGGAGTCATCCGGTTTTTCCACTGTGCTAACCGTTGAAGATGTGACACAGCAACAAATTCAAAATCAGGTTTTATCTGAAAGAGCCAGTAATGACTGGTTGACAAAATTACCGAATCGATACTCTATTATCGAATCAATAGAAAAACTTATTGCGTCTTTTAATACGGCGCGCTTTGCCTTAGTTTTATTTGATTTAAATGGGTTTAAATACATTAATGATAATTTTGGTCATGATGTAGGGGATGAGCTATTAGTCAATCTAGCGAACAGAATGCAGCGCTTGTTATTAAAAAATGAAATTATTGCCCGTTTAGGAGGTGATGAATTTTTATTACTTATTAAGGCGGATTCTTCCGATGACATTTTATTAGAGAGGGCTAATCGACTTTATAAGGCGTTTTTTCTACCTATTGAGGTAAAAGACAGAAAATTCCGCTTCTCTGCGAGCGCAGGCATCGCTGTGTACCCTAATGATGGTGAAGAGGCAAATCTTCTGATTAAGCGTGCCGATATAGCGATGTATCAAGCGAAAGAAAAGAAACGTTCTTTTTGTGAGCTTTATAACGAAGATATGGAAGTAGATGGACTAGCACGATATGAGCTTGAAACCGAGCTCAGGCATGCGGTAGAAATGAACGCTTTTACCGTTTATTATCAGACTATAGTCGATTCTCAGACGAATGTTATCACCAGTGCTGAGGCCCTCATTCGTTGGCCGCATGGTGATAAAGGCTTTGTGCCACCAGGAGAGTTTATTCCTGTGGCCGAAGAGGTTGGCTTAATCAATGAAATTGGTTTGTTTGTCATAAAAAAAGTGATCGAAGACCTTCATGGTTTGCGTGAGAAGCTTGGCTCAAGCCTACAGGTCAGTGTTAACTTATCTCCCCTTCAATTAAAAGATGCGGAACTAACGAATTATCTTACCGAGTTAGTGGCTAAGTCGCCGTCAATTTCCCAATATCTTGTTTTAGAAATCACAGAAAGCGTGTTTGTAGATGACCGTTCTGTCGCTAGGATCGACTTTTTAAGGTCATTAGGGTTCTTAATCTCTTTAGATGATTTTGGTACGGGTTTTTCAAGTTTAAGCCATATTTCTAGAATGCCGATAGACATTTTGAAAATTGATCAGAGCTTTGTGAGTAAAATGTTTGAAACCGAGCGAGATCAAAAATTGTTGAAAAATATTGTTGCCATAGCGAAAGATTTAGACCTTAAAACCATAGCTGAAGGGGTCGAAACGGAAGCGCAGCAGGCTCTTTTAGAACAAATAGGGTGCATTTCATTGCAGGGTTATTTGTTTGCGAGACCCGTGCCATTAGAGCAATTACCGAATGTTACTCAATCAGAAAAATAGCTAGGGTCTTCAGCGATGGTTTGAGAAGTTAACGCTTATAATATGAGATATAAGACGCCAGCAATGCTAGGGCAAGCGATACTCCAAATGTAATTTGCACGACAAGAAGTAACAAAGGGTAGTTCTCTGATTGAATGGCAACGTCCCCAAGTACAATAGACATCAACATGAGAACAAATGCTGTACTTAGCATGTTTCCCATGGTTCGCGACAAATTCATAATAGAAGAGACAATACTGAGTTTGTCTCCTGATACGGACCCTAATGCTGAGCTGTTATTTGGTGTCGAGAACAGCCCAAAACCAATTCCGAGCAATATCAGACTAATGATGATAAGACTCATTGATGTGTCCATGTCTACCCAGACTAATACCATAAAGCCAAGCGAAAACGTCAGCCCTCCTACTGTGGTAATGATTTTCGCACCATATATATCTGATAAACGTCCACTAAAGGGAGATAAAATCATCATGATGACGGTTTCAATCAGCAATAAGCTACCAGCTTCACTAGGAGACAAGTTGTGTATGTATTGAAGATAAAGGCTTAATAAAAAAACAATCGGAAAGTTGGCCGAATACATTAAAATACTGGTGTACATGGAGCCCACCAACGCCTTGTTTTCATTGAGTGCTTTTATGCGAATCAAAGGTGAATCCGTTCGGTTTTGATGCTTAATAAAGACCACAAATAATAGGATACCGATAATGGTATAAAGAATATGCAGAGGGTCTGGAAGCTCTGAAACACCAATGAAAAAAGCACTCACGCTTAACGCAAATAAAACGCTGCCAACCCAATCAATTGGGCCTGATTCCTCATTTTTCCAATCGCCTTTCACATTGCTAATAATGAGAAGTAAAGCCACCAGCATTAAAGGAATTGGCATTAAAAATACGCCTTTCCAATGGATATGCTGGGTAATCCAACCACCAACGACTGGACCACAACTTAAACCAAAATAGATTGTAGATGACGTGATTCCTATGGCCGTACCTCGGTTGGAATTGGCAAATACAGAGCTGATAATGGCTAATCCAGTGCCGAATATAAAAGCGGTTGAGAGCCCTTGGAAGACACGTAAAGCCAATAATGCTTCTATATTTTGGACTAAAATGACACTTAACGAGACGAAAGAAAACCCAATACATCCAATTAAATAGAGCTTCTTTCTGCCTTTTTTATCGGCCAGTCGTCCTATCGGTAACATGATGATTATGGAACCCCACAAGAGAGCGGAAGGAATCCAACTCACCGATACGGCATCGGCGTTTAAATCTTGAGCAATTGAGGGAATGGCAATATTGGCGGAAGACATGGTTAAACTGACAACAAATAAAGCAAGACAAACGCTGATTAATACTAGCCACCGTGCACGAGCATTATCATCATAATACGATTGTTGTTCAGCCGACATGATAGTTCCTTTGTTGATAATTTAGTCAACATTATAACGCGAGAATAAGCAGAATTCTTTCTTTAAAAAAAGATCTTATTTTGTGCTTAATCCGGCTTCTAACGTCCAACGAAAGATAAGTCATTTGAACACTTGTCGTAATGGAAATATGTAACTTAGTAACGTGTTAAATGAAATGCTTTTACCTTAAGAAAGAAAAGGTAATAAAAATACAAAAAATCAATTTCCTACTTTCTTACCTGATTAAGCAAGATAAAGTATTGTCGATTGGTCTTACAGACGCCATGATGGATGGAAATAAAGGGTATAAACCGCCATGTTTAATCTATTAAGGAAAGACTATGTCAGTATCATCAACCAACGGTTTTAAGACCTTGCAAAAATTATGGCCTTTTCTGCGTCCTTACAAATGGGTTTTAGTGGGTGCCTTGCTGTCTTTAGCGGTAACAGCGGGTACAACACTTACCATGGGAAAAAGTATCCAATTACTGATTGATCAAGGCTTTATTGGCGAATCTTTGGATCAATTAAATCAAACACTAGGTTGGATGTTTGCGGCTGTTGTGCTGATTGCCGGTGGAACTTTCGCGCGTTTTTATCTGGTGACTTGGCTAGGTGAACGAGTTACAGCCGATTTAAGACAGGCTATTTTTAGTAAGATCATTACTCTGCATCCGAGTTATTTTGAAGAAAACCGTTCGGGTGAAATAATGTCTCGCCTGACGACAGATACAACCTTATTGCAGTCTATCATTGGTTCCAGTTTAAGCTTTGCTTTGCGCAGTTTTGTGATGATGTTAGGTGGTTTGGTCATGCTTTTTATTACGAATATAAAGTTGACTTTAATCGTATTGGCCGTTGTCCCGCTTGTGTTGTTGCCTATTATTATCTTTGGTCGTCGTGTACGCAAACTGTCACGAAAAAGCCAAGATTCCATAGCCGATGTGGGTACCTATGCTGGTGAGATTATCCAGCAGATCAAAACAGTACAAAGTTATCGACACGAGGCGCTTGAAAACATCGCTTTTTCCAATGAAGTAGAGAAAGCCTTTGGTGTCGCTAAACAGCGTATTTTACAACGCTCTAGTCTGATCTCGATTGTGATTTTATTTAGTTTCACGGCGATTGGTGCCATGCTGTGGGTGGGTGGCTACGATGTCATGAATGGCAACATGACGGGAGGAGAATTAGCCGCATTTGTGTTTTATGCTTTGCTGGTGGCGAGTGGCGTAGCGTCTGTATCGGAAGTGTTAGGTGAAGTTCAACGGGCGGCGGGAGCAACAGAGCGGCTGATTGAATTAATGGACGAAGAGAGCCTTATCAGGTCTCCTGAGCAGCCTAATCCGTTATCGGCTCAGCATGATGTCCATTTAGCCTTGTCTAACGTCACTTTTAAGTACCCTTCACGCCCTGATACGGCGGCTTTGTTGAACGTAAACTTACAGATAAACACAGGGGAGTCCGTCGCTATTGTCGGCCCAAGCGGCGCGGGTAAGTCAACCTTGTTTGAGTTGTTATTGCGCTTTTATGACCCTCAAGAAGGGCAGGTTTTATTGAATGGTACAGACCTAAGAACGTTAAGTCTTGATGATGCTCGCGGCCAAATAGCACTGGTTCCACAACAACCCACTTTGTTTAGTAGTGATGTTTGGCATAACATACGGTATGGCAATCCGACAGCGACGGATGAGCAAGTTAGGGCGGCGGCAAAAGCGGCTTATGCACTGGATTTCATCGAAAAACTTCCGCAAGGGTTCAATAGTTATTTGGGGGAGAATGGTGTTCGACTAAGTGGTGGTCAGAAACAGCGTATTGTCATTGCAAGAGCGATCTTAAGTGATACCAATATTTTATTATTGGATGAAGCAACGAGTGCGCTGGATGGAGAAAGTGAATTTAACGTGCAACAGGCTTTGGAGACAGCCATGGAGAATCGTACAACCTTAATTATTGCTCACCGCTTATCGACTGTGAAAAATGCCGATAGACTGATTGTGATGGACCAGGGGGAGATTGTCGCTGTGGGCACCCATTCGGATTTATTAAAAACATCGATCTTGTATCAAAACTTGGCTAAGAGGCAGTTTTCAGAAAGCGTATTTTAGCCTGTGAGAAGTGCTAAAAATGAAGTCTAGACTTAGTGCTTCTCAGTCTAGACTTCATTCATTTTTTGTGGCGATCGATCAGACCGTGTTTGTCATCGTGATGATTATTTTATGTTGTTTAAGTAGCGCCTTTCTGGCCGTCCTACACTACCATAACTGACTTCGGCCATTAACTCTCCTCGGCTGACAAGGTATTCCAGGTAGCGTCTTGCCGTTGTTCTACTGGCATTGATTTCTTTTCCCACATCTTCTGCGTTAAGAGGTTCTTTTTTCTCGTTAATGACTTCGATAACCTTTCCAAGAGTCAGGGCATCAATTCCCTTTGGTAAATGCAATGCCGTTTGAATCGGAGGGGTGTTAATATTACTAGGGGTAAATTGGTCGACATCTACTTGGACTAAGGACTCCATTGCATGCAATTTATTGAGGTGAGTCGCGTAGTTACTTAAGGCATCTTTTAAGCGTTCAAATACCAGTGGTTTCAGAATGTAATCAAATATTCCGCCTCTTAATGCCGCGCGTAACGTATCGGTTTCACGGGCTGCGGTAATTAAGATCACATCGGTTGAGCTGTCTTCAGAACGAATATAACGCAGCAGTTCTAAACCATTACCTTTAGGGAAATGCACATCCAGCAACAAGAGTTCAGGTTTTAATACATCCACTAAATCACGTGCTTCATCGAGGCCATGTGCGACACCAACTAATTCAAACCCTTCAATTCGCTCTAAAAAACGTTTTTGAATTTCAGCTATTTGCACGTCATCTTCAGCAATAACAACACGTATAGTTGAATTCATATGATCTCTCCTGTCATCGTTTCAATGCCTGTTGTCGGTGCGTTTTTGGGTATATAAACCGTAAAACGGCTACCGCCAGTATCGGCAGGATCGATGGTTACGGTGCCACCAAGCCGATCGAGCAGTTTATATACTAAATGGAGGCCGATTCCATGACCAGACTTTCCTTTAGTAGAAACACCTCTTTCAAAGATACGTTCTTGTTCTTCAGGAGGTATTCCAGCCCCTTGGTCTTCTATCTCAAAGATTAAATCATTCCCGAGATCGGTCATGGTTAAGCAGACGTCACCGCCTGAACCTTGCGTAAGCAGTGTGGTTTCAAAGGCATTATCCAGTAAATTACCAATAATACTGACCAGTTGCTCTCTTGGTATGTGATTTGGAATATCGGTCATATGACTTTCTGGATCTATGGTTAGGGTTAACCCAAGTTCACTCGCTCTATTGTATTTTCCAAGCAAGCAACCAGCCAATATAGGGTCAGGTACGGCGGCCACCAGTAAGTGAATTAAGGCTTGATGATTTTCGGTTTCCTGCCCAATTAGCGCTAAGGCTTCTTTTGTCGCGCCTATTTGAATTAAGCCCGCAATAGTATGAAGTTTGTTGGAATATTCATGAGTTTGGCTGCGTAAGCTATCGGCATATTGCTTGATGCGAGTGAGTTTACGGCTGACCATTGCCAGTTCATCTTTGGGTCTGAAACTGGAAACGACTCCAATGATTTGACCTTCCTGACGAACCGGTAGGCGGTTCGTTATAAGACATAGGTCGCCTAGCCAAAACTCTTGGTCAAATTGAGGTTGACCGTCTTCGAGGACTTCGAACATTTGACTGTCTGGTAATATTTTTTGAATAGGCTCGCCTAATAGTGGCACATTATCGGATAAGTTTAAGGTATTCAATGCGGCCCTGTTACACGTAGTAATACGCCCGTCCGCATTGATGGAAATGATCCCTTCTCGAATGGATTCTAACGTGGCGTTTCGTTCTTCAAATAATAAGCCGATTTGCTCCGGCTCAAGCCCAAAAATGGCTTTTTTGAAATGATTAGAAAACCAAATGGCAATTAATATACTGGCCATGAAAGCGGAGAGCATCACAATTAATAAAGTGGTGCGATAGCGGGAAAGAATAACATCGACCGTATCCAGCATAAAGCCAACGGAAACGATACCAACTATTACGTCGCCTTTTTGATCAAAAATAGGTGCCTTCCCTCTGATTGAGGCACCCAAGCTGCCAGTCGCTTTTCGTACATACGGTTTACCCTCTAGTAACGCCGGTTCATTATGGTCACCTTCATCATCGTACATAGGCTTGCCAATGCGAGAAAATGTGGGATGAGATAATCTCACACTGTCGCTATCGCCTATGACCACAAAGCGAGCGTTGGTTGTGTCTGCTAAGTGCAGGCTAAGTGGCTGCAAGTAGGTGCTGTTTTTTTCTTCAACCGCCGTAATGATTTCAGGCATGGCCGCGATGACCTTGGCGACATCAAGAGCACGTTCCGCGACTTGTTCTTCAAGCGATTCATTCAAGTAATTTAGGGCAAACAGGCCTAAGGTGCCCGTTTGCAGTAAGGCCATCACACCAAGCATGAGGGTCATACGAGTTTTAAGCTTTAATAGTCGTAAAAAATTTGTCATACAGTAAACGCTCTTTTTCTCTCTATGGTATCTAAGAGTGCCTAAAACTTCCTGTGAACTTTATGAACAAAATGAATTTTAAGTATCATATAGCCTTTAAGCACATAATATTTGTAAAAAATGAATTGCCTAATATATTTAAGACTCTTAATTACAAATATAAAAAAAATGAGGTCACAGCATGTTATCTAAGTTTATCTCTCGTAATAAATCTACGCTATTAGCCGCCGCATTGGTGTCAAGCCTAAGTGCAGGAGTCGCTCATGCTGCCGTGGATGAGATTCATTTTCTAATCCCTGGTGGTGCTGGCGGTGGCTGGGATGGTACCGCTCGTGGCGTCGGTGAAGCATTAACCAAGTCTGGTTTGGTAGGCAGTGCGTCTTACGAAAACCTATCTGGTGGTGGTGGCGGTAAAGCCATTGCAAGTTTGATCGAAAAAGCCGATCAAAGTCATGATACATTAATGGTTAACTCTACTCCTATTGTTATCCGTTCATTAACGAAGGTATTCCCTCAATCTTTCCGTGATTTAACACCTATTGCCGCTGTTATTGGTGATTTCGGTGCTTTTGTTGTTCCAACTGATTCGAAATATCAAACGTTTCAAGAAGTCGTAAGTGATTTTAATGACAATCCTCGCTCAGTAGCAATTGCTGGTGGATCAGCTCGTGGCAGCATGGACCATTTAGTTGCAGCAATGGCGTTTAAAGCAGCTGGTGGTGATGCACGTAAACTAAAATATGTGGCTTATGATGCTGGTGGTAAAGCCATGGCAGGTATTCTATCTGGTGATGCCCATGTACTTTCAACAGGGTTCAGTGAAGCCATTGCTCTAGCGAATGCTGGTGAAGTACGCATTTTGGCGATTACGGGTGAATCACGTTCTGCAACCGCACCGGATGTACCAACACTAAAAGAACTGGGTTATGACGCGACGTTTGTTAACTGGCGTGGATTCTTTGGCGCTCCTGGTTTGCCAGAAGCTGAAGCCGATGAATACGCGGCAACAATTGGTGAAATGTACAAAAAAGATGAGTGGGCAACGGTTCGTGACCGCAACGGCTGGACTGAAATTTTCATCCCTCGCGCTGATTTTGTAACATTCCTAGAGCAACAAGAAGTTGAAGTTGGCAACCTTATGCGCGAGCTTGGTTTCTTAAAATAGTCGCTCCTTCGTAGCGGTATTTCCAAAGCTTCAAACCGACCGTTTGAAGCTTTGTCTTAATTATGCATTTCAAGATAGGCGGGCAGTTGATCCGTCAAAGGTGAACCCTATGATTATTACGAAAGATCATATTGGCGGTTTGGTATTTCTGTGCCTGTCTGCCGCCTATGGTTATTATACAGGCGATATTTCTATGCTGCCGGGAGATGAATATGAGCCCTTTAATGCACAAACTCTACCGAGCATATTGTCTTACATGGGTGGAATTCTTTCGATTGCTTTGCTCTTGACGGCAAGCCGAGATGCGAGCGATCGTTTATCTTTTAAAGGTTACGACTTTCCTCTTGTTATTAAGTTGTTGGTTCTAGTTGTCTTATTTGGTATTGCGCTAGAATGGGTTGGTTTCTTAGTTTCAACGGTGTTCTTTTTGATTTGTGGCTATTGGTTGTTAGGTGAACGTAAGTGGAAAACGCTACTCATCGCCTCTGTTCCTTTTGCGTTATTTATTTGGTTCTCACTATCCCAGCTACTGGATATTTATCTTGCCCCAGGGCGTTTAATCACTATGTTGTTTGGAGGTTAAGACCATGTTAGAAGGTATTTTTACTGGATTAGGCACGGCCCTTATGCCATTCAATATTATGATGGTTGTGGTGGGTTGTTTTGCTGGTACTTTCATTGGAATGTTGCCGGGCCTTGGACCCATTTCGGCGGTTGCACTGATGATTCCAATTACCTATGGGCTTGATCCGGCTTCGGGTATTATCTTGATGGCGGGTGTTTACTACGGTGCCGTATTTGGTGGTTCAACGTCATCTATTTTGATTAATGCTCCAGGTTGTGCAAGTACAGTGGTGACATCATTTGATGGCTATCCGTTGGCTCAACAGGGGCAAGCGGGTAAGGCGCTTGCCTTGGCGGCCTACTGCTCATTTACTGGCGGCACAGTGGGGGCCATTATCCTGTTATTTGCGGCGCCCGCACTTGCCAAGGTGTCTTTAAGTTTTCAATCTGGAGATTATTTCGCGCTGATGGTGTTAGGTCTAACGGCTGTAGCGGCTTTCTCTGGAAAAGGGCAAGTTATTAAAGCCATGATCATGACGGTGTTTGGCTTGATGATTTCCACTGTCGGTATGGATACCATGACTGGTGCGCCACGATTTACTTTTGGGAGTGTGGATTTACTGGATGGCGTTAGCTTTTTGTTATTAGCCATGGCAACTTTTGCCTTAACAGAAGTGGTTATGTCATTAATGAAGCGACAACACCTTGAGGAAGATCAGCCTATTGATATGGCGGCCTTAGGCAGTATGAAGTTAAGCAAAGAAGAAGTGAAAGAAGTGGCTCCAACGGTGGCTCGTTCTTCTGTCTTTGGATTTATCATTGGTGTATTGCCTGGTGCAGGTGCCACTATCGCCTCTTTCTTGGCATATGGTATGGAGCGCAACTTCGCTTCAGCGAAAGAAAAGTTGAAATTTGGCCGCGGTGCCTTACGCGGTTTAGCGGCTCCTGAAACGGCGAATAATGCCGCTTCTACCGGTTCTTTTGTACCACTTTTAACGTTAGGTATTCCTGGGTCAGGTACAACGGCGATCATGTTGGGGGCTTTGATTGCCGCAGGCGTTCAGCCTGGTCCACGTTTGTTTGTTGATAACCCTGATGTGTTCTGGTCAGTCATCATTTCTATGTATTTTGGTAATCTAGTGCTCTTGATACTTAACTTACCATTGATACCCTATATTTCACGTTTGCTGGCTATCCCACGTCAAATATTGATTCCTTTGATTTTGTTCTTCTCTATCACAGGTGTCTATTTGGTGAGCTTTAATACCTTTGATATCCAAATGATGGTATTTATTACTGTTATTGCTCTATTTCTTAAAATGTTGGAATTTCCAATGGCCCCGATGCTACTTGGTTATATTTTAGGCGGTATCATGGAGCAAAACTTGAGCCGATCTTTGGTAATGTCAGACGGAAGTTTGGACTTTATCTGGGAGCGTCCTTTGACACTGACGATAATCACGATTGCTGTTATTCTGCTATTTATGCCGCTTATTAGTAAGTTTTTTGAATCAAGAGCGAAGAAAGGCATTGAATCGTCTGTAAATACAGGTGAGGGCGGTTAGCTTTTTCTAATTTTTTTGTATTGGTCTGATGAGGTGCTTGTGACTGTGAAGGCATCCATCAGACCTGTTTTTATGGCCCCTTCAACCTTCTTTTCTCCTCCTCTTTTAACATCACCTTGCCGTTTTTACTCTTTTCTTTTTTTGATCAATGACAATGACAACTAAGGTAACCTTGTTACATGCTGAGTTTAATTGAGTATCGTGAGAATAAAGTTGTAATCTAAGTAAAAATCGTTATCATTTCTTTTTATTTTTTTGTGTCTCTAAAAGTCACATTTATACGCAAGCTATTCACTGCATAAAAGGTTGATAATGAAAAAACGTACTTTACTTTCCAGCTTCTTGAGCCTCTCTCTCTTTTCAATCAATGTTTTGGCGACAACTCAAATTGAACACCATCAAGGAACGCAGAGTTTTGATGCGGTACCAAAAAAAGTCATCACTTTTGATTTATCAAGTTTGGATACGATGGATTCTCTTGGTTTGGATGTTTTTGGCTTGCCTAAAGAGTTTGCTAATGGCCATTTAGAGAAATTTAAAGATGAAAGGTATACGAATGTTGGTTCTTTGTTTGAACCGGATTACGAAGTTGTTGCGGCAAGTCAGCCAGATTTGGTCATTATTTCAGGTCGTGCATCCAATGCGTACGATGGGCTGTCTGATATTGCGCCTACAATTGATTTAACCATTACGGGTGAGGATTTTTTAAATCAATTTAAAGAATCTAGTCGCAAAGTTGCGGCGATCTTTGATAAAGAATCTGAACTTGAAAGTCAGCTTGATCAGTTGGATCTGAAGGTTAATGAGATTAAATCCTTGGCAAAAACCTCAGGTAATGCGTTATTTATTTTAACGAATGGCGGAAAAATATCGGCATATGGCTCTGGGTCTCGTTTTGGTTGGTTGCATGACGACCTCGGTATAGAGCCTGTTATTAAAGATATTAAAGCGGCAACCCATGGCGATCCAGTCTCTTTTGAGTTTATTTTGGAAACGAACCCTGATTGGATTTTTGTTCTTGATCGAGACTCTGCAATTGGTCGATCTCAAGATGCCGCAAAAACGCTGCTAGATAATGAGTTGATCCATAAGACAAAAGCATCGAAAAACAATCAAATTGTGTATTTAAACGGCTTTAACTGGTACATCCTTGCGGGTGGCATGACGGCGACGATGGAAAGTGTTGAGGAAGTGCTGACGGCTTTAAGAAAATAGATGATTAATACATGAAAAAGATATCTTTTTCCATCGTAATGCTGGTGATAATGCTGTCTATCATCAGCATTTTTGTTGGTGTTCAGCATTTGCATTTTTCAGCTGAATCGTTTGACCTTGTTCTTCTGTCTCGTCTTCCTAGAACGTTAGCGTTGATTCTTGCGGGAGTCTCCTTGTCCGTTGCTGGCGTTATTATGCAGCAGTTAGCTCGTAATAAATTTGTAGAGCCAACCACGACGGGAACGGTTGAATCAGCCACGTTGGGCATGCTTTTAATGCTGATTTTTTACCCTGACGCGAGTGTGATTTATAAGTTAATCGTCGCGTGCATAACGTCTATTATTGGTACGGGTTTTTTTCTGCTATTACTGCGTAAAGTGCCGCTTCGTTCCGATGTTATTGTGCCGTTAATTGGCATTATGTATGCCGGAGTAATTGGAGCCGTTATTACTTTTATTGCCTATAGAATGGATCTATTGCAATCGATATGGGTTTGGACACAAGGCGACTTCTCTATGATTCTAAAAGGTCGCTACGAGCTTTTATGGTTTGCAGGTATCTTGAGTGTCGTGGCTTATTTTACGGCAGATAAGTTCACTTTAGCAGGTCTTGGGAAGCAAGTTAGTACTAACTTAGGGTTGAATTATAATGGTATATTCATTTGGGGTTTGGTGATTGTGTCATTAATTACAGGCGTGACTGTGGTGAACTCCGGCATCATTCCTTTTCTAGGGTTAGTTGTGCCAAACATTGTGAGTATTGTTATGGGTGACAACTTGCGTAGGTCGTTACCTTTTGTGGCGCTTGTCGGTGCGGCTTTAGTTCTTTTTTGTGACATCCTCGCACGTTTGATTAATTTTCCTTATGAAATTCCAATTGGCACTGTCATGGGGGTGATTGGAAGCGGCCTCTTTCTCTATCTATTATTAAGGAGGCAGTAGTATGCGTATTCAATCGGTTACACATTTTTTGCAAACGTGGCTAACACCTCAATATCGACTAATGATTGCGGCTTTGGTTACCTTGGTTACTATCGGGTTATTTATGAGTTATGGCGTAAAAGCCAGTTGGGAATTTACAATTATGTTTCGTGGCAAAAAATTGCTCACGTTTCTAATCGTGGCATTTTGTATTGCTTGCTCCACATTATTTTTTCAAACATTGAGCCATAATCGTATTATTACACCGGCGATTATGGGATTTGATTCGCTGTATATTTTGATTCAGACCTTGTTGGTTTTTTCAATTGGCTCCTTACAATACGCCCAAATGAATGAGTATGTTAAATGGGGATTGGAGGTGTTTGTTTTAGTGTTTGCTTCCAGCTTCTTATTTCAATGGTTGTTTATAAAAAAACAACTGAATTTGTATATTCTTATTCTCATTGGGGTCGTGCTTGGGGTGTTTTTTCAGAGTATTTCTGGCGTGTTTATGCGTATGATCAGCCCAACAGATTTTGCTGTGTTACAAGATTCTGCTTTTGCTAGCTTTGGTGCTGTTGATTTTCATTTATTAATGATTTCAGCTTTAGTGGTGCTGTTTATTTTGATCTTTATTGTGCGTAATCACCATAAGCTTGATGTGTTGGCTCTAGGTAAGTTTACCGCGATTAACCTTGGTGTTGATCAGGCTCAATTAACCCGCCTACTTATTATCGTGATCTCTGTGCTGGTCGGGTTGTCTACTTCCTTAGTCGGTCCGGTAACTTTTTTTGGATTACTGGTGGTGAACCTAGCGTATTTTTTAACCGGTAGTCATTTACATCGTTTTTTGATTCCTATGACAGTGTTCATTGCCATGATTACTTTAATTAGTGGCGAATTCGTGTTGCAGCATGTTTTGCATTACAACACGAGACTCAGCATTATTATTGAATTTGTCGGTGGCCTCTTCTTTTTAAGCTTGGTGATTAGGAAAAAAATTGCATGATAAAAACCCATCAATTATCGCTTAGTTATGGTGATACATCGGTATTAAAGAATATTAATGTCCAATTTCGCACTTCTGGTATGACGAGTATTATTGGACCAAATGGTGCGGGTAAGTCGAGCTTGTTGTCTTTGGTGTGTCGATTGCAACAAGCAAGTAGTGGTTCTGTCACCTTTGATGAACAAGACATCCATGCGATTAAAAGTGCTCAACTCGCGACTAAAATGGCCATTTTGAGGCAAGAAAATCATCTGATGACACGCTTAAGTATTGAAGATTTAGTGTGTTTTGGTCGTTTTCCATACCATCAAGGCCGTCCAACTAAAGACGATTTCGAAAAAATAAATCGAGCTATATCCTTAATGGAATTAGACAATCTTAAAGCCCGCTACATTAATGAGCTGTCTGGCGGGCAACGACAAAGAGCGTATATCGCCATGGTGTTGGCGCAAGATACAGATTATATTTTTTTAGATGAGCCGCTTAACAATCTAGATATGAAGCACAGTGCGAATATCATGAAGGTACTGAGGAAAGTCACTGATGAAATGAATAAAAGCGTCATTTTGGTCATTCACGATATTAATATTGCCGCTTGTTACAGTGATGAAATCATTGCGATGAAAGAAGGCGAAGTCGTTTGCCAAGATACGCCTGAAGTGATCATGAAAAATGAAAGATTAAGTGCGCTTTATGACATGCCACTGACGGTGGAAACCCTTCATGGCAAACCTGTGTGTTTGTATTACCTTTGAAGACATTGTGTGGCTAAACGGTGTTGCTAGGCTGTTCTCTAGGGAGACTGTGTTTCTAAACTAAAGGGAGTCTGCCATTTTTATAGTTAAACGTGGGACGTTCATTTACGGCTACTTGAGTTGGGAGAGGGGGCTGTTAGTTATCTGTGTGCGTTTCATTTTTATTTCATAAAATTCCCATGAGGCGCTTCAGCGTTAGAAGTTTAAATATGAATCCTCTATTCTTGTTGCTTTAAAGCCCATAGTAGTACATCAAAAATCTTTTGTTCGGTGCATTGAGCGACATTAAAACGTAAATAATCATGAGCCTTTTGAGATTGGCTAAAAACATTGCCAGGTGCCAAAATAACGCCTTGAGTTAAGCTGTCTCGAGCTAATTGCGTCGCGTTTTTGCCATTTGGAAGCTGACACCATAGAAACATCCCGTCTTTAGGTTGAACCCAAGGTTGAATGCCCAGTTCACTAAGTTTTTCTGACGTTTGTATACGTTGCTGAATAAGCCAGTTATGAAGCTTTTCCATGTGTTTTCGATAGCCGCTGTCTGTAATGGTTTGCAGTATGATTTCGCTATCTAAGCGATTACCACTAAAGGATGTGGCAATTTTTAAATCGACCAGCGGTTCAATCCATTCTTGTTTAGCCGCAATATAACCACAGCGCACCGAGGCCGATACTGTCTTTGAAAAACTACCGATTTCGATTACCTGCGCCAAACCATCATAGGAGGCTAATCGAGGTGCACGAGTGGTTTCTAAATCCGCAAAAATGTCATCTTCAACAATGATTAGATTTGAAGCCTGTGCCAGAACCAGTAGTTTATGTGCTGTACTGGGTGAAAGGTGCGCACCTGTTGGGTTGTGAATACCTGAATTAGTGATATAGAGCCTTGGTCTGTGTTCACTTAATGACTCGGCAAAAAGTTTAAGGTCAGGGCCATTGGGTGTGAAAGGAACCCCGATTATATTCACTCTGTGCGCTTTTAGTAATGCATGAAAGTTAAAATAACATGGATCATCCACTAAAACAGTATCACCGGGAGATAGGATAAAACGACCGATAAGATCGATCGCTTGGGTTCCCGACTCGGTTAGCATAATCTGCTCACTACTGGCTTCAATATTATGATTCAGTAAGCGGCGTTGTAAAAATTGGCGAAAGGCCAGAGAGCCTTTTGGTGGTGCATATTCGGTAAGGTCGATTGAGTTTTTACGTGCAAGGCGGCGCAGAGCTCGTTTGATGCCGTCTTGATAGAGCCATTCAGAAGGCAGCCAGCCACAACCTGGCATTAGCGTATTTTCTTTGGGTTCAAGAGATTCACGTGATACCCAAAAAGGGTTGATTTCCCGTTCTAATTTTGGCTCAAAATGAGTCAAGTTGAGTGGGGCAACGGGGCCTGCAACAAAAAAACCAGATCCTGGACGAGATACGATGAGGCCTTCCGCAACCAAACGATCGTAAGCTTCGACGACGGTTGAGATAGACACTCCCATCGCTTTCGATTGAGCTCGTACCGATGGTAATCGTGTATTGGGTAAGAAAGCGCGTGACGCAATTTTTGTTTCAATGTTAACCATAACGGATTCAATTAATGTGCCTAACTGAGCCATTGCTAAACCTCAATTTTAAAATTGTATTGCTCATAAAGCCGATACAGTTTTGATAAACTGTATCGGTCTGTATCTCGTTTTAGTATCGGCTTTTTGGTTTTATATTGCTACACATCTAGGGAGATCGATATGAAACATTCAACAAAAGGTTGGCTAAGTGGTTTAGTCGGGGTTATTACATTTTCAGGCTCATTACCCGCAACAAGAGTGGCTTTAGAAGGGTTTGATCCTACCTTTCTGACGGTAGCACGAGCTTCTATTGCAGGATTATTAGGTCTGGTATTTTTAGTGTTATTGCAACAGCCTCGACCAACCTCATCTCAGGTGCCATCTTTATTGTTAAGCGCCTTAGGTGTGGTGGTGGGGTTTCCTTTGCTAACCGCTTTATCTTTGCAATATGTCACGGCGGCTCACTGTGTCGTGTTTGTTGGGCTATTGCCGATTTGCACGGCAATGTTTGCCGTGTTAAGAGGGGGTGAGCGTCCGCGTTGGCCTTTTTGGGTATTCTCTATGATTGGCGCCATGTTCGTTGCTGGATACGCGGCCCTAGGATCTGGAGAGGCTTCTCTATTAGGTGATGGCTTGATGTTAGCTGCCATTCTTGTCTGCGGTATGGGGTACGCTGAAGGTGCTAGCTTGTCACGGGTGTTAGGAGGGTGGCAGGTGATTTGTTGGTCGTTAGTGGTGTCTTTGCCCGTTATGTTACCAATGGTGTTTGTCTTTTGGCCTGAATCGTTTGCGGGAGTGAGTGTCTCTGCTTGGCTTGGATTAGCTTATATCTCACTCTTCAGCATGTTATTTGGTTTTATTTTTTGGTACAGAGGTCTTGCATTAGGAGGGATTGCCGCCGTGGGACAACTGCAATTAATTCAGCCGTTTTTTGGTTTTATGCTTGCAGCATGGTTGTTACAAGAAAGTGTGAGTTTGACCATGGTGTGGGTCACAATAGTGGCTGTGTTATGTGTGGCAGGCGCGAAGAAATTTGCTTAGTGGTTGAGGGGGGATATTAACCTTTTACGACAAGAGAGGTTCGAGACTCCGTTCATTAATAACGCATTATATACCTTAAGTGCGTTGAACATAGTTTGATAAGTCGTTGAAACTTATTGAAGAATGGTACACCCGAGAGGATTTGAACCTCCGGCCTCGCCCTCCGGAGGGGCGCGCTCTATCCAGCTGAGCTACGGGTGCATTATTCGTCTCTTATTCTTACGAAGAGCCTACCTAGCCTAATCACATCCCAGTTAATGGGCAAGGACTAAGAAGCGCGAAGTATACAGAAGACAGCCGCGTCTCTCAATATGATAAAGCAATTTAAGGTGACTAAAATGATGGCGTGTGGTCTACATTGTCCTCTATTTTTTATTAAAGTACCCATATGTTTTTTTATGTAGCTATTTACCTGCAAAGCTGGTTGTTTAAGAAATATTGGACGATACTTAAGCTTCAAATGAAATAACTTGTTATTGGTATCAGATACCCTTTCCAAGTTACTTATTTAGGTGACGGCTATTTATGTTATGGAGTACAAAAAGTGCCGAAAATACGATTCATTATTCCGCTTACTGTTATGGCTCTTGGGATTTGTTTGATGGCCATGGTCTGGCCTTTCTTGTGGCAAAGTTCTGATTCAGTGTTAGTCTACATTGGTGTTTTTATTGTTCTTACCGCGTGTCTTTGTTTTCTTTCTCTTCAACAATTACGAGTCAGCTTAATGACGTTTTATGAGGCTAAGGTACGGGCCTTAGAAGAAAAAAACGCGTCTCTATTGGAAAAATTGAATGATAAAAGTGATATCAATACAAAGAAAACGCTTTTTCTCGCTAAAATGAGTCAGGACTTGTTGATTCCTGTGTCTGCCGTTAGCCGCTTTATGGACTTATTGGAAGTGAGTGAGCTGAATGATACCCAGAAGCGGTATGCTCATGATGCTACTTTTTCTTTAAATCTTATTAAGCGGACATTGGATGATATTGTTGATATAACAGACATTGAGTTGCAAACATTATCGATGACGTCTAGAGATTTTTTCTTGCAAGAGGCAATTAAAAACGTAGGGATGACATGTACGTTAGCGAATCGTGATGCGGCTACCGAAATTTATTATGACTTGAGTTCAAATATACCTTTATATGTTAGAGGTGACGAGGTTCGTTTTAAGCAAATATTAGCTAATTTATTGTCAAATGCCATTAAGTTTACTGATAAAGGCGTTGTAGTCGTAGGCTTCAAATGCATTAATATCGATGAAGATTCTGTTCATTTACGTGTTTCAGTTAAGGATACTGGGTGTGGTATTGATCCGAATCAACTCGATGAAATACAGCAACTTTTTTCTCAAAAAATAGATTCACTGGATAGGATCTATTCAAGTTCCCGCCTTGGTTTAGTTTTGGTCTCTCAGCTGGTAAAAAATATGAGAGGAGAAGTGAGTGTTATTAGTGAAGTGGGTCAAGGTAGTGAGTTTATTTTCGATGTCGTCCTAGAGGCCGCTGAGAAACAAGAGTCTTTGATTGACATGGCGGAGGATATTTCGTCTTTTTCAATTCTTCTAGTGGATGACAACCAAACTTCTTTAAGTATTATAGGTGGGTATATAGAAGAGTTTGGCTGGAACTATGTATCTACAAGTAGCCCGATAGAGGCCGTTTCCTTATTGTCAAACCGACCAGAAGATAAACAGTTTGATTTGGCCATTATTGATTGGAATATGCCTGAAATGAATGGTAAACAGCTGGCGGAAGAAATTAGAGCGCTGTCTTTTTTTAAAAAAATGCCTTTAGTAATGATGATTACGGCCTATTCCAAATCTATGTTAAATACTCTCTATAGCAATCATGAGCCGCTAGTGAATGGCTTTTTAATGAAGCCTATTACGCCACATGAGTTATATGACTCCGTTAGAGATACCTTATTAGTCGTTAAAAATACAATTAAAGAGCCAATTATTGGTAATTTACCTCGTTTTAATAAACGAATTTTATTGGTGGATGATAATCCAACGCATCAGAATATCGCGAAAGGTCTGTTAGAAAGCTTAGGCTGTCAAGTCGTTTCGGCTTACGGCGGCAGAGAAGCATTGACTGTACTTGAGGAGAATCTATTCAGCTTTGATCTGGTCTTTATGGACATTCAAATGCCTGATTTGGATGGATTAGAAACCACTATAGAGATCCGAAAACTGAAAAAATTTGAGACTTTGCCTATCGTTGCGTTAACCGCGAGAACCTTAAGGGTCGATATAGACAAATGTTTTGATGTTGGTATGAATAGCTATATAGCGAAGCCTTATGATGTAAAAGATTTAATTAAAGTACTGATTGCCGTGACGAAAAAAGCCAACCCGGACTCTAATTTTGATACAGAAATTACCATTAAAATGTCTGATCCTGACCGCAAGGCGTTGACGTTATTTGAGCAATATGGAGTCGATTGGGAAGGGGTAATGAATCGATTCAGTCATAATAAGCTGATATACCAGCGTTCCTTAGTTTCTTTTATGGATGAAATTAAGCGCTATCATGATGTGTTAACGGCACATAAGTATGTCGATAATATGGATGAGTTTAAGTCAATAATGCACATGCTTAAGGGTACGTCAGCGTCGTTAGGTTTTAATTCTATGGCTGAAAATGCCAAAATAATAGATGAATTGTTAGTAAGTGATCATCATAAAGAGATTGATAAACATTTAATTATGCTTATTCAAAATATCGCTGAGGCTGAACACGCCATTCCTGAGCTGATTAATTTATTAGATGACAAGCTGGATTCAGGAACGGATGAAAATTGCTCTGTTAAGCCGAATCTTGGGCTTCGTAAGTCATTGCTTTTATTGCAAGAAGAAGTCGCGTCAAATAACATGCATTCGATTGAAACATTTCAGCATATAATGAGTGACTTAGGCATGTTATTCCCTAATGAGACGATCAGTTTATCGGAATCATTAAACAAACTGCGCTTCAAAGAGTCGAATAGTATAATCACAGTATTGTTAGAGGAAGACAAATGCCTTTAAGGTCGTGGCTAAAAAATAGAGAAGTGGATCTATCTAATGCAAAAATCCTTGTAGTAGATGACCAGCCCGTCAACATTCAAGCCGTGTATTCTTTATTAAGTAACGATTATATTGTTTTGGCGGCCACCTCTGGTGAAGAGGCTCTTGATCTTGTTGCGACGTCTTATCCCGATCTGATTTTAATGGATGTTGTCATGCCCGGCCTTTCTGGATTAGAAACTTGCCAGAAACTAAAGGCAATTGAAGAGACCTCGGATATCCCTGTGATTTTTATCACCGCGAATGAAAGCCCTGATGAGGAAAATAAATGTTGGTCTAGTGGAGGAATTGACTTTATTAGTAAGCCGGTTAACCCAACGACACTCAAGAATCGCGTTAAGTCACACTTAATGTTGAAATACCAGAAAGACATGCTTTTAAAGATGGTTTATATCGATGGACTAACGGGTGTGTTTAATAGACGATATTTAGATGAGCATCTTATTAGGCAGATTCATTTAGCGAGGCGTTCAGCAAAAGACAGCAGTGTCTTGCTTATCGACATCGATTTATTTAAGCAATTTAATGACCGATATGGGCATGTAGAAGGTGATGCAATTCTCAAAAAAGTGGCAGAGTCTATCCAGAGTCATGGATTAAAAAGAATGTCCGATTTTGTGGTTCGTTATGGGGGGGAAGAGTTTGTTATTGTGCTACCTGAAACGAACACGGCAGGAGCTGAAAAGGTAGCTGAAAGAATTCGTGAGGAAATTCAGTCACTTAATATAGTTCACTTAGATTCAGAACTTGGTGTGTTAACCATTAGTATTGGTATCTCTGGGTGTTTATTTGAAGGCGCTGATACGGTTAGCGTGCTCGAAGCAGCGGATAAAAAACTGTATGAGGCAAAAATATCGGGTCGTAATAAGGTCTGTGTTTAATACAAACTACAGCTGCAGACTAGCCAAACTCATTAAGTTGAAACATCGTAATGAATTTGGCTAGGTCTTTCTACAGTAAGTAAGCTTAACTGTGTCTTGTTAAGTTCACGCTCATGTTGTCTTTGACTAAGACATTATCTTCAATACGAATTCCTCCAAACGGCAACAAGGATTTAATTAAACTCATGTCACAGCCATGTTGCGGCACAGTAGACAGCATTTTTTCTAAAAGCATAGGGATAAAGTATAAGCCTGGCTCAATAGTAATGACCATATTGGACTCTAATGTTCTGGTTAGCCTTAAATAAGGTGCATTAGATTGTGGTTTAAGTATGTCTCCTTCAGGCGAAACCTGATGTCCTCCAACGTCATGAACTTGCAATCCTAAAAGGTGCCCTAACCCATGAGGGAAAAAGGTTTGAGTGATGCCTTTTGCTATTTGTTCGTCTGCAGGTAATGAACAAATTTGTGACTCTTGTAATAAATTGGCTATTTCAGTTAAACAAGTGAGGTGAAGGTCTCTATAGTCGACTCCATGAATGGCTTTGTTTGCAAGAGTTTGTTGTATTGAATCCATACTAATCAGTAGGTCATTAAAGACATTCTCATCTGTTGTAAAGGTACGAGTGATATCGCTTCCGTAGCCATTTATTTTCGCGCCAGCATCGATTAATAAGGTGTTAAAATGGTCTGGCACCTGGGGACGTTTATGCTCATAATGCAACACGGCCGCATTTTTATTTAGAGCAACAATGCCTGAATAAGGCTCCTGATAACTCGTTTGTTGGCTCGCCTGTAGATAATCTAGGTAAATTTCCAACTCACTTTTGCCATTTAAAAACGCCTGATGTGCTGCGTTGTGGCCGGCTAATGCTCTAATATTGGCTTGTTTGAGTAGGTCAATTTCGTAGTCTGTCTTATACGCTCTATGGTAGTTAAGCCAGTGTAGTATGTCTTCATTCTGGCTACATTTATTGGAGAGCCCCTTTACTTCTTGTCCGATCCAAACACACTTCCCGGTTATCTTTTGCATCCAATCTGTTTGTGCACTGGTCTGTTTAATTGTCCATAAATCAGACCACTCGCCCTGAGGAAGGGTGTGTGGAGCATGCCAAAAATCCTCTTTTAAGGGCCAAATTAAAGTTGGTTTCGATTCATTTGAAATAATGATGAAAGTATCAGGGTCTAGATCAAAAGGAAGCCATTGTTGAGCATAAGCATTTGGCTTAAATGGAAGCGCGTTATCATCTTGGAAATAATAGCTTTTTTTGCCGCTTGCGATAATAATATAATCGAGTTGAAAACGTTCTAATGTTCTTTGGTAAAAAGCGATGAGTGATGTTAAATGTGATGCATATAATGAGTTCATTTTTGTACCTAATAAACGTAAAAGTAGACAGAACTATAGGTAACTAACGTGAACGGCTCAAGAGCATAAGCATTTAATTTTAAGTTCGCTGTCAATTAATTATGACAGAGAACTACGTTTTGTCTTTTTAGATGGAATAGTTTTTCTTCGCTTGCAGTAGAGAGGTTAAGTCATTCACCGATAAAGGGCGGTCAAAGTAATAACCCTGTCCGTGTTGGCATCCCAAATCAGCTAATGTTTTAAGTTGACCCTGTGTTTCTATCCCTTCAGCAACAACCTCCCAGTTTAATCGATGACTTAAACTAATGACGGCTTCGACGATCGCAAGATTATGTGGGTTGGTATTTATATCCATAATAAATGATCGGTCAATTTTAATGACAGATGCATCTAATTGGCTGATGTAGGATAAGGAGCTAAGTCCTGTTCCAAAATCATCAATGGCAATACGAATGCCTAATTTTCTGAGTTTTAATAAACTGCGCTTTGTGGAGGATATATCATTCATCATAGCTGTTTCAGTTAGCTCAATTTCAATAGATGTCACAGGAACATTATAGCTCTGTAAAAGCTGTTCTAGATCTTTTCCAAAATGATCATCTAATAAATTATAAGGGGATATATTGACGGCGATCGTTGTATCTATGCCATTTTCTCGCCATTGACTAACTTGTTTAATGGATTTTTCTAGGATGTAACGAGTAAATTTATGGATATGGACACTTTTTTCAATTAAAGGAATAAAGTGGACCGGAGACACGATTCCTTCAATAGGGTGATCCCACCTTGCTAGTACTTCAACACCTATTAACCTACCTGTGTTAAGTTCAATTTTGGGTTGGTAAAGTAGAAATATTTGCTCTTTTAGAATGGCTTCTGAAACATCGCCTCGAAGTTTTGCATCGTATAAATAGGACTCTCCTAGAGTGTTGTTGTAAACCACTGGTCCTAAGTGGTTTGATTTAGATTGGTACATAGCAAGATCGGCATTGGTGATTAAACTGTCTAAATCTAAACCGTGTTGAAATAAAAGAGAGATACCGATACTGGGATTAATTTCTATACTTATGTCATTAATAACAAGTGCATTGATGCAGGCTAGTCGTAGTTGCTCGGATACCTCTAATGCGCTCGATTCAGTTAAGTTTTTGCCCCATATAATGAATTCGTCGCCGCCCATGCGAACGAGTGTTTCTTCTTTCGTTAAAGTGTTTTGAATTCTTTGGCAAAAGCCATTTAACACCATATCCCCTATATCGTGTCCATAGGCATCATTTATTTCTTTAAAATCGTTTAAATCAATTAATAATATGGCACCGCTTTTTTGATCACTATAGAGGCTTTGTTTTGAGATTAACTCTTGAATTTCTGTATTGCATTTTGAAAAAAGGTACAGCCTATTTGGTAGGCCAGTTAAGGTATCGTGCGTCGCGATATGAGTAAGAGCATCATTTTTTGACTGTACCTTTTTATTCATCCAAGTCGCTAAAAATAAAGCCAGCCACACAGCAATCCAAAAAGTGATAAAAGAGGTAATAATTAAACGTTGTGTTATGTAGTCTAGCGCTAAAGAGAGAGAGCGGGCCTGCTTGATAAAGAGAATGTCATGGCCATGCTTTGTGGTTAAACGAACCCAAGCATAACGGTCATTGTTTATATCAAAAATGCCATGATCATTCTTCTCCATAGCTTTTTTCATTATGTCAGTGGCTTGATGAAAAATGTCTTCGGGTAGGTTGGATGTTGAAAAAATTATGGATGAGTTAAATAATATAAACCCATAGGTTGTGGTTTCTTTTGATGGAGTGGGTAAGTAGTTTTTATTCAGAATTGTTCGTATCCTGAATTTCGCTTCTCCTAAGGCGTGTGTGTTGAGAACATATTCTAAATGCGTGCCTTCTGTTCTTATGGAATCAAATTCCGTTGTTTCACCAATATCAACAGCTATTTTATAAACAACTGTTATGTATATTATGGATACGGCGATAGCAACGCCTAGGCAAACAAGAATCAATCTGAGTTTAAAATAAGGATCTTTTTTAAGAGCCGTTATGGATTGCATTAAGCGTCCTTTTTCGACCTATCGATAAGGTTAATTATGGAAATTAATCTTTTTCTTTATAAGTACTTAGGTTTACTAAATGATAAACAGGGCACCATGAGGAAATAAAGGAGATTAGGTTCAAGACACCAAAGACGAAGAGTAACCCTCGAATTAATGAATCTCCGATAAACTCACCATAAAAAAACGTAAAAAGACAAACGGATAGGCCTATGAATCCACGAACCACTCGATCAATTGAATTTAAATTTCTAGATGGAAACGGCATAGTATGAACCTCATAGAGAACGTGAAAAATAGTTTTAATACACGGATATTATAGTTTATTTTAAGATTGAGGGTCGGTTTTGGATAGGAAAAAAAGGCTTACTTTGTAGCTTATTGTAATGGTCATTAAAAATAGCTTGATAAGGCGACAATCATAACGCTGGATAATATAAATCCTCCGCCGACCCATTCTCTAAAGCTGATTTGTTCAGAGAAGCGATATTTTGAATAGTAGAGTGTGCCTATTACTTCAATTTGCCCTAACGTTTTGACTAAAGCCGGGTTTGCCAATGCAAATGCCGTAAACCAACCGATCGATCCTATGGCGCTAAAAAAACCGACTTTAGTGCTTACGTTTAGATTTTTAGTGAATGGGCTAAAGAGTTTTTTTTCAATATAAGACTGAATAGACCACAGTAAAATAGATTGAATCGCTAAAACTAAAATAAGAGTTAAAGCGGCTCTCGTTGCTAAATGCCCATCTAATTGATGGCTGGCGAAAGTAACCGACAGCGACGTTATTGCAAAACACAGCCCACTGGCTAACCCAAGTAATGCGCCTTTTTGAAAAAATCCAGCAAGACTGATTGAGGTTTTTAGGCTTAATATGACAATGCCAATGACGCCTAAAACGATTCCGACCCAAGCGGAAAAAGATAACGCAGACGCAAAGATGAATAAGCCTAATAGCGCCGTCATTATAGCTTCTGTTTTAGCAAACAAGGTGCCACTCGTATAGCTTTGAGTCTTAAAAAGAGTCAGCATTAAATAGGTTGCTGCAACTTGGGCTATCGCACCAATAAGCGCTGAAAAATAAAATGATAGGGTTGGGGGAAGCGTAATTTCGCCTAAAATTACCCAACAAAAAACACCATAAAGAAACACAAAAGGAAGGCCAAACAGTGATCGTGCTAGCGTTGCATGTAATGTTCCAGACTCTTTAGAGAGAGAGTTCTGATGCGCTGTTCTCATGGATTGAAACCAAGCCGCCATTAACGTTGAGAGAATCCACATAGTAGGAGAGCCTTTTTGAATGTGTATTGAGTTCGTATATGGTTATTATTTTGTAAGCATGGGGTTATATTATTCGGAAGTAAAAGGAATAAAAATTATGTTTTGGATTACTATTTGGAATCTGAAACAATAAGGTGATTTACTGTCGCCCTCTTATAGATTGTGAATGAATACAAACACGGAGAAAGTAATGAAAAGTGAGTTGGTTTGGGATTGGCCGATTAGGGTGTTCCATTGGATAATGGTCATTGTGTTTTCGGCATTAGTAATAACAGGCAAATCTGAAGGAGACTATTTAGAGTTACATGTAGATCTTGGTTATGTACTTTCTGGCGTGCTGGTAGCTCGTATTCTATATGGTTTTTTAGGATCTCATTATGGCCGCTTCTACCAAGCATGTTCCAGTATAAAAAACGTGTTTCATTATACCTCTTCCATGTTTAACAAAAAGACAGTTCCTGAAGTGGGGCATAATCCATTAGGTTGGTTAATGGTAATGGCTTTGATTTTGTTACTCGTACTGCAAGTGGTGAGTGGCCTGTTTTCAACAGATGATATTTTTTGGTATGGCCCGTTTTATGATTATGCGACTGACGAATGGCTCTCTATTTTTTCTTATGTACACCATTATTTACCGAATGCCTTAATTGGACTTTCGGTATTGCATATAGGTGCGGTCATCGTTCATGAAGTTTGTTTTAAAGAAAGGTTAGTAAAAGCCATGATTTTCGGAAAAAAGCAGGTGTTAAAAACGGATGCTTTGCCTACAGTTAAGACTCCTAGAGTAGGAGTAACAATCAGTTTGGGTGTCAGCTTATGCTGGTTGCTTTGGTTATTCAGTTTACCAAGTTAACCAGCATAATGTGTGTTGCAGGTATAGAGCAAATGTTAGGCCGCTTCATCGCTATCATTTAATTCGATAATACCTTCATCGAGGTCACGGTCCATATCGATCATATCATCGGTATTGAGCATGGCCTCTTCATCGGTTTCGATAACAATGTCTTTCAAATTCTTTGTTTCGTTTAAGGCATTGGCTTTTGGCTTATCCTTACTTATTTTCTTAGGCGCTGGCTTTTTTTTGGCTCCTAATGCAATGAGTAAGCTGTCTTTATTTTCAGCTAAATGCATAGACAGCTTTTCGAGCATCTGGACATTATCAATTATCTGACTTTCTTCTAATAGCTGGTAGAGTTCATCAGACACATCCAGCAGTTTGTCATAAGCGTCTGCTTCTGCTTTTGAAGAAAAAGTCATTTTCTCTACCCCATTGCGTTCAACAACATATTTTGTAATAACAGGCATGATCCACCCCTAATAAATTATACTGTATAAATATACAGCTTTATTTCTTTTCTTGTCCAGTTTTTTATAATACTTTGCTGATTTGAATTGTTGATTAGCCTAATGGTTGTTAAAGTGACTCGCTTGAAAATAGGATATAGGTAATATGGTTTTTGATTTAAATCAGATTGATCTCACTTTTTTTAAAGAGCATTCACAAGTTGTATTAACGCTTATTTGGGTTGTTCTTTCATTGGCTATTCGCTCTTATGTAAAGCGTGCAGTTCGTGATGCAAAAAAATTAGAGCACGATTCAAAACGTCAGAAAATTAATACCATTGATAATATTTTTAATATGGTATTAGTTGTTGGATTGATTTTCATTTGGCTTTCAGAGCTGCAAAACTTAGCCTTGTCTATTGCTGCTTTTATGGTGGCTTTGGTCATAGCGACAAAAGAGTTTATTCAATGCATTGTAGGAGCTTTTTATAAAGCCAGTACACGTCCTTTTCGAGTGGGCGACTGGGTAAAAATAGGCCATTTTGAAGGTGAGGTGACAGACAGCGATTGGCTAACAACCACTCTTTTTGAAGTCGATATGTCAGGAGGTAGTTACCAATATACGGGTCGGACTTCTGTAATACCGAATGGTTTACTTATGACTCATACCGTGCAAAATTTAAACTATACTCGGCGTTACGTGACTCATGTGTTTTCAATTACGCGCCAATCTGACGAGGTCAATTTATTTAAGGCGAAAGGTCAAATACTAAAACGCATTAAAGAGTACAGCGAACATTTTAAAGAGGTTGCAATACGTTATAACAGTTTAATTGAAAAACGTTTAGATATTACAATCTCAGGTCCTGAGCCAAGTGTCCGAATTACAACAACAGCCGAAGGCTACAATGTGTTTACCGTGTCCTTATTTTGCCCAACAGAAGAAGCGCTAGAAATAGAGCAGAAAGTGACAGAAGATTTTATGATGTATTGGTTTCAAGAGGCACGTGGACAGCAAGGTGTTTCAGAACCCCAATCAATAGAATCGTAGTGAGCAGAGTCCGAATAAAACCGATTGTGGTGGCTTATTTTGAGAGAAAAGTATGAAGAAAATCTACTGTTTATTTGTGATCGTATTAGCGGTGCTTTTAAGTGGATGTAATAGCTACCGTTTAAGTGAAGTCAAACTAAATGACGAGATAGCTCAGCGTATAAAGGATGAGCCTAAACAGAGTATTCTCGTTGCCATGGGCGAGCAAACAGTCACCCTTGATATGGTTATCGTAGGCGCGACGGTGGATCTGACAGCGCAAGAGGGCGGGATTGCAAAAATTCGTTTGTCGACAGATATGACGGGTACATTAACCATGTTAGGAAGAGACATTTCCATAAACACCGATTTGACGCCCTTCATTCAAGCGGGCGTGAGAATTGACGAGGGAAAAATTTATTTGGTCAATCCTAAGGTATTAGAGATTGCGGTTAATGGCTCAAGCTTTAATGATCAGTTATTGCGTTCCGCTTTAGGGCCCTTACATGATGATTTTGAAGTGGCATTATCCGGTTATTTTTCTGAAAACCCCGTTTACGTGATGAACCATTCGGCTTTAGAGGAATCGGCGGCTTTAGTCGTAAAAAAAATCACTATTAATGAAGATGAGATAGTGATGTCTATGTTCTGAGATCGAGAACAGAGGTTGATCACAAATTAAGTATCAAAGAGTAAAACGCCGTTATCTAGGCTTAGATAACGGCGTTTATTTATGTTTGGAAGAGAACTGTCTACGGTGTTTGAAGTGCATGGATTGCTTTAAATTTGGCAATCAAAGCAACAGGTTTTTTCTTCTTGTTGTCGCTGTTAAGTGCGTAAACGACAGTTTCACCTTTTGGTCCTGAACCAATGTCTGTGTAACGTAAAGGTACTTCGCCGACTAAGCGTGCTTGAGTCATTTCTTCCAAAGAGGAAAAGACGTAAATGCGGCCTTCTTCGGTGTACATTTCACCGTAAAATTCACTGGCTCCTTTCAGCTTTCCATCGTACATGTCGATAGACGCAATGCCGGATGTTTTCTTTTTATCTTCATTGGTTAAGCCAAATACAATGGTTTCGCCTTTTGGACCTTCTCCGATACGTACTTTACGATAAGAGGTTTCACCAAGAGCCAGAAAGTCTTGATAAACAGCAAAGTTATCGAAAATATAGAGGCGACCATCATGATGAGCCTCAAATAAAACTGTATTTTTTAATTCTTGTTTTACCGTCTCTGTTACTTGAGCTTTTGCCTGATTGACTTCGTTGTTCACATTAGTATTGCAAGCCGTTAATAAGACGGCCGCTGAAAGAGTGAAAGCGAGAGTGGCGCGTTGTTTTTTCATAAGAGAGTCTCCTTTAATAGTGCGTAAGACTCTATAAGCGGCTGGTTACCATTTTATTACAATTTAAACCCATGTTTAAAAATAGCGTTATAATTGGAGGTAACTTGTGTGGAAAGGGGATTGATGAGTTTGGAAGTGATTAACAATAAAACCACTTCCTAATCAAGGTGTGACTTCTGGACTAGAGCAGGTCGGATACCGATTTAGAGACGTCTTCGGCTCCTTTACGTATTTCATCAATGATGCCGAACGCTTCATTTACCAACTCTGTGCTTTGATCTGACTGGTTTTTTACCTGCACCATACTTTCTTTTGCTTCACGAGTTAATAGACTATTCTGTTTGACCATATTCTCTATTTCCACTGTTGAAGTACTTGTCCTAGCGGCTAAAGACCTTACTTCATCGGCAACAACAGCAAAGCCTCGACCTTGTTCTCCTGCACGTGCCGCTTCTATAGCGGCATTTAATGCAAGTAAATTAGTTTGATCTGCGATACTGCTAATGGTGGTAACTATTTTTGAAATTTCATCAGACTGTTCGTTTAATTTATCAATTAAAATCGATGAGTTATCGATATCGGTTGAAATTTTCGTGGCGATATCGACGGTTTTTTGTAAAACAAGTGAACCTTTTTCTGAAACTTGAGCCGTTTCTACTGACGTAGAATGAGCGATTTCAGTAACATGTCGAGTGGCGAGCTCTTTATTTACTCTTTCAGTGACGTCGCTGGCAAACTTAATGATTTTGATGACATTATTTTTATTATCAAGGATTGGGTTATAGGTGGCTTCTAGCCATAATGTATTACCGTTTTTGTCCTTGCGTTTGAATTGACCGGATCTGAAAGCGCCTTTTGCTAAGTCTTGCCAAAAGGTTGGGTTTTCGTCATAGAAATCTTGGTAGCAAAACAGTTTATGATGTTTGCCTATTATATCGCTCAATGAATAGCCAATAGTGGCGGTAAAGTTCTCATTGGCATGAAGTATGTCGCCTTCTGGCGTAAATTCAATAACCGCTAAAGATCGGTCAATTGCATTTAAAACAGATTGCTGATTATCTAGATCCGTTTTTGTTTTCGTGACATCGCTGGCTATCTTAAATACGCGAGTGACTTTACCTTCTGCTTCGACAGGGAAGTAAGTGGCTTCTAGCCAGATGGGATTGCCTGCTTTCGTATATTGTTTAAAAGTACCTGATACTTTTTTGCCTTGATTCAGCTCATGCCAAAATGCGTTATATTCGGAATTCTGTGTGTGCTCTTTACTGCAAAAAATTCTATGATGCTGTCCCTGTATGTCTGTTAATGTGTAGCCTATCGCTTCTAGAAAAAGTGCGCTTGCATCGATTACCTTACCATCAGGTGAAAATGAAATTGTCATCATGTTTTTTTGAATAGAATCGATTAAGGCTGTATTTTCTGTAAGATTACTCTCCACAGCGTTAGCCTTCTTTGTTTTGCTGAAAAACATAAAGTACCTCTTTTCAGTATCTGTATTGATGCGATATACAATGTCTTATAAAGCATTATTATAGAAAAGCGTGAAAAAAGTAAGGGATATGGTGTGTTTCTTTGTAAGTGATTTCCTACAAAATTTGCTTTGGAAGGCGTAAGTTCATGATATTTGCTTTTTTACTAAGAAAAATAACAGACATTTTCTGTTTAAAAAAACATAATATCACTACAACATACATTCATAAAATAAGGTATTAAATGTCTATTTCAAAAAATAAAGTGGTGCAGTTCCACTACACATTGCGTAGCGAAGGCGAATTGATTGAAACATCGGCGGGTAAAGACCCTGCGGCTTTTTTGTTTGGTCATGGAAGTGTTATTCCTGGTTTAGAAAAAGCGATGGAAGGCAAAACAACTGGGGACGAGTTTGACGTTGATGTTGACGCAGTTGATGCGTATGGTGAACGTTTTGATGACCGTCAACAGCAGGTGCCAGTAAAACACTTACAAGGTGCTAAGCGTTGGAAACCAGGCATGGTTGCCATGGTGCAAACGGATAAAGGCGCGCGCCAAGTAACGGTTGTAAAGGTTGGTCTAAAACATGCGACAGTAGATTTAAACCATCCACTATCAGGCAAAGCTTTAAGTTTTTCGATTCAAATCGTTGACGTTCGTGATGCCACAGAAGAAGAAATTTCTCATGGCCATGCTCACGGCGTTGGTGGACATAACCATTGATCAATTGATCGCTTTTATACCGAAAGGCTCTATAAATTGAGTAGAGCCTTTTATATGGTTGAGGCCTTTGTGCAAAGGAGGCATTCATTATCTCGAGCAATGGTCTTGATCTGAGCACAGTCGTTACTCAGACTTGGTATTAGAAAGGTCGATTATGTTGAAACATTCTCCAGAGCAACAACTTTTTCAATTTGAACAAGATAATGATATGGCGATACTGAAATATAAGCTCATTGTTGATAATGACCTAGGGCCATCATACGTTGATTTTTACAGCACGTTTGTCCCTGAAACACTCCGAAGCCAGGGTATTGCTGAGAGGTTGGTAAGAGCAGGGTTAAAATGGGCCAACGACAATAATTTTCAAATAACAGCAAGTTGCTGGTATGTGAAAAAATTTCTTAGAAAAAAGTAGACCGTCTCTTATCTATGCAAACAACTTAATACCTTCTAATCAAAGGTAATTCTTTTCTTCACTTTTGTACTCGAGCTAGCAATCGGTTTTTTTAAAGGTTCAACTAAACTTTCTAAACCATTTATTTTGATTTCTAAGACAAGTTGAAGCCAATTTCCCAGTCTACCTTCAGGCCATCCTTTGTGCTGAAACCAAATCAAATAGGGTTCAGGCAAATCAATTAACAATGTTCCTTGGTATTTACCAAACGGCATAGATTGACGTGCAATTTGAATGAGATCTTCTTGTGAAAACATAGGCTCGCTTACTGATTCGTTTTGCCAGTATTTAAACACATGAGTGAGTTTAAGCAAATGTTGAGTTTTTTTGAAAGCGCTGAATAAGGTAATCACAAATGGCTTGTAATTTTGGCGAGGGTTGTCGGGCTTTTGGATACACCAACCAGACGCCGCTATAAGGGTATTGATACTGTGGGAGTAAGGCGATCAACTTTCCATTCGCAATATCTTCGTTTACATAATAGTCCGGTAGTTGAGCGATCCCCAATCCTTTTCGAACCGCATCTAACAAGGCAGGACCTGAATTACTGCGCCATTGACTTGAGACTTTCACCTCTTTACGTTGACCATTTTGTTGGAATAACCAATGATTTTTGGAGCCTATCAAGCAGCGGTGTTTCGTCAACTCGGTTAAGGTATGAGGCATGCCGTATTGGTCAATATAGTGCCGAGAAGCGCACAGATATTCGACTCGATCGCATAAGCGGCGTGATAAATGACTTGAATCCTTCATAGAGCCCATACGAATGGCTAGGTCAAACCCTTCTTCGATTAAATCTACTGCTCGGTTGGTAAGGTGGAAATCTAAATCGATCTTAGGGTGATCTAATAAGAAGTCATTCATTAAAGGCGCAATATAGCGTTCCCCAAAAGTGGTGGCGCAGGTCATTTTAAACGCACCAATTGGTGCTTGGTTCAGAGTTGAAATCATTTCTTCTGCACTGCTGAGTGCTTCGGGTAAATCGCGGCAATGCTGATAATACAGCTCACCAGCTTCACTTAATCGAATGCGTCGAGTGGTTCTAAATAAAAGAGTGGTGCCCAGATCCGCTTCTAATTGAGAGATCAAGCGGCTGATATGAGAAGCGGAAACATCAAGTTTAATGGCGGCGGCTGAAAAGCTACCCTGTCGAACGACTTCTATGAATGCTTCCATAGATTCCCAGTTTTTCATACTTTTCTCTCTAAGCTAATTAAGCCAGCACTCTGCTAGGTTGAGATGTATCTCAACAAGCCGCTATGCAGCATGGAATGTGGTCAGGTAATAGTATGGTTCTAAATATTAATCAAAACGATTTTGTTACATTGTAACTTAAAGATCTCTATTTTAAATAATTGTTGTTATATGGCAACAATCATTTTCTGAAATGGCTATTATCGTTGGAAATATTTAGGTCTACACTTAATGACACTGTTTATTAGACACATAATTTGGAGAACACGATGAAATGTAAAGCTGCTGTTGCTTGGGGCCCAGGTCAACCACTTAAAATAGAAGAAATTGATGTACAAGATCCGCAAGCGGGAGAAGTCCTAGTTCGCATGGTTGCAACGGGAGTGTGTCATACGGATGCGTTTACGTTATCTGGTGAAGATCCAGAAGGTATTTTTCCTGCGATTTTAGGGCATGAAGGTGCGGGCGTTGTAGAGTCTGTTGGCGAAGGTGTAACAACGCTTAAACCAGGCGATCATGTGATTCCTCTTTACACGGCAGAATGTGGTGAGTGTAAATTCTGTAGATCTGGTAAAACTAACTTGTGTCAAGCGGTTCGTGAAACGCAAGGTAAAGGCTTAATGCCCGATGGCACCAGTCGTTTCAGTATAAATGGCGAGCCAATTTTCCATTATATGGGCACTTCTACTTTCTCAGAATACAGTGTGGTTCCTGAGATTGCATTGGCAAAAGTGCATGTTGATGCGCCGTTGGAAAAAGTATGTCTATTGGGTTGCGGTATCACCACAGGCATTGGTGCGGTATTGAATACGGCAAAGGTAGAAGAGGGTGAAACGGTTGCTGTCTTTGGTTTAGGAGGCATTGGTTTGTCTGTTATCCAAGGTGCTCGCATGGCGGGTGCAGGTCGTATTATTGCCATAGACATCAATGAATCTAAATTCGAAATGGCGAAGCAATTTGGCGCGACAGACTGTATTAATCCGAAAAACTTCGATGCACCGATTCAACAAGTGATCGTTGATATGACAGAGGGTGGCGTAGATTATTCGTTTGAATGTATCGGTAACGTACAAATTATGCGTCAAGCGCTGGAGTGCTGCCATAAAGGTTGGGGCGAGTCCATTATCATTGGCGTAGCGGGCGCTGGGCAAGAAATTTCTACCCGTCCATTCCAGCTAGTGACGGGTCGAGTCTGGAAAGGTTCTGCTTTTGGTGGTGTAAAAGGCCGCAGCCAATTACCAGGCTACGTAGAAGATTATATGAATGGAAAAATCGAAATTGATCCATTTGTGACTCACACCATGGGCTTGGAACAAATTAACGACGCCTTTGATCTTATGCACGAAGGTAAGAGTATTCGAACTGTTATTCTTTTTGATCAATAAGCTTTTCGACAAAAAGGTTGAGGCTTGTGCATGACAATGTGGCATTCACAGCATCGTTTACAAGTCTCATCTTCAAAAATAAGTAACGTATTTACCCGATAAAAAAAGGAGTAACAAGATGGAATTACTTTCTAGTACGAAAAGCTTCGGCGGCTGGTTAAAGCGTTATAGTCACGATAGCTTATCGGTAAAAGGCTCGATGACTTTCGCCATTTACCTTCCTCCACAGGCCGAAACGCAAAAAGTACCTGTGTTATATTGGTTATCCGGTCTCACTTGTAATGATGAAAACTTCACGCAAAAAGCGGGGGCGTTTCGCAAAGCCGCTGAATTGGGTTTGGCTATTGTGTGCCCAGATACCAGCCCTCGCGGTACGGATTACCCAAATGAGCATGAAAATTACGATTTTGGCTCCGCGGCCGGTTTTTATTTGAACGCGACGGTTTCGCCTTACTCGAATACTTACCACATGTACGATTATGTTGTGCAGGAACTACCGCATTTGATCGAGGCAAACTTTCCTGTGAACGAGAAGTGTTCGATCTCAGGTCATTCAATGGGCGGCCATGGTGCGTTAATTTGCGCGTTGAAAAATCCAGGTAAATATCAATCTGTTTCAGCTTTTGCGCCGATTGTTAATCCGACGAATTGTCCTTGGGGTGAAAAAGCCTTTACAGGGTATTTAGGGGAAGACAAAACGACATGGGAGGAATGGGATTCCACTTGTTTAGTAGAAAAGCAAGCTGAAAGCGCGAGTGAGCGCTTAACGCTGTTGATTGATCAGGGGGAAGCTGATAATTTCTTAGTAGAGCAGCTTAAACCTGAGGCACTTGAAGCGGCTTGTAATAAAGCAGGACACCCTCTGATACTTCGCCGTCAGCCAGGTTATGATCACAGTTATTTCTTTATTTCCAGTTTTATAGATGATCACTTAGAGCATCATGCGAACGCATTAAAGTAGTCACTTAATTGGCAATCAAAAAGCGAGCTCTGGCTCGTTTTTTTTGTTCTGTAGGACCGATATTTTATAGATATAAGAAAGACTCATTGAAGCGGTTTTTTACTTATTTTTTATTACACTTGCTTTAATGCATTTAACCAGTTTGAAATAGCCGATAAGTAGTCTTGACGTGCTTTTAGAGGAGACAGATAAAGGTCGTGAAAGCCATGAGGGATGGCGTGTGTGGTTAAGTTTTGATAGATCGATTTTGCCGCTAATGTCATGCTGTCCACATCGAGCGCACCATCTCCTTGAGACATCTCAGCTACGGTGGTCGCGTTATAAGTGCTTTTTTGAGAATGGCACAATAAAGTGGGTAAGTTGATAGCGTGTTTGGTTAACTGATCTTGATTTCGAATGATTTCTTGCAACCATTTAAAGGATAAATAAAACCCGCCTGATGGTTTAAAATCGAGACGATAATCCCATTCTCCACCAAATTTCTTATGCAGTGTTTTAGCGTAGAGCTTGTCTTCGTATGTCTGTTTTTTATAAAAGGGAAAAAGACGAGTTAGTAACGATATTAGCCCCGTCATTTGCTTAATTTTATGAGGTGGAAAAGGGAGGCAAAGAAAGGGGCTGTTTAAAATAAGCCCTATTATTTTGGGTGATTTATGAGTCTGCGTATTTGACTTATCTCTCTGTCTATTTGACTTAGATGTGCATTCTTGAAGGAAACGAGATGCAATAAGGCCTCCGGTTGAATGAGCAAGAATGACAACGTCTTCAATGCCATCTTGTTGCATAATGTCTAATGCGATGGCCAGATCATTAAAATACTGATCTAAGGATTCACAGTCGTTTGGTGGGCTATAAGAGCGAATAGAACGGCCATATCCTTGTAAATCTAAAGCATAAAAGCCGTAGCCATTAGATTGCATATCTTTTGCTAAATCCGCTTGGAAAAAATAATCCGTATACCCATGAAGGTATAAAATAGCCTTTGATGTGCTTGGTTTTGGTTTGTGATTGATCAAATGACAGACCACGTCTGTTTTTGGTCCAGAAAATCGAAAACCTCGTGTTCTAAATGTTTCCCCCAAAAAATCGTCTGCATCAGAAAATTGCTGCCATTGAAAAGAAAAATCTATTTTCATGCGCATTCCTTAGGGGAATAAAGAGAGCGTTAGTTAAAGAGTCGGTCACCAAGTTGGTCTATTGTCATTTTTGCTTTATTAATGGTGACGGTAATGCATTCATCTCGGCCTGCAATAAGGTCAGAGCGGATAAATTTATGAATTTGCTGTGAGTCGCCTTCGCCCTTTGTGATCGTGGCGGCCACACGATGTTGTCCGCCTTCATTTATCGGCGCGGGAATAATAATGAAGCCTTTATAATCAATGGGGTCTTCTTCTTTTTCGGGTGCTGCAGGGCCCGCTGTAAATAGCGATTTAAGACCAGATAAAAAGCTCATTTTTCTATTTCCTATGTTATCAATTAATTCTCCACAGGATACACAGTAATGGCGTTCCAAAGAAAGAGTCAAAGCTCTTCTTTTAAAAAAAAATTATTCGTTTAGAATGTCTCAGTCAATTTTCAATGAATGCCCGCATAATAAAAATTCGAATTGGTATGAATCGTGCTGACAATTTACCCATTGTCTCAACGATCTATTAAAATATAGGTTTTGACACCATAAGCGCTTTCAAAAGAAGCATTTTGTTCATTACTCGGTTAATCACAAATTAACTTGGTGCACTGGAATTAATTAACTATGAAAACGACACACATTTGGCTTTCGATTCTGGAAGGGTGCCTTTTGGCCGCTTTAGGTCTGCATATACTGAATTCGGCGGGTTTATTGATAAGTGGCACGGCGGGCGTGAGTTTTCTCCTCTTGCAATTTGTTGACCTCACATTCGGACAACTCTTTTTTCTATTAAACATCCCTTTTTATATTTTAGCTTGGCAGTCCTTAGGTTGGCGTTTTACGTTAAGAACCTTTTTGAGTGTTAGTTTACTGTCTGCCATTTCTGAACTATTGAGGTTGTATGTTCATATTGACATGAATCCAATCTTATCGGCTACATTTGGCGGTATGCTTGTTGGCTTTGGTCTTATTATTTTGTTTAGACACAATGCTTCATTAGGCGGTTTAAATATCTTAGCGGTTTATTTAGAACGAAAGTTCAATATACACGCCAGTAAAACAACATTAGTTGCCGACCTTATGGTTATTGCCGGTGCTTTTTCTGTTTTGGATGGCCGTGGTTTAGCGTTTTCTTTTTTAGCGTTTTTGGTGTTGAGCTCTATTATCGGTCGTTATCACAAACCTGTGGAAAGGGTAGTGAATACAATCCCTCAGGAAGTATAGTCGATAGCACTATTTTCAGGCATAAAAAAACCCAGTGAATACTGGGTTTTTTGGCTCGATAGTCTAAATATTTTTAGTCATTAAGCGTTAGCGACTACTTTGGCCACAGCTCGTTCTAAACGCACTAGACCTTCAGCTATATCGGCTTCAGGAATGATCAATGATGGTGCCATACGCAATACATCAGGACCGGCAACCAACATTAACAACCCTTCTTCAAGTGCCGCATTTATGAACGCCTTAGCATTACCTTTATACGCCTCGGTAACTTCTGCTCCGATAAGTAAGCCCATGCCGCGAATGTCTGAAAATATTGAGTACTTATCATTAATGGCTTTTAAACCGTCAACAAAAAGCGTATGACGCGCTTTAACGCCATCTAACACTTCAGGTGTGTCGATAATATCAACTACGGCCTCGGCAATGATACAGGCCATTGGGTTGCCGCCATAAGTACTGCCATGCGTACCAAAACCTAAACTTTGAGCCGCTGATTCTGTCGCTAACATAGCGCCAACAGGGAAGCCATTGCCCAATGCTTTTGCAGAGGTTAACACATCAGGCGTAACGCCTAATTGCTCATAAGCAAATAAAGTTCCAGTGCGGCCAACGCCGGATTGAACTTCATCGTATACAAGTAAAGCGTTGTATTGATCACACAGTTCACGAACTTTTTTTGCAAACTCGATGTCAGCCGGAATAATGCCGCCTTCACCTTGAATAGGCTCCATTACAACGGCGCAAGTACGATCTGAAATCAACGCTTTTAGTTGTTCGATGTCGTTATAGTCACAGTGACTGATGCCTTGAGGTGTTGGCTCAAAGCCTTCTTTGTATTTTGGTTGTCCACCAACAGAAACGGTAAAAAGTGTGCGTCCGTGGAACGATTTGTTAAAAGCAATAATTTCGTGTTTTTCAGGACCATAGTGTAAATAGGCGTGACGACGAACAAGTTTGAAAGCCGCTTCATTCGCTTCACCACCACTGTTACAAAAGAAAACTTTATCCGCGAACGTTTTCTCTGTTAATTTCTTAGCCAAACGTAACGCAGGTTCATTTGTCATGACATTGGCCACGTGCCAAAACTTACCGGCTTGATCGCGCATTGCTTCAACTAATTTTGGGTGTGAATGGCCTACAGCGGTCACGGCAATACCACCAGCAAAATCAATGTATTCTTTACCATTACTATCCCACATGCGAGAGCCTTCACCACGCACAGGGATAATGTCAGCGGGTGCATAATTTGGAACCATTACTTCATTGAAAGTTGCTCTCGTTACTTGTTCAGTCACTTCTTATCTCCTTAGAGGAAAGTGGGGCTACCAGATATAGGTAGCCCCGCAGGTTAAATTAGATTTCTTAACTCACGAATCGCAACAGAAATCATCGCTAATGTAAGCTCGCTTTCAGCTTTGATTTCGCCAAAAGTGGTTTGATAATGATGAATACTGTCCGCATTTAATTCATTCCAATGGCTCAGTCTCTGACCTACATTATTGATGTCGGTATTCGATTGAATCACTTCTTGAGTTAAAGTACGTAGACTGTTATCAACTTCATCTCCTAAGCCTGCTTTTGCTTTACGTTGCCACATGTCATTTGCGGTAAGCTCGCTGACTGAATGACGTAACCAATGCAGGTCTAGATCCATTTCTAATGCGAAGTAAGTTTGAGAGACGTCCATTACGTCTTTTTCTGTATTGCTTGCCACGCGGATAATATCCAGCCCATAGAACAAGTAATGCAATGCCGCTATTTTATCGGATAACTCACTTGGGATACCGGTATCCGACAATTTTGAAGACAATGCCGATAGATGTTCTTGGCTTGGCGCCGTAAGAATAGATTGAATGTTTTGACCAATTACTTCAACACCAGGCTTGTAGGTTTCAATTAATTTTTGGATCGACAAGACTTCACGGGTATTACGTAATAACCATAAAGTGGCTCTTTCAAGCAGAGACTGTATGCGAATCAATACTTTATTAAGGACGCTATTTTCTACTGTGAAGTCCAGTTCGTTGATCGCGCTCCATAATGAAGGAATACTGAATATCTCTTCTGCAGCCGAATAAGCGCGAACTAGGTTCAAGGCCGAGGCACTGGTTTCTTCTTGTACGTAAGTACTAAAAGTGGGCCCCATGCGGTTACCAATATTATTGGTAACATGACCCGCTACAATTTCTGGAGCAAGGGCGTGCGTTGCCATGTCCTTGGTAAATTTCTTCGCTAATTGAGTCGGGAAGTAATCTTGAATCTGCTTCATTAAATCCGCATCTTCACCAATGCCATCAGCGACAAGTTGTTCTGACAATTTGATTTTTGAATAGGCTAATAGCACTGAAATTTCAGGGCGAGTTAGGCCATTGCCTTTATTCATGCGTTTCTTGATTTGAGCGTCAGTTGGCAAAAATTCAATGTCACGATTTAAGCGACCGTCTCTTACCAATGACAAGATCAAACGCCAATGATCCGCAAGGCGATCGGCCGCTTGAGAGTTAACCAGTGACAGTGCATGGCTTTGGCCAAGGTTATGGTTTAAGACCAACTTACCGACTTCATCTGTCATATCTGCAAGCAATTTGTTGCGTTGTTTTTCTGTCATGTCGCCACTTTCGACCACACTGTTTAGTAGGATCTTAATGTTTACTTCATGGTCAGAGCTGTCGACTCCCGCCGAGTTATCAATGGCATCGGTACTGACTAAACCGCCAGCTTGAGCAAATTCAATACGACCTTTTTGAGTTAAACCAAGATTACCGCCTTCCCCTACCATTTTGCAGCGAAGTTCGTTGCCATTAACTCGCAATGAATTGTTGCCGCTGTCACCAACATCCGCGTGACTTTCAGATTCTGCTTTAACGTAGGTGCCTATGCCACCATTCCATAATAAATCAACCGGCGCTTTAAGAATGGCTGAAATTAAGTCTGTTGGCGCAAGCGACTTGACGTTACCTTCGATTCCTAATGCTTTACGAATATCGGCATTAATCGGAATGGATTTTGCCGAGCGATTAAAGATGCCGCCGCCTTTGGAGATCAGCTCTTTATTGTAATCTTCCCAAGATGAGCGAGGTAGATTAAACATTCTTTGACGCTCTTCGAAAGAGGTCGCTGAATCAGGCGTCGGATCGATAAAGATGTGCATATGGTTAAATGCGGCCACCAGTCGAATGTGTTTCGATAGCAACATACCGTTACCGAACACATCGCCAGCCATATCACCGACACCTACAGCCGTGAAGTCAGTGGTTTGACAGTTGATACCAACTTCTTTGAATTGACGTTTAACAGATTCCCATGCACCACGTGCGGTAATCCCCATTTTTTTATGGTCATAACCATTAGAGCCACCAGAGGCAAAGGCGTCACCCAGCCAGAAACTGTATTTTTCAGAAATGCTGTTCGCAAGGTCTGAGAAGGTTGCGGTTCCTTTATCGGCGGCAACGACTAGATATGGATCATCTTCATCATAACGTTGTACACTGATAGGAGGCACAACTTCGTTTTGTACTAAGTTGTCGGTAATGTCTAATAGGCCGCTGATAAAGGTAGTGTAGCAACGTACGACTTCCGCTTGCACTTCATCACGTGATGCATTTTTCTTCAGTTGCTTAGCAACAAAGCCGCCTTTCGCACCAGCCGGTACAATGACCGCATTTTTGACCATTTGAGCTTTGACAAGACCTAATACTTCAGTACGGAAATCTTCCATACGATCTGACCAACGTAACCCACCACGGGCGACTTTGCCACCACGCATGTGAACGCCTTCTACCCAAGGCGCATAAACGAATATTTCGAATTTAGGGCGAGGTAAAGGAACGGCTGGAATTTGGTTCGGGTCAAGTTTAAAAGAAACGTAGTATTTGATTTGACCATCAGCGTCCGCTTGGTAGAAGTTCGTACGCAACATCGCCTGAATAACAGACAAGTAATGTTTTAAAATACGGTCTTCGTCTAGGTTAGCGACTAGGTCCAATTCTTCTTCTAGTTTGGCTAAAATTTTCGTCACTTTATCATCACGTTTTGTTGACAATGCTGGGTCAAAACGTTGTTCAAAAAGTTGGACTAATAAACGTGCAATTGTCGCATTTTTTTCCAGTGTCTGTTGCATGTAAGACAAAGAGAATGGCACTTGTAATTGCGTTAAGTATTTAGTGACAGCGCGTAGCATAGTCACTTGACGCCAGGTTAAAGAGGCATCTAATACCAAGGCATTGAAGCGATCGTTTTCTACACGACGATTAAATACTTGGTTAAATGCATCTTGGAAGGCTTCACGCTGTGCCTTTTGATCAAGGTTAACACCTTGATCAACCGAGATAGCGAATTCAACGACCCATGTGTTTTGATCTGAATGACTATCCAGTTCATACGGACGAGCTTCAAGAACGCGTAGTCCCATGCATTCCAAGATAGGCAGAACATCCGAGAGAACTAGCGTCGTACCAGAACCGTATACTTTGAAAAAGTAATTGCCTTTTTCTTGGCCTACTTGATGATAAAGGTGGGTGGTAATCTCACCATTGTCCGCTAAGTTATTTAATCTTTCGATATCCAGAACGGCCGTGTTTGGAGAGAAATCTTCACGGTAAGCCGCAGGCAAGAAAGGCGCGAACTTGTTATACAGCGCATTACTCTTTTCTTCACCCATTGATGTATGCAATGCGTTAAGGAGTTTGTCGTCCCAAGAGTTCATGGCTTCTTGCATTTTGCGTTGAATGTCTTCTACGTCGACATGATCTAAACCGTTCTTAGACGATGTTTGAATAGTAAAGTTGACACGCGCTAAAACAAGCTGTGAGAATTGAACGTTAAATTCTGAGCTGGTGCCATCACAAGCATCAATTAGAATTTGCTGCATTTTAATACGTAGTTCGGTGTTGTAACGATCACGAGGTACGTATACCAACGCATTGATGAAACGACCATAAATGTCTTTACGTAGAAATACTCGCAATTGACGGCGTTCTTGGATCGCAAGAATGCTTTGTATGGTATTCAATAATTCATCAACTGGCGCCTGCAGCATTTCATCACGCGGGTAGCTGTTGAGAATGTGTTTAAGGTTTTTACCTTTGTGGCTGTTTGGATCTACTTCACAGCGATCAACAATATGATCAAGCTTTTTACGTAATAATGGAATGTCTTGTAGTCGAGCAACATAAGCGGCTGAAGAATACAAACCAAAGAAGCGCCATTCACCAATGACTTTACCCGTTTTATCGAAACGTTTAATGCCTAAATAATCCAGATGCACAGGGCGGTGCACGCTCGAAATAGCCGTTGATTTTGTTAAGATAATGGCATTGCTGTTGTCTATTGCCAGTTTTGCTAAACGATCACTTAAAATAATGTCGCGCTTAACAGAATTCGCACCTTTGTCTCTAAAGGTTCCTAGCCCAGAATTTTCAACCAGTTTTAAGTGCGCTTCATCACCTTCTTTAATTAGGTCGTAAGCTCTAAAGCCAATAAAGGTAAAGTGGTCATTTGCTACCCAACGGAGAAAGTCTAGGTTTTCTTTATGTTCAGCGTCTTTGTCTAGATGCTTTACTTGCTCTGACTCTTTGATTATGTTGAGCAAGTTTTTTTGCATAGCAGGCCAGTCTTTTACCGTCTGCTTAACATCCTCTAGGGTTTTCACAATTTCCGCTTTAATTTCGTCAAATTTTGATAAATCAGACAAACGGTCAATTTCAAAACGAATAAGCGCTTCGTTGTTACCTGCATTACTATAAGGTTGTAATGTTTCAAGGTCGCCGTTTTTGTGACGGCCAACATGTAGCATAGGGTGGGATGTTAAATGGATTGTTAGTCCTAGGCGCACCAATGCCATATTAAAGGATGACACAAGGAAAGGCATGTCATCCGTAAGGATTTCTATAACGGTATGTGTTGATTGCCAGCTGTGTTCTTCGTAGTTAGGGTTATAAACACGTATTTTGGGTGTGTTAGGTTTACGGTTCTGTACAAAATCCCATAGGCAAAGAATGGTACCATATAAGTTTTCAATGGGTTCATTCACCATGTCTTCCGTTAAGGAGTCTTGGAAGTACAGACGCGTTAGCTGAATTAGGCTCTCAGTGTTTGTTGGAGAGAAGTTGTCTTTTAACTCAACTTCAATGCGTTCAATTAACTCGATTTTTTTGTTGTTAATCATTTAATACCCATCCTCATGAGTGGTGTTCTTGTAAAACCTATTTTAGTTATAAGATCGCGAATACTGTATTTCAGAGCTATTGTATGATTATTATGAAAAACTCCTTCTTGTGATAGGTGATAAGTTTAGTCAATGCGACATTTTCTTTCGCTTTGGGTGTTTTATCTATAATAACGCTTGATCAAAAGGGAAAAACCCTTTGTTATCCATTTTATAGAAAATAATATTCTTTTTTTAAGTTAATTGTAGGATGAAAACTTGTACAAACGCGAATTTGCATCAAGAGAAATTATGAAAGCCAGTGGAAAGCCGCAAAAATACGGTTTTTTATTGCTTCCGCATTATTCTATGTTGGGTTTTTCATCAGCGATTGAAACCTTGCATCTTGCAAATTGGGTGAGTGGAAAAGAACTGTATCGATTCTGTACGATTAGTTACGAAAGTAAAGAGGTACTTTCAAATACTGGGGTAAAAACCATTGTGGATTACCTAACATACGATTCGCCCAATGACCTTGATGCCGTTTTTATTTGTGGAGCATCACCTGTGACACAAAATGATAATCCCGCATTAGAAAGTTGGTTGAAAAGTTTGTCTAATAGACGGATTGCGCTTGGAGGACTTTGTACTGGAAGTTATCTGTTAGCAAAAGCGGGTTTGCTAAATGGTTATAGAGCCACTATTCATTGGTGGAGTATTGCCAACTTACGAGATGAGTTTCCAACCACTATTGTATCGAATCATTTATTCGAGGTGGATAAAGACAGGTTTACTTGTAGCGGTGGTACAGCGGCCATGGACATGATGATGTTTATGATAGGTAAACAACATGGTATGAATCTAGCAAGCAGTATTTCAGAACAGTTTGTTTGTGAGCGGATTCGGTCTCATGAAGATCCTCAGAGAATCCCTCTGCAAGCTCGAATTGGTATTGGCCAGCCGAAATTAATTGAAGCGGTTCAGTTAATGGAGGCTAACATCAATGAACCATTAAGCCCTGATGACATTGCCTATCATGTTGGCTTGTCTCGCCGTCATCTTGAAAGGTTATTTAAGAAAAACTTAGACTCAATGCCATCAAGATATTATTTAGAGTTAAGGTTAAATCATGCTAAGCAATTGCTAACTCAATCAGATAAGGCCATTGTGCAAGTGGGATTTGAGTGCGGTTTTAGTTCAGCGCCCCATTTTAGTACAACGTATAAAAGCTTTTTTGGGGTGACACCAAGAGAAGATAGAAAACTATCGACTCCACGAAATACGATTCCTGAACAAATAGACAGGAAAAAGCGTCAGCTTTGGATAAAATAGTTTAAAATATTGAACAGTTTATCACTTGGCCTGTTTTTTTGTATTTGATCATAGTTCATTTATCAATAAAATAGCGTTCTACAAAACTGGGAAATATGCAGTTAATTACAATAACAAATGTTTAAAATAAAAAGGGTAGCTCGATATGTCAAAAGTCCCAGCTTTAGAGCTGAATGATATTCACAAGACCTTTGGTGATGTAGAAGTCTTAAAGGGCATTTCTTTAAAAGCGTACGATGGTGATGTAATTTCGATTTTGGGCTCTAGTGGTTCGGGGAAAAGTACTTTTTTACGTTGTATTAACTTGCTAGAGAACCCAACTAAAGGGGAGATTATATTTAATGGTGATCCTCTTGCGCTGAAGCCTGGTGACACCGATCTGGTTGCTGCTAATATGAAGCAGCTAACAAAGATGCGTCAGCAAATTGGTTTTGTTTTTCAGAGCTTTAATCTGTGGCCTCACATGACGATTTTAGAAAATGTGATGGAAGGCCCTGCCAATGTTCTAAAACGTCCTAAAAATGAAGTAAGAGAGTATGCGACACACCTTCTTAATAAGGTTGGCATCGCAGAGAAAAAAGATATGTATCCAAGCCAGTTATCTGGTGGACAACAACAGCGTGTTGCGATTGCCAGAACGCTTGCTATGGACCCTCAAGTTATTCTATTTGATGAGCCAACATCGGCACTTGATCCTGAATTAGTGGGTGAAGTACTTGGTGTAATGCGCAATTTAGCGGAGGAAGGCAGGACGATGTTGATCGTAACTCATGAAATGAATTTTGCTAGAGAGGTTTCTAGTGAGGTTGTTTTCTTACATCAAGGTTTGGTTGAAGAAAAAGGAACACCTACTCAAGTGTTCGGAAACCCTCAATCAGAGCGATGTAAGAACTTTTTGTCGAGCACATTTTAGTTAGGCCTTTGCTCGTGACTACGATTAAAGGTGTCTATTTGGATGGAGTGGGTAACACCATATGATGTCCTGAAATTTAATGTATGATGTTATCGACATCATTATTAATACAATAAAACAATGTAATTATAATAAAACTAGCAAAACCATAAAAGGTCCTATTATGAAACTAAAAACGTTAGCCGTTAACTCTCTACTTGTAGCAAGTGCTGCGATGATCTCTGTCTCTGCTCAAGCCGCGGATAAAATCAAAATAGCAACGGAAGGAGCTTGGGCTCCATTCAACTTTATTGATGATGCTGGTGTACCTCAAGGTTTTGATGTTGATATCGCTTGGGCACTTTGTGAGAAAATGAAGGCTGAATGTGATGTTGTGACTCAAGATTGGGATGGTTTAATTCCTGGTCTTAAAGTACGTAAGTTTGATGCCATTATTGCTTCCATGTCCGTTACTGAAGAGCGTTTACGCGTCGTTGATTTCTCCGATAAATATTATTCTGGTGGTTTACGTTTCCTTGGTAAAAAAGGAACGGCGTTTGATCTAGCCAACTTAGAAGGTAAAGTAATTGGTGCTCAACGTGCAACATTAGGCGCTCAATTCTTAGAAGATAACTTTACTGGTAAAGCCGACCTTAAATTCTATGATAACCAAGATAACGTTTATTTAGACTTGCTTGCTGGTCGTTTAGACATCGTATTGTCTGATGAGTTACCCACTTATAACTGGCTGAAATCATCTGAAGACGGTGACAAGTTTGAATTTAAAGGTGATGCGTTCCAGAAAAATGATGAAATTGGGATCGCGGTCCGTAAAGGCGATAAGCTAAAAGCTAAGTTCAATAAAGCGCTTGAAGAAATTCTAGCGGACGGAACCTACGCAGAAATCAATGCTAAGTATTTCCCATTCTCTATTTACTAATCACACCCTTAAAAATAGATTGACGAATTTGTTGATCTCTTTTTAATAAGTGATTGATCTGAGATCCAAATAGGCGGCCGTCTAGCCGCCTATTTTTTCTAGTCCAATCTATTCTGAGAAATTATTATGATTGATCTGCATGGATTCGGTAATCAGCTCCTACAGGGTGCTGTTATTACTGTTGAATTAGCCTTCGCCTCTCTTATTGTTGGTTTAATATTAGGCTTATTAGGTGCATCAGCAAAGCTATCGTCTATAAAGGTTTTGCAATGGATAGCAAATACCTACACAACAATTATTCGAGGTATTCCAGAGTTACTTACCGTACTGATTATTTACTTTGGCGCCACCTCCGTTCTGATGGGTATAGCCAGTTGGTTTGGTTACGAAGAATACATTGAAATTGGTCCATTTGTGGCTGGTGTAACGGCATTAGGGCTTACCTTTGGTGCCTATGCGACAGAAGTGTTTCGTGGTGCTTTACAATCAATCCCTAAAGGTCAGCATGAAGCGGCTACAGCACTAGGTATGGGGAATGTACGTAAATTTTACCGAGTTATTTTGCCGCAAGTATGGCGTGTCGCTTTACCAGGGTTAGGTAACTTGTTCCTTGTTCTTTTGAAAGATACGGCCTTAGTTTCTGTTGTTGGTTTGGATGATATTATGCGAAAAGCCAATATTGCGGTCAGTAGTACAAAAGAACCCTTTCTTTTCTACAGTGCCGCCGCCTGCATGTATTTAGTGCTCACTATTGTTTCAATGGTGGTCGTTCATTACATGGAAAAGAAAGCCAGTCGTGGCATTAAGAGGACGTAATTATGGAACTTTCGGTTGTTATTAGCTATTTTCCTCGACTTCTCGATGGTGCGTGGGTCACTATGCAATTGGTGGTGCTGTCAATTGTGTTAGGTGCTATTTTTGCCTTACCAATTGCGTTAGCGCGTATATCCGCGTCGCCATTTGTTCGTGTTTTTCCTTTTCTGTACATCTTCTTTTTTCGAGGTACGCCTTTATTAGTGCAAATATTCTTAGTGTACTATGGTGCCTCACAGTTTGATGTTGTAAAAGAAAGTATTTTTTGGCCTATTTTAAGAGAGCCTTTTTGGTGTGCCATTATTGCTTTTACTCTTAATACTTCGGCATACACAGCTGAGATTTTCCGTGGCGCGATACAAGCTATCCCCGTTGGAGAAGTAGAGGCTTGTAAAGTGGTTGGTATGACAAGAGTGCAGATGTATCGTCGAGTCTTGTTGCCAAGAGCATTTGGAATAGTGTTACCTGCTTACGGTAATGAAATCATCTTAATGTTAAAGGGCAGTGCATTAGCCAGCACGATAACGCTTCTAGACCTGACGGGAATGGCGCGAACCATTATTGCCAGAACCTATACTCCTATTGAGATATTTATGGCGGCTGGGGTGATATATCTTGCCATCAGCATGATAGTGATTGCTATTTTTAAGCAAGTTGAAAAGCGTCAGAATCGCTATTTAGGGCCTATTAGTATTAAGATACCGGATAAAGGTTAGGTGTGGGTAAACCCAACGCAATAAAAAAGAGGCGATTAAAGCCTCTTTTTTATTGCGTTGGGTTTACCGCTTAATACATTAAATGGCGTCTGCACCCGTTTCACCAGTACGGATACGGATTATCTGTTCTAATGAAGTGACAAAGATTTTGCCGTCACCGATTTTTCCTGTATTAGCGCTAGTTTGAATGGTTTCAATCGCTCGCTCTACTTGGTCATCATCAATTGCGAGCTCCAGTTTTACTTTAGGCAAGAAGTCGACGACGTATTCCGCTCCACGGTAAAGTTCAGTATGACCTCGCTGACGGCCAAAGCCTTTAACTTCTGTAACAGTGATACCGTTAACGCCTATTTCGGATAAAGCTTCACGCACTTCATCCAGCTTAAAAGGTTTTACAATGGCAGTAACAAGTTTCATATAAATGTGCTCCGTTTAAAACAATAACAGTACGATACCCTTAAAAATACCACTCTGTACGATATCCTGCTACAGATATTAACGATGTTTTATTCATTAAGTGCGTCTAAATCGTCGTATCGCGCTTCGTGGTATTTGGCTCCAAGCTCATGAACCGCATCGATTAAAAATTTTGGATGGGCAGGATCGACAAATTGATGGATGCCATGACCTAAGTTAAAGACATGCCCTGTGCCGTGGCCAAATCCAGATAATACGTTTTCTACTTCATGGCGAATAACGTCTTCACCAGCGTATAAAACACAAGGGTCAATGTTGCCCTGTAGTGCGACTCGGTCGCCAACGCGAGCACGCGCTTCGCCTATATCTGTCGTCCAATCAAGACCTAGTGCATCCGGACCGGTTGCGGCCATGTTCTCTAGCCATTGGCCGCCGTTTTTAGTAAACATAATTACTGGGATTTTACGACCTTCGTGCTCTCGAATAAGGCCATCAAGGATTTGTTTCATGTACATTAATGAGAAACGTTGGTACATAGGACCACTTAACGCGCCACCCCAGGTATCGAAAATTTGTACGGCTTGAGCACCGGCTTTGATTTGACCATTCAGATAATCAATCACGGAGAGCGCTAATTTATCAAGTAGCTTGTGTAAGACTTCAGGTGATTTGTACATCATACCTTTAATATGGCGAAAATCTTTACTTGAACCGCCTTCAACCATATAAGTGGCTAAGGTCCATGGACTCCCTGAGAAACCGATCAAAGGCACACGTCCGTTTAGTGCATTACGAATCACAGTAACGGCATTCATTACGTAATCAAGGTCATTTGCTGTGGCAATAGGAAGGGCGTCTACGTCCGCTTCTGTGCGTACTGTTTTTTTGAATTTAGGGCCTTCACCGGTTTCGAAATAAAGTCCTAATCCCATCGCATCTGGGATGGTTAGAATGTCAGAGAAAAGAATGGCCGCATCTAGGTCATAGCGCTCTAATGGCTGTAATGTGACTTCACAGGCAAAATCGGCATTTTTACATAAGCTAAGAAAGTCACCTGCGGTTGCGCGGCTTGCTCGATATTCTGGTAGATAGCGTCCCGCTTGGCGCATCATCCATACGGGTGTGGTATCAACAGGCTGTTTAAGTAAAGCGCGTAGGAAACGGTCATTTTTTAACTCAGGAAACATGTATTTACTCCGATTAAAAAGAAATTCCCTGCATTTTACCTAAGTTCTTTTATAAAAGCAGAGTGAAACCTGAGTATTTACTTAGATCTGGTGAAAAAAATGACTGGTGTTAATAAAAGCTCGACTTTTTCATGGCTTAGCTGCGATTTAATCCCCTATGTATTCTTGCAAGCTGCCCTTTCTCACTCTTCGCGCAGCGTCTCTAAGGTCGCCTGTGTTTAACAGTTCACGGATGGCCAGGGGTAAGGCTCTTTTTGTGTCTTGTACTGTCATCCCTGGCGTAAGGTAGTTTGAGTAGAGCAGTTTTAAGAGAAGGTAATCCAGAGGGCTTAAATAGGAGTCGATACTTTTATCATTAAAAATAGAAGGAAAAACATCGTCTGAATCGTTTGGTAGTCCCATCAATTGAGTAATTTCTTCAATAATGCAATCTAAAAAGCGCGCTTTTTGTCTAGCGTAGTCAACCGGAATAATAATAGTGCCTTTAGTAATTTCTGATCTTTGATTGTAGGAAAAGTTTCCTAAACAGATGGCTTCTCTAATGGCCGCTCTAATTTTTTCTGGATTACCAATGTATTCTTTTACCTTTGGTTCAAGTTGTTTATAAGAGGTAAATATTATAAATATGTTGGCGTCTTGTTTGCTGTTTACATAGCTAATAGGAACACCAGTGATGGAAGAAAGGTGATCTAAGTGAACGGACAGTAATTCTTTTTGTAATCTTGTATCACCATAGTCGCTTTCCAAAAAGACATAAATGGGTCGTTCCCAGCGAACGAGTTTGGTATCGGTTTTTTTGTCGTATTCCCTTTCAAGGGCAATGGTTATAAAGCTCTTTTGTAAGTAACGCGCATCTTGCCATCGTTCAATAGCAAGAGTATTGAGTGAGGCAACAAGAAGGCAAAAACTAAAGAGGGTCTGTAACACGATCGTGTGTGAGTTTGTTAGCATAGTTTATGAGTGCATCCATTGAATCTTTGGTAAAAAGTTGCTTTTCAGTGTTCTCTAAAATGTCGTCAATAGACATTAAGTGTAATGAAGCGACCTCACTGGGTTGGGGGACGAGAGGTCCATGTATGGCTTCATTGTATTGGCAAGAATAGAGTTTCCCCCAGATTTTAAAACCTTCTCCTTCAGTATAAAATACTCCGTGGCAGGTCAGTTCTGCGGAAATTCCAAGTTCTTCAGATAACTCGCGTTGTGCGCATAAAAGGTATGATTCGCCGCTGGCCACCACTCCGCCTGTCGTAATCCCATACCAGCCAGGGCAAAAAGGTTTATTAAGTGCTCTTTTCTGAACGACAAGCTGGCCAGAAGTCGTAAAAACTAAAATATAAGTGGCTCGGTGGAAGTCCTGCCCGAACCGCATAACGTCTCTTTTAACGTCCCCAATCACCCGATTGCGTTCATCGACTACGGTTATGATTTCATCTGGCATACATCACTTCTTATTGTCTGGGCGGGTGAATAAAGCACTGATCAGAAAGTGTTTTGCTTTGTTGAATGCACTCATCTGCTCAATCGCCTGTATTATGTCTTGATTTGTAACATATTCTGTTAGATTTTCCAAAAAACGCAGGGGGTAAAAAAATAAAATTAATAATGAGCGACATTTAGTTTAATTTTACCGATATTTTGTGAAAAAAATCATACATTTTAATACAATACCGATAATATTTACGGTTTGTTTTGTTTGAAAATGGATACTGAACAGTATGTCTTCTCGTTTTGCTTTTCCAAATAATGATTTTCTGGCTTATACATTGGCGAATCCTGTTGAGTGTGCGCCACAAACCTTTAGCATCAAAGAGGGACATGTCTATTTAGAAGATACAGGTATTTTAAGGATTGAGCCGAACGTTAGCTCCGCAACAAGTTTAGTTGTGTCTGTGGGAGTGCATGGTAATGAGACTGGCCCCATCGAATTAATAAACGCTATGTTAAAGGATATTCTATCTAACGAATTGGCGCTAAAGGTGCGTTTATTGGTGCTTATTGGCAATCCTGTGTCTGCGAATGCGGGTAGGCGATTTATGGATGTTAATATGAACCGATTATTTTCAAAGGCATGGGAAAGTTTTGATTGCCCTGAGGCGATTAGAGCACAGCGTTTAGAAAACGCCGTGCAACGCTTTTATGAGCTAGGCGGAAAAAGTGGCTTGCGTTTACATTATGATTTGCATACAGCCATTCGTGAATCAGAATATGAAAAGTTTGCTGTTTATCCATTTGATCACGGCGCTGGTTACAGTCAGGCTCAATTACGCTTTTTAGCCGCATCGGGATTGGATGCTGTGTTGTTATCTCATCAACCGACAACCACTTTTTCATACTACACAAACCGTGTTTTTGGAGCCCATTCTTTTACTGTTGAATTAGGTAAAGTTTACCCATTTGGGGAAAATGACTTAAGCCGTTTCACTGATATCGATTTTAGTTTAAGGAAATTGATATCCACTGCAGGGTTACTTAATGGGGACCTAAATCGAATCAAAATTTTCTCTGTTGAGGCCGCATTAATTAAAGACTCTGAAGATTATGAATTAAACATTGGGGTCAATGTGAAGAACTTTACGGGTTTTGCTAAGGGGTATTGTCTAGCGAGTTCGGCCTTGTCTAGTTACCTTATCAAGGTAGATGGGGACGCCATTATTTTTCCCAATGCAAATGTGCCTATAGGTCAGCGAACGGGTCTTGTTGTTCGACCAACTTTACTGGAAAATTTGTTGTTGCTTGATGAGTTAGGTTAAGTTATTCAGCCATAAAGTGACGTTCTTTGTTGATGTATCTTTAATACTGTTTTTGTAGCTTATGGAACTTGCTCTTGTGAATTCTTCTGTTATGTTATAACATTTTTTGACTTTCTACTAATTGAGAATAAAGTTAATGGATAAATGCGCATTTTTAAATAAAGCTGGCATCGGTTTAAGTCTAGGGTTAACCGTTAGTTGGGGCGTTTTTGCGGAATCAAATACTCAACCTGTGATTGCAACCAGCATTAAGCCAGTTACTATGATTGTTGAGGCGATTGCAGGAGAGCACGCTAAAGTGAATCAAATTGTGTCCAATAATGCATCACCGCACGATTTTGCACTAAGGCCGTCTGATATTCGTAAAATACACCAAGCGGATACGGTCGTTTGGGTTGGTGAATCGTTAGAAACCTTTATGGAAAAAGTATTGGTTAATGGCAATAAATTTGATTCGTCGATTGAATGGTTAACACTTTCAAACATGACATTGAGAGATTTTGCTGAGCACAATCATGGAGAAGAGCACGATCATGAAGAGCACGACCATGAAGAACACGATCATGAAGAACACGATCATGAAGAACACGATCATGAAGAACACGATCATGAAGAGCACGATCATGATGAACATGAACATGAACATGAACATGAACATGAACATGAACATGAAGAACATGAAGAACATGAAGAACAGGACGAGCACGACCAGCATGCCGAAGGAGGTCATCATCATGAAGGTGTAGATCCACACGTTTGGCTGGATCCTGATAACGCCATCGTTTTGGCCAAAGCGGTTACTGAAAAATTATCCGCTCTAAGCCCAGACAATAAAACACATTATGAGCAAAACTTAACCGTTTTTATCGAGTCTGTAGAGTCGGCCGAGTTGAAAATAAATGGTGTTCTAAAACAAAAAGAAGCGCTTAATTATATGGTCTTCCATGATGCTTATGGCTATTTTGAAGATCATTTCAATGTGCATCCTGTAGACGTGATAACCGTTAATCCTGACAGAAAACCTGGGGCGAAAAAAATCACTGAAATTAAAACAATGATTCAGCAAGGTAAAGTAGAGTGTGTGTTTACTGAGCCGCAGTTTAATCCCGCGATTGTGTCGGTACTATTAGAAGGTAGCCAAGCGAAAACGGCCGAACTTGACCCTCTCGCAACTAGCATTAACTTGGGCCCATTGGCCTATCATAATTTTTTACTGAGTTTGGGTGAAAAAATTCAATCCTGCGATTAACTGGGTACTTCGTTAGCGAATCGCTAACAGGGTTTTCAGAACTCCTTCTTTTGCGAGTTGTTTTATCTATTTAAGGTAGGCGCTTAAGAAGGGGATCTGTATAATCACTTGATCTTTTTACGTGTCGAGACAGATCATGGTTAGCCCCACGCAGAACCTTACCTTATTAACACCGCCATCAAATGATCAACTTATAGAGAGTGCTCGCAAGACGCTGTCTACTCAAGCTCAAGCATTACAAAGCCTTTCATCACGTGTCGGGATGGAATTTTCCACCGCTGTAAATTTAATTTTAGCCGGGCAAGGTCGCACTATTATTTGTGGCATGGGAAAGTCGGGTTTAATCGGTAAAAAAATGGCGGCCACCTTGGCTTCAACAGGCACCCCAAGCTTTTTTCTGCATCCTGGAGAAGCGTTCCATGGCGACCTTGGTATGGTGCAGGCAAACGATATCTTGATATTAATTAGCTACTCTGGCGAAACAGAAGAACTTATCCGTTTACTGCCTTCCCTACAAAATTTCGGTAACACCTGTATTGCCATGGTAGGAAATACGGCGTCCACGTTAGCTAAAAACTGTCAGTGTGTATTGGATATTGGTGTTGATAGAGAAGTCTGCCCAAACAATTTAGCACCCACAACATCAACAACTATGACAACAGCGATGGGGGATGCGCTTGCTGTGGCCCTTATGGAAAGTCGCAATTTTCAACCTCAGGACTTTGCTCGTTTTCACCCTGGTGGTAGCCTTGGTCGTAAATTACTGACTCGCGTTAAGGATTTGATGCATAAAGATAATTTACCGATTTGTTCACCATCAACTCCGTTAACGGATGCGATCACCTTAATGACCCAAGGCCGTATGGGAGTGGTGCTCATTAAACAAGATCAGCAGGTTGTGGGTATTTTCACTGATGGTGACTTACGTCGTGCTATGTTAAGTTCTGGTGCCAGTATGATGTCACAGACGATGTCTGAGCTGATGACAAAAAATCCCAAAACTATTAATGAAAATACCCTGATCGTTAACGCAGAAGAGCAAATGCTGCGAGATAAGATCACCTTACTTGTGGTGACGGATGACGCGCAAGATGTCGTGGGTGTATTGGAAATTTATGATCGTTAAGAGTGAGTTTTAAGAGCGAAACGTATTTTATAACTGGAATCCAACTAAAATCACAGCGTGCGCTTTTAGTTGAACTAAATGTAAGTAGGAATGACTATGTCTCAGACCAGTAAAGTAATTAAAATCAATGATAACGTGAGTGTTGCAAACCATTTACCTTTTGTTTTATTTAGTGGTGTCAATGTGTTGGAGTCTCGTGATTTGGTCATGAAAGTGGCTGAAGAGCACGTTAAAGTGACCGATGCACTAGGTATTCCTTATGTTTTTAAAGGCTCGTTTGATAAGGCAAATCGTTCTTCTATTAATTCATTCCGTGGCCCTGGTATGGATGAAGGCCTAAAAATTTTGCAGGAAGTAAAAGAGATGTTTGGCGTGCCAGTCATTACGGATGTGCATGAAATAGAGCAGTGTGCCCCAACGGCTGAAGTAGCGGATGTTATTCAATTACCGGCATTTTTATCTCGTCAGACAGACTTGGTTGTAGCGATGGCGCAAACTGGCGCCGTCATTAATATTAAAAAAGCGCAATTTTTAGCGCCACATGAAATGAAGCACATACTGACGAAATGCGAAGAAGCAGGCAATGACCGGTTAATGTTGTGCGAACGCGGTACTATGTTTGGTTACAATAACTTGGTTGTGGATATGCTCGGCTTTGGCTTAATGAAGCAATACGACTACCCTGTTATGTTTGATGTTACTCATGCTTTGCAACGTCCTGGTGGGCGAGAAAGTTCGGCTGATGGTCGTCGAGCTCAAGTGGCGGAGTTGGCGAAAGCGGGCATGTCTCTTGGTTTGTCTAGTATGTTTTTAGAAACCCACCCAGATCCAAATTCAGCAAAATGCGATGGTCCTTGCGCCTTACCACTGAATAAATTAGCCCCTTTCTTAAAGCAAATTAAACAGCTTGATGACTTGGCTAAATCATTTGAAGAGCTAGACACTGGCGCTTAACCGATTTTCTATGGTTTTCTTGAAAAATTGTTAACAGGGCACTTTGCTGGAGAGTAAGCTGTGGATCAAGATTTTTTAAACGCTTATGTGTTTGCGCATAAGCAGGCTGGATCAAATTACTTAATTGAAAAATTGCAGTCCCTTAAACTGGTTGTGTTTGATGTCGATGGTGTGTTGACGGATGGGAGCTTGCTGTACAGTGAGCAAGGTGAGCAGTTAAAGCGATTTAATGTGAAAGATGGCGTTGCGATAAAGTTGTTGCCAAAGTGGGGTGTTGAGGTGGCCATTATCACCGCTAAAGACTCCCCACCTTTGCGAAAACGCATGCAAGATTTAGGTGTGAAGCATTTCTATCCTGGTTGTCATAATAAAGCTGAAGCATTTAAAGAACTCGCTGAAACCTTAGCGATTGATTTAAAAGACACGGCCTATGTCGGTGATGATGTTATCGATTTGCAGGTTATGCCGTTAGCGGGCGTTTCTTTTTGTCCAGCCGATGCGCATGTCTTACTGACTCGATTTTGTGATATTTCATTAAGCAAATTCGGTGGTAAAGGCGTTGCAAGAGAGGTTGCAGATATTGTATTGGCAAGTCGTATGCCTCTTGAGAGCGCCTATGATGTGGCCATTAAACCCGAATTTGAAAAGGCAAATTAATGACAGTCATCAATACCGAGTTAAGCATAGATTCTTTAAGTGACGACAAAAAAGTAGCGTTACCGAATTTTCATATTGTAATTCCGGCACGCTTCGCTTCTCAGCGTTTCCCCAAAAAACTGTTGGCGATGTTGGGCGATAAACCGGTTATTCAATGGGTATATGAGTTAGCCCTAAAAGCAGGCGCTGAATCGGTTGTAATAGCAACCGATCATGAAGAAATTAAGCGGTTAGCGGCTCGTTTTGGGGCCGATGTCGTGATGACTAGAGACGACCATGAAAATGGCACCGAAAGACTGGCCGAAGTGGCGACGCAAAAAGGATGGTCAGCTAACGAGATCGTGGTCAATGTTCAAGGTGATGAACCTTTCTTGCCAGTGACGTTGATTCATGATGCCGTGCTGGCGCTGCATAACGACCATGCCGCTGATATGGCTACCGCGGCTTGCGGTATTAAAAATAGTGACGATTTTTTCAATCCGAATGTGGTTAAGGTTGTTTGTGATCAAGAGCAAAGAGCACTGTATTTCAGTCGCGCTCCGATACCATGGGATCGCGACGGTTTTGCTAAAGCAAAGCAAACACATCCGGATATGCCTGTTTTTCGTCATATAGGTTTATACGTCTATCGAGCTCGATTATTAGCTCAATATGCCACTATGCCAGTGTCTCCGTTAGAAAAATGGGAAAAATTGGAGCAGTTAAGGCTTTTACATCAAGGTGTGAAGATTCAAGTGGCTTTGGTTTCTGGCCTACCTCCTCATGGCGTCGACACACCGGAAGATTTAGAAAAGTTAAATCGAACCTTATCGGCCGGTTTTTTATAAATCATGAACGGTTCTTGTTATAGCAAGCGTATGTTAGAGGATGTTGATACCGTTTTATGAAAAAGAGTCGTACTGTTTATATTGTCTGGTTTATTGTATTACTTGCCTTGTCTGCGATGGTAAATGCGCCACTGCATTATTGGAAAGGCACCATTCAATCGAAAGTAGCCGAAGGGGTGACCTTACATCAACTTAATGGTCGATTGTGGGCGGGCAACATAAGCGTTTCAGTTCCCAGATTGGAGAAACCAATAGCGGTTCAATGGCGGTTTGCTTTCCCTAATATGCATGTGCAAATGACTCACCCTGCTTTTCAAGGCTGGGGCATGGCTTCTTTCTCCATTGACGGTATCGACATGTGGGTGGATGAAGCACGGTTAGATATGGGGCTGTTTCAGCCAATGGCTAAGTCCAATGGTATTCAATTAAATGGCTCTTCGTTTATAATTGATAGGTTGTTTATTCAGTTAGGTTATGACACATTTGTACCTAGATTGTGGCGTGGGGAAGGGCGGTTGGCATCAATAACGGCGGATTATGCTTTTGGCAATGAACGGAAAAAAATGCAAATGAATGGGCTTACGGCTGAATGGTTAACCCAAGAACAAGCATCAAGTATCTTGATCCGTTCACAAGAAGGGCATCACTTATTAAGCCTTGAACCAACAAGGAAACAAGAATTGGAGATATCGATTATGCCGTCTTTGTTAAATGAAGTTGGACTGTCCTGGAGTGGAAGAGCGGACTACCCGGTGGCTGTATTGGTGGAACCCTTGTTTTAAAGCCAATGAATGAGGGCATAAATTCATTGTTACTCCTGTAATCTGTTAATGGGCGCATCGTTACTAATAACAGTGGCCTTTTAATATCTACTTTTTAACGTGTTGTCTTTAAAGAAATAGGTTGAGTAAAAGTATGACGTTCAGTGTTTATAAGCTAGAAAGTGCGATTCGCAACCTCCTCTTTTTTATCCTAATTAGCTGGGTGTCCATTACAATGGGTTATTTTGTCTGGACTTGGGAGGACCCTGAGACCAAGATTACCTTGCCTCAAGTGACGATGACGTCTACCGCTCATATAAAATCTCGGCCTACCGTATCTGAAAACTTGTTTGGCTTTGCGGCTATTGCTGAGGTGGAAACAGATCAAGCCTTAACGGAAACCCGTCTAAAGCTCTTGTTACGCGGCGTGTTGCCCTCTAATCAACAAGATCAATCCATTGCGTTTATTTCTTCACAAGGTCAACCGGATAAACCCTATAGAGTGGGCGACACCGTATCGTCAGGTGTGACTTTGCACACGGTTTTTGCGGACCGTGTGATTCTAAGTCGAGGTGGGATTAAAGAAGTTTTGTTTTTTTCTAAAAATAAAGAGACGTTGTTAATTCTGCAGGATGATCGCCTGATATCTTCGAATGGTGTCACGTCTCTCAACGAAGGCAATATGATGTCAGAAAATGCCGATCAATTCTCCCGTTCAGGTCGTCTCGTTGAAAATAAAAGCGCGATTCGTCGAATGGCTTCATCGTCTGCTTTCATGCAAGACATGATCAGTTTGACACCTGCTGCTCTTCTGGATCGATATGACGCGGCGTTTCAAAATAACCCTGAAAGCCTGCTTGTTTCTGCAGGATTAATTGCAACCGGGCGCTCTTACAAAGTGGTCAGTGGAAGTCCATTAAATCGCGTTGGCCTTAGAACGGGTGATGAAATCGTTTCTGTTAATGGGCAGGCCGTAGGTAACGTCTCAAATGATAAAGGTTTAGGTGGTTTAATTCGCTCTCAAGCCGTAGCGCGTATTGAAATACGTCGTAATGAGAAGCGTTTTTATGTAAATTATGCCGTGAAATAATGATTTTAATTGAACAAGGATTATTAATGTTACAGCGAGCCATTTCAAAGTGGGTAATGTTTTTGGTATTGACATTGGCCACCCTATCTTTTGCATCAGCAAAAAGTTGGCAGGTCAATCTTCAGCAAGCTGATATTGGGGTTTTTGTTCATCAAGTGGCTGAAATGACAGGGAAAAGCTTTATTGTTGACCCTCGAGTCAAAGGTAAAGTAACGGTCATATCCAGTGCTGAACTTAATGAAGAGGCTATTTTTCGCTTATTCCTATCTGTCTTGACTGTCCATGGCTATGCGGTGATTGATTCTCCTGAAGGTTACAAAGTCTTGCCGCAAAATGTGGCGAAACAAGGCGGGTTGGATTTTGATGTGAGTGGTAACGCTTCCGGAGAGCTTTTAGTTACTCGAGTCATTGCTATAAAAAATGCAGTAGCCGCTGAGTTGGTCCCTATTTTACGTCCACTCATTCCTCAATATGGACACCTTGCGTCAGTCAATGAAGTCAATGCCTTAATTGTCAGTGATCACGCCGATAATATTCGTCAGTTAGAAAATTTAATTTCCCGTTTAGACAGCACGGTTGAAGGTGAAATTTCGGTTGTGTCTTTGCAATATGCCTGGGCAGGGGACATTCTGGATGTATTGCAAAATATCAGTGGTTTGTCATCCAGTGTTGGCAGTGCACCAGGACGGGCTGTCGTGAGCACGCGTATCCTTGCGGATGAAAGAACCAATCGTATTGTGATTAAAGGTAAAGAAGGTGAACTCGCGCAAATTCGAGATTTGATTAAGCAGCTCGATGTACCCGCTCGAAAATCCAGCCGATTGCAGGTGATTCCATTACGTTATGCAGACGCCAAGAAAACCGCTGATTTGATCAAAGGGGTCTTAGGAAATACGCCAACAGACGGTGTTAGTGAAAAACCAACCACTTTTAATATCCAAGCAGATGAAGACTTAAATGCCTTGCTTATTAATGCTGAGCCAGATGTGATGGCCGACATTCAATCGGTATTAGTTGAGCTGGACAGTCCAAGAGCACAAGTGCTGGTTGAAGCCATTATTGTTGAAGTGAAAATGGAAGGTTCAGAAGCATTAGGTTTTCAGTGGTTGTTTGGCGATACTTCGGATGGAACCACCCCACTGGTTGGGACAAACTTTACGAATGCGGGTAACAGTTTAACCAGTTTAGCCACGGGAATAGCAACAGGAACACCAAGCTTATCGAATGGTATTACCGCTGGTGTGGCGTCGTTTAACAGTAAAGGGGACTTGAATTTAGCGGGTATTTTGCAAGCAATAGAGTCTAATACCAACGCGAATTTACTTTCTACACCAAAGATTCTGACTTTAGATAATCAAAAGTCAAAAATTATTGTTGGTGAAACTCGACCTTTTCAGACAGGGGGGTATTCTGACAATGGGGAAAACCCTTTTGTAACCATAAACCGTGAAGACGTTGGTTTAACACTAGAAGTCACACCACATATTAATGCGGGTGATGAAGTTCGTATGGAAGTGCTGCAAATCGTGGAAGCGGCGTCAAAAGAATCCAGTTCATTAGGCACCATTACCACCAAACGAGAAATTCAAACCACGGTCATTGCTGGCAATCGACAAACCATTGTTTTGGGGGGATTGATTGAAGACAATGTTACTGAGGTGACGCAGAAGGTTCCCGGATTAGGGGATATTCCTTATTTAGGTGCACTATTCAGAAGTACCTCTTTTGAAAACATTAAAAAGAATTTATTGGTCTTTATTCGTCCAACCATTTTAAGAAGTAAGCAAGATTTGGATGAGCTGTCTAGAAGTAAGTATCAAACGTTTAAATCCATTGAATTAACTATGCCGATGAATGAGCTAAGAACAAAGACCGTTGATGGGCTATTTGATTCAACTCGATATGTTCCTGAGCTGACGCCTACTGTGTCATCGGAGGCAAACTAGATGCCGTCTTTCTATAAACGTCTTTTGCTGACTTATCGTATACATTAATCCGGTGGAATTCACTCTATGCCCTCACTTCTCTATTCTTTTGTAAAACACTCCGGGGTGCTGTTGCGGCAGGATGGAGATCGTTGGGTTGTGTCTCATAAACTATCGGCCACTGTAAACGCATTATGTGAAGCGGCAAGAGTGTCTCCTACGCCACCACTTTACCAAGCCTTACCTGATGATGAATTTGACGATGTCGTTGTGCGCTTTTATCAACAAGAAGGGGGACAGACACTTGCTCTTGCCCAAGGGCTTGGAGACGAACTGGATTTAGCCAGTGCAGCAGAAGCCGTTCCTGACAGTGAAGACTTATTAGAAAGAGAAGGCGACGCGCCCATTATTCGCTTGATCAATGCGATTATGAGTGAAGCGGTAAAAGAAGATGCTTCTGATATTCATATTGAAACCTTTGATAAACGTTTGGTCGTCCGGTTTCGAGTTGATGGGGTATTAAGAGAGGTGATTCAACCTAAACGTGCCTTGGCTCCTATGTTGGTGTCCCGTATAAAAGTGATGGCCAAATTAGACATTGCTGAAAAACGTATCCCTCAAGATGGGCGGATTGTACTCCGTATTTCTGGTCAAGAAATTGATGTTCGGGTGTCAACAATGCCTTCTTCCCATGGAGAGCGCATTGTGATGCGTTTGTTGAGCAAACACGCTGGACGTATGAATTTACAGCATTTGGGAATGAACCACGTTGACCGAGAAAGAATCACCGCGCTAATCAATCAACCCCACGGTATTTTATTGGTTACTGGGCCTACTGGTTCAGGCAAAACAACCTCCCTTTACGCCGCACTCAGTACCTTGAATAACGGTCGTCGCAACATTATGACGGTGGAAGATCCTGTCGAATATCATATTGAAGGCATTGGTCAAACTCAGGTGAATTTAAAAGCCGACATGACGTTTGCTCGGGGGCTAAGAGCCATTCTACGACAAGATCCCGATGTGGTGATGATAGGGGAAATTCGCGATAAAGAAACCGCCGAAATTGCCGTGCAAGCGTCCTTAACCGGTCACCTCGTACTTTCGACTCTGCATACTAATAGCGCTGTTGGTGCTATTTCTCGCTTGGAAGACATGGGCGTTGAGCCTTTTCTATTGTCGTCTTCTTTGATTGGTGTTTTATCTCAGCGCTTAGTAAGGAAGCTTTGTGATCACTGTAAAACACCTATTGTGGCGGACGATGCGACTAAACGTTTATTAGGTGTGGCTTTTACGTCAGAGGATACCATTCTCTATCAGGCAAAAGGCTGTTCCAAGTGTTTTGATCAAGGTTATAAAGGGCGATTAGGTTTATATGAGTTGGTGATGGTGACGGAATCGGTAAAAAACTTGATTCACAGTAAAGCCAGCGAGCAAGAAATGGCGGCATTAGTTCGGCAAGAAACCCCCAGCTTATTTCAAGATGGCGTACAAAAAGTATTGCAAGGCATCACCACCATTGAAGAAGTGTTGCGGGTATCGAATGAAGGTTCATAGAAAACGATCCATGAATCACTACTGGCCTTTGTTTCTTGAGGAAAAGACCTAGATGGCGGCTTTCGAATATTTAGCATTAGATAGAAAAGGTCGCAAGCGAAAAGGAGTGCTAGAGGCCGATAATGAACGTCATTTACGTCAGTTATTACGTGATAAAGGCATGACGCCTTTAGAGATTAAACAAGGTAAGGAACGTACACGACATACCTTTTTTTCTCCCAGTATTAATGTCAAAGATCGGGCTTTACTTACCCGCCAATTAGCCACCCTAATTGATGCCGGTTTGCCCATTGAAGAGGCGATCACGGGAGTCGCTCAGCAGGCCAGTAAGCAAAAGCTGCGCAGTATGTTGTTAAGTATTCGTTCTAAGGTACTAGAAGGTCACAGTTTAGCTAAGGCGTTAGAATCCTATCCAAAAGCCTTTCCTGTTTTGTTTCGAGCCAGTGTAGAAGCGGGAGAACAATCAGGTCATTTACAGCAAGTGCTAACACGCCTGGCGGATTATACTGAACGTCAAAGAGCGACAGCACAAAAGATTCAAATGGCGATGATGTACCCTATTATACTGACATTAGTCGCCATAGGTATTGTGAGTTTTCTGTTGGGCAGCGTGATGCCGGATATTGTGTCTGTGTTTGATAAACAAGGGGCGGCCTTGCCTCCAATTACAGAATTTATGTTATCACTCAGTTATGGGGTTACCCATTATGGTCAACTTATTTTAGTTGTATTCGTCCTAACGGCCATAGTTTATAAATGGCTGATGACTAAGCAAACGGCCAGTAATCTAAAAGATCGTTTAGTATTAAGAATACTTGGCTTAAGAAAGTGGGTTGTTGTGGCGCAAATTACTCGCTATATCAGCACATTAGCCATGCTTTCAAGCAGCGGTGTCGCTTTAGTCGATGCGATGAAAATCGCCGCTCAAGTGGTTGATAACAGCAAAATGCAACAACAGCTAACAGCGGCTATGATGAAAGTGCAAGAAGGTGGGTCACTTGGAAACGCGCTGGATGAGACGACCTTATTGCCGCCTATGATGCTGCAATTAATCAAAAGTGGTGAACGCAGCGGTGAGTTAGATTCCATGCTTGCACGAGCCGCTCATCAACAAGAAGAAGAAAGCCATGCTTGGATGACTACGCTGGTCGGTTTATTCGAGCCACTTATGCTCTTGGTAATGGGAGGCGTTGTCATGATGATCGTGATGGCGATTTTGTTACCGATTATGAATATGAATCAGTTGCTAAACTGAACACCCTATTAACCCCGTTAAAAAGAGAGTTTTCGAGTTATGTCTATGTTTAAGAATCGCAAACCAACGCCTTCTTTTAAAAAAAATAAAGCGGCCTTTACCCTTTTAGAACTCATGGTTGTATTGGTTATTTTAGGGGCGTTAATAGGTCTTGTTGCGCCTAATATTCTAAGCCGTTCAGATGACGCAAAAGTGTCCGTGGCAAAAACTCAAATTCGTAATCTTATGGCCGCATTGGATCTTTATAAACTGGATAACGGCCAATACCCTTCTACAGCTCAAGGGTTAGAGTCGTTAGTCACTAAGCCGTCAGGATTCCCTGAAGCGAAAAACTGGAAATCAGGGGGGTACATGCAAAAATTACCTCAAGATCCCTGGGGCAATGAATTTTTGTATGTCAGTCCTGGTTCTGATGGCGCTTATGATCTTATTTCTTTAGGTGCCGATGGGCGTGAAGGAGGCGAGGACGATTCTACTGATATCAATAAAGCCGACCTTTAGGTATTTCGTTTTTACAGAGACTTTTTGTAAATCCGTTTTTATCAATAACATCGCAACTAAGAAAGGTTGAAAAGCAAGGCAGGTCGAATGATAAGGAAGAGTACGAATACAAAATTTTCAGCCTTTACTTTGCTTGAATTATTAGTCGTGCTCGCCGTGCTTGGTGGAATGTTAAGTTTGGTGAGTTTTCATTATCAGACGGATGACCTTGAACGAAAAGTAACCGAAGAGTCACAACAAGTACGGTTGTTTCTGCAAAACACCTTAGATAAAGCCTGGCTTGATGGTGTGACCTATGGGGCGAATATCTCATCAAAGGAAATGGCTTTGTTTGAGCTGAAAGACGGTGAATGGGTGTCTTTATCCAAGCGTTATTTGGCGTCGAGCGAAAACATTGAATGGTATTTATTGGAGAAATCAGGGTTCACTAATTTATCGTCTGAAGGCCGAGCTTTGGTAGAAAAAATCGATCTAGTCTTTGCTTCCAGTGGTGAGTATAGCCCGTTTGAATTGCACATTATGATAACAGAGTCCTCGACTCAGCAAACCGTCAAAAAAACACGAGTTTTAACTGGAGATGGCGCCAATGCCTTTGTTTTTGTCGCCGAATAAAGTGCATTCTCATCACGTTGTTCCCATTAGGATGGGTTTAACGCATCGAGCTAGACTGGGCGGTTTTACCTTGATTGAAGTGCTGATCGCATTAGTTATTATTGCTCTTGTTGGTGTGGTGTTGGCGCAAACCAGTTATCAGTCAGTCGATCAAACGGATTATTTAAAACGTAAATTAATGGCTTCTTGGGTCGCTGAGAACCGTATGACCGAACTGCGTTTACAGACTCAGCAAGGTCAAGAGGTGTCTTTAACTGAATCCGAGGTTGAGCAAGCAAGCTGGCGCTTTCGTACAGTAGCCAATTTAGATACCCAAGCGGCCGGTGTGATGAGAATTGAAATACAGGTTTTTCAGCCACCTCAAGCCGACTCGCCCTTATTTACCTTAACTGGGTATTTACCTGCCAGTATTCGAGCCCTTAATAGTAAGGGTGATCTTTCTGTGGGTGACCTTTCTGTGAGTGACCTTTCTGTGAGTGATAACGGAGGTGCTCCATGAAACGCCTTGGTCATCCTGCTCAGAATGGCTTTACTCTGCTTGAACTATTAATTGTCCTAGGTATTTTGTCTTTTCTTGGTGTAGCCAGCTTTAATATGGCGGGCTCAGGCATACGCTTACAAAAAAGCATTGCGGCTCAAAGTGATGCTTTAGAGGGCGCCGTTAGGGTATGGCAATGGCTTGAGAGGGATTTGGAGCAAATGGTAAACCGCCCCGTTCGTGATCATTTAGGCGACGTTCAAGCCGCGCTTGTGTTAGGCAACAAGCAACTGTTATTTAGTAAGTCTGGTTGGCAAAACCCATTAATGTATCTTCGCTCCGATGTGCAACGCGTGGAATATCAGTGGCAAGATGAGCAGCTGATTCGGCGTTTTTGGCCCGTTATGGACAGAGATCAGGACACCAAGGCGGTGGAACAGGTATTTGAAAACATTACCCGTGTCCAGATAGCCTTGCTGGGCGAGCAAGGTTGGACTTCAGTTTGGCCAAAAGTGGAATCGTCTCTGCGTCAAGGTAATGCCAACCAAGACAGTGAGGCAGTCCCTTTACCTCATGCTGTGAAAGTCCGTTTGCATTTGGCTGGAATAGGAGAGGTTGAGCGCTTGTTTATTGTGCCATCAACCCCCGTCCATGATGGTGAAAGTGGGACAATATGAAGCGGATTAACTTAGGCTCATTTCAGTCGCATACGTCATCTCAACGAGGGGTCGCTTTGATTATGGCTTTAATGGTGTTTGCCTTGGTCAGTGCCATGGCCGCTAGCGTAATGAGTTATCTTGCTAAAGAAAGGGAGGTAATCTCGCAGGTTCAAGAGACGATTCAATTAAAGCAACAATTGTTGGGTGGGGAGTCGTGGAGTATCAATGCCTTCGCTCAATTGAAGGAATCCTCTTTGCCGCCTTTTAGTAACCGTAAATGGTTGATTCAACAAAAAACCTTTCCATTAGAAAAGGAAGGGGATGCAATGAAGATCATTTTGCTTGATCGACAGACCTGCTTTAACGTCAATCAATTGGCTAATCCAGAAAAATCTGAACAAGGCTACCAACAGCTTCAACGTTTATTTTCCAGCGTAAATAAAAAGCCAGAATTGGCCGATCAGATAAAGGACTGGGTGGATGCTGACCAAGACATTACGGGGGCAGCCGGCCATGAGGATGCGTTTTATCAAGGCTTTTCACCTAGCTTTCGTACCGCTGATCATAAGATCGCAAGTGAAACCGTCATGCTCTTATGGCAGTGGGAAGCGGCAGACTTAGCCGCTCTCTTACCTTGGTTGTGTATCTGGCCTACTGAAATGGGGGCCAACGTCAATCGTTTACCAGAAAATTTACAAACGGCCTTTTTTGTTGATATGACCGCTGAACAAAAACAAAAATTCAACGCGCGTCTTGATAGTGCTGGTTTTACGAGTGTAGCGGACTTTTTAAAGGAAGGTAGCCTGTCGGATCAAACTCTAAAAGAAGACGACTGGCGTACAAATATGGCTTATGTTGATGCCTTTATAACGGTAACATTAGGAGAGAGAAAAATGTCTCTTCATTCTCGTTTAATAAAATCCAACACAGGTGATGTTACTGTATACGGTCGATCTTATGGCTCTCATAAATGGCTATTGTCGTATTTTGATCTACCTGAAATGGAGTGGCCTGATGAAAAATAGTTTAATGAACAATCGCCTGTTGCTCACTTATCTGATGTTAACTATTCCGATGTTAACTAACCCAATGTTAAATAGAGGACTGGATTAAATGAATCGCCTTATCATACGTTGCTATGAATTATCGACGCTAGGAAATGGCAATGAAAACAATTATTCAAGTGAGAGTGAATCTTTACTTCAGTTTGGCTCTTTGGCTTCTTATGGCGATTGGGCTTTAGTCGATGATAAAGGTGCCTTTCTGGAATATCAAACCAATGCGGACCTGTCTGCATTGGCTGAGTATCTGTCTGAAAAATGGGTTAGTAAAGGCATGAAGTACACGGATGTAATTGTTTGTCCTCCAACCGAACGATTGCATACTCGTTGTTTATCATTGGAAGTAGGGCAACGTAAGCATTTAGAGAAAGTCGCCCCCTTCTTAATGGAAGAAGCGTTGGCTCAATCAATGGATGAGTTGCATTTTACTCTATTCGATAAAAGCCAACAGGATTCAGCTTGGGTGGTAGCGGTTGATAAGTCGTTACTCTCTCTTTGGATAGAGCAACTCGCCAGTTGGCAGTTTCCGACACCGGCTATCTTATCGATGGCTTGCGGCTTTATGGAGCAAGCGAAGCAGAATGAAACCAACACATTATTAGTGAAAACACACCAAACAGGTGATAAAGAAGGTCATACTAATGACCGTTCGGTATCGGCTCCTAACTGGCTTTGGATTAATGAAAGCTCGGTGATCATGCTGCCGGATTCTATCTTACCGCATTTGCCAGAAAACGCCATGGAGTCGGCTATTGTTGACACCGAAGCCGAAAAGACCGTGTTAGAGTGCCTTGCTCAATTTGTTATAAATACTCGAAACTGGCAAGAAAAGAACCTCTGTCATGGTGCGTTTCGCCTAGGAGGTTTATGGTTAGAAAAATTAACGGCTTGGCGTTGGGTGGCAGCCTTTGCCATTGTTGCTTTTTGTTTGGAACTGTTTCTTATGCAGGCATCAACAAAAGCCTTGGCTCTACAAGAGCAAGAGATTAAACAGCAGGCAAACTCACTTTTTTTGGAATTGGCTCCCAATGAAGGACGAGTGGTGAACTTATCTCGGCAATTGAGAGGCTTATTACAGCAAAAGCCAGACCATCAAGCGGTTTCTGATGCCAATACGCCTTACGATGTGTTGGCGAAAATTGATCAGGCCAGAGACGAGGTAGAAGGCGTTCATCGTTTGACCCAACTGGACTTTTTCGATCAAACGTATCGTTTGGATTGGCAAGCTCAGAAACGTGACACTCTGGATGCGATACAATCGGCGTTGGAGAAAAGCGCCTTGTCTGTGCAAATAGAGCAAGTGGTGCGTCAAGACGCCGGTTATCGCGCGGCACTAAAAATTCAATTGACAAAGTAATGTGTGTTTACTCGAATTATTAAGAAGGATAACTCAATGAAATCTTGGTTGATCAACCAGTTTCGTTCTAGCCCATCGTTATATTCAGCATGGTTAGCCTATTTACGCTTAAGTGTGAGAGAGCAAGTGCTGCTGTTTATTTTAGCTGTTTTTGGTTTTTTATTGAGTGTCTATTTTTTGCTATGGAAGCCTATGCAGCAAGAGAATCAAAATGCACAAATTTCTTTTGAACGCAGTCTCAAAGATTATTATAAAATCGTTGAAAATGCGGAGCACTTGATCGCACTCAACGGTGTGCCTCATTCCAGTTTACTTGACCGGTCAGCCAATGAGTTAAGAACCTTAGTAAACAGCACCGCGAGACAATATGGCATTGTAGCCGACAGAGTGGCGGTAGAAGGAGACAGTCGTCTGCAAATTTGGGTAAGTAATACCGCGTTTGCTAAGTTGTCCCCATGGATTGCGGCCCTAGGTAAAGAGAAAGTCTCCATTTATTCCATGCAGTGGAGCAGTCAAGAGGTGGGCAAAGTCAATTTAAAAATCACTTTAGATTGACTAAACGGGCCTATTAGTTATGGCTAACCTGGTTGGTTGAGTGAAACGGTTAGTTACATTGAATTTGCTGACTTTCGGTGACAATGCCATCTAATGGTACGTCCCAATGTTCAATTGGCAGCTTAGTGACCTGCTGGCAATCATGAGCAAGTCCGACCAAAACAGTGTGTTTGGCTTTTTTTGCAAAGGTTTTATCATAAAAGCCACCACCCATTCCCAAACGACCGCCGGTATTATCAAATCCAACCAATGGCAAGCAAACCATATGCAGCTGCTCTGGTGGTAATGGATTTAGGTCAACAGGCTCGTCAATCTCAAATTGGTTTTGTTGCCACTGAGTGTCGGCGTCGTATAAACCAAAGAGTAAGGTTTCCCCATTAATAATCGGTAAATACACCTTGACGCCTAATGACCATAAGTAGTGGCAGAAGACGTCAGGAGAAATTTCACCATCGTTACTGAGGTAAAGCGCAATATTGATACTAGCAGGGGGTGATGAGTCTAGACGTTTTTTGAGCCAAGGAGAAGACTGTAATTTTTTCGCTATTTGTTCTGCAGCGAGCGCTTGCTGAGGTTCAGGCAAGGATCTTCTAACTAATCGTAGGTGTTTTCTAAGTTCATTTCTTGATAGGGATTCTAAGCAAGAGGTTGGATGTGAATTCGATCCATAAGAAGACATAAAAAGTTTCCCAAGTTGCCGTTTCGACTATTGGCCTTGAACCCAGTGGTTCAAGTTGGAATGAACTGAAGCTTTTTAGGCTTTCCGACGCACGGACATGCACACCAAACTCACATATTCTTTCCGGGAGTATACTCATAGGCTCAAGGGCGTTAAGCCGCTCCAAACAACCCAGGAAACAGACTGTAGTATAAGACAAGGATTTAAAAAATCTACCCGTTTTAGGAAGAAAAAAACAAAAAAAGTTCTTCCAAAGCCTTTACTTTACTGGGTTGTCGAATCTTTGAACACTTTTCTACCAGAGTTGATTGTCGTTTAACCAACTTTGTTTGTATGAGTTAAGGCCGAGTCTAATTGCGACGTAAGTTCTCGTAATTGTTGTTCATTTGAGCGGGCATACTTGCGGCTAGAAAGCATGTCATGGGTAATATTTAGCGCCGCAATAATGGCGACTCTTTCTGTACCAATTATCTTGCTATTGGTTCTAATTTCTTGCATTTGACTGTTTAAATAGTCTGCGGCTTCGGTGAGCTCTGTTTCGTGACCTTTTGGGCAATTAATTTTGTATTCTTGCCCTAATATGTTGACAGATACCGTTGGTTTTTCCATGTGGGCTCCAGTTAATCGTTTTGTCGAATAAAATGCTTTATTTTATCAGAATGAAGGGGTCAGACCATTTTATGATGCAGGTAAATTCGTTACAATTAACTATATACCTTAATTCACCTGTTTTATAACAAATTGAAGCCATTATGGAAATCAATCCGATACTTTCTAAGATAAAAGACTTAACTGAGCGTACCCAAACTCTTTGGGGGTATCTTTGACTATGATACAAAGAAAGAGCGCCTTGAAGAAGTTTCTCGTGAACTAGAAGACCCTGATGTCTGGAATGATCCAGATTATGCCCAAAAATTGGGCAAAGAACGTGCGGCTTTAGAAGCCGTTGTTGATGTATTAGACGTTATGAAAACAGGTGTTGCCGACGCAAAAGACCTATTGGATATGGCGGTTGAAGAAGACGATGACGAATCTGTTGAAGCCGTTCAAGCTGAATTGGCTGATTTAGAAGCTCAAATGGCAAAACTTGAGTTCCGTCGTATGTTCTCGAAAGAAATGGATGAAAGCTCAGCCTTCCTTGACATTCAAGCCGGTTCTGGTGGTACAGAAGCGCAAGACTGGGCCAACATGATTTTGCGTATGTATTTACGCTGGGGCGAAGACAAAGGCTTTAAAGTGGAGCTGATGGAAGTGTCCGCTGGCGATGTGGCTGGCATCAAATCCGCGACGATCCGATTTGAAGGCGAATACGCTTTTGGTTGGTTAAGAACTGAAACGGGCGTGCATCGTTTGGTGCGAAAATCGCCTTTTGATTCTGGTAATCGTCGTCATACGTCCTTTGCTTCTGTTTTTGTTTCTCCAGAAATTGACGACAATGTTGATATTGAAATTAATCCGGCTGACATTAGAACCGATACCTATCGTTCATCGGGGGCTGGTGGTCAGCACGTAAACACGACGGATTCGGCGGTGCGTATTACTCATATACCAACAAATATAGTGGTGCAGTGTCAGAACCAGCGTTCACAACACGCTAACCGTGATTTTGCTATGAAGCAATTACGCGCAAAACTGTACGAATTTGAAATGCAAAAGCGTAACGAAGCGGCACAAGCTGTGGAAGACAATAAATCGGATATTGGTTGGGGCAGTCAAATTCGCTCCTATGTATTGGATGCATCGCGTATTAAAGACTTACGAACCGGTGTAGAAAGCTCGAATACAGGTTCAGTGCTAGACGGTAATCTGGATCAGTTTATTGTCGCCAGCTTAAAGCAAGGTCTATAAGCAACAGACATAACCGACAGTTAATAACATCAATTTAAAACGATATTCTAAAAGAGTAGATGGCAAATCATGGCTAACGAGAACACTACAGAAAACACTGGCGTTGCAGAAGACAATCGTTTGGTTGCAGAGCGCCGTGGTAAATTAAACGCTATCCGTGAAGAGCGTAACGCGTACCCAAATGACTTCCGTCCAGACGCTTATGCAGTGGATCTACAAGCGGAATTTGGCGAAATAGAAAAGCCAGAGTTAGAAGAAAAAGACCATAAAGTCAGCATTGCGGGTCGTATCGTCCGTAACCGCGGTGCTTTCATGTTATTGCAAGACATGACAGGCCAAATCCAAGCTTATGTTAACCGTAAAGCCCTGAGTCCTGATCTGTTGGCTGAACAAAAAACATGGGATTTGGGTGATATCATTGGGGTGACTGGTCCTGTTCATAAATCAGGTAAAGGCGACTTGTATGTTGATATGCAATCGGCGCAACTGTTAACCAAGGCTTTACGTCCATTGCCTGATAAGCACAAAGGATTGTCTGACACAGAAATGCGTTACCGTCAGCGTTACGTAGACTTGATCGTAAACGAAGAGTCACGCAATACTTTCCAGGTTCGTTCAAAGATCATTTCTACTATTCGTCGCTTCCTTGAAGATCGTCGCTTTATGGAAGTAGAGACGCCGATGTTGCACATGATCCCAGGTGGCGCCACAGCGCGTCCGTTTGTGACACATCATAATGCGATGGACATGAGCATGTTCTTGCGTATTGCACCTGAGCTTTACTTGAAACGTTTGGTTGTTGGGGGGTTTGAGCGAGTTTTCGAAATTAACCGTAACTTCCGTAATGAAGGGGTATCCACACGCCATAACCCTGAATTTACCATGATCGAATTTTATCAAGCCTATGCGGATTACAAAGACCTAATGGACTTAACGGAAGCCATGTTGCGTGATGTGGCGGAAAAAGTATTGGGCACGACGTCAGTGACCTATCAAGGCTCTGAGTACGATTTCGGTGCGCCATTTGTTCGCATGACCATGCTTGAGTCTATTCTACACTTTAACCCAGAGTTAACAGCGGACGATCTGGATACGTTAGAAAAAGCCACTGAAGTCGCGAAAAAACTGCATATCGATGTGAAGCCAATTTGGGGCTTAGGCAAGTTGTGGACTGAAATTTTTGAAGAAACAGCGGAATCCAAATTGGATCAGCCTACTTTTATTACAGAATACCCTGCGGAAGTTTCGCCATTGGCCCGTCGTAATGATGATAATGATTTTATTACTGATCGTTTTGAATTCTTCGTAGGTGGACGCGAAATCGCCAATGGTTTCTCAGAGTTAAATGACCCTGAAGACCAAGCGGAGCGTTTCCGTAAGCAAGTGGCGGAAAAAGACGCCGGTGATGATGAAGCCATGCATTACGATGCCGACTACATTAATGCCTTGGAATACGGCTTACCACCGACAGCGGGTGAAGGTATCGGTATTGATCGTTTGGTGATGTTATTCACTGATGCGCCATCTATTCGTGATGTCTTGTTATTCCCTCATATGCGCCCTCAGGACTAATCCAGAGGCGGATTATTGTTTGTATTCAAAAGGCCTCTAATTAGAGGTCTTTTTTGTGTATTTCGTTATCAAATTATTTATACCTTTATCGTGATTGGGAGAAAGTAAATGAGTCGTTTTTGGACTAAGAAAATTACCGAGCTGGACCCGTACGTACCGGGTGAGCAACCGCAAGATAAGCAATACATCAAGCTGAACACGAATGAAAGCCCTTACTCCCCGTCTCCAAAATCCCTAGCGGCCATGACAGCGGCGGTTAGCGAGAGCTTGCGTCTTTACCCAGATCCAAATGGCATGACGTTGAAAAAGGCCTTAGCAAAACAATATCAATTAGACACTCAGCAAGTATTTGTCGGTAACGGCTCGGATGAAGTGCTTGCTTTGGCTTTTATGGGGTATTTTGCCGGTGGCAAGCCATTGGCCTTTGCTGACATTACCTACAGCTTTTATAAAGTGTATGCGAACTTATACGATATTCAGCCTCAGCTTATTCCGTTAACAGAAGGCTTTGATATCGATCCGAGCGACTACCAGAACCTAGACGTGTCTGGTGTTGTGGTTACCAATCCAAATGCACCAACGGGTAAAGCCTTGCCTTTGTCAGACATCGAACGTGTTTTGCAAGCCAATCCTGATGTGGTGGTTTTAGTGGACGAAGCTTATGTGGACTTTGGGGCTGAAAGTGCGGCAAGCTTAGTGAATCAATACCCAAATTTATTGGTTGTGCAGACCTTCTCAAAATCCCGCGCGTTAGCGGGCATTCGAGTGGGTTACGCACTAGGACATCCAGACTTGATCGAAGGACTTGAGCGCCTTAAGAACTCATTCAACAGCTACCCAATTGACCGCATCGCTCTGGCTGGTGCCACCGCCGCAGTGGAAGACGCGGAATACTTGAAAGAAATCTGTGACAAAACCATAGCTACTCGCGAATGGACTCACATTCAGTTAACGGATCTAGGTTTTAAGGTCTTACCATCCGCCACCAACTTCGTTTTTGTGACTCACCCAGAAAAAGACGCCGAAAGTGTGTATTTAACGCTGAAAGAGCAGGGGATTCTAGTGCGTTTCTTTGGTCGCAACAAAGCACGCATTGGCAACTACCTCCGCATCACCATCGGTACCGATGATGAAATGCGAGCGCTGATCGACGCACTAAAAGCACTCTAATACACCACATGTAGGTCGGCCTTCAGGCCGACAAAGTGCTTTTGAGTCATCCAAACTCTCTTAGAGCGCATAAACACAAAAAGCCTGCGTCTTTTCGGCTTGCGTCACTGTCGTCGTCAGCGCAGAAAAAACGCAGACTGTTCATGAGTATCACATCACACCTAAAATGAGAATCTTTTGTAGATACTGGCCTTCAGGCCGACAAAGTGATTTAGAGTCATCCAAATGCACTTGGAGTTTACAGAACGTTGGTCTTTAGGCCAGCAAACCGTTTTAGAGGCACGATGGTAAGCGAATTACGTCAAGCGTATGGGCAAGGAGCGTTATCGACGATTGAAAAGGCAACGTTGGATGGCACACTGAGTCATTTAATGAGTCATCCATGGGTTGTTTATTGCAAATCTGCTTTAGAATATCGAGAAACTTTAGTCAGCTATTTAGCGCGTTATACTTATCGAGTTGGTTTAAGTAATCATCGCCTTGAATCATGGAAAGACAATCAAGTGACCTTGTCCTATTTTGATAATAAAACCAAAAAGGCAAGTCGATTGTCACTTAAACCCGCGGAGCTGGTTAGGCGTTTTCTTTTACATGTTTTACCAAAAGGGTTCATGCGTATTCGTCATTATGGTTATCTATCGAATGCGGTAAAAAAGCGATCCTTGGCAAATATTAAACGACAGAGTGGTGAACCAACAAAGAAGGTAGAAAAGTAGAGACAGATACGGCACTAACAGGGTGTCGATGCCCTTCCTGTGGTGAATCAAAGGTAGTTTATCTGGGAGATAACAACCATGATACTCAGTTGAGGTTAAATAGTAGTTAGAAAAGAATGGATTAAGACATGACAAGGGAAAAAATATCAGGTAGTGAGACCTGAGGGCTTTTACTTGCCTAATACTTAGAATTCGAGTAAAAGTATTAGGCAGTAATATGAAAAATCTAAAAACACGAAGGTTTTTTAAAAGTAACCTTCGAAGAGTACAAAAAAACACCGCGATTTAAACAGGGACGTCGCCAATCTTGAAAAAGCAAATTCCCTATAAATAAAGCGGCCGTTCAACAGACGGTTATAGCCATGGCTTCGCCACTGTATAACCGCTTAGTAGTTATATACCTAAACGGAGCTCGTAGCATAAATATGGAATTAACTACTCCTCTCCCACCTCAAGATAATGAATTTGAAGCCCTGAAAACTGGGTTAACGGAATATAACTAATCTCACACAGGGGATGTATTTAGAGAAAAAGTATCTTCATTTGTAAAAGATGAGTCAGGAGTCATTGTTGGTGGGATTTTAGGTGAAATAAATTGGAACTGGTTGCATATTCAAGGTTGATGAAAGTATCCGAAAATGTGGATGGGGAGCTAAGTTGCTATCTAGTATGGAAGAATATGCTTTATCTAAAAACACCACTAATATTCGCCTGGAAACAACTACTTTCCAAGCATTAGGATTTTATGTCAAAGCTGGTTACTCTGTGTTTGGTGAATTGGCTGATATGCCTAAAGGGCACACTAGTTACTTTCTACAGAAACAATTGGGTATATAACAAGTCGCTCAAGTAAAAGGACACGTAACGCTTGGCTCGTGCTCCTTCGTCGCTAATTTTAGCCAAGCATTACTTTGCCTCTTAGCGAGGCGTTAGAATTTTGAGGAAGTATTTTGCATAACCTGAAACTCAAAGTCGAAGACTCGCTTTCCATAGACACAAGGTTGTGGCGATATATCGATTTGGCAAAATTCGTATCATTATTGGATTCGGGTTCTCTGTGGCTTGCTAGGTCTGATACTTTTAGAGATCAAAGTGAAGGTCGGTTTCCAAGCGAGATGAGAGTAGCCATTGAAAGAGCTTACGAAAGCTTTGATGACCAAAATGACTCTCCAATAAATAGTGCTGACGATTTTCAAGAGTATTTATGCAGAAATTCCTATGTGAGTTGTTGGCACAAAAACATCGATGAAAACATGGTCATGTGGGAGCTCTATGGCCGGGACAGCAATGCTGTTGCCGTACAAACAACGGTAGGGAAGCTCGAATCAAACATCTCAAAAATCGATTCCGGAGGCTTGGAGTTTTATTTAAAAAATGTTCAATATTCTAGAGCTGAAGATGTAGAAGGCAAGCTTGATTATAGTGCCCCATTTTTCATAAAACGTCCGCACTTCAACTTCGAGAAAGAAGCTCGAATTTTATTAAGCACATACTCAGCTATCATTCCAAATAAGGATACCCCCCTCGGGGTAACGGTGAAATTAAACGTCGTCGAAGCTATCGAGAAAATATTGGTTCACCCGGATAGCCAAGATTGGTTCGTCAAAGTCGTACAGTCTATTTCGGATAAGTATGGACTAAACGCTCCTGTTGAGAGAGGGGTGTATGGCAACAAAATCTAATCGGGTAGCCGGAGGTTTCTAACCTCCAGCCCCCACACCACCCTGCATGCGGCTCCGCACAGGGCGGTTCATAAACAATATCTAAGACACCCATTACTTTATTGATGTTTTTTTGATCACCGTCTAAACTAGATAAAACCAAACTCAAGGATGAGGAAAAAACGATGCCAAGGGCCAGAAGCCAACAAGTCAGTTTGTCTGATACACCTTACTATCACTGTATTTCTCGATGCGTTCGACGTGCTTTTTTATGTGGTGAAGACTCTGTCACCGGAAAGAGCTTTGAGCACCGTCGTGGGTGGATAGAGGCGCGAATTTGGCAATCTAAGACACCCATTACTTTATTGATGTTTTTTTGATCACCGTCTAAACTAGATAAAACCAAACTCAAGGATGAGGAAAAAAACGATGCCAAGGGCCAGAAGCCAACAAGTCAGTTTGTCTGATACACCTTACTATCACTGTATTTCTCGATGCGTTCGCCGTGCTTTTTTATGTGGTGAAGATTCAGTTACAGGAAAAAGCTTTGAGCACCGTCGCGGTTGGATCGAGGCGCGAATTTTATTTTTAGCTCAACTCTTCTCTATCGATATTTGTGCTTATGCGGTGATGAGCAATCACTTGCATATTGTGTTGCATGTTGATGAAAAACAAGCCAAAAATTGGTCTACTCATGAGGTGTTGAGGCGCTGGCATGCGTTGCATAAAGGCACGTTATTTACTCAACAATACGTTCGTGGCGATACCATGCCGGACTATGCCATAGAATTAGCAGAAAGATCGGCGGAAGCGTATCGAGAAAGGTTGTCTGACATCAGCTGGTTTATGCGGGAGTTAAACGAACCGATTGCTCGGCAAGCGAATGTTGAAGATGGTTGCACGGGACGATTTTGGGAAGGACGCTTTAAGTCTCAGGCGTTGTTAGACGAAGCCTCTGTTTTGGCTTGTATGGCGTATGTTGATCTTAATCCTATTCGAGCCAACATCGCAGCGACACCGGAAACATCAGAATTTACCAGCATCAAGAAACGAGTGAAAGCGGCGGGAGAAGGTGCTCAACCCAACGCTTTGTATCCTTTTATCGGTGATGAGCACAAAGATAAAAACAAAGGGATCTTATTTAAGTTAACGGATTATCTTGAACTGGTTGATATGACAGGTCGTATTGTTCGACAAGACAAGCGAGGCTCGATTGACTTGTCGCTTTCACCCATTTTACAGCGGCTTGGAATATCATCTGACAACTGGCTAACGATCGCTATTAAGTTCGAGCAAAATACTCATAGCGTGGTTGGTCAGGAAAACAGCATAACCCGTTACAAAAACGCCCAACCAAGGTCAAGGCCGAATAAACGGTGTTGTCGATTACTTGCCTAGCGTAACCAACGGTTTTATTTCAAATTCCCCCGAGCCTTACTAAGCGGTAAGCAGATTTACTCGCCTCAAAATCACTATTTTCGTCTAGCCAGATAACAATAAAGACGGTTTCTTAGTGAAAGTTGTATTTTTCAATGCTTCTAGTATTTAAACGAATCAAAATATAATCAGTCTTTTCTGATGTTTTAATATTGGGTGTCGATGGTAAATTTCTATGGTAAATTATTTGTATTTATAGCCGAGGAGGCTAACATGATTGATCAAAAAGAGACTCAAGACATTTCCAATTGTATTAGTGCTGATTTTGATAAAATGGACCAACAAGCCGCCGGTAATTGGTCCATTTGTTACAGTACTCAAAAAAATAGCTTAACTCTATCAGTCAATGTAGTGCATCCGCTTGCTTCAAATGGAGGGACTGAGCTCACCACGGAAATCGATGAAAAAGGTCTGAACGATATGCTGGCTTTTTTGCATCAGGTTAAATATTCCATGGGCAAACCTAGATTGTAATTGGTAAATTATGATGCGTGTCTATGGTAAATTCGATGAGGGGTAAAATTATGTCTGATTGGAAGGAGAATTTGCAGAAAACTCGTTATGTGATGGACGTGATTCTGCTTATTGGCTTTATGATCGTTTCGGCGCCACAGGCAACGGGTGTTCCGGTGCATGAATGGCTTAGTTTGTTATTTATCGTCCCATTCGTTATTCATTTATTGTTGCATTGGGATTGGATAAAGAAAAGTTTGGATATTTTTTTATCGGCGAAGTCGGCAAAAATTCGATTTAATGTTATTTGGAGTTACCTTATATACCTAATGATGCTACTGGTTTTTGTCAGTGGCTTTTTAGTTTCGGTAGCACTATTGCCTGCGATAAGTGTAGGTATTAACATTCAAGATTTTTGGTCAAAAATTCACCACGATTCGGCGACTTTTATTATGCCAATGCTAGGCGTTCACCTCGCATTACAGTGGAGCTGGATTGTGAACATCACAAAGAAAATGTTCCCAAAGGAGGTTAAGCAATGAAGCATTTACAATATCGATGGAAGTCGCGTTTATCTTTTGCTTTGTTCGTTTCTATCGTCCTCAGTATTTTGATGGTGACGCTAGAATTAACTCCTTGGGCAGAGCAGATAAACCATGAAGGGTACTCTCATGGTGACGAAGAAGAGCCAAGTATCCCATCGGTTATGATATACATTTTACCCTTTGTTAAAGAAATAGTATTGATTGGTGTTCCCATGTTATTAACTTTGGTTTGGGTAACTCTCGTTCGTACCATTAAGGTGGATCAATCGAATAAATAATCATGAAAATTTGCATAACAACGGATCATCTAGGTCACGCACATAAGGTAATCAAAGACCCCCATTACTTTGTTGATCGCATTCTGCGGCGGCTGATTTGGGTGTTATGGTACGGCAGTAAAATCCTCTTGTAACTAATTTATCGCTAAATATAAATTAAACAACGTAATGCATTATGTGTATTACGTTGTTTAATATATTTCCTAGACTCCCCCCTTATTAATTACTAGCTTAAAACTGATAACCAACAGTCATCATTGAATATATACCGCCAGTATCTACCTTGGAATTAAATAAAGTCGCTTCAGAATCGCTATAGCGAATTTGTGCGCCCAACATAAAATTATTTTTAAATTTCCAGTTTACTCCTGTAGAAAGCCAATACCCTAAGTCATCATCGTCTTGCTTTTCTGTTATATCGTTTTTGACTACTTTCCTTTCGGCGCCTGAAAGGGTTAACCCAGTACCTAGATACGGTTCAATATTTTCATTAAGTAGCCAATATTTTCGAACCCCTAGATGGAGACCTCCAGTTACTTTTGTGACTTCTCCTTGTTTGTTATCAGTCTTTTTTCCCGCAGCCAAGAGATCGATAGCAATACTTACTGGCCAGCTTTTATTTTGAATATCAGTTGATAAACCAAAAGCAGAATGGGTGTTATCTTCATAGTCATCTTTATCAAGATGCTTTTGCCCAAATAGTAACGAAAACCGATTCGTCCAGTTGTCTTCTGCCATAACGTGAGCGGTTGGTAATAATGTTAATAATGTGAGTGCTATTGGACGTATGCATTTTACTTTCATATAAGGGCCTTTTAAATGAATAGGGGTTAATGATTTTTTTTGTAACAGCGCTTTCGGCTGTTATGACTTGTCTTTAGACATTCAGTACTAATGGACGAGGTGAAGTATGCAAACGTTTTTAGAAGAGTGTGTTCAAGAAAATAGGTAAGGACAGAACAGTGGCATTGGAGAGGCAGGGTTATTTTTATCCTTATGTTTTTAAAGACTTTATTTTAAAATTCTCAATTGTCTTCGCCTACAAGGTAGGACATCTATCTTTAAGAAAGGCTGGACTTTGATGATTTTCTAAATTGAACCGGAGTCATGCCAACATGCTTTTTAAAGGCACTATAGAACGCAGAACGAGAATTAAATGCGGCATCTACTGCAATATCGACGATACTTTTATCTGCTAATGTCGGGTTAACTAATAGCTGCTTTGCATAATCTATTCGCTTTTTATTAATGTAATCAAAAAAAGTTATTTCATAAATGGTATTTATAGTTTGAGATAAGTAATTTGGTGATAAAGATAATTTTTCTGCTAATTGAGGCATGCTTAAATTTGGCTCTAAATAGGCTGTTTCCTTATCCATTAATGCCTCTAATTTTTTAGAAATTCTTAACATGTCGGCTTCAGAAAGGGCTGATTTCAGGTATTTATTAGAATGCTCAGATTGTGTTAATTCTGTATTTTCTTCTTTTTTGATAAAATCACAGTTTCTTATTTCTGATCGGTTTTTATTATCGCTTTCAATCGGGTTATCTATTGCGTTTTCTTTTTTATTTCCAAAATTATTTTTTAATTCTGTTATGTAGAAACGTTCGCTTCGGTTATAAATTCTAGGTTGCATTAACCCCATTACACCAACATAAAAAATTATCGTCATATAGAAATAATCCATGAAGCCCATCAAAGATAATTCTTCTTCTGATTCTTGAAAGAATACCAATGTCACTATTCCTTTAATCAAACCAAATACAAATAATAGCAGCATGTTACTAAGCCATATAAGAGTGATACGTTCTCTGTATGAAAAAATATTCTTAATACGGCCCGAATTCAAGTCCGAAGTGCGACACTTTTCATTTCAAGCAGCCAAACACATCTTTTTAAAAATAACGGCTGGTTGCTTGAACCCTAAACACTTCCTTGGACGATGGTTTATTCGTCTCATCGCGAAATGTATTCTCTCTTCTGTAACACTTCTTAAATCAGTGCCTTTGGGCACATACTGTCTTAGAAGGCCGTTACTATTTTCATTCGCTCCACGCTCCCAAGAGCTATATGGATGAGCAAAATACACTTTCGTATCTAATGCTTTAGCTATCTTAGCGTGATAGGCAAACTCTCGACCATTATCTGCTGTGATCGTGTGCACATGATCTTTAAAAGGCATCAATAACTCTATGGTAGCCTGAGTCACATCTTTGGCTGACTTTGAGTTCACTTTCTTTATCAGGTAAAAGCGCGTCTTTCTTTCCAATAAAGTAACGATGGACCCCGTTCCATTCTTGCCTAAAACAGTGTCTATTTCCCAATCACCAAAACGCTTTTTTGTCTCCACAATGACTGGGCGCTCATCAATAGAGACTTTGTTTTTAATCACTTCTGCTTTCGTTCGCTGTCCTTTCCTGTAGCGTTTTTTTCCTTGCCTCAAATGACGATAAAGCGTCCCTTTGTTTCTTTTGTCATCATGGATATATTGATAAATCCATTCATGACTAACAGGAACTCCGCAGTTTTTAAGTACGTTAGAGACTTGCTCAGGGCTCCAGTCGATTTCAATTAAAATACGAATAAAATCAATGGTCTCTGATGATATTCGATACTTAGCGGATGTCTTTCGCCTTATCAAGCATGCTCTTTGAGCTTTATCAGGACAATATCCTGTTGCTTTTTTATTCCGCTTTAGCTCACGATAAATCGTAGCTCTATGGCAATTAAGTGCACGTGCTATATTTGAAACTGATATTTCTTGCCCTAAAAGAGCTGAAATCTGGTATCTTTTGCCTTCGGTCAACTGCTGATAATTCATGTTGGTACTGCTTAGTTTTGTGGTGAAAAGAAGTGTACCAACTTCAGCAGTTGGCTTCTTCTACACCTGATTTGCAGTGTCGCACTTATTATCTGAATTTAGGGGTTTCTATGTGCAATGAGCAGTTTTATACTGAAAAAAAGGTAAAGAAAAAAACTGGTTATTTTTAAAAAAACTTGAAGGTTAAGACTGTAATAAACAACGCTGGGCCAATCTCTTGAGATTACACCGGTTTCCATCAATGTGAGTTTTGCATCAAAATCCATTAACCAAAAAGGTATAGATAAAATTACGCAAACAAAAAAGAGGGAGTAGTGCTTTAAGATCTTCTGAATATTGTTATTTTTTTCAGGTGATGTGGCTTTTCTAATATACCAATAGAGGGCAATTCCAACACTTGCGTCAAACGGTAGGCTAAGACCAACGAGGTGCGGAAATTGATAGATATAATTCGTGTCTAAGAGGAATTTTTGTAAGATTTCAGCGGTAAATGCAAGCAAAATAATAGACAGATGTATATTGATTGTACGAGTCTTACGGCTTCTAAAATAAAGTAATACCGCAAAAATAATACCTTGTCCTGCCGTTAAAAATAGTACTAACGTATTAAGGCTGATAATCGTTGACATATTACATTTAAAAAATTAGTTGAAGGATAATTTAGTAAAATGGGTATTCTGAGTTTCGCCATGTTTTGCTATGTCTGAGATGCAGTTCCTCGTATTTCCCTAGGTTATTCAATTAAATCTCCCTTCGCCGTTTTTTATATTTAATAGGTGAACACAACGACGCTTTTAGATAGACAAGGTTCAATAATCTTGTAAACAAACTATCAATAACTGATTTTACTGTCAATTCATTTTAGCGACTAGGTAGACAACTTCGTGTTAGCAAGGCGAGATTGCTATGGGCAAGTCTGACTCAATTTTTAACTTTTAGATGCTTTTACAACTTTTACAGCTTGGACTGTTTGAAGACGAAGGGCGCTTATAAGGATTTGAATACGGCAATGAAAGAAATGTCTTCTTTCGGCGATAAGTACCTCCCAGGAAGTGAAGAAGTACGTCATTTGCATAATAAGCGCTATCTTGCTTTTATTAAGCTTCAAACAGTAGCGAGAGAGCTTGAATGATGCAACATAACATAAACACCTCTGGTTCGGACATTAAAAAGACTTTGGGTTTAGTGATTTTTGATTGTGATGGTGTCTTGGTAGACAGTGAGATCTTGTCTATTGATGCGTTACATAAGCTGATTCTTCAGGAAGGAGGAACGCTTTCTAATGAAGAGGTCGTTGAGCAATTTCAAGGTCGCAGTATGAAGTCGGCACGAGAGGATTTATTGGCTTCTCAAGGCGTTACTTTTACCGAAGATGCTTTGAAGGAAATGAATGCGAAGTTATTCGAACGTTTTCGACAGGAGCTTCAACCTGTTCAGGGGGTAGCTGAGTTTATTGACTCATTAAGTCTGCCAATTTGTGTAGCGTCGTCCTCGCACCCTGAAAGAATCGATGTGAGTTTAACTGCGACGAATCTTAAGCATTACTTTGTCGATAAAGTCTTTTCATCAACCATGGTAAAAAATGGCAAGCCGGCACCTGATTTATTTCTATTCGCCGCGGAGAAAATGGGGGTTTCAGCTGATAATGCATTAGTCATCGAAGACAGTCCTGCTGGTGTGCTAGCGGCACGTCGAGCTGGTATGTTGTGTATAGGACTCACCGCAGGTTCTCATGCAAAGCATGCTAGTCAGCGCCAAAAGTTAATGGATGCCGGCGCTAACTGGGTGGTTGATAGTTATCAGGAAGCGATCGATATTATTCATCTATATTCTTAAATTTGCTTAGGCCAAGACGGCATTGTCTCATTCGTATGGAAGAGGCTCTATGATTCAAAAAAGGTTGAATGGAGTGGTCTTGGTTTATTATAGAATTAGGTTTTAGGCTTGATTTTTTGTGAAAAATTAAAAATTATCATTAAAATTCAGAGTGTTATATCCTATTTTATAAAACCAGTAATAAGGCAGACACTGTGATTGAACTGCATTCACACAAAGATTTATCCCGTTTGAAGCGCCTTGCTTTATCGTCTCAGGGGTTGTTGCAAGCAAAGCCGTTTGGTAGCGGATTATCAGGAGCACGAAAGGCGATTGCTCATTTAGGTTATGTGCAGATTGATACTATCTCTGTGGTAGAGAGGGCCCATCATCATGTTTTGCATTCAAGAGTTCCCAGTTTTGATCCGTCTATGGTCAATCAACTGGTTGTGTCGGGGGAGGTGTTTGAATATTGGTCTCATGCGGCGGCTTTTTTACCCATAGACGACTTTCGCTTTTCCCTACCTTATAAAAACGCCATTAAAAGCGGTCAAGTACATTGGTATAAAAATCCAGACCAAAAACTTATGGGGCAATTGCTCGCTCGAATTCGCTCTGAAGGACCGTTGCGTTCTCGAGATGTGGACGCAAAAAATAATAACCGAAAAGGGGGATGGTGGGACTGGAAACCTGCAAAAAAAGCCCTAGAGCAGCTCTATATGCAAGGCGATTTGATGGTTTGTGGTCGTGAGAGTTTTCAAAAAACCTATGACTTGACTGAGCGAGTTTTACCGTCTCATATTGATTCAGCCATACCCAGTATGGAAGAATTTGCCAAACACCTTATTGATCAACAGCTGCGTTGCTATGGTTTGGTCTCTATAAAAAGTGTGACCTATTTGCGCCGTAATATCGAACTGCGTAAAGCGGTAAAGAACCTAGTGGAAGGAGGCGTCGCCCAAGGTACTTTAGAACGGATAAAAATCGCTAATGGTGATGTATTCTTTATGCGTTCCGGTGCGTTAGACCGAACCCCGAGATTGAATAATCGGTTATCGATTTTATCTCCTTTTGATAACAGTGTTATTCAAAGAGATCGATTAAAAAGCCTGTTTGAATTTGATTATCAGATCGAATGTTATGTGCCTGAGCTTAAACGCCAGTATGGGTATTTTTGTTTGCCTTTGCTGTTCCGAGGTGAGTTTATTGGACGAATGGATTGCAAAGCGCATCGCAAAGAAGGTTGTTTAGAGATCAAATCTTTATACATAGAGAAAACGAAAATCGTTGATGAGCTTATGATGTCGGCTTTTGTCGACGCCATTGATACGTTTCGTATTTTCCAGCAGTGTGACTCTGTTGTGCTTTCTAATATTTCCCCGAAACCGCTTATGCAACCCTTTCAAGCGGCACTGAAAACACGCTATTAAATAAGTGAGTTGGCTCGCGAATACCTCATAGCAGAAGTTCTGTTGTTGATTTGACTGTGCGCAGCGATACTGATGTTTGGAATTTTCGAATGTTCGTGTCTGTGTGGAGCACTTGGTCGACAAAGCATTCGAAGGCCTGCATGTCAGGCACCATCACTACCATAAAAAAATCGTAACTTCCTGTTATTTGATAGCAGTGTTTTATTTCTGGAACTTGGCTCACGACTTTTTTAAACGCGTCATACACATCCTTTCGATCTCGTTCCATTTCTACTGAAACCAGTAAAGTCAGTTTATTACCGGTTAATTCTGGATTTAGTATAGAGACGTCGTTAATTATAATGTTCTCGTCTCTGAGACGTTTCACTCTTTTATGACAAGCGGGCGGTGACAAGCCAACTTCCTCTGCTAACTCCACGTTTGCAAGACGGTTATTGCGTTGCAAAATGGTTAAAATTTTTCGGTCGATATTGTCTAATTCCACAGATTTCTCATTTTATGATTTATTACGATATATATTTCCCTAAACTGTAATCTTTTGAAATAAGCATTTAATTTAGTGATTATATTTAACGACATATTTCTTATTATGTACATATACTACTCGAATTATCTTTGTGGAGTAGAGAGATGCATAAATATATTAGCCTTCTATTTAAAGGGCTATGGCAAGAAATTGTCAGTGTTACCTGGACGCTTTTCAAAATAATGATACCGATGATTATCGTCATCAAATTAATAGAAGAGTTTGGTGGGATCGTGTTACTGAGCCAATGGCTGACACCCGTGATGTCCTTGGTGGGATTGCCGAGTGAAATGGGTTTGGTGTGGGCGACAACGCTAATAACGAACATATACGCTGGGTTATTGGTCTTTATGAGTGCAGAGGTGGACTTAACTGTAGCGCAGGTTTCGATTCTAGGAACCCTAATGTTGATTGCTCATGGTCTGCCAATTGAAGTTGCCATTGCGAAAAAAGCGGGTGTTGGTATTGTGATGACACTCGCCATTCGCATCGGGGGAAGCCTGTTAATGGCTTGGATTCTTCATCATATCTATCAAGCTGGAGACTTTCTGAATTATCCAGCTAAATCCGCGTGGTCGAATATGGCGGCAAGTGACCCAAGTTATATGGAGTGGGCCATTGATCAAGTAAAGAGCCTTGTTATGATCTTTGCGATTATCGCTGTACTGATTACCTTCTTGCGTATTTTGAAATTGCTTGGTATTGAAAAGCTGATGGGGATAATACTCAAGCCAGTTCTTGCTTTGCTAGGTATTAGCCGAGACGCGACAAATTTGACCGTAGTGGGTATTACCTTAGGTCTGTCTTTCGGCGGTGGCCTATTGATTAATGAGGCAAAGCAAGGACATATTTCACCAAGAGATATTTTTGTCTCAATTATGCTTTTAAATCTGCTTCATAGCCTAATAGAGGATACCTTACTGATACTGTTAATTGGGGCTGACTTCACCACGATTTTTTGGGGACGGATTGCCTTTTCTATAACGGTTATTAGTCTGTTAGTGTTGGTGGTTAATCGGATAGATGAAGCAACATGTCGTAAGTATTTTTATCAAAAGCTAAGTGATTAATAGGAATTGATACCGCGTGATTTAAAACGATTTCTTAAGAAAAAAATGAAACGCAGAAGTGGCAACTGATACCCCGTTGATGATTATTTCAATGGTGTGTTGACCAGAATAATAGATTCGAGTTGTCACTTTTTTGAAAGGATGTCGTTTAGTAACGTTAAGCGTTTTCCCCGCTTCAAGAGTCATTGTTTTACCTTTAAATACTTTGGGTGACGTGGAACCATTTTTCTTTTGGTGATGAATAATGTAATCGATCATCAAAGACTGATTCTTAGCTGAACTCGATGTAAGGCTTAATTCAAATTCCAAATGTTCATTTAGATACACTTCGGGTGTCCTGATTGTCAGTTTAGTATTTTCTATTTGTGGTGGTAGGTAACCGAAGGCTTGTAACGCTATTGGATGGCTTTGTTTTAGCAGTGTGCGACATGCATGACGAATGAGTTTTCTGCGTTTTTCGTCTGCATCGGCCATCCATTTAATAGCAATGCCCGCTACCAGATCAGGATGATCTTTGGCTATGTCATTAAGGTTGTTGGCAACGGAGCGTCGCACGTATTCTTCCTCGTCGTCTTTTAATGTTTCGAGTAATTCGATGACAGGAGTTGGGTCCATTATGAATTCGGGTAATTGCATGGCCCAAGGGAGGCGAGGACGAAGACCTTCAGATACTAGTCGACGAACATGATGATTTTCATCCCTTGTCCATTGTTTCAAGGTCGCTAAGGTTTTCGCTTTATTGTCTGACAGTAAAAAATAACGAATGCCGAATTCAGATGAAAATCGTTTGGTCATTTCTTTTAATAATGTCATGGATAAATCTGGGTGGCTTTGGCCATATAAACCGACATAATCTGCCATCGGCATAATTGCCCAACCGACAATGCCTTCCTCATTGGGCGTTAACCCATAAATGTCGTCATTGGTGTAAGGGCGTAAACTGGCTAACAGAATATCAGCCGCTAAAACGAAATCATCGGGCAAATTGCGCCACATGGCGTCAGTGATTTGTTTAGACCGCTCTTTTAATTCTAAATGGGCAAGGTCATTCTTTGCATATTCAAGGAAACTAATCTGATCAAAACCCGTCCAAGCCGCGTAAAAATGACTCGCCATAGAGTCGATTACTTGAGGATTGAATTTATCTTTAAAAAGCTCTGACATGAGATCCAGCCTTATGCATTTGAATGTAAGCAAGGATTATAGACAAAGCGAATGACAGATTCTGGCAGTAGGTCGTTTTTATTCATACATTCGCGCTTATCTTATTCGTTTAGTTCAAGAGAAAAAGACGAAAGATGTAAGGTTAAATGGTCTCAAGAAGAGCTTGGCAGATTGCTTGGCGTATCGCGACAAGCGATTAATGCCATAGAGCGGGAGAAACACGATCCATCGTTACAATTGGCCTTTACCATTTCTAAGGTATTTAACTTACCAATAGAAGCCATTTTCATGCCTACCAACTTAGAGCCTAAATAAACGTTATTTCTTTTTTATGTTATTTATTTATCACACAGTTTTTTTTTGATTAATCCTTATCTTTGCGATGTTTAACTTTTCTCTAGTTTTGTCCGGTATTCATAAAATCAATAAAAGGTTTCACTAGGTGAAACCTATTGTTTTAAGTGTAAACAATCTTGTTATTCTACAAACGTTCTAAAAAATAATTATTAAAAAAGGGCGTTTTATTATGATAAAAGCACCGTAATTTACTAGCAATGAGCCTAAGTGCTCCATTTTTATTTGCTCCATTAGCGTCTGCAGCTGACGATTCTGGTGTTGTTGTGAATAAACCTAATGTTACCTTTTTTACTAGCTTAGGTGCATTAAGTGTAGAGGATAAAGACTTTGATCCTGAAGTCTTCGAGAGTGAAGTAGGCTTGAAAGGTGTCGTCAAAAGTGATGACTTTACAATGGTTTACAACCTAACAGCTGATTTTTCTGATGCGATTAACAGCCGGGATACAAATGGTCCAGAAGCGGAAGGTGATATACATGTTAAGGAAGCGAACGTTGTTTTCCCAACCTCCTATGGTGCCTTTGTTATAGCGCCAAGAATCACCAGTGGGCAAAATAGAGAGCTGTATTCCAATGTTGATTTGTTTGAATACAATGAAGCACATTCTGGTTCTGTTGCACCAACTGGTAATACTTTATATGGCCAGCCTGCTGAAGGTGATGACGTACTGGCATGGGCATCACCTAAGTTTATGGGGGTTAAGCTTGTGCTAGCCACAATCTCTTTAGATGAAGATAATGGCGAAGACATGGATGCTCAGGCTTATCGTTTTATCTATGATGATGGTAAGTTGAACTTAGGCGCGGGTCAGGTGATAGTAAATAAAAATACGCCACCAGCGGCTGCAAATCCGGCTGGATTAACCTACACACGTTCGGCTCTTACAGCTGGTTATAAATTTGATAAGTTAGATTTAGGTGTTACTTATGAAATTAATGACGATACATTTGGACCAGCAGGGGATTACGATACATTGGGTATCGCAGCCCGTTACCACCTAAATAATGGCTATTCAATTGCGGCGGCTCATTACAGCAAAGATTCAGAAGTTGATGCTAATGATAACGATGGGACGGTAATGCAAATCAAGAAGCAAGCCGGTAATAATATTGCGTTTTGGATCGAAGCGGCCGATTATGACAAAACACCAGATAATATTGCCGTGGGTGTGAATCTTAGATATTAATTTGTAATAAGATCATGTGATCTAAAGATGGGCCGTTTAAGTATTATTCCCCTTTTACTTGAACGGCTCTTTTGATTATCTAAAAAAATATGAGTACATCCTTTTTTTTGAATGACTCTTCAGGCCATCAAGCGATTAGTATTAACCTTAATAATATTCAGGCATGACTGGTTAGCGATATGGTTAAAGCAATCGATTCTGTTACACGAGCAATGCAAGTGTTGGAAGTACTGCAAAAATCGTCCCCTCTTTCTCTTTCTGAGCTGCAGCGTAGTACAGGGATTAACAAAGCAACCTTACTAAGAATTCTTAAAACACTCAGTTTGAGTGGGTGGGTAATAAGGTCTCTTAGTGAAAATAAATACAGTTTATCCTCTTCCATATTAGAAGACACGCCTCCAAAATCTCAAGAAGCGCGACTGGCTGAAGCGTCTGTTCAGGTGTTAGATGAATTATATCAAATGCTAAGATGTCCTTCTGATATCGCCATTCGGGATGAAGGGACAATGAGATTGATTGAAACCACCCGCAGTAGAACAGATTATATTGATAAGCGTCTATATAATGGATGTAAACCAACCTTTTTGTATTCAGGCGTTGGTCGATGTTATTTAGCTTTTTGCAGTCTTACTGAACAACAAAATATTATTAACCAGTTAAAAAAATCATCTGATAAACAAGGAAAGTTAGCGCATGATACAATTTGGTTGAACCAGATGATAGCGCAAACGCGCGCTTTGGGTTATGGCGTTCGTCAATCATCTTACTATAATACTCGAACAACGACGGGTGAGCTTTTGGAGTCCATTGCCGTACCCATTAAAGACCGAGTTGGAAATATCCTTGGTTGCCTTTCTGTTTCTTGGCCACAAGGTCGAGTTGAAATCTCAAGTCTTGAAAAGAAGGTATTGCCTCATTTACAAAGAGCCGCCTTGCGCATTTCAGAACGTATGCCCTAATTCTAAACGCTAATTTAAACACGTTTTTTTTGTCGTATTAAACTAAAACCAGCAAAAGCAACGGCCACCAAGACTAACCAAGATCCGATTACAACCCCCCTCCAGCCATTTGTTTGCCAAAATGGATCAAGATAAAAACCACCAAGACTCGCGCCCAAATAATAAAACACCAGATACAATGAGGAGGCGCTGGCTTTTGCTTGTTTTGCGTGGCGACTAACATAGCTGCTGGCGGTGGAATGACAGAGAAAAAAGCCAAAACTGTTAATTAATAGACCGATAATAATAGCCATCAAAGAATTCCCTAAGGTCACCAGTGAGCCAAAGATAAAGATACAGGTCCCAAGAACCATAATGTTCTCCTGGTCCCATCGTTTTGCAAGCTTGCCAGATATGGCTGAACCCAGCGTTCCAGATAAGTAAGTTAAAAACAACAAGCCAACGTATTTAGCCGAAAGGTTATAAGGTTCTGCTTCGAGCACAAAGGTAACGTAACTGTATTGATTGATAAAAATAAAGAAACTAAAGCCACCGATCAAGTAGCAGGTTAATAGTCGATGGTTTTTTAGATGGCCTTTCATAGACATTAAAATATGGCCAATTCTTAATGTCTTAGGTGCGAAATGTTGAGACTGAGGTAAGAGGAAATAAAATGCCACTAAGCAAACAAGGCTAATGCTTCCCATCACAGCAAAGGTGGCCGATCGCCCTAACCATTCTCCAACAAAGCCACCAATTAATCGTCCTCCAATACCTCCTAAAGTGTTACCACTGATATAGAGGCCAACGGCTACCATTAACGCTTCAGGCGTATATTCGTCTCCTAAATACGCTACCGCCATAGCGGGTAAGCCAGCTAAGAAAAAGCCTTGTAGGGCACGCCAAGCTAATAAAGATTCATAACTTTGCACCCAGTATAAACACCATGTAGTGACCGTGATTCCCGCCATGGTCATTAGCATAATGCCTTTACGGCCTAGAGCATCTGAAATGGGACCATAAAATAGTAAAGAAAATCCTAAGGTTAGAGTGGTAATAGTAAAGCTAGTACTAGCCTGTAACGGGCTAATGGAAAATTCGTTGGCAATCATGGGGAGTAAAGGTTGGGTGACGTACACATTTGCAAACACCATAAAAGAGCCAATAACCAATGCAATAGTACCACGCCAAAATGCTGAACTGCCTACTTCGATCACGTCACACTCCAGTGGGGTAGAACCCAAAAGTAAAATTGATATTGTGAAGCCACTATACGCTTAGCTTATTTATCAATAAAATATATCTATTTTATACACTTCATAAGGGATATTGATGGATATCAGGCCATTGCGTTACTTTATCGCCATAGCTAAAACGGAAAGTTTTACTAAAGCCGCACAGCGGCTTGGAGTGGCACAACCTGCTGTTAGCATGGCGATTAAAAAGCTCGAAGCCGATTTAGGGTTGACACTTATCCACCGAGGAGATCGCCATATTGGACTGACAGATGAAGGAAAAAAGCTGTTTTTGCATGCCGAAAAAATCATTAAAGCAACCGATGATGCCTTGCTAGAAATGAGTGAATTAAAAGGCCTAAGCCAAGGTGAAGTGCGCGTCGGTATTCCGAGTATGTTAGGTTCATATTATTTCCCACCCATTTTAATGGCGTTCCGTCATCGTTATCCAACGATTATGCTCAAAGTAATTGAGGGGGGAACATGGCAACTACAAAAAATGCTAGAAAGTGGGGAATTGGATCTAAGTGTTATTGTCGCTGAAACCTTGCCAGATAGCTTGCAAACGCAAGCACTGATCCGAGAAGAAATGTTGGTCACAGTAGCAACAGATCATGCTTTTAGTGCTTTAGATCGAGTCACTCCAGACGTGTTTTTTGAAGAAGAGTTGGTGATGTTTAAAGAGGGCTATTTTCACCGTCGTATTGTGGATAAATTAGCGAAAGAGTGTAATAGAATCCCTAAAATAGGGTTTGAAACAAACTTAATACCTCTTATTAAATCCATCACTCAGCAAGGCTTTGGTATTTCTACTTTACTGGCTATGGTTATTGACGACGATGATGAACTCATCACACGTTCCTTTGACCCGCCTATCTGGCTGGATCTTGGTATTGCATGGCGTAAAGACAGTTATCTTTCTAAAGCCAATCGTGCTTTTTTAGACTTTGTTAGTGAGCACGGTCGAGACAAACGATGAGAATGACCGAACAAAATGGTGGTAGCCTAATTTCCTATCACTGAGTTGAATGTTCACGAATGATTACGACCTGATAATGAGCTGCGCGTGTTCATTCTAGATTCAATGTTTTTTAAAAGAGAGGTTCTATGAAAGACGGTACCTCCAATTATACCAATGGCACTCCCAATAGAGATGTCCACTAACCTATGTTGCAATAATACTTCAGTGGTCATATTAGCGCTGGTGAATTCAGCCATAATAACAGTGAGGGGAGTAATAAAAATGACCGCGGCACCATAGTTTTTTACAATTAACAGTTCCACAAGAAATTGAAAGAGAATCATCCAAACAGCCAAGTGCCAATCGTTTGGATTTAAAGAGAAAACGAACCAAGCAACACCCATTCCAATAGCGGTGCCTACGATTCGATGAATATTGCGATGCCAAATCATGCGGAAAGTGGCTCCTTGCAAAATGGCGGCACAGGAAATGGGTACCCAAAGTGCGTTTGGCAAAGACATCATCAAAGCGACTATATAAGAAAAGGTAATGCAGAATGCCACTAAAGCCGCTTCCAGCAGAATGGCGTTTACTCGTGGATCTGTTTCAACGCGAGTTTGAGGTAAGGCATTCTCATGGGTGATCAGGCTGTAAAAGAAAGCCAGTCCGCACGACAACATCGCTCCGAGCGCAACCATGCCAACATTGTTAGCAAATGTACTTAAATCAAAAGGTAAATAAATGGCTAAGGCCGATACTAGAATGAAGAAAAAACTACCGGGGTTAGGCAAGCCATAATAACGGGTAATGACTATTGAGCCGAAAGACAAAAAAGCCAGTGCGAGCGCGGCAAAATAGTGATTAAAGCTCGCAAGGGAGCCAATACTAAAACACACCATAAAACCAAAAGAGCACAAAGCTAGGGTTACCATTCGATGAGATATGCGGGTTTTAGGTAAATACAAAATAACCATGGCCCCTAAGCTGGATAAAGTTGAGAGCGCAAATTGACCTACGGCGGCACCAATTAAAACGGGTATTCCGACACATACTGCAGCCAGCACCGCAATATGCCAAGGGCGTTTAATATCACTCCAAGAGAAAAGGCTTTTAAATTGAGCTAATAGACTAGTAAGCAAGCTCACCTCCTTATAATATTGTTTAGTTGATAAACAGTATAGCATCAATCTCATTCAGTAATGATGGAACAAGCGTGGAGATCGCCTCTATTTGTGATCTAATGCTGGTTGTTTATTCTCGCTTTGCTAACGGATAAACTGAACAAGGAGTCGATTTTCCGAAACCTGAAATGAAAAGTGGAGATTATGGCTAAATTAGATTTTTCGGTGATGAATAAAGAAACAAGCGATTCTTTTCATAGGCAAAAGGCGCAAATAAAAAAAGTCTTGGCGGGTAAAGCTGTTAATTGTGATCGGTGTCAGCAAATGCTGCTTCTCGTACCGAAGAACAGAGAGGGTTTTGCGTATATAACCTGTAAAAAGGGTTGCTCAAATATTGAATTGGAAGTGGAGAATTAGCAACCGACTTACTCTTACTTTGTCAATGGCTCAAAAAAGCACCGGCTAAAAAACAGGTGCTTTTTTGGGTTGTAAAGTCCATTTTTTTAGGGACAGCAGTTACTCTTCTGTTGTCGATAACCCATCTGGGCGTTTTGAGAAAATTCGACGCACAATCACAAAGAATAATGGAACAAAAAAGATGGCCAAAACCGTTGCTGTTAATGTTCCACCCACGATACCTGAACCAATAGAAATCCGGCTGTTGGCGCCAGCACCAGAAGAGAGAACTAATGGCATGGTTCCGACGATAAAGGCCATGGATGTCATGATAATGGGGCGTAACCTTAGGCGAGCCGCTTGTGCCGCGGCGTCCCAGACATTGGCCCCATTTCGATACGCCGCTTCAGCGAACTCGACGATCAGAATGGCATTTTTTGACGAAAGTCCTATGGTCGTTAACAACGCGACCTGGAAGTACACATCATTTTCTAATCCTCTTAAGTGCGCCGCCGCGGCAGCACCAATGACGCCCAGTGGAATGACTAAGATGACGGACAAAGGGACAGTCCAGCTTTCATATAATGCAGCAAGACACAAAAATACCACTAAAATGGAAATGGCATACAGTGTTTGAGTTTGTCCGCTCGATAAGCGCTCTTGATAAGATAACCCACTCCATGCCCCAGTCACCCCACCTGTCAAAGAGTCTGATACACGTTCTAATTCGTCCATTGCCTCTCCAGAACTTACGCCATTGGCGCCAGACCCTTGTATTTCGTAAGACGCAGAACCATTAAAACGGCTCAAGCTTTTAGGACCATTGGTCCACTCGCTTGTGGCAAATGCAGAGAAAGGCGTCATGGTGTTGTCTTTGCTACGAACATACCAGTTCTGTAAGTCTTCAGGAGAAGAGCGATATTTCGCATCACCCTGCATATAGACGGTTTTTACTCTACCACGATCAATGAAATCATTGACATATCGACCCGCCCAAGCACTGCTCAAGGTTGAACTGATATCGGATAATGACAGGCCAAGAGCCGATGCTTTCTCTTGGTCAATATCAATGTGCAGCTGTGGTGCTTCCGAATCAGAACCGAGACGAACGCCAGTTAATAGAGGGCTTGTGTTTGCGTTTTGTAATAAGGCATTACGCATTTCTAAAAGGGTGGCGCGATCAGTATTACCACTGGCTTGAAGCTGGAAGGTAAAACCACTACTTTGGCCCAGGCCTCGAATAGAGGGGGGGATCAAAGAGAAAATTCTAGCGTCCCTTAAGCCTGCAAAACCACCATATGAGCGGCCAACAATTGCACTTGCACTGTCTTCTGGCGCAAGACGTTCGCTCCAATCTTTTAAGGAGACAAAAGCCATACCTGCATTTTGCCCACTGCCCATAAAGTTGAAGCCGGAAATTGTAAAGATGGCGTCCACATTACTTTTTTCTTTTTCAAGGAAATAAGACTCTATTTCTCTCATGACTTTATCTGTACGAGACATGGAGGCACCTTCAGGTAAAGAGACCATTACCATTACGCGTCCTTGGTCTTCTGTAGGGAGGAAGCCAGAAGGTAAAGAATTCATTAATCCGATTAAACCCGCCACAATCATGCCGTAAATAAGCATCCAACGAATCGGTGTTTTAATGATCCGACTTACACCTCCAGAGTACTTATTGGTCGCTCCATCAAATGTGCGGTTAAACCAGCCACCTAAGCCTTTTTGATTACTTTTATGATTTGATTTTAATAATGTGGCACACAACGCAGGGGTCAAGGTCAGTGCAACAATGACTGACAATATCATTGAAGAAACGATTGTGATTGAGAATTGTCGATAAATAACGCCCGTAGAGCCACTGAAGAAAGCCATTGGAAGAAATACGGCCGATAAGACAACCGCAATACCAATTAATGCACTGGTAATTTCTTTCATGGATTTAATGGTCGATTCTTTTGGCGACAGTTTTTCCTCTTCCATGACGCGCTCTACGTTTTCCACGACAACGATCGCATCATCGACCAGAAGTCCGATAGATAAGACGATACCAAACATGGTTAAGGTATTAATAGAATAACCAAACAGTTCCAGTACGCCAAAAGTACCGAGAAGTACAACTGGTACAGCAATGGCCGGGATTAATGTAGCACGCCAGTTCTGTAAGAAAATGAACATGACAATGATAACCAATACAATGGCTTCAAACAGCGTTTTAACCACTTCCTCAATGGAGATTCTTATGAAGCTGGTGTTATCAACAGGATAAGCCAGTTTATAACCATCCGGTAAATTTTTAGAAAAATCATTTAATACGTTTTTAACAGACTCTGAGGTGGATAAAGCGTTTCCTTCTGGTGACAGCATGACCGCTAGGCCTGACGCTGGGTGACCGTTTAAACGTGTGATGTAGGAATACGATTCATTGCCTAATTCGACCTTAGCAACATGGCTGAGGCGCACGGTGGCACCACTGTTGTCGTAGGCGAGAATAATGTCTTTGAACTGCTCCGCTGTTTGTAGTTTAGATTGAGCCGTAACCGTGACATTGAGTTCCTGTCCATCGATGACAGGATAGGCGCCTAAACTACCGGCCGCAACCTGAGTGTTTTGTGCAGAAATCGCGGCCGAAACATCTGAAGGCATCAGTTTATAAGACGCGAGTTTGAGTGGGTCTAACCAAATACGCATTGCGTATTCAGAGCCGAATACCTGAATACTACCAACACCTTCAACACGAGAAACGGGGTCTTGCAGGCTTGCCACTAGGAAGTCTGAAATATCACCGGCAGAGCTCTTATCTGTTTCATCATAAATCGCAGCGATCAACAAAAAATCAGAGTTAGATTTTTTAACTGTGACACCGTTTTGTTGTACAGAAGTGGGCAAACTTGATGTAACTTGTTGGATCTTATTTTGAATTTGGACCTGTGCAATATCCGGATCTGTTCCTTGTTCAAAGGTAACGTTAATGCTTGATCGACCAGTAGAACTACTTGATGATGAAAAGTACAAAAGACCATCTAGCCCTGTAAGTTGTTGCTCAAGGATTTGAGTAACACTGTTCTCAACCGTTTCAGCCGAAGCACCGGAATAGGTGGCTGAAATACTGATTGTTGGAGGTGCTACGTCTGGGTATTGAGCGATTGGTAGGGCATTGATAGAAGCAAGGCCTGCTAGCATTATTGCAATTGAAATTACCCATGCAAAGACAGGGCGATTAATAAAAAAATGAGCAATCATATTTTAATTCCCTTGAGTCGAAGAGGTACTCGCATTGGCTGCGATAATAGCCCCTGTTTGGCTGTCACGTTGCATATTTACAATCGTAACCTCGCTCCCGGTTTTGGCTTTTAATGTGCCTTCCATTATCACTTTATCGCCAGATTGAATACCGGAAAGGACCAACCATTGATTGCCAATCGTTCTATCAACCGTTAAATCCCTTTGTTCAACAATATTGTTTTGATTTACGATATAGGCAATAGGATTGCCTTTTACATCTCTAAACACACCTTGTTGAGGTACTAATATCGCTTCATTGTGGGTTAGCTCATGAATTTTTCCGCGAACAAACATCCCTGGTAGTAATAAGTTGTCAGGGTTAGGAAATTCGGCTCGAAGAGTAACACTGCCTGTTGACTCGTCAACGCTGACTTCTCGTGCTTTTAATACGCCTTCGTATTGGTATTGAGATCCATCCTCTAATGTTAAAGACACTTGGTTTGTGCCTTTCTCAACATTCTTTTGGGATAGAAATGTTCTTTGTTTTAATTGGTCTAAACTGGTTTGAGCTAAATCTACGAAAATAGGGTCTAAAGAGCGAACCGTTGTCATGACCGTTGCTTGGCTGCCCGTTACTAATGCACCCACTGTCACTTGAGAAATACCTATACGGCCATCGATTGGCGATCGAATTTTGGTATAATCTAGATTGATTTTCGCATTTTCTAAGGCGGCTTCTGAGCCTTTTTGCTTAGCTACCGCGGCTAAATAAGCAACATGTGCATCGTCTAAATCTTGTTGAGAAACGTTATTTTGCTTTCTTAACTCTGTGTAGCGTGTGTTTTTAAGTTGGGCTGATTTAAGGCTAGCATTGGCGGATTCTAAATCGGCTTGAGCTTGCTTATAGGAAGAAAGGTAGGTTGAATCATCTAGCTCGTATAATAACGCGCCTTTTTTAACGTTTTGGCCTTCTTCAAAAAAACGTTTTTTCACTATTCCACCGACTTGTGGTCGAATTTCAGCGACCAAACTAGAAGTCGTTCGTCCAGCTAATTCCGTTTTCAAGTCTGTTTTTTGAGCTTCAATTGTGATTACTCCGACTTGCACTTTTGGTTTTGGGGGTGTGGTTGATTTTACTTCCTCCTTTTCTTGACAGCCAGCCAATAACAGAACAAGCAACACACTTGAAGCATATTTTAATTTAGACAACATTGAGAAGACTTCCTTTCGAAACTGTGAGGGTGATCATTTAGGCTACTATAATATAAGCTTATCTATTTAATACACGTTTAAAAGTGCAAAGAATCAGTATTATTTAGCTATATTCAGTCGTAGGATATAGAAAATTTAAGCATGAATTGCGCCAGTTTGAAGATGTGCCGATGTGATTGGGCCAGCTGGGAATTTTTATAGCTTTTGCTACTCTTTAGAGCACTTTTATTTAATGGTAATAGTATTTTATTATCTAATTAATGGTTGCACTAGAAAAGTACTTTAGAAAATTAAAAGCCATTTCTTTATTATATTGAAATGGCTTTTGTACTGAGGTGGCAATAACCAATGTATTGAATAGCTGCTGAAATCCATTTAACGTTATTCTTTTGACAATGTATCCAATGTGTTTAATAACCATTTTAATTCGTCATCCCCTTTTAAGCGTGCAGTCATTATTTTTTCATGCTCGATGACCCTTGCGCTTAATTTTTGGAAAAATTCTGCTCCATATTTTGTCATAAAGAGAGCATAAGAGCGTCGATCATTTTTTGCAGGTCTGCGTTCGATAACATCCATCCCTTCTAGTTTATCTACTGCGGCGACCATGGCCGATCGATCGTTTCCAAGCGCTTGGGCGACAGCCGTTTGAGTCAACCCTGGGTTTTTATCAACAATGGCTATCACGGCAAATAAGCCAGGGCTAATTCCAAGATCGGAGCAGACTTCAGAAAAATTGGTAAAAAAGTTCATCTGAGCGCGACGTAGACGATAACCAACCAGGCTATTTAATATTCCAAAGTCTACTGGATTGTCTATGTACTTCGTGTCATCAGCCATTTCATTCTCATATTTGTCATAAAAGAGGGATTGTAATATAAAATGCGATATTGATGTTATCCAAAACTGTTTAAGTTTGCATATAAAAACCTTTCATGAATCATGATTGTATCTACGCGAATCCTATTGCAGCGATGCATGACGATTACGTTTATAGAAGAGGCAACGCTTTGAATGGCAGAAACGACACATTATTACATTGTATAGACAAAGTAGACTTTTCACTGTCTATTATTGCCATCAAGCAGACAACGCCAGCGTTTGCTGGCGTTATATACTTAACCAATTAAATGAACCAATCCAAGCGTGATCCCTGGGAAGAGTATTAATAAAGCCACTCTTATAAAATCAGAGATTAAAAACGGAATGACACCTTTAAAACATTCTTTTAATTTCAGACTGTCATCGAATGATTTAATAATAAAAACATTCATTCCAACAGGTGGTGTAATGAGACCCACCTCGACAACAATCAGAGCCAATATACCAAACCAAATACCAAGGTCGGCTGGTGGAATACCGAAATCCATGACCATTACAATAGGGAAGTAGATTGGGATGGTCAGTAGAATCATCGCCAAACTGTCTAAGAAACACCCCATTATTAAATAAGTTAATAGCATTAACACTAAGATGGTATACGCTGACAACCCTGAATTTTGAATAAGCTCTACGCCTAAGTCTGGTAATCTAGAAAGAGCTATAAATACACTGAATAAATCGGCACCTAATACGATAAAAAAGATCATTGCAGCGGATACTGCGGTACGCATTAAACAGACCAGAAGACCGTCAAGTTTCATCTTACCATGCGTAAAGGCCAGTATAGCCGTTAGAATGACCCCGACAGAAGCCGCTTCAGTAGGCGTAAAAATCCCCATATAGATGCCACCCAGTACAATTAAGAAAATGCCTGTTATGTGCCAAACGTCTTTCGTTGATTTAATCTTTTCTGCAAGCGTCGTTTTTTCTCCTCGAGGCCCGGATTCAGGGTAAATACGAACATAAATAGCAATAGCAAGAATGTACCCACCGGCCGCTAAAAATCCGGGTATAAACGCCGCGATAAACATTTTAGAAATATTTTGTTCTGTTAGAACCGCGAAAATAATGAGCACCATAGATGGTGGAATTAAAATACCTAACGTGCCTCCTGCCGCCAATGCGCCAGCCGCTAAACTGCCAGAATACTTAAGACGTTTCATTTCTGGTAGGGCGACTTTGCCCATTGTAGACGCTGTCGCAAGTGACGAGCCACAAATGGCACCAAATGCGGCACAGCCAGCAACGGCCGCCATGGCAATACCGCCTCTTTGACGACCTATCCAAGTATTGCAGGTTTTAAAGAGCTCGGCCGTAATACCTGATCGAGTGGCAAGTTCCCCCATTAATAGGAATAGAGGTACAACGGAAAGGTCGTAAGTTGAAAACTTTGAAACAGGTGCGGTACCTAAATATTCTAATAGAGCGGGGAGGCCGCCAATAAAGGAATAGCCAATCGCACCACATACCAGCATTGCCAAAGCAATAGGGATACGAATGCTCATTAAAACCAGTAAGGCTGCCATCATCACAAAAGCTAACTCAATATTACTCATGATCGCCTCCGCGGAATGTCGTAATCAGTTTATACATGCCGCATAATCCGCAAAGTGTCATTGAGATGACGCCGACAATAAACGTCCACCATGTGGGCAGCTCAAGGAGCATGCTTTGTTCTAGGTATTCTTTAGCTTCTAAACCGCTGAGCGACATACGATAGGCCATGGTTAAGACGGCCACGGTGAAAACGAGGTCACCAATTATTTCTAAGGTGTGTATCGTGCTAGGAGTACAGTGAGAAGTAAAAAGGTCAACGATAACATGTCCTTTTCTTATGTAACATTCTGGCAGAAATAGAAATACAGCCATAGCCAATCCCATCTCTGTGATTTCGTAATCCCCTTCGATTGACTGGCCCATTGTTGAGCGGCCAATGATGCTTGCGACAGTAACCGCCGCTATACTAAGCATAATAAAGCCACCAGTCAGTGCGAAGACATTGGATAAGCGACCCAAAAAGGATCGCTGTATATCGGCAGAAAATACTGTCATGTTAAATCATCCAACAACGTGGCTTAATAAGTTGAATATTTTTCGATTAGATCTTTAGTTTTATCTAATAAGCGCTGACCGTCGTATCCGTCATCGTTCATGTCTTCAACCCATTTCGTTGTGACGGGTGACATGGCTTTAACCCAACGAGCGTGTTCATCCCCTTCAATGTAATCAAAGGTATTGCCTTGATCGACGGCAAATTTGCGGGCGAAGACCTCATAGTTATCAAACAGATCCCCAATATGCCCTGCTAGAGGAATGTTGGAATTGTTATCAATAACAGCTTGTAAATCAGGCGGCATGCTGTCGTAGACTTTATTGTTCATCGAGAAGATAAAAGCGTTGGCGTATAAACCTGCCCCTCTAAATTCTGTATGATGTTTGACTAATTCGTAAATTTTCATCGGTAAAACCACTTCATAAGGCAATACCGCAACGTCAATTACCCCTTTTGATAAGGCGCTTGGCATTTCAGTAACCGGTAAAAATACGGTATTCGCATCAACTTCTCTAAAAGCATCAGACATGACTTTGTTTGGCGCTCGTACTTTTACACCCTCTAAATCTTCCAGTGTTTTGATGGCTTTATTGCGAGAGTGAAAGGAGCCCGGTGAATGAGTATGTAAGGCAATAACATGCACATCTTTAAGTTCTTCTTGCAGCTCTTCATTGGCGTATTCTTGTAACGCCATACTGGTTGCTTTTGCTGTTCCAGGTACAAAAGGCAGTTCAAAAGACGTCATTTTTGGGAAGCGCCCAGGCGTATACCCAGCGACAGTCCAAGACATATCAACAATGCCTTTACGAACTTGATCGAATAATTGAGGTGGTTTACCGCCTAATTGCATGGCTGGATACACATCAATCTTGATACGTCCATTTGAATCTTGCTCGATTTTTTTAGCCCAAGGATCAAGGATTTGACTGTGTGCCATAGACATAGGTGGAAGAAAGTGATGTAGCTTCAGTGTGAATTCAGGATCGGCTGCAAAAGCATTAATTGACATGACAGAGCCTGCAACAAGGGCTAAGCCCTGTACTTTAATCTTATTCATTTTATCACCTTATTTTTTTTTGTTATTCAGTGTTTTTTTTAAGTAACTTAACAAGCATAGCCCACAACGCTGAGCAGGGAAGTTAGGCCTGACTTTTTCTTTCAAATCTAAGGACAATCTATTTGTGACACAGATTGTTGTGCTTTGCAACAATACTGGGCATAAGTTTTTTACTTTGATGATTCAAAAAATGCAAGACAATACAAAATGTTTGCAAAATAAATAGTTGTAATGTACAACATATTTTATATATCCCAAGGTAACTCAATAAAAATATAAAATTTGAGGATTCAAGATGAGCAAGGTTATTTCCCTAGAGCAAGCGGCTGAGTTAATAAAGGACGGCGATTCTGTAGCATGGTCTACTGTTGGCATGTCCTATTTCGCCGAAGCCGTCGCCAAAGCGGTTGAGAATCGTTTTGTTACAACAGGTCACCCTAAGCGCCTTACGTTAATTCATGATTGTGGTTGTGGTGATGGCAAAGAGGCAGGTATGTCTCATATGGCTTACCCTAATTTAGTGAAGCGCCTTATCTCTGGTCATACTGGGCAAGCACCCAAAATGGCACAAATGATTTCTGACAATGCGATTGAAGCGTATTTACTTCCTCAAGGTGTTCTCACCACCATGTGGCGTCAAATTGCGGGTAATAAACCTGGTGTAATCACAAAAGTGGGTATGGGAACATACGTTGACCCTCTAGTCAGTGGAGGTAAAGTTACCTCTTTAACAACAGAAGATCTTGTTAAACGAATTGAAATTGAAGAAGAAGAGTGGCTGTTGTACAAAAAATTCCCACTTGATGTCGTCATTATCCGTGCTACAACCGCGGATGAAAATGGTAATTTATCGGTCGAAGAAGAAGCCATGTTAGCGGAAATTTTACCGATGGCTCAAGCTGCGAAAAACAATGGTGGGATTGTTATTGCCCAGGTGAAGTACATTGCAGAGCGCCATTCGATTCATCCTAAAGAGGTAAAAGTTCCAGGTGTTTTGGTGGATTACGTTACTGTGGCACCGGTTGAAGATCATAAGCAAACTATTGGTAGTATTTATAACCCAGGGCTTGCAGGCAATTCTCGTGTGCCATTAGGTGCACTGCCTCCAATGGCATTTGGTGATCGTAAAGTCATTGCCCGCCGAGCGGCGATGGAATTGGAAACCAATGTGATGGTTAACCTTGGAATCGGTATGCCTGATGGTGTAGCGGCTGTGGCTGCGGAAGAAAACGTATCGCATTTATTTACCCTAACAACAGAACTGGGTACGTACGGCGGCATTCCGGCTTCTGGAGCTGATTTTGGTGCGGCATGGAATGCTGACGCTATTATTGAGCATGAAGCGCAATTCGATTTTTACGATGGTGGCGGCTTAGATATTGCCTTTTTGGGATTGGCGCAAGCCGATATCAAAGGCAATTTGAATGTAAGTAAATTTGGTCCAAAAGTCGTAGGTCCCGGTGGCTTTATTAATATATCGCAAAGTGCCAAGAAAGTGGTTTTCTGCGGCACCTTGGTAAATGGGGCGAAATTGTCGTATGAAAATGGCCAAGTGTCTGTTTTGCAAGAAGGCAAGGTACAAAAGTTTGTTGAGTCGGTGGATCACATTACCTTTAGTGGCGACCTTGCTCGTGAAAATAAGAAACCAGTGTTGTTTATTACTGAACGTTGCGTATTAGAATTGCGTCAAGAAGGTATGGTTCTCACGGAAATTGCCCCCGGTTTAAATTTAGAAAAAGACGTTCTGAGCGCCATGTCGTTCCGTCCAATTATTGCCGCTGATTTGAAAACCATGCCGGCTGACATCTTTCAAGATCAATGGGGCGGATTAGCCAGCACCATGACATCCACTTCTAAATAACAAGAACAAAGGAAAGAGGCAACGTTATGTCAATTAAGAATGTAGAAATTCCTTATGGCGCTTATTGGAGTACCCCGTTTACTAAATGGCAAGGGGCGTTACAGCATTTGCACTCCATGAAGTTTGCGGCGCATGTGGCAAAAGGTGAACTGGCTAAAAGAAACATTGATCCTTTGATTTTTGATTCGGGTGTCTTAGGCATGACGATTAATCAGTATCAATCTTTTAATGGTGCGCCTTGGCCTTTATTTGATATTGGTGCGGTGAATACACCCGGACATGCGGTTAATCAAGTGTGTGCAACAGGGGCTCGAGGGTTGTTTGCAGCGGCCTCGGAAATCGTTTGTGGCATGGCAAACGTTTCTTTGCTAATGACGGCTGATCGTTGTTCAAATGGCCCACATATTTATTACCCTAATGCAAAAGGCCCAACCGGCTCGTCCGAAGATCAAGTGACCTACAACATGATGAATGATTGTGTTGGTGGTCACTCTATGATGCAAACCGGTGAAAATGTCGCTCAGCGTTTTGATATTTCCCGCGAAGAGTTAGATGCGGTGACTTACCGCCGTTATGAGCAATATCAAGATGCGTTGAAAGACGATCACGCGTTTCAGAAGCGTTTTATGACATTGCCTTTTTCCGTACCCACGGCGAACTTCAAAAAAGAAGATACGGTTATTACTGGTGATGAAGGTGTTTTCCCGACAACGCCTGAAGGACTGGCAAAATTAAAGCCGATTAAAGAAGGTGGCGTGATTACTTATGGAAATCAAACTCACCCAGCGGATGGCAATGCCTCAGTTATTCTTTGTCGTTCAGAAGAGGCCTCCTCACTAAGCAAAAATGCCGATATCAAAATAGAAGTGTTGGGCTTTGGTCAAGCAAGAGACGATTTAGCGTATATGCCTGCGGCGCCTATTGAAGCGGCGAAACGCGCACTGGCTGTTGCGGGTGTTGGCATTAAGCAAATGAATGCCATAAAAACGCACAATCCTTTTGCTGTGAATGATGTCGCGTTGGCAAAAGCCATGGACCTTGATGTGATGAAAATGAACAACTACGGCTGTTCGCTTATTTGGGGGCATCCTCAAGGGCCAACAGGCTTACGAGCCGTGATTGAACTCATTGAAGAGCTGGCCATGACTGGCGGCGGTTACGGTTTATTTACTGGCTGCGCCGCGGGCGATACAGGCATGGCGATAGTGATCAAAGTTTCTGATCGATAATTTTAATAGTAAAAATTTAAGCCCATAAACATAAGAATAGAGGCGCTCCTTATGAAAACATTTGAATTTATTAATTTTTCAGTAGAGAACGGCATTGCGCATTTGCAATTGAACCGACCAGAGAAAAAAAATGCGATTAACGACAATCTATGTCTTGAAATTGAACAGGTTTTTTTGAACCTGACCGAGGATGTCAATGTGATCGTTCTTTCAGGTAATGGACCTGAATTTTGCTCCGGTTTAGATCTGCGTGAACACAAAGCCCGTGAACCTTTTGAGGTCGTAAAGCACTCTCAGATGTGGCATCGAGTGTTTGGTCATATTCGTGATTCTGGTATTCCTGTTGTCGCGGCCATGCATGGCGCTGTCATTGGTGGTGGTTTAGAGTTGGCGATTTCGGCTCATGTGCGTGTGACGGAAGAAAACACCTTCTACCGCCTACCAGAGGGTAAACATGGTATTTTTGTTGGTGGTGGCGCGTCGGTAAACGTGGCGAATGTTATTGGTGCAAGCCGTATGACAGAAATGATGTTAACGGGCCGGGATGTGGGCGCTGAAGAAGGCTTACGCATTGGCTTAGGGCATTATGTTGTTGGTACCGGGGAAGCCTTAGCCAAAGCATTCGAAATAGCCGAAGGTATCGGTAAAAATTCTAAATACTCCAACTGGGCAATGACAACAGGGTTGAGCCGTATTAGTAATATGTCGGCCCAAGAAGGACTGTACGCTGAATCATTAATTTGTGGTATTACGCAAACCAGTGAAGAAGTCAAAGCCCGTATTGATGCTTTCCTTAACCGTAAAAAATCCTAGTTAACCCTAAAAGGAGTGGCGATATGCAAATTCTAGACAAACATTTTGTGGTAACAGGTTCGGCTTCCGGTATTGGCGAAGCGGTAGCACGCCGTTTACATGGTTTGGGGGCGAAGGTAACGTTAGCGGACGTGAATGAAGCGGGACTTATTCGCGCGCAGACCGAATTAGGTGACCGAGCGTTTGCTTGTGTTACGGATATTGTGAGTGAAGAGTCGGCGCAAAACGCCATTAATCTGGCCGTTGAAAAATTCGGCGCGATTAGCGGCTTAGTCAACTGTGCTGGTATTCCAGGTGCGGAACGGGTCGTTGGTCGTGAAGGTCCACATCGTCTGGCTTCTTTTCAGCGTGCAATCTCGGTAAACCTTGTTGGCACTTTTAACATGATTCGACTCGTGGCGGATCAAATGCAACACAATGAACAGGCGTCAAATCTAGAGCGTGGTGTGATTATTAATACGGCATCGGCCGCGGCGTTCGATGGGCAAATTGGCCAAGCCGGTTATGCTGCTTCTAAAGGCGGTGTATGCGCCATGACCTTGCCTATTGCCCGTGAGTTGGCTCGTTTTGGGATTCGTGTTATGACGATTGCTCCCGGGTTATTTAAAACCCCTATGATGGATGTTCTTCCAGAAGACGTTCAAAAATCGTTAGGTGAGTCGGTACCATTCCCACCTCGTTTGGGTGACCCAGATGAATTTGCGTCTCTTGCACAGCATATTATTGAAAACAGCATGCTAAATGGCGAAGTAATTCGTTTAGATGGTGCTATTAGAATGGCAGCAAAGTAAGAGGAAAGCATGATGTACCAAGCTCCTTATAAAGACATGCAGTTGTTGGTTGAGCAAGCTTACCGTCAACAGGGTCTCGATGAATTAGCGGCACTAGAAGGCTTTGATCTAGAATTGGCTAACGCCGTTATAGAAGAAGCCGCAAAATTTGCCTCTGGTGTTATGGCGCCTTTGAACTCCGTAGGAGACACACAGGGATGTCGTTTCCAAGATGGACGCGTTAGTACCCCAGAGGGATGGCGACAAGCGTACCAACAGTTTGCAGAATCCGGTTGGATTGGCTTAGCGCTTCCTGAGTCATTTGGTGGCCAAGGTTTGCCTAAATACATGGCGCAGCCTGTAAATGAAATTTGGTTATCTGCTAATTTGGCCTTTGTCATGTTTCAGGCGCTTGCTCAAGGTGGGTCAGAAATCCTCTTAAAATTTGCCAATGAATCGTTGAAAAATCGTTATTTATCAAAAATAGTCAGTGGTGAGTGGACGGTTGCGATGGCCCTAACTGAATCGAATGCGGGTTCGGATTTTGGCTTATTATCAACGAAAGCCATACCGCAAGACGACGGCACTTATAAAATCAAGGGCCAAAAAATCTTTATCACTTATGGTGATCATGATTTAACGGACAATATTGCTCATTTAGTATTGGCTAGAACGCCTGACGCCCCCGCTGGAAGCCGAGGTATTTCTTTGTTTCTCGTACCGAAGTACCGAGTTAATTCAAACGGGGAGGTTGGTGATTTCAATGATGTTCGTTGCACTGGCATTGAACATAAAATGGGGTTACATGGCAGCCCAACGTGTTCGATCAGTTATGGCGATCATGATCACTGCGTTGGCGAACTTGTTGGTGAATTGAATCAAGGCTTAATGGCGATGTTTGTTTTAATGAACGAAGCGCGTTTAAGTTGTGGGTTGCAGGGTGTCGCCCTTGGTGAGTTGGGGTATCAATCCGCTTTAGAATACGCCAAAGAAAGAACTCAAGGCACAAACGCTCACGGTGAGAAGGTCAATATTATTGAACACGCCGATGTGAAACGCATGTTGCTGGAAATGCGTTCTGAAACCTTTGCATTACGTGCATTAGGTTATCAAATCGCCGCGCAAATTGATCGCGCTGAATCCACTCATGAGAAAGCCGTTAGCTCACGTATTGCTCTACTTACCCCTATCTTTAAAGCCTTTGCAACGGAAAGAGCCAATTATATGGCTGGGCAAGTTGTTCAGGTGTTTGGTGGTATGGGGTTTGTTGAAGAAACCGGCGTTGCTCAAATTATGCGTGATGTCCGTATTACCACAATTTATGAAGGTACAACGGGGATTCAAGCTCGTGATTTGCTGATGCGTAAAGTGCGTGGTGATCAAGGTGAGGCGCTAAGATCGCTACTGGATGAGATAGATGAATTGGCAAAAACGTTGACCGAAGAGCGTCATCTAGCCGACATGGTGATGCAGACGCGTGACGCTGTGGCAACAATTCGTCAACTTCTTGATCGTGTTTTGCTTGAAAAACGGGAAGATCTCACTTTGTTGCATGGCATTTCCGTACCGTTTTTAGAGGCCATGGGAACACTTTGCTGTGCTTGGCAGTTGCTGAATGTCATTAGCGAGGCGTCTAAGCATGAGGTTACAGATGCCCTCTATCATCAGAACGTCATTTCTACAGCGCAATTCTATGGTGCATTCCGTTTACCGCAAGTTATGGCTTTGTTAAAGACAGTACAGTCGGATGCCTTAGGGTTCACGACCTATGATTTTAATGCGTAATGTCGTATTAAAAACCGTTTAATCGTCGAGCATTAATGCATATAGGGAGTATCAAGTCATACTCTCAAACAGAATAAAAATAATATGGCTAACACATGACAGAATTAAAATGGTTAGCCACCATCAAAACTGTAACCGTATAAGAATAATCACGGTGGTTTTAGGAGCAGAAAATGAACAGTGGATTTCATCCTATTAAGGTCGTTGCCCATCCGATTGATGTTATTAATCATGCTGACGGCGTACGAGTTGTTAACAGTCAAAAGCCGCTAGGTGAATACGCACGTTGTTGGACTGATCAACTTGAATACTGGGCCCAAGAAGCGCCTGAGCGTGTGTTTGTTGCGCAACGTGATGCACAGGGTGAATGGGATAATATTACCTATTCACAAGCGGTGAGACGTGCTCGACAGATCGCGTCTTGGCTGATTACTCAACCGGTTTCTAATGAACGACCTATTGTTTTCTTATGCGGTAACAGCTCAGAACACTTGATGTTAGCACTGGCTGGAATGTATGTGGGTGTTGCTCATGCGCCTCTGTCTCCGGCCTATTCTCTTATTGCAACGGACTATTCAAAACTTCAAGGTATTTTTGATATATTGACGCCTGGCATGATTGTTGTCGATGAGTTGGCACCTTATGAAAAAGCCATCAAAGCCGTTTGTCAGGATGCCTCAACTCCGGTTATGGTTATTAAAGGCGATATCACGCCAAAACAAATCGAAAATCCGACCATGAGCTTTGGTTCCGTTTGGGATTATCCAGAGTCGGGCCAAGTCGATGTTGAGAATGCGAAAGTCAACGGTGATACCATTGCAAAAATCCTCTTTACGTCCGGCACTACAGGTATGCCAAAAGGTGTGATTAATACCCAGAGAATGATTTGTGCAAACCAAGTGATGATTCATCAAGTCATGCAGTTCTTAAAAGATCAGCCGCCGATTATGGTGGATTGGCTTCCTTGGAATCATACATTTGGTGGTAATCATAATGTCGGTATCGCGCTCTATAATGGTGGCAGTCTTTACTTAGACGATGGCAAACCGACTGAAAAACTGTTTCATAAGACCCTAAAAAACCTCGCAGAGCTGTCCCCAACGGTCTATTTTAATGTACCAAAAGGGTTTGAACTTTTGGTTAAAAGCTTACGTGCGGACAGTGACTTAGCCGAAAAGTTTTTCTCTCGTTTGCAGTTTACTTTTTTTGCGGCGGCTGGTTTGGCTCAGCATATCTGGGATGACCTTGACGCATTGGCGATTCAATATACTGGAAAAAAAATCCCGATGTTGACTGGGCTTGGTTGTACCGAAACAGCTCCGTCAGCCACTTTTGCTTCTGTTGAGGAATCTACATCTGGGGTGATTGGCGTACCTGCGCCAGGTGTTTCCATCAAATTGGTGCCAAATGAAGGTAAGCTTGAAGCGCGTGTTAAAGCGGTTACGGTCATGCCAGGGTATTGGCGTCAACCAGAGTTGACGGCGAAAGCGTTCGATGAAGATGGTTATTATTGTTTAGGTGATGCGTTTGCTTTTCTCGATGAAAATGAACCTCAGCGAGGTTTTCGTTTTGACGGTCGGGTATCTGAAGACTTTAAACTAGACAGTGGAACTTGGGTAAGTGCTGGCACATTAAGGGCTAAGTTCATCAGTGCTTTTGCACCTTTTGTTCAAGATGCCGTCTTGTGTGGCACAAACCGCAGTTACATTACGGCCCTTGTATTTCCGGACTGGGTTCACTGTCGTGCGATTCTGCCACGTGATTTGGCTATTACAGATGAAGAGTTGATCAATCACCCAACGATAATTGCAGCCTTTAAAGAAAAACTCGCGGCGTTTACCAAGCAAAGTACGGGTGGATCGACTGTCGTTACTCGAATCGCATTACAATCTGTGCCTCCTAGCATTAATCATCATGAAGTAACCGATAAAGGTTCTTTGAATCAGCGCGCTGTACAAGCTCACCGCCAAGATCAAGTTGAATTGCTTTATAAAGACCCCATTTCTAACAACGTTATCAGTTTATAGCAGGGTTACTTTATGTTTTCGAATGAACGGATTGTACAAATTGAATGGGGTGATTGTGACCCCGCTGACATTGTTTTTTATCCTCGCTATTTTGCTTTTTTTGATGCCTCAACGGCCGCTTTATTTGAAGCAATGGGTTACTCAATGAAGTACGTAAGGGACGAGTTAAAAGACGTTGGTTTTCCCATGGTTGATACGCGCTCTCAATTTATTAAACCCTCTAAGTATGGAGATAAAGTTCTTATAAAAAGCGAAGTAACAGAAATAGGGCGCTCTAGTTTTGGTATTCGTCATCAACTGTTTAATGATGGTAAGTTGGCGGTGGATTGTGTCGAGAAACGTGTGTGGACTCATTACAATGAAGCGGGTCAATTGAAAGCCAAAACGATTCCTAAACAGGTAAAAGAGAAAATGTTAACGCCGTAAAATAGTCAGATACCATTAAAAAAGGTCAGAGTATTATACTCCAACCTTTTCATTCACTGGCTGTCTACTCTCTAAAATCACCACCAACGAATTCACTTTGTTGGTGGTTTTTATTTATTCTCTTTATTTAAGAGAATTTAAGCGTTTCGCAATTTTATCAATCTCCTCACTCATTGCGTTTAGCGTACTGGAGTCATTTACGTTACTACCAGTAAGTTCTTGTAAATTAGAGACAAACTGATTCAGGTCGCTAGAGACTTTTTGCTGGTTATGCGCCGCTTCCGATATTTGCGTTGCTTGGTCTGTAATCTGAGAGAACTGACTCACCACTTGTTTCAGATTTGTGGCTGTTGTCTCAGCGGTGACCACCGCTTTTTCGGTTTCATCATGACCAAGAGCCATGGATTGAACTGACTCTTTTGAGGCCATTTGTAATCGACTTAGGACTTGTTCAATTTCAACCGCTGAGCTCTCACTTTTTGCTGCAAGGTTACGTACTTCATCTGCCACAACGGCAAAACCTCTGCCTGTTTCTCCTGCTCGAGCCGCTTCTATTGCGGCATTTAACGCGAGTAAATTGGTTTGCTCAGCAATATCGCGTATCACACTCAACATGCTATGAGCTTTATTACTGTCTTCATCCAATTTTAGAATACTTGTCTGTGCATTAGACATTGTGGTTGTTAGCTTTTGCATGGTCGTAATCACGGCTGACATTTCTCTTTCACTAGACAGAATATCCGTATGAATGCGCTCTACGGTTGCCTGCGTTTCCTTGGCGTACATAGCCACATCTTGTGATGTCGCACCAAGTTCTTCTGTTGCCGCGGCTAAGGTTAGGTTTTCGTCATTCAAACTGTTGGCCTTATTCAAAGATTCATTACTGAACTCTTTTAAGCGCCCGGCGTCGTTTACAAGATTATTTGACTCGTTGTGAATTTGTGATAACAAGGTTTTTAGCTTCTCTCCGTAAGCATTCACAGCCTGACGGAGTTCACCAATTTCGTTTAATGTGCCGACAGACAGCTCTTGGTTAGAATGAGAGCCTCCGCTAATCAAGTCTTTGATTTGATCTGTGGTTTGTTTGATTTTATTTAATAAGTTACGGAAGAACAAAGCCGTTATGATACCAACGACAATGAGTAAAGCACCAATAGCAAGCATGATAAACAACCCCATGCTTTCGGCTACGGCTGTCATCTGGCCTTTAGGGACAACTAAACCAATAACCCAACCTGTCTGAGGGTGCCTAAATAAATCAACATAGGCTGAATCCCCTAAAATACCATCGTTCTCAACAGAAATTACTTGGCTTTCTTTCAGGTTTTTGGCGACTGGGAGAACATCTTTTAACCATGGAACACTTTGAACTAACTCTTCTGCCGTGACCATAGTGTCATCCGACTTAACAATGGTGGCGGCCGACTTAGGAAAACTGATCATCTGACCAATTGAGTCAATGGCAAAAACGTAGCCATTATTTTCATTTCCATAGCGTTCAAACATTTGATTGATACCACCTAACATCATGTCGACAGTGGCCACGCCAGTAAAGCGATTGTTTTCTTTGGTTGGTATAGTACAGGTTACCATTGGAATTTTTGTGAAAGGGTCAATGTAGGCTTCAGACCAACGACATCTATCGATAGAGCCTTTTTTACCAACTTGATACCAACTTTCATTGTGGTAACCACTTCCTTTAGGGTCGTTATAGTCATCTAAATATTCTATACCGTTGTTTGATCGACCCCAAAAGAAACTACGTAGCTCGGTGCCTGTTTTGAACGCATTGGGCTCTGGCCAGATGCCTCCGCCAGCAATGGCTTCATCTCCGTGGTTATCGATAATGGAAGGAAAGACTTTTTTAAACAGCTCTACGTCTTTTGGCAGGGTGCTTGATAAGAGTGCTAAGTTGCTAGTAAGGGATTGAATCTGCGTTAGTTGAGAAGTGAGGAGGTCTGATAAACCAGATTGGTTAACTGAAATTTGGTGCTGACTTTCTAAAATGAGATCGGGTTTGATTTTTCCTTCAACAACGGCATAAATGCTAAGCAAAGCGAGAACCAAAATAGCCGCAAGTCCAAGGCTAATTTGCTGTTTTATCATTAGCTGTGTTTTCATACTTTCTCCGAATGTTAATTTGGAAACTCAACAATTTTATATAAAGGGAAAAACAAGGTCCTACTTTTTTCATATTAGAGTAGAAGTGGTTGTTTTTGTAAAATAGTAAGGTGTACGTTTTATGGCCATTTTATTTTATCTATAGCGTTATGCTCTACAGTGCCATGCGCTTTAAAGATAGGCAATGATTAGCATGTTGAAAATAAGAAGTCATGTTAATGTTTAGCAACATAGAGAGCGTTCATCTACATAAAATCGAATGGGTATTGATAAAAAATAAGCGAGTTAATGCATGTTAATTGACCCTACATCCTTACGACTATTTGTTTGTGTTATAGAGCAAGGTTCTATTGCACGAGCCGCCGAATTGAATTTTATTGCGGCCTCGGCGATATCAAAGCGTATTAAAGAATTAGAGCAATTACTCCATACACCATTAATGATGCGAACCAACAGAGGCGTGGTGGCGACGCCTGCAGGGAACGCCTTACTGCAAATGTCACGCGGTGTACTTCATCAGTTAGACGATATTTATAATCAGATGAATGAGTTTTCCCATGGTGTTCGCGGTCAAGTTAGGATGGTGGCGAATATTTCAGCGATTAGTCAGTTTCTTCCTAAGCAATTGAGGTCTTTCTTAAATCAAAATCCGCTAGTGCAAATCCACTTAGAAGAAAAAATTAGCAGTGAAATTGTGCGTGCAGTGGCCGAAAAATCAGCGGATATTGGTATTGTCACCATCGCTTCTCGAGAGCATGCAGACTTATCTATTTATCCTTATAAAACGGATAGACTGGTTGTGATTACGCCTGTTGGTCACCCTTTGAGTCAATGTAAAGAAGTAAATTATGTCGATACATTGGATTATGATTATGTTGGCTTGCATACGGGAAGTGCGATTAACAATCAAATGCTAAAGGCATCGGATAAAGCAAATCGGCCGTTTAATATGCGAATACAAGTGACCAGTTATGAAGCCTTGTGCAGCATGGTTGAATCGGGTCTGGGCATTGGGCTTATGCCAATTGATATTGCCCGCCCATATATTAAAGCATCAAGAATTGAGGCCGTGCCTTTATTAGATAGCTGGGCTCATCGAGAACTGAAAATCTGTGTTCGAAGTTCAGATCAACTGTTTGATGCGGCGCACCTTCTTCTCAACCATTTAAGAACAACCTAACTTCTATTTCTTTGCCATCTCTATAAGAGATGGCAGCCTAACGTATCGGTGCTTTTCTCTGATTCTTGTTTGGAAGATGATATTTACATCAAATAACAAAAATAGATAAGGGAAACGAGAATGAGCCAACGTGACTCGTCATCTAACACCGACTCTAGCAATACGACTGAATTGCCATTGAAAGGCGTTCGAGTATTGGAGTTAGGATCACTCATCGCCGGTCCTTATGCGGGCAGCATTTTTGCCCAGTTTGGCGCAGAAGTGATTAAAGTTGAGCCGCCAGGAAGCGGTGATCCATTACGCAAATGGCGTAAAATGTATAAAGATACTTCCCTTTGGTGGTATTCCCAAAGCCGTAATAAAAAATCCATCACTCTGGACCTTAAATCTCCTGATGCACAACGCATTATTCATGATTTGGTGAAAGACGTAGACATTGTGATTGAAAACTTTCGCCCAGGCACATTAGAAAAATGGAACCTTGGTTGGGAGCACTTATCCGCCATTAAACCTGCGCTAATTATGCTACGTGTATCTGGGTACGGTCAGGACGGCCCTTATTCATCTCGTCCAGGTTTTGCCGCTATTGCAGAATCTATTGGCGGCTTACGTCATTTAGTCGGTTACCCAGATCAGCCACCGGTTCGAGTCGGCGTTAGTATCGGAGATACCTTAGCATCACTTTATGGTGTGATTGGCGCTATGATGGCAATGCACCACTTGAAAGTGAATAAGGGAACAGGTCAATTTATTGATGTGGCCTTGTATGAGTCTGTGTTCGGTGTGATGGAAAGTTTGATTCCAGAATACGGCATGTTCGGTTTTATCCGTGAGCGAACAGGAGCGAGCATGCCAGGAATAGCGCCATCAGGCTCTTATATGAGTAAAGATCAACGCTATATTGTGATTGCGGCGAACAGCGACAGCATTTTTAAACGCTTAATGAATGCCATGGGGCGACCTGATTTGGCAAATGATTCCGAGCTATCTCAAAATGATGGACGTGCAAAACGCTCTGATGAATTAGATGAAGCCATTCAAGCTTGGACATCTCAACATACTCTGAAAAGCGCTTTGGCTATTTTGGAAGAAGCGGCCGTTCCATCGAGTGGTATTAACAACGCAGAAGACATCTATAATGATCCTCACTTCCATGCTCGTGAAATGATCGTTGAACACCCATTAGTTGGTGACGATAAAATCTCTTTACCGGGAATTGTTCCAAAACTTAGCTTAACGCCTGGTCAAACGAAATGGTTGGGGCCGAAGTTGGGCGAACATACAGACGAAGTATTAGGGTCTTTAGGTCTTGATGCTGAAAAAATCACCTCTTTACGCGAAAACGGTGTGATTTAGGAGACCGTCTATGTTTATGCAAAACCTGCCTGATACTGTATTAATCAATGAAGTGTCTACACGTGATGGCTTTCAAAGTGAGGCTGTTTTTGTTCCCACTGAAAAAAAGATAGAGATCATTGATCGACTTTCTTTGTTAGGTTTAAACAAGATCGAAGTGACGTCTTTCGTCTCTCCCAAAGCCATTCCTAATTTGCGCGATGCAGAAGAGGTAATGCACCGAATTACACGTAACCCAAAAGTGACTTACGTTACTTTAGTACCAAATGAAAAGGGGGCTGAACGGGCCCTGGCAACCAAGGCCGATGAAGTAAATTTAGTTATGTCTGTGAGCGAATCGCATAACCTGTCCAATATGCGCATGACGTGTGATCAGTCACTTGCTCAATTTAGTCGAATCTGTAGATTAATGGAGGGCAGTGGAGTGCGTATTAACGCGTCATTAGCCACATCATTCGGCTGTCCTTTTGAAGGTATTATTGCACCTGAACGAGTATTGCAAGTGGTTGATCAATATCTTGATATTGGGATCCAGAGTATTTCAATAGCCGACACCACGGGGATGGCATCACCACGTCAAGTACATGAATTATGTTCTTTGGTTCGTAATGCTTACCCCACGCTCGAAGTGACCTTACATCTCCATAATACCCGAGGCATGGGACTTGCGAATGCGCTTGCTGGGTTATCCTCAGGAATCAATCAGTTGGATGCGTCGCTTGGTGGTATTGGTGGTTGCCCCTATGCACCCGGAGCAACGGGTAATGTGTGTACTGAAGACCTAGTTCATATGTTGGAATCCATCGGTTTGCATACCCGTGTGGATTTAATTAATTTGCTTGAACTATCACGTGAACTGCCTGCCGTGTTAGAGCATGAAACGTCAGGACAAGTTGCTAAAGCAGGGTTACGGACTGAAACTAGGCCATTATCACAAGGTGTTATTGACCTTAAAGCTCGTAATGAAAAGCACTAAAACGCTGTAATAAAAAATAAAAAATAAAATGTAAAAACCATAAAACTCAATAATAAAAATAGGACATTATCATGGATTATAAAACGCTTCTAAAAACTGGCTTATTGGCATCTACTTTGATGGCTTCCTTGCCAGCATTAGCTGAAACCACTTTGGGCATTTCTCTGCAGTTACCACTTAAGCATCACCTTGGTCAAAACCTCGTTGACTTTAAGAAAGAAGTGGAAGAAAAAAGTGCCGGTGATATTAAGATTAAAATTTACCCTTCAGCACAGTTGTTTAAAGACAGTGAAGTGCATCAAGCCGTCAGCTCTGGTGCCATTGAAATGGGCGTAATGAGTCTTTCTCAACTAGCGGGAACCATTCCAGCGGTCGATGTGTTTTATGTTCCATTTATGTTCCCTTCTCAAGATAAGGTCGAAGCGGCAACACGACCAGACAGTGCTGTCCGTAAACTGCTTGATGAGGCTATTCTAGAAACAGGAACTCGCCCATTGTGGTGGCAAGCTTATGGTGGCGTTGCACTGCTTTCTAAGAAGAAACCAGTACAGCACCCAGAAGACATGGAAGGTATGAAGGTACGTGTATTTGGTAAAACGTTAGGTGAGTTTGTAAAAGCGGTCGGTGGTGCACCAACCTCTATGGCTGGTTCGGAACAATTTTTAGCGTATCAGCGTGGCACAGTTGACGCGGGCATGACAGGTGTTTCTGCGGTGGGTCCACGTAAATTGCATCAAGTGATGGATTATCTAACGTTAACCAATCATGCTGATATTGAGTTCTTAACGATTATTAACGAAAAGACATGGGCGTCGTTATCAGCCGAGAATCAAAAAGTAATTTCCGATGCGGCTCGTAAAGTAGAAGTTCAACTAAGAAACAAAATTAAGAAAATTGAAAGTGATGCGATTGCGGACGCTGAGAAAAACATGGAAGTGATTCATTTAGACGCTAATGATATTGCCGAATGGCGTAAAGCGACAACGTCTGTTAAGCAGTCTTATTTAGATAATTCGGGTCCTCTCGGTGCTAAAGTTATTCAAGCCGCTGAAAACCTTTAAGCTTAAAAAATATACCGCGGGGTAGTCGTCTACCCCGCGGTATTTCGTTGTTTTTTGGAGTATTATCTATGTCCAACGAGACAAAAAAAGAAAAGGACTTATCCGCTTGGCGCGCAGAGCACCCCTCTCTATGGGTTCGCATAAATTACCGATTAATTACATTATGCGGTCAGTTATCCGCGATTTTATTTGTCTTGGTTGCGGTCATTATCACTTATGAAGTTATTGCCCGATATGTCTTTACCGCACCTACTATTTGGTCAGAAGACATCTCATTACTTTGTCAAATTTGGGCCACTTGTTTGGGAGCAAGCTGGGTATTGCAACACAAGGCACTTATTCGTATCGACTTTTTAACCAGTATGTTGGGTGAACGAGTACGGAAAATGTCTGATTTTGTTGCTTTACTGTCTATTATTTTTTTTGCAGGCTTTGTTGCCTACTACGGCTTTGAATTATTAAGAGAATCCATTGAGATGGGATCGGCTTCCGCCAGCATGCTTGGGCTACCATTATGGGCGACTAAGTCCGCTATTCCTGTTGGTTTTGGTTTACTAACCTTACAAGCCATCTTAGAAATGGTCTTACTGTTCGCCAGTGATTACCAAGAACATGAAGAGGTTTCTCTATAATGACGATTATTCTGTTATTGGTTATTTTAGTTCTGGCTTTATTGATTGGTGTTCCTGTTGCTTTTGCCTTGGGTGGGCTAGGTTTAGGCATGCTATTGCTGGCAGGCTTTTCACCTATGATGGCCCCGCTGGCGCTTTATTCCTCTTTTGATAGTTTCATTCTATTATCCGTACCGCTCTTTTTGTTGATGTCTAATATTTTATTGCAAGGCGGTATTGGTCGAGATTTATTTCGAGCGGTGCAATCTTGGGTGGGGCACTGGCCTGGTGGGTTAGGCATTGCTACCATTGCTTCTTGTACGATTTTTTCGGCCATCTCAGGCTCATCTGTTGCAACGGCGGCAACGATCGGTAATGTTGCCATTAAAGAAATGACAGATCGAGGATACAATAAACCGTTTGTCTATGGGCTTATTGCGGCGGGTGGTACTTTAGGAATACTGATACCACCCTCTATTCCCATGATCGTCTATGGCGTGATTACGGAAGAATCTATTGTTGATTTGTTTTTGGCTGGGATTGTGCCTGGACTTTTGATGGCCAGTGCATTTATTTTGTACTGTTTCTTTTACGCCCGTTTCAGCAAAAACTACACACCCAGTGAAAAGTCGACCGCAGTAGAGCGTAAAACGGCCAGTTTACGTGCATTGCCAACATTGGTGTTGGCAAGCATTATTATCGGTGGTATTTATACTGGCGTCTTTACGCCGACAGAATCGGCAGGAGTGGGTGTCGCGGTTTCTCTTATTATCGTGATGATGATGGGAACCTTTAGTCTTGAAAAATTCAAGGCCGCTGCGATCAGTACCATGAAAAATACGGTTACTATTTTTCTTATTATTGCCGGGGCAAAAGTCTTTGGCAAAGCCATTACTCTCTACCAAATACCTCAAGATATTTCGATGTTAGTCAGTGAAAATATCTCTGAAATAGGTTTATTTATTGCGGCTGTTTGTTTTGTCTTATTGATTATGGGGTTCTTTCTTGAATCGGTATCAATGCTGCTGATTATGATGCCAGTTTTGTATCCTTCTTTAGGAATGCTAGGTATTGATCCAATCTGGTTTGCTATCATTTTTGTGATTATGATTGAGTGTGCCTTGATAACGCCGCCCGTGGGGTTAAACCTCTTTGTCATACAATCTGTATCTGGAGGCAAATCTTCAGAAGTAATCCAAGGCGTATGGCCATTTATTTTAATCATGCTAGCGTGTCTATTAGCGGTCTATTTCTTTCCCGCCATCGCACTTTATATTCCATTCTATCTTTAACTTAAATCAGCGTTATTACTGCTCATAAAACACAATGGGCAGTAATAATGCGCTTTGCTAATAAAAGGGTGGCTTCTTTCTGTTTGTTTTTACTAAAAAGCGAATCCGTTTTACTGATCATCGGATTCGCTTTGTATTAGATGAGTCTGTTATTCAGTACACAATTAGCTAGCTCGTTGCCTTTGCAAGTGCTTGAGTGACATCGGCGATGATGTCATCAATGTGCTCAATACCGACTGAAATACGTATGAGATCTTCGGAAACACCTGCTTTCGCCAATTCTTCAGCGTCCAATTGACGGTGTGTCGTACTGGCTGGGTGACAAGCAAGAGATTTAGCATCGCCAATATTAACCAGTCGAAGAATCATTTCTAATGCGTCAATGAACCGGCCTCCAGCGGCTTTACTGGCTTCTGCAGTATCCGCTTTTATCCCAAAACTGATGATGCCAGAGGCTTTACCCGCTGATATTTTTTGGCAAGTGGCATTGAATGGGCTGTCTGACAGGGCCGCATAGTTTACCCAACTTACATTTGGATGGCTATTAAGGTACTTTGCCAGTGCTTCGGCATTGCTGCAATGGCGCTCCATGCGGAGGCTCAAGGTTTCTAAACCTTGCATGAGTAGAAATGCACTTTGAGGTGACAGTGCCGCACCGGTATTACGTAGCGGAACCACTCGGCAACGACCAATATAAGCGGCAGCGCCCAATGCTTCTGTATAAACGACACCGTGGTAAGATGGGTCAGGTTCATTTAACAGTGCGAAGCGCGTTTTGTCTGCCGTCCAGTCGAATTTTCCAGAATCTATAATGACTCCACCAATAGTCGTCCCGTGACCACCAACGTATTTTGTTAAAGAGTGAACGACAATATCGGCGCCATGCTCAAATGGGCGACATAAAACAGGTGTGGCCACTGTGTTATCGACAATGAGAGGTACGCCGTTTCGGTGAGCTATTTCGGCCAGTTTTTGCAGATCAACAATGTTACCAGCCGGGTTACCTATTGATTCACAAAACACCGCTTTGGTTTTAGGATCAATCAGCGCTTCTAAGCCAGCGTAGTCATCGGCGGCGGCCATTCGAACGTCAACACCTTGACGAGGTAAAGTATGCGCAAATAGGTTATAAGTACCGCCATATAATTGGCTTGTGCTGACGATGTTATCTCCTACTTCAGTTAATGCTTGAATCGAATAGGTAATGGCGGCCATACCTGAAGCGACGGCTAAAGCGGCAATCCCTCCTTCTAAAGCGGCCATTCGTTGCTCTAACACATCGGTCGTCGGGTTCATTATACGAGTATAAATATTGCCCGCGACTTTTAGGTCAAATAAGTCGGCCCCATGTTGAGTGTCGTCAAATGTGTAAGATGTGGTCTGATAAATGGGAACCGCGGCGGCTTTTGTTGTTGCTTCTGATGTATAACCGTGATGTAAGGCAATGGACTCTGGTTTCATGTTGAACTTTCCTTTTATTATTGTTGAAGACTCCAAAAATAATACGCGAAATTGATTCAATAAGTAATGTGAATTAATCACACCAACCGTCTCTATGCCCTCCATCGTAGGGGCGAGCTAACCCACCAACGATGAGTTTTTCTGAGAGCAGAGAGTCATCAATATAGACATCGGCTAAAAAGCGAAAGTATTTGCCTCTTTTTAAATTTCTAAGCTCTACTCTGGCGCCACTTCCTAGTAACGAGCGAGTAAAGTCTCTCGCCACTTTAGCTTGTTCTTTCTCTGATTCGCATTTTCCGCGGATCTCAGGGGCATCGACGCCCTTAACTCGAATTGGCATATTTTTTCCCACAATATCAGGCCAGCCTTCAATATCAACACGAAAGGTATCCGCATCGTAAACAGATACAACACGGCTAACGATGATGTCTTGGGCGAAGATAGATAATGGAAGTATAAGTAAAAAAGTACAGAAGAGGCGTCGTGTTGCATGGTTAAGCATGGTAGTTACCTAATTGAAAGGCGTCCTGCCATTGAATAATGGTCTATCATAACGGTTCTTGAATTTGTTATAAACACACTATGAATACGTTGAGCGGCATTATAACGAGAGTACAAGCGGCTATAAAAAATAGGGTAATGGTTTTAAATTTAAAGATGTATAGGATAGATTTGAAAGTAGGGGTCATATAACAATACAACAAATACTCTAAATAGGAATAATTATGGAAGAAATAAATTATGCGTTGATTATGTTGGCGGCTTTTGTGGCTATTGCCAGCCCAGGGCCATCTACCTTAGCTATTTCCAATATGTCCATGAGCCAAGGCCGAAAACATGGCGTCGCTTTAGCGACAGGGACTTTGACAGGCTCAATGTTTTGGTCTTGTTTAGCGGCTTTTGGTTTTGGCACTTTATTGTATGCCAATGTTTGGCTATTGGACATGTTTCGGTATTTTGGGGCCTGTTATTTACTGTATTTGTCCTATAAATCTATGCGTTCAGTGCTTACTGCGGACACAACGGATACCGTTATTAGCACCAGATCCGGCATTAAAGCGGCTTATTTAAAAGGTTTATTGATCCATTTATCTAATCCTAAGCCCATTTTATTTTTTGGTTCTTTATATTCATTAGGTGTGCCAAATGGTGCGACGAGCCTAGATATTGTGAAAATCATGTTATCGATTGGCTCTCTTAGTTTAACGGTTTGTCTGGGGTATGCGTTGTTATTTTCTATTCCAAAGGTGCGTAATTTCTATTTTCAATCACGTAAGGCCTTTGAATCAATCTTTGCCGTCTTTTTTGCTGGAGCAGGTATGAAAATGTTGATAAGCAAATTGGCTACAGAGTGATAAGTTTAATTAAGAAGGTTACTTTTTGATTATTCGGTGTTTAAGAGCGCCATCCTTGGCGTTCTTTTATGTGCAATCTAATTGAAATGAATCTTATGCCGTCCTACTTGGTCACTTGTTTTGCTTTACTAGCAAATGAGAATGACCAATTAAATTTCACCGCAGAGACCGCGAGCAAAATCAAGACAACCCCGAGCACTTGCAACAGACTTATTTGGGTTGAGAAGGCAAAATAATCCACAAATAGAGCGGTCACTGGGTAAATGAAGGATAACAAAGCAATTAAGCTAGTGGGTAATTTCTGGAAACTGTCATACATAATAATGTACATAAAACCAGTCAGTACAGAGCCAAGAATGACCAGATCCAACCATTGACTGCTTTGTGATGGCAATTTATTGAAATCAGCAAAAGGCAACAACATGCCAATGCCTACAAAAACTTGTATTAAGGCGACAAAAGTGGGAGGCACTTGACTGACTTTCTTCGTCATCATCGTTGTTACCGTATAAAGTAATGCGGCACTTAAGGCCAGCAATAGACCGAATAAGGATCCTGAGTCAGAACGTGTTTCAGTGCTTGAAATCGCCTCATCAGAAAACAACATAGCTATTTCATTGACGTCTAATTCAACAATTAAAAACAATCCTACAAATGCCAGTGCCAGCCACACGATTAGGGTGCCTGATAGTGTCTCTTTGGTCAGTAACGCACCTGCCAGTACAAGAAACAAGGGTTGCATATGGTAGGCGACAGTAGCAATGGAAAAAGGAATGTAATTGAAAGAAGCAAATAGGAAGATCCAATTAGCGACCAAAGTAATACCACCAAAAATAATCACTAATAAGGTACTAGGCTGAAAAAATTCGGCTCGAATGATCCCTGAATAGAAGGCGAATGCACCTAGAGTGATTGCGCCTATAATGCAGCGGAAAAAAACCACATTCCAAAACGATTGCCCTGAACTAATAACAAAGTAGCCAATGGTTCCTGACAAGATCATAGCGAGTGCCAGTTCTATACTACCAACGGTGTGATTTGAATGTTGCATGTATTTACTCCAATAAAAGTATAATGAGGCTCTGCATTTTTTCCAAAATGTTGTTTTCACAAAGTTGTTAATCAGTGTGTTTTAAGAGCAAGTGATTTATGGTGAATAGGATAAAGCTGGAACAGAAATAATGGCAGAGGTAAAAAAAGGCAAATCCAATCAAAAACCGTATTTATTAGAGGCAAAAATGCGTAATGACCTTAAAAAAGAAATTCTTCAGTTAGATGGTATTGATTCTCGATTAGTTGAGCTACTTTACCACAATGCTCGTACTCCTGTTACCGAGCTTAGCCGAGCCGTAGGAATGACGGCGCCGAGTGTTAATGAGCGTCTAAAACGACTTGAGGAAAATGGTATTATTTCGGGCTATCGAGTAGAAGTAAATCCTATGGCTTTAGGCTACAGCCTTACGGCCATTGTTCGGATGCGCCCATTTCCCAATAAATTAAAGGCCGTAGAAGAGAGGATTCTTTCGAGCCCTGAGTTTGTTGAATGCGATAAAGTGACAGGGGAAGATTGCTTTATTTCGCGTGTGTATTTAAAAGACATCAGGGAACTCGATCCGCTGCTTGAACGTTTTTCTGAATTAGCAGACACTAAAACAGCCATTGTAAAATCGTCACTTATTAAAAAGAGAGTGTTGGTGTAAATGAACCATTGGAGACGTCTCCCTAAGTTAGAGCATGTTGCGAAGTACATTGACTGCTATTGGTATTTGGAAAAGGAAGGAGAGGACATCATCCATAATTATCCTAAGTTGAATCCTGACCCGACGACGCATTTGATCATCGCTTCTCCTAATTATGACTATCAATATGTTCAAGGTGACTTTGTTCAGAAAGGCTCTGGCAGTCATTGGATCTTTCCCCATAGACACTCATTTACTATGGATCACTCTTTTCCTTTTCGAATGATTGGTATTAAGTTTCGAACTGGGGCTTTATATTCTGTTAAACACTTACTTCCTGAATCGTCGGCGCTATCATTAGAAAAAATAAAAAGAGCGGACACAAATTTGCTTATGGGGTTGGATTGGTTCTTCTATCAGACACTGTTAAATGAAGGAACAGAAGCCGTCGATAAAGTATGTGATTCGTTAGATGAAAGCCTAAGCCGTTTCTTTTTGAATATTCAAGATGATAAACACAGTGTTTTGGTACGTCAGATTTTACCTTTGTTGAGCAATACCTCTATTGCCAGTATCGGCTCTACAGTACATCGATCCCAGCGCACGATTGAACGCAGTTTTTTAAGAGTAACAGAATTAACCCTGAAGCAATGCCAATCTATGATGCGATTAGAAGACGTTTTAAATTACCTTTACCAATTAGATGAGGCTGAAATAGATTGGGCGGATCTAGTCGATCAATTTGACTTTAGTGATCAACCTCATTTGATTCGCCACTTGAAAAGCGCGATTGGTAAGACGCCAGGTGAATATGCACGTGAACGGGATCTTACCATCGATATTTATGGTGATTTTAAATTAACTTAAAACTGTCGTATTTATTCAATTCATGCCGTACTCAACTCAGTAAAGTAAAGACAACGATAACGAGTAAGGGTGGTGAAGACTAATGCAAGTGATTATTCGACAATATCAACAAACTGATTTAGATGCTGTGCTTAATTCATGGGAAGTGGCGACACGTTTAGCACATGAATTTATGACAGATGAGTTTATTTCTGAGCAACGGATTGAGGTAGAAAAGAGTTACCTGCCCAATACGGATACCTGGGTTGCTGAGGTGAATGGATCTGTACAAGGTTTTATTTCATTAATGGGGAATGAGGTCGGAGCGATATTTTTACAACCCGAATATCATAGGTTGGGTATAGGTAAGGCTCTTATTAATAAGGCAAAATCATTACATGATGAACTGGAGTTAGAGGTGTTTAAAGTAAATCAAACTGGACAAAAATTTTATGAAAACGGCGGGTTTTATCCTATAAGTGAATCTGTGCATGAGATTACAGGAGAGCGTGTTTTACGTCTAAGATATGCCGCAGTAACTTAATTCAAATACCGTATACCCACGGCACTGTTATAAACGCCATTTTGTTTTCTTCTCTATAGATTAAAAACTATTCACTTTCGATTGATTGACTCTTCATGATTGTCATGTATATTGGAAAGCAACCGATTGCGCAACCGATTGCTTTTCGGTTACATCAAATAAAAATAATATGGAGAAGCTATAATGATTTTTCTTAAAAAAGCGTCAATTGCATTACTTACATCAGCGGCACTGATGACGGGGTCGGCGGCTATGGCTGATGATAAGCCTGTCGTTGGTTTAGTTATGAAGTCCTTAGCGAATGAATTTTTTCGTGACATGTTAGAAGGAACAAAAGAGCATGCCGCTCGTCGAGGGGATTACGAATTACGTGCTGTGGGTATGCAAAATGAAACGGATTTCCAGTCTCAAATAAATGCCGTTGAAAATTTTATTACACAAGGCGCGGATATTATTGTTATTGCTCCTGCTGATTCAAGAGCAATGGTTCGACCATTAAAGAAGGCGATGGAAGCCGGTGTTATTGTTATTAACTTTGATGTTGCTTTAGACGCTGAAGCTAAGAAAAAACAAGGTGTTGAACTGGCATTTATTGGACCAGATAATCGTGATGGAGCTCGATTAGCTGGCGAAGCTTTGGCTAAAAAGTTAGGCAAAGGCGCAAAAGTTGTGATTGTTGAAGGGAATCCTGGTGCTGATAATGCACATGAACGTAAATTGGGATTTGAAGACGCCATTAAATCTGGCGAGTTAAACCTTATTGATTCTCGTACTGCCCACTGGGAAACAGAGGAAGCTAATACCGTATTCTCTAACATGTTGACTGCCCATCCAGATATTCAAGGTGTAATGGCTGCGAACGATTCTATGGCGATTGGCGTCATTAAAGCATTAGAGTCAGCGGGCCGTGCGGGTGATATTCAAGTGGTTGCGTTTGATAATATACCGGCTGTTGGTCCTATGATTAAGGATGGTCGCTTACTGGCAACGGTAGATCAATTTGGTCGAGAAATGGCGGCTAACGCTATCGACAAAGGTCTAGACGTTTTAAAAGGTGCCCCAGAGCTTAAAGGCTGGGTTAAAACGCCAATCAAACTGGTTACTTCTGAAAACTAGTTCAAACGAATGTAAGTGCGTTACTTCATTAACGGCTTGTTTATGGAGTAACCGCTTAGGCTTCTGAGTTCCAATTTAGGTTAATTATGAACCATTTAGGAATAATGCATCGAAATAGAATGCGTTTGAATATAGGAATCCATTGATGTCAGTTCATTCAAATACTCAAAGTGTCACCACACATTCTGCTGATGAAATCTTACGAGTTCAGGCTCTACATAAGCATTTTGGCGGTGTTAAAGCGTTACAAGGAGTCAATTTTTCCCTTAAAAGAGGAGAGGTGCATGCACTGGTGGGAGAAAATGGCGCAGGCAAATCGACACTTATAAAAGTGTTAACCGGTGTTCATAAATTTGATAGTGGCGCCATCTTTCTAAACGATGAAGACTATCGCCCAGAAACGCCTAAACAAGCGAAAGCGCAAGGTATTCAAGTTGTCCATCAAGAGTTTAATCTGCTGACTCACATGTCAGTGGCTGAAAATATTTGTTTTGAAGCCTTTCCTAAAACTCGGTTTGGCTTATTAGATCAAAAAGAAATGAACAAACGTGCTCGCATTGCCATGGATGCGATTGGGCTGACGGAGGTGAATGTAAATGAAAGTATTAGTCGGCTCGGCATTGCTTATCGTCAGCAGGTTGAAATAGCGAGAGCACTGCAATCAAAGAGTCAAATTTTGATACTGGACGAACCCACAGCAACCTTAACGGATCGTGAAACAGAGAAGCTTTTTCATATTGTTGATACGGTTAAGAAACAAGGTGTTACCGTTGTTTTTGTGTCTCATCATTTAAATGAGGTTTTCTCTATATGTGATCGAGTAACGGTTTTTCGAAACGGAGAATCGATTATTACTGAGGAAATCAGTCAAACAACACCTGATCGAGTGGTTAGCAATATGGTGGGTAAGCATCTTGAGCAAGAGATGTCCCACGATACTGAAACACATGAGTTTGGAGAAGTAGCTCTTTCGGCAAAACGGTTACGGGTTCCACAATCACCACATGAAGCCGGCGTTTCTTTTGACCTACGTTATGGCGAAATTCTTGGCATTGCGGGGCTAGTTGGGGCGGGGAGAACCGAGTTGCTGCGTAGTTTATTTGGTGCACAAGAAGTCGTCTCAGGAGATATTTTACGCAACAATAAAGTGGTTGAATTTAAAAAACCAGCGGATGCCATTGCCGCAGGAATTGGCTTTGTCACTGAAGATCGAAAGGAAGAAGGTCTTATCTTGGATATGTCGATTGCCATCAATTCTTCTTTAGCGGCGATTGATCAAGTTTCATCGGCAGGATTGATGCAACTGACGCGTGAAAATGAAATGGCGAGTCGTATTGGTAAAACACTGAATCTAAAATGCGGTGACGTAAAGGATAATGTATCGAGTCTATCAGGTGGTAATCAACAAAAAGTGGTGTTAGCAAAGTGGCTAGCCCGTCACCCAGATGTATTTATGCTAGATGAGCCGACTCGCGGTGTTGATGTGGGGGCTAAGGCCGAAATTTATGCCATTTTACGTGATCTTGCTCGAGATGGAATGGCTTTATTAGTGGTGTCTTCTGAAATGCCGGAATTGATGACTTTGTGTGATCGAATTGTTGTGTTAGCCAATCATGAAATTAAAGGTGAGTTAACAAGAGAAAATTTTTCCCAAGAGAGTATTTTGCAGCTCGCCTATAAAAGCGATTAAAGCCGTATAAAACAGTTGGCTCTTTGCCATATTTTACGCAGGCAAAGGCCCCAGAGTATAAATCACACAATAAATATAAGAGGCTGGTGATTATGAACGACACAAGTTTAGGAAAGGATAAAGCCATGGTTGAAAGCCGTTGGTCAGCAAAAGCCATCATTCGTGATGCAGGCATTGGATTAGCGTTAATTAGCTTAATAATAATTTTTTCTTTGGCATCTGAGCACTTTTTATCAGCGAATAATATTACCAATATATTGACCCAAATTACGATCAATTTAATTTTGGCGGTAGGGTTAACTTTCGTTATTTTGGTCGCCGGTATTGATCTTTCAGTCGGTTCTGTTTTGGCCTTTGCGTCTGTGGTGGCCGGTCAAGCCATTACTTATCCTGGCCTTGGACCAACAGAAGCGATTGTGTTTGCTGTTGCTGCGGCGCTTCTGGCTGGAACGCTCTGTGGTTTGATGAATGGTTTGATCAGTGCTTATTGGGGGCTACCTTCGTTTATCATCACATTAGGTATGCTAAATATTGCCCGTGGTGGTGCTTTACATATATCAGAAGCACAAACAATTTATGATTTTCCTGAGCAGTTTAATGATTTTGGTTCTGCTTCTTTTTTAGGCATGCCTGTGGTGTTTATTGCGGCGTTGGTGTTGGTCGGTATCGCATGGTTTGTATTACATAAAACCATTTTTGGCCGGATGATATACGGTATTGGTAATAATGAAGAAGCCGTTCGATTAGCTGGACATCCTGTTTTTTGGTACAAGGTCGCGGCTTTTACTATTTGTGGTTTAGCCGCTGGTGTGGCCGCGATTATTTACATGGCCAGATTGAATATTTCAAGCCCAATTGCCGGAATTGGTTTTGAATTGAATGCCATTGCCGCCGTTATTATTGGCGGTACAAGCCTTATGGGAGGGCGAGGCAGTGTCTTTGGTACCTTATTAGGCGCCTTTATTATAGGGGTGCTAGCTAATGGATTGATTTTACTTGGTTTAAATGACTTTATGCGCCAAATGATTACAGGATTAGTGATCATCATTGCCGTTGTTTTAGATTACTATCGTGAAAAATACACGAAATAATAAATAAGCCATATTGGATTATTTTTAGAGTGGAAATCATTAAGGAGCCCTATATGTTAAAAAATATTGATCCCTTGTTAAATGGTGAATTGTTAAACGTATTAAGGACTATGGGCCATGGCGATGATTTGGTACTGGTTGATCGGAATTTTCCAGCCGCATCCGTTGCTCAAGGGAAGCCGATCATCCGATTAGATGGCATTGGTGTTGTGAGAGCGGCAGACGCTATCTTATCTGTTTTCCCCTTAGACAATTTTGTAGAAAAACCCGTGACTAGAATGGCCGTGCTCGATGGTCCGCAAAGTGAATTACCGACGGTTCAAGAAGAATTCCAGACCTGTCTAAAGCTACATGACCGTGATTTGTCAGAGATGGATGCATTAGAACGCTTTGCGTTTTATGAAAAAGCAAGCGATGCCTTTGCTATAGTGGTAACAGGAGAGGCGCGAGGATACGGTTGCTTTATCTTAAAAAAAGGGGTGATCTTCGCATAGACACATTTCATTACACCAAAAGAGAGGTATTCATATAACATTGTACAAAGGGTCATGAGGTCTCTGGCCCATTTTTTACATTTTTATAGTATAGAAGGCTAAATGACAACATTTCATCTTATAGGGTGTCTGTGGTTGTCGTACTATAAATACTAAGTCCGTGTAGAAAGAAGAGTAGAATTTTTTGATCATGAAACTCAATGGATGAGAATCAAATACACGAATAACAAATTTAAAATGACGAGTATTAGATTGCTGCGTCTACTGATTGTTTAATGGAGCACCTGTCCTTGCCAATTACCATTAAAGATGTCGCATTACGTGCTGGCGTTTCTACTACTACGGTTTCTCATGTCTTGAATAAAACACGTTTTGTGGCCGCAAAAACACAAGAAAAAGTATTTAAAGCCGCCGATGATTTACATTATGCTCCAAGTGCCGTTGCTCGTAGCTTAAAAGTAAAAACCACAAAAAGTCTAGGAATGCTGGTAACAACAACATTGAGTCCTTTTTATGCTGAGTTAATTAATTATGTTGAGAAGCATTGTTACGATGAAGGTTACAATTTAATACTCTGTAATACCGATGGCGATTCCGAAAAAATACTGTCTTATCTGCGAATGCTGTCTCAAAAGCGTGTCGATGGGATTTTGGTAATGTGTACGGAATACAATGATTCGTTATCTACCTCATTAGCCGAAAAACGAGACCTACCAATAACCGTAATGGACTGGGGCCCAACGGATGCGTATTTAGATCGTATTCAAGATAATTCTGCAAAAGGCGCTCATATCGCGACTCAATATTTAATTGATCAGGGGCATACTGAGATCGCTTATATTGGTGGGCCTCTTGAAAAAATACCTTCACAGCATAGGCTTGAAGGGTTTCAAGATGCTATGGCTCAGGCAGGGTTAAACATTCGACCTGAGTGGGTTATTGAATCAGACTTTGAATGTGAAGGAGGTAAAATAGGCATGCGCAAGCTGATGTCTCTTGAAAAACGTCCGAGTGCCGTATTTGTTGGTAATGATATGATGGCAATGGGGGCGATGAGTGAAGCCCAATCGGCAGGCGTAAAAATTCCTGAGCAGCTCTCTATTATTGGTTACGATAATATTTCTAATTCAGCCTACTTTAGCCCACCTTTAACCACAGTCAATCAGCCGAAGGAACGTTTAGCTAAGCTCGCAATCAGCACATTAATTGAAAGGCTTACTAACCCTAGACAAACGGGTAAAACCATGATGCTAGAGCCTAATTTAGTAGTGCGTTCTTCAGTGGCTAAAAATGATCCACAATAAAAATTAGGTTTATCTGGCTTTTTCGCTTCATCTAACTAAATATGGTCTGAATTTGATAATGAATGGTCAATACTCAATCATTTCTCTTAGAGCCGCATTTTCTTTTAATGACATACAAGGTGTTCAATGAATTTAGATAAAGCAAAAAAGCGCATTGCAAAACACGTTAAGAAGGGCTTTAAAGGCTACCCTTCTATTTCTCTAGAATATTTTGGCTCTTCAGTAGAGTGTGCGACAGAGGTTCTCGTCACCTTTACCCTAGAAGAGGGAGCAACGGCTCAAGAGGAGCGTTTTACCAGTCAAACAGATGCAAGGGAAAGTGAGGTTATCCAATCTGCGTTGGTTAAAATTATTGAACGAACTCAAGCGGTTTCTGTCGATGAAGTGGCAGGCGTTAGCGTTAAATAACGACGTGTGAATTGACAAGTTGGGTGGGTCTCCCAACTTGCTATCTGTTTATTCTATTTTTTCTTTAGACTATCCACTGGTTCGCTTGTTTTAGTACCTTCTTTAAACTGATTTTTATGTCCTCAAAATCCGTTGGGAGATGACCTCTATGGGTAATTAAATAAATAGGGTAGCTGAATTCAGGTGCATCAGTCACCCGAATTAAACGGCCTTCTTGTAAATACTTGTCCACAACCCGTGTTCTAAAATACCCATTGCCCCCATTCCTTAACATGACTTTTAATGCCATTGGGCCTAATGAAAAGGTCATTGCTGTGTGTCTGTTAAACGGTAAGCAACGGTCGAATTGCTGTACAAATTCTTCACCCCAGTCAATATACAAATTAGGTGAGGCATTATGAGCACAAGCGACATGAATCAGTTTTTCTTCTGCAATTTGTTCTATAACTAAATCTGGATAATAGCGGGCACTGTGTACAATGGCCGCATCTAATTTATTTCTACGAATGTTATTGTAAATCTCATCCGTTGTAGTGACTCGACTGGTTACCTGTAAATGTTCTAAGCGGGAAAGTTCAATAACCCAATCAACCATAATGGGGTTCCATAAACTGTTTTCAGCACCCAGAGACAAAGGCTGCTTGTTATCGGTTTTCGGTTCAAGACAAGCGTCTTTGGCGGCTTGCCAGATAAAGAGGATTTCTTGAGCGTATTTGGAAAACCTTTCTCCTGCTGGCGTTAAGCGAGCGCCCCCACGATTACGAATAAAGAGCTTTGTGCCCATATCTGCTTCAAGGGAGTGAATTCTTGCGGTTACCGTTGTTTGTGTGATGTGCAATCGTTCCGCCGCTTTTGCAAACGTACCTGATTGCATGATTTCGATAAAGGTTTTAGCTAACTCAATGTCCATAAAAAACTCATTTAAGTGCAATAATATTGAATTAATACTTATTTAATATTCATTATACTGTGAGTTAGCAATTACGTACTATAACTCAGCTTTTTAAGTGGGCTAAATTCACTTTTTTTCTATATCACTCTCCCGGATGCTGCTATGTCATTTATAAAAAACTGCTTTCAATTCATTGGTGTGGAAACCAACCAAACGTCTCACCTTGAACGTCTTATTTCAGGTTTAGCAACGTGCTTTGCGATAAGTGTTGTTGCTTTAGTTACTAAGTGGAGTCTTTCTTCTCCCGTACACGTTTTGTTTTTTGCCTCTGCTGCAGCCAGTGCTTTTCTTGTGTTTGCGTTACCTCATGGCGCTCTATCTCAACCTTGGCCCACATTGGCTGGGCAGACGATTGCGGCATTGGTGGGTGTTGGTTTTGCTGAGTATCTTGATAGCACTATCCTTACGGCAGCGTTAGCGGTGGGCTGTACTGTATTTTTAATGCATTATTTAGGGTGTCTGCATCCTCCGGGAGGCGCGACCGCATTTTATTTTGTTACAGAGTATCCACAAATCAATGCGTATGAATCGGTTACTGTGTTTTTAATCAATATCTGTGTGATTATCTTGCTTGCGATGGTCGTGAACAATCTTTTTTATTGGCGTCGCTATCCTCTATATTGGCTTAAAAAAACGACGGTCAATCCTTCGTTACCTCATCATTTTGAAGTAGAGGATTTACATCATGTGCTGCAGCAGCAAGATGTGTTTGTTGATGTGAGTTTAAGTGAATTACAGAGTATTTATGAAGCGGCAAGCCAAGTAGCCAGTGACAAACGTCGACGCTTATAGCGCGATCATTGAACCTGAATACATGACTTATATACTACGAGAAAAATCCGCCAACTTATTTTTAGAAAGTGAGCGGATCATTATTTATATTTTAAATTTCTCCATATTCTTACTAAGGGTTGTCGAAATTTTGAAGACATTTTCTGAGGCTTTTTGAGAGTCAAGTATGACTTCAAGGTTCTCTGATGATAAGCCATTTAATGTACTTATGTTTTGATTAATGTCGTTCACAGCACCGCTTTGCTCATCTGTTGCGGTTGCGATTTGATAAATAATATCATTTGTTTGGTTGATTGTTGTTTCCACAATATTCAAAGAGTCTTTAATTTTTTGTGACATTTCAACGACTTCTTCGACTTGTCCTGAGCCACTGTTAATGGCTTCAACGGCCTCACTGACGCCACTTTCCAAATCAGAAATCATCGTTTGAATGTTTTCTGTGGATTGTTGTGTTCTACTAGCTAGTGTTCTTACTTCATCGGCCACAACAGCAAAGCCTCTGCCTTGCTCTCCTGCTCGAGCGGCTTCTATTGCCGCGTTCAATGCAAGTAAATTAGTTTGTTCTGCTATGCCTTGGATCACGCCTAATACTTGGGCTATTTTTTCGGATTCTTTAGCAAGTTTGACGATAACAGTACTGGCATGAGAAACAGATTTTGATAGTTCGTTTATATTTTTTACGGACTGATCAACAATGGTAACCGTATTATGGGAGGCTTCTTTTGCTTTATTTGTTTCTGATTGAGCGGTTTGTGAATTGGTCGCCACTTCGTTAATTGAATAATTAAGTTCATTTATAGCCGTTGCAATTTGTTCAAGTCTTGAATTCTGTTCTGTTGAAATTGATTTACTGTGTGTTGATAAATCATTTAAATTGGTAGCGACTTTAAATAATGAACTGGAATCCGACCTTATCATGTCCATTAATTGATGTAACTTGTCCATAAGTTTATTAAAGGTCTTCGCCAAAATTGATAATTCATCATTACCATCGGTATTTAATCTACCTGTTAAATCGCCATTACCGTCACTAATCTCTGCGATCATTGATTCTAGCGCATTAATTCTGGATGTAATGACGCGTGGTAAGAAAATAATGCAGATCAAGCTGGAAAACATAATTAAACAGACAAACACAATAAACAGTGAGTTTTGATTATTCGAGGCGTTCAGTGAGTCTTTTACCGTTGCTGATGACAGGTTGTTAATCTTTTCCCCAACAATGTCATAGTATTCACGTAAAGCATCAAACTTAGCCATTGTCTCGCCAGCGTTAAGTGCAGAGGCCTCGTCCACTTTCCCCGAATCGGCTAAAGTAAAGACATTTGTAGCACTCTTTAACCAAGCATTGTAAGAATTATCAAAACTGGATAGTGAATTTGTTAATTCAGGGTACGCTTTGATAAGAGCCTTGACTTGATTCATTCGATCAAGGGCTTGTTGAGCATTTTCTGTAAAGCTGTCTAGGTCGGCTTGTGTGTTGGGTATGTTCAGCTGTTTTTTAATTAAGTAGCTCTGACTTGCGGCTAAAGCCTGATAAAGGTCGCGATCTGCATTGAGCGTGGTACTGGTACCACTTAAAAAAACATCAGATAACAATGAGAGATCATTGGAAGATACTTTATTATTCTGTATTCCCAGTAAGCTCAAAATGAGTACCAAAATACTAATAAAGATCAGAGGAATCGATATTTTTTTCCTCATTGAAATAGTATTTAATTTAAACATAAATTTTCCTTTATCAAAGCATGACGTTGGTTATAACAATAAGGTTTATTATTAATAGTAGTTATTGCAGTTATGTTATCATTGCTTTCTCGCTTATACAGAGCTAAATAGACTAGATAAATACAGTGTTAAAGATAGCAGATATGGGTTTCTTTTTAAGAAGAAATTACATAAAAAGACATTTTGAGTGTGCAATTAAGCTTAACGTTTAATCAAGGTATTTATGTTTTTGAAAAGCGTACTCGAAAACTCACGTTATCTAATAATGAACCAAGTTTAGAAATTGCGAAAAATGCAGTACTTTAGATAAGCCTTTTTTATCAGGGTGAATATCTAACCAATAGCCATATTCACCTTCGTACTCAAGGCCATGGAACTTCATCAGAGAACCGTCAGACAATTCATTGAAAATCATATTCTTATCGATAATTGCGAACCCTGCGCCATTTTTAGTGGCGGTAATAACCTGATCTAAAGTGTTAAACTCCATGCCTTGGTTTGAATCTTCTTCAATATTGAGGTTAAGTTCGGCTGCGTTTAACCAGTTTTTCCAGGTGGGTAATCGGCGTCCTTTATGAGTGATGTGTAATAAGCTGTCGATTTCATTTTCTAGGTTTTGTGCTCTCATCAGTAAATCGGGTGCGCAGACGGCGATATGATTCTCTAATTGCAAAAGCTCACTGGAATACCTGGGTTTTGGTCCATTTCCAAAACGAATTTCAGCATCATAAAGAAATTCTCTCTCCTGATGGTTATGAATACAGAGTGTAAGTTGAGAAAATTGACTTTTAAAGACGGGAAGTTTTGGCACTAACCAACGGGTAGAAAAGGTTGGAGCACTCAGAATATACAGTTTTTGCCTTTGGTTTGGCGCTTTTAACTCGGCAACAGCGTCTGAAATCAGATTAAAACCGGTATCCAACTTTGTGAGTAATCTTTCTCCTGAACGGGTGAGTTTTAATTGTTGATGTTGGCGTACAAAAAGAGCCAACCCTAGAAAATCTTCAAGGTGTTTTATTTGTCGACTGACAGCCCCTTGAGTAACATTTAATTCTTTTGCGGCTAATGTAAAACTTAGAAAATTACCTGCATACTGAAAAGCACGCAATGCATTTAAAGAGGGGAGAGATTTCATAATAAGGACTCTTTGAAAGCGATACACAAAGGCTTTTTTTTCCGTGTTTTGCACTAAAAAACCATGCCTCGATCATCGTGAGGCATGGTTTTTTAACAACGAATAACTCGTCTTTACACAAGTCATTAATCAAGTTGCATCGGAGTCGTGCTTAATGTCGATGAATTTTTCTGTGTTTTTGGTTTGGTAAAGGTGCCGTTTATCACACAATAGATAAGAGATATATTACAAGCTAATACAATAAAGAGAGCGGGCAGTCCGCCAAGATTAGACATCATTTTTATGCCATCAATACCGGCAAAGCTGGTCATTACCCAAGCGATGAAACCGATGGTCACTCCCCAAACAACCTTAATCATGAGATTGTTATTACTTTCCTCATTTTCATTACCTGCAAGTACGTCTTCACTGTTATCAGCACATAGGTTAGCAATGGCCTCGGTATTTGAATCAGCGGCGGTTACATAGGAAAGAAAAGAGACAAATATGAAGACAACCGCCGTTATGCCAGCCATAGGGAGGTTATCAAACATGGTATAAATAACGGATTCAGCTCCTGTTGCTTGCAGGGCTTTATTTAGCATGCCGTCTCCTGTCATGTCCATATGAAGGGCGGTACCACTAAAAATAGACATCCACACACAGGCAAAGGAAGCGGGCAACACTAGGTTAAAAATCAAGAATTGGCGGACAGTGTAGCCACGTGAAATCTTGCCTAAGAAAAGCGCCGTAATAGGAGCCCAAGCTAACCAGTTCGCCCAGTAAAAAATGGTCCACCATTGAGGCCATTTATCGCCAGATGCGGCTCCGGTAAATAAGCTTTTTTGGAAGAAGTTACCCAAGTAGCTGCCGATACCTTCAACACCCATAGAGAGGATCCAAGAGGTTGGACCAAAGATAAATACAAAACCAGCAATGACGAAAAACACTTTCGTATTTAAGCTTGATAAACGAGCAATACCTTTGTGTAGACCGCTAGCGGCCGAAATAATAAAGCAAGCAACGATGGCTAACGTGACGGCTCCCAAGACAACCGGTCCTGTACCTACCGACAGCATATTATCTAACCCGCCTGCAAGAGTGAGTACCCCTGTTCCTAAGGAAGCCGCCATACCCGCCACTAAGGCATACAGTGCAATAGCGTCAATAACCTGACCGACTTTGCCTTGTACTCGCTTGCCGAAAATAGGATAGAGAGCCGACCCAAGAGAGAAAGGCATTTTTAAATTGTAATAGGCTAATGCAAACATTAAGGCTGGAATGGAATAAATAGCATAAGGTGTGAAAGACCAGTGCAAAAACATAGTCGACATTGCAAACTTGGCCGCATCGGGAGAATTTGCTTCTAAATTCATCGAGGCTGGAGGCGAATGCAAATGAAACATAGGTTCTGCTGTACCCCAGAATAGAATGCCTATCGCGACAGTCGTACATAGGGCAATAGAAAACCAACGCCATTTCGATAGCAAAGGGGTCGCCTGCTCGCCACCAATTTTGACCTTTCCAATTGGTGAGAAATATACCCATGCACAGGTGCCTAATAAGAATAGGGTGCCTATGCTAAATAACCATGAAAACTCACTGAGTATCCAGCTGTTTATCGCCGATGTGATGCCTAAGAAGCCGTCGAGATTAACAAAGCTTAAAATGACGGCGGTCATTAAAAGTAAAAAAGGTGGCCAAAAGACCAAGGGTCTAATTTTATTTATTTTTTTCATTATTAAATCCTGAGTTAGTTTATTTTTTTAATCGTATTTTTAGGTTAGTTATATTCCTGTAAAACCATTGCGGCTCCTTTCTCTGCAACCATCATTACCGGTGCGTTAATATTTCCAGACGTGATATTTGGAAAAATAGAGGCATCGATAACTCGTAAGCTTTTGATTCCATGAACTTTTAATTGGTGGTTCACCACATGCTGTTGAGGATTTGGTCCCATTGAACAGGTGCCACATAAATGATAAATAGAGCCTCCGTTTTCACGGTAATACTGCAACATGCTTTCCTCATCCGTGGCTCTATCGCCGGGTAACACTTCTTCTACAGTGATCTGCTTTAAAGCGGTGGTTTTAATGAACTGTCGGATGAGTTGACTGCCTTGAATCGCTTCGTTTTGATCCTTTGCTGTCGACAAATAATTTGCTTGAATTAACGGCGCATCATTTGGATTTGCTGAAGCGATTTTTACCGACCCTTTGCTTGTTGGTCGACATGAGTTGAATGCCATCAAAAAGCCTGAGTAAGGCTCGGGTTCCAATTTTGCATTTGGATTATTGGGTATCTGATAGGACATCGGATTAAAGTAGAGCTGAATGTTTGGCTTTAACTCTTGTGTCGTACCCTTAAAAAAGCCCCCCGCTTGGTTTACGCTTAAGGAGAGTGGACCCTTACGATTGAATGCGTATTGAAGACCGGCTTTTAACTGACCAAATAATGAGCGAAATTCATCATTGAGTGTTTTGATATTCGATTTGTAGTAATAGCTGACACAATGATGGTCTTGTAAATTTTCACCAACGGCCGGTAAATCGTGCACTGGCTTAATGCCGTGTTGCTGTAATAGGCTTGGGTTGCCAATACCGGATAATTGCAATAATTTCGGCGTGCCAACCGCCCCACCACAGAGTAAGACTTCTTTTGTTGCCTGAAATTGGCGGTTTACTCCTTGAATATCGACGTCTACCGCTATTGCTTTCTGGCTTTGGTCGATGATGACTTTATTTACCTGGGCATCCGTTTTTATGGTTAGATTGGATCTATTTCTAGCGGGTTTCAAATAGGCGCTATTACTGGAGTCTCTTACACCATCGCGGATATTGGCGTCATAGATGCCGGCACCGGAAAACTCTTCCCCATTAAAGTCGTCATTGATGGGCAAACTTAACTCTTTGGCCGCGTCTAAGAAGTGATCGCAAATAGGGTGAGCACCATGCTTCATCTGAGTAATGCCGATTGGACCCTTACTTGAATGGTATCGAGTATCGCCTATCGGGTGAGACTCTAATTTTTTAAAATAAGGAAGCAGGTCGTGATAGCCCCAGCCAGGGTTGCCTGCGGACTCCCAATCATTAAAATCATCGGGGTTGCCGCGGACGTAAATCATGGCATTAATGGAGCCGGAACCACCGATCACCTTCCCCCTAGGTGCATACAAAGAACGGCCATTCATTTCGGCTTCTGGCTGGGTGTAATACATATAATTGTAGGTTGGGTTGTAGTAGGTTTTGGCAAAGCCGACAGGAACCTTTATCCAAGGGGATTTATCTTCCGGACCGGCTTCTAATAACAGTACGGAAAATTGCCCTGACTCGGAAAGTCTATTCGCTAAAATGCATCCAGCAGAACCAGCACCTACAATAATAAAGTCATATGTTGCAGTCATGTTATTGCCTACTCGGGTGGACGACGTTATAGGTAGTTAAGAGAAATAACCTATCAAATATCTTGTTCTGCATTAGGAGACCCTTTTCTTGCCCCAGATGTCTGAGCTTGAGTATCGTAAGGCTCAGGGTCCATTGACAAATGCAAGCGTTTACCGCAATAAGGTGAATTTGCCTTGACCACTTTCATATTGAGTTCAATGCCTAAGCCCGGTTTCGATGATGGAATAATGTAGCCATTTCGCCATTCAATTTTTTCTTCTAATACTTCCGCATGGAATCCATCCCAAGTACCAATACTTTCTTGGATTAAGAAGTTTGGCGTTGCCGTTGCTAATTGAATACTCGCAGCGGCACCAACAGGACCGTTATAAAGATGGGGTGCAATTTGAACATAATGCGCTTCCGCCATAGCGGCGATTTTTTTCGCCTCTAAAATGCCACCCACACGCCCTAAGTTCATTTGCAGAATGGAGGCACCATCATTCATTAATAAATCATGAAATTCGTACTTACTGGTGAGCCGTTCTCCTGTTGCGATTGGAATACTGGTTTGGCGAGCCACTTTTGCCATGGCTTGACTGTTGCCTGGTGGAATAGGCTCTTCAAACCATAATGGGTCATAGGGCTCCAGTTGTTTAGCGAGGCGAATGGCCCCGGCCGGTGTCATTTGTCCATGAGTACCGAATAAGAGATCGCAGCGAGTGCCAACGGCTTGACGAATTTCACGACAAAAAGCGACACTTTTTTCTATATCGGTAAGGGATAACTGATGACCTGAATAGGCGGTATAAGGCCCTGCAGGATCAAATTTTAGAGCCGTAAACCCCATCTCCATATTTTTGACGGCACATTTTATGGCGAGATCTAAATTATCGTAATCGTAGTGGCCATTTTCATCTTCAGGATAAAGGTAGGTATAAGTACGAAGTTTCTCGTTAACTTTACCACCAATTAATTCATACACGGGTTTACCTGCTGCTTTACCAATGATGTCCCAACAAGCCATTTCCAAACCGCTGATAATTCCCATCATGGTAAGGTCTGGCCGCTGCGTAAAACCACTGGAATAAGCCTGACGGAAAAAGCGCTCAATGTGGTGAGGATCATGACCGTCTAAATAGGTATTAAAAACATCTTCAATCGCCGCAACCATCACATTAGGATGAAATGTTGCGGCATATATCTCTCCCACTCCTTCTATTCCACACTGGGTACGCACTTGCACAAAAATCCAATACATTCCTCCGACATGGGGGGGAGGTGTTGCCACAACATGAGTTTCACAAGATACAATCTTCATTATTTTACTCTCTGAAAAGTGATTAATCAGGAAAAATTACACACACTCTCTGTAGCGGAATGGACCACAGGAGACAGAGAGAGGTGTTTCTATAGCGTATTAGTAATTCAGAACGACTAGTCGAGTTTGAGTGAATTCCAACATGCCATGTTTACCGTCATCTCCCCCTAATCCAGAGCGTTTCCAACCTGCGTGATAACCTTGATAAGGGTCGGCTGGAGTGCGGTTAATGTATATTTCACCGGCTTCGATGTTGTTCGCTACTTTCATCGCTGTACGGTAGTTTTCTGTGTAGATGACAGACGCTAATCCAAATTGGTGATCATTCGCGAGCTCAAGGGCTTCATCGCTGGTTTTATAAGGTAATACAGGCAGCACAGGGCCAAAGATTTCTTCTTGGACAATCTCCATATCCTGACGACAGTGAGTCAACAAGGTTGGCGGATAAAAATGCCCTGTTCCATCGGGGATGTAGCCTCCAGTTTCAAGTTTTGCGCCATCATCAATGGCCCGTGCTACCATTTGATGAATGTTGATACGGGCACTTTCATTAATTAAAGGCCCCATCATGTGAGGATTTTGAGATCGATTGCCGAATTCTTTGGCTTTAAATTCTGCTTTTAGTAATGAAATAAATTCGTCATAGACGGACTCTTGGACATAAACCCGTTCTACTGCGGTGCAAAGTTGCCCACAATGAGTCGTTTTGGAGGCCACAATTTCTTTTGCGGCTTTAACCAGATCGGCATCGGCTTCAACGATAGCTGGCGTTTTCCCTCCTAACTCTAGGGATGACTTAGCGATATTGACTTGAGAATATTCTAAGACTTTACGACCTGCCCCAACACTGCCCGTTAGGGTAATCATGCCGACATTTGGATGAGTACAAACCATCTCAGCCGTAGCGTGAGACATGGTTAAAATATTAACGACGCCTTCTGGAAAACCCGCCAATTGTACTGCTTTGGCAATTTCAAATGCTGAGGAAGGGGTGTTATTACTTGGCCGTACGATCACGCTGTTTCCTGTAATTAAGGCCGGCGCTATTTTGCGTAGTAGAGTATAAACAGGAAAGTTAAAAGGGATTAAACAGGCAACGACACCGATGGGTTCTCTTTGCAACAACAGATTTTCAGATGGGGTATCGCTTGGGATGATCTCGCCTTCGATACGTCGAGCCCACTCGGCATGATAACGGGTAATATCGCCAGCATATATCGCTTCGTTGGTTGCATCTTCAAGGCTTTTTCCGGACTCATCCGCCAGCGCTTTACCTATATTCGGGCTCAGAGACGTTAATGCATCGGCTAATTTATGTAAATATTGTGCCCGATCCACACTGGTTAATTTACGCCATTTTTTTTGCGCTGTGGTAGCGCTATTAATTGCTCGTAATACATCATCTTCGGTTGCCGCTTGGGCATTGGCAATAGGCTCTTCTGTTGCTGGATTATATACAGCAATTAATTCGGCTTTCTCAGAATGGAAGAACTGGTTGTTTATAAAGTTTGTGTCACTGCGCATGCTGTTCTCCAAGTATATTTTTTTATAGATAGTAAGGATGAGATGCCAAGAGTGTCAAATTTTATTTCATATACAAAATTAATATTTCATATATAAAAATATTTATATAATATTATGATTTTTAAAGATTTTATTGTTTTGTTTTTGTGTTTTTTTCAGTGGCTATAAAAGTAAATTATTGTTATTACGTGGTTTTTTTCTGATGTAAAACTCAACAAATTTTAATGAATAAATTTATCACTTAAAGTTCCAGTGATTTTATAATAATTATTCTCTGTAATTTTTATATATGGAATGAGTGGTTGAATTGACCTTGTGGAAGTGGCTTTCTACTGGAAGGTGTGAGTTTTCCTACTCTGAGTATGTAAAAAGATCGTTTGTATAATATTACGACTTTGCTTTCTATTCTTTATTCCATCATTGCTTATAAAAATAGAGCTCGATATGCGGATAGAAACAGATTTAATAGGTGACGTGCAAATTCCTTTAACGTCACCGTTTGGCGCACAAACACAAAGAGCCATAGACCTTTACCCATTGACAGGTGGTAAAGCGTTGAGTGCTTATCCTGATTTAGTACTGAGTTTACTGAAAGTGAAGAAAGCGGCGTTGCTCACGAATATGGAGATAGGTGAAATTGAAAGTGAACATGGCCAAGCCATGCTGTCGACAATAGATAACCTGATTATGACGTTACCGAATGTGATAACGCGGTATTTTCCCATTCATGCTTACCATGGTGGTGGGGGAATATCGACGAATATGAACTTAAATGAGGTGATTGCGAATCTTGCGAATCGAGAGCATTATCGCCAAGACTTTGGTTGTTACGAACCTTTGCACCCCAATAATCATGTAAACCTAAATCATTCTACCAGTGATGCGCTCAATACAGCTTGCAATCTAGCGATTCAAGACGCTTGGGGTCGATTACAAGGAGGTATTCAAACGCTGGAGTTGGGGTTTGAGGAGCAGGCAAACCAATGGCGACACATAAAAAAAATATCTCGAACTTGTTTACAAGATGCGGTGGCGATCAGCTTTGGCGATCTATTTGATGGTTATAATACCAGCATAAAACGCAGTCATACTCGCCTTAAGCAGGATGTGGAAAGCTTTTATTTGGTGAATATGGGAGGCAGTATCATTGGTAGACCAGGAGATTGCAGCCGTCGTTTTTTTGATTCGATTATATTTCATTTACGTCAAGTCACAGGTAATAAGTTTATCAATCGAACCGATGACTTGATTGACAGTTCTCAAAATCATGATGATATGGTGCGTTTTGCCAGTAACTTAGATCAGTTTGCTCTTGGTTTAATCAAGATAGCGAAGGATTTAAGGTTAATGGCCTCTGGACCCCAAACGGGTTTTGGGGAAATTAGTTTACCAGCGGTGCAGCAAGGTTCTTCTGCTATGCCAGGAAAAATCAACCCAACGATTCCTGAATACTTAATTCAATCCTGTATGCAGGTTTCCGGTTATTGCCACACAGTGCGTATGACACATTCGCATGGCGAGCTAGATTACACGCCATGGCAATCCGTAGTGATTACAAACTTATTGGACGCAATGGATGCATTAGGGACGGCTATCCAGGTGTTTACTCAGTATTGTGTTGCTGGCATTCAACCGAATGAAGCGCGTAACGCTCAGAATCTAGAGACGATTATTCCAACTATGGTGTCCATTATGCAATCAAAAGGCTACACCTACGCAACATCACTTTACAAGGACTGCCAGGGTGACCTGAACCGGATACGCCAACATATTCAAGATGGCGATGCGCTCTAGAAGGTAAGATACCGTTTCGCACAGCTCGATTGCCTTTTTTCAGCACACGCCATGAGTTTTTGGTCATGGCGTGTGCTTTTATCTCGATTGTCAAATGACAGCCGCATTCCTAATATCCTCATCGAATCGGTTGTACGAATCCTAGTACGGCCACTATTTACTTAAAAATAAGAGAGTTTACGATGATAAAATCGACTGCTGCTCCGTTAGAGTGGGCTAGAAAATGGCTTACCACGCCTAAAAAACAATATATGAATGGTCAATGGATCGACGGTAACTCGAAAGATAAATGGAGTGTAAAAGATCCCTCTAACGGCGATCTTTTATGCCATTTTAATATGGCTGATACAGATCAAGTTGAGCAAATGGCGCAGCAGGCTCACCAAACTCATGATGAACAAGTATGGGCAAAATCAAATCGTGAGAGTCGGGCAAAATTACTGCGTGATATTGCGACATTAATACGAGCGAATGTTGAAAAATTAGCCGTATTGGAAAGTCTTGCAAATGGTAAGTTGTACAGTGAGTCCTTAGAGGGCGATATCCCAACTTGTGCTGATATTTTTGATTATTATGCGGGTTGGGTCGATAAATTTTATGGGGAAACCTGCCCTGTTGAAGAAGGTTACTTAAATTACACAACCAAAGAGCCTGTAGGTGTGTGTGGTTTAATTGCGCCTTGGAATTTTCCGCTTTATCAAGCCAGTTTGAAGATTGCTCCCGCTTTAGCGATGGGCAATACGGTTATTATCAAACCGTCAGAATATACACCCCTGACGGCGATCTATTTAATGGAATTGATTGACCAAGAGTTATCGGTACCAAAAGGCGTCATCAATTTGCTGTTAACCAGTGGTCAAGCCGCCAATCAGTTAACCTTAAGTCACCATGTGCATAAAATTTCTTTTACAGGCAGTACTGGGGTTGGTCAGAAAATTGTTCAAAACTCAGGTATGTCCAATCTGAAATCAGCCACTTTGGAATTAGGCGGAAAATCGCCTTGTCTCTTTTTTGAAGACACTCCGAACTTAGACAGTGCCATTGATCGTGCCTTTGATGTGATGTTTTCCCATAAAGGTGAGAAATGTTCTGAGCCAACCCGTTTTCTAATTCATGAAAGCATATATGACTACGTGTTGAACGCCTTGATTGAAAAAGCCAATGGCGTGAAGTGCGGCAACCCTTTTGAGCCCGATGCACAACAGGGCCCGCAATGTAATGAAATGCAGTTTAACAAGATCATGAACTATATCGAAATTGGTAAACAAGAAGCCGAGTTGGTGGCCGGTGGCTATGCGGATACAGAAGGCGATAACGCCCAAGGATTTTATATTCGCCCAACCATTTTTTCTAATGTGTCTCCCTCTTGTCGTATTGCTCAAGAAGAAATTTTTGGTCCAATTCTTTGCTGTACCCCATTTTCCACAACAGAAGACGCCGTGACCATGGCAAACGATACGGCTTTTGGTTTAGCAGCCGGTATCTATACCAGTGATGTGTCTCGCGCTCATAAAGTGGCAGAGCAAATTGACGCAGGGATGCTGTTTATTAATCGCTACGGTTGTTATGGATTAAGCAGTCCATTTGGTGGTTTTAAACAAAGTGGTTGGGGGAAAGAGATGGCGATTCACTCGTTGTCTTCTTACACAAAAAGTAAATCTATTTGGGTTTACTACGGCGATCAATGATCGATTTTTTAGCTGTGACCTCTGCAGTAGCGGGTCAAAAAAAATAAAAAGTGAGCGTTATTATGCAATATGTTCAATTAGGTCAGTCTGGATTAAAAGTATCGCGTTTGTGTCTCGGCACCATGAATATGGGTTCAAAGGAATGGAAACCTTGGATTTTTGATGAAAAAGAGAGCGAACCTATTATTTGCCATGCGTTAGATAATGGCGTTAATTTTATCGACCTTGCCGACTTCTATTCACAAGGTGCAGGTGAACAGGTGGTGTGTAATGTACTTAATCGAGTCGCGCGTCGTGATGATTTAGTTATTACCACAAAAGTGGGCTATTCGATGGGAGCAGATATTAATGCATCAGGTCACTCTCGAAAGCATATATTTAATTCTATTGATGCGTCTTTGAAACGTATGGGAACCGATTATGTGGATATTTATATGTTGCATTATTTCGATACCCAAACGCCGATTGAAGAGACTATGATGGCGCTGAATGACATAGTGCGTTCTGGCAAAGCCCGTTATATCGGTGTATCCACTATGAACACCTGGCAGTTAGCTAAAATTTTACAAGTATGTGAACGTCATGGCTTGGTTAAACCAATCAATATGCAGTTACAATTGAATTGTGCGTATCGAGAAGAAGAGCGAGAAATGATCCCTTACTGTGTTGATCAAGGTATAGGTGTCTCTGTTTTTAGTCCTCTGGCTCGAGGCGTATTGACGAATGATCTCAACTCAACACGTAATAAAACGGATTTTTTTACGGCTGAGATGTATAGCGATCAAACTTCTATTGATATTGCTCATTCTGTTGCTAAAGTGGCGCAGCTTAGAGGGTGTGCTCCAGCTCAAGTGGCTCAAGCATGGGTTCTTAATCAATCTCATGTATCTTCCATGCTAGTGGGAGCAGACACAAAAGATCAGTTTGATAGTGCCCTTAGTGCTCTTAATATGACCTTAAGTGACAGTGAAATTTATGAAATAGAGCGCAACTACACGCCTTGTGATTTAATTAATGATTACACCGCAGGAAAGCGTATACCTCGAAGTGCAAGACCGACGCAAGAGTTTGGTATGCTGGAAAGCGTGGGCTAGTCTCTTACTGGGTCGTATTGAGTGTGATAAAAATCCTCGCCTTTCGCGGGGTTTTTTTTGTGCCTTGATTCAAAGAGGTTTGTTTTTACGGCTTTAAGAGTCTAATATCCATCAATAAATTCCTTATGTGGAATGATTTTTTCATATAAGGAATTTCGTTCGTATGAATTCTAGTGACTTAAATGTAGTTCAAGATACCAACAATAAAATAATCGAGTGTCCTTAAAAAGTATTGAAATGAGCATTGAAAAAAATAAAACTCAAGCCCCTGCGGTAGATAATGCGGTTGCGATTATCGATTTAATTGCGGCTTCTTCCTTTCCTTTAACCTTGTCGGAAATTTGTAAACAAACCAATATCCCTGCCGCGAGTGCCCATCGGGTTATTAATTCATTGCTTGTGCATCAGATGATTTCAACGGACCCCCGTAGAAAGCGATCTTACAGTGTTGGTTCTCGTATTTTCGAAGTCGCTTCCACCGTTTTCAGTAAGCAGAGTCTGATTCCATTCTTTTATCCGATTGCAGAAATTCTAAAAAATGAGATACATCAACCTATTTTTCTAAGTGTTCCTATTGGTAATCAAATGGTGGTGGTGTCTAAAGTGGAGCCTTCGGTAAGCAATGCTTTTGAAATCTATATAGGACAAACGATAGGTATGCACTTTTCAGCAGCGGGTAAGTCTCTATTATCGATGCATTCAGAAGAGTTTAGGAAAAATTATTTTGCCCTGGATACCGTATCTGAAGTCTTAACCAATGATGGCAAAAAAGAGGTGTTAGAAGAAATTGATAGAGCCGCTCGACTTGGTTATTCAGTCAGTAATGGGGATTTTGATGGGCGCATTAGTACATTGGCTGCGCCGGTGATGAATTTGCGTAATGAACCTGTGGCGACAATCAGCATCGCCATTAAAAGTGCTGAATTTGATCCACCAGAAGCCCGTCAATATTCGAAGAACTTAGTTCAGGCGGCGAGACAGTTGTCTGCGCGCATTATCTAGCAGAGATAGACTAGCAGAGATCGACTAGCAGAGATCAACTAACAGAGCCCGAGCCTGAACGATATGGTTACCTTGCTTCGACTGGAAGTGTGGCGAGTAATCGATAACGTACTCGTATCTTATTGACATTGTTTGTAGCAGCTTGGTGTCCTTGGACAGACAGCCCCACGAGAGCAAATTAAGCGAGCATCGTTTTCTATTCCTCTTTCTACCCAGTTAATATTGAGTATCTTGGCCACACTCATCAGGTCTTTTTTAATGCTCTTAGGGATGGGTGCGGAACCACTGTTGTTGACGCATACTTGTTTGAGTTCGTTGGCAATACTGAGCGCATCTTTTCCTTGTGCCTCAATGGCTGGGTTTAGATCGATTCCAGAGCAGAGTACATGGTGATTGTCTGCTAAATCGTGCGCTTTCACGGATTCACAGGCATAAATACGAGGTTCATTACCAACATTTAGAATGGATATTTGTGATGAGGTTCCCGTTAAAGGTGCGTTAATCATACGAAATACCGCCCAATGATGGCATGGGTCTTCCACTTCGCGCATATTACCCCAAGGTAAAGGAATGCCATTTCCTCGGTAAACAGCCTTTAATTTACCGGGTGCATAGGCATCAAAATAGTGCCAATGAGGATAAGGTGAAACGGCGGTCATACGTCGCATGGCGACGGACTCTGAAACGCCAGCAAGCTTACCGGTGCTAATTTCATAACCATTGCGATCAAGCATTTGTCTAAAAGGGACTTTCGGGCAAAGCAAGGCTCCAGCAAAAAAACTGCACTCAAAGTCTCGCCAAGCATGCAAAATATCTTGTGCTTCCATATCTGAGGTTTGTGTGCGTAAACTTTGGTCTTGTAAGGGGGATATTTCGTTACGCCCTGTGACCAAAATATTCTTCATGCCATCTTTATCGTGTAAAACAGCATGGCCAATATGAACGGCTAAATTGTACTTTAAACGATGGGGTTGAGTTTTCATTCGTTTGTTGATGTAAATCAGATTGGGTGGTTCGAAGAAAGACGTTACAACGCTTTGCGTATTTAATCCAACTCCCTCTAAAGCGGCCGCAGGCGTTTTGTCAAACCACTTAATTTTCAGCCCCATTTGTTTGGTTATAGCGAGAATTTCGTCCAAACTTAAAGGCAGTCTTTTTAGGCCAATTTCTTCAGCGGCACGTTCTAAATCTGGGAAATGATTTTGATGATGTTCTTGGTGAGCGCGGATTAATAAATGCGCAAACTGTCGTCCGCTGGTGCCTGTTTGAGAAAGCATTTCAGGAATGGCTATTTGTAAAATTTCTTTAGAGAATAGGAAGTTAGGCTCTAAAGCCATACCGTTTATTCCCCCCCGTGAGCCTTTTGTTGGGGTGATGTCACCTTCATCAGGCAAATCATCTAAGAACCAATTTACGTCTTTTTGAAAGACGTTGGCAATCACTTCCAATACCTCTTCACTTGGGATGCGTTTGCCTCTCTCTATCATGGATAAATAGGACACCGATGGGGCGGATTCAGCGTCCATTTTAATACAGCGAGCCGACAAATCTTCCATTGTTAAGCGGTTACGTTTTCTTAGGTTGCGGATCTTGGTGCCTAAGAAATGAGTCTTACGGGTGAGGCTATTTTTATGTTTCATTTTGTAAAATTTACACTGTGTAATTCTTATTGTGAAATTTTAGTGTAGTTTCGCTTAGACTAAAAATCAAGCAATCAGTCATTGCTTAATACCAATGTTCTAACGATTAAACTGACTATAAAGGTAGAGAAGATGAATATGACCCTACAAAAATGCAGCTTTATCAATGAGGGTTTTTATAACTTCATCAATGAAGAAGTTTTACCCTTACACACGTTAAACGCGTCGACTTTTTGGCATGACTTTGAAACCTTGGTCGCTGACTTAGCTCCAATGAATCAAGCATTGCTGGTGACAAGGGAGCGCATGCAGGAGCAAATTGATCAGTGGCATATGAATCGCAAAGGCCAACCCTTTGATGCGATAGAATACCAAGGCTTCCTAGAAGAAATTCAATATTTAGTTGAAGAGAAAGAAGATTTTTCCATTACAACAGAAAATGTTGATGAGGAAATTGCCCTTTTAGCAGGTCCTCAACTGGTTGTCCCAGTAAATAATGCCCGTTTTGCGCTTAATGCGGCGAACGCACGTTGGGGGAGTTTATACGATGCACTTTATGGTACGGATGTTATTCCAGTCGCCGATGGATTAGAGAGAGGCCATCAATATAACGAAGCTCGTGGTAAGCGCGTCATTGCGATAGCTAAAGATTTTTTAGATGAGCATTTTCCTCTCGAAATGGGTTCCCATCAAAACGCTTGCAGTTACGTGGTTTACTACAATCACTTGCTGGCTTTTTTCGCCGATGGCAGTTCTTCAGGTTTAAAAGACTCTAGCCAGTTAGTGGCATTGATTGGGCCGCGCAATGAGCCTGAATCGCTATTACTTAAGCACAATGGCTTACATGTAGAGGTGCAATTTGATCCGAATGGAAAAAATGGCATTCACGATATTGCAAACATCAATGACATGATTTTAGAGTCTGCTTTAAGCACAATTATGGACTGTGAGGACTCTGTTGCGGCTGTAGACGCTGAAGACAAAATAGAGGTTTATAGAAACTGGTTAGGCTTGACGCGAGGTACCTTAGAAGTCAGCGTTGAAAAAGAGGGCCAGCAACATATCCGTCGTTTGAACAGAGATAGACGCTATACCGGTATGGATAGACAAGATTATCTTCTACCAGGACGATCACTGTTGTTGATTCGTAATGTGGGGCATTTAATGCAAAGTGATTTAATGCAGGACGCAGAAGGGAATTTTGCTCCAGAAGGAATCATCGATGCGGTGGTGACCTCATTAATTGCGGCGCTTGATTTGCAACAGGATAATCCAATTCAGAATAGTCGTACTGGTAGCATTTATATCGTAAAACCAAAAATGCATGGCCCTGAGGAGGTGGCGTTTACAAGTCTTTTATTTAGTCGTGTCGAGTCTATGTTAGGGCTGCATAAAAACACGATTAAAATGGGCATTATGGATGAAGAGCGCCGTACTTCATTGAACTTAAAAGAATGTATTCGTGCGGCAAAAGACCGGGTTGTCTTTATTAATACTGGTTTCCTAGACCGGACTGGTGATGAAATTCATACCAGCATGCACGCCGGGCCTTTTTTGCCAAAAAATCAAATTAAGGTTCAACCTTGGATTCAAGCTTATGAAAATCGTAATGTTGAAATTGGTTTAAGTTGCGGACTTCAAGGCAAAGCTCAAATCGGCAAAGGAATGTGGGCAATGCCAGATGAAATGGCCAGCATGATGACTGAAAAAGTAGCGCATCCTAAAGCGGGAGCCAATACAGCATGGGTGCCATCACCTACGGCAGCGACCTTGCATGCTATGCATTATCACAAGGTGAGAGTGACGTCGGTGCAAAATCAAATTAAACATCGTGTTCCATCAAAACGTGCTGATTTATTGAAAATACCAACAATGGCCGCTGATTACACATTATCATCCGATGAGATTACCGCTGAAATAGAAAACAATATTCAAGGAATTTTAGGCTACGTTGTTCGTTGGGTTGAGTCGGGCGTTGGTTGTTCAAAAGTACCGAATATCAAGGATGTGGGGTTAATGGAAGACAGGGCAACGTTAAGAATTTCCAGCCAACACATTGCTAATTGGCTATTACATGAGGTGTGCTCAAAAGAGCAGGTTGATCAAATTATGCTACGAATGGCTTGTAGAGTAGATGAGCAGAACCGCATGACACCAGACTATCAAGCTATGTCACCGAATACGCTAAACAGTCCTGCCTTTATCGCAGCGCAGGAATTGATATTTCAAGCACTTGATCAGCCAAATGGCTATACAGAACCATTGCTTCATAAGAACAGAGCTCAGGTAAAGCAAGGTAAAAACCTTTAGTAAGACCCCTTTGAACTTTTAACAAATAAAAATAAATAGTGAGAATAGATTTATGACAACTTATCAAAATGAAATACAACAAGCGGATGCTACCCTTAACCAAAAAGGCCCATCTTGGGGGGCTATTAATCCAGAGTATGTTGCTAGAATGGCATTGCAAAATCGCTTTAAAACGGGGCTGGATATTGCCAAATACACCGCGAAAATAATGCGGGAAGACATGGACAGCTACGATAAAGACGCGGCCAACTACACTCAGTCTTTAGGCTGTTGGCATGGTTTTATTGGTCAGCAAAAAATGATCTCTATTAAAAAGCATTTTGGTACAACTCGCCGTCGTTATTTATACCTTTCTGGTTGGATGGTGGCCGCCATGCGTTCAGAATTTGGGCCTTTACCCGATCAATCAATGCACGAAAAAACCTCAGTGCCGGCACTGATTGAAGAGCTTTACACTTTCTTAAAACAAGCGGATAGCCGTGAATTACAACATTTATTTAAAGACCTTGATGCCGCGAAAGAAGAAGGAAATGATCTTAAAACTCAATTAATACAAGATAAAATCGATTCCTTTGAAACGCATGTGGTACCTATTATTGCTGACATTGATGCTGGGTTTGGTAATGAAGAAGCAACGTATCTTTTAGCAAAGAAAATGATTGAAGCAGGTGCTTGCTGTATTCAAATTGAAAACCAAGTGTCAGATGCGAAGCAGTGCGGCCACCAAGATGGTAAAGTAACCGTACCACACGAAGACTTTTTAGCGAAAATTAACGCTGTTCGGTATGCTTTCATGGAGCTGGGTGTTGAAGAGGGTGTGATTGTAGCCCGTACCGATTCTTTAGGCGCGGGCCTGACTCAAAAAATTCCTGTTTCTCAACACGAAGGCGACTTGGCCGATCAATACAATGCGTATATTGATGGGGAAGAAATTACGTCCCTGGCTCAAATGAAATCGGGTGATATGTTGATGAAACAAGGTGAACGAGTAATAAAACCTATTCGTCTAGCAAATGGGTTAGTGCGTTTTAAAGAAAATACTGGCGCGGATAGGGCGGTATTAGATTGCATAACATCCTTACAAAATGGTGCGGATCTATTATGGATTGAAACAGAGAAGCCTCACATTGGTCAGATAGCGGCCTTAGTGAATAGAATTCGTGAAGCCGTGCCGAATGCTAAGTTGGTTTACAACAACAGCCCTTCTTTTAATTGGACTTTAAACTTCCGCCAGCAAGTGTTTGATGCCTGGTTAGAAGAAGGTCGTGATTTAAGTGAGTATCACAGAGATGGGCTTATGTCGTCCGATTATGATCAGAGCGAACTGTCGGTAGAAGCGGATAATCGCATTCGTGATTTTCAGCGTGACGCGGCGCAACAAGCGGGAATTTTCCATCACTTGATTACTTTGCCAACGTACCATACAGCAGCATTGTCAACGGATAACCTAGCGAAAGATTACTTTGGTGAGCAAGGGATGCTGGGTTATGTCTTAGAAGTGCAAAGAAAAGAAATTAGACAAGGTTTAGCCTGTGTTAAGCACCAAGACATGTCTGGATCAAATGTCGGCGATGATCATAAAGAGTACTTTTCGGGAGCGAATGCGTTAAAAGCGTCCGGTAAAGACAATACGATGAATCAGTTTGCTGTATCGTCATGATAGACTGATTTCTTGCGGCTGTTCTTTTAATAGCAACCTAAAGTAGGCCGTTTAAAAAAGTGTTTTAAGCCAATGGCATTACGTCATTGGCTTTTTTAACGCTGAAAAAGTGATAATTTAAACATTACTGTGCTTTTAAAGAGAACTAATGATTGTGGAAATCTTTGACATGGAGTCCTTAAGGGCATTTTCCAGAGCTGGGTTTGACATGACCGCTGCGACAATCGTTGCGATGCCTACACCAACGATCGCATACTCAATCGCGGTTATTCCCTGATTATTTTCAATAAATGAGGCTAGCTTATTTTTCATTTTTTAACTCGCAGCATTTCCTTGGAATTATAATTAAAACACAAAAACAACAAAATAGAGCATTCTTTTTTAAAACAGCAAAGTAAGTTAGGCTCAATGCTTCTGACAAAAGTCCTTATCTCGTTTTAAATAACACCATGTTTAAAAAAACCGTGTTAAACATGGGTTTTAATGTCGTTAATAGAACCGTTTTTTTCGCTGAAATGTTACAGTAATATTACGAAAATGCTAAAGTCACAAAGAAAGGTACTTTATATTATTCCACTCACTTACTTTACGATATTTTAAATAGGGTATATGTACGAGCTTATTCAATTAGCTGGCGCTATAGCGCTGTTACTTTGGGCCATAAGAATGGTTCGAACTGGTTTTGAGCGGGCGTATAAAAACCGCTTAGAAAATACCATCCGTATGATGACTAAGCATCGTCTACAAGCGACAATGATAGGCGCCCTTGCGGCGGCCGCTTTTCAGTCTGGAACCGCGGTTGTTCTGCTCGCGGCTGGATTTGTGGCAACGGGCGCCTTAGGGTTAATTCCTGCACTTGCGTTATCTGTAGGCGCGGAGATCGGCTCCAGTTTAATGGCTATGCTATTAAGCTTCGACTTATCTTTGCTGTCTCCTATTTTATTGCTCCTTGGCTACATTACTTTCCAACAATCGAGTAAAAGAAAACATAAATACTGGGGACGGATTCTAATGGGTCTAGGGCTATTATTGCTGGCCCTCTCTCTGGTCGCAAACACGACCTCCACTATGCGATCTGGTGAGGGAATGACCTTCCTAACCGACATATTGGCCCATGACCCATTTTTAACCTTATTCTTACTGGCTATTTTTACTTGGCTTGTACACTCCAGTCTTGCGGTTATTTTGATTATTACTCATTTAGTACTCGATGGTGCGATTGCCTTTGATACTTCAATGATCATGGTATTAGGTGCGAATATTGGCGGTGCACTACCCGCTTTAAGTTCAGGCTGGGGCGTTGGTGCAAAAGGTAGACTAGTGATTATTGGTAATCTAATTATCCGTTCGATGGCGGTAATTGTCGGTTTATGTATTTATTTTATTTATCAAGCCGGTTGGTTACCTATTGAGTCCATTGGTTTGGATTCACCAATGGTATTTCATGTCACTATTAATGTTATTAATGGTGCTATCTTTTTATGTATGCTCGCTTTCTGGGCTGAGTTTTTAAAGAAATACATTTCTCCTAATCGATCACATGATGAAGTCGCTCATAAGCCTATGTCTTCCGTTTATCTATCTCAAGACGATATCCATCATCCAGTTAGAGCCATGGCGAATGTGACTAACGAAACATTAAGAATTGCTGACCTGGCTTATCAGATGTTGGAAAACTCACCTAAAACGTTTAGGAATAGCAAGCACATCAATAAAGTGAAAGAGTTAGATGACGATATAGATCATATACACAGAGAAGTGACGTATTATCTATCGGCGATTAAAAACATTAAAACAGCTTCAGATGATCATGCCAAATGGCAAGATGCCTTTAACTTTGTGACCAATTTAGAGCATGTTGGTGACATTATTGGTGCAAGCTTGATGGTATTGGCACGCAAAAAACATAAGGAAAGCATACGCTTTTCTGAGCAGGGAGAAAGCGAGCTTAAAGAATTGTTTATGGAATTGCTGGAAATATTTCGCTTGGCTCAAGCGGTTTATGTATCGAAAAACCCTGACCTTGCGACTGAGTTAATTGACGCCAAACATATTTACCGTAATAAGCTTGCTATGTGTCGTGAACAACATACGGGAAGGATTCGCGAGCAGATACCAGATACCTTGTCATCGATTCAAATTCACATGGATATACTCCGTGATTTACAGCGCATTTGTTCTTTGTTAGTTGCCACGGCTTACCCGATCTTGAAACGGTATAAGCAAGAGCAAAATAACCTATAGCGTTTTACATTCTGATACGCTATTTGCAAATAGGAAATACTTATTTAGTTATGGTGTGAGCGTGCAAGTTAAAGGAAATAACTCGCCGCTAAAAACATCAGCTGTCTTTTAGCTAGCGGCGAGTTTGGCTTTGGCTTAAAGGTGTAAAGCGGTTAACTTTTGTAGGATGGCTTTTTCAATTTCAGCTTGATCAAGGCCAACGCGCTTAAGCATTGCGCTATGACTGGCGTGCTCCTCATATCGATCGGGTAGGCCAAGCTGTAACGTATGAGTATTAATATGGTTAGTTTGTAAAAACTCACTAACCGCTGAGCCTGCGCCACCCATAATGGCATTTTCTTCAATGGTGACAACAAGTTTACCCTGGCCATACTTCAATAGAGCCGCTTCATCGATTGGTTTGACAAAGCGCATATCCAGTAAAGTCGCATCAAACTTATCGGCGGCTTGTTTTGCTGTGTAAGTAGGGCTACCGAATCCACAAATGACAATGCCACTTTGGCCTTCTCTGAGAACACGAGATTTGCCAATTGGGAGGGTGGTTAGTGTTCGATCGATTTCAGCGCCAGGCCCGTTCCCTCTAGGATAACGAACGGCGGCAGGGCCTTTGTATTGATAGCCAGTATTTAACAATAGTCGGCATTCATTTTCATCTGAAGGCGTGGCGACTACCATGTTTGGAATGCAGCGAAGGTAGCTAAGATCATATACTCCTGCGTGAGTTGGACCGTCTTCTCCAACGAGTCCTGACCTGTCTATTGCAAAAAGAACATCTAGGTTTTGCAAGGCGACGTCATGTATTAGCTGATCATAAGCTCTTTGTAAAAAAGTAGAGTAAATCGCAACAACGGGTTTTAAGCCATCGCATGCCATACCCGCTGCGAGTGTTACGGCATGTTGCTCTGCAATAGCAACATCATAATAGCGTTCTGCAAAACGATCGGCGAATTCTATTAAATCAGAGCCTTCTTTCATCGCTGGAGTGATGGCTATGAGGTTGGTGTCTTGTTCGGCGGTATCGCAAATCCAGCGACCAAATACATTACTGTATTTTGGTTTGTTTGCTTTTTTTGCCAATTGAGTAATCGGTTCAGGTTCAGGCTCAATTTTATTGATCGCGTGATAACCAATTGGATCGCCTTCTGCAGGCTCAAACCCTTTGCCTTTTTTAGTGATTACATGCAGGAATTGCGGGCCGCTGCGCTCTTTTAAATTTTCTATTGTGGTCAGCAGTAAATCAAGATCATGCCCGTCAATTGGGCCAATATAATTAAAGCCAAGCTCTTCAAATAAGGTTCCCGGAGCGACCATTCCCTTCATGTGCTCTTCTGTCTTGCGAGCTAATTTGAGTGCTGAAGGCAAACTTTGTAGGACTTTTCGGCCACTTTCGCGGACGGAGTAATAGGTTTTGCTGGCCCAGATTCGAGAAAAATAGTTAGACAGAGCGCCAACAGGTCTGGAAATAGACATATCGTTATCATTCAAAATAACCAACATATCCGCTTTTACATCACCAGCATGGTTTAATGCTTCGAAGGCCATGCCTGCGGACATGGCACCATCGCCGATAATGGCGACAGATTTACGTCCAGTATTGAGCTGCTTTGCCGCCAAAGCCATGCCTAATGCCGCGCCAATTGAGGTACTTGAATGGCCAACGCCAAATGTATCAAATGGACTTTCTTCTCGTTTAGGAAAGCCTGAAATGCCGTTTTCTTGGCGTATGCTCAAAAGCGCTTCACGGCGGCCCGTTAAAATTTTATGGGGATAGGTCTGATGGCCAACATCCCAAACAATACGATCTTCTGGCGTGTTATATAAATAGTGTAGAACAACAGTCAGTTCGGTAACACCGAGGCCCGCACCAAAATGTCCGCCAGTTTGCCCAACGCTGTATAAAAGAAACAACCTTAACTCGTTGACTAACGATGGCAGCTGCTCTTTTGTTAGTTGGCGTAAATCACTTGGCTCATGGATGTTGTCAAGTAAGGGTGTAATTGGTCGTTCAGTTGGAATGGTGTCGAACATTGTCACGAATGAATCATCATATAGTTGAAAAATAAGCCCGTTAGTATATCAGTGGTTGCGGTGAATAATATAGTTAGCAAGCTCAACTAATGACTTTCCTTTTTCACCAAAGGGCAGGATTTTTTCACTTGCTTGCTCGTGAAGGTGAATAACCAGCTTTTTTGATGCGTCCAAACCGAGAAGTTTTGGGTAAGTTGGTTTATTTGAATCCTCATCTGAAAATTGATTTTTGCCCAGTGTTTGAGTGTCACTGGTTATATCAAGAATGTCGTCTTGGACCTGAAAAGCTAAGCCAATCGCGTGGGCATACGCATCAAGGGCCATTAACGCGTCTTGGTCTTGGCAATTTGCACTAACTGCACCCATGCGAACACACGCTTTTATTAATGCACCTGTTTTATGCTGATGCATAAGTTCTAGTGTTTGAGTATTAATCGTTTGGTCTACAGAGGATAAATCGATCATTTGCCCTGTAACCATGCCGTGGCGCCCTGACGCATTTGCCAGTATTTGTACCAATTGTAATTGCAATTCAGGGGATTGAAGTGATGGAGTCGCTAACATTTCAAAGGCAAAAGTTTGCAGCGCATCACCGGCTAAAATCGCCGTCGCTTCATCAAACTGAATATGGCAGGTTGGTTTTCCACGGCGAAGGTCATCGTCGTCCATTGCAGGCAAATCATCATGTATAAGTGAATAAGCGTGAATGGCTTCTATGGCAGCGGCACTGGCATCCGTTAACGGTGTTATTGGTCCAAATAATTGCGCGCTGGCGTACACCAACATAGGGCGTACTCTTTTTCCGCCATTAAACAGACTGTAAAGCATGGCTTTATGAAGTGATTCGGCGGCTGGGTAAGCGGATAAAGAGGAAGTGAGATACGAATCGACACGATCACCTGTTAGGTCTCTAAGTTCTTGAAGGTTCACTAATTTGTTTCCGGGTCAAAAGTTTGTAAGTGTTCGCCATTCTTGTCTTCTAATAGAATTTGTACTTTTTGTTCTGCTTGAGTTAAAACAGACTGACAATCATGGCTTAATTTAATTCCCTTCTCGAAGGCCTTAAGGGCATCTTCAAGTGAAAGTTGGTTGGATTCTAATTCTTTCACTAATGAATCTAACTCAGATAGCTTATCTTCAAAATGTTTAACGTTGGCTTTACGAGTCATGATGGTCTCTTCTTAACAAAAACTATACGTTTGTAACAGAAAAATAGATTTTCTTCGAGTAAGATCTACTGTACCGTAAAAAAAATTCTATCAAACTATGCTCAAAGCCCATCTTTAGTTTAAAATTCAATACAGTTTGGCATTCGGAAGCTTTTATTAGGAGTATGTTGTGGATATCGCAACGTTATTAGGTTTAATTGGTGCGTTTGCCATCGTTATGATGGCTATTTTACTCGGTGGTTCCGCGGGAATGTTCTTAGATCCCGCTTCTGTTCTTATCGTACTTGTCGGTTCAACCTTTGTTGTTTTAATGCAATACCCTCTCAGCCAATTTCTCGGCGCTGGTAAAGTCGTCGCAAAAGCGTTTATGTTTAAAAGTGTGCCAATGGATGCGTTAATTGATGAAATCTATGATTTAGCCGATGAAGCAAGAAAAGGCGGCCTATTGTCTTTGGAAGGAAAGGAAGTCAGTCATCCTTTTTTATCTAAAGGAATTCAGATGTTGGTAGATGGACATGATGCTAGTGTCGTAAGAGTCCAATTGTCCAAAGACATGAAAATGGCGTTTACCCGACACGATGAAGGCGCCAAGATTTTTAAATCGTTAGGGGACACGGGCCCTGCCATGGGAATGATTGGTACCTTGGTTGGTCTTGTACAAATGTTAGCGAACATGGATGACCCAAAATCAATCGGTCCGGCCATGGCGGTGGCGCTTTTGACAACATTATACGGCGCTATGCTTGCCAACATGGTTTGCTTACCTCTTCAAGCAAAGTTAGAAAACCGTGGTAACGAGGAATTAAAGGCCCAATCTTTGATTTTGGATGCATTATTGGCCATTCAAGCCGGTCAAAATCCACGAGTGATAGACGGTATGTTGAAAACCTACATCGCAGAGAAGAAACGAGTTGAAAGAGAGTAGTTGTCTAGTTGGGTTGCGCTATCGCGTTTCAATAAAAAAGTTTTAATGGAAGTAAGTAAATGAGTGACGAAGAAGAAGCGGATTGCCCCGAATGTATTGAGGGTTTACCGGCCTATATGGGGACATTTGCAGACTTGATGTCTCTGCTGATGTGCTTTTTCGTACTGCTTTTATCGTTTGCGGAAATGGATGTCTTAAAATTCAAGCAACTGGCTGGCTCTATGAGAGCCGCCTTCGGTGTCCAAAAGCAAATTGAGGCCGACTCAATTCCAATGGGAACATCGATTATTGCTCAAGAGTTTAGCCCCGGTCGTCCTGAGCCAACGCCTATTAATGAAGTGCGTCAAAAGGCCGATGATACGCCTGAAAACACCCTAGAGGTGCTTTGTAAGCCTGAAACGGCCACCTTAAATGAGCAAGAGGGTGTTGGTGCGGATGGGCAAAGCACAATGGTAGAAAAATCACAGGCCGATTTAAAGCGTGAAGAAGAAATTAAGCAAACAGAAGAAGATGCGCAACAGATTGCATCGGTAATGAGGGAAGAGATATCCAAAGGAACGGTTGAAGTAGAAACGCAAGAGCGGACCATAACCATACGTTTGAAAGAAAAAGGCTCATTTCGATCTGGTTCGGCGGAATTAAACTACGACTTTATTCCAGTAATTGACATGGTGCGTGATGTACTGATTGGGGTTAAAGGCACCATCGCTGTAGAAGGTCACACAGACAATATACCCATTGAAAGTCGCCGTTTTGGTTCAAATTGGCAGTTGTCTTCGGCTCGGGCTATTTCTGTTGCAGAAGAACTGTTCTCATCAGGTTTATTAGTAGAGAGTCGTTTTGCGGTGACGGGTTATGCCGATTCAAGACCACTTGTACCAAACGATTCACCTCAGAATAGAGCGACCAATAGACGAGTGGAAATTGTTATAAAACAGAACGATTTGGCGAGAGCCAATGTGGCTAATCAAGTGTTTGGCTTAGACTCAGTGGGTGGCTCTGAAGACACAAGCGATGAAGAGGAATTATTTGTTCCTGCTCCGGTATTTGAGCTGACACCAAACGAAGTGTTTTAATGAACGTTTTTGAGTAGCCTGCTATTGCTTATTGCGATTCAGCGGGCTTTTTTTATGAATAGTTTACGAATAGTAATAAGGCTAAGTCCTTATATAAGATGTGGAAGGTAGAGTAAATGCGAGTGGCGATTATTGGTGCTTCAGGGCGCATGGGTAAAAATTTAATTACGGCCGTGGTGGAATCTGAAAACTGTTCATTAGGTGCCGCTATTGTCAAAGAAGGCAGCAGTTTGATTGGTGCTGATGCCGGTGAGATGGCGGGCGTAGGGAAATGCAACGTTGCGATGGTGGATACGTTAGCGAAGTGTGTGAATGATTTTGATGTGTTGATCGATTTCACTTCACCAAAATTAACCTTACAGAATGCGGAGTTCTGTGCGGCCCATGGAAAGTTAATCGTGATTGGTACGACGGGCTTAACGGATGAGGAGAAACGTTCACTAACGCACTTTTCAACAAAAATCCCTGTGGTTTTCTCTGCCAATATGAGTGTGGGGGTGAACTTGACCTTGAAACTATTAGCAACGGCGGCATCTATTCTGGGTGATGACTACGACGTAGAAGTAATAGAAGCACATCATAGGCACAAAGTGGATTCCCCTTCAGGTACGGCATTGGCTATGGGAGAAGTGCTTGCGGATGCGTTAAACCGAGATTTGAAAGAATGCGCTGTTTATGGTCGTGAAGGCCAAACTGGAGCAAGAACCCGTAAAGAAATTGGGTTTGAGACGATTCGCGCAGGTGACGTTGTTGGTGAACACAGTGTGTGGTTTGCTACGGAAGGCGAAAGAATTGAAATTGCGCATAAAGCCAGTAGTCGTATGACTTTTGCGAAAGGTGCCGTGCGAGCGGCTGAGTGGCTCGCCGATAAAGAAGCCAGTTTATATGATATGCAAGATGTGCTGGGTTTAAAATAATCTGAAAACGGCTCTGTTTACTGCAAAAAGATGCCTGAAGGGAATCAGTCATCTTTTTTATCTTGAGTATTAAATTGAAGAAGCATGAATTCACCTATTACCACAGAATAATCAGAACCGTCTAAGCCAATTCATATTAATACTGAGGTTTAAATAAACGTATTAGGCTTAGGAACGGGTTTGATAAGGCCAACGCGTGATTATTCAAATGCATCACTCACAACTAAACATTATCTAAAGGGTGTTTTTGGAGTTTTCTTTGGAGTGTTCTTCGGTGCATTCCTAGCGCTCTTGCCGTCGCTGAAATGTTACCATCATTTTCTGACATCACTCTTTGGATATGCTCCCACTCGACTCTGTCTACAGACAATGGCTTTTCAGGAATGTCTGTCGTGGTGACTTTTTTCCCTGTCAAGGCTGCAAAAATATCATCACCAGAGGCAGGTTTGCATAAATAGTCCTGAGCCCCTCTTTTAATGGCTTCAACCGTACTTGGAATGCTTGCATAGCCCGTTAAAATAACAATTTTTAAATCCGCTTGTATGGATAGGATATTCTCTAAAATAGTTAAACCTGATTCTTTTTCAAGTTTTAAGTCAAGCGTAGCGAAGTCGTGGAACTGCTCTTGTAACTGCTTTATCGCTTCTTCGCCATTCATGGCCGTGTTGACTTCTAAACCTCGTCTTTCCATTGCTCTTTTTAAGGTAGAGGTTAAGACGGCGTCATCATCAATGATTAATAATTTTTGTGTCATAGTTACATCGGTATTTTAAATAACGGGTAGAGTGATTTCGGTAATGGTGCCACCTTCTTCTACTGGATACAATGCAACGGTACCACCGCGACGTGAGACCGACGCATTCGATAAAAAAAAGCCGATACCCATACCGTCTTTTGTGGTCGTTAATTGTTGTCCAAGTCTTTCAAGTACATCGTTTGAAATACCCGGTCCATTGTCTTTAATCGTTATCGTTACCGTACTCTTGGACCAGTGGAGAGACAGCTTAATGTTTTTTGGGTTTGCATCAGCGGCATTGTTCAGTAAGTTAAGTAAGGCTTGGTTGAGGGTGGTATCTACTTGAATTTTAGGTGATTGGCTACTCATCACATCAATAGAGAGTTCTATTTCTGGACGTAGTATCCGCCATTTTTCGATGATTTCTTCAATATATTCTTTGGCTTCGATGTTTTCATTATGGAGATCGGCGGTAATGGTGGCTTCTTCACTGAGTTTTCGAAGGATTTTTGAGCATAAGTCAATTTGATTTTTTAGCTGATGAGCGTCTTCGGAAACCTGACTGTTCTCTTCGGCATCGGCTATTAACTCTTCAACAATCAATTTCATACTATTTAATGGCGTGCCAAGTTCATGAGCTGTGCCTGCCGCATGAGTCGCAATGGCTAATACCTGCTCATCCTGAAGTAGTTGCTCTCTATTACTTGAAAGCCAGTTTTGTTGGCGTCGCATGTGATTGACAATGTGATTGAGAAAAGTCGAAATAAATAACGCACTGAGAGCAAAATTAAACCACATTCCCCATTCTGACAGTGTAATGTTCATATGGCTTTCATCAAAAGTTGGTAGAGGTTGAGAAAAGTTCATTAAAACACTGAATGCCGTAGTGCAAATAATCGATAGGGCCAACACGTATTTTAGCGGCAGTACAACGGCCGCAATACTAATCGGCACAAGGTAGTAAAAAATAAACGGGTTAGTGGTTCCGCCACTGAAGTAAAACAGGATAGATAACTCCACAACATCCAATAACAGTTGCAGGAAATAGGAGGTGTTGCCTGGCAAATCGGGATTGCGTAGTTGAATCCAAAGAACGCCATTAATTAATGCATAAACGGCGATAACCGCGCCCATGACGGCCACGTTAGTGTAGTCGTCAAAAAATAAAAAAAGAAAAAGTATCGCGGCCGCTTGCCCCACAATGGTTATGGCGCGAAGCTGTAATAATATTCTCCAGTTATGTCTTGGTTCAAGAGCCGGATTAAGCATAGTTAATTCCTTATTCTATATTGATTAACCTGAGTATAGCGGAAGTCTATATTTGATAAGCTTTATTCAGAAAAAATACTACTATCATGTGACTTTTGTACGCATAAAGCGGTGATACAGATTTCTTTTCATCACGATTGAATAGGATACTTTGAAAACCTTTTCTTGGTAGTGGCTGATAATCGATCCGTTGGGTTTTCCAATTCAATGAATCTAAAGTGAAAAAAAACAAATAACTACTTGGAAATTTGGAAAACAATCGATATAATGCCCACCGTTTCAGGGCCTGTAGCTCAGTTGGTTAGAGCATCCGACTCATAATCGGCAGGTCCCCCGTTCAAGTCGGGGCAGGCCCACCATACATAAAGGCCTAGTGAATTTCATTCATTAGGCCTTTTTTGTTTTCTCAAGTTATCCCCACCATACTACTTCAATTTCTCTATTTCTAGAGTCACCTTTAACCATTTACTTTTGGTTTAACAGGCCATATCACATAGAGAGTGTGCGATGTAATTAATCGTATAAAAAGACGATTGCTTTACATAAAAAATTGCATATAAACCAATATAAGTGTTAAAAAAGAATCGGTGTTATGGGTTTGCTTCTCAGACCTATTTTTTTGTGTTTTATTCTTGCCGAGTCATTTGTAAACAATTGGTTAGAGACTCTGGTAATATTTAGCTTACCAGAGTGTGATACAGTGCTTTTCTACAGTGCATCCGTGAGAAAAGGCAGCCTACTCATATGGTTAAGTTATTTATTCGTATATACATTATTTGATAATAAAGAAAGAAATACATCTGTAAATGCTCCATTATATGGGATACTGCTATGATTAATGTGCTTTTGAATGCTCGTATTTTAAAATGTGTTGTCTTTTAACATACATATCTGATGATTTTGAGGATTAATGTTCTATGTTTTCGTCGATAAAACGTCTGCTGGGTCCGATTGACCTTTTCTTTGGTTATATTGCTTCTATATTAATGCATGTTGCTTTGTATGTTTTTTCGATTGGTTTTTTTGTTCTGATTTTATGGTGTCTTATCCGAGGCGCGTTCGAAAATACGTTTAGCTTTGCTGAATGGGATAACATAGAGCGCTTCATCTTCGCGGCTTTTATTATTGGCACAATACGTTTTATGGTTCGCAGCAAATCGGCTGGTTACTCTGACTGGTGGCGTTTAAAACGTTACTTATCCATATCGACTTTTTCCGGGCTGTTTTTTCTCGCTTTATATGCGTTCTATTTGATTTCTCTAGTCGTCAGTAATGGAGGGATCAATATCAGTGAGCTTGAATCCAATAGAATTGGTTTGAGTAATTTTGTTTTCAATAACATTGATGCAAACACTCTCGGAGTAGACCGAGATTTACCTTATTTAGTTGGTAGTCTTTTCTATGTATTGATGCTCTATGCCTTTACCCCCCTCCGTAAGTCCCGTGAGTTTTTCCATACTTCTGAACATATGGCTTTTTTTGAATCAGAGAAACAAGCAGAAAAAACCGCTGCTGACAGTACGAGTAAAGAAACGTCACTTGAAGAAAATCTCATAACAGAAGACGTTCATTCTGTAGGCCAAGCTAAAGAGTGGCGGCTTGATGAAATTACTGGAAAAGAGATAAAAGACGAAGATAAAAGTGCCCCTTTTAATGGGAATGACCCAGTATTCGAAGAAGAAATTAAAAACGCTTTCGATCAAGAAAATGAAACAGAAAATCAAAAAGAAAAAGAACTGGCTGAGCAGAAAGAAAAAGAACTGGCTCTGCAAAAAGAAAAAGAGTTAGCGGAGCAGAAAGAGAAAGAGTTAGCGGAGCAAAAAGAAAGAGAATTGGCTCTGCAGAAAGAAAGAGAATTGGCTGAACAGAAAGCAAAAGAATTGGCTGAGCAAAAAGAAAAAGAATTGGCTGAGCAAAAAGAAAAAGAATTGGCTGAGCAAAAAGAAAAAGAATTGGCTGAGCAGAAAGCAAAAGAATTGGCTGAGCAAAAAGCAAAAGAATTGGCTGAGCAGAAAGAGAAAGAGTTAGCTGAGCAGAAAGAGAAAGAATTGGCTGAGCAGAAAGCAAAAGAATTGGCTGAGCAAAAAGAAAGAGAATTGGCTGAGCAGAAAGAGAAAGAATTAGCTGAGCAGAAAGAAAGAGAATTGGCTGAGCAGAAAGAGAAAGAATTAGCTGAGCAGAAAGCAAAAGAATTGGCTGAGCAAAAAGAGAAAGAGTTGGCTGAGCAGAAAGAGAAAGAGTTGGCTGAGCAGAAAGAGAAAGAGTTGGCTGAGCAGAAAGCAAAAGAATTGGCTGAGCAAAAAGAGAAAGAGTTGGCTGAGCAGAAAGAGAGAGAACTGGCGCTACAAAAACAAAAAGAGCTGGCACTGCAGAAAGCAGAAGAATTGGCTCTTAAGCAGCAAACAGAAGAAATAGCCCTTAAGAAAGAAAAAGAGTTGGCACTACAGAAAGGAAAAGAGTTAGCACTGCAAAAAGCAGAAGAGTTAGCGCTACAAGAAGAGCGAGAATTAGCCCTTAAAAAAGAAGAAAAATTAGCGCTTCAAAAAGCAAAAGAATTAGCTGAGCAAGAAGAGGAAGCGTTAGCGCGTCAGGAAGCGGAAGAATTAGCACGTCAGGAAGCGGAGGAATTAGCGCGTCAGGAAGCGGAGGAATTAGCGCGTCAGGAAGCGGAAGAATTAGCGCGTCAAGAAGCGGAAGAATTAGCGCGTCAGGAAGAAGCAGAAGAGTTAGCACGTCAGGAAGAAGAGCTCGCTCTGGAAAAAGAGAAAGAACAGGCTCTTCTGAAAACAGAAGAAGAGCTCGCTCGTCAAAGAGAACGTGAGCTAGAGCGAGAAAGAGAGCGTGAGCAGGAACGTGAAAGAGAGCGTGAAAGAGAGCGAGAATTTGCTTATCAAAAAGAGCGTGAAAGAGAACGTGAATTAGAACAAGAGAGAGAGCGTGAATTAGAGCGTGAGAGAGAGCGTGAATTAGAACTTGAGAAAGCCCGAGAGGCGGCATTCCAACGGGAACGAGAGTTTGCCCGTGAAAAAGAGCGTGAAGCCGCTCTTAAAAAAGAACGAGAGCGTGAACGTGAGAGAAATCGAGAGCGTGCTATTCAAAGGGAACGAGAGCAGGAACGTGAAAGAGAGCAAGAGCTCGCGCGCCAAAAAGAAAGGGAGGCAGATAAGAAGCGTAAATGGGCGCTTGAGAGCAAAAATGAGCCTTCTGTAGATGAAGAGAAACAAAGAGAAAGTCAGCTCTCCGCGATGATCTTTGGTATTACAGGCGATGACGATTCAATGAATTAGGATAAAAACTCATGTAAAGCTCATAACGCTTTAAAAAGAGTAACACGGTAGAGGGGCAAAGGTTTTGCCGCTCTATCTTATTTATCACTCATAAAGCCCGTTGTTTGTTTTAGTAATGCATAGCATAGAAGGAATTTCATTAGCTTTATGTCTAACTTTGTCTTTGAAGACACCATTGAGAAACAAGTAAAAAAAGCCCAACAGCGGGTCGATAAGCTCACCCAATCCCTCTTAGGCAAAGTCTTCCGCGGCGAACTCGTCCCACAAGATCTAGCAGACGTACTGCCAAGGCGGCAAAGAAGGTAAGCAAAAAAAGAAGTAAGCGTTTGCTTGCAACTCACTTAAAAAAGTTAACTTTAAAAAGGATAGACAATGTCATTGACGATAAAAAATGTGTTCACTTATCTGGATCTTTTCTTCGGGTATCTCACGTCAGCCCTTATGCGAGTGGCCTTGTATGGGCTGACTGCGTTGTTCACGCTCGCAGCGGTACTCTTTGTGTTGGTGATTCCCTTCGACGAGAGGCTTGACTTAAATGAATTGGATAACTTAGAGCTGCTTGTATTGTCTGCATTCGCTCTAGTGTCTATTCGATTTTTTAAACGTAGCCAGATGGAAGGTATCGCATTGTGGTCTCGCATAAAGTCTTACTGTTTTATCTCGGCTTTCTTAAGCATTTTATGTTTGGCTATCGCTTGCTTAGTGCTAATGGCTGTTATTGCAGATAAGCGTGAAATCAGTATTAGTGATTTAGCTTTATCATTAGAGATAACGTATTTTTTATTTAGTGTCATTTACGTTTTTACCTTGTATGCGTTTGCCCCTTTGCCCAAAATAAGCTGGCTTTCAAGCAGAGGCAATGAAAGCTCTAAGCCCGATACCTCAGAATCATCAAAAAATAAATGGACTGAGGCGCCAAAAGATGACGTTTTTTATACGGACAGTACTGGCAGTACTCATACAGACTTTATGAACACTGGCAATAAACAATAAAAGGATTTTGATATGACTAAAAATAATCGTTTGATATGGGTTTTATTAGCTTTGGTACTGAGTAGTAATGCTTTTTCCCGTAGTGACATTCCTTTAAAGAAAGGCGCTGATTTTTTAGTTAGTGCTTGCCAAGAAGTCGTTGATATTTATGATGCGCATGGCGAAGCTAAGTTTCTAGCATCTCAGCGTACGTCTTTGGCAGAGGGTATTCGTACGGGTTATTGTCTTGGCGTTATTGTGCAATACCGAGAAAGTGCTGGTTATTGTCGTTATTCAGAAAATAATGTTTTAGAAATGGCTCAGGTTATTGCTCGTACCAATCTGATTGAGTCTCAATTAAAGCGAATGGATACTTCTGACATTTTAGAAGAAGCGTATTGTGGACTCTAGGTACTACAGTATCCCAGAGGCGCTGAGGCTTTTATTTGGCTCAGAAATTTTGAGCCAAGCACCCTCACTGCGATATAAAGCTGACTCTTTTCGGCGGAATGGACTATTGAATTCACAAGCAGATTTGATTGTTCATAAAAACAAAAACAGCATTCCAGAGACAGAACTGAATGCCTTGTTTAACGCTATGCTATTGAGTTCATTTTTTTCGGACACACAAGAAGTTAATGCCATTTTCTTTGAGCCTACTAAACGCCAGCAATCCACTGAGGTTATAAAAGCTATATTTACTCGTCAGCATTCGTTGGCGGGTATCGCTCTTTCTAGTAGTAAGGCAACGGCTTTTGTTACTTGCCTTGAAGGGGATTTTGACCTCAGAGCGGAGCGTTTACCTAACCCCTTTAAAACCTTGCCTCAGGCGGCGCTTGGCAATAATAGCTCTTTGCTTCGAGTCTTGTTGGCTCAAGCGGCGGTGCTTGAGCCTATGGACAGTATTCTAATGAAATACTTAGATGGTGAATGGCTGGAGGCGAAAGCCTTGATTGATCAATTGGATACGAATGTAGCGGGTGTTGCCGAGCTAAAGGCGGAGATAGATAAGAAAATCCATGAAGCGGAAGAAGTGGATGATTTGTTAGATTTTATGCGTGGTCTTTAAGGCCACTTATAAAAAATAGTTAGAAAATAGCTTTGTTGTGCAGTGCACAAGTTGAATCTGGTTTTCGTTGGCAACATCCCGTTGACAACAAAACGGAGATTCAATATGAAAACATTAATTTCAGCTACATCTGCTATTCAAAACCAATTTGATCAGCAATCTTACACATTGGCGTCAGATTTAAACGAAACTGATGGCGTTAACAAATCAGTGCATGCGATTGATTTTCAGAAGCTTAAATGGAAACTTACCAAGTCAGCCGAGGCCACTTGGAGTGATGACATGTGTGACTTTGCAGAGTTAGAGTATAAGAAGTTTCTAACACTGAAGCTTCTCTACCCAAGAGTCTCTCTTGTACCAAGTAAGATCGTGGATAAGTTTTGGCACGAGCATATATTAGATACAAAATCTTATGCCGAAGACTGCATGACACTATTTGGTTCGTTTCTGCATCATTATCCGTATTTTGGCATTTATGGTGATGATGATCAGAAAGCTCTTCAGGTTGCTTTTGATGAAACGATTGCAGTGTATGAATCCCACTTTGGCTCATACCCTACGGACGTATTATTTAGCCAACAGAATGTTGAGGCAGCACGCTGCAGCGATCATGCATGCCATGCCCCATCAACTTGCGCATGTCGTGTACCCGGTGCGTGTAAATAATCTCTAAATCATACTACTTGAGACAATATCGGCTGATGACGGCTGATATTGTCTTTTATTAATAGTCCCAGCAGACACTTTCAAGAAAAGTAATCATGAAATAATTACTATGTTGTGCAATGCACAAGTTGAACCTAGATCCCGTTGACAACAAACGGAGGTTCAACATGAAAACATCTATTTCGAATACGGTTTATTCAAACTCACGAGTTTCAAGTGCACAGGGTTTAAACACACAAACGGCAAAGACCGATCTGGTTATCAATTTCCACATGACAGAAAGCTGTAACTATCGGTGCAGCTACTGTTACGCCACTTGGGATGATCTAGAAGCAAAGAACGAGCTTCATCGTTTGTCAGGCCAAGTGGAATCCCTTCTCCAAAACCTCTCTGATTATTTTTTACAACCTAACTCATTACAAGCCGAAATGGGCTATCAGAACGTGCGTCTTAATTTTGCTGGCGGCGAGCCTATGTTGCTCGGACAGCGTTTTTTGGATGCTGTTAAGTTTGCGAATCGGTTAGGTTTTCGAACGTCCTTGATTACCAACGGGCATTATCTTACTCATGATATTTTGGATGAACTAGCACCCTCGTTGGATGTGTTGGGGATGAGTTACGATACGGCGGATCATGCTGTAGCGCAGGGCATTGGTCGTGTTGATCGTAAGCAGCGCTGGGTTTCCGCTGAGCAATTAAAACAGATGTGTGCTCGTTATCGATCGTTGAACCCGACGGGCGTTTTAAAGCTGAATACAGTGGTCAACGCGGTGAACTGCCATGACAGTTTGTTGGATTTAATGGATGAAATTAAGCCTAATAAATGGAAATTATTGCGTGTTTTGCCTGTGCATGAACATCAATTAACGATTACTCAGGCTGAGTATCAAGCTTATGTTCAGCGACATGCTGCGCTATCTAGCATTATTGTGGAAGAAGACAATGATGCCATGACGCATACGTATTTGATGATTAACCCAGAAGGGCGTTTTTATCAAAACTCCGATGCGGGTTGCGGCTACATCGTCAGTGATTCGATTTTGACTGCGGGTGTCGAAAAAGCACTGAGTCAGGTTCCTTTTAATATCTCTGGATTTAAGCAGCGTTACCAGCTTATTCCTTCGGTGATGGTGTGAGGAGGAATGCATGGCTATTAAAGTAAAAGAGCATGATGTAATTCCTGATCATATACAGAAGAAAGCGTGGAAAGAAATATATCGACTTATTGCAAATAAAACGAGGTTACGAAAATGGAAGGTTTTGCGTTGTCAAAGAGGAATGTATCGTTTGAAGTTAAATCGTAGTTACCGTCTTGTTGTTGAAAAAGAAAGTATAGGCGCAGGTACTTATGAGATTATGAAACATTCAACCTTTGATAAGCGCTTTAGGTAACGGGAGAAAGTTAAGATGGGGAAATAACCACCCCAGTTTCTCGAATCTGCTTTAACAGGGCTTGGTTGGTGAGGGTGTTGTCATCCACCAAGCCAAATGACACCGTACTTTTTAATGTTCTTTTAACGTGTTTTAACGCCATCTTTTGCTTTAAAGGTGATAGATAATCGATGAATAGCTTACCGTTTCATTGGCGTGTTATATCCGCCTTCCAGTTGACAAAAAATGAATCCAATCACTACGGTTTCTTTTTTTACTTTCATTGACCGCGCGTTGATAGTCATAAGGAACTTTAATATGTTGAACGACCCATTCAGAATGTATTTTTTCAACCATGGAATAGGACGCATGATGGCTATAGTTTTCCATAGAGTGAACTACGGGCTCTTCGTCTGTGTACGCTTGCAATCCAACACTTCCAGGATTAACGATGAGTTAACCACTACTCACATTGACAGCCCTAGGGGTATGAGTGTGACCACAGCATATTAACTTTGATTTTTGACCGGCAAGTAAATCCATGACTTCACTGTCTGAACGAAGCAAAGCATAACCTTTACTAACATCTTCCAATAAATACATTAAATCGTTTTTTGGCGTACCGTGACAAAAATAAACGTCTTCATTTACTTGTTTATCAAAAGGCAGTGATGTCATCCACTCTAATGGTTTTGGCCCTAAATCGTTTAACAGTGAGTAGGTTCATTAATATGAAGCGCCATATCAATCTGTTTGGAAATAAACATTTTCTGGGTTGTTTTACGGCTTCTTTTCATCGCTCTCATTGCCTCTTTTTTAGGTTTTTTGAAGATTGTCATGTGCTTTTTAGTCGAACATGGCTCTTTTTTCCCGAATCCTGAGTATTGGGCACTACTCGCCCTTTAGACCGAATATAATACATTAAAAGAGCGTCATGCCGAGTGAAACAATGCACCATAAATCGGCCGACCGTGTCGGCCACCCTAGTCATTTAAAACCGGTGTGTAAAAAAGAACTGAGCCCAAAAGGGTCAACCAAATTGATAGTTAGAGACGGTGTTGCCGGTAAACGCGCTGACGTTGTGGTATATCCGTGTGGCGGTGTCGTTTTCGGCGGCGCCCAATGCGGTGAATAAGGGCACGAGGTGGTCTTCATCTTGATGGCAAATGCGGGCGCTCGGTGCGTTTTCCCACTCGATGATACGTTGTGTGCGTGTCGCTGGGTCGGCCATCATGGTGTCGTAAAGCCACTGGTCAAACTCCGCAGAAGGAAGGCGGCCTTGCCCATTTCTCAGGCGTAGGTTGTGCATGCTTAGCCCTGACCCGACAATCATCACGCCTTCTTTCCGCAGCGGCGCTAATGCTCTGCCAATCGCTAAATGCGCGGCGGGGTCGTATGATGTCAACATAGAGACTTGGAACAAAGGCACATCGGCCTCTGGGTACATGACGGCCATCGGCGCGAAGGTACCGTGATCAAAGCCACGAGCTTTGTCGAGTTTAGCTTTTATCCCCGCGTTTTTTAACAAGTTAACAGTGCGTTCGGCCACACTCGGTGCGCCCGGGGCAGCATAGCGAATTTGGTAAGTTTCTGGCGGAAAGCCATAGTAGTCGTACAGCATGGGGGGCTGAGGTGAGCCCATGACATTGACGATGTTTTCTTCCCAGTGACCCGAAATCATGAGAATGGCTTTCGGCTTTTCACCGTGGTTTTTAACCATGTCTTTTAACGCGGTTTCTAAAGGTTGAAAGAGTTCCCGCATTTGTGGCACCCAAGGCCAAGGGCCACCACCATGAGAAATAAAGTAAGTCGGTAAGATAGTAGACATTGTTTCGCCCTCAATAACCTGTTGTTGTGGTTACGCTGTCAATAATTAAGATAGTGGCAGGCTCTTTTTGGCAGAGCCCACCGGAAAGCAGAGCCATTGTTAGCGACGTGGTGTAATCGGTGCTTTACGTTCACGTCCCCACAAGACGATTAACGCAAGAGTGATGTAAACCGCGTTGGTAGGAAGCAGGATAAACTCTCCGCGAGATGCATGAAAACCAATCGCTAAGACTTGTAACACGACACAGCAAACGGCGGCTATCACAGTTAAGCGAGGCGCAATCCGTGTTAGAGATGGCAACAATAGGCCAAGTCCACCGGCCAAGTCAATCACACCGATGAAACGGACAAACTCAATTGAGAATTCCCCCGTCCAAGGCATCATGGCCGCTAGGTCTGTGATAGGCATCATGGTTTTCATCACACCCGACAGGATAAAAGCGGCGGCGCCCAGTACTTGAGCAATCCAAATGCCGACATTGGCGCGAGTCGAAACCGGTTTTGTGTGAGTCAATGTGTTCGTCATAATTTCTTCCAATCATTCAATTTTAGGGATACAAGAGAGCTTGCCTTTAATAGGGTCTATCCTAACCTCGAACAAACAATAAAAATATACGCATTGTTTTTAATAACTTGTTCAGATAATCTGAAGGACATGAACGCCATTACTCTTGATCAATTCATGGTATTTTTAACGGTCATTGATGAAAAAAGCTTTGCGGGCGCGGCTCGCAAGCTTTCTCGAACGCAATCGGCCATTACCTATGCCATTCAAAAGCTGGAAGAACAAAGCGATCTTTTATTGTTTGACCGGAGCACTTACCGCCCCACGCTGACAGACGCTGGGCGCAGTTTGCTGCCACGCATTCGTAGGGTGATGGATGACGTTGGTGATTTTCGATTGCACGTTCAAAGTATGGCTCAGGGCATCGAGGCGGAACTTAATGTGGTGCTGGATAACTTTTTGCCGTTGTCGCTTATTACGCCGGCTTTAGATGCCTTTTATGACGCTTTCCCTATGGTGCCTGTGCGAATCAGTGCTGTGTGGACACAGGAAGCACGTCAATCTTTAGTGGATAAAAGAGCCGATTTGGGGGTGTTTCTTAGAATGCCCGGCATGCCGGCCGAGTTAGAAAATAAAGTGGTCTCGGACATTGATTTGGTCCTGGTGGTCGCCCCTCATCATCCATTGGCTAACGTGTCATCTAACGATCCGTCCAAAGCGCCCTCTAAAGTGTCGCAACATGTTTTACGAGATCATCTGCAAATCGTGGTATCGAATCAAGATTCCTATAACTTTGGTCTGGTCGGCGTAAATCAATGGAAGGTCAGTGAAATGCGCTTGCGTTATGAGTTAATCATGGCGGGACTTGGTTGGGGAAGCATGCCGCGACAAATGATAGAAAAGGAAGTATCAAGGGGGGAGTTGATCATTTTAGAACCCGAGCAATGGGATTCGTCCAATAAAATGCCGAGTATTACCGCTCTTGTTGCAAAACGAAAAGACAAAGCCATGGGCCCTGCGGCCACATTTTTAATGGATGAAATTGCGCGTAAAAGACTTTATCCTCTTTAATTTAACTGTTTTATGATTGGCTGTGCGATAGAAATACGACTATGAAAAATGACTATGTAACGATTGGCTTAACCAACCCTAAGAGTACGTCGAATGTGGGTTCTGTGATGAGAGCGGCGGGCTGTTATTCGGTTGATCGAGTGATTTATACTGGGACGCGTTACGATAGAGCGGCCAAGTTGACAACCGACACTAAAAAAGCGAGAACGGCGATTCCTTTGGTGAATATAAATACTCTTGGTGTGGCCGATTTAATTGATGCGGTGGATAAAGAGACGAAAATTGTTTGTGTGGATTTAATTCAAGGGGCGACGCCTTTACCCGCATTTGAGCACCCAGAAAAGGCCTTGTATATTTTTGGCCCTGAGGATAATACGATTAGCCAACATGTCGTAGATCGAGCGGATTTTGTGGTTTTTGTGCCGACGGTTGGCTGCATGAATTTAGCGGCGTCGGTCAATGTTTTGTTGTATGACCGTCTGGCTAAGTCTTCACGAGCCAATGCAGGGGACGAGTTGATACTTCAAAGTAAAGACATTAATAATAATGTTAAAGTAAAAAAGGGCGCTTAACTCTTTTCTAAATCGAAAAGGTAAGGCCGAAAATTAAGAAAGGTGCGAATACGTCCTCTTGCCTCTGCATAAAAGCCTGCTATTCGAGGCGAGTATCGAACGTGAATAGCAGGCCTATTTTCGAGAGGCTCAACAAAGAATACTGACTTAGTAGACTTATTCGCACTTTCTTTAAGCGCGTTTAGAGCGTTTTATGGTGTATTACCATTGGGTAGGGCTTTTAGGTAAGCGGCTATGGCTTCTCGGTCTGAGGCGGGCAATTTACTGGTATTTTCTATTACCTCTGTCATATCACCGCCTGCCGAGTCAAATTCAGGGGTAAAGCCTGATGCGAGGTATTCGGCGATGTCTGCTTCTGACCAGTCCGATATGCCGGAATCAATCGGAGAAATATTTGGAATGCGGCCTTTGCCATCTGGGCTTGCTGCACCCATTAGCCACTGGTCGTATTGCAGTCCTCCAATCGAAGTTCTTGGGGTATGGCATTCTCCACAGTGTCCCGGCCCTTCTACTAAGTATTGGCCTCTTAAAACGGCGTCACTTGCTTGATCTATGGTGGCAATCGAGTCGTCATTTAGATAAAGCTGTTTCCAAAGGCCCATTCCGCGGCGAATGTTGAAAGGAAAAGACAATTTGTGTTCAGCACTTTGTTGAGAGATGGTCGGGAGAGTATCTAAATACGCTTTTAGATCCACAATATCTTGTAATGTCATTCTGGCGTAAGAGGTATAAGGGAAAGCGGGATAATAGTGTTGATTATCAGGAGAAACACCGTGTTTCATGGCGTTAGCGAATTCTACCGTGCTCCAAGCACCTATCCCTGTTATTTTATCTGGAGAAATATTAGGGGCGTAAAAGGTGCCAAATTCTGTAGGGAACCCTTTACCACCGGCTAGTCTAATTGTCTCTCCTCCGTCTTTTGTTGGCTTAGATGCGTGGCACGATAAGCATCCACCGATATTAAATACGGTTTCACCGTTTTTTACATCGCCATCTAAATTCGCTAGTTGAGCGTGTGTAATGGGAGCGCTGGGGTCGGTGAGAATCCAAAATGCTGTCGCTCCGGTGATAACGGCCGCCGCGCTGATATTAAGCCAAGTAGACATCATAAGTACCTGTAAATAAGGGAGAAACAATCGCTCTTAGAAAAGGGCCATTATTAAATTCAGCCCTTTTCTACGGTTAAATAAGAGACTATTTTTTTGTTCTGAACCCTTGATGGCAGCCACCGCAGCTGCCGCCCATCTCTTTGACTGCGGATCTCAGGTTGCCAAGCCCTTTGTTGGCTAGGCTGACAAGATTATCTGTACGTCTTACAAAGTCAGTGTGTTTCTCAGCAAAGCCCGCCGCGTCTGTCCAAATTTCCATTTTTGAACGAGTGTTACCAAGGTCGCTGTTACTGGAACCTTCTGGCCACATCGATTGATAATTCATTTTTGAAAGCAAGGCTAAGTTTTGCGCGGCATCAAGTGCTATTTGTGCATCGTAGTCGGTTTTTCCTTTTGCCATATTACCGACAACGCCCATATTGAAGGCAATCATTTGCATGTAAGACTGGCGTATTTCTACGGCTTTATCTAAGTCGGCTGCGTTCGCCGAGCCCGCCGCAATAAATAGAGAAGAAAGCATGATAGGTAAAATTTTTATTTTCTTTATCATAATAAATACCGTGGAATTGGGTTATTAAAAAATCAACATACCAGATATTACATTAAGGGTTAAGCCTTATGTCAGTTAATATTGGAGAGGATTTATCTTGTTGGTTTATTTTTAAGACAATTTAAAAATAGAGTATAAGTGATAAAAAGGGCAATTAAATATTACAAATAGGAATGATAATCAAAACCAAAAAATACGCATTGAGAGTGATTTTTAATAGAAGGCTATTTTGAATAAAATAATCGGTATTTTATTAAAGGATATTTTATTAAAGGGTATTTTAATGAAGCGGTTTTTTGAAATATAAAAAGGACTTGGTGAGAGTAATCACCCCGACACCTTGTTTATTTTAAGGTGCCGGGGTGATTGGGTTGAATTATTGTGTATTAGCTCCCTTTACCGAGCGCTACCAATACTTGTCGTTTCGTTTCGCCGCTGTATGGACGACGACCGTGCATCGCCATATGATTATCGACTAAGGCCATGTCGGCGGTTTGCCAATCTACATCAAAGGTAAACTCGCTAGAAAGGCTATTAATTAACTCAAGGTCAGCGGCTTGAATAACGCTGTCATCGCCATAGGTAATGGCGTGGGATGGATTCTCTCGCACCCCTTTCCATCCCATATAGGCCGCAATAAGTTGATTGTAGAAAACCTTTATGCCATTTTCTAATTCAACAACGGCGGGTAACACGGGGGTGGTCGCTTTTAGACTGCCATCGTCTTCCCATTTCCATGAGTAGCCTAACTGACGAAGTTTATCTTCCGCCGTAGCCATATCGGCACAATCTAATGTGCTTTTCCAGCTGCGCCCTTGACCTGAGTTTTCATCATTTTCTCCGGGCATAGTGGTGGTGTATTTCAATCCTTTTTCTTCCATTGCCTTGGCTAACTCAGGCGCAACTTCCTGCATTTTTTTAAATAAACGATCCGAACGGCATACCGGTGTTGCACCGCCTTGGTCCGCTGGAGATAAGCAGAAAAAGAATAATTTATCAGGCGAAATAGGGGTTTGCGCCATTTCATGATGTAAGAAAATTTCGACATCTTTTGGCGCTTCGTTTGCTGTGAAAACGCGCTTAGTGAAATTAAGTCTTACGGCATTCGATAATGACTCTTTGTAGGTGAAGCCCTCGTAACCAAAGGCCGCTGAGAATTTATCAAAGTCTTCTGCACTGTGTAGTGGGAAACCTCGGAAAAGAACCACACCCGATTGAGCCAGCTCTTTTTTTAACTGATCTAAGTGAGTTGATACCCAGTTGCAAGCGACATCAATAGAATCAATGTTGTCTTTATTCGCTATGATACTTGGAAAATCAATGTCATCATATTGATGTTGAGTTTCAACCTGAGCGAAGTGAATCGTACTAGACATACTTTGCTCCTTAATCGTAGATAGGATAAAAAGTGTTGAACGCCGCTTCACAGAAATGACCAGGATCGTTAAAGCGACGATTGCTGTTCAGTGCTGAAATGGCGTCCATTTCATCTTCGTTTAATTCGAAGTCAAACAGGGATAGGTTTTCTATCATACGTTCTGGTTTGCTGGTTTTTGGGATAATGGAAGTCCCTCGTTGCACGCCCCAACGTAAAACCACTTGCGCCGGAGTGCGACCAACACGCTCCGCTGCGGCTTTTACTGCGGTTTGCTCTAACACTGACTCTTGAGCACCAGCCATATCAAGTTCAAGGTATGATAAGGCGCCAAGAGGAGAGAATGCGGTCACGTCAAGGTGGTAGCTTTTTGCTAATCGAATAAGACGTTCTTGAGTTAAATAAGGGTGTGACTCGATTTGCAGCACAGACGGTTTGATCTTTGCGTAATTCATTAGGTCATGTAGCAAGCCTGATGTGTAGTTGCAGACACCAATTTGTTTCGCTAGGCCTTTTTCTACGGTTGCTTCCATTCCCGCCCATGTTTCGCTTAAAGGCACAGGCGCTAATTTAATTTCAGGTTGTTCGGCCTCTGGATCAAAAAACCATGCCGCTGGGTAACGTGTTTCAAAAGGAACAAATGCTTGCGCAATGGGGAAGTGTATTAAAAACAGGTCCACATAATCAAGTTGCAGCTCATTTAAGGAATGCTCGAGTGCCGGCACAACATTTTGTTGATCGTGGTAGGTATTCCATAATTTAGTGGTAATCCACAGTTCTTCACGAGTACAAAGACCGTCTTCAATTGCGCGTCTAATGCCTTCTCCCGTTTCTTTTTCATTGCCGTAATCGCTGGCACTGTCGATATGGCGATAGCCTGTTTTAATGGCTTGATAAACGGTTTCAGCGCAGACTTCGTTAGGCACTTTCCAAAGTCCGAAACCTACGGCAGGGAGAGTAGATGGCATATTGTATTCCTTCTGGAGATGAATTTTACTATGAGTTCTTCTATGTCTTATATAAGACTTAAGATGTGATACGGATAATGAATGCTTATAGTGGCGTTGTCAATGTATTCTATGACTGTTTTTGAGGCGGGCACTGTGAGAGAATCTGCACACTAATTTGTGCCTATGGCAACGTTTGCCGCTGTTTTTTATTTTAAGGTGTTATGGATGATCTCAACCCCTCGTTCCGGTACTTTTCTGGCGTTATCTGCATTCGTATTATGGGGCCTTACCCCTGTCTACTTTAAATGGATGGCCGCAGAGAACCCCTTAGACATTGTGGCGAATAGGGTGCTTTGGTCCGTGATTTTATTGACTATTATTATTAGTCTCATGAAAAAATGGTCAAAGGTGAAAGCCGTTTTTTCGTCAAAAGCCGGTGCGTTGACCTTAGTCGCAACCACTCTTTTAATTGGTCTGAATTGGTCTGTTTTTATTTATGCGGTCAGTGTTGATCGTATGCTGGAGACAAGTTTAGGTTATTATATTAACCCTCTCATGACCGTAGGGTTAGGGATCTTATTTCTAAAAGAAAGGCCGCGTTTTTTGCAATACGTCGCCATGGGATGCGCCATGATAGGGGTGAGCATACAACTTTTCGTGCTGGGTTATCTTCCTTGGATATCGATTGTGTTGGCGCTTTCTTTCAGTGTCTATGGGTTTTTACACAAAAAAACGCCGACAGACAGCTTCTCCTCGTTATTTATAGAAACGGCTATGCTGCTGCCTTTTGCATTGCTGTTTATGGGCTATCTTTTTCAAACGGGAGGAGAGGCAGTAAACAACCCTGTTGGGCCTGCCAATAGAGATTGGATGACTTGGCTAATGCTCATGCTCGCGGGACCTGTAACGACCTTACCTTTATTGCTTTTTTCATCTGCGGCTAAAAAGGTTCCATTGAGTACCTTAGGCTTTTTGCAGTATGTTTCGCCCAGTATGATTTTTCTTTTAGCCATCTTTGTTTATAAGGAACCGTTGCTTTTGGAAACGGGGTTAACCTTTGCTTTTATTTGGCTTGGTTTGGTTATCTTTTCGATTGATTCGCTTAGAAGAAAACCGTCGCTTCGGCCTTAGAAGCCGCTTCTACCCTAGGAACGACTTGGGCTTATTGTGGAAGGTTAATGTGTTGCCATAACTTTTAATGCTATGGCCGCCGCCGCTGTGCGGTTCTCCACCCCAAGTTTAGGGTATATTTGCTCTAGGTGTTTATTTACTGTGCGCGGGCTCATTTCTAAAATGAGCGCAATGTCTCGGTTGCTTTTGCCATTGGCAATCCAGTTCAGCACTTCGGACTCTCTTTCCGTTAGGGATAATTGCTCTTTTAGTAAACTGGCACCTGTTGGTTTGCGCCCATCTTCTAATCTTAATAATGGGTCGCCATTTGTCTGATGGCTAATTAAGGTGACTTTTAATGGGTATTCAATATTGAGTAAACTGAGTTGGTGGCCTGCCTCAGGTCTGTGTTTTAACCACTGTTCGACTTGCTGTTGAAATGCTGAGTGTTGCCAGTTTTTTGAGGCCTTTGCTTTCGCAAATAAAGCGTATGTTTGCGGTGTTGCCCATTGTATCGCACCATTTTCTGAAACGGTGATAAGGTGTTGTCCCGTACTGTCTAAAGCGGACTGCGCACTGTTAGTGAGTCTTGCATTGGTTAGATGCACTTTCATTCTGGCCAGTAATTCATTGGGAGTGATTGGCTTGGTAAGATAATCAACGCCCCCTGATTCTAGGCCTTTTACAATGCTGTCGGTATCGGTTAAGCCCGTCATAAAGATGACAGGAATTGATGCCAATTCAGAATCGTTTTTCAGAGCCTGACAGGTTTCAAAACCATCCATATTAGGCATGATGGCGTCTAATAGGATGATGTCAGGGCGAATTCTTTTGGCGATAGTCAGTGCTTGTTTGCCTTCTAGTGCGACTAAAACATCCATATGGGCCTCTTCAAGAGTGTCATTGATTAGGCTGAGGGCATCGGCTGAATCATCCACAACCAGAACAATATCGCGTCGAGTAATTGGGGTCATTCTGTTTTCGGCTCCGCTGACTTTTTAGGGTGGTTATGTTGCTCACTGTGCTGTTCAATAAAGGCCACTAATGCTTCAAATTCAAACCTTTCATCAAAATGATGGATTTGTTTTAAGGTGGTCGAATTCAACATTGAGCGAGACTCTATTGCGCTTAAGGCCGTTTTTACGCCTCGGCGATAGCCCATTTCTGCATAGGCTTTTAATTCGAGAATAATCGCTTCCTCTGGTAGATAAAATGATTCGTCTGAAGTTTGTTTTGTATTTGCTTTCAATAGCGTTGTGTTTTTTTCTAAAGAGCTGGATTGGTCATCGGCTTGACGGTCGTTACTGTGATTCTGGTCTTCTTGATAGACCCATTCAATGGCAAGAAATTCCGCGACTTTATTGAGTAGTTTGCTATTACTGATGGGTTTCACCAAGTAGTCGTCGTAACTTGATGATTTCTGTTTCAGTGGGTGGTTTTCTTGAGCATCTGCGGACAGCATTATAATGGGTTTGCGAATGTTTTGATGACGTAAAGTATCGGCAAGCACTAAACCAGACATTCCCGGCATGGAAATGTCTAACAAAAATAAGTCCGGTAGCGTGTTCTCTATAATAGTGAGGCACGCTTCTGCGCTGTGGGCCTCTAGTACGATAAAGCCAAGAGGCACGAATACCTCTGCGAGTAAGCCCCTAAGAATGGGGTCGTCGTCGACAATGCATAGGGTTCGTTGATAGCCTTTATAGGCCACAATGCGCTTTTGTTTGTTAGCAGGGATGCTCTCCCTTGCTACCCATGGGAGCATAAGAGTGACTCTGAATTGACTGCCTGAGTCTGGTTGGCTGTCTACATTTAGGTCACCACCCATGATTTCGGTGAGTAATTTCACTATGGTTAAACCAAGACCAGTTCCTGGCAGGTTAGCTGTATTGGCGTCTCTAACACGTTCAAACGGATCAAATATTCGGTCTAAAAGGTGTTGGTGAATGCCTGGGCCAGTATCTTTTATACTGAACTCAGCGACTTGATTTCGATAACTCACGTTGAAATGCACCTGACCTACTTTGGTGTATTTAACGGCGTTCGACAATAGGTTAATGAGGATCTGACGCAAACGTTTTTCATCGGTAATGACAAACTGTGGTAAGGGCGATACGACGTTGTAGTGAAATTGAATGCCTTTGCTGGTGGCTTGAATGGAAAACATATTGGCCAATTGCTCAATCAGTTCCGGTAGATTGACTTGATTTCGGTACAACTCAAGACGACCCGCTTCAATTTTAGAAATGTCTAATAAACCTTCAATCAAATCCGTTAAATACTCACCGCTTCGCTGGATAGTCGCTAATCCATGTTGATGTTGCTTTGGGGTTTCGGTTTTTTGGGCCAATAATTGGGCGTAACCAATAATGGACTGAAGGGGAGTGCGTAACTCATGGCTTATACCGGTAAGATAGCGGCTCTTTGCGGCATTGGCGCTTTCGGCGGTTTCTTTGGCTCTTTGTAGTTCTTTGTCCGTTTGCTCATGGGCTTCAATTTCTTTCATCAACTTCCGAGTTTGTCGGTTGGATTCTTTTTGAGCCACCACTCGACTTTCATGGGCTAATAAAAACAGCCAAGATAATACGCCAGAGACAATTAATAATGTGAAGAACAAGGCCCACATGGTTTCTTGCAAGAGTATCTCTTCGGCCGCTGAAGCGGGTTGCATATGGTGATATATCAAAGACATTAAGGCGGCATTTATTAGGTTCACCGTGGTGAGTAAACTTAAAAACCTCCCCAAACGTGAATTGATTAATTTGACCGCTTTGTAGGGAAGAAAAAGATGCATAAAGTGAATGGCCTGCTGAGACACTCGAGCTTGGGGTTTGCAGTGGTCAAGACAGCGAACGTCTAAAGAGCAACAAAGTGAGCAGATCGGTTGCATATAAGCGGAACAAAAGCTCATGTCTTCTTGCTCGAATTGGTTTTCACAGACGCCACAGGTAACGATTTTAAAAGGGCGATTTTTGCTTTCAAGTTCGATATAAGGCAGCAGTTCTGGCGACTGACGAGCTAGGTAGTATTTGCCTTTGGTTAGCCAAGCAATCAGTGGCACAAAAATAAAACAGCTGAATAAGCTCACAAAATGGCACAGGCTTTTGGCGATTTCACCAAAAACGCCCAGGTAACATATTAATCCTAAGCTGGTGGCGATTAACATCGAGCCCGTTCCAACTGGGTTGATGTCGTATAAGTGAGCACGTTTAAATTCAACATAGGATGGGCTTAGTTTGAGTGGCTTGTTGATCAGTAAGTCCGCGGACAGTGAGGCGAGCCAGCTGATGGCACCAATGGCAAACACACCAAGTACGGCCTCCAACGCTTGATAAATGCCTAACTCCATTAATAGCAGTGCAATGGTGACGTTAAAGACTAACCACACAACACGTCCGGGGTGACTGTGAGTTAAGCGCGAGAAAAAGTTTGACCAAGCAATTGAGCCAGCGTAGGCATTGGTGACGTTTATTTTCATTTGAGAAATAAACACCATGGTCGCGGCCATAATCAAAGACAGCTGAGGGGAATTGGTTAAAAACTGAAACACCCTTTGGTACATATGCGTTGGATCGGATGCTTGGGCAATGGTCATGCCTTGTTGGATGGCCAAATACGCGAGGAAAGACCCAAGTAACATTTTGATCGCACCCACAATAACCCATCCTGGGCCTGCAAGAATCAGCCAAAACCACCATTCTTTTTTGTTCTTTTGGTTTTTGGCTGGCATAAATCGCAAATAATCGACCTGCTCGCCAATTTGAGCCACTAAGGCGAAGAGCACAGAGGCCGCCGCGCCAAAGAGTAAGACATCAAAATGCTGGCTACCCTCGACACCGTTAATCGAATATTGGCTCCAATCATGGATGTTGTCGTACTCATAATAGAGAACAACAAATAATGCGGAACATTGTAGAACGAGCCATAAGCTTTGAGTACCAATTTGAAACCGGCTAATGGCTTTTATGCCGTGTGTCACGATTGGAATCACAAACAGGGCACACATTAAATAGCCGATGGCTAATGGAATCCCAAATAAAACATGCAATGCTGAAGCGAGTATAGCGGCTTCAATTGCAAAGAAAATAAAGGTGAAAGTGGCGTAAATAAGGGAGGTGATGGTCGATCCTAGGTAACCAAATCCAGCGCCTCTGGTCAGTAGATCTATGTCTAGACCGTGTTTAGCGGAATAATAGGCAATAGGGAAACCAGTTATAAAAAAGACCAATAAAACGGTTAAGATGGCTGTGATCGCGTTAATAAAGCCGTAATTCAAGGTGACGGTCGCGGCTAAGCTTTCCAGCGCTAAAAATGCCGTCGCTCCAAGCGCTGTTTTAGCCACTCGATCGATACTCATTTTCCGGCCGGTTTGAGCGGTATAACGCAATGAGTAGTCTTCAAGTGTCTGATCGGCCACCCATCGATTGTAATAGCGTCTGACCTTGAATATTTTTTGCGAAGCTGCCATGACGTTCCGTTTTAATTAGTCAATTAGTAAGGAAGAAAAAGAAATAAGTTGGGGCGTTCTTTTCTTTGGTGCACCATTAGAGAGCTAAAAAAATCACCTTAAGAGAATGTATAGAGGATTTTTGAACCTTTTCGGTGCCGTTAAATTTACTGCATGCACTGTGCCATGTGAGCGTTGTTTCACCCTACTGGGCGGCCGGTGGCAGAGACTATGTTCGCTGTTGGAGAGTCAAAAAATGAAGGCGTTATTCAGTGAGTATTGGCCGACTCGTTTAGATTTTTAAAGGCGGCCAATCTTATTGGTTAGGTGTTTATTTCGTTACACCTTGATTGTTGACTGAAACAACAAAGTGGTGGTGGCTGTGCTCGGGTAAGCGCTTAAAGCATTGAGAAATGAATATCATTAAGACAAAAGAAAACACGACTCGAAAGAGTAGGATGCTGGTTAAATCCGCACCAATTAAAAACATTAAAATGGTGTCTTCTATTAGACTGTGGCATAAACACAATAGTGAAAGGCTTAGGAAGATGTCTTTCTTTTTAAGTACGCCTTTTTTAGCTTCATTAATCAAAAGACCGCCTCCGAATGCTAAGCCCAACGTCATGCCGATTAGTGTAAAGCTGGTGGCGTCTTTATGAATGCCTGTCATTTTTAGAAATGGACTTAACAACATTTTGAGTAAGGCTTCTACGCCAATCAGTTTGAGTATTTTAAGGCCAAAAACCAATCCTGCTATCATAACAAAGATGTAAAATAAGGACTCTAATTGTTGTATTAGCCAACCATACAAGCTGTCATCGGTCTCTGATGGCGTCCATATTAACTGATTAGAATCTTGTAGCATGCCTGTTTTTGAATAGAGGAGGTGCAATATCCAACCGATTAAAAAGCCGGAACCCACTCTTAGCACGACGGCATAAATGACTTTTATGCCGGCTTTTCGAGCGATCGCGCATTCGGTAGGCATATTGTGAGCCATTAACATCATAGAAGCCAATACAGTGGTTTGAGCGACGGTAATGGGTTCGTTTTCAAAAAACTGGAAGAAGAGCACCATGCCCGTGTAATTGGATGTCAACATGGTGGCGGCCCAGATAATAGAAGCTTCTTTAGGTAAACCAACAAAGGACATTAACGGCTCTAAAGCCCAGGCAACATAGGGAACAATGCCCAGCTCAACGAGTATTTTTACAATGATAATGGCTGGAATCATGATTTTAAACAGCGTGAAAGTGATGGTAAATACTTCGCGTGTTAGTTGAGTGGCTTCATGTTTTAAGGTGTGCATCCATTTTCCCTAGCTTTTAAGTGCTACCGATTTTATTTGAGCCCAAACTTGCAGGCCTACAGTGAGTTGTAAATTATCGAAAGAACGTTGTGTGATTTTGGCCAACAGAATAACATCGTCTATTTTAAGCTCAATTAGCCATCTATGATTGGTGTCTTTTTTAATAGCGTGGATAGTGGAACATATAATATTGGTGATACTGCTGTCTAATGGCTTTGATAAGGCAATACTGATGTCTTTGGCTAATATTTGAATGCGTATTGTGTCACCGATCGCTGACTGTGTGTTATTGATCCACAAATGTGGATGCTTTTTCTCTTTCGAAAAAGACACTTTTTGTAATCCATCTGAGGCGTCTTTTTCTTCAACATAGGTGTCTAAAACATAGGTGTCTAAAATCGCTCCGACATCTTGTTGTAAACTGGCTGGTAGGTTGGCTTCAGCCAATACTTGGTTTATGGGCCCGTGAGTATGAATGTGTCCTTTTTCAATAATAACGAGGTAATCCGCTAAGCGTGCGAGCTCCGAAGCAGAGTGACTAACGTAAATGATCGGGATAGCCAGTTCTATTTTGAGTTTTTCCAAATAGCTTAAAATCTCTAATTTACGGGTATAATCAAGAGCAGACAAAGGTTCATCCATCAAGAGTAGGCTTGGGTTGATCATTAACGCTCTGGCAATGGCGACTCGTTGACGCTCCCCTCCGGACAGCTGATTTGGCCACTTATGTAGCAAAGGGTCGATATCCAGTAAACGAAAAATGTCAGTTTGTTTTAGTGATTGGCGTTTGTCTTTTAACGGCCAAGCGCGCTTTTTAGCAAAATCTAGATTTCCCTGAATGGATAAATGGGGGAAGAGGCTGGCTTCTTGAAAGACATATCCTATAGGGCGCTGATGAACTGGAAGGCCTATTTCTTTATCTTGCCAATAGACATTATTAAACAGAAGGGTACCATTGGGTATTTTCTGCAAGCCACTGATCACCCTTAGTAAGGTTGTTTTGCCCGAACCTGACTCACCAAATACACCAATAACCCCTTGATTGGGTAGAGTTAAGTCGACAGAAAAGTGATGTTCCTTGAGAGATAATTCGTATTGAACAATAAAGGATGGTTTATCAAAGGCTTGGGTCACTTAGTTAGCCCCATATTTTAGTGAATGGTTATTAGGACGGCTGTATAAAATAAGCAATACGACAAAGGAAAACAGCAACATAATGCCAGATAAGTAATGCGCTTGAGAATAATTTAGCGTTTCTACATGATCGTATATCTGTAAGGAAATCACTCTGGTCTCTTCTGGAATGTTACCACCTATCATTAATACAATACCAAATTCACCAATTGTATGGGCAAAGCCAAGAACGGCTGCGGTTAAGATACCGGGTTTGGCTAAAGGAAGCGCAATATAGAAAAAGCGTTCCCATGGTGACGCTCTCAGTGTTGCGGCGACTTCAAGGGGCCTGATGCCAATCGATTCAAAGGCGTTTTGGATGGGTTGTACCACAAAAGGTAAAGAGTAAATCAGCGACGCAACGACCAACCCTTCAAAAGTAAAAGGCAATAAGTCCAATCCAAGTTGTTGCATCAGCTTGCCAACTGGGCCGTTTGGGCCTAACAATAACAGCAAGTAAAAACCTATCACGGTGGGAGGGAGTATCAAAGGCAAGGCAACTAATGCACTAATAGGGCCTTTTAAAAATGAGTGAGTTCTAGCCAACCACCAGGCAAGAGGGATTCCTACTAAAAGCAATAGCAAGGTTACGATGCAGGCCAGCCGCAAAGTTAATGCGATGGTTGCCCAGTCAGTTGGCGTTAACGTCATTTAAAATGCCATCAAAAGAGTTAAACAGGGTTAAATTTTGTTCGGTATTATAACCATAACCTTGTATCAGTGTTTGTATCTTTGGTGAGGCTAAATACTGCAGAAAATCATTAATGGCTTGGTTATGTTCTCCTTTATTGAGGACAACAAGGTCTTGCTTTATCGGGGTATATAGGGACTCTGGAACGTGCCAATACGAACCTTCTAGGGTATGTTGATTAAACTGGATTTGTGACAGTGCGATAAACCCAATATCGGCGTTGCCGCTGCGGACAAATTGGTAAGCCTGTCCTATGTTCTCACCTTGGACCCAGCGAGAATATGTGTCTTGAGTTAAGTTAAGGTGATCCAGAACCTCCGTCGCCGCCAGACCGTATGGCGCAAGTTTTGGGTTGGCTAAGGCTAATTTGTTGAAGCGTGCCGAAAATAAAATATCCCCTTGGTTGTCTATGAGCTCTTCTTTAAGAGACCAAAGCACCAGTTTGCCTTCAGCATAGGTCACTTGACTGCCTTCTAGGGCGTTTCCTTCTTCTATTAAGCGTTTTGGAATGGCTTGATCGGCTGACATGAATAGATCAAAAGGGGCCCCGTTTTTGATTTGAGCATAGAGCTTTCCTGAAGCGGCAAAAGACACTCTGAGGTTGTGTTTTGTGTCCTGATGGAAGGCATCAACAATTGACTTCATTGTTGGAGTAAAGTTTGTTGCCACAGCAATCAGAGCACTTTCTGCGTAAGTTTGATAGGACGCAAACATTAGGAAAAAAGCAACGCTTATTCCTTTTAACCAATGTCTATTGCTATGCTTCATCATAGAGAGCCTCTAGGTCACAAAAAATATCATTGTTCTCAACAAAAATAGAAACGCTCTCTAAGGATTGATATTGGCATGGCCCCACTATGCATTCGCCTGTTGTTGGTAAAAAAAGGGCGCCATGTTCAGAACAATGCAAGAAAGCGCCTGATTCATCAAAAAAGTCATCCTTACTCCATTCCAGCTTTAGATCTCGGTGAGGACACTGATTTATATAAGCGTAAACCTTGTCCTGTTGTCTTAGGATAATGAGGTTAATATGACCTTTGTCTTTCAGGTTCACTTCTATACCTCTTGCCTGAGTATCGCTTAATTCTGTAATCGAACCTAGATAGTGTTTGTTCATTATTAAATGATTATATGGTCTTAATGGATAAGCCGTTAATCTAACATAAAGGCGCTTGATCTCTGAAACGCTATTCAGAATACAGGTGAATTTTGCTTCTCTATTTTGTAAATAAACGGTTTACTTATTAAGAGAGATTGCCAAGTATTGTTGTCATCACTATACTCGCAGCCATGACTGATCCAAAACCAAAATCTCAGCGTCGTGCAACGACAAAAAGCTCTGCAAGTTCATCCAAAGCCGCTCCTAAAAAAACGACTCAAAAACGTAAATCAAAAAAGAGAGCGTCACCTTCTAGGCGGTCGAAGACATTTTCGTTAGCGGGTTTTTGTAAACAGCTGATGCTGCGTTTCACCAAGTGGTGTTTTGTTGTCGGACTGATTTTATCTATTCCTTTTGCGTTATGGGTCTGGTGGCTAGATCATGAGGTTGTGGCGTCCTTTTCTGGTCAAAAATGGCACGTCCCATCCGAAGTGTACAGTGCGCCTATTGTGCTTAAATCGGGCGATCCTTGGGTGAAAAAAGATCTAGAAGTGTTGTTGACGCAAGCGGGCTACCGATTTGGTCGTAATAGTCAAGAGGTCGGTTGGGCGGCTCGAAGCCAAACTAAGATCAGCGCTCATCTTCGTCCATATAAAGATCATACAGGGGCTCATAAAAGTGAACGTCGTATTTTCTCATTTAATAATGGACGTTTGATCATTCAAACCGTCAGTGGTCAGTCTGTTGAGAGTGCTATTCTAGAGCCGCAGCTTATTGGCCATTTATATGGTGGTAATACAGAAGGGCGAGAAATCCTTACGTATGAGCAAATTCCACAAGAGTTAATCACCACCTTGTTGGCCGTAGAAGACAGAGCTTTCTTTCATCATTTTGGTATTTCAATAAACGGTATTGCCAGAGCGGTTTGGGTGAATTTTGTTGAAGGGGAGCGCCGACAGGGCGGAAGTACTCTTACGCAGCAGTTAATCAAGAATATGTACCTTTCCTCAGAGAGAACCTACACCCGTAAGCTTAAAGAAGTGATTATGGCGATTCTACTCGAACGCCGTTTTTCTAAGGAAGACATTCTAGCGGCTTATGTTAATGAAATTTATTTGGCCCAGTTTGGGAATAAAGCCATTCATGGATTTGCGGCCGCCAGTAAACATTTCTTTGGCAGGCCAATTAATGAATTAAACATAGCCGAATACGCTTTATTAGTCGGCATGGTGAAAGGGCCTTCTTTGTATAATCCAAATCGTAACCCTGAGAGAGCAAAAGTGCGGCGTGATGTTGTATTGAGTCTGCTGCATGAACAGAATGTATTAAGTTCAAAGCTTTATGAAAGAGCGAAAAAAATCCCTTTAAGGGTCGTTGATGAACAGAAGTCGAGATCACTATTTGGCGATTACTTAGACTTGGTCTCCTTCCAGCTGTCGAAAGATTTTGATAAAGACATGTTAGCGACAGAAAATCTGAAGATTTATACGGGTCTCAATGTCCGAGCTCAAGAAGCCGCCGTGAAAGCCATGCAAAGACAAGTCGCTCTATTGGAGAAACAAGACAGAAAACTCAAAGGGCTTCAGGGTGCGATTGTGGTTACCGATACACAAAATGGTCAAGTGAAAGCAATCGTCGGTTCCAGTAGTTCAGTCTACAGTGGGTTTAATCGGGCTTTGGGTGCTGTGCGACCAATCGGCTCACTGGTCAAACCTCCACTGTATATGATGGCGATATCGACAGGGCGATTTACCTGGCTATCATCATTAAACGATGAGCGAAAACGCTATAAAGTGGGTAAGGATATTTGGCAACCAGAGAATTATGATAAACAAGTTCACGGCACCGTTCCTATGTATCTGGCTCTGGCGAAATCCTATAACTTAGCCACCTTAGATTTGGCTGAAAAATTGGGGTTTGATCGATTAGGTGAAGGCCTAAGGCAACTCGGAGTAGAGCGACCCTTTACGATGAGGCCGGCCGTTGCGTTAGGATCGTTAGAGTTGTCACCTTTTGAAGTGGCCCGTATATATCAGCCTATTGCTTCGATGGGGCAATCATCGCAGCTAGGTATTGTTGCAGGTGTATTAAATGCACAAGGTGACGTCCTCAAAGAATTTAGCTCGAAGAAGGACGTACCTTTTACTGATGCCGTATTAGCCACCGCACTTGATGGCATGACAAAGGTGTCCAGTGTTGGAACGGCAAGGCGAGCACAGTCTCATTTCCCCAATTTACGGTTTGCGGCTAAGACAGGCACAACCAATGAGCAGAGGGACAGTTGGTTTGTTGGTATAACAGGTGATTATTCGACAACAATATGGTTGGGGGACGATGAGAATAAGCCTTTGAGCATTACTGGCGGAACGGGCGCTCAGAAAGTCTGGATTGACTTGATGACCCAACTAAACCCCAAATCACTGTCCTCAAATTTACCTAAAGGTACTCGACGTGTTCAAGTGAGCTTAGATGAACTCGCTATCGCCGCCGACCGTTGTGAGAACAAAGAAACACTTAGCTTTTTAGTGGGCACTGAGCCACAAGCAAAAACCTCATGCTTGTGGCCATTTTAAATCGTATGTTATTTTTGCGTGGCCCATTCTGCATTAGCTGTTTTTACGAGTGATGTTTCCGTTTCTGCAAGGGCTTTTTCATTCCATTTATCGAGCGTGTTTCCCCAGAAACCATTATAAAAGACATAGTTTTTGCCATTGATTATCTTGTAGCTAAGAGGATCAATTTTAACCTTCTCTCCATCAAGCATGGCCCAGGCACACCAACCACCGTAAGCGGGGCTGTATTTTTCAGGTTTTTGGATAAAGGTTTGACGGTTTTCTTCATTTTCAAATTGGTATGTCGCGCCTTTGTAGGTGTATTTTAAGGCTGGGTATCCCTTCATTGGGGCGCTCATAAAATAGCTCACGGGGTCGTAGCCTGAAAGTCCAATGCCTTCTTTATTTACATTGTTCTGAGAGGCGGCGTATGACGGTATTATTGATAGTATTAAGAGCACTATGGCGAGGGTTTTTGTTACTAAGGGAATTTTTGATATGAGTGCATACATTAGAAAAGTCCTTCATATTAAGTTAAGTACTTTGATGTGCGTCGGTAAGAAAAGTTCATTTATTACAAAAAACATTTGTTGCTCACTGTACTTTCTAGAATGTTGAAATATAATGAATTAGGTTAAAAATTAAATTGCTTTGAGATGTCTATGCGCTTTCTTCCCAGTCGTACAGTAAAACTCAGCGCGTTTTTATGCTGTCTTTTACCTATTTCTACAGGTATTAAAGCAGAAACAGGGATGAGCTGCTCTTCAATGGTTGCAACCGGTAATTCTGAATACCCTCCTTTTCTATGGAAAAAAGCGAAGGATTCAGATGAATTATTAGGTGCAAACCGTTTAATTATTGATGAAATTTCAAGGCGCCTAGGTGTGCCAATTAGATTAATTCATACCGGTCCCTGGTCAAGAGCTCAATTAGAGGTGAGATCTGGCCGTGTAGATATTATGGCCGGTGCTTTTTATACGAATGATCGAACCGATTATATGGATTATTTATCTCCAGCGTTTCTATACACCAGTAGCGTTGTTTGGAAGCGTACGGGACAACGCTTGGACTTTAGAAAAAAAGAAGATTTAATTAACAAACACGGTGTAACCGTGATTAACAATAGCTTTGGTCAAACGTTCGACGATTTCTCTAAGAAGCACTTAGATTTGATTTCTGTATCAGGAATTGAACAAGCATTCAAAATGCTAACAGCAAAACGTGTTGATTACGCGCTCTATGAAAAATCCCCAGGTTTAGCGTATTTAGATCTACTAGATATGAATACCGATGTCGTTTCATTGGCTTCTATTAGTAGTGAGGGGCTTTTCTTAACCATCTCTAAAAAGTCTCCTTGTAATTCTCCAAAGATGAAACAAAAGTTAAATGGCGTTTTGAAAACCATGGCCATTGATGGTTTTAATGAAAAAGCCTTGACTCAAAGCTTACTCGATTGGAAGCGCTACACGCATCAAGCTCATTGACGTTAAAGGCACGCGGGCTTCTCTGTTACACCAGGTATCTGATTGAGATATGGGTTAAGGTATTGGTGAATTCAAATACCTTAACCTAAAAGATTATTTAGATAATCAGATCATCCAGTCCAGACTCTAAGCACAGCGCTTCGTCTAACTCATCTATGATCATAGGGTCAATACCAGCAAGTTCTAAAACTTTTTTAGGAACGAATTCTTTGACTATGTCTGGGTCACGATCCTCTCTAATAGAGGCATTTAAATAACAGGCTAAATTGAGTACAGCGCTTAGAGGTGAGGCTGGGTCAAATGCGAGAGGCTTTTTATATTGCTGTACGGCATTTGACAACGCTTGTGGAAACTGCCACATATCTAATAAGGCTTTGCCTGCATCTTGTGTGGTGAAGCCCAATCGCTCAAGTTCCGCTGCAGTCCGGCTTACTTTGGTTTCACTTATTAAGGTTTCTATTGCTTTTGCTTTATTGGGTTCGGCTAAATGCAACAGTAAACGCCCAATGTTATAAATAACGCCCGCGGTGAAAGCAATATCGGCGTCAACTTTAGGTGTTCTTAATGCGAGCCATTTTGCCAGTGAAGCGACCTGAAATGAATCTTTCCAAAACCTTTTAGTATCAAGTCCATCCACATTAGAGGCCGATCCGGAAAAACCAGAGGCAATCACTAAGGTTTTCAGTTTCTCCATCCCCAGCAATACAATGGCTTCGTCGATGGATGAGACTTTTCTTGATAGCCCAAACTGAGCTGAATTAACCAGTCGTAATACTTTTAAGGAGATGGTTTGATCTTTTGCTACTTTTTGAGCTATTTCAGCGTGATTTGCGTGCTCAGAGTTGAGTGTTTGAATTAATTCACGGACAATTTCTGGTATGTTTGGTAGCTTTGAGGTTTGGTTTAATAATGTGTTGATTTCCATGTTTTGCAGCCCTCAGATTATCTTTTTATACTTATTAAGATTAGGTCATAAGGTGAACCTAAGGCAAGCTTATTGCTGGTAAATACTTGTTCTAAATCACGTTTAACAGTATGAATAATAAATGCAATTAAACGTGACTTTGAATGGCGTGTTATTTTTTTAATAGTCTGGAATAGAGATCTAACCAATGGGTGGTTGTTTTCTCCCAGCTAAAGTCGTATTGCATGGCATTTTCTTGTCGTTCTCGCCAGCCACGGTTATCTCGGAAAAAGATCATGCATCGTTCTATAGCCGATGTTAGCGATGTGGTATTGGCTTCTTCAAAGACAAAGCCATTTGCTTCCGGCCCTTCTTCAAAAACCGTATCAGCAAGCCCTCCTGTTTGTCTTACAACGGGTAAGGTGCCGTATTTCAGCGCATACAACTGAGTTAAACCACAAGGTTCAAAGCGAGAGGGAATTAATAAGGCGTCAATACCCGCTTGTAATCTATGGGAGTAGGCTTCATCGTAGCCAATTCTAATGCCTACTTGTTGCGGGAAGCGCTGCTGTAATTCAACAAATGCGTTTTCCAAAGCCTTATCTCCCGAGCCTAAGAGAATGAATTTTGCTCCTTGCTCAAGTGCGGTTGGGATGGCTTCTAGAACAAGATCTAATCCTTTTTGTTCTGTTAAACGGCTGACAACACCGAAAATAGGTTGTTCTAGGTTCTCATCAAGATGGTTCTCTTTTAGTAAGGCTAATTTGTTTTTTTGTTTAAGATTAAGAGAATCAATCGTGTATTTCGTGTTTATATTTGAATCGATATCAGGAGACCATTGATCGTAATCGACACCATTCAGAATGCCCTGAACTTTGTGTTGATGTGCCCTGAGCGTGCCATCTAAACCATCACCATATTCAGCCGTAAGAATTTCTTTGGCGTATGTTGGGCTGACGGTTGTGATGGCATCTGAATAAACGAGAGCCGATTTTAGAGCGGAAAACTGACCATAAAATTCAATTCCATGATGAGTAAGAAGCTCATCAGATAGTCGGGTTTCAGAGAAGAGCGACATTGGAAAACTGCCGTTGTATCTTAGATTATGGACTGTGGTAACGACTGGAATATGCGGCATCTTCCAACTTTTTAAGTAGGCGACACTTAACCCAGCTTGCCAGTCATTAATGTGCAGTAAATCTGGCTGCCACTTCATTAGGCTACCGTAAGAAGATAATACGGCGGCCACCCAAGACAGAGCGGCAAATCTTAAATGGTTATCTTGGTAATCATTTCCTTCTGTATCTAAATATGGACCACCCTCTCTTTCGTATAAACTTTGACATTGTAATAACCAAATTGGCGTGCCATTTTCAAGGATTTGAGTTTCTAGAAGGATTAGGTCCCCAGTATTGAAAGGGTTACCTAAATTTATTTTGTTTTGGATAGGGGCAACTTTATCTAATATGCCAGAGTAAGCTGGCATTAAAAGGCGGACATCGTGGCCCTTTTTTCGTAAAGCAACTGGGAGTGCTCCAGCGACATCAGCAAGGCCTCCCGTCTTAATAAGAGGATAAATCTCGGACGCGACAAAAAGTATGTTCATCATATTGTTATCTTGTTGATTTAGTTTATCTATCGGAGTATACCTAAATATAACCCGTAATCGAGCAAGCAACCCTAAATAATTATTATAATAATAAAAGATTAATTTTCAAAAAAAGGTGAGTTATGGATCTTAATACTGCATGTATGAAAACGTTAGCAATCATCTTGGCAGGTGGGAGAGGATCTAGGTTAAAGCAGCTGACAGATTATCGTTCAAAGCCAGCGGTTCCGATTGCTGGTAAATACAAAATTATCGATTTTCCTTTGTCAAATTGTGTTAATTCTGGAGTGCGCAGGATAGCTGTATTAACCCAGTATCGATCTCATACCCTAAACCAACATGTTCAACGTGGTTGGAATTTTTTACGCTCAGATTTTAATGAGTTCATTGAGCTATGGCCTGCTCAGCAGCAAACAGGGGAAGAGTGGTACCAAGGAACGGCGGACGCTGTATTCCAAAACCTGAAAATGATTGATGAATTAGACAGCGAATATGTCCTAATTTTGGCTGGTGATCATGTTTATAAACAAGATTACAGTTTAATGTTAAAGGAGCACATGGAAACGGGAGCGGATGTATCGGTGGCTTGTATTGAAGTTCCGGTTAATGAAGCGGATCAATTTGGCATCATGCATGTTGATGAAAATGATAATATTATTGCGTTTGAGGAGAAGCCAAAGAGCCCACCGACCATGCCTGGTAACCCTAATGTGTCTTTGGCTAGTATGGGAATTTACATTTTTAGTACCAAGTTTTTAAGTGAGCATCTAAAATCGGATGCGCTTGATGATGATTCAACTCATGATTTTGGTAAAGATCTGATTCCTTTCTTTGTTGGGCGAAGTAATATTAAAGCGCATCATTTTGCGAATAGCTGTGTAAAAAATGAAAGCTACCCTGATGTACCTTATTGGCGTGATGTGGGTACATTAACGGCTTATTGGGAGTCCAATATGGATTTAACTCGTTTATTACCTGAGTTAGATTTGTACGATGATAACTGGCCAATTCGTACTGCCCAATATCAAAGACCAGCCGCAAAATTTAATTATAATTATGAAGAGCGTATAGGCACAGCCCTGAATTCTGTTGTTTCGGCGGGCTGTATTGTCTCAGGTTCTACCGTTGAAAAATCCATTCTATTTAATAATGTACGCGTTAACTCGTATTCGCATGTGAATAAATGTGTGGTTTTACCTAGAGTGGATATCGGACGTCATTGCCGCTTAATGAATGCCGTTATTGATTCTGACTGTCAGATTCCTGAGGGAATGGTTATTGGAGAAGACGCTGAATTAGATGCGCAACGTTTTCATCGTAATGAAGATGGCATCACTCTGGTGACGCAATCTATGATTGAGGCGCTCGTGAAAGCAGAGTAGTTATCTTGACGTAATGACTGATAGAAAAGGCCATAAATTTCAGTTTATGGCCTTTTCTGTTAAAGGGAGATTCAGTTTATGCTCTCTTTTTTAAATAGAGGTTGAACAAAGTAGCCCTTCCTCTCTAATTGCTTTTGGATACTGTTAGGTCCAGTTAAGTGAAGTGCGCCAACGACAACAAAGTAATTATTTCGACGGCTTATCGGTTGGTTTAAGTACAAGGCAATCACGTCGGCCATACTTTTGTTTCTGTCATCCAATAAACTTTTCATCATTGGTCCAAGCTTTGGGTTTTGTACAACATCTTGATAAACAAAGTTATACAACCCTACAGGGTCTGCGCGCTCCCAATAATTTACCATTTTTTCTAGATAGTCTTTGTCGTCTAATTGACTAAGAGACACTTCGAGCGCTGCAATCTGAGAGTGAAACGGGCTGTCTGCAATGGCGGTGATTTGTTGCTCTAAGGTTTCCAGTTCTAAAATTGGCTTGTTGTTTTTTTCGGCCATTTGTAAAAAGTATTGATCTAAGCCAAGATCCGCTTTGAATTGTGTCTGCTTTAGTTGGTAGCCTGTTAACTGTTCGATCACCATCCATGGACGCATTCTTATCAATTTTTCGTATTCACTTTTATTTCTTATATTGAAGTGTTTTAACGCATCTAATGCGTTTTTTGATAGATATTTCTCAAGTGTTTGATTGACAGGTAGCCACATTTTTGACTGAATAAGCGATTGTGAAATATATGGATCTAGCTTGTTCACATTCAGTTCGACAACCAAATTGTCAGATTTTTGATAGGCATCTAAGTAGGCTTGGGGAAGAGGGTAATGCCTTTCATTAAGAGCGTGTATTGAGCCTGCAAGATAGACTGTAATGTGTTTATTTTGCACTTGCCACAAGAAGGCTTGTTCATTTTCTTTAGCATGAGCAATAACATAAAAACTTAGGAATACTACGTTTATAAACTTAAACGACTTAAAAAGAATATTCATCGGTATGCTTCTATTTTGTTGTCTCGTTCGTTGTTTGTTATCCCCGCAAGCTGTGGATAACCCTATTGGTGACCATTTGATAACTGTCTAAATGCCACGTATTACGCGAGTTTCAATGGGTATGTTTAATTCTTCTTCAATCGTACAAAATTTACAGATTAATTATTTGGTTTTTGAAATAATCGAATTCTAATTTAACAGAGGTAATGCATGTTTACAGGTATCGTTCAGGGTATGGCTCAAGTACACGAGTGTCAAACGCTCGGCCGTAATAAAAGGTTAACCATTCAGTTTCCTGAATCTTCTATGCAAGGTCAACAGGAAGGAGCCAGTGTCGCCATTAATGGCGTTTGTTTGACTGTCGTCGCGGTTGAAAAAGACAAAATCAGCTTCGATGTTATTGATACAACGTTGGCATTGACAAATATTGGTTTATTGGAAAAAGAGTCGATTGTGAACTTTGAGCGCGCGGCTCGTATGGGAAGTGAAGTGGGTGGGCATGTTATGTCTGGTCATATAATGACCTGCGTTATGGTGCGTGACATTGTTCAAAAGGGAGAGAGTTTCCATATACGATTCGCTGTTGACGTAGGGGATCAAACAAAGGTTGATGCTCGTCGATATTTGTTTGACAAAGGCTATGTTGGTTTAAATGGAGCCAGCTTAACGATTTGCGATATTGGCGATGATTGGATTGAAGTATCATTAATTCCTGAAACGTTAAAAGTCACTACTTTTGGGCAGTTATCTGTTGGCGATAAAGTTAACTTAGAGATTGATAGTCATACTCAAGCAACGGTGGATACCGTTGAAAGAGTCTTGAAACAGAGGGGGATAATTTTACCTTAATCTTGAAAGTGTGTTGAGCTTTATTCAATTCTTCTCTATTCCTCATGAAAGAGTAAATAATTCACGCGTTATTTGCTCTTTGCTTGCGTTTATCGCGTTAATAAAAATGGAGTACTTACTCTGTTTTCTGTAGAATGCACCTCAAAATTTCATCTTGAGAGCCTGTGAGTAAATCCCTTAACTTATTGTAAGTGTATGGATAGTGGATTTATCAACAGGTGCTTATTAGCAAGCCCGCAGGCAATCACCTTGTGTTCTCAGTACGTGGCAAACTCATCACGTCAGCTAGCAGCCCATTGCCAACTGTCTACTACACCAGAGAACAAACAGCAAACTATTGGTTATTGATCAGCCGAAGAATTAAATCTGGCCGTGTGATCGCACGCTATAGATATATTCTAACGGCCAAGACAATAGAAGTCAGCGTCGGTGCGGGAGAGCCTAAAAAGCGCCTTGCACAAACCTACGCCAACGAAGCGCTAGCACTTGCCAACGCTCAAGCCGAATACAAACGCGCCCAAAGAAACGAGCAACGCCTAGAGCTCAAACTAGTAGGAAACCCACATCTAGTAGCAGGAGGCCCCATTCAGGTAAGCGGTTTTCGAGAAGGTATCAACGGGCAATGGCTCATCAACAGAGTTGAGCATGTTATCTCCAAAAACGGAGTCTACAGTTCAAGACTTAATTGTCAGATGGGATGAAAATCGGCAAGAAGAGTCCAATAAAACCCGCACTCAAGCTTCGGCTAGGGAGTGTTGGGTATCCTGTTAAAGTACTGCCGCAATGCGTTGTTGATCTATTTTTCGGGTGGTGGTTTGGCAATCCATGCGCTAAACACGATGCCAGATACACAATAGGCGGAGGTGTATTCAAGAAGCTCGCCGCCGATTGGTCATTCTTCAAAGACTTGTTGGCATCAGTAAGAATCGTTAAGTGGTGCTACAAACTTCCCACATTGGTCGTAGCCATCGTTTTTTTTATGGCTGTGCTCTTTGCAGGATGGCTTAGGTTCAAGTATCGGTAGGGAAGGGTTGATGAAAGGAGCGAGTGTTATATAGGGTGTATTTGAGCAGCGTCCAGTAAAGTAAGCCTAAATTCAGGTAATTAGCGTAATGGTCTGTAGTTTACATTTTTATATGAAAATCTGACTCTTATTAAGTCTGAGTAAAATTAACGATTAATAGGAATATTTAATGACTAATCAATTAGTTGCAGCGGAAAATTATTTCACCCTTATTCAAATAAAGAATGTTAACCAGAGTATTTCAGTAGTAGAAAAAACGGCGGATTCAATCAAAATACCGGGCGCGAGTCTTTTCTTTAAGTATGTTACTTTTGTATTAAACCAAGATGACCCCAGCGAGGCACAACAAATTCTCAACAAACTAGAGAGGATTGAGAGTAAGCTTGATAACGCTTTCAGCATCACATTGTCCGCTTTAGATATAAACAATCTACGAGTAAATACAACCAATGCAAAGTCTTCCATGGATGAATTGACTCATATTGTAAAAATGGATCAAGATGCGGGTGGGGATTACAGTGCTCGTATTCAAGAAGAAGTGAAAAATTTGCATAAAATAGCAGAAGAGCAAATTCATCTGGGTAAATATGCATTAGTTGATTTTGAAAGCGCTCAAAGCACAGGGAATGGAGAGTTACTGTCGTTGATAGGGAAGTATCTTAAAATTTCCAGTCTTGTTGCTGAAACGATTAGTTGCATGCAGTATTCCTATAATACGATCCTGCAAAGAAACTTAAAAATGGAGGAACTACTTGGAGCAGAGTTCAAAGGGACGGAAGATTACAAAACAGGTAAAGAAATTGAGGACTACAGTAAAACGATTCTTGATCGTTATAACTCTTTTTTATCAGAAGACATGCCAAGAAATGTCCCTAAGTGGTGTAAGAAAATATTTCTTGGGGAGTCCTTCAATTTAAAGAACCGTTGGAATGGTGATTATCTCCGTATCGCAAATGGCAATATGTATTCTAATCTTGATTGTGGGTCGATTAACAGCGCCAGATTAAGGCTATCTCTAGATGAAGACGTATCACTTTGGGATATGTATTCATCAGATCCTGATACAAAAGAAGCTAAAGTGTTCAGTTCGGATGCCTCTGAAATGTACCGCGGAACGGTTCCATTGCTGATGTGGTGTAAAAATTCAAAACAAGAAAAGGATAAAAAAGATAAATACTCAATTCTTTATGATTTTGAAAGCATAATCATAGAATACCCTAGGAAAAATGGTGAGCTGGTTTGTATAAAAAAAATCAGCTACCCGAATAGAAATTCATACCCGCGAGTCGTGCCATCAAAAATAAAAACAACGGATGAAAAAGCGCAATGGCTAGTTGTTTAAATGCTTAATAGAGTTCGGGGTCAGATGAAAAATCGCTTGATTTTCATCTGACCCCAGTAAATTATTCTAATGATCATCTAAATTTAAAAAAATCACCGAGTATCACTAAAAATCACTAAACAATCACTGATTTATCATCGTCTCTTTTTATAGTCAAATGCTACCATGTGGTTGCTTTGGGTGCAGCCTGAAGCATAATTACATTCTAATCAAAAAGAGATGACCGATGAACTGCGATGACTTAAACGATGAAGATATCTTTGGAAGTGCTTGCCACACAGAGCATTTAAACGATCATAAAGCGAACCAAGCTAATAATAACAAAGGAACGAGCGGGACTAATAAAGCATACCAAAAGGTGCTGGATAATCGCTCTAAGCAGCTTAATCCTAACAACAACCTTTACAAAGGCAAGAAAGGAGCAAAGTAAATGAACACAGAAGATTTATCTCAAGACGAACTAGATGTATGGTCTGACATCAACAACCCAAACAATGATGCGGACATGGATACATGGGCCGATGTACACAATCCAAATAACGATGATTATTTGGATGATGACTAAGTGATCGCCGGCGGCTATAATGCCGCCGGTTTTTATTTTATAAGGATTAGCCATGGCAATGGAAAGTAAGTACAAGCAAACTCAAAAACTTTTGAGGATAGCTACTGAAGTAGGTGGTTATTCTAATAAAGAGGTTGCTAAAAAAGCAGGTCTAAAAGAAAGCTCTGTCTCACTTGCATCAAGGTGGCGTAATGGCAAGGCCCTCGCCACGGAACGTCAAATGCAGTACTTCATAAATGAATATGGTGGCCAGCTAAAGCGCAGAAATAGCCATTTATTCTATGGGTTAACTCTCAGTGAAAACAAGAAAAGCATATGTTTTAAATACACTAAATTGGAAGGTGAAGAACTATTTTCACATAAAATTCCATCGAACCTAAAAGTAAATTCAGTTCGAAAAATTGGTGAGAGTAATGAAAAAATTAAGGCTATTAAGCTAGTTGTGCTTGAAAAAGAGCAAGGTTTTGCCTTAGTGAAACTGGTTAGAGCTTGTCTTTTTGAATACAGCATTGAAGAAAATGAACTTATTACTATAAACATAAATCAGGATAAAGAACTCTGGATTCATGGGGATGCAGAAAACAGTAACTGGTTTGCTGAACAGGTAGTTCAGTGCTCTAGTTTTGATGATCTCGTGGTTGAGTTTAATGATTTTATGCTAAGCTTGAGTACAAAAGGTGGCTTTCTTAAATTACACGAAATTTTTTTCTCAATTCTTGATACTGAGCCTGTGAGTTTCTCTTTCTATCATAAATGTTTGAAATTAGGCTTGCATAGCAAGCATTTGCCATTTTAATATCAAGGTTCAAACCCAAATAAAGCAGGGTGGCGCTTTGAGCCACTGTATACAACTGGTTGCCAGTTGTTTCTTGAAATGCTATCGGTTTTGATGCACCACCCTAGCAATCGAGCTGGGGTCGTGTTCAGCATTTTGGTGTCCTTAGTTGCTCGTCACTGACTAGGTAAAAATGCCGAGGCAAGTAGCCGAAAAAGCACTAAGGTATTACGGGATAGGGTGGGTAGAAGCCGAACCATGTAGTCATTAAGCACTACATCGTTCGGCTTTTTTATTTGATCAACAAAACCTAGCCCTTTCCTGCCTCCATATGGTCAACAATTTTTCATCTGACTCCAATAAATTCAGAAAGCGACCCTGTTGTCATCCCATCTAAAGAACTCATCGACCTAATCCAAGCTGTCCGCATGTACCAAGCCCAACTCCACACACCAGACTGGGTAAACGACAACATCACCCGCGTCAAAGATTACACCCAACGTAACTTTGTTGATTTCTAAAAAGGTGGGGCTTTATTCTATTTAGCGTAATTTTCATCTGACCCCAATAAATTTGAGATCAATAGATTCAGGAAAGGGGAATTATAGGCATTAAAAAAGCCGCCATTTGGCAGCTTTAACGAAATCGATTATTTTGCGGAAAGAGGCGTTTTGGGTTTCAATGTGCCTTCTTTTACTGCTTTGGCGTATGCCTCTCCTAAGCGCTTAAGGTTTTTTGCCTTTAATGCAGAAACCTGTTCAATGCGTTTTGATGACATAGTATATCTCCTCGTTGAGATTAATTTCTAACCAGTGGCCGTACTTTAACGTATTACAATATTGATTAGCAAGCTTATTGTAGAAGCGTACTAAGCGTGAGTGCGCCGCCGATGCGGTATAAAACTCGCCGCCATATTGATTCTTATGAATATTTATTAATGAGCATAGCGTATGTCCTAAAATATTCAAATTTAGTAAAGATAATGGAGGCCCTACAGGCGCTTTGAATTGGGTTTCTAAACCACCCTCAATGTTCGGTTCATAGTCAAACTTAACTTCAAATGAGGAGTGAGTCAGTTGATGGCCTATATAGGTTTGTATATCTTCTAAAAGGTTCATTTCATTATAAAAGTGGATTGATGGTGAAAAATACACAATATAATTAAGACCATTGATGTTTATACTGTAGGTGTCAACCTTGTATGCCCCGAGGTCTAGCTCTTGATACACTAGTGGGAGTTTAGAGGCCACCTCGATACTTTTTAACGTATCTGACACGTTGCCGATCACCTGATTACAGAACAGATTACTAATATGCTCAATGTTGTAGTTGATTACCTGACCGCCAGCTTGAAGCACATTGGCCTCAAGTATTCCAATAGGGTAGCCGTTATCACTTACGCCAAGAATGACTAGTATGTCGTCTTTGCACCACACCAAATTATCAAGAACACTGGCTTCTGAAAACCGACTGTTCACCACCGTAACTGGATCATCGACACAGCCATAAATATGATTGACTGAACCATTTGCCTTTTCAATGAGTGAATCTACATTAAGAGTGAAATGCTGGAATTCAACATTCACTGCACGGCAGAATTCTTCAAGTTTTTTGCACTCATTATGGGCATTGTTAGGCGTCGCGCTCTCAAAAATATGTTTATGACTTTGGAGTATTTGTAATGCTTTGTCTTCTGAGGCACTAAAAAAGTCTTTAAACTCTTCTGACATCGTTCTTTCTTGGTACGTTGGAATTCCAGATCCTGCTGATAGCCCCGCGCCAGACAGTAAAACTAATTTCATGTTGCCTCAGTAGTAAAATACAGATACAGCCTAGTGCCATATCATCCTTGATTAACGTTATTAAGGATTCTAACTCAACAACCCCGCTAAGGTCACTTTTAATACACTTGTTCGTTCCGAAAGATCGAAACAGGTCCATCGACAAAGTCACCACCCGAGGCGACAGAAAAGCAGGGTATAGGAGTGTAGTGGTGGCTAGTGAGGTTGTTTGAGGTAGTATGTATGGCATTAGATGTGCGGATTGCATATTAGTAATTTCTTATAGGAACCTACTTCATGAATAAGAAAATTCCAGCACCAATAATATCTGTACTTTCAGATCATTTACCTAATCTGGAGTCTCATCCGAGGATTGATAGCCTTTTTATGCACGCAGATGCTCCAGGAGAGCCGCCGGAGGGCTCTAAGCCTGTTAAAGTTCAAGATTGGGTAAGACGTATAAATAATGAAGCAGAGCAACCGCTCAAAGTACTAGGTCTTATTATTGAGTGCTATATGGAGCTACCCGACTTAGAAGAAGTCGCCCAGTTTATGTTTAGATCGGTGAGAACAGACCCAAAAAAAGAGTTCAAAAATAAACTTGAAGCAGTTTTAACAAGGTGCAATTTAACTTATATCTCTGGTGGGGTAATTTCAGATGGGAGCTCTGCTCCCAGTCGTTCACTTGGTGACTTAATTAAAGGTCGAGACAACCCTGCGATAGATGCTGAGTTTAATAGAGCATTAGCAAATGTTAACTCTGAACCCAGAGAGGCAGTATCTGCTGCTTGTAATATATTAGAGTCTCTTTTTAAAATTTACATTTCAGAAGAAAGTCTTAATATGCCCCAAAAGCAAGATTTGCAAAACTTATGGAAAGTAGTTCGACATCACTTAGGTTTTGACCCAAAGTTACTTCAAGATGATGATTTGAAGAAAATTCTTACTGGCGTTTTATCTGTTGTAGATGGTATTGGAGCTTTTAGAACTCACGCAAGTTCTGCTCATGGAGAAGGGGCTAAAATCTATAATATAAAGCCTCGTCATGCCAGACTCGCAATACACTCTTCTCATACTATCGCTTTATTTGTCTTAGAGACTTGGGATGAACGCAAGAATAAATAAAATTGCTTATATTTTAATTTTACAAGGAATCAAATGTTAGATTTCAATGAGTTATCAACCAATAGGCAGAATTTAGAGCAGCTTACTAGGGAGCTGTTATTTAGTATGGGGTATCAAGTTTATTGGAATGGTCGTGGGCCTGATGGAGGAAGAGATCTTATTTGTATAGACGCGCACAATAGCCGTTTCAGAGATACCTCCAGAAAATGGCTCATACAATGTAAATAAAATGCTGTAAGTGGGGCCAGTGTGGGAACAGGGATCTTAGATGATATCGTTGATAGTTGTGTGCAACATGAATGTGATGGATATATTCTTGTTACGTCCACTCAGCCATCTTCAACCGTCGTAGAGCAGATCAATAACAATCCTAAAAATAGTTTATCAACAGCTTATTGGGATGCTGTCCATTTAGAACGTATGTTATCAACCCCTAAACTGTGGGCCATTGCCCAACGTTTTTTCCCTACAAGATGAAAATATGAAAAATCTCTAATTCAATTGAGAACAAGGTTGGGCACGTTCACGGCGTTGACAGACATTTATTAGGCATTTAAGAGAAGGCGCATAATACGCTCTTTATTTTCTAAATTTGGTCGACTACTACAGACTTTCAAGAAACCTTTTATAGCTATCAACTCCTATTAACTCCCTGTATAATCTCGCTCAATTATTTCAATCAGTTTCATAGCATCGCACTAGCATGAGTACATAATTGAGTACATGTTTTGCTAAAAATGCCTATTAAGAGAGTAAAATGTCTAACGATCTCAAACACATACGCAATTTCTCAATCATAGCGCACATTGACCATGGTAAATCGACACTAGCGGATCGATTTATTCAAAGTTGTGAAGGCCTAACAGCACGTGAAATGAATAATCAAGTGCTTGACTCAATGGACATTGAGCGTGAGCGTGGTATTACCATTAAGGCTCAGAGCGTAACCTTGAACTACACGGCCAAAGATGGAGAAAAGTACCTTCTGAACTTTATCGATACGCCTGGGCATGTGGATTTCTCTTATGAAGTGTCACGCTCACTGGCGGCTTGTGAAGGCGCACTGTTGGTTGTGGATGCCGCTCAAGGTGTTGAAGCCCAATCGGTGGCTAACTGCTACACGGCCTTAGAGCAGGGTCTGCAGGTAATGCCGGTATTGAATAAAATTGATTTGCCTCAAGCTGAACCAGAGCGTGTCTCAAAAGAAATTGAAGACATCATAGGTATTGAAGCCGACGGTGCTGTTACTTGTTCGGCGAAAACAGGCCTTGGCGTTGAGGATGTTTTAGAACGCTTGGTAAAAGAAATTCCACCACCAGAAGGTGATGTGAATGGACCGTTGCAAGCGTTAATTATTGATTCTTGGTTTGATAATTATCTGGGTGTCGTCTCTCTTGTACGTATTATGCAAGGGACGTTAAGTAAGAAAGACAAGATTTTTATTAAGTCCACAAAGCAAACTCACCCTGTCGATATGGTGGGTATTTTTACGCCAAAACGAAAAGAGACAGGTGTTCTACGTGCTGGTGAAGTTGGTTATGTTGTGGCGGGTATTAAAGACATCCATGGTGCTCCAGTAGGTGATACGATAACGCACTTGTCGACAAAAGATGTTGATCAGCTAGAAGGCTTTAAAAAAGTTAAGCCTCAGGTTTATGCTGGTTTGTTCCCTGTAAGCTCCGATGACTATGAAGATTTTCGTGATGCATTAAGTAAGTTGACACTTAATGATGCTTCCTTGTTTTTTGAACCTGAGAGTTCGGATGCCTTGGGATTTGGTTTTCGTTGCGGCTTTTTAGGCATGCTGCATATGGAAATTATTCAAGAGCGTTTAGAGCGTGAGTATGACATGGATTTGATTACCACAGCACCAACTGTGGTATATGAAGTTGAATTGATGGATGGTTCAGTGATCAACGTTGATAGCCCATCGAAGATGCCTGACCCTGGTCGAATCAGAGAAATGCGTGAGCCGTTAGTCGTTGCAAATATTTTGGTTCCTCAAGAATACTTAGGTAATGTAATTACCCTATGTGTTGAAAAACGTGGTATCCAGCAAGATATGCAATTTATTGGTAATCAAGTCGCTATACGCTACGAGTTGCCAATGAATGAAGTGGTATTGGATTTCTTTGACAAATTGAAGTCCTGTAGTCGTGGTTTTGCTTCTTTAGACTACAGTTTTAGTCGTTTCGAAGCCGCTCCTTTGGTTCGTTTAGATATTTTAATTAATGGTGAGCGGGTTGATGCTTTGGCTTTGATTATGCATAAAGATAATGTGCTTTATAAAGGCCGTATCTTATGCGAGAAAATGAAAGAGGTTATTCCTCGCCAAATGTTTGATGTTGCTATTCAAGCGGCAATGGGCGCGAAAGTGATTGCACGAACTACAGTAAAAGCGTTGCGTAAAAATGTTATTGCAAAATGCTATGGTGGTGACGTAAGTCGTAAGAAGAAATTATTGCAAAAGCAAAAAGAAGGTAAAAAACGCATGAAACAAGTGGGTAATGTTGAAGTGCCTCAGTCTGCGTTCCTTGCGATCTTAAAAGTAGACAGTTAAGGCGTTAACGTTAATCTTTTAACCCCTTGGCGGCTTCGTTAAAGCCGCCATTTGGAGATACAATGAATTTTGATTTTGAACTAATTCTCGCCATTGGTTTATTTGTTACAGGCGCAGTATGGGTATACGATAGAGTTGTTTTTTTACCAAAGCGTAAACAAATGTTAGACGACCTGTCTCCAGAGGCTTGCTCTGCTATGCCAAAAGCGGTGAAAGATGGTTTTGGCGATACACCTAAGTGGGTCGTAGAGGTGAAATCATACTTTGTCATTATTGCCGTTATTTTTGGTTTGAGATCCTTTGTTGTTGAGCCCTTTCAGATTCCTTCCGGGTCCATGCTACCAACATTAGAAATCGGTGATTTTATTCTAGTGAATAAATTCGATTACGGTGTTCGCTTACCCGTTTTAAATACAGAACTGATTCCAACGACATCGCCTGCACGTGGTGATGTGGTGGTGTTTAAATACCCTCTTCAGCCAAATTTAAACTATATTAAACGTTTGATTGGTCTTCCTGGTGATGTGGTCAGTTATCATAATAAGCGTTTGATGATTAATGGAAAGCAAGTTGACGAGTCGTTACTGGCGGAGTTAAATACGTCTTTAAACCCGAGTAAAGAACCGGTTAGTCTTCACGAGGAGACGGTAGGCGGTGTTAATCATGAGCTTTATAAAAGCTATCGAAATAACCCTCTAGTTGGTGACTGGGTAGTGCCTGCTGGGCATTATTTTGTTATGGGCGATAATCGTGATAATAGCTCTGACAGTCGTGTTTGGGGTTTTGTGCCTGAAGAAAATTTAAAAGGTCGTGCTTTTTACGTCTGGTTGCACTGGAATGATTTCTTCAGTCTACCTAATTTTAAAAATAATGGTTTGATTGAATAAAGGTTTGGAATTGTTTTGAGTGATTTGTATTTAAAGCTTTGTCGTAAAATTGGGTATTTTTTTGCAGACTTAGGCTTACTTGAATTAGCGCTGACGCACCGTAGTTATGGTGGTAAGAATAATGAGCGTCTTGAGTTTCTTGGTGATTCAATTTTGAATTATGTGATTGCCGAAGATTTATTTCATCGATTTCCCAAGGCGAAAGAGGGAGAGCTTAGCCGGTTAAGAGCGTCATTGGTGAAAGGTGACACATTAGCTGAGCTCGCCAGAGAATTTAAATTGGGTGATTACCTGAAGCTTGGTGCGGGGGAGTTGAAAAGTGGTGGTTTTAGACGGGATTCAATTTTAGCCGATGCCGTAGAAGGCATTATTGGGGGCATGTACCTCGATGCGGGTATGGATGTTTGTCGTGAGCATATTTTAAAATGGTATAAAGACCGTTTAGATGCAACCTCGTTAAAAATTGTCACTAAAGATGCGAAAACACGACTGCAAGAGTATCTTCAAGCAAGGCGGTATGCTTTGCCACAATACGAAGTGGTGCAAATCGTTGGTGAGCCGCACGATCAAACTTTTTTTGTTCATTGTACGATTGAAATCCTCCCTGAAGCGATTGAGGGGAAAGGAAATAGTCGTCGTATTGCTGAGCAGAAGGCGGCCACTAAAGCCCTAACTATTTTGGAGCAAAGTAAGAGTGAATGATTCTAATTCGGACAACCCTGCTGAAGGTTTTGATCTTGAGGCGTCACTCGCCGAGCTAAGATCTGATGCGTCATCTGAGATCACTCATTGTGGTTACGTCGCTATCGTAGGTAGGCCAAACGTTGGAAAGTCTACATTGATGAACCATATTTTGGGGCAGAAGCTGAGTATCACGTCTCGTAAGCCGCAAACGACACGTCAGCAGATATTAGGCGTTAAAACAGAAGGTCATGTGCAAACTATTTACGTAGATACGCCGGGTTTGCATTTAGGTTCTACTAAAGCCATGAACCGTTTTATGAATAAAACAGCGTCTGATGCCATGGTTGATGTTGATGCGGTGTTGTTTTTGATTGACGCTGAGAGATGGGCTGAAGAAGATCAGGCTGTGCTTGAAAAGGTTAAGCACGTTCGCTGTCCTGTTTTCTTGGTGGTGAATAAAGTGGACAAACTGGAAGATAAAGACACTCTGTTGCCTAAGTTAGCTCGTTACTCAGACATGATGAATTTTGCTCAAATTGTTCCAATTTCAGCCCTGAAAGGGAAGAACCTAGAGCGCCTTGAGCGTCTTACTGAAAGCTTGATGCCTGAAGGCGGTCAGTTCTATCCGGAAGATCAGATTACCGACAGAAGTTCTCGCTTTTTGGCTTCTGAAATTGTACGAGAGAAAATTACGCGTCAATTAGGTCAAGAAGTTCCATATGAAGTGGCTGTACAAATTGAAGAGTTTGCATTCGAAGGAGAAACTCTGCATATCAGTGCATTAATTTTAGTCGAGCGTAATGGCCAAAAACGCATCATCATTGGCGACCGAGGCGAGAAGATTAAGCTTATTGGTAAAGAGGCTCGTATTGATATGGAAAGCATGTTCCAGGCAAAAGTGATGTTAAATCTGTGGATTAAAGTGCGTTCTGGCTGGTCAGATGATGAACGAGCATTAGCAAGCTTGGGTTATCAAGAGCAGTAATTTTTATGCGAGTAACCGCGTATGTGATTCATACTCGTCCATTCCAAGAGAGTAAAGTGATGCTTGATCTCTTCTCTCTTGAATTGGGGTTACTGCGAGGCGTATATCGCTTACCCAAAAAAGGGACTCGAGTCATACCGAGTCCCTTTGTTCGTTATGATATCGAACTTAAAGGACGGACTGATCTAAAAACCATCGCTTTGATCGAGCCGTTGCATAAGCCAGTCCGTATTGAAGGCATTCATTTATACGCCAGTCTTTATGTTCATGAGCTCCTGTCTCGATTAATTACCAGTTCTATTCCTGTTGCTGATTTGTTTGTTTTGTACGAATGGTTGTTGCAAAGTATTGAGAATATGGCACCTATTGCGCCTCTGTTGAGACGGTTTGAAGTCGGGTTGTTTCAGGAGTTGGGAATGCCTATCGATATGGCGTATACGGGGTCCGGAGAAGCGTTAGTACCGACGCAATTATACAGATTCGATTTTAAATTTGGCCTGCGCCCCTTTTTAGGTGACAAGCCAAAACAATTGCCAGTCATGTTTGTTGAAGGCGAAGTGGCAATACAGTATATGTCTGGTGCGTGGTCTAATAAAGATGTGCTGCTTATGTCAAAAGAATTGCATCGTAAGTGGTTGGATTATCTTTTAAGTGGAAAAAAGCTCGAAGCTCGAAGGCTCTTACCGAATAAGCCTTATCGTGGTGATCGGCTTTTTGGCGTGCCAAAATTTACAATAAATAAGGTAACTGTATGATTATTGGTATTGGGGCTGATTTGGTTGAAATTGAGCGTATCAAGGAATCAATTGACAAAATAGGGGGGCGTTTTTTGCAGCGGATATTGACTGAAAATGAACTTCATCGTTACCAAGAAATCAAGAATAAGAATAAGGCTTGTGCTTATGTAGCAAAGCGATTTGCGGCTAAAGAGGCGGCTTCTAAAGCCATCGGCACTGGGATTGGCCGTGGTGTGAGTTTTCAGCATTTTGAAATTATGAATTTAGATAATGGTCAGCCTACATTGAAGGTTGACGAAGTGGTTAGTGCTCGTTTGCCTGCAGGCGCAACATGGCATTTAAGTCTGACTGATGAGCAGCATTATGCTCAAGCATTTGTCATTGTTGAGGCCATTTAATATAGATTCTGGCATCGAGTAAATTACCAATAGCGTTCTTAAAGTCATTCAGAACGTCCTCAACCTCATCTAACCCTAGCTCCTTTAAATGTGTTTCAAGGTAATTAGCGTGTTTGGTCAGTTCGGGTGTACCACAATATTTCGAGGCGCCATGGATGCGATGAACAACGTGGATTAATTTATCGAGATCTTGTTCCTGAAAGTGATGAGTGATTAATTTGCTTTCAGATTCAAGTGAGTCAATTAACATGGTTAACATTTCTTTAGCAATGTCGACTTTATTATTGACGATTGAAAGCGAAAGCTCTAAATCAAAAATTTGATGAAAGTTGTTTGGTAATTCTTCTTTTTGATTACCTGTGCACCAGTTATAAATCGTATCTAATAAAATGTCTTCACTTACAGGCTTGGTAAGGTAAGCGTTCATCCCGGCTTCCATTATCTGATGTTTCTCAGATTGGAGAGCATGTGCTGTAAGAGCAATGATGGGTGTGGTTTTATATTCTTCTTTTTGCCTTAGTTGTCTGGTCGTTTCCATACCATCTAACCCAGGCATTTGAATGTCCATCAATATAAGGTCAAACTGTTCATTTGCCGACATTTCTAGAGCCTGCAATCCGCTGTAAGCTAAACTAATTTCTAATCCGTTCGGTTTTAGCCAATGTTCGACTAACTGCAGGTTTGTCGAATTATCATCAACAGCAAGAATTTTAAACCCATCAAATGAGCGAATATTAGTTGGCTCTAGTGAGCGCTCAGAATTCGACAGTTGATTCAGTGCTTGATGCAGCCGTTTGTAACTAATTGGCTTTAGGAGAATATCGTTTGCTAAGTTTTGAAGTTCTGGAAATTGTAAAATTTTACTCGGCGGTTGAGTCATAAGAATGCAAGGAATGCCATAGGTATTTTTAATAAAATACGTAAGTTCATAGGTATCAGATAACTCATTTGCTGCTTGGTCTGTGCTTAGTAAAACGGCATCAATTGTTTCTTGCGCCAAGGGGGATTTTAATCGAGTTAAAATATGTTCGATTGATGAGCCGTAAATGCACTCTGTTCCCATTTCTTTTAATGCGTTTTCTAAGTATTGTCTATAGGTATCAATTGGTTCAAATAAAATAACGCGCTTTTCTAAAGGATGTAATGGCTCTTCTTCTTTTTGAGAGGGTCGTAGGTTAATTGAAAACCGAAAGTTTGAACCGCTTCCAAGCTCGCTGTTGACGTCAATTCTGCCATTCATTTGTTCAACAAGCTTTTTGGTGATAACCAGTCCTAGACCTGTGCCACCAAATTGGCGGGTTGTACTGGTGTCGGCTTGAGAAAATGGTTTAAAGAGTTTGTTTAGTGTTTTTTCTGATATTCCTATGCCGCTATCAATAACTTGGCAAACAAGTGTGATTTTATTTTTCTCAAAAGACGACAGAGTGATTTTTGCTTGAACAAAGCCGTTTTCAGTGAACTTTATGGCATTACCGATTAGATTGGTTAAAATTTGACGAATACGAATGGGGTCTCCTATCATCCACTCAGGAACGTTATCATCAATATCGGGTATCAGTGCGATTTGTTTACTCCCAATGAGTAAGTTTGCGCTTAATATTTGAAAAACATCATCAACTAATTCTCGAATATTAACATCAGTTTGTTCTAAGTTGAGCTTACCGGCCTCAATTTTTGAAAAATCGAGGATATCACCAATGATGGCTAATAAGTTATTGGTGGACTGCTCTATTGTATTGACGTAGGTGCGTTGCTGATTATCAAGCGTATCTTTTTGAAGCATTTTGGTATAGCCAAGAATGGCGTTTAAGGGGGTTCTCACTTCATGACTGATGTTGGCCAGAAATTGTGATTTTAGTCGGTTTGATTCGGTAACTTCTTTATTGGCAATATGAAGCTGAGCACTTTTCTCTTCAATACTGTCCATATTCCGTCGGATGTCTTCTGTTGCCTGTTCAATACTTTGTTGTATTTCTTCTCGGTAATTTTGCAGTTTTTCTGTGATATTGCCTAGGTTGTGTTTGATTGTTCGGAAAGGCGGTGGGAAATCTTGCGTATTGATTTGAGAAAAGCGGCCTGCTGCAAGTTGTTTAATCGCATGTTCAACCCTATAAAAAGGCTGCAAAAATTGTTTGATGAGTTTCAAGAGTATGATTGCATAACATAAATTAAAGAGCAGTAATGAAATAAATAAAAAGGCAATAAGTTGTTGTTTTTTTAAGTCGTTTTTTGATTTTGAGGCTTTAATTTTAACCCAGCCAGAAATTTGGCTCTGCTCTTTTGGGGTAATAAAATCGGGCTTATTGTCTGTGGATGATAAGACTTCAATACTTTCTGAGAAAATGGGCTCTACAATGATGAGATAGTCTTGTTCTTCTCTGAGTTCCTTGTTTATAGGAAATGACGAAAAAGTATCGGATGACGTTTTGTTTCCTAGTTCGGCAATAATTCTTTTTTTTGTATCATATACTTGAATTGATGTTGTTATAGGATTCTCAAGAACGGTTTTCATGAGTCTGGACAAGGTGTCTTTATCTAAAAAAACGATCGAGTATTCACTGGTAGTGGCAAAAGAGGCGCTGATATGCTCTATTTGAGCTTCTAACAAGTTGTCTATATCATCGAGTCTTTGTTTTATATAGATAGATGCAAAGAGGATCGATGCAATAATTACCGGAATAAAGGCCGTGGCGAAAGCTCGAGTCTGATGTGATAACCGACTTATCTGGAAAAGTTTCATTAGCCTTAATCAGTCTAATAGCACACTAGGTTGCCTTTACTTTTTCTTCTATCACACTCTCTTTCATAGTTATCGCAGGCTAGAGCTTTTGTGCGAGATGGATTAGGGTTTGCTTTGCAGTCTTTCCATTTGGTTCTGAGTTCTCTATCAGGAATTTCCGCGGAGGGGCTGCTAAACATATCGCATCCTGTTAGTCCTACAAGTGTAAGGGCTATAATGCTGGGTTTGATTATACGTTTCATAAGCATTCTCTTTATTTAATTTTCTGACTAAGTTTATAACAGATTTGTATTGTATTAATTAACAGAAGTGCATTCTAATATAAGGTCGCAACTATACTTAGTTTCAATCCATTATCCAAAATTGTCAATGAAGTTATTATGAATCAATATCCTACCATCGAATCCTTAATTGGTACTACTCCGTTAGTCCGCTTACAACGACTTAATGAGAACAATACGAATACTATTTTATTGAAACTAGAGGGGCAAAATCCTGCGGGATCAGTGAAAGATAGACCGGCCTTAAACATGATTTTACAAGCTGAACTTAGAGGGGATATCTCTCCGGGAGATAGTTTGATTGAAGCCACAAGTGGTAACACAGGAATCGCTTTGGCCATGGCCGCAGCCATTAAAGGCTATAAAATGCATTTGATTATGCCCGATAATATGAGTCAAGAGCGTAAGTCTGCTATGTCAGCTTATGGGGCTATTTTGCATCTGGTATCGAAAGAAGAGGGTATGGAGGGGGCTCGGGATCGGGCTCTTAAAATGCAATCAGAAGGTGTTGGACGAGTGTTGAATCAGTTTGCTAATCAAGACAATCCAAATGCGCATTATATGTCAACGGGGCCTGAAATTTGGCAGCAAACAAACGGTGAGGTGACTCATTTTGTTAGTTCAATGGGAACCACTGGTACTATTATGGGGGTTTCACATTTCTTAAAAGAGCAAAACCCAAATATTGAAATTGTTGGTTTACAGCCTGAAGATGGATCGAGTATTCCTGGCATTCGTCGCTGGCCAAAAGAGTATATGCCAACAATCTTTGATGCATCTAGAGTAGATACCGTTATGGATGTGTCTCAAACTGATGCTGAAGTGACGATGCGTCTTTTGGCTAAAGAAGAGGGTATTTTTTGCGGGGTTTCTTCAGGGGGCTCCGTTGCCGCCGCATTAAAATTGTCTAAAACAGTTAATAATGCCACCATTGTTGTCATTATTTGCGATAGAGGAGACAGATACCTATCTACAGGTGTTTTTCAGGCGTAATTTACTATGTTCTGCAGGGTTCTCTATGTGTCTTACTTTAGATAGGCTAAAATGCACGTTTAATTTTATTTGAGATCAGAGAGAGCCATTTGAAACACAAGCAAAGCCGCCGTCAAGCACCTAAAAAAATAGCACCCGGTGCAATCACAGATTATTTTGTCGATGGATTAACTCATGAGGCAAAAGGGGTGGCGCGTGTGAACGGTAAAGTGGTTTTTATTGATGGGGCACTTCCTAATGAGCGGGTATCTGCTCAAGTAATTAAACCCGGAAGGCGTTTCGATGAAGCGAAATTGATTTCAATATTAGAACCTGCAATAGATAGAGTGGTGCCAACGTGCTCTCATTATGACAAATGTGGTGGTTGCCGCTTTCAGCACTTATCTTACCCGTCACAAATTGAGTCAAAAAAAACGTGGTTAAATAGTCAGCTAAGAAACATTCCTCCAACATATAGCCTGACGGCTTTACAAGGATCTGAGTTTGGTTATCGCCGACGTGCTAGGCTGTCACTTCGAGTGAAAGGGGCGTCTATCGAATTAGGGTTTAGAGAAAAATCGTCTTCCAGTATTGTTGATATAAAACAATGCCCTGTTTTAACATTTTCATTAGAATCATTAATTGTTCCTTTAAATCGCTTTATTAAATCTTCTGAAGAGGTCGTAAAAATTGGCCATATAGAGCTTTTGGAAGACGATGTTGGCGTCAGTGTTATTATTCGGCTCACGTCAAAGTTAGACCCCATGATAAAAGATCGTTGGCACGCTTTTGCAGATGACTATAATTTATCTTTATACTGGCAAGAACCCGCTGAAAGTAAAGCGGTACTTAATGTTGAAGAACTGAGGCGCTATACTGTTGCAAGTACTGTTATTGAGTTTCATCCTCAGGACTTCATTCAAGTGAATGCTGAAATGAATCAAAAGATGGTTTCCCAAGCCGTGTCTTGGTTAGATCTTTCTGCTCAAGATGTTGTGCTTGACCTATTTTGTGGTACCGGTAATTTTAGTTTTGCCTTGGCAAGAAAGGCAAAAGCCGTTGTCGGTATAGAACTTTTGCCAAGTATGGTTGAAAACGCACAACGTAACCAACATTTAAATAGATTAGATAATGTGAGTTTTATTGCAGCAGACTTAACTAAAGCAGAATCCGCTGCAGATATCCCTAAGGGAATTACGAAAGTATTTTTAGATCCACCGAGAGCCGGAGCGTTTGAGTTTTTACCAAATATAATAAACTTAAAACCCGATAAAATTTTGTATGTTTCTTGCAACGCTTCCACGTTAGCCAGAGATGCAGAATTTTTAGTGGCAAATGGATATCAAGTGGAGAAGGTCTCTTTGATGGAAATGTTTCCTCAAACGGCCCATGTTGAGACCATGATGCTGTTGCAAAAGAGCAGTAAGCAAAAAAGGTAATGAAATGGTTACAGTTCGTAAAGATCATCCAATACTAGAAGATGGGTCTGTTGATATTGATCTTTGGATGGATCAATTCGGTGACAATATTGATGCAAGCTCTCGCATTCCTCTCAGAATGGCGTGCGAGATTGCTCGTCAATCAGAGCAACAATCCAATAAACCTTCCTACTGGGGGGCGCAAGCGAGTACTTTTCGTGCGGGCTTGGAGATGGTCGAGATTCTCTCAGGTTTTCGTGCAGATCAAGACTCCTTGGTGGCGGCCGCGCTGTATCGCGTTGTTAGAGAAGATCAGTTGCCTATTCAAAAGGTTGTTGATGTTTTTGGTCGACGAGTGGCGTCTTTAGTCGAAGGCGTGATTCGCATGGGTGAAGTATCGAAAAACCTATCAGCGGATACCGCGGCTGAAGTACTGGGTAGCCACGAAAATCAGTTGGAATCATTAAGGAAGATGTTGGTTTCCATTATTGATGATGTACGAGTGGTGCTGATTAAATTAGCAGAAAGAGCTTGCGCAATTAAAGAAGCGAAGCACCAAGATGAAGCAAGAAAAGTGACTATTGCACTAGAAGTGCAAAGTGTTTATGCCCCATTAGCACATAGGCTTGGTATTGGCCATATTAAATGGGAGCTTGAAGATCTTTCATTTCGATATTTATACCCTGATGATTATAAACGCATTGCACGCTTATTAGATGAAAAGAGATTAGACAGACAGCATTTTATTGATGATGTGATTGATCTATTAAAAGCGCGCTTAGGGGATATTGATATTAATGCTGACTTGATGGGTAGAGCAAAGCATATCTACAGCATATGGCGCAAAATGCAGCGAAAAAATATTGATTTTGACGAAGTGTATGACGTAAGAGCGGTTAGAATATTAGTTGATGAAACCATGGAATGTTATGGCGTTTTAGGCGTGGTACATAATCTATGGAAGCCGATTCCTCATGAATTTGATGATTACATTAGTAACCCTAAAACAAATGGCTATCAATCACTTCATACGGCTGTGGTTGGACCTCAAGGTCGTATTTTTGAAATTCAAATTCGTACTCACAAAATGCATGAAGATGCGGAATTAGGAGTATGCGCTCATTGGAAATACAAAGGCACAGATTTATCTTCAAACAGCTCTAGCTACGAAGATAAGCTTGCGTGGTTGAGAACCATTTTAGATTTTCATGAAGAGCAAGGGGATAATGAGTCTTTATCGGATCAAATAAACAATGAGATAGAGCAAGATCGCATTTATGTTTTTACTCCAGAAGGGCATGTGGTTGATTTACCTGTAAATTCGACAGCCGTTGATTTTGCTTACCGTGTGCATACTGAGATTGGGCACCGTTGTCGTGGTGCTAAAGTGAATGGTCGAATTATTTCTTTGGTGACTAGCTTAAAAACGGGCGATAAAGTTGAAATTTTGACCGCCAAAGAAGGTCAACCTAGTCGAGATTGGCTGCACCCATCGTTAGGCTATGTTCAAACGTCTAAGGCCAGAGCTAAGATTCAAAATTGGTTTCGTAAAGAATCAAAAGAGCAACATATACCGGCAGGTAAGCAGCTATTAGATAAGCAGCTTAAACGTTTAGGCATGAATGAAACGGCCATTGATTTTGATCGTATTGCTCAAAAATGCAATTATGCCTCGCCGGATGATGTTTTTTCTGCATTGGGTTCAGGAGATATTCAGTTAACCCGAGTTCTGCATGTTCTAGAAGATATTTATGGTTTAGATGGGAAAGAGAAAGAACGTCCGATTCGACTTAAAAAGAGTTCTCATCGGAGCTTCCATAATGATGTTAAAATCCAAGGGGTAGGTCATCTTCTAACCAATATGGCCCGTTGCTGTTCACCTGTACCTGGGGATTTTATTGTTGGTTATATCACGTTAGGTAGAGGGGTCTCAATACACCGTCAAGATTGTTTGAATGCAATCCAGCATAGTTTAGATGAGCCTGAAAGAATTGTAGAAGTGAGTTGGGGTGAAGAGGTAGAAAACCTTTTCCCTGTTAGCATTCAAGTTGAAGCCTACGATAGAACTGGCTTGTTAAATGATATCACCAGTTTATTAGCAAATGAGAAAACTAATTTATTGTCTATGAATACCCTGTCGACGAAAGAGAGCCATTCGGCGCTAATACGTTTTACTATTGAAATTGATCAATTAAGTGCGCTGAGTCGTTTATTACATAGAATTAATCAATTACCTAATGTGAGTAACGTTTTTAGGGAGAGAGAGTATTGAGTTCTTCATTAGATGAGATGTTGTATTTGATGCAATGCTTGAGAGACCCTAATAACGGTTGCCCTTGGGATCAGCAGCAAGTTTTTTCATCAATTGTGCCTCATACCATTGAAGAAACGTATGAAGTGGCTGATGCAATTGCCCGTGATGATATGAAGAATTTAAAAGAAGAACTTGGTGATCTTCTTTTTCAAATTATATTTTACTGTCAAATGGCGAATGAAAAGCGGCTTTTTGACTTTAATGATGTGATTAAAGGTTTGCAGAATAAAATGCTCCGTAGGCATCCTCATGTTTTTCCTGATGGTTCCCTTCAGAGTTTTGGAAAGGCTTCGGGCCTTACTGAAGATGAATTGAAAGGACAGTGGGATGCGATTAAAGCACAAGAAAAAGCACTCTCCTCAGATGCTCAGAGTCAGGGTGTGTTAGACAGTGTATCGAGAGGCCTACCACCGATTATTCAATCGACAAAGATCCAGAAAAAAGCGGCAAAACTCGGGTTTGATTGGAACCATACCGCTCCAGTGTTTAGTAAAATACGCGAAGAGCTGGATGAACTTGAAGAGGCGATTAATACCTTAGATCAAGATCAAATGAGTAGTGAGTTTGGTGATGTCTTGTTCGCCATGACAAACCTTGGGCGTCATTTGAACTTGGATCCCGAAAAATCTCTGTCAAAAACAAATGAAAAGTTTCGTCGGCGTTTTTCTTATATAGAAAAAAGTGTAAGTCGACAGCGCTTAGATATGTCATCTTGTTCATTAGAAACGTTAGATGAGTTTTGGAATGAGGCAAAACGAAAAGGTTTATAGCTTTTCTATATAAAAGCTGAAGTAAGCGAGAATGTTTATCTCTGAGAGTCATCCTGATATATTTTCTTGTTAAAATCATCGGTTGAATGCGTTTTAGGTTATGTGCTTTTTTAGACGCATAACTTTACCTGGAAAAAGGAGAGGATAAATTGAGCGATCGTCAGGCGTCATTGCGAGAAAATGTCAGGTTGTTAGGTGATTGTCTTGGTGAGACAATGAGCAATCATTTAGGTGAAGATTTTCTAGAAAAAGTAGAAAATATTCGCTTATTATCCAAAGACGGTCGTCAATCAGGAGACCCTACTGCGCTGATAGACGCTCTAGAAGCGTTGGATGATGACGATATCGTGCCAGTTGCAAGAGCATTTAATCAATTCCTAAATCTATCAAATATTGCTGAGCAATATCATCGAGTTCATAGAAGACGAACCAACGAGAGTCTAGGTGTTTATCAAAACCCTATTGGAGATTTACTTAAACGATTAAAGGGGAAGTCATTATCCCCAGATAAAATCATGGAGGCGCTGGGGGGACAAACAATAGATTTAGTTTTAACCGCTCACCCAACAGAAGTAGTACGACGTTCTTTAATTCGTAAATATGACAATATTTCCACTGAACTTGAATTACTTGATAAAGACAATATCCTCCCGTTAGAAGAAACAATCCATATTCGTCGATTGAATGAGATTATTACGCAAGCGTGGCATACGGATGAGATTAGAGAACAACGCCCTACACCTGTAGACGAAGCGAAATGGGGTTTTGCGGTTATTGAACAATCTTTATGGCATGCTGTACCTCGTTTTTTTAGGCAGTTGCAAGAGCAATTTGATGATGTGCTCGATATCAATTCTATTCCTTTGGATATGGCCCCCATCCGGTTTTCAACATGGATGGGAGGAGATAGAGATGGTAATCCTAATGTGACTCATAAAGTGACTGAGGAAGTCACTTTGTTGGCCCGCTGGATGGCGGCTGATTTATACATTAAAGATTTAAATGTTTTACGCTCTGAATTTTCTATGACGCAATGTAATCAAGCTTTACGAGACAGGGTGGGGGAAAGTGCTCAGCCTTATAGAGAAATTTTACGCGATCTAGAAAATAAAATGTTAGCGACTCGTTCATGGGCCAAGGCAAAATTAGATGGTCAAAAAGCATCATCGGATAATATTTTACTGGATAGCAAGCAATTAGTAGACGACCTAACGTTATGTTATCAATCCCTTGTTGATTGTGGCATGAAAGTAATTGCTAATGGTTCATTGTTGGATCTGATTCGTTGTGCTGCAACGTTTGGTGTCACCTTGGTTAAACTTGATATAAGACAAGATGCATCACGGCATATAGAGGCGTTATCCGCTATCACGAGATTCTATGGTGTTGGTGATTATGCTGAATGGGACGAAGCGTCTAGGCAAGCTTTTCTATTAACAGAGCTAAACTCCAAACGTCCATTGCTACCGTTAGAGTGGATGCCTTCTGATGAGGTGCATGAGGTAATAGAAACGTTTAAAATGATCGCTCAAGGTCGATCTAATTCATTTGGTTCATATATTATATCTATGGCAAGCTCTCCATCAGATGTATTAGCTGTGGCTTTATTGCTAAAAGAAACGGGTGTCACTCATCCTATGAAAATCGTGCCTTTGTTTGAAACTTTGGCCGATTTAGACAACGCTGAACCGATTATAGAGCAGTTATTCTCAATGCCTTGGTATAAAGCGTATATTGACGGCAAGCAAGAAGTGATGATTGGGTATTCTGACTCGGCCAAAGACGCTGGACAAATTGCCGCAACATGGGGGCAATACAGAGCACAAGAAGCATTAACTAAGTTATGTAAAAAACACGGAGTTCACTTAACCTTGTTTCATGGTCGCGGGGGAACCGTCGGTCGCGGTGGCGGCCCAGCTCATGTTGCGATTTTATCTCAACCTCCTGGGTCAGTTAATGGTAGTATACGCGTTACCGAACAAGGTGAAATGATTCGCTTTAAATTTGGCATACCAGACATTGCTGTTCGCTCCTTAGAGCTTTACTGTTCAGCGGTTATGGAAGCGAGCTTAAGTCCGGCCGCCGCACCGAAAGAAGAGTGGCGCGCTATAATGGATGAAATGGCTGAAATCGGGATGAATCAATATCGTGGTATTGTTCGGGGGCATGAAGATTTTGTTCCGTATTTCCGTGCAATAACACCTGAGCAAGAACTGGCTAAGTTACCCTTGGGGTCAAGGCCTGCTCGAAGAAAAATGGATGGTGGCGTTGAGAGTTTACGTGCTATTCCTTGGATTTTTGCTTGGATGCAAATTCGCTTAATGCTACCAGCTTGGCTGGGAGCTGAAAGCGCGCTGTCTCAGGCTATAGAGTCAGGGCATTTGAAAAATTTACAAGAAATGCACAAAGAGTGGCCATTTTTTGGGGCTTACTTAGATATGCTTGATATGGTCCTAGCAAAAGCCGAGCCTGAAATATCCGAATACTATGAAAAAAGGCTTGTCCCAGAAGAGCTGACTAGCTTAGGCTTGTTGCTTCGAAGAAAGTTAAAGCAAGTAAGCGAGTGTGTAAAACAGCTGAAACAACAAGAGCGCTTGATTGAAGACAACAAAACAATCAGGCAATCAATCGATGTCCGTAATCCTTACATTGATCCATTGCATTATTTGCAGGCCGAACTACTGTATAGAAGTCGAAAAACATCCGATAATCGACAGGTGAATAAGGCTTTGATGATTACTATGGCAGGTATTGCTAGTGGGATGCAAAATACGGGATAAGCTTAATTAGTCAATTTATATACTACTAATGTATTAAGTTTGTAGGAAAATAGTGAATATTCTCCTACAAATTTGCATGTTTGATGGTTGCTTGGTTATTCTAGGCGACCATTATTTTTGTTACGAATGGCTCTTTCTTTTACTGGGTAGCATACCGTGTTTTTTTGGCCTGTAAGATGGAAGAAAGATCTGAACCTGTTTTGATTGAAATTTTATTGGAGAATGTTTATGCGAGTGATTTTACTAGGTGCACCAGGTGCTGGTAAGGGGACACAAGCACAATTTATTACTGAAGAGTTTGGTATTCCTCAAATCTCTACAGGCGATATGTTAAGAGCGGCTGTAAAAGCGGGTACTGAATTAGGGTTAAAAGCAAAAGCGGTAATGGATGCTGGTCAGTTAGTATCGGATGACATTATTATCGGTTTAGTAAAAGAACGTTTGCTAGATCAAGACTGCCAAAATGGCGCTTTATTTGATGGCTTTCCTCGCACGATTCCTCAAGCTGATGCATTAAAAGAAGCGGGTGTAGTGATTGATTACGTTGTTGAAATTGATGTCGCTGATGAAGAAATTGTGAAGCGTTTAAGTGGTCGTCGTGTGCATGAGGCTTCCGGTCGTGTTTACCACACAATCTACAACCCACCTAAAGCGGACGGTAAAGACGATCAAACTGGAGATGATTTAGTTCAACGCGTCGATGATACCGAAGAAACAGTGAGAAGTCGTTTGTCTGTTTATCATGATCAAACGGCGCCTCTAATTGGTTACTATAATGAGTGGGCCGATAATGCACCAGCGGAAGCCCCCAAATACATTAAAGTGAGTGGCGTTGGCGATTTAAATGAAATTAAGCAAGGTCTTTTAAACGCATTGAAGGCGTCTTAATTCGATGAGTGTTATTTTATCAGTAGATACCTCAACGCCAGCGTGTTCTGTGGCGTTGAATATTGATGGTGTTGTACTTGAAGATTTTCGTATGGCTCCACGAATGCACAATGACTTGATTTTGCCCATGGTGGATCAAATTTTGTCGCAGGCAGAGTTAACACTGAGTCAAGTGGATGCTATTGCATTTGGAAGAGGACCAGGCTCATTTACTGGTCTTCGAATTGCCGCAGGTGTTGTACAGGGGTTGGCTTACGGTGCTGATTTGCCTGTGATCCCAGTATCGACACTTGAAGCAATGGCACTTGACGCTTACCGAAAATATAAAACAGCGCTTTGGCTCCCCGCTTTAGACGCGAGGATGGGGGAGATATACGTTGCGGGTTATCGTGTATTTGAAGAAGAGGGTATGACCTCTATTGAGGCTTTGCTTCCAGAAAGTGTTGTTAAGCCAGATGCTCTGGATGATTTGAATGACGCATTCAACGGTGTTGGTTCTGGATGGTGTTACAAAGAGGTGCTTCTTACTAAAATACCAACTACACCGAATACTATTGACATTGATATTGCACCTAGAGCGGCCTGCATTGCGGAATTAGCGGGTAAGCTTTTTGCGAAAAACCGAATGGTTCCTGTTTATGAAGCCATGCCAAGCTATTTAAGAGATGAAATTTCTTGGGAAAAGCAGCCTCTAAAAGTTGGTAAACGTTAATCAATGATTTGGTACCACATTGTTTTTTTATCAATTATTCAGGGGGTCACCGAGTTCCTTCCTATTTCGAGTTCGGCCCATCTTATTTTGCCTTCGCAACTGTTAGGATGGCCAGATCAAGGGTTGGCGTTCGATGTGGCCGTGCATGTGGGTACGCTTATTGCGGTAATGAGCTATTTTAGACAGGACATCTTTCGATTAATGAAGGCGTGGTTTTCGTCTGTTTCATCTGCAAAAAGTAGTGATGATAGTAAGTTATCCTGGTTGATTATCGTTTCTACGATTCCAGCCGTACTGATTGGGTTGCTTTTTAATGACTTTATAGAGAGTCATCTCAGGTCTATAGACGTCATTGCCTATACGACAATTGGATTTGGCGTCTTGCTCTGGCTTTCAGATTACTGCTGTTCACAAGAAAAAACTGAATTCGATCTGACTTTTACAAAGGCTGTGTATATTGGGTTTGCGCAAGCTTTGGCGTTGATTCCAGGAACCTCTAGATCAGGCATTACCATTACCGCCGCAAGATCATTAGGTTTAACCCGTGATGCCTCGGCTCGCTTCTCGTTTTTGCTATCGATACCTTTAATTATCGCGGCGGGTTCGTATAAGCTTGTGGAGTTGCTATTATCAGGTGTTGAAATTCATTGGGGCGTAATTTTCTCAGGCGTGGCGCTTTCGGCTCTAAGTGCCTATATTTGTATCTACTGTTTTTTGAAATGGCTTAATCAAATAGGTTTTACCCCTTTTCTATTTTATAGATTGTTACTTGGTGGTATCTTATTAGCTATAAGTTATTTAACGTTATAGGTTGGGATAATGAACATTGGATCGCAATTACCTGTTATCAGTAGCAAACAAAACCCCAGTGCGAATGTATCCTCTTCTAAATCAATACAAACAACTGTTCAACCTACTTCTCAAGCCGTCTCTCCGAGCAGTCAATTAGAGTTTGAGTCCGTATTTGAATCAAGCGAAGCACATTTTTCTCGTGTAGATGGTCTTGATCGGTCTACTCAATATGCTTTAACTATGTATTCTCAGAATCAGTCTTTATTGTTTGAAAACTCAAAAAGTACGTTAGTTGGTGTTGATGTCTTTGCATAAATTGAGTCTTTTATCTGTTGCATTTTTAGAGGAAGTTGACGCACTTGACGCCCAAAAGTTAGCACATGCGCTCGAACTGCCCTGTTTTTATTTAGATTACCCTTTAAAAAAGCACGCTCAATACGAGTATTTATTGCTAGTGTCTGAAGGTTGCATATCGATTGCGAAAACAGGTAAATCGGCGCCGAACCCAGTGAAGGTCGACTTCGTTGCAGGCTCGTCGGCCCATCGCCGCCTTTATGGTGGAGGTAAAGGCCAAGATATTGCCAAAGCGATAGGGCTCAATAAACGTAATAATTTATCGATACTTGATGCAACCGCCGGATTAGGGCGGGATGCGTTTGTCTTAGCATCATTGGGCTGCCATGTTACTTTACTTGAAAGGTGTGCATTTGTAAGAGCTCTTCTCAAGGACGGTTTGGAGAGAGCGGCTTACTCAGATGAGGTCGCTCCTATTGCTGCGCGAATGGATTTACAGGAAGGAGGCATTGAAGCGCAATTAGCCGCTAGCTATGATGTTGTTTATTTGGATCCTATGTACCCCCATGCTGAAAAATCAGCGGCGGCTAAAAAAGAAATGGCTTTTTTCCGAGATTTAATTGGTCATGATGAAGATGCGGATTATTTACTTCCATTGGCTTTAAAGCGAGCTCACTTTCGAGTCGTGGTGAAACGACCAAAAGGAGCGCCTTTTTTAAATAATGAACCGCCTACTTATCAAATTACAGGTAAGTCAGGTCGTTTCGATGTGTATGTTAATAAATCCTTAGAGGGTTAGTCCATTCTCGAATAAGTTTAATAATGTGGAGGCGGCTCGTTTTCACTAATGTTTGATTGTGAACGGTTTGACTCGATCATTTTTACGACTAAACGTAATTTTTCTTCCAATAACATAATTTCTCTTTGTTGCTTTGAAAGTGCGATATTTAGGGTTTCAATCACATCTTCTTGGTATTGCAATTTAAATTCTATGTCATCAATACGGGGATTGTTTTCTGTGGTATTCATATGTGCCATCTGTGTGTTAATCTTAAATTGTAAACAGTTTATATATGCAAGCTAAATACGTATTTTACAAAATGTATAACGAGCAAGCTGTTTATTATAGTGGATGAATAGTGCTTGTATTTTAATTCTATGTATAGTTATTAAGTGATTTTTTATACTTGTACTTATATTGTTTTTATACTACAACAAACGAGTATCCAGTGATCGGATAAGTTTGTTTTTTATTACTAATACTTTTATATAAAAGAGATTTTTTATGACTGAACACCATGACGTTGATCGTAAACCTAAGAATGTATCGCTATTTTCTGCTCGAGCTTTGATTGCTAGCTTCATTATCGCTCTTGTTGCCCCTCTTTTGATGGCTGCCGTTTTGCAGCAAGAATTAGGAGACAACTTCCTTGTGTACTTCGCTTTTACTTTTGTGTCCGCATATCTAGGATCTTTATTGAGCCAAGATGCTAAAGTTGTTGGATCAAGTGCATCGTCCTACTCAGAAAATGATGATGATGAGGAAGAAGACGATGAGAACGATGATCGAGAAGAAGGAACGGTTAAGTGGTTTAATTCCTCAAAAGGTTTTGGCTTTTTGACAAGAGATAATGGCGAAGACGTTTTTGTACATTATCGTGCTATACGAGGCCGCGGTCGTCGATTTTTAATAGAGGGCCAGTTAGTCCGCTTTTATGTCACCGAGGGTGAAAAAGGCAAACAAGCTGAAAATGTTTCGATTCTAAGAAACGCTTAACATTCTACACTGTAATGAGGTTTTTATGACTACGGTTACGCTTAAAGGAAACGCTTTTGAAACGATTGCCGAATTACCCGCCATCGGCTCCAAAGCACCCGCATTTGATTTAGTTAAAGCTGATTTATCAAGCACAACATTATCAGATTTTTCTGGGAAAAAAATTGTTTTAAACATTTTTCCCTCTATTGATACACCTACTTGCGCGACTTCTGTCCGTAAATTTAATCAACAGGCCGTCTCTCTCGATGGCGTCGGTGTTGTCTGTGTGTCTGCTGATTTACCTTTTGCTATCGGTCGCTTTTGTGGTGCTGAAGGGATTGAAAATGTGGTTGCCGCCTCTTCATTCAGAAGTTCGTTTGGGGTTGATTATGGTATTAACTTTGTAACAGGGCCTTTGACTGGGCTATTGTCTCGTTCGATTGTCGTGATTGACGCGAATGGCATTGTTACCTATACCGAACAGGTAAGCGAAACAGCTGATGAACCAAATTACGATGCGGTTCTTGCGCATCTTGCTTAATAAAGTCTTGATGCACTAGTAAAGTGTATTTCAGTTCTTCACAGTAATAGGGTGCTGCTTATTGTGGTACCCTATTATTTTGCTAAGTTATAAAACGTTTACTATACTTTTTACATTATAGAAAATCTAGGACGAGCTTACTTTTGTATCTTAACAAGCTAGTTACCAAGTGTCGGTATACAACAATATGAAAAAAAAGCTGACTATAAAAGTGGCAGGCAAGCTGGCGATAGTGTTGTTATGTGCTTTAGTTGTCGCTACATTTGGTTCCTATATTTTTGCTGATAAAAGAGCGACGAATGAGTATGAGAGTCGGCTAATTACGTTGGATGAGGAATTATCGGTATATGCCGATTTAATCTCAGGGCCGGTATGGGGCTTTGACTATAAGACGGTAGAGAGCATTTTATCTATTCTTATAAGCCAGCCAGATATTATTAATATTGTTGTTCTTGATCATAATGAGCAACAAATAGTCACATTATTATCTAAGGATAAAGGTGCGACTGTATTAATTAGCCATTCTCTGCCCGTGCTTTTTAGCCGGTCTGGTTTCGAGAAGCAAATTGGTCGATTACTTGTTAGTGTAGGTAATGACTCTTTGCTGTCAAAAAGAAAAGAAACCCTCTATGATCTGGTTTCTTTATCAATCGGTATTTTCTTCTTACTTTCGATCGCGTCCTGGTTATTTGTCAAGTTCGTTGTTTCAAGACCATTAAATGCAATTCTTTTAACCATTAACGAGACTACAAAAGACGATCATTTTAGCCGTGTTGATTGCTCTTGTAATGATGAGTTCGGTATTGTAATTGACGGGTACAATAATCTTCAAAAACGCCTTAAAAGCCAACACGATCACCTTATTGAAAGCGGCCGAAGGATCACCACTCTTTATAATACAACACCATCCGTTTTATTCAGCCTGTCGCTTGAGGGTGATATTATTGATGCGAATGATTACTTTATTGACTATTTTGGGTTGTCACGAGAAAAGGCGATTAATCAGCCTTTTATGAATTTTATAGATTCGGATAGTTTTAATATTCATGATGACTTTTTGTCTCCTTTATTAGTAAATCAAGAAGTTCATGAGATATTTATTATGGTCAACAAGGGGGATGATTGTTGCCCTGTGCTATTGGATGCGAAGCTGCATTTTGAGCATGATTCTCAAATAGTTCTCGCTGTGATGACCGATATATCCGGTCTTGTTGCAACCCAAAAAGAATTAGATCATCAAGCCACTCATGATTTGTTAACTGGATTATTGAATCGATTTGGATTTCAAAATCGAGTTGAAAAACGCTTAGTAGATTGTTCAAGTTCAGACGCGTATGCACTAATAATGATTGATCTTGACCACTTTAAATCAATTAATGATATTTTTGGTCATCAAATGGGTGATTCAATTATCAAGATCTTATCTAAGCGAATAATCGAAAACCTTCCTGACGATGCCGTTATTGCTCGATTGGGGGGAGATGAATTTGCCGTTTTGATTAAAGGGCAGATTGGTGGGAGTACTCAAGGTTTTGATGTCTCTTGCTGTTGTCGTCGTATTCTAGCCTGTCTTTCGCAGTCCATTCTTATTGAAAATAGGACGATGAATTTATCCGGTTCGTTAGGGGTATCTTATTACCCTAAGGATGCCTCTTCCGTTAACGAGTTGCTTAGAAATGCAGATATTGCTATGTATAGAGCAAAGCAAATGGGCAGGGGGACAGAGTATGTTTTTGAGCACGCTTTGCAACATGAAATTACTGAGAAAGCGCGTTATGAAGAAATTCTAAGGCGAGCATTAGAAGAAGACTTAGTTATAGTCTTCTATCAGCCGATTATCGACTTAAGCTCTCAAGCTATTGTCGGCGCTGAGGCGTTGGTCAGGCTTAAAGATCCAGACACCGGAAAAATTGTTTTTCCTGATTCATTTATTTCGATAGCTGAAGAAACGGGACTCATCATTCAGCTTGGTGAGAAGGTGTTGCAACAATCTGTTGAAGATATCCAGAAGTTGAGACGCGAATTTAATAATGACTTTTATGTGAGTGTTAATTTTTCAAATAGACAGTTTCAGCAGGATAATTTGGTGACCACAGTTGTTTCCATCTTAGAGGAAAATAATTTACCCCCTGCGTCTTTATTGGTTGAGTTAACGGAAAGCTTATTAATTCAAAATAATTCTCAAAGCCATGATGTCCTTACCGCTTTACATGATCTAGGGTGTAAACTAGCTATTGATGATTTTGGTACGGGTTATTCAGCACTCAGTTATCTAAATCAATTTCCAATCGATATTTTAAAAATTGACCGCTCTTTTATTGCGAATTGCGAGTCTAATTTAACCGATCAGTCTCTTGTTGCTGCGATACTTAACATGAGTAAAGGATTAGGATTAAAGGTGGTGGCCGAAGGTGTTGAAAATGATTTTCAAAAAGCATTTTTACTTTCGAAAGAGTGTCATTTAGGTCAGGGCTATTTATTTAGCCGCCCCGTCCCTTTTGATGATTTTGTTCGTTACATTAAGAATTACTAATTACACATAAATACACTCGATTAGTCGTTGTACTTATGTGTATTTTATAGAGTTTAATCTACCTGAACAGGAATGCTGTTTGTTGTTCTTTCAACGGAATTATCCTGATTTAAATAGACGAGTGCTGGCTTGAATTCCTCTGCTTCTCTTTCGTCCATCTGTCCATAAGCAGCGATAATAATACGATCACCAACCTGAACTCTTCTTGCTGCGGCTCCATTCATAGAAATGGTGCCGGACCCAGCTTCAGCAAGAATGACATAGGTATGGAATCTCTCTCCATTTGAAACGTTGTAGATATCAATTTTTTCAAACTCTCTTAATCCTGCTCGCTTTACAAGATCGCTGTCGATAGCACATGAACCGTCATACCAGAGTTCAGCTTGAGTTACGCATGCCATATGTAGCTTGCCTTTGAGTAACGTTATTTGCATGGATCTTTTTTCTCTATTTTGTGTTGTTATGGAAAATCTATTAATAAGTCATTTATTTCCAGATAAAGGGGCCTTCTTTGAACTGATTTATGCTCCACCATTGGTCTGGGTCAGAGTCATCTTCTTCTTCCCAGCCATTATAATTGCAGCGAACTTCACAATCTAGGTCATGGAATGCTTGCTTTGCACACTCTATATCGTCTTTCCATGGTGTGTCAGGCGAATCAAACCAAACTGAGGTAAACCTTTTTCCTGCGGCTTCTTCAAGGATAACGACTTTTATAGGGGTATGATTATGCTCCACCGTTAGCGATGTGCTGGTACCTTGAGTTATTGGATCATGCACAATGGTAAACTGCTTATCTAGCCAATCTAAAATGGATCTTGTTTTACAAGATAGAAGATAAATTTCTATGTCTGGTTGCATGGTCTATTTTTTATCCTTGCTGTTGATCATGTGATAGATTCGTAAAACACTCATTGATAAGTAGCCTACAAGTGTCCAAATGACACCAATTGAAGAAATAACAATGCCAAAAAGAGCTAAAATTTCTTGTGAATGGGAAGAGGCTAACACCCTATCTGACATGATGAGTATTAAACTGCCGAAAACGAACAATAGTCCACCTTGTATCAGTCTTGCAAAAGCTTTTCTTGGATTATTACCCAATGTCATGGCTAGAGAATGCAATCGGCGTTTTTTTTTCATTGTCTTATTTTGAGGCAAATAAATTGGTGAGAATGCCTTCGTATACTCTCGAAAGTTGATTTAAGCTCTCGGCATCTACTTGTTCATTGATTTGGTGAATTGTTGCATTGATAGGACCAAGTTCAACTACTTGCGTGCCCATTTTTGCAATAAAGCGACCATCAGAAGTGCCTCCAGTCGTGGATAGCTCTGGGGTAATGCTCAACTCAGTCTGAATTGACTTTACCATAGCATCAACTAATTCACCTGGGCGAGTGAGAAATGGTAGCCCATTATAGGTCCATTTTATATCGTAATTAAGGTTATGTTTATCAAGTATGAAAATAACTTTTTCTTTTAATTTGTCGAAATTAAGCTCCGATGAAAAGCGAAAGTTAAATTGCGCAAGTAAAGAGCCCGGGACGATATTGGTTGCCCCTGTGCCAGAGTTTATATTGGAAATTTGGAAACTTGTTGGTGGGAAGAAATCGTTACCATTATCCCAATGCGCATTAGCCAGCTCATCTAATGCTGGAGCGGCTAAGTGTATAGGGTTTATTGCTAGATGCGGGTAAGCTACGTGCCCTTGTTTGCCATGAATGGTTAAATCGCCGCTAAAAGAGCCTCTACGGCCATTTTTGATGATGTCCCCCAATTGGTTTGTGCTTGACGGCTCTCCAACAATGCACCAGTCGACGGTTTCCTTTCTTTCCATTAGAGTATCCACTACGCGAGTTGTTCCGTCAACAAACGGACCTTCCTCATCACTGGTTATCAGAAATGATATTTGGCCTTCGTGGTTTGGGTGTTTCTCAATAAAGTTTTCAACTGCAATGATCATGGAGGCTAAGCTGCCTTTCATGTCGGCCGCGCCACGACCATATAGAATACCGTCAATGATTTTTGGCTCGAATGGCGGCACCTTCCATTGATCTAAAGGACCTGTGGGAACCACATCAGTATGGCCTGCAAAGCAAAGGTTTGGTCCAGAGGTCCCACGTTTAGCATAAAAGTTTTTTACATCGCCAAAAGGCATTTTTTCGACATGAAAACCAATGGCTTCTAGGCGTTTGATCATAAGTTCTTGGCAGCCTGCGTCTTCTGGTGTTACAGAGGGACGAGACATGAGGTCAATTGCGAGATCTAAAGTGGGTGATATCATGGTCATTCTTTACCTTTTTTGCCTATTTGGTTATCGTATCTATTAATCAACCAATGTATAGGGCAATGAAAATGAAATTTGGATTAGTGAGTATTATTTGTATTGGTCTATACGGTTGTGCGGTTCAACCCCAAGGGCAAATATCTCAAAAAAGTGTGTATTACTTGCCATTAGTGCAATCTGATGCTGGCCCTAAAGATCAGCAAAATATTCAAGTTCAGCATATTTCTGATCAACCCAAATACAGTACACCGGTAAAAAATGGCACGCCAGTCACTCATTCTACCTATTCGCCAGTGATCCAATAGCGGTTGCTAAGAGAATATTTTTTGATATTCTTCAGCTTTAAAGCCAAGGATTATATTCTCTTCTTTTACTATTAATGGGCGCTTAATAATAGACGGAGATTCGAGCAGGACTTTTTTGGCTAAAGCATCAGACATACTGTTTTTTTCTTCCTCGCTCAGTTTTCTCCAAGTGGTGCCTCTTTTGTTTGCGAGCGCTTCCCATCCTAACGTGTTAATCCACTGATCAAGAAGCGCTTCATTTAATGCCCCTTTTTTATAATCATGAAATTCATAGGGAATGTCGGATTCCTCTAGCCACTTAAAGGCTTTTTTCATGGTGTCACAGTTTTTTATGCCATAAACTTGAATCATTTTTTCAGCTCCTAAACTGTCTTGTGTAGAACGAAATGTTTTGCTCAACAAAGCAGGTAGCTTTCAAGCTGACTGAAAAGCTACCCATATTTTAGTGTGTACTTAATTAGCGTGTAGGGCTGAATTTAATGCAATGGCGGATTTGTTTGTTTTGCATTCAATTGTGCCTGTAGCTGAATTACGGCGGAACAATAAGTCAGATTGACCTGAAAGTTCGCGCGCTTTCACAACAGTGACAACCTCATTGTTTTCATCAAGAACGGTTACTTTAGAACCGGCTGTAATGTATAGGCCTGATTCCACTGTACAACGATCGCCAATACCAATACCAATACCAGCATTGGCACCAATTAGACATTCGTTGCCCACCGCTATAACGATGTTACCACCACCTGAAAGTGTTCCCATTGTTGAGCAGCCACCACCAAGGTCAGAACCATTGCCGACAACGACACCTGCCGAGATTCGACCCTCAACCATACTCGTACCTAATGTGCCTGCATTAAAGTTCACAAAACCCTCATGCATAACGGTTGTGCCTTCACCAAGATGAGCGCCCAAGCGAATGCGTGCAGCATCGCCAACACGTATGCCAGTTGGAACAACAAAGTTGACCATTTTGGGGAACTTATCCACACTGAATACTTCAATGGTTTTGCCATCCATTCTTGCGTTTAGCTGTCGGTCAGCTAATTCGCGAACATCAATAGGGCCTTCACTGGTCCAGGCGGTATTAATTAATAGCCCAAACATTCCAGATAGATCCGTGCCATGAGGTTTAACTAAGCGATGAGAAATAAGCTGCAGTTTTAGGTAGGCATCGGCAGGGTTGGTAGGGGCGGAATCTTCTGCTAATACGCATAATACAACGGGTTGTGTGGACGCTTTTAAGCGAGACGCTAGCTCGGCTTGTTGGATGTTACCTGCTTTTAATAGCGCCATATGCAGACGATTTAAATCACTTTCATCAAGAATAAGAGTTTCATTACCACCTTTGTAATTTGTGCTTTCGTTTAAGGCGTTAAATGTGTCTGTTTCAGGGTTAATCACCGGAGTAGGGTAGAATACTTCTAACCATTCGCCTTCTTTGTTTTGCGTACCAATACCTAGACCAAAAGAAAAAATGTGATTTGCCATTGCTGTCTCCATAAAATAAAGGGGGAAGTTAAGGTGTTTTGATGTTATTTAGAATAAAGTTTTTAATTCTGTTTACGGCTTCTATGCAGTTTATTTCATCCGCTACCAGAGCCATTCTTACGTGATGTTTGCCAGGATTCACTCCATTGACTGAGCGAGCCAAGTATTGTCCTGGAAGGACCAGTACAGATTCTTGCTGATAAAGTTCTCGGCAAAAAGTTTCATCATCCATATCCGTTTTAGGCCATAGATAAAAAGCGGCTTCTGGGTGGGAAATTGACATTACTGGTGAAAGAATGTCAATTGCCGCCTTGAATTTTTTACGATAAAGATGACGATTTTCTAAAACGTGCTCTTCATCCTGCCACGCTAAAATTGAAGCCGCTTGATGATGGGGTGGCATGGCGCAGCCCTGGTAAGTACGATACAGTAAAAATGCTTTTAGAATATCGGCGTCTCCAGCAACGAAACCAGAACGTAAACCGGGTAAATTCGACCTTTTTGATAATGAATGAAATACTAAGCAATTTTGATAACCTTCATTCCCAAGCTTTTCACAAGCTTCTAATAGGCCAAGTGGCTTCTTAGATTCATCAAAATAAATTTCTGAATAGCACTCGTCTGCAATTAATGTAAAGTTGTACGTTTTGGCTTTTTCTATTAAAAAACCATACTCTTCCAATGACGTCAGACTTCCTGTTGGGTTATTGGGTGAGCATACGAAAACAATTTTGCAGCGTTCCCAAACTGAGTTCGGGACGTCTTTATAGTTTATTTGGTAATTATTGTTAGCATCACAGTTTAGGAAGTGAAGCTCGGCTCCTGCGAGTATGCCAGCACCTTCATAAATCTGATAAAAAGGATTGGGGCTAATAATGAGATCCTTGCCATTACTGTCGATCAGTGTCTGGGTAATAGCAAATAAGGCTTCTCTTGTCCCTGTTACAGGGATAACTTGAGACTTTGGGTCTAACGATGCTAGAGAGAAGCGTGTTTTGCACCATTGAGCGATGGCTTCACTTAGGGCTGGGTCACCTTTCGTTAAAGGGTATTTACTGATGCCGTTTAGATTTTGAGCTAAACAGTCTTTAACGAATTGAGGTGCGGCATGCTGTGGCTCACCAATGGTGAGCTTGATGAGCTCTTTTTCTGGGTGCGGCTTAATATCGGCAAGCAAGTTCGCTAATTTTTCAAAAGGGTAAGGGTGTAAAGATTGAATATGTGGGTTCATGCTTTTCTCATTTATTTGCTTTGCGAGAATTGATCGATTTTTTCTTTTAACTGGGTGCAGATTTCATCAATTCTATTGGGGTCAATAATGACGTTGCCATCTGGCTCAGTTATGTAAAAGGTGTCTTCTACGCGTTCTCCAAGTGTGGCGATTTTTGCTTTATGAAGCATAATGTTATGTGTCATAAAAAACTGTCCAATCATGGCCAGCAATCCAGGTCTATCAGGCGCGATGACTTCTAGGGCGGACCAGACTTCTTCCGGCTCACTTACTAGTCTAACGCTTGAAGGTGCGTTGAAAATCTTTAAAATTCTTGGTGTATATCGTTGGATTAAACTCTCAAATAATGAAGGGGATTTGAGTTGTTGGATTAAGGTTTCTCTAATAAGAGATATGCGCTCTTTATCAAGATACAAATTGGGGGCTTCATCATTATCATCCATAACAACAAAGGTGTCTAAGCTGTACTTTGTTGTCGATGTACTGATTTTCGCATCAAGAATAGTGAGTCCTAATTGTTCTAGCGTTGCTGCGATTACGGCAAATAGATGGGCCGTGAGCGGAGTATAGACAAAAATCTTGCTTGCGCCGGAAAAATTCCGACCGCCTAAGGGGCTAATTGCAACAAGTGGTTTTTCGCTCGGAGAATGCTTTAATATGGCTTCCGTGTTCCAGGCGATTTCATCACCATTTGAACGAATAAAATATTCTTCTTCAATATTATCCCATATATTTTCTGCATCAATAATATCAACATTACGCTCTATCAAAAGTTCAAGGGCTCGCTGCTTGTGTTCATCACTAAGCATCTCTGCGTCGATCGGTGAATCTAAGCCTCGTCTCAGCGCCCTTTTAGTTTCAAGGTAAAGTTGGCGCATTAGTGACGCGCGCCAGCTGTTCCACATGGTTGGGTTGGTCGCATTAATGTCTGCAACCGTTAAAATAAAGAGGTAATCAAGATGTTCTTGATCTTTAACAAAGCTTGCAAACTCCCATATCACTTCAGGATCTGAGATGTCTTTTCTTTGCGCAATGACCGACATCTTTAAGTGATGTAAAACAAGCCATACCACAAGTTCTGTGTCGTGTTTGTTAAGACCATGGCGAATGCAAAATTCTCTTGCATCTGTGCAACCTAAAATGGAATGATCACCACCACGACCTTTCGCAATATCATGATATAAGCCTGCAATATACAAGAGTTCAACTTTTGATAGATGTCTTATAGCTTGAGAGGAGATGGGAAATTGCTGTCTTGCTTCAGGCTGAAGCATTTTTCTGAGGTTTTCAACTAACTGTAATGTATGAGCGTCTACAGTATATATATGAAATAAGTCGTGTTGCATTTGACCTATTATGGCGCCAAATTCAGGTAAATAACGCCCAAGTAAGCCAATGTGCTTCATGGATCTAAGTAAAGACGTTAGGTTGTAAGGGCTGGCAATAATGTCCATAAATAGAGCAGTATTGACGGGGGCGTTTCTGAATTCATCATCAATCCTATCTAAGTTGTCTCTTAATGCCCGCATGGTGCTGGCACGCATGCCCTTAGTCTCTTCTAATGTGCCTAATATGACGTAAATTTCGAGCATAGAGGACGGCGTTGTTGAGAATGTGTTTGGATCGCGTAGTTCTAATTGACCGTTAAAGGTTTGAAACCGGTCATTGATAATGGTGATGTTGGCGTGTTCATCAAGATCTAAAAAAGACTCTTCAAAATGTTGTAGAAGCATGTCGTTAAGTTGCTGTATTGCGGCCACACTTTGGTAATAGCCTTGCATAAAGCGCTCAACATTGCGTTTTAGGTCATCGCTGTTGAAGCCAAATAATTGCGCTAAGGTTCTTTGGTGGTCGAAAAGTAAACGGTCTTCTTTTCTACCGGTAATGGTATGGAGGGCCCATCTTATGCGCCAAAGGTTGCCAACCGCACCTTTGATTTGCAAATACTCATCTTCTGAAAGAAAGGATTTTTGCACGAGCTCTCTTAGTCTATGTGTTCCTAAAAGGCGTTTTGCCACCCAATCAATTACCTGGATATCCCGAAGGCCTCCAGGGCATTCTTTTAAGTTGGGCTCTAAATTGTAGGCTGTATTTTGATACTTTTCGTGTCGGAGCTTCTGCTCTTCTAGCTTGCTTTGGTAAAAATTGTGGCCGTCCCACATGATTGTGGTATCTATTTTGGGTTTTAGTGTCTCCAGTAGATCAGCAGGATCATAAAGCGGCCTGGCTTCAATTAAATTAGTAATAATGGTTATGTCTTCACTGGCTAAGCTGACACACTCGTCAATGGTTCTAACACTGTGACCTATATCTAAATTGATATCCCAAAGAAACGTGATGAAGGACTCAAGCGAAGCGTTAAGCTGGGAGTCTCTTTCTTTCAAAAGAATAAGTACATCTATATCCGAGTTTGGGTGCAGTTCACTACGACCATAACCACCTACAGCAATAAGGCTGATATTGTCGTTATTGTCTAAGTTGTTTGCTATCCAGATTGCTTTTAAGATTTCATCGATAAGCAGCGCTCGACCTTTAACCAGCTTTTCAATTGGGTATAACGTGTTAAATAGGTCATTATAAATGGCTGTTTTTGATTCGAGTATTTGCTTGTAACGATTTGCGGAGCAAAGAGGATTTGTAAGTTCAATTTGCTCTTCAGGTGTTAAAAGCGGAGGTGTGTCTGGAAAAACGGGGAACTCCATGCAGTAGCCTCTAAGATCGGATGTAAAGTCGCATTGAAAAATGCGCGATGCGTCTCCTAAAATAAGTTCGCACCGCGATCATAACGTATATATGATTTAAAATGGTTCGCCAGGTCGCTTTGTTAATACTTCAACTCCCTCTGCAGTAACCAAAAGAGAGTGTTCGTATTGAGCCGACATGCGGCCGTCTTTTGTTTTGGCGATCCAGTTGTCAGGACCGGTATGTTTTACCTGCTTTTTACCCGCGTTGATCATTGGCTCAATTGTGAAGGTCATGCCTTCCTCTAGAACATAGCCCGTACCAGGTTTCCCATAGTGAGGAACTTGAGGTTCTCCATGGAATGTCGTGCCTAATCCGTGACCACAATATTCTTCAACGACAGAGTAATTATTTTTGTGGGCATGAGCTGAGATGGCTGCACCAATATCGCCTAGGCGAGTGCCAGGTTTTACCATTTTAATGGCTAAGTAGAGGCATTCCTGAGTCACTTTACAGAGTCTCTGCAGATGCACAGGGGCGTCACCAACAAAAAACATTTTACTGGTATCACCATAATAACCATCTTTAATAACAGTAATGTCAATGTTAACGGCATCGCCTTTTTTCAAGGTTTTTTTAGAGGGGATACCATGACAAATTACATCATTAACCGATGTGCAGATTGAGTTGGGAAAGCCGTGATAATTAAGGGGAGCAGGAATACAACCCTGTTCAGTAACCATGTAGTTGTGCGCAATAATATCAAGTTGATCCGTTGTTACGCCAGGTACAACATATTCTTCAATCATTAAAAGAACGTCTGCGGCTAACTTGCCTGCTAAGCGCATACCCTCTAAATCGGCTATATCTGTAAAACGTGTTGCGGCTTTTCTAGGTGTGGCCTTGGGAACTTCTACGCGACCATTTACAGTCAATTCTTCAATTTTTTTTAGTGTTTCGTTGCTCATAGTCTTATATAGATTTTAAAGTGAATATGACAATCATTCTACATCACTTATGGTTGAGAATCCTCCCTATTCTCTATAAAAAAATACCATTTAATGTTTGAAAATGCCCTCTAATGCTTTTGGTTCTGTCTGTTTTATGGTATAAAACGCCCGCTTTGTGAAGAATGACAAAATTCAAACAAAAGCATAATTCATTATATTAACGACCTTGCTGCTGTTGAGTAAGGCTTCTAGGGTGCCAATGGTTGCTTTAAACCTTGTCTGGCTGAAGCCTTTAGTTGGTAAGCGATAATAACCCAAATATTTAAAGGATAGTAAAATGCCTACAGTTTCTATGCGCGACCTGTTATTGGTTGGATCTCACTTTGGTCACCAAACTCGTTACTGGAACCCAAAAATGAAACCTTTCATTTTTGGCGCTCGTAACAAGATTCATATCATCAACTTGGAGCACACTGTTCCAGCTCTTAACGATGCATTGGCATTAGTTAAGAAAATGGCTGAAAACAAAAACAAAGTTTTGTTTGTTGGTACTAAGCGTGCTGCATCGAAGACAATTAAAGAGCAAGCGGCTCGTTCTTCTATGCCATACGTAAATCACCGTTGGTTAGGTGGTATGTTGACTAACTACAAAACCATCCGTGCTTCTATCAAACGTTTGCGTGAACTTGAAGGTCAAATGACTGATGGTACATTCGAAAAACTGACTAAGAAAGAAGCGTTGATGCGTACTCGTGAGCTTGAAAAACTTGAGCTTTCTATGGGTGGTATCAAGGATATGGGCGGCTTGCCAGATATTCTTTTTGTTGTTGATGTTGATCATGAGCGTATTGCGATCAAAGAAGCAAACAAGTTAGGTATCCCTGTTATCGGTATTGTTGATACTAACAGTAATCCAGATGGTATCGATTATATCATCCCTGCAAACGATGATGCGATTCGTGCGGTACAGTTGTACGTTACGGCATTCGCGGATGCTGTTCTAGAAGGTCGCGGTGCGGCAGCTGGTACAGCCGATGAGTTTGTTGAAGTAAACGAAGCTGCTGAAGTTGAAGCTAATTAATAGCTTGCTCTAGTTTCGAAAGGGGGGGCATCGCCCCCCTTTTTTAAATTTGAATTCGTATTTGAGAGGATTGAACATGGCAGCAGTATCTGCAGCATTGGTAAAAGAGCTTCGTGAACGTACTAGTCTTGGCATGATGGAGTGTAAAAAAGCACTTGTTGCTGCTGGTGGCGATATCGAAGCGGCAATTGAAGAGCTTCGTAAAACAAGTGGTATGAAGGCCGCTAAAAAGGCTGGTCGTACTGCCGCTGAAGGTGTTATGGTTTTGCGTCTTGCAGAAGATAACTCTTATGGCGTTTTGGTTGAAGTAAACTCAGAAACAGACTTCGCTAGTCGTGATGCTGGCTTCATTGCTTTTGCAAATAAAGTGGCTGACGTGGCTTTTGAAACAAAAGAAACGGATGTGGCCGCTTTGCTAACGGGTGAAATTGGCCAATTGCGTGAAGCACTGGTTCAAAAAATTGGTGAAAACATCTCCCCTCGTCGCATTGTAGTAATTGAAGGCGGTTTGGTTGGTGGTTATTTACATGGAAACGGTCAGATTGCTGTATTGACACAGCTTGACGGCGGTGACGCTGAATTGGCTAAAGACATTTCTATGCATGTTGCTGCTGTATCTCCGCGCGTTGTACGTGGTGATGATATGCCTGCTGACGTGCTGGCTAAAGAAGAAGAGATTATTCGTGCGCAGCCTGATATGGCAGGCAAACCAGCTGAGATTGTTGACAAAATGATCGTTGGCCGTATGAAGAAATTCTTGGCTGAAAATAGCTTGGTTGAACAGCCTTTCGTTAAAAACCCAGATGTTAAAGTGGGTCAATTAGTGAAAGACGCTGGCGCTACAATTACGTCTTTCATTCGCTTAGAAGTGGGTGAAGGTGTTGAAGTGGCAGAAGTTGATTTTGCGGCTGAAGTTGCTGCACAGCTTAAAGGCTAATTCTTAACGAATTCGTCTATTTAAAAGGGGCAGCTTGACTGCCCCTTTTTATAGCTATCACTTTCATATTTCGTTAAATGTTTAGTTTGCTAAAATTATTCCCAATCAGAGGTGAGAATATGCCTAAAGTTAAAAGCGCACAATACAAAAGAATCCTGTTGAAACTCAGTGGTGAAGCTTTGATGGGGGATGAGAAGTTTGGTATCGATCCTAAGGTCTTGAATCGCATTGCTTTAGAAATCGGTCAACTCCGTGGTATCGGTGTCGAGGTAGGAATTGTAATAGGTGGTGGTAATTTATTTCGTGGTCAGGCATTAAGTGAAGCGGGTATGGACCGGGTGACCGGTGATCATATGGGGATGTTGGCAACAGTAATGAATGCGTTAGCAATGCGTGATGCGCTAGAGCGAGCAAATATCGCGACGCGTGTCATGTCGGCAATTACCATGACAGGTATTGTTGAGCCCTATGATAGACGTCGAGCGATGCGTTTGATGAAAGAAGGTGATGTTTTAATATTTTCAGCGGGTACGGGTAATCCATTTTTCACCACTGACTCTGCCGCCTGCTTACGTGGTATTGAAATTGATGCGGACGTTGTTTTGAAGGCAACAAAGGTGGATGGCGTGTATTCTGCTGACCCAATGAAAGAGCCTGATGCTGTAAAATATGATACTTTAAGTTATGATGAGGTATTAGAAAAACAATTAGGGGTCATGGACTTAACGGCCATTTGTTTGACAAGAGATCATCATATGCCTGTGCGCGTATTTAATATGAATAAACCTGGTGCGTTGATCAACATCATGGTTGGTGGTGATGAAGGTACAGTAATTAAGTGAGGTTATTATGATTAACGAAATTCTTAAAGATGCCGAAAACCGAATGGCAAAAGCGGTATCATCAGTTGAGACGGCATTTAAAAAAATTCGTACAGGGCGAGCTCATCCGAGCATTCTTGATCCAGTAAAAGTGAACTACTATGGTTCAGAAACTCCCTTAAACCAAATTGCAAATATCACAGTAGAAGATGCTCGTACTTTAGGTATTTCTCCATGGGAAAGTAACCTAGTACCAGAGATTGAAAAAGCCATTATGAAATCTGACTTGGGGTTGAATCCGTCAACAACAGGAAACTTGATTCGTATACCTATGCCGGCTTTGACAGAAGAAACGCGTAAAAACTACATCAAGCAAGCTAGAGCTGAAGCTGAAAATGGTCGTATAGCTATTCGTAATATTCGTCGTGATGCGAATGGTAGCTTAAAAGACTTGGTAAAAGAAAAAGAAATTTCTGAAGATGAAGATCGTCGTGGACAAGATCAAGTTCAAAAAATGACGGATAAATATGTCTCAAGTGTTGATGAACGTTTAACGCTAAAAGAAAAAGATCTAATGGAAATCTAACGTGATTGGCGGGGCGGTGTTTTTATGTCCCGCTTTTTGCATTTGATTGGATAATACTATGTCTCAAACTTCCACGAGCGATTATGTCAGCTCTCTTGCTCCAGCTCATATTGCTATTATTATGGATGGTAATAATCGCTGGGCAAAGAAGAAGCTTTTGCCTAGCGTCGCAGGACATAAGGCCGGTGCAGGAGCTGTTCGTCGAACAGTTGAAGCGGCCGCAGAAGCTGGGGTTAAGGTTTTAACCTTATTTGCTTTTTCTAGTGAGAATTGGCAGCGGCCTAAAGTTGAGGTTGAAGGCTTGATGTCGCTCTTTATGCGTTCTCTGAAAAAAGAGGCAAAACGGTTAAAAGAACATAATATTCGATTGAGAGTAATTGGTGATTTATCTCAATTTAGCACCGCGCTACAAGAGCAAATTAGATTGTCTGAATCAGAGACAGCATCAAATGTTGGCATGTCTCTAATCATTGCCGCCAATTATGGCGGGCGTTGGGATATTACACAAGCCGCAAAGCGCTTATGTCAATCTGTTTTGGAAGGAGAAATTTCAATTGATGATATCGATGAAAAAAAAATTGGTGAACACATTCAGTTAGCCGATTTGCCTCCTCCTGACTTACTTATTCGAACGTCGGGTGAAGAGCGTTTGAGTAACTTTTTACTTTGGCAAACGGCTTATTCTGAGTTTGTTTTTTTACCTGTTCTTTGGCCTGATTTTGATAAGACGCATTTTGATGAAGCTCTGTCTGTTTATCATGGTCGTCAACGTCGATATGGTGGACGTTAATTATGTTATTACCAAGAGTATTGAGTGCCATTGCGATGGTATTGGCTTTTCTATTCGGGTTGTTTGTTTTAGATAAAACAGGTTTTATGCTGTCTCTTGGGTGTGTTGTTATGATTGCCGCTTGGGAATGGGCTCGTTTATCCGACCTACTTACTCAGGTCGGTCGCCTCGCGTTTGCGGGCATGACTGGTACCATGCTTTATGGAGTCCATATTTTTTTCTTGGAACCTTATGTTTTGTATGTGGCCCCTTTTTTATGGGGGGCGGCATTGTTTTGGGTATCTCAGTATCCAAAAGAATCATTATGGAAGCATTCAACGGTACGACTTATTTTCGGCATGACCATACTGGTAACAACCTGGTCGGCTTTTGTTGTATTAAAAGATCACACGAATTTCATAACGTGGATTCTGTTATTAATGGGACTTGTTTGGGGGGCTGATACCGGTGCTTATTTTGCTGGAAAACGTTTTGGTAAGACAAAACTAGCTCGTCATGTCAGTCCTGGAAAATCATGGGAAGGCGTATGTGGCGGTATTTTATTAACTCAATTTGGCGTTGTTCTTTTTAGTGTCTTACAAGATTTCTCACTCGTTTCATGGTTGATGTTATCTGTGATTTCTTTGATTACAGTTTTGGTTTCTGTGTTAGGTGATTTAACAGAGAGCTTGTTTAAACGCCACACAGGTGTAAAAGATTCCAGTCAACTTATCCCTGGGCATGGTGGTGTATTAGATCGTGTGGATAGTTTGACATCAGCCTCTCCAATTTTTGTGATACTTCTCGGGGTAGCTGGGTGGTTGTGAAACAGTCAATTTGTTTGCTTGGGGCGACAGGGTCTATTGGGGACAGTACCTTAGATATCATTCGTCAACACCCTGAAAAATTCTCTTTGTTTGCCGTTGCTGCGAATACAAATGTAGGCAAGATGGCCTATATTTGCGACACTTTTCGACCGAAGGTTGCCGTGATGGGGGACTCAGAATCTCGAGATGAATTAGCTCGTCGTTGTAAGGGCCTTGACATTCAGTTTGAATGGGGTGAAGAGGCCATGTGTCGTATCGCTTCTGCTGCAGAAGTTGATCAGGTTATGGCCGCTATTATGGGCTTTGCAGGGTTAAAGCCGACGCTGTCGGCTATTCGTGCGAAAAAGCGTATTTTATTGGCCAACAAGGAATCTCTGGTAACCGCGGGTAAGTTATTTATGGATGAAGTGGCTCGCTACGGAGTGACTTTGATGCCTATTGATAGTGAACACAATGCTATTTTTCAATGCCTCCCTCAGGATGATCATGGTTTCAGTAAATCCCATGTATCAAAACTCTTGTTAACGGCTTCAGGCGGCCCTTTTAAAGATTGGTCTTTAGAGGATATGAAGAAGGTGACGCCGTCTCAGGCTTGTAACCATCCAAATTGGTCCATGGGGCAAAAGATTTCAATTGATTCCGCAAGCTTAATGAATAAAGGGTTGGAGTTAATCGAGGCTTGTTGGTTGTTTGACATGACGCCCAATGATATTGATGTGGTTGTGCATCCCCAAAGTATTATCCACTCTATGGTTTCCTACGAAGACGGATCTGTGATTGCTCAAATGGGAGTGCCAGATATGAAGGTGCCTATTGCTTATGGTATGTCTTGGCCAAATAGAATTACGACAGAAGTGGCTCAATTGAACTTAATGGATGTAGCCACTCTTGATTTTAGTCAACCTGATTTAGTGCGTTTTCCGAATTTAAAATTGGCGGCTGATGCTTGGTTTATGGGTGGAACCGCCATGGCCCATTTAAATGCCGCAAATGAAGTTGCGGTTGACGCGTTTCTAAAAAAACAAATCGGCTTCTTAGATATTGCTACTATAAATGCTCGTGTTTTAAACGAATTGCCAGTCTTTCCGGTTACTGATTTGGCAAAGGTTTTTGAAGGCGATAGAATAGCGCGCAAATTAGCGCAAACCTTCGTTCAATCTGGGAAATATTTGTGATTCAAACCATTTTATCTATTGCCGTTGCTTTGGGTATATTAATTACCTTCCACGAGTTTGGACATTATTATATTGCTCGTCGTTGTGGTGTTAAGGTACTGCGTTTTTCAGTCGGTTTTGGCAAACCTATTTATACTTACGTTAATAAACAAGGCACTGAGTTCACTTTGGCCATGATTCCCCTTGGTGGTTATGTACGCATGCTTGATGAAAGAGAGGGCGATGTTGCGGCTAACGAAAAACACTTAGCATTTAATCAAAAAAGTGTGTCACAACGGTTTTTGATTGTGGCCGCGGGTCCTTTGGCTAACTTTATTCTCGCTATCTTCTTTTATTTTTGTGTTGCTTTAATGGGACTTCAATCTCTTAGTCCAGTGGTGGGTTCCGTCGTTGAGGGATCGCCTGTGTCCGCTTTGCAAATTGGCCCTGGGAATGAGGTTGTTAAGTTAAACAACCAGGAAGTGAGGTCATGGGAAGAGATTAATCTAGTATTAGCTTCTTTAGTCGGTCAGAGTAGCACCGTTTCAGTTGAGTATTTAGGGGTAGACTCTGGTCGTACTTATACTGAAACAGTCGATCTTTCTGAGTGGTTAAAGGGTGGCGAAATATCCAATTTAATCGCGGCTTTTGGTTTATTGCCTAGGCGTCCTGTTATTCCTGCTGCAATCGATAAGGTTATTGAAAATGGTGCAGGGGATCGTGCGGGTATCTTAAAGGGAGATGAAATTGTCTCAGCTAACGGCGAATTTATAGAGAATTGGCTAGATTTTGTAAATGTAGTTCAAATGAACCCTAATATCGATATACAGTTAGATCTTATTAGGCAAGATGAAGTAAAATCGCTTACCTTAAAGCCTTCTGCAAAAGAGACAGATCAGGGGCTTGTTGGTTATGTTGGTCTTGGGGTGAAACCGGTAGAGTTAGGCGAAAATTGGTATAAAACAATCGAATACTCTCCCTGGTCAGCGATGGTTTATGGCGTGCAGCAAACATGGAAGATGATTAAGCTGACTGTTTTCTCGGTGATTAAAATGGTTAAAGGGCTTATATCAATAGATAATTTGTCGGGGCCTATCACCATTGCTAAGGTCGCCAGTTCATCTGCCGATTCTGGAGTGCAGTCGTTTTTGACGTTTTTGGCTTACTTAAGTGTCAGTTTAGGCGTTTTAAATTTATTGCCTATACCTATGCTTGATGGTGGTCATTTATTGTTTTTTAGTATTGAGGCGATTCGGAGAAAACCTGTTTCTGAACGTATTCAAATTTTTGCCTATAAAATAGGTGCATCCCTTTTATTTACATTAATGGCTGTTGCCGTTTTTAATGATATTGCGCGACTTTAGAGAGGTTGTTGGTGAAGTTTTTTATTGCGTTATTCTTAAGCGTATTAAGTGCACATAGCCTGTCCAAAAATATAGAAGATGTTCGAGTAGATGGGTTGGTTAAAATGCTACCCGCTAAGGCATTTGAAGTTATTGGTTTTCAGCAGGGTCAGGCTTATGATTCCGATCAAGTGCATCAAGCGATCAAGCAGCTCTTTGATACGGGCTATTTTAGTAATATCGACGTTTTAGAAGATGATGGCTTGCTGGTTTTTAACGTTGTTGAGCGTCCGTCTATTGGTGATTTGGTTATTGAAGGCAACGACCTCATTCCTCTAGAAGATTTGAAAAGAGGCTTGAAATCTTCTGGCTTAGAAGTCGGTGAAATTTATAAACCCGATTCGTTGAATCAAATAGAGCAAGAGTTACAGCGCCAGTATTATGCTTTGGGTCGTTACAGTGCCAAAGTGGATTTACAAATAAGCCCAATGTCTCGTAACCGAGTAAAGGTGAATGTGAATATTTCTGAAGGCGCGACGGCAAAAATTGTTCATATTAATTTAGTAGGTAATACCGCCTTTACTGACGAAGAGGTGACGCGTTTCTTTGAATCAAGAGAGACGGGCTTTTTTAATCCTTTCAGCAGCGCAGACGAATACGCTAAGCAAAAAATACAAGGTGATTTAGAGAAAGTTAGAAGCTTTTACCTTGATCGAGGCTATTTAGATTTTAATTTGATCTCAAGTCAGGTCAGTCTATCTGTCGATAAAAAGCATGTCTATATCGTGATCAATATTGAAGAGGGTGCGCCTTACATTATTGATGATATAGCATTAAATGGTAGTTTGATTCTTCCTGAAGATAAGGTTTTAGAACAGGTTACTCAGAAAGCGGGAGACCTTTTCTCAAGAAAAGAAGCCACTTCAACCATGGATCGTATTTCTACCCTTTTAGGCGATGAAGGTTACTTGTTTACGAATGTTAATTTGATCCCTGAGAAATTAGGCGATCATAGGTTGAAACTGACTTATCATGTAACACCAGGTCCTCAAGTGTATGTTAGACGCATTAGTTTTAGTGGGAATAATGAAACCACGGATGAAGTGTTAAGACGGGAAATTACCCAGTTTGAAGGCAGCTTAGCAAGTCATTCTAAAATTCAATCTTCGAAACGTCGCTTAGAGCGTTTGGGCTTCTTTGGAAAAGTTGATTTAAGGACAGTGCCAGTAGCTGGGACAACAGACCAAGTTGATTTAAATATTACGGTTGAAGAACAAGCATCTGGCAGCATCCAAGCAAGCGTCGGCTATTCTCAAGAAAGTGGTACGGTTCTGGGCTTCGGTATTTCCAAGCGTAACTTTCTTGGAACGGGTAATAAGTTGTCTTTTAACGCCAATCGTTCCAATCAATCACAAGAATACAATTTATCTTATGATAACCCATACTTTACAGTGGATGGGGTGAGTCGTGGTTTCGATTTATTTTATCAAGTGAGTGATCACGATGATGATGATGTTGAAGACTATGATCTAGATGTTATCGGCGCCAGTGTTCGTTTTGGTTATCCTTTAACGGACACTCAGCGTTTAAGTTTTGGTGTTACGGTAAAAGAAACAACCGTGGCATTAGGTGCGGCACCATCTAATGAAACCTTTTCTTATGTATCAGAGCACGGAAACTCTTATAACGACCTAATCGGTAATTTAACATGGACAGATAATGACTTAATTGGTGGCGTATTACCTACGGATGGTTATTCAACAAAATTAAGTTTTAACCTTGCTTTACCGGCAGGAGATCAGCAGTACGGTAAAATAGACCTTAATACTCAAAAGTATTGGAATCTAAGCGATTCTAATTTATGGCTGTTTCGTTTGAAAGGACGTGCGGGCTATGGGTTTGGGTATGGGGACTCGGAAGAGTTGCCTTTCTTTGAAAACTACTTCGCTGGTGGTAGCTCTACAGTAAGGGGATTTGAAGGATCGTCTTTGGGTCCTAAGAACTCCTATCCTTCAGGCAGCCTTGAATCACCGTCTTCAATCGGTGGTAATATCCTAATGGCGGCAACGGCCGAGTTTATTTTCCCTCTTCCTATGGTCGAAGATCATAAATCAGTGAGAACATCACTCTTTTTGGATGCAGGTAATGTGTTTACAGAAAATTGCTTCGAAGGAAATGATCTATGTAGCGAAGGCGTTAATTTTAATGAAATACGTTATAGTATTGGTTTGAATTGGACTTGGATTACCCCAATTGCACCTTTATCATTTAACTTTGCCAAATCGCTTAACTCTAAGTCCGGTGACTCAACCGACTTCTTTCAATTTCAGTTAGGTACAACGTTTTAGGGAGTAATAATGAATAAAATTCTCGGGTTAGTTTTAGGTATGCTGTTGTCTATGTCTAGTTACGCAACAAACGTTGCTGTCATTGATTTTAGAGCCGCATTATTGCAAAGCGAAAGAGGGCTAGCTGCATCGGTTGAACCAAGAAAGCAAGTGCTTAATATGGAAAATCAATTAAATGGCGCTCGGAAAGAGCTAGATGATTTTGCTCAAGAGCTTAAGCGTGAAGAGCTCACTTTAGCGCCTGAAGAATATAAAAGTCGTGTTCAAGAGCTAAATCAAAGGGATGCGGCCATTCGTAACATGGGGGCGAATATGCAGCGTCAAGCGAAACAAATGGAGCAAAAGTTAATTGATTCCTTGTCCCCTGATGCCGAAGTCGTGTTGAAAAAACTTATAGAAGATAAAAAATTAGACTTGGTGTTAAATAGGCAATTAAGCTTATATGCGAATAAAGGTGTAGATCTAACGGCCGAATTTGTTAAAAGGTTAAATGAGGCCCAATAAAAATGTCTTATACTTTGGGGCAATTGTGTGATTTTGTGGGTGGTGTGCTACACGGTGATGGCTTAATAAAAGTTGATCGCTTGGCCACCATAAAATTAGCTAGGGCAAATGAACTCACTTTTGTTGCTAACCCAAAGTACGTTGCTGAGTTAGATAAGACGAACGCGGGTGGTGTTTTAGTAAAAAATCAAGCTCAAGCAGATAAAGTCTCGAATGCTATTATTGTTGAGAATCCCTATCTAGCGTTTGCTAAATTAACCGCTTTATTTAACACAGTGACCTCAAATTGGACGGGTAAGCATGCAACGGCTACCGTTGCAGAAAGTGCCCATATTGGTCGTAATGTTACAATTGGACCAAATGTCGTTATTGAAGAGAATGCAGTCTTAGAAGATAACGTTGTTGTTTCTGCTGGCTGTGTACTGGGAGCAAATGTATTTATTGGCCGTAATACTAAGCTAAATGCGAATGTGACCATTTATCATAGCGTAATTATTGGCAAGGATTGCATTATTCATAGTGGTGCTGTTATTGGTGCCGATGGTTTCGGTTTTGCTCCAGAAGGCCAAGGGTGGCAAAAAATCCATCAGCTTGGCTCCGTAGAAATTGGTAATAAGGTAGAAATAGGAGCGAACACCACCATAGATCGAGGCGCAATAGAGGATACTCGAATTGGGAATGGTGTTATTATAGATAACCAAGTACAAATTGCTCATAATGTTGAGATCGGTGATAATACAGCGATAGCGGGTTGTGCTGCGATAGCAGGCAGCACGGCAATCGGGCAAAATTGTACTATTTCTGGTGGTGTTGGTGTTATTGGTCACTTAGAGATTGCCGACAATGTCCACATAACCGCAATGAGCTTAGTAAGTAAATCGATTTCTGTTGCTGGTTCATACTCTTCAGGTACCGGGTTAGACAATACCGATAAATGGCGACGCTCTGCGGCACGACTTCGAAGAATTGATGAAATGGCAAAAGCCATTGCTCAGCTGGAAAAACAACTAAACAAGTTATATTAAAAGGTTAATATTAGATGATGGATGTGAATGAAATTCGCCGATACTTGCCGCATAGATATCCTTTTCTATTAGTAGATAGAGTGGTTGAACTGAATTTAGGCGAATCAATAGTGGCGTATAAGAATGTCACTATTAATGAACCTTTTTTTAATGGACACTTTCCTGATCATCCAGTCATGCCAGGCGTTCTCATTATCGAAGCAATGGCTCAAGCCGCCGGTGTTTTAGGTTTTAAAACAATGGATAAAACCCCTGAAGATGGTTCTATCTATTATTTTGTAGGAACCGATAAGGCGCGTTTTAAACGTCCTGTAGTACCTGGTGATCGTTTGCAATTAGAGGCTAAGATTGTCACTGAGAAACGTGGAATTTGGAAGTTTGAGTGTAAAGCAACGGTTGATGGTGAATTGGCTTGTTCAGCAACAATCATGTGTGCAGATAGGAAAATTTAGTGAGTATTCACCCTACAGCTATTGTTGATCCCGGTGCCGAAATTGATGCCAACGTTGAAATAGGTGCCTTCTCTATTATTGGGCCTAACGTGAAAATTGCTTCAGGTACCGTAATCAAATCTCATGCCGTTATTAATGGGCATACAACGATAGGTCGTGATAACGAAATTTTTCAATTTTCATCTGTAGGTGAAGCGAACCAAGACAAAAAGTATAATGGCGAACCTACTCGGTTAATTATCGGTGATTGCAATGTAATTCGTGAAAATGCCACGATACATCGCGGTACGATTCAAGATAATTCCGAAACGGTTATAGGTAATGGTAATCTATTTATGGCCAGTACACATATTGGCCATGATTGTATTGTTGGTAACAATAATATTCTAGCGAATTACGTTGCTTTGGCCGGCCATGTCACGATCGGTGATTCAATATTGCTAGGTGGTTATACGGGGGTCCATCAATTTTGCCAAGTTGGCTCTTTCAGTATGTGCGGAATGGGTTCAATGGTAACAAAAGATGTTCCGGAATATGTCATGGTTTCAGGTAATCCTTCAAATGCTCATGGAATGAATTTTGAAGGGATGAAAAGACGAGGTATGAGTGTTGACGTTATTAAGGCGCTTAGAAATTCGTATAAAATTGTCTATCTTAAAGGCCTGAAATTAGAAGATGCTCTATCTGAATTGGAGCAAACACTTGCGAAAGATTTTCCAGAAGTGGATGCTTTTATTCAATCTTTTAGACGCTCTAAAAGAGGTGTCATTCGGCCGGGTAAAAAATAAATGTAAAAACCCCAGTTTATCTGGGGTTTTTTTATGACAGCACATTGCTATTGGTTTTAAAATTCTCAAATGAGTGTTTTGTATGAGTAATACCCCATCAGTACCACGTTATGTCATTGTCGCTGGTGAAGCGTCAGGTGATATTTTAGGTGCGAATTTAATTGAATCTCTAAAGAAATTTTGTCCAGATGCTATTTTTGAGGGAATTGGTGGTCCATTGATGGCCGCCCAAGGCTTTCAAAGTGTCGTTCCCATGGATAGGCTTTCTGTGATGGGATTGGTTGAAGTGCTCGGTCGATTACCTGAATTATTAAAGATTCGTAAAAGTCTCTACCAAGATTGTGTTGATCGACCATTGACCGCATTCATTGGCATTGATTCACCTGACTTCACCTTGCCTCTAGAAAGGAGGTTAAAAGAAAAAGGTGTGTTAACCATACATTATGTTAGCCCATCTGTTTGGGCTTGGCGAAAAAAACGTATCTTTAAAATTAAAAAATCTGTTGATTTAATGTTAGCCTTATTTCCTTTCGAGTTACCCATTTATCAGCAACATGACATTTCGGTTGAGTGCGTAGGGCATACGCTAGCAGACAATATTCCTCTTAATTGTGACCAAGCCCAATCAAGAGAAAAATTAAATATAGTCAATACAGCTGGACCTGTCTTTGCTGTTTTGCCCGGCTCTAGAAGAGGCGAAGTTGAGCGTTTAGCGCCGCTTTTTATAGAATCGATGTCAAAAGTTCTTAAAGATCAACCCGATGCTCGATTTATCATCCCTGTTGTAAACGATGATAGACGAGAGCAAATAGCCTCATTATTAAAAGGCTCAAATGTCGACGCGATTATTGTAGATGGCCAGTCTAGAGACGTAATGATCGCTTCTGATGCGATATTATTGGCATCAGGTACGGCGGCACTAGAGGCCATGTTGGTGAAAAAACCTATGGTTGTGGCTTATCGTTTTACCAAATTAACCTATGCGATTATGTCACGTATGATCAAGGTACCTTATGTGTCTTTGCCAAATTTACTAGCAAACAAGGCTTTGGTTCCTGAATTAATTCAAGATGATGCAACACCAGATAAATTGGCAAAAACCTTATTAACGACATGGCAAGAGTTTAAGGAAAACCAAGATATCCAACAGACGTATTTGGACCTACATAAGATGTTACGGAAAAATGCCGGTGCAACCGCTGCACAAGCGATTGTTGATTTAGTTGAAAGAAAGCAAGCCGAGAGAAAGCCATAATGGAGCCTTTTGTTAGTGATTTTTATAAGGGTGTTTTATTCGCGGGAGTGGATGAAGCTGGTCGAGGCCCCTTAGCGGGTAATGTGGTTGCCGCGGCCGTCATACTCGATCCTACAAAACCCATTCAAGGTTTGGCTGATTCGAAAAAATTGTCAGAAAAAAAGCGCGACGCCTTGGCTTTAGAGATAAAAGCTAAAGCACTGGCTTACTGTATTGCTTACGCTGACGTGGCTGAAATTGATGAATTGAATATTTTACATGCCAGCATGTTGGCGATGACAAGAGCGGTTAATGGATTAACTACCGTGCCTGAACATGCTTTAATAGATGGTAATCGAGTACCCTCAAATTTGGTTTGCTCGGCCGAAGCTGTCGTAAAGGGGGATGCTAGAGAGGCGTCTATTTCGGCGGCCTCTATTTTAGCGAAAGTTCATCGCGACGCTGAAATTGTCGCTTTAGCGGAAACGTATCCTGGCTACGGTTTTGAAAAGCATAAAGGATACCCAACAGCGCAACATTTATTAGCACTTGAGACATTGGGCGTTACGCCAATTCATCGTAGTAGCTTTTCACCTGTTAAAAAAATTCTACAAAGGTAATTTTGTGAGTCGTTCCTTTATTCATTTACGAGTACATACTGAATTCTCTTTGGTTGATGGTTTAGTAAAAGTCAAAGGTCTTTTGGCGGCCACTGAAAGTTTAAACATGCCCGCCGTTGCCATTTCCGATGAAAATAATTTATGTGGCTTTGTTCGATTTTACAAAGGCGCAATGTCGAGTGGCATTAAGCCTATCTGTGGGGCCGATGTTATGGTAGCGGCTCATGGTGAATTAGAACATAATTCACGATTTACTTTATTAGCCATGAGTAACAAAGGCTATAAAAATATTATAGAAGTCATTTCTAAAGGGTATCAGCTGGGCCAACATCAAGGCAGGCCAATAATTCAGCCAGACTGGTTGGAGCAGCACAGTGAGGATGTTATAGCCATTTCGGGGGCTCAATATGGTGATGTTGGGCAATACCTTGAATCAGGTCAAGTTGAGTTAGCGAAACAACAGTTACAACATTGGATGCGTATTTACCCTAATCGCTTTTATATAGAGTTACAGCGAACCGGCCGAGATGGTGAAGAAGATTATATTCACTCTGTGGTTACGTTAGCTGAAGAATTCGCTTGTCCTGTTGTGGCAACCAACGATGTACGTTTTTTAAAGCGTGAAGATTTTGAAGCGCATGAAGCGCGTGTATGTATTCACGATGGCGTGACACTGGATGACCCCCGAAGACCAAAGCGTTATTCTGAAGAGCAATATTTAAAGTCTCCTGATGAAATGGAGGCGCTGTTTGAAGACATTCCTGAAGCCCTAGAAAATACCGTTGAGATTGCTAAACGCTGTAATGTGGATGTGTTGCTAGGAGAGTATTTCCTACCCGATTTCCCTGTTCCTTCGGGCATGACAATGGATGAGTATTTTCGTCAGTTGTCTCACGATGGTTTGAAAGTGCGTTTTGACTTTTTGGTTAAAAAGTATGGCAAGCGTGTTGAAGATAGAAAACAAGAATACCTTGATCGCTTGGAGTTTGAGTTAAATATCATTCTACAAATGGGGTTCCCTGGCTATTTTCTTATCGTAATGGACTTTATTCAATGGGCCAAAGACAATGATATACCGGTTGGTCCCGGCCGTGGTTCTGGTGCCGGTTCCTTGGTCGCTTACGTTCTCAATATTACCGATTTAGACCCACTAGAATACGATCTGCTGTTCGAACGTTTCTTGAATCCAGAGCGGGTATCCATGCCGGATTTCGATATCGATTTCTGTATGGAAAACCGCGATAAAGTGATTGATTATGTGGCGCAAACCTATGGTCGTGACGCCGTTTCTCAGATCATTACCTTTGGTGCTATGGCGGCGAAAGCGGTGGTGCGAGATGTAGCACGAGTTCAGGGTCGGCCATACAGTTTAGGGGACAAGCTGTCTAAGCTCATTCCGTTCGAAATTGGCATGACTTTAAAAAAAGCGCTAGAAGTGGAACCGGCATTACAAGAATTTATTGATTCAGATGAAGATGCCGCTGAAATTATGGAAATGGCCTTTTCTTTAGAAGGTGTGGTGCGAAATTTTGGTAAGCATGCGGGTGGTGTGGTGATCGCCCCAACAAAACTAACGGACTTCGCCCCCTTGTATTGTGAAGAAGACGGCTCAGGCCTAGTCACCCAATACGATAAAAATGATGTTGAGGAAGCCGGTCTGGTTAAGTTTGACTTCCTAGGTTTGAAAACGCTGACCGTTGTGGATTGGGCGGTGAAAAACATCAACCAAATTAATGCTTTTGACGGTAAGCCAGATCTCGATATCAGCCTGATCGATCTTGAAGAAAAAACCACCTATGACTTGCTACAGAGAGCAGAAACTACCGCGGTATTCCAGCTAGAGTCTCGAGGCATGAAGGAGTTGATTAAAAAACTTCTGCCTTCACGTTTTGAGGATATTATCGCCCTCGTTGCTTTATATCGCCCAGGCCCTCTGGGGTCCGGCATGGTAGATGACTTTATTAACCGTAAGCACGGGCGAGCGGAGTTGGCTTTCCCTCATGTGGATTATCAACATGATGATCTGATTCCGGTACTTGAACCAACGTACGGCATTATCTTGTATCAAGAGCAGGTAATGCAGATTGCTCAGGTTTTAGCACGCTTTAGTCTAGGTGGCGCCGATTTACTTCGTCGAGCAATGGGTAAGAAAAAACCTGAGGTTATGGCAGAGCAGCGTTTAATCTTTATGGAAGGGGCCAGCAAGCACGGTGTCGATAAAGATCTTGCGGGTAATATCTTTGATTTGATGGAGAAATTCGCCGGTTATGGTTTCAACAAATCACACTCGGCCGCTTATGCATTGGTTTCCTATCAAACCGCTTGGCTTAAAAATCACTACCCTGCACCTTTTATGGCCGCGGTACTCTCTGCGGATATGCAAAATACGGATAAGATCGTTATTTTTATTGAAGAATGTCGAGCAATGAAATTAACGCTTCAATTACCGAACGTTAATGAATCTATGTACAAATTTACCGTTAACCCAAGCAACGAAATTGTCTATGGATTAGGTGCGATTAAAGGGGTTGGTGAAGGCCCTATTGAGGCCATAGTTGAAGCGAGACAAGACGGCCCCTTTAAGCATATCTTTGATTTTTGTGAACGTGTTGGCCGCAAAGTAAATAAGCGTGTTATGGAAGCATTAGTGCGTTCAGGCGCATTTGATACCATTGGCCCCAATAGAGCGACCTTGTTTGAAAGTATTTCCGGGGCGTTAAAAAGAGCCGATCAAAGCGCTAAAAGCCAAGACGCTGGCATGATGGATTTATTTGGTATTGCTGTAGAAGAAACCATTGAGTCTGCTTATGACGAAAATGGTGTGCAAATGGAGTGGCCAAGTCGACAACGATTAGACGGTGAGAAGGATACTTTAGGGCTATACGTTACAGGGCATCCAATAGACGATTATGAGAGAGAAATTCGCCGTTTTGCTCGCGCTCGAATTGTGGATTTACAACCAAAACGTGAAGCGCAAATTATAGCCGGTTTAATTGTTGATTTAAGAATTACCAAAAGTAAAAAAGGTGGCAATATTGCTTTTGTTACATTAGACGATCGATCTGCGCGGATTGAAGTGACGGTTTTTCCAGATTCTTATGAAGAGTTCCGTCATGTGATCGTTAAGGATCAAGTCGTCGTGGTTGAAGGTGAAATCAGCGTGGATGAATTCCGCGGTGGGCAAAAAGTGATTGCTCGTAAAGTTCTGGATTTTCCTCAAGCACGCGTGCGATATGTTGAAGCATTACGTATTAACTGGGTGAACAACGACGTTACTGAAAAAGACGTTAATGTGTTGTCTGACTTCATGAAGCCATACATTGGAGATGGTTGTGATGTTGTCATCACTTTTAGTACGGAGAGAGCCCAAGGTGATATTCGCTTAGGGTCAAACTGGAAAATTATGCCTGATGATCAATTAATACACGAACTTCAGAAACATTACGGTAAACAAAATGTTCAGCTCGTGTATAATTGAGGTATTTTAGCGTTATCAAAATTAGAAGGCTACGATAAGGTAGCGATAGGGATAGCAGGAAAAGCCCGTTGCGGTTTTTTTTGTTCTCGATGAACCATACAGCAGTGTGTATACCATGAATTTAAATTACTTACCTTTTGAACAGCCGATTGCTGAACTTGAGCAAAAAATTGAAGAACTTCGCTTAGTTGGCAACGATAACAAACTGAATATTGGCGATGAAATCAGTCGTCTAGAAGAAAAGAAAGTGGCATTGACCCAAAGCTTGTTTAGTAATTTGGGCGCATGGGAAGTTTCTCAGCTTGCTCGTCATCCCAAACGCCCTTATACATTAGACTACATTGAACATGCCTTTACTGACTTCGAAGAAATGCACGGCGATCGTCATTATGCCGATGACAGAGCGATTGTTGGTGGCATTGCACGTTTAGATGGTCGTCCTGTGATGATTATTGGTCATCAAAAAGGTCGTGAAGTTAAAGAAAAAGTATTACGTAATTTTGGTATGCCGCGCCCTGAAGGGTATCGTAAAGCGTTGCGTCTTATGGAAACCGCTGAGCGTTTCAAAATGCCAATTATTACTTTGATTGACACACCAGGAGCTTACCCTGGCATCGGTGCGGAAGAGCGTGGTCAAAGTGAAGCCATTGCCTTTAACCTAGCGGCTATGTCGCGTCTAAAAACCCCAATTATTTCAACGGTAATTGGTGAAGGTGGTTCTGGTGGTGCATTAGCCATTGGAGTGTGTGATGAGCTTATGATGCTGCAATACGGGACGTATTCTGTTATTTCTCCAGAAGGCTGCGCTTCTATTTTGTGGAAAAGTGCCGATCGTGCGTCCGATGCCGCAAAAGCAATGGGCATTACGTCTGACCGCTTAAAAGAATTGGGTATTGTAGATACCATCGTACCTGAACCTATGGGCGGTGCCCATGTTGGGCATGAGCAGATGGCTCTTAGCTTAAAAGAAAACATTCTAGCGGCACTTGAGCGCATGGATGAATACAGTATGGACGAACTTTTAGAACGTCGCTATGAGCGTCTTATGTCTTACGGTCTATAATATTTCTGATTAAAAATGGCCTCCTTAATTGGGGGCTTTTTTGTTTTTAGCCTAGGTGATGTTGTTTGGAGTCTGAGTACATGCTATTTGAACTGCAGAGAGAAGATAGAATTTTTTTGCAATCCGATCACATCAATACCATTGTGGTTGGTTTAAGTGGTGGTGTGGACTCTGTCGTGCTTTTGCATTCGGTTGTGCACTTGGGTTTGCCAAAAAAGATTATCGCTGTGCATGTCCATCATGGGTTGAGTGCTAATGCGGATGATTGGCTGGCTCATTGTAAACGACTTTGCGATACCATGGCTGTGGATTTTTACAGCCATAAGGTGGTGCTGGATTCAGCTAAGGGCTCGTTAGAAGAAAAGGCGAGAGACGCTCGTTATGAAATATTTGAGCGTTATATCGGAGTTAATGATGTACTTCTTCTAGGTCATCATAGAGGCGATCAAGCTGAAACGCTATTGTTCCGTTTATTAAGAGGAACTGGCGGACGGGGTCTCGCGGGCATACCGCATCGAAGACGGTTAGGGAAAGGCTCTTTATTGCGTCCGTTAATGCATCTACCGAAACAAACGCTTTATGAATATGCGGCACAATTTCAGTTAGCCTGGGTTGAAGATGAGTCAAACAGGGATGTGCGTTTCCAGCGGAATAAAATTAGACAAGAATTATTGCCCACTCTAAAAACAATCGCCCCTAAAATAGAAGAGCAGTTATCGAATACGGCCGCCAGGATTCAAGTCGATTACTCCATATTGGACCGGTTAGCTCGTCGAGTTATGTCGGCCAATATCAATGAATGGGGTGGGTTAATTTTGGCCGATTTGCCTAACCAGCCAGTAGCAGAACAAATTTACTGGCTGCAATCTTACTTGCGAGAACACGCCATCAATGCGACCTACGCCCAACTGGAAAACGTGGCGTTCAGCGTATCGAGCGACACCGATCACCAGCCACTAATTGTGCTGTCTGGCAAACGTCTTCAACGCTTAAAAGGCGTTTTATACGTGTTACCAAAAGATGAGCCATCCGTGCCATTGCTTTTAGAGTCTGGCGTGACAGTCAATAGAGCATTTGATCAAGTGATGGTTCAGGGGGAGGGGACGCTTGAATTAAAGCTTAGGCCGAGTCAGCTAAGCTTGCTCATGCCTTCTGGTCAACACCGGTTATTAAAGAAATGGTTTAATGATCAGCAAATACCGGTATGGTGGCGAGATCATTTACCTTATGTTTTTCAAAATGATGTGTTAGTGGCGATTGGGGACCTTTGGCAGAACCCTCAGTACCCAGAGCTTCACATTGAGTGGATAATTAATAAGAATCTTGTTTTACCTAAGCCAAGTAAAGTAAACCCTAATAACCATTCTTGGATCATTGAATAAACAGGGAACAACACGCTCCTTGCCAATAGTCCGTTTTTTATCAGCAAGGAAAGGTCATTCCGTGATTTGGCTAATTTGAATAGCGTGCAGCGTCAATGATGGACCATAAATGGACGATCGCGCCGACAATCCACATAAAAAATAATATGATGGTTGCACTTAGCGCGTAGCAAGTGGCCGTTGTAATAAAGAACAACAGAGCACTAAAGAGGCGTCCTTGAACCAATTGCCCTAAACCAGGGATGAAGATATTACAAATTGCGGCGATAACATTACCGCCTGAGCCTTGCTTTGCCATGTTTCGTTCCGTTATTCGCTTAATGTATAGGGTAACTATTGTACTGACAAATAAACGTAAAGCCAGAGGCGTTATATTGGAAGTGGTTTTCTGGCGCTTAGCCACACACTTGCCATGGCGGCGATAATAAATGGGATCATTAATAGGTTGAGTATTTCCCAGCCAAAAATGTTTTGCCAGTAGCCGGCTAATACACTGCCGATTGTGGCTCCCGTGAAGACTAAAAAATCGTTTAACCCTTGAACTTTGGCTTTGTCGGCTGGTTGGTAGGTTTTAGTTAGCAGGGTCGTTGCACCAATAAAGGTGAAGTTCCAACCGATACCAAGAAAGATCAGCGCGGTCCAGAAGTACCAATAGCCTGAGCCAAACTGATTTAATATAACGCACGTTAATAATAGCAAACAGCCAGATTGTATAATCTTAGTGGTACCGTATTTTTGGATTAGCTTGCCGGTGAAAAAGGAAGGCGCAAACATGCCGAGCACATGCCATTGGATGACGGTGGCGGTATGACCAAAATGAAACCCATGCCCATGCATAGCCAATTACCCCAGAGGTAATGGCCGCCACTAAATTTGGTTGTTTTAAGAGCGTTTTGTAAGATCTTGGTGTGCCTGTTTGTTCTTCTTCTGTGGGTTGCCTAAGAGGCAGGGCAAGGATCAATAGGGTAGTGAAAACATACAACACCAACAATGCAGCGAATGCCCCAAGATATTGAGTGTCCGGTACCATAAATTCAGCCCATATGGCCATATTAGGCCCCAAGATGGCGGCAATCACCCCCGCGCCCATAATTAAGCTAATGGCTTGTGGGGTTTTATCATTTGGCGCATTTTCAATCGCGGCGAATCGATACTGTTGGCCAACACCAATGGCCATACCTAACAGTAAGGTAGCAAAACAGAAAAGGGCAAAGTTGGCTTCTTGTAACGCATAAAAAGCAGTGGAAGCACCGATAATGCCAATCAGGTTACCAATGAAAAAGCCTTTTTTCCGGCCTACGGTTCGCATTAATAGTGCTGCCGGCAGAATAACGCCCATTAACCCTAAAAATTGTGTGGCGATTGGCAGAGTTGCCAGAGATAAACTCGGAGCCAGTTGTTGACCTATTAAAGCGGTCACCGAAACAAGCAGAATGTTTCCGGTTATGAGCAAGGCTTGTCCTAATGCCAAACCCCAAACACTGACTCCTAACATACGTATCTCCTTTTGCTGATGTTTTGCATATATTTATCTGAATATTGAATCGACATGACCAACGAATATAGCAGATTCGTGAACGAATACATCACCTTCAAAAAGATCTTTTTTCATATAAAATAGCAAAAAATGCATTTAGGCACCCAACCAGAGAGGCATTTAGATACCTGACAGATGAATCTGTTTAAATGCATTCATTTCAACCTGGTTGGATTCGACAATGGGTGGACTAAATAGCGGTTAGATTAGGTGTAGTCCTAACATGGCATTTTTAATGGTTGCTTTCCCTTGCTCGCTTAGGGGCATTACAGGTAAACGGCATTCATCAGAGCATAACCCCAATAATGACATACCATATTTAACGCCAGCAGGGCTTGGTTCGCAAAAAAGAGCGTTGTGTAAGGTAAAGAGTTGGTCTTGTAAGGCTTGTGCTTTAACAAATTCACCAGCAAGGCAAAGTTGATGTAATTCAACAACTTTAGCCGGGGCAATATTGGATGTTACTGAAATACAACCATGGCCGCCACCCGCATTATACGCAACAGAGGTTAGATCATCACCACTGAGAAAACTGAACGCTTTTTTGATTAAAGCACGTTCACGAATGGGGCGGGTTAGGTCGCCTGTGGCGTCTTTCACCCCAATAATTCTTGGTAATTCGGCTAGTTTTGCTAACGTGTCTACTTCCAACCCAACAATGGCACGAGGTGGAATGTTGTAAACCACAATCGGTAGCTCTGAATTGTCGTGTACAAAGCGGTAGTGCTCGTACAAGCCTGCTTGATTCGGACGATTGTAGTAACCCGCCACATGTAACGTCGCATCAGCACCGGATTTTAGAGCGTGATCTGAGTATTCTACGGCTTCTACAGGGTTGTTTGATCCCGCACCAGCGATAACAGGAATGCGTTTGTTGGTTTCTTCAGCGGTAATTTCAATAACACGTTTGTGCTCTGCTTCAGACAGAGTAGGGGACTCACCCGTTGTGCCAACAGGCACTAAGCCATTAATACCCTCGGCAATTTGCCAGCGCACGATGCGTCTTAGAGCGTCTTCGTCAAGTTGACCATTAATAAAAGGGGTTGCTAAAGCTGTAATTGCGCCGCGAAACATAAAATTGTCCTATTTATTATGACGCCAGCAGGGGAAGTAAACAAAAAAGGAATGCCTCACAACCTGATGGCTGTCGAGGTTAAAGATACTTACTTTAAACGAGCAGCCGTGATGCAAGGTTTATTCACCTTACATTTTTTTGCTACCTGTTTATAAGAAAATACGTTCATGATGATCTCTTCAAAATTGTGCATTTATCCTGCCTAATCCCTCAGCCCCTGTCAATTAAAACTTCAATATTCTTAAAAACTTATCTAAACACCCCAAACCCTATTGGAACATAAAATGTGGGTCTGGCCTTCAGGCCGACGAAATCATCTAGCCCCGCCAAACCCTCTTGGATCATAAAAGTGTAGGTCGCGTCTTTAGACCGACAAAATCATCTAACCCCGCCAAACCCTCTTGGATCATAAAGGTGTAGGTCGCGTCTTCAGACCGACAAAACCACCTAACTCCGCCAACCCCCCTTGGATTATAAAAAGTAGGTGCGGTCTTCAGACCGACAAAACCACCTAACCCCGCCAAACCTTCTTGGATCATAAAAGTGTAGGTCGCGTCTTTAGACCGACAACGCCATCTAGCCGCTCAAAATACCTTTGGAATACAAAAAAAAGCCTACGCCTTTTCGGCTTGTGTCACTGCCATCGTCAGTACAGAGAAGACGTAAGATTTTTATGCATATCGTTTTAATAGCATCAGCTTAGAGACATGTGGGCAATTTTAAATAATCATTCGTTGCTCGAAATGTAATAGCGGGAATGCGAAAAGTGATTTACTATCAAAGGATAAGAGCCTCCATACAAGAAATAACAGGCCGTGGATAAAGGTGTAAACACGCGCTCTCGTTTTAAATCGATGCAATTACGGTTAACGGATTTAGAAAACTATATTGAAAGCTTAGATGATGAAATTGATCGTGCGAGCCAAGAAAGCAGTGAATGCCAAGCAATTAGAGATATTCTAGGTGTTGGTCGATTAACGTCATCGGCGTGATTAGGTTTAGTGCCAAGCCAACATTCAAGTGGTGGAAAATCGCTTTTATTAGGAATAAGTAAACGTGGTGATTCTTATCTAAGACGTATGTTTACACATGGCGCGAGAGCGGTAATAAGGCATTTGAAACTTGAAACCGAGTAAGCCTTATTATGAATGGGTTATGAATTTGCAGTCAAGAATGCATAACAACAAAGTGATTGTTGCATTAGCGAATAAACTAGTAAGGGTGTTTGGGCGGTGCTTGCACGAGATCAAAAGTACAATAATAATACAGGCCACCCATTACTTTATTGATGTTTTTTTGATCACGGTCTAAACTAGAAAAAAACCAAACTCAAGGATGAGGAAAAAACGATGCCAAGGGCCAGAAGCCAACAAGTCAGTTTGTCTGATACACCTTACTATCACTGTACTTCTCGATGCGTTCGCCGTGCTTTTTTATGTGGTGAAGACTCTGTCACCGGAAAGAGCTTTGAGCACCGTCGTGGGTGGATCGAGGCGCGAATTTTATTTTTAGCTCAACTCTTTTCTATCGATATTTGTGCTTATGCGGTGATGAGCAATCACTTGCATATTGTGCTGCATCTTGATGAAAAACAAGCCAAAAATTGGTCTACTCATGAGGTGTTGAGGCGCTGGCATGCATTGCATAAAGGCACGTTATTCACTCAACAATACGCTCGTGGCGATACCATGCCGGACTATGCCATAGAATTAGCAGAAAGGTCGGCGGAAGCGTATCGAGAAAGATTGTCTGACATCAGCTGGTTTATGCGGGAATTAAATGAACCGATTGCCCGCCAATCCAATGTTGAAGATGGCTGTACGGGACGGTTTTGGGAGGGGCGCTTTAAGTCTCAGGCGTTGTTAGACGAAGCCTCTGTTTTGGCTTGCATGGCGTACGTTGATCTTAATCCTATTCGAGCTGGTGTAGCTGAGAAACCGGAAACATCAGAATTTACCAGCATCAAGAAACGAGTGAAAGCGGCGGGAGAAGGTGCTCAACCCAACGCTTTGTATCCTTTTATTGGTGATGAGCACAAAGATAAAAACAAAGGGATCTTATTTAAGTTAACGGATTATCTTGAACTGGTTGATATGACAGGTCGTATTGTTCGACAAGACAAGATAGGCTCGATTGACTTGTCGCTTTCACCCATTTTACAGCGTCTTGGAATATCATCTGACAACTGGCTAACGATCGCTATTAAGTTCGAGCAAAATACTCATAGCGTGGTTGGTCAGGAAAACAGCATAACCCGTTACAAAAACGCCCAACCAAGGTCAAGGCCGAATAAACGGTGTTGTCGATTACTTGCCTAGTGTAACCAAAGGTTTTATTTCAAATTCCCCCGAGCCTTACTAAGCGGTAAGCAGATTTACTCGCCTCAAAATCACTATTTTCGTCTAGCCAGATAACAATAAAGACGGTTTCTTATTAAAAATTGAGTTTTTTATGTTTCTAATACTTAAACGAATCAAAATATTAAAAGTCTTTTCTGATGTTTTAATATTGGGTGTCTATGGTAAATTAATGTTTTAATATTGGGTGTCTACGGTAAATTACTGTCTATGGTAAATTAATGTTTTAATATTGGGTGTCTACGGTAAATTAACTGTTGAATATATAGATAAGGATAACTATGAATATAAAAGCCATTCTTTTTGATCACGATGGAACCATTGCGGACTCAGAGCAAGCGCATTTTGAAATGTGGAGAGAGGTGCTACATAAGTATAATGTTGATCTGTCTCATGAAGAGTACAAAAGCCAGTATGCAGGAATTCCAACCACAGAAAATGCTAAAACAATTGTAGAGAATCATTCCCTAGACGTTGAGCCAATAACACTTGTATTAGCTAAAACGGAAATCACAAATGCTTATTTGGCTAAACAGGCTTTTCCTCTTATGAGTGGTGCACTTGAATCCGTTCGTTATTTCTATGAACAAGGTTTACAAGTTGGTATTGTCACTGGAGCTGGAAGAGAGGGTGTAAATATCACACTAAAGAATCACGGGTTTGAAAAGTATGTATCTGTGGTCGTTTCCGGTGATGATGTAGAGCACAGTAAGCCTGCTCCTGATTGTTATTTATTGGCTGCAGACAAATTAGGGCGACAGCCATCGGAATGTCTGGCGATTGAAGACACCTATAACGGAAGTCTTGCTGCCATTCGAGCAAACATGAAATGCATTGGCGTTTCATCATCGCATAGTGTGCGTGATGCGTTTTCCAAAACGGTCTACGAATGCAGTGACTTGGGTAAAGCCACAAAATGGATAGCAGAGAATGTTCAGCTGCAATCAAGCCGTTAATACACGATTCCACTGCTGTAAAAGCCGAACGTCATTGAATTACTTTATTGGTGTCATTCTTGATTTTTTCGGCCTTGATCTTTTCTTGTCGATCCTCTTAGAGGAAGCATCGAACAGCCATATCCGGGCTAGCAATGGTAGTCACCGTTACTCGGTGCTGTTGTGTTTATAGATCCCGTAATCTCAGGGCGTTTTAGTTCGCTATTTAATCGAGAAACGATACGTTGTTTTGCTCGCTTTAAAAAGTCTTTTTGTATTGAAGGCGAAAAAGAACGGGCGATGGCGACAGTACCCACTAACGAGACGACCGTTTCTTCAGCTAAGGCCTTTGCTTCTTGGCTACCGCGTTTTTCTAGAATACCTTCTAGACGCTCAACGAGATTATCAAAGCAAGCTTGATAAGCTTTTCGAACCTTTTCTTCCTTATGGGCGGCATCCGTTACTAAAAACTCCAGTGGTGAAGGCTCACTATTTTTATTTCCCCAATTCAGATAGCGAGTTACTAAGGCTTTAATGTGAGTTTCTTTGCTTTCTGTTTGCTTATCGTCACGGGCCCAAAACGCATTGGAGGTCGCAAACTGCATTGCCGCTTCATACAAGCTGCTCTTACCTGAAAAGTGCGCATAAAAAGCGCCGTGCGTCATATTCGCTTGTTTCATTATTTGCGTTAGGGTGACTCGATCAAAACCCTGTGAACAAAATAACTTCGCGGCGGCTTGTAATATCCGCTGGCGTGTTTGTTCTTTATGTTCAGGTGTGTAAGGCATAAATTTCTCCTTCTGGCAGCCGACTCAAAATGGATATAGGAACATGGTAGCAGAGGTTTTTAATATTATCTTGATCATATAAAGACTTTCTCTAGCATGAGGTTTTTCTTTGTGTCGCAACAAAAGAGGGTGAACTTATGTCGCTTAAAGATCGTATTGTAATAACCGGAATGGGGTTAGTATCGCCCCTTGGATTAGGTGTCGGGTCTGTGTGGCAACGTTTGCTTCGTGGCGAGTCCGGAGTCCGCTTATTACCAACCACATTAACAGATGTTCTGAGCACTCATATTGCCGGACAAGTTCCAAGTCACAAAGAGCAAGATAATGGCTTGAACGAAGCTGATTATCTCTCTTCTAAAGAGCGTAAACGGGTCGATTTGTTTACCTTATTTGCTCTTGCGGCGGCGCAGGAGGCGTTAGCACAAGCGGATTGGAAGCCATCAAGCATTGCGGATCAGGAAGCAACAGCAACCATTATTGCAACGGGCATTGGTGGCTTACCGACCATTACTCATGCTCAATCTGTGTTGACAAACCAAGGTGCTCGTAGGTTATCGCCTTTTACGGTTCCAGCCTTCCTTGCGAACTTAGCGGCCGGTAATGTTTCCATCAAATATGGATTCAAAGGGCCGCTCGGTACGCCAGTCACAGCCTGTGCGGCAGGGGTGCAAGCTATTGGTGATGCAATGCGTCTGTTGCGAACAGGCGAAGCAAAAGTGGCTTTAGCTGGTGGAACCGAAGCTTGCATCGATCCTTTGTCTCTTTCTGGTTTTGGTGCTCTAAAAGCGCTTTCCACTCGAAGCGATGATCCAACCAAAGCGTCTCGCCCTTTCGATAAAGATCGTGAAGGCTTTGTTATGGGTGAGGGAGCGGGTTTAGTCGTATTAGAAACCCTTGAACATGCCTTAGCCCGCGGTGCAACGCCTTTAGTTGAAGTGGTTGGATACGGCACAAGTGCCGATGCTTACCATTTAACTTCTGGACCAGAAAGTGGTGAAGGGGCTGCTCGTGCTATTAACACCGCTTTAGCGATGGCAAACATAAACGCTGACAAAATTGGTTATGTAAATGCTCACGCAACCTCGACGCTTATTGGAGATCGTGGCGAGATAAATGCGCTCAGAAAAGTGTTTGGAGACAAGATAAATGCCGTTGCCATTTCATCCACGAAATCGTCGACCGGGCATTTGTTGGGGGCGGCTGGTGGTGTGGAAACTATTTTTAGTGCTCAAGTAATACGCTCTGGTATGTTGCCGCCAACCCTCAATTTAGAGAATGTTGAAGACAGTATGGCTGATCTTGATCTGGTGCCATTGGTTTCGCGTGTAAAAAATGTAAAGTACGTTTTGTGTAATGGTTTCGGTTTTGGCGGCGTGAATGCCGCGTTAGTATTGAAGCGTTATTAAGGTGAATGAGGCAACGAGTAGAAAATTTTCATAGAGTCATCGATGCTCATGCACCCACTACTTTATTAGCATTAGATAATTACTGTCTAAAAAAACGCATACTCAAGGATGAGTTGTTAATTATGATTAGGGTAAGACTCGAATAAAATGAGTTTGCTGCAGTACGTTATTGTTAACTAAGCTATAACTATATATTGAAACACAATAGACGAGATTCAGTATGGGATTGGCCATTAATGGCTGTGATACGAGTGCATTCTCTTCATCACAAAGCCCGCTACAAATAGAAAGACGACAGCAAGAGCGACAAGAACAAGATCGTGTCGGCCCAGATACATTAACGTCAGATGATATTGTCAATAACCTAACCGCGCTGCTTGGAGCAGAGGCGTCTGCTGTTCAAAAGCCAGATGGAAGTATTGATTATCACGTTGTCCAAGCCTTACTAGAGTCTCATCAGACAAAACCGTTACTTGAGCATAATTCACTAGAAAAACAACCCCTTACTTACCAAGAAAAGGTGAAAGAGCCCTCGCAAGCTTTGGGGCAAATTTTAAATGTCACGGCCTAATACGTGTGTCTTTAAAAGCTTCTACCCTTTTCTATTCGGTTTTTGTATTCTTAATCCTTTTTATTTAGATAGATGGTTTTATGAAATTGGATTTTAAATGGTCTCGAATCGAAGACTTGTCCTCTATTGAATTATTTACAATCATTAAGGCAAGAGAAGCGGTTTTTGTTGTGGAACAAGAATGTCCTTATCAAGAAACGGATGAAATGGACTTACAGTCTTGGCACCTAGTTGTATCTATAGAGGATCAATTGGTTGCTTACGTACGTGTTGTTGATCCAGGCATTAAATATGAGCTCCCTTCCATTGGTCGAGTGATGACATGCTTAGAAGTTAGGCATTTAAAGATTGGTCGCCCGTTGATGAAGGAAGCCATTCGTTTCACTGAAGAAAAATACCCGAATACAGGGATAAAAATAGGCGCTCAAGTGTATTTGCAAAAATTTTATGAATCGCTAGGTTTTGCCGCCGTTAATGAGCCTTACGATGAAGATGGAATTTTACATATTGATATGATTAAAGCCGATATCAATGAAGCCTAAAAGGGCCTCTTGGGGGATAGAGTAATATGAATCAAAGGTTTTTTGTAGAGCATGGACGTTTACTGGTTCACCCGTCTTTTAACTGCACAATTGAGTAAAGATGTATTTATCTCATCGATAACTTGCTTTGAGGCAAGCCACAAATGTTCAGTACAGGTTTTGGCCGGTTTCTTGAGGTAAAATCATCCGTATTCCCTTTTTTGTTGGGTTAATGTGTTGTTGCTAATGTTTCATTTTGGTTAATGAACTGTGCAGGAAAAAAATAACATTTCTAAGTGAGCGCTATTTTGAGCTTACCACCTTATTAATCAATGGGTGTAAGGGTCATTTTTAGAAAAAATGGTGATAGGATTCGGCGCCTCGCATCAGGTATTGATCGCACAGAAGGCGCTTCTTGCTGTTTTTATAATATCGGCTGAGCCATCTTCCTTTTGAGAAAATTGCTCAATTTGCGTTTAACCTGGTTTCACTGTCTGACGATAAAGTGCTATTTAAAAAGCATCCTAGTTGGCTCATTTTAAGAAAGATGTTGTTTGTTTTATGAAAAATCAAAATACAGGCTATCAAAAATCGCCTTCCTCCTTGTTTGTTTATCCGCATATGAGATTGGCTTTTATTCTTCTCATTACCTGTTTTGCTGCTTGGGGAGTGGCTGCAAACATGACGGACCCACTGGTAAAAGTGTTCAGTAAAATTTTCACTATGAGCACGTTTGAATCGGCGTTGGTGCAGTTTGCCTATTATGGTGCCTACTTTTGCTTAGCGTTACCTGCGGCTTTTATTAATGCTAGGTATTCATATAAAGCGGGTGTATTAACAGGGCTTGGCTTAGCTATTTTAGGGGCTTTTGCGTTTTATCCTGCAAGCGTGTCTATGACTTATGGTTTTTTCTTACTGGCGTTGTTTATCCTAGCGGCAGGCTTGTCTATTTTAGAGACCTCAGCGAACCCTTTTGTTATGGCAATGGGGCCGGAGGGGAGTGCGACGCGGCGTTTGAATTTGGCGCAAGCTTTTAATCCAGTGGGCACCAATATAGGGGTATTTTTAGCAGCGACCTTGATCTTACCGAACTTAAATCCAGCTACAGCAGAGCAAAGAGCCAATATGACGCCAGAGCTCTTAAGAAGCATTCAGTCGACTGAATTAAATGCCGTCATGATGCCCTATGTTGGTATGGCATTTGTGCTCGTTGTCATTTGGTTGCTGATTTTTTTAATGCGCTTGCCAAAATCTACTTCTGAAGTTGCTGTCGCGAAGGCGGATCATACACCAATGGTGGATTTTTCCGCGACTTTGGGTCGTTTACTGAAAAGACGTCAATATCGTTGGGGTGTCGTGGCTCAGTTCTTTAATGTGGCGGCGCAAACTTGCACTTGGACTTTTACTATTCAATATGTGCAAAAAAGTTTGGGCATGAGCGAAGTGAGTGCTTCCGATTACTTGCAATATAGTTTGATTCTCTTTTTAGTATCGCGATTTGTTATGACTTGGTTGATGGGGTTCTTTCGTCCTGCTGTATTGTTGGCGATATTAGCTTTGTCGGGCTCGTTATTGTGTTTATATGCTGCCTTTTCACCTGGTATTACTGGTATTTGGGCCATTGTTGCGGTTTCAGCATGTTTGTCGTTGATGTTCCCTACCATTTACGGAATTGCTTTAAATGGTTTGGGTAATGATACTAAATTTGGCTCTGCAGGTTTAGTTATGGCGATTCTTGGTGGTGCCATTATGCCGCTTGTACAAGGTGCTGTGATTGATACTTACGGTGCTGTTATTTCTTATGTTGTGCCAGCCGTATGTTTTTTAGTCGTGGCGAGTTATGGCTTATTTACTATAAAGAGGGCTCAAGATTAACGGGTACATTTAGCTCTATAAAGTTAAGACTAATTGGATTGGCCTCGCATATTGCGGGGCTTTTTTTAGTTGGTTGATCTTTTAAATTTGGCTGATCTTTTAATTTAGCTATTTTTCATCATCTTCACAGGGCTACCTATTAAGTAACTATTCATTTTATGAATGGTATTTTCATATTTGTTAATTTCCAATAAAACTTACCTTGGGGTATCTTTGGCTCGAAAATACAATAAATATAGGTGACAACAATATGGCAACATCTGAAAATACTCTGCGTGCGATTGCAGAACTTTCCCAGATTTTTGGGGATCGCTTACTCACCACAAAGGTCGTACGTAGCCATCATGGACAAGATGAATCGTGGCATAAAGAAGCGCTGCCAGATGCTGTTTTAATGGCCCATGAAACAGAAGACGTAGTGAAAGCCGTCAAGGTTTGTGCGAATTACAATATGCCAATAGTCGCTTTTGGAGCGGGCTCATCTGTAGAAGGTCAAGTGATACCTATCCAAGGCGGATTGACCATTAATTTTACGGAAATGAACAAGGTTCTTGATATTAGAACCGAAGATTTTGATGTCAGCGTACAACCTGGCGTTACTCGTAAACAATTGAATATGGAGTTGCGCTCTATGGGGCTGATGTTCCCTGTTGATCCAGGAGCAAATGCGACCATTGGAGGCATGACATCGACGCGTGCTAGTGGGACGACCAGTGTACGCTACGGTACTATGGAAGATAATGTCATCTCACTTACAGTTGTTACTGCGGATGGGCGAGTGATCAAAACGTCTCAACGCGCTCGAAAATCCTCGGCGGGGTATGACTTAACGCACCTTTTTGTAGGATCAGAAGGAACTCTGGGTATTATTACTGAGATCACTTTGCGTCTTCATCCGATACCTGAATCGATTTCATCTGCCGTGGCCTCTTTTCCTGATATTGCCTCCGCGGTGAATGCGGTCATCACTACCTTGATGTATGGTGTGCCGATTGCACGTATCGAATTGCTCGATGGGCTTGCGATTGAAGCGGTCAATACATATTTAAAAAGCTCCCATGACGTGAAACCAACTTTATTTTTAGAGTTTCATGGCAGCGATTCATCCGTTAAAGAGCAAGCTGAAATTGTGGGTGATATCTGCTCAGAGTTTGACAGTGCGAACTTTATTTGGAAAACATTGGAAGAAGATCGAAACGCGCTTTGGGAAGCACGTCATAATGGCGCATTGGCTGTTATGTCTATGAGGCCAGGGGCCGAATTGTTGGCGACAGATGTGTGTGTCCCTATCTCTAGATTGGCTGAAATTATTGAAAAATCACAAAAGTATCTTCAAGAAGATGGTATTTATGGGCCTTTGATGGGCCATGTCGGTGATGGTAATTTCCATTTTGTGATTCCTGTAGATCGATCGAATACAGAAGAATTTGCTAAAATTAAAGCTTTTTGCTCTAGGTTGGCTTCGGATGCGATTTCTATGGACGGTACTTGTACAGGTGAGCACGGTATCGGTTTAGGGAAACAGTCACTACTAAAAGATGAGTTAGGAGAATGTGTGGATTATATGCGATTGATTAAACAATCTTTTGATCCAAACAATATTATGAACCCAGGAAAAATATTTTCTCTTGACGCTTAGTAAGCTTACTAAACGTCGCTGCCGTTACTCTTGACCCTTCTTCCGCTTAGGTTAGTATTGAGTCAACTTCTTACGATTATTCTCTATTTATATGTATAAAAGGGAGGCGTGTCGGTTGAGTTTTTTACTGAAAGGGTCAGTTTCTTTTACCAAACTCAGATCGTCATATTCGACTGTTTTAGGATCGATGTTAATACTTGTATTCTATGGGGTATTTCTGGATTGAGCTCTCTAAGCCGTTATATTCCTAAGATTGAGGTAGCGTCAGGCCGTGAAATAATAACGATCGAATTAGCTGGTAGTACTGTCTTCGGTTTTATGGATAGCCGTTCCAGTGTTGAACAACGTAAGTCTCTTAGAGTGGCTCGTCATGGGGGCGCACTTTCTTGGAATAACGATTATTCAAAACTCCCTGCTCCGATCCTCATTTTTATGTGGTCTATGCGGCTCTCTATTTAGTAGGAGTCGTATTTGTTAAAAAAAGAGTGCAAGTTGGATGATTTTATTGGTTCGGTAGCTGAGATTAAATTCACTTAAGTGTGTAAAAATACGCTAACATAGAAGGTTATTCTCCTAGCTTTGAGCCCTATATAAATGACCACTGTTACCACTCCCACAAACTTTACTGAACTTGGCCTTATTGCCCCTTTATTAGCTCGATTAACTGAGCTAAATTATAAAGTACCAACACCCATTCAGGCGCAGACTATCCCACGTGTTTTAACCGGGTATGACGTAATTGCAGGCGCCAATACTGGGTCTGGTAAAACGGCGGCTTTTGCTTTGCCCCTTTTACAGCATTTACACGTTGAAAAGTCAGCGAGTCATGTTGGCAATGAGAAGGGTAACTATGTAACTCGACTGGTTTTGGTTCCAACTCGTGAGCTTGCTAAACAAGTCGCCGATAATATCAAATCCTATTCTGTGCATTTTAACGGAGCCATTAAAACACTGGCTATTTTTGGTGGTGTTTCCATAAACAGACAAATGCAGACTTTAAGTGGTGGCGCCGATATATTAGTGGCAACACCGGGACGATTACTGGATTTGATTTCAAATAATGCGGTTAAGTTAGATAGGGTAAAAACCTTGGTTCTAGATGAAGCGGATAGGATGCTGAGTTTAGGCTTTGCAGATGAGATAGCGGAACTGCTTGCGTTGATGCCCAAGAAAAAGCAAGTATTGTTATTTTCAGCTACCTTTCCAGATCAAGTGACGTCTTTCACTCAAGGCTTGCTTAATAACCCTATTGAAATACAGCTCCAAAGTGCCGATGCCAGCACCTTAGTACAGCGTGTATTTACAGTGAACAAAGGGCAAAAAACCGCTGTTCTAGAGCACCTGATTAAGCAGTACCAATGGCGACAAGCGTTGATTTTTGTGAATTCTAAAAACAGTTGTAATCACTTGGCCGACAAGCTGTTTAAACGCGGTATTACCGCAGAAGTGTTTCACGGGGATAAGGCTCAAGGCGCTCGAAGCCGTGTTCTTGATGGCTTTAAGAATGGTGAGCTTGATGTTGTTATCGCAACCGATATTGCCGCTCGTGGTCTAGACATAGCAAAACTGCCAGTGGTAATTAATTTTGATTTACCAAGAAGCCCAGCCGATTATATGCATCGTGTTGGTCGTAGTGGTCGGGCTGGTGAAGTAGGCTTAGCTATCTCACTTATTGACCATGAAGATTATCATCACTTTAAAGTAATCGAAAAAAAGAACAAAATCTGGCTTGAACGCGAGCAAATAGAGGGTTTTGAAGCGGATGCCGCTTTAGCTGACTTCGTCGAGAAACCGGTCGCTAGGCCTGCAGGCCATGGTAAGAAAAAAGCAAAATAAAAAGAGACAGCGCTGAGTGTTTTTGCTCAGCTCTGTCTCGTTATTACTGATAGGGTGATAGAAATAGCTTATACAAGGTTTGTTAAGTTATACCCTATCTTCTTGTTCCAAAACGGCAATATTTTTATCGGAAATCAGTGGGCCAGTGTGGTGAATAAATTCGTGGCTGTCATCACTGTATTCGTGGTTTGTTATAAAGTTTAGTAAACAGCTGCTGTAATTTGCCTGTGCTTTTGCTAGATGTTTGCCGTCATCGCTACGAACAAATATGGTATCACCGACAGAAAATTCACCACGAACTTCAACTAAGTCATGACTGGTTAGCTGTGCGCTATTTTCATCAAGTGGGTATTCAAAGTCGCCTTCAATAACCAACTCACCTTGCGCTCTTGCTGTGTGAGTCATCCAGTGCAGGTCGGTTTTCATGGGCATGTCATAAGGTGTGAAAATCGTTCCTGGGTTATTGCCCTGAATTAGCTGTTCAAATGAGCCTTCTTTGAAACCATTAATAATATAGGTGCTTAGTCCGTGAGATGTGGCTTTTTCAGCGGCTTCAATTTTAGTTTTCATGCCTCCAGTGCCAACACTGCTGTGTGCACCACCTGCCATATCATGAATGCTTTGATCAATTTGGGCTACTTGTTTGATCAACTTTGCATCTGTGTGGATATTGGGGTTTTTGTCATATAAACCGTCAACATCTGAGCAAATGATGAGTGAATCAGCATCTGCTGCCGCGGCAACCATAGCGGATAAATTGTCGTTATCTCCAACTTTCAAGGCATCGGTTGTTACCACATCATTTTCGTTGATTATTGGAAGAATGCCATGGTCAAGTAATTCAAAAATAGTGCTGCGAACACTGTCATATCGTTCTTTATCTTGCAGGTCACCATGAGTCAGTAAAATTTGGGCCGCTGGAAAATCAAAGAAGCGGTCCCAGGTTGCCATCATTTCATTTTGTCCTGCTGCGGCCATGGCTTTTTTGGTCGCTAATGAAGGGTTTTCAATATTGCCAAAAAAATGAGCTCCAGCGGCAACAGAGCCTGACGATACAAGAATAACTTGTATGTCCATATCTCGACACTGCAAGATGAATTTTGCAATGTGCAGTAAATAACGGGAGCTGCATCCTTTTTTCTCTGGTGCAATTAATGCGCTTCCTACTTTTAATACAATTCGTTTCCATTGATAGTTTGTCATATGTCCTCTTTTTATGGACAGCTTGTAACCTCAATTATAAAAGAGATTTGCTGTAATTGATGATTATTACAAACAAGTGTTTGTAATACTTACATTTCAAGGGGAGGGGCAGTTCGTTTAAATAATGTCATCACTTAGCCGAGAGCCAATTTAATGCTATCGGAATTGTCTAAGTTTGATTTAAAGACCGCCGCCTAACTCCTTAAGTGAAGGGTGTATCGCGAAAAGAAGTATAACATATTTAGTTTTAGACTTGTATGGCTACTTATTTTGAGGTGTTTTTCTCTAAAATTCGGTCGGTACCGTCTTTGCGAAGTGCCGTAAAGTCTAAATCTTAGTAACAGGATTTGAGAACACTCATTTTTTAAGTTTCATGGTTTGATCTCAGGCTAGATGGATTTTTACATTGAGTGAAAGGCCATCAAATGTTACTATTTTCACCCGTCCTAATACACACATAGTTGTGTTATTCATACTCATACGAACATTCAATTTAAGGCGGGTTTAACACTCATGGCGACACGATATATTTTCGTCACAGGCGGCGTTGTTTCTTCTCTTGGCAAAGGTCTAACGGCTGCCTCTCTTGCTGCAATTCTTGAATCCCGTGGTTTAAAAGTAACCATGCTTAAATTGGATCCTTATATAAACGTTGATCCAGGTACAATGAGCCCGTTTCAACATGGTGAAGTTTTTGTAACGGATGATGGCGCAGAGACCGATCTTGATCTTGGTCATTATGAACGTTTTATTTCTACTAAGATGAGTAAACGTAATAACTTCACGACAGGCCGAGTCTATCAACATGTTTTGAAAAAAGAGCGTCGTGGTGATTACCTTGGTGGTACGGTTCAGGTTATTCCTCATATTACCGATGAAATCAAACGTCGTGTATTGCTTGGTGCGGAAGGTGCAGACGTTGCTTTGGTTGAGATTGGTGGTACGGTGGGTGATATCGAATCACAACCATTTTTAGAAGCCGTTCGTCAGTTAAAAGTAGAGCTAGGTTCCCATAGAGCCATGTTTATGCATTTAACATTGGTGCCTTATATTCGTACGGCGGGTGAAACGAAAACCAAACCAACGCAGCATTCTGTTAAGGAATTGCGTTCTATTGGTATTCAGCCTGACATCTTGATTTGTCGTTCAGAAGTATCGATTGAAGCGCCAGAGCGCAAGAAAATCTCTTTGTTTACCAGTGTGGATGAGCGAGCGGTTATCTCCTTACCTGATGCTGAAACTATTTACAGCATTCCCTCTATCTTGAATGATCAAGGCTTAGACAGCTTGATTGTTGAGCGCTTTAATTTAGACTGTGGTATCCCTGATATTACTATCTGGAATAAAGTAGCCAAAGCCAAGTTGAACCCTGAAAAGCAAGTGAATATTGCTATGGTAGGGAAATACATGGAATTGCTTGATGCGTATAAGTCTCTTATAGAAGCGATGGATCATGCTGGCATTCATGCTCGTACAAAAGTTAAGTTGCATTACATTGATGCCGAAAGTATTGAAACCAATGGTACTGATGTATTAAAAGATATGGATGCTATTTTAGTGCCAGGCGGTTTTGGTGAACGTGGTGTCGAAGGGAAAATTCAAACGGCTCAATATGCCCGTGAAAATAAAATACCGTATTTAGGTATCTGTTTAGGTATGCAAGTAGCGGTAATCGAGTTTGCTCGTAATGTGGCAAAACTTGAGGGTGCTCACAGTACAGAATTCAATTTGAAAGCAGAGAACCCAGTCATTGGTCTAATTACTGAATGGACGAATGCAGAGGGTTCCAAAGAGATCCGGTCAGAGGAATCCGATCTAGGTGGAACGATGCGCCTAGGTGCTCAAAACTGTAATTTGCTAGAAGGGTCGAAAGCTCAACAAGCATACGGTAAGTCAGTTGTGAGTGAACGTCATCGTCATCGTTATGAAGTAAATAACTATTATCTTACAGAATTAGAGACGGCAGGTTTAACGATTTCAGGTCGTTCTGAAGATAATTCTTTGGTTGAAATGGTTGAGATTAAGGATCACCCTTGGTTTGTTGCTTGCCAATTCCACCCTGAATTTACGTCATCGCCTCGTTATGGCCATGGATTGTTCAGTGCATTTGCTCACGCTGCATTAAAGTATGCGGGTAAAGAAAAATAGTTCTAAAAAATAAGCCCGGATAGTATTCATTCTTAAACGTTTAATTTATTAAAAGGTGTGTTATGAGTCAGATTGTTGATATCAAAGCGAGAGAAGTATTAGATTCCCGTGGGAACCCGACTGTAGAAGCCGATGTTATTTTAGCTGATGGTTCTTTTGGTTCAGCGTGTGCTCCTTCAGGTGCGTCTACAGGATCTCGTGAAGCGCTTGAATTACGCGATGGTGATAAAGCTCGTTATCTAGGTAAAGGTGTATTGAAAGCGGTTGCGGCTGTTAATGGTCCTATTCGTGATGCATTGCTTGGCAAAGAGGCAATTGCTCAAGCTGAATTAGATAAAATCATGATTGATTTAGATGGCACTGTAAATAAATCAACTTTTGGTGCGAATGCTATTTTGGCTGTGTCCCTTGCGGCGGCAAAAGCGGCCGCGGTATTTAAGAAAGTGCCTTTATATGCGCACATTGCCGATATCAATGGCACGCCTGGTGTCTATTCTATGCCTGTACCTATGATGAATATCATCAATGGTGGTGAGCACGCAGATAACAACGTTGATATTCAAGAGTTTATGATCCAACCGGTCGGTGCACCTAACTTTCGCGAAGCATTGCGTTACGGCGCTGAAATTTTTCATGCCTTGAAAAAAGTGTTGAGTGATCGTGGTTTAAGCACGGCCGTTGGTGATGAAGGTGGTTTTGCGCCAAATCTTGCATCGAATGCTGAAGCCTTAGCGGTGATTAAAGAAGCCGTAGCGAATGCGGGTTATGAATTAGGTAAAGACATCACTTTAGCGATGGATTGTGCTGCATCTGAGTTCTATGAAGAGGGCCAGTACAACTTAAAAGGTGAAGGAAAGGTCTTTTCTTCTGAAGGGTTCTCTGATTATTTGGCAGATCTTTGCGAACAATACCCAATAGTTTCTATTGAAGACGGTTTAAATGAGTCCGATTGGGAAGGTTTTGCTTATCAAACTAAGATTCTTGGGGATAAAATTCAATTAGTGGGTGACGATCTTTTTGTTACTAATACTAAAATTCTTAAGCGCGGTATTGATGAAGGCATTGCCAACTCAATTTTGATAAAATTCAATCAGATTGGCTCTTTAACAGAAACACTTGAAGCAATTCGAATGGCAAAAGCCGCTGGTTATACGGCCGTTATTTCTCACCGTTCTGGTGAAACTGAAGATGCGACTATTGCTGATTTAGCTGTTGGTACGGCTGCGGGGCAGATTAAAACGGGTTCGTTATGCCGTTCTGATCGAGTATCTAAATACAACCAATTGCTACGTATTGAAGAGCAATTAGGCGCAAACGTGGCTTATAACGGATTGTCTGAGATTAAAGGTCAAGCTTAGTTTATTGAACCTATTTTAAGAAGGGAGAACCTGTGTTCTCCCTTTTTTTGTTAGAGACAATCAATAATTAAGAGTGTTTAAAAAATAACTTGAATGTGATGTGTTTGAGAAGAGTATGTGGCGTCTTGTATTTCTGGTTTTTTTAGTTGTTTTTGGTTATTTGAGCTACCAGTTAGTCTATGGTGAGCAAGGTATTAAACGTCAAGAAGAGCTAGCGAAGCAAGTTCAGTATCAAGAAAACAAAAACCAAAGGCTGTTGCAGAGAAATGACGCTTTACGTGCTCAAGTTGAAAACCTGAAAAAAGGTAAGGATGCTATTGAAGAGCGCGTGAGAACAGAGCTTCAGTACATAAAAGAAGGCGAAGTCTTTTATCGGATAGTGGATCAATGAAATATTCTTCAATATGGGTGATTGTACCAGCGGCTGGAGTGGGTAAGCGCATGCAGTCTACTACCCCCAAACAATATTTAAAACTGGGTGAGCGAACGGTATTAGACCATACATTAATGCAGTTGTTGTCTCATGAAAATATTGCCGGTGTCGTTTTGGGAATAGGTGCAGAAGACGATTATTGGCCTGACTCCTTATGGTATGGTCACGCTAAAGTGATGCCCTTTATTGGAGGGAAAGAACGATCTGATACGGTCCGATTGGGGCTCGAATATTTAATGCAGTCATCCCATCTTAGTAACGAATTTGTATTGGTGCATGATGCAGCGAGACCTTTTATTACGCACGAATCAATTAATGCCTTATTGGCTAATACGTCTTCCCATGGCTGTCTTCTTGCGATTCCTGCTAAAGACACAATCAAGGAAAGCGCTTTTGACAAGGGTGTTCCATCCGTTAAAAGAACGATCGATCGCCGTCTTATCTGGCAAGCCCAAACGCCTCAAAAATTTGTCATTCAAGCGTTAATTCAAGCTCTTAAAAATGCCGAATCTTCAACATCTGAAATTACCGATGAAAGTTCAGCCATGGAGTTATCGGGTTATCAACCTGAACTTGTTGAAGGGGATGCCAGTAACTTTAAAATTACACTTCCAATAGACTTAGTGATTGCTAATGCTCTTTTGTCTTATGATGCATCATGTTAGTTCGTATGATTAAACGCTTGCAAATATGGCCTGTTGATTTATTCAGTTAAAAATAGTTTACAAATCAGTAATAGGAGAAAAAATAATGCAGCCTTTTAGGATTGGTCATGGCTTCGATGTGCATAAGTTTGGAGTGGGAGAAGAGATTGTTATTGGTGGCGTTAGCATTCCATATGAAAAAGGGTTAGAGGCGCATTCTGATGGTGATGTTGCTTTGCACGCATTAACTGATTCTTTATTAGGAGCCGCGGGTTTAGGCGATATTGGCAAGCACTTTCCTGACACTGAAGCGGAGTACAAGGGCGCTGATAGCCGTATTTTATTGCGTCATGTCGTAGAGTTATTGAAAGAAAAACAATATTCAATTGGTAATGTTGATGTCACTATCATTGCTCAGGCGCCAAAAATGTTACCTTATATTGACTCAATGCGCGCCAACATTGCGGCTGACTTAAATGTTGAATTGAATCAGGTTAATGTTAAAGCAACAACCACAGAAAAACTGGGTTTTACAGGCAGGAAAGAAGGCATTGCGGTTGAGGCTGTGGCTCTCATTGTCTCCCAATAAAGCTCGGCTTTATCTATTTTCTTTATGAAACGGTGTTTTTCACGTTACTTTCTATCTGATCTAGGTCTATAAATACATGAATACAGATTGGCATTATGCATGGACAAAACCCACTTTGACAGGGGATTTAAAAACCACCCCACAAGACTTTTATGTTGAAGAAGTTTTAGGCTTTGAACCAGATGGTCAAGGTGAGTTTGTTTTTGTGTTTATCGAAAAGGTGGGGGTAAATACTGATTATTTAGCGAAACGTTTAGCCAGCTATGCTGATATTGACCCTGTAAAAGTGACTTATAGCGGGGTAAAGGATAGACACGCTTGCACTCGGCAATGGTTTTGTTTGCATTTGTTGGGGAGGGACGTGGATTTCGCCGACTTGATGTATGGGTTTAGAGACGATGAACACGTTAGGGTGCTGAAGGTTACACGCCACTCTAAAAAATTAAGAATAGGTTCACACAGAGAAAACCGTTTTATTATTCGAATACGTTCTCTACAAGGGGATCTAATCGAATTAGAAAACAGACTTTCTTTAGTTAAAATGGCTGGTGTGCCAAATTACTATGGTGCCCAGCGATTTGGGATTAATGGAAATAATTTAGAGAATGGTGCGCGCTGGCTTGAACATGGCCGTAAGGGAAAGAAAAGATTAAGTAAAACAGAGTCTTTTTGGCTATCCGCCATGAGATCTTGGTGTTTTAATCAGGCATTAAGCGACCAACTTGCGAATGGCAGTTGGAACCGTGTTTTTATTGGTGATATTGCTCAAGAAACAAATAGCTCGGTTCAATTCCGTATTAAAAGTTTATCGCCTGGGCTGATGCTGCGCCAAATGACGATGAAGGTTCAGCCCGTCTTGCCGTTAATAAGTCAAGGCTGGCAAGATGGAACGAGCGATAAGCGAGCCCTCATGATAACCCAATCACTTGCTTCTAATGAGGATGTTGTTGAAGGGCTATTGAATTTGGGGTTATCAAGAGACAGTCGAGTTTCTCGTTTAAGCCCAAATAATATGGAATGGGAATTGATTCATAAAAACTCAGCGCCTTCTGAGCTCTTGATGCAATTTTCTCTTCCAAAAGGCGCATTTGCTACTAGCGTATTACGTGAAATAGTAGCGGTTAATGATTGTTCAGTAGAGAAACATGATGCGAGTTTTGATTTCAAATGATGATGGTATTGAAGCGTTAGGGGTTCAAACTCGTTACCGAAAATTAACACTTTCATATGAATGTGTCTTAGTGGCCCCTGATCGAAATTGCAGCGGTGCCAGTAACTCACTGACATTGCGGCGTCCTTTACAGGCAAAAGCGATTCGCAATAATGAATACAGTGTTGATGGAACACCTGCGGATTGTGTCAATTTAGCCTTATCAAAGGTGGTCGATGGCCAATTTGATGTGGTTATTGCAGGCATCAATCACGGCCCTAATCTAGGGGACGATGTTATTTATTCTGGTACGGTTGCTGCGGCCACGGAAGCACGCCACTTAGGGAGACCTGCTATTGCCATTTCCTTGGTTGGTGCGGTTCATTTCGAGTCGGCGGCACAAGTGTTGGAAGATATTCTACAAGACAGTCACTCATTAACATTACCAAAAGGTGTATTACTTAATGTGAACGTACCTGATCTACCTTATGATCAAATAAAAGGCATTAAAATTACGCGTTTGGGGTATCGAAAAAGTCCTCAGCCTGCTATCTCAGCACAACATCCAAAAGGGGTTCCCTGTTTTTGGATTGGTGGTTTGTCAGAGCCGCACGATGGGAGTCTTGGGACTGATTTTTGGGCTGTTGATAAGGGTTATGTTTCTATAACACCTCTGCATATTGACATGACCTGTTATCAAGTACTGTCTTCATTGGAGCAGTGGGCTTCTAAGGTGCTGATATGACGATAGAGCATTTGCAATATCTTAAGCACTCTAACTCCAAAGCGTCAAAAATGGTAACAGAGTTACAGCAAAAAGGCATTCATCACGAAGCGTTACTGCAGCTTATGTTAACGATTCCTCGACATGATTTTGTTGAGTCAGCGTTCTCTCATTTGGCGTATTCGGCCACACCGCTACCAATAGGGAAAAGCCAAACCATCAGTCAGCCATTGACCGTTGCTGTTATGACCCAGTGGTTATTGAAATATTCTCGATTGGGGAGAGTATTAGAAGTTGGTACTGGTTCTGGTTATCAAACGTGTATTTTGTCGCATTTTTTTAATAAAGTTCATACGATTGAGCGACAAAAAAGTTTATTTGATACCGCTCATCAGAGGTTGTCTAAAATGGCCATTCGCAATGTTGAGTTTCATCATGGTGATGGTCATTTAGGTTGGCCCACAACCTTAAAGGTGGATGCGGTGATTGTTACTGCGATGGCGAATAAAGTTCCTCTGGCGTTAACCGATTGCTTGAAAGACAAGGGGATTCTCATAATGCCTCTTGATCAGCCAGAACCCATGATAGGGTGTTGGCAAAAATTAAATGATCAATGGAAGCGTCTCGAAGACGGTCCTGCTCAATTTGTTCCAATGTTAGAAGGGTTAGTCTGTGATTAGTTGGGTAAAGGTTTATTTAAGCGGCCTATTGATGGGAATGGCTGATATTGTGCCTGGTGTGTCCGGTGGAACTATGGCGTTTATTTTAGGCATTTATGATCGTTTGATTAATGCATTAAGTGGCGTAAATAAAACCAGCATGAACTTATTGTTGAAATGCGATTTTAAAGGTTTATGGAATCACTTTGACTTGGGTTTTCTATTGGCTTTGGGTGGCGGTATTGTTACCAGTATCGTTTTATTCGCACAAATAATCACCTATTGGTTAGCTACTTATCCCACTTATTTGTGGAGCTTTTTCTTTGGTTTAATACTGGCTTCTTCCGTCTTGCTACTCAAGCAAATAGACGCCTTTAATGTGCGTATTTTGTTGGTTTTATTTCTGGGGGTTGGCGCTGGAAGCGTTGCATCTGTTCTTGTGCCTGCTGAGTTTAATGTGACTTACAGTATGATTTTCTTTTCTGGAGTGGTGGCTATTTGTGCCATGATTCTACCGGGCATTTCGGGGAGTTTCTTACTGTTATTGATGGGGATGTATGAAACGATCATAACGTCAATCAAATCAATGCAGTTAGATGTTATTATGACTTTTGGACTCGGCGCTTTAATTGGTTTAATGAGCTTCTCAAAGCTGCTTAAATGGTTATTGTCTACTTATAAAGCACTGACTTTAGCTTTTTTGACCGGTGTTATGCTAGGTGCATTAACTAAGGTGTGGCCATGGAAAGAAACGCTAGAATGGCGCCATGTGGGGGAGAAAAAAATTCCTATTATTGAGTCATTGGTTTTACCATGGCATCTTGAAAACTATCATTTTGTGGGTGATTTCGTTTTCCCAATGATGTGTGTTTTTGCTGGTTTAATAGGTGTCTTTCTCATTAATTACATATTTTTACCAAAAGTTAAGTAGATAGACAAAAGTCTACTTCTATTAATACTATTTAGGAGAATGCTTGTTACTAATTCGCTTGCGATGTAAAAAAATAATTAAGACGATTCCTATTTTTGTCGCCATTTTGATCGCGCTTCAATTATCCGGTTGTGCGTCTGATAGCTTCCATTATCAAAATGGGAGCTCTCAATCTACGTCTAATAATGCGCAAGTGTCTGCTTTACCTAAAAGTGGTTACTATCGAGTAAAGAAGGGCGATACCTTGTTTGCAATTGCTTTTCGCTATGGAATTGATTATCGAAAACTTGCTCAGGCGAATCGTATACCTTCTCCGTATGTCATTTATCCACAACAAAAAATTCGCTTAAATGTCTCTTCAAGCTCATCGGTTGTGGCTTCTACCGCATCAAATTCAAAAGCTAAAATTGCGATTGCTTCTCCTAAAAAACAAGCCGATGGTGCAAAAAACAGTATTAAGAAAAAAGTGAATGGCTCTACAAAAAACACCAAATCTAGCCCTATTCCTACAAAAAACACTCTAAAATGGCAGTGGCCAATTAAGGGTTTTGTTGTTAGAGGCTTTTCAAATGCTGGTGTTAGTAGTAAAGGTATAGATATTAAAAGCGATATTGGCAAGCCAGTACAAGCAGCAGAGGATGGTATTGTTGTTTATTCAGGGAATGGCTTAATTGGTTATGGGAACTTGGTGATCGTCAAGCATAATGACGAATATTTAAGTGCCTACGCCTACAACAGAAGTATTTTAGTAAAAGAACAGCAAGTGGTAAAAGCAGGTGATTCTCTAGCAATTATCGGAGGGAAGGGTGAAGAAAGGCCATTATTGCATTTCGAGATTCGTCGAGATGGCCAACCGATAGATCCATTAACAGTGCTGCCAAAGCCCTAGATATTTGGTCTTGGTAGTCTAAGGAGGTACTTATGACAACGCTGGACCGAGATAATAAAAATGCACTATTAGGCAATGAAGATGAGAGCGATCTAGAGGTGGGCTCTGACGCCTTGTTGGAAGACGATGCGTTTGATCTAGCGGTTAGCTCGCGCTATTCATCAGAGGAAAGCAGTAAGAATATAGACGTGACGCAACTGTATCTCAATGAAATTGGGTTCTCTCCGTTATTAACTGCAGAAGAAGAAGTCTACTTTTCCCGTAAAGCCTTACAGGGTGACGAACCTTCTCGTAAAAGAATGATCGAGAGTAACTTGCGATTGGTGGTTAAAATCTCTCGTCGTTATTTGAATCGTGGTTTATCTTTATTGGACCTTATAGAAGAAGGTAATTTAGGATTAATTAGAGCCGTTGAAAAGTTTGATCCTGAAAGGGGTTTTAGGTTCTCAACCTATGCTACTTGGTGGATACGTCAAACGATTGAACGCGCTATTATGAATCAAACGAGAACGATTCGTCTGCCTATTCATGTTGTTAAAGAGCTAAACGTATATCTAAGAGCGGCTCGTGAATTAACTCAGAAGCTTGACCATGAGCCTACACCAGAGGAAATTGCAGAGCTGTTAGATTGCCCTGTGGCGGGTGTTCAAAAAATGTTGAAGCTTAATGAAAGGGTGAGTTCTATAGACTCACCAATGGGTGGTATGGACTCTGATAAGAGTCTTGTAGAAATACTGGCAGACACTCAACACATCGGCCCTGAGAGTGATCGTCAGGCAAGTGATGTATTGCATAATATCGATATTTGGCTTGACAGTTTAAATGAAAAGCAAAGAGAAGTTATTGCTCGTCGATTTGGCCTCAGAGGATTTGAGGCAAGTACCTTAGAAGATGTGGGTGCTGAAATTGGGTTAACTCGTGAAAGAGTTAGACAGATTCAGGTTGAGGCGCTTAAAAAGTTAAGGATGATGCTGGATAAACAGGGTTTAACCCTTAGTGATGTTTTGCAAGTTGAAGAAATCTAAGCAAACGCATCAAGGCCAAAGTAAACGCTGTGTGTTTGCTTACGGCCTTGATGCTCTAATGTTAAGGTAATCTTCTTCAGAATCATTTTCATCAAGCGCGTTATTTTCCTTTTGATGTATCGTATTGATGCTTTCTATATTCGGCTTTATTTTGAGGCTTAACTTTTCAGATATTCCTTTTACTGAGTACACCATGACTTCCTCTTCAGCTTCCCCTAGTATTTCCGGAAGACCGGAAAACACTTTATTTTGTATGTCTGGGAGTGTGAAAATTTCTTCGCTGAGTAGTAACGAATCAACACTTTCAGACTCTTTAAGTACCATCATTTGTTGAATTAATGGTTGAATTCTATCTGTATAAAATGCGTTGTCTTGAATGATGTCGTTAACATGTGGTGTACCTTGATGCAGGCTGATATGGAAATGAATTTCTGGTGTATCAGCATACATATCGGTTTCTAATAATGTTTTAACAACACCTAAAAATACTTCAGCTGTGCAGATGGCGTTTGTGTATAAATGGTCGTTAGAGTTTTGTGCGGCGTAAAAAATAATCGCTGAATGGCCTTCATATTGATGTACTTGACCAAGAAAGGACTCGCTTGCCTGGAATAAGGCTCTATAGATGGGGGTCAATAAATTTGCCACTTGCAATGGTTGCATTGTTTCATGCCATTCTTCTAAATTTCGTATTTCAAAAAATAAGGCACAGCTTCTTTGATTTTGTTCTTTGAAAATCTCATCAAAGTCGATTTCATATTGTGGAATATCGGCTTGTGTTTGATCAACTTCTTCTTTCATCCAATCTGTTTTTTGAGCCGCCTCTGTGGCTTGGGCGAGTTGATACGCCTCTACGTAAAAGGTTTGGGGTACTTGTGCATCTTTATGTTTATGGGATAACGCTTCTAATACATCGGTGATTTTATTAATTGGAGAAAATAGGAATCGACTAAGAAAGAAAATAATGCAAATAGCAAATACACAAATAAAAATAGCAAGACTGATAAGAAACTTCCTGATTTCAGCTAATGCTTTTTGTGAAGGGGTGCGATCGAGTGTAATCAGAACATGGCCAACGACTTCGTTACGAAATTTCACGCTTGAACTGTATACAAGTTGAGCCTCATCAGGTCTAATTTCAGTACCTTGAACAAAACTTTTTGCATTGCCACTGTTTGCTTCCGCGAGAAGTTCATCTTGTTTGTTAAAGACACGAGCACTAATGATGTTATCATCAATAACAAGGCGGGTAAGCAGGACGTTTAGGCTTAGTAGGTCATTATTTAAAATAGATTGTGTAGCGTTAAAAGCGGCTTGTGTCGATAAACTACTGCCGAGAACTTCTGTTTGTTGTGCTAGATAGGTCTCAAGAGCGCTGGTTAACGTGTACCAAAATAAGACCACTGTAAAAGTAATTAAAATAACAAAGGACGAAACCATAATGAGCGCCGCACTTAAATTACGACGACAAAAGCTAAAAAAATGTTGTGTCTTTTTGGTGTTTTCCATTTAACAGTATTTCCTGCAACTTGATGTTAAGTGCTCAGTCACTCTTTTATATCGGCTATAAATGAGAATCTTTAATGTAAACGTGCACTTAGATAAAATTAGTATATTTGATATAGTGTACCCAATTTAAGTAAGGGGAATTTTATGTCTGCTAGTATTACGTTAATTGGGTGCATTACTTTACCTTATTTAGAAGGGTTTGAGTCATGGATAAAAAAAGGGAATGCATTCGTTGGTAAGAACCTGTTAACAGATGAATCTGATTCGTATGATGTTGTGCGTTATGACCTTGACCACCCCTTTGTTGAGTCTGAGTTAGTTGCTGTAAGGGAGTATTTGTTATCATTATCTGATAGTACGAATATTGATCATGTATATCAATCAAAGTCTATTGATATCACCCAAGCTGGTGTGGCCGTTTTTGATATGGATTCTACCTTAATTCAAGCTGAAGTCATGGATGAGCTGGCAGTGGAGTTTGGGATAGGTGAAAAAATTTCCAAAGTTACAGCCAGTGCGATGCGAGGTGAAATAGATTTTACGGAGAGTTTTGTTCAGCGATTAGCGTTGCTTGAAGGGTTAAGTAGTGATGTGATGGATGGGGTATACCATCGAATTGTCCATATGGATGGGATTGCGGACCTAATGAAAGTGTTGAATTACTATCATTGGCACACAGCGGTTTTATCGGGTGGCTTTACGTATTTTGCTGATCGTGTTGCAAACGAATATTCTATTTCTGAGGTTCATGCGAATGTGTTAGAAATTGAAAGTGGCAAATTGACAGGGAAACATATTGGTCCAATTGTAGACGCGGCTCGTAAGAAAGTTTTATTAGAAGAAATCGTCTCAAACCGCAATGTAGATTGGTCTCAGACAATTGCTTGTGGTGACGGTGCGAATGATTTATTGATGTTAAATCAAGCGTCTTTAGGTGTGGCTTTGCATGCTAAACCCTTAGTTAGGCGTGAAGCGCCACACCCAATAAATACATTAGGTTTAAATGGGATTTTGTACTTACTCGGTTTGACATCAGCTAAGATTCGGACAATTGTAAATACTTAAATTAGGTTAATAAAGGAGTGTATTCTTGCAGGAAATAAAGTTATCAGAAGTCGATTTGAATTTGCTTTACATATTGCAGGTTCTTATTGAAGAGCTGAATGTCACTAAAGCGGCGCAACGGTTGAACGTTAGTCAGCCTGCGGTAAGTCGATCGCTGTCTCGTTTAAGGGAAGTGTTTGGGGATCCTCTTTTTGTTAGAACATCTCATGGGCTGTCTCTTACCTCGAGAACGGAGAGTTTAGCGCCATTTTTAACGGATATTTTGAAAGGGCTTGAAAATCTTATTCAGCCTCCTGAGTTCACTCCCTTAACGTCTAGTCGTCGATTTTCGCTATCGACAACTGACTTTGGCGTATTGACAGTATTGCCAAAAATTCTGGATAGTTTTAGACAGTCAGCACCTCATGCCGTATTAGAAGTTAAGAATTGGAATGAGGAAACGTCATTTGAATTAGATTCGAACGAAATAGATGTTGCTGTTGCTGTCTTATCAAAAGAGCCTCCAAATAGCGTTCGATCCGTAAAGCTCGATACAGATAAAATGGTATGTATTGCACGCGCTAACCACGATCAATTAGAAGGTAAATTAACATTAGAGTCCTATGTTAACTTACACCATGCTCAAGTCGTTCTTGGTAAAAGAGAGTTAGCGGCTGTTGATCGAATCTTGGCTAAGATGGGCCATCAAAGGCATATCGCCGTCCAGTTACCAAATTTCGTTCCGGCCGTGAGGGTGGTTGAAAGCAGCGACTTATTGCTGACAGTACCTAAGCTATTTGCATCTGATATAATTTCTTTGAATTCCAATCTTGCTGTCTATGACTTGCCATTTGAAACCAAAGAGTTTGACTACTCCATGATCTGGCATGAGCGATATGAATTTGACCCTGGTCACCAATGGTTAAGGGGAATTATACAGCAAGCCTTTATTTAGCCACATTTACCATCTAATGAGAGAGGTTATCGAACTCAGCTCAGCCCTTATTCTGAGTTTGATAACTGTGCTATCCATTCTTTAGCCAGCATTTCGACAAGGCTGTACCGTCTTAGGTCCATAGCATTTTCCAAAAAAGTAAAGTTTTCATCAAGGTAATCGAATAATATTTTTTCCCTTAATTCTATTAATGCTTTTAGCTGCTCACCTTGCTCAAAAGTAACGTCTTTACGTTCTAATAAATGACTTAATACTTCTTTTCTAGATGAAACCTCAATGTCATAATGGTTTTGTAGCACGTATTTGGCTAAATCCAATATAGATGCAACGAGCAGTTGGAATGAGTGTTCAATCACCATTTTTTCATCTTGGCTAATGGGTTGTTTGTTTTTTTGCTTACGAAAGGCATCTAAGCGTTTGATCATGGCGTGCTGGTGTTCTAAGAGTGCTTGTTCCCATTCTGTATTTCTCATACCACTATTCTCATTTTGGGCGAATTCGGTTTAACTAATCATAGTGTAGTTTAGAAACTAGAAAATGGGTAAAAATCGTACGTCTGATCGGTGTCAATGGTTCTGTGTGCTGGTATGTGAAGATAGCCATCGGTTACGCATGAGGCGAACAGAGCCCCTGAACTTTGTTGCGCATGCGGTTGAGCTTGGTTATTGTCCGTTAGGTAAGCTCTAAGGAATTCATCTCGGCCAATTGCTTTGGCTCTTTGTAAGTCGGTCTTTACTTTAAAATGCTTTGGTCTATTAAATGTCTCTCCTGAATGACCTAAAATAGCGGTACGAGCAAACCAATGAAAAGTAACCAATGTTGAACTTGGGTTACCAGGAAGACCGATGAAGTGAGTGTTGAATACGCGCCCAAAGACAATAGGTTTACCAGGCTTTATGGCGACTTTCCAAAGAGAAAGGAAGCCATTTTCCTCAATAACTTGTTTAATATGGTCTTCCTCCCCAACAGATACACCTCCGCTTGATAAAATGAGTTCACAATCACGAGAAAGGTTTTTTAATGCCGTTTCTATGTCGACAGTAGTGTCTTTAGCATGCAGCACTTGTTGGACGGAGTGGCCTAGCTCTTGGACTAAACTGACTAGCATTAGACTGTTGCTATTGTATATTTGCCCCAATTCTAAAGACGATGCTTCAGGTGAAATAAGCTCGTCTCCTGTGGTCAATATGCCAACTTTTAGTGGTTTAAAACAATTGAGTTGATTCACGCCTAAACTGGCTAACATACCAATGTGTTGCGGTTTTAATCTGGTTCCTTTTGCTAACACACATTGTCCTTTTTTAACATCCTGACCGGCCAGCCTGACATTGTCGCCTTTTTGGGGTAGTTGAGTAAAAGTGACTTGACCGTGGTGGTCGATACTTGTGTTTTCTTGCATGATGACAGTGTCAGCGCCTTTAGGAATGATGGCGCCTGTAAAAATTCTAGCACAGGTACCTTCCTGAAGTTCGGTGGGAGAGCTGCCTGCCGGAATCCGCTGACTAACGTTTAATGGCGTATTCTCTTTACGATCTGATAATCGCAGTGCGTACCCATCCATAGCACTGTTGTCTGCAGGTGGTATGTTGATGTTAGCCATAATGTCGACCGCTAATACTCTATTTAAGGCTTGATTTAACGGTATGGTCTCTGGTTGCACTAAGCATGGGCTGGCTTTTTCTAGAGCGGTTAAGGCTTCTTCAAACGCCATCATGGATGGTTGAGGCATGGTATTATCTTCCAAGATTTTTGATAGAGAGTGATGAGTTCAACCTTTGTAAGGCCCCAGTAGCATTTCAACAAAGTTACATGGGCGACAAGTCGCATCTAATTGATCCGCAAGGATCTTAGTCCACGCTGTTTTGCATGCACTGGTTGAGCCGGGTAAACAGAAGACTAATGTTTTATTTGCTAATCCGGCAACGGCACGAGATTGTATGGTTGATGTGCCAATTTCATCGTAAGACACTTGTCTAAAAAGCTCGCCAAACCCTTCAATTTTTTTATCAAACAGTGGCGTCATCGCTTCTGGAGTGCTGTCTCTAGAATAAAAGCCCGTGCCGCCCGTGATGATAATGACATGGACGTTTTTATTTGCTATCCATTGAGAGGTTACCGACCGCATATCATAAATATCATCTTTTACTAACCCACGTTGAGCTAATTGATGACCTGCTTGAGTTAGCATAGAGACCAAAGCATCACCAGATGTATCTTCTGCTAAGCTACGAGTATCTGATACGGTCAGAACGGCGATGTTAAGTGGTCTAAATGGTGCACGTGATTTTGTCATGTTGTTATCCGTTTTTAGCCGCCAGTAGCACTCATAAAGCGCAATATTTGGGGTTCTTCATTTAAGTTAAAGTGGTGTTTTTCAGGTTTTAACGCTAGGGCTTTTACAATAGCGTCTTCTAATGTAAATGGGTGCTTTGCAGGTACGCGTAAGTAAGGTCTTAAATCCATAGAGTGTTCATTGCCGAGGCAAAGTAACAATCGACCTTCTGCTGTTAATCTGACACGGTTGCATGTAGAACAAAAATTATGGCTGTGAGGCGAAATGACCCCAATATGCCCAGTGTGATGTTCAACATCAAAGTAGCGGGTAGGTCCACCGGTTTTTAATGCACTAGGAGTAAGTGTTAAATGTGCGTCTAAAAGACGAATAACCTCGTCGCTGGACATGTAAGCCGCGGCTCTGTCATGATCGGTAATAACACCAAGTGGCATTTCTTCTATAAAGCTTATGTCCATATCTCGGAGTAAGGCAAACTTAGCTAAATCAACAATTTCATCGTCATTTTGGTTTTTTAAAATAACGCTGTTGATTTTATTGCGTCTGAAGGCATAGCGATTCATCTCTTCAATACCGTCTATGACCTGGTGAAATTTATCTCGGCGAGTCATTCGTTCAAATTGTTCTGGTTTTAATGTGTCTAGGCTGACGTTAATACGTGACACACCGGCATTAAATAAATCCTTTGACATTTTTTTTAGTTGAGAGCCATTGGTGGTTAATGTGAGTTCTTCTAACCCTTGTGTATTGCTTATTTGGTCTAAAGCCCACAAGATGTTTTTTCGAACGAGTGGCTCTCCGCCCGTTATTCGTATCTTTTTACTTCCCATCTTAATGAAGGTTTGTGCAACGGTAACAATTTCTTCCAGAGACAGTATGTCTTTACGCGGCAAAAAAGTGACGTCTTCGTCCATGCAGTAAGTACAACGAAAATCACAGCGGTCGGTTACAGAAATGCGGACATAATCAATGTGTCGACCAAACGGGTCTATAAGATTTGCAGTGTTCAAAAACATTACCTCATGAAGAATAGTATTCATAAAAGCAAATTACATTTAAATATGCAAAAATGAACCTCATAATATACATATTGGGTCAGGAACCTTGAATTCAATGTAGCCGTATTTCCTGTGTATAAATTTTTTGCTAAAGACAAATTAATATTGATCCTTAATAGGTAAGGAGTTTCAGTGAGTGACGTTGTTGCAAATCTAATTTCATTATTAAAATTAGAATCAGTAAGTGAAAATGTATTTATCGGCCAAAGTCAGGATTTGGGTTACCCAAAGTTGTTTGGTGGGCAAGTGGTTGGTCAGGCACTGAGTGCGGCACATCAAACCGTCGAGAATAGGGCACCACATTCATTGCATTGTTACTTTTTACGTCCTGGTAATGCCAGCTTGTCTATAGAATATGAAGTCGAAAGAGTGAGAGATGGCGGCAGCTTCAGTGTGCGACATGTGACGGCTAAGCAAGAGGGGAAAAGTATTTTATCAATGACCGCTTCTTTTCACATCGAAGAAGAGGGATTTGAGCATTTTGATCCTATGCCAAGCGTCCCTAGCCCTGATGTGTTCGAGTCGGAATTAAGCCTCTATCAACAGCATGCCGATGAACTGCCAGCTAAATTAAGGTCTCTATTTCTTTCAGAAAGGCCGATTGAGTGTCGAGTTGTAGAAAACCAAAATCCATTTCGCCCTCGACACGGTATGGCAAAATGCCATATGTGGATTAAAAGTATTTCTCCTCTGCCAGATGATGATCTTGTTCATCAATCTATGCTGGCTTACACAACAGACTATGGCTTTTTATCAACAGCGCTTATGCCGCATGGTATCTCTATTGGGAATCCTTATCTAAACATAGCGAGTTTGGATCATTCTATTTGGTTTCATCGCCCATTTCGTTTAGACGAGTGGCTGTTATACGTTGCTGACAGTCCGTCCGCGAGTAATGCAAGAGGTTTTGTAAGGGGGAAAATATACGATAAAGAAGGTCGCTTAGTGGCGTCTACCGCTCAAGAAGGGCTAATACGTTACAGAAGAAAATGAATGTGAATAAGAAAAAAGGCTTATGGTTGGTGTTGTTTTAATGCCCAATTAACATGCTCTTTGACGATGTCAGATTCATGTTGTTGGCGCTGTTTTAACGCGTCAACAATTTCTGTTGAAGTGGCTGCATTACCAAGCGCTATGGCTATGTTTCTGAGCCAATTGATGTAGCCAGTGCGTCGAATAGGTGAGCCTTCTGTTTTCTTTAAAAATTCGGCTTCATTCCACAAAAATAAGGTCGTTAAATCGGCATTATCTAGGTTATGTCTAGGCTGGAAGTCATCTTCTTGTGTGTGTTTTGCGTATTTCGTCCACGGACATACTAGTTGGCAGTCATCACAACCAAAAATTCGATTTCCCATTTTAGGTCTTAAATCTTCCGGAATGCTACCGTCGTATTCAATGGTTAGGTAGGAAATGCATTTTCTTGCGTCTAAAACCCAAGGTTCAACAAAGGCATCGGTGGGACATAAATCTAAGCATGCCGTGCAACTGCCGCAATGCTTTTTGATCTGAGGAGAGTCAATGGGGAGTGGCAGATTAGTAAAAATCTCACCAAGTAAGAACCAACTTCCAGCTTTAGGAGTGAGTAACAGCGTGTTTTTGCCAACCCATCCCATCCCAGCTTCTTCGGCGACTTGTCTTTCGAGGATTGGAGCGCTGTCGACAAACGCTCGATAACCATGATCACCCACATGCTCCTGAATTTTTTTCGCCAGCTGAGTTAACCGTTTTCGAATAAGTTTATGGTAGTCTCTGCCCAAAGCATAACGGGCAATGTAGGCCTTGTCTGTCGTCTTTAAACGCTTTACGGTTTCAACTGACTGAGGTAAATAATGCATTCTTAATGAGATTATTCGGCGGGTTCCGGGGTGCAGTACATCCCCCTTGAAGCGCATGTCGCCATGGTTTTCCAAGTAAGACATGGTGCCTTGATAGCCGTTTTTTACCCACTGATCATAGTTTTCTTGGTGATGAGTATGGTCAATTCCTGTTACTTTTGCTTCAGCGAAACCAAAGTCAGTTGCCCAAAGCTTTATCTTTGATGCAAGTTCGTTAAGGGATTCAGGAGATGTGATAAAAGTGCTTTGCTTTGCAGGCTCTAAAGACATGAATAGACAGCTTGAGTGGTTCTGAGAGAAAGGTCGAGTTTAAAAAGTAATATAAGCGCCTAACGAGATTGTATTCGTTAGGCGCTTAATATCAGTACAGCATTGAATCGCCTTTGACGACGTCGATCAGTGTTTTTATAAACATTTTATCGGCTTCTGTCATTTCTTCAGGAATTTTCAATGTTGTTTGATTGGATACTTCCATCGCGATGGTGTGGAAAGCATCTTTGTCGTTAATGTGCTCTTTAGCGATACGTACTAATTCTGCTGAAAGTTCGGGTTCCATCAAAATTTTTCGAAAACAGCGCAAAAATTCATCAATAATACGTTGTTGGTTTAGTTCACTCGCCATTTTAGACTCCTTATACAGTTATTAGGCGTATATCACCACGAAGGCACGTTAAGAGCAATAGTTGAATGCATGGAAGATAAAAAATGTTGACAACTGACGCCTGATTTTGTGAGAATAAAAACATAATTTTAGCTAACATCATTGCTAAAAACCTACTTTAGGCCAACAGCCTATCATAAAGAAAGCATGCCTTTCTTCATAACATATAACACTAACATTGATTCTCTGTTTGTGTTGTCTCTCGCGAAAAGACGCGTACAGTATAGAAACTTAAATTATTTACCGTTAATTAATCAAATAATGACTTTGTGTCTGCATAACTTGTGCAAACTTTGTCTAATCAACTTTTATCTGCCTAGCTGATGCGGTTACAATACGCACACATAAATGAGCATAAAGATAAAATATAGAGGGTATCAAAAGGTGGAGTTATTATCCGGTGGTGAAATGATCGCCCGCTTCCTCAAAGATGAGGGAGTTGAATTTATATATGGTTATCCAGGTGGCGCAGCATTGCATATTTATGATGCTTTGCACCGTCAGACCGATGTTAAGCATATTTTGGTAAGGCACGAACAAGCGGCGACGCACATGGCTGATGGCTATGCTCGTGCAACAGGTAAGCCTGGTACGGTTCTTGTTACGTCAGGTCCTGGTGCAACGAACACAATCACAGGCATCGCAACGGCTTATATGGACTCGATTCCAATGGTCATTATATGCGGTCAGGTGATGAGCTATTTAATCGGTGAAGATGCGTTCCAAGAAACGGATATGATTGGTGTTTCTCGCCCAATTGTTAAGCATAGCTTTACCATTAAGCATCCTTCAGAAATTCCTAGTGTGCTTAAGAAAGCGTATTACATTGCTTCTTCCGGTCGCCCTGGACCTGTTGTTGTCGACATCCCAAAAGACATGACGATGCCAAATGATAAGCATGAATACTCTTATCCTGAATCGGTTTCGCTTCGTTCTTACACGCCGCCAACAAAAGGTCACAGTGGTCAAATTAAAAAAGCGGTTGATCTGATTTTATCCGCTAAGCGTCCGGTTTTTTATACGGGTGGTGGTGTCATTTTAGGTGGTGCTTCTGAGTTATTGGTTGAATTGGCTCAAACGCTTAATTTCCCAGTGACGAATACGCTTATGGGGCTTGGCGCTTATCCAGCAACGGACAAGCAATTTGTCGGCATGCTTGGTATGCACGGTAGCTATGAAGCAAACATGACAATGCATCATAGTGATTTGATTGTTTGTATCGGTGCTCGCTTTGATGACCGAGTGACCAATGACCCTGATAAATTTTGCCCTGGAGCAAGAATTGTCCATATTGATATTGATCCGGCTTCTATTTCTAAAACCATTCGTGCTGACGTGCCGATTGTTGGACCGGTTGATCAAGTATTAGTTGAAATGCTAGCTCTTATTAAAGAATCTGAGAAAAAGCCAGATGCGGCTAATAATGCGCATTGGTGGAAGCAAATTAATGAGTGGCGTTTAGTGCATGGTGGTCGTTACGATACCAGTAGTGAAAAAATCAAGCCTCAAGCGGCGGTTGAAGCATGCTGGAGAGCAACAAATGGTGATGCTTTTGTTGCCTCTGATGTAGGCCAACATCAAATGTTTACCGCTCAGTATTATAAGTTTGATAAACCGAATCGTTGGATTAACTCTGGTGGCCTTGGCACAATGGGTTTTGGTCTGCCTGCGGCAATGGGTGTTAAACTGAATTTCCCTGAAAGTGATGTTGTGTGTGTAACAGGAGAAGGCAGTATTCAAATGAATATTCAAGAGCTTTCAACCTGTTTGCAGTATGGTTTGCCCGTTAAAATTCTATGTCTTAACAATGGTTATTTAGGTATGGTTCGCCAATGGCAAGACATGAATTATGAAGGTCGCCATTCGAACTCCTTCATGGATTCTTTGCCAGATTTTGCCAAGCTTATGGATGCTTATCAGCATAAATATGTTGAAATTGCGACAAAAGACGAACTTGATGAAAAAATGGCCGAAGCTTTCGCGATGAAAGATCAGCTGGTATTTATTAATTGTTTTGTAGACCCAGAAGAGCATGTTTATCCTATGCAGGTTCCTCGTGGGGCTATGCGTGATATGTTCTTGAGCAAGACGGAGCGAACCTAATATGCGACATATAATCTCAGTTTTAATGGAAAACGAACCGGGTGCTTTGTCGAGAGTCGTAGGTTTGTTTTCACAACGTAACTTTAATATTGAATCGTTAAACGTTGCGACAACGGATGACCCTACTTTATCTCGATTAACTTTGACGACATTTGGTTCTGATCAAGTTGTAGAGCAGATTACTAAACAGCTTAATAAGCTAATTGATGTAATCAAACTGGTCGATTTAACCGAAGGTCAGCACATTGAGCGCGAGCTTATGTTAGTAAAAGTGCGTGCAACTGGTGCGCAACGAGCTGAAATAAAGCGAACTGTTGATATCTTTAGAGGCAATATTGTTGATATGACGCCTTCTATTTATACCGTTCAAATTGTGGGTGAATCTGATAAGTTGGATGGTTTTTTACAGGCTCTTGGCTCGGTTCATTTGCTTGAAGTTGTTCGTACAGGTGTTTCAGGTATTGCACGGGGAGAGAAAGTTCTAAGCGTCTAGTTTGCTTATAACGCTCATCAGTTCTCGTATTACGATCGCCTAAGCCCCATGGTTGTAACTTAGTTGCTGTGGGGCTTTTTTGTTTATTCTAGGTGGTAAACCTTCGCTAAGAAACTTTTATCGAGTTTTTAACGAACGCCAATCTGTTCCCAGAATGCCTTTACAATAGGGTTGACTAGACTTTTCTTGAGAGTGAAAAAGCCAACATCAAATGCTTCTAACTCTGGTTGTATGTCTAAAATCGTAATCTTGCTTGCTAAAGGGCTATTATCTAAAACAATTTTGGGTACAACGCCAACACCAAACCCAAGAGAAACCATACTTACAATGGCTTCATTACCTGACACTTGAGCATATATGTTGGGCTTAATGCCTTTTTGCTTGAACCAATGATCTGATCGAGTTCGAGCAAGGCCCTCTTCTGACAATATCATTGGGATCTCATTCCATAACAACGCTTGTTTATTCGATAAGCCAAGCATGTTGCTTGCCAGTGAATCATTAGGTGCGATGAATACCAATGGTGAGATAGCAATGCGCTTAAATGCTAAATTATTTGGAATGCTTGATGGGCGAGCGGCGATGGCTATGTCTTCATTCTTTTCGACAATTCTAGAAAGTGCCAGTGCCGTATCTCCAGTGTGAAGTTTCATTTCTATCTTAGGGTGGAGCCCTCTGAATTGGCTTAGAATATCGTATAAAAAGCTATAACTTGCCGTCACAGAGCAATAAAGGCTAATTTCCCCTGTTAACTGAGCGCTTTGAATATCTAATGATTGTTTAAAAACTTGCCAATGGGTGAGGCTTTCTCGGCAGTAGGTCTGAAAAACTTGTCCTTCTCTTGTCAAAGAAACTGAACGGTTGTCTCTGGTGAGTAAGCAGTGACCTAAGTTTTCTTCTAGTTGCTTTATATGGCGGCTTAGTGTGGAAGGGCTCATATGAAAGGCATCACTTGTTCGGCTGAAGTGAAGCGACTCAGATAAATGTAAAAAAATTTTGAGTGTTTTAATATCCAAAGAAATAAAACCTGTTATTGGGTTAGCGAAGTAGCATAGTACAAACTTTTGAGGTGCCGCAACAATAAATGTTTTATCGGTTATTTTGTAGGGAGGGTTACTTGAAAAGAAGCGTCAGCTTAATAAGTAAACTGACGCTTTGCTTTTTAATGATAAACGCTAGCCGACGACTGTCGCAATAGCATCACACAAGTAGTCGATATTTTCATCGGTAATGCCGGCAATGTTCATACGGCCAGTATCCGCAATATAGATTGAGTATTCACTTCTTAAGGTGCGTACTTGTTCAAGCGTTAATCCAGAATAGGAAAACATGCCTCGTTGAGCACGGATGAAGCTGAAATCTTTTTTGACATCGGTTGATGCAAGTTTTTCTACCAGTTTACTGCGTAGTGTGTTGATACGGTTGCGCATCGAACTTACTTCATCAGTCCATTCCGCTTTGAGATCTGGGTCGTTCATAATGGTATAAACAACAGCCGCACCGTGAGCAGGTGGCATTGAGTAGTTTGCACGAATGGCCAAGCCGATAATTGAATAAGCATTGCTTGCCTCTTCTGATGTTTCAGCAATGATACTCAATCCACCACAGCGCTCTCGGTAAATGCCAAAGTTTTTAGAAAAAGAGTTGCAAATAAGCATGTTTGGAATAATTGAAGCCATGTGTCTAAGGCCTGCCATGTCTTCGTCTAAACCGTCTCCAAAACCTTGATAAGCGGCATCAACAAGAGGGAGCATGCCTTTTTCTTTAACCAGTGTTGTTATTGCCTCCCATTGTGAGAAGGATAGATCTACACCTGTTGGGTTGTGACAACAAGCGTGAAGTAGAATTGTATCTCCTGCTTTAGCCTGGGCTTTTAGTGTGGCTATCATGTCGTCGAAACGTATTCCATTTGTTTCAGGGTCGTAGTAAGGGTACGTTTCAATGTTCAGTCCCGCGCTGCGGAAAATTGGTAAATGATTACCCCATGTTGGGTCACTTACCCAAATTCTTGGGTTCGGTAGATTTGCTCCAATAAAGTCAGCCGCTACTTTAAGTGCACCTGTTCCACCTGGGGTCTGTGCTGAAAAAATACGCTTATCTTGAATAATTGTGCTTTCTTTGCCCAATAGTAACTCTTGAATGACGGTGGCAAATTCTGGTGCGCCATTTATACCTAGGTAGCTCTTTGAGTCTTCCTGTTGCAACAAAATGGCTTCTGCTTTTTTGACACTGTTTAAAACAGGTGTATTACCGTTATCATCTTTGTAAACACCAACACCTAAATCTATTTTTTTTGGGTTCGGGTCATTCCTATGAGCAATGATTAGAGCAAGTAAAGGATCGCCAGGAACGGCGCTTAGATGTTTAAACATGATAAAAATAGGTCCTAGTGAGTAGTGAAAAAATGGCTTTAACCCTTTGTCGTGATAGAATTGATACAAAGATGATCTATGTAGAAACATGCTTCGTAACCTATAATTCTATATTCAACATTGTAAAGCCATTAAATAGGTTTGTTGCTATAAAATTAATGGTTATATGAACTAATGAATATAGCACCAATTAACTGTTTATTGTGCCCTTTTTTGTACGAAATACAATGCAAAAAAACATATAATTGAGGCTTTTTTTAATGGATTATTCTGACTATATAATTTTTAATTTTATGTTTTCTTACTGACTTTTTTCTTTCTTAGAATAACCGGATCCAAGCTGTGTAATAGGATAATAATGAAAAAAAAATCATCTAGCTATCATGTCCAGTTAAGTCTTTTAGAGTTAGCGTATAAAAATAATTTGTACAGTATCTTGGTTAATTTTACGGCCTTAATCTGTGTTTATTATCAAATTGCGTCTTTGGCTATTCCGTATATAGATCTATGGTTTTATTTTACTGTATTTTTTATGTTCGTTCGTTTAATCATTGACCTATCTTACAAAAAGTTTTTTTCTGCAGAGAAATCATCATTAACACCAAAAAATCTTCATAAATGGTCAGTTTTATACACTTCAGGGGTCATTCTGGGCGGCTTGTCTTGGGCGATCATAGCGGTTATTGCGCTTCCTAATTTGGGGATAGAAGGGAAATTTGTTGTAACAGTGATATCCAGCGCTTTAGCTGGTGGGGCGACTGGTGTGTTGGCTCCAAATAAAGTAGTAGGTAAAATATTTATTGTTTTGACGCTCTTGCCTGCCAGCATAACATTGGTTTTTATTACGCCATCGCTACCTTTGTTGGGTTTTCTTGGGACCTTTTTCTGTTTCGTTATGTTGGTGGGTCATCACCATAACCATAATCAAATATTGGATAATATTGAATTAACCTTCAAAAATGATGATTTATTAAGCAGTTTGCAACGGCAAAATCAAAAAGTGTTAGATTTAAACTATCGTTTGGAAAATCGAGTAAAAGAAAGAACAGCTGATCTAGAAAAAATGGCCCTTACTGATCGCTTAACTCAGTTGAATAATAGAGAGGGCTTTTTAGGTCAATGCCGACAACTTGCTCTTTCATTTCACTCTTTGAAATTTTATTTCTTTGATCTAGACCGATTTAAGCAAATTAATGATAGTAAAGGGCATGAAGTAGGCGATTTGGTGCTTCAGCATATTAGTACGCTTTTGCTTGATGTTTTGCCTGAACAGACGGTAGTTGGCAGGTGGGGAGGTGACGAATTTGTTATTTGTTCACCGAATGATTTAGAAAAATTAGACGCTTTGGATGTTCTTTGTAACGCTTTTTCTGAAGCGGTTTATATTAAAAACAAGCGAGTCGAAGTATGCATGACCATTGGGGCGGCTCATTACCCTGAAGATGTTAATGACATTGAAGAGGCAATACATGCAGCAGACCTGGCGGCAACGTATTTAAAACGAAACGGTAATCGAGGCGCGGTATTGCGCTTCAACCATGAGCTACTGCGTCAGAGTGAATTAACCTCTGGCCTAATTAATATCCTTCATGAAAAAAATTACAGTGAGTATTTTCATTTAGAGTATCAATCGATCGTTGATGAATGGGGAAATGTTTCTTCCATAGAAACCTTGTCTCGTTTAAAACATCCTCAGCTAGGTAATATTCCGCCTCTTGATTTCATTCCTGTTATTGAAAATACAGGTCATATTATGCAGTTTGGGTGTTGGGTATTAGAAAATGCTCTTAACTATGTAAAAGAGCTGCGCAAGTCTAACCCTGAGTTATCTATTGCCGTTAATGTCTCCCCAATTCAATTAAAAGATGACTATTTTTACAAAACAATCCAAAGGTTATTGTTGGGTTCTGGAGTACCAGCTAATGCCTTGACTTTGGAGATTACAGAGTCAGTTCTAGAAGATACGAACCTTGAGGGTATCATTTCTCAGATTGAACTATTAAAAAATATAGGCGTTAATATTCATATTGATGACTTTGGAACAGGTTACTCTTCTTTAACAAGGTTAAGGACGTTGCCCGCTCATACTCTAAAAATTGATCGGAGCTTTGTTGTTGATATGGCGACACAAGGAGATGGTCTGATTAAAGGTATTTTGAGTATTGCTGGTCAGTTTAATTTAGACATTATTGTAGAAGGCGTTGAAACTGAAGAGCAATTTATTCAACTTAAAGCCCTTGGTTGCACAAAATTTCAAGGTTTTTATTTTTCTATGCCAAATAGGGATGCTGACCTCTTTTTACTCTAATTCGCAGGTTCTTAATATGGTGTATTAGGGGGCAAGTGTGGGAAATAGGGCGTTACCTAATAATGAGCACCTCTTTTTTGGTATGACTTGAGTTGTGCTCTTTCACCTTGTGGTTGGTTAAGGTGAGGACATAGAATTAATGGTTATTTAGTCAGAAAAAACACAATTACGCCCATTGTTTTTGGCATCATACAGGTATCTGTCGGCTCGATTTATAGCGTCGTCAATGGTTTCTTTCTGATAGTCAAAGCGTGCTATTCCAAAACTAAGGGTGATATAAAAAGGGTCATCTAGGTTCCCAAAGCGAGTGGCTTCGATACGTCTTCTAAAGCGCTCTACCTCAGGTTGTATAATATCAAATAGGCTGGATGGAATAAAAATCAAAAACTCCTCTCCGCCCCAGCGACTTATATGGGCATCTTTCCCCCATGTTTCTTTAAACTCTTTTGACAGCTTAACGAGAACAGTGTCTCCAATATTATGTCCGTATTTGTCGTTTACTTTTTTAAAAAAATCGACATCACAGATGACAATGGCATTGTCAAAAAATTGTTCTTTTGAGTCATGTTCCTGAATTATTTCTAGCATTCCCCGGCGATTTAGGAGGTTTGTCAATGGGTCTGTTTTTGATGCCTTTTCTAAATCGTGACTTAAATTCTTAAGTAGGCGTATCGACATCATGCGAGAATATTCATAAAACGCGGATAAAAAAATCAGCACTAAAAAAGAGTAAACGATGCGTTGCTTTAATTCGATTGGCCAATCGTATGTTGCACCAATTTCATTTGGAAATAGAAAGAGAGTGACTAAGACTAAAGAAAAACCGCAAACTTCTATCAGGCCCCGCCTTAGACCGTGGAGAAACATCGCAACAGGTGGAACACAGTAAATCCATAGGAAACCGGTCTGTTCAACGCCTCCTGTATAAATTAAAAAAAACATCAATAAAAATAGTGGATATAAAACAAGGTTTGAGGAAACTTCGTAATTATAGGTAAGTCTTAGATAAAGATGATTAAATGTGTATAAAGAGGCAATTGATAAGGTTGCAATAGCAACCAGCATATCGTTTTTGATAAACGCGTCAATACCGAGAGGTAGGGTGACTAAGATACCAACAAGGCAAAATAGGTTAATTAGTAGAATTCGTCTTGATTGCTCAGAGAAGTCATCGCCTGATAAGCCACCGAATGCATAATTATGTATAAGCGCTTTAAAGCGAGAGACTAGAAGCTTGAACATCAATACCTTCTATGTGAAGCAACAAGTATAGTTTCAGTTTCAACTATAGCAACAGACTAAATTTTGTACCATTTTAATCTAATTAACCCGCTATACAATACTGAAACACAATTTTTTTTATAAAGATGTATTTATTTAACATTATTCGTTGATAAATCGGCTGTTTGTGATTGCAGAGACTAATCAAAGAGTAGTAATTGGAATTCCTTGGTAAATTGATAATAAAATCAGGTCAGTCAATAATGTAGAAATGAATGATTTATATAAGTAGGTGTAATGTCATCTGGTGGGTTTTATTTACTTAATCATAAAATAATGTGTTTAAGCACTTATAGTCTCTTAAACGTTCTTTATTTTCTATGGACTGTTTTGTTTTATTTGAAATTTTGCAAGGTCTTAATTCGAAAATTGTTTAGTATTAATGAAATATACATTTTGCTTTTTTGTCTTTATTTTTATTACTATAGAGTTTGGTATATATCAAAAATATTTGAGGGTTATATCATGCTTGGTGATTATTCTAGAATCGTTATGTTGGTTTATAAAGCAGTAGTACATGATAAGTAGAAACTGGATTAGTCGAATTTCGGGAAAAATGACAGATAGGGTGTTTGCCCTAGTTATGTTGGTATTGTATTTTTTAGCGATTACGTTATTTACGTATACGAGTGTTCAAACTCGTGAGGCTGAAATCAAATCTTCAATTAAGACGACACTGTTTACGGCCGCTATATCGGCTGAACATCTGATTGGTGTTGAGTTTGGACAGCATTTTTCTAAAGATACGCCACCGAATGAAACCATATATCGCTATATAGTAAACAAGTTAAATAAATGGGTAGATACGCTTCCAGTAAGCTATGTTTACTTGATGGATATGGTGGATGGCCAGGTCTATTTTGTTATTAGTAACGAAACAGTTGAAGAAAGAAAAAATGGTGTTTTCAGCGAATTTTATCGACCTTATGATTCTGCTCCGGAATCGCTTTTAAGGAGCTTCGTTACGCAAGAAACAATATTTAGTGATGTTTATGAAAATGAATACGGAACCTTTCAGTCTATTTTTGTTCCTGTTGAACGCAAAAATGGCAGTGTTTATGTCCTAGCCGCCGATATTTCTGTTGAAGGGGGCTATTCAATAATTTGGAAAAGTATACATAAATCATTGTGGCTTACATTGTTGTTTTTATTGCCACTAATGCCAATGATGTATTTTTACTTTGAACTACAGAAACAGAAAAGAAACGACCTTTGGGACTCACTCTATAAAGATAAATTAACCGCCTTACCTAATTCCTATCAGTTGCACAACGCCTTAAAAAGTAACCAAACGTTTTTCTCCGGTATATTAATCTCATTTATGGGTATTGATGACATAAGCTTGCAATTTGGCCGATCAATTAGAGACAGTTTATTGGTTCGTTTAACTCAGGAGTTGAATGTATTACCTCCTTCGTACATGACACTTTATCGTATTAAAGGCGGTGAATTTTTTCTTCTATCTGATGCCATTGATGAATCATTATTATATTTAATTGTTGAGGACATTTTGTACGGTATTAATGGCCGTAAAGTCATTGAAGGCAACCGGCTTGATCTAAAAGAGGTAATTATTACGGCAAATGCAGGTGTTGTTGTTAAGGCTCAAGGGCACCAGCTATTCCAACATGCGAAAGATGCCTTAAGCAAAACGTTAGACTTAGGTCAGCCTTTTTTTGTTTTTCGAAATCATAAAGAGCAAAGCAAACAGTTAGCGTCGGATTATTTTTGGCAAAATGAAGTGGCTCAAGCATTAATAGAAAACCGAGTCGTTCCTTTCTTTCAGCCTATTTTTGACAACCAAAAAGGTCGAGTTGAACGTTATGAAATACTGGTTCGTTTAATTAATAAAGAGGGTGATATTGTCACGCCTCATGCCTTTTTAGATCCTATTAGGCATTGTTACCTTTATAAGCATATGACTCATTGTATGATTGAAAAAGGCTGTAAGGCTTTTGCTAATCGTACAGAATCGATTACTTTGAATCTGTGTAAATCGGATTTACTTGATAATGAAACCTTAGACTTTCTGAAGAATTCAATTCAGCAATGTAATTTAGACGGCCGAGTAACGATAGAAGTCGTTGAGTCCGACTGGATAGGCAACCAGCACGAAATATTTGCAGTCCTTAGGTCTTTGAGATCTGTCGGCCTGTCTATTGCTATTGATGATTTTGGCAGTGGTTACTCGAATTTCGATCAATTACTTAAGATGGAAGTGGATTATATTAAAATAGATGGGTCGCTTATAAAGTCAATGTTTAAAAGTGAACGAGCGTTCTCTATGGTTGAAGCTATTATCGCGTTAGCAAAAGGGTTAAATGTGCCTGTGATACCTGAATTTGTTGAAAACCAAACTATGCTCAGTAAACTTCAAGAACTCGGCTGTGAATTTGCTCAAGGCTATGTAACGGGTCGCCCTATACCTGTCGAGGAATTGCCTAAAACGAATTAACCTCTAAATTGAAAATTTATCTCATACTTCTGTGAAGGTTTGACGTTACTTTTGTGTCTGGAGGTTAAGGGCTTTTTTTGTTTTATGAGTTGCTAGGGCTGTTAAAGGGTCATCCGGCCATGGGTGTTTAGGGTATCTACCTCGCATTTCTTTTTTCACCTCTGGGTAGACCTCTTTCCAGAAATATGGCAAATCTTGGGTGATCGCTAAAGGCTTTCTGGCCGGTGAAAGTAAAGAGACTTTAACGGCCATACCTGCAATAGAGGGTGTATTTAGACAGCCAAACATTTCCTGAAGTTTCACCTCCAGGCTTGGGGGATGAGTCGAATAATCTATCTTTATGTTAGAGCCAGACGTGACTTTTATGGTTCTTGGTGCAAGAGTGTCCAGTTCTTTTTGCTGTTGCCAGTGTAATTGGTCTAATAATATCTGTTTTATATTCAGTTTTTTTAAATGGTTTTTGTGTGTCGTATGCTCTAGATAAGGGGCTAACCATTCTTCTAAAGAGTCCAGTAATTGCTGGTCCTGATAGTTTGGCCAAATTACACTGTCTACAGTAGTGTTTAAAAAACAGATTCTTGCTTGTGTGTTTTTGCTTTCTTCATCCCAAGGTAAGCATTGTAGACCAATGGTACGTATATACTGGCAAGCACATCGGCTGATGTCTTGGTTTGACAGCTGTTTTATCGATGATTCGCTGAGTGTAAGCTTGCCTAACACTTTCTTATTTTTGGCGATCAGCGCATCCTCACTCTTTGGCCATATCAGAGACGTTTGCTCAGTGATTAAATGCGTCAATTCTGTTTCAATTAGATGGGAGGGTAAGTTACAGGCTAAGTAAATTTCATCACTCTTCGCGACTGTTGTTCCTCCGATGTCTATAGCAATTATCCACTCCGATTGACTTAAGTCGTCTTCAATAAATAATTCGGCCATCCGGCCGTTTGCTAATTTATAAGAAACTTTACGGCCGTCTGTTACCTTGTTGCGTCTACCTATTCTATCAGGGAAGGCGTTGGCTAGAAGACGTGCTGTTTCTAATGGGAGCGACAGTAGGTTGTCTTTTTCGTGTTTAGAGTACGGTTGAATGTATTTTTTTATTTGTTGAATAAGTTTGTTGTGTTTATGAGTGTTTTTATCTGTAGACGTATTTACCCAAAACAACCTTTTCTCAATATCACTTTGTCGAGTGCTTTGTAACGGATCTTTTTCGCTTAGTAAACTGACCAGTTTAAGCGCAAGAGTCTGGCTGGATGATGAGTTTGCTGAGAAAATTAAACGTGCAAGTCGAGGTTCAAGTGGAAGTGTTGCAATGGGTTTTCCAAGTTTCGTTAAGGTAAAACCGTTTTCTTCTAGTATGCCTAGCTGCGCTAAAAACGCTTGAGCTTGCTGAATATTAGATAATGGAGGTGAGTCTAACCAAGTTAGGTCATCTACAGAGTCCACACCCCAGCGAGATAGTTCGATGACCAGTGATGCCAAATCTGTTTGAAAAATTTCAGGTATTGGTTGAGCCTCTAACCGATTTTGTTGTTCTTGACTCCACCAACGGTATCCTACTCCCGGTGAAGTACGCCCAGCTCGTCCTATGCGTTGAATGCTTTCTGATTGAGTGACTTTTCTTGTATGTAATCTGGTAATGCCAATATTAGGGTCGAAAATTGCTTCTCTGCTAAGCCCACTATCGACCACAATTCGTATGCCTTCTATGGTTAAACTTGTCTGGGCAATGTTCGTGGCGAGCACTACCTTTCGCAGATGGCTTGGGGGAGCTCCAATTGCTTCTTGTTGTGTCGAAAACGCTAAGCTGCCATACAAAGGAACAATATGTAAATTAGTACTTTGATCTAAGTGTTGAAGTTGGTTTTGAACGGATCGGATCTCTTTTTGTCCTGGTAAAAAAACTAAAATATCACCTTGATAATGTTGAATAGCATGGTGTATTTGCTTGATAACCACCGGGAGTATTTGATCTTGTTTTAAGGTTAAATTATCGTATTGGATTTCTACGGGAAAAGATCGGCCTGAGCAATGAATGCTTTTTGTGTTTAACAGCGCTTCTAAGGGTTGTGTATCCAGCGTGGCTGACATGACCAAAAGTTTTAATGGGTGATCGTCTCTAAAAATGTCTCGTCCTTGTAGGCATAGAGCTAAGGCAAGGTCTGAGTGTAAGCTTCGTTCGTGAAATTCATCGAAAATAATCAATCCAATGTGTTCTAAACTTGGGTCGGTCTGCAGCATTCGTGTGAGAATGCCTTCCGTGACGACTTCAATACGAGTCTGATTTGAAATCTTGGTCTCGTGACGGATTCGGTAACCAATAGTGTGACCTAAGGGCTCTCCTAGTAGGTTGGATAATCGTTGAGCGGCCGACTTGGCGGCAAGACGTCTAGGTTCTAAAAGAAGAATTTTTCGCCCCAAAAGCCAGGGTTCATGCAGGAGGGATAATGGTACTATGGTTGTTTTGCCTGCTCCAGGCTCGGCTTCTAAAATAGCATTGTCTTCTTTTTGGAAATGCTTCTTCAATGACGGGATAATGGAATGGATAGGAAGGTCGTTTGTGTTCTGGGTCATAGTTAAATGTCATTAAAGAAAGTAGTTAAATAATACGCATCTAAAGTGTGTTGTCTGCTTTGCTCGTAAGGTAAACTATTTTTTATGCAGCTGGCCTTATTTATTTCTTTGCTCTAGGGTAATGTTGCTTTTGCATTTTGCTATGCATGGCAAGATGTACCCTTGACTTATTTCTTGGTTATTAAGGCCGCGTGGTATACGCCCATCATAATCAATATCGCCACTCGTTAGTTGCATCAAGCAAATTCCACATGCACCATTGATACAGGCTTTTTTAACGTAAAGTTTTCGTTTTATTAGAGCGTCTAGAATGGTGGCGTTTTTATCTACAAAGACTTCGAGGGTGTTTGTATTAATAGAATAAATACATTTGTGTAACATAGCCAAGTCACTTTAAGGAACGAGTCAACAAGCATTACATTATTTGCTAAATGGGTAAAGTAAATGGGGTCAAATTAGCATGGCGAATCTCTATGCCTTAGAAAAAAGTGTCACAAATTGTAGTAAAGTCATGCAATATATTGTGTCCCCAAAGGGCTGTTTACTCTGTTTTAAACGGATCAACCAATTTTAAGTTAGAGGTTTATTTGGACGTTTCATCTGCACTGTATATAAAAATATTTGAGACTGTATTTCCTTTGTTTGCCATTGTATTAATAGGCTTTTTTTACGCTCGAGCAAGACCAACGGATATGACGATTACTAATCGGGTAAACATGAGTGTGTTTACCCCTGCTTTAGTTTTTTCTGTTATGGCGTCAAAAAACTTTCAAATAGCGGATTATCACACGTTAATTATGGCCGGTGCCGTGATTATTGTTGGCTCAGGGATTGTCTTGTTGCCAGTATGCCGCTTGTTCGGTCTGTCTGTTAAGACCTTTTTACCACCGATGATGTTTAATAATAGTGGCAATTTAGGTATTCCACTATTCGTTTTGGCTTTTGGGGAGTCCGCTTTGCCAATTGCGGTTATTTTATTTCTAACTGAAAATATTTTGCATTTTACACTTGGTATATACCTAATGAACCCAAAAGCGAATCCGATCAATATTATTAAAATGCCTATGGTATTGGCCACTATTCTCGGGGTTTTTTGGAGCTTGAATGGCTGGACTTTGCCCGTTGCATTGAGTGTGCCGTTAGAGATGATTGGACAAATAGCCATTCCATTGATGCTGTTCGCTCTAGGTGTTCGTATGACTCTGGTCGATCTAAAAAACTGGCGTATTGGCGTATTGGGTGGAGTGCTTTGTCCTGTTAGTGGACTGATTGTGTTGTTTATTTGGAATATGCTGGTCCCTTTGAGTAGCGATGATTTCATGTATTTATTAATCTTTGCTTGCTTACCTCCTGCCGTCTTAAATTACATGGTTGCGGAGTTGTACCAACAAGAACCTCAAAAGGTAGCATCCATTGTTTTGATTGGTAATGTATTTAGTTTGTTTTTTATCCCATTAATGTTGTTTTTTGTTTTATAGTCGATTTATTAGAGGTTGAGTCAGATGCAATTTATATTAGTTATGTTGCTTATTGCTGGATACTTTTTGGTGTCTCGGATAATGAAGACCAGTGTTCAGTTATTAGGGCAAAAAAAATCGGTTAGTGAAATACGAATTGGGTATGTGAGTAAGATGCTTAATTTGGGATTAACAGGGACTATGGTCATTATTGCCTGCTTAATTCTCGGTGTTGAGTATGGTCAGTTGACGGTATTTTTTTCCTCCGTTTTTGCGGTAATTGGTGTGGCATTATTTGCTCAGTGGTCAATATTAAGTAATATCACAGCCAGTTTGTTGATCTTTTTTGGTTTCCCATATCGTGTTGGAGACTGGGTTAAAATATGTGATAAAGACGATGATATTACTGGTCATATTATCGAGATTTCTACCTTTCATGTGATTTTGCAGCGTTTAAACGGTGATATAGTAACTTACCCAAACAGTTTGATTTTACAAAAAGCCGTGATCAAATTATCTAACGACAACATTGACGCCCTTAAAAAGTCAAAAATGACAAATGATGAAGATAAAGTAGAGGATGTTGTCGTTAAATAAACGTATTTCTGATCAAAAAACAAACAAAAAATGTGTCTAATTATGTAATACTATGAGTACATTCATTGAACAAGTGGTCTTTTGATGATTTCTGACCCCAAAGAATTACTGAAAAAAAATGAAAAATTGATTCATTCTGATGCTGTGAAGGTTTTATCTCATGTTCAGCGTTCAAAGGAGGAGTGGGTTTTGCATACCTTAATGCTTGAAGGGTGCGATGTCCCTTTTCGTTTCAAGCGTCAAACAAAATACATGTCTTTGAAAGGTTGTCGCGTAAATCTAACCTACTATGCGGATATTGAGTTAGTTGCCGGTATGCCTATCGAAGTCATGAAAGTCGTCAGAATTAAGCGCTCTTGATGCGCTTTCATCAATTATTGTCTCGGTTTCTCTGACAAGACTTTTATTTAGCTTTATTGTTATGTGATCACAATAAGAGTGTCTTATTCTTCCGGTCTTTGCTTTATACTTGCGTCGAAAAAAGCGAACAGAGTATTCGTTTAAAAAATGGCATAAATATAATAAAAGTAGGCGCGGTATTGGACACTATTTTAAAAGAAATTATAAAGCAAGTGACACCTCTCATTGGTTCTGGTGAGGTGGCGAGTTACATCCCTGCATTAAAAGAAGTTAATCCTAAGCAATTTGGTATTGCTATCTACAGTAAAAATGGTGAGCTTTTTGAGATAGGCGATTCTCGTGTGGATTTTTCTATTCAGAGTATTTCGAAGGTTTTTAGTCTTACACTTGCCATGAAGCATTATGGCGAGTCTATGTGGGATCGTGTTGGCCGAGAGCCGTCCGGACAACCTTTTAATTCACTTGTGCAGCTTGAATATGAGCATGGCATTCCTCGAAACCCCTTTATTAATGCTGGTGCCTTAGTCATAAGTGACATGAACCAATCTCGTTTTGCTTCGCCGCAACATGCGATGAGAGAATTCGTCCGACGGCTCTCTGGTAATAAAAATATTCAATATGACCGTAACGTAGCTGACTCCGAGTTTGAGTTTCGAGCGCGTAATGCGTCTATGGCGTATTTAATGCAATCGTTTAAAAACTTTGACAATGATGTAGAGAAAGTACTGCGTAATTATTTTAATAATTGTGCGATTAAAATGAATTGTGTCGATTTAGCAAAAGCATTTTCTTTTTTGTCTAATAGAGGGTTGTGTCCTCATAGTGGTGAAAAGGTGTTAACTGGACAAGAAACAAAACAAGTTAATGCCTTAATGGCAACCAGTGGACTTTATGATGAAGCTGGCAATTTTGCTTATCGTGTAGGTTTGCCTGGCAAAAGCGGTGTAGGCGGTGGGATTGTTGCCATTGTGCCGGATCAGTTTTCGGTGTGCGTTTGGTCTCCAGAGCTGAATAAAGCGGGTAACTCTTTAGCAGGAATGGCCGCTTTGGAAGCCTTATCAGAGAGTATAGGTTGGTCTGTTTTTTAAACCATTATTACGGCATCGGTATTAAGTGCTATGGAATCGGTATTAAGCGTTTAGTTAATACCGATTCAGCGTGTTTATATTGATGGTTTATAAAAAGCTCACAATGCCTTTTAGTAAATAGGCAACGCTTGTTAATGTCATAAATCCAAGAGCATACAGTCCTAAAAACCATTTCCATTGCTGCGCTGATTTGGTTTGCTCTGTATCTAGCGGCTGATTTTTATCTATTTCGTTTTTATTGAGCATTAGTAACCCTCCTGATAGTCTTCGATTTTCCCTGAAAAGACTCGGTAACCCCATAATGTGTAGGCGCAAATTAATGGTACAAAAATGCAGATTCCATAAAGCAAAAAGCCTAAACTAGAATCCGGTGCTGCCGCTTCCATAAAGGTCAGTTGTCTTGGGATTAAATACGGGAATAGGCTGACTACGAGTCCAGCAAAACCTAATAAAAATAAACCAGACACACACCAAAAAGGACGACTTTCATGCTCGATGTTTGTTAAGCCTCTCCAGGCAACATAGCCCAATATTATGCTGAAAATGGGGAGTGGGCTGAGCAATAAAAAATTAATACCATCAAACCAGCGGTGACGAATTTCTTCTTGAGAAAGGACGGTCCATAGACTGACTGCCATCATAAATATAAGAATGAGCAGTAGCAGTCTTTTAGCGAAACGAGACGCAAGCAGTTGCATGTCATCACGACTCTTCATATATAAGTAACATGCTGCTAGTAAAGCGTAGCCAGCCATGACTGAAAAACCTGTTAGAATCGAAAAGGGTGTTAGCCAAATCCAGCTTGATAGCTCTATTGCATTGACTGGTACTCCCTGAACAATGGCCCCTAAAATGATACCTTGACAGAATGCGGCAATGGTTGAACCTGCGCTAAAAGCAAAATCCCACCAAGGCTTAGATCTATCTGACTTAAAGCGATACTCAAAGGCCACGCCTCGAAAGATGAGTGCAAACAGCATGATCATAATAGGTAAATAGAAGGTGGACAGTATAGCGCTGTAAGCGGCTGGAAAAGCCGCAAAAAGTATGACGCCGCCAAATACCAGCCACGTTTCGTTACCGTCCCAAACGTGAGATATTGAACGCATTAAATGGTCTCTTTTTTCATGCCCTTCAAACCAAGGGAATAAAATACCAATACCGAGGTCGAAACCATCTAATAGTACATACATGAAGATGGCAAAACCTAGAATAAGGAAGTAGAAAAAGGCTAAGTCCATTATTTATCCCCTCGTTCAGATTTATTAAGATTTTTAACCCAAGCCAAAGCGTAGCCAGGAGTCTTCATTCCAATTACTTTATGTTCTAACGACTCCAGACTTGGAGGGCCTTTTCGAATCAGCTTTCGCATGAAGTAGAGGTACACCGCAAAAAGTAGCGAGTAGATGATGACAAATAAAGTTAATGAAAAGAGTACCCTTTCTGGTGGTAAAGGCGACACAACGTCCATTGTTCGGACCAGTCCCTGAACAAGCCAAGGTTGACGACCAATCTCAACGACATACCAACCAGCCAATACGGCAATGACACCAGTAGGAGTAAATAAGGTTACTAAAAATAAGAATGGCTTATTACGATACAGCGCCTCTTTACGTCTTAGTATTAAAGCGAGTACGGCCATGCCTATCATGCCAAAGCCAATTCCAACCATCACCCTAAACGACCAAAATACTAGAGGGACATTTGGGCGGTCTTCTGGTGGTACTGATTTTAAGCCTTGTACCGCGCCATCCCATGAGTGCGTCAAGATTAAGCTGCCCAATCCAGGTATACCTACTTCTGCATGATTTTTTTCGGCTTCCATGTCCGGCAAAGCAAACAGCAATAATGGAACTCTTTCCTCTTCAGCAGGCCAAATTCCTTCCATTGCGGCCAGTTTGATTGGCTGATGCTCTTTTACATTTAGCCCGTGCATATCACCAATAAAGGCCTGCAGCGGAGTGAGGATCAAAGCAATCCACATACACATTGATAGGCCTTTTTTGGCCATTTGTTGGTGTTGTTTTTTGAGTAAATAATACGCACAGACTCCAGCTACGACAAAGGTGGCGGTGATAAAGCTGGCTGTTAGCATATGAGTGAATCGATAGGGCATAGATGGGTTGAAAATAACATCATACCAACTGGCTACTTCGAACTTTCCATCAACCATAATATGACCGGCAGGCGTATGCATCCAAGAGTTGGCTACTATGATCCAAAAAGCGGATATCCAAGTGCCTATTGCCACGACTATCGTAGAAAAAAAGTGCATTTTAGGACTGACTCGTTGCCAACCAAATAACATCACACCGAGGAAACCCGCTTCTAAGAAGAATGCTGTTAACACTTCGTAGGCCATTAAAGGCCCTAATACAGCGCCTGTAAGTTCAGAGAATACTGAGAAATTTGTACCAAATTCATAAGATAAAACAATGCCTGAAACGACGCCCATACCAAATGTAATAGCAAAGGGCTTTATCCAGAACTTGGCTAACTGAAGGTAAATAGGGTTGTGGGTTTTCAGCCATAACCCTTCCCATATCGCAATTAAAGTGGCTAAGCCAATGGTTATGCTAGGAAAGATAATGTGGAAACTCACAGTAAAAGCAAATTGGATTCGAGATAGAATAGCGACATCAAGTTCCATGGTCCGGCCTGCTGAGTTAAGTTGTGGATAGTATTATGAACGAAGTAGGGTGTATTACACACGCTTCTTGATTGCTGCAACCATACTCGGGATAAGTGCCAAGCAAATAATGCTGCTAATTGTGATGATTTCCATCAATAGAATGTCGTTGTTCATGTGGTTTGGCCTCGCTAATTAAAAAAGTATTGAGTTGGATCAATTTTTGTATGGTTATAAGAGCAAAACTTAGGCCACTTTTTTATTTTAGTTAGTGCATTGAATTTAAAGGCTTTTTAATTTTAACAATGAAATGTTGTAAACTTAATTTACACTTTTTGCGTATTTAGTCATCTTACTGTCAATGAGGTTTACGTTTTGACTTTATCATTTGTTTTTGAAGTGGCTATGTTAAGCACCAGTGTGATTGGTGTTTTGGTTGCTGGTTGGATGCTTTGGCGAGCTCGCTTACAAAGAGATCTGCAAGCCTTGTCAGGCTTCGCCATTATGATGGCTGTGTGGTGTTTAGGTCATAGTGCGCTTTTTCATGGGTTATCGGCTCTGGGGGTTAAATTAATTTTAGCAAACCCTTTGATGCCAACTTTCTTTTTGCATTTTGCTACTGCATTTGTGAAAACAGGTATTTCATCACCTTTATGGTTGCGGGTGTTATACCAAAGACTGCCTTGGATCTACCTTACTAGTATTGGCGTTGTGCTATTAAGTTGGTTTGTTGGCGCAGGAGATGTGCGCTCATCGCACACCATGGACGCCTTTTTTATTTTTACAGAAACGGGCTGGTTTAATTTAGCTTATACGGTTTTTATTGGTGTATTGGCCCATGCTGTTTTGTTGTATGGATGGCGACGTCATACTGGTAATAAGCGCCGCTCTATTCTGGTTATTTTTGGTGTGGCCGCATGGGGGCTGACCTTAGCGACAAGCTTTGTTTTCCCTTACTTTGGTATTGATTGGTTCCCTTATCCAATGCTGCTGTTGCCTTCTTATTTGCTTTTGCTTGTGTACGCCGTTTTAAGGTACAAAATTCTATCGGTTAATGCGTTTGCAAATCGTGCCTTACTTTGGTTGGCTATGATGCTGGTGGTTTTATGCGTTATGGCTTTAGCGAGTGTTATCTCTGGTCAATTTGGCTCGCAAGGGCTGGCGAATGTTCCAGTGTGGCAGTTGTGGTTGTATTCTGTAGTCATTTTGTTAGTGGCTACTTTTACTTATGCTCCTCTAAATAGGTTGGTGGCTCGCTTAGTCTATCCAGGTTCAAGGTTAACAGAATCTATTTTGGAGTCTTGGTCAAATCTATTGAAGAAAGCGATGACGTGGGATGAGTTAATAGAGACAGGTGAGACCATTTTAAGTCATCAATTAGGTCAAAAAGTAGTTGTTTCTATTGTGCTTGATGCGCCTTTGAATCATCCACCTGTTGTGAGTGACATTGAGGATGGGGGTAATGATTATCAAAGAGATTTGTTTCACGCTCAGTCAAAAATGCAGGTTTACAAGGGGAAGCCAGGATGGCAATTTAGTTTACATGGATGGGAGGAGGCGAGTCCGAGCCAGAGGCTAGCCGCTGAGGTATTTGGCTCACTTTTCTCAACTCAGTGTGGTCTTCTTGAACAGTCCTTGGCGCTTGCTGAAGCCGTTAAAGAGCGTTTAAGTGAGCGCCATTTAGTTGAGCTAGGTGGGTTATCGGCGGCAATGGCGCACGAATTACGTAATCCGTTAAATATTATCTCTATGGCGGCTCATGGAGCGGCACCAGAAACAAAACGACATATTCAAACTCAGCTCGTTCGAGCCGATCGATTAATTCAGGACATGTTGATTTATTCAGGTAAATTGACAGTGCAAAAAAAAACCATCACTTTGCTACCGTTAATCTCTTCTATCGTTACTCAAACCGATATGGCAGGTGTCGATTGCGATATTCAGGTGGAACCAAGCTTGAATGTGGAGGCGGATATTCACAGACTTCAACAAGTGGTTGTCAATTTGTTGGAGAACGCGGTTTCCTTTTTACGAAATCAAGATGGCCGTCGTCTATTGATTGAGGCATTAACGTCGTCTGATAGGCAGAATGTGTTAATACGGATACACAATAATGGTCCTGTATTAGATGATAGTTTAACCTCAGAAACCTTGTTTAGACCCTTTGTCTCTAAGCGTGCTGGTGGCAGTGGTCTAGGTTTGGCGATTGTGAAGAGAATTATGGATGCTCATAACGGTACTGTGCAGCATAGAATCGATTTGAATTGGCCTGTCACTTTTGAACTGATGTTTCCGATCCACTCTCGGTCGGCCTAGTTATCTTATTTAAGGAAGTTGTTATGAGTCTTGGGAAAATATTGTTGGTAGATGACGAGCCTGCTTTTTGTGAGTTGGCATCATCTTGGTTGACGAGTAGTGGTTATGATGTTGTCACTGCAGGCCAATCAGATAAAGCCTTCTCTGTTTTAGACACCTTTGATGCTGATTTGGTGTTATTGGATTTGTCATTACCTCCAGAATTTGATCCACAAGTGACGTTGGCAAATATTCAGAAATTTGGTGCTCGTCCAGTTATTATTATTACTGGGCATGCTGAGAGAGAGTTGGCTTTAGAGGCCATTTCTCAAGGTGCTTGGGATTTTATTGCGAAACCAATTGATCCAGACTTATTGGCTGTTGTGGTTAAGCGCGCGGTGAGTAAGCATGTATTAGAAAAAGAGTTGGCACTGGTTAAGCAAACGATCACGCCGAAAAAAGACGCCAGTGATTTTATTGGGTGCTCTGCTAATGCACAACAGGTTCGAGCACTCATTGAAAGGATTGCACCAACCGATGTTCGAGTATTGGTGACTGGGCCTTCTGGGACGGGAAAAGAAGTTATTTCAAGGACAATTCATGAATTAAGTCGACGCTCTGGTGATTCATTTGTGTCGGTGCATTGTGGCGCGATACCAGCTGATTTACTTGAAAGTGAGCTTTTTGGCTATACGAAAGGTGCCTTTACTGGCGCAGAAAAAGACAAGCAAGGGTTGTTGGCTTTAGCGGATAAGGGGACGTTATTTTTGGATGAAATAGGCGAGATGCCTTTGCCTATGCAAGTCAAATTGTTACGAGTTCTTCAAGAGGGTACGTACTTTCCTGTTGGTGGTCGTGACGAAAAGTCGATAGATGTAAGAGTGATTTCTGCTACTAATGCTGATTTAGTGAGTAAAATTGCCGCCGGCGGATTTAGAGAGGATTTATTTTATCGAATCAAAGGCATTAATATAGAAACCAAACCACTTGATGAAAGATTGGAAGATGTCTCTATTTTAGTGCCAAGTTTTCTGCAGCAGCTTTCCCATAGGCATAAGCAAACTTATTCTTTATCTGAAGAGGCGTTAGATTGGTTTCGGCAACAGCGATGGCCTGGTAATGTGAGGGAGTTGAAAAATGCTCTAGATAGTGTGGTCTCTATTGCTCGCGATGGAGAGGTGACCTTATCTGATATTGCGTTGTTGTATCCCGATAAGGTTTCTGAAAATAACAGTGAGCTAATTGAAGCGTCTACATTCAGAGCAAGGCCCACAAGCTCCAGCCATGCCAACTTGGATACCTCTATGGAAGAGCAAGTAAAGCAATTAGAAATACAGTTAATTAGAATGGCTTTAGATTTCCATAAAGGAAACCGTAGCCAGGCCGCTCGTCAGTTAGGTTTGTCTAGGCAAGGTCTCATTAATAAGAGTGAGCGTTATGGCTTATAAAATTAAATCAGTGTTTGATAATTAACCGGTGACTTCGCATTCAAGTGTTCCGTCTTCAACTCTAACTTGAATTGAGTCGCCTTTGTTAACATCATGGATGGAACGAATCACTTGTTTGTTCTTGCTAGGAATGGCATAGCCACGAGATAGAATATTTAAAGGGCTGACAAGGTTGAGTTTTTCAATTAGGTTGCTGAATGTCTGTTGTTTGTTCACCACGTTTTGTTTTAGAGATTGTTCAAGTCTTACTTGATATTGGTTTAATAGTAATTGATGTTGGGCAAGGTTTTTCTCTGGTGAAACTTGCAGCAGTCTTTGACATCTATAATCTGTAGAGGTTTTTTGCTTTTCTAATGTCAATTTAACGGACTGAATTAATCGTTGGGTCAATTGATCCAGCTGCCTTTGTTGTTGCTCTAGTCTGTCTTTTGGGTGACGCATAGACCGAGTTAAATAATCAACACGTTGTTGGTGTTGTTGAATGTTTTGTTCTATTCGATATTTAAGTAGGGCGCTTTGCTGCAAGCATTTATCCATTAGTACTTTTGTGTCTGGGCTGAGCAATTCAGCCGCGGCCGTCGGTGTGGCAGCACGTACATCCGCAACAAAATCACAGATTGTAAAGTCAGTTTCATGTCCCACGGCTGAAACGATAGGCGTATTGCTCTGAAAAATTGTTCTCGCTAAAACCTCATCGTTAAAGCTCCAAAGGTCTTCTAATGAGCCGCCACCACGGCCAATGACAATAGCGTCAAAATACCCATTAGCGTCGGCTCTATGGAGCTGTTTTATGAGGTTTTCAGCACTGCCACTGCCTTGCACTATGGATGGAAAAAGAGTGAGCTCAGTTAACGGAAAGCGTCGCTTAAACGCCGTGATCATGTCTCGGATGACGGCACCTGTTGGTGAGGTAATAAGGGCGACTCGTGCAGGCATGTTTGGTAACGGTTTTTTAGTCTCGGAGTCAAATAATCCCTCAGATTTGAGTGTGTTTTTTAATCGTTCAAAGGCAAGTTGAAGAGCGCCTTCACCAGCTGATTCCATTGATTCAACTGAAAGTTGGCAATCACCTCTAGGCCCATAAAAAGTGACTTTAGCCCTAAGCCTCACCATGTCGCCTTCTTTAGGTTTAAAACGAACTAAATGGTTTTTATTTTTAAACATGGTGCAGCGAATTTGAGACTTGTCGTCTTTCAGGGAAAAATACCAATGTCCTGAACCAGGGCGAGCCAAATTAGAGATTTCTCCTTCCACTAAAATCCACGGTAAACTGGCCTCAAGTAACTGTTGTATTTGTCTATTTAGACTAGATACGGTGAAAGCAGCTTCCTTACTAGGAGAACGGGTAAAATAATTCATTAATCTCTCGTACTTTTGATTTACCGATAGGGACTATTCAGATAGAATTACGTGCCATCTTAAACCCTCTAGTTGGCATTGGAAACACTTTATTATGTTACGAATTGCGCAAGAAGCTTTAACGTTTGATGACGTTTTGCTTATCCCTGGCTATTCCGAAGTCCTTCCTAAGGACGTTAGCCTAAAAACTCGTATTAGCAAAGATATAGAACTGAATTTGCCACTTGCATCAGCAGCAATGGATACGGTTACTGAATACCGTATGGCGATTGCTCTTGCTCAGGAAGGTGGAATTGGTTTTATCCACAAGAATCTTACCGTTGAAGAACAAGCCGCCGAAGTACGTCGCGTAAAAAAGTACGAATCCGGTATTGTTCGTGATCCTGTGACAATTAATCCAACCGCTTCTGTTCGCGAACTGGTTCAATTAACTTCAAGCTACAATATTTCAGGCGTTCCTGTTGTGGAAGGCGATAAGCTTGTTGGTATTGTAACCAGCCGTGATGTTCGTTTTGTTAAAGATTTTGAAAAGTCTGTTGCTGATATTATGACGCCTAAAGAGCGTTTGGTTACAGTGCTTGAAGGTGCTTCATCTGGTTCCGTTCGAAAATTACTTCATGAACACCGTATTGAAAAAGTATTAGTGGTTAATGATCAGTTCGAATTGCGAGGAATGCATACTGTAACAGACATCGATAAAGCAACCGCTTATCCACACGCTTGTAAAGACAGTGAAGGTCGTCTTCGCGTTGGTGCGGCTGTTGGTACGGGTGCCGATACATCAGATCGAGTTAAGGCATTAGTAGACGCTGGCGTTGATGTCATTGTTGTTGATACGGCGCATGGTCACTCTAAAGGTGTTATTGAGCGTGTTCGTTGGGTAAAAGAAAATTTTCCTCACGTTCAGGTGATTGGCGGAAATATTGCTACGGCTGAAGCGGCGATAGCATTAGCAGAAGCGGGTGCAGACGGCGTTAAAGTTGGTATTGGTCCAGGCTCAATTTGTACTACACGTATTATTTCTGGCGTTGGTGTACCTCAGATTACGGCTGTTGGTAATGTGGCTGAAGCAATGGCGAAATACGATATTCCTGTTATTGCTGATGGTGGTATTCGTTTTTCTGGTGATATTGCTAAAGCCATTGCAGCCGGTGCCAGTGCTATCATGGTCGGTGGTCTTATGGCTGGTACTGATGAAGCGCCAGGTGAAGTTGTTTTATATCAAGGTCGTTCATTTAAATCTTATCGTGGTATGGGGTCTTTGGGTGCTATGGCGCAATCTCAAGGGTCAAGTGATCGTTACTTCCAAGATGCGAGCAGTGGCGTTGAAAAACTTGTGCCAGAAGGTATTGAAGGCCGAGTGCCTTGTAAAGGACCTATGGTTGCGGTAGTTCATCAGTTGATGGGCGGTGTACGTTCTTCAATGGGGTATACAGGATCAGCAAGTATTGACGACATGCGTACTAAAACTCAGTTCTCTAGAATCACGGGAGCGGGTATGCGTGAGAGTCATGTACATGATGTGACTATTACTAAAGAAGCACCAAATTACCATGCTGGTTAATTTTAAGTAGTTATATGATTTCAGATGGGGCTTAGTTGCCCCATCTTTTTTATTGATTAGCCCGATAGAAAGGGCAAAGGACAGGCTGAATAATGTCTCAAAATATCCACGCTCATAAAATTTTGATTATTGATTTTGGTTCTCAGTATACCCAACTGATTGCACGACGTGTTCGTGAAATTGGTGTGTATTGCGAAGTTCGTGCTTTTGATATGGACGATCAAGAAGTAAAGGATTTTGATCCTAAAGGTATTATTCTAGCTGGTGGCCCAGAATCTGTTCCAGAACCTGGGTCGCCTCGAGCTCCTGACGCGGTGTTTAATTTAGGTGTTCCTGTTTTAGGTATTTGTTATGGAATGCAGACCATGGCAGAGCAAATGGGTGGCAAGGTTGCGGCTTCTGACATTCGTGAGTTTGGTTATGCGCAAATACGTACCCATGATGAGTCTTCTTTATTGCAGGGAATAGAAGATCATATTGCTAACAATGGTGTGCCTTTGTTGGACGTTTGGATGAGTCATGGTGATAAAGTGACTACCATGCCTGAAGGCTTTGCCTTGATGGCGTCAACAGAAAGTTGCCCTATTGCAGGTATGGTGAATGAGTCTAAAAAATTCTACGGTGTTCAGTTTCACCCGGAAGTGACCCATACTAAGCAAGGCGGTCGAATTTTATCTCGTTTTGTTAAAGATATTTGTGCTTGTGAAACGTTGTGGACACCGGCCAATATTGCTCAAGATGCGATCGAGCGTATGCGTGAACAAATTGGTGACAAGAAAGTCTTGTTGGCACTTTCTGGCGGTGTTGACTCTTCCGTGGTCGCGGCTCTATTGCATAAAGCGGTAGGCACTCAATTAACGTGCGTATTTGTTGATAACGGTTTGTTACGTTTAAACGAAGGCGATCAAGTGATGGCCATGTTTGCTGAAAATATGGGTGTTAAAGTCATTCGCGTTGATGCAGAAGATTTGTTCTTAGGTAAACTTAATGGGGAATCTGACCCCGAGAAGAAACGTAAGATTATTGGTAACACCTTTATTGAAATCTTTGATGACGAATCGTCTAAGTTAAATGAAGTTGAGTTTTTAGCTCAAGGAACCATTTATCCGGATGTGATTGAATCGGCTGCCTCCAAGACAGGTAAAGCTCATGTCATTAAGTCTCACCATAATGTGGGTGGTTTACCTGAAGACATGAAAATGGAATTGGTTGAGCCATTACGTGAATTGTTTAAAGACGAAGTGCGAAAGTTGGGTCTTGAATTGGGTTTACCGTACGACATGGTTTATCGTCACCCTTTCCCTGGACCTGGTCTAGGCGTTCGTATTCTTGGTGAAGTTAAAAAAGAATACGCCGATATTCTGCGCTTAGCGGATGCTATTTTTATTGAGGAATTGCGTCGTTCTGGTTGGTATGAAAAAACAAGCCAAGCATTTGCCGTGTTCTTGCCTGTTAAGTCTGTTGGGGTCGTTGGTGACGGTCGTCGCTATGAATACGTTGTGGCGTTACGTGCCGTTGAAACCATTGATTTCATGACGGCGCGTTGGGCGCATTTGCCATATGAGTTGTTGGAAACGGTTTCTGGTCGAATTATTAATGAAATTGAACACATCTCTCGTGTGACATACGATGTATCTTCTAAACCACCGGCAACAATTGAGTGGGAATAATTCAGCGTTAGGTAACACCTTGCACTGAACAGCAATAAACACTCCGAAGCCCGCTTACTAGCGGGCTTTTTATGTTAATTAGGCCATTTGGTTCTGGCTAGGCAGTATAAAGCTATTATCTGCAGTTATTGCGTGTGTATTTTAAATTGGAAGCTAGCAAAAAATTAGAGTTAAGCTTTGTTTTAAATTCAGAAGAAGACATTCTTGATGTGACCTCATATCCACATTGCTCAAAATATGGAGTTAAAAGGGTATATACGAACTAAATAGTTGTTGTTTATGGTCGCATCATATTGCGGCTTTTTTATAATTGAAATGAGAGTGACATGTTATGCAATTTGCAGCTCCATTGATTGAGGCAAGACTAATTAAGCGCTATAAGCGTTTCCTTACAGATGTCGCTTTACCTGATGGCTCTGAAATCACAGTGCATTGCCCTAATACTGGATCAATGCGGCGTTGTCAGCAAAATAATGCTCGTGTGTGGATTTCAAAAAGTGATAATCCAAAAAGGAAATACGCTTTTACATGGGAATTAGTGGAGGTTGATCAAGTGCATTTAGCCTGTATTAATACCAGCTTGCCAAATAAAATAGTGAAAGAAGCAATTGACTCTGGGGTGATTGTGGAGCTACAGGGCTATGGGTTTCACAAGGCTGAAGTTAAGTATGGTGAAAAGAGTCGTATTGATTGGTTGCTCTCTACTTCGACGGATATGAAAGAAAATCAATGCTTTGTTGAGGTGAAAAATGTCACTTTGTTGGAAGAAGGAACAGAAGGGTATTTTCCAGATGCCGTTACAGAGAGAGGAAGAAAGCACTTGTATGAATTAGCGTCTATGGTGAAGCAAGGTCATAGAGCGGTGCTGTTGTTCTGTGTAAGTCATACAGGTATTGATAGTGTACGACCAGCGTCATATATTGACCCAAAATACGCAGAGGCGTTAAAAGAAGTTGTTAGTGTGGGGGTGGAGGTAATTGCTTATAAAGCATTAATTACAGAAAAAGAGATAAAATTAGAACAAAAAATAAACGTTATCTTATGAATGTTACGTTTTTATGAAAGTTTTGAACTTTTTTTAGTTAAATACCAAAAAAGGGTTGCACTAAATCTGTAGATCCTTAATATACGCCCTCGCTGACACGGACAACCACTCAGAACAACGAGTGACTGCCCAGCAAGAAGAAACAAAACACACTGTGTTCTTTTTGTCTTACTTTGGTCAGCACGCTCTTTAAAATAGTTAATCAGATAATTTGTGTGGGCGCTCGCTGGAGACTTCGAAAAATTTGAAGTCTTACGAGAGTCCAAACACTTTCAATTCGTTCTTGTTTGTTTGATTTATCAAACAAACATTTAAGTTTAGTTAGAGTTAAATTTGAGTAAGCAAGCTGATTTATCAGCACAAGATCTTAAACTGAAGAGTTTGATCATGGCTCAGATTGAACGCTGGCGGCAGGCTTAACACATGCAAGTCGAGCGGAAACGATGTAGCTTGCTACAGGCGTCGAGCGGCGGACGGGTGAGTAACGCGTAGGAATCTGCCTAGTAGTGGGGGACAACATGTGGAAACGCATGCTAATACCGCATAAGCCCTACGGGGGAAAGGAGGGGATCTTCGGACCTTTCGCTATTAGATGAGCCTGCGTGAGATTAGCTTGTTGGTGAGGTAAAGGCTCACCAAGGCGACGATCTCTAGCTGGTCTGAGAGGATGACCAGCCACACTGGGACTGAGACACGGCCCAGACTCCTACGGGAGGCAGCAGTGGGGAATATTGGACAATGGGCGCAAGCCTGATCCAGCCATGCCGCGTGTGTGAAGAAGGCCTTAGGGTTGTAAAGCACTTTCAGAGGGGAGGAAAGGTTATTGATTAATACTCAATAGCTGTGACGTTACCCTCAGAAGAAGCACCGGCTAACTCTGTGCCAGCAGCCGCGGTAATACAGAGGGTGCAAGCGTTAATCGGAATTACTGGGCGTAAAGCGCGCGTAGGTGGTTTGTTAAGTCGGATGTGAAAGCCCAGGGCTCAACCTTGGAATGGCACCCGATACTGGCAGGCTAGAGTACGATAGAGGAGTGTGGAATTTCCTGTGTAGCGGTGAAATGCGTAGATATAGGAAGGAACATCAGTGGCGAAGGCGACACTCTGGATTGATACTGACACTGAGGTGCGAAAGCGTGGGGAGCAAACAGGATTAGATACCCTGGTAGTCCACGCCGTAAACGATGTCTACTAGCCGTTGGGTTGTAATGACTTAGTGGCGAAGCTAACGCAATAAGTAGACCGCCTGGGGAGTACGGCCGCAAGGTTAAAACTCAAATGAATTGACGGGGGCCCGCACAAGCGGTGGAGCATGTGGTTTAATTCGACGCAACGCGAAGAACCTTACCTACTCTTGACATCCAGAGAATTCGCTAGAGATAGCTTAGTGCCTTCGGGAACTCTGAGACAGGTGCTGCATGGCTGTCGTCAGCTCGTGTTGTGAAATGTTGGGTTAAGTCCCGTAACGAGCGCAACCCTTATCCTTATTTGCCAGCACTTCGGGTGGGAACTTTAAGGAGACTGCCGGTGACAAACCGGAGGAAGGTGGGGACGACGTCAAGTCATCATGGCCCTTACGAGTAGGGCTACACACGTGCTACAATGGCGCATACAGAGGGCGGCGAACTTGCGAAAGTAAGCGAATCCCACAAAGTGCGTCGTAGTCCGGATTGGAGTCTGCAACTCGACTCCATGAAGTCGGAATCGCTAGTAATCGTGAATCAGAATGTCACGGTGAATACGTTCCCGGGCCTTGTACACACCGCCCGTCACACCATGGGAGTTGATTGCTCCAGAAGTAGCTAGCTTAACCTTTCGAGGAGGGCGGTTACCACGGAGTGGTCAATGACTGGGGTGAAGTCGTAACAAGGTAGCCCTAGGGGAACCTGGGGCTGGATCACCTCCTTAAACGATACGAAGCTCTGGTGAGCGTTCACACAAATTATCTGATGACTACTTTATAGCGGCAATTGTACTAGGATAGAGTTCTAAGCAAGGTGTTGATGAAAGTGATTGTGATGACCTGTCATCATATTGTTTGTCTTATTCATAAATGTCTGACTTAGTGCTTTGCACTAAACTTGCTCTTTAACAATGTAACTTTTTGAAATAGACGATAATCAAGCGTCAAACCGGTGGAAAGCATCTTTCTCTTTATTGAGAATAACCTGGATGACTTTCTAAAATCGTAAAATCCAGTGATGACACAAAAGCATCGTTGGTATGTGATCTGAGTGTTGTTTTGATACTGGCTCTTCTTTAAGAAGCGTTAGGTATCAAAAAACTACTTTGGGTTATATGGTCAAGTGACCAAGCGTGCACGGTGGATGCCTTGGCAGTCAGAGGCGATGAAGGACGTGGTAATCTGCGATAAGGTTCGGGGAGTTGATAAACAAACTTTGATCCGAACATTTCCGAATGGGGAAACCCACCCGCTTGCGGGTATCATTAACTGAATACATAGGTTAATGAGGCGAACTCGGGGAACTGAAACATCTAAGTACCCGAAGGAAAAGAAATCAACCGAGATTCCCTAAGTAGCGGCGAGCGAAAGGGGATTAGCCCTTAAGTTGATTTGGTGTTAGTAGAACAAGCTGGAAAGCTTGGCCGTAGAGAGTGAAAGCCTCGTATACGAAAACGCCTTATCAATGAAATCGAGTAGGACGGGACACGTGGTATCCTGTCTGAATATGGGGGGACCATCCTCCAAGGCTAAATACTCCTGACTGACCGATAGTGTACCAGTACCGTGAGGGAAAGGCGAAAAGAACCCCGGCGAGGGGAGTGAAATAGAACCTGAAACCGTGTACGTACAAGCAGTGGGAGCGGACTTAGTTCCGTGACTGCGTACCTTTTGTATAATGGGTCAACGACTTATTTTCAGTAGCAAGGTTAACCATTTAGGGGAGCCGTAGGGAAACCGAGTCTTAATAGGGCGTTTAGTTGCTGGGAATAGACCCGAAACCGGGCGATCTATCCATGAGCAGGTTGAAGGTTGGGTAACACTAACTGGAGGACCGAACCCACGTACGTTGAAAAGTCCGGGGATGACTTGTGGATAGGAGTGAAAGGCTAATCAAGCTCGGAGATAGCTGGTTCTCCTCGAAAGCTATTTAGGTAGCGCCTCGTATCTCACCATTGGGGGTAGAGCACTGTTTGGGCTAGGGGGTCATCCCGACTTACCAACCCCATGCAAACTCCGAATACCGATGAGTGCAATTACGGGAGACACACGGCGGGTGCTAACGTCCGTCGTGGAAAGGGAAACAACCCAGACCGTCAGCTAAGGTCCCAAAGTTACAGTTAAGTGGGAAACGATGTGGGAAGGCTTAGACAGCTAGGAGGTTGGCTTAGAAGCAGCCATCCTTTAAAGAAAGCGTAATAGCTCACTAGTCGAGTCGGCCTGCGCGGAAGATATAACGGGGCTAAAACTGTACACCGAAGCTACGGATGCAAGATTTATCTTGCATGGTAGAGGAGCGTTCTGTAAGCCGTTGAAGGTCAAGCTGTAAGGCAGGCTGGAGGTATCAGAAGTGCGAATGTTGACATGAGTAACGATAAGGGGAGTGAAAAACTCCCCGCCGGAAGACCAAGGTTTCCTGTCCCATGCTAATCAGGGCAGGGTGAGTCGGCCCCTAAGGCGAGGCAGAAATGCGTAGTCGATGGGAAACAGGTTAATATTCCTGTACTTATGTATATTGCGATGGAGAGACGGAGAAGGCTAGGCTAGCACGGCGATGGTTGTCCGTGTTTAAGGTAGTAGGTTGAAGGCTTAGGTAAATCCGGGCCTTCTTAAGACCGAGAGCTGATGACGAGTCCTCTTTTGGACGAAGTAGTTGATGCCATGCTTCCAGGAAAAACTTCTAAGCTTCAGATATACATGAACCGTACCCCAAACCGACACAGGTGGTCAGGTAGAGAATACCAAGGCGCTTGAGAGAACTCGGGTGAAGGAACTAGGCAAAATGGCACCGTAACTTCGGGAGAAGGTGCGCCGGTTAGTGTGAAGGATTTACTCCGTAAGCATTGATCGGTCGAAGATACCAGGTGGCTGCGACTGTTTATTAAAAACACAGCACTCTGCAAACACGAAAGTGGACGTATAGGGTGTGACGCCTGCCCGGTGCTGGAAGGTTAATTGATGGGGTTAGCGTAAGCGAAGCTCTTGATCGAAGCCCCAGTAAACGGCGGCCGTAACTATAACGGTCCTAAGGTAGCGAAATTCCTTGTCGGGTAAGTTCCGACCTGCACGAATGGCGTAACGATGGCCACACTGTCTCCACCCGAGACTCAGTGAAATTGAAATCGCAGTGAAGATGCTGTGTATCCGCGGCTAGACGGAAAGACCCCGTGAACCTTTACTATAGCTTCACAGTGAACTTTGAACCTACTTGTGTAGGATAGGTGGGAGGCTTTGAAACTAGGACGCCAGTTCTAGTGGAGCCAAACTTGAAATACCACCCTGGTATGTTTGAGGTTCTAACTCAGGTCCCTTATCGGGATCGAGGACACTGTGTGGTGGGTAGTTTGACTGGGGCGGTCTCCTCCCAAAGAGTAACGGAGGAGCACGAAGGTGTGCTCAGCATGGTCGGAAATCATGCGAAGAGTGTAAAGGCAAAAGCGCGCTTAACTGCGAGACAGACACGTCGAGCAGGTACGAAAGTAGGTCTTAGTGATCCGGTGGTTCTGTATGGAAGGGCCATCGCTCAACGGATAAAAGGTACTCCGGGGATAACAGGCTGATACCGCCCAAGAGTTCACATCGACGGCGGTGTTTGGCACCTCGATGTCGGCTCATCACATCCTGGGGCTGAAGCCGGTCCCAAGGGTATGGCTGTTCGCCATTTAAAGTGGTACGCGAGCTGGGTTTAGAACGTCGTGAGACAGTTCGGTCCCTATCTGCCGTGGACGTTTGAGATTTGAGAGGAGCTGCTCCTAGTACGAGAGGACCGGAGTGGACGAACCTCTGGTGTTCCGGTTGTCACGCCAGTGGCATTGCCGGGTAGCTATGTTCGGACGGGATAACCGCTGAAAGCATCTAAGCGGGAAGCCTCCCTCAAGATGAGATCTCACTGGGACATAAGTCCCCTAAAGAGCCGTTGAAGACTACGACGTTGATAGGTTGGGTGTGTAAGTGCTGTGAGGCATTGAGCTAACCAATACTAATTGCTCGTGAGGCTTGACCATATAACACCAAAGTGGTTTTAAGTGATAAAGAGAGACTGAGAAAACTCGAAAGAGAAGAGTCAAACGCATCATAAAAGATCATAGAGACACAGATTACGACGCGCATCAGCGATGATGTGGCTGGTTTGATACTTGGTTATCGCTATTTCAAAAAAGCATTGTTAAAGATTCAAGCACGTACTGGCGTGTTGTGAGTGAACAAGCTGGGTTAAGCCTAAGGGCTTAACACAGGCACTCAGAACGAACGCAACCGGTTTGCTTGACGATCATAGAGACGTTGAACCACCTGATCCCATCCCGAACTCAGAAGTGAAAAGCGTCATCGCCAATGGTAGTGTGGCATTCGCCATGTGAGAGTAGGTCGTCGTCAAGTTTCAATTAGAAAGCCCTGATGGCTCACGCTGTCAGGGTTTTTTTAATTTATGAGAAGCCATGTAGAGCTATAAAAGCGTTTAGTTAGTTTGGTTGTTTTGTATCGCTATTCAAACGTATCTACTTTATGGCTCAAGCACTTATTAGCGTGTTGTGAATAAGACTCATAACAAACGCAACCAGTTTGCTTGACGATCATAGAGACGTTGAACCACCTGATCCCATCCCGAACTCAGAAGTGAAAAGCGTCATCGCCAATGGTAGTGTGGCATTCGCCATGTGAGAGTAGGTCGTCGTCAAGTTTGAATTATAGAAAGCCCTGATTGCTCACGCAGTCAGGGTTTTTTTTCGTCTGTAGGTCAGCATTTAGGCTGACAATAGGGTACGTGAACATCTTGTGTATATGAAAAAGTCTTGATTATGTATAGGACTTTTTATCGTTTTTCTTTGAAGTATCAGTACGTACCTTAGGTAATTGAGTTATTTACTCTTTCTTAAGTGCTGATAGTAAATGCCTAAATTTTTCTCCTTGTATGGCGACATGGCCACGTAGTAAATCGGCTGCTTTTATTGAATCTCCTTGTGTAAGAGCTTCAACTATTTGTTCGTGCTCTGACATAGATTGTGGCATACGCCCACGAAGTTGAAGTTGTAGACGACGATAAGGTTTTAACCTTTGGTGTAGTTTCTTGGTTTCATGCTCCAAGATACTGTTGCCCGATTCCTTATAAATTATCATATGAAAGACTTCATTGGCGTAATAGTAAGTGTCTGCCTCACCCGCTATCATGGCTTTTTTACATTTACTGTTTGCCAATCTTAGTTTTTCTAGAGCCGAATCGGATATTCGTAGGGCGGCTAGGCGACCGCAAGAAGACTCCAGCTCCGCCATAACTTCAAAAAGTTCCATGAGCTCAACCGGGCCTGGTTGGCGCACAAAAACCCCTTTTCTGTGTATTTGCTCAACAAGCCCAGATTTACTGAGTTTTTGTAGCGCTTCTCTAATCGGGGTTCTGGAAACACCGAACTCTGAAGATAAAGCTATTTCGTTTAGTCGCTCTCCGGTTTTGTAATCACCACGTAAGATGGACTCTTCTAATGCACTCGCAATAATGTCTGAATTTTTCATATTGTGATCATATCATAATAAAGTTTTACAACAATTGTATACAATAATTGCAATATTGTGTATTTTAACTTGAGACGTGAATTATTTAGTTTTGGCTTAGGCCATAAAGGTGCCCTTTTTATAGAAAGTAAATTGAGGTGCGACATTCTCTAAAATAAAAATAAATTCTTAGGAGAAAAAAATGAAGAAAATCATTTCTAAATCACTTATCGCATTGTCTATTTTCAGCGGCAGCGTTGTCGCTGGTGCTGAAGAGCTTAGATTATCCCACCAATGGTCAAATAAAGATATTCGTCACCAAGTGGCACAGATGGTTGCGGATGAAGTCAGTGCAGCTAATGTGGATCTAACCATTAAAATCTTTGGTTCTAAATCACTGTTTAAACCTCGTGAGCAATATCGGCCTGTGAGTAGAGGCCAATTAGATATGACCTTGATCCCTTTAAGTTACGCCGGTGGCCAACAACCAGCTTATAACCTGACTCTCATGCCAGGATTAGTTAAAAATCATGATCATGCGGCTCGTTTGAGTGCTTCGCCTTTTATGGAAGCCATTGAAGAAAAAATGGCAGAAGATGATGTTATGGTTTTAGTTCATGGTTATTTAGCCGGTGGATTTGCAGGCAAAGATAAATGCATTACTAACCCTAAAGATGTAAAGGGCTTGCAAATGCGTGCTGCGGGTAAATCATTTGAGCAGATGTTAGCCGGTGCTGGAGCATCAATCGCATCTATGGCTTCCTCAGAAATTTATAATGCAATGCAAACTGGCGTTCTTAACGGCGCGAATACATCTTCATCTTCTTTTGTTTCATATCGTATTTATGAACAAGCTAAATGTTACACGCCAGCAGCCGATGTTGCTCTTTGGTTTATGTATCAGCCTCTATTGATGAATAAAACGACCTTTGAAAATTTAAATAAAGAACAGCAAAGTGCCTTACTAGCGGCCTCTAAAAAAGCGCAAAATTTTTATTTAAATGAAGCGAAAAAAGAAGATGCGGCCTCTACTGAGGTGTTCCGTCAAGCCGGTGTTGAAATCGCTGAAATGACGCCAGAGGATTTTACTCAATGGAGAGAGCTTGCAAAAGAAACATCTTACAAAGCATTTGTAGAGGACCTTCCTGATGGTCAAACCTTACTTGATTTAGCGTTAGCGGTTGAATAGGGGCCGAATCATGACGTTACCAAATGACTATGCTAATGGTAGCCAAGGGATACAGCATAAATTTATTTATGCTGTATCCTGGCTTTCGACTTTGTCGGGCTGGCTAGCGGCTTTTATGATCGTTGCAGCGGTTATGATTACCTGCCAAATGATCTATGTAAGGTCCGTTCTAAACCTCTCGACTATCTGGCAAACAGAAGCTGTCGTGTATTTTATGATATCAGCGACTTTAATGGGTTTACCCTATGTCCAACTCTTACGTGGGCACGTTAATGTTGATCTGATTCCAATACTGTTGTCGGCTACCTTTCGAAAGTATATGTATTTTTTTACGCTTTTTTTATCAATTATGATTGTCCTCGTCATGGTGTTTTATGCGTTTGAGCATTGGCATTTGGCTTATGAGCGTAATTGGAAGTCAGATACAGTGTGGGGAATTCGTTTATGGATTCCTTATCTCTCATTGCCGGTAGGATTTTTCCTATTATTGCTTCAATTAATAGCCGACTTTCTAGCGGTGATTATTGGAAAAGATACGCCGTTTGGCTTGGAGGAGAAATAATGGATCCTTTAGTATTGGGCGCGATTGTCGCTGTAATGACTATCTTAGTGTTATTTTCTGGGGTATCGGTTGCATTGGGTTTATTAATCGTCTCAGGCGGTTTTTTGCTGGTGTTTGATGGTTTGCGTTCGTTAGAGCTTCTACCTGAAATATTTTTTGGAAAGTTAGATAGCTTTGCTTTGTTATCTATTCCTATGTTTATCATTATGGGGTCTTCCATTGCATCAACTCGAGCAGGCGCTGATTTGTATGAGGCGTTAGAGCGTTGGTTGACTCGTGTCCCTGGTGGCTTAGTGATATCGAACTTGGGGGCTTGCGCCTTGTTTGCTGCGATGTCTGGGTCATCTCCTGCGACTTGTGCTGCAATCGGTAAAATGGGAATTCCCGAAATGCGTAAACGTGGTTATCCTGACGGTGTGGCGGCGGGTTCGATCGCGGCTGGCGGAACGCTTGGTATTCTTATTCCTCCATCCGTCACTATGATTGTTTACGGAATAGCGACAGAGACGTCAATTGGTCGTCTATTTTTGGCTGGTGTCATGCCTGGTTTTCTGTTGGTTGTTTTATTTATGGCGTGGTCTTTATATTCAACTTGGAAATCCGGTAATAAAGAATTATTGGCGACAGGAAGTTATAGTTGGCGAGAGCGTTTTGAAATCCTACCTAGAGTAGTACCATTCTTGGCGATTATTGCCGGTGTGTTATATGCCATGTATGGCGGCGTTGCCACTCCTTCTGAAACGGCGGCTGTTGGTGCTTTACTTTGTCTGATTATTGCGATGATCATATATCGTTTGTGGCATCCAAAGGCTTTGTGGGTTGTGCTAAGAGACAGTACTCGTGAAAGCGTTATGATCTTGTTTATCATTGCGGCGGCGGGTGTCTTTAGTTATATGTTGTCCAGTTTGTTTATTACACAATCTATCGCAGAGTGGATTGGTACTTTGGACGTAAACAGATGGGTATTAATGATTGCGGTGAATGTGTTTTTATTAATCGCAGGTTTTTTTCTTCCTCCTGTGGCCGTCATTCTGATGTCTGCACCGATTTTATTACCCATTATAACGTCGGCTGGTTTTGACCCTATTTGGTTTGCTGTTGTGTTAACGATTAATATGGAAATTGGCCTAATCAGCCCTCCCGTAGGACTGAACTTATATGTAATCAACGGTATTGCGCCAGATATATCGTTGAAAACGATTCTTATGGGCTCTCTTCCTTACGTGGCCTGTATGGTTATTGCGATTGTTCTCTTATGTTTATTTCCAGGTATAGCCACTTGGCTACCTAACCTAATAATGGGACCTAGTATATGAGTATGATGATGGAGTTGTTGTCAAACATCTTTGATCGACGTTATCGACCTTCTGAAAAAAACACATTGCAGAAAGACAGCTCTGTCATTTCTTTGGTGGATAAATTAATCGGTACGGCTGGTGAATCCTCCGGCATTACATTAGCCACACAAATTCTTGATCGATTTGATGAATTAACAGACGAAGATAAGTTAGCCCTGTTTAACCATTTATCGACTAATATGGATATTGATCCTGACCAGGTTGAAGTAGCACTTGAGGATTATCGTAAACAACCATCTAAAACTACCTACCATAATTATATGGAAGCGGTTGAACCCAGACGGCAAGAATTGATTCGACGTTTGAATCAAGTGTCTGGAGCCACTGGAAAACTTGTTAATATGCGGGCGGATTTACTTAGGCTGAAAAAAAATTCTGATACTCTTGCTGCATTGGATTTGGATTTTCGTCATCTTTTTGCCTCATGGTTTAATCGTGGTTTTTTAGTGCTGCGCCCCATTAATTGGGAAACCCCCGCCCATATTCTTGAAAAAATCATTGCTTATGAAGCGGTTCATGCAATTGCTAGTTGGGATGACTTACGCCGTCGTATGCAACCTGAAGATCGCTGCTGTTTTGCTTTTTTTCACTTATCTATGCCGGATGAGCCGCTGATATTTGTGGAAGTAGCGTTAACGAAAGGAATTGCAAATTCTGTTCAGTCAGTACTATCCGATAATCGTGAAGAAATCTCAGTGGAAGAGGCCGATACCGCCGTCTTTTATTCGATTTCTAATTGTCAGCAAGGCTTAAGCAGTATTTCATTCGGGAACTCACTTATTAAGCAGGTAGCAGCGGATTTATCTTCGCGATATAGCAATCTTAAAAACTTCGTGACTTTATCGCCAATTCCTACTTTGATGAAATGGGCAAAAGAAAGAGGAATTGATACATCCTGTCAGCCATTTAATGATACGAAGTTACTAGCCGCTCACTATTTGCTTAATGAGAAAGGGAAAAATGGTCGTCCTTATGATCCTGTTGCACGCTTTCATTTAGGTAATGGTGCAAAAATTTATGCTATTCATAATGATGCAGATCTATCCGGTAAAGGTATCAGGCAGTCTGGAGGTGCAATGGTAAATTATCTTTATGAACTAACGAATGTCTCTGAAAATCATGAAAAATTTGCCGCGACGGGTTATATATCAACTACTCAGGATGTTTTAAAACTGAGTGAATCTTTGTCACCTTTGTTAAGAGAGAAACAACATGTCTAATCCTCTTTATGATGTTCTATTTGCTTCACATAAAGGTAAAAGTACGACCTTTATCATCGATTCGTTGAATAAAAAAGAAGTGTCTTATGATGCTTTTCTTAAGCAAGCTGCGCAATATGCTCATGCAATTACTGAGCAAGGCTTACAGCCAGGAGATTGCCTTGCAGCCCAAGTCGGTAAATCCGTTTCCACACTGGCATTATATGCCGCGTGCGTTCAAGCTGGTGTGGTTTATTTACCTTTAAACACGGCGTACACCTTCTCTGAGGTCGAGTATTTTATTAAAGATTCTGGATCAAAGTTATTGGTTTGTAATTCGTCATCGGCTCAAGTTATGGAGAGCTTATCTAAATCTTATAATACGATTATCATGACGCAATCTGATGATGGGCTACAGGGGAGTTTGCCTGATTTAGCGAAAAAATTGCCAACCACTTTTACTACAGCCGATCGAACCCTTGATGATATTGCGTCATTTTTATACACCTCTGGTACAACTGGGCGCTCAAAAGGTGCTATGTTGACTCAGAATAACTTATTATCCAATTGTGAAACCTTGCAAGAAGTTTGGGAATTTACCAAAGACGATGTGCTTTTACATGCATTGCCTATTTTTCATATTCATGGCTTATTTGTTGCGGTCAATATCGCTCTAAAATCGGGAGCAAAGCTAATTTTTGAACCAAGTTTTGATCTGGATCGGATTATCATGTTGTTGCCTAAGGCGACGGCCTTGATGGGCGTTCCTACTTTTTATACACGGTTATTGAGTGATGAACGGTTCGATCGAGATCTTACTCAGCATATGCGATTATTTATTTCTGGGTCCGCACCGTTACTGTCAGAAACCCATGTGCAATTCGAGCAACGCACAGGTCATCGTATTTTAGAGCGATATGGTATGACAGAAACCAACATGAATGCATCAAACCCATATAAAGGGGAGCGTCGTGCTGGTACTGTCGGTTTTCCATTGCCGAATGTTGAGTTGAAAATTACGGACCCAACAACAGGTGAGGAATTACCTCAAGGTGAAATAGGTCAAATTGAGGTTCGAGGGCCGAATGTTTTTAAAGGGTATTGGAATATGCCTGAAAAAACAGCGGAAGAGTTACGGTCAAATGGCTTCTTTATCACTGGAGACCTAGGCTCAATTGATTCTGACGGTTATGTTAGCATTGTGGGTAGGAATAAAGATCTTATTATTTCTGGAGGGTACAATATTTACCCGAAAGAGATTGAATTGATATTGGACGAACAGCCTGGCGTTATTGAAAGTGCTGTTATCGGTGTACCGCATCCTGATTTTGGCGAAACGGTTGTTGGTGTTCTTGTTGCCGATAAAAATGTTTTGGATATCGACAGCGTTCAGAATGCAGTTAAAGACGCTTTAGCAAGATTCAAGCATCCCCGTAAACTGGTTGTTATTGATGCCTTGCCTAGAAACACAATGGGTAAAGTTCAAAAAAATATTTTACGCGAAGAATATAAAGTCCTTTTTATGAACTGATGTCCTGGTTATTTGAGCAGACATTGGGTAAAAAACCAAAATTCAAATAGGGCTCATAATATTTACGTTTGATTTTTTACATGTTGGCTATGAAGTGAAAATCATAGAAAAATAGATGCTTTTCTATGATTTTTGCCTTGTAGTAGTATGGTAGGCGTGATGAAGTAAAGTAATCGGATTCATTTCAGATTGAGTGTATATATTGATGCAAATGCTCGCGTTTAGGTCTATGATTTTTTTGAAAAAAGGGGATATTAAAAATATAAAATTAGAAGCGTGTGATTTCTTCCTTTAATAATACCCGTAACCTTATATCTGTATTAAAATCGAGCCCTAGACACTACTTGGTTATTCAGAATGATTTCCCTATCGTTGACTATTTTACCTGTTTTTCTCTTATTAATAATGGGCATTATTTTATCTAGATACGATTTCCCATCGGATTCGTTTTGGAGTGGTGTTGATAAATTAGTCTATTGGGTGCTCTTTCCATCGCTACTTTATACCAAAACTTCAGAGGTAGATTTTAGCCATCCGATAGTAGGGCGCTATGCCATTATTTTCCTTTCCACAATTGCGCTTATTTTCTGTCTCTGCTTGCTGGTAAATACGTTCATGCGTGCTTCTCCTCCAACGTGTACGACTATCGTTCAAGCTGGTGTTCGATTTAATACATTTATAGCGCTTGCCGTTGCTGATAAGCTTTATGGTGATGTTGGTCTGCTGTACGCAACGTTAGGGGCTTCTATTCTTATACCAACAATTAACGTGCTAGTTGTTATTTATATGGTAGTTAAACACGGCAAAAAAGGCGTGAGTTTATCTGGACTAATAGTTAAGGAATTATTTAAGAACCCGCTTATTATATCGATTCTATTAGGGGTAAGTGTTAACTTGCTTGGAGCCAGTGACGTTATTCCTTTATATGCAATAACTGAAATACTATCACAAGCGACGTTACCTTTAGTTTTGTTAGCCGTTGGGGCGAGCTTACAATTTAAAGAAATAAATACGGCCTGGAAGTATATCTGGTGCTCCACTATCATCAAGATGACCGTTTTCCCCACCATTATTATTTTACTTTGTATTACTTTTGACATTTCAGGCGTTGTGGCGGCTGTGGCGGTTATTTTTGGAGCCGTTCCTACCGCAACATCAGGCTACGCTCTGGCTCGTCAATTAGGTGGCAATGCTCCACTAATGGCTGTTTTAATTAGTTCTCAAACAGCCATTAGTATGGCTATGTTGCCAATGGTAATGTGGGTTGCCCAGATAATATTTTTAACTTAATGTTTATGGTGATGATGTTCATGGTGGTGTTCATGAATGTCATGCTCAGTGCTTGGCTCTTCTTCACCATCATAATAAAGTCCAATGTCATCTCGAATTTCATCGAGTGTACTAATGAGCTCAAGAGAGTCTTCCCAAGAGAAATTAGGGCTTTGCAGCAGCCCTTCTTCTAAGCAGCGGTTTACTTCATCTATTTCGAATTGATACCCCAGCCCAGGAAAGTCAAATTCAATGGCTCTTTCGTTGTTATTAGCATCAATCAGCCGACACGATTTGGCCATGAACCAGGGGCCGTCTATTTCAATGAATCCTTTACTGCCTGATAAGACGGCTTTATTGGGAGAGTGAGAGATAAGTGATGACTCTAAACTGGCTAAGTGTCCTTTTTCCCAGCCTAAAAGAACTTGATTGAATACATCAACGTCCGTATCTCCTATTACGGCTTGGTTTTGAATAAAATCGGGTTTACCGAAAAACAATTGTGCGAGAAAAATTGGGTAAATTCCTAGATCAAGTAAAGCACCACCAGCAAGTGACTTGTTTAATAATCGATGCTCTGGGTCGGATGGACCAACAAAGCCAAAGCTTGCCTGAATACTGTTTAATTGACCTAACTCTCCATCTTCGATCCAATCATAAACTTGTTCAATCACTGGATTAAAGCGCGTCCACATGGCCTCCATAGCAAAGACATTATTTTGTTCAGCAAGTTCATATAATTCACGTGATTGCTCTTGATTGATAGTAAAAGGTTTCTCACAGAGAATGGATTTTTTAGCCAGAATACAGGCTTTAGCGATTTTGTAGTGCAAATGGTGAGGCACCGCAATGTAAATAATATCCACTTGATCGCTATTAATTAATGAAAAATAGTCTATAAAGGCTAAATCGATATTAAAGTCGGCCGCAAACTGATCCGCCGTTTCTTTATTGCGCGATGCGATCGCCGTTAATTCACCTGTTTTTGCATAGGCAAAGTCATTGGCAAAGCTTCTAGCGACCGCACCGGTTCCGATGATACCCCAACGTATAGTTCTCATAATATTCTCCTGCTGTATTATTGGTCGCTTTTAGAGTGTCTATTGGATAGATTGTCTATTGAATTCTTTCTTGTAAGTCCGAAATTTGTTCTTCGAGTTCTTTGATACGCTGTTTTAAACTTACTATTAGGGTGTCTTTATCTTCCGTCGAATTGTTCATAACCTGCAAAACAGCATTTTCAGCAAACAGATGGATATAGCGTATTTCCCTTTTCCCTGGGACCTTTGGCAGTGCTTGAATGTAAGGACCACCAGTCATCGTAATCAAGGATTGTAAGGTATCTTCTACTTCTGCGAGATCTTTAAATGTGTAAAGTCGAGCCGCTCTTGATCTAAGTTCTCCCGATGTCTGAGGACCTCTTAGCATAAATAAGCAAATAAGGGCGAGTTCAGGCATACTAAACTGAATATCAGAGAATTCAGTATTACAAAAGCGATGTTGGTATTTTGCCGTCTTGCTATTAAAGCTTGATGTATCTATTACAAGATTACTTTGGATTAATTCATCTAAAATAGTTTCTAATTCCATTAAACTAAAATCCGTAATGGGATCTCTACTGGATTTTTGGTTGCATGCATTTTGAAGTGATTTAAGGCTTAAAGGATAGAGGTCTGGAGTGGTAATTGATTTTTCTATTAAGCTACCAATAATGCGGATCTGTTCATTAGTGAGGGACTGCTGGCTCATAGTAAACCCTTATTATAATACTTAAGGATTATATATTACTCCTTGTCTTGCTTGTTTTGGAAGTCGCTTGACGTAAATGATGGCATAAGTAGTAAAGAAAGTAGGCCTTTTGTTTTATAAAAACGCGTTTGCGGCATGCCTATTTGAATGTCTTGGTCACCCAAAGTAGCCTTAGGTGTGTATGTTTGAAAAAGTCTGTCCCAAACACTTAAGAAAAAGCCATAGTTGCTGTTCGTTTCTTTTGTTAGACGAGAGTGGTGAATTCGATGCATTTCTGGTGTAACAATCATTTTTCTTAACTTAGCTTCAAACGCGACAGGAAGTCTAATATTGCTGTGATTAAATAGCGCGGATGCATTTAAGAGGATATCAAAAAATAAAATAGCCGCCGCTGGTATACCAAAAATTAATACGATCGCGCTTTTGTATAGTAAGGAGAGAAGTATTTCAATTGGATGAAATCGAACCGCCGAAGAGACATCCAGTTCGGCATCAGAATGATGCACTCTGTGTAACCTCCAAATCCAATTAATACGATGAGATAAGGTGTGCTGGCAGTAAATGGCTAAATCCAGTAAAACGATACTAAGAAGCACGGTTATCCAGAATGGGAGAGGCCACTGTTGTAACAGACCATAGTTTGAAGCGGATAGGGCGATTATTGATAATAAAATCGGCTGGAAAAAGCGCAAAGTGACGGTATTAATGGCAAGCATCCCGATATTTTCTAGCCAGCGCTGCTTCGAGTAACGTAACGGTTTTTTGGGAAAAAATGTTTGCCAAAAAAAGAGTGCAACAACACAGAACAAAAATACAGTCAGTCTCAATGCGTAATCGGTCATAATGTACGGCCCCATATTTTTGTTTTGTGGTCAATGACAACCCTGCTGAAATGTTAGTCAATACTCTTGCTAAAAAGTTCCTTAAAATTAGGCTCTCTGATTAAAATTGAAAATTCCATTCTCATAATAGACTTTCAGATAAAAGGTCTATCTAAAATGAGAGTGAAAAGTGAATCAAGATAGACGATTGATTGCCTTTACCATTTTATCAAGAGCTTCTTCCAATAAGGGCCGAGGGCAGCCAAAATTGAGCCTTAAAAACTGGGGGTTACCAAAATCTTTGCCATCAGAAAGGCCTACTCCAGCGTCAAGGAAAAAGCGATAGGGATCGTCGAGTTGTAACCCACTGACATCAAGCCATTCTAAATATGTCGCTTCCAAAGAAGAAAATTTTATTGGGGTGTCTTTTAGTTTTAATCGGATAAAATCTCGGTTGCTTTTCAGGTATACCAATAAATTCTTATGCCATTCTTGACCTTTTTCATAGGCAGCTTGAGCCGCTACTAAGCCTAATACATTGGGAGAAGGGATAATACCGCTTTTTTCTTTATTGAACAGGTGCCTTAATTTGGGATTTTCAATCACGGCAAACGCAAACCCAAGACCGGCAATGTTAAAGGTTTTACTGGGTGCCATTAGGGTGATTGTTCGATTTTTTGCGTCCTCATTTAAACTGGCAAAAGGAACATGAGAAACGTCTTCTAAGATAAGGTCACAATGAATTTCGTCAGAAAGCACGATTAGGTTGTTGGCTTGGGCCATTTTATGGATGCGTTCTAATTCGGCTTTAGTATAGACGGTACCACCTGGGTTATGAGGGTTACAGAGTAATAACATGCAACTATTTTTATTTGAACACGCTACTTCTAAAGCCTCAAAATCCGGTATCCATCGCTGACTTTCGTCTTGTTGCATTTCCACATGCAGCAGTTTTCTATCCGCCAGCTCAGCGGCTTTTGTTAAATGGTAATAAACAGGGCCGGGGACAACAATACTGTCTTCTTTATTAGAAAACGTTCTTACCCCTAAGTGCAGGGCGCAGACAAGTCCTGGTAAATAGACAATAGATTGCTCGTTGATAAGCCATGAGTAGCGCGTTTCTAAGTGGTTTTGAATACTGTTGAAAAGCGATTTTGATGCCGATGTATAACCAAAAATACCATGTTCTAAACGTTTTGAAATTGCGTCTCGAATAACATCTGGTGATGTAAAATCCATATCAGCTACCCATAAAGGAATAACGTCTTTTGAATATCTTGACCATTTGTCGCTTTGAGTATCGGTTCGTGGAATTATAGTATCAAATTCATTTTTCATATTGGCTTGTTCCGTCATTATAACCTCTCAAAAATTGAAATAATCATCGATTTTTTATTAATTTATAATAATTTAAAAATATTAATTCCTATATTAATCCGCATAAAAATCTTTGTAAATCAATCATATTAAATGAAATTTTAAGAAAAAGGGAAAAACTTTAAAAAAACTAATAATATAAAAAAATATAATCATATCAATATCTTAACTGCTTATATGATCCTTTTCTTTAATTTGTCAAGGGTTGCCCTTAGTTCTTAAGCATCCTACTATGATTAAAGTTAAACAAGCGTTTAATATAAAGGTTGTGATTTATGCCAAAAGTTGGAATGCCAGAAATTAGAAAGCCACAGTTGATTCAAGCCGCTATAAAGGTAATTGATGAGCGAGGGTTTGCTGGTGCAACAGTCAGTGTTATTGGAAAAAAAGCCGGTGTTTCTCCTGCCATAATAAACCACTATTTTGGCGGTAAAAACGGTTTATTAGAAGAAACAATGAAAAGCTTAATTCGTGAATTCTTTCAGCTATTAAAAAAAGAACTGGCAGAAGAAAAGAAAGAAAGCACGATAGAAAATATCATGATTATTGTGAAAACCAGCCTCAGTCACTCTCAGACTCAGCCAGAAGTCGTTAAAGTATGGATGGGTTTTTGGGCCTTGGCTATGCACGATACTGTTTTTTTTAGACTTCAACGTGTTTATTCCAAACGACTCAATACAGCGCTTGTGGTTGAATTAAAGGGGGTACTTGGTTTGCAGAAATCTCGAGAAGTATCGCAAGTTGTCGCTTCTTTAATTGATGGTATGTGGCTTAGAGGTTCATTAGATGGTGGAATTAACAAGGCTTATGCCACTAAGTTAATTCGCTCTTATTTAGAATTAGAACTTGGTTAGATCTCACCGTTTTAAGAGCGGTTTATGTATAAAAATAGAAATGTCGTATAAAGTTAATTGAATTATTAAAACGAGGGTAAATTATGTTATCAATGCTAAGTAAATCTGTTGTTGCTACAGGTATCGCAACTGTCTCAGGCCTAACGATTGCTGCGAGCTGTTCTACCGTTCGATTTTCAGATGTAGGTTGGACTGATATTACAGCAACAACGGCGGTTGCCTCTGAAGTGTTGCAAGGATTGGGTTACGAAACAAAAACTCAGTTGTTGTCTGTGCCGATCACTTATACATCTCTAGCCAATGGCGATATTGATGTCTTTCTTGGTAATTGGATGCCAACAATGGAAGCAGACATTAAGCCTTACCTTGAAGCCGGTACGGTTGAAGACTTAGGTCCAAATTTAGTGGGTGCTAAATATACCTTGGCGGTTAACAAAACGGCTTATGACGCAGGAGTGAAAACGTTTGCTGATTTGGCTAAATTCAAGAAAGAGTTTTCTAGCCGTGTATACGGTATTGAGCCAGGTAATGATGGCAACCGTATTATTCAAAGTATGATTGATTCCAATGCATTTGATTTAGGTTCGTTTAAATTGGTTGAATCTAGTGAGTCTGGGATGATCTCTCAGGTAAGTCGTAATGCTCGCCGTGATAAATGGATCGCTTTCTTAGGCTGGGCGCCGCATCCAATGAACTCAAATTTCGAGATTGAGTATTTAGATGGTGGTGATGACTTCTTTGGACCAAACTACGGTGGTGCTAATGTCCATACAAACGTTCGTAAATCCTACGTAGCTGAGTGCCCTAATGTCGGTAAGCTTTTGACTAACCTAGAATTTTCCCTTGAGATGGAGAACCAAATCATGGGCGCTATTCTAGACGACGGCAAACAACCTAATGTTGCCGCGCAAGAATGGTTAAAGAGTAACCCTGCTGTCTTAGATTCATGGTTAACGGGCGTGGCAACTGAATCAGGTGACAACGGCAGTGTAGCGGCTGTTAAGGCGCATTTAGGACTGTAATCTAGTTAAGTAAAATAGGGTGGCCGTTTTATGTTTTAGCCACCCTTTCTTTGTAGTCCTAATGTCGTGGAGAGAATATAATGAACTGGTTGACTGACCATAAACTTCCCCTCGGATCTTGGATGGAGCTATTTGTAGATTGGCTTATCGAAGTTGCCGCCGTTTTTTTCGATTTTATTTCAGAAACCTTAGAAACATTAATTGTTTCTTTAGTTGATGCGATTGAATGGATGCCGCCCTTAGCTGTGATTGTCATTGTTATGATCGGAGTGTGGCTCTTGCATAGAAGTACAGGCCTAGTGGTTTTTGTAGCCGCTTCAATGCTGTTGATTATTAATTTAGGTTATTGGGTAGAAACGATTCAAACATTGGTGTTAGTTGTCTCGGCCACCACAATCAGTGTTCTTGTTGGTGTGCCAATTGGCATTGCTGCCGCGCATAGGCCTTGGTTATATACCATACTTCGACCCATTTTAGATCTAATGCAAACGATCCCAACCTTTGTGTATTTGATTCCCACTTTGATTTTATTTGGTTTGGGGTACGTTCCAGGTCTAATATCTACCATCATTTTTGCTATCGCCGCCCCAATTCGACTTACGTATTTAGGGATTAGTAAAGTACCTACTGAATTGGTGGAAGCTGGACTCGCATTTGGTTGCACTAAATCTAAATTACTTTACAAGGTAGAGCTTCCGGCGGCCATGCCAAATATTATGGCTGGCGTTACCCAATGTATTATGTTGTCCTTATCTATGGTGGTGATTGCGGCTCTAGTAGGCGCTGACGGACTTGGTAAGCCTGTGGTAAGAGCGTTAAATACAGTAAACATTTCTCAAGGCTTTGAAGCCGGTATCGTTATTGTACTTGTTGCTATTATGCTTGACCGTATTTGTAAAAGTCCTTCGGCTAGTAAGGAGCAATCATAATGTCTTCTGTTGTAAGTATTCAAAATCTCGATGTTGTCTTTGGTGACAACACCCGTGAAACGCTTTCATTAATGGATCAAGGAAAGTCAAGAAATGAAATTCTAGGTATTACAGGGGATGTTGTTGGTGTACAAAACGCTAATATTGAAGTGAAAGAAGGAGAAATCTGCGTCCTAATGGGACTATCAGGGTCTGGTAAATCAACGTTGTTAAGGACCATTAATGGTCTCAATAAAGTCGCTCGCGGTCAGTGTCTTGTGCGCGATGGTGACACAATGGTCGATATGGCCACTTGTAATGAAACCATGTTAAGACACATTCGAACAAATCGTGTTTCTATGGTATTTCAAAGCTTTGCCTTGATGCCATGGCTCACCGTATTAGAGAACGTTGCTTTTGGTTTAGAAATGCAGGGTCTTGGTAAAACTGAGCGTTTAGAAAAAGCTAGAAAGCAAATTGATATGGTTGGTCTTAATGCATGGGCCGATAAAAAAATTGATGAATTGTCTGGTGGTATGAAGCAGCGCGTAGGGCTAGCAAGAGCGTTCGCGATGGATTCAGACGTGTTGTTAATGGATGAACCGTTTTCGGCTCTTGATCCTCTTATTCGCTCACAACTTCAAGATGAGTTAATTGAGTTACAACAACGTTTGAATAAAACCATTATTTTTGTGAGTCATGATTTAGATGAAGCACTGAAAATAGGGTCAAAAATCGCCATCATGGAATCCGCAAAAATTATTCAAGAAGATAAGCCAGAAGCGATTGTGTTAAACCCTGCAACTGAATACGTCGAAAAATTTGTTGCTCATACAAACCCACTAAACGTTCTTAAAGGAAGCTCTTTAATGTCTCCTAAAGGCGAAATGGAGACCTTCGACTTTGGCTGTGTTGATGGCGGTATTTATTATCATTTAGATGGTCAAGGTAATGTTAATAGAGCGGAGTGTAATGGCCAAGTGTTGAATATAAACGATTGGCAGATAGGCGAAAGTATCGATTCTTTAGCGGTTGATTCTGTCACTAACGTGCCCTTTGATATTTCGATGAGAGACGCCGCCGAAATACGCTATAAAACCGGTCGACCATTAATGCTGATTAAAGACGGCCACTTTGTCGGTATTTTGAACGATAATAACTTCTATCATGCCTTACTTGGTAAGCATTTTGGTCAATCTGACGAATCATAAATTTAATGTTGAGTAATGCATTAAAAAGACCAAATTAGTCGTGCTAATTTGGTCTTTTTTTTGAGTTTATTTTGGACCTGATATTGTGTTGTACTTAAGCGGGTGTAGACAATTCGGTTTTTAACCAATCAGCGAAGGTTTCCATTAGTAGAGTCTTTTCCGTTGAGTGGGTGAAAATCAACTGGTAACCATTAGTTGATGAGTGGCTGAATTGAGGGAAAGAAACCAGTAAGCCTTTTTGAATCAAGTCGTTTAAAAGGGGCGACCAAGCTAAGCAGATGCCTTGTCCTGCTAAAGCGGCCTGTACGAGCAATGTGTAGTTGTCCGATTCAAATTGCGCTTGTAGACTGTTCATAGTCAGTCCGTGTTTAAAGGCGACATCGTCCCAGTTGAGCCAACTTTTGCTTTTGTTTTCATTGAGCTTCAAGATTGGGTAATTGAGTAAATCATCAAATTGCGTGATGGGACGATCTGTTGTTAGGAGTGTTTGACTGCAAACAGGTAAGACGGTTTCTGTAACAAGCTGGTGGCTATCGTAGTGATGATGGTTCGACCCGAATAATATAACAATGTCTGCGTCTGCGCTATTCGCCACATCAGGCGCTTGCGATGTTTGTAATCGAATGTCCATCTCAGGGAAAGTCGACTGATATTTATGCCTAAATTCAGTCAGTTTCGGTATCAAGATATAAGAGGCAAATGCGAAATCTGTTGCCACAGTGATTTGATTGTTAAGAGGACGCTGACGAATATCGTCACACACGAGTTTTAGTTCGTGTAAACTTTTTTGTGTCGCGAGCATCAGCTTATTTCCCGCTTCAGTTAGCTCCACACCACGATAAACTCTATTAAATAATTGGCACTTTAAATTGGCTTCTAAACTTCTGATTTGTTGACTGATAGCCGGTTGAGTTGTTCCCAGTTCCTTGGCTGATCGTGTGAAACTGAGAAGTCTAGCCGCAGATTCAAAAACAACCAAATGTTGTAGTGGTGGCAGTAAGCTTTTCTGAGACATAAGCTCTAATTATCCGAGTTAACTCGTTGCAATGACTTTACAGGGTAAACCTAAAAGACACATAGTGTAAAGAATCGAATGTGAAGAGATGAATAAGATTGTCGGTTTATCTATTTGCGGTCTTTCATGTTCGTGCGTTGTACGCAAGGTAACGCCAAAAAGAGCGATAATGTGTCTATACTGATGTGTCTTGCTGTTGTCTGTGCAATAGAAAAGTGGTTAATTTCATTGTTTGAATCTAATTCGTCTTTTTTGAGTAAATTAGGGTAAATTAATATCTTATATGGGTTTTAATCCTATGAGTTTCTTGTATATTTGCGATTCTTTTTTACCTTAGTAAAATTGCACTAACTTTAATGTCTTTGAGTCTTCTAAAACAAGGAATAATGAATGGTTAAGCAAACTATTTTGCCAATATGGAGTTTACTATTTGGTATTGTCATTATTACCATGGCTGGTGGACTTCAAGGGTCGTTAATAGGCATCAGGGCGTCATTAGAAGAGTTTGATACAACCATGACTGGTTTTATTATGTCAGGTTATTATGTCGGCTTTATTCTTGGGGCAATGCTCGTCCCAAAATGGGTTAAAGAAGTGGGTCACATACGTGTGTTTGCAGCCGTTGCTTCTTTAGCCTCAATTACAATTTTAATGCAATCCATTGTGATTGATCCGTTATTTTGGACTCTTATGAGAACGGGGACAGGCCTCTGTTACGCCGGTCTTTTTATTGTGACAGAGAGTTGGTTGAATGATATCTCTTCAAATGAAACCAGAGGACGATTATTTTCTATCTATATGATTGTTTTATGGGGTGGATCGATATTAGGGCAAATGTTGCTTAATATTGCTTCCCCAAGTGGCTATGACTTGTTTATTTTGACCTCTGTTTTGATATCGTTCGCTTTGGTTCCATTATTATTAGTGCGAACCCCTTCTCCAACAATTGAAGTGCCAGAAAAGCTAGACATGGCGAATCTGATTAAAACAGCACCTCTTGGGGTAACCGGCGTTACTTTAGCCGGTGTAGTTACTGGGGCTGTGTTGGGGTTAGGTGCAGTATACGCCCAGTCAATTGGCATGAATATTGGCGAAATTTCGTTATTCTTGGGAGCCAGTTACATCGGAGGACTATTGCTGCAATGGCCAATCGGGCGCTTATCTGATATTCAGGACCGTCGAGTCACTATTCTGTTGGTTTCTATTATTGCCTCAGTAACCGCTTTTGTAGTGCCTTTGGGAATGTTCATGGAAAATCATTATTTCATGTTACTTGGGATGTTCTTGATTGGCGCGTTTTCCTTTCCATTGTATTCACTATCGGCCTCCCATGTTAATGATCAGCTTCGACCAGAACAAATTCTTTCAGCGAGTAGTGGATTAATATTGTTAAATGGCATTGGGGGCGCTTCTGGGCCAATCATAGGTGCTCTTGCTATGGACTTCTTAGACGTAAATGCGCTGTTCTGGTTTGTGGCCTTAGTGAATATATTAGTGGCTATGGTGGCGGTTTACCGTATTAATTATCAGCCCGCCATGGTTATCGAAGATCAAGGGGATCAAGTTCCAGTTGCGCTTGGTGTGAGCCCTGTTGTAACAGCCGAAATGTTAGTTGAGGCCGATTCAACTATTGACGTCGAAGAGGAAGTGACGGAAGTCGAGATAAAACTTTAAATTTGAAATCAATGGGTTAATTTGATATTTATAACGGACTAACTTTTCAAATTGGCTCTGTTTATAAGGAAGCTCTATTATGATTCGTAAATGTTTATTTCCCGTTGCAGGGTATGGGACACGTTTTTTGCCTGCGACTAAATCTATGCCGAAAGAAATGCTTCCTATTGTGAATAAACCCCTTGTTCAATATGGTGTTGAAGAGGCGGTTGGTGCTGGTTTAAATAATGTTACTTTCGTTACGGGGCGCGGTAAACGCTCTATTGCTGATCATTTCGATATCAGTTATGAGTTAGAACATCAAATTTCAGGTACAGGCAAAGAACAGTATTTAGAAGGTATTCGTTATTTAATTAATAATGTAAATTTTTCTTATACGCGCCAAAATAATATGCTGGGCCTTGGTCATGCTATTTTGACCGGTGAGCCTCTGATTGGTGACGAAGCGTTTGGCGTTGTATTAGCTGATGACCTTTGTGTTGAAGAAGAGGGTTCTGATGGTGTAATGGCGCAAATGGTAAAGCTTTACAATCAATTCCGTTGTTCTATCGTTGCTATTGAAGAAGTGCCAGCAGATGAAGTAAATAAATACGGCATTATCGCCGGTGAAAGTATGGTTGATGGCTTATACCGTGTAACTGATATGGTTGAAAAACCCAATGCTGAAGAGGCACCTTCTAATTTAGCTATAATTGGACGCTATATTTTAACACCAGATATATTTCAAAAAATACGTGACACACCTCCTGGTCGTAATGGAGAAGTACAAATCACCGATGCGCTACTGCAGCAAGCAAAGGAAGGGTGCGTGTTGGCTTATAAATTTAAAGGTCGTCGTTTTGATTGCGGCAGCATAGATGGTTTTGTTGAAGCAACAAACTATTGCTATGAGAATATTTATAAGAAAGGCGGTTAAGGTTCCAATAGTGAGCTTGTAAGTAAAGGGGTGTTAAGCATAAAACTCCCTTACCTATGGGCTCGCTGCCATTTTAAAAAAACCAAACGTGTTTGCCCTTGCTATTCATTTATCTTTATTCAGTTCTGATTGATTGGTTCAAAACAGTACAATTACGTCAGGATTTAAACCGTTTGCGACAAAAAAACGTTATTGCATTTTCCCTTTCCTGCTAGTTTCTCTGAGTTTTTCGTGCCGTCCTGATTTTATAATATGATGGTTATTCTCTAAATAAAATCTATTTAATATCTGCGTATTGCAAGTCTTTCCTCATTATTCGAGCTTATTATCTGAGTTTAATCTTAGGTATGATTAGGTTGTTATCGACTTTATTTTGAAAAGGATGATTTTATGTATTAGAAAAACTTATTCCACCCATAAAAAAATAGCCAGTTTACAAGAAAAACTCAAAGGTTCACTCTATTTGTTATCAAGTTAATGCGTATCAACTCGCGGTATTTAATAACACATAGGTTACTGTTATATGACAAGTAAAAAACCCAACATTCTATTTCTAATGGCTGATCAAATGGCCGCTTCTGCACTCTCATTTTATGGGCATAAATTAGTCAAAACGCCTAACTTAGATGCGTTAGCTGAAGAGTCTGTTATTTTTGACTCTGCCTATTGCAATAGTCCTTTATGCGCTCCTTCTCGCTACGTCTTAATGACTGGTCAGCTACCGGCTAAAATTGGTGCATTTGATAATGCGGCCGATTTTCCTGCGGATATTCCAACATTTGCGCACTATTTGAGAAAACAAAACTATCAAACAGCGCTATCAGGAAAAATGCATTTTTGTGGTCCTGAGCAGTTGCATGGTTTTGAAGATCGATTAACCACTGATATTTACCCTGCTGATTATGGTTGGTTTCCAAACTGGGACGATCCAGATACGCGTCCAACGTGGTATCACAATATGAGCTCTGTTACTCAGGCAGGGCCTTGTGTGCGTACAAACCAATTGGACTTTGATGATGAGGTTACTTTCCAAGCTAAGCGTTATTTGCATGATTATGCGAGAGGCAATCAGGAAAGGCCTTTTTGTTTGACTGTCTCTCTAACTCATCCGCATGACCCTTACGCAATTCCTGAGCAATATTGGAATCTTTATAAGGATGAAGATATTGACCTTCCTGAGATAACCATTCCTAAAGAAGAGCAGGACCCACACTCATTAAGGCTACAAGATGTCTTTGCGTTTGATGAGCAGCCTATTACAGAGCCGCAAATACGGAATGCAAGGCGGGCTTATTATGGCGCTATAAGTTATGTGGATGAAAAAATTGGTGAAGTATTAAAATCATTAAAAGATTGCGGTTTGGATGAGGATACCATCATCGTTTTTTCAGGTGATCATGGAGATATGCTAGGAGAAAGAAATCTTTGGTTCAAAATGTCTTTCTTTGAAAACTCGGTTCGAGTTCCTATGTTAGTTCATTCCCCCAAACGCTTTTCTGCCAAGCGAGTTAAAGAGTCTGTTTCAACAATGGACTTATTACCCACCTTTGTTGATTTCGCAACAAATAGCACGCCTCATGATTACGCTATGCCAATACAAGGACGCAGTCTAGTGCCTCATTTAGAAGGTACAGGTGGGCATGATGAAGTTATCGCGGAGTATTTTGGAGAGGGTACTATTGCGCCTTTATTTATGATTCGTCGTGGTGACTATAAGTATATTCATTGTCCTAAAGATCCTGATCAATTATTCAACCTCAAAGATGATCCGAAAGAGTTGCATAATCTAGCGGGTGATAGTGCCTATAGCGCGGCTCTTGCCGAGTTTAAACAGGAAGCACTAGAGCGATGGGACAGTAACGCACTTACTGAAGATGTTCTGGTTAGTCAACGCCGCAGACGTTTGGTTGTTAGTGCTTTAAACAGAGGTAAGAAAAAACCTTGGGATCATCAGCCTGTTTTTGATAGCGCTGAAATGTATATGAGAAACCATATTGATTTAGATGATTTAGAAGCCAGGTCTAGATTTCCAAAAGTCGATTAAAACCAAATAGAGCAGGAGTAATACCATAATGAGCACCTTACCTTACTTAACGTGTCTTAAAATGGGGAGTCTTACTACCCTTTTAATGGCAAGTAGCTTTAGCTACGCACAAGAGCCTAGTCAATGTCAGACCGTAACCTTTAGTGATCCAGGCTGGACTGATATTGGCGCCACCAATGGTCTCACTACAACGATACTCGATGCGTTAGGCTATCAAACAAATGTGTTGTTATTAGGCGTACCTATTGGGTTTGAAAGCTTAAAGAGCGGTGAAGTTGATCTTTTTATGGGGAATTGGATGCCTGCTCAAACAGGTTTTATTGATAAATATAAAAGTGATATTGATGTTGTTCGAACGAATCTTGAAGGAGTGAAGTTTACCCTTGCTGTCCCAGAGTATGTTTATAACGCTGGGGTTAAGGATTTTGCGGATCTAAATAAATTTTCGAGTGAATTTCGTAAGCGTATTTATGGCATCGAAGCGGGTGCACCAGCCAACCAAAACATACAAAAGATGATTGATACGAATGATTTTGATTTGGCTGGCTGGAAAGTGGTTGAATCGGGTGAACAGGCGATGCTTTCTCAGGTTAATCGTTCCGTTCGTCGAGAGCAATTTATTGTGTTTCTTGGCTGGGAGCCGCATCCAATGAATGTTTCTTTTGATCTAAAATACCTTTCTGGAGGGGATGAGTATTTTGGACCCAATTATGGTGGTGCAACCATTCATACGCTTAGCCGAAAAGGTTATAGCCAAGAATGCCGTAATGTTGGCAGGCTTGTCCAAAACTTACAGTTTTCTTTAGCGATGGAAAATGAAATTATTGATGGCATTTTAAATCAATCTCAAACTGGCGCAGTAGCCGCTAAAGCGTGGTTGCAAGAGAACCCAGATGCATTGGATGAATGGTTAGAAGGCGTAACAACGTTTGATGGTAAACCTGGGCTTGTTGCGGTGCGTAGTGCCTTAAGTTTGTAAGTAATGAAGAAATGGGATGATGGGGTAGGCGAAAAGCGACCTTCTACAAAAAACCATAAAAAAAGCCCGTATCTAGAAAATATAGATACGGGCTTTTTAATTGGTACCAGTGGGCGGACTCGAACCGCCACGCTTATTAGGCAACGGATTTTGAATCCGTCGTGTCTACCAATTCCACCACACTGGCTTTGAAACGTGGTGCATATTCTATGGATTTTTATATCGCTGTCAATGATTTAATTTATAAAAAACGTTTTTAATTACAACACGATATCTTTTTCTTGATTGGGTAGTGGTCATAAACTGTTTTATAATATCGTCCCCAGTTTATGGCTCTCTTTATCTAGGTTATTGGTATGTCAGTTTTAAAAGATCAGAAAGTTTGTTCTCATCCAGTTGTTATTATTGGCGCGGGTCCCGCCGGGTTGATGGCTGCAGAAACATTAGCCGAAGAGGGGTATTCTGTTGAAATTTATGATGCAATGCCATCTGTTGCGCGTAAATTTTTACTGGCTGGAAAGGGGGGAATGAACATTACTCATTCAGAACCTGAAGCGCTTTTTAAGCAACGTTTTTATGAGGCTAATGAATGGGTTTCTGAGTGGTTAACGTCCTTCAGTCCATCCGATCTCAGAGTTTGGTTAGATCGATTGGGCGTGGAAACCTTTATTGGCACGTCTGGCCGTGTTTTTCCTGTAGAAATGAAAGCCGCCCCATTACTACGTAAGTGGGTGCATCGTCTAAAACAGCAAGGAATTGTCTTCCACTCTCGGCATAAGTGGATAGGATGGGAAAAAGAAGCACTGCTTTTTCAGCGTGCTGAAGAGCGTGTTCTTGTCGAGGCCAGTGCTGTTTTGTTTGCTCTTGGTGGCGCAAGCTGGCCTTCTTTAGGTTCTGACGCTCAATGGGTTGACTCACTTATATTCGCTAAGCAATATCGACCGTTTCGTCCTGCAAATTGTGGCTTTATTTGCCAGTGGAGTGAGTACTTTGCAATCCATAACAAGGGAAAACCGATAAAAGGCGTGTCTATTTCCATTGACGGTGATCCTATTGGTAAAAATGGTGTTAAGGGGGAGGTAATGGTTGATGCACTTGGCTTAGAAGGAAGCTTAGTGTATGCGCATTCTGCCGCGATCAGAGAGCGAATTGAGTGTGATGGTTATGCAAAAATTACTCTTGACCTTATGCCGGATTTATCAAAGGAGGAGATTATTATTAGGTTGAATCTCCCTAAAGGAAAATCAACAAGATCAAGCTTTTTAAAGAAAAGACTGAAACTGGATAATGTTAAATTCATGCTATTGAGAGAGAGATTATCGAGTAGCGAACTGCAAAATAATGATGTTCTAGCGACGTATTTAAAACGTTTTCCATTGACCTTAACGGCATGCTTTGACATTAAAAATGCGATTAGTTCAGCTGGAGGTATTAAACGTTCAGCTCTGACAGAAGGTTTGATGCTTATTCACCGAGAAGGCGTATTTTGTGCCGGAGAAATGCTAGATTGGGAAGCGCCCACAGGGGGATACTTGCTCACAGCAAGCTTCGCCAGTGGTCGGCATGCTGGAAAAGGTATGATTAGTTGGTTAAATCGTCGAGAAGTTCACCTGAAATAGTGTTTTAGTGTGTTTAAAGCAGTGTTTTAATTGTCGCATTCGCCCATAAAACACCTTCACCATAGCAACGACTGAGCATAATTTTAGTGTTAACAGGTAACGAAGATATTTCATCCCAATTATTTTTTTCAAGAGAGCGAATGAGCTTTAAGTATTTTCCAATGTCACCTTTATGATCAAGAATGATTTCTTTTAAGGTATGGCTTAACGCTATCTGATTGAGCGCTTCTTTTTTATCCATGCCTAAAATAGCATCAATACCAGACATGATGCCTGCGATAAATCCCATATCTTCACTCTCTTTGCCGCTAAGTCGGCACATCGCTTGGCAACAGTGGGCTCTAGTAAGGATTATGCGGAACGTTTCTATGGGTTGAGTTGATGTTGATGATAACGTGATGAGTAAAGCCCACTTTTTTATTTGATTAAGTCCGGTGAAAATAACGGCTTCTTTTATACTTTCAACATTTTTAGGAATGCCGCAGATAGGGCTGTTTAATACTCGTAATAATTGGTAAGAAAACTTAGGGTTTTTTTCAACCAATTTGACAACTCTGTCAATAGTGATATCCGGATTTTGCAGCTCACTTACCAGTTCTATTGTCATTTGTGTCGCGGAGTCAACTTTCTTACCCTTTACTATTGTTGGTTTTTGCAAGTAGTAACCTTGAAAAAGGCTGAACCCCATGCGTTTGCATATTTCTAGCATCGTCTGGCTTTCTACTTTTTCAGCAACAAGAATTATGCCGCTTTCTATGAGGTTTTGAATCTTCTCTTTATATTCTTCAGGGTGAGTCGCCAGTACGTCAATTTTGATCATTTTCACTAAAGGCAACAATGGGTCATATTCTGTAGTGAATTGGTAATCATCTAAGACAAACTCATAGCCAACGTTTTTCCAATCTTTCACGCTTTGAATAAGGTGGCTTGTAACACTTTGCTCTTCTAGAATTTCGATAAATACTTTTGAGGGGTCAATGGGAAAAAAGGCTTCAGACTGAAGGAGGTCCCCCGTCATATTAATGAAAAAAGGCGTATTAAGTTGAACGTTTAATTCTGTAATGCCAATGCATAAGTTAACCAGAACTTGGCTTGTTGCCGCTTCACCATTCGAAAAATTAGCGAAATCTTCATTGTGTCCTCTAAATAACAATTCATAACCAAACAAATTGTTACTTCTATCAAAAATTGGCTGTTGAGCCATCATTAAGTCATTCAAAGGGTTTTTCGTTTCTTTCAAAATCTGCGCCTTTTGAAGTTAATTGATTTTGTTATAGTTAGGTTCTGGCGGAAATGTTAGTTGATTGCAATAGAACAAAGGTATAAATTTTTAATTGAAAAAACAATAGCAATTCCTGAAAAAGTTTTTTTATACTAATGCTTGACACTGAGCGGAACAGTAATTAATATTTCTCCCGAAATCAAGTTGGGGCCTTAGCTCAGCTGGGAGAGCGCAACGCTGGCAGCGTTGAGGTCAGGAGTTCGATCCTCCTAGGCTCCACCAACTTATTAATAATACCTTCCCCTCTTTACTCTGCAACAGCCATAGCGTTTAATCTTAATTGCTTACTTAAAGTGTACCCTTTTTTTCTCACACTTTGCATCTTCAATATAAAGTAACTTTGACATGCGGCAAAAAGGCAGGCTATGTTTCACTTCTACTCAGGTAATCATCTAGAAGACCTCTCTGTTATTCTAAATAAAATATTGTCTTTATCTCCTCCTTCTAATGCTTTTCAATCTGAGCAGATCTTGGTTCAAAGTCCCGGTATGGCTCAATGGTTAAAGATGACGTTGGCAGAGCATCAAGGTGTGAGTGCTGGAACGGTCTTTCCACTACCTTCTACGTTTGTTTGGCAGTGTTTTCAGAAAAGTATTCCTGATATCCCTGTGCAAAGCGAGTTTAATAAACCCTATATTGTTTGGCGCCTCATGAGAGTGTTGCCGTTAAGATTAAAAGACGATGCGTTCGAGCCTTTGGCGTGGTACTTACAAGAAGACAACAGTCAAATGCGCTTGTATCAACTTTGCGCCAGTATCGCCGATATATATGATCAATATTTAGTGTATCGTCCAAAATGGATTTCCGCTTGGGAAGCGAACGATGAAACGATGGAAGACGTGAATCAAATAACGGCAAAGCAACCGTGGCAGGCTATTTTATGGCGTGATTTGGTGGCCGATGTCTCTTTTCATAACGGTTCACTTTTCCATCGGGCTAACTTGGTAGACGCCTTACAAGAAGCCACAAGAAACATTCAAAAGCCACCGAGCATACCAAATAGAATTTTCGTCTTTGGGGTATCTTCACTGCCTCCCAATACCTTGGACTCACTGCAAATATTAGCGAAATCTGCCTGGATAGAAATCCATCTTTTTATGCTAAACCCAAGCCGTTTTTATTGGGGTGATGTTGTTGATAAAAGCTATTTAAATCGACACCTAAAAAGGCAACCAAATAAGCCTGGCCTAACGATGGAGAAAATGCATTTGGATGCGAATCCATTGCTGTCTTCGTGGGGGCGTTTAGGGCGAGATTATATCTCTCAACTGATGGATTTAGCTGACAGTCAGTTAGATGTGTTTGACGATTACATTGATACAGAGAAGGTGCTCGAAGGTCACGCAGCAAGGTTACTGGGTTATGTTCAACAAGATATCTTAAATCTAGATAATCATGGCGCTCAAGAAGAAAGACAAGGAAGTGCACTAAACTCTTCTTACAAGCACGTCGTCTATGCTGATGATGTCAGCATACAGTTTCATTCTTGTCACAGTGCTTTACGGGAAGTTGAAGTATTGCATGATCAGCTCTTGTCTATGTTTGAACAAGACAGAGAGATAACACCAAAAGACATTATTGTGATGTTGCCCGATGTAAACCAATACAGTCCTTTTATTCAATCTGTTTTTTTATGTCAGCCTGACCACAAGCGCATTCCTTTTGCGCTTGTGGATTTACCTGCAAATCAAGAGACGCCATTAATTGATGCCTATGTAGGATTGCTGTCTTTGATCGACAGTCGATGTACCTTGTCAGAGCTAATAAGCATTTTAGAAGTTCCTGCTGTTTTGTCTTGTTTTGAATTATCGGTTGATGAGCTTGAGCGCATTCGTCAATGGAGTAACGAAGCGGGTATTCGCTGGGGGTTAGATGAGAGTACTGCAGAGCATTGGTCTTTACCTGTAGAAACACAAAATACGTGGCAAAACGGATTAAAACGCATGTTGCTAGGCTACGCCGTTGGCCACGATTCTATTTGGGAAAATCTTTTAAGTTACGGTGAGGTTGAAGGACTAGAGGCAAGTATTGCGGGTAAATTAGCTCAGTTTTTACACGCCGTTGGAGCGTTGGTCAATGCCATGAGGTCGCCAAGGATGCCGAATGATTGGGTGGCATTTTTGTATGACATTATAAATGACTTTTTCCATCTGGAAGACGATGAAACCTTTGAACCATTACTCGTAAAACATATTGATGAGATGTCTACGGAATGGCGAACAGCCTATTTTGATTCCCCTATAGATTTGTCTGTATTAAGGCAAATTTTGGTTCCTCGCTTACAAGAGCCACAGGGTGGTCAGCGCTTTCTTGCAGGACGTGTTAATTTTTGTACCTTAATGCCAATGCGATCGGTACCGTTTAAAGTCGTTTGTCTATTGGGCCTTAACGAAGGGGCGTATCCAAGAACTCGAATTCCGGTTGGTTTTGATCTAATGATAGGCAATTATCAAAAAGGGGATCGTAGCCGTAGAGAAGACGATAAATATCTCTTTTTAGAAGCGACTTTGTCGGCGAGAAAAAGGCTCTATATAAGCTATATTGGACGAAGTATTCGTGATAATAGCGAATTAACCCCATCCATTTTAGTTAGTGAATTAATGGAATACATCGGTCAAAGTTGTGTGCTTGAAGCTGATCTTTGCCTTAGTCCTGAAGAAAGTCAAAAATCGCTATTGAATGCCCTCGTTTTAGATCACCCTCTGCAACCATTTAATGAGCAGTATTATCTTTCTTATCAAACGAATAAGTCATCGAATGGCTTTTTTAGTTATGAAAGCTCTTGGCTAGAAGCGCTTCTGTTACGTTCTAATGAGAAAGAAGTGATGGTACATGATGGAGGGGAGCAACACTTGTTACCAATACTAGAGCAAGACGCGGATGAAGTTGACTTGGCTCAACTGATCCGATTCTTTACTCATACAGCACGTTATTTTTATCAGAAGCGATTAAAAGCGTATTTGTCCATTAGAGAGATACAAGAACAAGAAGATGAGCCCTTTACACTTAACTATTTAGCGGCTCTTGAATTTAGAGAGCAAGCGTTGCAAGCGTATGAAAGCAATGAGGTGGCGCGTTTTAAACGAAAGCTTAAGTTAAGTGGTGAGTTTCCTTACGGGGAATTTGGTGAGATGTCGTTGCAAGAGCTGTTAAATCAATGTGCGGCAATGGCGAAGGCATCCCCCCTTAAAAGCCAAATCGACTGGCCAAAAGTTGATATTCAATTAACCTTTGAGTCCTCATTAGGTAACGCTACAACATTAATTGCTTGGTTAGATCGCTGGGAATGCGATAGACGAGTCGTAAGACACTTAAGCCATCTCAGTGCGAGAGTTCGTATGAAAACATGGCTTGAGCATTTGGCAATTAATGCTCAAGGCGTTCCTATGCAAACAGTGTTGCTGTCCTTTAAAACCGCATCGTCTGCTGAGGTCATCGAAACCTCTTGGCCAATACTCAATCACGATGTCGCGATGGCTTTATTAACGAGTTACTGGCATGCATTTGAGATGGGAGAACAGTCGGTGGTTCCTTTACCTGCAAAGACAGCCGATGTTTGGGCGGCTGAGATGCATAAAACACGAGATGAGTTATCCGCATGGGATAAGGCCTATAAGTGTTATCACGATACGTTTTTGGAGTACTCAGAGGGTAAAGATGTTTATTGGCAAAGAAGTTATACCGAATTAACTCAAATGAAGGCCGTTTTTACTCAATTAAGCGAACGTCTTTGGTTGCCTATTTATGACCATATGGAGGACAAAGAATGACGAACTTAACAGAAAGTCCTTTCATTACTCTGGATGCATTTCATTTTCCTCTACATGGTCGTCGTTTAATTGAGGCCAGTGCTGGTACCGGTAAAACCTATACTATTGCGAATTTGTATTTGCGTTTATTAGTATCAACCGGTAGTGACGCCGATTTTACGCATTCATTAACAGTGGATCAAATACTCGTTGTAACCTTTACTGAAGCGGCAACGGCTGAACTAAAAGCGCGTATCCGACAGCGTATCAGGCAGGCTCGAAAAGCTTTGTTATCAGGTATAAGCCAAGATGTTTTTTTGTCTGGATGGATTGCGCAATTTTCAGAAAGTGAAAGTGACATTGCTGTTGAACGATTACTTAATGCGGAAAAGCAAATGGATGAAGCCGCTATTTTCACCATTCACGGATTTTGTCAGCGTATGCTTAGTCAAAATGCCTTTGAAAGTAGAATGTTATTTCAACAGGAAATTGAAACGGATGAAAGCGTACCGTTAAGCATCGCGGTAAAGGATGTTTGGCGTTCTGAAACTTACCCCATGACGTCTGCATTTGCTTCAATGGTTCGAAAAATTTGGTCTAATCCTCACGCATTACAAAAGGACCTTGCCAGTATTCAAAGTCAGCCTAGTGTTAAAATACGAGGCGCCGAATACGATATTGAAACGTCGCTAGCACAATCCCAAATATTGATAGACGCTGTAAAGTCTCTTTGGTGCGAATGCTCATCGGAGATTATTGACCTGCTTGATAATAGTGGTATCAAAGGAACCTTTTGGTTTAACTCACCAAAAAGCCATACTAAGCGTGAAAAGATTCTAAACAGTCTAACGTTATGGGCAGAAAGTGATTCTACTGAGTTACCAGATGCACTGAAAAAGCTCGATGCATCTGAGTTAGCTGGCCAATTAACAAAAAACGGCTGTTTGCCTGAACATACTCTTTTCGATCAAGTTGCTACATTAAGAGCGTCTTTTCCAGATATCACAAAAGTCAAGCCAGCTTTGCTGTCTCGATATTGGCTGTTGGCTCAAGAAAGGCTTGCTCTGTGGAAACAGCAGACACTGAAACTTACGTTTACGGATTTGTTGACCTCCTTGGATACGGCTTTAGCGTCAGCAGAGGGTGAGCCTTTAGCGAGTCGGATTCGACATTTGTACCCGGTCGCAATGATTGATGAGTTTCAAGATACGGACCCTGTGCAATACCGTATTTTTTCATCTATTTACACTCAATCGGATAATGAAGAGCAAAATAGGTTGCCTTTAGGTCTTATTATGATCGGTGATCCAAAGCAGGCTATTTATGCCTTTCGAGGCGCGGATGTTTATACCTATTTAGCCGCTAAAAGGGAGGTTGAAGCTGTGTATTCCCTTGCCACAAATTATCGCTCCTCTGCTTCTATGATTCAGTCCATTAATGGCTTGTTTATGACCCAAGATAACCCTTTCCGTGTGGAGGGTATTCCTTTTACACCGGTCCAGGACAGAGGCGTTAAAGGTGGTTTTGTACGAAATAAACAGGTGCAATCGGCGTTGAATTTCCTTCGGCCTGAGCAGGGAGAGATTTGGAATGCAGGCACCTATGAAAGCGTTATGGCAGAGATGTCAGCTAGTCACATTCATGAACTCTTATTAGAAGGTCAGCAGGCGTTGGCAACCGTAGAATCGGATGATGAGGTGAGAGGGCTGGCTCCCAAAGACATTGCGATTTTGGTATCAGGCTATCAACAGGCGCAGTTGATGAAACAATGCCTTTCTCAAAAGGGCATTAACAGTGTGTATTTGAGCGATAGAGGGTCTGTATTTGCGACATCAGAAGCTCAGGATTTATGGATTATTCTGCATGCGGTCCATGAACAAGGTAGAGAAACCTCGTTAAGGTCGGCCTTGGCAACAAAATTACTCGGTAAATCTTATGAAGAGTTAGATCTCTTCAATCAGGATGATGTGTATTTTGAACAATGGGCAGAGCGTTTTCGGCACTATCATGATATTTGGCAATCACAGGGATTGATGCCAATGTTAAGGCTCTTTATTCAAGAGTTAAAATTAGCCAGTAACCTATTAAATAGAATAAATGGTGAGCGTTCGTTAACGAATTTATTGCATCTTGGGGAAAAGCTTCAGCAGAAAGCCATGGAAATGGAGTCTCAAGAAAGTTTGTTGAGGTATTTTCTAAGAGTCATTCAATCACCGGATGGCAACAGTGATGAACAAAAAGTACGTTTAGAAAGTGATGCAGAATTAGTACGCATTATTACTATTCATAAAAGTAAAGGCCTTGAATATCCGTTAGTGTATTTGCCCTTTGCACTTAAACCCTTTGCTAATCGAGATGATCATGCTCTTTATCATGAAGAAATGATTGGTCAGAATGAGGCGTTGTTGCCAACATGTTCGCCTAATAGCAACCTTTGGTTTTCAGCGTGCCCTGATGAGTCTCAAAAGAAACAGCATGAATCAGAATTGTACGCTACCGAGATTCGCCTCGCTTATGTGGCGTTGACACGTGCAAAAGAAGCCTGCTTTATTGGCTGTGCCGAAATAGGTAAGGCGGCCACCAAAACATTACCCGATCGAAGTTATGTCCATTTAAGCGGCGTTGGCTCACTGTTATACGCAGGGCAAAGCAAAGATTATGGACAATTAGATACAACGTTAGCGTCCTTAATGGAATCAACTTCAGAGAAGGAGACGGCATTAATGAGTATGGTAACGACAGTACTCAGTTCGCTGCCTCTATATAAACAAGATCGAGCTAAACAAGACCGAGCTAACAAAGCGTTATTGAAACAGAACCTTGATCAAGCGGTTATGTTAGAAAGTCGAGATTTTTCTGGGAGAATTGAGCGAGACTGGTGGGTTGGCAGTTATTCCTCTTTAATTGTTGGTGATGAGAATCATAAAAAAATGCCACTCAATCCTGGTCTGGATGAAGCGACTTTAGTGAACGCAGAGCAAGACCATGCCCTAGAAAATGCACTGATAAAAGAGTTGGCACTAACAGCAGAGGAACAAGGACAGATTGATGAGCCGTTGGACGCCATTGAAAATAAGTTTAGCTTCCCTCGAGGCGCCAACCCTGGAACCTTTCTGCATGATTTACTGGAAGGGACCCCTTTAAATGAATTACAAAGTGAGGTTTCATTTGCCGATTTGTTATTGGCAAAGCATCAACCAAGGTTAATTGATTATTTTGAGCGCCAAGGTTACGGGCAATGGCGTTCTGTGCTGCTAAATTGGTTGCGAGAAATTATTGATACGCCTTTAGCAGAGACTATCCCTGGGTTAACTCTTGCTGCTTTGTCTGTGACACAAGTGTTTAAAGAAATGGAATTTTTCTTACCTGTTTCGGGTTTTAAAGCGTTGCAGTTGGACCATATAGCCAGGCGTTACGATGAGGTTTCAAAAGAGGCCCCGCTTATCCAAGATCGTCCTTTAAAAGGTATGTTAAAAGGATTTATTGATTTATTGTTTGAATGGCAGGGGCGCTATTATGTAGTGGACTATAAGTCTAATCACTTGGGGGACTCGGAAGAGGATTACCAAAATCAGTATTTAAAAGAAAGTATTGCAGACCATCGTTATGACCTTCAGTATCAGCTCTATACCTTAGCATTACATCGATATTTAAAGACTCGAATTGACGATTATGATTATGACACGCACATTGGTGGCGTGTTTTATTTGTTTTTACGAGGTATGGACGGCAAAAGTCAGCAAGGTATTTATCAGACTACATTGCCAAAAAAACAGGTTTTAGAGATGGATGCTTTGTTTAATGGTGATGTTCAAACCAAGAGTAGAGAAGGCGTTACTTCATCGGTATCTGGATTTGCAGCCGAGGATCAGTATGATTTATTCTAAATTTCCGGACAATACTCTAGACACAAACGTGGAAACGTTAACTACCCTTGACGAATTGATATCTCTCTGGCGTGAAGCTGGAGCCATTCGAGCGATAGATGAGCAATGGGTGCGATCGTTAATGCAGCATTCTCACGAAAGCGACTCAGCGGTTTTATTGGCTGGGGTATTATGCAGCGCTTATTTGGGAATGGGGCATGTGTGTTTGTCTTTGGATAAAGTCTTCGAAGCGCCTTTCTTAACAGCGACGAAAGACGACACCATTCTTTGGCAGCAGGTTTTATCTAAAGAGGGCATACGCTCTATTGAAGACTGGGAAAAGAGACTGAGTCTTTCGGCTCTTGTTCGTGTCGATAATAGCCATCTTCATGAAGTGGCGGACGTTCTCACTGAGCCGGAAATAACGCCTTTGATTTTGTCTTCTAACAGGCTGTACCTCACTCGTTATTTTCATTATGAAGAGCGAGTCTATCAATTTTTAAAAACCTCTTCTCAAGTTGATCTATTTACGGTTGATAAAATTTGGCTGGATGAAGTGTTCCCTAATAGCGGCCACGGTTCTGAAGAAATCGATTGGCAAAAAGTGGCTGTGGCGTCGGCCGCCGCACAGCGTTTTTCGGTAATTAGTGGTGGTCCAGGAACAGGTAAAACCACCACGGTTATTAAGCTTCTTGCTTTATTAGTTCAGCAAGCCAGTAGTCATAATAGAAGGTTAACCATTAAATTGACGGCTCCTACAGGAAAAGCGGCGGCTAGGTTAACAGAATCAATCAGTAAGGCGAAAGAAAGCTTGCCTGTGGCGCCATCTATTAAGGGTGCTATACCTGAACGTGCTTCCACTTTACATAGACTTTTAGGTGCAAACTTTGGACGCAGCGAGTTTACGTTCAATGCGAACAATCCATTGCACCTAGATGTGTTACTTGTCGATGAAGTCTCGATGGTGGATTTGCCTATGATGGCGAAACTAATCGATGCCTTACCATCTCATGCCCGATTAATCTTGTTAGGCGATAAAGATCAACTTTCTTCTGTTGAAGCGGGTGGGGTATTAGGCGATTTAACGGCTGGCATTGATCAGTTGTCTTTTACTCGTGAGTGGACGCAATATTTAAGCAAAATGCTTGAGATGGATTTTTCGAGCTATTCTGATGCTTATAGTGAGCGCAAGTGGATTTGCCAGCATCTTACTTTATTAAAAAAGAGCTATCGTTTTGATGGGAACAGTGGCATTGGAAAATTGGCCAGAGCCGTGAATCAGAGTGACGAAAAGCAAGTGATGAGGGTGCTTTATAGCCCTCCAGATAACAGCATAGAATGGAATGCTATTCAAAGTGCTGCCGCTAATGCCGCTAATGGTGAGACAAAAAAAACGTCTGATCAAAAGGTTGATATTGATACGTTAGGGAAAGGCTATACCGCCTATTGGCTAGGTGTGAGATCTGGTGTTTCGATTGATACGCTATTTTCTTTGTTTGCCAGTTATCAAGTTTTGTGCGCGGTGAGGCAGGGTGATTTAGGTGTTGAGACCCTAAATGAGGAATTACGACAGTACTTCTACCAACGGGGTTATCTTAATTTAGACCAAGTATGGGAGCCTGGTAAAGCGGTAATGGTTCGTCGTAATGATGCCAGTCTAGGGCTGTTTAATGGTGATATTGGTATTTGTATGCCTGACGTCATGGATGCAACAAAAATGCGGGTTTGGTTTCAATTAAGTGATGGTTCTATAAAAGGCATTCTTCCCAGTCGATTAAGTGAGTACGAATTGGTTTATGCGATGACTGTACATAAGTCTCAAGGTTCTGAGTTTGATCATGTCGTATTAGTTTTGCCTGAACAGGCAGGCCCGGTGCTGACTAAAGAGTTGCTTTATACTGGAATTACAAGGGCGAAGCAAGGCTTCTCACTCTGGGCGAACGAAGCTGTTTTGCGCTATGCGATCAATAATAAAGTCGTTCGTTTATCTGGTTTGCAAAATAAAATAGGGTCGATTTTAGAATAACCCAGTGTTTTGCTGTGGTATTAATTGAACTTTTTAAGTTAACCCCTATTATTTTGCTAAGAGTCTGATTTTTGAATGAATAAAACTGTGTTAGTGTAGGCATCAAATTTTATCTGTGAGTAAGTAGGAACACATGAGCAAAGAAATTGTTTTAACAGGAATTACAACGACAGGCACGCCGCATTTAGGTAATTATGTAGGTGCAATTCGTCCTGCTATTGAAGCGAGTCGTATTGACAGTAATGATACCTATTTTTTTCTTGCGGACTTTCATGCATTAATTAAATGCCATGATCCTGCTCGTGTACAACAATCTCGATTAGAAATTGCGGCCACTTGGCTTGCTTGTGGGTTAGATCCAGATATTGCGACCTTTTATCGTCAGTCAGATATTCCTGAAATTGCCGAATTAAATTGGCTACTGACTTGTGTAACCGGGAAAGGATTAATGAATCGAGCCCATGCCTACAAAGCGGCTGTTGATGAAAATATTTCATCCAATCAAGATGCGGATTTTGGTGTCACTATGGGGCTGTTTTGTTACCCAGTACTGATGTCGGCTGATATTTTAGCGTTTAATGCGAAAAAAGTACCCGTTGGACGTGATCAGATTCAGCATATTGAAATGGCTCGTGATATAGCGGGTCGTTTTAACCATATTTTTGGAGAGCATTTTGTGTTACCTGAAGCGGTGGTTGGTGAAGATACCGCTTTATTGAAAGGCTTAGACGGCCGGAAAATGAGTAAAAGCTACAACAATACCATTCCGCTTTTTGAAGGTGAGAAAAAACTTAAGAAAGCCATCAATAAAATTGTGACCAATTTATTGGAACCTGGTGAACCTAAAGATCCTGAAGACTCAACTGTTTTTGAAATTTATCAGGCATTTGCGACACCCGAGCAAACAGAAGAAATGAGACAAAAATTTGCTGACGGCATTGCTTGGGGTCAAGCGAAGAAAGAGTTATTTGAATTGGTAAATGGTGAGTTGGCTGAAGCCAGAGAAAAGTATAACGAATTAATGGCAAACCCTGCCAAAGTTGAAGAAATCCTTCAAGCTGGTGCTCTAAAAGCACGCGCTCGAGCGCAAGGTTTGTTAAAAGAGTTAAGAGAATCTGTTGGATTAGTGAATTTTAAATAACTGGAGAGTATTATGAAATCAAGTGTTTATGCGTTAATTGTAGCCTTTGCGCTATCTTTGGGGGTTGGTGGGTACAGTGCCGATGTAGAAGCGAAAAAATTTGGTGGTGGAAAAAGCTTTGGAAAAAGTTTTTCAACACCGAAACAAACAGCAACTCCTAGCACGGCGGGTAGCTCAACAGGTGCTGCGGCCGCTGGAACGAAAAAAGGCGGTTTCTTAGGTGGACTAGGTGGCGGTCTATTGGGCGGACTGTTAATTGGTGGACTGTTTGCATCCTTGTTTGCTGGTGGCGGATTTGAGGGGCTGGCTTTTGGCGACATATTGCTGTTCGCTTTAGTTGGCTTCATTATTTATAAACTTTTTATTGCTCCCAAACGTCGAGCCGCTCAAGCGGCAGCCGGTGCTGGAGCACCTAACCACGCATTTCGTAATATGGACCAAGGGGATGCATCTAATCATCAGTCCACAGGCGGATTTGGTGGTGCGCAATCAGCGGCGTCTGCAATGCAGTTTCCTCCGGGTTTTAATGCTGAGGCATTTGTTGCCGAGGCAACCAATCATTATAAAGCGTTACAAGTCGCATGGGATGATGATAACTTTGATGAAATTCAAGATTATGTCTCACCTGAATTGTATAATTTATTAAAAGAAGAACGTAAGAAATTAGGTTCTGATAAACCAAAAACAGAAGTCGTTTCTGTGATGGCAAATTTAGTACGTGGTGAATACATAGGCTCTACGGCTTCTATCACCCTTGAGTTTTCTGGCTGGGTAAAAGAAGGTGATAACACCACAGATACTAAAGAGCTCTGGCATTTAGAAAAAAGTATGACAGAAGCAAATGCAAACTGGATGATTGTTGGTATCGAACAGCTTAACTAATCGTTACTTAAAAAAATAAGGTAAATTCGCTAACTTTTAGCTAAACTGTCTTTATAGCTTGTTAACACAGTTAGTGAATTTACTATCATAAACAGAATCAAAACGGATGTAAGCCATGTCTGAGATTGCGACAATTAAAGATTCCAACAAAACAGTGGTGGAAAACAAGAAAGGCGAGTTACTGCAATATCTAACGTTTAAATTGATTGATGAAACGTACGGTATTAATGTAATGCAAATCAAAGAAGTGCTGCGTTATAGTGAAATAGCTCCTGTACCAGGAGCACCATCTTATGTGCTGGGTATTGTTAATCTTCGCGGTAATGTTGTTACTGTGGTTGATACTCGCGTCCGTTTTAGTTTGCCTGAATGCACTATTACCGATAATACCCGTATTATCATTATCGAGCATGAAGGTGAGCAAGTTGGTCTTTTAGTTGATGCCGTACAAGAAGTTTTCTATCTATACCAAGGCGAAATTGAACAAAGCCCTAGTGTCGGTAATGATGAAGCTTTGATGTTTATTCAAGGTGTGTATCAAAAAGAAGAAGAGCTTGTTATTTTGCTTGAACTTAATCGTATGTTCGAAAGAAACGATGCATTAGGTATTGAAGCGATGTAATTGGTTTGACAACGTATTTTACCCAAATGAGTTCAGTAAAAAGCCAGCATAATATGAAGTGAGTCCAAGAATTTCGGATTGACTTCATTGGCTGGCTTTTTTATGTTTTCTACTTTCTCGGTTATCTGTATGTCTTTAATTAGACCGTATTCGTTATCTATCCCAGTAGCTCTCTTCAAGACTGTCTTCTTTTTCCGGTAGACCTTTCGAAAGTCTTGACGCATTTTGCGCTAAAATTTCATAACTTACTCTGTTTGAGTATTTACAGATTTGAGCAAACGAAGAGTAGGCAAGGTAATTTGTCTTATGTTTACTGGATTGCGGCATGACTTCTCTATGAAAATTATTGGCTGCAATATCATGTAATAACGCAGAGAGAGCGCCATCGCCTGCACCATTGGTATTCTTTATTTTTTCAGGGCCTCCCATATAAGGGTCAATGTGAGAGAACACTTTAATAGGTGATGTACACGCCTTTTTAGAAAGAGGTCTACTGAATTCAAAACGATTAAAATCGGCTAGAGTCCCAGACTTGATAGGGTTTGTTGTTTCGCGTTTAAACTCATCATCGGTATAGCCGCATAAATACAATCCGTCTGGTCCAGCTGTAAGCAATACCATATCGACAAACTCTAGTGCTGCATCAGCGGCCAATAGTGGGTCTTTGAGTCCTGTTAGTGCTTCGGCCTCCAGTTCATTCATGGCTAAAATATCAACGTACTTGTGAATAATATCCATAAGTTGTTGATGGTTCTCTTCGACTAAGTGTTTGGTACCAAGAGACATAACAACCGGAATAGAGTGTCTTTTTGCGTATTCTAAAGAGAGAATGAGTGCTTTTTGTATCGGTTTTCCATGATGTCTAATTGGGTAAGCACAGGTAACAAATGCTGAGGCGCCAGCAATAATATCTTCAGGTATATGATCTTCGTTTAGTTCATCCATATCACCTGGTGCAATAGCAAAAGTGCGCTCTCCATCCGGAGTGATTAAGGTAATGCCTCGCCCAATATCACCCGCTACCCCTTGTAAATGGTTCATATCGACTTTACTGCTGGTATGGCAAATATAATGGTATGCAGGAGAGCCCAGAGCAATATTGGATGACATAACACCTAACAACACAGATTTATCATCAGCTAATACGGAATAGTTGTGTAATGTATTGCCAATGGTGCCACCGGCAAAATGATCTGAAATACTGCCGCTGTCTATAAGTTGCTGATATATGCTTGTTGCCGTTTTATGATCGACTAAGTTTGATAAACTTTTAGTGACACCATGTTGCTTTAAGAAAGCATCATTTACACTTGCAACAACATCGACGATTGTTTCGTCTAAACCCACAATATAGGTATCTCTATCTGGTCGGACTTCTAAAAAGGGCAAGGTAGGTTTCATTTGAGAAACGGGAAAGTAATGCTTTAATTTTCTGCGGCCAGGAAATTTCATTTATTGATAGAGCCTATAAAAAAAGGGAATACAGTATTTTATCAAACTATTGATTCTTACTCACAGTTAGATTTTATAAAAAAGTGAATTTTATGAACGAAATGCAGCTAGATAGATACAGTCGACATATATTATTAGCAAATTTTGATTATTTAGGCCAACAGCGCTTACTTGATTCCCGTATTTTAATGGTTGGTGTTGGTGGCTTAGGCAACATCGCGGCTTCCTACTTAGCGGCGGCCGGCGTTGGCCAACTTGTTTTAGTGGATGATGACATTATTGAAAACAGCAATTTACAGCGACAAGTGCTTTATAAAGAAGCTGATGTTGGGTTGAAAAAAGTAGTTGCAGCGAAGCAGCAGTTAGAAGCACTGAATTCATCAACCAAGATTGATGTTATTGATGAACGCCTTTCTGAATCTCAACTGTCAGAATGCCTACAAAGTGTTGACCTCGTAATGGACTGCACAGACAATTTTATGATCCGACAGCAAATAAATAAGCTGTGCTATGCCTTTAAAAAACCTCTGGTCAGTGCGGCAGCCATTCGTTGGGAAGGACAAATAATAAGCTTCCGTTTCGATCAAGAAGTTGAGATTTGTTACCAATGCTTATATCCAAACTTATCGGATAATGCATTAAATTGCAGTCAATCTGGCATTATCAGCCCTGTAGTTGGCAGTATTGGCGTGTTGCAGTCTCTTGAAGCGCTTAAAATTATCAGTCAATGTGGCGTCGTTACTCATGGGTTACTCAAGTTATTTGATGGCTTTACTGGACAATGGCGGGAGTTGAAGCTCAGTACCGATCCTGAGTGTAAAATATGCCAATCCCATTGATTCTTTATAGTTAGACTCTATTTATTTGATAGGAATAATTCGTCCTGTTTTAAATGTTTTTTTGATACAATAAGGGACAAAATGATCATCAGTAATGTTTTTATACTGGTCTGTTTTCTATTTTAGGAGTGAGATAAATGAGCGAAGTTAAACACGCTAAATTAATGATTCTGGGTTCTGGTCCTGCTGGATACACGGCCGCCGTTTATGCCGCCCGTGCTAATTTAAAGCCGGTAATGATTACTGGTATGCAAATGGGTGGGCAATTAACCACGACAACCGATGTGGATAATTGGCCTGGTGATGACCAGGGTGTGCAAGGTCCGGAGTTAATGGAGCGTATGCGTAAGCACGCTGAGCGTTTTGAAACTGAGATTGTTTTTGATCACGTTAATAAAGTGGATTTAGAAAATCGTCCTTTCCGACTTGAAGGTGATAGTGGCGTATATACCTGTGATGCTTTAATTATTTCTACCGGCGCCAGCGCTCAATATTTAGGTATGGAAAGTGAAACTAAATTTATGGGGCAGGGTGTATCCGCCTGTGCAACCTGCGATGGTTTCTTTTATAGAAATCAAGATGTTGCTGTTGTTGGTGGTGGTAATACAGCCGTTGAAGAGGCTCTTTACCTAGCGAATATTGCTAAAACAGTTACCGTTATTCATCGTCGTGACAAATTCCGATCCGAGAAAATACTGTCTGATAAATTGTTAGAAAAAGCGGAAAAAGGCAACGTGAAAATTGAGTGGTTCTCTGAATTGGATGAAGTGCTTGGTGATGATGCTGGTGTAACGGGCATTCGTATTAAAAATAATCAAACGGGTGATTTTAAAGACATTGCTGTTTCTGGTTTGTTTATTGCTATTGGCCATAAACCAAATACGGAAATTTTTGAAGGCCAATTAGATATGAAGGATGGTTACATTAAAGTTCAGTCTGGACTGCAAGGTAATGCCACACAAACAAGTATACCAGGCGTTTTCGCGGCAGGTGATGTATGTGATCATATTTATCGTCAAGCCGTTACATCGGCTGGTACTGGCTGTATGGCAGCCTTAGATGCAGAACGTTTCTTGGATTCGACTGAATAAACCAGACGCAGAAGGCTTACGTTTTTGTTTATAAAACTTAAGTAAATGCAAAGCCTAAAAAAACCACGTTTAACGTGGTTTTTTTAGGCTTATTAGAACGCTCTTACTTTGCGTTATAGGCTTCTATACCTTCAATGATAATGGCTTTAGCGGCGGCCGCATCTGCCCATCCTTCAACTTTAACCCATTTGTTCTTTTCAAGGGTCTTATAGTTTTCAAAAAAGTGTTCGATTTGGTTACGCAGCAATTCAGGAACATCATTTACATCTTGGACGTCAGAATAAATTGTAGTGAGTTTGTCATGAGGGACGGCGAGTAGTTTTGCATCAGTACCCGCTTCGTCAGTCATATTTAATACGGCAACTGGGCGACAGCGAATAACGGAACCAGGAACGATTGGGTGTGGCGTTACAACTAATACATCGACGGCATCGCCATCGTCGGCAAGTGTGTTATTGATGTAACCATAGTTTGCAGGGTAAAACATGGGTGCTGCCATGAAACGGTCAACTAGCAGAGCGTCCATATCTTTATCAATTTCGTATTTTACTGGTGAACTTTGTGCAGGAATTTCAATGGTAACGTAGATGTCGTTTGGAACGTCTTTACCGGCAGGAATGTTTGAGTAGCTCATTATTTAGTCTTCCAATAGGTTAAAAATTTCATGCATTATAAAAGCTCATTGAGGCTGATGCTAGGTGCTTGGGTTTATAGTTTATGATTATTCTGCATTTTTTCACCTAAAATAGGATAAAAAAGTGAATAGAAACGACTTAACTTATTGCTTTCTTTCTAAATTTAGCTAGTCTTAGGTTATGATCAAAATTTAGTCGTGAGGATTGAGATGACAAAATCAGAGTTGATCGAACTTCTTATTGACCAACAGTCTCACCTTCCTGTGAAGGATGTGGAGTTAGCGGTTAAAGCAATACTGGAACATATGTCAGAATCTTTGGCAGATGGTGAGCGAATTGAAATACGTGGTTTTGGTAGTTTCTCATTGCATTACCGTGCCCCGAGGATTGGCCGTAATCCTAAGACAGGAGAATCTGTTGAGCTGGAGGCAAAATACGTTCCTCACTTTAAACCGGGTAAAGAGTTAAGAGAACTGGTGAATGATCCTGATGTGGATCTTAGTGAGTTAAACTAAATTTTCCTTTTACCTCGAATTTTCACTCTGATCGCGGCATAATGACCTCATTAATCTTGTGGTGGGTCTGTTCATGTTAAAGTGGTTATACCGTATTATTGGTGCTGTCATTCTTTTTACTTTATTAGTAATTGGGGTGTTTTTCGCCGTTCGTAATCCTCAGTTAATTAGCCTTGATTTTGTCATTTGGCAATCGCCTGAATTTAGTATCGCACTTCATGTGATTTTGGCCTTTGCCGTTGGTGTTATGTTGGCTCTTGTAGCCAGCTCAGCCATTATGATAAGAGCAGAGAGAAGTGTTCGTGTACTGAAAAAACGCTTAGCTAAGAATCAAGCAGAGCTTGATTCTATTCGTCAAAACTCCATTGCTAAAGAGCTTGATGCGAGTCAGGAGTAAATGGATTGATTGATGTAGGTTTATTTGTTGTTCTTTTTGTTGCGTTAGCCTGTGGTTGGTTTTTGGGCAAACGTAAGCCGAAAGAAGCAAAAAAAGTTACTGACAAGGGAATTCCCAAAGATTACTTCAGAGGACTTAATCATTTATTAAATGATCAGCATTCTGAAGCGATTGATGCTTTTGCTGACTCATTACATGTAAATTCTGAAACATTTGAAATACATTTGACGATAGGTAATTTATTTCGCAAAAAAGGCGAAATTCAGAAAGCCATCAATGTTCATCAAAACCTACTCTCTCGACCTGAAATTAGCCCAAAAGAAATGCGTTTAGTTCAGCTTGAATTGGCAAGTGATTTTATGTCTGCGGGATTACTCGATCGTGCAGAGCGATTGTTGATTAATATCGCTGGCACAAACTCAGAGTTTCAACCAATGATTTTAACATTATTAGTTGACCTTTATGAGTTTGAACAAAGCTGGGACAAGGCCATTCAAATTGGTGCTCAGTTAAATGCCATTCAAAATAATGAAAAAATCTCTAAGCGAGTGGCTCATTATCATTGCGAAATAGCGCAATCGATGATGGCTAAAGAGCAACTCCAAACCGCATACCAGCATTACACCTCGGCCTTAGATATGGATGAGAAATGTGTGCGAGCCAGTATTGGCGCCGCCGATATCCTGATGCAACAGGGCCGCTATCGCGATGCGATAAAAGAATTGAAGCAAGTTTCAGTTCAAGATAAAGAATTTGTGCCTGTTATTCTGCCTAAATTAAAAGAGTGTTATGACAAAGTTTGGGCGTCAGGTGGGTATTTGAAGTTTCTAATTGAGCAGAATAAATTAAGTCCTTCAGCGTCACTTATGATGGCAATAGCACAAGATTACGCTCACGAAGACCCTAATTATGCCGAGACGTTTTTAATAGACCAGCTGCGTTTGCATCCGACAATCAAAGGTTTTAAAGAATTGATCAAAATGCAGTTAGAAGCTTCCCAAGGGAAAAACAGTGTACATCTGCATGTCATTTTTGAGTTAATAGAGCACTTAGAACACGCTAAACATAAATTTTTATGCCGACAATGTGGCTTTTCAGGCCATCAATTACACTGGCAATGCCCAAGTTGTAAAAACTGGGGAACCGTAAAGCCTATTCATGGACTAGAAGGCGAATAACCATAGTGTTTATCTTTTAAGGTAAGCTAGATTTATTTATTAATTCAGAGGAAACATAATGTCCTGCCAGTCTCCAATCGTTGTTGCATTAGATTACCCTACACTTGAAGATGCAATGAAAATGGCGCAACGTCTAGATCCTTCACAGTGCCGAGTAAAAGTTGGAAAAGAGCTATTTACTCGTGTTGGTCCAGCAATTTTAGATGATTTACATAAATTAGGGTTTGATATCTTTCTTGATTTAAAATTTCACGATATTCCAAATACAGTAGCAAATGCTGTGGCGGTCGCCGCTCGTGCTGGGGTATGGATGGTTAATGTCCATGCCTCTGGTGGCCGAAAAATGATGGAAGCGTCAGCAAATAGGCTGCAAGCCATACAAGATGCAAATACTTTATTGATTGCTGTTACCGTTCTTACGAGTATGGATCAACAGGATTTATCTGAGATTGGTATTGATGCGTCTCCACAGGAACAGGTGCAACGATTGGCTCGTTTAGCCAAATCCTCTGGTATGGATGGCGTGGTGTGTTCTGCTCAAGAGTCGTCTGTTCTTGCTCAGGAATTAGGTAAGGATTTTTGTTTGGTGACTCCTGGTATCCGGCCTACAGGGAGCGACAAAGGGGATCAGAAGCGTATTATGACACCAGCAGAAGCAATGATAGCAGGAAGCCATTATTTGGTCATGGGGCGTCCGATTACCCAGGCAACAGATCCAGTCTCTGTATTGCGTAAGGTTAATGCTGAGTTGGGGATCTTAGTTTAATTTACCGTTTTGAATAGCATAAAAGGGCTTGTTTCTATTAAAAAACTTCCCTATGATTCCTAGACAGCTTACATGGAGTAGGCTGTTTATTCTTTTTATCCAGCGATGATCTTGTGATTGAAAGAATAACATTATGATAGTTAAAAGGAGTTTATCGATGTTAATGTTAAAAAAACCAACTGTTCAGTTGTCTTTCGTCTTAAAAAAATTTGCTTTGTTTTGTGTGTTTCTTCCTTCGCTTTTTCTTAACGCTTACGCGGTTTCACCGCTTAATATTAATTCTGCAACCGCAGAGCAATTATCAGCGGTGCTATCCGGTGTAGGTGACGCTAAGGCGAAAGCCATTGTGGCCTTCAGGGATCAAAATGGACCTTTTGAATCCATTGAAGAATTGACCAAGGTGAAGGGCATTGGCAACGCATTGTTGCAGAGAAATAAAGGCTTTATTGCTGTTATAGATACTGCGTTAACCTCACATTCAGAAACCTTAGAAGAGGCGGTTCCGTAGTCATATTCATCGTTTGTTGTGGCTCAAAGCTCAATACTGATGGCGCAAGGGCGATTGATTTGTCATCAGTATTGTCTTTCTTATTATGTTGGATGCGTATTGTTTAGAATGGATTGAACCGCCTGATATTGAGTTAAATATACATTACCGCTCAAATGTTTTATTAAATCAGATTCTTTTAGTTTATCCATGACAGGGCCTTTTACCTCTGAAAGATGCAGCTTTATATTGGCTGACTGAAGTCGATCGGAAATGGCCTCTAAACTATCCAATGCGCTGGCATCGATCATATTAATGGCCGTACACATTAATATGACATCCGTTACATTAGGCTTCTCTGCAACAAGGGCGGCCACCTTATCTTCCATGACTCTTGCATTCGCAAAATATAGGTTTTCATCTACTCTCAGTGTCAAGATTGATTCATGTACTTCAACATTAAACCGTTCTACATTTCTAAAGTGCTCGGTTCCAGTCACTTGTCCAACAACCGCTATATGTGGATGGCTGGTATGCCATAAAAACATTAATATCGACAAGCCTACTCCTGTCGTAATACCCACTTCAACACCATAAAAAAGTACAGCCATAATGGTTCCTATCATGGCTACTGAATCGTGCTTTGAATAACCCCAAACGTCTTTTATGGCTTTTAGATCAACCAAAGACAATACCGCTACAATGATTGTGGCCGAGAGCACGGCTTTAGGTAAGAAGTAAAAGAGTGATGTAAAAAAAGTCAACGCCATTAAAATAAGGATGGCTGAAAAGACTCCTGTCATGGGCGTTTTTGCGCCGGCATCAAAGCTCACTACTGAGCGAGAAAAACCGCCAGTTACTGGAAAGCCTGAGCTGAGTGAGGAGGCAATGTTGGCGCAGCCTAACCCGATAAGTTCTTGGTTTGGATTGATGCTCTGACGTTGTTTGGCGGCAAAAGACTGGGCCACCGAAACGGATTCAACGAATCCAACAATACTAATGAGTGCCGCTGAGGGTAGGAGCAACATCACTTGATCGTAACTTAAATCAGGTAATTGCAATGAAGGAAACCCTGTTGGCACAGAGCCAACTACACCAATGCCTATGGTATCCAATGCAAAAAACGAGACGATCAAAGTGGATAAAATGACAACAATAACAGGGCCTGTTTTACTTAGTAGTGATGCCGTCTGCTTAGCGAAACCCAATCGTATTAATACGGTAGCTAAATAGAATCTCAAAAACAGTAATACTGTAATAGACGTTACCCCTAGAGTAAAAGTCGGTAAATGGGCCGTTGTTATCTGCATAAAAAGAGCAGGAATGACCTCCATCAGAGCGTGTCCTTCGATCGAAATACCTAAAATATGTTTCATTTGGCTGATGGCAATGACGATGGCTGATGCGGTTATAAAGCCTGAAATCACTGGGTGGCTGAGTAGATTAGCGAAGAACCCTAATTTTAATCCCCCTAATAAAATTAAAAAAAGACCTGATATCACCGACAGTAAAATAGCGACGGCTACATATTCTTCAGAACCTGGAATAGCAAAGCTCGCAGCGGCGGTGCCTGTCATCATAGACACTACCGCCACTGGGCCAACGGCTAAGGTGCGACTTGATCCAAATACAGCATAAGCGATTAAGGGTAAAATGCTGGCATACAGCCCCATCGATAGCGGTAAGCCTGCCAACATGGCATACGCTAAACTTTGAGGAATGAGCATGATCGTTACAACTAAGCTGGCTAACACATCCGCGCTAACGTCGGTTTTATTATAGGTTCTCAACCAAACCAGAGCGGGTAGCCATTTTTCGACATTCTTCATAGTGCTTCAGCCACCATATTTGTTAAAGTACATTCTCTAAAGTGCGACTAGCCAAGATTGATCGGCGTCTTTAAGTAACTAACGCCGTTTTTTTCTGGTTCAGGCATGTTTCCCGCTCTCATATTAATTTGCACAGAAGGCCAAATTAGTTTGGGCATGGACAGGGTTTTATCCTTCTTTTTTCGCATCTCGCAAAACATGGCTTCATCAATTTTATGATTAATGTGAATGTTGTTACGCTTCTGCTCATCAATCGTTGATTCCCAAGCAAATACGTTTCTATTCTCCGCTTTATAATCATGACAGGTAAACACTCTTGTTGTGGCTGGCAGTGATAGAATTTTTTGGATGGATTGATACAATTCAGAGACGTTACCACCTGGAAAGTCACAACGAGCGGTACCAAAATCTGGCATAAACAAGGTATCTCCTACAAAACATGCGTCTTCAATGACATAGGTTACGCAAGCGGGTGTATGACCAGGGGTATGAAGAATAGAGAAGTGTCTATCTCCTAATGACAGTTGATCACCTTCGGATACTAAAACATCGAACTGAGAGCCATCTCGTAAAAAGCTCGTCTCTACATTAAGCAACTCTCCAAACGTTTGTTGGACGAGTTTGATACGATTACCGATGACAATTTGCCCCCCCAAGTGCTTTTTTAAATAAGGTGCAGCGGATAAATGATCGGCGTGCACATGGGTTTCCATGATCCATTTTAGTGTTAATCCTTGCTTTTTGATGGACTCGATTAATTGATCTGCTAACAGCGTGCTTGTTTGTCCAGAGGCTTGATCAAAATTCAAAACGGAATCGATAACGGCGCACTCGTGAGTCTCTGGATGGCTCACTAAGTAGGTCACTGTGAAGGTAGTTTCGTCAAAAAATGCCTGAATTGAAGGGGTGTGAATCGTTTTCATAAAATCACCTTGGGTTATAAGCTTATTCTTTAATGGTATATTAGTTTTATTTAATATAGAACCCCGATCCTTAGAGCAATTCGTCACAAAAAAATAATTGTAGATGCTTTTTCGTTGTAAGAAGTTTTTAATTGGTGATGTTGTCATGCGTTGCAAGCGTTTTTTTACTGTTCAAAAAGACAGTATTCTACTCAAGTTTTTGTTAAGCTTATTACATCGAAAATTTATTAATAGGAAACGACTGTGTCGAATGAGTTTAGCCTTGTCTCTGATTATTCTCCTGCGGGGGATCAGCCTGCCGCGATTGAAAAACTGGTAAGAGGGGTTGAGTCTGGCTTAGCACATCAGACGTTGTTGGGTGTAACTGGCTCAGGTAAAACATATACAATTGCCAACGTTATTTCACAAATAAAACGTCCGACCATTATTATGGCTCATAACAAAACCTTAGCGGCACAGCTTTATGGGGAGTTTAAAGATTTTTTCCCAAATAATGCCGTCGAGTACTTTGTTTCTTATTATGATTATTATCAGCCAGAAGCCTATGTGGCGGCATCCGACACCTTTATAGAGAAAGACGCGTCCGTTAATGAACACATAGAGCAAATGCGTTTATCGGCGACCAAAGCCCTATTAGAAAGGGAAGACGTTATTATTGTCGCGACGGTGTCCGCCATTTATGGTTTGGGTGACCCTGAGTCCTATCTAAAAATGATGTTGCATCTTGATCGTGGTGAACGTATCGATCAAAGAGACGTATTACGACGATTAGCTGAATTGCAATACACTCGTAATGACATGGTTTTTGAGCGGGGTAATTTTCGCGTTAGAGGAGATGTAATAGAGGTCTTTCCGGCTGATTCGGAAGACACGGCTGTTCGCATAGAGCTGTTTGATGATGAAGTTGAACAGCTGTCTTTTATCGATCCTTTAACCAATAAAACCCTACGTAAAGTGCCTCGTATCACCATCTATCCGAAAACCCATTATGTCACACCGCGAGAAACCATTGTTAGTGCGATTGAACGAATTAAAGTGGAGTTAGACGAGCGTTTGGCGCAGCTAAAATCCCTCGATAAATTGGTTGAGTTACAGCGGTTAGAGCAACGTACACGTTATGACTTAGAAATGATGCAAGAGTTAGGTTACTGTTCTGGGATAGAAAACTACTCTCGCTACCTTTCTGGTCGACCTGAAGGCTCACCGCCCCCGACATTATTTGATTATTTACCTGATAATGCTTTGTTAGTCATCGATGAATCTCATGTTACCGTGCCGCAATTAGGGGCCATGTACAAGGGCGACCGATCTCGTAAAGAAAACCTAGTGGAATACGGATTCCGTCTACCTTCGGCCTTAGATAATCGTCCAATGCGCTTTGAAGAGTGGCAAAAAATGAAACCGCAAACGATTCTCGTATCCGCCACACCAGGTAAATATGAAGCGGAGCACCAAGACTGGGTTGTGGAGCAGATTGCGCGTCCTACAGGTCTAGTCGATCCAGAAATAGAAATTCGTCCCGTGGCGACCCAAGTCGATGATTTGTTGTCTGAAATTAATCTACGATTACCAAAAAAAGAACGCATTTTGGTCACGACCTTAACTAAGCGCATGGCAGAAGATTTAACCGATTATTTGCATGACCACGGCATTCGAGTGCGTTATTTGCATTCGGGCATTGATACCGTCGAACGAGTGGAAATTATTCGAGATTTGCGTCTAGGTGAATTTGATGTGCTTGTCGGTATTAACTTATTAAGAGAAGGTTTGGACATACCTGAAGTAAGTTTAGTCGCCATATTGGATGCTGACAAAGAAGGCTTTTTGCGTTCGGATCGTTCTCTTATTCAGACGATTGGGCGTGCCGCTCGTAACCTTAACGGTCGGGCGATTCTTTATGCAGACCGAATGACAGGATCAATGGAGCGAGCGATCAGTGAAACCAGCCGTCGTCGAGAAAAACAAATGGCTTTTAACCTAGAGCATAATATTACCCCTAAAGGCATTTCTAAATCCGTCGAAGACATTATGGAAGGCTCCTATAACCCAGGAGCAGGTAAAAACCGAAGTCAAAAAGTCAAAAAAGTGGCCGAAATGGAAACGGATTATCAGGTTGAAACCTTAGATGATGTAGCGGATGTACGCAAAGTTATATTGAACTTGGAAAAAGAGATGGTCTTGGCATCAGAGGAACTAAAATTCGAGTTGGCTGCAGGCTATCGAGACCAAATTCGTCAGTTACAGAAAAAGTTGAAAGAGGCTGGTGCTTTATAATATTGTCATTAATAATGCATTTTACACATTTATGTTATTAAATGACTATTTTTAGGGGAAATGTATGTCAGATGAGTCAAGTCAAACAAAAGGACGCTTAACCACACGTACGGTTGCTATGCCATCTGACACCAATCCCGCTGGTGATATTTTTGGTGGTTGGGTTATGTCGCAAATGGACATCGCCGCCGGTATTTGTGCCGGTCAAAGAGCGCAAACAAGAGTGGTTACCGTTGAAATTGACCGCATGAGCTTTCTGCGCCCAGTAAAAGTAGGGGATATTTTAGGGGTTTATACTCATGTTCACTCTATAGGCAGAACTTCCATGCAAATTGCCGTTGAAGCCTGGGTAAGACGTGGTCGTATTGGAACCCGTGAAAAAGTGACGGAAGGTATTTTTAAATTTGTTGCATTAGATGACAATGGTAAATCTACCCCCGTTCCAGCAGAAGAAGACCTACCTGACTATGTCACAGAAACCAATGGCTTTTAAAAATGGCGTTTAAAAAACATAAATAACGTTAATAAATTCAAAAAGTTAAATTTTTTAAAAACAACACTTGCCAACCCCAAAACAATGGGTATAATTTGCGGCACAAAGTTTATAGGACTATAGCTCAGTTGGTTAGAGCGCATCCTTGACATGGATGAGGTCGGCAGTTCGAATCTGCCTAGCCCTACCAAATTATAAAGCCTCGGCCGTTAGTGATTATTCACAACGTCGGGGCTTTTTTGTATCTGAAAATAATTTTCAAATGATAACGCTAATCCATTCCAAGAGGCTATTTTTGCAAAATGGCGAGTTTGTTAATATTCCGCCAAAGGAAGAAAATAATCTCTTATTTAGTCTACTTGAGACCAATCTTAAAAAAATCTTAGTTTATATATGGCGTCTGAGCATTCATTTTTAGAGGCTCCAAACTAAAATTTAGTTAATACCTATGAAAGTTTCGTCGTTTTATGCCTTGGGCACGAGTGATACAACGTACACATAATAGAATATTTAATTGAGATCTAACCTTTTAATATTGAAGCTTGGGTAGCTTTCTTTTTATATAAATAGACTATTTTTATCCCGCTTTTAGAGTCTCTCCTTAATAAGAGCATGATTAAATAAAATCTGGCTCAATATTTGAGTTCCGAATTTTATAACGCTCATGGTTTGCAAAAAATAATGCGTTACCTTGATTTGGAGATACTAAATTGCAACGGCTTGATCTTAGTTTTTTGTCGCACTTATATTCAATTAACTTATAACGACTTATTTCGTATAGGTAGTTTTTTTTCATATTTGTAATATGTTGAATGTATTATGCTTATTTTTGGTTTTAGTGTGTTTTTTATAAAAAAAATCTAATAGATTGATGTTTGTTCATATCGAAATCTAAGTCGATATTTTCCAAAACTCATATATTTCTTATTCTCAAGTGAGAGTATAGAAGTGAATTTTATTTAGCGATTGAAAGCATTCATTTATGCTTTTTCTTTAATCTTTAAAAAAAAGGAATATTAGATGAAAAATAAATTAGGTACTTTGTTAGTGTCTGTAGGGTTAGGGCTAGGTTTAGCTTCTGGCACGGTTATGGCTCAAGAGCGCGTCTTTTTTGGTATTGCAACAGGTGGTACAGGAGGAACATATTATCCTCTTGGCGGAATGTTGGCTCAAGTTATCTCTAATAATTCAGATTTGGGTGATAAAAAAATATCGGCTACCGCAGAGACAGGTAATGCTTCTGTTGCGAATGCTACCTTGTTAGGACGTGGCGCGATTGAGTCGGCTTTTGTTGCAGCCGATGTGTTAGATGCGGCTTATAATGGTAAAAATCAGTTTGATGGGAAAGCAATTAAAAATTTGCGCGCATTAGGTGCCTTGTATCCAGAAACAGTGCAGTTAGTATCACAACCGGATATTAAAAGCTTTTCTGATTTGAAAGGTAAGTCTGTCAGTTCTGGTTCTCCAGGTTCCGGTCAATGGCAGTTATTAGGTGACTTATTGGTTGCTTATGGTATGAACCGTAAAGATATTAAAGAAGATTACTCTTCATTTTCTCAATCTGCAGAAAAAATAAAAGATGGAAATCTTGGCGCATCTTTAATTACAGCAGGTTCTCCCACCTCATCCATTGTTGAACTATCTAACAGTCATGATGTGAATATTATTCCTTTATCTGGTGAGGCTATTGATAAATTACGTCAAAGCCAACCTTATTACGCTAAAACTGTGTTGCCAGCAGGGACTTATAAAGGAATAGACAAAGATATCGAAACGATTGCTGTACGTGCAATTTGGGCATCTCATGCAGATTTGTCCGATGACGTAGCTTATGCTGTAACGAAAGCTTTGTATGAAAATACTGATACTATGGCTAAAGTTCACGTAAAAGGTAAAGAGATTACTCTTCAAACGGCTTTAGAGTCTGTATCTATTCCATTACATCCAGGTGCTGAGCGTTATTACCGTGAAAAAGGCCTTATTAAATAAGATCTTCTCTATTGGAATAGGGGTTGTGATTGCTACAACCCCTTTTTCTTTATTTGGCTCTGCATTAAGTATTAGCCAAACGAGAAGTGACGTTTTTTTAGAGTGTGTTGAGTTAAGTGATGAACGCTTTGACTTAACCTTTATTCACTCTGTCTCTCTTACTCCTGTTGTTGATAAATATAGTGTCGTTACCAGAGGTGATGAACTGTCTATTCTCCAGACAGCGGAACATTTTATTGCTCATGGTCAGGGGTTGCCATCCTTGTTGAATGAGCCCGATGCTTATGATTTTGAGTCTAAGAATGGAGAGTTTATTTTAAAAATGAATCGAGATATACCTAACCTGATTGTTCGAACGGATAGTCGATTCCAGAACAGACTCCATACTAGTGGTATTACGGTGAACCTTAACCAATGGTCTGATATTGGCTTACATATTGTCCCAATACAAGCCTGTGAACAAGACGTGACGATGGTGAAAAATAATGAGTAACATTCATCCAAAAAAAAATGAGAATGAAGCTGTTCTTAGTCAAGAAGAGCTCGATAACTTGGTAAAAAAATACGATAGTGAAAGCAACTTTCGTAACTCAAGAGGCTTATTAAAAATATTTATAACCATAACCTGTGTTGTACTAAGCTTATTTCATGTTTACACATCAGGTTTTGGCTTATTAAATGAAATCTCTCATAGAGCAACCCATCTTACTTTTATAATGGGTCTCTTGTTTCTCGTTTTCCCTCGTAAAGAGCCAAAAAATAAACCGTTAAGCATGGTTCTTGGTTTTGCTTATGGCGTGTTTTATTTATTTATTGGTAATCAGTTGGCTACGGCTCTTTCTGGTCAAATTCCTGATTGGCAAGTTTACAGCATTTACTTATTTACCATCATCATTTCTATTTCTGCTCTGCCTCTTTCTTTTCTGAGAGAGAAAGCCGGTAGAGTGGGTGCATTAGACTGGTTACTCGCCATCATGGGAGCAAGCTTCTCAGGTTATTTAGTGTTCTTTTTTCAGGATATTTTTGTCACTAATATCGGTTTCCCCCAACCTGAAGAATACATAATGGGTGGTATGGCCATTTTATTGGTGCTAGAAGGCGCGAGACGTACTATGGGGGAATCCTTGTCTCTTATTGGTGTTGTGTCGTTGCTCTATGCCATTTTTGGTCCATCCCTTCCTGGTATGATGGCCCATCGTGGCTACGATATTATTCGCCTAGTTGAGCACCTTTATTTAGGGACTGAAGGTATTTATGGCATCGCAATTGGTGTCGTTGCAACCTATGTATTCCATTTTGTTTTATTTGGTGTTTTGGCGCAGGCCTCCGGTCTTGGTAAGTTATTTATTGATCTTGCTTCTGTTTTATCTGGCCGCTATGTTGGTGGACCTGCGAAAGTGTCCGTCGTTTCATCTGGTTTTTTTGGCATGATATCCGGTTCTCCTGTGGCAAATACGGTTACTACAGGTGCGTTTACTATTCCCATGATGAAAAAGTATGGGTTTAGTGGCCGATTTGCCGCTGCAACGGAAGCCGCTTCTTCTTGTGGTGGACAAATTACACCTCCTATCATGGGGGCATCTGCCTTTGTTATGTCGGAAATGCTAGGGGTTCCGTACAACGAATTAATCCTAATTGCTATTATTCCAGCGGCATTTCATTACCTGGCTGCTTTATGTATGGTGCATTTTGAAGCGAGGCGTTTAGGCTTAAAAGGCATGCCAGCTTCAGACATTCCACGCTTGTCGAATGTTCTTGCTCGACACTGGCATCAAATGATTCCACTTATTGTTATGGTGTCTATGTTGCTCATGCAGTTCACGCCATTTTTAGCCGCCTTCTGGGGAATCATTTTAACGGTTGTCTGTTCTTACATTCCATTAATACTAAAACCAATGGGATTTAACCGATTAGATGCCGATAGTGTATTAACGCCTAAAAAGTTAATAGAAGGATTAGAGGAAGGAGCGAAACAATCCATTGCCATTACGGCCGCTTGTGCTTGTGTCGGCTTCTTATTAGGCGTCACGACACTGACTGGTTTAGGCTTTAAATTCTCTGGTGCGATTGTTGGATTGGCGACAGATTTAGGTACATGGTTCAGCGCATTGGTTCCTTTTGGTTTACTCGATCAATCTGGTGTTATCCTATTCTTTGCCCTCGTTTTGGTTGCGATTGCGTGTATATTGATGGGGGCGGGTATCCCAACGACGCCAACGTACATCATTCTTGCATCGATTGTTGCTCCAGCCTTAGATGACTTCGGTATTGCGATTTTAGCGTCACATTTCTTCATCTTCTACTATGGTGTGCTCGCTGACGTGACGCCTCCTGTGGCTCTGGCCGCCTATGCAGGAGCTGGTATTGCAGGGTCTGAACCAATGAGAACAGGTGTGACGGCATTCAGGTTGTCTATGGGTAAAGCTTTAGTTCCCTTTATGTTTGTCTATGCGCCAAGCTTACTGTTCTTGAACTTTGACGCGATTGAGTTTGCTTTAGCTATGTTTAGTGGCATTTTGTGCATTGTGGCTTTGTCTTCAGCTTATATTGGATTTTTTAATGCGGAATTAAGCACGATGCAAAAACGACTACTGACGGTTGCGGGTTTGATTTTGGTGGGTAATAACCCTTGGTTAATCGCTATTGCTTCTGCTGTTGTATTAACCATACTGTATCGTAATCATATTGCTGGAAATAGGTCACTCTCCTTGAGTTCCTAAGTACATCTAATCATCTCTAACTAACACTTTATTGGGATAATCATGGCATTTTCTTATTTATAAATAAGAAAATGCCTGTCTATCGAGAGATCATAAGGGGTTATTTTTTCTATTTTTACCCTTAGTAAAGTGTATCTATTCACTCATATAATCGGTATTTAGAGGTTATATGAGTGGCGTAATGACCTCTTTTTATTTGAAAAAATGATCGATTTATTTAATGAGGATACTGTTGTGACACAGAATATTTGCCAGCAAGCCTATTTTGCCAAACGTGCTTTATTGTCTAATGGCTGGGAGCATAATGTTCGTTTTATTGTTAAAAGTGGGCACATTCACTCAATTGTGACGAATAGTGATAAACAACCTAGCGATATATTTTTATCTGGTCCCGTGTTACCTACGCTTGCGAACTTGCATTCTCATGCTTTTCAGCGAGTGATGGCTGGCGCGGCTGAGGTTAGTTTAAACCCCAATGACAGTTTTTGGAGTTGGCGTGATTTAATGTATAAAATTGTGCGAAGGCTTACACCATATGAGGTGAAAGTGATTGCCACACAGCTTTATATTGATATGTTAAAAGCAGGTTATTCTCAAGTTGGAGAATTCCACTATTTACACCATGATGCCAATGGAAATCGTTATCAGCACCCGGCAGAAATGGCTATGCAATTGCTTCAAGCGGCGGATGATTCAGGGATAGGACTGACCTTATTGCCTGCTCTGTATTCTTATGCGGGATTTGGTCAGCAAGCACCTAATGCCGGTCAAGCACGCTTTATTCATTCTAGCGATACGTATTTATCTCTTCATCAGTCCTGTGAACAAGCTATTTCGAATAATATTCGTAACCAAATAGGCATTTGTTTTCATTCCTTACGAGCGGTAAATAAAGAACAAATAGAGACGGTATTAGCCAGTCTTGATTCAAGGTTGCCCATTCATATTCATATTTCTGAACAGCATAAAGAAGTACAAGACTGTCTTAATTGGAGTGGTCTTCGTCCTGTGCAGTGGCTGCATAATGAAATAGGTCTTAATAAACGCTGGTGTTTAGTGCATGCAACGCACCTAGACCAAATCGAATTAAAAGCCATCGCGAGTAGTCACGCTATTGCTGGATTATGTCCAACGACAGAGGCGAACCTTGGCGATGGTATTTTCCCTGCGGTTGAATATGAAAATGTAAAAGGGCGCTGGGGGATTGGCTCTGACAGTCACGTGAGTTTATCTGTTGTTGAAGAGTTGAGAACGTTAGAATACAGCCAACGTTTGCGAGATCAACAACGTAACCGTTTACATCAGCCGGCGCAAAGCCATATAGGGGATCACTTGTATCAGCAGGCACTATTCGGTGGAAATCAAGCGTGTGATGTGTCACTGGGTTTATCAGTAGGATGCCGAGCTGATTTTATGGTTTTAGATAATCAACACCCTTTTATTGCAGCAAGTGAAAGCAAAGATATACTCAACCGCTGGTTATTCGCCTGTAATGAAAACCTTATAAAAGATGTCTTTGTCGCAGGTGATCAGGTTGTTAATGATTTTCATCATATATGTGAAGAGCGCAGTCGTGAGGCATTCACTCAAGTAATTAAAAAGGTTATCTATTCATAACCTTTTTAATTTTATTTATCCATTAAATAATGATTTTATCTCTACCACTGTTTTTCGCTTGATACAGCTTTTTGTCGGCTTGTTCAATCAGCTCCTCTGCAGAAATAGACCGCGCGTCTTCTGCATAAACAACGCCAAAACTCATGGTGATATGTTGGTCTTTGACTACGGGATTTTTTTTGAATTCTTCTCGTATGCTATTAAGTCGATCTAGCACTTTACGCAGATCGGTATTAATGAACACTAAGGTAAATTCTTCGCCGCCATAGCGGGCCACAATATCTGAAGTAAGACGAGCGTGTTTTTTTAGATTTGCGGCAACTGAAATGAGAGCAAAGTCTCCAACAGTGTGCCCAAATTTGTCATTAATACGCTTGAAATGGTCTATATCACATAAGACAAAAGTGATCTTTTGATGATTTTGCTGCGCGTATTTTAATGTTTGCTTGAATACTTGATTGAACCCTCGTCTGTTATAGAGTGTAGTTAGTTCATCCGTCAACGCATCTTCAAGCAAATGATCCTTTTCTCCTTGCAAGACCGAGGTCCTTTCAGCAACTTTTTTTTCCAAGTGTTGCATAATATCGAACAAGTTATCAGCCATTGAACTGAGTCCTTGACTAAGAGAGTTTATTTCACGAATTTTACTTAAAGGGTCTGGAAGTTGTTGAATGCTCTTAATGTCTTTTGCATTTGCCGCTTGATTTAGAATCTGAATCGGACTTCCAATATACCAAGCGAGTAAGGAACCAATTAGGCCAATACAAATAAACAATACAAGCGTAATAATAACGGTACTTTGAGTGTAACCCGCTAACACCGATTTGTGATAGGCGCTCGGAATCAAAATACCGATCAACCATTTCTTATCGTATTTTAATGTAATGGGTTTGACGTAATATAAATACTCTTGACCCTCGACGTTTATTTTATGGGTACCTGCAACCAGAGAATAGCTAGCTAATTGCAATACGGTATTAGGATGGTTGTTAAGGCCAACTCGTGACGTAACGCCATCGGCGGTTTTAAATAGTTCACTCTGCTCAGAGGATGCAATGAGAGAGCCATTTTCTTCAGCTAAGAAAAGATAGGCACCGTCTACCAGTTCTAAAGACTTAAGATATTTATCCAATTCAACTAAAGCGATACTGGTTGCAGTAACACCTAATAGTTCTCCTTTTTGGCTATAAATAGGTGCGGATAAGCCTATACCGAGAGTTGGATACCCGTAATATGGGTGGATGTTACTCCAAGCGACGGTATTTGCTTTGATGGCATCCTGATAAAAAGGTCTTGTTCTGGGGTCATAGATGAAACTGTCATCCTCTACTATTTTAGAACCAATAAAATGCATAGGATCATAATGATACCCTTCCATTGTTAGCGGTTCATTGATGAAATTGGCTGCGATACTATGTTGACCTCTTTTGATTGGATCTTGTGCAGAAGCGAGGTAGCGCCCGTCAACTGTTGCCATCGAAATAAAGGTCATTTGATTATAAGGGATGGCTTGCTCATAAAATCTGTTCGTAAGAGGAACTAAGTCATCTAATAATTCAGGTCTATGGGAAAAGGCATTAAGGTTGATTTCAACGATGTCGCTTAATGGCCCCATAAAGCCTTGAACACGGTCATAGATACGACCTTCAACCTCTTTTATATATTGAATACCGACACGACTGGCAATATTTGAAATAGTGACCGTTGAAACTAAATACATAGTGATTCCTGCTATCAAGGCAAGTATCACGAATGGAGTAACAATTAGCCAACGCAATGGAATGGACTTCATCTCTTTTTCTCGTTTTGTACTGTGTCGTGTTAACGTCAACCATACTAATAGTGGGTTTTTAGCAATGATAGACACTAATTACTAATAATGCCGTTGTATATTTGTAACCTTGTAAGGTAAAAGTCAGGAAAAAGAGTGGTGGCTATTTGTTAATAATCAACAAGTACCACAGTCATCAGTAAAAATATCATCCTATCATCCTATCATCCTATCATCCTATCATCCTATCATCCTATCATCCTATCATCCCTCATATCTAAACCATTAACCCAGTCAGTTATCATCCACTCGCTACGGCGGCACCAACGGCAGCGGGTTTTGTTGGAGACGCTGTACCTAATAGTAGCTAGTAGCGAAACTGAGTGCTAGACCTGTTTGTTCTAAACGTGTTTCCATCAAAACAAATGGATAGCTGATAAGGTAAGGTTGGATGTAATATGCAGAATTGAGCCGTAGAGTTGTTTATAAAAAAAAAGCGCCATTACTCATGGTTTTTCGATAGTTCATCAGTTATGAAAACGAATTGAAAACCGAATATCTCAAGTAAATTTTTCGATTACTACGAGGTTGAGTGAATCAGGAAAACTGACGGCATTGCACTTAGATGTTAAATCTGATATCAATAAAAGGATGATTCTGTCTGAAAAGTCAGAATTAATTGTGAGTAGAAAAATAGCTCAAGATCCCCAGAAAATTTTTAGCCCTTAGGGCTATTTTTAACGAATGCGGCAGTGAAATCCAGTCTAGAAGTTTTGCTTCTTGTCATTGAGCTCGCGCTAAACTTTTTTGATCACAGCCGTCTTAGGCTTGCAGTGTTAATGGAAAATATATGATTAATTTTAGTAATATGAAACTGAAAACGCTTTTGAGCGGTTCGATGATTTTAGCTTTGTCCCTCGTTATTGGAATCAGTTCTTACGTCAATATAAATGGCTTCTCTGGTATGTTTTATGACGTAACAAAACAAGAGCATCTTCCAAATGTGGTAGAACGGGCCAAAGCAAAAATAGCCTTAAATTTAGCGGCACCTATTGCTTATTCAATTGGTATTGCTCAAAATGAATATGTCCAAAAATGGATTTTAGATGGAGAGAATTCAGCAGGGGTCGACTCTTTAACGAGCTTCGGTAAAGGAATTATAGATCAAGCTGAGGCCAGTGTTATGTTTTGGGTCTCGGCCGAAAGCAACAAATACTATACTCAGGACGGTTATTTTAAAACGGTATCTCCTAGCGAAGAAAGGGACAGTTGGTTTTATAATACTATCAACTCTGGGAAAGAGCTCGCTCTCAATCTAGATGTACCCGAGGGAGACAGTGATACCATGATGGTGTACGTAAATATCCTCTCTAAAACGGCCAGCGGGAAAATACTCGGTGTTGCAGGACTTGGGGTTGATGTATCCAATATCGTCAGCCTTGTGAAAAATACGCAAGTCGGTAAAACCGGCTATATGTTCCTTGTAGACGGCTCAGACAGAATAACAGCTCATGTGAATGAATCTGTCATTAACAAAAAATTGTCGGATGTAAGTAATTATGCTGATGTCTATCAGGAAATTGCATCTAACAAAGGTGAATACCAGCTAATTGAAAGCAATGTAGGCGGTAAAGACGCATATATCGCCGTAACACCACTGGATAATGTCGATTGGAAGTTAGTTGCCGTATTACCGAAAGCTGAAATAACCTCGAAAGTAAACGATGTGGTCCTTCTCTCAGTTACAGCGGCGCTCATTCTTGCTGCCATTTTTATATTATTATCAATCTACATCGCCAACCGTGTAAGTAAAGACGTACTTAGAGTGGGCGATGAGTTGCATAAAATGTCGGCTTCAGGGGGGGATCTTACCGCTCGTTTAAATGAAAACTCTAATAACGAGATAGGCCACTTATCTAAAGGTTTTAATGCCGTTTTGAATAAATTTGCAGAGTTAGTTCGGGAAATAAAAGAGGCTGAATCTGCGATCGGGGTAAGCATGGATAGCTTAAAAAAATTGTCGTCTAGTTCAGTTCAATATGCAGAAGATCAGAGAAAACAAACTGAAATGGTGGCGACAGCCATGACAGAAATGAGTCAAACCATTAATGAAGTGTCTTCCATTGCAAATACTACGGCGTTGGATACTTCTAATGCGGTGAATGATGCTCGCGAAACAAATGGTGTAATGCAGACATTAGCGACAACAATGACTGATATGTCAGACACCATGAAAGTGAGCGAAAGGTCGATTTCAGATCTTGCGATTCAAGCTGAATCGATAAACTCGGTCATTGATGTAATCAATAGTATTTCAGAGCAAACGAACTTACTCGCTCTAAATGCGGCAATTGAAGCGGCACGTGCAGGCGAACAAGGGCGTGGGTTCGCAGTGGTTGCCGACGAAGTTCGAACATTAGCAAGCAAGACTCAAGACTCTACACAGGAAATTCGTGGTCAGGTTGAACAATTACAAGCTACCGCTTCGACCAATCTACACTCTATTCAACAGAGTTCCCGTAAGAGCCAAGAACTTGCTGATCAAGCGCAGCTCGCTTCTCAGTCATTGAACGCAATTCGTGCCCGTTTCGATTCAATAGGAGATGGTAATCATCAGGTTGCAGCGGCGACCGAAGAGCAGTCCTCTACCATTGATCATATTAGCGAATCAGCCCGAAATATTGCCTTAATAGCAAACAACATAAGCAATAGTTCAAAAGAACAATTGCTTGAGATTGAACAATTCAATGAACGAGCCAGTCAAATGCGTTTAATCGTCAGTCAATTTAAAATATAGAACAGTCAGGCACTGGCTATACCATAATATTAAAGCCAGTGTCTTATATCTCGTTCTCGGTATTAGTTGAGGCTGAATTAGTAAATCGTGCAGACATCACCGCTGATATTTTATGTAATAGAAGCGTGATATTTAATTAATATTACTATGTCAGTTATATTTGAGTAAAATGGGCTTCTTTGGTTTTTCAGAGATGCCCATTTTTTGATTTTTAAGGGATTAGCTGTGAAATGGCCCTTGCCGTATTGAGTAGCTCCTCTTTTGCGGCTTCGAATTGTTCATGGTTATTCATAACCTGATCAGCACCAGATATGTTAATTGCCGCTACTATTTTGCCTAGATAATTAGTAATTGGTACAGCAATGGCGGTTGCATTATCAGATCGGTTACTTGAATACCCTTGTTCCCATTCTTTTTTTAACAGTGCCTTTAATTCTGGGAATGATTGGGGGTAGGGTCCTGGGTAAGTGTCCAGTGGCTGGGTTTGATACATGGCATTGAGTTCAATGTCACTGAGTTGCTGCAGTAGCACTCGACCCATTGCGTTGGTATGGCAGGGCAAACGTGAACCTAATGGAATATTTACCGATAAACGTTGGGAGGCTTGCGACCGATAAATATAAACGGTTTCTAATCCGTCGCGTATTCCTAGGTGACAGGAAATGGAGGTTCTATCTCTTAATTCGTTTAGATGAGGTGCGGCGATATCGACTAAATCTTTGCCTGCCAAAAAAGCAAAACCACGAGACACAACTTGTGGCCCTAGTTCGTAAGCATTTCGAGTGACTTTTTTAAGATAACCCATATCTAATAAGGTTTGCACAATACGATAAGTGGAGGATGCACTCACTCCCAAATTGTCAGCAAAATCTTGTGTGTTTAATACTCTTTTTTCTTTATCAAACATCTCAATTATCTGCAATCCTCGAGATAACGCAGGAACGTGGTATTCAGTGTTTTTTGTCATATTTTATTCCATATATGATTAATATTTTCATATGTGTACTGGTTTGGTTTTATTTTAAGATTTTTAACTTTTTTACTTTCAAAAATAATTAAATTTAATATATTTGAATGTAACTTATTTTTAAAGCATAAAAATCAGTTTTTTTAATTTATATATGAATGATTTTTTTATATTTGAGGTTAAGTAAGATGGCTAAAGATTTCGTTTTAAAGGCTTCCTGTGATGCGACGAGTGGCATTGTCGCGGCTGTGTCTTCATATCTTGCTGAGCATGATTGTTACATCTCTGAAATGCATCAATATGATGATGAAGAGAGCAGCCGCTTTTTTATGCGTTCAGAGTGTCGTATAGAAAGCGATGTTCAGACAATAGAGTCAATTCGAGATGGTTTTGATGCGCAAGTTGCTCGCTTCAATATGGAGTGGGAGATTTTAAATAAGAGTCAACCTGTAAAAGTGTTGCTGATGGTCAGTAAGTTTGATCACTGTCTTGATGACCTTTTGTACCGTCATCGTAAAGGAGAGCTGCCCATGGACATTACTGCGGTAGTGTCAAATCATAGAGATCTAAGGCCTATGGTTGAGCGAGAAGGTATTCGTTTCGTACATTTACCAGTTAATAAAGATAACAAAGCCGAACAAGAGTCGGCATTGCTGGATATCATTACTGAAACCAATACGGATTTAGTGGTTTTAGCTCGTTACATGCAGATTTTATCAGACGCGCTTTGTCAAAAGCTACATGGTCGAGCGATTAATATCCATCATTCCTTTTTACCTGGTTTTAAAGGCGCTAAGCCATATCATCAAGCCCATCAGCGCGGCGTGAAGCTTATTGGAGCGACCGCACATTACGTCACCTCGGATCTGGATGAAGGACCAATCATAACTCAGTCAGTTCAACCTGTTGACCATACGTACTCACCTGAGAGATTAGTGGCTGTTGGTCGAGACACTGAAACAGTGGCATTGGCGACAGCTGTCAGAATGCACCTTGAGCATCGTGTGTTTATGTACGGTAACAAAACAGTTGTTTTTAAGTAGGCCATTGGGAGGGTGCTATGACAGTGATAATCGACGGTAAAACGCTGGCTGATGAGATCGTCCAAAATGTAGCTCAAGAAGTATCTGCTTTTAAGCTTAAAAACAAGGTGACACCTGGATTAGCGGTTGTTTTAGTGGGAGGAGACCCCGCGAGTGGTGTATACGTACGTAATAAAATCAAACGTACAGAGCAGGCAGGTTTTCGGTCAATCGCACATTATTTGCCTACAGCAACGACGCAACAGCAGTTGGATGAATTAATTGATCAGCTAAATCAAGATAATTCAATTCATGGTATTTTGGTGCAGCTCCCTTTGCCGGCGCACTTATCTGAAAGTCGAGTGATAGAAGCCATTTCACCCGCGAAAGACGTGGATGGTTTCCATCCTGAGAATGTCGGCAAGCTAGTTACAGGGCAACAAGCTCTTGTGCCCTGTACTCCATTGGGTTGCATGATCATGCTGAAACGACATATCGCTGATTTATCTGGCAAGCATGCAGTGGTGATAGGTCGTTCTAATATTGTAGGAAAACCCATCGCCAATCTGCTTTTACAATCCGATTGTACTGTCACGGTTGTGCACTCTCGTACACAAAATATTGAAGAGATCTGTCGTAGCGCGGACATTCTCGTCGCGGCTGTGGGTCAGCCTCTTATGATCAAAGAAAATTGGATTAAACCTGGCGCCGTTGTCATCGATGTGGGTATCAATCAAACCTCATCAGCGGGCAAAAGAAAGTTGGTTGGTGATGTCGATTATGACGCTGTTTTTTCAAAAGTATCTGCTATTACCCCCGTTCCCGGAGGCGTTGGCCCTATGACTATTGCTTGTCTTATGCAGAACACGTTAACCGCCGCTCAACACCAACTCAACTAGGTGTTTAGTCGAATACGAATTTATATTTTCTAAGGAGCTGATAAATGCCTTTTTCACTACTTAAATACGGTTTAAAAAACGACTACCCATTTGAAAATGATGTTGATTTACCCTCACCAACGGAACTTAAAAAACATTACGATGTTGTCATTATTGGTGGGGGCGGACACGGTGTCGCAACGGCTTATTATCTAGCCAAATACCATGGCATTACTAACGTCGCTATTTTAGAAAAAGGTTATCTTGGTGGTGGCAATACAGCTCGTAATACAGCCGTCATTCGTTCTAATTACTTAACCTCTGAAGGCGTTAAGTTCTATAAAGAATCCGTTGATATGTTTAAAGGGCTTTCAAATGAGTTCGACTTCAACATCATGTATTCTTCTCGTGGACAGCTTACCCTAGCTCATACGGATTCTGCGATTCGTTCCTTTCGACAGCGTACAGAAGTTAATACACATTTTGGTGGTAAAACTGAGCTAATTGACCCTCAACAAATTAAAGAACTTGTGCCAACTTTGAATATGAATCCAGCTGATATGCCTATTCTGGCGGGATTGTGGCACATTGATGGTGCGACAGCGCGTCACGACGCTGTTGCTTGGGGGTATGCAAAAGGGGCCACTCAGAAAGGTGTTGAACTTCATCAATTGACTGAAGTTACAGATGTTATTGTCGAAAATGGCAAGGCGAAAGGCGTGAAAACCAACCGAGGTACCGTTACTTGCGGTTGTATTGTTCAGGCCGTTGCAGGTCATAGCTCGATCGTCGCGGCGATGGCTGGGATCAAAATGCCGATTACTATATACCCTTTGCAAGCCATGGTCACTCAACCCGTCAAACCTTTCTTAGATCCCTTAGTGAGCTCTTCTGCACTGCATTGCTATGTACAGCAAACAGGCCGAGGTGAAATAGTATTTGGTGGTGGATCTGATCCTTATCCGCTCTATAACACACGATCGACTCTTGATTTAAAAGAAAGCTTATTGGCAAGCGCTGTTGAAATGTTTCCGTTTATGGCGAATTTGAAATTGATGCGCCAATGGGCAGGTATTACGGATATGACGTCGGATTACAGCCCTATCATGGGATTGAGTCCGGTAGAGAATTATTACCTAGACGCGGGCTGGGGCACATGGGGGTTCAAATCCACGCCGATTTGCGGCAAGAGCATGGCCGAGCTAGTGGCGAGCGGTGGCAAGGTGCCTGAGCTAATTGCGCCATTTGCTATGGATCGTTTTGACGAATTTCGTCAAGTCAATGAGATGGGCGCCACGGCGGCAAGTCATTAGGAGCAGAGCATGAAAATGATGAATTGCCCATTAAATGGGCCAAGAAACATTAGCGAGTTTGTTTATGGTGGCGAAGTTAAATCGATGCCAGACCATTTGACCTGTTCAGACAAAGAATGGGCCGATTATGTGTTTTATGCGGACAATACGATTCGTGTTATCACTGAGTGGTGGTTTCATTCACCTTCTGGCTACTGGTTTATTGCAGAACGCCATACCGCCAGTGATGAAATTCTTAAAACCTATGATCCATCCGAGCTGTTTAATAAACGAGTAGAGTTTGCAAGCGCACCAGTATTACCTGAGGAGAAAACGGTATGAGCATGAATCGACTACCAGCCCCATTAGGCTTATACATTACACGAGAAAAAACGATCAACTTCATGTTCGAGGGGCAGCGTTATCAAGGCGTTGAGGGTGATACTATTGCTAGTGCCTTGATCGCGAACGGGCAGTGGCTAATGTCTCGATCATTCAAATATCATCGTCCTCGTGGCCCATTAACCATGGCGGGTCAAGATGCTAATACCTTGGTGCAACTTAAAAGTGAGCCGAATGTTTTAGCTGACAAGCATTTTATTCGGGCTGATTTGGAGGTTGTTGGGCAAAACTATAGCGGCTCTCTTGAAAATGATAAGGATGCAAAATTGTCCTATGCAGGACGATTTATGCCAGTAGGCTTTTATTACCGGGCATTTTATAAGCCAATGGGGATATGGGATAAATGGGAACCCTTTATACGTAAAAAGGCCGGTTTAGGCTTTGCTGATCTTACATTCAAGCCTGTTTATCATGATAAAGCCTATCTGTTTCACGATCTTGCTGTGATAGGTGCCGGTCCTGCTGGTCTTGCTGCAGCATTGAAAGCCGCTGATGCGGGTGCAAGCGTGTTATTGGTTGATGAAAATCCTATTTTAGGCGGTGCTCTGACCTACCATCGTTTTGATGTAGAAGCAGTACGTGCTAACGAGTTAAGAACTCAGCTTACAGAAAATGTTTTAAATCACTCAAACATCACGATATTGAATAACGCAACCTGTAATGGTTGGTTTACCGATAATTACTTGCCCATTATTCAGGGCAGTCGCATGTATAAAGCGCGAGCCAAGCAATGCATCGTCGCGTCAGGTGCCTTTGAGCAACATGTGGTGTTTCGTAATAACGATGTACCGGGCGTGGTGATGTCGAGTGCTGCGATGCGACTTATGTCTCAATATGCGATTAAACCCGCCAACAAAGCCGTTGTTCTGACAGGTAATGATGATGGATATTTGTGTGCGCTTGAATTGGTTAGGAATGGTGTTGAAGTACCGGTCATTATCGATATGCGTCCTAGCGGAGCCAATGAGACTTTACAAAAAGCCGTGGCACAACAAGGCATTAATGTACGTTTAAATGCGACTGTATATGAAGCTTTGCCTAGTTCTGATAAGAAGCGTTTGTCTGCTGTGCAAGTGCACGACATCACAGGTAAAGGACAAGTTTCTATTGGTGGCGTAACGGTTCCTTGTGACTTGTTGTGTATGTCAGCAGGTTATATGCCTGTTTACCAATTGCTTTGTCAGGCTGGGGCGAAACTGAGTTATAGTGATGACAGTGCGCGTTTTTCACTGACTAATTTACCGAAAAACCTTTATGTGGCAGGGTCTGCAAATGGCGTTCATGAATTAGATGCTGTGATCAGCGATGGTCAGTTTGCGGCATACCAAAGTTTAACCTCATTGGGTATTCCAAGTAGTGAGCCAGAAAAAGTACTTTGCGCTAAGCAGACGAACTTTCCTTGGCCTATCTTTAAACACCCGAAAGGCAAAGATTTTGTTGACTTTGATGAAGATCTACAAGCGAAAGACATCGTCAATGCAACTCGCCTAGGCTATCGGGATGTTCAGTTAGTCAAAAGGTTTTCGACTGTCGGTATGGGGCCATCTCAAGGTCGCCATTCTGCATTGCCTACGGCTCGATTGGTTGCAGAGGCAACAAACCGCACTGTTACTGAAACGGGCGTAACTACAGCTAGACCGCCATTTGTTCCTGAAAAATTGGCTAATATAACGGGTCGTATATTCAGCCCCCATAAATATACGTCAATGCATAAACGACATTTAGAGCTGGGAGCGCATATGATCCCTGCGGGTATTTGGCGTCGTCCAGCGTATTACGGAGACCCTATAAATCGCGATAAGCTCATTCAAGAAGAAGCGAAGATGGTACGTAATGCGGTTGGTATGATTGATGTCAGTACCTTAGGTGGTTTAGAGGTTCGAGGTCCAGATGCGGCTGAATTTGTTAATCGTATTTATACCTTTGGTTTTTTGAGCCAGCCCATTGGTAAAACACGTTATGCGGTATTAACTAATGAACAGGGAGTGGTAGTAGATGATGGTGTTTCCTGTCGAATCTCTGAAGATCACTACTATATTACCGCCACTACGACTGGTGTGGATGCCGTTTATCGTGAGATGACCAAATGGAATGCTCAGTGGCGATTAAAAGTTGATATTGCAAATGTTACATCGGCTTTTTCTGCGGTTAACGTGGCTGGTCCTCTGGCTAGAAACGTACTTATTAAAGTGTGTTCTGACGTAGACTTTTCCAACGAGTCTTTCCCTTATTTAGCCTATAGAGAAGGCTCTATCGACGGTGTGCCGGTGCGCTTATTGAGAGTCGGATTTGTCGGTGAATTGGGCTATGAAATTCATATGCCTAGCTTGTTTGGCGAGGGTGTTTGGGATCGGTTAATGGATGCTGGGAAAGAGTTTGAAATGAAACCTTTTGGCGTCGAAACCCAGCGGTTACTGCGTTTGGAAAAAGGCCACATTATTGTTAGCCAAGATACAGATGGCATGTCGCATCCCGGTGAGCTTTCTTTAAATTGGGCGGTTAATCGTAAGAAGCCTTTCTTCATTGGTAGTCGATCTGTCGACATTGTCATGGCTAGAAAACAAACTCGTAAGTTAGTTGGTTTTAAATTAGATAGTAAGATAATACGACCGAAAGAAGGTCATTTAGTCTTAGCGAATCCGGATCGCCCTGATTGCGCTATTACGGGAAATGTTACGTCTTCTGAGTATTCCAGTGCGATTGGTGCAAACATCGGTATGGCATTTGTTGGGGTTGATCAACAGGAGGTTGGCTCAACATTCCCTATTCGAGTGGATAACGGTGAAATTGTCATGGCTGAAGTGGTTAAATTGCCTTTTTATGATGCAAACAATATTCGTCAGGAGGTGTTGTAATGAACTCTTTTAATTTATGTGCGGTGCCTCGTTCACGTAAAAGTATGCTGGATTTAAACAACACTGAGTCATCGAACTCCGGTGTTAAACGTCAGGATTGCACTGTCTATTCGAGAGTTGGCTTTAGGGGGATGGGCGCAGAAAACTATTTGATGTCACAAGGCTTGCCTATTCCTAGTGAGTCAAATCGATCCCTGATTTTTGAAGATAGCCTTGTCGTGTTACGCCTTGGTAAATCTGAGTTTTGGTTGGTGGATCTTGACAATACTCATCATGAACTGATTGAAGCGCTAGAGCTGGGCGCGAAAGGTCTTGATGAAGTATACCGTTTATTCTGTCAGCATAGCCATGCCTGCTTCTTGTTTAAGGGAGAGCAAACGACAACCATGTTTTCCAAAGTATGCGGTGTCGATTTAAAGCGATGTGCCTTTCCAATAGGGAGTATTGCTCAAACTTCGGTGGCGCGAGTTAATGCTATAATAACAAAGCAAGAAGAAAAAAGAGGGGAGTACTTTCTTTTGCTTTCTGACTTAGCTAGCTCTCAATATTTATGGGAAGCGTTAGCCGATGCGTCTAAGGAATTTGTCTGATTTAGCTCTGCTGTAGTGTGTTAATCTCAGATTTGATTGCCCTACTAATGAAGTAGAGAGTTCCGTGTTTTTATAAAGCTGTTGGACCTTTAATAAAAACGAAAAAAGGTAACTCTCTATTTCGTATGCGAATCATTCTATCATCCAACTTCGAGTAGGTTTGCTTAACATACAAATTAGCTAGTGTGCCTATCTCAAACTTCATGACCTACTCGTACTCGCAGCAATCATTGACCAATAGCCGAATGTCTCACGCCTTTTTATCGCCATGAGAATGGTATCTACAGCCAGATAACACCAAATACATCAAAGCACATGGTTTGTTTAAATTTTGTTAAACGATATTCATTCCAAAAAAACACATCGTTTTTGTGATAGTCAGCTTAGATATGACGTTTTCACAAAAATTCACTTTGTTTTTTATGTTACTTAAAATTATACTGTTTTTTTATACAGTATTTTGGTGCTCGTTATGCGTGTGACTTATCTTGGTGTGTCTGAGTCGGCGGCGTTTATTGCGGTGAACAGCGTGCGAATCTCTTTGTATATGGATTCGGTGTCGGCGGGATTTCCGTCTCCCGCTCAGGATTTTGTTGAAAAGTCTTTAGATTTAAATGAGTTTTGTGTGGCTCACCCGAATGCCACTTTTTATGTTCGTGCTCAGGGGGATTCAATGATAGAAGCCGGCATCCATTCAGGTGATGTCTTGGTGGTGGATCGCTCGTTAACGGCACGCCATGGGGACATTGTCATTGCCTGCATTCATGGGGAAATGACGGTGAAAACGTTAGAGCTAAAGCCCAACGTGTTACTGCGTCCGAAGAATAAAGCGTATAAGGCGATTCATATTACTGAAGAGTCCGAGCTGGAGATATTTGGTGTGGTCACGGGTGTTGTTCGCAAATATGAACGGGGCTAAGGGTGCGGTATATGAAGACGGTGTTTGCCCTTGTTGATTGCAATAACTTTTACGCCAGTTGCGAGAAGTTATTCCGACCGGATTTAAAAAACACGCCTGTGGTGGTGTTGTCGAATAACGATGGCTGTATTGTCGCACGTTCCAAGGAGGTGAAAACGTTAGGCATTAAAATGGGCGTGCCGATGTTCCAGGTTCAGGACGAGATAAGAAAGCATGGCGTTGTGTGCTTTTCGTCTAACTATGCGCTGTATGCTGACCTGTCGAATCGGGTGATGACTATCCTAGAGGAGGAGGCTCCGCAGCTTGAAGTGTATTCCATTGATGAAGCTTTTATGGACTTAACCGGCGTGGATCATGTGACAGACTTACTTGTCTTCGGGAAACAAGTAAAAGCGAAGGTCGATAAATGGACGGGCATTACCGTTGGAGTGGGAATCGGGCCCACCAAGACTCTGGCGAAGTTGGCGAACCATGCGGCGAAGAAATATCCAGCCACCGGTTCGGTGGTGGATTTGATGGACCCAGACAGGCAAAAGCGTTTGCTTGCCTTGGTTGATGTAAGTGATGTGTGGGGTGTTGGCCGTCGTACCACGGCAAGGTTAAACGCGAGGAAAATTTATACCGCGTTGGATCTAGCGAACGCGAACCCAAAATCCATGCGGGGAGAATTTTCTGTCGTACTGGAGCGAACCATTGAGGAGTTAAATGGGGTGTCGTGTTTGGATTTAGAAACGGTAAAACCAGCAAAACAGCAAATTATTTGCAGTCGGTCATTCGGTCATAAGGTGACAGACAAGCAGGAGCTAGGGGAAGCCATCGCTAAATACACAACCAGAGCCGCAGAGAAGCTACGCGGCGAAAAACGCCTTTGCCGTGTGGTGAGTGTGTTTATTCGAACCAGCCCCTTTATTCCAAACGAACCGCAGTACTCGAAAATTCTGTCTGCCGAACTGCCTAACCCAACACAAGATACGCGGGATTTACTTGAAGTAGCTAAGGCGATTTTTGATTATATCTATCGTTCAGGCTTTCGTTACGCCAAAGGCGGTGTGATTTTATCCGATTTCTATGAATACGGCGCCTTTCAAGAAGACTTGTTCAGGCCATCATCTGGTAAACGCCATTCAAAATCCCTGATGAAGGTTGTGGATCAGATAAACCACAGTGGCCTTGGTAACGTCTTCTTCGCTTCACAAGGCGTGTCACCACAATGGTCAATGAAACGAGAACACCTATCACCAGCCTATACGACTCGGTGGAGAGACTTACCTAAAGTTTGGTGAGGATAGAGCAAGAACGTATCCGTGTCATATCAACGTCCTTTTACCGACCGCGAGTTCAGCAACACAGGTTGTAAAACTCGTAAAAAAAATTTGGACTTATTCGAATCTTCCTGACAGCTGGGTTAATAACTCAGCCCTGCTAGGCGGTTGTGATCTGATTTAATAGCTTCTTCCATAAAGTCAAAGAAAGCTTTCATTTTGGCGGAATTTTCTAAATCGTTGTGAGTCATCATCCAAAGATCTGTACTCTGGTTTATCATATTAACCTCTATTTTCTGAAGAATGTCAGAACTGTCTCCAATAAAACAAGGCAGGTAAGCAAGACCCATCTTATGTTCAGCCGCTGCCATCAACGGCTCAAAAGAGTCTGTTTTCATAACTATTTTTTCTTCCAAAATCAGCTCTGACACTTGTCGAGACGCGTTACCTTGATACATGATTAACCAAGATGCAGATTCAAGAGGATGCTTACCTTGAAGGCTATTGATATAACTTGGTGCCCCGTATACACCAAAGGCTATTTTACATAACTTAGTACCAACGAATGATTCTGGCAACTCAGTGGCAGGACGAATCGCTACATCCGCATCTAAGTTTGAAATATTCAGTCGACGAGACGTTAAGCTGAGTTCCAGCTGAATTTTTGGATAAAGTTGATGAAAAGCCGCCAAATGCGCCCCTAAAACTAAACGAGACAGTGCATCTGTTGTCGTTAACCTCAATACACCTTCCAACTGCATTTCTTGTCCGAAAATTTTACGTTCCAGCTCTTTCACTGTCGATTCCACTGCAAGAGCGGACTCCAGCAGTTTTTTCCCTTCTATCGTTAATTTGTATCCGGTAGGAAGTTTATGAAAGACCCGTAATTTGTGGCGGTGCTCAAAAGTGTCAAGCCGACGCAATACAGTACTGTGATTGACTCCTAGTGATCTGGCGGCAGCAGATAATGACCCTTCATTCGCCACCGTTAGAACATATTGCAGGTCACCCCATCGTATGTTGTGCATTTTTGCATACCAAATATGTTTGATTAGAGAATTTTATAATAATTTAGCACAGGTATAGTTATCACACCAACGCAATAAATAGAATTGAAATTCAGGAGAAAAGTTATGTTTAAGAACACTCTACAAATTGGTCTTGTTAGTCTTGTGGCTTTCTTACAAGCCACTTCGGTCCAGGCAAATGAGGCAAAAGACGTTAATTCAGCCGAGACTCTTGAAACGGCTCAAGCCTTTTTATGGGCGGCCGGATCTGGTGATATGGAAAAACTTCAGACTCTGATGGCTGACGATTTTGTTTGGCACAACGAGGGTGATGCAAGCCTCCCATGGATAGGTAATTGGGACTCAAAAGAAAAAGTGCTTAGTACTTTCCTTCCTCGTTTTGGTGCCGGTTTAAAGGTAACAAGCTGGTCTACAGATTATAGCTTTGCAAACGGTGACCAAGCGGTGTTTATGGGCAGCATGAGTGCAATAGCGAACGAGTCAGGCGTCGATACGGGTAAATTCAGTTGGGCCGTACGTGTTCATGTTGAAGAGGGTAAAGTGGAAAGTTGGAACTGGTTTGAAGACAGCTACGCCGTGTCTAACGCCTATCACGAGAAGAAATAATTACGGCTAACCTGCGACGTTCTGAAAAGCTCGATATGTTCATTGGATATATCGAGCTTTTTTACATGTTTTTTGAATGGGGAGGTGCCTTTAATGCGTTGCATTGACCTATGGTGCTACTCTGAAAGGCTCGAATGGCCCGCTTTAAAAGTCTGTATTCTTTATTGAGTAGCTTAATGAGACTCATAATTCACATTCGTTACTTTTCTTAAATAACAGACTTTTATTCACACGTTAAGGATGACTATTTGCTTCTTCCTAGATAAAGGTTTTTATCGCACTTAAAAGGTAGGGGTCAAAGAAACCTTCTGGAAAGTCCACGTTCATGACTCGGCCGATAGTGACTAAAAATAGGACTAAACCAATCGCAATCGTTGCTGATTTTAGGTAAGACGCTTTTGCTAAGAACTTCAAGAACAAGAGTGAAAATACAAAGGTTGTTGAAATAAAGCCAAATAAGTAATACCCATAAGCAATGACAAAAAAGCCAGCGATATACACCAAATTCATGCTGAGATCTGAGGGGATTCCTATGTGTTTTTCTTTAACGTATTGGCTCACAAGCATAGCGACAGAAAACATAACAATTGCTATGGCAATAATGGGAAAGGCTTTTGTCAGCATTGATGTGTCCCAAACATTTAACAGAGCGTAAGTAGCGCATACGCCCAGAATTGCGATTATTCCCCAATCTGTCCAAGAGACTGTTTTTACATCAGAGCCCTGTTGAGCTTCATGAAGAGGTGATTCGGCCGTCGCATCGTTTTTCTGCTTTCTTTTTTTCAAAATAGGAGGCAGTACGAAGCCGACAACAATGAGTGCGGCAATAGTCATCACTCCAGGACGCAAAAACCAAGAGTAACCGTAAAATTGGATGCTTTGGAAAAAATAATTCTCTGCTCCAGAAGACAATACAAAGCCAATTAAAAAAGCTGGCCTCGGCCAATTTGCCCCTTTCATCATGACACCGAGAGTGGCGACGACACCTAATAAAATAAAATCGCCTAAGCTGCGTGTTGCTTGATAAGCGGCAAACAAAATTAGGGTCAAAATAATAGGGGTAAGTATCGAAAATTTAATGTAAGTGAGTAACGATATGGGACGCGTAAAACAAATACAGAATATTGCGCCTAGAATATTGGCGAGAGCAAGCGACCAAATAATAGTATATGTTAGGTCAAGGTGTGTTGTTATCATTGATACGCCCGGCTGGATGCCAAGTAACAACATACCACCCAGAAAAACGGCCGCCGCGCCAGATCCTGGGACACCGAATAAAATAGTGGGAATCATACTACCTGATGCGCAAGCATTATTGGCCGATTCAGGTGCAATGACTCCACGAACATCACCCTTTCCAAATTGTGACGAATCTTTACTTGAGTTGATGGCAAAGCTGTATGTCATCCAATCGACTACTGATCCACCGAGACCTGGGATCGCGCCAATTAAGCTTCCAAAGATCGATGACTTGCCAACAAGAGGCAGGTTTGAGAACACATCTTTAAAGCCTTGTTTTAGACCGTGCCCCAGTTTATTTGGCGAAGAAGCAATGGCGCTGTTTTTTACGAGTAAACTGATGATTTCTGGCAGAGCAAAGATCCCTAAACCAACCACTACTAATGGAATGCCATCATAGAGATAGTCAATGTCTAGAGTAAAGCGGAACTCACCCGTTGCTGGTGCTCCGCCAATAGTGCCGACCAATAAACCGAAACCACAAGCCGCTAATCCTTTGTAAATATTGCCGCCGGAAAGCGCGGCGACAACACTTAGCCCTAACAAGGTAAGCATAAATAGCTCAGCTGAGGAGAAGGCTAAAACAACAGGACGAGCGACAAGGATAAAGACGCTGAGCACGATCGCACCAACGACACCACCTATCATTGATGATAAAAACGCGGCGGATAATGCGCGAGCAGCTTGTCCTTTCTTCGCAAGAGGAAAGCCATCCATCACGGTTGCTTGCGATGAGCTTGATCCGGGGATGCCCATCAAAACAGAGGTAAATGTATCTCCTGTTGGTATTACGGCGACGAGACCCATCAGCATGCCAAGACCAACGGACGGTTCCATCCCATATAAAAAAGGTAAAAGTAAAGACATACCGGCGATGCCACCAAGTCCGGGAATAATACCAACTACTAACCCCACCAAAACACCTGCAATTAGGTAGGTTAGGTGAGTAATCGATACTATTTGATCTAGGGCGCTGAGGAACTCAATCATTAGTAATAACTCCTAAGGTAAAACTACAGCTTGTAATCAAATTTTGCTTTCAACCAACTAGAAACCCAAGAATACAACTCAGGGGAAACCGTAATGGCCTCGCTTAAGTATTGTGCTGCATCAATACCTACAATGTTTTCATAAGGTCCTACTTGTATCTCAGAGTCTTTGATAAAGAGAGGATCTTGTAGCATCTGTTTTACTGATTTTTGATATGTTTGAATAATGTCATTTGGTGTGTCAGCAGGGATGAAAACCACTTTTTGAAAGGCGAACCCAGCCGCTAAGAATTTTTTATAGGCTGTGTATTCCATGCCAGATGGCTGCTTACCAAACTTATTGAAATACACTTCTTCAAATGTAGGAAGATTGGGGAAAGCGGGATCCCTAACGATTTTTCCTTGATTATTAAGAATGCCTAATGAAAATAATGGCACGGCTTTTTTATTCTCCACAAGGTCAATAACAGAATTGAGATAAGCAGAAGACGTTTGAAAATCGATTTTTGCTTCACCACGTTCAAATGCTAGGCGGCCAGCACCACGGCTTTTCATACCAAAAACAGGTTTTATATCAAGACCTAGCATTTCAAAAGCTAGGAAGACAGGTAGCTCCAACCCTGTTGGGCTCTGAGAACCAAAAGGTAATGTGACATCATTTAGTTGAGCAATATCATCGGCTGAGGTAACGCCAAGATCCGGTTGAACGTAGACTACCCCCCCTGTTGGACTCGCCATCAACGGAATCCATTTCTCAAAATTATAACGAACACGCTTATCCCCTAACATAAATGGATACAGTGTTGAGGCGGAGGTCCCCAGAATATCGGCACCGTTGCTTTTTGCCCTTTGAAAAAATAAATTTGTGCCTGTGATAGAGCCACCGCCAGGTTGATTTTTAATAACCACTGTTGGGTTGCCGGGTAAATTTTTGGTTAGATGTGGTGCAATAAATCGAGCCCAAACATCCGTACCGCCACCTACCCCAAATGGGATAGTCCAGTTAATTGTGGATGGAAGTTCGGTATCTTGTGCTTTTGCAGGTAATGCTAATAAGCAACCAAAAGTTAAGACTGAGACGCCTAAGAGTTTAGATAATTTTTTCATTGAATTTACCTTTCTTGTTTTTATGAATGTTCAATACGATTATTATTTCTGTATTGATGGTTAGTTAAGGTGAACCATACCGGACAATATTTTTTTAGCAGTACGGATTACCGAGACACTGTTTAACGCGGAGAAATTGTCATGTTTGCGTTGAGCGCTTAGCTCGATCTTTCCTGAAGGGTGTTCAAGAATGAAGTAGGATTCAGAATCTTTATCACCGATGAGTTTTGATGCTACGGTTCCGGGAAGACAGCATGCCGTCACAATCGCAATACTGCCTGTAACGGCTAATGATTTATGGCATTTATGTGGGACAAAGTAGCGAGCATTGATGGTTCCATCAAAACGAGCTGGGGAAAGTAAAATAGGCTTAGGTATCACTGAGTTTGAAACATCCCCCATCCCCATTAGCTCACCTGCTTGAAGACGAATAATGTCTAAACGAGTCATGAATTCTAAATCGTTATCGAGCTCTGCAGGTGTTTCATAACCGGTTTTTCCAAGATCACTTGCTTGGATTAAAACAACCGGTGTTGCCGCGTCAATACAAGTAACCTCAACGGAATCAATAGTGTTCAACGCACTACCAGTGGGTAACAACTTACCTGTTTTCGCACCTTCTACATTTAAAAATGTTAATTGAATTGGTGCGCCAGGCGAGTTCGTGCCGCTAATGATAGTGTTGCCTGTGTATTCGATTTTTCCTTGAGGTGTTTGTACTGTTGAATGGATGATCTTCCCCGTGTTTAGGTTATGAATACGAACCGTTGTTGTTCCTTCACTGGCGGGAAATAAGCCAGTTTCTATTGCGTAAGGTGCTACACCAGCAAGCATGTTCCCGCAGTTTGGCGCAAAGTCTACTGCTTTCTCTACAATGCCTACTTGAGCAAATAAATAATCAACATCTGCATCTGGGTGAGTTGAGGCGCCAACCATCGCCACTTTGCTTGTTAAGCTATTTCCCCCACCAATACCGTCAAGTTGAAGTTCATGGCCAGATCCCATGATTTTTAACAAAACATCAGCGCAGGCATTTCGGTCTTGAGGCAGATCTGAAATCTGTAGATAGGGTCCTCTAGAGGTGCCGCCACGCATGATGATGCAAGATATGGTTTGTGACATTGTGATAAACCTTTGTTGTTGTAATAGCTTGTAGCTAAAGTCTCACAATCTATATTCGTGCATCAAATGCAAAGATACGTCATAATTGATGTGTAAAACGAATTAATGGGAGTGACAATGCATCAAATAGAATTTAAAGATTTGGTTATCTTCATACGTATTGCGGAAACGGGGAATTTTCATGATGCCGCAGAATTAACTTTTTTATCTCAACCTGCTTTGAGCCGGAGAATGCAAAAATTAGAGGCCATTTTAGGCGCAAAATTATTTGAACGAACGACCCGAAAAACGTGGTTAACCTCTGTAGGACGTGAGTTTTTACCCAAAGCTCGTCGCATGGTAGAGGAGTTCGAACTGTCTGTTTTAGGTATAAAAGACATGGCTTCTCAGCAGAAAGGTAAGGTCACAATTGCCTGCATTCCCACCGCAGCATTTTATTTTTTGCCGAGTGTTATTAACGTTTTTAATGAACGTTATCCGGGCATTCGGATTCAAATTTTAGATGAAAGTGCTAACCATGGTTTGGAGTCGGTCATTCGTGGAGATGCAGACTTTGGCATAAATATGGCCATAGCTCAGCATCCAGAAGTGTCTTTTACACCGCTTCTTGACGATCCGTTTGTGGTGTGTCTACGCAAAGATCATCCATTATGTGATCTAGAAGAAGTATCATGGACAGACATGGAGCCATACAAATTAATCAGTGTTGGGCGTGCCAGTGGTAACCGCATTTTGTTGGATAAATCCTTAGCAAGAGATCAAGTGCAGCTGAACAGTTTTTACGAAGTTCAACATCTTTCTACATCGCTTGGTTTAGTGGAAATGGGACTTGGTATATCTATTGTGCCTAAATTAGCAATGCCATTAAGTAGCGCGTCTGTACTGACCTCTAGACCTCTCAAGGGACAAAAAATAGATCGTTCAATTGGGCTTGTGAAGCGCAGCTCGACTTCTGTTTCTCCTGCGGCCGATTTATTCATTAATATCCTTTTGGAGCACTGGTCAATAAGTTAACTTTAATTCATTTTTCTGGCTTAAAGAATTTGTTTGACCCAATATGAGCGTTACTATTTTTTGTATTAATTGTGTCTTCATCATGTAGGAAAATATAGTGGGAATACTTGTGTTGAAAATTTCTGATCTGAGGTATATTTTGATGAATAATAAGGATCCTTTTTATTTCGAATGGATAGTCATATGAGCGGGGATACTTTTTAAGGTTGTTAAGGTGGGGTCTAGAGATAGGCATAGCACCAACGCATCAGATGGTTATACAACACTCCAATAATATTCATTAGCCAATTAGATCAAATCTAAATTTTCACTTCATTGTTGAGGGTATTTTTATGTACTTAAGACCAGAGATTACTATTTCATCATTAGATGCAGATAGATTGTATAAACTGATTGAAACACTTCCTGAGAGTCGCTTTGCAGGAAAGTATGAGCTTGAAGCGGAGCTTGATCGTGCCAACATTGTTGATCCGGAGGAAGTGCCTCCAACGTTGGTTACCATGAATTCTACGGTTAAATTTATCACCGAGCCATCTCAAGAAGCATTTACTTTAACCTTGGTTTATCCAAGGGATGCGGATGGTAGTGACGATAAAATATCAATCTGTGCTCCTGTTGGAAGTGCTCTGCTCGGCTTATCCCAAGGCAGTGAAATTGAATGGCCAAAACCAGGTGGCGGGTTACTAAAAGTAAGGATAGAAGAGGTAACCTATCAACCAGAACGAGTAGGTGAATTGCATCGTTAGCCAATTTCCTAGAGCTATCGATAATGGCTAGCTAATCCCGCTTCTTGATAACCAAAACTAAGATAATTTCTTGCTTGGTTTTGGTTTTTCGTTAGTTGCATCTCTTGTATGTGGCTGAATAGTGAATAAAACCAAAAATGCGTTCGATCTGGAATGGATTCCCTTTTAGGCTCTCTTTTCCTTAACTGAAACGGATTTAGCGTCATCAAAGATACTTATCTTTTTAGATTGTGATGACATTTACTGTCAAAAATAAGGTAATAATTTTTATTTAATTATTACCTTATTGCGTCCACTGTTTTTGGCTTCATAAAGTGCGTTATCAGCACGCTTTATGAGGGTCTCAATCGTATCTCCCTTTATTGAACATGTTAAGCCAAAGCTTGCCGTTTTAGGGGGGATGCCATTAAAGTCATGTTTCGAGATGGCTAACCGTAGGGATTCTATTGTGGTTACGACATCGTTAATACTGGATTCGGGGTACAGAACAATAAATTCTTCTCCACCATATCGTCCGACGAACCCTGTATCTTTTAAATTGTTTTGTAGAATATTGGCTATTTCGATTAGGACTTTGTCGCCTTTCTGATGTCCATAGGTGTCATTCACTTCTTTAAAGTGATCGATGTCTAGCATGGATAGGCAAAAATGATGCTCTGTATTATCATGTTTATTAATTTCATCCTGAATCAGTTCTTCCAGTTTTCTTCTATTAAAGAGTTTTGTTAGATTGTCGGTAAGAGCCAGCCGTTTTAATTCTTTGTTTTTTTCTTCAATTTCTTTTTGCGCTTTTATTAAAAGTGTGTTCGCTTTTATTACTTTTCTATTCCAATAGGCCATGAGTACAATAAATACAATAACGCCAACAGCGACTTCCCATAAGGTTTGATAATTAAGGCCTTGTTCATACTTTATGGGAATCCATTTTGTGAATATTTTTCTATGGCGTTCATTGGTTATGTTATTAACGGATTTTTGTAAGATAGTTAATAATGTTGCGTCATCGTTCCTAACGGCAATAGAAAGTTTTAAATTTTCAGAAATTTTCCCTGCTATTTTTAATTCGCCAAAATACTTGCTTTGAAATTCATAGCCAATACTGGCTAAAGTGTCAATAAATGCAAAGAGTTGGCCATTTTTAACTTTATCTAAACCATTATAAATATCATCTACTTCGATTATGGTTAAAGAAGGGTACTTTTGACGTAATATTTTCACAAAAGCATCCCCTTTTATGATGCCGATTTTTTCACCCTCTAAATCCAAAATATGGTTAATAAAGGGGACGTTAACTCGAGTAGCAACGACAAGAGGCACCTCCAAATAATGGCTGGTAAAGTTCAAATAAGCCTTTCGCTCTGGCGTTTCCATACCTAGAGCAAGCATGTCGCATTTTTGTTGTTTTATATAGTCGATTGACTGATGCCAGTTTTTTGTTTTCACTAGCTCAAATTTAGCCGAAAGCATTTGCTCAAATAGATTGTAATAATCTGAACTCATTCCAATATGTTCACCTGTTGAACTCAGACCTTCAAAAGGCAGACCACTAGGATTAATACAATAACGAATACGGTTCGTATTTATATAGGCAAGTTCATCTTTATTTAAATCGATGTGTCCGCCTGGGTATTCTTTTATCGAACCTATCCATTTATCACTCAGCGCATCCATTTCTTTTTTTGAAATTGCGTTAAGGGCTTTTTGTAAAATAGCGCCCAGTATGGGGTTATCAGGTTGAACGCCAAATCGAAGGTCTTCTTTAGTCGTATTGGGTAAGACAAGTTCACTGGCTAACGTTATATTTGTGTAGAGGTTTTTTTTGATAAGGTGATTGATGTTGGTTAGGTTTTGGATCAATGCATCAATTTTTCCAAACACTAAATCTTTCGTCAATTTATCATAACTGTCATAAAGTACGATATTCATAGTACTTAGCTTTTCTAGCTCTTTAATGTAAAAAACGTCTTTCAATACCCCTACTTTTTTGCCTGATAGGCTTTTTAAACCCTTGTATTCGCCAAAATTGTCTTTTACGAAAATCATAATAGGGATGTTGTAATACGCGCTGGTAAAGGTCGTGAAAGGCTCTCGAAATTTTTTGTAAGAAATACTGCTAATTACGTCGACTTCTTTATTTTTAAATGAAGTATAAATATTTGTCCATTTGTCAATTTTTTTTTCAAATGTTAACCCTGTTTTCTGGGAGATTATAGACAATAATTCATGCTCAAAACCGACTATTTGATCGCCCGTATAATATGAGAAAGGGGTGAAATCAGGCATCATGGCGACTTTTACAGCCGGTGTCATTTGAATAAATGCCTTTTCTTCTTTTGATAGCACCAAAGAAGCGGCCATAGACTCAATTGAAAATAAGAAGCTTATACAGAGTAGTATCAGTATTTTTATCATTTATATCTCAGCAAGGTTGGACTGATCCGTGTTCTGGTTAAAGTCTGTAATCTTTCCTCTTATAATGGCATTGTAAGAGAGAATTTCCTAATTGAACGATATTAAATGGATAAGATACTTATTGAAATAACATCCTTTTATTTCTAATTCGAGTGTGTTCAGAAATGAAAAGCACACTCATTGTAAGGAAATACCTTTACCTTGGTGTGCCTTCAAACATCCTTATACGGGCATTGTTTAAGTGATTTTTCATAGCCGTTCTGGCGGCGGCAGAATCTCCTTCTTTTATCGCTATTACAATTAGTAGATGCTCTTCTTGAACCAGTTGCAGGCGTGACTCGGAATGCAGTAACGATAAGCCACGAGTGATGGTAAACGGCTGGCCTACAGGCGTTGAAGTGTGTCATGCCATGGTGCATGGAGGACCATTCCCTGCTACATCGGATGCTCGTTCTAGCTCTGTTGGTAGCTCTGCAATACAGCGCTTTTTAAGGCCAGTCTGTTATCAAAACCTTCCTCAAGCACTATTGCCGAAAGCACTTCATGATACGAATCCAGAGAATATCCCGCGTTTAATGGATGGCAAAAGAGTCTTAAACGATACGTCTGTTTGATGTTAGTTATAGGTCTGTTAATTGGATCTATTTCTACACCATAGGGACGGTAGGCCATAACGGGTCAATGTGCATCTGACTCGTTATGGCCTGTTTACCTAGTTAAATTGAAGCCCTCGGTGTCTCTAGAGGTTAATGAGCAAACTTGAGTACGACGACTCCAAGAATGATCAGAAGCACGCCAAAATAGCGCATTAACGAGGCTGGATCACCATAAAGCCAAATACCTAATAAAAAGGTCCCTGATGCACCTATTCCAGTCCAAACCGCGTATGCGGTACCCATCGGAATTTCCTTTTGCGCTAACCAAAGAAACGTGCCGCTGACAACCATAAATAGAATCGCAATACTGATACCAAGTATTTTAGAGTCACTTGTTTGGGCCATTTTTAACCCAACTGGCCAACCGATTTCAGTAATGCCTGCTAGTAGCAAATATAACCAACTCATGGCGTAAATTCCTTACTGTTAATACTAAGAATGGATAGATTATTTGCAATTGATAGTATCAATAATTATGATAATTAAAAGTTAATAACCATCGATAAAATTCATATGTTAAGTTTAGAGCAAGTTAATATGCTGGTGTTGTCAGCAGAGTTAGGGTCTTTTTCTGCCTGTGCTAGAAAATTAGGCAAAGTTCAATCTGCTGTGAGTCATGGTATAAACAGTTTAGAGTTGGATTTGGGGGTGGAGCTATTTGATAGGCGTTCGCGTAGGCCAACCTTAACGACAGAGGGAGAACGTTTAATTCGTACGGCAAAAGCGCTATTAGCGCAATCGTATGAGTTTGAAAAGATTGCTGAATCCATTATGCGCCATGAAGAAAGCGTGTTAACTATTGCCATTGACGATGCCTTATTAGAGCCAAATATTTCTGAGGTATTGAAACAATTTTCTCTACAGTTTCCCTATGTTGAATTAGATTTAGTGTCGTCTGCATCACCTGATATTATCCATACTGTTGCTAACGGTAATGTGGACATTGGGGTCATGTTTTCAGAAATTGAGGCAAACAAAAAAGTGGATTTTTGTTATGTAGGAGGCATCGATTTTATTGCTGTTTGTCACTCAAATTTCCCATTGGCTGGACAGCGCATTTTTTCTGAATCAGACTTAGCACCATTTCGTCAAATCGCCGTTCGCGGAGCATTGAAAAAAGAATCTCAAGCATTAATTAGTATGACCCCAAGTGTTTGGTGGTGCTCTAGTAACTACAGTGTGTTAGAGCTGGTGAAACAACAAATAGGTTGGGCCTACTTACCACTTTATTTAGTTCAACCACTTATAAAAAGTGGTTGTATTTGTAAAATTGATGCGGCTTTTGATCATAAGCCTTGGTCTATTCCAGTCGATCTAGTGTCAAAAAAAGGCGCCCATCGTGGTCCAGCTTATCAATACTTCTTCGAATCCTGTAAAAATGCGTTCTCGCTCTAATGTGTTATTTCAGAATAGTTCAATCGTTAAGCCATCATTGTAATGATACGAATAAATCACGAGCAAAAATTAGGAATGTAATTGTATGAAAAAATGGGGTGCTCATCAGGGACGTTTACCGACTCTCAATCACTTGATTGCCTTAGAAGCGACGGCAAGGTTGGGAAGTTTCAGTGCCGCCGCGCAAGAAATGCATTTAACTCAAGGGGCCGTTGCGCAGCAAATTAGAGGCTTAGAAAAAGATTTGGGGGGGCCGTTATTTGATCGTTTACCAAGAGGGCTGCAGGCCAACCATAAAGGTAAAGATTACATTAATCGACTTAAGTTGGCCTTAGGTATTATTGAAGAGGCCACAAAAGTGTTGCTGGAGAAGGAGTCTCTAAGTGATCAAAATCAAATTATGCTCAGTACCACACCTTCATTTGCCAGTCGATGGCTTATTCCTCGCTTACCTAAACTGTATGACACTTACCCAAACCTCTCCGTCATGATTGATGCGTCCAATACTATACGGCGTTTTCATGGGGAAAATAAAGTTGATATGGCGGTTCGTTGGGGAACCGCGCCCTTTGCGGATGGTCATGCTCGATTTTTATTGCCAGGTAAAGCGATTCCTGTTTGTTCTCCAGACTTTCTTCAAGGTAAAGAAAGGTTAAACCCAGAAAATCTTGAAGGAATCTCCCTTATTTCCGATAGCCATAACAACTGGCAAAATTGGTATGACTCCTTTGGTGTGACAGGTAGCGAGGTGCATGGGCCTGTCTTTTCTCTATCCAGTCATGCTCTCGAAGCCGCCGAACAAGGTATGGGTATCGCCTTGGTGCCAAAGTTACTTGTGCAGGCGGCTTTAGAATCAGGGCGTCTTGTGGAAGCTATGCCAGAAGAGTATCAGCTGGATACGAAAGCAGGGTATTTTTTGGTAACAAATGAGCAAGTCGCAGATGAATCAGCTTTAGGTAAAGTGATTAACTGGATGCTTGAAGAGGCAAAAATACCTCCCCAAAACAGCCAAGAGTAAGGTAATAGAAGAAACAGTGCAGTAATCACATTGTAGATTATCTGCACTATGGGACATTATTTTTATTTCATCATGAGTTATTACAAAACGATTCGCATTGTCTGACCAGTCTGCAAACCTTCAACGCTTTTCGCATACCCTAGAGCCGCTCGTGCTGCAGGAACAGGGCAGTGTCCGCGAAAGAATGCGCCGTAATTTTCCATGGCTTCTTCAATCACACCAGGGCTGACAACATTGAGACGTTGGCCTCTAGGCATTTCTAAAGAAGCGGCCATAACAAAGCCGCTAATAGCACAAGCGACCATAGAAGCCGAGCTTCCCATAGGGATTGGGTCGTGATCAGTGACACCGGAACTTAGGGTAAAAGAGCCACCATCATTGATGTACTCACTGCCAATCAGCACAAGGTTAACCTGACCCATTAATTTGTCTTTTAAACCGAATTCGTAATCTTCTGTGGTAAATTTAGGGAAAGGCGCCCATTTTACATGGCCCGCACAACTAATAACGGCGTCAAATTTACCGGCTTTTTCAAACGCATTACGTATGGATGTTGTGTCAGTAATGTCCATAATGAGATCACCAGAGGTACGGCCAGCGGTGACAATTTCATGACGTTGGCCTAATTCTTTAGCGACTGCTTTTCCGATTGTGCCCGTGGCACCAATTAAAATAATTCTCATATGTCTTTCCTTTATTGAACGAAGTGATTGATTCACAGTGTGTTTAATATAGTAGGAAAGACCGGCTATTCACTAATCATATAATTTATTGTTAGGCAGTAGATAAATTACAGCCTAACAGGCTATTACCCAATGCAGCGCCAATTTATTGGTGACAAGTGAGTATGCTTCTTCCCACCCTGAAAATATTGTAGTATGAGGTTTGTTTTAAGTGTTTTTGTATGCAACCCATTGTTTTTATTCTGAGTCAACTGATACCTACGATATTGTCCATTGGAAAAATCTATGAAAAAAGAATTTAAAGCCTATACAGGACAGGTCACTGATATTGACCTACGACAGTTTCGGATCTTTAAAACGGTAGTGGATTGTGGCGGTTTTGCGGCGGCAGAAGTGGCTTTAAATATTAGTCGTCCAGCGATTAGTATGGCGGTTTCTGATTTGGAAGCACGTCTTAAAATGACATTGTGTCAAAGAGGGCGGGCCGGCTTTTTTTTAACGGATGAGGGTCGAGGCATATATGAGGCCATTGTTCAGTTATTTGCATCGATGGAAGTCTTTAAATTACAAGTTAATGGTCTTCACTCGTTTCTGAAAGGTGACCTTAATATTGGTATATCGGATAACTTAGTGACCTTGGAACACATGAACATCAGTAAGGCATTAGCCTCGCTGAAAGAAAGAGGACCTGATATTAATATTAATATTCGTATGGCGCCACCTATCGATATAGAGCGCGGTGTGATGGAAGGGCAGTTGCATGTTGGGGTTGTTCCGCATGCGAGATCATTACCTAATATAGAATATTTTAATTTATATGACGAAGATTCTTATCTTTATTGTAGCAATACACACCCTCTTTATAATGTTGAAACGTTGAGTGTCGAGGATGTCACGGTCGCCGATATGGTGGTATCGACCTATGGTAGAACGCCTTCTATTAGCGGTTTTACGCAATCTTTTCATACAACAGCGCAAGCTTCTGATAAAGAAGGTATCGCTTTTTTAGTCTTGACCGGAGCCTATATTGGTTTCTTACCGGCTCACTTCGCGGAGCGATGGTTTGAAAAAGGCGCGTTAAAAACCCTGATGCCTGAGCTTTTTCAGTATTCTACCAGCTACGCGGCGATCACTCGTAAAGGCGCGAAACCCAATCGAATCGTTGACACGTTAATGAAGCTGCTCATTAACGATTAGCGGCGATTCATCTTTATGGGTTGATGTGCCTTTGTTTTTCTTGTGTCGTTTTTCCGTTTGCGTTCCTTGTCTCGTTTGCCTCTTCTAATCAGTGCTCCTTGATGCTATTTAGTCTGTGTTTTGCTCTCTTTACCTTAATTTTGTTAGTTAACCTGTGGCTTAACTAACGGTAAATTTATTTGGATTTAAAAAAACAGAAGGGAGCGCATAATCGAAGGCATTACAAAGTCCTACAACATATTTTAGATTAGGGTGACGCTATGAATGAAAAACAATCTGCACATGGATTATCACAAGCACAGCTTGATTCTTTTTGGATGCCATACACAGGTAACAGACAGTTTAAGCAAGATCCTCGTATCATTGTTTCCGCAGAAGGCAATTATTATACCGATGCAGATGGTCGTAAAATTTTCGACGGCCTTTCAGGTTTATGGACGTGTGGTGCAGGTCACAGTCGACCAGAAATCACGGAAGCGGTAAGTAAGCAAATCAAACAATTAGACTACTCGCCTTCATTTCAATTTGGTCACCCAAAGGCATTCGAATTAGCGCATAAAGTCACTGAATTTATGCCTGAAGGATTAAACCGTGTGTTTTTTACCGGATCGGGCTCTGAATCTGTGGAAACCGCATTAAAGATTGCGAGAGCGTACTGGCGAAAAAAAGGCATGGCCACTAAAACTCGTTTTATAGGACGTGCAAAAGGCTACCATGGTGTTAACTTCGGTGGCTTAAGTGTAGGAGGGATTAGTGCTAACCGAACGCTATATGGACAAGGTATTGATGCGATTCATATGCCTCATACCATGCTTGAAGAAAACGTATTTAGTGTTGGTATGCCGCAAAAAGGGGCTTACATTGCAGACGAATTAGAGTCTTTGATCGCCATTCATGATGCCTCTAATATTGCTGCAGTGATTGTTGAGCCGCTATCTGGTTCGGCTGGGGTAATTCCTCCACCACAAGGTTATTTGAAACGTCTGCGTGAAATATGTGATAAGCATAATATTCTGTTGATTTTTGATGAGGTGATCACCGCGTTTGGTCGTATGGGATCAAAAACAGGTGCAGAGGCATTTGGTGTGACACCTGATTTAATGACAACCGCAAAACAGTTAACGAACGGTACGGTACCAATGGGAGCCGTTATCGCTAAACAAGAGATATACGATACATTCATGGCTGAAGGTGGCCCAGAATACATGATGGAAATTCCTCATGGTTATACGTATTCGGCTCACCCAGTAGCGTGTGCCGCGGCTTTGGCTACGTTAAACCTACTTCAGGAAGATAAGTTAATTGAGCGTGTTAACAGTATTTCACCTCACTTCCAAACGCTGATTCACAGTTTGAAGGGCGCTAAGTATGTATCTGATATTCGAGATTACGGATTAACTGGAGCCTTAACCATCGCATCGGCTCCTGGTGAACCGGCGTTACGTCCCTACCAGATTGCTATGAAATGTTGGGAAAAAGGATTCTATGTGCGTTATGGCGGCGATACGATTCAACTTGGCCTACCGTTTACCACTGAATTGAACGAAATAGACAATGTAATTAATGCTTTAGGCGACTCTATTAATGAATTGAACTGATTCAAATACATATATTAATGAGTCAAAAAGACTGAACAAAAGATTGAGGAAAAACTGATGACAATTGTTGGCCACCTAATTAATGGCGAAATGAACACCGAAGCGAAACGTACACAAGATGTGTTTAATCCATCCACGGGTGCGGTTTCAAAACAAGTTGCCTTAGCGTCTGTTGAGACGGTTGAACAGGCTATTGCGGCGGCACAAAAAGCTTTTCCAGCTTGGCGTAATACACCACCTGCAAAACGTGCACAAGTGATGTACCGATTTAAGCAATTATTGGAAGAAAATGAAGCGAAAATTTGTGAGTTAATCGGTGAAGAGCATGGAAAGATTGTGCACGATGCCGGTGGTGAATTAAAACGTGGCATTGAGAACGTGGAGTATGCTTGTGGTGCTCCAGAACTCTTGAAAGGTGAGCACAGCCGCAATGTTGGACCAAGTATTGATTCTTGGAGTGAGTTTCAGCCATTAGGTGTTGTAGCGGGTATTACGCCATTTAACTTCCCTGCAATGGTGCCATTATGGATGTTCCCTATGGCGATCGTCTGTGGCAATACTTTTGTATTGAAACCATCAGAGCGTGATCCTTCCTCAACGATGTTTATCGCTCAACTCTTAAAAGAGGCGGGCCTACCTGATGGTGTTTTAAACGTGGTTAATGGGGATAAAGAAGCCGTCGATGTATTGTTAACGGATAAACGTGTTAAGGCAGTGAGCTTTGTGGGTTCTACTCCGATTGCTGAATATATTTATAGTACGGCAACGGCGAATGGTAAACGTTGTCAAGCGCTTGGCGGTGCAAAAAATCATGCGATTGTGATGCCTGATGCGGATATGGACAATGCCGTGAATCAACTAGTGGGTGCGGCATTTGGTTCATCCGGTGAGCGTTGCATGGCATTATCCGTTGCGGTTGCTGTAGGAGAAGAAGCCGCTAATGCGCTTGTTTCAAAAATGAAAGCGGCCATGACCTCTCTGAACGTAGGCGCGTTTAGCAACGAAAAAAATGACTTTGGCCCTGTCATTACCCGTCAGCATCAAGAGAAAGTAAATGGTTATATTGCCAGTGCGCAAGCCGATGGTGCGACTATCGTTGTTGACGGTCGTAACCCTGCTGTAGCGGGTTATGAAGGCGGCTTTTTTGTCGGGGCTACTTTAATTGATGGCGTTACGGCCGAGATGAAGAGTTATCAAGAAGAAATTTTTGGTCCAGTTTTGCAAGTGGTTCGAATGGATACTATGGAAGCCGCGATGCAGCTCATCAACGATCATGAATACGGGAATGGTACCTGTATCTTTACTCGTGATGGTGAGGCCGCTCGTTACTTCTCGGACAACATTGAAGTCGGCATGGTGGGCATTAACGTACCCCTGCCGGTACCTGTTTCTTATCACAGTTTTGGTGGTTGGAAGCGTTCTTTATTTGGTGATTTACATGCTTATGGTCCTGATGCGGTGCGTTTTTATACCAAACGTAAGACCATTACCCAGCGTTGGCCTTCAAGTGGTGTACGAGAAGGGGTGTCTTTCTCTTTTCCAAGCTAATTAATTAAAGGCAAACTTTCTAGACTGCATGTCGTACCAGTCTAGTCATACCGCTCTTAACTCTTTGAGTATGCAGAGCAAACGTTCGATATTGATACTACCCTCCTTTACAGGACTTTCTTAACGAAAGTCCTGTTTTTTTTGAGTTGTTACTAATGGAAATTTGTTGATGCATTTTATTAGGTAGGGCTTTTTTTAGGCTCATACTAATTTTTTAGGCTCAAACTAATCTACACTAGTCTCTCTCTACTGATTACCAAGTGGTCAATCTTTTAATTTTAATCATGCTTAACGTTGGCCTAATGCGTAGGCACTTAATGGGCAAGCATAATAAGCAACATGGGATTCGTCTATGACTAAATTAAATGTAATTACAGATACCGTACTTGAACCAGTGGATGCTGAACAACGTCGTTCCGCAAAACCTGTCATATGCTATGAGGTGAATTGCTTACCTGATTATGATGAGGATTTGTATCATAGGGCGAGAGATGGGATGGTAAAATTGTCAGAAGTGATCGTTCCTGCTCGTGATGGTGCAACGTTTAGCGTTCCTGCTGGCCATTTTTTTAGAATTGTGAGTGTGGAAGGACCACAAGTTGGTGATCTAAATTTATGGAATGCAAATGATTTATCTGAACGCTTTTTTAGTGGTAAAACGCGCCAATTGCATGCGAGTCATGTAACGACTGGTGATCGTTTATGGAGTAACCTTCCTGGCTTGCGTCCAATGGCAACCATTACCCATGATACTCTAGGTTGGTATGGCTGGGATGAGGATGGTGCTGGAGTCCACGATGTTATTGGCACTCGATGTGACCCTTACACCAATGCCATGTTAAAAGGGGTCGATTACAATCATTGCTGCCATTCTAATTTGACGAGGGCCTTGGCCAAAGCAACGAATTTGCCAGCGAATCAAGTGGAGCCGCATATCCACGACGTTCTTAATGTTTTTATGTGTACCGGTTTTACTCATGATACTAAGCAATATTTCATGAAAGCCAGTCCGGTAAGACCCGGTGATTTTATTGAGTTTTTTGCTGAAATAGACCTTTTAGGCGCTTTATCTGCTTGTCCTGGGGGGGATTGTGGTAGTCGTCATTCTGATGACAAAACGCCTTGTTACCCATTGCTTGTAGAAATTTATAAGCCGGTTGAAAATGTACTATCAAATTGGCAGTCTCCTGTAAAAAGTGGTTATTCTGGTAAACACGGTCTTTAATTCCTTTCTTATCACAGGCTCAATCACCTATTGAGCCTGTTTTCTAGAACCTTCTTATTCTCAAAATAAATAACCACGTCATTAAATTTCGTAATTGATGTCTGAGCCGAAAAAAACAATGATGAATCATGAGTAAAAACAATAATTAAAACTGTTTCAGAGGTGTTGTTATGAGTGAGTTTTTTAACAAGGTTCCGTTTGTAAAATACGAAGGAGTGGATTCAACTAACCCGTTTGCGTTTAAACATTACGATGCGAAAAAAGTGCTGTTGGGTAAGACGATGGAAGAGCATTTAAGAATGGCCGCTTGTTACTGGCATAACTTCTGTTGGCAAGGCAGCGATGTTTTTGGTGCGAATACGTTTGACAGACCTTGGTATCAAGCCGACTCTGAAATGGCGGCCGCTAAGATGAAAGCCGATGCCGCATTTGAATTTTTTACTAAATTAGGGATTTCTTATTACAGCTTCCATGATGTAGATGTCAGTCCAGAAGGCAAGAGTATAAAAGAGTACATTAGTAATTTTTCGGCTATGGTCGAGGTATTGCAAGCCAAACAAGAAGCGACTGGAATGAAGCTTTTATGGGGGACGGCGAATGCCTTTTCACATCCTAGGTACATGTCCGGAGCGGCGTCGAATCCAAATCCTGAAATTTTTGCGTATGCGGCCACTCAAGTGTTTCATGCCATGAACGCTACCCATGCCTTGAAAGGTGAAAACTACGTTTTGTGGGGCGGTCGAGAGGGCTATGAAACCTTATTAAATACCGATCTAAAGCGTGAGAGAGCGCAACTGGGGCGATTTATGCAAATGGTTGTTGAGCATAAATACAAAATTGGCTTTGAAGGAACCTTGTTAATTGAGCCGAAACCGGCTGAGCCAACGAAACATCAGTACGACTATGACACGGCGACAGTGTATGGTTTTCTAAAAGAGTTTGGTCTTGAAAAAGAGATTAAGGTGAATATTGAAGCGAACCATGCCACGTTAGCGGGTCACAGTTTTCATCATGAAATCGCCACCGCATGCTCTCTTGGCATTTTAGGGTCTGTTGATGCGAATCAAGGCGATGCTCAGTTAGGTTGGGATACGGATCAATACCCAACCAGTGTCGAAGAGTACACCTTAGTGACTTATGAAATTTTAAAGTCTGGCGGATTTCAAAACGGTGGTTATATGTTTGATACTAAACTACGTCGTCAGTCGACCGATCTAGACGATTTATTCCACGGTCATATTGGTGCAATGGATACGCTTGCATTGTCATTAGAGCGAGCGGTTAAGATGATAGAAAGTGAGACCTTAAGCCAATACGTCGATAAGCGTTATGCGAAATGGAATGATGAACTGGGGATGAGCATCTTATCTGGCAAGCAATCTCTTGCGGATTTAGCCGCTCATGTGACGGATAATAATGTCAACCCTAAACCGGTGTCTGGTCAGCAAGAAATGCTCGAAAACATCGTAAATGGCTATATTTATCGATAATAAGTCACCTTGCATACATTGAAAAGGGCCTAATTATAGGCCCTTTTTTTTCTTAGCTTGGTTAGTTTTTTTCTCTGTTTTCAGAATTAAGTCGGGACGAAATACGATATTCTCCCGGTGTCATGCCAATGTTTTTACGCATAACAGTGTACATATATTGCACCGATGGATAACCACAGATACGTGATATTTCATCAAACGCTAGATCAGTCGACGTGACTAACTCGCATGCTCTATAAAACTTGGTCATGTGCAATTGTTCGTGCATCGAACAGCCAACCTCGTCGATAAAACGCGTTTCTAAATTGGTTCTCGATATGCCAACACTATCGACGACTTGAGCCACTTTTATTCCCCGGCAAGCGTTGTGTCGGATAAAATGCATGGCTTGAATAACATAAGGATCGTGTAAGGCACGGTAATCCGTAGATTGCCTTTCTTCGACAGCAATAGGGTCAACGATAACCAGCGAATTTTCTACTGGATAACCAGACAACATCCTGTGCAATATTTTGGCGGCTTCATACCCCATTTGTTTACAGCCTTGAGTGACTGACGATAAAGCCGTTCGGTTCAGGTAGCGAGCCATGCTTTCGTTATCAATACCGATCACAGAGATCTCCTCAGGAACTAGAATATTCAAGTGATCGCAGGCTTGAAGTAAATGGCGTGCGCGGGAATCAGTGACGGCAATAATACCAATGGGTTTTGGTAGGCTTTGCAGCCAAGTTTCTAGGTTGTGCTGCGCCGTGTCCCAAAGTTCTGGCGTGGTGTAAAGCCCTTGGTTTACATGAGGGTGATAACCATCTGAACTAACTTGCTCGATAAAAGCGTGTTCTCTTTCTGTCGCCCAGCGATTATAAGAAGTGTCAGGAATGCCGTAAAAAGCGAATTGCGGCAACCCTTTTCGTTTTAAATGTTCATAGGCAAGTTTAACAAGCGCGGCGTTATCGGTTGCGACATAAGGTAGGCGAGGGTAGTCGTCTTTATGGTGGTAAGATCCGCCAATAGCCACCATCGGAATCTCTGTCTCTTTAAGAATGGCTTCTACTTCTGGGTTATCGAAGTCAGCGATAATACCGTCTCCTTTCCAGCTTTTAAGGCTGTCTAGCCGATAACGAAAATCGTCCTCAAAGTAAATGTCCCAATCGCATTGAGCGGCTTGTAAATATTCCCCTATGCCTTCTACTATTTGCCTGTCATACACTTTATTAGCATTAAAAACTAAGTTAAGTCGATAGCGTTTTTCAAACATACAAATCATCTCTAATTTTTGTTTTTATTGACGTGTTCTAATTATTATAACCTTGAAGCGTGGTTAACAGTGAGATTGTTACTCAAAAGGAACACACGAGTAGCGGTGTCATTTTAGAGTCAATTAGCTAAAGCATGAGATCGAGAAACATGGTTATTAGAGATGGCATGCTCTCGATTCGGCTTATTTCCCTAGGCAAAAAAGGGTTTTAAAGGCCCTTTACTCTTTGATAAAGCGAATGAAAACGCTCCTTCTTATCAAGATAACGCGCCGTTTTTTTCGGATTAGGCTGATACATTTTTATTAATTTGGGTTTACCGCAAATATTTTTTAGGGCATCTGGCCCAAGAATACTTAATGCCGCTAAACGTGCGGCCCCTAAAGAGGGTCCTATTTCTCCACCTTCTCGATAAGCCATTGGCATGTTGCATACATCGGCAAGCAGTTGTAACCAAAAATGGCTTTTGGCTCCGCCACCGATAACATCGATGCTATCACTGACTTTTTGTGCCGATCTGACCGCATCGAGCCCATCTAATAAAGCAAAGCTGACCCCTTCAAGTACAGCAGAGACTAAATCTGCTGGCGAGGTTTCATGAGTCATTCCCCAAAAAACACCTTTTGCATTTGGGTCATTATGAGGCGTCCTTTCACCACTTAAATAAGGTAAAAATAGAACTTGGCTATGACTGTCTTGATTTTTTTCAGCGGCTATCAATGCCGATTCCACTGAAGGAAACTGAGTCAGCTTCGTTACCCAATCTAGGCAGCTGGCCGCACTGAGAATCACTGACATAGTATGCCAAGTGTTAGGGATGGCATGACCAAAGCTGTGCAGAGCGTCGGCTGGGTTAGCGGTAAAGCCTTCGCTAACCGAGAAAATAACACCGGATGTACCGAGTGAGAGCATTGTCTGTTGCTCTTCTATAATACCCATTCCAATTGCCCCAGCGGCATTATCGCCAGCGCCAGCTACAACCGGTACCAGATTCATATTCCAACGTTCAGCAAGACAAGAGTTTACTTGGCCGGTTATTTCTGGTCCTTCATAAACCTTGGGCATGTGTTCTATGTCCAATCCGGTTGCTTGCAACATTCGTTCACTCCAACAACGCTGCTCCATGTCGAGCCATAAGGTGCCAGAAGCATCCGACACATCTGTGGCAAAGTCTCCTGTCATGCGAAAACGCAAATAATCTTTTGGTAATAACACTTTGTTAATTTGTGCAAAAATCTCAGGTTCATTCTGTTTTACCCACAGGATCTTAGGCGCGGTAAAACCAGGCATGACGAGATTACCTGTAATGGATTGAACTTCGGGACAGTGTTGTTGCAGTAAGTGGCACTCTTCAAATGAACGGCCGTCATTCCAGAGGATCGCTGGTCTCAGTATTTGGTTGTCTTTATCGAGTAATGTGGCGCCATGCATCTGACCAGATAAGCCGATCGCTTTAACCTCTTTTAATGAGTGTTCTTTTGCTAACGCTAGTATGACCTTGTCAGTTGCCTGCCACCAACTTTCAGGGTCTTGTTCTGACCATAATGCGTGTGGACGAGAAACAGAAAGAGGAGATGATTGGCTGGCTTTTACTTCCCCTGTCTCTGTTAATAAAATGACTTTTACACCGGATGTTCCAAGATCTATGCCTAAATACATAACAAATCCTATAAAATGATGGATAAAATAACGTATAAATCCCAGTCTGCCTATTGGTCGTTTTTGGCAATAGACGTCTTACTGATTATTTTTATTTAAGAGCGCTGCAATTTCATGGTAAATGAGCGAATGGGCATAAGAAATTATCTTTTTTGATTTACCTGTGGTGTTTTTTCTAAATTTTGTGATGTGGGAAGGCCATGTTCGCCGTTCAGAAGACGTACCGTGATTGAGAGGCTCTTGTTGCGTATTTGTGCCACTAAGCCGTTTTTTCAATATCATTGCGAGTCCACCAATAATGGAAACCATTACTCATGAGCCATTGAGCGGCACTGTCTAGATTGGCCCACTCTCGACGTTCGCCTCGTGCGCTGTGGATACTCAGTAGATAAGAGTCAATATACACCAAGACCGACCAAGCGTAGGGATGTTTAACTTGATCGCCAAACCCCCCGCCTTGCTTCTCTCGATAAACTCTATATACCACCGCATATTCTCCAAGTCTTCCTTGTTCTCGGATGATTGGAAGCTCAGTTTGTGTAATTACACCAGAGACACCTAAATACGTATCTAAACTTTCATTATTTAACATCATGGACCATAGTGTTGCAGTTTGTAAAAAATAAGAATACATTATGATCCATACTGTTACTTTTCTCAACGTCATGGAGCGGCTTTTACTTATCATCATTGACCTGACTCTGCTTTTAGTCTGTCGATGAATTAAGGCCAGACGAATAACTGATAATTGATCGAGTACATGAACAATGAGTATTCTGAATAAAACCGCTGTTGAGCTAGTGGATGAACTGCGTTCCCGCCGTATTAGTGCGATGGAGTTGTTAGATATTACGATAGACCATGCTGAATTGGTGGCAAGAACGGTTAACCCATTTGCGATCACCTTATATGATCGTGCTCGCAGAGCCGCTATGGTCGCGGATCAACTGCTCGATCAAGGCCTCGGTGGTCCTCTTTGCGGTTTGCCCATTACGATTAAGGATTCTCAATGGTTGGCAGGCGTGCCTTGTGCGAATGGTTCCAGAACCCAAACAACCTTCATCCCAGAAGAAACCTGTTCCAGTATTCGTAAGTTGGAAGAGGCAGGCGCTATTATTTTTGCAAAAACAACCTGTCCAGAATTTAGTCTAACTGGCATCACCTCATCCAGTCTTTATGGACTGACCTCTAACCCATGGAATATGGACCGTACTTGTGGCGGCTCTTCGGGTGGTGCGGGTGCGGCGGTATCGGCGGGTGCCGGTGCCTTATCCTTGGGTGGTGATGGCGGTGGTTCTATACGCATACCGGCCGCTTTTTGTGGCATTGTCGGTTTTAAACCAACGATTCATGCTGTGCCAAGAAAGCCCTGTTTTCCATCTTGGAGTACCTTGGTTTCTTATGGTCCAATGACGCGTTCAGTGGCCGATGCGCGTTTGATGTATTCAACAATGGTTGAAAATACCGATGAGTTTGCCTTTAAGGACAATCTAAAAGCTCATGTTGAACACCCTATGCCTTTAACTGGACAAAAAATTATCGTGTCAGAAGACCTCGGTTTTGCGCCAATTGATGATGATGTCCGTCAAACTTTCCGCCATACATTAAGATTGTTAGAAGCAGCCGGTGCTGAGTTGGTATACGACCAACCGAATTTACCGTCTTCTGTTATTGCTTGGGCAACGATTGCACATTATGACTCTTGGCGCTTTCAAAAGCAGAAAGAAAACCCAATAACGGGTCTGGATAAATTTACTATTGAAATGATGAAGTTTGGCGACAGTCTTACCGCTGAGCAATTTGAATCGGCCGAAAATTATCGTCAAGAAATTCAGGCTGCTTATACGGCTATGTTTGAGCGTAATAATACGTCTGTCTTCATAACACCGACGTTAGGGTGTGAAGCGTTTAAAAATGGTTTCCGTCACCCAAAATACATAGGGTCAACAAAAATCACATACCCTTGGCTTGATTGGGCCAGTTTTTTATACGATGGCAATCTGACCGGAATGCCTGCCTGTGCACTACCGATGGGCTTAGGTAATGAAAATATGCCTCTTTCTATTCATGTTACTGCGCCAAAAGGAGCGGATGCTCTGGTTCTTGATATGGCTGAGCAACTTGAAACCTTAATAGGTTGGGACACATCGCCTAAAATACCGACAAAGGTATAACTATTGCTTAACAATAATGTTACGGGTACCTAACGGATCCATATCAACTGAAAGGGGAGTCGATGAAAAGTTTGCATTTTTCGGTAATTAACGAAGCGTATCCGGGAGAAAAGTTTCGTAATTTGTTTGGTAAAAATTGGCCAGCTTATCGAGCGTGGTATTTAGATGAAGGCGAAGCGATTCGCCCCAGTTACCTAGATTGTATCCAAGCCTTTAAACATCATATGCCAGAACTCTATCCCCTTTATAGAGATATAGTGAAATTAGTTGATGGGGACGATTTACAGGCGAGGTTTTTAACTCTGTATTGTCCACCGCCATTTTTCTCAGGTTGCTCTCAACTTACTTCAAATACTCAGACACCGATTCTTATCCGAAATTATGATTTCCCTCCAATATTATGTGAAGGTGTGGTTTCGTGCAGTCAGTGGTTAGGTAAAAAAGTGGTCGCTATGGCCGATTGTGTCTGGGGCGCTTTGGATGGGATGAATGAGTCCGGTTTAGCGGTTTCTATCGCTTATGGAGGACGCCTTGTAAAAGGGGAAGGCTTTGGCGTGACCATCGTCATTCGTTATATCTTGGAAACCTGTGCAACGGTGGAAGAGGCCATTGCGGTTTTCCAACGTATCCCAATTCATCTGGACTATAACATCGCATTGATTGATGCGAGCGGCCATCAGGTGACGGTTTATATTGCACCGGATAGAGAGGTGGTCGTCACACAAGAGCAAGCCTCGACAAACCATCAAGACCCTATTGTTCCTGGGCAAGCTTTATTTTTAGCCGATACCGGTATTCGCTTAGACGCGCTTAATCACCTCGTGCTAATGGATCGTGACCCAACTCAAGATATTAGTTCACGCTTCCTATACCCACCTTTATATCGGCCTCATGCGAACCATAATTCTGGAACACTTTATACGGCGGTTTATTATCCGAGTCAGGGTCAGATACGTTACCTCTGGCCAACGGCACAAATCAATATCAATTTTATGGATTTGTCGGCCGCGACAGAGCAGGAAATCACCATTTTTTATGATAACTAGGTTGTATTAAAAGTGAATAAACCTAGGACTCAAAAACAGGGATCTATTAAGAAGTAAACTATATGTTGAGACGATTGATTACTATTTTAAAAAAACAGTTTGGCTTTTCAGATCATCAAGATAATAACAAGACTGAACTAAATAATGGGGGAACTATAGAGATGCAAGATAAAATAAAACTTAAAGGCTTATCCGATATTTATCGCTTTTTCCGTAAAAACCAGACGCCGATCTACTTTGTCTCACCAACGGCTTACAACGTACTTGGTATCGGTCAATGGGTGCAGAGTTTTCAATATGTGACTTTTTTTGATTCTTTCGATGGAGGCCACTTTCGCATTGTTAATCCTAAACTTAACAGTGAAAGGGAGTTTCAATCAATGGAGGAAATGGTTAACTATTTATTGAGTCATAAAGAAACCGTCGATTTGTTGGAAGAAAATGCCCACAAATGTGAGAACGGCAGCAAAGGGAAACTGCTTACGGTTATGTTTGATGAAAAAACCGAGGAAATTGCCGCTAGCCTTGGCTTAGAAATGGCGTTACCACCGGCCAAATTGCGTCAACATATTGATTCTAAAATTGTCACCACTCAATTGGCTAATGACGCGGGTGTACCAAGTGCACCGAATTTATTTGATGTAAAAGCGTCAAGCTATGAAGAATTATGTGCATTAGCTGAAAAGCATCATTTAGGCCGCAATCTGGTTGTACAAACCCCTTATGGTGATTCTGGTAAGACGACTTTCTTTATTCGCAGTGAAGCTGATTGGGATAAAAATGCCAAGAAAATCGTTGGCGAAACGTTAAAGATAATGAAGTACATCAACCATATCCCAGGAACAGTCGAAGCGGTAGCGACACGATGTGGCACCTTGGTTGGTCCATTACAAACCGATATTACGGGCTATGAAGAACTGACGCCTTACAAAGGTGGTTGGTGTGGTAATGACATCTTCCCGGAACTATTGAAAGGTAAACAGCACGATAAAATCATAGCCATGGTAAAAGCGATGGGAGATAAGCTCTATGAAACTGGCTATCGTGGTGCATTTTGCTTTGATTACCTTGTTGATACGGATGATGGCGAAGTTTATCTAGGCGAAATTAATCCGCGTATCAGTGGCGCTAGCCCATTAACCAACTTGGTAACGTCGAAGTACGGTGGAGCACCGCTTATTTTGTTTCATCTGCTGGAGTTTATGGACGTTGATTTTGAAATTGATATTGAAGAAATCCAGAAACGTTGGTCCGACTACGGCAGCTGGACACAATTGGTTTTGAAACACACGCAAGACAAGGTTCGTATGATCTCCAAAGCACCTCAATCCGGTATTTGGCAAATGAAAGACGATGGAGACATTGAATTTATCCGTCACAGTATTGATTGGAGTAATGTTGGGGATGAAAATAATGCCTTCTACATGAGAGTTTATGGTGAAGGCGAGTACAGCTACTTAGGTGCGGACATGGGGATTTTAGTTTCTTGTGGTCGCATGCAATCGGATGATCGTGAGTTGCTGCCAAGGGCACATTCATGGATTAATGCCATCAACAGACAATTTGAATTCAAGAACTTAGAAGACTTAGAGCAACCGTATATCCCTGATCAGGGTGTCCGTAAAATGCTATAAGTTGTTTTATAAAAACGTTTGTAGAGTGCCATATAAAAACCAACGAAAGCCTCTCTTACGGTCTGCTACTTAGACCTTAACCTAAGAGAGGCTTTGCTCATGTTGTTTATCAATAAGTCGCCTGCGATTCATTGGCGCAAAGCATCACAGTTCGTTTGATAAGATAGTATTGGTTTTTTTGAATTCGTTTATAAGAATACAAAGGCTCTTATTTTTGGCTTTTAACCTACTTTCTAAAGGTCTACCTGCAGCCGTTGTTCGATAGGTGGTGGGCAGGAGCTTTCTCTAACGATGAGTTGAGTTGGAAGAGTCATTTCTGGGTTCGGCTTCTTACCAGATAAAATATCTAATAATAACTTCATCGAGGTTTCCCCGATAAGTTGCCTAGGCTGGTGGATGGTCGTGAGTTCAGGCACGCAGTATTCACTCAAGGCAAGGTTATCAAAGCCAATCACAGACAATTCACTGGGAACGGTCACCTGCATTTCTCTGGCAATTTTAAGAACGCCAATGGCGGCTTCATCGCTATGACAAACAATGGCAGAAGGCGGGTTTTGCAATGACAGTAATTGCTTTCCAAGGTTATAGCCAGCAATAAACGAGAGGTCACTTTCAAGTATATAGTGATCGGTAATCGGTAACTTCCATTTTTTCATGGTTTCTTTATAGCCGTTCGTGCGTGCATCAAACACTGGGTTTTCAACCTTTCCAGTTATACAGGCAATTTTGTGATGCCCCATCATGATTAAGTACTCAACACCTTTTTTCGCGCTGTAATGATTATCTATATGCACGGTTGGTACCGCGATATCGGAAAAGTATTCTCCAGCAATCACGATCGGCAGTCTTATTTCTCCTTGCGCATTAATAATCATGGATTCCGGGATATCAGATGAAAGCGATAACACTCCGTCAACCAGTTTGCTTTCAAATAGTTCAAAGTAGCTTTTTATGCGTGATGACTCATTGCCAGCGTCGCCAATCAGCAGCTTATAACCGTGCTTATGCGCCAGTGCTTCAATGCCATGAACTACGTCAGAGAAAAAGGTGCTGTCTATATTTGGCAGAATCACGACGATGGTTTTGGATTCACTTTTACGTAAGCTACGGGCAAGACCGTTTGGCGAGTAACCTACCTCTAAAGCGGCTTTTTCCACCTTTTCTCTAGTACTAGGAGACACTATTTCTGGGTTCGCTAATGCTCTTGATACCGTTGCGGTGGAAACCCCCGCAAGCCTTGCAACATCCTTAACCGTTGCCATGGAAATCCAGTATCAAAACAAGTGAATGATGAATGCTGCTCAAAAGGACTACCTTAAAATTGGGTTAATTAACAATCGGCGTATCTTAACAAAAAAACCTACACAAACACATTATCAACCAAGCGTGTCTGCGTTTAATACGTCCTGAACATTACTAGAGTCGGTCTTCTAATAATGTTCAGGAGAAGGTTTTTTACAATGACTCGTTATGTGAGCCAGTCACTTAAGTCGCTATTAATAAGCGGCATCTTCAAAGTAATATTCACTGGCATTTTCTTTGGTAACTAAGTCAGCCCCTAAAATGAGACGTGAAGGCGTATGGAATAAATGCCCCATCTTTTCATGCTTGACGCCGTGGACAGCAAGTGCAATCCCGGAGGCAATCATAGATGGACTGTAGGTAACCGTTGCGCGAACTAATTGATGATCATGTTGGATAAGCTCGATAATATCTTTTGAACCTGCCCCACCAAGAACGGTTTTAATATCCGTGCGTCCAGCTTCTTCAATCGCTTTTAAAACACCTTTCAACATATCGTCATCTTGGCACCAGACGGCATCAATTTCAGGGTGTTTTTGTAAGAAGTTTTCCATAACAGAAAGGGCTTTTTGAGTAGACCAATCGCCTGGTTGAGAATCTAATATATTAATGTTTGGGTAGGACGCCATCACATCATTAAAGGCGTCAACACGCTGTTTATTGATCGGGATTTGCAAACCTTCAATAACAACAACATTGCCTTTACCAGACATTTCGTTAGCTAACCATTGAGCGCCAACACGACCTAACCCCGGGTTGTCGCCTGCGATGAATACATCTTGAGACGGTGTGGCTAATTCACGGTCAACAACGACAGTATAAATGCCTTCGCTGTAGGCTTCTTCAATGACTTTTTGTAAGGTAGCTGGGTTATGAGGAAGAATAACTAAGGCATCAATACCTTTGATCATTAAATCTTCCACATCGCCCACTTGTTTAGAGCCTGAGCTTGCGGCTACAACATAAAACTCAACGTCTTTTTCTTCGGTTTTAAGGTCTTTGACGGCTTTATTCGCCCACCATAAAAGGCCTGCTGTCCAGCCGTGATCGGCTGAGGGAACGCTGACACCAATTTTATAGCTTGCGGCATAGCTGCTACTTATGAAAGCAAACAGCATAGTAAATACTGTAAATACTCTCATGATTTTATTCTTATTTTTCATGGAAACACTCCGTTAACGCTGGTATTAATAATGAGTAAAACGTGTGTTTTACCCGCTTTCTTGTTTTTCTTTTTGCTTGGAAAAAGAAAAACGAAGTCGATGGCCGTGATATCTTGCGTCCTATTTGGGCAAACTATTAGGCTCTGTTTTTAGCGATCACCTTTGAACTGCACTAAAACGGCGGTTAAAATAACCAATCCTTTTACCATGCCCTGTAAATAAGGTGAGATACCCATTAGATTGAGCATGTTATTAATAATCCCAAGGATGATGGCGCCTATAACGGTACCCCAAATCGTTCCTTTTCCTCCCGAAAGTGCTGTACCACCAATAACCACAGCCGCAATGGCGTCTAATTCATAAAATAGACCGGCGTCCCCTGGGCTCACTGAGTTCAGTCGTGAGGCCAGTAGAACGGCTGAAATACCCACAGATAATCCAGCGATTAAAAACGTCAAAAAATACACCCAACGTACTTTGATTGCTGAGTAGGAGGCTACTTTTGCATTGGACCCAACCGCGCAGACATGGCGACCAAAAGCACTGTGCTTTAGGAGGATGTGATACGCGATGGCTAATAAAAGAAAAATCCACACAGGGTAGGGAATCGCCCATAAATAACCGCCGCCTATATCAGAGAAATGTTGGTTCTCTGAAACCACTTCTCCGGCATCGCTTATGTATAACGTCATAGAGCGAAAAATAGACATAGTCGCTAGGGTCGCTATGAAGGACGCGACCTTCCCACGGGTAATCACTAATCCATTAATGGCACCAAACACACCGCCTAAGGCTATGGCAGAAGAAACCGCCATGGCGACCGCCCACCAACCATCGCCCACGCCATTGATAATCATAATGGAGAGGACACCGACGAGTGCGACCATTGAGCCAACCGATAAATCAATCCCGCCAGCGATAATGACAAACGTCATACCAAGGGCAATAATGCCGGTATAGGACACTTGTCTCAAAACGTTGGTAATGTTTCTCGGCATTAAAAAGTGCTCACTCGCAATCGAAGAAAAGGCGATGAGCAATACTAATGCGATAAAAGGCGCATAAGTGGCGATATCAAGTCGTTTCATGCGGGTTATCATGGGCGACAACTGGGACATGATCATAATGGAACCTCGTTTGTTCTTATTTATTTTTATGTAGTGTGACGTAAATAGACTTCGTTAAGCGCGCGCCATGGTTTTTAAGCCGGCGGCGTAGTACATAATTTCTTTTTCATTTATGGCGTCTCCTGTCAGTTCTCCCATGATTTCTCCAGAACGCATTACCATGACTCGATTAGATAGCCCCATCACTTCTTCCAGTTCGGAAGAGATAACAATGACCGACACGCCTTGCTCGGTTAGTGAGCGAATGAAATGATAAATTTCTTTTTTAGTATTGACGTCAATACCGCGTGTAGGCTCATCTAGAATGAGTATGTTTGGCTGGGTATCCATCCATTTTGATAAGTAGACTTTTTGTTGGTTGCCACCACTTAAGTTGGCTAAGTTTGAATTGATAGAGGCCGCTTTTATATCAAAACGTTGTACATAATCTCTGGCGACAGCTCGTTCTTTTTTGTGCTGAATCAGTCCTCGAACATAGGCGGCTAATGAAATAAGCGTGATGTTTTTAGGAATATCAAAGTTCATAATTAAGCCCTTACCTTGTCGATCTTCTGATAAGTACGCTAAGTTATGCTGCACAGCATCTGAGATTGATAGAATCTCAACGGTTTGCCCATTGACGTCAATACGCCCACTGTCTTTTTTACGTAACCCCATAATAGCTTCTGCTGTTTCTGTACGGCCAGCGCCTATCAATCCAGCAAAACCCAGAACTTCACCTTTTTTAAGGTCAAAACTGATGTCGTATAACAGCCCTCTTATAGACAAGTTACTGACTTTTAAAACGACTTCTTCGGAATGTTCCGCACGAGCAGGGTAGATTTGATTGAGCTCTCGGCCAACCATCTTGCGAGCCATGTCCTCTTCGTCAATATCACACACATCGTCAACACTGATTAAGTGGCCGTCTCTTAAAATGGCTAAGCGATCACAGAGCTGCTTTACTTCTTTTAGTTTGTGAGAAATAAAAATAATGGTGACACCGCGCTGCTTAAGTTTTTCCACCAATTTGAAAAATATATCCACTTCGTGATCGGTTAGGACGGTAGTGGGTTCGTCCATGATTAAGATGCGTGATTCATTAACTAAGGCTTTAGCAATCTCAACCATTTGCTTTTCTGCCACACTCAGTTTTTCAATCAGAGCGTCAGGGTTGAGATCGGTTTCCAGCTCTTTCAATAGTTGATTCGCTTTACGGCGCATCAAGGTTTTGTTTAATAAAAATCCGCTTTTTAATTCATTTCCAAGAAAGATGTTTTCAAATACATTGAGGCTGCTGATTAAATTAAATTCTTGCGGAATCATGGCGATACCCAAGCGCTTTGCATCAGAAGAGGACTGTATATCAGCGTCTTCGCCATCAATTTTAATCGAGCCAGAGGTTCTTGTGTAAATGCCGCTGATGATTTTCAATAGCGTGGATTTCCCCGCGCCATTTTCACCCAAAACCCCTAAAACCTCACCACTGAAAATATCTAAGGTGATTTTGTGGAGTACTCTTACCCCTGAGAACTCTTTAACTATGCTGCGAATTTGCATGACAGGAAGGTTCATCGGATTTTCCTCGCAAGGTTACGGTTAGCGTTACACATTCGGCTTAGGCTGAGTAAGTGTGCTATTAAGAGAGTGCCATGTACTGTTGCTATTTGACGACGCTAAAACCGCAGTAATAAATTTCATGCCTTCTATGCCATCGTCAATGCTGGGAATGAAACCTTGAACAGATTCAACGGGCTGACCGTCTTCTATGGCGTGAATAGCAAGTGCAATGTCTAAATATAAGTTTGCAAAGCCTTCTAGATAGCCCTCGGGGTGGCCTGCGGGTACTCTAGATAAGCGGTTGGCTTCATCTCCTGCACCATGTCCTGCACGTGTGATTTTTTGTTTTGGTTCACCAAAGACAGATAACCACAGCTCGTTTGGTGATTCTTGCGACCATTCTAGGCCGGCTTTTTCACCATAGACTCGAATTTTCAAGCCATTTTCATTGCCCGGTGCGACCTGGCTTGACCAGAGCATGCCTTTGGCGCCGCCATCAAAACGCAACATGGTGTGCACGTTATCATCCAAGCGGCGGCCGTCAACAAATGCGGTTAAATCGGCTGATACTTCCTGTACTTTTTGTCCTGAAATAAAGCAGGCTAAATTAAAAGCATGAGTGCCTATATCGCCCAAACAACCGGCCATACCCGACTTTTCTGGGTCTGTACGCCATTGTGCTTGCTTGTTATCCGTTTCTTCCGCTTTGTCTGTCAGCCAGTCTTGCGAGTACTCAGCTTGAATGACGCGCAAATCTCCTAAAACACCGGTATTAACAAGGTGCTTTGCATGACGTACTAGTGGATAGCCAGTGTAGTTGTGAGTTAACGCAAAAAAAGCACCGGATTCTGATACGATATTTTTTAGTGTTAGCGCTTCATCAAGATCCTTGGTGACAGGTTTGTCGCAGATGACATGAATCCCTTGTTCCAAAAAAGCTTTAGCTACTGGGAAGTGCATGTGATTTGGCGTCACAATGACAACGGCTTGAATACCGTCAGGGCGCTTTTTCTCGTTAACGGCCATTTGCTGAAAAGATCCGTAAGAGCGATCTTCTTGAATGCCTAAGTCCAATGCAGAGGAAAGCGCTCGTTTAGGGTTAGACGATAAAGCTCCCGCTACCAAATCAAAACCATTATCCATGCGAGTTGCGATACGATGTACAGCTCCAATAAATGCGCCATCACCACCACCAACCATGCCAATTCGAATGCGTTTATGTACCATGATAATACCTCTATTTTTCTTATTATTGAGTGCTAAGACAGACCTAAAATACGGCGGTTTGTTTGATGATCAATGCCGCTCGATGCAAAGTCATCAAACGCTCGTTCGGTAATACGAATAAGGTGATCATTAACAAATTTTACACCCTCTTCAGCGCCAGCTTCAGGGTGTTTCATGCAACACTCCCATTCAATAACAGCCCAGCCATCAAAATTATATTGAGTAAGCTTTGAGAAAATGCCTTTAAAATCAACCTGACCATCACCTAATGAACGAAATCTACCGGCCCGATCAATCCAGTTTTGATAACCGCCATAAACACCTTGTCTGCCTGTTGGGTTGAATTCAGCGTCTTTTACATGGAACATTTTAATTCGTTCATGATAGAGATCGATGAACTGTAAGTAATCGAGTTGTTGTAGTACAAAGTGAGAGGGGTCAAATAGTATATTGGCTCTAGGATGATGGTTTGTTGCGGCTAAAAATAAGTCAAATGTAACGCCATCGTGAAGGTCTTCACCCGGATGGATTTCATAGCAGACATTGACGCCGCAACGATCAAATTCATCGAGAATGGGTAACCAGCGTTTAGCTAATTCTTTAAAGCCTTCTTCAACTAACCCAGCAGGCCTCTGAGGCCAAGGGTACAGGTAAGGCCAAAGCAGCGCACCAGAAAAGGTAACGTGATTTGTTAGCCCAAAATTCTTCGATGCTTGAGCGGCTTTAAATAATTGATCAACGGCCCATTGTTGTCTAGCTTCAGGGTTTCCTTTTACGTGATCTGGAGCAAAACCATCAAAAATAGCATCATAAGCGGGATGAACAGCAACCAGTTGCCCTTGTAAATGTGTCGATAGTTCGGTGACAACCATGTTGTGTTTTGCCAATATATCTTGCAGTGATTGACAGTACGTTACGTCTGTTGCCGCGCGTTCTAGATCAAATAACCTTTGATCCCATGTTGGAATTTGAACGCCCTTAAACCCAATACTTGCCGCCCATTCAATGATATTTTCAAATGAATTGAAGGGCGCTTCGTCGCCAGCAAACTGAGCAAGAAATAACGCAGGACCTTTTAAGGCTTTCATTTTAGTCACCTCATATTTATTTTTATTTGTGGTTTTATTTTTTTGTAATCGATTACATTCATGTTTCAAAAAAAAGACTTTTCAACCTGAGCTTAAAGTCTCTAATCATCAATATGGCCTGAGTATAGGGTGAGTTTTGTGATTAAGTAAATGGTTTATGGCATAAAAAATCAAAAATAATGACTAAATGATTAATGTAACGAAATGAAACGTTTGCAGGTTGACGGCTAAATAGCCGATATACAGTGACTTTTTTACAGTGATCAATAAAAACAGCTGTAAAAAAAACTAATCAAATACAAAAAAAAGATAATTTTACCCACTGCCTATTCGTTTTACATTCAAATCACTCCTGATTTAGGAGAAACGTTCACTTAATAAAAATAAAAGGAATGGATATGAAAAAGTTACTTTCTATTGGTTTGATTGCGGCCACTTGTGCGGTTGGTCCTGCTATGGCGGCGGGTGAAAAAATTGGCTTACTGATGTCTGATCTACGATTAGAGCGCTGGCAGAAAGACAGAGATTTATTTACTGAAGCGGCCGAGGCGCTTGGTGCGAAAGTGTATACTCAGTCAGCTAATGGTGATGTTACGACTCAGATTTCTCAAATTGAAAATATGATCTCTCGTGGCGTTGATGTGTTAGTGATCGTTCCAGAAAATGGAGAGGTTTTAAGCAATGTCTTAGCCGAGGCGAAAGCAGAAGGCATTAAGGTGCTGGCTTATGATCGATTGATTAAGTTTGCTGATATCGATCTTTACGTTTCTTTTGATAATATTCGAGTAGGTGAAATGCAAGCGGAAGCCTTGCTGAAGCGTGTGCCTACAGGGAATTACTTTTTAATGGGCGGCTCACCAACGGACAATAATGCGAAAATGTTCCGTGAAGGGCAAATGAATGTGTTACAACCCGCTATTGATGCGAAGAAAATCAATGTTGTTGGTGATCAATGGGCCATGGGGTGGTCGGCTGAAGCCGCATTAAACATTATGGAAAATGGTCTAACGGCCAATAACAATAAAGTAGATGCGGTCGTCGCGTCTAATGATGCGACTGCGGGTGGCGCTATTCAAGCCTTAGCCGCTCAAGGTTTAGACGGTAAGGTGGTTATCTCAGGACAAGATGCCGATTTAGCGGCGATGCGTCGTATTGTTGCAGGTACGCAAACGATGACAGTTTACAAACCTATTGCCAGCTTAGCGAAAACCAGCGCTGAAATGGCTGTGAAATTGGCAAAAAATGAAGCCATTGACGTTAATGGTCATGTGAATAACAGCACTAAAGACGTCGACGCGGTTTTACTTGATCCTGTTGCGGTTTCTAAAGAGAACTTAGACAGCACCGTAATTGCAGACGGCTTCCATTCTCGAGATGACGTTTATAACCCTTAATACACACCTGGTACAGGTGTTCAAAAGAATGCCTGTATTCTTTTCATAGGGGGAAAAATGACTCAACCACTTATAGAAATGCGTGACATTATAAAGAGCTTCTCAGGTGTGCGTGCATTAAATGGCGTCAGTATAAAGTTAGCACGTGGAGAAGCGTTATCCATATGTGGAGAGAATGGCTCAGGAAAATCCACGTTAATGAAAGTTCTTAGCGGGGTTTGGCCTTACGGTTCTTACGAAGGGGATATTTTTTTCGAAGGGCAAGTGGTTAAAGCCACTGGTATTCGAGATACGGAAGCATTGGGCATCGTCATTATTCACCAAGAATTAGCCTTGGTGAAAGAGCTTTCTGTCTTAGAAAATATTTTCTTAGGGAATGAGCTTGGTGGTTTTTTCAGATTAAATGATGACGACATGTATCGTAAAACCTGTGACCTACTAAAGCGAGTGAAACTGGATGTGTTACCGACTACTTTAGTTCGTGACTTAGGTGTCGGGCAGCAGCAGTTAGTTGAGATTGCCAAGGCTCTGAATAAGAATGTTAAGCTCTTGATACTAGATGAGCCAACGTCCTCGCTCACCCGTAATGAAATTCAAATACTCTTAAATATTGTGCACGAATTGAAGGCGCAAGGGATAGCCTGTATTTACATTTCCCATAAATTAGATGAGGTGTTGGACTTATCTACTTGGGTGGCTGTTATTCGTGATGGCGATCATATCGATACTAGGTCGGCAGCCGAACTGACTCAAAACGACATCATCAGCATGATGGTCGGGCGAGAATTAGAAGAACTTTTCCCAAGGGAAGTTCATGAAATTGGTGAAACGGTTTTACGTGTAAAGAAGGCCCATGCTATGCAAACCGGCGCCTCGATTCCTCAAGTTAATGATGTGAGTTTTGAATTGAAAAAAGGGGAGATATTGGGGATTTCAGGTTTGATTGGATCGGGTCGAACTGAATTAATGCAATGCATTTATGGCTGTTATGACGGACGCTATTCTGCAACCATCGAAATGCAAGGGCAATCTCTCACTATTCGATCTCAAAGAGATGCGCTTACGGCGGGTATCGCTATGGTGCCAGAAGATCGAAAACGCCACGGTATCGTTCCAATTATGGGGGTGGGTCGAAATATTAGCCTTTCTGTTTTAGATGATTATGTGACCTATTTAGGTGCTATTGACGAAAATCGAGAAACTCAGGATAGCGTTGATTATATTGCTCGTTTGAAAGTAAAAACGGCTTCTCCTGAGTTACCCATAAAAAACTTGAGTGGTGGTAATCAGCAAAAAGCCATTATTGCAAAGTGCCTATTAACAAACCCCACTATTCTGATATTGGATGAACCTACTCGTGGTATTGATGTTGGTGCTAAATATGAAATTTATAAACTGATGCACGCCTTAGTGAAAGAAGGTATGTCCATTATCATGGTGTCTTCTGAGTTACCTGAGGTGATTGGCATCAGTGATCGTGTTTTGGTGATGCATGAAGGCCGTTTAAAAGGTGAGTTTGACCATCAAGGGCTCACTCAAGAAATGATTATGAACTGCGCTATAAAAGAAGAAGGTCTATAAAATGTTTAAAACAATAAAAACAAGCCAGTTACAGTTGCTTGCCATGATAGCGGCGATGCTGATTATCGTTGTATTTTTCTCTGTTGCTACTGAAGGCGCTTTTATAACACCCCGTAATATTTCGAATTTGATTCGGCAAACGGCCATTGTTGGTGTATTGGCTATTGGTATGGTATTTGTCATTATCAGTGCCGAAATTGATTTGTCCGTTGGTTCTATGATGGGGTTGTTAGGGGGCGTGGCCGCTATTTTAGACGTATGGCTGCATTTACCAATTGCCTTAACCATTGTGATTACCGTGTTTGCTGGATTGGTTTTAGGGTTATTTAACGGCTGGTGGGTGGCCTATCAAAGAGTACCTTCTTTTATTGTCACCTTGGCTGGCATGTTGGCGTTTCGTGGTATTTTAGTGGGACTAACGGATGGCGCAACGGTAGCACCAACGTCCAGTGATTTATCTATTATTGGGCAAAGTTACATTCCATCTGGGTGGGGAGTGAGTGTAATAGGAGTCTTGTGTCTTGGTCTCATTGCACGGGTTTATTCACGTCGTAAGTCAAGACAGAATCACGGTATTGAAAATACAACGGCAAAATTTGAGTATGCTAAAGCGTTTATTGTTGTTGCGGTATTGCTGGGTTTATTGATTGCATTAGAAAACTATCGTGGTATCCCGACCCCAATTCTAATTATGGGTGGCTTGATATTGCTGGCTACTTATATTGCTAAGCGGACGGCATTTGGCCGTCGTGTGTACTCAATAGGAGGCAATATAGAAGCGGCTCGAATGTCGGGGGTCAATGTTGAATGGAACAAAATGTGGGTCTTTGGCTTCAATGGGATGATGGTTGCCATAGCGGCTTTGATTTTGACATCAAGGCTTGGTGCCGGCTCTCCTGCCGCGGGTAATATGGCAGAACTGGATGCAATCGCCGCTTGTGTGATTGGTGGAACCAGTCTGGCGGGAGGAATAGGAACGGTTTTTGGGGCTATCATGGGGGCCTTGATCATGGCCAGTTTAGATAATGGCATGAGCATGTTAGATGTTCCGACTTTCTGGCAGTTGATTGTTAAAGGAGGGATTCTATTGCTTGCGGTATGGTTGGATGTAAAAACGAAAAAATCTAGCTAAGATGGTTTTCATCTGCTTAAAGCCGTTTAGTTAAGCGGCTTTTTTATTTAAATAGCCATAAGATGCCTTATATGACTTAACTGTTTTATGATGGATAATAGACAGTGACAAGTGGGCTTTACCTGATCACAGCGTGGGGGATAACAGTGTAGTTACATACCTTTCACGTTTAGGCGAGAGCATCTCAAGCTGATAATAAGGACTGTTGATCATAAATGAAATTTATAAAACAGCGTGCTGGCTGGTTGGTTCTTGGAACATTAGTTTTTTATCTTTTGTTTGTCGTCCAATGGGTACCTTTATGGGTACCTACTTTGTCCGCCTGGGTATCGAATATGGCCATGTGGAGAACGCTTCCAAAAGGGGCTCGACGTCAGGTCAGTATTTTAATGGGTATTGGTGTTGTCGCACTTGTTTTTGCTGCGTCTAAAGGAATTTTGATGACATGGCAGCAGATATTGTCCGTAAATATCCCCTTGTTAGCGATGTTTGTCGCTGTCTCTTTTTTGGATTTAACCAGTTCAAAGGATCTAAAACGACCGTTGCCTCAAGGTGTACGAGCGATTTTGAATACGGCGTTTGGTGTTCACTTGTTGGGGGCTGTGATCAACCTGTCTGTGGTCATGGTGTTTGCCGACCGTATAAAAGGAGCGGTTAACCTGACGAACAGCCAACAGTTTATTCTAACGCGTTGTTTTTCTGCTGGGGCTTGGTGGTCGCCTTTTTTTGTTGCGACAGGGGTGGCCATAACCTTTGCGCCAGGTATGGAATGGCAAGAAACCTTGATTCCAGGCGTCGCTATGGGGGTGATGGCAACGCTTATCTCAAGCTTTGATGCGTACCGTAGCGATGACAAAACGTTTCACGGTTACCCTATTCAATTAGAAAGCCTCATCATTCCGGTGTTTTTAGCGGTATCAGTTATTATTTTTCACTTTCTTTTTCCTTCTACCAGCATTTTAGTGCTCATTTGTTTGTTATCGCCTACGGCCGCCATCCTTTTTATGAACGCCAAACCTAGACGAAGGATTCTTTATCATTTTGTTGACCATAAATTGCCTCAAATAGGCAGTCAATTCGCCTTATTTCTAGGGGCTGGCGTCTTCTCTAATGGCATAGCCGCCATCATTTTTTGTTACCCTGAATTCTTTGATTTACATCACTTTCATTTTAATGGGTGGATGTTTTCCTGGGTATTGGCAGGGATGATTCTAGCCAGTTACATTGGTATTCATCCCTTAGTCAGTGTGGCGATTATCAGTCCAATGCTGTTGCCATTAGAACCTAATCCAACACAACTTGGTTTTCTATTTTTAAGTGGTTGGGCTATATCTGCTGGAAGCAGCGCGCTGACTGGACTTGGCTTGTTAATGTCCAGTCGTTATGGGATTTCAGCAAAATCCATAATGGCCAATAGCTGGCATTACGCAGTCATTATGTGGCTCCTGTGTTCACTGACGAATGGTTTGTTTTTAGTCATAGGATAACCTCAACTAATACGATAAAAGACCAAGCCGTTATTTTTTAACGTCACTTTTATCACTATTTTTCGCTCAGATGGCTTAATAAGTGGAGGCCGTGATTATTTATTGAATAATAGGCTGTCATTTTTACGCCCCAAGAAAATAATAACTGAAAAAGTGAAGAGCAGTGCGGCAGGCATAAACCCTTGTGGATCAAACTTTAGGTGGTAATACATTGCACCAATCATAATTAAAGCTAATCCCGCTGCGGCTAATGCGCTTAATTTCTTGATGAAAAGGCCTATTGCGCCCGCTATTTCACAACCGCCAACCAGATAACCCGTAAAGACAGGCAAGCCTAAAACCGCAAAAGACTTATGTACCATTTCAACTCCCATTAATTTGGCCGTTCCAGCGGCTATAAAAGCGATGGTAGAAATAGCAATGACGGCCCAAAGTCCGTACTTTTTAAATTTTGTCATAACTTACTCATTTCATTTTTTAATATTTGTCAGTATAAAATAAGCTGACTTAATTAAAATTGATTGTATTTTATAAAGAGTATAAGTATTAGTTAACTTGTATTGGTGAAAAATCAGCCGGAAAAAATTATGACATTAGAACAACTTAAGATGTTGAAAGCCGTGATACAAGAGGGCTCATTACAGGCTGCGAGTAATCGTCTTTTTAAAACCCAACCTGCGATCAGTAAAGGATTACAGCAATTGGAAAGTACGTTGGGGGTAACTGTACTCGATCGTTCTGGTTACAAGTTGAAACTGACCCAACAAGGGGAGTTAATTTACCAGAAAGCGCTTATGCTATTGGAGCAGAGCGATCAACTCAATCAAATGGCCAATCATTTTAAAACCGGTTACGAAGCAAAAGTTGTAATCGCTGTAGACGCCATGTTTGATTTGGTTAAATTAGTACCGATATTTGAGCATATCCAGCAAGAGTTTCCACATACTCAAATTCTTTTAACGCAAGAGTTTTTAACCGGAGGCATAGATGCCATTGTTAGCAAAAAAGCGGAACTGGCTATTTCAGCTGCTGAAGCGAATTTTTTGAAGACCTTTAAATTAGTGACTCAACCTATTTATACCGAGAGCGTAATCAATGTCGCTGCGCCTAAAATGTTAAAGAGACATCAGAACTTGATGGAATCCTCCCAATTAAAAGAAGAGTATCAAATCATAGTGCAAGATTCTGGGAGCTTTACGAAAGACGTAGAATTGGATGTTCAGTTAGGACAACGAAAATGGTATGTGAATGATTATCATAGTAAGCGAACTTTGTGTTTAAGTGGCATTGGTTGGGGTAGACTGCCGTACTTTATGGTAAAAGACGATATTAGAAATGGGCGCTTAACTCCGCTCCGCTTGTCTGATAGTCAAACAGAAATTAAAATAAAAAGTTATGTTATGAAACGAAAAGGCGAAATTTTAGGACCCGTCGCTACAAGGCTCTGGAATGAAATAAGCCAATTGAATCATGGATTAGGTGAGATTAGAGAAGAGTAGGATAAAAATCTAAAGCCGTTTAAGGTTAAGATGCTGCAGTTTAAACAGGATGTTGTGATTAAACTGCAGCGTGTTTTACCTCTGATTAATGCTCTTTATAGAGAATTAGACTTGGCGTGCTTTAGCAACGGCCGCTAGGAATGTTTTTGCCGCCTCTGTTACTTTCGAATAATCTCCGCTTCCTTTCGCTGCTTTTGTTATAAAGCTGCCAACACCGACAGAAACACAGCCAGCATCAATCCATTCTTTAACGTTTTCAGGAGTGACACCACCGGTTGGTGTTATCGGAGCCTGCTCTAGCGGTGCGCGTATGGTTTTTACATAGGAAGCCCCAAGAACGTCTGCTGGAAACAGTTTGACAATATCCGCTCCAGCATCAAGCGCGGTAACCACTTCGGTTGGCGTATACGCCCCACAAACGCTAACCGCTTGATAACGGTTTGCCATCAGAATCATACTGGTTGTTACATTTGGGCTAACTAACAATTCTGCTCCGGCTAACAAGGCGGCCCTTGCTGTTTCTGCATCCAAAACAGTACCTGCGCCAATTAAAATGCCGTCGTTTCTGTATTTTTTAGACAGTGTGGAAATAATCCCAAGAGCATTAGGAACGCTTAGCGTAATTTCAAGTGCTCTTATTCCGCCAGCAATGGCTGCTTCAGCAACAGCAAGTGCATCCTGTTCATCATCTAATCGTATGATAAGCAAAATGCCTGTTTCTGATATTTTGTTTAGGTTATCGAGCTTTTTCCACATTTTTGTGTCCTTAATAAGGGTTAGTTTTCATCGTCTTAATTTGCATACAACTGGCGGCCCCCATAACCTAATTGTTGTGAAAGTTTTAAAGCGGTATCTTGGACTAAAGTGACGATGGTTTTTTCTCGCTCAGTGTTCATGGTGGAATACATGCTAGCAACGCTAATCGCGGCAATGGGTTGAGACCACTGGTCGTAAATAGCTGAACCAATACAGTAGGTCTCAATATTGTCTTCTCTGTTATCGATGGAATAACCACGAGCACGAGTTTCCTGAATATCTTTCAGCACATCTTGTATTGTTACTTTAGAGTGAATGGTTTTAGAAAGTAGTTCATCGTTCCCAAGAATGTAATGAATTCTTTCGTCATCCAGCGCGGCTAATAACGCTTTACCAAGCCCCGTTGTATGCATAAAACGACGAGAACCGAGCTTCGCTGTCGCTCTGACAACGGAAAAATTTTCTGCTTTATCGAGATAGACAATCTTTCCTTTGTCTTCTACTCCAAGGAAGACAGTACTGCCTGTTTGCCTGTTTAACTCTTGTAAAAGCGGTCTGGCAAGTTGTGAAACACTCATTTTTGATAAATAAGAAATACCTGTTTCAAAGGCCCCTAGGCCTAGGTTATAGGTTTTTAACCGAGCATCTTCTATCTCTAAGAACCCTTTAAACACTAGGGTCTGTAATAACTCAAAAGCACTGCTTTTAGGAAGAGATAGTGCCTTACAAATTTCATTAAGAGTTAGAGCTTTCTCACTTTTAGAGAGCAAAAACAATACATCAACGACTCTTTCTGCTGATTTATTTAGCTTGATATTTTCCATTTTTTACACCGTTTTAAATTCGCATATGAGAACTTGGTTCATGTTTGCGAATATCGAGACTGTTAATTTACTTAATTTTGTTTTGATTAACAACATAATTTACTTTTTTTGTGGTTTGTATGTATACTCACTGAAATAATAAATAAATTCTTGTTCATATATGCGAACGAGGTTCTTATATATGAATTTTTGGTGAAAATGTGAATTACACAATTATCTTCGTGATCGGTTTTCCTGGTTCCGGTAAGTCGACCGTAGCCCGATCAATAGCCAGTGCTTTGGGCGCGGCTTATTTAGACAAAGATATCATTTGTAATGGCTTTACCGGACTTTTGCTAACGCGTAATGAAGAGTCAGCCGATTCCCGTGAAAGCTCCGCTCTTTACAAAGAGCAAATTATGCCACTTGAGTATCAAACCTTGTTTAATGTGGCTAATGATACCTTAACATCCAGTAAATTCGTGGTTATTGATGCCCCTTTTATCAGCTTTTTTCATCAACCAGATTATCTACTGAAAAAATGTGAGCAATATAACTGGACTGATGTTTGTTTGCAGGTGGTTGAAGTAAAAGCAAATCTTGAGGTAACAAAACAGCGTTTAATTCAACGAGGTGAAAAGCGCGACCTTTGGAAATTAGATAACTGGGAGAGCTTTTCTGAGCGTATTACCCGTCAATCTTGTCACTGGACAGGCGTTTCTCGTCTTTCTTTTGATAACAGTTCGCCTTGTGCGGATACCGTTGAGCTTATTAATCAAATAAGACAACACCCCCTTAAGTCAGATAATAAAAATTAAAAATGGAGCCTAAATATGAATAAGCCCAATACAAAAATGAAATCAACAAAATGCTGGATTGCTGGAACGACTATCCTTGCTTCAGCTTTGTTGGCTCAATCTTCTTTTGCTGCCCCAGAAAAGCTACGTCTTTCTGCCGCAACCTCACCAACAGACCAACGGGCTGTTGCTATGACTGAAATTTTTGCAAAAGAGATTCAGGACTTTACTACGTTCGAGCCCCATTGGAATGCGGCCTTGTTCAAGCAAGGAACCGAACTTGAAGCTATGGCTCGTGGTAACTTGGATATGACGATATCTTCAGCACAAAATGTGGCTGAATTTTTCCCTGAGTTTTCTATTTTCACTGCTGGATATGTGATGCAAGACGCAGAACATCAAAAGCGCGTTTTTGATGCTGATTTTATGACACCGCTAAAAGAAAAAGTGGAGGAAGATTTAGGCGTTAAATTACTTTCTGTTATGTATTTAGGACGACGTCAGTTGAACTTACGTACAGAGGGGGAAGTAAGTACCCCTGCTGATTTAAAGGGCATCAAATTACGCATGCCAGGCACAGAAGCTTGGCAATTTCTAGGCAATTCATTGGGTGCTAATGCGACGCCAATGCCTTTTAGTGAAGTGTATACCGGTCTTCAGACGGGCGCGATTGATGGGCAGGACAACCCACTTCCAACCGATAAAGACGCTAAGTTTTATGAAGTTACCAAGCAAATTATTTTGACCAGTCACTTAGTCGATTTTAACTACATTACTATTTCTAAGGCCACTTGGGATGAGTTCTCGCCAAGTGAGCAAGAGCGTCTACAGAAGGCCTCTGATAAAGCCGCTGAAAGTGCACGCCAAAAGCAACTGTCCCTTGAAGCCAGCTTAGAGCAATTTTTTAAAGATAAAGGCCTTAAAGTCTATGAGCCTAATGTTGAAGCCTTCCGTTCATACGTACAAAATGCGTATATGCAGTCTGATTTATCAAAAAGCTGGCCTGAAGGCATGCTTGAGAAAATCAATGCGCTCGGAACTAACTAGAGGCCATTTCCTGTGAAACGAGTATTACGCGTTTTACAAAGTACGGCAGATAACATAGCGGCCGCCATGCTTGCCGCTATGTTTTTTATTTTTATCATCCAGATATTTAGCCGTTACTTTTTAAATTATCCTTTAGCATGGACTCAAGAAGTGTGCATTACTCTATGGCTGTGGTTGGTGTTTTGGGCAAGCGCGTTTTGTCTAAAAGAAAAAGACCATATTCGATTTGATGTATTGTATGCTGGTTCATCCAGAAAGTCTCAGCGGGTTTTTGCTTTGATTGCTGCACTTATTATTGCGGGTGGTATGGCGTACTCCTTCTTGCCAACTTTGGATTACATTACTTTTTATAAAATTAAGAAAAGTGCTAACTTACGCATTCGTCTGAATTATGTCTTTAGTATTTATGCGTTATTTATGGCCGTTATTGTGCTGCGTTACAGTTGGACGGCTTTAGCCCAAATCTATCCCCGATTAAATTCCATTTTTTCTGACGAGAATGCGCCATGAGTTTTGAATTCTCCCTTTGTCTGTTAATTGTTTTCACTCTTGCCGCTTTTGGTGCGCCTGTTGCGTTATCCATGATTATTGGTGCGATTGCCTATTTAGCCGCAAGCGGTCAGGATTTAGCGTTAGCAGGCGAGCAAATTATCCAAGGTATTTATGGTAGCTTTATTCTATTGGCCGTACCTTTGTTTATTGTTGCGGCTAATATAATGAACGCTGGGACTATTTCTGAACGGTTATTAAACTTTTGTGTCGCTATGGTAGGTCATCTACGGGGTGGTCTTGGTCATGTGAATGTGGTGTCTAGTTTGATCTTTTCTGGCATGTCAGGCTCGGCTGTTGCCGATGCGGCTGGTGTTGGTAAAGTGGTTATTGAGATGATGGTGAAAGGCAACCGCTATCCGCCTGGTTATGCGGCCGCTATTACAGCCGCTTCGGCAACGATTGGGCCCATTATCCCACCTTCTATTCCAATGGTAATATATGCTTTAGTATCGGATGTATCGATTGGTTACCTTTTTATTGCAGGGCTAGTTCCAGGTTTATTTATGGGGATAGTACTGATGGCTTTTAATGCTTACCAAGCACGAAGATTAAATATTCCTAAAGAGCCTCGAATTCCCACAAAAGACATACCAAAAGTGACGTGGCAAGCGTTTCCTGCTTTGATGATGCCCGCTATTTTACTGTATGGTATCTATGGTGGTGTGACCACGCCAACTGAGGCCGCAGCGGTAGCGGCCGCGTATGCGTTACTTTTGGCTGCGACTGTCTATCGATCCATTAGCCTAAAAGATTTGATACAGGTATTCCGACAAAGTGCACTTTCTTCCGCGTCTGTTGGTTTAGTAATCAGTGCCGCATTAATTTTTAATTATATTGTGTCTACTGAAAATATTCCGACAGCGGTGGCAAATACCTTGATTGCATGGGAGTTATCGCCACTGCAATTTATGATCACTGTGAATATACTGTTTCTATTGTTGGGGTGTTTACTGGATACGGCGACCGTTGTGTTGGTTATTGTGCCTCTATTAATTCCTGCTTGTCGTGAGCTAGGAGTTGATCTGGTTTACTTTGGCGTGGTGACCTTAGTGAATTTGATGATAGGTATGATCACGCCCCCATATGGCATATTGTTGTTTGTCATTAATGGAACCACTCGTATTCCATTGGCGGATATCATTAAGGGTGTTATTCCTTTCATTGCTGTACTTATGTGTGCTCTACTGGTGATGACTTTGTTCCCTGATTTGATCTTATTTGTTCCGAGGTTGTTTGGTTACGCAGGCTAACTCATCAATCCATTAGACATGTTAAAACAAAAATCACTCAATTAAGGGTGAATTTTTGTTTTAACAATCGCACTCAATAAGATCGTTTCATTGTTTAGTTACCTATTTAAAATACCCCAAGACTTAATACACGCTTGTTTTTGGTACAAAATAAATCAAGCGCACCAAAATAACTCTTTTCTGTGATTGATATTATAATTCCTATTTATAATCCACTAAAAATCTTGAAATATGAAGACGAAAGTTTGTGTCTTCGTCTTCATTGTTAGGGCATCAGACTAAACTTTTTTAATCACTCAATAATGGCAAAAAACTTGCTTTTCTATACACCCCCCCTCTAATAAGTGTCTGCAACGAAGTAACACTTTTATGCAATGGAGCGAGTATAGGTATGAATTTGAAAAGCAGTCAGATGTCTCTTTCTCAAACTGAACGTAGTTGGTTACCTTGGTTTGGAAGCAATGGTAAGTTACCACTTTTTTGGTCATGTTATTTAAATAAACATACGTATCACAATGTAGAAAAAACGTTCGAAGGCATTGCCAATGCAAGGGTAAAGTTACTGAACTCATGGGTTAATAACCAATGGTCCCAGCTCGAAGTATTACTGGAAATCATTACAGGCCGTTTTCCAAATATTGCATTGGATGCCTTAGATGAGCGTTTAGCGATAGTACCGGATGTCTCTGAATACTTTGTTATTGATGCCCAAGGGAAGGTCTTGGTGTCTACTTGTAAAGAACGTATTCATAAAAAAGACCTAAAAGAAGACGCTGTTGCGGCTGGATTGAATGATTGTTTCCTTCATGGCCCCTATATTGACCCTAATACGCTGACCATTGGAGCGAGTAGTTCTAAATTTCATGATGCTGTTACTTTGATGTTTTATCTTCCTATCAAGCAAAATGGGAAGAGCGTTGGGGCTGTTTGTGCTCGTATTCCAAATGATGTGATAGGTGATCTTATTCAAAGAGAAGCCGGTCATATTTACAAAGAATCCGGTGATAATTATCTATTTATGGTGAAGTCCGAATTTGATAACCAAATTCTTCCTGGGGTGGCACTTTCTCGGTCGCGTTTTGAAGATGATACATTCAGTCTTGGAGAGAATTTAAAAGGTGGTGTGCACACGAGTTGGGGAACGGTCAAAGTAAGGCAACATACTGAATTTGAAATTAGATTTACCGATCCAGCAACAAAAGAGTTGCATCCTGGTGTCAGAGAAACCATTAAAAAGGGTCAAAATCTTTTTGTGACTTATCCGGGTTATTCCGATTACCGTCATATTCCCGTTATTGGTAAAGGGTTGACGTTTCAATTGAAGGGAAGCCATGATACCTGGGGGATGATGTGCGAAGGTGATTTGGAAGAAGTGTATCGACGTCGTTCGATTAATTTAACATTGATGAAAACCTATTTAGCGGCAGCAAGTTTTCCTGTTGCCGTCAGCTTGATATTGCAAACGTACAGTGACTTCTCCTCTGGTGTTGTTAGTTTTGTGTCTTTTATTTGTCTTTTATTCGCGGGGATACTTTTTAATAAATTCAGTACTCAAAAAATAAGTCGAAGTATGGATCAAATGACCGAGGTAATTCAAACTATTGCAGAAGGAGGAGGGAATTTAAAACAACGTTTAGAGAGCAATCTCGCTAACGATGAAACAGGAGATATGGGGCGCTGGATGAATAGCTTTATTGATAATTTAGATAATACAATGGGTCAAGTTATTTCAGCCAGTACGAATGTAAAGAACTCAAATGAATTCATGGCACGAACCAATGATGAAGTAAGACAATCGTCGTTGCATTTAGAGTCTACTGTAGTAAGTATGCTAAAGGCATTTCAGCAGCAAGTCGAAGAAGTTCATAGTGCGTCACAAACAGCCGATGCTCTTAAACAAGCTATGGACCAAGTGGTGTCAGAAACAAAATCACGTCTAAAAGAAGCCAAAACAGGTACTCAAGAAATACGAGATGTTGTCAGGACGACCGCTGAATCGGTTAAGTCTCTTGACAAAAAAACAAACGAAATAGCGGGTATTATTACGACGATTTCCGATATTACGAATCAAACAAATCTGCTCGCTTTAAATGCCGCTATTGAAGCGGCTAGAGCAGGTGAGCATGGTCGAGGGTTTTCTGTTGTCGCGGATGAGGTTCGAAGTTTGGCTTCAAAAACGGCTGATGCCGCAACCGAAATTCAAGCCATGTTAGAAGGGATTCAAGAGGAAACACAGCATGCCGTGAGTTTTATGGAAAAGGGGGCTGAAAATGTAGACAAAAATCTCCAAGCAAATGAGCAAACCAATACAGGAGACAATACTTTGTATGAATTGGTCGACTCGATATTTGAAGCCATGATATTGCTAAACAACAGTAATAAAGAAAATACCAATACGGCTACGGAAATGAAGGGGGCAACGGAACAGATGAAGCGCTCCATTGACTCTCTCCAAAGAAGATCATCAAGGGTGGGTTTATCAGCGCTAAAACTTAATTCTTTGGTTGGCCAATTTCAAGTAACCTCAAAATAAGGAATAATCTTATTAACAATGTCATAGAGCTTCTACCTAAATCAGAAAAGGCAGTAGCAAGCTGAGTGTTATAAAGGATAAAGTGGTTGTTGCCAATAAGGTGCTCGCACAAAAGCTTCGAGCACCGTATTCGCCACAAACAATAGGATAGGTGCTAAACATGGGCATGGCCGCAAAAATAATCATGGCGACTTTTAACTCTGGTGGCATGGTTGGAGTGAGCAATAACAGTAAAGCGATTATGGCCGGGAAGATCATTAATTTAGCAAAGGCCACCAAAAAAATGGGTTTTAAATGACCTTTTATAGACACACCGACCAAAGAGCCGCCAATCACAATCAAGGCCGCGGATGCGGCCCCAGCAGCTAAAAGTTCCAATCCGTGGCTAATAAAGGTAGGAGGACTGAGGTTCAAAATTGAAAAAAGCAGTCCACAGATTAGGGCGATTAACAGCGGGTTCGTCGCAATGCGTCTGCCAACGACAATGGCTAGACTCTCTTCTTTGCTTTTATCTTTACCCAGCATGGTTTCAATAAAAATTAAGCAGACAGGCAGTAAAATGAGGTTCTCAACCATTAATGCCATAACAAATGCTTGGGTTAACGGTTGATCAAAAAATTGCAGTAGTACCGGAAAGCCGATAAACGCGCTGTTTGACATGCAGGCACCAACGCCCTGAATGCCAGAAGAAACTAAGTCATTTTTTAGTAGTTTCCAACTTAATACCACAGTGGTAAAAAAGGTGAACAAGCCCCCGCAGGCATAAACGACCAGATAGTCTATATGAATGACTTCATGGATCTTCATGCTGGATAACTTTTCAAAAATTAATGCTGGCAAGGCAAGATAAAGTACAAAGCGACTTAGGCCCATTAATGAAGACTGTGGAATGAAAGAAAATCGAACGGCAATAAAACCCAATAAAATCAAAAAGAAAATTGGGGCTGTAATCGTTAGCACAATAGCCATTTAGTAGATTTCCTAATCCTGAGATAAGTAATAATATCAAACACTAAAGGTGGGTGATTTTAAGTGAATATTTTTGCCGCTGACTCACCAATGCGGTCTTTGTCGCCACGACTAAAGTTTGTGTGGTCGCTATTAAAAACGAAGACTGATGACGCTTTTCCTAAAATGTAAAATGCGCAAACCGTAATGAATGGATAATACGCCAACCTAAAAAGTGCTCTAGCAGAGATTGAGCAAATTATACTAAAAAACCTTTTCTTAAGGTATGCACGCGACGTCTAAGGAAAAATTTATTTTGATCGAACGGGGCTGTTTATAAAATATGAAGGTTGGTTCACAAAATAGGACGTGGCCAGACCTCGTTAACGTTGAGGTTTGGCCATGTCTTTTAGATGGTTAATGCTAGTCTCTACTGTTCAGATTATTATTTGATTTACATCCGCAACAAACTTGTTATAACGGTTTTGCGTTTACCTCATATTGCAGCAGTGCTTCCTGCGTTATTCGTTCTCGTACCAGCGTTGCATTTTGCCCATTTACGAACACTTCAGGCACAATGTCTCGGCTATTGTAGCTGTTACTCATAACCGCGCTATAGGCTCCGGCGCAAAAGAACGTCACCAAGTCACCGGCTTTGATGTTTGTGTCCAGTGGGTACTTGCTGGCAAAAATATCGGTACTTTCACATACAGGCCCCACGATATCATAAGATCGTGTTGCTGATGTTGTGTTTTGTATTACCTCTTTAATTGGGTGGGAGGCTTGATAAAGTGCTGGCCTCATTAAATCGTTCATGGCCGCATCTAATATGAGAAAGGGCGTAGGGTGTGATTCTTTTACGTAGTTAACACGACTGACCAGCAAGCCGATATCGGCCACTAAGGAGCGCCCTGGTTCAACGGCCACTTTTCCTCTAAAGCCTTTGGTTTCTTCCGCAATAACATGGGCAATGGTGGCAAAATCTAATGGTGTATTTTCTCCGTAATTAATACCAAACCCACCGCCAAGGTCCAAAACAGAGACATTTCCTCCTTTTTCCTGAATTTTTGTCGCTAAAAGACGCAATTTTTGGATGGCCTCGCGGTAAGGTGCGACCTCAAAAATTTGCGAGCCAATATGCATAGCAAGGCCAACCAGTTCGATGGAAGGGTGGTTGGCGTAATGCTCGAAAAGGGTTAAAGCAAGGTCCATATCAATACCAAATTTATTGCCTTTCTGACCTGTGGTAATGTTTTTATGGGTATTAACCACAACATTTGGATTTACACGTAAAGCGACTTGAAGTTTGCGAGACGTGTTATCGGAAGTGTCTTCAGCTAGTGTGGCGAGCAATGCCAGTTCCTCGGCGGATTCAACATTAAATTGGCCAATGTGCATGTTAATCGCTTGAATCAGTTCCGATCGGCTTTTACCAACCCCAGAAAAAACCATTTTCTCGGCCTGAACACCGGCTTTAGTGGCTCTGTAAAGCTCGCCACCCGAGACTAAATCAACACCAATCCCTTGGCTGGCGATCAACTGCAAAATGTGCAGATTACAGTTGGCTTTGACGGCATAATGGATCTGTATATTATGAGCGTCAAACGCCGCTTTGCACGCGGTTATATTGTCCAGTAAACGAGCTTGGGAGTAGACGTAAAAAGGGGTGTTTACTTTAAGAGCTAACGCTTCTATTGAACACCCTTCAATAGAGAGCGATTGGTTTTGATAGTGAATGTTTTTAGTAAAGGGAAACGTCATGGCTAGTGTTCCTTACAGAGAGAGTGAATGTCAGAGCTATCTCAATATTCTATAAACAAAGTGAGTATGACGTAGCTGTTAAACTGTCGGTTAATTCAGTGAAAAGGGAATAATTACATTGGATTTGACGGTAAGAAAGACTATCTGTTTATCTAGGGATACTTTAAGCTTTACCCATAAATGATTAAAGTATAAAGAGACGGTTATGGATAAATTCGATAAGGCCATTTTGACGCTGTTGTCACAAAACTCACGCCAACCTGTTGCGGCTATAGGCGATGCAATAGGGCTTTCACGTACGGCGGTGAATGACCGGATACGTAAACTTGAAGAACAAGGTATTATTCACCGTTACACCGTGGAGTTAGGGCGTGAACATCAAGTTGGTATGGTAAATGCGTATTTTGAATTGACGTTTCGACCGTTTGATCTACTCGACATTAAGCCCATATTACAGTCGATTCCGGAGATAAAGCAAGCCCACGCACTCAGTGGCGCAACGGATATTCTATTGTTTGTTGAAGCGAATTCAATGTCTCGTTTAAGTGAAATAAGACAGCTCCTGTCAGGTTTGCCGGCCTTAGAGAAAATAGTCACATCAACAGCATTCGAAAAAATCGTTTGAAACCTTTCCTCGTTATTTTATCCGTTTCATTAATCGGTTCAGTCAATTAACCGGTCAAAATGTATAGAGAACGTTACTGTTCTTTTCAGAATGGTTACTTGTCGTCGAGCTCAATGGCAGGTGGAGTGTCTTTTCAATATGTTGATTCAGCATTCTGAAAGAGTAGTCAAGCGAATTCACAACGGTTTCTAACATGATATCAAAAAGGTTTTCCGCTTTTGCACCACTTCTGAAATCTAGGCAATTGTACCAGCGCGTATTTTTTTGACTTTTGACAACGGCCTTGCCATCTGGAATTAAAGTTATTGTGCTATCGCCATAGGTGCTTGCCAGTTTGAATTGTTTATCAATAGAAAAGTTAAGTTCAGCATTTAGTCCTAACTTTAATTTTCCAGTAATCTCCAAAATAATACCCTCGTTTGTTGGTATTATTTGCACCTTTTCATAGAAAGTGGAATAGATGTTTGAACGTACTTTGATCGGATAACCTATGATAGGTGTTGTGTTTTCTATACTCTCATTTTCTCTTAGGCTTAAATCACTTTCTTGAGCGCTTTGTGACATTAATTTCGGTAAGACTGGTAGAATTAAGGATTCCATTAACCATTTAGTACGGATCAATATTCCTGAGTTTTTTCCTGCACTCATAAAGTGTGATACTTGCTCATTAGGTTGTGTGGTCGAACTATTCATATTCAAGTGTAATTTAGACTGGCTTTGCTCTGAGGTAAAAGTCGAGATCAGCCATTTTAGGTTTGTTTGTAAGTTAAGCCCACCAAGCGCTTGAATACAAAGAGTAATGGCGTGGCTATGTTGTCTAAGAAACGCACAAATAGACATGCTTAAGTAATGCAGGTGTTGATTCAGATTACCTGAAGGATCTTCTACTCGGATCAGGTTGATCAGGTCCATGGCATTTAATGACGTGTAGGTATCAGAAATACCTTCCTTTTCTAGCGGTTGCAAATCAATTTGAATGATAAGGGAGCACTTGCTGATATCAAGCGTTTTTGGCGTATCACCTAGAATAACAATTTCCCCTTCTTTAAAAGGCAGCTTCAAATCGAAAATAGAAGGGTTGTTCGTTCTTATTAGTTCCCAATCAAAGAATGTTCCAGCGCCACAAACGTGCCATAAACCATCTAGCTCGGTAAAGTTTATGCGTTTTGGCAAAGCGCCTTTTCTCATAGACTGTGATAGTTGTGAATTTATGGTCTGTAGATCATATTGGTCATCATTAAATATTTGATTTATAGACATAATAATCTCTCAAAATAAGGTGGATGTTTTTTTATATATCGTCACCATCTCTCAGTGTTGCCAAGTGATATGGTTCCTTGATACATCGACATCCATCTATTTCATTATGCTGAAGCTAGAGGTGCGTCTTCTTCCAGAAGAAAAATGTGCTATCGAACAGTCATACAAAGGGGAAAACTATTCGATTAGCGATAGAGTTGATCTTAAAGAAAAGTAGCAGAAATACGATTACATTAAGTTACACTAAATTGTTATGTTGCCATGCCACAGGGCAATGTACTGCTCTGTAATCGAACTTTATGATCATTGAAGGTAGTTTGCTTTTAAGTGAGGGTGTTTTTAACCTTGTGTTTAGGTCATTTTAAATGAATGAAACGCTCAACTTTTTTCCAACACCAAAGGCGTTATTATGGATAAAACAACAAAATGCAATGAGCAAGACAGTCGTATAGTTCGAGCGGCTATTCACCCCGGCATAGGCGTGTCAAGAGTGGGAAATGCAGAGACTGAGTTCTATATTGGTCCAGAAGTCACGGCTCCACTCAATAAAAGCCATGACTTCTATCGTACTCCTCAAGGTGCATTAAAACGGCAGGCGGCTCGCTTTCGTCTTTATGGCTATAACGCAGCCGGTGAGGTGGTTCGAGAATTAACCCACGAAAACGCAACCCTATCCTGGACGGTACAAGTCGCAAATAGAAAGGCCAATTGGTTTCATTTTATCACGGCAATGGACATCCCAGAGTCGAAAGATTTGGTTGTGAAACGACGTAATCCATTGATGAAGTCGGCCGAAGAACGTGAGCAATTAATCATTGCGCCAGATGCTGTTACTGTTTCTGGCCTGTCTATTCATGGCGCTGAATATCAATTTAACACTGGATCGTTTAAAGGTGAAAGTGTGTATTTGGGCGAATTGCAAACGGATGAAAAAGGGCGTCTTTTGTTTTTAGGTGGGCATGGTGTATCCAAATCGCCCTCGGGGAAACCACCCTATGACCCAGCGGATGGCGACTCATTTAATAACGCTGCCGATTGGTATGATGACATGGCTGATGGGCCGGTTAATGCCGAGGTTATGCTTGATGGAAAAGCCATTCCTGTCCAGGGCTCTTGGGTCATTAGCGCGCCGCCAAACTACGCTCCCGATGCCGTGAGTTGGCGTACAATGTACGATCTAATGATGGATCTGTATGTCAATAATGGCTGGCTTCCTGTTCCAGAAACAACGTCTTTTACCAAAGATGTGTTACCGCAATTACAACGGTTGTCGAACCTTCAATGGGTCAATAAAGGCTTTGCTACTTTGTTTGGCAGCGGTGGCCAGATGAACTTTAATGAGGCGAGCTTTGTGAGCAAGCTTGCGGCGGTTCCTGAAAGTCCAGCTTTAGACCCTTACGATGAATTACGTCGAGTTATCTTAAACAGTTTTCGTCCGCATCAAACCGAGATGAATGATCCTCGTTTATGGCCATGGTTGTATGGAGACGACTTTGGCGGCGATTTATTTCAAGAATCGCCCAATACCATGTTGGCTTTACCTTCATTGCAGCAGTTGCATTTACAACGTTGGGCGCATGGCGAGTTTATTAATGATTGGGAACCTTCTTATAAAGAGCCTGATTATCTCGATGACATTCCATTAACAGAACAACCCGACATGCTGGATAAAGCGGCGATGCATTTTTGTCTAGCGGATGCTTTTCACCCCGGTTGTGAAATGACTTGGCCTATGCGTCACCCAACACTGTATTCCGCGCCGTTTCGTATTCGCCAAAGTCGATCTAATGAAGCACCGTGTCAGTGGGGCGAGAGCCTGTCTCAAAAAAGTGCTTTAGCCATTGATGGGCCTCTGTATGCACAAGTGGCTGGTGGTTTGACTCGCTGGATGGGGCTGCCTTGGCAGGGCGATACGGCGTATTGTCGAGCGGGCTATGATCCAGATTTTGATATGTATCAACCCAGTTTCTGGCCAGCACGAGTGCCGAACACCATTTTATCAGAAGACGATTATAAGGTTGTCATGGATACTAACGCGTCGAGAGCCACACGCATTGCGGCCTTTAATCGGCGCTTAAGTTGGAATCGATTTATTGACCGTCCTTTGGAATCTGATGATGGTAAACCAAGCATCGCGCAAGTCATGGATAGGATGATCGCTGAGTTTGCTCAGCAAGGCATTATTGAAGCGCGTAAAGGCCTTGATGATGACCCTGATTTCCCATCGACAATGTACGTGGAAAAAAATGGCTACACAGAACACGCCGCGGCTCGTATGCTGAAAGCTGTGACGCCAGCGGCACCTAATAGTCGTGAGGAGAGGATTCGCAATTCAGGCTGGGCAAGTGAAGAGCAGCTGAGTGATGCGGTTCGTTTGCGTCAACGTAAGCCAACAACATAATATGTTAAACTCGACGAACTACGATGTTGTCGTAATCGGCGGAGGACCAGCGGGGCTGGTCTGCGCGCTATTAATGGCAAGAGCAGGAGAAAAAGTGGTATTGGTCGATCGGCCTTTCCCCTCTTCTAGTGATTCAGTTGCTAACAAATTAACAGAAAATAACCGTGAAAAGGTCGGTGAATCCATGCCTGCAGCAACCAATCGATTGTTGCAAAAATTGGATCTGCCTTTGTTAACTCACCCCAACCACGACGTTATCGCTGGTAGTGAATCCAATTGGGCAAATTACTATGAACAACAGGACTTTATTCATCATTTGCAAGGGGGTGATTGGCGTTTAGACAGAGTTAAATTTGAAGATGATTTACGGCTTGTAGTACAAGAGCAATCGGTTGATCTTTGCTATGAACGTCTAATAAACATCGATAAGCACGATGGTCAGTGGTGTATTAAGACCGATCAGAATAATGCTTTCTATACGAATTTTGTTATTGATGCCAGCGGTCGTAGTGGTGTTCTGTCCAAGCGGCTATCTTTAACCAAGGAAAAAAGCCCGGCTTTGGTGGCGCTTTGGGCAGCGATGCCGATAGATGACGCTCAGTATCAGAAAATAACCACCAATACCTTAATAGAAAGTCAAGACGATGGCTGGTGGTACGCGGCACGATTGCCCACGAAAAAAGTTTTGGCGATTTATCACACTAGTGCAAGCCGAGCCGCTGATTTAATGAAACAGCCCCATCAATGGTTAGAGTCGCTACAGAAAACCGACATCATGGCCAACAGACTGCCTTTAACACAGTTTGTTGATTTTGTTTTAAAAGCCAATACGGCTCGCAGTAGTCGTTTAATGACACCTTATGGTGACGGTTGGGCGGCTTGTGGTGACGCCGCGATAAGCTTCGACCCTATCTCTTCTCAAGGTATTTATAACGCCATGGCCAGTGCAGGGATGTTGTGTAAAGCCTTGCAGCAAGAAGATCGTCAAAACGCGTTGGAGGAGTATGGCCGTCGCTTAGAGAGTGTGGCGACGATATATCAGCAAAAACGCCAACAATATTATCAACAAGCCTACCGCCATCACCAAACGGATTTTTGGCAAGCTCAACTGAATATAAACGCTTAACAATCGCTCTTTTTCAGTTGAACTTCAGGTTATGAGCTCTGTAAGAGGTTCTCTATTGCTAACCTGGCTGCCTGATCAGTCCTTCATCAAGTACATGCTCCGTTTTCACTTCAATCTGGTTGGCATAAGCTAATAGGGTGGCTTCGCGTTCAATCCATTGATCAAACTGTTGTGTTGTTAATGAAAGGGATAGCAGCTTTTCACTGACCCTGTCGAATGCAACGTCTCCATTGTCATCTAGGCAGCCCCATTGTTGTGCGACTTTTTGAAAGGCTGGTCTTATCCAGGGTGTAAACTCAACGCCTATGGAATCGGCATGTTCTAAGGCGCGGCTTCTGAGTTTTGCGGCAAAGAAATCGGTTTCTGTTATAGGATTGGGTGCAAGAGGTGCTGGCAAATCGACCTGAATTCGCGTTGGCCGAGTGCTGGCCACGTCATTAATCAGTGTTTGCCAAGCGTCATTTTCATGCAGGGCATAGGCAACGTTTTTTGCAGGCAAAGTCGCCAGATCAAGGGTGGACACTTTTTCTAGTAATTCGATAGCGTCGTCGGTTTTTAGCGAGCGACTGTCCGTTTGTAAAAAGTGCGATAACCGATCCACTTGGGCTTTTGAAAAGCCCTCTGTTGCCGGCAAACTGTTTTCAGTTGAGGTGTTTTTAGCGAATTGCAAGAGAGCCTGTTGAGAACGGTTTGGGTACCATAACGCTTTTAATGCCGAGGTGAGGAAACGGGCTTGAGACGAGGTGATGATAGTGTGCTCGCACGCTCGGGTTAGATCATAGCGTAAATCGGCCATGGCGCGTGAGACCGCCATATAACCTAACTCTTTTGGCCCGTGAGTCAGCGCAACTTCGTCATCGTCTTCCCATTGGCCGTTGGCGTAATTTTCAAAAATACGGCCCACACCGACCATGCCAAGAGTATGCAATTCTGAAGCTCTTAACGCGCCCATGCTAGAGCTACCGTATACGTGAATGCCAATAGACATAGCGTATAAAATCTCTTTGTGCCAAACGGCAGGCACACTTTCAAAAAAACCGTCAATCAGAAGAATGACCTGAGGTTTATCTCGGGTAGCAAGATAAAGGTCTCCTTGTTTTGCTGGTGGACGAACGTCCGCATTTGGTAAAAACGCCAATACTTGCTCTTGGCGAATCGAAGGGCCTGCAAACACAATAATACTCATAGGTTAGCCTCCTGTTGTTTGTTTGCCTGTTCCGTCGTATTTGATGTGTCGGTTGGGGTCTGTTGTTTTATTTTTTCAGCAAAATCCCGTGCGCGTTTCCCGAATACGTACCCCGGCACATCATGAATGCCTTCTAAGCCTGGGGCGATGACTCGCACAACGGGGATGTTGAACTCAGGCTTGGTTAAATCAATCATCAAAGGACAGGGAAGGCCTTTACTGTCTAATGCATCAATCAAAACCGCTAAGTCTTCTTCAATCGAATCCTGCTCCCAACTGCAAATGTTATTGAAATCTATGTAGGAAGGTGTATCCATTAACTCAGTACGAATATTTTTTTGATATGTGAGATTTTGTCGAGATTGATACTGTTTAAGGCTGGCGTCATCACGCGAACCTGATATTAAGGTTAAGCGAGTCTGTACCGCTTCGGTAATGGCGCGCATAATGGCGACATGTTTATCCAGATGAGTACCAGAGCCTGACATTGCGTAAAGGGGGCGATGTTGACTTTCATTTTTATTAATAATAGTAGCAACAAATGTGGGTATATTAAGATCAGACGTGATATTCCATACACCGAGCATAACATCTGCGTTTCTTATCGTCTGAATCAAGGACAGAATGGTTGTGTCTTTGATACTTGATAAATCGACTTTCTGTCTGTCCTGACGTTTCTTTGGTGTTAATGACCAAAGTGCCATCGCATCTCGTTCGATTACCTCGCATAAAGCGTGACTGGTGGCTTCCTCTCGTGTATTGCCAGAGGCCAAACCATTGGTGCTGAGTTGAAAGCAACCACTTCCTTGAGGTAGAGGCAGTGTGAAATCGCAATGGACTAAATCATAGGGAACGTACTGTTTTTCGTTTGATTGCAGCACTCTGCTCGCCTCTATCCATAAGCGACGTGCATGAGGGTCAAATGGAATGACATCCATAGTGGGTAAAGGCTCTAACTCAGTTACTGAATGTGTCTGTGATAATTCAACATAATTGATTAGACGTACGGGTAAGTCTATGTGTTCGGCATGATAGGTCTCTATGGCTTCCATCGCGGCGGAAGCTTTAGCGGCCTCTAAAGAGATGCCTTTTCCTTGAGAAACGGCAACCGCTTTGGCGTTTGGCCGACAGGCGGTGATAACAGGAATACCAATGTCGTCAAGCCCGGTGACATTGGCTAAGCGAGTAATGCCCATGGCCGATAAATGGGGCAAAATTCGATCCAGTGTCTCTTGAGGAGATACTGTACGGTGTGTACCAGTACGATAGCTTTTCATGGCATGGTCCCAAAAAATAGAGAGGATATTAAGATCCTCGGTCTGTATGGTTAACGGCTATTTTCCTAAGTAGTTATTTTAATAATGTATCTCTACGTTATTATTTTTTTGATGCTATTATTGAGTGCACGAATACAGTCTTAAAAATAGAAATGCTTATTTAGAAACACGAGAATGATTGCATATCGAGATTGGCTTCATAATTTGCATAAGATTGGAGCGAACTGGGTAAAATTGGTTCTTCACCAACTGTCTTTATAGTAGGTGGGCGTATATTAAATTTTTCACAAAAAAGCGGTAAATCACTCTGGCTAAATTGAGCTCCAAGAGACAGAATTCTTATTGTCTGCCCTTCGCCTACATTATTAGGGAAATTGTATAAACTTGCCAATTCTTTGGGAGAATAACTGTCTTTATCGCATTCCGTCATGAGGTGATCCATTTTGTTAACCTTCCTTAACGTGTTTTTCCATATAAATACAGGTTTTAATATGAGAAGTACTCGATGTCATAACATTTAAATTAAGAAACAAACACACTCTCTCTTATTTAAGTTGTAAATTCAAGAGTGGAAAGGGGTTTATACTTAGTGACCCGTATAAATTAGAATGTTCTTACATGCGGGCGAATTTTGCATGTGATACAAGTAATAAAAAATAGTAATTATCACTAAGTACTCTAAAAAAGAACAGACATCTCAGGAATGGTTTCTTAAAGATATTGTCTGCATGATTCATATAATCTAAATAACAAAACTCAGGGGAGCGATGAAAATTGATTAAGTGTATTGCAATCTCTTGCATTTACATTTTAAAAGTGCTGGTTAAGGCCCCTAAAAGGTTAGAGGCCTTCAAAGAGCGTATTATTTGAATGTTTTAAGGTTTGCTACATAACATGTAACGGGCATTGCCCCCACATTAATTGATGGTTGAAGAGCATTATCTAAATAGTCTGACCCTAGGTCATTTGGATTAATTGAGCCCGCTTGTACTTGAGCTTCTCCGTAATAGTTCTTCAAGTATGTCATAGTGTCAAACTCTATTGACTTATTGTTTTCTTCAGTAAATATATGGTCTGCTAACTCAGACGCAGAAATGTAACTTACACTGTAACTATAGCATTCAGTATTCGAATGTGTTTTATCTGGTTCTTGGAAGAAAGCTATATATAAGTTATCGTCTGCAGGAACCTCACTTAGTTGGTGTTTTTTGTCTTCTGGTATTGGGCGTGAACCGTTCGATACTGGACTAAGGTTAGTAATAGGTGTGTCAGCCTCAGAGTTGTGTGCCCCAGAGACTTTAATCATATTTAATCGGCTCATATCAAGTTGACGCAAGTCAATAAAATAGCCTGTTGCAGGCGTCCCTAACTCTGTGTCACTCTTAAAAGACTTAATTTCTCCATTAGCTTCTTCAAGATTCCATGGCAGTACTTTTGTTACTGCAGGGCCAAGTAAGTTAAGAGGGTAAACTCCGTTCTCGTCAAGAAAAAATCGTTTTACAAACTCACCATCAACCGAAACCGATTCAATGATACGAGATGGCTCTGCGTATAATTTTCTTGGTAAATAAACAATTCTACCATCTGAAAGTAGAACATAAATATCATTCATTGATTCAACTGCTTGCCCAGCATATAAACTTGTCATAGTTTTTCCCTTATTTTCATTAGATATAGTTGTGTTGCAATGATGCTTTAGTGAGTTTTTCTATTAATAAATACACCTCATCAGACGTGTTTTTTTTGGTTAATTTAATTAATAGTTCTTTTATTTTTTCAGGTAAAGGTTCTTGTCTATTATCTAGCAAAATGTTTGATATTTTACATACTTCAGGTGAGTTTTCCTTTGAAAATTCATGGTCTTTATTGCATAAAGAAATTGCATGAAGGTGAGATATCCATAGGAATGGGAACTCAAAGCGAGAAGAAATATTACTCCATGCCAGTAGGGATTTTTTTAAATACTCTCCAGATGATTTATAGTCCCCTTGTGAAAAATAAAACCAAGATATGTTGGCTAGGGAAACGGCAGCATAATCATCCATATTAGTTTCTATAGAAAGCGCCAACGATTGTTCAGAAAATTTCTTTGAAGAATCGAACTCTCTCATTAAGCGATAATTAACAGCAAGATAGGCACAGCATCTCGTTTGTAATACTTTATCATGAAACTGTTCTGCCAGTTTCAATGCTGACAAAATTTTAGAGGGTGCTTCTTTAAATTGTTTGGCTCGGGTTAATGTGAATCCCAAAGCGAAAAGAGAGTGCGCATAAAGACTGGAGTCTTCACATAACGATGAATATTTTACTGCTTTTTTTGCAATGTTAATTTCATTACTATCTAAATTAAATCTTTTTTTCCTGAACTGTATGTGTAATTTATCATCGTAATATTTTGCAATTTGCTTATTATCGCCAATTTTTTCAATAACCGGTTCAACTTCCGATAAAATGGGCTCCATTGATTTTGTATTCCCTAACCAATAATGAACATACAGAACCGCGCTTTGTATGTCTAGCCACACTTTCCACCAAGAAGATTGGGTCGGCGTTTCGGAATGGGGGGATTTTAACAACGAGTCGTTGGCACTTTCATAATGAAACAAAGCATCGTCATGCTGGTGTACGACTTCGTATGTTTTACCAAGCGCAATTTGGTTAATGGCTTGTCGCTCATAGTCTTTGTCGTCTTGAAGCATGCCGATCAGGTCAGGGAAATAACGGCGTGCGTTTTCATGTTGCCCGTCTCTACTTAGGCTAGAGGCCAACCCTTCTAATATGTTTTTCAGTAAGGGGCGATCGTACGTAGCCGATTCATCTGCTTCATAGGATAGCAACGCTTTTTGGTAAAGGTTTATGGCGTCATTCACGGCAAAGGTTAAATTGGCTTCGGTGGCCGCTTTATAGTACCAATGGCTTGCCTGAGCATGTTGCAATGCTTTTTCGTAATGTTGTGCCAATTCACTGGCGATAAAACGGTCATGGGTGTCGGCGGTGGTCACAATGGCCGCGGCAATTTGCTCATGCAGTGCAGGCCTTGACTGGCTGTCAATGCTGTCGTAACTGGCATCTCGAACTAATGCATGCTTAAAAATGTAGCGATCACCGGCCACATGCCGCTGTTGAATAATAAGCTGGTTTTCAATCAGTTCAGATAAATCATTCTGCACTTGCAGTTCACTAAAATGAGAGGCCGTGACCAGTCTGTCGTAGTCAAACTGTCTCCCGATAGTGGCGGCAAGTTGCAGTGTATCTTTTGCGTAAATGAGCCCATCAACTTTTTGTTGGATCGACTCTCGTAAACTTTTCGGTATGCTGTCAATGTGTTCAGGATCAACAAATTCGATGGTTTTGTTGTGCGGGTTGCTGTTATTTGGCCTGCTATTGTCCGTAGCGCTATTTTGGGTAGAAACGTGCACCAGGTTTTGACGTTTTAACATGGATACCAGCTCTTCAATAAAGAGTGGTATGCCATCGGTACGGCTTATTAACGTAGACATGACTTGCGTGGAGACGTCCACCCCGTCAAAGAGTTCAGAAATAAAGGCTTGTGTGTCCTCTAGTGTGAGCGGCTCAAGAAGCAGTGCGTCGATAGGATGGTGTTGTAACCTAGCAGGAATTGTCTGGCGGGACGTGGTGACAATGGCTGGTTTGAACGCACGGCGATCGGTGTCGAGGGTGCTTGTTGTGCTATTGTCTTCCATCAAATAGGCGATGAAGTCTAATGTTGTCGGGTCAGCCCAGTGTATGTCTTCAAAAATATAGAGGGCATTTTGGGCATTATGGTGGCTATTTTTCGGCTGCGTGATGGATAATAGGTAGGCTAGGCCTTCAAAAAGCAGTGATTTTTGTACCTTGGTATCCAGTGTTGATAGCTTCAGTGTCTCAAGGTCGTCAATGCTTAGCCACGCCGCTAATATGGTCGTTATGTCAGATTGGCTGCCAATAAACGTCCCTTTATTAATCAGCGATTCCAGCTGAACACCTTGCTTTTCTTCTTTATTAAATACCGTGTTAAGTAAGCTTTTTACAAGGGAGATGACTGGGTATAAGGCGTTATTAATGTATTCCGGTAAAGATTGAAAAATGGTCTGAGAACGAGAAGACTCTAAGCGTCTAAATTCATGAATTAAACGAGACTTACCAATACCGGCTTCGCCGTAAAGGTGAAGGGATTTTTTAGGCCATGCGGTTGAGGCGTGTTCTGCGTTATCGTCCTGAACCATGGTTTCGGCTAACGCGTTTCGTAAACTCGCTAATTCTTGTGTGCGGCCAATTAAGTCGCTGGAATTTCTAGTGCCACGTATAAAGCCAAAGGCCTCGATTATTCGTTCGGCTTTGAGTTTTACGTTTGGTATCTGAGCTTTTTTATGTTTTTCTGTCGCATCGTCAAATTGGTAATAGGGCGCTAGAATCGCCTTAGTATCCAGTGAGCAAAGAATGCTTTTATTGTTTCCTAAATACGCTAAGTCCGTTGCGCAATGATTCGCAAACCCATCTGGAACCTGACTACCGCGTTTTAATAACATGTCGCTGTGGATGCCAATATTCAGTTCAAACGCGCAGCCATGGAGAGCGTTCATCATTGGCTGTTGCTTGTTTGCCAAACTGATAATGTCTAACGCTGTACGTGCGGCTAAGCGGGCATCATGATCGCTGGCTGTGGGGTGTCCAAAATAAAATAATGTCATGTCACTTAAGTTGCCGACATGGAAGCCCCCATATCGTCTTGCTATATCAATGCATTGACTACGAGTGGCATGGAAAAACGTTTCAATAACACTTAAATTTGAGTGCGCTTCTTCTAATCCTTTGACTCGCATTCTAAGGGCTAGAGTCGTTATTTGCTTTCTTTCGGTGATCTGGCTGGTATCCACTGGAATGAAACTTGGATCATCTTTTCTAAGAACCAATGTGGCGTCGGTATTATCATGCTCAGAGTCGAATGTACTCGATGGTTTTTTTGCGCTGATGGGCAAAATTAAGCCAACGAGATTGCTGATCACTAATTGATCTAACTGGCGGTAAAGTTCTTCCGCGCTGCTAACTCGCTCACTGGCATTTTTGCGCAATACGGTTTGTAACAAGTGACCTAGCGGGTGCGACAATAAAGTAGAAGGGATTGGGACGGCGGTATCGCTTAAATGTTTGTGATAGGTTTCAGCCGCACTGGAGCCGTAGATGGCCGGCTCGCCTGTTAGACATTCGAGAAAAACTAACCCCCATAAGTAGAGGTCCGAGCTAAATGTGGCCAGCTCGCCGCGTAACTGCTCTGGTGAGCAATAGGTTGGTGTACCAATAGACTCTTGTGTCATGGTCAACATTTGGTAGTCTTCAGCTCTTTGACCAAGCGTGAGCGTACTGATACCAAAATCGAGTAATTTAACGTGTGCTTTGACCCCTGATAAGGAGAGCATAATGTTCGATGGTTTTATATCTCGATGAATAATGCCTTGTTTATGGGCATGAACCAGCGCATCGAGCACCTGCAGCATGATGTGATAGGTTTCTTCAACATCGAGTGCGCCTTTTAGTTTTATGTATTCGTTGAGAGAGGTTCCATCAACGAATTCAAATACACTGAAAACATTGGTGTTATTAACGCTGCCCTTATCGAGTAAGCGAACAATATTTGGATGAGAGAGTTGGCAAACAAAATCACATTCTCTTTCAAAACGCGCTATTTGACGTTGTCTGTCCTTGTCGTCAGCGTGTTTTTCTAAATGAAGAAACTTGATGGCGACACTTTGATTTGTCTTTTGGTGTGTTGCGTGATAAACAACACCAAACCCTCCTTGGCCAATTTGCCGCTCTAACGTATATTCATCTGATTGAAATTGTTGAGCAATGTTTGTATGGTCTGGTGTTGTTAGTTCTGACATGGTATCAATGGCAACCTATATTTGCTTCTTGTTTATTCCCTTTCTTAATGATTATTTTTGACGCATTCAGCCTTACTTCACCGTCCTTGAGTTGAACTAATTGACATGCATCAAAGCCACTAAAGCTGATACTGTCTCTTAGGCGAGTGCGTAATCTATGCAGTCTAATGCGAGCATTATCTGGCTCTATGCCTAATTCTTTAGAAAGGTCATTTAAATTGATCCAGCCTTGATTGTTTTCTGCATAACCTTGCGATCGATCATCAATGGATTTACGTGCTAGGCATAACATAAGATAGAGTTGGCTCTGAATTCGAGTTCCTTCAATGACAGAGGTTTGAATTGAATCATGGATTGATAACTTAACTTCTTCTTCGTCATCAGATACCTCTAAACGAAACTCCAAATCATCTAAGGATTGAGCGATTGGTCTGTTTTGAACTGTTTTATATTCTATATGATTATATTGCAAGCAATATGGGCGACCTTCTATGTTGACTATTTCGCTGTCTTGAAGGCAGAGATTGTGCTGGTTATCAATAAGGTGCCATTGATCATTTTTATAATGCATGGTGCATTTGTCAGAGATGAAGGTCATGGGCTTTTGTAAATAGATAGGAGAATAATTTTTTTGAATATTCACCATCATATCGCAGGGCTCGTTGCTGTTGATCATGGTGAAACTTTCACCTGTCTTTGAAGAAAACACAATCACATCGTTCTCTTTCAGCGGATAAATTTGTGCCTTTATAAGTTTATGTTCATTAACCCAAATGCCATTGGTGCTCTTGTCTTCAATAAACCAGCTGTTGTCTTTCCAAAAGATAATCGCATGGATACGTGAAATATCACTACGAGTTAGGTGAGTGTGGCAGTTATCTGCGCGCCCGAAGGTATGATAGGTTCGTAGGTGGACGTTATGTCCTGAAGATGATTGCAGAGCGCCACTTTTGGTGGGCCGTTTAGATACGTGATAAGACTCCAAGAATGGCATGCTAGTGTTATTTGCATGAGATGATGCTTCAAAGCTCTTTACATTTGGCATAATGACAGATCCTTTTGATATCTATTTAAACACGATAAAATTATGGATTTCCGTAGTTGAAAAGGCTAATCTCACCGTATTATTACGCAGCGCTAACTTTAGCTACAGGTTTATGTTTTTATATAGCACTAATCATTTCTAGTTTCTAGTATCAAACCCTGCTTGTCTACCGCTTTTAATATTAAAAAATAATTTTTTGCTTTTATACTGATTTGGTTGAATTGTGTACGCTAGTGTAATGGCATTCTATTGAAATTGTGTTACAAGGAATGGTTAAATAGAGGGTTGTTTAACGAGTCTAGAGCATGAGTATTTGGTCATTACTTGCGACGATTATTCTGATTTTTTCAAGATTTTTTGTTTATCAATAAAGTCAATTTGTTGAGGTTTCAAGTAAGATTTTGCATAGTCAAGATAGACCTCAGATTCAATAAAGAAATAAAACGTTTCTTTATCAATGTGTTGGTTTTTTACCATAGAGGCTAATATTCCTAAGCTTTCTGAGAGGGTTTTGGCTTCTTTATAAGGACGGTCAGCCGAGGTGAGTGCTTCAAAGACATCGGCGATCGTCATTATTTTCTCAGCAACGCTTAATTCCCCCGCTTTTAATCGTCTTGGGTAGCCTTTTCCGTCCACACGCTCGTGGTGATTGCCTGCAATATCTGGCACTCTTTTTAAATCGTCTGGTAAGGGCAAGGTGGACAGCATTCTAATGGTTTGAACGCTGTGGTCGTTAATCGTAAAACGTTGTTCGGTGGTAAGCGTGCCATGTTTCACGGAGAGATTATAAAGTTCACCTAAGTTATTTTCGTATTCAGGCAGTTCCATATCAAACCCCCAGACATTGTTAGGGTTGTCTTTTTCTACAGGAGGGCGTTTCTCATTCCATAAAATAAGATGTTCCGGTTTATCATCCAGCAGTTTTTCTAAAGCGGGCAAACGTTCAACGTTCATGGGTAATCTTTCTTTTTCAGCTCTCGAAAGTCCCATCGATGCATCGAAGTGACGCCACCATGTTTTTTGTGAGATTGTTTTCAGGCGCTCTATGCCATCTTTTGAAAAGTTTTCGCTGCCTATATTGGCTTGGGATATAAATTCGAAATCTTGTTTTAATTGATCTTGAGTTTGGTTTTTCTTTTTCAGAAGATGGGCTTCATTCTGATGGTCTAACCGACCTTTTAAATACTCTATTTCTGCGTCTCTCCAGAGAACGTCGAATCGAGTGCGTATTTCATGAATACGATTATAGAGCGCCTCTAATTTTGTCGATTTGTCTACTATGTGTTCCGGGGTAATGATTTTGCCACAATCATGCAGCCATGCGCCTATGTGGAACTCTCTTTTTTCTTGTTTGGACATTTTGAAGCGTTTGTAAGGGCCTGCTTCTGTTTTCTCTGCGGCGTTTATCATCATTTCCGCCAGTGTTGGGACTCTTTTACAATGGTTACCCGTATGATGTGATTTTTCATCTACAGCATCGGCGAGTAGTTTTACAATAGAATCAATAAATGTGTTTTGAGATTCGATGTTGTTTCGTGTTTCTATGGCCGTTCCAACGGCCCCAGATACTTCCTGCACAAAACGCTGAAAGGAATCATCCCGTAGCATGTGTTTTTTGTCTAATAAGACTAATACGCCAAGCAGTTTATCTTGGCGATCTAACAGCGGGATAATAAAGAGAGACGCTTTATCTTCTTGGTTAAAAATTAGCCTAAATTCATCTTGAATGTCTTTATTCTCGAGGCTTTTACAGCGGATCATCTGCTGTAAAAGGCTCGTATTATGTGTGGTGGTTAAGGCAAATTCAGTGGCTTCTTTGCTTCGAAGGTAAACCGCGCCCCCTTTGCATTCTGTAATGGATACCAAATGAGACAGTACTTTTGCTAACATTTTTTCTAAATCTGGGTCTCTTGCTAACTCTTTTGAAATAGATTGAAACTCTCTAATAGTAGACGCCATTTTTTGAGTTGATTTCGCCAGTGTATTTACTTCTTTAATAAAGGAATTTACGGCGATAGTATGACTGAAATCGAAATTTCCTAAGGCATTCACCTCGTTAGCTAAACGTTTCAAAGGCCTTGAAATGAGGAGCCCAAGAATCCAGCCAAAGAGGAGTAATACAAGAATGACAATCAAGGACACTTTGATCTGAGTGATTAAATGACGGTTGGATTTTTCAAATAAGTCTGCTTCTTTTACTGCAAAGAGGAGAGACAGAGGCGTTGCTTGGTTTTTATCAATATCAATTTTTATTCCGAACCAAGTATTATTGTTATCGTTTAAACGTATAAGTGTGTTAAAGGGTTGTTTATGATCGGCTAAAAAACTGAGTGCCGGTTGTTGTAGTTCATCTAATTTAGCCAGTCTTAAGCCATCATTATCTGATTTAATTAAGTCCTTGGTGATTGGGTAGCCAATCACATTATTCTCAGGGTCAGTAAGCGCAATAACAGTGTGTTCCGATGGTTGTAAAGATTGCATAATGGATGAAAAATCTTTTATTGAGGCGTCTAACCCAACCACCGAACGTGTTTTGTTGTTTTTTAACGCGACGGTTATGCCGGCTTCTTGAGTGGTGAAAAACACATAAGGTGTTGTAACGACGATGTCTTCTGAGCGTTGAGCTTTTTGAAACCAAGGGCGTAATCTTGGGTCGTATTGATAATCTTTAGGATGTCTTGTTTCTATTAATACCAAGTTTTCATCATAGAATAACCAGTTAGGTTCTGCTGTTGAATGGCCGGTGTTATTTTCAATACTTTGCAGTAAAAAAGACGCTCTTGAAGGCGCATTTAACTGGCTTTTTGCTTTAGGCTTCAAATGCCGTAACAAGAAAAAGTCACCGTTCTCATAGCCAACATACACTGAGCTCAGTATTGGCAAGCTTTTTAAGACCGTAAAGAGCACAGGCAGTCTGTCTAATCGTTGTTCAAGTGTGTCGAGAGTGGTTATTGGATCAAGCTCAAGCAGTTGAATTGTGTTTTGGATCGGGTGTGTTACTTGCTCTAATTGAAGGTTGATTGTTTTAGCCACATGCTTTGCACTGTCTTCAACATGTGAAACCAGTACATCTCGATTGCTAAAAAAAGATTGAGTCGTTAGAAAAACAGCCAGCATTAACATGCATAAAACGATAACAGAGCTTACTAACAACTGAACGCTAATACCTTTTGTGGCATTTTTCATGCTAATCCTTTTAGAGCTAAGATTTTTAAATTATCTTAGCTCTCTTTTCATATTTTTTAAAAGGATTAATTAGTCATTTATTTCATTTCTATTCTTGTTAGGGAAACTATAACGCAAGTGCCTGATCAAGCTTGCTTGTTTTTCTGCTTTTTAATTTCAATTGAAATAATTTTAAGAAGCGATTTTCTTTCAATGTAATTACAAGATATTAATCTCGATGACGCTACAGGTAAACGCCAGCGTTGAATTTCTCTTTTAAGCTCTTTGGTGGTGAGATGTGGGTTTTCTTTACAATAGGCTTCAATAAAGGTGTGAATAATCAGTTTTCTAAAGAGAATAATGACTATTTTTAAGTAAAGGGGAATGTTGTTTGCGATCGAGGAAACTTGGAATTGAATAATAGCCAGTGTTAAATCGGCTATTTTGGGCCCTCGTGCTACGCCGCCCCAATCAATTATGTGCAAATTATTCTCCGCTATCATGATATTTCCAAAATGAAAATCACCATGGCAGAGGTCGTTGCCATCTTCTAGAGTCGATAAATAATTAATGATCATCTTCTTTTCTGATGGGGTTAATAAAATAGTTTGATTTATCCTATCGGCTAGTTGCTCCTTAAAAGACGCTAAACCCATGGTGCTAAGTTGGTGAACACTTTCGAAGAGTTGGGCGGAACATTTTACATGTGTTATTAATTTAAATGGAGATTTAGACACGTCTTCAATTAGTGTGAGCCCACGTATTTTTTGGAAAATAATGCCTTGTTGAGACCCCACTTTAACCAGGTCATAAACGGCCGGAGTACGAATACCCAGTTTATTTATTTCGTGAGAAGCATCAAATTCATATTGAGCGACTTTAGGGTCTATATGTTTATGGAAAAGTTTTAAAACATAATTTTTTCGATATTCATATACATTTGCGCAATGCCCCGATCCAATGACTTTACCAAAATGCATCATGATTGCCCCTCAATCCTTTGAGATTATGTTTTTTCAAAAGAAAGTAATGTTTTTCGTTTTAGATGTCAAATATAGAATTGTTTTGATTGTGATTTAAAAGTTATAACGATATTATTTTTTATTATTGACAGAGATAGGATTAATAATTAACCTATTTGAACGTTAAATTTACAAGGACGTAAAGATAATGATGTACAACACTCATAAATCGCTTTTACCTACTGTTAAAGATGTAAATGAACTCTCCTTTTGGCAAGCATTAGGAGTGTCTTCTATGCTGGTATCTTGTCATGTCGATTATTCTAAAATGATGGTGCTGGATCTATTCGAACTAATCAATAAGTCTATTAAAAACCAAGAACTCATTTTGTTTTTTAATCATGAGAATAAGCCTACTTTTATGGCCGTTTACTCTACTTTATTAAGTGATTGGGATGCTTCTATTATGATAAAAAGTAATAGTGATGATGTCATATTATTTGAAAATATTATTTCACCTTTTTCCTCTCCAATACATTGTTATCGATTCCTTAAGTTTTACTGTCAGAAAAACTCAATTCCATCAATGCAAGCCTATGTTTTGGCGTTAGAAAAAAAATCTGTTAGAAAAATTTGGTAATGTAAATAATATTAATCGGATGATAAAAGGTGAATCAATGGATTTTGAAACGTCGCTAGGAATGTGTGTGTGGTTATTATCTCAGTCTGAATACCATAAGAAATGGAGTATAAGAAATCTTGACTCTGAAATAGTCTCTCCTTTACTACATAATCAATTGAAAATTTATTTTGATGAGAGCCAAAACCCTATTGGCTTGGCTTCATGGGCATGGATAGGCGAAAAACAGAAAAACAGAATTTTACAAGATAAAGGGACTTTAGCGTTTGATGAATGGCAATCTGGAGAGTTCTTATTGTTTCATGATTATATTGCGCCTTGGGGCCATGCTAAGGCGATTCTAAAAGATTTAAGGACTCATGTTTTTCCGAATGAGACCGCCTTTAGCTTAGGTAGAAATATGGATGGCTCAATTCGTAAGGTATATCAGTGGAAAGGCGTCAATGTGAATAAGAAAATATTTTAAAGAAAAAAGCACTAAAATTTAGAAGGTTTTTCCTTCTAGGAGCCGCGCAGCTAATACATGAATGTTAGCTGACTATTCAAACGTGAAAAACTGTAGAAAGGAGTTCTATTTATGTCACGTATTTATAAAAAAACCAGCAATGCTAGTTCATCACTTTTATCCGGTATCGCATTTGGAGGCGGAGGTGGTGGAGGAGGTGGCGGTATTTATACGAAACGAAGTTGGAGCGGAGTGTCTAGCGAAGAAAAAGCCGCCGCTTGTGCGGCAGGAGCTACGGCAGGCTCTCTTTTGTCTACTTATTCTCCACATCCAGTAGGTAAAGCTGTTGGAATCGCGATCTCAGCAGGAACCGCCTATATCTGCACGGACGACTAAATATTATTTTTAAGTAATATTTATAACAGAAGTGTTACGCTTTTAAAGTGCGTAACACATCAACTAAAATATAATTCGAAACTAAGATCTCCTTAAAATGATAAAACATACAGTATCACTTTTAATTATTTTAATTATATCTTCATATTTTATATTCTCATCTGATCTAGATAAGATATTTAAGTTTTTACTAATGCTTGTTGTATTTGTTTGTCATTATTGTTGTGGATCAGAATACAGAAAAAAATAATTTGATTTTGTTAATAAGATGTTTTGTTTTAGATGGTTGGTAATATAATTAAAACCAATTTTTAATGACTAGAAAAGATGTCAATTTACATAGTACGATATTTTAAATAATATAAACGTATTAAAATTTAGAAGGCTTTTCCTTCTAATAACAGCGCAGCTAATACATGAATGTTAGCTGACTATTCAAACGTGAAAAACTGTAGAAAGGAGTTCTATTTATGTCACGTATTTATAAAAAAACCAGCAATGCAAGTTCATCACTTTTATCCGGTATCGCATTTGGAGGCGGTGGAGGCGGTGGTGGTAATAATGGCGCGCGGCGCTCTGTTCAAGCTCGTCGTGAAGCTCAATATGGAAATACATGGAGTGATTCAACATGTGATACTTTAGGTGATACAAACGCGGTATCAGGTACCGTTTCATTTGTGTCTGGTGTTACTCCTGGAGGTCAAGCTGTATCATTAGCTGCCGGTTTAGTCTCGGCAGCAGGAACAGCGATCCAATATAATAACTGTGACTAGAGAAAACACCCTATATTAAATTTGATATAGGGTGTTTTATAGGATGTTAGATGACTAGAACTCAAAGAGCTATAATTCCTGGTATGTTAGCCTCTTTTTGGCTTGGTAAAACGAATCCAGAATTCATTGATGGTGTTGTTATCGTGTTAATCTTGATAATAATAGCTTCTATTAATATTTATTTTGAAAATAAATATTAATAGAAGGAGGGCTTTATATGTTAATAATGTATCTATTTATTTTATGGTTTTAGTTTAAAATATATGAGAATTAAAAATTTAAAATGTTATAGAGATGGTTCGAAAGTTATACTGCCAATCACTGTGATTTTGAAAATGTAAATAAAACGATATTTTAAATAATATAAACGTATTACAATTTAGAAGGCTTTTCCTTCTAATAACAGTGCAGCTAATACATGAATGTTAGCTGACTATTCAAACGTGAAAAACTGTAGAAAGGAGTTCTATTTATGTCACGTATTTATAAAAAAACCAGCAATGCACGTTCATCACTTTTATCCGGTATCGCATTTGGTGTGGTGGTGGTGGTGGTGGTGGTGGTGGTGGTGGTAGTTTTTGGAGTGAACCTGATACTATTTGCACTGGCGCTGCGAACGTGGCTGCTTATGGTTTTACAACATCGGCGACAACAGTCGCTACTATTGGCGGCGGACTAATCGCAGGTCCTGTAGGAGCGACATTAGCAGGTACGACAACAGGCTTGGCCACTCAAGCATTATCAGGTGATATCTATAATGCAGTTTATAATGACTGCATGGGTGCTTTTGAGGATTAAAAATAAAAGAGCATGGTGTAAAAGCCATGCTTTTTGGATTGTGTAATTATGAAATTATTTTTTCTTATCTTTCTTGTAATGATTTTTATAAAGTCATGTTTTTTGTTTATTTTTTATGATGGGTTTATTAAATTAGAAAGCATAATTCATCTTCTTGTTCTTTCAGTTTTAATTTCATTTTTTATAACTAGAGCTAGAAAATAAGTTTTATTTATTTATTTATTTATTCGGGCGTTGATCTGTTTTTATGCATCGTTGGTCTTATAGGACTTGCTATTCATAACAGTTTTCTTTGGTTTATATGCTCATTCAGAAATGATTTTGAGTAGTTCACTAAAATTAAGGGTTTTGTAAAATATCAACAGCTAGGACGCATGGAGGCGCCTATGACTAATCACTACGCTAACAGAGTACCAAGAAGAATTCCTGCATTGGTCAAAGAAGATTTTCTTAACCAACTAGATCAATCTTTGAGCGATCTTGGTATTAACGCTCGCTTAGGTCTGTTGTTATCTGCCAATATTATTGATAACCATATTGCGACTACTATCGTGATGAAAACGCTGGAGCAATATAATGACGTTGACTATCAATGGATGGATTTCAGTGCTCTTTTTAAGTCTGGCCTTCCGAAAGAAGCGCAGATCATTCTTTTATCAAAGAATGGTGATACGTTTCTACTGAGTCGGGGAGAAGGTGATAACTTTATTCTACGTACGTTTTTTCATCTCGATCAAGAGGTGTTCCGTCACCAAGACACACTATCGAATTTGATGAAAGACTTTAATATAGTGGCCCAGGCTTTGGTTATAAAAAGTGCTTGTACATCACCAAAAAAAGAAAACAAAAGTCCTCAAAACTACACTTATCATCATTTCTTTCGCCATAAAAAAACCATTCTAAGTATCATTGGTTCGGCTGTTTTTATGGCGTTATTGGGTGTCGCAACGCCACTAGGCTTCCAAACCTTTACCGATAAAATATTGCCTTATTCGGCAACCGGTTCGTTGTATGTTGTGGCGACCTTTTTATTATTATCCGCTATCGCATCAAGTGTTTTTAAATGCTTCCATGATTTTCAAGAAAATGTCTTGTTTGCTAAATATCAGAACGGGTTAGGGAAAGACGTTTTTAATCGTTTATTGGGCATGGAGGTTGCTTATTTTGACCAGCATAAAGTTGGCGATTTAACTAAATTAGTGGATCAGGTAAAAGAAGCGTCTAACTTTTTAATCCGACAAGCTTTGGCGTCTGTTGTTTCGGTTATCTCTTTGGTTATTGTGCTGCCTATTTTGTTTATTTACAGTGCTAAGTTGACGGGAATAGTACTGATTATTGGAGTGTTAATGGCGTTTACTATTGGCGTTGCACTTAAGCCAATTCGTAACAGAGTGATGCAAGCGTATGGTTACGATGCTGGTTTTCAATCAACTTTAATTGAGACTCTAAAGGGGATGAAAACCATAAAATCTTTATCGAATGAATCGCATTTTCGTAATAGAGCCAATATCTCTTTGGAGACCAATTTGTATGGGGGCTTTAATGTTGCAAGACTAAGTAATGTTGTAAGTGCATTGGTTAACTTTCAAAGCCAACTCATTACTATTTCGGTGATTTTCTTTGGTGCACAAGCTGTATTTTCTAATGAACTGACCATAGGCCAATTGATTGCTTTTAATATGTTGGCAAATAATGTGGTGAATCCATTGGTTGCTTTGGTGATGACCGCAAGCGGTTGGGAAAATTTTAAGCTGGCCAATAATAAATTGAATGAACTGCATACTCAGACGTCTTCAGAAAGACCATTGTATTCAGACAAGATCGATTTGAATGGTGATATAGAATTTGATGATGTTTGGTTTTGTTATCCTAAGCTAGAATCAGAAAGCACAGACCTAAAAGAAGAAAAGTATGTATTGAAAGGCGTCAGTTTTTGTATCTCCCAAGGTGACATCATGGGTATTGTTGGAAGCAGTGGCTCTGGTAAATCCACAGTGGCGGCCTTGCTAATGGGGTTTTATAAACCAACGAAAGGGAAGATTAAAATTAATGGTTTTGATATCAGCTTGCTAACTCCTGAGTTATTGCGATCTCATATTTCTTCAGTTCAGCAAACCAGTTTTTTATTTAATGCCTCAGTAATTGAAAACATTCACCTTGGTCGATTGGGCTCTTCTGTAGAGGATATTCAAGGTGCATTAAAAGGCGCTGGGGCGGAAGACTTTGTCGACACTATGCCGCATAAAATGTATACGAAACTGTCAGAGGACGGTGATAATCTATCAGGAGGCCAAAGACAGAGACTTGCCATTGCTAGAGCGTTGGTGAGACAAGCCGATATTTTGCTGTTCGATGAAGCGACTAGCGCACTAGATAATCAGACGGAAGATAGAATAAAAGAGACGATTTATAAGGCGTGCCGAAACAAAACGGCATTAATCATTGCCCATCGTTTAAATACCTTATCTTACTGCGATAAACTGATTGTGATGACTCAAGGTCGTGTTGAGATAATAGGAACACATGAAGATTTGATTCAAACTGAAAACAGTTACAGCAAAATGTGGTCGTCTCTCTCTAGCCGAACAGATGAGAAGAGGGCGCTGAACAATACATTACCTAAACAAGGATGTTTAAGTAAGGCACTTAAGGAAGAGAATCAAGCGCATGCGATACAGTTTTAGAGAGATACATACCCTCAATATTTTGAGTGATAACCCTATATACAGCCAATATTTTAGGACGCCTAATGATCTGAAAGTCATGGTATGGATAATTCTACTTTGTTTTTTGGTGGCCACTGTAGGTGCGTTTTTGTTCACGGTTGATAAGATTGTGCCTGCACGAGGGATTATTGACACCAAATCTGAATTGTTTGACGTTCGCAATACCGAACCTGGTTTTATTGAAAAAATGTTTGTGAGGGAAGGCGATCTAGTCAACATGGGTCAAGTATTAATTCAATTCGATACCGAATTCATTGACCTTGAAATAAATAGCTTACAGCAACAAAAGGACAATTTATCCAGAAATATATGGAGCGATTTTTTTCAAATAAAAAAATTAATTGATACTCAGACAAAGACAACACTGAGTCTTTCTTTGGAGAAGATTCCCAATCCTATTAATCAATTAGGTTACGGAGAGTATTTGTCAAAACCATTTCTCGATACTAAAGCGGTTAATGACGAGCGTCAGCGTAATTTAGTCGAGCAAGTACGGTCTGGTCAGCGCCAACAGGACAATATTCGCGCTCGAATAGTGTTACAACAAAAAGAAAGGCAAAGAATAAAGCGTTTGTATATAGATGGTATTGAAAGTCTATCCAGTCTTGATCAAGTTGAAGCCAATGTGTTGTCATTGCAAGCGCAATATGAAAGTAACCTTGATAAGGTTCAGTCTTTAGAGGCCGAAATTCAACAGTTAGAAAAACAACAAACTCAAGCGCAAAGCGAATACGTATTGGATCGGTTGATCCGTATACACGATCAGTTGGATAACTTTCATCGAATTGAATTTGAGTTATCGTCAAAGCAACGTACCAAAACAGACCTTAAGGTAACATCGCCGATTGATGGAACCATTGATGCTTTAATGGTTCAAGGTGACAACGAGCGAATACCAGAGACAACAACACTGCTTTCTATACGACCACGCTACTCTGAACAAGATTTAGAAATAGATATTCAAATTCCGGCAAGTTATGCCATTTGGGTGAATCCCGGCATGGTTTTTCGAGCTAGCTCCCTAGGGAACAATCCTGATGATCATGGTTATATCTTAGGAGAAATTACATTTATTGCGGCGTCTTCGCAAATTGACGAGTCATCGAGTGAAAGGGTTTATCGAATGAAAGGGAAAATTTCGGAAATAAAAGCGCTAAGAGTCGATTCTAAGGAGACATTATTACGTCCTGGAAGCGCCTTAACTGTTGACATTCGTGCTGGTGAAAGGCGTTTAATCAATTATATTTTTGATCCTTTTACTAAGTATCTACGGACAGCCCTAAGTGAACCATCATGAATCGTTTAGTCATCGTTGTTTTATGGTTTTTCTCTGTTGAGTGCTTCGCTGAACAAGTATTAAATTTAAAGCACTATCTGGATCTTCATCTTAAGCAAAATCATCGGTTAACAGCACTGTTAATACAGCAACCCAGTCAATCTTTAGCTTTACAAATCGGTCGAGAGTATTGGAAGCCCAGTGTATCGGCTGTTGCCGCAGTGGAAGAGCAACGATCAAGTAGTTTGGCTGATCAAATGTCTTTCCATCAATTCAGTGCGGGTATTGAGAGCCAGTGGGTATCGGATATTGGTACACAGGTCACACTGAATATAAGCCAATTGAATGGTGAAGGTCTGGGTAAAGAGGTTTTATTTAAACAGCAAAGTGCACAAAAATTGACAGCGACCATTACTCAGCCTTTATTAAAGCATAACCGTGTGCGTTATCAGCATATTGAGCAGAGATTAGCTGAAAACCAATGGTTGCAATTTATTAATTCGCAAAACCAAGTGAAATTGAATGTGTATCGTGATGCTTTATCTGGTTTTTTAGATTATCAAATTGCTTATGAGAATTGGGCTCTTCAATCGGCTTTATTGACCAGCATAAAGAAGACCGAAATGTTAGTCGAAAAAATGTATGAAGTCGAGAAAGCGACACTGTACGAGCGCCAGCAAGCGCGTCTTCAACGTCTGACTCAAGAGGCTGAGGTGAACAGTGCATTTTCTCAATTGGCTGTTTCTCAAAGTGCCGCTTATCTTGAAGTACGGTCAAATGAAACATTGTTACTTCAGCCTTTTTCTTTAACGGAATTTATTCGCTTAATGATTGACTCGGCGAGCGTTCCTTTGCGGTTAGATGAACATCCTGATTACTTAGCATTAAGACTAATGTATGAGTCGTCAAGTTTGGCGTATCAGAAAGAAGAAGACGCCTTAAAGGCTAATCTGGATGTTTTTTATCAAATTCAAAAGACGCATTATCAAACGTCCATGAATGAAAAAGAGGAGGTTTTTGGGTTGCGGTTTTCTTATTTATTAACCAATAAGAGTGTTCAGCTGCAACGGTCTTCGTTGAAAGCCAAAGTCGAGAGTGCGGAATTGGAACAGCAATTAGCCTTGCACAAAATGACTGTGCTATATGATGGCTATGTAAAAAACAGTCAAAGTCTAGCCAAGCAAGTGGGTGCATTGGCCAATCAAGTCGAGTTGGCGAAAACGGGTCTAGAGCAACAAAGGCGACGTTATCAAGTTGGTAAGGCCAGTTACTTTTCATTAGAAGAGGTGCAAAAGGAGTTGATTGATCAACAAATTGAATGGTTAGGTAAGCAAAAGAACTTAATTGAGTCGTTAATTCTAGTGTCCTACTACACTCAGTTTGATATTAGAAATGCCCTATAAATGTGTTTATTTAGAGCCACTATTTCAAGGATGGAAATATGCAAAAATTAGTGAGTATGGAAAATATGAGTGTCAATGTTCGATCTGAGTATCAATCACCCATTGTCGCCACGCTGGCGCAGTCTTTAAAAGATGGGTTTGAAAACCCAGAGAAACTCTCTGGGCGTTGCCAATTCGAATTTTTTGAAGAAAATGGAAAAATACATTTTTTGTCGGTGCAATTTGATCCTGCCGTTCTCACTCTCAGTGCAGAGCCTTTTTTAGAAAGTGATGCACAAATCAGTATGCCTCTCAGTGTTGCCGAAAAAATAATAGCGAACCTTGAGGGTGTGGATTATCGCGACCCAGACATTATTGGTAAAATGAACATGTCTGGAAACCTTCATATTGTGAATCATCTTGCTAAAGCCTTGGTTAAACCATCCAGGGCAACTCAATCTACGTTTGATGACGCAACTGAGCGTTATAGAGAGGCTTACTCTATGACGTCCATTCTTTATCTGGATTCACCGACTGAATTGCAAATTTTAGAAACAATTGAATCAAAGCAGCCGTTTATTATTCGTCATTTGGAAGCGAATAATGGTGGGCAAATAAAATGGACGCTTGAGCAACTGAGAAGCAAGTACGCGGATGTTTTGTTGAGAGTTCGATCAGCAACAGAGAAAGAAACGGTCGCTGATTTTATTGATAAGCTGATGCACTTAAAAAAGCAGAAGGCGACAGACATTATTGAAGGCCATACAAAGGTGTATACGGAAGGCTGTTCTTTGCCTTGGCAAATGATAGACGATTTTTTACCCCACTACTTTACTCCCCATGATTTTACTGAACCGCAGATCTGGTTGGGTTCCGTTCCTATTGATGCTCCTGCGAGTAGTCTACACAGGGACCCGTTAGACGGTTTTTTATATCAGCTTATAGGGCGCAAAAAAGTGATTTTGTTCTCTCCTGATCAGGCTCGATGTTTATACCCGATGAAGGCGTATAACAATTATCAACCTTGTTGGGTCAAGCCAGAGTCTGCGAACTTTGACTTATTTCCACTTTTTAAAAGCGCTCGACCTGTTGACGTTATTTTAGAGGCTGGTGAAATTTTGGTGCAACCCGCTGGTTGGTTTCATGCCGTTTATTGCCTTGATTCACCGACGTTCTCAGTGAGCTATTTTCTTAGGTTTCCTGTCGGTGTTGAGTCATCTGAGCTGAGTTAAAATGGTTAGAGTTAGGGAAGGGAGTATGTCTTTTCAAATGCAATACGATCAATGGCGCTTTACTGTGTTTGGGGGACGTTTTCCCCAATATAATCGCCTTAATGAATTAAACGATGAGTTAACAGGGGAATTCAAAAAGGCCTTGATCGATGAACTTGCGAGCGTTCAAAAAAAAGCCTTGCTATTCAGCCAATCGTCGCTGGTGTTTGAACAGAAAGTGGCGTGCTTTGAGGCGTTAGATGCTCAATTTGATTCTTTGGAGTCCATGCTGTTTTTGCTAACGATACAGTATCCAAATGAGGACTTTCGTGAATGTCAGGCGTACCTTAATGATACCGAAACACTCTTGTTTAAAAGTGTCAGTCAATTTATGACTAAGCTGTTAATGGCGTCTTCAAACATGCTCCCTTTATGGGGGAAACGATTGCAAGAAGAGCACAGTACACCGCCTCAAAATAACGCATCAGGGGACGATGGTCTAGGCTTAATAACAGCAGACAGTGGCTTTATTGAGCAATTGCAACATCGGATCAAATCTGACCCTATCGAACAGAATGGTTACCCTAAAAGCTTTAATCAAGTGTGTATCAACAACGGTCGCTTTATAAAAGAGAAGGTCTTGAAAAGCGATGTCACTACAAACTTGCATTTAACACAGTCTGACGACGTGTTCCGTCGATCAAGGTCGTATTTCAGCGTCATTATGTCTGCCTCAGTACAAAGCAAAACACTTAGTCTACAAGGATTAAGGGCTATCCAGAGACAACCATGGCGTGATTTTTATATTTCCATTATAGAAGCCATTCAGTTTATAGAAAGGCAGTTTTCTAAATACGATGAGCGTTTTCAAGGTAAGGTGATGAATGCTTTTTTAGCGGGGAGAATTCGCTTTGTTGAGGATGTAGCGGCGGCTTCATTTTGTTTCGATACCCCTAATGGATCGTTTATTCAGGTGACTTTTGTGGGGGATCTTGAGTCATTGGCTCTGCTTGCTCATGAATGTGGTCATTTAATTCATCAAGAGTTAATTCGGGATAAGTGGGTATTAAGGCAGGATATCCAAACGTGCCTAACAGAATCCATCGCCATGTATTTTGAAAACCGAATCGTGAAAGATAGGTTGTTAGAGGAAGCATATGATGCCGCTGTCTTTCAGGCGTGGCTACTGAGGCAATACAATGAATGGGTTAATCGACATGAACTGTTTGAGCGATTTGAACTGGGTCTTTATAAGCTTGATAGGGTAAACCAAACTCAGGTTGCTCATTTATGGAGGACGCTCATTAGAGACTATTATCCCTGTAACATTGTTTTTGATCCGATGTTTGAATACGAAGGCTTTAAAACGCCTCATTTAAGTTTCTCGCCTTTTTATCACTCGGTCTATCCAATTGCGTATTTATACGCCATCGATATAAATGAAAAGAGGTTGAAAAAATTAATAACGCTTCTCAGTCTCCATATATAGATTAGTGTCATAAATTAGAGTGTATTGAGGGAATTGAATACGTCGTTTGCCTTATTTAAAATGGCGCTTCTATCCTCTTCTGATTGTTTGTCCCAATTTCGATAGATCATGCTCATTCTTGGGTTGGAGGCCAATTTTTCGCGATGTTTATTGATAAAGTGCCAATAGAGACTGTTAAAGGGACACGCTAGATCGCCAGTCTTTTGTTTCACTTTGTAGTGACAGTTAGAACAATAGCTGCTCATTTTTTGGATATAATTACCACTGGCGGCATACGGTTTTGACGCAACCCAGTTGTCGGCAAATTGACTCATGCTACGTGTATTTGGCAATTCTACCCATTCAATGGCATCAATATAAATACCTAAATACCATTGATCGACTTCTTTAGGGTCGATACCCGCAAGCAAACAAAAGTTACCTGTTACCATGAGCCTTTGAATATGGTGGGCATAGGCATAGTCCAAAGATTGCTTTATCGATTGAGAAACACAGTGCATTTTTGTATTACCATCCCAAAAAAATGACGGCAGTGCCTGTTTTGCTTGTAATTGGTTTTGTTGCGTATAATCCGGCATATTCACCCAATACATGCCTCTTACATACTCGCGCCATCCCAGAATTTGCCGAATAAACCCTTCAATTTGAGCCATACTAATTTCTTGATTATCTTGATAAGTCTGTAATGCGGCTTTGATCACTTGCATTGGAGACAGCATTTTTGAGTTAAGTGCAAAAGATAATCTTGAATGATAGAGGCTCCAGGCATAGGCCGACTGATCCGTCATCGCATCTTGAAAACGACCGAAATTCACTAATAAGTTTGAGCAAAAAAACGTGAGTAACGCTTTTGACTGTTGTCGGCTATTAGGCCATATAAGGTTTTTTTCAGGCTGGCCAAGATAGGGAATTTGATGGCGGTGAATACGTTCAAGGATATGTTCTACCGAATTCTGAAAAGTCAGTGGTTCAGGGATATCCTCTAAGTTCTGTGGCTTTAATTTATTTCTGTTTTGCTGGTCGAAATTCCATTGACCCTGAACGGGCTCACCGTTATCTTGCATTAAAATACAATACTTCTTTCGCATTTTTCGATAGAAGGCTTCCATACGAACGGTTTTATTGGGCTTAAAGTGCTGCTGAATATCTGCAAACGGCAGTAAAAAATGTTCGCTTTCAACTTGGTTACATACCCATTCGCTCTTAGATGAAAAGGTCTCAAGTTGTTGACTAAGGCGATATTCATCCGGTCTCTGGTATTCAAATTCTTCTATTGAAAATTGCTTACACAAACGATGGATTAAAGAGGGAAGGTCTTTATCATTTTGGGTATCATCTAATGTTAAATAGCAAACATGGTGACCTGATTTAATTAGGGCATGAGCAAAGTTTTCCATCGCCGAGAAGAAAGCGCAGAGTTTATGAATATGATGTTTTACATAGAGTGCCTCTTGATGCAATTCGGCGATTAAATACAGCACCTCATTTGGCTTTTTTTCACCATTGGTTTGTGGATGAGAGTTGTTAAACCAAGAGTGGCTTGCATTAAGTTGATCACCCAGAATGAGTCGAAGTGTTCGGTATGTTTTATTTAGCATAAGGTTACTTTTTTGATTTAGTCACTTTTTTAGTTGGGCGAATGTGTGTTTTTAAAATGCGATATTTTTCACTTTTTACATCTGTTCGCTTCTGAAACCCCCATAAACGATCCCTAGCGGCTTTGGATGCCGGTCTAAAATCGATAATGGGACTTGGGTACTCTCGACCAATTTCTATCTCATACATCGCTTCTTCCATGGGGGTCAATTCCCATGGTTTATGAACAATTTCATTGGGTATGCAGTTGAGTTCTGGTACCCAGCGTTTAATAAAGAGGGCATCAGAGTCATGTTCTTGAGATTGTAAAATCGGATTGTAAATACGTATGGTGTTGGTGCCTGTGATACCGGCTTGCATTTGAAATTGTGGGTAGTGGATGCCGGGTTCAAAATCCAAAAAGAGTCGTGCTAAATGATGTACACCCAAACGCCAGTCAATGTTTAAGTGATGACATAAAAAGCTAACTAACATCGCCCGCATTCTAAAGTTAATGTAACCTGTATGATGCAGTGCTCTCATACACGCATCAACTAAAGGGTAGCCCGTTGTTCCTTGCATCCAACAAATTAGGTCTGATTCTACTTTGTCGTCTTTTCGATAAGGGTAATTATGGTAAGCTTGATTGACTGCACGTAATTCCATATCGCATTCAGATTCAAACTTTTGAATGAAGTGACAATGCCAATGGAGCCTTGAACTAAATGCAATGAATGTTCGACGCCATTTGGGTTTATTCCAGTGTTCTAATAGATATTGATAGACTTCCCTTAGACTGATGTTTCCCCAAGCTAAGTAAGGTGATAAACGAGAGCAAGCAGACCGACTCAAGGATGGACTTGAGATAGAGTAGTAATAAGCTTTGCCTCGTTCCTCAAAAAAACTTTCCAAGGTTTTTATCGCCAGTGTAGGGCCTCCCGTTTGCATGCCCTTTTTAGTTGTCTGCCAAGATTCTGGGACTGTTATCGGTGTGGGTTCAAAAGCAAACCAGAAGATCTTCTTTAATTCAATTTTAACGATCGGTCTTCTCATAATTTTATCCCAATGCTTGTCCCAGTCCACCCGGCTAACAAGCCCTCTTATGACGGCGGCTGTCGGCGACTCAATCCATGTTATTTTCTTTTTTTGAACCCAGTTGCTAATTATTTTATCGCGTAAGTATGTTTTTCTGATTCCTGTTTCTTCATAGCTAAAGAGGTGACTAAAAGGCGTCTTTCTGAACAGTGTTTCTAACGCGTTGATCGCCTCATCAAGTACAATGTGTATTTGTGTATGATATTGAGATAATTGCCGATTAAGGTCCGCTAATGATTGCCAAACGAAACGCCAATGACGCTCATCGTAGTGAGGATCTGCAATTAATGATGGTTCAAAAATATAAAGCAGCATGATAGGTTTTTTTTTCTCGCTTGCCGCTAATAATGAAGCGTGATCGGTTAAACGAAGATCCCGTTTTAGCCAGACAACAACGGGTAAGTCAGGTGAATTTGTGTCTAGGTGATTCATTATAAAATTTGAATGGGCCAATCGGCTGCATCCACAGAGTCCAGTTGACGGTCAAATTGATCTCCTTGCCATTTCGAAATAAAAGCCCCATTTGGATCATATATTTGAGTTTGTTTTTCTAAATTAAAATGACGACCTCCTTTAGGGTCTGCTCCCACCCCAGCGATATATTGCCAATTCCCCCAGTTAATCGCGACATCATAATCAATGAGTTTTTCTTCAAAGAGCGCTGCGCCATAACGCCAATCAATACCTAATTCGTGAATTAAACAACTGGCGGCTAATTGACGACCGCGATTACTTATATAACCGGTTTGGTCCAGCTGATTCATACAAGCATTCACAATAGGGTAGGGTGTGCTTCCATTACACCATTTTTGAAACCGCTCTGCGTAATAGCGGCCTTTATTTGATTTACCAGTAATGCCTTGGGGTTGAAAAAGTTTGGCACCATAGTATTGAGCATATAAATGAAAATATTCTCGCCATAAAAGCTCAAAGTAAATCCAGTAAGTTGACTCATTTGCTCCATGCTGGTTTTCATAGTCAGTGAGTGACTGTAAAACTTGTCTAGGGGAGAGGTTGCCGTTCGCTAACCAAGCTGAAAATTTGGTGGAATTTCCCCAACCTTCTAATGCATTGCGAACGCTTTTGTAGGATGAAGGAGAATTGCTTGAAAAATAGGCATCAAGCTGATTGTGAGCCGCCCTTTCTCCTCCTGAAAAAAAGTAGGGAGTCGGTTTCATATTTGCCTTGTTTACAATAAAGCGGCTTGCTGGAAACAGAAAAGAAAATGCGTCTAAACTTGCAGGAAGAGAATAGGGTTTATCGATCACGGTTGGCGGATCGAATGATTCGACTTGACGGCGGAATTGACTAAATGTTGAGGGGACGGTATTAAATTCAATCGCCTTTTTATCAAAGAGTGTGAGACCATCTTCAATCACAAAACGCACATCATTAAATTGCCTTTTTAATGATTCAAGGATTTTACTTTCGTCCACTCCAGGGTGCCTATGGCGATAGAAAGATGTTACAGGTATGTCATCAAGTAGGGCTTTGAAGGTTTGGGATGCAGAGTAAGGAGAAAGGAGCAGTTTATTACCAAGTTTTTGTAAACTACGATCTAGATTATGAAGACTTTCTTCTAAGAAATTTTGCCTGCGATTGCCGATGTGTTTTGTACCAAATACACTCATCGAGTGATTGACCTTGTTCACGCAATAGATACACAAGAGCACATCAACTTCAAAGGAGGCTAATTGCATTAATTTATTGTCATTTACTCTTAAATCATCACCAAACCAATAAATGCCTATTTTCTTCATGACTCGTATTTCTCTTAATTCTTCTTAAATCTATACGATATTTAATGTAGGCTAGATCATTGTAGAAACGATAATTGAAAAATAACGCATCAAACACCAATCGTTTTTTAAGTTAAGATGATATAAAGGGTTTGGTTGAGCCATTGAAATACGTTAGTTTAACTGGATGTTGGAGGATTTTTTGGATATTCCGCAGGTTCCTGATATTGAAAAAAATCGGTTAAAAAGTCTAAGATCTTTAAATATATTAGATTCTTCTGCTGAAGAACGTTTTGATCGAATTACGAGAATGGCCAAGCGTATTTTTAATGTGCCGATCGTACTGGTTAGTCTGGTTGATCAAAATCGTCAATGGTTTAAGTCTTGTATTGGATTAGACGTACGAGAGACGTCTAGAGACATTTCTTTCTGTGGTCATGCCATTTTAAAGGATGAAGTATTGGTAATAAAGGATGCGAGCAATGACGAGCGTTTTTTTGATAATCCTTTGGTTACTCATTCTCCCAATATTCGGTTTTATGCTGGTTGCCCTGTTAGGTCTGAAGATGGGTATCGATTAGGGACATTATGCTTAATCGATCAAGAGCCAAGAGCGTTTTCTGAAGAGGACATTGAAGCACTAAAAGATTTGGCTAATATGGTTGAGCTAGAGCTTGCAGTGATTCATTCTCTGACAACGGACGACGCCACAAAAACGCTCAATAAGGAAGGGTTTACGATTCTGGCTCAAGACCGACTTGATTCTTGCCTAGAAGCGGACATCCCCGTTGCGGCAATTACCCTTAAAATTGATGATTTTCAATCCATAAATGATACCTTTGGGAGCGAGGAAGGAAAGCGTATCCTTGAAATGCTCACAAAATTTTTTAACACTGAGAGTTCCGATATTGAGCTATTTGGTCGCTTAGGTGATTGTACGTTTATTGCTTTATTAACAAATAAAAGTATTGATGAGATGGCCTCTTTGATGCAAAACCTGAGTGACACATTTAAAAATAGAGAAAGAGAAACCTACTTTAAATATGAGGTAACCTTTACTTACGATGTCGTCAGGTTTAGCTCTGATGTACCTTGCTCAATTCAGGCTGTTATAGATGAATCTGAATAAAATAGGAAATGTGTGGCTACCCTCAGCTAGGAGAGGTGAGAGATGAGAGAGTAGCCACTCTCCACGCATTAGAAAAAGTGTATAAATATTCTACTAAGATAAGTCGCATTTGGCCATTCGGGGCAGCGAATGGGTGCAATTCCAAATAGAGACGCTTTCTTATCTTAGGTGCCAGTCAGCGAATATTTATGCCGCTTCAAGTTCTCTTTCTGCGTAAAGTTGGATAACCCACTGTTCAATCCTTTGATCAGTTAGGTCAAACTGTTGATCTTCGTCGATCGCTAATCCTATAAAATGTGTTTTGTCCTGTACACACGCCCGTGATGCTTCAAAATCATAGCCTTCCGTTGACCATTGTCCGATGAAGTTTGCTTTTGTTGGAAGTAACTTTTCATACAGCCACCCCATTGCATCCACAAAGTAATCGCCATAGCCAAATTGGTCACCTAGCCCGTATAAAGCGATGGTTTTATCTTCTAAAGAGAGTTCGCTCAGTGCGTCTCCAAGGTCTTCCCAGTCAGATTGAATGCCACCAAAGTCCCATGTTGGTATTCCTAAAATCAACATGGAATAGTCTTCTAACAAGCTAAGTTCTATGTCTTTAATGTTAAATAATTCAACATGTATTCCAAGCTCAGTATATTGAGCCGCGATTTTATAGCCAACTTCTTCTGTGTTGTTGGTATCGGTTCCATAAATAAGAGCAATCGGTGTCTGGCTCATAATGTAAACTATTCCTGTCCATTACTAATTTTAATTAATGAATTTGTCTATATTGAGTGCTATTCACGCCAAAATGTTGCGTAAATACACTTTCAAATTGCTCTTCTGAAAAGCCACTTTGCTTAATAATATGAGGTTTGGCGTTAGGGTCTTTTCTGAGTTTTTCCGCGGCAAATGCAATGCGTATTCTTTGGTGATACGACTCAATAGATTGTCCTACTAAATGCATAAAGCCAATGGACAGAGCGTCAATATTTAGTCCAACTGAGAAGGCGAGTTCATCTAGGTCAAGCACTTTTCCTGCTGGTACTTCCAAAAGGTTCTGGGCCTTAAATAACTTGCTTTGACACCCTTCACATTCTGATAAGTGTTTCAGCATCTGTATTTGTTCAATTAAGGTGAACATACAAGCGTAAATATGTCCTGCTAAGCTAATGGACAACCCTGTGTGATTAAGCATCGACTCACATAACTTTGAGACGGTTCTAGTTAAAGGCAGAGTGATATAAGGGTCAGTGTTGCCTAATATTTGCTCCATACTGGTAAAGTGTTGAATGACCTGGTCTTCTGTTTGACCTAGAATCAAAGATAAGTACTCAGTACTGATAACCACTTGAAGTAAACTGCGTTCCTCAAATTGCTTCATTGAGAACTGTCCAGAGATAACGTCTTTTTGATAGTGGATTTGTACTGAGTGAATGTCATCAACGCTTTGAATCGACTTGGACCCTATAAAAGAGAAGTACACACCTTTCTTTGCTGTTTCTGTAAAAACGGTGTCTTTTTTGGCTCGCAAATGCATATTGGAAAATTGCAAGCCTGCCAGTAGGTGTACCTGCTTTTTGTGGCCCTGAACCCACTCATGTAGAGTATCTTCGACATCCCCGTGGTCGTCATAAATATCTTGCATAGTTAAGTGCATCGCCGTTTATTCCTGCTTCATTGATAATGGTTATCATTAAAAAGCATTTATATTTTAAATGCAAGTGATTCTCATTATTTTTGGTAAAGAAAGAGTAAATATGTAACTTGGGAATGAAGAGCACGTTTTTTTGTTGTTCGGGCTATGTCAAAGGACATCACCCGAACGTCTTATGCTATTTTTAATGGGGTGGTTGATAGGGGTTTATTCTGCTTGTTCCAGCTTACTTTTAGTTCAATTTTATGACGTGACGCGCCTTCACTTGCGGTGATTTTAAAGTCCAATAAACCATTGGGTTGTAATGTAAGAACGCCTTCTTCGTCTGAAAAAGTGACTTCTCCTTTGCCAATACCCTCTGCAATGGAGATGAGTAGCTCTTGAATCGATTGAGGGTCTTGTAATGAAACGTGTTGAAACTCATTTTTTAATCGCATTACGTATACTCATCTTCAATGTTTTGTTAAGTTGTTTTAACGTTTTTTTTTCGGCTTTACTCTTTACCGCATGTTCTTTTTTTACAGCCTTTAAGAAGCGTTTTGGCTGAAGCACCTTGACGGTGTCGAAATCTGAACTCAGGCCGACAATGCGCCCTTGAGGCTGAATCATAGTAACGCCGTATCCAACACCCATCAGCCCCTCTTTTATTCGAGAGTTTCTATCCAGTGTGATGTCACATTCAATATGCAGCAATCCTTGCTTAACATTTAACTGTTGCCCTTGATGGTAATTTACATGACCACGAACAACCGCGTGGATACCGCTCTTGCGAATAATAGCCACACCATCTCTTGTGAGGGGCTTGTCAGACTTGCGGTATTTTGTTCGAAAGGTGTTCGCTACTGAGCTGTAGTAGAAATCGAATAGGTTGTTGTGTAGCTGCTTTTTAAAGCATTTGTTCAAGTAGGAAACGTCTTTTTTGGCAATTAATTTACTGATGGTGTCATCCACTCCTGCATGAACAAACAGGAAAGAACCTTTTTTATAAGCAAGTTGCATCTCTTTAAAAAACCACGAAAATTCGCCTTTTTTTGAAAGGAATAACTCTTGGCACTTTTCTGCTGTTGCGTAAACCTGTGGCAAGGTTAAGCCGGCTTTTAAGCAGTTTTTTTCAAATGAATGCGTTTTTGTGCGCATTTTTTTAAGCTCACGCTCAATGCCTTCATCGGGTACTAGGTTTTTTGCAAGTACAGGAAACGCGATAAACCAGTTATCTGAAGGAAATAGTCTCGCTTTGCATTCCGCTTCATTTGGTGTTCCTTTTTGCCAATCCGTATTGGCTAAGTATAGATCGAATACTTCCTTGAGCAATGGAACGACTTTATTTCCCATTCGTACAAACATATGTTCATTGCCGGTATCTCGTTCGCCTGCAATAGAAAGTAAACCAATCAATAAGCGCAAGTCGTGATTTCCGGCTAATAATTTCACATCGGCCCCAAGGTCGATAAGTTCTTTTAACTTCCGTAATAAGGATAAATTACTCGGGCCTTTATCAAGGCAATCCCCACCAACAATAAAGGTGCACTTTTTCCCCTGTTTCGTGAGCGTTAACTGCCCAAACGCATCATGGGTTACACCACCCGTTGTTAATAGTGAGGCCTCAAAAGCATCGGCATCCGCATGAGGGTCTGAAATAAAGAAAAGGGGCTTTGATGGCCACTGCCATTTTGGTTGTTTGTGTTCCGGGTGGACGGCTCGGAAAAGAGTATCTTGTTTATTTATTAATGCATCGGCAGAGCCTTTTTCAAGTGGCCAATCTGCGTGTTTTAATCGCTTTGAATCTGTTTTAGTTAATAATGCTTTAGCGGATGCAAATAGGGCGTTATTTGATTCTTGACTGACCATTCTGGTGTCGTCGCTTTTCTGTAATTGCTTTTTGGACGGCTTTTTAATTTTCTTTATAGTATTAGTTATCTTAGACGCATTATTTGCTTTTAGTTCGGCCACTTTCTTCAAAGAGCTAGACTGTGGAACAAGAGTTAATGCTGGTGAAGAAAGTGCCATAAAAGTGCCTATAAATGTCGTGTTGTTAATCGTTAAACGAATTGAGCTGCTGACGAATCTTCCATTCGCCTGCAATGTGTTGCCATTGACCGTCTATTTGTTGTTGGATCATCACTGCGCGTCCATGGTGCATGCTAAACTGTTTAATATCGCACATGTTTATGACATTTAAATGAAATGCCGCATGTCGAAAAGACGCACCATGGCCAAAAAACAATCTAACTTCTTTGTCTGTTTCAGTGGGTTCAGTAACCAAATGCTTTTTAATCGATTGATTTACCAAGTAATTTGAAACTCGCTTGCCAGCCATCATTAATGATTCAGCGCCTTGAAGTGGTAAACAATAATGACTGTCTGATTTCCAATTTTCAGGTGGTACTTCAAATCGAGGGTCAGATTTTAATACGTCTTCTATTTCTTTTATCGTTAAATTGGCGAGGCTACCAACGCTTCTTTCTGATAGGTCGTTATGGGTTATATGAGTAGGTGCCTCTGAAAAAATATCAGCCAGTTCTCTTTGATAAATCTCCGCTGTTTGCCAAGCTCGTAATTGATTTGATGAATGAACAACAGGATGGAGTGCCCAGTTATTCTCTTTTATGAATGAGGCAAACTTTTTAGCTTCTAGCACAATTTCTTGTTTTCCTGCTTCTGATAGTTGAAAGGGTTGCAACGCACTGGGTGTGTTTTTCCTTTGGTGATAAGCACCGTGACGAATTAACGCAAGAATGGGAAAAGAAGAGAAAGCCATTGTGGTCATATTGTTCTCAAAGCGCCTTTTTAATTCAGGATTAGGGTGATTGGATGTTAAAGCATCCTGTCGCCACTTCTAGCTTATGGCGACATGATGCTCTACTTTATACTGTCTCGTTTTGTGTGAGTTCTAGGTAGGTTTTTGCCAGATAATCAAAATCGACACCCCCAGAAACTTCGTAAACAGTCACTTTATTTAAAACGGCTAAATAGTTCTCTAAGGCTGGAATTTCTGGGCCTGAGAGAAATTCGCCCTGTGTGTTTTGATAAAAAGGCCCTGGGCTTTTCATAATGGCGCCGATTAACTCTTGATTCTCTTCTGGATTCACTTTTTTAAGCTCAGGCTTTGCCGAACTTTTTCTATCCCAGTTTAATAATAAAACTGTGTCTAACGTGGCTTCTAGATCAATTTTGTTTTCGCCATAAACCTCGTCAATCATGACATCGTATTTTTGTTCTAAATCCCAAAGTTCAGCTTGTGGCAAACGCTTAAGCTTCTCTTGTTCTTCCGTCTCAAGAATAGACAGCAATCTCGGGTTATGTAAAATAGTGCCAGGGTTAATACGTGGAAGTTTAGGTACACCACGAGCGATAATGTTGTCACGATCATTTGTTAAAAATAAGCGATCATTGGAAATAAACTTCGCATGTGGGTGATCCATTAGTTTTAACATTAAAGTGGATTTTCCTCCGCCAGAGAAAGCCGCAACGGCGGTACCCTTGCCACAAATGCTGACTGCGGCGGCATGGCAAATAACGTGATCCTGTTGCTGTAAATAATTCATGTACTGGTTATTAATAAAGTTAACCACTTGATTGATGTTTTTCAGACAGGGACCAATGGCTAAACGGCTAAAGTTACTCTGGAAAAATACCATTCCGGTTCTTACTTTATGCAGTAATCGACCTTGGTGCATGTCAACATAACTGTCTTTACGACCGGACTTGCCCGCTTCTCTTGCCCAATCTGCCCAAGGGTAGCTAGGTGCTGGTTTGTCACTTTCTATAAGATAAATGACTATGTCTGCTGTGGCTTTATGTTGTGGGTAGCTGCAGAAATAACTTTCTAATTCAAACATTAATTTAGCGGTATTACTCAATACAGTGATATGACAATGGCTTAAATCAAGATCAAATTGGTAGCGACATGACTCTGTGTTGATGTCAAGTTCTTGTGTGATTGTGTTTAGATGAGTATTCATTATTTACCTAATGTTGTTAAAACGTAATGGCTATAAGCGTCGGCGGCATCGACGTTGCAGCCTTCTAATGCGCCTTTGAATCCACCAAAAGCGGAAACTTCAAAGACAATAGGGCCTTTATCCGTGAGCGCAATATCAACGGTGGTGAAATCTAGATTGAATGATTTTTGGGCAAGATGACCTAACTCAATAAGCGCTTCGGTAGGCTGATAGTTTTCATAACGTCCCCCGTCGTGGATTGTGGTATTCCATGCGTCGCTTTGAGATACGCGAGCGTAGGTGCAGACATACTCACCTCCAATAAACACCATCCCTAAATCCATGCCAGAAAGGTTGACCTTTCTCTGCAGGTACATCATGGGGTTACTTACCCTAAAAGACGTCAGAGCATCTCTTAATTCTTCATCCGATTGACTCGACTCCAATATGGTCATACCTCTTGCCTTGGTTGAGAAGAGGGGCTTCAGGACGGCACGGCCATACTGCTTAATGGCGTTAATGGCCTGATCAATATGTTCTGTCACAAAAGTGGAGGGCATAGGGATGTTGGCATTACGTAAACTAATGGTGCAACTTAAACGATCAACCAAACGAAGTATGCTTTCAGCTGAGCTGAAAACACGCACACCAGAGGCTTCTGCGACACGCAATAGCTCGATTCTGTCTAACATACTTGGACTATATTCTTGACTGGCTTTTTTGACAACTAAACCATCTAGTTCGCAAAGGTTTACCCCATTTGCAAACAGACTTTTGTTTTCTAAATCGAGTGCAATATCCGCCATATCAATAACTAAGCGAAAGCCTGTTTTTTCCTCTAGCTTATCGGCCAATACTTCTGTTGACCATTTACCGGGAATGCCAATAACGCCAATACGTAGATTACTCAATGAATAAGTCCTCCAAAGGGATGATAAATAAGTGTTCTTGACCTTTTTCTATCGCTAGGACTTTATCTAGCAGGTAATTTGAGCGTAGATACATGCGTTTAGATAAATTAGGGTCAAGGATAAAGCGTGTAGAAGAGGCAAAGGAACGAATTAATCCAAGCGCAATGCGTAATTCAAACGTCGTGTCGTTTTGAATAGGTTCGGATTGTCGAATGGATTGAAAGAAATGCATGGCCACTTGCATCATTTTATCGCGGCGTTGCTTGTCAAGAATGGTCAGTCTATATATGGAAACCATAAAAACCGAAATGTCCTGTGCATAGTCCCCATACTTGGATCTATGCAGGTCGATAAAATTAATCCGCTTTTCTTCAGGGTCATAGATGATGTTGTCTAGATTAAAATCTCCATGAGTATAAACTGAAAATGGGCATCTCCATTGGATTTCTTTGACCTGAGCGAGTTTTAACTTTTCTTCAAATGAGTGTTGTAACACGCCACAAATCATGGCGTTTTGTGTGTCAAACTGAGGGTGCACAGCGTAGATGCTAGGTAAGCGTTTGCGGAGCTGTTGGATAAACTGGGCATCGGCCTCCTCTGCTGTTTTAGTTTGCGACCAAATAGAGTTTAAGGTGGTTAATAAATGCTCTATGGCGTCATCTAAAACCAGTTTATTACCATTGACAATTAACGACTCAAAGGTAACACCTGGAAGGTGCTCTATTAGTAAAGAGGCGTTTTTTTTGCGGCTATTGTATGCCAAAATTTTAGGCGCGAGTCCGGGGTAGATGTGGTGCCAACGCTCAACCCCTTGACGTTCCTCTTTGAGTTTCTTTTTTTCACCTTCCTTGAAAATTGCGAGATAGGAATTGTCTTGTTGGCCATCTTCTGTTTGTCTTCGAATACCTGAGATGGCACTGCCTGAGCGAGTTTCAGCAACCGTTTCAATTTGAATTTCATCTGAGTTGAATTCAAACTCATCCGCCACACTGGATAAAGAATGGTATCTGTGTCGATTCATTTTTTGGCCAATGCTTATAGACAGCACCGTATCAGAAATTTGCGTCATAATGTCTAACATTTGTCTGATCAATGAGGTGCAAAATATCGCCTGAGTAACGACCGTATTTAACGTAATGGTCGCTTCAGAGTTGATGGCCGCACTGAACTTTGATTGAAAGTTACTTTGTAAGCTGATGCTCTTTTTTCCAAGTTTGATCGCTTTTTGGGAATTGGACTCATTGAGGATCGATTCAACTGATTCAACAGCCATTCGTATCTGTCTTATAAGTGCGGCGTATTCTGACATTGGAATAAGGGCCTGTAGCGACAGATAATCCTCTTTAGTTAAAGGGGTTGGTTTAGAGAGTTCTTTTATTGACTGTCGAGCGAGTTGAATGAGTGAATGAATTTCTTGAGACAAATGCTCTAAAGCTTTCAGTCGAAATCGATTTGTGTCGTTCTTAGACTCTTTAATTTCATTGCCAACGGCATTTTGAATGCGAAAAAATAAATTTGCGGAATAGCCAGATCGTCCATAAATTTGCTCTGCAAGTATTTCGCTGGGGTGTAAGAAAAACAGTTCTACCTGTAAAAATTGTTGGCTAATTTCAATGAAGAAAAAATGCAGAGTTTCATTGGTAACCTTATTTAATTTTGCCATCGACAGGTAAGTAACCTATTTAATATGAATATCAAAAGAAATTTTTGTTAAAGCAAGCTAACAAAAAATCAAAACGAATCAGTTCGTATTAGTATAGAGAAACTTTAAGTGGCTTTGGTTACGGTAAGATGACAGTTAAGGAAATTGCAGTTGAAGCCGGTGACTTAACATAGTTTAAAGTGAGAAGAGACAAGTAAAACCTGTCTCTTTGATAAGATTTAATCAATGTATTCGTTTAGATACGATTTAACAATTCTGCTTTTTTATTATTGTAGTCGTTTTCTGAAATAGCACCGGCATCACGTAATTTTGCCAGCTTTTCAATTAATCCAATGATGTTATCAACCGATGTGTCAGACCCTGAGTTTAATGAATTTGTTCCCTGAGTATTCGGTTGAGGCAAAGTATGATTGTTTTGTGGCACAAACGATGGTTGATGGTTTGTGTCTAAAAAATTATTTTGTGGTGGTGGCGTTGGTGCTGAAGTTTGAGTGCTACCAGATACAACAGGCAAACTGTTTACGGCAATCGTTCCATATTGACTGCTGAACGTTAGAGAGTCGTTTCCGCCTTGTTGTTGGCTGACACCACCAATATTGTTGTCTAATGTATCGTATACTGTAACTTGACCGTTTACTTCTACCGCTAATCGATTAGGAAAAACAGCATAGCGGATGTTATTTTGAGCACCGCTGCTAAATGGTTGCCCTAGGCCCAGATCTTGTGGCCACCACTGGTTACTGTTTCTTGAGCCTATTGGTAAAGGTGCAAAAATTTGACTATTAGAAAGTGCGTTTGCCAAGTCATTACATAAATTGTCTACAGTCATTTTCAACCCATTGTTGAACATATCGCCAACCATTGTCATTCCACCGCGCATCCATTGCCCAGACCCGCCTAACTCTGGGCAACTAAATTGCGCCATTGTACAGCCACCATTATTGACGGCAATCAACATATGAAGCACTGCATCGTAGCTAAGGTTGTAACGTTGACTAAGGTCGTTAATAAGTTGCTGGCCTTGAGGGGTTAAATTTTGCATTTGATTACTCTCTTGTAGTGGCGGAGAGCTGTTCTTTGACTAAGATAATACAATTAATCAAAGCAGGTGCAGCACTTGCTGGACGACAGGTTCCGTAGGCGTGCAGTCTATCACATCTATATCAAACAAAATTATGACAATTGACTTTATTTTGATCAATTTTATAGTGCATACGATTGAGGGTTATCTCAACGGATTTGTGTCATTGCTTTGAGAATGTTAAGCAATTGATAAATAAAAAATATCAATTTCGCTTTGATCGAAGCAGGCAGTAAAGAAGAGCGAATACTGATTCGCTTGAAGATAAAAAAACCACAGCATACGTTTAATTTATACTGTGGTTCTGTTTTTTAAGGTAGAGGCAAAGCTTTTAAGTGTTTTGCTGAATGCTGTAAGCTAGTTAACATTAGCTGCTGACTGTGTTCTTTTTCTCCCAAAGCATTTAATAGTCTTCCAAGTTCCCCTAAAGCTTCACTGCTTTGGTCAATATCAATAGCAGACTGATAATAGTCTTTTGACTTACCCCAAAGCTTTTGTTGCTGGCTTAATCGACCACACACTAACAATAAATTGGCACTTTGCGGGTGCACTTTAAGCCATGTTTCCGCAGTCTGTAAGGCATTTTTGGAATTAGTATGATTAATATGTCCATATTCAAAAATTAACGTCTCTGACCACTGATGATTTAAGCTCTGTCTTATAAATTCTTCCGCTTTTCTGGTGTTTTCAAAACTGATTAGCGATCGAGCGTATAAAACACGCATATTCTCGTCTTTGTCTATTTCGCTGAATTTATGCCAAATGTTATCCATTTCTTTAATCAGGTCTTCTTCTTTGTGACCTAATTTTTTACGGTATTGCATGTTATCTAAAAGGGCTAAAAAAGCTTTCTTTTCCAGTTCAAGCATATTTTCCGTGTCTAAAATGCCTTCTTTTTTGAGTTTTGGTGTTAGCGTTAAAATAGCATCCCAGTCTTTTAGGTGGGTATAAGCCTGAACGAGCATTTTTAAAACCTGTCTATGCTTCGGTTTTACCTTGTGCAGTCTTAGTAGGGTGGCCAGCGCACTTTCATAATGTTTTTGACGCATTTGAATTTGGCTTTGAGCAAAGCTGATTGCAAAATCGGCTTCTGGTGTCGACTGATGCGCTGTCTGTAGCCATGTTTTTGAGCGTTCATGCTCTTCTTGTTCGCTGGCTGCGTAGGCGGCTCCGATATAATTAATTAACGGATAGGGGACTTTATCTGCACTCTTTGTTAGGAGCTTCTCTGCCCGCAACCAGTTTCCACCGACCAATTCCAATAAGCCTCTAATGGTGTTTCGTGACGCACGTTTTTGGCTTATGTTGCCTGTTAGTTTTGCTAAGGATGATCCCGGTCTCAGGGTGGCAAACAGAATACGTTTTGCCCAGCTTAAGGCAACAAGTAGAACCAATATAAATAACAAGAATACCCAGAAGCTGGTTTCAATGGTAACGCCAGCAAAAGCAATTAGAATGTAACCAGGATCTTGCCTCATTAATAACCCAAGGGTTCCCCCTAGAATTAAAAAAATAATCATTACTAAGAGGAACTTTCTCATGCGCTTACCTCTTCTGGACTAATTTCTAGGGCTTTCTCTGTGCTCTCTGTTGGTGGTTGTTGATGTTTTTCTTCTACTGGTTCAGTTGTGTTTGGCTCGGTTGCAGAGTCTTCGATTGTGGCATTATCAGAAGTCGAGTTTATTGGTTCTACTGGTGGTGTATTTTCTCTGGTATAAGTGGATGTTTGTTCTTTGTGTTCTTCCACTTTTATCGATTGGTTATTATCGCCTATGGACTGCCACTCTTTCATTAATTTCTTAATCGCCGTTAGCGAATCCCTCGGTAATGGCAGTTCTGGCTGAGGGTTGATTTGTTGCAACGCCGTAATGCTTGTCATAAAGGCAACGACAGGTTTTGCTTTAAGATCAAAATGAGTACTGACGGCTTCTACAACGTGATTCAAAGAAGTTTGATAAACAGTGCGTTGCTTCTTCAAAAGCGCAAGCTGGGCAACACTGATCTGAACTTGAATTGAACTGACCAGCTCTTGATAATCTGCCGCCGGCAATAGGGCCTTTATGGGTTTATGGTTATAGTTGATCACGATCAAAGATTTAACGGATGCCCACAGTTCAGTCCATGTTGACTGCAGCGTTCTTTCTTCTTGGTCGCTGTTGTTCGCAGCGTCGTTAGATGCGTTGTTCTTCATCCACTCTTTAGATGGCTCTCTTTGTGGAAGTTGCTCTATTTGTGTTGCTAAAGCATCTAGCTGTAAGTAGAGCCCTTCAGTATCAAATGCGGTGGTTGCCTTCAGGGATTGAATGTCTTTTGCGATGGCTTTTCTAGTTTCAAAAAGAATGGGATCGGCCATTTCTCCTAAGATCTGATCTGCAGACGATAATAGGCTCTCTGCCCCGGTAATATCACTTTCCATTAAAAGTCGTTGGTTGGCTAAGCGAATCAGGTACTCTGATTCCGCAAGTTTCCAATCTTCTTTTGTGGTGTTGCCTATTCGATGTAGCTGTTGACCAAAAGACGCCAATTTATTATTTTGCTGACTAACCTGTGCCTGCGCACCGTTAATGTTTTCAATGATTTTTTTGATTTCTTTATCTTGCTGCGCCACTCTTTTTTCCATAGAAGGCAGTGATTGAGCAAGGGTGTTTTGTTGTGTGACTTTTTGATCTAAATTGTTTTGTGTACGGCTAAGTTGTGAAACTTGCTGAGAAATAGGTTGTATTGTTTTTACAGTGACTTGTTGTTGGTAGATACTCCATCCGCTCATACCAATGGCAACCACGCCTATGGCGATAGCGACTAATGATAGTTTATTTTTGTTGTCTTTCTCTGACTCCGCTATCATTTGACCCTTGTTTTCAATTAATTGGTCTGTGTCCGAGGCCGTCTTATTCGATGCATTTTCTGTCATTTAAATATCCTGTAAACAATCAATGGCTTGCAACATACTGTTGTCGTCTGCACCAGGTGCTTGTGCGACAGATTGCCAGCCGTGGCGTAAAGCTAATTCAGCCACTCGCTGACTTGGAGTAATTATTGTCTTATCACACCACATTTTTGCATGTTTTGCTAAAGAAGCTTGTAAATTTTCTAACCCTTCGCCACTGGTGATTAAAATTAGATTAGCAGAATCTCCAGAACTTAATTGATCGAATGGGTGATTTATGGGGGCGCGTTGGTATAAATTAAGATACTCTACTTTTGCGCCTCGCTGCTCGAGAATCTCGGCTAATGTTGGTCTACCGCCTTCACCTCTAATAATCAGTACTTTTTTATGTGCTAGTTCTGATAGCGCTGACCAGGTTAATAAATCTTCAGTGGTTTGGCCTGAATTTGTTGTTGCAGGAATGCCTTCCTGTTGCAGCAGTGCCGTGGTGCCTTTGCCTATACCTACCCAAATAATGCTTTCAGGGAGCATTGGCCAACATCGGTCTAACCATTTAGCCGCTTCACGAACGGCATTTTTACTGACAAAAATAACAAAATCATATAAGTCGATATCAAAAATTTTCGATTGTATAGCGGCTTTCTTTTGAGGGTCGGTGATCGGGCAAATATCCATCATGGGGATGGCAATAGGAAACGCTCCCAGAGATTCATAAAATAAACAGCTGTGCTGGTTTTCAGGTTCTGGCCGAGTAATTACAATTTTTTTTCCGGATATTTGCATCTTGATTAACCCATTACATCGGCAAGTAGCTTATCGGCTCCCTTGCTTAGAAGTTCTTCTGCCAGCTTTGTGCCCAATTCGTCTGCGCTTTCTTTAGAACCGAATGACTCAGCCGTGATAACGGTTTGTCCGTCAAGAGAGCCCACTAGTCCACGTAAATAAAGTGTATCTGAATCTAAGGTAGCAAAGCAGGCAATAGGCGCTTGGCAACCGCCATTTAAGCGTTTATTAACCGCTCTTTCAGCGGTCACACAATAATGTGTTTCTAGGTGGTTTAATGGTTCTAGTAACGCATTAACTTTGTCGTCATCTAAGCGAGATTCAATGCCCATAGCCCCTTGGCCGCCAGCAGGTAAACTGATATTGTCTGAAATGTAATCTCGAATACGGTCTTCCATTTGAAGTCTAATTAACCCTGCAGACGCTAAAATAATGGCATCGTATTCACCCTTGTCTAATTTTTTTAGACGAGTATTAACGTTGCCTCTCAAGTCTTTTATAACCAAATCTGGACGCATTCTTTTCAACTGGCAAGAGCGTCGTAAACTGGATGTTCCCACAACAGAACCGACGGGTAACTCATCGAGGTGCGTGTAATTATTGGAAACAAAGGCGTCAGTTGGGTTCTCTCTCTCACATATTACGGCCAAACCTAAACCATCAGGAAAATCCATTGGGACATCTTTCATTGAATGTACGGCTATGTCAGCACGTTTTTCAAAAAGAGCACGCTCTAGTTCTTTAACAAATAGGCCTTTACCGCCAATTTTAGAGAGAGGTGAATCGAGTATCTGATCGCCTTTTGTCGTCATTCCTAACAACTGAACGTCTAGCTCTGGGTATAAGGCTTCAAGTTGATCTTTTACATTGTTTGCTTGCCATAAGGCAAGTTGACTTTCACGAGTGGCGATAACAATTTTTTCTTTCACGAGGGCTCCTAAATAAAGGGGGCTATCTTTATCTGAAAACGAATTTCAATGTGATAAGTTGGTGGTAGCGTATTGCTCTATGATACCCACAAAGACACCATGCGTCATCCTCAAAGCCTTTATAAAACCTCTTGGTTAAGGTACTCTTTGAGCCTTTGTTGACCTAAGTGGGAAGGAATTGAATGACTGATACAACTAAAGCGACGAATCAACAGTGGGGTGGCCGTTTTTCTGAGCCTGTGGATGCATTTGTTGCGCGTTTTACGGCCTCTGTTGAATTTGATCAACGCATGGCAAGTCAAGATATAAAAGGCTCTATTGCTCATGCTACTATGTTGACGCATGTGGGTGTATTAACAGAGTCAGAGCGCGATCAAATTATTCAAGGATTAGAAGAAATTGAAGGTGAAATCGATCGTGGTGAATTCCAATGGTCAATTGAGCTTGAAGATGTTCACATGAATATCGAAGCTCGTTTAACTCAAAAAATTGGCATTACAGGAAAAAAACTGCATACGGGACGATCTCGTAATGATCAAGTCGCGACAGACATTCGTTTATATATGCGTGATGAAGTTGACTTTTTGCTAGAAGAAATTACGCGTATGCAACAAGGGATTTTAAGTCTAGCTGAAAAAGAAGCGCATACTATTATGCCTGGCTTTACTCATTTACAAACGGCTCAGCCTGTGACTTTCGGTCATCATTTAATGGCTTGGTATGAAATGGCACAGCGTGACTATGAGCGTTTGCTTGATTGCCGTAAACGCATTAATATTTTACCTCTAGGTGCCGCCGCATTGGCAGGAACCACTTATCCTATCGATCGAAATATGACGGCTGAGTTGCTTGATTTTGAGCGTCCGACTTATAATTCATTGGACTCTGTGAGTGACCGAGATTTTGCTATTGAATTCACTTCTGCGGCTTCTATTATCATGATGCATTTGTCCCGCTGGGCAGAAGAAATGGTTATGTGGGTATCGGCACAGTTTAATTTCATTTTTCTACCAGATCGCTTTTGTACTGGTTCGTCAATTATGCCGCAAAAGAAAAACCCAGATGTACCAGAGTTGGTTCGTGGTAAAACGGGTCGAGTTTATGGGCATTTGATTGGTTTGCTTACTCTAATGAAGTCACAGCCGCTGGCTTACAACAAAGATAATCAAGAAGATAAAGAACCTTTATTTGATGCGGTTGATACATTAAAAGGGTCTTTGCGAGCCTTTGCTGACATGATTCCTGCTATTCAGTCCCGTAAAGAGTATATGTTCGAAGCCGCACGCAGAGGCTTTTCAACGGCAACGGATTTGGCGGATTATTTGGTTCGTGAAGGTGTCGCTTTTCGTGATGCTCATGAAATTGTGGGTAAAGCGGTTGGCTTTGGAGTGCAAGAAGGCCGCGACTTGTCTGAGATGACATTAGAAGAGTTGCAATCCTTCGGCAGTATGATTAAAGCCGATGTGTTTGATGTATTAACTTTGGAAGGTTCTGTTGCGGCACGTGATCATGTTGGTGGAACGGCACCAAGACAAGTGCTACTGGCCGTAGAAAGAGCAAGGTCTGAATTGGCGGAGCGTTTAGTCTAAAATCCTTTTCAATATGCGGTTACGACCTGGTGAAAAAGGAGATCTATGGACCTCCTTTTTTATGAATTCATTACCCAATCCTTTATTGCTTAGTTGATTTTTGACCTATTACTGATTCGGGTCGAATTCAAGACCTAACAATCGGGAAAACGGTGAGTTAGGGCTAAGCATTTCAGGGGTGATACCAAATTCAAAATGAAAAGACTCTTTTTGATTATTGCAGCCTGCAGGTACAATAAACCATTCGCCAGATTCTCCTTCGGGAGGCATTTTCCAGCAAATCCCTTTTATATTGACATAGCGCGTGCCGTCCGAATCTTTTGTTATTTGATACCCCTTGTTTTTGATGAATCCTTTTAAATATTGTTTTTGCTCTTGAATAGCCTCTTGTAGCGCTGTTTTATATTCTTGTGAAAACACATTTTTGAACATGTCGTCGTTTTTCTGTTGTAACGTTGGAAGCGACTCTTGAACTATCTCAAAAGAATTCGCTAAAGACATCGGTTGTTCGATTTCAGTGTAGTTTTTTAGGTCAATAGAGACCGCTTCATTATTGCTTTTTATTGTTCTGATGGTTGGAAACTCTGGCGGTTGTGTCTTTGATGTCTTTGCGCTGTCGTTATGTTGTTTTTTTGCAACGTCAGAGACGATTGTTGTTTGCTGGGGGGAGGGACTTTTTTCGGCCGTTTGATTTTTTTCTATTCGTGAGTCTGATGTATCTGCTTTTGAAAGCCGCTGGCTATCTTGCGTTTGCTTGTTTTCTTTTTGGTTCCCTACGGCTTTGCTTGCTTCAATACTTGCTTGATCTGTATTTGAGGGCGTGGGTATTTCAGATGCAACTTCTTGAGCGTAATTTAGCTGTACGGAGATGGTGTTTTTGAATTGATTTGGTCTTGTATCTTGTGATCCTGTCAGCAAATAGAGGCTGTCTATAGCGTAGATGCCTATTAAATGGGCAGTGGATACAAGGATTAAGACTAAAAACCATTTTTTTACAGATTCCAAGAATGGTTTTTTACCGTCTTTATAAGGGGGGTTACCCTCGTTACTGTTAATGCTCATTCCTTTCGTAAAACGCGTAGGTCAAATAGGCGTTAAGAATACTATATAGATCCATTCGTACAAGCGTTTTAACACTAAATTTACGATGAGTTTTAATCTATGAGGCTTGGGTATTGCGACACTCACAAGTATACTGTCTAGATTATAGTAATCTAGTTGAGATCAGTGATGTCTAAGTGGCTCTGCGTAATCTTTTTTTCAAGCCTTATCATTGCTTGTGGCAATAAAGGCGCATTATACCTGCCTAAAAGTGAAAAAAACGTTGAGACGATATCGTCTAAAAATTAAGGAGTTATTGAGTGGATTTTTTTAATTATTCAGCAGATACATTGCATGCTGAAAACGTGTCTTTAGATCAAGTTGCTGAGATTTATGGTACGCCGACTTATGTTTATTCTAAGGCCACAATTGAACGTCATTATAGTGCTTATGCGGATGCCTTTTCTTCTTACCCAACCTTGATTTGTTATGCGGTAAAAGCGTGTTCTAATATTGCATTCCTTAACGTTTTAGCAAAAATGGGATCTGGATTTGATATCGTTTCCGTTGGTGAGCTTGAGCGAGTTATTCGTGCTGGTGGTGATCCTGCTAAAGTAATGTTTTCGGGCTTGGGTAAGCAAGCTCATGAGATGCAGCGGGCGTTAGAAGTTGGCATTCATTGTTTTAATGTTGAATCAGAAGCTGAACTGTATCGCTTAAACGATGTGGCAGGCTCATTGGACAAAAAAGCGCCTGTTTCTCTTCGAGTAAACCCCGATGTTGATGCTAAAACCCATCCTTATATCTCCACTGGCTTAAAAGAGAATAAATTTGGCATTGATATTAAGGATGCGGTTCGTATTTACCAATTGGCTAATTCATTGCCGCATTTAGATGTCATGGGTGTGGATTGTCACATTGGCTCCCAATTAACAGAGTTAAGGCCTTTCCTGGATGCTTTTGATCGACTTATGACCTTAATTGATGAGCTAAAGAGCGTTGGTATTACCATTAAACATGTCGATCTAGGGGGGGGGTTAGGCGTTAAATACCGTGATGAAGTTCCTCCTTCGCCAGCAGAGTATGCTGAGCTAATTTTACAGAAAGTCCAAGGTCGTGATTTTAGTCTTGCTTTTGAGCCAGGTCGTTCTATTGCGGCAAACGCTGGGGTAATGTTGACTCGGGTAGAATTTCTAAAATGTACAGATCATAAAAACTTTGCCATTATTGATGGCGCCATGAACGATTTGATACGCCCTGCCTTATACAGCGCTTGGATGGATATCATTCCAACAAATTTAGCCGCTAAAGGTGATGGAGAAAAAATTTATGATCTTGTTGGGCCTGTGTGTGAAACCGGTGATTTTTTAGGTAAAGAGCGTCGCCTTAATTTAGCGGCAGGTGATTTATTAGCGGTTCGTTCTGCTGGCGCATATGGGTTTACTATGGCGTCAAACTATAATAGCCGAAATCGCGCTGCTGAAGTGATGGTTGATGGTGATCAAGCATACCTTATTCGATCTCGCGAAACGATTGAGCATCAACTTGCTGGTGAACAGCTTTTACCTAAATGAGGGATTGAGTTGTGTTATTAAAATTCACGAAAATGCATGGTTTAGGAAATGACTTTGTGGTCGTTGATGCGGTCTCTCGTAAAGTTTTTTTTAATAAAGAGCAAATAGAAAGATTGAGTGATCGTAATCGAGGCGTCGGCTTTGATCAACTTTTGATTGTTGAGCCGCCATTAAACCCTGAAATGGATTTCCGTTATCGAATTTATAACTCTGATGGTACAGAAGTAGAGCATTGCGGTAATGGTGCTCGTTGTTTTGCTCGGTTTGTTCTCGAAAAGGAGCTAACGAATAAAACCATCATTAATGTTGAAACCCGTAAGGGTCGTATTCAATTGAGAGTACTCAATGATGGCCAAGTAACGGTAGATATGGGTGAACCAAGCTTTATTCCTGGAGATCTTCCGTTTACAGTAGATAAGGTCGAATCGTTATACACTTTGCGTGTTGGCGAAAAAAATATTGATATTACCCCTGTTTCTGTAGGTAATCCTCATGCGGTTCATAAAGTAGACTCTCTAGAAGATGATTATGTAGCTACGATTGGTAAGGCTTTAGAGTCTCATGGCCGTTTTCCGAATAATGTTAATGTTGGTTTTATGCAGGTACTCAATCGTTCTGAAATACAATTACGTGTTTATGAGCGTGGAGTGGGTGAAACACAGGCATGTGGAACCGGTGCTTGCGCCGCCGTTGTTGCTGGTATTCAGCAAGGTTGGTTGGATTCAAATGTTGTGGTTCACCTTACGGGTGGCGATTTGCAAATTGAATGGCAAGGGGAGGGCTCTCCCATTTTAATGACAGGACCCGCCTCAAAGGTGTTTGAGGGACAAATTTACTTATAAAGGTAATCTATGAAAGAATCTGACGTCGCTCAATATTTATCTGACAACCCAAGCTTTTTTAAGCGTCATTTAGGCGTGCTGGAGTCCCTGTCTATTCCTCATCCAGTTAATGGTGACGCTATTTCTTTGTTGGAAAGACAGGTTATGTTATTGAGAAAAACGGCGTCAGATCACCAGTCTGAATTCCAGAGGTTGGTAGCGGTTGCTCGTGAAAATGAATCGATTATGCTTAAAAGTCGTCGACTTATTCTTGCCGGTTTAGAATCCGATTCTTTGGATGAGTTTCTGTCCTTAATGGATGATATTCTTCGTAATGAATTCGATATTTTGTTTAATAATTTTATTTTATTTTCAAATGAACCCCATTCTTCAAACGTGCGTATTTCGAGCGTTGATGATGCAGAGCCTGTCTTGAAAGAGATTTTATTGCGTTCAGGGTGTTATTCTGGCGTTTTATCTGTGGCGGAATCGCACTATTTATTTGGTGATGTGAGCGATAAAGTTATGTCAGCCGCTGTGCTGCCCCTTGTGTCGCGGATTAATGGCGATGTAAGGTATTTAGGCGTTTTAGCGTTAGGAAGTAGTTCACTAGAGAAGTTTAGTAAAGACAAAGGAGATTTGTTTTTATCTTACTTGTCTGAATTATTAAGTGCGATTTTACTCAGGTTAATAAAATGAACTTGATTACGTTTGATTTAGATAACACGTTGTGGGACGTTGAACCTGTTATTATTCGTGCCGATTACGCTATGGAAAATTGGTTTGATGACCGCTTTCCAGAATTTTCTCGAAAGTTTAATCACAATAAACTCCAAGAAATAAAAATGGAGCTTATTGCAAAAGACCCTTTACTTAAAGTGGATATATCTAAGGTGAGGGTAGAGATGTATCGTCGTGCCTTAATTCTTTTTGGTCTACCTCAAGAAGAGTCTATTAAAGTGGCTGTATCAGCGTTTGCACACTTTAATGAATGGCGTCAAAAAGTGGATCATTATCCTCATACAAGAGACATGTTAAAGCAGCTAAAGAAAAATCATCGCCTTGCGGTTATTACGAATGGTAATGCGGATGTCTTTCACCCTTATGTTGGTCTTGGCGATGTGTTTGAGTTTGCTATTCGGGCTGACAAAGAGGGAGTGTCAAAACCGGATGTCAGTTTGTTTAGGAAAGCGGCCGATGCAGTAAACCTGCCAACAGAAGATGTTATTCATATTGGTGATAACCCTTATGATGATGTTTTTGGTGCAAATCAAGCTGGATGTCGAAGTGTCTGGTTCAATCGGCATGGTGCTCGGCGATGGAAAGACGATTGGCCGGGCAGACCTGATGCTGAAATACATTCGTTGATTGAGTTACCTAGTGTTGTTGCCTACTTAACCAGATAGTTAATTACTATTAAGTTATTAGGTAATTTTCATTTTTACAGTTTAAAAAAAATGCTAAACTTGACGCATTATTAATTGAAGTGATTATTTAAAGGAAGTTCAAATGGGTGATAATACCGTTCAAATTACAGATGCTCAATTCTCTGAAGAAGTTCTAAATTCAGATGTTCCTGTGTTGGTTGATTTTTGGGCACCATGGTGTGGTCCTTGTAAAATGATAGCGCCAGTTTTAGAAGATGTTGCTGAAGATTATTCAGACAGATTAAAAGTGGTTAAACTTAATGTCGATGAGAACCAGGAGACAGCTCCTAAGTATAATGTTCGCGGTATTCCAACTTTGTTAATTGTCAAAGGTGGAGAAGTGATTGCTACTAAAGTTGGTGCGGTATCAAAATCTCAACTTGTTGAATTTGTTGAAAGTGCAATAAAATAAGTTTCGATTAGATTGTAATTGAAATAAAAAAGCAGCGTGAATCGCTGCTTTTTTTTGGCCTTAACGTTTAGGTTTCAAGTAAGTCTATGTAAACTAATTCCGTATATTGGCTAATTTTTCTTGGTATTCCATTGAGTGGTAACCTTCAAGCATTGATGTAATCTTTTTTGAGTATGGAAGGTATTTTTTCAGATCCTTTTTAGGCATTGGATCATCGTTCGGTAGTTTTACTGTAACAGGGTTCTTATGTACTCCGTTTATCCTAAACTCATAGTGTAAGTGTGGGCCTGTTGCCCAGCCTGTCTGTCCAACATAAGCAATGGTTTTTCCTTGTTTAACTCTTGCGCCTTTACGAGTCCCTCTTGCGAAGCTTCGTAAATGTGCATACAGCGTTGTGTAGCCTTTACCATGGTCTATTATGACGACATTGCCATAACCATTTTGTTTGCCAGCAAAGCTGACTTTACCATCTCCTGCTGATTTAACTGGCGTTCCACTAGATGCGGCATAGTCTACACCCCTATGAGGGCGGCTAGTCTTGAATAGTGGATGAATTCGGTTTGGATTGAATTTAGACGAAATTCGGGTGAACTCAACGGGGGTGCGTAAAAACGCTTTACGCATGGCCAGTCCATCAGGTGTGTAATAGCTGGAGCCACTATTTGTTGCATAGCGAATGGCTTGATACATTCTGCCATTGTTTATGAATTGCGCGGCTAAAATGTTACCAAGACCAATTTGCTCACCATCAAGATACTTCTCTTCATACAGAATACTAAATGTATCCCCTTTTCTTATGTCCAGAGCAAAATCTATGTCCCACCCGAAAATGTTTGCCATTTCAATGAGGAGGCGTTGGTCAATACCTGACTTTAAACCATCAACAAACAAAGAATTGTTAATAATGCTTTCTTTGTATGTTTGCACAAGATCGGGTTCTCTGGTGATGCGTGTCGAGTTGAACGTTTTGTCTTCACGAGTGAATTCAATCTTCTCAAGTTTGCTTTTTACAAGAGTTAATTTTTGTAATTCTTTAGTGCTTTCTTGAATTTCAAATTCAAGAGTTTGTCCAGGTCTCATCTTTAAAAGATCATTTTCTTTTTTATCGGCCTGAGACACTCTGTAAATATCGGTTGCGGATACTCCGTGCTTGGCCAGAATAGTAGAAAGAGAATCACCAGCACTGACGGTTTCTTGCTCATGTAAGTAAGTGATCTCTTTCTTTTTTAGGTTGTCTGGAATCGGTAAATCTGCAAGCTCAGTTGTCTTATTTGGTATGGTGCTAATAGTTGTCTGTCGTGTTTCATCCTCAATAGGAGCGGCCTCTGCTTTTTGGAGAGGCGCAATAAACGAGATCGATTTATCGAGATCGTCCATGTCTACAATTTGTAAGTTGGCTTCAAGTGTGATGGTTTTTGTTGATTGATTTGAGCCATCAGGAAGCAGCGAAATTATCAAAAGTAATAGGGTAGAGATTACTACTAATAATAGTAGGAGTTTAAATGGAAGTTTTTTAATCAAGACAATACCTAAAATCTAAAATAAAGCCCTGTAATGCTACCAATATTGCCTTTATAATTAAAAGCTTTTAACACATTAATTACATTATTATAGATTTGGATCGAAATATGAGTACAGGTACAAATGTTCTATTGGCTGATTTACACGCTCGAGGCTTAATTTCTCAATTAACTGCTGAAAATGAATTGCATGAACACCTGAATACGGGCAGCCGAACCTTGTATTGTGGTTTTGATCCAACAGCAGACAGCTTGCATATAGGAAGCTTAGTTCCTTTGTTAATGTTAAAGCGTTTTCAATTGTCTGGCCATAAACCCTTGGCACTAGTTGGTGGTGCAACGGGTTTGATTGGTGACCCAAGTTTTAAGGCTGTTGAACGTAAGTTAAATGGTCCTGACGTTGTCGAAGAGTGGGTTGCTAAGTTACGCAAACAAGTAAGCCAGTTTATTGAATTCAATGATCAGCCTAATAGTGCTGAAGTGGTCAATAATTATGATTGGACTAAAGAGCTTAGCATTCTTGATTTTTTAAGAGACATTGGAAAGCATTTCTCTATTAATTCAATGATTCAAAAAGAATCGGTTAAACAACGAATTAATCGAGAAGGGGAGGGGATCTCCTTTACCGAATTTACTTATATGATATTGCAGTCTTATGATTTTGCGGAATTAAATCGTATGAATGGTTGCTCATTGCAAATTGGCGGTAGTGATCAGTGGGGTAATATTACTGGTGGAACAGACTTAACACGGCGTCAAAATGGTAATCAAGTATTTGGTTTAACAATGCCGCTTGTTACCAAGTCTGACGGAACAAAATTTGGAAAGACAGAATCGGGAACTATCTGGTTAGACAGCAATAAAACCAGTCAGTATGCCTTTTATCAGTTTTGGTTAAATACCGCTGACGCTGATGTTTATAAATTTTTAAAATACTTCACTTTTCTGTCAGTTGAAGAAATCGAAAGTATTGAAGCGAAAGACATTGAGAGTGAGGGCCGACCGCAGGCTCAAGGTATTCTTGCAAAAGAAGTTACAACTTTGGTGCATGGTGCTGAAGGACTTGCGGCAGCAGAAAGAATCACGGCAGCGCTCTTTAATGGAGTAGCAGAAGAATTAAGTGAACAAGACCTAGCGCAAATACAGCTTGATGGGTTGCCTTCTAGCACATTAACTAGTGGATCACTAGTTAATGTGCCTTTGACCAGTTTATTAAGTGAGCATGGCCTTGCGGCAAATGGTAAACAGGTAAAGGATGCGCTTACTCGTAATTCATTATTTGTTAATGGTGTTGCTAAAGGAATGGAAGATAATATGAGCGCAACTGAAATATTCGCTCAGACTAATGGTTATTATGGAAAATACTTTCTAGTTAAACTGGGCAAAAAGAAACATCACTTATTTGTATTAGGTTAGTCATCACATTAATTGATATTTCTTGGTGTTTAAAAGGCGTTTCGGCGCCTTTTTTGCTCTGTTTAGGTTGTATTTTGTTCATGTGTTACGTTTTCATTAAAGTTTTGAACTTTTTTTAGTTAAATGCCAAAAAAGGGTTGCACTAAATCTGTAGATCCTTAATATACGCCCTCGCTGACACGGACAACCACTCAGAACAACGAGTGACTGCCCAGAAAGAAGAAACAAAATACTGTGTTCTTCTTGTCTTACTTTAGTCAGCACGCTCTTTAAAATAGTTAATCAGATAATTTGTGTGGGCGCTCGCTGGAGACTTCGAAAAATTTGAAGTCTTACGAGAGTCCAAACACTTTCAATTCGTTCTTGTTTGTTTGATTTATCAAACAAACATTTAAGTTTAGTTAGAGTTAAATTTGAGTAAGCAAGCTGATTTATCAGCACAAGATCTTAAACTGAAGAGTTTGATCATGGCTCAGATTGAACGCTGGCGGCAGGCTTAACACATGCAAGTCGAGCGGAAACGATGTAGCTTGCTACAGGCGTCGAGCGGCGGACGGGTGAGTAACGCGTAGGAATCTGCCTAGTAGTGGGGGACAACATGTGGAAACGCATGCTAATACCGCATAAGCCCTACGGGGGAAAGGAGGGGATCTTCGGACCTTTCGCTATTAGATGAGCCTGCGTGAGATTAGCTTGTTGGTGAGGTAAAGGCTCACCAAGGCGACGATCTCTAGCTGGTCTGAGAGGATGACCAGCCACACTGGGACTGAGACACGGCCCAGACTCCTACGGGAGGCAGCAGTGGGGAATATTGGACAATGGGCGCAAGCCTGATCCAGCCATGCCGCGTGTGTGAAGAAGGCCTTAGGGTTGTAAAGCACTTTCAGAGGGGAGGAAAGGTTGTTGATTAATACTCAATAGCTGTGACGTTACCCTCAGAAGAAGCACCGGCTAACTCTGTGCCAGCAGCCGCGGTAATACAGAGGGTGCAAGCGTTAATCGGAATTACTGGGCGTAAAGCGCGCGTAGGTGGTTTGTTAAGTCGGATGTGAAAGCCCAGGGCTCAACCTTGGAATGGCACCCGATACTGGCAGGCTAGAGTACGATAGAGGAGTGTGGAATTTCCTGTGTAGCGGTGAAATGCGTAGATATAGGAAGGAACATCAGTGGCGAAGGCGACACTCTGGATTGATACTGACACTGAGGTGCGAAAGCGTGGGGAGCAAACAGGATTAGATACCCTGGTAGTCCACGCCGTAAACGATGTCTACTAGCCGTTGGGTTGTAATGACTTAGTGGCGAAGCTAACGCAATAAGTAGACCGCCTGGGGAGTACGGCCGCAAGGTTAAAACTCAAATGAATTGACGGGGGCCCGCACAAGCGGTGGAGCATGTGGTTTAATTCGACGCAACGCGAAGAACCTTACCTACTCTTGACATCCAGAGAATTCGCTAGAGATAGCTTAGTGCCTTCGGGAACTCTGAGACAGGTGCTGCATGGCTGTCGTCAGCTCGTGTTGTGAAATGTTGGGTTAAGTCCCGTAACGAGCGCAACCCTTATCCTTATTTGCCAGCACTTCGGGTGGGAACTTTAAGGAGACTGCCGGTGACAAACCGGAGGAAGGTGGGGACGACGTCAAGTCATCATGGCCCTTACGAGTAGGGCTACACACGTGCTACAATGGCGCATACAGAGGGCGGCGAACTTGCGAAAGTAAGCGAATCCCACAAAGTGCGTCGTAGTCCGGATTGGAGTCTGCAACTCGACTCCATGAAGTCGGAATCGCTAGTAATCGTGAATCAGAATGTCACGGTGAATACGTTCCCGGGCCTTGTACACACCGCCCGTCACACCATGGGAGTTGATTGCTCCAGAAGTAGCTAGCTTAACCTTTCGAGGAGGGCGGTTACCACGGAGTGGTCAATGACTGGGGTGAAGTCGTAACAAGGTAGCCCTAGGGGAACCTGGGGCTGGATCACCTCCTTAAACGATACGAAGCTCTGGTGAGCGTTCACACAAATTATCTGATGACTACTTTATAGCGGCAATTGTACTAGGATAGAGTCCTAAGCAAGGTGTTGATGAAAGTGATTATGTGATGACCTGTCATCATATTCTTCGTCTTATTCATAAATGTCTGACTTAGTGCTTTGCACTAAACTTGCTCTTTAACAATGTAACTTTTTGAAATAGACGATAATCAAGCGTCAAACCGGTGGAAAGCATCTTTCTCTTTATTGAGAATAACCTGGATGACTTTCTAAAATCGTAAAATCCAGTGATGACACAAAAGCATCGTTGGTATGTGATCTAAGTGTTGTTTTGATACTGGCTCTTCTTTAAGAAGCGTTAGGCATCAAAAAACTACTTTGGGTTATATGGTCAAGTGACCAAGCGTGCACGGTGGATGCCTTGGCAGTCAGAGGCGATGAAGGACGTGGTAATCTGCGATAAGGTTCGGGGAGTTGATAAACAAACTTTGATCCGAACATTTCCGAATGGGGAAACCCACCCGCTTGCGGGTATCATTAACTGAATACATAGGTTAATGAGGCGAACTCGGGGAACTGAAACATCTAAGTACCCGAAGGAAAAGAAATCAACCGAGATTCCCTAAGTAGCGGCGAGCGAAGGGATTAGCCCTTAAGTTGATTTGGTGTTAGTAGAACAAGCTGGAAAGCTTGGCCGTAGAGAGTGAAAGCCTCGTATACGAAAACGCCTTATCAATGAAATCGAGTAGGACGGGACACGTGGTATCCTGTCTGAATATGGGGGGACCATCCTCCAAGGCTAAATACTCCTGACTGACCGATAGTGTACCAGTACCGTGAGGGAAAGGCGAAAAGAACCCCGGCGAGGGGAGTGAAATAGAACCTGAAACCGTGTACGTACAAGCAGTGGGAGCGGACTTAGTTCCGTGACTGCGTACCTTTTGTATAATGGGTCAACGACTTATTTTCAGTAGCAAGGTTAACCATTTAGGGGAGCCGTAGGGAAACCGAGTCTTAATAGGGCGTTTAGTTGCTGGGAATAGACCCGAAACCGGGCGATCTATCCATGAGCAGGTTGAAGGTTGGGTAACACTAACTGGAGGACCGAACCCACGTACGTTGAAAAGTCCGGGGATGACTTGTGGATAGGAGTGAAAGGCTAATCAAGCTCGGAGATAGCTGGTTCTCCTCGAAAGCTATTTAGGTAGCGCCTCGTATCTCACCATTGGGGGTAGAGCACTGTTTGGGCTAGGGGGTCATCCCGACTTACCAACCCCATGCAAACTCCGAATACCGATGAGTGCAATTACGGGAGACACACGGCGGGTGCTAACGTCCGTCGTGGAAAGGGAAACAACCCAGACCGTCAGCTAAGGTCCCAAAGTTACAGTTAAGTGGGAAACGATGTGGGAAGGCTTAGACAGCTAGGAGGTTGGCTTAGAAGCAGCCATCCTTTAAAGAAAGCGTAATAGCTCACTAGTCGAGTCGGCCTGCGCGGAAGATATAACGGGGCTAAAACTGTACACCGAAGCTACGGATGCAAGATTTATCTTGCATGGTAGAGGAGCGTTCTGTAAGCCGTTGAAGGTCAAGCTGTAAGGCAGGCTGGAGGTATCAGAAGTGCGAATGTTGACATGAGTAACGATAAGGGGAGTGAAAAACTCCCCCGCCGGAAGACCAAGGTTTCCTGTCCCATGCTAATCAGGGCAGGGTGAGTCGGCCCCTAAGGCGAGGCAGAAATGCGTAGTCGATGGGAAACAGGTTAATATTCCTGTACTTATGTATATTGCGATGGAGAGACGGAGAAGGCTAGGCTAGCACGGCGATGGTTGTCCGTGTTTAAGGTAGTAGGTTGAAGGCTTAGGTAAATCCGGGCCTTCTTAAGACCGAGAGCTGATGACGAGTCCTCTTTTGGACGAAGTAGTTGATGCCATGCTTCCAGGAAAAACTTCTAAGCTTCAGATATACATGAACCGTACCCCAAACCGACACAGGTGGTCAGGTAGAGAATACCAAGGCGCTTGAGAGAACTCGGGTGAAGGAACTAGGCAAAATGGCACCGTAACTTCGGGAGAAGGTGCGCCGGTTAGTGTGAAGGATTTACTCCGTAAGCATTGACCGGTCGAAGATACCAGGTGGCTGCGACTGTTTATTAAAAACACAGCACTCTGCAAACACGAAAGTGGACGTATAGGGTGTGACGCCTGCCCGGTGCTGGAAGGTTAATTGATGGGGTTAGCGTAAGCGAAGCTCTTGATCGAAGCCCCAGTAAACGGCGGCCGTAACTATAACGGTCCTAAGGTAGCGAAATTCCTTGTCGGGTAAGTTCCGACCTGCACGAATGGCGTAACGATGGCCACACTGTCTCCACCCGAGACTCAGTGAAATTGAAATCGCAGTGAAGATGCTGTGTATCCGCGGCTAGACGGAAAGACCCCGTGAACCTTTACTATAGCTTCACAGTGAACTTTGAACCTACTTGTGTAGGATAGGTGGGAGGCTTTGAAACTAGGACGCCAGTTCTAGTGGAGCCAAACTTGAAATACCACCCTGGTATGTTTGAGGTTCTAACTCAGGTCCCTTATCGGGATCGAGGACACTGTGTGGTGGGTAGTTTGACTGGGGCGGTCTCCTCCCAAAGAGTAACGGAGGAGCACGAAGGTGTGCTCAGCATGGTCGGAAATCATGCGAAGAGTGTAAAGGCAAAAGCGCGCTTAACTGCGAGACAGACACGTCGAGCAGGTACGAAAGTAGGTCTTAGTGATCCGGTGGTTCTGTATGGAAGGGCCATCGCTCAACGGATAAAAGGTACTCCGGGGATAACAGGCTGATACCGCCCAAGAGTTCACATCGACGGCGGTGTTTGGCACCTCGATGTCGGCTCATCACATCCTGGGGCTGAAGCCGGTCCCAAGGGTATGGCTGTTCGCCATTTAAAGTGGTACGCGAGCTGGGTTTAGAACGTCGTGAGACAGTTCGGTCCCTATCTGCCGTGGACGTTTGAGATTTGAGAGGAGCTGCTCCTAGTACGAGAGGACCGGAGTGGACGAACCTCTGGTGTTCCGGTTGTCACGCCAGTGGCATTGCCGGGTAGCTATGTTCGGACGGGATAACCGCTGAAAGCATCTAAGCGGGAAGCCTCCCTCAAGATGAGATCTCACTGGGACATAAGTCCCCTAAAGAGCCGTTGAAGACTACGACGTTGATAGGTTGGGTGTGTAAGTGCTGTGAGGCATTGAGCTAACCAATACTAATTGCTCGTGAGGCTTGACCATATAACACCAAAGTGGTTTTAAGTGATAAAGAGAGACTGAGAAAACTCGAAAAGAGAAGGGTCAAACGCATCATGAAAAGATCATAGAGACACAGATTACGACGCGCATCAGCGATGATGTGGCTGGTTTGATACTTGGTTATCGCTATTTCAAAAAAGCATTGTTAAAGATTCAAGCACGTACTGGCGTGTTGTGAGTGAACAAGCTGGATTAAGCCTAAGGGCTTAACACAGGCACTCAGAACGAACGCAACCGGTTTGCTTGACGATCATAGAGACGTTGAACCACCTGATCCCATCCCGAACTCAGAAGTGAAAAGCGTCATCGCCAATGGTAGTGTGGCATTCGCCATGTGAGAGTAGGTCGTCGTCAAGTTTCAATTAGAAAGCCCTGATGGCTCACGCCGTCAGGGCTTTTTTTCGTCTGTAGGTCATATATGGACGGCAAAATGTGCGTCTTGTCAGGTTAAATCAAGCGAAAAGGTTGTGCTTTAGCGTAACAATCATCAAGGATATCGCCTCTGTTGTTGGCATAAATACCGACCTTGTATGATGATTTTAATGGTTGTTGATGTATATTATTTATACCATTATCGGGAGGCCGAAGCGACCTTGAGGCACTATTCTGACCTCGTATATTGAGTGGCCCCCGCCTCATTTACTCATCTCGAAGAGTATCAAGAAGCGCCCTCAGGTGACTTCGTATTACCAGGTTGAGCGGTAAAAAAGTGCGAGGTCGGGAACCGATAATTATTATCTAACTAAATTAGCGAGTACGCAAATTATGAGCGCATTTGTAGGTATTGATATCGCGATAAAAACGCTTGCTCTCGTCGTAAGTCAGAATGATAAAAAACCATTTTAGAAAATCGGATTTAGCGTTTGCGTACCGCGGCTCTAGAAATGATTAAAGACGATGAAAGGCATGCTCAGTGTTACCAACAATGCAAAACTGAGCCACTTCAACAATTGAAAACTAAACACTCTATATTTGATACATTCGAACCTTTTCTTCACTCTTGTGTTGCTCAAGCCAGCCTCATGTATTTATCAACTGTTGTTCTATTTAGAGTGATAAAGGCTTTGGGTTGCAAAGGAAGTTTGTCTTTATTATGACCGTATTTACATCAGTATCGAGGAAGTAAACTTTAAGGAGAGATTGAGCTTTTCCTATGATTAAAGGTGCTTTACTCCTGCAGGCAGAATTAATGTGTATTTATATAAATATCATTGGTAGCGTTGACAAAAGTAGAACTCCCATAATGCTGTTAAATATTCGATGAAATTTTGGTTGTTGAAGTCTAGCGGAGACTAACTTTCCTATTGTAATCCACATAAAAGAACCGGGTAGGGTCGCAATATTAAACATGATAATGCCGAGTAAAGCAGATGGCCAAAAAAGGTCACCATTTAGTGTGAAAGCCGAACTTGCGGTAATTAAGCTCGCCCATGACTTGGGGTTGATGGCTTGAAAGCTAGCCGCTTGGAGTACGCTCATAGGCTTAAGGTGGCTGTTTGTGTTGTGTATTTTTGCCGTCGCGATTTTTATAGACATATAAATAATATAACCCGCCGCCATAATAGTGCATACCTTGTGCATATATGGCCAGATTTTAAATAACTCTCCGAGTCCTAGTAGAATGGTTATATGCAATATTGTCATTCCTAAGCGGATTCCAATTACGTGTGGCAGTGTTTTTTTTATGCCAAAGTGCGCACCAGAATGAGCTAATAAAATATTATTCGGACCTGGTGTCATTGTGCTTATTAAGCAAAAGAGTATGAGTGCAGGTGTTAACTCGAGTAGTGCGCTATCCATATAACAATCCCAAAATAAATAATTGTATTGATACAATTAATGTTGTAATGTGATTTTATATTCTCATTTAATACAATTTTGGGCAATTATTTTATTGTTATGGATACAATTTTTAATTTCACGAAAAATGACTTTTTTCAGGTATGTTCGAAGCTTCCAAAATATAAGGCTCTGGTGTTTTTGATTGAGCAAGCTATTCATTCTAAAGAACTACAGCACAAACAAAAGCTCCCCCCTCAGAGAGTGTTAGCGGATCAACTAGGCATTACGCACGGTACGGTTACAAGAGCTTATGATTTGCTTGAAAAAAAAGGATTGGTAGAAGCAAAGCTTGGTGCTGGAACTTATGTGAATGCGTCAGCTAGTGTCTTTTTAGATGAAAAGCTGGTTAAGGAATATGACTTTGCCTCCAGTATGCAACCAATGCTTGGTCAGCAATTTCTTGTTAAAGATGCTCTAAATGATCTTTCTGATGATTTGAGGTCAATAGAAGAGGTTATGAATTATTTCCCTAAAGGGATTCAAAAGCATAAAAAAATTGTTGCATCATGGCTTGCAACGAAAAAAATTGAAACAGTCGCAACGGATATCGCTTTTACTCAAGGTGCGCAGCAAGGAATTTATACTTGTCTTAATATTCTTTCTCAACAAGGAGATTACGTTTTGCATGAAGAGTTGGCTTACCCCGGCTTTTTTCGTGCGGCTGAGGCGAATAAACTGAAAACTATAGAGGTTCCATTAACGAGTGAGGGCTTGGATTTAGTCTCATTGGAAAAATATTGTCAGGAATTTAAACCGAAGTTGCTGTATATCACGCCAAACATTCAAAATCCAACAAATATTAAATACTCAAATGCGCAGTTAGACTGTATTGCAAAATTGAGCATAAAATACCAGTTTTATATAATTGAAGACGATGTAAATTATTGCTTACCAGAAAACTGGAGTATCCCTCTGCAACAAAAAATTCCAGACAGAGTCTTTTATTTGTCGAGTTTATCTAAGTATGTCGCAGGCGGATTAAGAGTTGCCTATGCTCTGGTTCCCAAGGCATGGCAACAGGCCTTTAATTTAAACATCCACAGCCAATGTTGGATGGTGTCAACCTTGTCTACAGAGCTTGCAACGCGTTTTTTACTTGAGAAAACCTTTTTATACAATCAATTTCAATTAGAAGAAGAAATGCGATTCCGGCAGCAGGCTTTTGAGGATTTTTTAAAAAAGCATGCGTTAACCGCTCGTAGAGGGGGGCTAAACATTTGGTTGACCTTGCCTAGTTATATAAATGCGCATCAGTTTAATAATTTTCTGGCATTAAAGAAGATTAAAGTCCGAGTAGCTGACTTATTTCGGTCGCCTAAATCCTCTTTGCCTTCGGTTAATTGTCTACGTATCTCGTTAGGCGGTTTTAATACAAGGGCAGATTTTAACGAGGGGTTAGACGAGTTTGAAAAAGCGCTAATGGAGTTTAATGACCAACAGGATATTGTCATTTAAATCTTATTGATTGTTAACAATGTTGTGCTCGATGTTTGTGATTAATTCAGGATTTCGCGCTCAGATTTAAGTGTAGGTCTTTCAATTTTTCACCAAATAGTTCGTGTTGAGAAAGGTTCATTGTCTATTAAATTACTGAGTAAGGAAGCGGTGGATCCATTTTCTAACGACGGCTTCGTCTGTTTTTTTCTTCAATGATTCGATAGCTTTCAATATAGTCTCTTCTGGAATGACGTCTTTTTTTAAGTTCATAAGGTCTTGTAAATAGTTTTTGTCGAACTCGGGATGCCCTTGCATTGTTAGGATATTACGGCCAATACTTAGCATATGATTTGGGCAAAAGTCATTTTTTAAAATTACTTGGCTATTTATTGGAGCTTGAACCACTTGATCTTGATGAATAACAATGAAATTCAGCGGCTGTTTTTCATCATTTGTATTCCAAGGCATAGAAATAGTAGAGGCAAAGCGAGTCGTTGAAATGCCTAAGCCCCAACCTTTAGGTGATTTTTCAACCTTCCCGCCAAGTGCCTGAGCAATGATCTGATGTCCGAAACAGATGCCGAGTAATTTTATCTTTTCTTGTTTTTGAATTGAACGAATGAAATTCTCTAATGGCGGGATCCAACTGTGTTCTTCGTAAGCTCCGTGGCGGCTCCCAGTGATTAGGTAGGCATCGCATTCCGATATATTTTGGGGAAATTGATGACGTTCAATATCATAGATAGAAAATGTTAGCGCCGAACTGGTAGGTGATAAAAGATCAATAAACATATCACTGTATTCACCGTGCTGATTTACTAGGGCTGTATTAACGGAATCACATTTCATAATGCCTAGTTTCATGCTTTTCCTTCCCTTCATTTTAATGTAACAGACAGTGACTTATATTCGAGAAGATTATTCATAATTCTGTCTACAAAATCCATTGAAATTTTTCGTATTGAAATAAAAAAAGCCCCAATACAATATGTAATGGGGCTAAACTAGAGAGAGACTGCCTAAAAAATGTCGCTTCAAGGGGGACAGCGAACCATTAGATAGACAGGATAGCTGTGATTAAACAGCCTTCTGATTTGATGTGTTACTTTTCAGTACCTCATCAAGATGCAGCCAGGTTTCCAGAACGGTGTCTGGGTTTAAAGAGATGCTTTCGATGCCTTGTTCAACTAACCAATCAGCGAAGTCGGCGTGATCCGATGGTCCTTGACCACAGATCCCAACGTATTTTCCTTTTGCCCTACACGCGGAAATCGCCATTTTTAGAAGCGCTTTGACGGCATCGTTACGTTCATCGAATTTGTCCGCGATTAAGCCTGAGTCACGATCCAGTCCTAGTGTTAGTTGTGTTAAATCATTAGAGCCGATAGAGAAACCATCGAAATACTCTAGGAATTGATCGGCTAATAGTGCATTTGATGGTAGTTCACACATCATAACCACTTTTAGACCATTGTCTCCACGAGCCAACCCTTGCTCTTTGAGTAGTTCCGTTACTTGGCGTGCTTCTTCCACTGTTCTAACAAAAGGAATCATTATTTGCACATTGGTAAAGCCCATCTCATTGCGAACTCTTCTGATTGCCTCACACTCAAGAGCAAAGCAGTCTTTAAAGGATGGGTCTATATAACGGGCTGCACCACGGAAACCAAGCATTGGGTTCTCTTCATCTGGCTCAAACAATGGGCCACCAATTAAGTTGTGGTACTCGTTCGATTTAAAATCGGATAAACGAACAATCACAGGCTTATCAGAGAAAGAACAAGCAAGAGTTGAAACACCTTCGACCAGTTTGTCGACATAGAACTCAACTGGACTATTGTATCCAGCAATGCACTGAGATATTTCTTCTTGTAAGCTAGCATCAAGTGAGTCGAACTCAAGTAGCGCTTTAGGGTGAATGCCAATCATTCTATTAATGATGAATTCTAAGCGAGCAAGGCCGATGCCTGCGTTAGGTAGCATGGCAAAGTCAAAGGCACGATTCGGGTTACCGACGTTCATCATCACTTTTACAGGAATGTCAGGCATATTACCGACTTCAGATGTGATCACTTCAAAAGGTAAAATATCTTTATAAATCATGCCCATATCACCCTGAGCACAAGATACAGTGACGGCTTGGTTTGTTTTTAATACTTTGGTCGCATCACCACATCCAACAACCGCTGGAATGCCTAATTCACGCGCAATGATGGCCGCATGGCAGGTTCTGCCTCCTCTATTTGTAACAATAGCAGAGGCTTTCTTCATAATCGGTTCCCAATCTGGGTCGGTGATGTCAGTAACAAGCACATCCCCTTCTTGAATTTTGTCCATTTCGCTAATTGATGATAGAACTTTTACTGAGCCAGCGCCGATTTTATGTCCAATGGCTCGACCTGTTATCAAAATATCGCTCTCTTGTTTTAAAACGAATCGCTCCATACTTTGGAGGTTTGATTGGCTGCGAACCGTTTCTGGTCGGGCTTGTACAATGTACATCTTTCCATCGATACCATCTTTGGCCCACTCGATATCCATTGGGCGCTGGTAATGTTGTTCGATAATACAGGCTTGGCGAGCTAGGTCTTCAATCTCCTCATTTGTCAGAGAAAAGCTGTTTTGTTTTTCTAATGTAACAGGAACAATTTGTACCAGTTCTTCCGAGCCCGACGGTGCGTATTCCATTTTTTGTGCTTTACTGCCTAATGTTTTTCGAACAACAGCAGGGCGTTTATTGGATAACGTTTTCTTATGAACATAGAACTCATCTGGGTTTACAGAGCCTTGAACCACCATTTCACCCAAACCGTAGGCGGCTGTGATAAATACAACGTCATCAAATCCTGACTCTGTGTCTAAGGTGAAAAGCACGCCGGAAGCTCCAATATCGCTTCGAACCATTTTTTGGATCCCAGCAGAAAGAGCGACGCCTTTGTGCTCAAATCCTTGATGCACTCGATAAGAAATGGCTCGGTCATTAAATAAAGAAGCAAAAACGCGTTTAATAGAAAGCTTGATACTTTCTAAACCGCATACGTTAAGAAAAGTTTCTTGTTGGCCCGCAAAAGACGCGTCAGGTAAATCTTCGGCCGTTGCTGAAGAGCGAACCGCAAAAGAGGCATCATTGTTATCAGTACTAAGAACAGTAAATGCCGCTTCAATTTCTTGATTAAACGCTTCAGAAAAAGAGGCATCTTCAATCCACGTGCGAATTTTTAACCCGGCATCGGCCAAAGCATGAACGTCATCGACGTCTAATGAGTCTAATAAAGTATGAATACGGTCGTCTAAACCGCTTTCAACTATAAAGGATTGATAAGCGTAAGCCGTGGTAGCAAATCCATTAGGAACTTGAATTCCCAAACGAGTTAGATTTGAGATCATTTCGCCAAGAGAGGCATTTTTTCCGCCAACTTGATCAACGTCTGTCATTTTCAGATCTTTAAACCACTTGATAAATTTGCTCACGATGACTCCTAATGTTTACGCGATATTATTTTTATAACTTGTGTTTACGAACCAGATTATTTTCGGTGTAATGAAAATAACAATCACACGCTTCCCACAAAGCAGACTTATTGTAGGGAGATTCATTGGAAGGAATAAACCTGAATATTTGATGTAGTTTTATTTCAATCAAGAAAGTTGATCTTGTCAAATAACAACAAAATGGTGGAAAAACGTATGAAAGTGTATTTTGTATCAGATGGCACGGCTATTACAGCCGAAGTGTTTGGCTCGGCTATGTTGTCTTTTTTCGATGTGAAAATTGACACCTTAAGTGTGCCTTTTTTGACAACAGAAGATAAAGCGAGAGGTTTCTGTAAGCAAATTAATAATGAAATTGCATTAGGTCATCAAACCTTAGTTTTTTATACGATCTCAGATCCTGTGATTAGCGATATCATCCAAACAAGTGACAGTCATTGTTACAATTTATTTGGTGATTTATTGTCTCCTATAGAAAATGCGCTAGGGGTAAAGGCAAGGCCGACCGCTCAAAAAGCACATGGCATAAAAGAAGGGGTATACGATGGTCGTATTGATGCAATAAATTACGCCTTAGCCAACGATGACGGGTGTTCAATAAAAAATTTAGATGAGGCACATGTTATTTTATTAGGCGTTTCTCGTTCAGGAAAAACCCCCACCAGTTTGTATTTGGCCATGCAATATGGAATTAAAGCGGCAAATTATCCGTTAACGGAAGATGACTTTGATCCGCTCAAACTTCCTAAGGCACTTAAAGAGCAAAAGAGAAAGCTTTATGGATTAACGATTGATGCAAATAGGTTGCATGAAATTCGCACAGGAAGAATGGCCTCGAGTAAATATGCCTCCTTACGTCAATGCCGATATGAATTGTCTGAGGTAGAAACACTTTATAGACAAGAGCGGATTCCATTTTTAAACTCGACGCGACTTTCTGTGGAAGAAATTTCCACCAAAGTAATGGCGGATATGAACTTAGATCGACATAGAGTCTAGTAATTGATCAGCGAATACATCTAAAAAACTGATCTATTCGCTAAAATCATGACTTCTTTACACGAAAAAGACTTTTTCATCCTATTGGATACCCAAAGTTATTTGCATAAGGAAAGGTAAACGCATGCAAAAAAGCGAATAATCAAGACTTTGTTGTCTACTTTCACTGTATCTTGTGCTGTTATCGCACAGAATGGCTTCTTTAATTGCTTTATACTGTTTTTGGTTAAAGTGAATTCTTCTCTTCTTAGTATTAATGAATGCCCACCTTGCTCCATCTATTAAAGAGTATTCTTTGAGAATGATCTATAATGGGTAAAAATTGTCATACCTCATTGTTATTATCAATTCTGCTTGTTTGAGTTCGGTATAGAGGTTAGGCAAAAACCATTACAAGCAACCTATATGTATAGGCTGTTTAATTGAAGGATAGAATGACTTTGAGTAAAAAAAATATAAATGATCCCTTTCTCCAGCGTGAAGCCTCTAAATATGAAAACCCCGTTCCAAGCCGTGAGTTCATACTGGAGTTCTTAGCCGGTGAAAACCGTCCTATTGGGCATGAAGAGATGTGTGGGATTTTTCAACTTCAGAATGACGATGAGATTGAAGCGCTGCGTCGTCGTTTAATTGCTATGGCACGAGACCATCAGCTTAACTCACTTAATAATGAATATACCGTACTCGAAGAATCAGACCTTATTGAAGGTAGAGTTCAGGGAAACAAAGAAGGTCATGGATTTTTATTACGTCAAAATGACGATGATATCTTTTTGTCCTCACGTCAAATGCAAAATGCAATGGACGGTGACTTAGTAACTGTTAGGTTGTCAGGTCGAAATGTCAAAGGACGTTTAGACGGCATTATTGTTGAGGTCTTAGAACGAAAAAATCATCGCATAGTGGGGCGTTATTATGAAGAGAGCCAAGTTTCTTTTGTGACACCTGAAAACCCTCGTATATCGCAAGATATTTTAGTTTCAAAAGAATCTGGATTAACCCCGAAACATGGGCAATATGTTGTCATAGAGCTGTTAACTTTCCCAGAAAAAGGCCAAGCCGCTACGGGCATCATAACCCAGGTATTAGGCGACTTTATGGCTCCAGGTCTAGAGATAGACATTGCTATCCATAAATTTGATATTCCAAACGATTGGCCTGCCGCTGTGTTACAGCAAGTTAAGCATTTCGGTTTTGACGTCGATGAAGCCGATAAGGTCAATCGAGTCGATTTACGTGATACGCCTTTTGTCACTATTGATGGCGAAGATGCGCGCGATTTTGATGATGCTGTTTACTGTGAAAGAACACCGGGTGGTTGGAAATTGTTTGTTGCCATTGCCGATGTATCGCATTATGTGAAAAAGGGCACGGCATTAGACGAAGAAGCGACAGTGCGTGGTAATTCGGTGTATTTTCCTGGTCGCGTTGTGCCAATGTTACCAGAGGTCTTATCGAATGGTTTATGTTCATTAAATCCAGACGTTGACCGTCTTGTTATGGTGTCTGAAATCTCTTTAACAACGCGTGGCAAGATGCGTGGTTATAAGTTTTATGAAGGTATTATTCGTTCTCATGCCCGTTTAACTTACTCGAAAGTTGCTAAAATGATTGCAACGGAAATAGATGATCAAGGTGAGGCATTAAGGCAGAGATATGCTTCTTTAGTATCCCATATCGACTCTTTATTTGGTCTTTATAATGTTCTCAAAGACGCTCGTGCTGAACGTGGTGCAATGGAGTTTGATACCGTTGAGACTCGTATGGTGTTTGATCAAGAATCTAAAATTGAGCAAATTGTTCCTATTGAACGAAATGATGCGCATAAGTTGATAGAGGAATGTATGTTGTGCGCAAACGTTGCGACCGCTGAGTTTCTATTAAAAGCCAATATCCCTGCATTATTTCGTGTGCATGAAGGGCCAAAAGAAGAGCGTTTACAAACGTTAAGAACGTATCTGTCTGTTTTAGGTCTGGAATTGGGTGGTGGGTTAAAGCCGACGCCCGATGACTACGCGTTGTTATCTCAACAAATTCACGGTCGAGTTGACGCTCGTAGTATTCAAACTATGATGTTGCGTTCAATGAGTCAGGCGTCTTATCAAGCGGATAATCATGGCCACTTTGGCTTGAATTATACGGCCTATACACACTTTACCTCTCCTATTCGTCGTTACCCTGATCTCTTGGTTCACAGAGCCATTCGATATTTGATTCGCGGGGAAGGTCGTCCTAAAGTAACTCAGGCATACCGAGTACCGAATAGTCCAGAGATTAAAAAGAATAAAATTTACAGCTACGATGATGCTCAAATGGATGATTTGGGAACCAATTGTTCCATGACGGAAAGACGTGCGGATGAAGCTACGCGTGATGTTGAGTCATGGCTGAAATGTCAGTACGTAGAACAGCATATTGGGGAGGGTTTTGATGGTGTTGTTACTGCCGTCACGCCATTTGGCCTTTTTGTCGAACTGAAAGATTTATTTGTAGATGGTTTAGTCCATATATCATCGTTAGGAAAAGATTACTTTATCCATGACCCTGATTTACAAGCCATTATAGGCGAACGTTCAGGACGTGTTTATCGTTTGGGGGATGTGCTTAAGGTTGTTGTTGCTAAAGTTAATTTAGAACAGAGAAAGATTGATTTAGACCTGCAAAATGATGGCACGGCAAATAATAAAAGTCGTCGTCCTAAACCTATCAAGCGTGACGATGTATCAGAATTAGACATGCAACTTGCTCAACTGCCTTCATTGGAGCTGGGTGGAAGGGCTAAGAAGAAGGAAAGGTCCGATTCTGGTACTGAAAACGCTTTTAAAGTGGACGCTGAAGAAGTCGCTCTTACAAATACCAATGAGGCGGTCAGTAATAAGCCTAAGCATCGTAAAGGGAATGGCGAGAATACACGACCAAGTAGAACTAAGGTGAAAAAAAAGCCAACAAAGAAAGTTGATTTAAAAAGTAACGGTGATGAAAAAGTAAAGCCGAAAAAGAAGAAAAAACCTTTAGTAAAGAGCAAAGACAGTAATGCGCAAAAGGTAAAGGTTAAAAAAGATGCCGATACCGCTGTAAAAAAGACGAAGAAAAAGTCTAAAAAAAGTAATGCTAAGCCGAGATCCGGTACAGCGTAATACAATTATAAGTTGAAAATTAGGTAATTATGTCAGATTTAGAATGGGTTTACGGCATTCATGCTGTTGAAAATTTATTAGCTCAACAGCCAGATAAAATCAAAGAAGTGCGTTTTCAAGAAGGCCGTGATGATAAAAAAATTCAACGATTAACAAAGCTGTGTCGTGAACAGAAAGTGACGCACAATATTGTGCCACGAAAAGATATAGATAAGCTTTTCTCGAGCCATAAAGAAAGGGTTGTACACCAGGGTGCCGCTGCGCTTGCAGAAGTGACTAAAGCTGGAGATGAAGCCGATCTTCATAAATTGATAGGGGCGCTGGATGAACCCGCATTAATTGTCATTTTAGATGGTATAACTGACCCACATAATTTAGGTGCTTGTTTACGTAGTGCCGATGCGGCCGGTGCTCATGCCTTAGTGATGCCAAAAGATAAATCGGCTCCATTGAATGCAACGGTAAGCAAAGTAGCTTGTGGCGCGGCTGAAAGCTTGCCTGTTTTTTCTGTCACGAACCTTGCTAGAACAATGAAGAAGTTACAAGATCAAGGTGTCTGGATTTTCGGCACGGCAGGGGAGGCCACTCAAACTATCTACGAACATGACTTAACCATTTCAAGTGCCATTGTTATGGGGGCCGAAGGTGATGGTATGCGCCGCCTAACCCGTGAGCAATGTGATTATTTGGTGAAGTTGCCAATGGCGGGTGTGGTATCGAGCTTAAATGTGTCGGTTGCTACGGGTGTGTGTTTGTATGAAATCGTTCGTCAGCGTGCAGTAAAAAATGAATCTTAGGGATACCTTTGTGAAAGCATTTGATTTTCCAGACATCAGGCCTTTGTCTAGGGCATATGAGTCTGCCTTAATGGGGAGAATAAATAATAAAACGAAACCGCTAGGTTCTTTAGGTATGTTGGAAGAATTGGCTTTGACTTTGGGGTTGATTCAAGGCTCAGAGACCCCCCAAGTTGATAAACCTAAAATGCTGGTTTTTGCGGGCGATCATGGCGTAGTTGCTCAAGGTGTTAGTCCTTTCCCGCAGGAAGTGACGTGCCAAATGGTCATGAATTTTTTAGCGGGTGGAGCGGCCGTAAGTGTTTTTTGTCAACAGCATGCTGTGCCTTTACAGGTAGTTGATGTCGGTGTGAATGGTGAGTTTGAATCCATGCCGCTGTTGACAAATCGTAAGGTTAATATGGGAACAAAAGATTTTTCTGTGGCGCCAGCCATGACAGAAAGTGAATTTCTACTTGCTTTAAATGCGGGTGTTAAAGAAGTCGATGTGGCCCATTCCGAAGGTAAAAATATTTTATTGTTTGGTGAAATGGGAATTGGAAATACTACTGTAGGCGCGGCCTTGATGAGTGCCATTTTGTCTAAGCCTGTAAGGGAGTGCGTAGGCGCTGGCGCTGGGGTAACGCATGAGGGAATTGAGAAAAAAATCTCTGTTATAGAAAACACCTTTGCTCGAATTGAAGCCCATTATGACACGCCAATCGCTCAGTTGGATGCAGATGTTCTTGCTCAAGAGCTTGCTGGGTTTGAGGTTGTTGCTATTGCCGGTGCTATGTTACGCTCGGCTGAATTAGGCATTGCTTATGTTGTTGATGGCTTTATTTGTACATCGGCGTTGTTATTAGCATCAAAGCTGAATAAAAGTGTGGTGGATTATGGGATTTTTGCTCATCAGTCTCATGAAAAAGCCCATCTTGATATGCTGGCCCACTTTAAAGCGAAGCCTATTTTGTCCTTATCCATGCGTTTAGGTGAAGGTTCAGGCGCCATAGTCGCTTTGCCTATTATTCAAAGTGCGGCCCTATTTCTAACGAATATGGCCAGCTTTGAAAGTGCTGGAGTGAGTGAGGGGAATGGGTAGCATGCTCCCATGGGCAGACATAAAGGAAAGTGCTAGGCGATCTTTGGTTACTTACACTCGTATTCCTTTATCTGTTGATTGGGGCCAACCGACACCGAGTTTACCTCCCATCGCCTGTTTGCCATGGGTAGGGTTGTTAGTTGGTATTCTCAGTGCTTGGCCACTCGTTATTGATTTTCTTGGGTATGAATTACAGGCTTTATTCATGCTACTTACGGCGGTACTGATAACGGGTGCGTTCCACGAAGATGGCTTAATAGATGCGGCCGATGGGCTTGTGGGCGGTTGGACTGTTGAAAAACGGTTAGAGATAATGAAAGACTCTCGGATCGGTAGCTATGGGTCTATTACTATCTGGTTTGCTTTGTCTCTAAAGTTTTTACTGTTATTTAGAATACTTAATGAATCGAATTCGGTTTGTTGGGTTATTGTTATTTGGTTATTTATTCATTCTGCTGCTCGCGTTTTACCGCTATATATCACTAGAAAATTGCCCTATGTCACTTCAGGTGTGAGTAAAGCGGCTAACATGATTCAAACCTTATCTTTTAAACAGCTGTGCTTTGCGATTACCCCTGCCTTTTTATTGGCTCTTTTCTCTTTTGGTTTACTCGGTGCTATGGTCTTTGGTGGGCTTATTTTTGCGCTTAATTCTTTAATAGGCATCTATTTGAAGCAAAAATTGGATGGATTTAATGGCGACACTTTAGGGGCAAGTGAACAAATAGCCGAAGTTATTCTGTTGTTGATGTCACTGTTTTTTATCATTTCATTGCAGGGAGTGATGCTTTGAGACTTTTTTTAATCCGTCATCCCAAGCCAAATGTAGCCACTGGAACCTGTTACGGACAAACGGATTTAGATTTAGCAGAAGGTTGGGAAATACAAGCTGAAGCGCTTAAAAATTGGTTGAGTAATCGTTTGCAAGGGCAAACTTGTTTTCAACACAGCCCATTGAAAAGGGCCTCTTCCTTGGGTGATTATTTACACAACCAGTCTAGTATTGAGCATGAGTTAGTCGAATTAAACTTTGCTGATTGGGAGGGTCTACTCTGGAAGGATATACCTCATAATCAAATTGAAGCGTGGGGGAGTGATTTAGAATTCTCGGCACCATTTAATGGTGAGTCCTTAAATGAGCTTCGACAGAGACTCTCAGTTTGGTGGACGCATCAACAGAATCAGTCGTTTGATAATCTTGTCGTTGTTACTCATTCTGGTGTGATTAAAGTTCTCGTCTCCATGTTGTGTGGTTGGCCTATGAATAAGTCCTATTTAATAGATGTTGGCTTTTGTAGTGTGACAGAGTTGTCTATTCAAAGAGGCTCTTCTGCTCAGGATGCTTATATTATGCTTAAACGACTGGGTGCGGGCGATTGGGTTATGTAGAAATACAGGGCCCAGAAAGACATGGCCCAAAAAGACCTTGTTTAGAAATAGAGTTAATGCGTTATGGTGAATAAAGAATTATGACATTATATATTTTGGGAATGATTGGCATCGCTGCTTTTGCCATCACAGGTGTGATCTCATCTGGTAAAAAGGGCATGGACCTATTTAGTCTGGTTTTTTTAGGAATGGTTACCTCGCTTGGTGGTGGCACCATTCGTGATGTGATTCTGTCTATGGAAACGGTTTATTGGGTAAAAGATACATCTTACCTTTGGGTAGCGGCTCTGTCGTCTATGTTTGCTTTTTTTGCAGTGCGTGTCATTGAGAATAGAGAAGGTTTGTTTAATTATGCGGACTCTTTTGGACTAGCCTTGTTTACCGTCGTTGCAACAGAAAGGGTGCTGCTCTACGGTTTTTCCCCAACGATTGCCATTACAATGGGTATCATTACAGGGATTGCTGGTGGAATGATCCGGGATATTCTGAGTCATAGGCCACCATTAGTATTAGGAAAAGAGTTTTACGCTACTCCTGCGTTTCTTGGTGCGTGCTTTATTGCCGCTTTAGAATCGGTTATTCCTGATCATGAATTTAACGCTATTTATGCTGTATCATTAATTTTCATATTACGTGTATTAGCAATACGAAAAGGACTTTACTACCCCAATTGGCTTTTATATCAAAAAAAGAGACATGATTAATGAGTGTTAATACAGAGAAAAACACAATGAATGAAGCACGTTTATTGAAAAAGAAAGCCATTGTTGATGAACGGATTGCGGCGGCAACAGATGAGCGTGGTGTAACAATACTGCTCACTGGAAACGGTAAAGGAAAAAGCTCTAGTGGTTTTGGAACTATGGCTCGTGCTATAGGGCATGGACAAAAATGTGCGGTTATACAGTTTATTAAAGGGCGAAAAGAAACGGGTGAACAGCTATTTTTTGGGCACCATCCTTTGGTTTCTTTTCATGTTATGGGTCATGGTTTCTCTTGGGAAACTCGTAATCCTGAACTGGAAAAGCAGGCGGCTGAACAAGCGTGGGAATTAGCGAAAACTATGTTAGCCGATCCAGAGATCCATTTTATTTTATTGGATGAGGTGACCTATATGTATAAATATGGCCATTTAGACGTGGAAGAGCTATTGGACGCTTTAGCCTCCCGCCCAATTCATCAGAACGTTATGATGACCGGCAGAACAGCTCCTCGTCGATTACTTGATACGGTTGATACCCACAGTAAAGTTGAAAATGAGCGCCATGCTTTTGCAAATGGGGTAAAAGCGCAGGTGGGGATTGAGTGGTAGTTCGAGTTGCTACGTTTAATACGGCGTTAAGTCGAGCGAATCGTGGTGACTTAGCGCGATCTTTAGCCAGTCAAAATGATCGTCAAGCCCAATGTATCGCCCAAATTATTAAAGAAGTATCACCGGATATTCTGTTATTAAATGAATTTGATTATGACGGCCGTGGCCTCAGTCTAGAGTCGTTTCAGACGCATTATGTGTCTCCTATTACAGATGTTTACCCTTATACTTTTATTGCGCCTGTTAACACCGGAATGCCTTCGGGACGTGATTTAAATAAAGATGGTGTAGTCTCTAATAGTGGTAGCGATGCCTTAGGCTATGGTTTTTTTCCTGGTCAATATGGTATGGCTATGTTGTCTCGATTTCCTATAAAAGAGAACTTATCACGGACTTTTCAACAGTTTCTGTGGAAAGATTTTCCTGATGCTTTATTGCCAAAGAACGCTGTTGGGGATGACTGGTTTGACCTTGGCGACTTGGCTGTTCTTCCTTTAAGTTCTAAATCTCACTGGGATATCGCGATCGAGATTGATGGGCGTATTGTACATTTTTTATGCTCTCACCCAACGCCACCGGTATTTGATGGGGCAGAAAGAAGAAATGCATGCCGAAATCATGATGAGATTCGCTTTTGGACTGAGTACCTTAATCAAAATCAGAGTCTTTATGACGATTGTGGGCATATTGGTGGGTTAGCCAAAGGGGCTTCATTTGTCATTCTTGGAGACTTAAATGCATCGGTTAGTGAGGGTGACTCATTAAATGGTGGGATAGGAGGATTACTATCACATCCAAGGGTGAACTCGAATGTGATCCCTTCTAGTAAAGGATCAAAGGAATATTCGCCAAATGTTGTTAATGCTGAATACCATACGGCCAGTTGGAAGGTAAGGGCTGATTATGTTCTATCTTCCGTTGATTTAGCGGTTGTTGATTCAGCGGTTTTTTGGCCTGATTCAAGTGATTCGAGGTCAGTATTAGTGACACAAGCCTCGGATCATCGTTTGGTATACCTTGATTTAAGTATTAAAGACAGTTAGACCTGTATTGAATACTATACGTAGGTTGTCTTTTTTATATCACAGTGTTTTGTATTTACTTCTTATAGGCGGTGTCTTACTTTAGAATTACCTTTCCGGCTTTGTGCCAAAATGAGTAAAGTAGAGAGAGAAATGAGTTCAAAAAATGGCGTTGCAAAACACAGTTTCTTGGAAGATATACAAGCCATGGTTATCGGTACGTTACTGGTTTCGTTAGGCGTCACAATTTATGGTGAGGTAGGGTTATTGACTGGAGGGACAGCAGGTTTGGCTTTTCTTGCTCAATATTCAACCTCTCTAAGTTTCGGTACCGTCTTTTTTATTATCAATTTGCCGTTTTATTGGTTATCAATAAAGCAAATGGGCTGGGAGTTTACAGGTAAAACTTTTTTCAGCGTATTTTTAGTATCCTTTTTTTCAGAAATGACCCCAAACTTTATTCATTTTGAAGAGATAAACTCGCTTTACGCGAGTGTTGTTGGTGGCTTTTTAATTGGTGCCGGTTTTCTGATGCTTTTCCGGCATAATGCCAGTTTAGGAGGGTTAAATATTTTAGCTCGATATCTGGCTCATACGCGTGGTATTTCAATGGGAAAATTTCAAATGTGCGTCGACAGTGCGGTTATTTTCCTTTCGATTTTTACTGTTGATTGGACGTTAATTGTTGTTTCTATTATTGGTGCTGTTGCTCTAAACTCGATTATTGCTGTTAACCATAAGCCTGGTCGATATAATGTTACTTAAATGTATTTAGTTCATATCATGAGTTGGAGCGGTTAATATAGGCGCTCTACTATTAGTATTAGGCGAGAAAAATTGATGGTGTTATTAAAGTTAGAAAAACTTGAGCCTTACTTGGACGATCTAGTCCTTTTATTGATTGATGCTGTTGAAAATGGTGCATCTATTGGCTTTTTACCACCTGTAAGTGAAGAAGAAGCAAAGAACTATTGGTTAAAAATTCAAGATGAATTATTGAGCTATGATCGTCAGGTGTTGGCCGTAAGGCATGAGGATCGTTTAGTTGGAACCATTCAAATTGAAACGTCCCCTAAGGCCGATGCGTTACATCGTTGCAAAGTTGAAAAGTTAATAGTTTTGCATGATTACCAAGGGAAGGGCTTCGCCAAAGCCCTTATTGAAGGGGCGGAGAGAGTCGCTGCATCAATGCAAAAGCAACTGATTTTTTTAGAAACAAGAACGGAAGATTCTGCCTCATATTTATTTACTAAAATGGGCTATATTACCAGTGGAGACATACCTAATTACGCGCGTGGTGCCAGTGGCAATTTAGAAGCAACCACCTTTTTCTACAAAGAAATTGAACCTACGTTCGAAACGTTTTAATCCTACAAATTCACGAGAGAATCCATTGAGACTAGATTTCTATGTATCCCATGCTGAAGGCATGAGTCGTAAAGACGCAAAAATTAACATCACTAAAGGTCGGGTCGAAATCAACGGCACTGTGATTAAAAAAGCCAATCATCAAGTTAAAGAAAGTGATGAGTTAACGCTGGATGACGTTGTTTTGAGTTGGCCTACAGAACGGTATTATTTACTTCACAAACCTGTTGATTATGTCTGTGCGACGCAAGATGATGAGCACCCAATCGTGTTGGATTTGTTGCCGGTTAATCTGCATAAAGATTTAAAGGTCGTTGGACGTTTAGACAAAGACACGACAGGCTTACTGTTGCTAACAACGGACGGACAATGGTTGCATCGTATCACGTCGCCTAAGCACGAGTGTTCAAAAACCTATTTAGTGCATTTATCGTATCCTATTGATCAGCAAGCCGTGACAAGGTTAATGGAGGGCGTTATGTTGAATGGCGAAGCCGCACCAACGCGACCAGCTAAAGTGGAGATTGTTACTGAGACTTGTATTCGATTAACCATCCAAGAAGGTAAATACCACCAGGTTAAACGCATGTTAGCCGCTGTAGAAAATCACGTTGTTGCATTGCATAGAGAAAGTATTGGGAACGTTCGTTTAGATGAGACATTAGCGTTAGGTGAGTTTAGAGCGCTAACCCCTAAAGAAGTAGACTCTTTAAATTAAATTGTGCTTACACGGTTCCCTTTATATTCAAATACATGAATATACCATGAAAAAATACAAGAGAGTGTTTTATGTCGCAAGAATTATCGGTAGATCAGAGAGTTATGTTATTGGCCTCCCCTGATGAAGAACGTTTAACCTATTTCATAGAGCAAGTTAATGTCTCTAATGAAGTGTGGAGCCTAAGCAATGACCAAGGCTTTGTGATGGTAGAAACAGATGAGGGTGATTGCGTTATGGTCTGGCCTGATGCTGAGTTTGCGGCTCAATGGGCGGTGGATGACTGGGATGATTGTGAGCCAGTGTCGATTGATCTTGATACTTTTAAGTCTACTTGGCTACCGAGTTTGATTACAGATGAAGTGTCTATTGCTGTGTTTCCGAACATTGAAGATGAAGGGAAATTATTGTCGGCCGTGACCCTGACAGAAAAACTTCAAAAATAAAACGATAAAAAAATGAACTAACCTTTTTCATAGCGGTCTATTATTTCATATGCGCATTAATTAACTTTTACATCACATTATGAGGCAATTACTATGAAATTAAATTTAAACAAAGCTCTAATCGCTGGTGCGGCGGCGGCAACCTTTTCAACAGTAGCCGATGCGAAGCCAAACGAACAATTATCCATTGCGCCAAATGCTCCTGATGCGATTAAAGCACAGTTTTCTGAGTGGGTGGGTGGTGATAGCATCCGTGGTCGTAAAGATCGTTGTTATGGTATTGCCTTGTCAGGCGAAAACGATTGTAAAGCGGGTGCAGGAACAAGTTGTGAGGGTACATCGACTGTAGATTTCCAATCTAATGCTTGGACGTATGCTCCTAAAGGAAGTTGTGAATTTATTATGACGCCTAATGGTAAAGCGTCCAAGAGTGCGTTTTAAGTTAGTTCCTGATGATATCGCATCCTTTAAAAGGGTTAGCGGGTATTAATTTAAAGCCTCAACACTACGATGAGGCTTTAAATTTATCAGATGAAAGTGTTTGGTTTGAATTTCACACTGAGAATTTTTTTGTGGGGGGCGGCCCTCGTTTAGATTACCTGCAGCAAATATCACAACGTTTTCCAATTAGCTTACATGGTGTTGGGGCGTCATTAGGAAATGTTTTTAATGGTTTTCTTGAGCATTTAATGCAAGTAAAGCAACTCGTCAAAGAGTTTAATCCTACTTTAGTTTCAGAGCACGCCACTTGGTCAGCTCATCAGAAAAATTATTTTGCTGATTTATTGCCATTACCTAAAACCTTGCTGGCATTACAGCAACTGTGTGATGGTATTGATCGTTATCAAAATGCCATCGGTCGTCCTATTCTTATTGAAAATCCGAGTAATTATTTGAACTTTATGTCTGAACTCGATGAAGCCGATTTTTTAATGGAAGCAGTTAGTCGAACAGGTTGTGGATTGTTAATTGATGTCAATAATTTATATGTAAGTCATCGAAACTGTGGTTTAGATGTCGTCAATTATTTTTCTCGCATAGAGCCCGCTGTGGTTGGTGAAATTCACATTGCAGGTTTCTCAAAAGATGAAAAGTTGGCCGATTCATTGTTGATTGATAGTCATGATTCCCCTGTAGATGATGAAGTCTGGCGTTATTTGTCATTAGCGCTAGCGCGGTTTGGTCCTGTTCCTGTGTTATTAGAAAGGGATGATAAGATTCCTTCTTTTTCTGAATTAAAATCTGAACGAGACGTTGCCCAGTCATTATTAAACACATTTAATTTGTGAGGCTCTATGAATTCATTGGCTGACTATTTTAATGTGTTTTCTTACTACTTGAAAACGGGAGAGAATGAGGGTATTAGTGGTTTTTTAGAGGAAGATAATAATACGGAAGTTATCAGTATTTATAGAAATGGTTTTATAAAATCATGCTTATCTGCATTAAAAGCAAACTACCCCAGTGTTGTTAACTTATTAGGTGACGACTACTTCTCTCAAATAGCCAAAAAATACATTTTTGAGTTTCCTCCAATGCACGCCTCACTCATTCATTATGGAGAGGGATTCTCTGATTTTTTGTTATCAGAAATAACGGATCTAGCTTATCTAAAAAGCTTTTCGTTACTGGACCAGTGTTGGTCGTGCTCTCTTCATAGTAAAGAAAGTGATGTTTGGGATATAGGCCGTGTAAATCGCATGATTTCTGAGGGGGTGGATTTGAGTCAGCTACCTGTGACCTTAGTCGAATCCGCTCACGTTATTCATCTTGACTATAATGTATTTGATACGTGGATTTTTCTAAAAAATAACAACGTACTGACTCAACCAATTGCGCTTTCTCAAGAGGTACAATCTATATTGATTTGGCGCTGTGCGGGCGAAGTTAGGGTGCGAGTGCTAGAGCCACTAGACCGGATGATTTTAGACACCTTAAAAACAGGTGCGAATCTAGAAGTGGTTACATCTAATGCTCTGAAGATAGAATCGCATTTTGATGTATCGACCTATTTTTCAGAGCTTTTACAAAATCGATTATTAACCTTGGTCTCATGAGGTGCTTATGAGTGTCTATTCAAAGTTTGTCCGTTTTTACCGTGTTCTATTTGATAAAGTAAGTCATTGGTTAGTGCCTTTTGTACTTTTTGGTTTTCGTCTTCAAATTGCCAATGTATTCTTAGCTTCTGGCCTGTCTAAATGGAATGGTTTTTTTCAGTTCAATGCGGATAAGTATGATTTGTTTCTGTATGAGTTCTTTTGCCCTGATCCAATTAGACCAGGGGCCTTATTGCTGTGTAATCCTGATACATTAGATTATGAACCCGGTTCGACTATGATTGGGTTTATTGAATTTTTGGCTGTTATGGCTGGAGTGGTTGAAGTGGCCTTGCCGATATTATTAATTGTTGGTCTGTTATCACGTTTTGCTTCTATTGGTTTAATTGGCATGACCTTATTTATTCAATTAGCTGTTTTTCCTGAATGGGGGCATTGGGTTAACCCGGCATCTTGGTGGTTTGGTGCTTTGATGGTGCTACTGGTTTTCGGCCCAGGTAAATTTTCTCTCGACCGATTTATTGGCCTCGAGAAAAAGAGTGAGTAGGGAGGAAAGCGATTATATAAGTGACGTTGGGATCTTGGTTATTTGTTTTTGTTATACCTGTTATATTTTTTTTATGACGTGGTGTGTGTGAAGTTATGATAATATGTCGTTTTTCAGTATTAAAATAAGCCTACAGCATGAAAAATAAAGCTTTACAGCATCAATTAAATACCGAAGTAATGGCTTTGTTAGAAAATAAAAAAAGTATTTTCTTATCTTCCGTAAGCAAAGATGGTTCACCACATGCTTCTTACGCACCCTTTGCAATGCAAAATGACGCCTTATTTATTTTAATAAGTGGCCTTGCTGCACATACGCAAAACTTACTACATACGCCTAATTTATCGGCTCTGATTGCTGAGGATGAATCTCAATGTGATGATATCTTTGCGCGCCTTCGAGTGACTTACGATTTGAATGCAGAAGTGATTGATCGAGACAGTGAGGCTTGGCGAGATGGCGTTTCATTATTGTATGCTCGTTTTGGTGAAAGAGTTGAGCAAATTAGCCTGTTAGGTGATTTTGTTCTTTTTAGATTGACCCCAACAAAGGGCCGGTTAGTAAAGGGGTTCGGCAAAGCTTACGATATTTTAGGTGGGACATTGGCGGGTGAAGAATTGGTGCATATCTCACCAAAAATGCTATCAAATGGATCGCAACTTTAAAATAACAATGAAAGATAAGGGAATCCCGTGAGTAAACGACAGGTGAATCGTGAAGAGATATGTGTGCGTATTCTTGATGCGGCTGAAATTGAATTTGGCTTAAAAGGATTTAATGGTGCGAGTTTACAGCACATAGCTGAACGAGCAAGTTTACCTAAAGCCAATATAGTGTATTATTTTGAATCTAAGTTAAACCTGTATAAAACGATTCTTAATAGAACAACAACTATCTGGAATGATGTCTTTGATAAAGCAACGGCTGAGGATGATCCAGCCGTCGTGTTAGATAAATTCATTCGAACAAAGTTAGTACAAAGTATTGAGAGGCCAAGAAGTTCACGTATTTTTGCTATGGAAGTGATACAAGGTGCTCATCATATAGAGGATTTTTTGACGGAAGAGCTGCAGCCTTGGTTTAAGGGAAGAGTGGCGGTAATTGAAGCATGGATAGCACAAGATAAAATGAAAGCCGTTGACCCTGCAAGTTTAATTTTTATGATTTGGTCTACTACGCAGCATTACGCTGACTTTGAATCACAAATAACCAAACTTACCGAGACAGAAACCCTTAATTACGACGCGTTACATACTATAGGGAATACCATCAGTCAAATTATTTTGTCTGGCTGTGGTTTGCAAGTGCCTGGCACGCCGTTAGAAGACTAATTTAAAGGAAACCGTTTCATCATGAAGTGAAACGGTTTATCAAAACGCATTGCTTTTCTATTTTTCTTCTTCTCTAGTATGAACACACTTACCCGCAGAATAGGTTTGACGGATGGTTCTGTCATCACCTAATGTCATAAGAACAAAAAGGGTTTCATCTAAACTTTTAGACTGTGCTAAGCGATAGTTCAATAAAGGCGTTGCTTGATAATCAAGTACAACAAAGTCGGCCTCTGTACCGACTAAGAGGGTGCCCACTTTATCCTCTAGCCTAAGCGCTCTCGCACCGCCAAGAGTGGCTAAGTAAAGCGATTTAAATGGACTTAATTTTTCACCTTGCAGTTGAATAACCTTATAGGCTTCGCTTAATGTTTGCAAAAGAGAAAAACTTGTACCGCCGCCGACGTCCGTTCCTAAACCAACATTCACACCGTACTCTTCCGCTTTGTTTAAACGAAATAAACCACTACCTAAAAAGAGGTTAGATGTTGGACAAAATGCGATAGCCGACCCTGTTTCATTTAGTCTATGGTACTCGTCATCACATAAATGAATTCCATGAGCGAACACGGAGCGATCGCTAAGCAGGTTATGCTGGTCATACACATCTAAGTAATTAGTGCAGTTAGGGAAAAGGGACTTTACCCACTCACATTCTTGCGTGTTTTCTGAAAGATGAGTGTGCATATAGAGGTTATCAAATTCTTGCAGTAATTCTCCTGCTTTGGTTAACTGCTCTGTTGTGCTGGTTGGGGCAAATCTTGGCGTAACGGCGTAATGTAAGCGACCCTTTTCATGCCACTTCTGAATAAGTTCTTTACTGTCTTGGTAACCGCTTTCTGGCGTATCAACTAAAAAATCGGGAGCGTGTCTATCCATCATGACCTTGCCGCCAATCATTCTTAAATTACGGGCTTCAGAGGCTTCAAAAAATGCGTCAACGGATTCTTTATGGACGGTCCCAAACACTAATGCGGTTGTCGTGCCATTGCGCAGCAACTCATCTAAAAAAAATTCGGCAACGGATCGAGCATGCGCCTTATCATGAAATTCACCTTCAGCTGGGAAGGTATAGTTATTCAACCAATCCAGTAATTGCTCACCATAAGACGCAATGATGCCAGTTTGCGGGTAATGGATGTGTGTATCAATAAAGCCTGGGGTAATTAAACCGTTGGTAATTGTTGTAATGTCCGCTATGTCTTTATAGATAGGCAATAGGTCCGTGCTATTACCTAAAGCAATGATTTTATCGTTTTCAACGACAAGTAAGCCGTCTTCAAAATATTGATAAGATGCCTCGATGCCCACTACAGCAGGGTCGTCTAAGCTATGAAGGATTGCTGAACGCCATGCTCTTATTGATAATGTCATTAAATGCTCTTATTTTGTTGGTTGATTTTATGTTTCATTGATTCGATACCAAATAAAATTCTTTCAGGTGTTGCCGGGGCATTAATCTCAGGTTGGTAGCGATAATCACTCATAGAGGATACCGCGTCCTTGAGTGCGCACCAAACGGCGATCCCTAACATAAAAGGAGGTTCGCCTACCGCTTTAGAATGATAAACAGTCTGCTCAGGGTTTTTTCGACTTTCAACGAGTTTGACTCGTAAATCTAATGGTGTATCTGCAATAGCGGGTATTTTGTAACTGGCTGGTGAATTAGTCATCAGTCGACCTTGATTGTTCCAGATGAGTTCTTCTGTGGTTAACCATCCCATGCCTTGGATAAATCCTCCTTCAATTTGACCAATATCGATGGCTGGGTTTAGGCTTGCTCCGACATCGTGCAAGATATCTGTTCTTGATACTTTGTATTCACCCGTAAGGCTATCAATTAAGACTTCACAGCAGGCTAAACCATACGAAAAGTAGTAAAAAGGTCGGCCGCTTGCTGATGCACGATCATAGTAAATTTTAGGTGTCTTATAATAACCCGTACTGGATAGTGAAATCTGATTGAAGTAGGCCAATTGAATGAGCTCATCAAAAGAACAAAAATGGGTGCCAGCACGAACATGGCTATTACTAAACTCAATCTCTTGCTCAGAAACTTGATAATGTTTTGCGGCCAATGCAACAAGTCTTTGCTTGATTGTGATAGCGGCATTTTGTGCGGCTTTACCGTTTAGGTCTGTGCCAGAAGACGCCGCCGTAGGTGATGTATTTGGCACTTTCTCTGTGTTGGTCGCGGTTATCTGTATGCGGTTACAGTCGACCTGTAATACTTCAGCAACGATCTGCGCTACTTTCGTATTTAACCCTTGCCCCATTTCTGTACCACCATGATTTAAGTGGATACTGCCATCAGTGTAAATATGAATAAGCGCACCAGCTTGGTTCAAAAACGAGGAGGTGAATGAGATGCCAAATTTTACAGGTGTCATTGCAAGTCCTTTTTTTAAAATGGGACTTTGCTTATTAAAATGGATGACTTCTTGTCGACGATTGTAGTAATCGCTGCTTTCTATCAGTTCTTGTGTCATCTCTGGCAAAATATTGTGTTCTACCGTCTGATGATAAGGTGTGGTATTTCGAGCATGCGTACCGTAGTAATTAAGGCGACGAATATCGAGCGGGTCTTTATTGAGGTTTCGGGCAATGGTGTCCATAATATTTTCAATTGGCACCATTCCTTGAGGACCTCCGAAGCCTCTGTAAGCGGTATTGGACGCTGTATGGGTTTTACAGCGGTAACCCGTGATGGTTGCGTCGCCTAAATAATAGGCATTATCCGCATGGAACATGGCTCTATCAACGATGGCACCAGATAAATCTGGCGAAAAACCACAATTACCAGCCAGTTTTATGTCTACTCCATGCAATCTACCATCATTGTCGTAGCCAATATCGTAGCTGACAAAAAATGGATGACGTTTGCCTGTCATCATCATGTCTTCCATTCTGGGTAGCCGCATTTTTGTCGGCTGTTTTGTTAGGTGTGCGATCACGGCACATAAACAGGCTGGCATTGAGGCTTGAGTTTCTTTACCGCCAAACCCACCTCCCATGCGACGCATATCAACAACCACATTATTCATGGATACATTTAAAACACTGGCAACCAGTTTTTGAATTTCAGTGGGGTTTTGGGTTGAGCTGTAAACGACCATTCCTCCGTCTTCGGTTGGCATGACAGAGGCGATTTGCGTTTCTAAATAAAAATGTTCTTGGCCGCCAATATGAAGTTTCCCTTGTAAACGGTTTGGCGCACTGTTAAGAGCGGTCTTAGAATCACCTTGTATATGCTGATGAGTTTCTAATACAAAATGCTCTTTTGCTAGTGCTTCCTCAACATCTAAAATGGCGTCAAGTTCTTCGTACTCTATAATGGCGGCTTGTGCGGCTTTTCTAGCCGCGTCGTGACTGCTGGCGGCAACCGCTAAAATAGGTTGACCATAATATTCAACAAGGCCTTCAGCGAGTAACGGATCTCCAGGGGCGACGGCGCCAATATCGGCATTTCCAGGAATGTCTTTTGCTTGAATAACAAGCCTCACTCCGGGTATTTGGTAACAGGGTGCTGTATCAATTGAAAGAATGCGTGCATGTGCTTTATCACTCGTGCGTGCATATAGGTGAAGTTGATTCGGGAATTCAGCTTTGTCATCAATATACAGTGCTTCACCAGATACTTGTTTCTCAGCACTTTCATGCTTTATTGCACGGCCGACACCTGTCGTAATGGATTGGGTGAATTGTTTTTCTAATTCTGCTTGAGTGCTTTTTTGAGTGAATGAACTAGACATAGGCCGTTACTCGCGTTAGTGAATAATCTCTGTTGTTACCTTGAGCCAGTTGCGTTTGAGTTTCTAAGTAGTATTTTCGTAGTAAATTTTGCCCAACTAATAGCCTGTATTCTTTGGAAGCTCTAAAATCACTTAATGGAGCAAAATCGTTTACGAGTGACTGACAGGCCTGCTCAAATGTTGATTCATTGAACTCTTTTCCTATTAGTGCATTTTCACAGTGGCTTGCTCGTTTTGGTATACCTGCCATCCCACCAAATGCCGCTCTTGCTTCTATGATGATTGAGTTTTCAAGAGTGATATTGATGCCTAAGCAGACGGCGGAAATATCATCGTCTAAACGTTTAGATATTTTATAGGCTTTAAACAAAGAATTGGTTTGTTTTGGAATAATAATTTTTTCAATAAACTCAGCCGATTGCCTAACGGTTTTTTTGTAGTCTACGAAGTAATCTTCAATGTTGATTATTCTTTTTTCATGACCACGGCGAAGTTGCAGTTTTGCACCGAGCGCGATGAGTAGTGGTGGTGAATCGCCTATTGGAGAGGCATTGGCAATGTTTCCGCCAAGGGTGCCTTGATTACGAATTTGTAGAGAAGCAAACCTATGCAATAGGTCGCCGAAATCCGGGTATTCATTTTTCAATAGTTTATAACCGTCAGATAAGGACAGGGCTGCGCCTAATTCTAAGCGGTCATCGAAGGAATCGCTTCCTTTCATATCCGTTACATTACCGAGATAAATTAAGGTGGTGAGCTCTTTGTGAAATTGCGTCACGTCTAGTGCCAGATCGGTTCCCCCTGCAAGTAAATGGGCATCAGGGTGATCTTGGTAGCATTTGGCCAGCTCGTCCGTTGTTTGTGGTGAGAAGCATTGATGTTTTGAATCTCTAAAGCCTTCTTTTGTGATGGGTGGAATGGCTTTTAGTAATTCTACAGTGGGCTGCTCTAGGGCATCAAAGGTATCGGCTTTCGTGTTATTACAGGCTTTCTTTGTTGCGTCGTAGATGGGTCTGTATCCCGTACAACGACACAGATTGCCAGATAACGCCTCTGTGGTTTTACGTTTGCAATATTCGGTATTATTTTTTTGCAGAGCAAAGATAGACATAACAAAGCCTGGTGTACAAAAACCACATTGCGAGCCGTGACATTCTGCCATGGCTTCTTGCACTGGGTGCAATTGACTTTTATTTTGTAAGTCTTCAACGGTAATAAGCTGTTTACCATGTAATGCGCTGATAAAGGTTAAGCAGGCATTTACACTTATATATCGCAAACGCTTTCCCGTCTCGTCTGGTTCTGCTAACACCACTGTACAGGCACCACAATCCCCAGAGGCGCAACCTTCTTTTGTTCCTGTCTTATTACGAACATTCCGCAAATAATTCAATACAGTCAGGTTAGGATCAAGGTCATGCTCAGTGCATAATTCTTGATTAAGTAAAAATTGAATCAAAGGAATCTCCTTAACGGCAGCTTTTTAGAGGGCAATGAAATATTTTTAGCACATATAGACATAAGTTTCATGGTTCAAAAGAGAGTTTAGATAAATTTTGTCCGATCGGTCAAATATTGAATTGAATATTCTTTCTTTTGGGGTGGTTTATAGTAGAAAACACTGTGTTAATGGATCTTGTGTTCAATTCAACGCGTAATTTAGTGTGCAATGAATGAAGGGTTTTAGTAAGGGCCTGATAGATTGAATATGGAGGATCGCTCCTTTCCATAATAAGGAGCTGGTTTGAGTACGGAGCTGGATTGGTTATGTGCCATTATAGAAATGGCACATCGATTCTACGAAAGGGTAGAGGTAATGATCTCTTAGCGAAGCGGGCGAACTTTAATTTTTCTGCCTTTAATTTTACTGTTTTCTAGCGCTTTCACGGTAGATTTGACTAAATCACTTTGAATCGCAACATAGGCTTGGAAATCAAACACATCAATTTTGCCGACTTGGTCTTTTTCTAGACCTACGCCGGCTGTAAGTGCGCCAACAATGTCTCCTGGTCGGAGCTTATTTTTACGTCCAGCATCGAATGCTAAAGTCGTTACAGATGGAAATAAACGGTAGCTAAAATCCATTTCTGGATCGATATCGGTAAAGCCTGCCGTCATACCAAAGCGCTCTTCTACACCCTTTACTTTGTAGTCATCCTTATTCGTCACCAGGTTGACAGCGATGCCTTTTGCTCCTGCGCGGCCTGTACGGCCAATTCGATGAGTATGCACATCGATATCACGAGTCATATCAAAGTTGACAACCATATCTATTTCTTTCACGTCAATTCCTCGAGCGGCAACGTCAGTGGCCACTAAGACAGAGGTGCTGCCATTACTAAATTGAACTAGAACTTGATCACGTTGACGTTGATCTAAGTCTCCGTGAATAGCTTTAGCACTGACTTTATTGTCATCTAACCAGTCCGCAACCGCCTGAGATTCAATTTTAGTATTGCAAAAAACAATGGCTTGACGAGGTTGGTAATGACGGAAGCTTGCTAATAGACTTTCGAGTTTTGTTTCTTTATTGACACGCACGAAGCACTGTTCTATGTCGGGTGAAAGTTCAGAACTTTGCTCAACTTTTATACTAATAGGCTCGTGTTGGAATTCTTTACTAAGTTGAATAATAGTCTCTGAATAAGTGGCCGAGAAAAGCAACGTTTGCCTTCTGTCAGGCGTCTGTTCAATAACGGTGCGGATACTGTCAATAAAGCCCATATCAAGCATGCGATCAGCTTCGTCAAGTACTAGGGTATTTAGATGATTGATTTTTAATGTATCTTTACGTAAGTGCTCTAATAGTCGCCCAGGCGTACCAACAACAATGTGAGCACCATGTTCTAAAGACCCTATTTGAGGTCCAAATGGCATGCCCCCACAAAGGCTTAAGATTTTTATATTGTCTCGGTAACGCGCTACTTTTCGTATTTCTTTGCAAACCTGATCGGCAAGTTCACGAGTCGGACACATAACTAATCCTTGAACGCCAAAAAACTTAGGGTTGATTTTTGCTAGCATGCCAATAGCAAATGCCAACGTTTTACCACTGCCTGTTTGAGCCTGAGCAAGTACATCTGAGCCATTGATAATAGGAGGCAAGCTCTGCTCTTGGATTGGTGTGAATGTTTTGAAACCTAAATCAGATAAAAGAGAGGTAAGTTCAATTGGCAATGTTACTGGTAGATTATGAGTAAAGGTGATCACGGTGGGCCTAATTCGGAAAGATAAAATGGCGTTAATTTTAGCACGATTATTGAGAACATGCTGATTAAAGTCTGCCTGTTATTGATATTGGTAGGTAATTTTTAATGGTTTATTTATCTAACTGTATTATTTGTCATAAATGCTGTTTAACTAATGAAACCAGTGGCGTTATTGATGATAATAGTCACTGTTGATATGCCTTTTTGTGCTTAGCTATTTGCAATAAAAGACATATAGTTACATTTTTATATTTTTCATAGACTGAATAAAACCTTATAGTGAAACCATTGGACAAGGGGAAGTAGCGTGTATTCTAAAGATTATCTAAATAAGTCTTACTTGTTGGTTTTCTTTTTGATTTCCTTTTGTGGTGTGTTTGCTGCGTTTGGTTTATTTCAAGGTGAAAAACAGCGCATTATTTATGAACAAGAAGTATTTGCAGATCAATTTTCAGAGTCGTTGTTAATGGCTCTAAATGACTACAAACTTGAGACGTTGTCTGTATCTGCATTTTTTCATTCTACAGAAAATTTGGATGTTTCTTATGAGCAATTTATGCGCTTTGGTGAAGCCTTATTTTCCAAGAAAATTTATCCGATTAGGAATGTATATTTTGCAAAATACATTCATAAAAATGACATAGACGAATTCTTATTAGAACAAGCCAAAATAACGGGTGATAAAAACATCCAGTTGCGTACAGATAGCGCTCAAGGGTCTTATCTTCCTCTTACTTATGGCTACCCTGATGTAATCACACATGGTGTTGACTTGCTTTCGAATCACCTCCCTTATAAAACGCTGGCTAAAGAGGCCATGGTAACCAGTGATACGATTATGACACCGCCTATCGTATTGCCTCGAGATAAAGTGCGAGGGCTTGATCATAAAAATGCATTTGTATTGAGGCACGCGCTTTTCAATAAAAACAATGAGTTTAAAGGACTTGTTGGTATAGCTTTTACCATTGAGGGGCTCTTATCTCAAGCAAATATGGATATAAATGAGGGGTTTTCGTATCGTTTAGCCGATATTACAGACCTTTCAAAAGATGAGCCTCCAACTTGGTTTTTTGAGAGTAACAATCATTTTTTTCACCTTTTAGCTTCAAAAGAAATGCAAAAAAAACAATTTGAATTTGCAGGGCGCATTTGGCTTATTGAAAGTGGTTTTGAGGACACGCCACACTCATTAATTCAATGGAAAATTTTTGTGGTTCCTTTGTTTACGTATTTGTTTCTGTCTCTTATTGTTAGTTTTTTTGTTTATAAGTTAAGCCGTGCTTATCGTTCCTCGCTAGATAAAGCGGAATATTTTTTATTAACGGATGAGCTAACCGGTTTAAGTAGCCGATATGACATTAATGAGCAAGTATCAGAACAAATTTCAAAATCAAAAAATGGATCTATGTTTGCGGTATTGTTACTCGATTTGGATCACTTTAAAACGGTCAATGATGCGTTTGGTTATTCTGTCGGAGATAAATTGCTGGTTAAAATCGCTCAACGGTTACGAGGGGTCCTTCCCGAAGATGCAAAAATAGGGCGTATTGGAGCGGATGAATTTTTTGTTGTCTTATCTGTTGTTTATGTATTAGATCGCTTAGCGATTACTGAGTTGGTACAAAAAATCATTAATGAAATTAGTGAAAGCTATATTGTGGATGAAAGAAATTTAACGGTGGGCTGTAGCGTTGGTATCTCAATGTATCCTGAGTTTGGCATGGATGGGCCAACATTAATGAAAAATGCGGACATGGCCATGCACAAATCAAAAACACTTGGCCGCTCTACTTATTATTTCTATGACAGTGAAATGGGAGACCGTTTAAAACGCAATGTCTTAATTGAAACTCGATTGCGTCTTGCAATGAAAAACAATCAATTAGAGCTCTATTTTCAACCTAAAGTGGACCTATTGACGTTACGCTGTATTGGGTTAGAGGCGTTATTGAGATGGCAGGATGATGAGTTAGGCAGCGTGTCTCCAGCTGAATTTATTCCAATAGCTGAAAGTTCAGGTATTATTTTGCCTTTGGGCGAATGGGTTATCGAACAGGCCTGTATTCATATGGTTCAGTGGCGTGAAAAAGGAGAGACGGTACCCCCAATTGCTATTAACTGTTCAGCGGCACAACTTAGAAGAGATGACTTTTTAGAACGCTTAGTGAGTTTTATTGAAAAATATGGAATAGATACTCAGTACATTGAGTTAGAGGTGACGGAATCTATCTTGATTGATGATGCAGAAAGGTGTGCTGAACTGTTGCGAGAGGTGAGTGCTTTAGGGATGAAGATTTCGCTAGATGACTTTGGCACAGGTTACTCCAGTTTAAGTTACTTAAAAGATCTTCCTTTTGACTGTGTGAAAATAGATCAGGTTTTTATCCGGGATATCTTAGAAAATGAAAAGCATGCCGCATTAACCTTAGGTATCATTCAAATGAGCCATAGTTTCGGATTAAAAGTTGTTGCAGAGGGGATCACAAGTCAAGAGCAGTTGGATTTACTGAGGAAGTATGGCTGTAACTTTGGGCAGGGTTACTTATTTGGTAGGGCTTATCATTCTGATCAAGTGGTATCGAATATCGAAGCCTAAGACATCTATAGCCGTTAGTTCTATTTGACCGTGAGTACCTTCATCTCAGACTTTTTTCGGCGTTCAGAAAAGAGAAAACAACGATCTAGTTGACTTCAATTTATTGTTACAAGAACGCTCTATCCGCTTGGATCCTACATGCCTTATAAGAGCGCTCTATTTATCATTTAAAAAAGGCGCTTTAAGGGGAATAAAGCGCCTACAGTCGGTTTAGATCATTAAAACTCCAAACCGTATGCTACTGTTAGGGTTCTACTTCTGTCTTCAAAATACAATTCATTCGCTGTTACCAAGCGTTGCGAGCAATTGGTGAAGTAGTCTTAATTTAAGAGGTTTTCTTTAGATATATTCAATTTTCCTGCGGATGATTTAAAGTCAAATGAAGAGTCGACCACTGTATAACGATCAAATTCTGTTAACGGAAATTAAATGATATATTAAGAGTTAATGATACTCGTTATTATTTGTGATGTATACTGTTTCACTTTATAAAATCTTAGATTGTTTCTATCTTAATGATAAGTAAGCGAGGAGGCGCGGTTCCGGTTTCTCTGATTAGTCTGAGTTTTTCTTCGTCTGCACTGTCTTCCTGGCACTGTCTTCATGACATTGTTTTCACGTTTGCTTTTAACGCATTAATACTTAATGAATAGAGCTTGATAGATTAGGTAAAGGTATCCATCAAAGGTTAAGTGTTTAGTTTTGGTGCAAAAACATTTAGTATACCCGCGAATTATTACACTCAGAAGCATAGGGCATGTTTTATGGATCCAATTATTAATTTTCTCAATGGTATTTTTTGGGGATACATTCTGATTTATGGGTTATTGGCAGTAGGGATTTATTTTACCGTCAGATTAGGTTTTTTACAGATTAGACACTTCCCAGAATTTATTCGCACAGTCCTGAAAGCGCCAAGTAAAGACCGTGGAGGCATTTCTCCTTTTCAGGCGCTTTGTACTAGTCTTGCCTCTCGTATTGGTACAGGTAATTTAGCCGGTGTTGCTGTGGCTATTACATTAGGTGGTCCTGGCGCTATTTTTTGGATGTGGATGGTGGCTCTTGTAGGTATGGCGACAGCTTATGCGGAAAGTACACTAGCACAGCTGTTTAAGGCACGAGATGAAAACGGTCAATTACGTGGCGGTCCAGCATTTTATATCGCCAAAGGGTTGAATGCGCCTTGGGCTGGAGCAATTTTTTCAGTGTCTTTAATTATCGCATTCGGCTTGGTGTTTAATGCTGTTCAGGCTAACTCTATTGCAGGGGCGATGGAAGGTGCATTTGATTTGCCTCCTATGGGTGTTGGTATCTTTGTTGCTATTTTAGCTGGTATTGTGATTTTTGGAGGCATTCGCACTGTTGCAAAAGTCTCTGAGTTAGTCGTGCCTATTATGGCTGGCCTTTATCTTTTGGTTGCCTTCTACGTAATTATTGTCAATCTCTCTGAAGTGCCCCATATTTTAAGTTTAATTGTTAAGAGCGCATTTGGTTATGAGGAAGCGCTTGGTGGGATTGCTGGCGCTATGCTAAATGGTATTAAACGTGGCTTGTTCTCGAATGAGGCTGGTATGGGCTCGGCGCCAAACATCGCGGCTGCAGCGACGCCAAATCCACATCACCCTTCTTCACAAGGGATGGTGCAAGGCTTAGGTGTTTTTATTGATACAATTCTTGTGTGTACGGCCACTGCGATTATGATTTTACTTTCAGGTGTTATTGAAGGTGGTTCTAGCCTAACGGGTGTTCCACTGACACAAGAGGCCATGGGAGTTCATATTGGATCGGCGGGTACATATTTTATCGCTATCGCTATTTTCTTCTTCGCTTTCACTTCCATTATTGGGAACTATTCCTACGCTGAAAACGCGGTTATTTTTTTGAAAGGCGGTAAATTAGGTGTTTTAGCCTTGCGCGTTGTTGCTTTAATGATGGTTGTTTGGGGGGCTTATGAAAGTGTCGCGACCGTGTTTAATTTAGCGGATGCTGCCATGGGGCTAATGGCGACAATTAACTTGATTGCCATTAGCTTGTTGTCTGGACTTGTTGTGAAGTTGACTAGAGATTATTTCGAGCAACGAAAAACAACGGATTCTCCTATTTTTGATCCTAAAGATTATCCGGAAGTCTCTGATAAAATAGATTTAAATATATGGGATGAAAGCAAAAAGTAATATTTTTTAGTTTTTATTCATTGATAAATAAAATGCCTCTTAGTTAAACTTGGAGGCATTTTTATAGAAAGCCATTGCATTTATAGAAAGCAGGGATGGCACTTTAAAGTGCTTACCTTATTGAACGCCATGGTTATCCCTGTGAAGTAAGGCAGTGATTAAAAGCGTTTCTTATGTTTTAAGCGTTCTTTGAGACTTTCCCAGAAAGTATTTAAATTAGGATTTTTGTTCATTTTTGAGCGATATAAACGTATTTCTAATGGAATGTGCCATTCTTTTTCTCCTGCAAGGGCAACCTTTCCATATTCAAGTGTATCTGACATCAACCGGGATGGGACCCAGCCAATACCAAAGCCTTCTTTAATCATCGCCTTTACATTTATCGAATGGTAGTTTTCGTTTATTGTTTTTAATTGCGCGACCTCTTTTTGCCGTTGTAAATGGTGCAAGATAACGGGTTGTAAAAAAGAGTTATCATAATAACCGATGTGCGGCAGTGGCTTACGGCGGTTTCCAGGCAGTGCGTATTTTGCTTCGCCCTCGTTATTGATAATACTAAAAGGGATTAATGTTTCATCGGCAATAACGCAGTATTCATAATTTTCGTCTTCTAAAGTATGAATAAACGGTATCGCTGGATGCCAAAAACATAACATTAGATCACATTGATTTTCTATTAAAGCATTGATAAAGTCCATCCCAGACCAAGAGCTCGATTTTAAATTACTGTCTAATTCCATGCCAATTTCTTGGCTAAAGGGTTCAATTACGTCTTTATAAAAGCTTAAAAATAGCGTTTGTGTCGTAGCAAAACTGATCTGAGCTTCGCCTTGTTTTCTGATCTCTTGGCATCGCTCTTTTGCATCCCTTAATTGGCGTGTAATTAACTCGGCACTATGAAGAAATACTTCCCCTTCTGGCGTCAGTGATAAGGGCAGTGTGTTGCGGTCAATTAGTGTGACTTTCATTTCTTCTTCAAGTAACTTAATGCGACGACTAAACGTAGGTTGCGTCACATTTTGTTCATCAGCTGCACGAGAAAAATGCCGTGTTTTTGCAAGCGCAATGAAGTCTTCAAGCCACCTTATTTCCATAATAACACTCCTTTTTCTAGAATGTTAAAGTCAAGAAAGTCGTGTTTCATAAACGGCTCTCCTCCACGGCATGACAAGCGACGATGCTACCATCGGACTGTTTTTGCATCTTTGGTGTTTCTTGTAAGCACCTTTCTTGAGAGAAAGGACAGCGGGCTTGAAAAGGGCAACCGACGATGGTTTTGTAGGGCGTAGGTACTTCTCCAATTAATCTAATGGGCTTTTGAGTGTTGTTGTCTAGCCTAGGAATGGCGGACAAAAGGGCTTGAGTATAAGGGTGTTTTGGCGCCTCAAACAACGTCTTTGTTGGTGACAGTTCACAGATAGTGCCTAGGTACATGACAGCGACGCGGTTGGAAAAATGTTCAACCACAGAAAGGTCATGAGTGATAAATAAGTAAGTTAACTCATGCTCGGCTTGTTTATCCATCATTAGGTTAAGAACTTGGGCTTGTACTGAGACATCGAGAGCGGCTAAAGGTTCGTCAGCAATAATTAAATGCGGATCAACAGAGAGTGCACGCGCAAGGCTAATTCTTTGGCGTTGCCCCCCAGAAAATTCGTGAGGATAGCGATCGACCCAAGAGTTTGAGATTCCAACAGACTCAATTAATTGGGAGACTTTTTCGTCTACCTCTGTACTCGATAGATGCGGGTTGTGAAAGCGAATGGGTTCACTAAGTGTTTGATAAATGGTCATCCGCGGATTTAGAGAAGAATAAGGGTTCTGAAAAACCATTTGCATACGGCGGCGAAAAATTAAACGCTGACGATCATTTAAATTATCAATACGTTGATCTCCGTAGTAAATTTCGCCAGCATCTGGTTTTAGTAGCCCTATAATGGATCTGGCTAAGGTTGATTTTCCGCACCCAGTTTCTCCAACAATACAAAGAGTTTCCCCTTTATGTAGCGTTAAGCTAATACCATTCAAAGCATAGACAGTATTTTGCTTTTTATAAGAACGTCCCTTATTAAGGCGCCATTGAGACATCCATTTTTCATTAACGGTAAAGCGTTTCTCAAGATGGCTAATTTGCAGAAGTGGAATACGTTTCATAGATCCCTCTCGTTACGCTTATCTACATTGTCTTGCAAAGTGTCTTTTGTTTCGAGATCAAGGGTACTAATATCAAGCTCTTCCAGCATCATGTCTTCCACCATAAAACAAGCGACATGAGAAACTCCGTTGTATAAAAACTCAGGTTGCTCTTGTTTGCATTTATCCATTGCGTAAGGGCAGCGGGTATGAAAAGCACACCCTCTAGGTCTGTCTGTTAAAGAAGGCATAGCACCTTTAATTTGATTTAGTCGTTGTCCTGGAAGTGACATCTGAGGTAGGGCATTCAGTAAACCTTGAGTATATGGGTGTTGAGGATCGTTAATGATTTCAAGAGTAGGCCCTTGCTCAACAATCCGACCCGCATACATAACTATGGTACGCTCTGCTACACGAGATACGACCCCTAGGTCATGGCTTATTAAAATGAGTGCAACATTATTATCGTCGCAAATGTGTTTAAGTAACTCTAAGATTTCGGCTTGAATGGTAACATCTAGGGCGGTTGTTGGTTCATCAGCAATAATAATATCTGGTTTCATTAGTAGGGCGATGGCTATGATGACACGCTGACGCATACCACCGGATAGTTCATGAGGGTATTGGTTAAAACGATTTTCTGGCGATGCAATTTGTACTTGAACCAGTTTCTCAACAGCAAGGTTTTTCGCCTCATGCATACGTAAATCTGTGTGACTGCGAATGGCTTCAACCATCTGTTCCCCAATGGTTAGTACAGGGTTTAATGTCATCATTGGGTCTTGAAATATCATGGCAATGCGTTTGCCACGAATATGGCGCATTTGCCGATTAGATAAATGGCTCAATTCATCGCCATTTAATTTAATTGACCCTGACTTTATGTAACCAGGACGACTAATTAAATTGACAATTGAAAAACCTAAAATAGATTTCCCCGCTCCGGATTCTCCAACAAAAGCAATCCGTTCGCCATGTTTTAAGGAAAAATTAATGTCGATTAGCGCCGCTAGGTCTTCCTGTTTCAATTGGAAAGAGACATTAAGGTTACGAACGTCTAACAGATCCATATTAGTCCTTATATGCTCTAGGGTTTAGGTGGTCTCTGAGCCAATCGCCAAGAAGGTTCATAACTAAAATAAGTACAATCAATGTTAGGCTTGGTAGAACACAGATCCACCAAGCGCCTGCAAACATATAGGTAAAACCAGAGGAGATAAGTGAGCCAAGTGAGGGTTGTGTTACTGGCATACCTAATCCTAAAAAGGACAGGCCAGCTTCCGCAATAATGGCATTGGCAATTTGAATCGTAAAGATAACCAACAAAGGTGATACCGTATTGGGCAGAATGTGTTTGAACATAATTCTGCCAGGCCCTATGCCCATAATACGAGCGGCATCTATGTATTCTTTTTGCTTCTCAGATAAAACCGACGCTCTTACCGTTCGAGCAAACAAAGGCCATTCAGCCAGCCCGATGACGAGTATAAGCATATACATAGCCAGATGTTGATAAGAGGCCATACCAAAAATAGCTTGGAAGAGTGCCATTACAATAATGGCGACCATCATGTTAGAAAAAGACAATTGAATATCGGCACAACGCATCAAAAAATTATCCAAGCGACCGCCAAAATAGCCAGACATTAATCCAATACAAATACCTAAAACCCCTTGAATCAGGACGGCAAAAATACCGATAGTTAAAGATAAGCGTGTTCCATAGAGAATAACGGATAATAAATCTCTACCTTGTCCATCCGTACCGAGTAAAAATCGACTGTCTCCATCAATCCAGTAAGGTGCAATTTCAGAGTTCGCTAAATCCATAAAATTTGGATCGCGAATATCAAATGGTGCGATAAGCGGGGCGGCTAAGGAAATAACGCAATAAAATGCAAAAATTAGCAGCGACATAACCGCAATTTTATCACTTAAAAAACCGTGCCATAGATGAATCCAATGTTTTGACCTTTTTTTATTGTGACGCTCTTTAGAGGTTTCTTTCATAATCCATGACTCGATAAACGGACTGTCGGGTTAACTAATCCGTATATAAGATCAACCAACGTATTAGTAATAACAAACATTGCTCCAACAACCATTAAATAGGCTGAAATCAGCGGGGTATCGACGCGGCTAATCGCATCCAAAAACAAAAAACCCATTCCTGGCCATTGAAAAATAGTTTCAGTTAATATTGTGTAGGCAACTAAGGTCCCTGCTTGTATACCCGCAACAGTAATGATCGGGAGTAATGTGTTTTTTAGCGCATGAATAAAGTAAATACGCACAGGAGACAATCCTTTTGCCCAAGCAAACTTAATGTATTCAGATTGTAACACTTCCATCATTTCTGAGCGTATTAGGCGAACAAACAGTGGCATTAATGATAAGGCTAAAGTTAAGCTAGGTAGGAATAAGTGCTTAATGCCATCCCATGAAGTAAATCCTGTTTCCCAGAATGAAAAAACAACTTCCGTTTCTCCACGACCAAAGCTCGGTGCAATTTGCCATTCAACAGAGAAAAAATACACCAAAAATATAGCGATAATAAAAATAGGCACAGACAAGCCGATAGTGCTAAAAAACATGAGGGCTTTTGAAATTAAACTTTTCGGTCGAATGGCCGCAATAACACCACATGGAATGGATATAAAAATAATTAAGAGAATAGCGGAAAAGGAAAGCTCGAGAGTGGCAGGAAGTTTTCTTAAAATAACGTCTAAAGCTGGCTCTTTATAGTAATAAGAAACGCCCAAATCACCTTGTAACGCTTTTTTTGCAAATCGAACGTACTGAGCATATAAACTGTCGTTTAGCCCTAGTTCATCACGGATTTTCTCTCTTTCTTCTAGTGTTACCGATTGACCAACCATTTGTTGTACTGGATCACCCAATCGCCCTTGTACAAGGAAACTTATGATGCTGATCACCGTCATAACAATTAGAGCTTGTACAAAGCGCCTAAATAAAAACTGTAACATGGGTTAAAAAAATCCTGTTGATTGGTATGGTGTTATTTTTTTTTGAGAGTTTTGGCCATTATTCAACAACGAGGTCACCTAGATAAGGATAATTTATGTTATTTACGATATTTTCAATTCTTAAGTTCTTTTTGGACGCCCACGAGAGGCTTTGCCACAATAGAGGTATGATGGCCGACTCTTTCGCTAGAATATGCTCTATTTCTTGTAAAAGTTGAGCGCGTTTTTTGGGATTCATTTCATTGTTTGCGGCACGTATACGATCATCAATTTTTGCATTGCAATAGCTGCTGGCATTATAAGCACCCAGTCCCGTATTTCGATCAGTGCAAGCGATTAAAAATTCAAATAAATTATTTGAATCATTCGTGTCTGATTGCCAGCCCACCATCATAATATCAGCATTACGATTATCAAATTCTTGGAAATATTGCGCTTTTGGGAGTGTTTTTAATTCAACTGAAATGTTGATTCTGGCAAGCATGGCAACGACGGCTTGTGAGATTCTTTCGTCATTAACATAGCGATTATTTGGTGCCATCATAGAAACTCTAAAGCCATCCTCATAACCTGCTTCCGTCATCAGTTGCTTCGCTTTGGTTAAATTGTAGAGAGGCTTAATTTCCTCTACATGACCCAAAAAGGGAGGGGCGCTGAGTTGTCCCGCGGCTTCTCCAAACCCTTTTAATATTTTCTCCACAATAAGAGGTTGGTTGATCGCAAGATTGATCGCTTCACGCACTTTCTGACTACGAAATTCAACTCTCCTTGATTGATTCATATGTAAAAGTAGAATTCGAGTACTGGGCATGCTGATAAATTTAATATCTGACGAACGTTTTATTCTAGGAATATCAAGCGGTGAAATAGGGTGGATTAGGTCAACGTCACCGGATAATAGGGCGGCTAAACGTGTTGAGTCAGAACGGATCGGGGTGAACTTGATATTATCAACGTTTCCAGGAGAATTGATATCCCAGTATTGAGTAAAGCGCTTAAAGTTAAGTTCAACCCCAGGTTCCCGTTGAGTCAGTATGAAAGGACCTGTGCCTGATATATTTTTTGATGCAAAAGTCTCACCAAATTTTATAATTTCATCTCGACCATTATAAAATTGGCTGTCCATGGGGAAGACATAGGTCAAAATATTTAAAATTAGCGGAGTCTGTTGGTGCATAATGACATCAACCGTGAATGGATCGACTTTTTTGGCCGCGGCGATGGCATTAAACATGGCTCGAAAATCTGGCGAATGTTTCAAGCGTTGAATGGTAAAAACAACATCGTCTGCTGTAAGCGTATTTCCAGTATGAAAAATTACGCCTTCTCGTAAATGAATTCGCAAAGTTAGATCATTGATCTTTTCCCAGTGAGTTGCTAGTCGCGGTTCAAATTCATCGGCTTGATTACGGCGTAATAAAGGGTCGAAAACCAAATGAGAAAGTTGCAATGTGGCCTCGGATAATTGCTCATGAGGATCTAAGGAGACCGCATCAGCATCAAATGCCATGGATAACGAAGCCGCATGAGCACTAACGTTAGCAAACCATACAGTAATAGTGACCAGTAAAAGGGAGATTTTTCTCATTATTATTCCTTTTAGACCAAAGAAGACTTTTATTATACAAAAATACTAAAAGTCAGTTGGGTTGGTTCTCATTAATTAAGATAATCAAAAGCATGGTACAGAAAGACGCTTGAAAAATCAGCTGTTCTCTTTTTAAAGGGGAGGTTTAGTCGTTTTCTTTTTAGTGAAAAATGAGTGACTAATTGAGAGAAAATGCGTGTTGTATTTTTAGGAGACAACTATATCAGACATAAAAAAAGCGTAAAAAAACCTAATTTGACTGCGATTAGTTCAGGTAACCGCATTGATGTCAAATCAGGTTATTGAACGATTATAAGACGCTCATTTTTTTTTACTTTGATTTGCGTCACCTAAATTTTGGTTTAAGTGCATGCCGTTTTGATACTTATTCCATCACAAGTCCACTTTTGTGCACTGAGCCTTACCAAAAATTGTTTGTGTTTAGACAGTGCGGTGTCGAAAAGAGTGATTACATTACTTTGTTGACGTGATGTCTACCTGTCAGAATACGAGCACTAGCGTTCTGACAGGCAATGAGAAAGAAGACTTTTATTTTCCAATTTTTGATAGCATTTCTGGTTTCATGAATTTATTAATGATGATCATAAACCCAATGGAAGGAATCAGTAGGATCAATGCGGTGATAGAGGCGATTTGGTAGTTGCCTTCCATGCTGGCTGTATAAAGCAATAATGGTAAGGTGGTAATATCTGGTGCGCCGACAAAGAAAGTTCCGGTGAACTCATCCAATGATTCTAAAAATACAAAAATGCAGCTGGCTATAATACCAGGCATGGCTTGCGGTAGTATAATGTGAAAAAAGGTATAAACAGGGCCTGCCCCTAAGTTGCGCGAAGCGCGCTCAAGCATGGGGTCTGTTGATGAAAACGCTGCGACACTGATCCAAACGGAAAACATTAATCCATGGACGCTGTGAACTAAAACAACCCCTAACAAGGTTCCATTTAGGCCGAAATCATAGAATATGCGAGCAATATTGATGTAAACCGTTAAATTTGGAAATGCTTGCGGAATTAAAAAAAGCAGCATCCAAAACGCCCTAAATGGCATGCTTCGCTTTGACAAGGCATATCCTGCAGGCACAGATACTAATAAACAGACAATCACAGTGAGTACGGCAATAAATATGCTGGTCATTAAAGAGCCCGAGACGTCACTGTAAGGGTTGAATACTTGGTGCCAATATTTAAATCCCCATTCAGAGGGCAGAGCATGAGGAAAATACCAAGTTTCTGCCACAGTCCAAATTAATAAATTGGTAATAGGGCCAAATAAGGCAAAGGCTAGCAATAAAATGAAAATACATTGTATCCAAAAACTAGTACGCATTTTATTTAATAGAAACGTTCGCAAAAGAGGTGTTTGATATTTTATTGAATTTACCATTAAATCGCTCCTTTCTCTTTTAAGCTTTGGTGAAGGTAGAACCAGGCTAACCCGGCACAAATTAGATAAGAGACGAGCCCAAGGGCATTGGCGACATGGTAATCTCCATAAGAATTAATCCTAAACGCCATATCCGTTGCCATCATAGTAGGTGTACCAGTGCCTATCATTAACGGTACAGAAAGAACGGACATAATGGTAACCGTCGACAAGATCATAGCGACTCCAATCGTAGGGGTAATTTGCGGCAACATGATTTGAAAAAGAATACGAATCCGAGAGGCGCCTAAGTTTCTCGCGGCACGGATCTGAGACTCGTCTAATGCGGCCATCGCGCCAGTAATAAGTAATGTGCAGAAAGCCAGCTGCTTCCAGACAAAAACAATGATAATGCCACTCCATCCAAGAAAGGATACGGTTTCAAGCGGGGTTAGCATTCCTGAGGCAATAAAGGCATTATTCATTAAGCCATTTTTGGCAAGAAAGGTTCGCATCATCTGTGCCGTTACAATAAACGGGATAAAAAGGGGGATGCGATAAATAAAGCCAAGAAGGCTAACGATAGAGCGAAACGGAGATAAAGTAATTAAAGCGGCAATGCTAATAGACAAAATAGCTAATAGTACAACGGAAGCCAATACTATGATGATGGTAAAAAGAATGTCATTTGAATAGAGTTCAAAGGCTTTTTCTAAGTGCGCTAGAGTGAGACCACCCTCGTCTGTAGTGATGGCCGAGTAAAGAGAAAAAAACAATGGATAAAGGAAAAAAAGACCGACCATAAGTGCGGCGGGTGCAATTAACCATAGGTTGTAAGATGTTGAAGAACGCATGGGAATATCCTAACAGAGAAGATTCTTTGAATGCCTAAACCTTCAATTAAGTAAAGGCATTCAGAGCCTACTTTTACCCCATGAAGGGGTAAAATCAGTATTAAAAGAGCTAATTTTAATTAGACACTTTACGCTCGTAGCCTTCTTTAATGTCATCAAAATAAGGCGCTATAGGAAAGCTTTTGCCATACTGGGATAAATCATTGGGGGTGATTTCGGCAAAGAGCTTTGTCCATGTCGCTTTGTCTAAATTACCTTGAACATGCTGTGCGTCGATGCCTGGATACCAGTTAAAGCGTTTTACAATACCTTCAGCCTGAATATCTGGGCTGGTTGCCATCTCAATAAATTCACGTGCCAATTGAGCATTTTCCGCTTTTATTGGTGTAACATAATACATCGGTTGCCCTGGCATTCCCGGAGCAATAAGAGACAGCTTCATTGATGGTGGGATTTTGCCTTGGTCCTTCCAGCTATAAAACATGTCGACCCATACTGGCCCCATAAAAATTTCACCACGATTCAACATATCCAAAGTGCCCGCATTCCCTGGAGTAAACGTGATGTTTTTATTGAAGGCTTTCAGTTCAGAAAAAGCCTTGTCCCAGCTTGTTGCTATATCTTTATTATAAGGTGCGCTTGACAGGGTAGCCGCCTCAGTTCCATAGGCATAAATCCAACCAGTCACAAAGCTCACCCCTGACATACCGTTCTTTATGCCGTTATAGCCAAATGCTTTTGGATTATCTTGAGTCCATTTCACTAATTCATCGTAAGACTTTGGTGGTGTTTTAATAAAATCACTATTATAGGCAATTGCCGTTTGGCTGTGGAACATAGGCATTACATAACCATTTACATCAACGCCAAGAGCATTCTCAGCACTGTCACGAGTCACTAATGTTCCTGTTTTGATATCGGAGCGGTACTTAGCTAGTAAACCGTCGGCCACCATTTCACCACCGATTTTTTGGTGTACAACCGCCACATCGACATCCCAGTGTTCTAAGCCACTGTTCTTTTGTGCAGACAGTTTTTCGAGAATCTTATGGGATCCTGCATCGCCCGGGCCGGTACCAACTATATTGATTTTAACCCCTGGGTGAGATGCTTCAAATTTAGGCGCTAAATAGGTTTTGACATAATCAACCATATTCTGGCCACCTGCAGAGACAACATTTAGTGTCGTTTCTGCTTGTACGTACCCAGAAAACTGAGTAAGGCCAATTGAAGCAAGTGCAATGATCTTAGTTTTCGTTAACATGGTTTTTCCTCATTTGTGTAATGTGCAAAATGGCAATTAAATCGATAATGGATTTTGATACAGAGCATATTAAAAAATATGCAATGCATCGGCTGGAACGCATAGGGTTACGGGAGTGTCCTCAAGCAGGTTTTCATGATGATCTGCTTGAATTGTGTGCTTCCCGCAGTGCACACTAATTTGATAACTCCCACCTAAAAAAGCGCTTTGTTGAACGTCTCCTAAAATACGTAAGGTGTTAGTTTCGCTATCAGATTGTGGGTGGTTTTGCGAATGTGTTGTTAAGCTAACGTTTTCGCTACGGAAGAAGAGACGGTAGGGAGCACGCTTATTATTGGATGAGAGCTGCGCCTTTGGTTGAGTGAGGCTTGAGAATGAAACCTGCTGTTGCAGCTCTTCAAGAGATGAAAAGGTTAATTTGTTGTTGGCCCCCATAAAGTCCGCAACGAAAGCGGTTTTAGGTTTGTGATAGATTTCTTCTGGAGTGCCTATCTGCTCTATTTGACCTTTATTTAATACGGCTATTCTATCTGCCATAACCAGAGCTTCTTCTTGATCGTGGGTCACGATTAATGAGGTAAACCCCAACTTTTTCTGTAGTGCCTTTATTTCATGGCGCACGTTAAGCCTCACCTTGGCATCTAGATTTGATAAGGGCTCGTCTAATACTAAAACGTCAGGACGAATGGCTAAGGCTCTTGCTAAGGCTACTCTTTGACGTTGTCCTCCGGACAACGCCGTGACCTGTTCATCTTGTAATCCGTCTAAATTCACAATACTTAATAGCTCATTGACCCGTGCTTGTATTTCTGGTTTGTTGACTTTTTGAATTTTTAATCCGTAGCCAATATTCTGCGCTACTGTCATATGGGGCCATAGCGCATAACTTTGAAAGACCATGGTGATATTACGCTTCTCAGCCGCTAATTTAGAAAGGCGGCGATCGCCAATATAAATGTCTCCTTTTTGGATCGGCATAAAGCCACACAGTGCATTCAGCAGTGTGGTTTTGCCACAGCCAGATGGGCCAAGTAGGGCAATCATCTCACCTTGAGCCACGGCAAGATTGATATTATGTAGAATGACTTTGTCGCCATAGCTAGCATGTAAATTCTTAATATTTAGGTGTGTCATTATTTATCCGCTGTGTAAAAAACTTAAATCTACATTTTTTTAATTAATGAACACGTGTTCATCGTTTTGTAAAAAAAATGCAACTTGTTACTGACATTATGGATGTCTACTTTGTCGTATCTTTATGACAATTTAATTAAATAAACATGACACTTTGGTGTATTGAGATGAAATTAGATGTGATTGGTTGTGGTAGTGCGTTCTCAACGGTAAATAATACGTCATCAATAATTGTCAAAGATGATGATGAAAATCAGTGGCTTATAGATTGTGGCCCAACAGTCCCTAGGGCCATATGGGAAAGAGGAATAGACCCAAATGAGATTAATGTAATTTATTTTACCCATATTCACCCTGATCATTGCTCTGGATTAGCCGCATTGCTGAATCAGTGGAAGAGTTTTAAGAGAACGGAACCTTTAGATATTTTTTGCCAATTTGAGCAGCGAAAACCCTTAGAGCAACTGCTGAATTTATCGATTTGGCCAGAAACAGAGCTCTGTTTTGATATTCATTGGCATGAAATTAAAACAGAATTCAGTTGGAAACATTGGCAGTTGGCGACAGCGAAAACACAACATGAAATAGATAACTGTTCTCTTCGCATTACCTTTGAGGATCAGGTGTTTTTTTATAGTGGTGATGGTCGTCCAACCGCAGAGACAAAAGCACTTATGCAAGGTGCTGATGTGGCGTTTCAAGAATGTGCTTCGTTCGAGGCTCTTGAGTCAAATTCTTCTCATGGAGATTATCCAAATTGCGTAAAGCTATTAGTGGAAACAGGTGTCCAAGCCCTTGGCATTTATCATTGTTTTGACAGCGAAATTCCTAAAATTGAACGCGTAATTGCAGATGCGGAAGGTTTGTTTTTAAGTCGAGATGGGCTGTGTATTGATTTAACTGAGTTAAAGGCGCAGCAGTATTCAGTGTTCTCTGAACCAAATTAACCAGCAAAGCAAGTGAAAGAAAGAAGGAAAATATTGGTGAAGTCTACAAAACAATCTGCGGTTACCGCGCAAGATGTGGCGGATTTAGCAGGAGTATCGCGAGCCGCTGTTTCTCGAACGTTTACTAAGAATGGCAGTGTATCGATAGAAACACGAGAGAAAGTAGAAAAAGCGGCTGCCCAGCTAGGTTATCAAGTTAATTTTTTAGCTCAAGGGTTGAACCGTAAACGGAGTTTGTTGATCGGTGTTGTGGTTGCACGGTTGAGCGATCCTTTTCGAAGTCAGTTATTGGAAGGTTTATTAAATGAAATTCAAGCGAGAGGCTATCAAGCCCTAGTGACAGAAGTGGGAAACGCCGAAGAACTGGAGGCAACGATTAGACGTTTTACTCAGTTTCGTGTGTCAGGCGTTATTGTTACATCGGGGCAGCCTCCAATAGGTTTAATAAAAGAGTGCATTCATTTTAATATTCCCGTTGTAGGCATAAATCGCTACGCCAAAATCCCTCACGTTGACTTTGTTTGCTCGGATAATGTCACTGGGGCGCAACTGGCGGCTCAGCAACTTATTAAAAGTGGTTGTCAATCTATAGGTTGGTTAAATTACCGTTATTCTACTTGGGGGGGGGTGACTCGGGGCGACGCTTTTTCACAAGTATTACAAGCTACCGAGCCTTGGTGTTATCAGAATTTAACCACTATTTGCGCTCAAGAGGATGGTTATGAAGGAGGACGAAAAGCGGCTCATGAAATGTTAAAAAATGGGGGGAAGCTTGATGGCATCTATTGCGCAAATGCGTTACTCGCTTGCGGTTTTTTAGATGGTATGAGAGAGCATGGAATGGATGCACCTAACGATTTCCATATTATTGGGTTCGATGATACGCCTCAGACAGCTCAATACAGTTATCGATTATCTACCATACGACAAGATGTAATGGAAATCGCCAAACGGGCTTTATGGTGTTTAGAGAGTCGCGCCCAGGATGCCTCTTTATTACAAAGGTTGGAGGTGGTTCCTGTGTCATTAGTGCTGAGAAACACCTCTCCCGAAGCTTTTTCCGTTAAACCGTCACACAGCTAAAGGATAAAAAAACCATGACTATTAATGCAAATTATGATGTTTTAGAAAATGCGATAAAGCGTGCAGGAGAAAAAGCTCAGACGTTTCGTAAAGGCAGTTTGTCTATCACTGTTAAAGGTCGTCAAGACTTCGTATCTCAAGCGGATGTGTTAGTTGAAAATGAACTGAAAGAAGTGATTAAGGCACTATATCCTAATGATTCCTTTCTAGGGGAGGAAAGCGGTTTAACGACACAGTATGTATCTCATGATGGTTCTTCAGAGACTGGTATGTGGGTTATCGATCCCATTGATGGCACCACAAATTATTTACAAAAGATGGATTATTGGTGTGTTTCAGTCGCTTTTGTGAAAGGTAACAAGATTAAGTGGGGTTGTATTTATGCGCCAGATAGAAATGAATTTTTTGTCGCTAGTCGTGGCCAAGGCGCTTTTTTAAATGGTAACCGATTGAATATGAAAGAGCCATTAGAAGGGCATGCGATACTTGGATTGGGCCGTTCCAATAGAACCTCTTTGCAAAATTATCTTGATTTAATGGTGGTCTTAGACAGGTACAGTATTGAATACAGACGTTTTGGGGCTGGAGCGCTGATGTTGGCGCATGTCGCGTCGGGGTTAGTGCATGGCTATTACGAGGCGCATTTAAACAGTTGGGATGCATTAGCCGGTGTGATATTAGTCGAAGAAGCGGGTGGTATTGTTTCGGACTTTTTAGCAAATGAAGGACTATTAAAGGGAAATCCTATTTTAGCCGCTACGCCTAACCTGTGGAATCGTTTACAAGCTGATACATTATGAATTGGGGGTTATATCTGTGCAATATCTCATGCGCTGGTATTTATAATCATATTTTCTGAATCGTTGATTTCATAGAATGATAATGTCACGTTTATGCTATTATTCGCGGCATTATTAGTATGAAGTATAAAGAGGTGAAAGAGTGAGCGTTCAGTGGTTCCCTGGGCACATGAACAAAGCTAGGCGTGAAATAGAAGATATTATGCCTCAAGTGGATCTTGTTATTGAGGTGTTGGATGCACGCATACCTGATTCGAGTCAAAACCCGATGTTATCTACCTTGCGTGGTGATGTTCCAGTTTTACGTTTGTTAAATAAGAAGGATTTGGCTGATCCTGAGCGCGTTGCTTTGTGGTTAAATCATTGGCGTGACAACGATGATATTGCCGCACAGCCATTTTCTACGATGGATAAAACCGATCTACACAACTTGAATCAATGGGTAAAACGCTTAGTTCCCCATCGTGGTACAGCCGAGAAGCCCATTCGGGCCATGATTGCAGGTATTCCAAATGTAGGTAAATCGAGTTTAATGAATGCCTTGATTGGCAAACGTGTCGCAAAAGTAGGCGATGAACCTGCAGTGACTAAGGGGCAACAAAAATTAAAAGTGACGCCAGAGTTTCAAATTCTCGACACCCCTGGGATCTTATGGCCAAAAATTGAAAACCCTAGAGCGAGTTATCGCTTGGCCGTAACCGGCGCCGTCAGAAATACCGCGATGGACTACGAATTGGTGGCATTAGATGGAATCGCTTTTTTTATGGAGCATTATCCTGAGGCGCTGATGACCCGCTACAAATTGAAAGAGATGCCAACGACCTCAGATGACGTGCTTAAAATCATTGGTCAAAAGCGCGGCGGTTTAAGAGCGGGTGGTAAGGTTGATATGCACAAAGCGGCGGAAGTTTTCTTAACGGATACTCGAGCTGGTATTGTTTGTCCATTTGTCATGGAAACGCCGTCTATGATTATTGCGGAAGAACAGATCGTTGAAGAAAAGAAAGCGGAAAAAGAAGCGGCTCGATTGGCGCGCTTAGAAGCCGCGATACCTCAACGGCAACAGCAGAAAAATAGAGAATATAGAGCTAAAATGGAATTGGCAGAGGGATCAACTCAACATCAGGATGATGCCACGAACAATGCAAAAGATGAAAAGTGAGTAAGCACCATGGACTATGAAATAGCATACAGTGAAGAAGAGCATGGTTATCGCGTTCAGATGAATTATGAATTTTCCGTTATTGCTGATTGGATAAGCGAGCATTTAACTGGCCGAGAAGACATTCAAAAAGTGTTACAATGCATTCGCTTTGCCGAGGATAAAGAGGAGATCAGTCGATTTACTCAAGGTAATTTTGATATTGTTATTCAACAAAGCGGTGTGAGTGTTAGTCGTAAAGTCGACATGTCAGACGCTCGTGATGAAATAGTGGCTATGTTTGATAACCAAAGTGATTTTTATCAAACATCCGAAGAAGGCATTCAAGCTGAATGCGGTTTAGAAGATTTGACCGGAATTATAGAAAATTGGCACGATGTTGTTCAATAAGATTGTTAGTCAAGCTGGCTGGGTTTACACTAGCACCTTGTAATTCTTTACTTTTGCTTTAGGGAGCCAACATGCTCATCGAATTGGAAAAAGCCCGTACTCGAAATAATTTAGTTCGCATATTTCGTGAAGATTTAGACGGTCCAGATGGTTGGAGCGATGGTTTTGTAGTTGCCGCCAATGAAGAAATGGTGATTCTGCAATTATTAGACGAAAGTATTCGCTTAAATGGCTACCAAGTTTTGTTCTTAGAAGACATCAGTGATTTCGTTCATCCTGCGCCTTTTAATGATTTTCAAAAGCGTGTGTTGGAACTTCGTGGAGAAGAAGTAGAATATCTTAATATTGAATTGGGTGATCTAGGACAGCTATTACTGGATATCAGTGAAGAATTTGGTCTTGTTACTTTGCATCGAGAAGAGTCTGAAAGTGATAGTTGTGAGATTGGCCGTGTCTTAAAGGTTGATGCAGTAACGTTTGAACTGGAAGAAATTGGTTCGGATGCTCGTTGGTTTGATGACACCTATGAATACGATTTGTATGACATTACTCGTATTGAATTTGGTGGCGCTTATGAAGATGCGTTATTGCTTGTTAATGAAGATTTGGGCGATGATGCCTACGAGTTGTCCGAGGAATATGAAGACGATGACTTTGACGAAGTAGAAACACGTTAATTATTGGTTATAACAAAGACAGGCGCCTCTAATTAGAGGCGTTTTTTCGTACTTGTTTGTCGCTACTGCATTTAGTGCTGATTTGCTGTTTATTATTAGGTAATGTTATGTCCGTACCATCAAGGTCAAAGATAAAAATTGGTTCAAAAGTAATGATCATACAAAAACAAGATCAGGCTTCCGGAGAGCTTACACAAGGTAAGGTTGAAAGGTTGTTAACGAAATCCCCCAATCACCCTCATGGCATAAAAGTTCGGCTTGATACCGGTGAAGTAGGTCGCGTTCAATCGTTAGACGAAACCTAGTCAAGTTTTAATAAGGGTCTTTATCAGCCTCATTTTGTTGAGTTTTGAAGCGTCTATGAGTCCAAAAGTATTGCTCCTTTTTGGTGTTAATTAATTGCTCCATCATCTTGTTCATGGCAATGGCATTGTCCACATCATCTGGATAGGGGAAGCCCTCTGGTGTCTCTTGCAGAGAAATGTGATAGCCCGTTTCCGTGCGATAATAGTCATACAGTAAAACAGGGGCGTCGGTAATTCTAGAAACCTTTCCAATATGGGCGATGGTGGCGCAATTGATTCCAAAAAAAGGCGCAAATACGGAAGCTTTTCTACCATAATCTTGATCGACAGCGTACCAAACTGCACGATTGCTTTTTAGTGTTTTTACGACTTCTCTCATATTGCTTCTTTCGATGGTTTTCTCAAAAGTTCTTTCTCTTTGACGCTCCATAATCCAGTTAAGAACTGGATTGCTTTGAAGTTTATAAATAGGGTGAACCTTAACAAAACGCGTCATTTGACCACCACATAAATCAATAGAAGAAAAGTGACCGCCAATAATGACGCAGCCTTTTTCTTGATCAAACGTCTTTTTTAAGAGTGCTTCTCCTGAGAAAGTAACACGTGGCGCTGTATGTTCTACAGGAAAGAACCAGCTTATTAGCATTTCAAAAAAGCCCATCCCCATACTCTCAAAGTGTTTTTGGGCGAGTTGCTTCCTTTCATTCTGACTCATGGTTGGGTAACACAGTTTAAGATTGGTTAAACAAATATTGCGTCTACGGGGACTGATTTTATGTAAGAGTCGACCAACCTGCTTTCCCAAAAAACGTTGTAATTTCCATGGTAAATGAGCCAGCAACCATGCGATGCCAACCCCAAACCAAGTCGGCCAATAACGAGGAGACACATAAGGCCAAATACTTTGATTTAAGGTACTAATTTTTTTCGGTTTTGCCATGGTAGCCTTCTAGTAATTGAGACCAATAATGTTCTTTAAAATGAATGTCATTATGTAAATCATTTTCTTTTTTTAAAGATCGAAGCAGACGTTGTAAATTGCTTTCTTGCCAGTCATTTCTCGGTGTGCGTTGATCGCATTTATCAAAATCAATTAGCCATATCTTTTGTGTTTGATCGATCATGATGTTGTGGCAATTTAAGTCTGAATGATAGATACCTGCTTGGTGGAAACGCCTAATAGTCTGCCCAATTTCGTGCCAATCTATTGAACTTTTTTCTTTTAAATAAACGAATAGTTCTTTCGTATTTTTGAGTGTTTCAATAAGTATGAAGGCTTCATAAAATCCGTGATATTTAACGACTTTTCCTGCGATTGCTCGTGGAACAGGTAGGCCTTTATTTGTCATATACTCAAGAAGTTGTAGTTCTTGGGATGGGCGGGTTTTTTCCATGCCTTTAAAAAGGAACCGGTACTTTATGAACTTTGAAATAAGTCCACCTCGACGGTATTTTCTTAATACATACGCGCCAAAGTTGTTTTCTATAAACCAAACGGTGCCACGGCCACTAGCGGTGCCGACAAGTTCATTTCGCGATAGCCAATAGTCAGCCGAAAACCAATCTTCAGTGATAGGAAGAGCTGTATCACTGAGGAGTAACTCACTATTATTAGTAACTAATTGTCTTTGAAGCATCTTTAGATCAGTTTTTCGTTATGAGTAAATAAGGCTGATGGAGTTTGTTTTTTATAAGCTCACTTTTATGTCGTAAGGTATTCTATAATAGACATCGTTTGAACGCAGTACTTGAGGCAAAATGAATTTAGATAAGATTAATCACATTGCTATTCTTCGGTTATCCGCTCTAGGCGATGTTTGTCATGCTATGTTTGTTGTGCATGCAATTAAGTTACGTTATCCAAAGGCAAAAATCACTTGGATAACAGGTCCTTTAGAGTCAAATCTTGTACGTCATTTATCTGATGTAGATGTGCAGGTATACGATAAAAAAACCGGAGTAAAAGGGATGTATGAGCTAGGAAAAGCGCTCTCACATCTTCATTTTGATGTTTTGTTACACATGCAATGGTCTTTAAGAGCGAGCTTTTTAAGTAGGATGATTAGTGCAAAGCAACGCATTGGTTTTGCTTTAAGTCACTCAAGAGAAAAACAACATTGGTTTGTTAATAAATTGGCCCCAGAGCCGCAAGGGCCACATGTATTAGACGCTTTATTTTCATTGGCACAGGCTATTGGTGTGACTAATCTGCCTGCACACTGTGACATTCATTTGGAAACGCTGACAGAATCACTCCCTGAACGTTTTGTTGTGATTAATCCGAGTGCGTCGAAAGCAGAACGTAATTGGACTGTTCAAGGGTATCAAGGACTTATCAAATACTGTTTAGATCAAAATATTACGGTCGTGTTGACAGGGAGCCCTGCGCCATCGGAAGTGTTTTTTGCTAATGAGATACTTAAGGGGATTTCGCCCTCACCAAAATTAATTAATCTAGTGGGTCAAACCAGTCTATCGCACATGCTAAGTGTCATTAAGGCCGCGGAGTTAATTGTATCTCCTGATACGGGACCTGCGCACATGGGTACTCTTGTGGGTACCCCCGTAATAGGCTTATATGCCCATTCAAACCCAAAAAGAACAGGACCTTATCAAGATTTAGATAAGGTCGTTTCTGCCTATGATGTGTTGGCGGTAAAAGAATACGCTAAACCCGTATCTCAGTTGCCTTGGGCTGCGAGAGTGCATTATGCTGATGCTATGAATAATATACTTTTAGACGATGTATTAAAGGTTGTGGAAAGCGTATTAAAGTAATTAATAAAATGCACAGAACAAATGAGTCAAACGCATTTGTTCTGTTGTTAAATTTAATAACCTTTAAAGGGCGCGCTCTGCTAGTTTTAAATCTAAAGTGGCTTTTAACAGTTTGAATAAGCGAATTGACGCGTCAATTTCATCTTTTCTATTGGTTAAACTTTCAATATTAAGTCCAAGGGGCACGTCCAGATCAAGCGTTGCCTCAATAATTTGCTCTAAGGCGTTACGGCAAATTTTAATGGACTCAGCTAATGGGTCTTTTGCATCTAAAATGCGATGTCTTGTGGCGTCTGGAATGGAAATGCCTAACCACTCCATAAAATCTAACGTCTTCTCACTGCCACAAGGAGTAAAGGTCAATATGATGCGTTTAGGTTGGCTATTTTGCTCACGGCATTCTCTAGCATAACGACTTATTAAATCAATGGTTGCTTGTGGGTTGTAAACGGCTTGGGAAATAAAGAAGTCGCAACCATCAGCTGATTTCTTTAATAGTCGCTCATGCTCATCTCCTTTCTTCGCGTGGCGCTCAGCAATGGTTACACCGCCTAAATTAAATTCTTGAGGCTGGCTCTTTAAGCAATTATAAGCGTTGGATAATGGTAATTGAATATTACCCTCTGAAGAAGGGGAGCCGACTAAAACAAGGTCACGTATTCCAAAGGTGTGCCATGACTCGTCAAGCCATTTGATAAACTCGTGCTCAGATCGAGCCGAAACACTTTTGTAGGTAATGACCGGTTTCCTCGCAAGTTGGCTTAATCTATTTGACCAAGCTCTTGGATCATGTGTTTCCATAAATGGGAATGGTCTAGGCTTATCAGTACGGCTACTCTCATCCTGAATGTCATAAACAATTAAGCCATCAAATTCAATATGATGTAAGCGATTCATTAATTTGGTTGAAACTTCGATTAGCATTGGCTCTTCAAGAGACGATTTTGGTGGTGTTGTTCCAATAAAATAGACTCCTCTAGAAGGGTCTTGGAATTTACTTGCTAATACAGATTTCATAATGGCACACTCATAGTTAAAACGGAAACCGATCCATCGCTGGGTTTCATATCTACCCATTGGATGTCGCTATTTTAACAGTGAATTGAATTCAAGATCTTTATAATAGTGTTGAAAATTATTAATGTTAAAGTGAGGTTTGTTAATTCATGGAGGCTAGCTTATGAAAAATGTAGATCTTGCAGTGATTGAGGCGAGTGAGAAAATGCCGCCTGTGCATTTGTGGAAACCCGAATTATGCGGGGATATGGATTTAGTTATTCGGGCGAACGGCGAATGGATTCATGAAGGGGCTCCTATGAAGCGGGCTTCGATGAGAAAAATGTTTAGTCGTATTTTATGGTTAGAGGATGGAGAGCATTATCTTGTTACACCCCATGAGAAAGTGCGTATTCAGGTAGAAGATGCTCCTTTTTTGGTAACACAATCGAACATAGAGCGTGATTCTAATGCTTGCCTAGTGACTTTTACAACTAATGTAGATGATGTTTTAGTGCTCGGAAAGGGTTGCGATTTGTGGGTTGAAAAAGGACCAGAAGGCGATCGACCTTACCTTAGTATGAGGTACGGAATGAAGGCCATGCTGCATCGAAGTGTGTATTATGATCTGGTTAATAATGGGTATGAAAAAGAAATCGAGGGAAAACAGCATGTCTGTATTGAAAGTGCAGGTAAAGAATTTTCACTAGGCGTTTTTGATACCTAGTTTGGGGGATAAATATCGTTACTAAAGGTCGTCTTATTATGTAATAGAGTATTACCATTGTCAGCTCATAAGGTATAATTCATGATCTGTTGACAGCAAGTGCTGTATTTTTTATTTACGAGGTTATTTTTTTGCAATTTACTGATTTTGGTTTCGACAATCGTATTCTCCAATCATTAGGCCATTTAGGCTTTGATGAAGCAACTGAGATACAAGCCCGTGCTATTCCGGAAGCGATGGCCGGACGTGACTTATTAGCGTCATCCAAAACCGGATCAGGAAAAACCTTAGCGTATTTATTACCAGCATTGCACCGTGTTTATAAAGTCAAGCCTTTGTCCAAGCGCGATCCTCGTGTTGTGGTCCTAGTGCCGACTCGAGAATTAGCGAAACAGGTTTTTGCTCAGCTTCGATTATTGCTTGCGGCTACACGCTTTACATCGAATTTAATTTTGGGTGGTGAAAACTTTAACGATCAAATTAAAGCCTTGCAAAAAGACCCTCACTTTATTGTGGCAACACCCGGTCGATTGGTCGATCACTTAAAACAACGAAACTTTTTTTTAGATGGACTTGAATTGCTGATTCTAGATGAAGCAGATCGGATGCTTGATTTAGGGTTTGCAGAACAGCTTAAATACATTGACGATGCCGCTAACCATAGATTGCGCCAGACATTATTCTTTTCAGCCACTCTCGATAATACTGACGTAAATGAAATTGCGCAGCTTTTACTGAGAGAGGCATCTCGTGTGGCTGTTGGTTCAGGTATCGATGAACATAAAGACATCACTCAGGCGTTTTATCTGGCTGACCATCTAGATCATAAAGAAGCATTATTGACGCATTTGTTGACGCATGAAACCATTAAACAAGCCATCATTTTTACGGCGACAAAAGCGGATACAGTGCGTCTGTCAGAAAAAATTCTTGCCTTGGGCCACACTACGCAGGCGTTAAATGGTGATTTGTCTCAAGCGGCTCGTAACAAGACGATGGACAGCTTTTCTCGTGGGCATTTTCAAGTGTTGGTAAGCACGGATGTGGGCTCTCGGGGCTTGGATATTGCTAATGTCTCCCATGTGATTAACTTTGATATTCCCAAGCAAGTTGAAGAATATGTGCATAGAACCGGAAGAACGGGCCGTGCTGGGTTTAAAGGTGATGCAATCTCTTTAGTTGGACCGAAAGATTGGCACAATTTTAAAGCGTTAGAGGTGTTTTTAAAGCGGTCTTTCTCCTTCTCTGTGATTGAAAGTTTAGCGCCATCATTTAAAGGGCTTGCTGCTAAAAAAGTATCGACGGTCTCAAGTAAAAAAATTCAAGAAAAGTCTCATCAAATACAGCCAAAAAGTAAAAAATCTACGGGCACTAAAAAACGTTTTGATGTGTCTCAACAGGAAGGTTTTGAACCATTTCGCTTGCCAAAAAATAAACGAACATTGCCAATTGATGATTCTGAAGATTAGAATACAGTTTAATTACGGATATAAGGTTGCAGGTTGATATTTGTATTGATTTGCAAAGCTACCTTGACAGATTTTACTTCTGGGCTAATTATAAGTTCTTTCTTATCTATATGGAGATAAGGTCATTAATCGTTTACCGCCACTAAATGCACTGAAATCATTTGAATCGGCCGCGAGGCACGGAAGCTTTAATAAAGCCGCTCAGGAGTTATTTGTCACTCCTTCCGCAATAAGTCATCAAATAAAAACGCTCGAATCCTTTCTTGGCCTTGAGCTTTTTCGCCGTACTAAACGAAAAGTCATTTTGACTGAGGCCGGAGAAGAGTACATTGAACCAATCAAAAAGGTATTCGAGCTGATTGAGATGGCCACTAATGATGTCTTGAGTAAGCAAAAGCAAGGTTCTTTACATTTAGCGGTCTCTCCTATCTTTTTGAATCGCTGGCTAATGCCTAGATTGGGTGACTTTTACGCCAAACACCCTGAGATAGAACTGGAAATCAGTTCGTCAGTTGGACTCATTAATTTTGATGTGGCTGATATCGACATGGCGGTGTATTTTGGTAATGGTGAATGGGAGGATGTAGAGCAACACTTTTTAAAACCGGTCATTTTAGCTCCTGTTTGCAATCCAAAAATTATAAAAAATGATCTACCTATCAATACACCGGAAGACATGCGTTTTTACCCTTTGCTGCATGTCACTAAACGTAAATATGAATGGCATGGTTGGTTAGAGCAGAATGATTTAGACCCGAAACTTTTTCGCCGAGGGTTGATGTTTTCGACTGGGTCGTTGACGGCCGGTGCCGCGGTACAAGGTTTAGGGATTGCTTTGGCTGATCCTGATCTAATTCAGCCAGATGTAGAGTCAGGTAAGTTAGTGGTTTTATTTGAGCAGCACCTTATTACAAATCGCTCATTCTATTTGGTCTATCAAAAACGACGATCTATGACACCAGCCATGAAAGCGTTTAAAAATTGGATGATGCAGGAAATTCAACCAAATCCAGAGTAATTACATTAGAAAGTGTTCGCTGTATGTAGGTAAAAACCGTATATTACTTATTTTAAAAAATAGTCTAAGGGGTTGATATGTCTGCACTTGCAGTGAATAGTTATTTTGATGATAGGGTTAAGTCTATTGCATTAGAAAATGCCGAAGGTTCCTCAACTGTAGGTGTTATGACTGTTGGCGAGTATGCATTTGGAACCGTTAAACGTGAGTATATGACAGTCGTGTCTGGCGCTCTTAAAGTACGTTTACCGAATAGTAGTGATTGGCAGATCTTTGAGAAGGGGCAAACATTTATTGTTGAAGCAAATCAGAGTTTCGATGTTATTGTTACTGAAACAACCGCTTATTTGTGCCGTTACGAATAATTATTTTAGAACACAGATCCATAAATAAATGAAATAAAAGGGGCGTCGCGATAATTTGCTTCGCCCCTTTTAGGTGACTGATTACTAGCCGCTGACAACATTGACTAATAGGGTAACTTGGTCGCCTGGCTGCACATATTTTTTACTGCCTACTATTGGGTTCCACTTCTTAATATCAGAAATTCGCACATTGAACTTTTGGGCTACTTTTCCTAATGAATCCCCCGCTCTTAGAGAGTAGACAATTCGCTTAACAACGCTGGGCCTAGCACTGTTGCTTTTATTCGTTGTTGTTTGCCAAATGGTCAGTTTTTTTCCAAGTCGTAACGGATCAGCAAGCCCTATATTATTCCAACGGGCTAAGGTTTTTGTATTCGTTTTGTATTTTCTCGCTATATCCCATAAAGTATCCCCACTTTTGATGGTGTGATACGTTTTTAGCTTGTTGGTGCTTGGTGCTTTTTTTTGTTTTTGTATTAAGCGCTGATGAGAGCTTAAGGTATAGCGTTCAATTTTACTGCCTGCAACAGGAATCATTAATTGCTGTCCAACACGGATAAGCGTTGAGGACATTTTGTTCACATCCTGAAGTACGGCAATTGTTGTATTATGGTTTTTTGCAATCAGCAAAAGGTTATCACCAGCATCTACAGTATAACGTACCCAAGTAACTCTTTGGTCAACAGGAATAGACACGAGTTTAGTTCTGAAACTCTGCGCTTTCTCAATAGGTATTAGTAGTCTATGGGGGCCATCTGGCGACGTTGCCCATTGATTAAAACCTGGGTTTAATAAATAGATTTCATCAATGCTTGTGTCGGCCATTTTTGCGGCTTCGGCTAAGTCAATTTGACTGCCAACATTAACAATCTCAAAGTAAGGTTTGTTTTCAATAAAATAGGGCTGATACTTATACTGCTCTGGATTTTTAAATATTTTGGCGAGAGCAAGCAGTTTTGGTACATAAGCACGAGTTTCTTTCGGTAAGTCTAGAGACCAAAAATCGGTTGGTTTGCCCGCTTTTCTGTTTTTCTTTATGGCTCTTAATACGGTTCCTTGGCCTGAGTTGTATGCCGCTAAAGCGTGTAACCAATTGCCATCAAACATGTGGTTAAGTTTAGTTAAATAAGAAATAGCGGCCTCTGTTGAGCTGACAATATCGCGTCGACCATCATACCACCAGTCTTGAGTTAAGCCGTAAGCTAACCCTGTAGATGGAATAAATTGCCAAGGGCCCGATGCACGCCCATGGCTGTAGCCGAAAGGGTCAAAGCCACTTTCAACAATCGGTAAAAAGGCAATCTCTAAAGGTAAGCCAGCTTCTTCCAGTTGTTCTACAATATGGAATAAATACCTCTCTCCTCTTTTCGAGACTCTATTTAAATAAGATTGATGAGAGTTGTACCATTTGATTTGACTTAATAAGCGAGGCTTATCATGGTCTAGGTTGAGTGCATAACCAGCCCTAATGCGATTCCATAGATTTTTATCAATTGGCTCAATAATGTCTTGTTGAGTTTTTGATCCTGCTTCTACCTCATCTATTTCAACTGAATCAATAAGCGTAACGACTTCAAAACCGGCTTGATTAGCCTTTTTGTTATTAAAGTCACTAATATCCTGTTGTGTATATCGCTCTGCTTCTGAAGAGGATTGGGCCGTTTCTTGAGTGGTTTTTTGTCCCGGTACAATGGTTTGACAACCCGTAAGGATGAAGCCAGCAACAAGTAGTATTAGCGCATTATTTAGCATTTGAACCTTTATCATGATAAAAAAGTATGGATATTCTATAGAGCTGACAAGATAGGTCAACTAATAAGCATCTTTTGCTCTCCTTACTTGAGAGAATTGATCGCCTGGGTTGTTAGATCTGACTTCATTTAATTGTTTAGCGGCTTTTTCAACTAGGGCGGTAATGTCTGTTCTCATAAAAGGGTTACAGGCTAATTCTAGGTCAATAGTACTGGGTAGTGTCGGCGTATTTTGTTCTCTGAGGACTTTACATTCTTCTATTACGGATAGTAGTCTGGTGTTATCTGGATCTAGACTAAGTGCAAACTTGTAGTTGTTTAATGTGTATTCATGAGTGCAATAGACTTTCGTTTTTTGAGGAAGTTCTTTTAACTTGTTCATAGCGGTTAACATCTGATTTGCCGTGCCTTCCATTAGGCGACCGCATCCGCCTCGAAAAAGAGTATCTCCTGAAAATAGAATAGGGATGTTTCCACTATCAGAAAAGTAACAAATGTGGTCTAAGGTATGAGCTGGGGTTTCTATTGCCTTGAATGTATGCTCAAAAACGTGGATAGAGTCGCTGTCTTCAACAGGGTGCGTAATCAAAGGTTGTAGATGGCTGGGGCCATAAACAGGGCAATTGAACCGCTCCTTTAGTTGTTGAACACCGCCTGTATGATCTGGATGGTGGTGAGTGACCAGGATGCCAACGAGTTTTTTGTTTTGCTGGGTTAAATAATCTAAAACGACCTCTGCGTCACCAGGGTCAACAACCCAAGCCAAATCCTTGCTTTTCTGTAAAATAACCCAGATATAATTATCATTAAAGGCTGGTAAGGGTAGAATGTTCATAAAAACTCACTTTATTAAATTAGGTGATGTCTGATTGTCGGAGTAAATAGCGACTTTTTAAGTTTGTGTAAACAGAGCTGAGTTGATTGTATGGTGGATGAGCAAGTAAGACAATTATTCCAGAAATGGTACCAATCGGATTTAGGGCGAAGCGTGCTTGAGAGGGAGCTGTCTATCCTAGAGCAGCAAACCGAGGGGAGTGTTGGTTATTTTGCTGTTATTCAAAGTCCTCTAATGGATCTACGACTTTCTAAATCGCACATTAAACATCAAATAATGCTGGCTCCTCTTATGGAATTAGGGGCATCTGAAAACACCATTATTGGCTTTTCAAATGAGTTGCCTGTCGATTCTGATAGTGTTGATGTGCACATTATGCATCACTCACTTGATTTGTCGGATTCGCCACATGATGATGTTCGTGAAGCGGCAAGAACGCTTATTCCTAGTGGGCGCATTGTGATTGTGGGTTTTAACCCATGGAGCTTGTTGGGTGTTAGAAAAATAGCGTCTAATCGTTCGTTGGCTCCTTGGTGTGGTCGGTTCATTGCACCACAAAGATTGGAGGATTGGTTGAAGGTGGCTGGTCTTACCTTGGAATCAATTGAATATGCTTGCTTTAGACCTCCTTTTAGAAAAGCGTCCTGGCATAAAAAAATGGCTCGTGTTGGCAAAACATTAGAATTAACGCATCTTCCTTTGGGAGGGGTATACGTTATCTCAGCAACAAAACAAGTTCGTAGTCATATTGTCATTAAACCTCGTTGGAAGAGAGCAAAAGTTCGAGTTCCTTCTATTAGTAAACCCATAGTTAAAGAGATGCAAGATTGAAAAAAGTTGTGATATATACAGACGGTGCATGCAAAGGAAACCCAGGTCCTGGTGGATGGGGAGCTTGGCTAACTTTTGGTGAACATGAAAAAAAGCTCTGCGGTGGTGAGCCCGAAACGACGAATAATCGCATGGAGTTAATGGGCGCAATAGAGGGCCTGGCCGCATTAAAAGAAAAGTGTGATGTGATACTTTACACTGACTCTTCCTATGTGCAAAAAGGCATAACAGAGTGGTTGCAAGGTTGGAAAAAAAGAGATTGGAAAACGGCGTCTAAGCAGCCAGTTAAAAACCAAGATCTATGGCGTCTACTGGACGAACAATGTCAGCGCCATGATGTGGTTTGGAAGTGGGTAAAAGGCCATGCCGGCATTGAGGGAAATGAGATAGCGGATCAACTGGCAAATGACGGTATTGAGAAAATGCAGTTATCTAAATAAATGCGTGCTTCATTTTGATCTAGCCTGCTCTTTTTGACTTAAAGGTAGGGTATTCACTCATACTGTGTTTCAATTGTCAGCTACATGAATGGTTTAATTAAAGCGTTTGACGCCACAGGAAATAACATGAAAGAAAAAAGAAATAGAAGACTAAGAAAAAAGCTGTATTTAGGTGAATTTGCAATAAAAGGATTTGAGTATTCATGTGATTTAGACATAAATTCAGAGCCCGAGTTTGATGTTTTTTTTGAGCGTTTTTTAGATGTGCTTGAAGAAAGAAAGTTGTGTATGGGGAGTGGTGGAGACTTAACATCGTTAACTGGTTTCATTTGCTCTGAGTTACGTTATGGTTCGGCAACGAATGACGATTTGGTTGCGATTGAAGCTTGGTTAAATGCTGAAACGGTAGTATCCAATGTTGTTATGGGTGAGTTAGTGGACGCCAATTACGGCGAATAGCAGGCGACTGATAAAGTCTGTTCTTTGCGTTAGTTAAAATATTTAATTGTTGTTAGTGAGGTTTGTAGCACATGGCCGAAAGATTCGTTGTTTTAGATACAGAAACAACAGGCATAGATCCTAAGCAAGGGCATCGTATTATCGAGATCGGTTGCGTTGAAATGATTGGGCGCAAACTCACAAATCGACATTTTCATGTTTATATTAACCCTGAGAGACCTGTTGAGATAGAAGCCTTCAATGTTCATGGAATCAGTGATGAGTTTTTGTCGGATAAGCCTTTATTTAGAGAAGTCGCGCAAGACTTCCTTGATTTTATTAAAGGCGCTGAACTGATTATTCATAACGCTCCTTTTGATGTTGGCTTTATGGATAATGAGTTTTCGATGCTTGGTAGCATGCCTAAAACCAGCGATGTGTGTAGTGTTTTTGATACCTTGCAATTTGCTCGTAAAAAGCATCCAGGGCAAAAGAATAACTTAGACGCATTATGCCGTCGTTATGGAATTGATAATTCTCATCGTGAATTACATGGCGCATTATTAGACGCTGAAATTCTTGCAGATGTGTATTTATTAATGACCGGCGGTCAAACATCATTGGGGTTAACAAATGATGATCTTAACGATGAAGAGGGTAATGACTCATCATCTTGGACGATTCGCCGTTTTGCATCAGATCGATCAATGTTGAAAATCATTCGCGCCACGGAGAAGGAGCTTGCGTTGCATGACGGACGCTTAGATCTAATTGAAAAAAGTGCAGGGCGAGCTCTCTGGCGTGAGTAAAGCGAATATCAGATGACTATTGGTCGAATGATGACGTTGTTTTTTCTTTAAAAGACCCCTATGCATTGTAACGGATGCATAGGGGTTTTTTATATTACTTCTTTATAAAAGGAAGACGACGCATAAGCCGCCAACAGTGCTTAGGACTATCGTGTATGGAAGTGCCATCCAGACCATCTTGCCGTACGATAAGCGTAATAATGGAGCAATTGCGGAGGTGAGTAAAAACAAGAATGCGGCCTGGCCATTAGGTGTTGCAACACTCGGAAGGTTTGTTCCTGTATTTATAGCAACGGCCAGCAAATCAAATTGCTCTCTACTAATGGTTCCCGCATCAAGGGCGGCTTTAACTTCACCTATATAGACGGTCGCCACAAAAACATTGTCACTGATCGCAGACAATACACCATTGGCCACAAAGAACATGATCGGCTGAATGTTTGTTGGCATATTTAAGACAATATCAATGAAAGGTTGGAAAAGGTGTTGTTCGTGTATAACAGAGACAACTGTGAAGAAAACTACCAGTAGTGCTGTAAATGGGAGGGCTTCTTCAAATGCATGACCAATTCTGTGTTCTTCAGTTATGCCGTTGAATGCGGTCAACAGAACGATGATCATCAGCCCAACAAGACCGACTTCAGCGATATGGAAAGCAAGTGAGAAGACTAAGATGGCCGCGACAATACCTTGAATAATGAGCTGTGCCTTATGGTGGCTAGTACTGCGTTTACTTTCTTCCATTTCAAAGTTTTTTAGTATTTGGCGAACGTTCTCTGGTAAATGCGCTCCATAATCAAACCATTTGGTTTTTTCCAAAACAATTACGGTAAGCAATCCACAAATTAAGACAGGCATAGAGACTGGCGCTACCTTCAGGAAGAACTCAATAAAATCCCATCCTGCAACTTTAGCAATTAATAGGTTTTGTGGTTCACCAACTAATGTGGATACGCCGCCCAATGCTGTGCCGACAGCGCCATGCATTAGTAGGCTTCTTAAAAATGATCTGAACTCATTTAAATCGCCAGCATTTATAGGAAGAATTTTAGCGTCACTTCCTGGGTCATGACTTTTGTTGGATGATTGGTCTGAGGCCACTTTGTGGTAAACAGAGTAGAAACCAACACCAACGCTGATTAAGACAGCGGTCACAGTAAGAGCGTCAAGAAATGCCGATAAAAAAGCCGCAGAAAGGCTGAATATGAGGGATATGGCTGTTTTAGATCGTACTTTTACTAATAATTTATTAAAAATAAATAGCAGCATGTCCTTCATGAAGTAAATGCCTGCAACCATAAACATCAACAATAAAATCACTTCTATATTATGAACCACTTCGTCGTAGACACCGCTAGTACTTGTTAATCCTAAAATCACGGCTTCAATCGCGAGCAAACCTCCTGGTTGAAGTGGGTAACATTTCAGGGCCATTGCCAAGGTGAAAATAAACTCAATAATCAACAGCCATCCAGTGATAAAAGGCCCTAAGACGACGAGCAATAGTGGGTTAAGTACCAAAAAGGCGATAATAACTTGTTTGTACCATAATGGTGATGACCCTAAGAAATTCTTACTGAAGGCTTTTGCGAGAGTATCTTGCATTCCTTACTCCTATACTTATATTTATATTTGAATTCAAAATGGTACGAATCATATGTGAATAAAGCATGTGACACCATAGGTTTATATTAGTATGTTGCATTGTTTTTCTATATATTTGCCTCATTAATTCATTGTCTCAATATATTAGAAGGGAAAAAAATTGGAATTTTTTACAGAATATGCAGGTTTTTTATTAAAGCTATTAACGGTGGCGATTATTTTTGGGTTATTTATCGCGGGGGTTGCAAGTGGGAAGAGTAAGCCAAAAGAAGGAGGTATTTCGATTCGTAATATGAATGACCAGTACGAAAAGAGGAAAGATATTTTACATTCTGAACTTCTAGATAAAAAAGAACTAAAAAAATTAGCTAAAGAGAAAAAGAAAAGAGCTAAAGAAAAATCGGCTAAGTCTGAAGAAGTGGTAGAGCGCCGAAAGGTGTTTGTCTTAAATTTTGATGGTGATATTAAGGCCTCAGCCGTTGATGCAATGCGTGAAGAAATTACGGCTATTTTGAGTGTCGCAACGGAAAAAGATGAAGTGGTTGTGCGCCTCGAGAGTGGCGGTGGTATGGTGCATTCCTATGGTTTGGCGTCGTCCCAGCTATTAAGAATCAAGGAAGCTAACGTTCGTTTAACGGTTTGTGTTGATAAGGTTGCGGCGAGTGGCGGCTACATGATGGCTTGTGTTGCGGATAAGATCATTGCGGCGCCTTTTGCTGTTTTGGGTTCTATTGGTGTTGTTGCTCAAGTGCCTAATATCCATCGATTACTTGATAAAAATTTGGTTGATGTAGAGTTGCATACAGCCGGTAAATACAAGAGAACCTTAACTATGTTGGGGGAAAATACTGATGAAGGTCGCGAGAAATTTAGGCAGGACCTTGAAGATACCCATGTTTTGTTTAAAGAATTTGTGTCGTCTCAAAGAGATGTAGTTGATATTGAATCGATTGCAACGGGTGATGTCTGGTATGGCACTAAAGCATTGGACAATAAACTAATCGATGAGTTGTCTACTAGTGATGGTTATTTGGTGAATCGATATAATGATTCTGATGTGTTTTCTGTCTCTTATAAAGAACCTAAGAAAATGGCAGAGCGTCTTGGTTTGTCAGTATTGTCTGCGGTTGAGACTAAATTTACTAAATGGTTTTCGTCTGCTTCTCAACACAGGGGGTATTAGTTACTGGTGTATTTTAGTTGGAGTTTTAGAAACAACAATGTAACGTGATTAAATTGTTGTTTCTAAGACGCGAAGGCGTTAGCGGTTTGTCTCGCCAATCTTTTTGATATTCGACATCAGGTTTTCTAGTGCTTGTTGTTGTATGGCGTCCTCTAGTTCCATTGGTTCAAAATACAATAATGTTCCAATTAATGGATGATCCAAGTAATTAAGCTTTTTGCTGGCGGTTTTATTGGCTTGAGTGATGTCTAAGCGAGCGCTCGGTAATGGCTTTGCTTGATTTTGTGTCTCAATTTGGTCAACTTTTGAGCTATTATTAAAGCTTTGAGTTGAGATTGCGGTGGCAGCAAATTGATAGTGGCTTAAATTGATGTCTGTTTCTAGGTAGCGACCAAGTGTGATATTGATTGTTCCTGATAATTCAGAGTAGCCAGTTTCTTGAGGTGGGCTATTAATAGTACGAGATAGGGTGTCTCCTTTGCGATCAAATATTAGTGTCCATGAGTGATTGGTCAGTACTTTTACGCCACGTTGGATTTTTTTTCGGTAAGTGTCGAATGGGTTGTTAATTGTTTCGATATCCGCACCATTTGAGCCATTACCGGACGAGGTAGGGCTTTCATCCTGTTTGGTGAACTTGGGTATGCCATTTAGACTAAGTATATTTTTATATTCAATGTATTCGGTTGTGTCTTCTTTTGGCCATTCAAATGTCATGATGTAGGCCTTATAGGCACGAGCGTCAGAGTCGTATTCATCGGCGTGCAAAAACGCGCTGATTAGACTTATCCCACAGGCAAGCAATAACTGAATTTTCAATGTAATAACTCCAAAGTCTTAAAGGTTTGTTGGAATCGTGAGTCGGCGGAAGGCATGTCTACTATGTATTTAAGTGTGTCAGATCCAACCAGTTTATAGGATTCCGGTTTTGTTTGTATGAGCTTTATGAGTGTCATTGGGTTGACTGGCGTTGAAGGCCCAAAGTGCAGTTTCCCTTCGTTGCTATTGGCTTCAATTTTTGTGATGCCAAGTTGCACGGCTTTTAATTTCAGACCGGTTTGTCTAAATAGGTTTTTGGTCGCATCTGGTAATAAGCCGAATCTATCTATCATTTCAACTTGCAAGTTTTTCAGCTCGCCTTCAGTTTTTGCATTTGCAATACGCTTGTACAATATAAGGCGACTGTGAACATCATCAAGGTAATCACTTGGGATTAATGCAGGTACACGAAGGTTAATGTCTGTTTGTTGAGGCGAGCTGATATCGACATCCGGCGCTTCCCCTTTTTTAAGAGAGTTTACGGCTCTGTCTAGCATTTCCATGAATAATGAAAAACCGACATGCTCTATGTGGCCACTTTGGCCATCGCCAAGTAGTTCGCCTGTCCCGCGGATTTCTAGATCATGAGTCGCGAGGGTGAAGCCTGCACCTAAGGTGTCGGCTAATTGAATGGCTTCAAGGCGTTTTTCTGCGTCCGAGGTGATTTTACGATCCGTTGGTGTGAGCAAGTAAGCATAAGCTTGATGATGTGAGCGGCCAACTCGACCTCTAAGTTGGTGTAGCTGTGCTAAACCAAATTTATCGGCCCTTTCTATAATAATGGTATTGGCATTCGGAATGTCTATGCCGGTTTCTATTATGGTTGTACAGACTAAAATATTGGCTCTTTTATGATAAAAGTCAGACATTACTTGTTCTAACTCTCGCTCTCGCATTTGTCCATGGCCAACGATAACACGCGCTTCTGGGATGAGATCAATCAGTTCTTCTGCTGCCTTTTGGATTGTTTGAACATCATTGTGTAGGAAATAGATCTGGCCTCCACGGTGGAGTTCTCGCAGAATAGCCTCTTTAATGTTGTTGCTATCCCTTTCTTTTACAAAGGTTTTTACAGACAGTCTTTTGGCTGGTGGTGTGGCGATAATAGACAGGTCTCGTATACCTGATAGAGACATGTTTAATGTTCTTGGTATGGGTGTCGCTGTCAAAGTGAGAATGTCTACTTCTGCTCTTAGTGCTTTAAATTGGTCTTTTTGTTTTACGCCAAAACGATGCTCTTCATCGATAATAACTAAACCAAGGTCGGCGTATTTAATGTCGCTTTGAAGTAGTTTGTGAGTGCCCACAACAATATCCGCTTTTCCTTGAGCCAATTGTTCGAGTGCTTCAGAGGTTTGTTTTCCACTACGGAAACGAGATAAGAGCGCGACTTCAATGGGCCAATCGGCAAAACGGTCGCGAAAGTTTTCATAATGTTGTTGTGCGAGCAGGGTGGTTGGCACTAAAACGGCGACTTGTTTTCCTCCTTGAACCGCAAGAAAGGCCGCTCTCATAGCGACTTCTGTTTTACCAAAGCCAACATCGCCACAGACGAGCCTATCCATTGGTTTTTGGTTTTTCATGTCGTTTATGACCGCATCGATAGCAAGTTGTTGGTCTGGCGTTTCTTCAAATGGAAAGCCAGCAGAAAAAAGTTCATATTGATCGTCTGGTTTTGCGAACGCATGCCCAACTCTGGCTTCTCTTTTTGCGTAAATCTCGAGTAATTCAGCGGCGGTATCTCGTGCTTTTTCGGCCGCTTTTTGTTTTGCAACACTCCATTTCTCAGTGCCCAATTTATGCAGGGGCGCGGTATCTTCATCACCACCAGTATAGCGTGAAATAAGTTGTAAAGATGAGACTGGGACGTAAAGCTTGGCGCTATTGGCATAACCTAATGTGAGTAGCTCTGTTTCTTGGCCATCTATTTCTAAATTGGTAAGACCTAAATACCGTCCAACGCCATGATCAATGTGAACGACCGGCGCATCAATTCTTAGCTCTGTTAAGTTTCGAATAATGGCATCTTCGTTGATGTCACTTTGTTTGCGCCGACGATATTGAGAGACCCTCTCGCCCATAATTTCATTTTCAGCGATTAACGTTAGAGTGTTGCTGATTTGAAAGCCGCGATTGATGCGGCCTATTGTAATGCCAAATGATAGTCGGCTATTCAGGAACTGTTTCCAGGAGTCAACACTTTCAGGGTAGATTTTATGTTTTCTGAATAGGTCTAAAAGTGCTTCTCTGCGCCCTGCTGACTCAGCAACAATGAGCACCTTGTGTTCATAAGTGTTGATAAAACTCTGTATTTTATTAAGAGGATGTTCAGCCTTTGAATCAATTAAAAGGGAAGGTGATGCGCATAAAGAGGAGTGTGCTCCGTCCGGAGAAAGTACAATATGAGCGAATTTATTTAACTTAGCGAAATACTCATCTTCTCTAAGGTTGATTTCATTTGGCTCGAGTATAGGGCGTTCAATATCGTACCCTAATGATTCGTGACGACTAATGTATTCGGCTTTTACCGCATTTACGTCTTCCGCAAGTGTTCCAGTTTGAGCGAGTAAGGTGCCACTTGGAAGGTAGTCAAAGAAGCTTTGCGTGTCGTTAAAAAAAAGGGGTAAATAATATTCTATTCCAGTGGGGATGATGCCATTAGAAATATCTTGGTAAAACGGTGAGTTGAGAGGTGCGCTTTCAAAGCGTTCACGCCATTTTTGACGAAACAGTTGAATGCCTTCTTTAGTAATCGGGAATTCACGGGCAGGCAGTAACTGAATTGAGCTAAGTTTACCTGAGCTTAGCTGAGTTTCTGGATCAAACCAACGTAAGGTATCGATTTCATTGTCGAACCAGTCAATTCTTATTGGTTGATCTGCTCCCATGGGGAAAACATCCATAAGCGCGCCACGAACTGAGAATTCACCATGTTCCCGAACGCTTTGGACATTGTTGTATCCGCCGCTAATTAGTTGTCCAACAAGAGATTCAAGTGAGAGTATTTGTCCTTCGCTTAGTTTAAACCGTTGTGAGTCAATGTGTGATTTTGGGCAAAGTCTGACCACTGATGCTGCGACAGTTGTCAATATAATGGCGCTTTTTAAGTCTTTTAGTTGAGCAAGAGTTTCTAATCTTTGAGAAATAATATCTTGGTGCGGTGAAAACGCATCGTAAGCTAACGTCTCCCAGTCGGAAAACCGTAATATTGGCAATTCTTCATCGTTAAGAAATGACAGCTCGTCTTCAACTTCGTTTAGTTCGGCTACTGAGTTGGCGAGAAGAACAATGGGGTTACTATGTTGTTTTGCGATTTCTAGCAATTGCAGTGTTAATGTGCTGCCAGAAATGCCTTGTATGGCGTTGCGAAAGCCTGGCTTTGTATTAATAGTAACCTTTGTGAGTAAAGTCATTGGCGGTAAGGTTTTCCTAACTTAATTTGGTTATTGTTCAGCATGTAGGTTTGACATTATTAATATCCAATAAACGGGAATCGATACATTGTGTTCTGGCTGATATTGAACCCTTAGGTCTTATCCCGATGAGAGCTACAATCTATAGTAGAGGTTATTGTGTCTATTATTAGAAGGGTTATCAATCGCTAGGGAAAATTATTGCGTGGTTTTGAGTCAAACATTGTACATAGAGGCCATAGATAGAATTTAACAGAGTCTTATATCAAAAGCGCATTATAAGGTTATGTTTTGTTTTTAAAATGTAGTTTTCTTTCTACTATCAGTACATTGAAAGATCATTTAACAATAGATTGGCATCAAATAGTCCGTACTACTCAGGAAATTCGTTGTTAAGCTGTAGTCAATCAAGGTAATGATCTTTATAATGCTAGAGTTTTTTGGTGAAGTTGCTTTGTGTTTGAAAATTACAAAAAAATGTGATTTTTGTTGTTAAGTCTTTTTTTTAAAACTAGAAATACAGCATAAAGTGCTTTTGTGTTCAATATTCGTTGGGCAGAACATATGTTTAAAATTACTAAAGGCCTTGATCTGCCGATCAGTGGCGCTCCCAATCAAGTGATTGAAGATGCTGCAGCCGCACGCTCAGTGGCTGTGATCGGACCGGATTATCATGGTATGAAACCGACTATGATGGTTCAAGTTGGAGATAAGGTTAAAAAAGGTCAGTTACTCTTTACTGATAAAAAAACGGAAGGTGTTAAATATACTGCACCTTCAGCAGGTGTTATTTCCGCGATTAATCGTGGGGAAAAACGTGTACTTCAATCTGTTGTTATTGATGTTGAAGGGAATGACGCTGAGACGTTCTTTTCGTGTTCCGGTTCTGAGTTAAAAGCATTAGAGCGTCAACAAGTTGTTGATAATTTAAATAACTCAGGTTTATGGACTGCTTTTAGAACCAGACCCTTCTCAAAAGTGCCTGCGCTTGATAGTGAGCCTAACTCAATATTTGTGACGGCCATGGACACTAACCCTTTAGCCGCTTCTGCTGAAGTCGTGTTGTCTGGTAAAACTGAGCATTTTGCTGATGGTTTGGCTGTGATAGCAAAGCTTACAAAGGGTTCTGTTTTTGTTTGTAAAGCACCCGGTACTAAAATCCCCACAACATCTGATGTAAGTGTGCAAGAGTTTGATGGTCCACATCCAGCTGGGTTGGCCGGTACACATATACATTTTCTTGATCCTGTTAGTGATAAAAAGACGGTTTGGTCTATCAATTATCAAGACGTCGTGGCGATTGGTCAGCTTTTCACAACAGGTGAATTAAATTCTGAGCGTGTTATCTCATTAGCTGGACCTCAGGTTGTTTCTCCTAGGTTGTTGCGTACACAAGTTGGTGTGAACCTTGATGAGTTGACGGCTGGTCAATTGAAGTCAGGAGACAATCGAATTATTTCTGGTTCCGTATTGTCTGGGCGCAAAGCATCTGGGCCTTACGCGTATCTAGGGCGTTACAATCAACAAGTAAGTGTATTACTTGAAGGTCGTGAACGTCAGATGATGCATTACCTTCGTGCCGGTCATGAAAAACATTCTGTATTAAATGTTTTTATGTCGAAACTGCTTGGTAAAACCGACTTTGCTATGAGTACTACAACGAATGGTTCGGATCGAACTATGTTGCCTTTAGGTCACTTTGAGCGTTTGGTTCCAATGGATATTTTGCCAACTCAGCTATTAAGAGCACTCGTTGTTAATGATACTGAGCAAGCGCAATTGTTAGGATTATTGGAATTGGACGAAGATGACTTGTCGCTTTGTACTTATAGTTGTTCTGGTAAATTTGAATATGGCCCGATCCTTCGGGATTGTTTAACTCTGATTGAAAGAGAGGGGTAAGATATGGGGCTTAGAAAAGTTCTAGACGATATGGAACCTCATTTCCATACAGGCGGTAAATATGAAAATTGGTATGCTTTATACGAAGCCGTAGATACTATTTTTTATCGTCCAAGTTCTGTTACGAAAGCAAGTGCGCATGTTCGTGACGCGGTAGACATGAAACGCATCATGATTTTGGTGTGGATGTGTACTTTTCCTGCTATGTTTTTTGGCATGTATAACATTGGTTACCAAGCTAATACAGCCATGGAAGCGATGAGTATTGCAAGTCCTGATACATGGAGGCATTCAATAATTGGTGCGTTGAGTGGTTATGACTCCGCTAGCTTATGGGACAACATGATATATGGCGCTTTGCACTTTTTGCCTGTTTATCTTGTTACCTTTATTGTCGGTGGTTTTTGGGAAGTATTGTTTGCTGCAGTTCGTAAGCATGAGGTTAACGAAGGCTTCTTTGTGACTTCTATTCTTTTTGCTTTGTCTCTGCCTGCTACGGTTCCTTTATGGCAAGTCGCTTTAGGTATTACCTTTGGTGTTGTGTTAGCGAAGGAAGTATTTGGCGGTACAGGTAAAAACTTCTTGAATCCCGCTCTTGCAGGTCGTGCCTTTTTGTTCTTTGCTTACCCAGCTTCTATGTCGGGTGATGCTGTTTGGACTGCGGTAGATGGCTTTTCTGGAGCGACAGCATTAAGTCAATTAGCGGCTGATGGTGTAACTGGTTTGACGGTTGCTTGGTCAGATGCATTCTTTGGCTTCATTCAGGGGTCTATGGGTGAAACATCTACCTTCGCCATATTAATCGGTGGTGGTGCGCTTCTTATTATGAGAATTGCCGCTTGGCGAATTGTGGCTGGTGTGTTCCTAGGTATGGTCGCCGTTTCGATTCTATTTAACCTGATTGGTTCCGACACAAACCCAATGTTTGCGACGCCTTGGTACTGGCATCTTGTTTTAGGTGGTTTTGCCTTTGGTATGATGTACATGGCCACTGATCCTGTATCGGCCTCTATGACAAATAAAGGTAAATGGTTTTACGGTGCTTTGATCGGGGTAATGGTTGTGTTAATCCGTGTCGTTAACCCGGCTTATCCTGAAGGTATGATGTTGGCTATCTTGTTTGCTAACTTGTTCTCACCTTTTATTGACCATTTTGTTGTACAAGCAAATATCAAACGGAGGAAAGCTCGCAATGTCTAGTAACGATAGTATTAAGAAAACGTTGGTCGTTGCTCTATCTTTGTGTCTGGTTTGTTCCGTATTTGTTGCGGCCGCCGCGGTTGGCTTGAAGCCTATTCAAAAAGCCAACAAAGACCTAGATAGGAAGCAAAATATCTTAGCAGCAGCGGATATGCTTGATCCTAATAAGTCAGTAGATGAAATTTTTGAGTCTATTGAGACGCGTTTGGTTGATATGTCTACAGGTAAATTTGCTACTGAGGCGGAACTTGCTTCAGTGGGGATTGATCCATCTACATACGATCAAAACGTCGCGTCAAAAGATCCTGCTTTATCTGTCGCCTTGAAGCCTGAAAATGATATAGCCAGCATCAAACGTCGAGCTAAATACAGCTCGGTTTATTTGGTTAAGTCTGGAGATCAGATAGAGCGTATTATCTTGCCGGTTAAAGGGTATGGTTTGTGGTCAACTATGTATGGTTTCATGGCATTAGAGGGCGACTTTAACACAGTTATTGGTTTTGGTTTTTATGATCAAGCTGAAACGCCCGGGTTAGGTGGTGAAGTTGATAACCCAAATTGGAAAGCATTGTGGAAGGGTAAGATGGTCTACAATGAATCTGGTGAGGCTGTATTGGCTCTAGCTAAAGGTCCTGTTGATTCTGCAGATCCTCAAGCGGCTTATAAGGTTGATGGCTTGTCTGGTGCAACATTAACGAGTCGAGGTGTAACAAATCTTGTTCATTATTGGTTGGGTAATCAAGGCTTTGGTCCTTTTTTGTCTGGTCTTAAAGGCGAGGGGCAGTAATTATGTCTGAAGTAAGAAAAGTGCTTTTTGCACCTATTATGAATAATAACCCAATTGCTTTACAGATATTGGGTATTTGTTCAGCACTGGCTGTTACAAGTAGTTTAAGTGTTAGTTTGGTTATGGCAATTGCTTTAACTTTGGTAACCGCTTTTTCCAACTTTTTCATTGCCATTATTCGTAATCATATTCCAAGCAGTATTCGTATCATTGTACAGATGATCGTTATTGCATCCTTGGTTATTGTTGTTGATCAAGTCTTGAAAGCGTTTGCTTTTGAAATAAGTAAGCAACTCTCTGTGTTCGTTGGTTTGATCATTACAAACTGTATCGTAATGGGGCGTGCAGAAGCTTTTGCCATGAAAAACCCTCCAGGGATTAGCTTCATTGATGGTATCGGTAATGGTCTAGGTTACAGTGCAATGTTGTTAATTGTTGCCTTTTTCCGTGAGCTTTTGGGTGCTGGTAAATTGTTTGGTGTTGAAATATTTCAAACCGTTCAAAACGGCGGTTGGTATCAGCCTAATGGTCTGATGTTGCTTCCACCAAGTGCTTTCTTTGTTATTGGTCTTGTCATTTGGGCGTTAAGAGCTTGGAAGACAGATCAAGTCGAAGCGCCTGAATTTAAAATTGCTGCCAATTCCCGCGCTCAGGAGGCTCATTAATGGAACATTTAATTAGTTTGTTCATCAAGGCTGTGTTTGTTGAAAACATGGCATTGGCGTTCTTCTTAGGTATGTGTACTTTCTTGGCGTTATCAAAGAAAGTTGAAACGGCTATTGGTTTGGGGATTGCTGTCGTTGTTGTTTTAGCAATTACGGTTCCGTTAAATAACCTTATCTACAAAAACCTGTTGGCTGATGGGGCACTTGAATGGGCGGGGATGCCAGGGGTTGACCTTAGTTTCCTTGGCTTGCTGAGCTATATTGGTGTCATTGCCGCTATTGTTCAAATTCTCGAGATGACGCTGGATAAATACATGCCAGCGTTATATAACGCTCTAGGTGTATTTTTGCCATTGATTACTGTGAATTGCGCTATTATGGGAGCGTCACTTTTCATGGTGGAGCGTGATTATAACTTCGGCGAGAGTGTTGTTTATGGTGTTGGTGCAGGTATCGGTTGGGCGCTGGCTATTGCGGCGCTAGCAGGTATTCGTGAAAAACTTAAATATTCTGATGTGCCGGCTGGTCTTCGTGGTTTAGGTATTACCTTTATTACGGTGGGTCTAATGAGTCTAGGATTTATGTCTTTCTCAGGTGTTCAGCTGTAAGTGACGTATCAAGAAGAACCATGAATAGGATTTATTAAACATGCTTAACTTAGAAATTATTCTAGGTGTGGTGATGTTCACTGTTATAGTGCTTGCTTTGGTTGCCATTATCTTGGCTGCTAGAGCAAAACTAGTAAGTACAGGTGATGTCACTATACATATTAATGGCGAAAAAGAAATAAAAGTGGCGGCTGGTGGGAAGCTATTGCAGACTCTGGCAGAGAATGGTGTTTTTCTATCTTCTGCTTGTGGTGGTGGTGGTACCTGCGCTCAGTGTAAATGTGTGGTTAGTAGTGGTGGCGGCTCTATGTTGTCAACAGAGCAATCTCATTTTAATCGCCGTGAGGAAAAAGAAGGCTATCGTTTATCTTGTCAAGTGGCTGTTAAGCAAGATATGCATGTCGAAGTTCCAGAAGAAGTATTTGGGGTTAAGGCTTGGGATTGTACTGTTGAGTCTAATCCAAACTTAGCCACCTTCATTAAAGAATTGACGCTTAAGTTACCTGAAGGCGAAAACGTTAATTTCCGTGCCGGTGGTTATGTTCAGCTTGAGGCGCCTGCCCATACTGTGCATTATAAAGATTTTGATATTGAAGAAGAATATCGTGGTGATTGGGATAAATTCAATCTTTGGAAGTTTACCTCTGTTGTTTCTGAGCCGATCATTCGTGCTTACTCAATGGCAAACTATCCTGAAGAGCGTGGTCTTGTGAAGTTTAATATTCGTATTGCTTCACCGCCTCCAGGCAAAGATGATGTTCCTCCTGGTCAGATGTCATCTTATGTTTTTGGTTTAAAACCTGGTGATACGATTAAAGTATATGGTCCTTTTGGTGAGTTCTTTGCTAAGGATACTGATGCTGAAATGGTATTCATCGGTGGTGGTGCTGGTATGGCGCCTATGAGATCTCATATCTTTGATCAACTTAAACGTTTGAAGTCAACGCGTAAGATGAGTTTTTGGTATGGTGCACGTAGTTTGCGAGAATCATTCTATGATGATGAATACGACACTCTTCAAGCTGAAAATGAAAACTTTAAATGGCATCTAGCGCTTTCTGATCCTCAGCCAGAAGATAATTGGGAGGGTTACACTGGTTTTATTCATAATGTACTGTATGAAAATTACCTGAAAGACCACCCTGCTCCAGAAGATTGTGAGTTCTACATGTGTGGACCTCCAATGATGAACCAAGCCGTAGTAAAAATGCTTCAAGATTTGGGTGTAGAAGATGAAAATATTCTACTAGATGATTTTGGTGGCTAGATTGTTTATCTAAATAAAACCCCACTTATGTGGGGTTTTATTTTTATAGTAAGAAAAAATATGCGAAACAAAATAATATTGATTTTAGCTCCAGTTATTGTTCTTTTTTTGATTATCAAAGGGTTGTCGTTTTCGCCTGAATTGGTTAGCTTTTCTGGGCCAACCATGGGCACAACTTATACAGTTAAGTTTTATACTGTTGATAATGACGTCCGTGTTCAATCATTAAAAGATGATGTGGACAATGTGCTGCTTCGTATCAATAAGCTGATGTCAACTTATGATCCATCCTCTGATTTATCCTTATTTAATAAAATGCCGAGTGGTTCAAAGCAAGAGATTTCTAGCGAGTTCGCGCATGTTGTTGATAAGGCACTGCTGATTAGTGTTATGTCAGATGGTTATTATGATGTAACGGTTGGTCCGTTAGCCAACTTATGGGGGTTTGGCCCTGCTAAGGGGAGGGATGAGCCGCCGACAGATATAGAGATTGATCGAGCCAAGCAAAAAGTTGGTTATAAAAACTTATCGCTGTCTGGTAATGTTTTGTCAAAAGTGAACGATATCTACGTCGACCTATCTTCAATTGCAAAGGGTTATGGTGTTGATGCAATTGCAAATGAGCTGGATAAAAATGGTATTGAGAGCTATTTAATTGAAGTGGGAGGGGAAATTCGAACTAAAGGTAAGAAAGAGAATGGAGAACCTTGGAAAATAGCCATAGAAAGTCCTGCTGGTGGCCATAATGTCGCTCAATTAATTATTGATGTTAATAACCTTGCTATTGCGACTTCTGGTGATTATAGAAATTATTTTGAAAAAAATGGCGTTCGATATTCGCACATAATTAATCCAAAAACCGGGCGTCCAATAACTCATAAGCTAGTATCTGTTACAATTATAGATAAGACGGCCGTTATGGCCGATGGTATGGCGACGGCGATAACAGTGCTTGGACCGGAAAAAGGGTTAGAGTTTGCTGAAAAGCACGGTATAGCGGCCTATTTAATGATTAAAAAAGACTTTGGCTATGAAGAGCGTGTTTCTAGCGCTTTTGAACCATATCTAAAAAATTCAATCGAATAGAATACGTATTTTTATATTAAGGGGGTTGTGATGTTAACAATTGTTTTGGCTTTTGTGCTTATGTTGCTTTTGGTTACGGCAATGGCTGTCGGTGTGTTGATGGGAAGGAAGCCTATATCTGGGTCGTGCGGGGGTATGGGAGCATTAGGTATGGAAGTTGCTTGTGATATCTGTGGTGGCGATAAGGGGAAATGTGATGAAGAGAACAGTTCGACCGCTGTATCCTCAAAGAATGACGACCAGTTTTACGACGCATCAAAATAACGAATAATGACAATTAATATCGAGGGGTGATTATGACGACGAGACATTATGATGTCGTAGTATTAGGTACAGGCCCAGCTGGAGAGGGTGCTGCGATGAATGCGGCTAAAGCTGGAAAAAAAGTGGCTGTAATCGAGTCTAGTGAACGTGTTGGTGGTAGTTGTACGCATTTAGGCACAATTCCATCTAAGGCGTTAAGGCACGCAGTTAAAGAAATTATTGCTTTCAATACTAACCCTATGTTCCGAGACATCGGTGAGCCTCGTTGGTTTTCATTTCCAAAGGTCCTTACTCATGCCAATAAAGTCATCGATAAGCAGGTGATGGGGCGAACAGAATATTATGCTCGTAATAGAATCGACATTTACTTTGGTAAGGGTAAATTTAAAGACGCTAATACCGTAGAAGTTAATACATATGAGAAGGGCCCTGAGCTTTTAGCTGCCGATAAATTTGTTATTGCAACTGGTTCTAGGCCTTATCGTCCAGCAGATATCGATTTTAATCATCCAAGAGTATATTGCTCAGATACTATCCTAAGTTTAAGTCATACTCCTCGTTCATTAATTATTTATGGTGCTGGAGTCATTGGCTGTGAATATGCTTCAATATTTTGTGGCTTAGGTGTTCGAGTTGAATTGATTAATCCTGGAAAAAAACTACTTAGCTTTTTGGATGATGAGATTACAGATGGCTTAAGTTATCACTTGCGAGATAGTGGTGTGTTAATTCGACATAATGAATCTTATGAAAAAGTTGAAACGGCTGAGCGAAGTGTCATTGTTCATATGAACTCAGGTAAAAAAATTAGAGCTGATGCATTTTTGTTCTGTAATGGTCGTTCTGGAAATACAGACAGTCTTAATCTTGAGGCCATAGGTTTAGAGGCAAATAGCCGTGGTCAATTAGCGGTTCAAGAAACCTATCAAACCGCTGTCGAAAATGTATATGCCGCTGGTGATGTAATTGGTTGGCCTAGTCTTGCTAGTGCCGCATACGATCAAGGTCGTGCAGTAGCTGCAAATATGTATGGACTGGATGGAGGGCACTTTATTCATGAAGTACCGACTGGTATTTATACCATTCCAGAAATTAGTTCAGTTGGTAAAACAGAAGCTGAGCTGACCGCTGAAAAAGTACCTTACGAAGTCGGAAGGGCTTTCTTTAAGCACACGGCACGAGCTCAAATTACAGGTGAGCCTGTAGGGATGCTAAAGCTATTATTCCATCGGGAAACTTTGGAGTTATTAGGTATTCACTGTTTCGGGGATCAGGCATCAGAAATCGTTCATATTGGTCAGGCTATTATGAAGCAACCGGGTGAACTGAATACGGTAAAATACTTTTTAAACACAACGTTTAATTATCCGACAATGGCTGAAGCGTATAGGGTTGCGGCATTGAATGGTTGTAATAGAGTGTTTTAGCCGATAGGGCTGAGTTGTTTATATTGAAAAAAAGCGCCAAATTGGCGCTTTTTTTGTAATGATATTAGTGACCTTTAACTGCGTAGATGGCAGGAAGGTTTCGGAAGTAACCTTGATAGTCCATCCCATAGCCAAATAAAAACCTATCTTCAACATTTAGGCCTATGTAATCTGGGCGCATATTTTCAACCTTTCTATCATGCAGTTTATTAGCAATGGTTGCTGTATAAACTTTGTTTGCTCCTTGATCTTGAAACCATTGTTTAATGGCTAGTAGTGTGTGCCCCTGATCAAATAGATCATCTATGACTAATATGTCACGATTTTTTAATTCTGACTGAGGGTAATTCAGCCATTTAAGGCCACTGCCTGTTGTTTCCATGCCATAACGCGTAGCGTGAATATAGTCTAGCTCTAGAGGAAAGTTCAAACGTTCTAAGAGTGCAGCAGAGGGTATAAGGCCGCCGTTCATAACACAAATTACCAAAGGTATCTTATCACTTAGATCATCGGTGATTTTTTTGGCCATTATGTCTAGAGCGTCATTAATTTGCGTAGTATTTACTAGGCAGTCAGCTTCTTCTAATAGGGTATTGAGTTCATTTATTTTTTGATTCATTTAATGAGTCCAGTATAGTGAGCAAAGATTAACTTATAGATTCGTTGTCTGGTTGTTATTAATTTGATCTTTATGAAGGCTTGCGCATAAACAAGTCGATATGAGAATAATATGCCAGCTTAATTGAAGCCATATTATTAATGTTGGTAGTGCCGCAAAAGCACCATAAACAACTTGGTAATTAGCGAACAATTGTGCGAATGAGGTGAAGAGAGTATTCAATAATGAAAGTGCTAAGGTCGCAAAGATCGCTGAGATAGCAGCAAGTTTTGCTTTTACAGGGGCGTTAGGAGACAAATAATTTAGTGTAAATATCATAATGAAGTAAAGGATGACGCTACTAAACTGCACTAAATGAGTCGTGAACTCACCAATTGCCAGCCCCTGCCATCTAAAAGTAAGGAGGGTGCCGTAGAGGCTTAATGAAGCGGCTAATAAAATTGGGCCCAGTGTTAATATAGCCCAATAAGTTAGCAGTCTTTCTCTTATGTTTCTTAGAGATGAGATTTGCCATACTTCTTGTACTGCAATTTCAAAGCTATTAAGTAGTAATAAGGCGGTTAAAATAAGCATGACTAAACCAGCGAGAGGAAGGCTTTTAGCTTGATCTGAAAATTTTATAAGATAAGGTAAAATGACTTCGCTTGTGCCTGGTGCTAGATGCGCTTCTAGTAGTTGCAATAATGTAGATTGCATTTCCTGTAATGCGGGCGTAAAACCAAGGATACCTAAAATGATGGTAATGATAGGTACAGCGGCAAGAAGGCTTGCTAATGTGAGTTGCGCCGCTCGTAAACCAGAGTTGCTTTCTTTGTAGCGGTTATAAACAATTAAAACGTAACTTTTGAAAAAGTGTAAAGCTGATCTAGATGTCAAAATAACCCCATTAATAATGTAAGTTTAATAATTTTAATAATACCTGATCTTTGCTGTCTTGTAAGTTGTAACTTTCTTTGTAGGGTCTATATAAAAGTAATATGTGTAACTAGCGTGCAAATAGTGTGCATTCTCAATTTTTATGCTTGCTTATGGTGCTTTGTGCTTGCTGCGTGCTGGTGGGTTTGTTAGTATGCGCTCGTTCCTTTTGTGATTTTTAACCGATTAGTGGTCGTTGTTTGTTTTTCGATCTCTTTTTGGGTCCTTTGTGATAAAAAGTCATTTTAGCCCAGACTTTCTGGGCTTTTTTACATCATTATGTTGACGAATGGAATTCCTTCCATATAATAGCGCACCACGTAACAGTAATGAGTTAAGCGCCTGTAGCTCAGTTGGATAGAGCATCCGCCTTCTAAGCGGACGGTCAGGGGTTCGAATCCCTTCAGGCGCGCCATTCTCTTATTACTTAAACATTTAATTCAAAGTCTTGTTGATTACATAAGAGTGAATGCACACAATTGCTGCATGTTTTTAAATCAACATTATTAAGGCAAATTCCCGAGAGGAAGTTTTATGCAAGTTTCTGTAGAGACAACATCTGCTATTGAGCGCGTACTTACAATTACGGTTCCTGCTGCTCGTATCGATGATAAAGTAAGTTCTGAAGTCGCTAAAACAGCAAAAACTGTTCGTATTGATGGTTTTCGTAAAGGTAAAGTGCCAGTTAATGTTGTTAAAAAACGTTACGGTCAAGGTATCCGTCTTGATGCAATTGAGCAAATCATGCGTGATGCGTATGTTGAAGCGGTTCAAAAAGAAGATTTGCAGCCTGCTGGAATGCCTACTATTGAACCTAAATCTATGGATGAAGGTGCCGATTTAGAATTTATCGCAAAAGTAGAAGTTTACCCAGTTGTTGAGTTGGCTGATGCGTCAAATATTTCCGTTGAACGCGTTATCTCTGAAGTGACAGAGGCTGATGTAGATACAATGCTTGAAACGCTTCGTAAACAAAATGCGGATTGGGTAGTTGTTGAGCGTGAAGCGGCAGACGGTGATCAAGCGACAATCGATTTTGTGGGTTACATTGCTGATGAAGCGTTTGAAGGTGGCGAAGCTAAAGATCATAAATTGGTTATTGGTTCCAATACTATGATTCCTGGGTTCGAAACAGGCATTGTTGGCATGAAAGCGGGTGAATCTCGTGATGTAATGGTCACTTTCCCAGATGATTACCAAGCCGAAGCGCTAAAAGGTAAAGAAGCTAAGTTCGTAATTACTGTGTCTGAAGTTGCAGAGCAATCCATCCCTGAATTAGATGATGCTTTTGTTGAAAAGTTTGGATTAGAAGAGGCAACTGTTGCGGCTCTTCGTGCTGAAGTGCGTAAAAACATGGAGCGTGAACTTAATCAAGCGGTAAAAGCTAAGCTGAAAAATGCTTTGTTTGATGCTCTATTAGAGAACAACCCTGTCGATGTACCTTCAGCGTTGGTTTCTCAAGAAGTTGATGGTTTGCGTCAACAAGCTGCACAGCAATTTGGTGGTCAAGGCTTTGATGCATCACAACTTCCTGCTGAGCTGTTTCAGGATGAAGCAACTAAGCGTGCTAAATTAGGTTTGTTGATCTCTGAAGTGATCAAGCAAAACGAGTTAAAAGTTGAAAATGATCGAGTACAATCTTTCTTAGAAGATATGGCTCAGGCGTATCAAGAGCCTCAACAGGTTGTTGAGTTTTATCTAAAAGATAAAGAGCGCTTAACTCAAATCCAATCTGCTGTACTTGAGGAGCAAGTTGTTGATAAACTGCTTGAGTCAGCTAAAGTTACTGAGGTAACTTTAGGATATGAAGATGCTATAAAGCCAAAAGCTGAAGCTACTGAAGCAGTAGAAGAAAGCGAAGAAGCATAAGTTTACTCTTATATTTCTATTTAAGGCCGACATAGTAGATGCTGTGTCGGCTTTTTTGTTTTAAGGAATTAGTATGAATTTAACAAACCCTACAACTGGTCCAGTAGCTATTACTAGTGCTGGTCTTGTACCAATGGTTATTGAGCAAACTGCTCGCGGTGAACGATCTTTTGATATTTATTCGCGTTTGCTCAAAGAGAGAGTTATTTTTTTAGTCGGTCAAGTAGAAGATCACATGGCCAATTTAGTTGTTGCTCAGCTATTGTTTTTAGAATCTGAAAACCCTGATAAAGACATTCATTTGTATATCAATTCTCCTGGTGGTTCTGTTACAGCGGGCATGTCTATTTATGACACGATGCAATTTATTAAACCAGACGTTAGTACTATGTGTATTGGTCAAGCGGCGAGCATGGGTGCGTTATTATTAACTGCTGGTGCAGCTGGTAAGCGTTATTGCCTGCCAAACTCTCGCGTAATGATTCACCAGCCTTTGGGTGGGTATCAGGGGCAAGCTTCTGATATTGAGATTCATACTCGTGAAATTATTAAAATCAAAGAGAAATTAAACGAAATTATCTCGTTTCATACTGGTAAGCCGGTCGAAGATGTCGCGAAAGATACGGACCGTGATAACTTTATGGATCCAGAAGCCGCTAAAGCATATGGCTTAATTGACGATATATTATTGAAACGAGCAGTTTAAGACAGGTGAATATTTAATGTCGGATGATAAATTTGGTAAGGGAGAGCACTCAGATAGGCTTTTGTACTGCTCTTTTTGTGGCAAAAGCCAAGATGAAGTTAAGAAACTGATTGCTGGTCCTTCTGTATATATTTGTAATGAGTGTGTTGATCTATGTAGTAATATCATTACACAAGAGTTGTCGCAAATTGACAGCGAAGATCCAGAAAAGCAAGACGAATTGCCAACGCCAGTAAAACTTAAAGCGGCTCTTGATGAGTATGTAATTGGTCAAGAGAAAGCCAAAAGAGTATTGGCCGTTGCTGTTTATAATCATTATAAACGTCTACGCCATCAATCTAAAAGTAGTAATATTGAATTAGGTAAAAGTAATATATTGCTGATTGGCCCTACTGGTAGCGGTAAGACGTTATTGGCTCAGACGTTGGCGCGAGTGTTGGATGTGCCCTTTACTATCGCTGATGCAACAACCCTGACAGAGGCTGGTTACGTTGGCGAAGACGTTGAAAATATCATTCAGAAACTGCTTCAGAAATGTGACTATGATGTTGAGAAAGCGCAAAGAGGTATTGTCTATATTGATGAAATAGATAAAATTTCTCGTAAGTCAGATAACCCTTCAATTACGCGAGATGTATCTGGTGAGGGTGTTCAGCAAGCATTGTTGAAACTTATTGAAGGTACGGTTGCTTCTGTTCCTCCTCAGGGTGGTCGAAAGCATCCTCAGCAAGAATTTTTACAAGTTGATACGTCAAATATCTTGTTTATTTGTGGTGGCGCGTTTGCAGGCCTAGATCGAGTGATCAGTGATCGTACTGAAAAAGGCAGTATTGGCTTTTCTGCTGTGGTTAAGAGTAAAGAAGAAGACAAAACGTTTTCTCAATCCGTACATCAGGTTGAAACTGAAGATTTGGTTAAGTTTGGTCTTATTCCTGAGTTTGTAGGTCGTTTGCCAGTGGTTGCTACATTGTCTGAATTAGATGAAGAGGCTTTGATAACCATTCTAAGTGAACCAAAGAACGCTCTAACGAAGCAATATCAGCATTTGTTTGAGCTTGAAGGTGTAGAATTAGAATTCACTGAAGAATCTCTTAAAGAGGCGGCTAAGCTTGCTTTAGAACGTAAAACGGGTGCGCGTGGCTTAAGAAGTATCCTTGAATCGGCTTTATTAGATTCAATGTATGATCTTCCTTCCCGGGCAGATATTACTAAAGTGGTTATGGATGGCCAGGCTATTCGAGGTGAAGGTTTACCTTTGATGGTCCTTGAAAAAGAAGATGATGTTGCCAATAAGTAATTATCTTTAGTACTGATATAAGGCCAGCTTGATAATAAGTATATCGAGTTGGCCTTTTTTGTTGGTGGAAATTCTATGTTTTTTATTTTATCTATAATAGGATCTAAGCAACATATTGATAATACTCCATGAGTCGAGCTTGTTTTTCTATAGATAGCCCTTATGTTTTCTTATATCAAACCTCTTTTACTTTTTGCGCGTGTAATGCGCTTTATTGGAAAATATTATGTCTGAACAGATAACGCTTCCTATGCTGCCATTAAGAGATGTGGTGGTATACCCTAATATGGTTTTGCCTCTTTTTGTAGGTCGTGCAAAATCCATAGCCGCTCTTGAGGCCGCCATGGATGATAATAAATTTGTTTTTTTAGTCGCTCAACAAGATTCATCGAAAGATAACCCAACTGTTGAAGATTTGTACCCAATAGGTACTACTGCAAAAGTGATGCAACTGCTTCGGCTTCCTGATGGCACTGTGAAGGTTTTGGTTGAAGGCGCGGCTAGAGCACGGGTTGATGCATTAGTTGACCTTGAGAATTATGTTGAAGCGCAAGTAACTGAAGTGGTTTCTTCTGATGCAGATGAAAGTTCGTACTTGGCCATTCGTTCTGCACTCTTGAAGCAATTAGATGAATATGTTGCTGGCAGTAAAAAAATCCCAGCCGAAGTAGTGACATCCGTTAAGGTGATAGATGAGCTAGGTGTGCTCATTGATACGATTGCTGGTCATATGACGTTGAAGCTCGAAGATAAGCAAAGTATTCTTGAAATGAGTTCTTTGATTGAGCGTGGTGAGTTTTTGATTGCACTTATGGAGGGTGAATTAGACATAGCGCATCTAGAGAAGAGTATTCGCAGTCGAGTCAAGAAACAGATGGAAAAAAGTCAGCGCGAATATTATCTGAATGAGCAAATGAAGGCCATTCAGAAAGAGCTTGGTGACATGGATGAAAGCGGCAATGAACTTGATATTCTTCAGGAAAAGATAATTGAAAGTGGCATGTCGGCAGAAGCGATAGAAAAAGCAGAAGGCGAATTAAAGAAACTTCGGATGATGTCACCAATGTCAGCTGAGGCGACAGTTGTAAGAGGTTACATTGACTGGTTACTTTCTTTACCTTGGAAACAGCGCAGTAAAGTTCGTAATGACCTTGCCTACGCTGAAAAAATTCTTAACCAAGATCATTATGGCCTAAATGATGTAAAAGAAAGAATATTGGAGTTTTTGGCGGTTCAACAGCGAGTTAAAAAGGTAAAGGGTCCTGTTCTGTGTCTTGTTGGGCCTCCTGGTGTAGGTAAGACCTCTTTAGGTCAATCGATTGCCAAGGCGGTTAATCGTAAATACGTAAGAATGTCTTTAGGTGGTGTACGGGATGAGGCTGAAATTCGTGGCCATAGACGAACTTATATTGGCTCGATGCCTGGTAAGTTATTACAGAAACTTTCAAAAGTAAAAGTGAAAAACCCTCTTTTCCTACTTGATGAAATCGATAAAATGGGAATGGATCAGCGAGGAGACCCTGCTTCAGCTCTTCTAGAGGTTTTAGATCCAGAGCAAAATCATACTTTTAATGATCATTATCTAGAAGTGGATTACGATTTATCCGATGTTATGTTTATTTGTACTTCCAACAGCATGAATATACCTGGTCCTTTATTGGACCGAATGGAAGTAATACGTATCCCTGGTTACACCGAAGATGAAAAGCTGAATATTGCTCGTCGCTACTTGCTGCCAAAACAAATAAAATTATCTGGCATGAAAGACAGTGAAATTGAAGTAACGGATGACGCATTAACTGGGTTAATTCGTTATTACACTCGTGAGGCTGGCGTGCGAGGCTTAGAGCGCGAATTAAGTAAAGTATGTCGTCGAGTTGTTAAGCAACAGTCACTCTCGAAAAGTAAAGATGCGGTTGTTGTATCAGGAGATACTTTAGAAGAGTTTTCTGGTGTGAAGCGTTTTTCTTATGGTAAGGCGGAAGAAAAAAATCAGATTGGTCAAGTTACCGGATTAGCATGGACATCCGTTGGTGGAGAGCTTCTAACCATTGAGGCGGCCGCATTAACAGGTAAGGGTAGGCATGTAAAAACCGGTTCGTTAGGCGATGTAATGCAAGAATCGATTCAGGCGGCATTGACTGTTGTTCGAAGTAGAGCGGTTGCGCTTGGTGTTGATGAAGATTTCCATGAAAAAATAGATCTTCATGTGCATGTTCCTGAGGGGGCAACGCCTAAAGATGGCCCAAGTGCTGGTATAGCAATGTGTACCGCTATGGTCTCGGTGCTTGCGAAGGTGCCTGTAAAGGCATCTGTCGCGATGACAGGAGAGATTACTCTACGAGGCGAGGTCTTGGCTATAGGCGGCCTTAAAGAGAAGCTGTTGGCGGCTCATAGAGGCGGTATTAAAACGGTCATTATTCCTCACGAGAATGAGAGAGACTTAAAAGAAATCCCTGATAATATTAAGGCTGATTTATCTATTTATCCGGTAAAATGGATTGATGAGGTCTTAGATATCGCTTTAGAGTACATTCCTTCACCAAAAAAGATAGAAACTGCTACTTCTAAAGAAAAAATTGTTGATGAACAAGAAGCTGTGAGTCATCATTAGGTGAAACCTCTGAGTTGACAGAGGGTAGGATTGGCTTGTATAACTGCTCATCCTTTTTTCTCCTAATGAAAAGAAGTCTTAAAAAGCTTTAAGGAACCACGAAAATACTGAAGGGGTACAACGTGAATAAATCTGAACTGATTGATGCAATTGCAGCTTCCGCTGATCTTTCCAAAGCCGCTGCTGGTAATGCGCTAGATGCAACTTTACAAGCCATTACTGAATCGTTAGCAAAAGGCGACCAAGTAACTTTGGTTGGCTTTGGTACATTTGCTGTTAAAGAACGTGCAGCTCGTACTGGTCGTAACCCTCAGACTGGTGAGGAAATTCAAATTAAAGCAGCTAAGGTTCCTGGTTTTAAAGCCGGTAAAGGTCTTAAAGACGCTGTTAACTAATCATTAGATAGCATTACTTATTTGTTTGTTATTTGAAAGAGTTCGGAGCAGTAGTTCAGTTGGTTAGAATACCTGCCTGTCACGCAGGGGGTCGCGGGTTCGAGTCCCGTCTGTTCCGCCATTAGACAAAGAGGTGTGTTCCAGATGGAGTACACCTTTTTTTGTATAGACATACTTGAAGGAAAACATCATGGAGGCTATATGCTCCAAAATATAAGAGATAAGTCACACGGGATCGTCGTTAAAATTATAGTTGGCTTCATCGTTGTGACTTTTGCGTTATTTGGTGTGGATGCTTTGGTAACAGGATTTAACTCTTCTGATACTGTAGCCGAAGTTAATGGTACGGAAATTACTCGTACAGATCTTTTGCAAGCGGCAGAAACGCAAAGGCGTCAATTAATTTCCATGATGGGAAATCAGATTAATCCTGCTTTACTTGAAGATAACTTGTTACAAAGACGTGCTTTGGATGATTTGATTCAACGTGCGGTTTTATTGAACAATGCAGAAGAGATGAATCTTGGTGTTTCAGATGCGCAAGTAGATCAATATTTATTACAGGCTGGCGAGTTTCAGACTAATGGTCAGTTTGATCAAAATAAGTACGTAGGTTTTGTTCGTTCCCTTGGTTATACGCCTCTTTCATTTAAAGAGCGTGTTAAGAAAGATATTTTATTGCAGCAAGTTCGTTCTGCCGTCGCCGCATCAGAATTTGTTGTACCATATCAAGTTGATATGATTGATATGCTGCAAAATCAGACTCGTACATTTGATTATGTAGAATTTGATCTGTCAGCAGAAACAGAAAAAATGGATGTGACTGATACGGAAATTGAAACCTATTTTTCGGCTCATCCAGATGAGTTTAAACAAGAAGAACAAGTCTCTTTAAATTATGTGCTTATTAAATCAGCTGATTTACGTGACAAAGTTGATGTGACCGATGTTGAACTAAGAGCGGCTTATGATGTTGAGGTGTCACTAGAGCGATCAGAGGAGCGTCAGGTTTCTCATATTTTATTAGAGCTTGGAGAGTCTCGTTCTGAAGAGGAGGCCAATGAGCTAATAAAAGAAATTCAGCAAAAGTTGGATTCCGGTGTCTCGTTCGCCTCTCTTGCTGAGTCCTATTCTGATGACCTTGGTTCGAAAGCCTCTGGAGGTGATTTAGGCTACATTGAAAAAGGCATTATGGGCGATGATTTCGATCGTTCCGTATTTGATATGCCTCTAGGTGAAGTACAGCCAGTAAAAACGGAGTTTGGTCTCCATTTAGTACAGGTGAATGATATTGTTGAAGCGGATGTGGCTAGTTTTGATGATTTGAGGGGGCAGTTAGAAGAAGATATTATTGCTCGGAAAATTGAAACGGCTCTTTTGGGTGAGCATGAAAATATTTCTGATTTAGCTTATGCGAGTGATCGTTTAGAGCCTCTTTCAAAAGAATACGGTGTGGAAATTCTAACGTCTGATCTATTTGGTCGAGATGGCGGAGTCGATCAATTAACCTCTAATCCTCAGGTTATAGCGGCCGCTTATAGTCCTCAAGTGCTAGAGGATGGGCAAAATAGTAACCTTATTGAGTTAAACGATAATGAGGTTGTTGTTGTTCGAGTAAAAGAGCATAACCCCGAATCGTTAAAGTCGCTTGAAGACGCTCGAGAGCAGGTTGCCTCGGTCTTGATTCAACAAAAAGCAGTTAACTCTTTACAGGAGAAAGCGGATACCGCCCTGGCTAATTTAGACGATCAAGATTTAAATAGCGTGACGGGTGCGGCACGTGGAGAAAGTGCTGTTTCTGAATTGGCATTTACCTTGCCACACCCTGAGTCAGAACCTGTTACGGCTATCAAAAGCTTATCAAATGGTAATTTGGTGGTGTTACGCTTGACGGCTGTTGAATCTAAAGCATCTGATGGCGCGTCTGAACAAACCGAGCTTTATGAACGTTATTTGAATCAAACTAATTCAACGCTTTCAGCTCAAGCTCAACAGAGTTTACTGTCTAATTCTGCTGAGATTGAAAGATAACTTTGTAATTGGTTTACAAAAAAACCACCAAGTGCTTAGCATTTGGTGGTTTTTTATTGAGTGATTTAGAGATGATATAGCCAGTTAGGGTGTTATAGCTGTTTCAACCAATTTAAGCTTGGAACAAAGAAAGATTGCCCTGTTACAGCCTGAGTGTATTTCATTAAGTGATCGGTTTTGCCTTCATCATCTCCAATTAACATGCTTTTTAACATAGCATTAAAATTATCTGGTGTGCGACAATAACTGGCAAACATTAATCCCGATTCTTTCAGTGTTGAAAAAGGCATGCTTTGACGGAGAATTTCTAGCGATTCGCCTTGTTGGTTTTTTATCGATGTTCTTTTTGTGTGTGCGTGTGGTGACTTTTCTGCTGAAGTAAATTCGATGTTATCTACTTTACTCCTACCAAAGATGGTTTCTTGTTTATCAATAGAGAGTTTTTCCCAGCTGTCTAGTTTGTGTATGAACTTCTGTAAATGAAGATAAGAGCCACCGCTAAACGTGGGGTCTTCTTCTCCAACGAGTGCAACCTCAACTCTGTGGTCCCCTGTCGGGTTTTCAGTGCCATCAACGAATCCAGTTAAATCTCTGTTGTCTAAATATTTAAAGCAAGCTACTTCTTCCTCTAAAGTGGTGATATGGGAAAAGAGCTGATAAATAGCCTGAGCAAGCAGGTGGGATATGTCTCTTCTATCTGAGCGAATATGTAATATCAAGTCAACAGGTGTATCGGGAGCTTGCTGGGTGTCTATCTGACTAAAGCCAGTCAGTTGTAGCGGTTTTATGTGTGAAATTTTTGACCAGTACTCACTGCCAATACCTATCGCTGCATGCAAGTTTGCCTCTTTGTAGGTGTTTTGCATCTTGACAATAATATCAGGGCATTGCTTGAGTGCTAGGGCAATTTGTTGTTGTTTGTTTGCTTTCGCATTGAGAGTAATAAATAAGGCATCGCTTGATTGTTCGGCCGTAATACCTGTTTGATGTTCTGATGGCATAAAAAGCCTCCTAGAAGTAAATTAGTTTGATGCTTTTGTATTATTAAAAATTGGGATATAAGGTTTTTAATTGGTCTGAAGGACTGGTTTTCTGTACTCCGTTAAAGTGTATCTCTAATGCGTCGGCTAATGCGTCGCCATTCCATTGATTGGTTGCTTTGTCTGAATACATGCTTAACTCAGATTCCATAATTAATTGGGTGATTTCAGGGGAGTCGCTTAAGCGTTTTATGTCTTCTAGTCCTAAAATATTCTCGTCACCCCAGCGGACTCTTGCCCACTCTAAAAGGTATCCTCTCAATTGAGATAATTGATTGGACCGGCAGCATTGAATGAGGTGCTGATAAGCTGATGCTTCATCGATTGCTGAGACTGGTGCAAACTCTTTAATTGTTGGTATACCAATATCGGAAGCCGTTTTTCTTTTATTTCTTTTTAACCAAATGAAGGTGCATGTAAGCAGGATAATTATTAAAAGAGACAGTGCGATTATTATTTTTAATACAGTACTTGGGTTTTCTCCAGATACTTCCAGCTCTACTTCGATACTTTGAGACTCGGTTTGTTTTTGCTTTTTAGGTTTGGCGAGTGATATAGGTTGGCTTGGGTTGTCAAGTGGTTCATTTTTGGCTCCGCCATCTTGCTGGTTAGCGGATGGGTTTGTGTTAGTTTGATTGTTTAATGACCCACTGCCTAGCGGCAAAATAGAAAGGGATAGGCTGTCCGTTGCTGTTACTTCAATCGCTCTTTCTTCTACATTCCAAAATGGAATTTCTATTGATGGAAGTGAAATGACGCCTTCTCTTGTTGGTACAATCTCAATCGTGAGAGATTGGCTGCCATTAATTCCTGAGCCTGACTTACTGCTGCTAAATTCTGCAGGTTGAGGGTAAAGTTTATAATCAGGCGTGCTGGAAAAAGCAATAGGGGGAATTTGTTCAGGTAATGCGCCTGCGGCACTAATTTCGATTTTCCAGGTAAGGGTATCTCCTACGTGAACATTTGTCATTGGGGACAGGCTAGTATTGATGCTGACCCTTTTTGCAGGTAACCAGTAGTCGCTAGAATAACTTGCTGGTATAGGTAAAACTTGTAAAGAAATAGGTAGACTTTGGACCTTAATGATTCGTCTACCTGTATTGGTGTTGATCATGGCGGATATGGTTTGCGGGGCAATGTCTAATTGGCCGCTGACTTGAGGGAACGCTAAATAGGTTCTTGTTCTCACTTGGTAATTTGTGCCATTAATTAATTCAATTCGGGCTTGATCGTCAATAAGTCTTTCGATGACAAGGTTGGCATGATTTGGGGTAGAGATATTTGCGTTTTGAAGTGCGACAGAGGTGAACAGCTCCATTGTTAAAATAATTTGCTGTTGTAGGTAGGGTTGAGGGTCAGAAGAGGTCATTTTTAGAATAACGGGAGGGTTGCCATTTTCATCGAGCAGTTGAGGTGCATTTTTCACTTCTAAAATAAGTGCTTCGGATTTGTGTTCACCAACGTTAATCGGTGGAATTTCTATTTTACCGACTGACTTGGGCATTAAATTAATTACCCAGAAGTTTAATGCTTGGCTGGTTCCTAAATTAAAGCGAAATTGGCTGTTTTGACTTTTTCCTAATATCTCAAAATCGCGCTTTAGTTCGGTTAGGTCAGGACCGGAACCTGTATCAGGGAAGTCTGTGCGTATGCTAAGTTGGACGACCTCATTTTCCACAACGGAATCTTTATTAAGCGAAGAAATTACGGAAGCAGAAAAAACATTAACGCTAATTAGATACAAAGCGGCAATTGCAAAGAGTCTTAATTTACTCAGTAAAAAGTATATTGAATCTACCATAGTCGTTTTTTTTATTACTACCATATTGGCAGTCCGTCCTCTTGTTTAAATCGATTTTCTGCTCGTTTCTCTTGATGTTGATACCAGAGTTTGCGTTTTAGTAAACCACCGGGATCATCTTGTATTTGTCGCAACCATTGATCTAATGCAATTTTTTCTTCATCAGACAATGGGGCATTTTCTGATTTGGAATGATTATCCAAGTTTTTCTTGTTGTCAGATTCTTCACCTGGCTCTTGATTTTCTGCTTGCTCTTGTTGATTTTCTTCTTGCTCATCGGATGAGTTATTTTGCTTGTTATTTTTCTGATCTGATTGTGCTTGGTTATTGTTGTCTTCGTTTTGTGATGTTTGTTCTTGTTGGTCTGAGTCTTCTTCTGAGTCTTCTTCTGAGTCAGCCTTGTTTTGCTGCTGTTCTTTATCTTGTTGTTCTTTTTGCTTCTGCTTTAAATAAGCTAGGTTTTCTTTTGTCTCTTTTGAGTCTGGATTCAGCTCTAAAGATTGTTCATACGCTTTAATGGCATCCTCAATTTCACCTGATAAAGCTAGGCTATTACCTAAATTGTAGAAGTCGTTGGCCGAAGACGCTTGTGATTCTAGCACGTCTGCTGCTTCTGCATATTTTTCTAACGCATAATTTGATGCGGCTTGCCATTTTTTATTTTGAAATAACTCGGCGGCTCCTTCCCAATTGCCTTGATCGACACGGCTTTGAGCTCGTTGATCATTTGTCATAAACCAGTCTAATGGAGAGGCCATGCTTGGAGGCGGATGGACAGTGAAACTGATTATGATAAGTAGGTAGGCGCCAGGGCGGAACTGTAAAAGCAGCCAGATCAAGAATGGCATCATAAACCAATGGCCTTTTTCAATCCAAATATTACTTAACGCATTTGATTCTTGTAAGGTCTTTTGATTCATTTTGACGTTTGTTGTTATGCTGTTTATTACCTTGTCTGTTAAATGGTTATTATAATATTGCCCATTTAGTGAGTTAGCTAATTGCTTTAATTTATCGTCTGGGAGTTTTGGTTCAATGAGCCGATTGTTTTTTCTAAGTCGATTGCCATCGGGAAGAACAATTTCGCCACCTTCTTGTGTGCCTATGCCTATAATACTTACGTTTAAGGATTTGATCTTGTCTAATTGAGGGATCTCTCTTACTTCTTGATCACTGACGCTGTCTGTAAAAATAATTAAATTAGTAGGTGATGAGGTGTTATTTAGTAGACTCAAAGAGGTTTCGATTCCAGACAGTAAATTGCTTCCATATAAAGGCATGATTAATGGATCAAGGGCCAGTAAAAAGTGTGTCAATGTCGTCTTATCTGCACTAAAAGGACTGATTGTATAAGCATCACCTGCGAATGCTACCATTGCCACCTCGCCTTCATCGATGGCGTTTATCACATCTTGTAGTTTGTGTTTCAACCTAGTCAACCTATTTGGCTTAATGTCGGTTGCGTATAAGGAGATGGATTGATCTATTAATAGGATCGTCTTTGCATTAGAGGCGTAAGTCGGCTGGGGTTGTTTTTCCCAGCTGATGCCTGATAGACCAATAATGGCTAAACATACACTGAGTAAACTAAACCATTTTGGCACAGCGCGGTTGTTATTCGTTGAGGTTAAAAATGGTAAAAGTTTAGGGTCGATAAAGCCTTGGAAGTTGGTTTTTTTTATCCCTTTTTGGTTGAATAGAAATACACAAATGAGAGTAAATACAATAAGTAATAACCAGGTGGGTCGGGCGAAATACAGGCCGGGTAATAGCTCCATTAATTACGTCCTTTAAAGAGTGATTTTTTTTGTAGAATTAGACCGGCACCCGCACATAGGAGACTAAATAATCCGAGCCAATGCAATAAGGTTGTTTTAGGCCTTTGCCATAACGCTTCGCTGGGGGTTGGTTCTAGTTGGTCTATTAAGTGGTAGATAGCATTCAGCTCATTTGTGCTTCTGGCCCTGAAGTAATGGCCTTCAGTGATAGTGGCAATATTCTGTAATAATGGCTCATCAAGATCGGATGATGGGTTTATCACCTTGGGACCAAAAAAACCTTGTACGACCATTTCTTCTGCGCCAATGCCAATTGTATGGATTTTAACGTTTTGTGTGGCGGCAAACTCAGCGGCCTGAAGCGGTTGTACTCGACCGGCGGTGTTGGCTCCGTCAGTCATAAGAATCATTACTTTTTTGTCGCTATCTTTGCCTTCAAGTTGTTTGATGCCCAGCCCGATGGCATCGCCAATTGCCGTTTGCTCTCCAGCAAAGCCAATTTGGTTTTCATTGATTAAGGTGTTAACTGTCTCTACATCATAGCTTAGTGGTGCTTGTAGATAGGCTTTAGTACCAAACACGATAACGCCAATTCGATCACCTTTTCTTTCAGTGATAAAATCGTTTAAAACGTGTTTTGCCGCACTAAGTCGATCCGCAACGTCTTGATTGACCTGCATATCGGTGACTTGCATGCTGCCAGATAAATCTAAGGCAATAAATAAGTCCCTACCAGACGGTGTTATTTGAATGGGTTCTCCTATCCAAACAGGCCTAGCGATCGCGGTTACAAAGAGTGACCATGAAAGTAAAAGCAATAACAGAGTTGGGTTTTTTATTAAGGCGTTAGCGGGTTTATTATTTGACTCTATGTCTATCAAGCTTGCGGTAGGCCACCATATAGCCTCGCTATTAGGTGTTGTCGGCTTTGTGAAGCGCATTAAGATTGGTAAAGGTAATAAAATGAAAAACCAAGGCCAAATAAATTCAAGCATTATGTTTTTTTATCCATTTCTTTGTTGTTTGTATTAGCTTAACCCGTTCTTCTTCAGTGAGGGATAATTCTTGTTGGTACTGACCATCAATAAACCAGTGACCGAGATTAGAAAATGAATCGTGCACTCCCATATTTTTATCCAATATTGGCAGCAATTCATTGGTCAGCATAGAGGCATAGAGTGCTTGCTTATGTGTTACTAAACAGCGCTTTATAACTGTGTGGCAATGAATCAATAGTTCTTTATCACTGAGTTGGGATGTCTCAGTTTTTTCCAATAATTGTATCGCGATTCTACGATAAGCGTTTTTTTTATAGTGTCTTATCAACATAATCCCAATTATGATGATCCCAGTGAGAAAAGTAAGCAGCACTAACCAACTCCACCATATGGGGGGCCACATTGGAATGGCTTGAGGCAGTATAAATGCTTTATTTGGGAGGTCTATCCCTGTCTGTAACGTTTCATTCATTAGTGGATAGCCCCTATTGTCAGTAAATGACGAGCAATATCCACAGGCGACTCATGCAAATCATATTGATGAACATGGGCTCCAAGCTCGTTTAATTGCTTTTTAAATAGAGCGTTTTGTGCCTCGAGTTGTGCTTTTACTTTCATTTGAGAAACAGACAGCCACTTTAAACCGTTAGTATCTTCCATCAAATATTGGCCGCTAGGCAATCTCTGTGCATTGTCATCAGTAATTTTAATCCAATGAAGGTAATTGTGCTTAGCCAGTTGAGCGATACTTTTCAAATCTGCTGTAGAGAGTGTTAATCTGTCACTTAATATAATGACATTTTGCTGTTTTATGGAGGAGGTTTTGTACAGCGCATTCCATGGCTCTAATGTTGAGGGAACGGCTCTATGCTGAATATGGGTCGCATCTGCTAGGTGAGATATAAGTAAAGAAAAGAGCTTCTTATTGTGGGTATAAGACCTTTGGTGTATCTGATCCCCGAAACTTAGACAGTATCCTAAGCTATCGTGCTGTATTTGGGTTCTCCAGGCAATGAGGCTAGCAACTTGAGCCATTCTTGTTGATATGAAAGTATGTTGTGTACCAAAATAACCAACGCCACTGATGTCGAGCATCAATAATCGTTTGTGCTCATTCTCTTGGGCATAAATTCGAGTATGAGGTACGCCCGTTCTCGCTGTAACTCGCCAATCTATATGGCGAAATTCATCGTGTATTTGATATTGTCTTAGCTCCATCATCTCCATTCCATGACCTTTAACCTGCCTCTGGTGTTGACCAGTAGGCTGCGAGCGTTGCGCTTTTTTTGGCGCTTTTCCTAAATGCTTGGCATAAGGGGCAAGTGCAATTAAGTCGCTGTTGTCAAGAATAGGTGAAAGTGGTGATATTAGCTTATCCATAAAATACAGCCTATATCACAGGAACTCTTTCAAGGAGTTCATTAAGAATATCGTCCGTTGTAAGCCCTTTGGCTTCGGCTTCAAATGAAGGCAGGATTCTGTGTCTAAGAACGCTGTGCGCTATGGCTTTGACATCATCGGGAGTGACATAGTCCTTGCCATTAATTAATGCGTGAGCCCTGGCGCATCGATCTAATGCGAGAGTACCTCGGGGGCTGGAACCGAATTCAATTAACGCCTCTGTCTCGGGGTAAATGGCTTTTAAATAATGTTCAGAATGACGAGTCGCCATGATCAACTGGACAATGTATTGCTCTACTGTTTCGGCCATATATAAATCCAAGGCCTTGGATCTCAAAGACAAAATATCTTCAGTTGAACAAACTGGCTTACTAGGTTGTGCTTTTGAGTGCTCGCCTTGCCTTACCCTGCGTAATATTTCCAGCTCTTCTTCGGCCTTTGGGTAATCAACTTTTATTTTCATCATAAAGCGGTCGAGTTGTGCTTCAGGAAGAGGGTAGGTTCCTTCTTGCTCAATGGGATTTTGTGTAGCGATAACAAAAAAGAGTTCTGGTAGAGAGTAGCTTTTATTACCAACGGTAACTTGTCTTTCACCCATTGCCTCAAGCAGGGCAGATTGCACCTTAGCCGGTGCACGATTTATTTCATCTGCAAGAATGATATTGTTCATAATTGGGCCGGCAACGAATTCGAATTGGCCTTTCTCTTGCTGGTAGATATCTGAGCCAGTTACATCACCCGGTAATAAATCTGGAGTGAACTGTATTCGTTGGAATTGACTGTCGATACTATTCGCCAGGGCTTTCGCGGCGGTTGTCTTTGCTATACCTGGAGGACCTTCGAGTAAAACGTGTCCATCTGCGATTAACGAAATTAATAGGTTCTTGATTAAGTTACTTTGTCCAACAATTGTTTTGTTGAGTTCGTCCTGTAAAGTGCGAATTAAAGTATCCATTAACTCAATATTCCTCATACTTCTGTTATTAAAACGGGAGACACAATATAATGCGTCATCTTAATGGATAAAAAATAGATAAAACAATACAGTAAGTGTAAGAGAAGCGTAAGAAAGGGCTTTTAGATGGCAAAAATAGTTTTAGATATAAGTATTTCAGCGTTCAAGTTCAAAGAAATGTATAAAGGAACGGTAAAAAGTCTTGTTGCAAAAAGTAGAGATGGTCGAAATGTCCAGTTGCCCCTATCTATATTTACCTCTTTTGTTACCCATCAAGGTCTCTATGGTACCTTTGAAGTCGAATTTGATGAAAACAGGAAGTTAGTTGGCGTCAGTAAAATCCGCTGAAATGTCATCATATTATTTTATCTAATATTGTTTATAAGCCGTTGAGTCTTTATTGTCACAACCTAAAGAGGATAAAAAATGTATAACCTAGCGCGTTCACTTCTTTTTAAATTAGATGCAGAAGTATCTCATGAGCTTTCTTTGGAATTACTTGCCGCTGGGCAGCGTCTAGGTGTTAACAAGTTTTTTATTGAGAATGTGCCATCTGCTTCTGTTGATGTAATGGGGCTTACTTTTCCAAATGCTGTTGGCTTGGCGGCAGGGCTTGATAAAAATGCCGATGCTTTTGAAGCCATGGGAGCATTGGGGTTTGGTTTTGTGGAAGTGGGTACAGTGACGCCAAAAGGCCAGGCAGGTAATCCAAAACCTAGGTTATTTCGTTTACCAGAACATCAGGCCATTATTAACCGCATGGGCTTCAATAATAAGGGTGTTGAGCATATGGTTGGGCAAATAAAGCAGCACAACTATTCTGGTATATTAGGTGTTAACATTGGAAAAAACTTAACCACGTCTGTTGATGACGCTGTCAATGATTATTTATCTTGTTTACATGCCGTTATACCCTACGCAGACTACATCACGGCTAACATTAGCTCACCAAACACACCTGGCTTACGAAGTTTGCAGTTTGGTGAGAGTTTAGCCGGGTTAATTTCTCCTTTAATTGATGCTCGAAACCGATATTTTGACGAACATGGTAAAAAAGTACCATTGGCCGTTAAAATTGCGCCAGATATGTCTTCAGATGAGATTCGTTTAGTGGCTGACACGCTTCAACAGCAAGGTGTTGATGCTATTATCGCAACTAATACAACGCTCTCTAGAGACGCTGTGAAGGGTCATAAAAGGGCGGATGAAGCGGGTGGCTTAAGTGGCGCACCCGTTAGAGATGCTTCAACTGAGGTGGTTAGGGTGCTGTTCGATCATTTACAGGACAGTCTACCCATTATTGGGGTTGGTGGCATCATGAATGGTAAGGATGCGGTTGAAAAACTGCAGGCTGGTGCGAAATTAGTGCAAATCTATTCTGGATTTATTTATCGCGGTCCCGACCTAGTGCGTGAAGCAATTGAAACGACATCCGGTTTTATAAGAGAAAATGCAAACTAATCCATAATCGACTATCTTAAGTATCTTAACCCAGTAAATGGATACTACAACCATACATGCTGGGTTAAGATGGGTATAATAGCCGCAATAAAAAGCAGAATTAGCTGGCGAAGCTCGCTATTTTGTGGGTTCCTTCTACTGAGGTAAAGCCGTTCCACATATCTTCTCGACCTTCTCTCCAGCCTGCTAGCCAGTCAGGGCGAGCTTGTTCAGAGAATTGATCAGATAGTCCTTTAGAGCGTCCAGCCATACCGGCTCTGTAGCCTTTAGTGTAAGCTCTTTGGTGGATATCGCGTTTTTGTTTCTTCATAAAAGAAATCCTCTTTTAATATATACTGTCGTTTTATGAACGATTAACAAATAGTTTAGATTTTAGTATTTGTCTAAAAACACTTTTGTCTAAAAAAACATTAATTTGTACAAAAAAGTAATTAAAAATGAATACAGTTACCAACACATTAGAAACGTCACCGTCTTATCAATTGGAAATTACCTGCCCATTGGGTATGGAGAACGTTTTAGAGCAAGAGCTGCATGCCTTAGGACTGACTGATACGCGTCTTGGAGAAGCCCAAGTTAAATTAAACACAAACCTTGAGGGAGCGTATAAAGCGTGCCTATGGTCACGTGTTGGTAATAGAGTTATGTTGCCATTGGCACAATTTACCATGTCGTCAGCGGATGAGCTTTACGATGGTGTAAAAGCAATTGATTGGAACCTGCATTTAACAGAATCCTCGACGATTGCGATCGATTTTCATGGAACGAATGAAAGTATTCGAAATACTCAGTTTGGTGCCGTAAGAGCAAAAGATGCCATCGTGGATTATTTTGTTGAACGCACTGGCGATCGTCCAAGTGTTGAAAAAACTCAGCCAGATGTAAGAATTGCGGTTCGTTTAAAACGTGATTTGATGACTGTGAGTCTAGACTTATCCGGTGACAGTTTGCATCGACGCGGTTATCGTCAAAGTGGCTCATTTGCGCCTTTAAAAGAAAACCTTGCGGCGGGGTTATTATTGCGTGCCGGTTGGGGAACAGAGGGAAGCTTTAAGCAATTGGTGGATCCTATGTGTGGTTCCGGGACATTTCTTGTTGAAGCGGCCATGATTTCCTTAAATATGGCGCCAGGATTGCGCCGGACGTATTGGGGCTTCAAAGGCTGGCAACAACATGATCACAGGATGTGGCAACGACTGAACGATGAAGCAAAGAACAGTAAAAAATCGTTTGATGAGGTTGGCATTACCTTTAGCGGGACTGACAGTGAGCAAAGGGCCATAGCGGCTTCTAGAGAAAACATTAAAAGAGCCGGTTTAACGGGGTTAATAGATGTCAGTATGTCGCCTTTTCAAAATCACGAGTTTAATCTAACGCAAGCTCCGGGACTGGTCATTACTAACCCTCCTTATGGTGAGCGTATTGGCGAAGAAATGGCGCTGATGTCCTTGTATCGTCAATTAGGTGAATGGGTTGTGACTCACTGTAATGGATGGCGTTTTTATATGCTGACTAGTATGGAAAACTTAGCTAAGCAGATTCCTATTCGACCAGATAAAAATACTCGTGTAATAAATGGTGGCATTGAATGTCGAGCTTATCGTTTCCCAGTAGAAGATAAGTTTATTAAGCACGATGTGGTTTCTTCTGCTGTGCTGAGCTCTGGTTCGCAGATGTTTGCGAATCGATTGGCGAAAAATGCGAAAAAAATGCAAAAGTGGGCGTCCAAATCAAAGATATCCTGTTATCGAGTATACGATGCGGATATGCCAGAGTACGCTGTTGCTATTGATATTTATGATGGTTGGGCTCATGTCCAAGAATACCAAGCGCCTAAAAGTGTTGACCCAGCAAAGGCGCAGCAACGCTTGTATGATGTGATTGCTGCTGTCCCTTCTGCGTTGGGTATTCCTGAATCACAGGTCGTATTAAAGTATCGTCAAAGGCAATCAGGTAAAGGCCAATATGAAAAATTAGACACTTCCAAGCATGAAATGACAGTGTCTGAACACGATTGCGACTTTATTGTTAATCTAAAAGATTATCTGGATACGGGTTTATTTCTGGATCATCGTCCAGTACGTAAATTGATTCAGACAAAAGCCAATGGTAAGCGTTTTCTTAATTTGTTCTGTTATACCGCAACGGCATCAGTGCATGCAGGACAAGGTGGAGCCCGCTCGACATTAAGTGTTGATATGTCTAACACTTATACCGAGTGGTCTCGACGAAATATTGAATTGAATGAGTTTTCCGAAAGAGATCATAAAGTGGTTCGAGCCGATTGTTTTGAGTGGCTGCGTACAAACGAGGAAGAATTCGACCTCATCTTTATGGATCCGCCCACTTTTTCCAACTCCAAAAAAATGGCTGATGTGTTGGATATTCAAAGAGACCATGTTGATTTAATCAATCTGGCGATGAGTCGTTTGTCCAAAGATGGTGAGCTTATATTCTCTAATAACTACCGTCGTTTTCAATTGTCTGAAGACATATTGAATAAATACGATGTAGAGAACATAACGCCGCAATCCATAGATTTAGATTTTGAGCGTAATACCAAGATCCATCAGTGCTGGATTATAAAGCACGGTGCTGAAAAACAGGCTCGTATTTCTAATATGGATTTGTTTTCTTCTGATTTATAAGTGTTGTTTTTGTCGCGATGCTGATTAGCAAAAGAAAAACGTATTTTAATTGATTTGTTTTAAAGGTTTAGATGTAGAGATATGAAAAAAAGCATTCGTCTTGTTATCAGTTGTCCTGATAAAGTGGGAATCGTTGCCGCAGTGAGTCAGTTCCTAACAGAAAGAAATGGCTCAATCTTAGAGGCGAGTCATCATACCGATTTGGATCAAAGGCGTTTCTTTATGCGTCATGAAATTGATGCAGAGACGCTTAATATTAATGTATCGCAGTTTCGCGAGCAATTTACCGACATTGCCGCAGAATATGGAATGGACTGGAGTGTTTCTGATAGCTCAGAAAAACCAAAAGTTATTCTTCTAGCGACCAAAGAGTCTCATTGCTTAAATGACATCATGCATCGTTGGCATACGGGTGAATTGGACTGCGATATTGTGGGCGTTATTGCCAATCATGAAGACCTAAGGTCAATGGTCGAGTGGTATAAGATTCCATATTACTGCGTTGTGGTACCAAAAGAAGATAAGATGCCAGCTTTTAAGGAAATGGAACAATATATAGATGAATCAGCTGCTGAAACGATTGTTTTGGCGCGATACATGCAAATTTTCCCCGAGTACTTATGTGAAAAATATAAGCATAGAGTGATTAATATTCACCATAGTTTTCTGCCTTCTTTTGTTGGCGCGAAACCTTACCATCAAGCGGCCGTTCGCGGTGTTAAGCTTATAGGTGCAACTTGTCATTATGTGACTGCAGAGTTGGATGCTGGGCCGATTATTGAGCAAGATGTGATTCGCGTGCGCCACAGTCATGCTGCGGAGGATATGGTGCGTTTGGGTAAGGATATAGAGAAATTGGTATTATCACGAGGCTTACGTTTGCATCTAGAAGGCCGAGTATTGGTGCATGGAAATAAAACCGTTATTTTTGACGCATAAAATCTATTTTATGTGAAAAATGGCTAATTTAACGTGTTCTTAGATAAGATGTGTTTGTTTATTGGAAATATTGTCTATAGTTAATGAAAGATATTTTATAAATGTTAGCCGCGAGGTTGAATTATGAAACTTAAATTAACACCCACTCAAAATCTTTGTATAGGCTTTTTAGAGTCTGGCTTTAAGGTTGTGCAAATTGGCGATCATTTTTATTTTATGAAAGGTGATCGTAAGCAAAAAGTGCTCTCCAAGACCTTAGATGCATTAGTAAGTCGCGGTGCTTTGGAGCATAAGAACGATGGTGATTATGAACTTAGTGCTGAGTTTTTAGAGTACCGGAAGCAAATGCGCTCCCCAGTCAAAAGCCCTAGAACGCGTCATTAACGACAGAAGGCCTTGGTGCTATGGTCATCTGTCGTTAAACGCTTTATGGTTTTGATCAGGGGGCCTCTATGTCACTCTACTGTAGCCTGTTATTGTTCGTTTTGCGGAATAGGTTGGCCACACCTTGAGCTAAACGGATACTCACGCCTTTATTTTTAAATAGATGCCATAGGGGATCTTTAACTTCTGGTGTGTGCGTGAGTTCTGTGGCCACTTTTGAAAAGGCATGAAAGCCATCATCACGTTGTGCTAGGTTCTCCATACAGTGATGCAATAATTCGGGGTCTTTAGCAAGCCAATGAGGGCACTTTGCGACTAAAGCAACGACTAATTGTAATTGCCCATCCGTGGCTTTTTTTTCAGCACTAATCAGAGACAGTTGCAATATTTGGCTCAATTTCTGGTGGCCAGCTGAACGCGAAGCGGCACGTATTAAAGATGCTTTGAAATCAATGTTCGTGGACTCTTGAAACTCTGTAACTATGAAGTGTAAGTACTCTTCATCAAGTTGTTGGTGCTCTAGAGATTTTGCTAACGCGGAAGCGAGTTCGATGGGGGCCAGTTTTAAGGCCTTTTTAATGTAATCTCTGTAGTTATCTTCATTAGCTCGGACAGCAAGGTCAGCAATTCCTTGAAGACCAATGGATTCCCAATTATTGTCTGTTCTACTTATTTTACCGGAAAGGTAATCGATTAACTGAGTGAAATAATGGGATGGCTCTTGTTGCATTCTTTTTGCTAGCACGGCATGGAAGTTTGCCATGCGCTCAGTATCAGGCTGAAAGGCATATGGGTTATCTGTTAACGCGTTGGATAAATCTGTTGTGCTGTTGTTATGTAAAATTTTGTCGACTATGGATTTGATGAAATGGTCGCGAGTTCCTAAATTAATGCTGCCTTTTTCGTCTATGGGTAAACGAATAAACCATATACTCATGTTGTTTTGTGGAGATTCATCGAACGAGGGTTGTAGGACAATTGCCAGTGACGCATGCTGTCTAAAAGGGTAGGGGTATGCTGCTTGCATTCTATCGAATTGAATTACCTCTTGGGGAGTCAATTTTTGAATGTGTCTTCCTAAATCAAAATAAGTTGCTTTGCATTGTACTGATTCAAATAAATCAGATAAAGATTCGATGGGTTTCATTGTGGTTTCTGTTCCGATACAAGAAAATGGGGTAATCTTACCGTTTTTTAGAGGAGAAATCAGGTTGGAAATGTACCATAAGCTTGCGGATTTATTGTTAGAGCTAGAAGTGGTGTTGCGAAAGGCTAATATGTGGGAAATGGACATTCCTTCTCAAGAGGACTTATTAAGTAATGAGCCTTTTTGTGTGGATACACTTAATTTTTTACAATGGCTAAGGTTTGTATTGATACCAAATTTTAAAATCATGATTGAGAACGCGATAGCGCTACCCACCCAATGTAATATTCTACCAATGGCTGAAGAGTATTTTGCTGGTGGTGTTTGGCGAGAAAATGAGTCAATTGAAGTATGTGAAACAATTAAATCTATAGATGCATTATTGTTTTCGACAGGATCGAAATGAATAATGCCATCTACAAACATCAAGCTGTTAATGATTTAGCTTGGCTATTTGAAGCGCCAATGATTGTAGCTGATCTAGATTTAAAGCCGTATTGGCTAAAAGAATTACCCCATAAGCTTAGCCAACTGGATGAATCACCAGAACCTTTACTCGACGCCTTAAAACGCTGTAAATCGCACTTTTTAGGAGCGTATTTTGAGGTACTATTCTCTTTTGGGATTCGCCACTTTTCCACTTTAGAGATTGTTCTTGAGCATCAACAGCTGATTAACCCTGATGGTTCAACATTAGGAGAAGTTGATATGCTAGTGACATCTCCAGAAGGGACGGTCTTCCAATTTGAAATAGCGTTAAAGTACTTTCTTGAAGTAAATAAAGGCGTTGATACAGATTGGATTGGACCAAATAAGACAGACAGTTTAAGTAAAAAAACACATAAAGCCAGGACCAAACAACTTACCGTGTTAGACTCGGCTCCAGGAAAAGCGCTGCTTAAAAAAAATGAGATAGAAGAGACGGTTGAACCTGTTCTGCTGATATTTGGTTATTTATTTTATTGTGGTCGACCTATAAATAAAGCTGTAAGACCTCAGTTAGAGGAAAGCGAACACGTTAAATGGATGTATTTTAATCAGTTTGATGTAGACGAATGGGGAGAATATTGTTTTTGCGAGCTAATTAAACCAAAGTGGATTACTCACAAAAAAATGCAATCAGGGGAAATTGTATCCTATCAAGAGGTTCATCAGTCTTTAACGCATACTTTTGTAAGAGACACTCGTCCCAAAATGTATTTAGCTTGGAAAAAATGTGTAAATGAGGTTGATTTACGGTTCAATAATCTAATGCAAGATCATACAATGCAGCAGCCAGTGCGCATTTTTATTGTCCCCAATGAATGGTAGATCATACCAAGAAGTTGACGACTGCCACTGCATTGATTCACTCAAGGTTGAAATATTCTTGTTAATTATTTAACGAGTCTCTAGACTGTATAAAAAATATTTTGGAAGAAAAGTGCCCACGTCAAATACTCTCTTATGTCCTCTTGATAAACAGCCTTTAACGTTAGAAAGTAGAAGCTTAAAATGTGCCTCCGGTCACGGTTTTGATTTGGCTAAGTCGGGTTATGTGAATTTGTTACCCGTTCAAAATAAACGTTCTAAAGATCCTGGTGATAGCAAGGAGATGGTTGCCTCTAGAAAATCCTTTTTAGAGTTAGGGCACTATCAACCCATTGCCGATTGCATTGTATCCTATGTTCTAGATCGATTTTCACCGGCTAAGTCTCTGCGTTTATTTGATGCAGGTTGTGGTGAGGGATATTATCTTAACTATCTTGAGTCGGCCTGTATTGAAAAGAACTATGATACCGATCTAATCGGATTAGATATTTCAAAATGGGCTATAATGGCCGCGAGTAAGTCGAACAAATCCATACAATGGGTCGTTGGGAGTAATGCGGATATCCCTTTGGGGAATGGCTCCCTTGAAGTCGTCACTTGTTTGTTTGGCTTCCCCATGTTTACTGAGTTTTCTCGTGTTTTAAGTCAAAACGGCATCTTGCTTTTAGTGGATGCCGGGGCAGAGCATTTGATCGAGCTTAGAAAGATTTTATATTCAAATATCCATGATTACGAAGATGGTTTAGCGACTGGCATTAATGGCTTTTCTTTGATCGATGAGCAAAATTTGAAATTTACCTTTGGATTACAGTCGCCGCAAGAAATACAGAACCTATTGTCGATGACTCCTCATATTCACAAGGCACCTTATTCTGGAAAAGAAGCCTTAAAAAAGATTGAAAAATTAGACCTTACAGCCGATGTTAAATTGCGTTGGTATGTTAAAAATACAGTTATTTCTGAGAGTGATTGATGACCAAATTAGTTCAACTATTTAATAATAATCGCAAATGGGCTGCTAAGGTAAATGCGGCGGACCCTGCTTTTTTCCCTACCCTATCAAAGCAGCAGCAGCCGGAATATTTATGGATTGGCTGCGCGGATAGTCGTGTACCTGCAAATGAAATTGTAGACCTTTTACCCGGTGAAATATTTGTTCATCGTAATATTGCAAATGTGGTTGTGCACTCTGACTTAAATTGTTTGTCCGTTATTCAATTTGCTGTTGATGTGTTAAAGGTAAAACATATTATGGTTGTTGGTCACTATGGTTGTGGCGGTATTAAAGCCGCGCTTGAGTCTGATTCACATGGTCTTATTGACAACTGGTTGGGTCATGTCAAGGATGTTTATCGCTTTCATAAAGAGAAAATGGACGCAATTAATGACCCGAAAGAGCGCTTTGATACTCTATGTGAATTGAATGTTATTGAACAAGTTGCCAATGTTTGTCAAACAAGTATCCTACGCAATGCTTGGGATAACGGGCAAGATATTCAAGTGCATGGATGGGTTTATAGTATTGAAAATGGCATTATTCGTGATTTAGACGTTACAGTAACTGGTCACAGTGATTCAACAAACCTTTGATTTTAAGGCTGGCGTTTGGTGTCACTCTAAAATTGTATTTTACTTGGCGTAATTAGAGTGACGGATAAAAGAAAATAATTAGAGCTTGTTGGATTCGGCAATGACGTTAGCGCATTCAGAAATGGTTGACCTTAACCACATATGGCCTGGATCATGTTGTAATAATGGGCTCCAAAGCATTTTGAGTTCTACAGGTGGTATTTCAAAAGGGGGCTCTAGAAGCACTACCTCGTCTGTTCTTTCCATTAGCCGTGTTGCCAGTGACGGTAACGTGACGATAAGTCCGAGCTGTTGAGAGGTTCTCATGGCCACATTATAGTTGCGTGTGAAGAGACGAATGTTGCGTTTATGACCCAAATTAGCAAGCGTGCTATCCACCCAACCCAGTTTTTGTACTTCTGCTGGCTGAATGCCAACGCCCACGCCAAAACCCGTTTTGCTAACCCATACATGCTGTGCTTCTAAATACGCTTCAAGGGTAAAGTTTTCGGCATAAGGACTATTTTTTGGAACCAGGCATGAAAATCGATCTACCCACACCAATTTTTGGTGAAAGGACTGAGGAAGTGCGTCAAAACGATTGATAACTAAATCTACTTTGCCTTTCTCAACATCATGAAAATTGACATCACTTGGGTTCATTACATCTAGAATCGCATTGGGTGCTCCAGTTTGCAACCGCTCCATTAAGGGTGGTATTAAAGTGGCTTCAGCGTAGTCACTCGCCATAATTCGGAAGACGCGCGTACTTGATTCGGCGTCAAAGCTTTGGCCAAGGTGCAGAACCTCATCAACCGACTGAAGTATTAATTGAACTCGTGGTTGTAATTGAGTGGCTAATGCGGTTGGCATCATGCCGTCGCTGGTTCTGACCAACAATGGGTCATGGAATAAGTCCCTCAAGCGTCTTAAGCCATTACTCATTGCCGGCTGCGTAATACCAAGTTGATTCGCTGCATGAGTAACATTTTGTTCGCGTAACAATGAATCTAAGTAACGTAATAAATTAAGATCAACCTTATCAAGTTGCATTATTTTTTTCCCCAGTTGTTATGGGGGAATAATACTGCATTTCAGCTTATATTAGAAATACGCTATAAGCGCTTTCATTCATTACTGAGCGGCATCACGTTAAAAGTCTCTTTAATCACGCCTTCTTCTCGAATCCAGACAAGCAAATGCGAGCGTAGCCTTTTATTCAAGATTGCTACCAATTTGCTTGATGACTTCGTAGCAGGCACCCATTGTATGGTAATCGGTTTTCCCGGCAGGACTTTTACAATTATCAATAGTTTGATTATCTTGAGTTAGAATTCGAAACCAAGCACCGTATTTATGATCAATCATGTGGTTCCAGCTGTATTCCCAAAGAGCGTTATATTTGTCCCAATAAGACGGATCATTTGTTGTGTTTGCAAGCCATGCGGCGGCGGCAAATGATTCAGCCTGCACCCAAAAATACTTATCTCCGTCACAGATAGCGCCGTTTGTGTCATAGCCGTAACACAGTCCGCCATTTTCATGATCCCACGCAAATTTCCATGCCGTATCGAATAAATACTTCGCCGTATTAACCATCCAATCTGACGCTTGTCTTGCGTTTAGCATCATGAGAAGTTTACACCACTCGGTTTGATGGCCTGGCTGAAAACCCCACGGCCGGAATAAATTTTTAGGGTCATTTTTATTATATTCCCAGTCTATCTGCCAGTTTTCGTTGTAATGCTCCCAGATTTGGCCTTCAGCAAGGCGAGCTTGTCGTTGGCAAATGTTTTTGGCTACTTGCTGGGCTCTGGTAAGAAACTTCTCATTTCCGGTTGCATCAAACGCCATGATCAATGCTTCGCATGAATGCATGTTTGCGTTCTGTCCTCTATAAGGGGATACCTGATACCAATCTGAAGAAATTTCATCTTTGTATAGGCCATCCTGCTCTGACCAAAAATGTTTTTCCATGAGATCGAATGTTTCATCGATCCAATGTCTAGCTTGCGTTGCCCCTGCTTGAAAAGCTACGGAATAAGCAAGTAAAACAAAGGCAAATCCATAGCAGTGATTTGTTTGGTCTAGGTTTTCACGGCCCTTCAGTAACCAAACATAGCCTCCATTTTCGTTCAAATGACGTTCCCTTAAATAGTTCAGTCCATGATGTACGGCGGCTAAATATTCTGGTTCATTGGTTGCCTGATAGGCCATTGCATAATTAAAAATAAAACGAGTGCTACTGACTAAATGGCGTGTTTCGGTGTCATAAATTTGTCCGTCGTCTTTGAAATAGTGAAAAAAGCCTCCTTCTTTATCAATACATCTTGGGTGGTAAAATGCCATGGTGTGCTGAATATGTTTAGTAAGAAAATCGATAGAAGCATAATCATTTGTCTTTTCCACGCTAAGGCTCCAAATTAATAGTAAAAGAAGGTTTAATGGATGATAGAAACTTTACTTAATTAAATCAACTAGATTTATTAATTCTAAATAGGTAGCTTATCGCCTTCTTCTTCTTAGCGAATTTTTAACGGTGTGGAAAATGAAGGTGGCAAAATTGGGCCGTGTGCCAAAGCGTAAGAAAATAGTTGGATTGGGGAGTACTTCTGAGCAAGGTCGCCGTTATAACGAGCGTGTAATTCTACATGTTGTCAGAAAACACCCAAATATATCCCGTATTCAAATTGCTCTTGAAACAGGCCTAAGCGCACAAACCATTTCTGTTATTACTTCTTCGTTATTGGCAAAAGGAATGTTGCAAGTCACAGGAAAAGTAAAAGGTAACCGTGGTCAGCCATCTATCATGTTAACCATTTGCCCTGACGGGGCTTATGGACTGGGCATTAACGTAGATCGAGATCATATAAGCGCTGCATTGTTGGATTTTAGTGGTCGATGCATTCTATTAAAAGAGCATTCTATTCATTTTCCTTCACAAGATGACGCTCAAGCTATTGCGTTGAACTTGATTGCTGAAGTAAAAGCTATTCTGGGAGAAAAATGGGGCCGGGTTCGAGGTGTTGGTCTCGCCAAGCCTGACTTTATGTCTTTATGGCTGGATTCATTAGCTTCTGAAATACCTAATCAAGATCCGCTTACTTCTTTGCGAGAGTCTCTACGTTATTGGGAAACGGACGAGTTTTCGACCTGGCTAGAGGTGCAGACTAATTTACCATGTGTTACTGAGAACGATGCAAATGCCGCGGCTTTAAATGAGCTCTTATTATCAAAGGCGTCAAAGAGAAGTCACTTTTTTTACATTTTTATCGGTTCAGCTTGTGGAGGCGGCGCCGTCATAGAGGGTGAGTGTTTTCTTGGTGCTAACGCAAGAGCTGGAAATTTTGGTTTGATTCCAACAACAACAGGGCGGTTAGGAAAACAAATTTTAGAGGCGCTTTCTTTATCGTCACTGAGTCGTTTTTTATCTGCTCAAGGACGGCCATTTCCAACAACTGAAAAGGACTGGGCAGAAGACACTATTCAAGGTTTAGTTGATCAATGGGTTGATTTGGTGTGTTCTGAAATCTTACCCGGTATCTTCTCCGTGATTGCACTGTTTGACCCTCAAAGTATTGTTTTTGGCGGGCGTTTGCCTCTTTCTGTGCAAACAAAGCTGCTGTCTGTTTTAATAAAGGTATTGCATACTCATTGCCCATTAGGGATGAACATTCCCAATTTGGAAATTGCTGAAACAGCAGAGACATCTGGTATGGTCGGCGCAGCAATTCTGCCTTTATATGACACTTTTTCTCCCCATCGATCACTTTTGCTTGTTTAATAACTTGTTTTGTCGACAATTTGTCGTTTTATTTAATTTAAACACTTGTTTTCCGACTGTTTAAAGAGATATTGTCAGACAATGTGATTTGCTAATATGAATTATTGTGCGCGTTTTATATTCATTTTTTAGGAAATGATTCAAGCAATAATGCTCGTTTTAATTTGTACATCAATAATAAAAAAGAGTGGTGTAATGCGTTTAGAAATAGAGTGTGAAAGTCGAATAGGTATGGCTCGAGAGGTCTTGGAGCTATTTATTCCATATGACATTGATGTTAAAAGAATTGAAGTAGATACAGATCAAAAAAGCATGCATTGTGCTTTTCCTGATATATCATTTGATCAGTTACAAACGCTATTAGCGGCTATACGACGCATAGAAGGAGTGAAAGGCGTTAAGACAGTCATGTTTACTCCTTTTGAACGAGAAAAAAATGCGTTGCTTACCTTGTTAGAGGCGCTTCCCGATGGGGTAATCGCGGTTGATTTACAGGGGGTTGTTACTATGGCGACTGAATCCGCTGTGAATGACTTATCGGTTCAATATGATCAGTTAATTAATCAACCTCTAAATAAAGTCATTAAAGGCGCTCGTTTTAATTTTTCTGAAATGAGCCGTGTTACACGAGTACAAAGCAAGCGAGTTCGGGTGAATGGCCAGAATATACTTATGGAAATGTTGCCCACTTTTGTGGCAGACGAGAAGGGAGACTCTATACCAACAGGGGTGGTTATTAATGTTAAGTCGGCGGCTCGTGTAGATGAGCAAGCAGCCAGTATACCTAGGTCCCCTAATTCTAGTATTGCATTGCCTTTATCTGACTATCTCACACGAAATATTTCAGTGAGTGAATCCATGTTGTTGTGTTTCAAGCAAGCGGAGGCCATTGTAGGGTTGGATATGCCCGTTTTAGTTTATGGAGAGATGGGCGTTGGTAAAGAAGAGTTGGTTAAAGCTATGTATCAGCAATGGTGTTCAACACATTATAATCTTGATTGTGAACTACTTTGGTTGACAGGTGAAAACATTAATCTAAGTGATATTGAAAGACTTTCTTCTGGGGAGGGATGGTGTGTTATCCCATCCTTGGAAGCCATTGCAGAGCCTTTTCAAAAAGAACTGATTCAGTTATTGAAGTCTCAATCTCGTTCTAATTTTGGTATGAGAATCGTTACTCTCTCCAATCTCTCTTTAGAGGCGTTACGTGAGGTTTCTACTTTAAATAAAGAGCTGTTTTATTTACTGTCAGCCTTAACTTTAAGAGTCCCCTCTTTAGTCGACAGAAAAAATGATATTGAGGGCCTTGCCGAGTTGTATTTGCAAGATGTTGCCGACAAGTTAAAACGAAAAAAACCTAAGTTAAGTAAAGGCGCTCTGATCAAAATGAAGCTTTATTCTTGGCCTGGTAATTTGCACGAATTTAGGAATGTATGCCTACAAGCTGTTGTATTGAATCAAACAGACGTTATTAGAGTAGATGATCTTAGACTTGAACAGAATGAGGATAAGTTAAACGCTATCGAATTAATAGACGATTCACTGGATAAGACGATGAAACATTTGGAAGCTAAATTGCTGAAGAATTTGTATCCAAATTTTCCTAGCAGTCGCTTGTTGGCAAAGAAAGTAGGATTGAGCCACAGTGCCGTAGCAAACAAATTAAGAGATTACGGTATAGGTAAAGGCCTAACATAACGGATGAGCGCCAAAAATATTACTGTATAACGCAATTGGGCATTGATTGGCCATGTGATCAATCAATGCCACTATTCATGGTAATTTGGCATAAGTAAGACCTTCTGTATTTTTTGAAGACACAAAAATTAAAATCGATCTACTTTCTTTTTTGTGCTTTTCGTTTTCTCGATCTCTTTAATTTTAATTGGCTTTAATTGTGTTTTGTCTTGATTTAAAGCGCCTGTTAGATTTTTCACCATGAAGGCGATCGCTGCGCAAACAAATGCAAACAATATAAATTCGATCATAATACTATCCCAAAATTTCAATGTCGTTATAACATGCCTTACTTATAATTCTGAGTAAAGCAAACTGTGTTGCATTTTTGTAAAAGAGCTGTAAATCCCATATATTAAATATAGGGCCGCTTTTGTTAAATTCAATGAAAAATTAGTATGGCTACCTACTTTCGTGAGTTTTAACGACTTAGGACAAGTTAAATCGCTCTCTTAAGAAGTGCGCAACGCCATCTTCATCATGATGCCCAATGACTTTGTGAGCCGCTTCTTTAACTTGTTCACTTGCATTGTCCATGGCATACGCTTCATCTGCCATTTTGAACATGGTTAAGTCGTTATCGCCGTCACCGAAACAAATTACTCGAGATACCCCAAGTTCATCTTTTAAAGATTGGATAGCGGTTCCTTTACAAGCTTCTTTGTGGTGTATGTCAATCCAGTACGCGTCTTCTTGGTAAATGCCTCCACCAGAGTAGGCAACTAAATGGGGAGAACTATGGATCGCTTCTACAATTTTAGTAGCGGATTGTAAGGACGCCATTGCGCTAATATTCGTTATAGAAGTGCCTTTATGAAGCTTATACAATGGATTAAGGGGAAGGTCCTCATATCTCCCTAACTCGCCAAAAATGCTATTGCACAGGTTGGTTTTCAACGGTGGGTGATATACAGATTGATTGCCATCGTTTTCAATACAAAAAATAAAAGGTGTAACGCCTTCTGCTTCAAAGAGGGCTAATGTTTCTTCGATCTCTAGACGTGAAAGTAAGCTTCTATGACGATAAGAGCGCGTTAGAGGGTCCCATTCTTCTATCCCATTTTTGAAAATTTGAATAGTGGGGAAATTATGGTTTTTAATACATGGTGTAGCGGCTAAGTGTGTTCTGCCTGTGGCAATGGTATAAGCAATGCCTGCCCCATGTAACTTGTGTAAAGTTTCGCAGGTAAAAGGAGATAACGACTGTTGTCGATTAAGCAGGGTACCGTCTAAATCAAATACAACTAACTCCATAAAAGCCTCATCTATTTTATTTTTAAGATAATGGAATTCTCATTTTACAAGACTTCTACTTTTTTTAATATGCGTTAGCAATAAAGCGGGATAAACCGTTTCTATTTTGACGCGGTTTTGGCGGAATAATGTATCAAATTAACCTATTCTTATAAGGTAAGGTAAACGTAACTTTTAACGATGGGAGGAGCCTTTGTGGTAACTAAAGAGACACCATGTGTAAGGCGATGTTGTTTAGATCAAAAAGACGTGTGTATGGGGTGTTTTAGGACATTAGATGAAATTTTACATTGGCACCAATATAATGAAGAGGAAGCCAAAGTGGTGTTTGCTTTGATCGAGAAAAGGCGAAATGCCTATTATCGTCTTTTCCCGAAAGCAAGATTATTATTGGATGAAAATTAGTTTTTTGGCGTTAATGCAATCGATTCGAATGTTACAGAACGCCAACCGTGCTCAATAAATTGACGAATATTCTGATGATCTTCGCCCAACGGGTTTTCAAGTACATCTTTACGATAATAATCACCAAAAAGTGACAAGGTTTCCTTTTCGTTAAGTTCGTGGAGCATAGCAAAAGCAAAAATTTTGCAGGACCCATTGTTGGTCCCTGCTTCATTTATTTGTGAACCGTTAACAAATTTAGCTTCAGTGAATTGATATTCTTGTTCGATTATTGACATCGTTGCTGCGAAGGAAACTTGCTCTGGTGTTGTTTTTAATTGCTCGATTAAAGAGTCTGTTGTAAACATAAAGTTTAAGCCTTTGGATAAAAGTCAGTGTTTTGAGTCGTAATGGTTAATAATACAGTTACAGATCATTGTTTGTCTTAGGAGTATCTATATTGCGCGCAATAAACCAAAAACAAAGAAAAGACAATATGCCTGCTGTTGCCATAATGCTGATCATTGGCGTGACGGTACCATTATGGAATAAGCTGACTAATGTTCCGCTTAGTGCCCCAGCGGCGAAGCGTGCGGTCCCTGCAAGCGCTGTAACACTGCCATTGTTATTCCCTGCATGGTTAAGTGCCCCAGCAACTAATGTGCCTCCTAAAACACCTAGTGTACCAATATAAAAAATACAGGTAACTATAATGAGTATTAGAGGAGGGTTTTCAATAAATGCAATAATAGCAAGTGCAATGGACGCTGTCAGTAAGACGATCATGCCATAAGATGCCATCTTTCTAATGCCAGTTTTACTAATAAATTGGCTATTCAGTGTGGTAAAAAACATGATGCCAATGATGTTTAAAGCATATAAGAAGCCATAATTCCCTTCATCAATTCCATACAGCTCTATATATACATAGGAAGACGCTGTGATAAAGCACATCATACCGCTGAATAATAGGGCGCCCGCCATAATATGACTAAATACTCCCGGGTTATTTAGCAGTTCCCAGTAAGTAATTAAAGATCTTTTGAAAGATAGGCTTTTTCTTTTTTCTTCAGTTAACGTTTCAGGAATATTTTTGCCAAATAAAACTAAAGCGATACAAGCGATCAGCGCCAAAAATATAAAAATATAATGCCAATCGAAAGTAATTAAAATGACACCGCCGAGTATTGGTGCAATAAGAGGTGCTACAGACATAACTAACATGATATAGGACATGGCTTTAACAAAGTCCTCTGCCGAAAAGGCGTCTCTTACTAATGCCGACACACAGACTGTAACGGCCGCACCTCCAAATGCTTGAATCGCCCTACCTGTTAACAACCATTCGTAATTTTGGGAAAAGGCGCAAACGAGACTACCGAGAAAAAAAAGAATTAAACCGGCAGAAACCACTTTTTTTCGACCGTAAGCATCTGAAATAGGGCCAAATATAATCTGAAAAGCCGCAAAAATGATGAGATAAAGACTCAATGTTAATTGTATTAAGCCTATGTCAGTTTCAAAATTTTTAGCAATTGTTGGAATCGCGGGTAGGTAGGCATCAATTGCCAATGGCGTTAAACCACTCAGTATGCCTAATATCAGAATCGTTGAGAGTGTCAGCTTCATAATTATCTCGATTTGTGGAATGCACCACATTATACAGAAACACACTTTCCCATCTTTAAAAATTTATACAGATTGAAAGATAAGTCATCTTAACTTATACCCATTAAGAATGCCGGTTGATTTATTTCTAGATAATACTAAGTAATTATTACAAAATCTGTGTATTTTTTTCAAAATTATTAAACTTTTATAAATATTATATTTAAATTTTAAAATAGGGTTGAAACCTGTTTTTTAATCCTTAGTTAAATAATACGTGACGTCTATTGTTCTAAATTGAATGAATAATAAGGCACTTAAATATAATTTTTTAATATGAGGTGTATATAATGAATACGCAAGAAATAGAGGTTAATAATGTTTCAAACATCGTAAAGACAATGAATGGTGGCATTGAATTTTATCAAAAGGCGAAACAAGAAATATCAGAGAATCATATTCAAGGTTTTTTTAATAAGATAATTGATAAAAAAGAGTTGGCTGTATTTAAGTTGCAAAAATTTGCAGTAAAAGAAAACAAAGGAAAGCTTGAAAGTGGCCATGACTTATCCATTAAAGCCAGGGAGTACTACACTCAAATTTCAGATGTGTTTAGTAAAGAAAGCACAACGCATCATTATGTAAGTCAGCTTGAAGAAGTGGAAGATAAGGTACTTAAAGATATTGACGCCGCATTACAGCAAGATCAACTTCCTGAATGCAGTGCGGTGCTTAGACAAATCCAAGCGGACATGAAAGAGTGTCATGATGAAATGAAAGCTCTGAAACAATCTACGCGGCACTAATAATTCGTTAAAAACGTAAATAATTTTGATTATAATAAACAGGAGTATATTATGAACAGTCATTTATCTAATGTTCACCAAGTATCTGATATTATTAAAGTAATGAATAGTGGTATCAATTTTTATGATAAGGCGAAAGATCAGATAGAGAACCCAGAAATTAAACAATTATTCGTTCATATGATTATTGAAAAAGAGCGAGCAATAGCCGAACTGCAACCATTTTCAGAACAAGAAAATGGTCATATTGAGCAAGGGAATGATATTGCTGTTGACTTTAGAGAAGGCTATGCCAAGGTTCTTGACGCTGTAAAATCTGATAGCACACTTCATATTTACGTTGATCAATTAGAAGAAGTAGAGGATAAAGTATTAGAAAAGCTTAACTCAGCTCTTGAACAACCTCAGCCTGCTAGTTGTCAAGCCACCTTGAGGAAAGTTAAAGTTAATATGCAACAATGCCATGATAAAATGAAGCGTTTGCAAGTTATAACAGAAACTTAGTTATTATTAGATAAAATAGCCGCTTATATAGCGGCTTTTTATTTTTTATAATTAGGAGAGGCTCTTATGTGATGTCCTTTTAAATTTAATATACTAGGTGAGAGTGGAAGTTATTTTTTTTAAGACATTCATGCTAACAGGTTTTAATATGGATCTTCTTACCTTTAATTGAGAAAGTATGGATCTATCTGGCTCTTCTCCACTTAAAATAACAATTTCTCCTGAAATTTTTTGTTCTCTTAGTTTCTTTACTAGATCTAATCCATTCATATCTGGCAAACCGATATCTATTAATATTAAATCCCAGTGGTTCCTTTCTTTCATTGAACGAATGCAGGATCGGCCATCTTTGGCTAGAGTTGTTTTTATATTCAGTTTAGCTAATAGTAATGACATAAGCTGTGCACTGTCGCTATCATCTTCAACAAGTAGGCAGGTTTTGGTTTGTGTCAATTCAAGGTTATTGGGGTTACTTGTCTCGGCTAATAAAGTTACGTTAGGAGGGGCCGTTACTGAGTTATTCGTTAAATATTTGGACAGGCTTCCCCATAGGATTTTTTTATCAATAGGTTTCGCTAAGACATCGTCAAAACCGAGTTGAATCAGTTCTGGCTTAATGCTTTGCTGAAGAGTGGCTGTCATAGCGATTATACGGCCTGTAAAACCTTGTTTTCGAATAGCGATGATGGCCTCTCTGCCATTCATCATTGGCATATGTAAGTCCATAATAACTAATGAAAACTCAGGCTTTGATTGGCTTCTTTCTATTATTTTATTAAGAGCCTCTAATCCATTCTCAGCAAACTCAACATTGGCTCCAGTCGTTTGAACCAAATGTCCTGTTAAGCTTCTGATATCGACTAAATCATCAACAATTAAAACATCTCCAATTAATTTGGGTTTGTCCGTATCTTGCTGGTAATTTTTTGACAAATGTATGTCTAAATGCTTATTTGGGGAGCTTTCTTCAACCTGTAACTTCAATCTGATTGTGAAGCAGCTTCCGAAGTCTTGTTTTGATGTGACGCTAATTTCACCACCCATACGGTTTATGAGCTCAGAAGAAATAGCTAATCCTAACCCTGCGCCTTCTTCTTTGCGTGTGACTATGTCTTCTACCTGTTCAAAGGGCCGGAATATGTCAACTAACTTATCTTGGCCGATGCCGATGCCTGTATCGGTAACTTTGACCAACATTGTGGGCGTTTGAGTCGCATCGACTAAAGAAAGCTCAACTTTTACCGACCCTTCTTTAGTGAATTTTATAGCATTACTGATGAGATTAATGAGTATTTGTCTAAATCGCGTTGCATCGATTATAATTTTTTCGGGAAGGGGAGTCGCTGAGGTAATAGAAAGCATTAATCCATTATCTAAGGCGGACATATTCATTAAAGAATATACATCAGATAGGAGCTCTCCAAGATCAACCTTTGTCGCTTTGAGCTCAAGTTTATCGGCTGTGATTTTTGATAGGTCTAATACATCATTCAATAAGTTTAATAAGTGCTGGCCGTTATTAAGGATAATATTAAGCTCTGAAGAAGCATATTTGTGCATTTCACTTTCAAGCAACATTTCTGTATAGCCTAGAATCGACGTCAATGGCGTTCTTAGCTCATGGCTTAGATGCGCTATAAAGCGATCTTTTGAACGGTTGTCTTCTTCTGCTTTTTGTCTTTCTAGCTTCTCTTGCTGAATTTCTTTTCGGCTTAATGCGTAACGAATCGCTCTATCAAACCTAGGGCTACTAAGATCAGACTTGATAATAAAATCTTGAGCTCCAGCTTCTAAAGCCATTTGATCAAGCTGCTCATCTGATTGACCTGTTAGCATAACTATCGGAGTGGTTATTTGTTGTGAGGTTGCTTCTTGGAGAATGCTAAGCCCATCAATTTCCCCCAGTCTATAATCGAGCAAACATAAGTCATAATGACCAGTTTGTAGCTCTCTTAATGCTAATGTATGATGGGTTACCCAAAATAACTTGAATGAATAACCACTAAGTTCGTCTAAGCAGTCTTTTGTTAATACATAATCATCCTCGTCATCTTCTACAATCAGTATGTGGGTTACCTCTTTCATTCCATCTCCTAAACGTTTCTTCAATCTGATCCGTTAGCGTCTTTCGCTTTCTGGTAGTTCGACGAACTCAACCCAATAGCGACCAAGCGTTTTCATAAGCTCCACTAGGCCAGCAAAATCAACAGGCTTGGTAATATAGGAAGCCGCACCAAGTTCATAGCCTTTAACCATGTCTTCTTCTTGCTTCGACGTTGTTAGTATGACGACGGGAATACCGCGTAATTTTGGATCGGCTTTAATGCGTTGTAACGCTTCTCTTCCATCAACTTTAGGCATATTAAGATCTAATAGTATTAAGCTTGGTCTCGGATATCTCTTAGCGTCTGAATAATGTCCTTCATTGTTTAAAAAATCGAGTAACTCCTTGCCATCTTCAACGGTATATAGGGTATTAAGCACGCGACTTTCATTAAGTGCATCGTGGGTTAATAAACGATCATCCTCATCATCGTCTGCCATTAAGATTGTGATAGGCCTGCTTTTATTCAGTGACATTCAGTATGACTCCTTCATCTGTATTGCTCATTAGTGGTATATAAATGGTAAATGTCGCACCTTTATCTGGTTCCCCGAAGGCGGTTATTGATCCACCATGGCGTTCTACAATGCGTTTGCAGACAGCTAAACCTATGCCCGTTCCTTTAAATTTACTGCGCCCATGAAGTCTTTGAAACGGTGCAAAAATCTTATCGGAATAACTCTGATCAAAGCCGATACCATTATCAGTCACAGTGATTTTGTACCAATTTTCCATGATTTTTTTATCAAAGGACGATGTTTTTTCTTCTTGATCAAGAGTGATATTTATTAAAGGGGCTGTCTCTTGTTTTTTAAATTTAAGTGCATTTGCAATCAAGTTTAGAAATAACTGATGCATTTGTGTTTGATCGGCTTTAATGGTCGGCATTGAAGGGTAAATAATGTTTGCATTGGACTCATTAATATTAAGCATTAGGTCGTCTAGACAATTTTCAATCGTTTGATTTAAATTGACATCTTCAAAAGGTTTTCCCCTAGTGGACACTCTTGAAAATTCTAGTAAATCAGTAATCAGTTGCCCCATTCGGCTTGCTGCGTTGCGCATTCTAGCGAGATAATCTGAACCTTTTTCACCAAGTTGGTCCCCAAACTGGTTTTCTAATCTGTCTCCAAATGCTTGAATCTTTCTTAACGGTTCTTGTAAGTCGTGAGAAGCAACAAAGGCAAAATCTTCTAACTCTCGGTTACTTCTAGAGAGCTCTTCTGAATAGAGTGTGAGTTCTTTGGTTCTTAATGCAACCGCTTTGGTAAGCTCAGCATTGTTATTTTCTATTGTTTGAATTCTATCTTGCTCTTTTCTTAGGTTGATTCGAGCAAGATAGACCATACCAAAAATCAGAAAGACACTGGTACTAATGGAAATGGCAAAAGTAAGTTTTGAACTCTCACGTGTATTTTTCAGGTCATTATGTAGATTAATTTGAAAAGTATTTTCGTTTTGATTGATTTGTTGAAATAGATGATTAATTTCACTGTATAGGTTTCGACCTTTATGGGTAAGAATAACTCGTAGAGCGAGTAAGTCTTTTTCTTCTTTAGCTAGTTTAACTATGTGGCTAAGTTCAGTTAATTTTAGATTAACTAATTCAACAAGTTCGCTTAGCAGCGCCTCTTGTCCAGCTATGTTTGATTGTAAATTCGACACATCTTTAAGTTGTTTTGATACTTTGTCAAGTGCATCCTCATAAGGCTTTAAGTAACTTTCGTTGTTGGTTAATAAGTACCCGCGTTGTCCTGATTCAGCGGCGAGCACACTGATATGTAATAAGCTTACAGATGTCATCACTTTAGAGGTGTTGTCTAAATTCGTCTGTAATGTATCGAGTGACTTTATCGTGTCATAGGTAAGGTACGCATTTGTACCAATAATGGATGTAATGAAAAGTGAAATTAATAACCATGTTGAGTTGTTGTTAACATCGATAACTCTATTCATTCAGCAGGGTTCTCCATGTTGCTCAATTCACTAAGGCGTTGTAATGAGTCACTGCATTCTTGGCAATTTAAAATGATCTTATCGAGTAGCTCTAAGATGTCATCTTGGTTATCCGATTGAGGAAGCATCATTTTCACCAGTTCAGTTTGCATCGACACTCGATTTAATGGTTTTCGAGCATCGTGAACCAATTTAGTTACCTCTTTTGGTGAAAGAGGTTGCACTGCATTCTTCATAAAAGCCTCGTGATGTTTTTAAGTAAGCATTTCTTAATCCAATATATGACCATAGCTGTGTAATCTGTTGTACAAGGTTTTCGTACTGATCCCCAACATTTCTGCTGCCAATGTTTTATTATTACTGACTTTCTCAAGTGTTAAAAATATAAGTTCTTTTTCTAAGTCTTCAATTTTCTGTCCGGCAGTTAACACATTGTATGTGGCCTTTTGGGATTCTGAAAAAGGCGAAGCAAAATTATCAGGAAGTTCAAGGTCGATATTTTCTGGATCGCTCATGATAAACGCTCTATGAATGGTATGGCGTAACTCCCTCACATTCCCTGGCCAGTCATAGTCCATTAAGGTGTCTATTTGCTCTGGTTTTAATGTATATTTACGGTCGCTTTCAGTATTTAGATCATCTAAGAAAGCTTGAGCCAGAAGCGGAATATCTGTTTTCCTTTCTTTTAGAGAGGGAATTGATATAGGGAAAACAGCTAAACGAAAGTAAATATCTTCTCTTAGAATGTTATTTTGAGCAATTTCTTCTATGGGCCTATTCGTTGCACTGATTACTCGACAGTTAACAGGAAGCTCTTTTGTACCGCCTACCCGAGTAATCTTCTTACTTTCTAATACTCTTAAAAGGGAAGGCTGCATATCAATAGGCATTTCAGTTAATTCATCAAGGAAGAGCGTACCTTGCTCAGCTTGTTCGAAGACGCCCTTTTTTTGATTTACGGCGCCAGTAAATGCCCCTTTTTCATGACCAAACAGTTCACTCCCAAGGAGCTCTTTAGAGAAAGCCCCGCAATTAGTTGTTACAAGTGCCCCTGTAACTTGACTGGCAGAATGGATGGCTTGAGCAACGACTTCTTTACCAACGCCACTTTCCCCCATTAACATAACATTGGCATGTGTCTGACTGACCCGCTCAATCATTTTATAGAGCTCTTTCATTGAAGCTGATTCTCCAATTAAGCAGTCAAAGTGCTTAATTGGAGCGTTCTTCAATGGTTTTTTTGCATGAGATGAAGAATTGAATAGATCTTCAAGGTCGTCTTTTTTTAAGGGTTTTAAGAGGTAATTTATTTTAGGGCCGCAGAGTTCTGCAATGACATTTTTAATTAAAGGATGACCTGTAATAAAAGTTACTTTAGATGAGCTTGATTCGGCTTGTATCTGTTCCAGCAAATGTAACCCGCTGCCATCAGGCAACATAAAGTCTAATAAAATATGGTCATAATGAGCAAGATGCAATGATTCTTTAGCCTCATGGATAGTACCAACAGAGGCTACTTTGTAGCCCATCAGCTCAATAATCTTACAGGCCACTCCTGTGAATTCTATATCATCATCAACTAATAAAATGGATGTCATTATCTAAAAACCTATAAAAAAATGGGAAATGAGTCGCTAGGCCTATGATATAAAACCTTATTAATGCTCATGACATAAATTGTACCTCATTTTCAACCTAAAAATTGAACCTAGGGCGGTATGAACATGTTTTGCTGTTGATTTACTCATTCATTTACGGTTTTATCGCTCAATTCTATTCTTTGTTGGTAACATTGAGTCTAATTTTTCGCCACCTTTAGCGCCAAAATCAAGCGTTCTTATAGGGAAAGGAATCAGAATGTCTTCGTCACTTAGGGTTTTTTGAATTAGCGATATCGCTTTATGTCTAGCTTGCATAAAACCGGTTTCTCCAGGGTACTTTATCCAAAACCAGACCAGTAAATTAATGCTACTATCGCCAAAGCTTTCAGCGTAAATGGCAGTCTCTTCTTTCTTGATGACAAAATCACAACTATTAAGAGCGTCGGCAATGACCCGTTCTGCTTTTTCTGGATCATCAGCATAAGAAATACCAACGGGAATCTCAATTTTACGTATCCCTAATGTTGAGTAGTTCGTGATTATGTTGCGAAATAATAGCTTATTAGGAACGGTTTCTAGTTGGCCTGAAAAAGTTTCTACAATAGTGTTGCGAAGGTTGATGGTTCTAATGGTTCCAAAAACATCGTCTGCTTCAACAATATCGCCAATTAAAAAAGGCTTTCTAATTCCCATGACAATTCCTGCTATGAGGTTTTCGGTCATGTCTTGAAATGCAAAGCCGATTGCAAGACCAATAATACCAGCGCCTGCGAGGATGGACGTTACTGTTCCTGAAAGTCCTACAAACTCTAGAGCAATAAAACCACCAATAGAAATGATGATGATTTTGAATATAGAGGCCAGCAGTACCGCTATTTGTTCAGAATCAAACAGACGTTTTAGCAATGTAACTACTACTCTACTGGTTATTTTTGCAATAAAAATAAACAGAATAGTAATAACAATTGCGAGAAATACGTTTGGGAGGAGCTTTATCCCAAGCTCTATCCAGATTTGCAGTTTCTCATGGATAAGCTCCCAAAATCGATTGAATACATCAAATTCCATATCGAATACACCTAATATAAAAACAGATTAATAGAAACGTGTAATCAAAGAATTAACAATCGGTGTCACTAGCGCCTGCTTTCTCTTTTGCGGCTTCACAAGTGTCTTCGATCGCATTTCCAGTGTCTGTGATGACCTCATCCACTTTCTCACCTGCATTTTCGGCACTGTTACTGCCACATGCTGTTAAAGAGACAGATAAAATGGCCGCTGTGAAAAAGGTAGCGAATTGTTTTGTGTTAATGTTCATAATGGTTTTCCTATACAGTTAAAATAAGTGTTTAAAAATCGTTTTTCTAAGGCTTGATTCTACAAAGTCTTTCTAAGGCTTCGGCGCCTTCCCTTTAAGCGCGTTTGCAATTAAAGAAATGACAAATAAAACAATAAATACAAAGAACAAAATTTGCGCAATGCCTGAGGCAGCGCCTGCGATTCCGCCAAAGCCTAATAAAGCGGCTACAATGGCAACAACAAAAAATATAATGGCCCAACTCAACATGATTTTCTCCTATTCAATGTGATGTATCTAAGATATAGCATTAGCTGTGCCAGTTATATTAAGTTATTGAAAAATATAATTATTTTTTTATTTTCTCTTTTCTTTTCATCACTTTTTCAAAGGTGGTGGGAATAAAATACTTACTCTTTTGTAATTTTTTCATTGCCCCAACAGACTAATGGAATAAAAACAGTCAGTGAGTAAGAACTATTTACATCTTTTAGCAAACTATTCCATGTTAGAATTCTTCTCATCTATGGCCGTGGCTGATTTTTTATTGGGCTTATCGCTATGAGAAGTTCATCAATGTAAACCAATTTAAACAAGGTAAATTCATGTTTAACTTTTTTGAGCGGCTTATCCCTGCTTATCCTGACCAAGAACCAACAGCCGCTCCGAATACGTTGTTTGCGTTTTGTTGGCACTTCTCTAAAGGCATTGGCTTGCCTTTAATGGCTATGTCTATGCTGACCGCCTTGATTGCTATTTTGGAGGTCACTTTATTTGGCTTTATGGGGCAATTAGTCGATTGGCTTATCACCAAAGACCCCGATACATTTTTAGCAGAAGAGGGGACGCGCCTTTTATGGATGGGCGGGATGGTGTTGGTGGCTATGCCTTTACTGACGTTTCTGCACTCGGCGCTTGTGCATCAGACCTTGCTTGGTAATTACCCAATGGGGATTCGCTGGCTAGCACACCGTTATTTATTAAAACAAAGCATTACCTTTTTTCAAGATGATTTTGCTGGTCGTGTATCGACTAAGGTAATGCAGACATCCCTTGCTGTCCGTGAAACGGTTATGAAACTTTTGGATGTATTGGTATACATTTTGGTGTACTTCATATCAATGTTAGTCTTAATAGCCCAGTCCGATTTTAGATTAATGCTGCCTATGTTGGTGTGGTTAGTGGCTTACATTTCTATTCAATTGTTTTTTGTACCTAAGCTTAAAAAAATCTCAACAAAACAGGCAGACGCTCGTTCAATTATGGCGGGTCGTATCGTGGATAGTTATACCAATATATCGACTGTAAAGTTATTCGCTCATACTTCTCGTGAAGCGGATTACGCCAAGGATAGTATGAACGGTTTTTTACAAACGGTTTATGCTCAAATGCGCCTAGTAACAGGCATCAATGTAAGTGTACAAGTTTGTAATTATCTATTGGCATTTATTATGGCGGCATTAGCCATTACTTTGTGGATCGGAAGTGCTATTAGTGTTGGTTCAATTGCGATAGCGGTGAGTTTGGCTTTAAGGCTTAATGGTATGTCTCAATGGATTATGTGGGAAATAAGTGCTTTGTTTGAAAATATAGGCATGGTTGCGGATGGGATGAAAACGTTATCAAAGCCATTAACCATTCAGGACAAAAAAGGTGCGCCCAATTTGGTTGTTAAAGAGGGACGCATTGAATACCAAGAAATAGGGTTTCATTATGGCAAAGGGTCAGGTGTGATTGATCATTTCAACCTAGACATAAAGCCTGGAGAGAAGGTTGGATTAGTTGGACGTTCAGGTGCAGGTAAATCTACTTTGGTCAATCTTCTGATGCGATTTCATGAAGTTGAATCTGGGGAAATTTTAATTGATGGACAAAATGTTAACGGTGTTAAGCAAGACAGTTTACGAGCCCAAATAGGTATGGTAACTCAAGATACCTCTCTGTTACATAGAACGGTTCGTGAAAACTTGTTATACGGTAAGCCTGATGCTTCAGAAGAAGAAATGATCAGAGCGGCGAAACAAGCCGAGGCACATGATTTTATTTTGGAGCTAACCGATCCCTTTGGTAATACTGGTTACGATGCCATGGTTGGTGAACGTGGTGTAAAGTTATCCGGTGGACAACGCCAGCGAGTGGCCATCGCTCGAGTATTACTGAAAGATGCGCCACTTTTAGTATTAGATGAAGCGACCTCGGCATTAGATTCGGAAGTAGAAGCCGCTATTCAAACAAGCTTATATCAACTCATGGAGAATAAAACGGTGATTGCGATTGCGCATCGCTTGTCTACCATTGCCGCTATGGATCGATTGATTGTATTAGATCAAGGGAAGATGTTGGAACAAGGCACACATGATGAGCTTGTCAAATTAGGCGGAGTGTATGCAAAACTGTGGAACCATCAAACAGGCGGCTTTTTAGCGGAAGAGATAAATTAGCTTGCCTGTGGCAATAGGTTCTCTGAAAGAATAGTATTTTCATGATACTTAATGAGAATTTGGCGCTTAAAAAGCGCTAGAAGCATTTTTGCTCTTAGCGCTTTTAAAAGGAGTAATTTTCCTATGTAGAGGCTTTCGCGTAGCTCTTAAAGCCTTTCATAAAGAATGCAAAGAATAAGACGGCGCCAGCCATTTGCCAAATAAGCTCTATGCCAGGCCAAAGTAAAGCGATGGTGGCGATTAGTAATAATCCTCTAGAGACCAGATTTAGTTCATCTTCAAGGTACCCCTCCATAACAGCAACAAAAGCATAAAGACCTATAATACCGAAGATAGTCAATCTTACCATTTCTTCAAAACTGCCACCAATTAATGGTGTATAAGCCATGAGTAAAGGAATGAGGTATAGGCCTTTAGCCAGTTTCCATGCTGTTAGTCCGGTTCTCATCGGTGGTGTTTTAGCAATGGCGGCGGCGGCAAAAGCCGTTAAGCAAACGGGTGGAGTGACATTACTGTCCTGAGAAAGCCAGAAAATAATCATATGAGCTGTGACTAAAATCATCGCAATGGTTTCAGCACCAAGTGATTGATCTAACAACATTCCCTTAAAGTCAGATGGTACTTGTGACAAGAGTAACGCCGCTTCATCCGGAGACATTCCTGACGCCAATTTCGATAGAGACGCGGGATCAACTAACATAAATACGGCTTTAGCGGTTTCTGGAAGGGCACCACTCGCCATGATCTCAATTAATTGACTTTCCGCAATTAAATTGTATAAAGCCGGTGCTGACAAGGTACCTAACACTATGTAAGACGCCGTAACAGGAAGTCCCATCCCTAAAATAAGAGAGGCCAGAGCAATAAGAACGATAGTGAAGATTAAACTCCCGTCTGCCCACCCAGTAATCATTAGAGAAAAGGTATTACCTACACCTGTTGTACTGATGACATTGACGACTAGCCCAATTCCAACTAACAAAACGGCTGTTGTTGACATGTTCTTAGCGCCCTGAGCCATTGCATCAAGAATGTCGGTAAAACTCATACGATGCGCTTTTGATAGCCAGGAAGAGAATATTACGGCTAAAATACTGATACCGGCCGCGTACGTTGGTGTAAAGCCTTGTACTAAAAGTGTTACAAGAACAGCTAATGGAACAATATGGTGCCAGCCGGATTTAAAAACGTCCTTAACTGTTGGCCCGTCGTCTTCAACCGCAATGACTTTGCTTCGTTTCGCTTCTACCCGTACAAAAAAGCCAACACTTAAGAAATACAAAAGCGCCGGGATGGCCGCAACACTGATGATGGTAACGTAGGAAACTTGAGTATACGAAGCCATAATGAAGGCACCAGCCCCCATTACAGGAGGCATAAGTTGACCGCCAGTGGAAGCCGCGGCTTCAATTCCTGCTGAAAATCTGGCTGGAAATCCAGCTTTTCTCATTAAAGGGATGGTAATAACCCCAGTCGACACTGTATTGGCAACAGAAGACCCTGATACCGATCCCATTAACCCTGAACCAAGAACGGCTACAAAACCAGGACCGCCAATCATTTTGCTCGCCAATGAGCGAGATAAGTCAATAATAAAGTCGCCAGCACCGGATTTGACAAGAAAAGCCCCAAACAGAATAAACATGAAGACAAAACTCCAGGATATTCTTGAAATAGAGCCAAACATGCCATCGGTACTGAAGTAACTTCGGTACAGTAAGGTTTCTAAGCTGAGGCCTGGGAATGAGAAGGTCCCGCCAATCCATTGCCCCCATAAAACCACATAGGTTAAAGCAACAAGGATAAGTGTCGGAATAAACCAACCGCTGGTACGTCGAATGAGTTCTAATGCCAACAGGATGGCAACGCTGGACGCAATCCAATCGCCCGTATTGAACGTGACGCCGCGGGCGTATAAGGCATCTTCAAAGAAAACGACATAGAGGGTGATACCCGCTAATGCAATGATTAATAGCGTATCAATCAACAGGGCCGTTTTACTGTTTAAAAGTGAAGGGTGTGCGGGGATTAACAGAGCGCATAAAATCCCGAATCCCGAAAAGTGAAAAGCTGAAACCCACAACTCTGGTAGGGTGCCAATGGTATTAATGTAAATATGCGCAACAGCAAGAAAAATTGAAAAAGCAAAAACAAAACGAGTGACACCAGTTTGAGAACGATGTGCCGTCTCGAATTCTTGTAAATCTGGTTGGGACGTTTCTGTTTGGCTAGTTGACGTGTTCATGAAGCAACTACCTTTTTAAACAAAGAAGATCAAATAGAGCACTTATCAACATTAAACAGTTCTATTCAACATGGAAATGAATTGGATGTTTTATATTGATAAGTGCAAGTAACGCGAGAAAATATTACTTAGCGATTAAGTGATCAGGGATTTGAATGCCTTGTTCACGATAATAGCGAGCGGCACCAGGGTGCAAAGGCATTGGAAGCCCATCAATGGCTTTTTCAATTGCCATGACACTGGTTGCTTTATGGATAGCACTTAAGTAGCTTAAGTTTTCATAAATTGCTTTGGTTAATAGGTATATGTCATCGTCGGAAAGATCCGCTCTGGCGGCTAAGAAATTTGGTTGGGCCACTGTATTAATGGGTTTAGTTTGTCCTGGATAGGTATTCGCGGGAATGACATAACGAGTCCACAACGTATAATTTCCATTCGCGGCTTTCATTTCTTCGTCTGTAAAATCCAATACTTGTACTTTATCGCCCATGGACGCATAAGCACGAGTAATAGCGCTAACTGGTACTCCAGCAGGTGTATTCATACCGTCAATATTGCCATTTTGCATGGCATCTGCGCTGGCGCCATAACCCATATACGCTAGACTAAATTCATCAGCATCAATGCCAAGGCCAGTCAATAATTGACGTCCTGAACCTTCGGTACCAGAGTTCTTTTTACCAATTGAGAACTTGTTGTTGCCATTTTGCAATGCTCTTAAATCATCCACTGTCCCAGTCTTGACTAAGTCGCTTTTGAGTACGAAGTGTTCAACGTTCTGCCATAGCATACTAACGGAGCGTAGATTTTCTTGTTTGCCTGACGATTCAAGAGGGCCCTCTCCGTTCCAAGCCCAAGCGCCATATAGGCCTTGAAGAATGGCGAATTGAGCTTGATTCTCTCGAAGTAACTTAATGTTTTCACCTGATCCAGCGGAACTAATAGCGGAAATGGATATGCCATGCTTAGGCTCAAGTTTGACCTTGCTTAGCGTGGCGATTGCAACGCCAACAGGGTAATACGTTCCACCTGTTGAAGCCGTTGCCATAATGTAATTGCGTTGGTCGGCGGCTTGGAGTTGTGTTGTTGACAGCATAATTGCTGCAGCGGTTGCCGTCGTGATAAGTGTTTTTGTGACTAAGCCCAATTTCATTTTATTTTTCTCCTAGTTAGGTTGTGTCAATAAATGTATTTACAAGTATTGTGCCTATTTTTTTAACTTGTTGATTTTTATGTTTTTATTTTATTTTTTGAGATATTCTTCCTTATTTAGGTCATAATTGGCTTATTATGTGATTTAGAGTATAGGCAAAAAATTGCTCATAAAATAAGGCTGAATTCTTTGTCTATACAGGTTTTTTTCAAGAAAATGCTTTTTTATAAGCAAAATCTTGCCAGTTAGGATGTTTTAATGAACGCTTCTGTCTCTATTAAGGTCGTCTTGTTTGATTTGGGGAATGTGTTGGTTGATCTTGGTGATCGATCTGAATTAAACACAATGCTTAACGCGTCTGGAAACGAAGCTGAGATTTGGCTTAAATGGCTCCATTCCCCATTGGTGAAACGTTTTGATTCAGGTCTAATATCTTTTGAGGAGTTTGCAGAAAATATGGTGGAAGATGTGCCTTCTTTAGGAAGCGTAGATGAGTTTAAGACCCGCTTTTCTAATTGGCCTAAAGGGCTTTATTGCGGAGCACTCAATCTGGTGAAAAGCGTGAAACCACAATATCATCGAGCCATTCTCTCCAATACGAATGAAGCTCACTGGTCAAGACTGATGTCAGAAATGAAATTAGCCGGAGCTTTCCAAAGCTATTTTGCATCCCATCAAATGGGGCTGGTGAAGCCAGATAAAGAAATTTATTTAAAAGTGGTTTCTTCTTTAGGTGTGATGCCTGAAGAAATCCTTTTTATAGACGATAATCGAGTGAATGTCGAAGCGGCAAGGAACATAGGTATTATTGCCCATCAAGTAAAAGGAGTTAATCAATCAAAAGCCGTATTACAACAATACCACATAGTCTGATTGAGTATTTTGATTGAGCAACTCGTTGCCATTGACACCTAACTACTGGTAATGTGCTGCGTTTAAAAACTTTTTAGAAGGAGGGATAGTTGAATGAGAACATACTTTAACACAGCTTCAGATATGTATTCTAGAGCCCGACCAACTTACCCTGCTGAGCTGTATTTTTGGTTGTCGAAACAAGCGCCTGGATTGTCTCTTGTCTGGGATTCCGCATGTGGGACAGGGCAGGCATCCGTTGACCTGGCGGCGTATTTTGAACGTGTTGAAGCATCGGATATCAGTGAAGCTCAAGTAGCAGAAGCTACGCCCCACCGCAAAATTAATTATCATGTTTGCTCTTCTGAAATAACCCCTTTTGAAGACAACAGTTTTGATGTTGTATGTGTTGCTCATGCTCTCCATTGGTTTGACTTAGACTCATTTTGGGCTGAGTTAAAGAGAGTGTTGAAGCCTGGAGGTTTGTTTGTTTGCTGGGGCTATAATTGGATACGACTTGGTGATCATGAAGACGATGTGATTGATCGATATGTGTTGCAAAAATTGCATCCATATTGGCAACAGGAAAGTAAAATTTTATGGAGAGAGTACAAGGATATTGCGTTTCCTATGAATTTGATAGAAGTCCCTAAGTTTGAATTAACCCAGAATTGGAGTATGTATCGTGTATTTGAATACATACGTTCATGGTCTGCTACTTCGATTTTGATTGAGTCTGATGGGGATCAGTTTTTAGAAGAAGCTTGGATGGAGATGATTAAGCTCTGGGGTGATCCATTACAGAAAAAGACCATAAAATTGCCATTTTTTGTTAAAGCAGGACGATTTGAGGATAGCCCCGCTAATTAGGTTTAAGACTAAAGTGTAATATCTCCTTTTTCTCAGGTATATATAGTAGAGAAATGCCTTAATAATAAATTTAATAATAGGAGCTAATTAATGGAGCTGTCGACGATCTCATTACCGCAAAAGGTGCAAAATCAAGCTAATATAACTCAAGAAAAATTTCAAACCCTTTATCAAGAATCTATTGATAACCCAGACTCTTTTTGGGGTGAAATGGGGAAAAGACTGGATTGGATTACTCCCTATACAAGTGTTAAGAAAACGTGTTTTGATAAGAATAATGTTGAAATACGCTGGTTTGAGGACGGATTTTTAAATGCGTCTTATAACTGTACCGATCGCCATCTACCGCAAAAAGGAAATAAAGTTGCCTATTACTGTGAAGGAGATGAGGAAGGAGAAACGGTCGCTGTAACGTATCAAGAATTGCATGATGATGTGGCTAGATTAGCAAATGGATTGAAATCGTTAGGTGTGGGCAAAGGAGATAGAGTCGCTATTTACATGCCAATGATCCCTCAAGCCGTTCACGCTATGTTAGCGTGTGCTCGTATTGGAGCAATACATTCTGTTATTTTTGGAGGCTTTTCAGCGCATGCAATTGCTGACCGTTTAAATGATTGTACTGTTAAAGTTGTTTTAACGGCCGATGAAGGTAGACGTGCGGGTCGAATTATTCCTTTAAAGAAAACCGTAGATCATGCGTTGGCTGGTGGATCTTGCCCATCCGTAGAGAAAGTGGTGGTTTTTCCATGTACTGGTGCTGATGTTCATTGGAATGAAGAGATTGATGTTAATTGGGTGGATTTGACGGCACCTTTAAGCAAGGTATGTGCCCCTGAGCCAATGAACGCAGAAGATCCCCTGTTTATTCTCTATACCTCCGGTTCAACAGGTCAGCCTAAAGGTGTTGTGCACACGGTTGGCGGTTATATGGTGTATGCCTCACTGACTCATGAGGTAGTATTTGACCTTAAAGAAGATGATGTGTACTGGTGTGCAGCCGATGTAGGATGGATAACAGGGCACTCTTATATTGTTTATGGACCACTTTCTAACGGTGTAACCAGCATTTTATTTGAAGGTGTGCCTACTTACCCTGATTGCGGGCGAGTAGGAAGAATCGTTGATAAATATAAGGTTTCAATATTGTATACCGCACCAACTGCGATTAGAGCATTAATGGCAAAAGGTAATGAGCCTGTCGCGACTTCTGATAGACTGTCGTTGAGAGTACTTGGAAGTGTTGGTGAGCCAATTAATCCAGAAGCATGGTGGTGGTACTATTCTACTGTTGGTGAAGAGCGCTGCCCAATAGTGGATACTTGGTGGCAAACGGAAACTGGTGGCATTATGATGAGTCCAAGAGTGGGTGGTTTAAATATGAAGCCGGGTTCTTGTACTGGTCCATTGTTTGGTGTTCAACCCGCACTTGTTGATACTGACGGTAAGATTATCGAAGGTACGGGTGAAGCCGAAGGCTGTTTGGTTTTATTAGATTCTTGGCCTGGACAAGCTCGATCTGTGTATGGTGATCACTCTCGGTTTGAGCAAACCTATTTTAGCACCTTTGAAGGTATGTATTTTTCAGGCGATGGTGCACGAAGAGATGCCGATGGCTATTATTGGATTACTGGCCGAGTGGACGATGTATTAAATGTATCAGGGCATAGATTAGGTACAGCTGAAATTGAAAGTGCTTTAGTGGCTCACCCTTCCGTAGCTGAGGCGGCTATTGTTGGTTATCCGCATGATATTAAGGGGCAGGGTATATATGTTTATATTACGCCAGTGGATGGTATTGAGATAACGGATGAATTAACGAAAGACGTGAGGCAGTTTGTTAGAGATGAGGTTGGTGCTATTGCCACACCGGATTTAATGCAATGGGCAATAAAGGGGTTACCAAAAACCCGCTCGGGTAAAATCATGCGTCGTATTTTAAGGAAAATAGCGGCTAATGAGCACGGCCAGTTGGGAGATACGAGTACGCTTGCTGATCCAACAGTAGTTGATGAGCTGATTGAAAATCGATTGAATGTATGATTTTTACTGGATTGAGGTGAACTTGTGATTACACTACTGATTGCTGATGATCACCCTTTGTTCCGAGGCGCTTTAAAAAGCGCCTTGGAAATGGAGTTTCCGTCGGTAACAGTGTTCGAAAGTCAAGACATAGATGAGACGGTTAAGTTACTTGGAGCCAGTGTCGATTTAGACTTGCTTTTACTTGATTTACATATGCCTGGAAGTGGTGACCTTTATGGCCTTATTCGGATTCGTAAAGCCTTTCCTGACATTCCCGTGGCGATTATTTCGGGGACCGATGATGTGCTAACCATTGCAAAAGCTTTGGATGCTGGTGCCTTAGGCTTTATCCCTAAAACCAGTCAGCCAAAAGTTATTGCAAGCGCCGTTAATAGTATTCTCCAAGGAAATGTATGGCTTCCCGTTGAAGTATCAGAAGAAATTAGTCGTTTACCAAGATCCGACCTAACGATGATTCAGCGTGTAGCAGAGCTCACGCCACAACAATATAAAGTGCTTTGCTATTTACATGAAGGTTTGTTAAATAAGCAAATTGCCTATGAACTTGATATTTCTGAAGCGACTATAAAGGCACATATAACCGCTATATTTAAAAAATTAGGGATTAATAATCGCACACAAGCCGTGCTCATTGCCAGTGAGTTAAAGCTTCAGCTTGCTTAATGCTCGGTTTTTCTTTCTGGTACTGGATCTACTCCACCTTCGTGAAAGGGGTGACACTTCGATAGGCGTTTTAATCCAAGACCAACCCCTTTTGCCGTCCCGTGTACTTCAATTGCTTCAATCATATAAGATGAGCAGCTTGGGTAAAAGCGACAGTTATTACCCAGTACTGGACTCATAATGTATTGATACCCTTTGATAAAAATTAGGGTTGTTTTTTTTAACATAAAATATAGCCTTATTTTTCTGTATTGTAGCTTATCTATATCATTCTTTGTGTGTATTTATATTACCTTAGCTGGTGCTGTTTTTGGTATTTTGGTATTGTGTGCTCATTTGTATTTAAGGATATTATATGACAACGATTTATTCTTCTCTTGATTCTACAACTATCGTTGCTTACCAAGGAGAGCCAGGGGCTTATTCCCATCTCGCTTGTAAACATACTTTTCCTGACTTGAACTCGGTACACTGCGCGACGTTTGTTGATGCCATGCAAATGGTTGAAAAAGGAGAGGCGACCCTTGCGATGATACCTGTCGAGAATTCTACCGCGGGACGAGTAGAAGAAATTTATCGCGAATTGAAAAAAACTAAGCTTTATGTCGTTAAAGAGCATTTCGAACCTGTGAATCATTGTTTAATCAGTTGTCATGGCAGTGAATTGAGTGACATTAAAAATATAGGCAGCCATCCTCAGGCTTTAGCCCAATGTGATACTAACATCAAGTCTTTAGGCGCTAAAAATGTGGCTATGTACGATACGGCTGGAGCCGCTAAGTTCTTAGCAGAATCTCAAGACCCTAATCTTGGCGTAATTTCTTCTGAACTGGCGGCGGAACTCTATAATTTAAAAATTTTACAATCTGAATTTAATGATACTAAAGGAAATACCACGCGCTTTCTAGTGTTTGCTAAACAGCATAAATTACCGGTCTTTGATCCAACCCAAACCTATATAACTTCGTTTATGTTTCGAGTTCGAAATGTACCTGCCGCTTTATACAAAGCAATGGGAGGATTTGCGACGAATAATATTAATTTACTTAAGTTAGAAAGTTACATGGTGAATGGACGTTTTACGGCTACACAGTTTTATATTGATGTTGAATCTCATTTCCAAACGCCTGCTATGCAGCTGGCATTAGAAGAGCTTAGGTTTTTCTCCGAGGACATTCGGATGTTAGGCACATATTTAGCCGATGACTATAGAAGTATTGAAAATAGATGAAAAGAGCAACGTATCTTTGTTTGGTTTTGAGTGTGAGTACCGTTGGGTCTTTAACTTACGCCCAAGATAATCAAGTTGCGATTGGTATTTTTGGAGAAGAGTTAAACCAAGTGGTTACTCCATCTAAAATGTATCAATCTAGACAAGAAATTTCTTCCTCTATCTCGGTATTAGATCGTAATTTCATTCAGCGTTCAGGGGCAAGAACAGTAGAGGAATTGATAAGATTTGTTCCTGGCTTTTTTGTCGCACCTTATTATGATTCAGGCGAAATTGTTGTTGCTTATCATGGAACTCAGTTAGATAAATATCGCAGAATTCAAGTCTTGGTCAATGGTCGCTCTGTATACAGTTCGGGGTTGGCCAGAGTTGAATGGTCTAGTCTTCCATTAAACATACAGGATGTGGAAAGAGTTGAAGTGAATAGGGGGCCAAATGCGGCCAGTTATGGCGCGAATTCCTTTTTTGCTGTTATTAATATTATTACAAGAGCACCCCAAGATACTTTAGGTGGTGCGCTTAATATGTACACGGATGAGAGAGGTGATAACAATCTGTATGCCCAATACAGCGACCTGAATGGGGATTGGAGTTACCGTGCGTCAGTATCATCAAAAAATATTGAGGGATTTGATGTCGATGCCTCAAATAAAGAGAGAAATGATGGGTACGACACACAAATTGCGAACCTTTATTTGCTGCATGAAAGCGAAAGAGGGCAGTTTGAATTAGACTTTGGTGAAGCGCGAAATACAACAAAAAAAGAGACAGTTGATTCCGCTTTTGAAAGTAGATACCCCTCTGAAGAAATAGAAAGATCGTATTTTAAAATAGACTGGACAAAGCCAGTGTCGTTAAAGCACGAAATCAGTGTTCATTATTATTATGAAAGGGCTGATGCCTTAGAAAAGCGTTATGTTGCGATTCCTAACACTATGATGGATATTGAAATAAGGGGCAATACTTACAGAGTAAACCCGTATGAAGTTATTTTTAACGCTGCTGCTGCAGGTTCAATCGTTAACTCAGTCTATTACAATGATCTGGTTGAAACGCGTCAAGATATTGAACTTCAAAGCAGTTTAGAGATAAGTAAAAATCTTAAAGTGTTAACGGCATTTAATTATCGTTATGACGAAGTGGACTCTTATTCTTATTTGCAAGGGACACACAGCGATGAGCTTGGGAGGATTTCTTCTAACCTTGAGTATTCTCCAAATGAGAGTTGGATAGTGAATGCGGGTGGAATGCTTGAGACGAGTAAAATCGATAACATGTATTTTTCACCCAAATTTGGTGTGACTCGGCGTCTTAATGCCAATCAATCATTAAGGGCTAATGCATCTAGAGCCATCAGGACGCCTGATATTTTTGACCAATATGCGCGTTGGAACGTTCGTTTAGCTTCTGGTGAGGAGTCTGGAGTAACTTATGCTGAGAATGGAGAAAGTGAAGAGGTAATAACAAGTTATGAGATTGGTTATTTCCATTCTCTGCCTCGGTATGGGGTAAATTACGATTTGCGTCTATATCAAGATCGTATAAAAAATTTAGTTCTAAGTAGTAAAAAATTTGCGATTGTTGGTAACTCAGTTATCGATGAGGGAGAGGTTGTCGACCTCACTATTGATGGTGCTGAGTTTGAAATGGATATGAGGTCTCAGGAGGATGTATTAGCGCGCCTAACCTTAGCTTATCAAGACACTGATACGAATGAGCAAAGATTGATTGATACTACCTCGCCGTTCAGTTTATCTATGTTTGTAAGTGCGCCTATTTCTAATCACCTTAGAGTTAATGGGCGTTATTTTTATGTAAAAGAGTTGGGGAGTTATGATTATAAAAATGTAAATGTATGGTTATCTGGTGATTTTCCACTAAGCTACTATAAATCGATTAGTTTTGGTTTTGGGGTCGAAAAGCGTTTGGATGATCAGCCTTTTTTAATTAAAGATAATCATTATCGAAACGATCAATTCTATTACGGGTTTGCGAGCTTTAAATTTTAATAATTACTTTATGGAAGAGTAGTGAAGCAGCTTTTTTTGGTACTGTTTACAAGTTTCTTTTTTTCAGCCGCCAGTGCCAATGCTGTTATTGTGCATGAAAGGAATTTTAAAGCGGCCAATGTGATAATTCATAAGATTGAAACGTATTCTGATTTTATTGGAATGCAGTCTATGGATTCGTCTACATATGTTTCTTCTAATAAGGAATCGCTCCCTCAAATTGTTATAGCCGTTGGTTTAAAGGTCTTTAGAGCCGTGTGTAATGCACCTTCAGATAAGACTATAGTCGCTATTTTCCTTGGAAGAGAAGAGTACTTATCGGTAAGAGATCGCTGTCTTTCACCATCGACCGCTGTATTTTCAGGTGCGAACTTAGCATTGAGGCTGCGTGTCTTGAAATACATTTTGCCTAACGTAAATCGCTTAGGGCTAGTGTTTAGTCAAAACTTAAAGCTAGATGAAAAGTATTTTCAAGAACAGGCTTCTTTGCATGAACTGAGTTTTGTTTTTAGCCCTACCTCAAATGATCGAGCTTCCATAATTAAAGCAATGAATAATACCGTTGCAGATACGGATGCTATGTTTTCTCTGATAGACTCAGAGTTGTATCTGCCTCAAATAATCCAAGATGTCTTGAAGTTATGTTTTCGTCAACGAAAAATCATGGTGGGGCCATCCAATAATTTTGTTAAAGCTGGTGCATTGTTTTCTATTTATTCTGATGCAGAAGAGCAAATAAGATCGTTAGCGAATCTTTTAGTGCATCTAAACGCATACCCTATGGGTACCGTAGCCCCTTTTTATCCTCCCAATCTTAAAATTGTCTTTAATCCGTATTTGGTGCGATCCTTTGGATTGGTCCTACCCTCGGCAAAGTATTTGGAAAATGCTTTTGGGCTCTGTCCAGAATTAGGGTGTGCAAAAACGCTTGATTAATGAGATAAATGGCACGGGTTTTTCGGCGTGAAGCCAATGTCCGGTTCCTTGAATGGTTTTAACTGTCGTATTTGGAAAGTGCTCTAATATCGCGTTTTTATGTTCTGGTTCAATATAATGAGACCGTTCTCCTTTAATAAATAATGTTGGCTTAGTATAAGCCTTATTCATTAAAGGTTTTTTAAGTATGGTTTGATAATTATTTTGAAGCGTATCGAGTGCTATTCTCCAACTAAATGTCTCTTCTTTCTTAATAAGGTTCTTCAAAAGAAAGCGTTTTACATTGATATCTGACACGTAGTTAGAGAGCTGTTCATCGGCTTCTGAGCGGTTTTTGATCTTTTTTAAGTTAATGGCTTTCAGTCCTTTAAAAATTTCCAAGTGGCTGGGGCTATAGTCAACAGGGGAAATATCAGCAATCATCAATTTAATAATACGTTCGGGAGCATCTGATGCAATTTGCATTGCAACTTTTCCTCCCATCGAATGTCCAAGTAGGTAAGATTCCGTAATAGAGTTATGATCCATCCATTCAATGATGGCTTTCGCTGTATTAGGGTAGGTAGCTTCTTTTAACTCGGAGGAGTTTCCATGGTTCGGAAGGTCTAAACAGTGTACTTGATAGTACTCACTTAGGTTCTGCGCGATTGAATGCCAGTTATCGCAATTACCAAATAGTCCATGAAGTATTATAAGGTGTTTACCTGTTTGACCATATTGTTTCGCATAAATCATAGTTGTGCATCTGTATGTTAAATTACCAGTTTAACAAGTTTCTTACTTTTCAATAAAGACCGTTTTACATGTTAGATAAATATTTTATTAAGCACCTACGTGACCCATTAACTAAAGTGGCCTTTTTGGCTGTGCGGGCTGGTATTACAGCAAATCAAATAACCATCTTAGGCTTTATAATAGGGATGATGTCTCTACCCGCATTGTTATATCAGAGATATGAGTTAGCATTATTGTTCATTTTATTAAATCGCTTTATGGATGGGCTGGATGGTGCTGTTGCTAGGTTGAAACAACCCACTGACTTAGGAGGGTACCTTGACATAACCTTAGACTTCATTTTTTATTCGGCTGTGGTTTTTGGTTTTGCTTTGGCTGATTCAAGTAATAATGCGATAGCGGCCGCATTTCTTATTTTTTCTTTTATGGGAACGGGAAGCAGCTTTTTGGCTTTTGCCGTCATGGCTGAAAAAAGAGAAATTCGTAGCTTAGACTACGGGAGTAAATCCTTGTTTTATCTTGGCGGCTTAGCTGAAGGGGGTGAAACAATTGGTTTTTACATTTTCGTATGTATTTTTCCTAGTTATTTTGCCATTGCAGCGTGGTTATTTGGTGGGATTTGCTGGCTTACAACCTGCACTCGATTATATGCAGGTTATAGGACATTGAAGTAGAGGCTACCTTATTTACTAACTAAGAAAAGCAATTTCAATATCACTTTTCACAATGGCGCAACAGGCTAACAAATAACCACTTTGAACCCAGGCCAATGGTTCTGAAGGGTACATGACATGACCTCTAATTAATTTTAATGAGCAAGAACTGCAATAGCCTTCTCGGCACTGATATTCCACAAAAACCCCAGCTCTTTCGAGCTGAGGTAATAATGGTTCTTGGTCATTTACCAATATTTGTTTCTTTCCCCACAGCACTCTATGAAGGGGAGTATCTTGGCTGTCTTTTAGTGGTGTATTAGAGGTCAAAGTCATCGAAATCTGATTCACCTAAATCGTTATCAATTTGGCCAACTAAGTAAGAGCTTATTTCTGCTTCCTGAGGAGCAACTTGTACATTATCACTAACCAACCATGAGTTAATCCAAGGGATAGGGTTACTTTTAGTATTAAAATAAGGCTCTAGACCAACGGCTTGCATGCGCATGTTGGTAATGTATTCTACATATTGACTTAAAATCTGGGCATTTAGACCAATCATAGAGCCATCTTTGAACAGATAGCGTGACCAATCTTTTTCTTGTTCTGCCGCTTCAATAAAAATATTTATCATGTCTTCTTTGCATTCACGAGCAATAACAGCCATTTCAGGGTCATCTCTACCATCGGCCATTAGGTTTAGCATGTGTTGAGTTCCCGTTAGATGAAGAGCTTCATCACGAGCAATTAATTTGATGATTTTTGCATTACCTTCCATTAATGTTCTTTCGGCGAACGCAAAGCTGCAGGCAAAACTGACGTAGAACCGTATCGCTTCAAGCACATTTACTGATGCGATTGTTAAGTAAAGTGCTTTCTTCAATTCTTTCATGCTGATAACGACATCACCACGACCCGAAATAGTATGTGTTCCTATGCCTAATGTGTTGTACAGGTTTACCATTTCAATTAGACGATCATAGTATTTTGATACACTATCGGCACGGCGTGTGATTTCTTCATTTACAGTAATATCGTCAAAGACAACGGTAGGATCGTTGACGATATTACGAATAATGTGTGTATAGGAACGGCTGTGGATGGTTTCACTAAATGCCCATGTTTCTATCCATGTTTCTAGCTCTGGTAAAGAGACGATAGGTAGCAAGGCCACATTGGGAGAGCGTCCCTGAACGCTGTCCAGTAATGTTTGGTATTTAAGGTTGCTTAAAAAAATGTGTTGTTCGTGCTCTTCTAGTTTTTGAAAATCTTTGCGGTCTGAGGATAAATCAACCTCTTCTGGTCTCCAAAAAAAAGAGAGCTGTTTTTCAATGAGCTTTTCAAAAATTGGGTGCTTTTGTTGATCGTAGCGAGCAACATTGACATTTTGCCCAAAGAACATGGGTTCTTTCATACTATCAAAACGCTTTCTGTTGAAAGTAGAGTAGCTCATGAGTTGATGTGTTTCCTTTAACTTAATTATATTAATCAGAGTGTTGTTGATAAAGTAAAATGCGGAACGAGAGAGGCTCTATTTCCGCATAGCATGCGAACGGTTTATTATATCTTACATGCACCGCTAGCGCAGTCGTCCATGTCTTCTTGTTTGTCTTCTGCCCCATCGCGAGTGTTGTGATAGTACAAGGTTTTAATGCCTAGCTTGTAAGCCATTAAAAGGTCTTTTAACAACACCTTCATTGGTACTTTATTGGAGTCAAACCTTTGTGGATCATAGTTTGTGTTTGCTGAAATAGACTGATCAATAAACTTTTGCATAATGCCGACTAGCTGTAAGTAACCTTCATTTGAAGGTATGGTCCACAATAATTCGTAATTGTTTTTCAGCTTTTCAAAATCCGGAACCACTTGTTTTAATATACCATCTTTACTCGCTTTAACTGAAACAAAGCCCCTTGGTGGTTCAATACCATTGGTTGCATTACTAATTTGAGAAGAGGTTTCAGATGGCATTAGTGCCGTTAAAGTAGAGTTTCTAAGGCCATGAGTAACAATATCAGACCTTAACGTTTCCCAGTCGTACACAAGCTCAGTGTTGCAGACGGCATCTAATTCTTTTTTATAGGTATCAATTGGTAAAATACCTTTTGAATAAGTTGTATCATCAAAAGCTAGGCATGGTCCAAATTCCTTAGACAGTTTATTGGAGGCCTTAAGGAGGTAATATTGAATGGCTTCAAATGTTTGATGAGTCAATTCATTTGCGCTTCCATCCGAATAACGAACACCATTTTTAGCAAGATAATAAGCGTAGTTAATAACACCAACACCTAATGTACGACGTAACTCAGTCGCTTTCTGAGCGGCATAAATCGGGTAGTTCTGATAGTCAAGTAAGCTATCAAGTGCTCGCACAATCAATTCAGATAGCTCTTCTAACTCATCTAAGCTCTCAAGAGCGCCTAAATTGAACGCCGATAAGGTGCAAAGAGCAATTTCCCCTTCGGTATCATCAATTTTATTCAGTGGTTTTGTCGGGAGAGCAATTTCCAAACACAAATTACTTTGTTTTATCGGTGCAACAGCTGGATCAAATGGGCTATGAGTATTGCAGTGGTCAACATTTTGTAAATAAATTCTACCTGTGCTGGCTCTTTCTGAGGCAAACAATGTGAACAAATCGGACGCTTTAATTCGCGTTTTACGAATAGCGCTATCATTTTCATATTGCACATACAGTGTTTCGAATTTTTCCTGATCAGCGAAGAACGCATCGTATAGACCCGGTACATCAGACGGACTGAATAAGGTGATGTCTCCACCAGAAATTAAACGCTGGTACATTAAGCGGTTAAATTGAACACCGTAGTCAAGATGACGAACCCTATTTTCCTCTACACCTCTATTGTTCTTAAGTACAAGTAGACTTTCAACTTCTAAGTGCCAGATTGGATAGTAAACGGTTGCCGCGCCACCTCTGACACCGCCTTGAGAGCAGCTTTTTACGGCTGTTTGGAAGTGCTTATAAAAAGGTATGCAGCCTGTGTGAAATGCTTCTCCTCCACGTATAGCACTGCCTAATGCTCGTATAGCGCCAGCATTAATACCAATGCCCGCTCTTTGGCTTACATATTTAACGATTGCACTGGAGGTTGCATTTATTGAGTCTAATGAGTCCCCGCATTCGATTAGAACACAGCTGCTAAATTGTCTTGTTGGTGTTCTGATCCCAGACATGATTGGTGTTGGGAGTGACAGTTTAAATTTGGACACGGCATCATAAAAGCGGCGGATATAATCTAATCGTGTGTTTTTATCATAGTCAGCAAAGAGGCACGCAGCCACTAGGATGTATATAAATTGAGGGCTTTCATAGATTTTCCCTGTCACGCGGTTCTGTACTAGATATTTACCTTCTAGCTGTTTAACGGCCGCGTAAGAAAAATTCATGTCGCGAGAATGATCAATAAAGTCATTCATTTTTTCAAAATCATCTTGAGAGTAGTTTTCTAGCAGATGTTTATCATAACGGTTTTGCTCTACTAAGCTTTTAACATGATCCAACAAGTGAGGGGGTTCAAATTGACCAAAGGCCTTTTTGCGTAAATGGAAAATCGCAAGGCGTGCCGCCAGGTATTGGTAGTCAGGGGTTTCTTCTGAAATAAGGTCCGCAGCTGATTTGATCAGTGTTTCATGGATGTGAGTCGTTTTGATGCCTTCAAAAAATTGAATCTGTGCTTTAAGCTCAACTTGAGATACGGAAACATTGTCTAATCCTTCAGCGGCCCATGTAATAACTTTATGGATTTTTTCTAAGTTAATTGTTTCTGTCTTGCCGTTTCTTTTTGAGACTGTAATGGTGGTCATGGGGTTTTTTCCAACTGTGCTGTGCTAAGGAAGAGGATGGTGAGAATACCTTATATAGTGTTATTTATATTTTTTTATACTATATGTAGTGATTCATGAAAATTATTTTGTAGAAGATAGAGCTCATTGAGATGAAAATCAAGGTTTGAAAATCAGATATTGAAAACGCTTAAAGCAGACTAAGTGATCACTTACGTTAATAGGCTCATGATGTGGAAACTGTGAAATTGGCAATAGAATTAAACTATATTTTTAAAGATTTTTTTGTCTAAAAGGTTTTTCAATTTGTGTGTAATAAGTGTTCAGTTAAGTTGCTTTATTAAAAAAGTGGCTACGCTGATTAAACTGTAAAGTATGATTTGATGAAGTAGGTAAATTATAAGTGCATGTTGTCCAAGCCAGCTCAAAATTCTGACCAAAGAGTTGTTACGCACTGTGATTTTACTCAGAAATTTACCTATGATTGGGCCAAAAAATACACATGCAATCCAGGGAAAAGGATAGACAATGTCTAAAGTATATTGGGGTGCTCCTAATTCGTTAAGAAGAAAGTGATGTATATTTGGGAACTGTAACCAGCTTGTTACGAAAAATATCAGGCCAATTGCTAAGCCAATGATAGCGTTTAATCTTGGATAACGTGCAAATGGGTAGAGAATGAAGCTAGCTAACAGAATGAAGTGTAAAATGCCAAAATAAATCCATTGGGAAGGGAAGGCAAGGTAGGTAATAAGTGAAATAGAGGCCGCTGCTATAAGTAGCTTCATTTGCCGAACTAAAAACTTTTTGAAATGGCTTGTTTGGAAAGGGGGTGGGATTTTACTTATATAAGTTGACCAACCAACAGCCGTTAAAAAAAGGAAGAGAATGACTGCCCTAAAGTTTACCCAGAATGAGTCGAATAGATTGTAGCTTATGTAGTTAAACTCTCTGAGATCCCAGCAGAAATGAAAGATAATCATTAGTAGAACCGCCGACCCTCTATAGGCGTCGAGAAAAATGTGCCTAGAGCTTGTCGGTGAAGGGGGCATAGTCATCTTTACTGTGATTTGTAAATGTTAGAAAAGGAGGCAAAAGTAGAGAGTTTATTTTGCCTCCCTGTTACTTAAGGGGCTAAGCGAGTTCTTACCCAGCCATCATCTTTTTTCTCATAGGATAACCTGTCATGGAGCCGACTTGGTCTGCCTTGCCAAAACTCAATGTAATCGGCTTCCAGTATGTATCCTCCCCAATTATCTGGACACGGAATGCTGGAATTTACATACTCTTGCTCTAGTCTTTTAACGCTCTCGTGGAGATCTTCCCTGTGCGCAACAGGTTGACTTTGATTTGATGCCATTGCAGCCAATTGACTGCCTTTTGGGCGGCTTAAAAAGTAAGCTTCTGATATGTTACGTGATAACTTTTTTATTTGGCCTTCTATGCGTACTTGTCGGCTTAGTGATGGCCAGAAAAAGGTAAGGCAGGCGTTGTTGTTGTGAGCAATCTGTTCGCCTTTATTGCTTGAATAATTGGTGAAAAATGAAAAGCCTTCCTCGCTCCTCTGCTTTAAAAGCACAACCCGAGCATGGGGTTTATTATTCTGGTCAACTGTGCTTAACGTCATTGCCGTAGGGTCTTCGGGGCAAGTTTCAATAGCCTTATTTAGCCACTCATCAAATACTTGCAGCGGATCGTTTGGAGTACTTTCTTCTAATAAGTCTTCAAACTGGTAGTCTCTTCTAATTGAACTGATATCTCTATTCATGATTATACTCTGTAAGTCGACATGGTCATAATTTTGGAAACGCGAGTCATTATGCTCATAATGATCGGCGGGAAAACGTACCCTCCTGATTGTAACGCCATTTCTTTATGTTGAGCTTCATCTAATCGCATCTGTTGCAAGACGGCTTTGCTGCGATGATCTTCTGTTGGTAGCGCATCTAGGTGCTTATCAATATGCAAGCACACTTGATCTTCTGTTGCGGCAACAAAGCCTAGGCTTAATTTATCACTGATTAATCCAGCTCCTGCACCGATAACAAACGACGCGCCATAGAAGAAAGGGTTAAGTATGCTTGGCTTACTGTTTAAATCTAATAAACGTTGTTCGCACCAAACTAAATGATCAATTTCTTCGCGTGCAGCATGCTCCATTTCCTCGCGAATGCTCTCCAGTTTTGCTGTTGTTGCTTGACCAGCATATAAAGCTTGAGCGCATACCTCACCGGTATGGTTTATCCGCATAAGCCCACTTGCGTGTTTGTTTTCCTTAGAAGAAAATTCGGACTCTTTGTGGTTATTAGCAGGTGATGGGCGTGATGCCGTGGCGGCACCTGGTGTGACGGTTCTTAATGCTCTATCCAGCTGGACGATTGCCCTGTCAAAAAATGAAACCATGTTGTTCTCCTCTAGCCTGGAGGCCAAGTCATTTGCTTGCCTGCAAGAACGTGCATATGAATATGATAAACCGTTTGGCCGCCGTCTTCATTGCAATTCATAACGACTCGGAAGCCAGATTGATCAACGTTTTTTTGTTTTGCTATTTTGCTGGCGATAATAGGCAATTTACCAATGATGCGTGAGTCTGTGTTCTCAATATCATTTAATGTGGCGATGTGTTTTTTCGGGATGACTAAAAAATGAACTGGAGCCTGAGGCATGATGTCTTCAAATGCAATGACATCATCATCTTCGAATAAAATGTTTGCCGGTATTTCTTTATTAACAATTTTGCAAAAAAGGCAATCCATAACTGTTCCTTTGATTCTTGGTTGTTTGTACTTGCTTACGAAATGTGTGATGCGTTTTTAATTCTTAAGCCTTTGGACGTGAAGCGATTCAGACTTTCTTTAATGTGTTGTTCTATGTTCTGGTCAGAAAACAAGTCATCAAATCCAAGGGTAAGAGCGTAATTTCTCGACATTTTAACGTTTTCAGTAATTAAAATACATTGATCTCCAGCATGAAGCTTCATTCTAATTTGTTTTAATGCAAGGTTGGGGATGTACCCTTCATTTTCAAACATGAGAATAAGGTTGACGGTGTTTTTTGTCGTTTGAGTTTTGACATCCGTTAGTAGCTCATTAATGCTTTTTATTTGAATGACATTGTTTGGCCAGTTTTGTAGTGTTCGCAGCACCCTTTCAACCAGTACGGATTGGTCGCCAATTACAAGGATTTGAGCTGGGTCGGCTTTAAATGTATCGAAAGTGATAACCTGTTGTCTTGAGTTGGCTGGGAAGTGTATTGTCAAAGAATCGTTTTCGATTTTTAAACGACCATTTAATCTATCTACAATATCCTTTATCAGGCGTATCCCTAGATTGTTGTCACGAAATTCATTTTTAATTTTATTAGAAATCGGATGACAGACAATATCAATCGTTTTAATCCCAAGCTTTTTGTGCAGAGTGTGAGCTAAGTTGATGGTAAGCAGCTCTCCATTTAGGTGCTTACATTCATGGATCAAATTAATTAAAAGTTGTTTGAGTAGTTTGATATGACTCAGTAATTCAACGCCATTGGTGTCGCTTGTGAGTATAGTAAGATCTGAGTTGTCTTGATCTGTATTGTTAAATGTATCAATTGCATTTTGAATGATTTTTTCTATTAGCTCAGGTTGTTCGTGTTTGCTGTCTGCTTTTTCAAGTAATGTTAAGTTTGTAGACAGAAGTTTTAGGTTATTTGCCGCCGTGTAAGCATACGAAGTAAGGCTTTTTTCATGTTCTTCTAATGGTCGTGCTTGCCAGTAGCTAACGTAAGTATCAATAATATTGATTTGTCGCCTCATTCTTTCTCCCGTATCGGCAAGAAGCGGAGAGAGGTTGGTGTCTTGAGTAGTGGGTGCTATTTGATTTTTATTCGAAAAGCGGAAGGGCGCGATGCGCTTCATCATGCCGATAAAGTAGATGCTTGACTCGATTAATACCAAGGAGGTCAGTCCCCATTGATAAAATATTGGACTAGGGTAAATCCCATAAAGGCTCAATATCCAGAGATACATACCTATTAAAACAATGCCTCTTGAGAGAATGTAATGACCTGAGTGCGTTGTTTTTTTTCCATAAGCATAAAGTGCGATACCGAGCAAAGCGGTGTTTGTGATAAGTGAATCGGCTAATAAAAATGATGTACTTACTATGGACGGAAAAAAGAAAAGCGTAATGCTTAGAATGAAATTACCCCACCCAAAGAAGGCTAAATATCGATTTATTTTTGGATAGTAAAGTTGAGTGTCTAAATAACAGCGAGAGAAAAAAGTGAGTGTAGATAAATATAAGAGTATAAATGCGTAAAAAAAACTTTGTAGATTAGTGGCTTCGATGGAGAAAAAGTAACGGAAAAAACCATGGAATGACAAGTGGAGCATTAAAATACTTATTAAAATACCGCAATAAAATGCATACATTGAGTGTTTTGTTTGAATGAAAAGTAATAGGCCGCCTAAAAGAAAAATAAACGAAATGCTTATAAATAGGCTTGAGAGTAATAGATTATTAAGCGTCATTTTTATTAGTTCGGTATTGTCGAGAGCGAATAACTGTATGTTGACGGGTAATGAAGACGATACTTTGAGGTAAATGACGAGGCTGTTATGTAGCGTTTCTGGTAAGGGAACGATATGGTCTAAGTGTTGCGTTTTTCTCTCATGAAAAATAGTATTCGTTTCCATTGAGTACGCCGCTTGATCTTTGAGGGTCTGAGGAAGGAATACCTCTAATGCATTTACCTGAGGTGCTTTAATGTAAAGGTAAGTTGCGCTGTTGGTTGTTTTTTGAATAGACACCTCGCTTCTAACCCATATACTGCCATTCGTTTGAGTTATGTGAATAAAGGGCTTGTTGACATAAGTAAAGAGACGGTCGCTATGTTTGTTTATGATTCTTTCCGTTGGTTGGTTATTTATGTCTTGGTAAATGCTGGCGACGTTCCCTAAATTCACCAATGATTGTTCATCGTCAATGATGGCCATGTTTTGAACACAGAAAGAATCAATTGAAAAGAGTAAGGTAATCGTTAGAATGATGAATTTCATTCAAAAGCAGCCTGATTAAGTAAAGTTATATTATTAACTATCTAAGGGGATAAATGCTATATACAATTTTGGTCAATTATTATGTCGAGTTTAGTATTGCGCTTCTTATAATTACGTTCTTTTTTAGGCGTAAAAACACAGAGTTAAGAACAAAACTTCTTTATTTATACGGTTTAATCGCGTCACTGGGCTTTTTACTGGATTTACAGTGGGTGTCTGGTGTTGTTTTTGGTTTTATCTTGCTTGAATTGGGGAGTGTATATCGTCAGTACGTAGATATAAAGCTCCCTAATAAAGGGAACGATGAGAAGTGATAAAAGCCTGTTTGTATAAGTGTTTAGCGCGTAAAAAAGTTGAAAAGCTTAGTTTGGCAGAGTAGGATTGTAATTATTCAATTTTGCGTTTTCTTTTAGAAAGTTAAAGGTTGAATACAACCCCATGATAATATCAAAAGGATGGTTATATGATTCTAACTAAAATAGCAAAGAAATTTACTAAAAATACGGCTGGAGTAACTGCGATTGAATACGCAATCGTTGGTGTGGCTGTAGCTGCATTGGTTGCTACAGTCTTTGGTAATACTGGCACATTAAAAACAGCGTTTGATGATGCATTCGGTAAAATATCGACTTCAGTAAAAGGCTAATGAGTCAAAGCTTATATATTGCTTTTTACATGCTTGTATCTGCTTCTGTTATCGGTATTTATACCGATATCAGAAGTAGGACTATATCAAACCGTTATTGTCTGTTAATTCTAATGTTGGCGTGTTTTTGCTCTTGCTTTGACGGGGGCGCGGTATTGGCAATTTTGAGAGTGTTTGGCATTCTATTTATCGGTGTGATTTTATTTTCTTTATCTATTATAGGGGCTGGGGATGTTAAATTGCTAGCGGCTTATTCAGTAGGGATTTCCACCGAATACTGGTGGCTTACCCTCTATCTGATTCTAATTTTGGGTGCGGTTTTGGCATGCATCTATGTCGTATACGGGGTGTTAGCAAATAAGATGAGTGAGGTTAGGCGGCGTGGCTTGCCTTACGGAGTGCCGATTACTTTGTCTTGTTTGTTTGGGATATGGCTGAGTATCTATTAGTCGTATCAATTTAGGAGCTTTAAATGGGACAGCGAGCCGTTTTTTTAATTGGGTTTGTGTGCGTTTTTTTAGGTGTTATAGGGCTGTATTTACAACTGCAAGATCCAATATCAATGACAAAGCCAGATGTTGTCAGTGTTGAGGAAGAATTGAAAATAAGAATGGTTGTGTCTAATCAAAACCTTGATAAAGGGGTCTTAGTTCAGCCAGAGTACTTTAGATATGTTTATGTGGGCGAAAGCGAAGCGTTAGCAATTGGAATTGCTGAAGATCAGAATATTGAATTCAATACTGGCATGATATTAGCTAAGGACATAAAAAAAGATGAGTTTTTAGGCGTCAATTACATACTATCTCCTGAAGACGATAATTATATAAATGCGCAGTTGTCTGAGGGAATGTCTCCATATTCACTGAAAATTCCAAAAACAAATTTTTATGGTGCAGGGATCAATGTTGGTGATTTAATCGATATTGTTGTTATGACTTCAGACGATGAGAATATTGGTGGGTCAGGTAATGATGGTAGGATTGAGTCTTTTCGAACTCTAGCAGTATCACCATTAATCACTCAGGTTAAAGTTTTGAATATTGATTCTTATTCAGAGACCCGCCAGGAATTATCCCTTACTATCGAGTTGAGTAGGCATGATATAGCGAAAATGATTATCGCCACTAAAATTGGCCTGGTGGAAGTGTTTCGTTCATCTATGAGTGTTGATGTATCAAATACTACAAAAGCTAGGACTCAAGACGTCTTATCTGATTATCAATCAGTTCTTGAATATCGTGGAAGTAAAAAATAGGTCAATAAAGGTTATCTTGTATGTATTACAAATTATTTAGAGAAGGTTTAAGGGGGATAGTTGTTGTTTCTTTTATACTGTTATCTTATGCCTCAGCTTCTACCGCGATTAATATTGGTGAAGGCGAAGCGAAAACGCTTTCTTTTGGTGAAAATATTTCTACTGTATTTATTTCTGATGCAGACGTAGCGGACTATCAAGTCGTTAACAATAGAAAGTTAATTGTTTATGGTAAGTCAGTAGGTCAAGCCCACTTAGTTGTTTTTGGCGAAGAAGGGGAGACTCTTGAGGAGCGTAAATTAATTATCAATAAGAGTTACACTTTTATTGAACAGCAGCTCAAATTTCGCTTTCCAAATTCCGAGATTAGATTGACAAATTTTGGCGAGCAATTTGTTGTTTCAGGAACGGTGCCATCTGAAAAAGAAAAAGAGGCTGTTTATTTGCTGGTTGGAGAGCTGCTTGGTAAAGATTTTGAAGAATATAAAGTGAACTGGCATTTGGCTGATGACCAACAATTGGAAATTGATTTTCTGACACGCCGGACATACAAGGGATTAGTAAATCAAATTGAAGTGGCGAATACTAAGCAGGTGAATGTAAAGTTAACCGTTGCAGAGGTGTCGAGTTCGTTTGTTGACCAAATAGGGATTAACTGGGGGAGCGTTCTCAGTGATGGGTTTTCTGGTAACGGTCAGTTCTCCGACTTTGTGATTGGATTTGATGCTGACAACATCGCTGCCTTTATATCAGCAGTAAGTGATGACACTATTGGTCAGGTACTTGCTGAGCCAAACTTATCTGTTATTTCAGGTGAAACCGCCAGCTTCCTTGTTGGTGGTGAAATTCCTATTGTATTCCGAGTTGATGATGGCTATAAGATTGAGTACAAAAATGTTGGAGTGGGCCTTGATTTAGCCGCAAAAGTACTATCGGATGACAAGATTAAATTGTCAATACAGCCCGAGGTAAGTTCAGTAGATGAGCAATATGCTAATGAGTTATTGGGTGTGCCAGGCTTTAAGGTAAGAAAAGCGAGAACCACTGTTGAGTTAGGGGATGGTCAGAGCTTCGTTTTAGGTGGCTTGTTAAGCAGCGATGATCAAGAATCCCTCTCTAAAGTGCCGGGCTTAGGTGATATTCCAATTTTAGGAACACTTTTTCGTTACGCAACTACTAAAAGGGTAAAGACAGAGCTTATTATTGTTGCTACGGTTAATTTAGTTGAACCTATAGAGTCATCTAGCATTCAGCTACCTACTATCGCTAGAACGTCTAGCTTGTCGCGGTTTTTTGTCGGTTTAACCCCTGAAATAAAAAACAAAGTATCACCTGAAGCGGTCAAATGGCGAAATGAAATACTGTCAACGGGTGGGTTTAAACAATGAAAAATATTCTTTTTACTCTACTTATATCAACTGCCGTTGTTGGTTGTTCTACTGCACACATAGCACCTAAAGAAAATACAACGAGTATTATTCCTGTTGTGTATCAATATGATTTGAAGGCAGATGAGGGTCAGGAAGTAAATGGTTTGAGTCATGATTTAGATGGCTACATAAATCAAAATATAGAGTCTTTAATAAAACTGGATATTGAGTTAGTTTCATCATCAGCAACAGGTGAGGTATTATCAAAAACGGCGTATGAGCTTTTGTTATCTCTGGGTGTTGACTCTGGTAAAATAGTAGTATCTAAGCTTGAAGAGTCTAATAATATTGATTTCTCCTTGATTGCTAAGAAATACGAAGTTCAAGTACCAGTATGCGAAAGTAAAGCCATATTTGCATATGGAGGAGATAGTTATGGTTGTTCTGTTGACTCGATGCGTTGGGCTACTATAGTTAATCCACAAAAGATGTTGCCTCAACAAAGTGGTAATCAATTTATGTCTTCACAGGAATAGCATATGTTTGATTTAGTTGACATTCTCAAAAACAGTCGCGATACTCAAGAAGAGGATTCATCTCGAAGTGGGCCTAAAACAGCGTTCTTTTTTCAGACTTCAGAATGCCGATCTTTAGTTGAGGAAACGTATCGATTTGATGATAAGAAAATACCCAAATCTGTTCTTTTTAGCTTTGATTTGGTTGCCAATAGAGTAACTGATGATGATTGTGAAATTGCTATTTTTGAATTGACAGACAGTGACACCTTAGCTGAAGATGCTGAGCGATTAAGTCATATTATCCCTTCTTCGGTATCTGTTATTATTATTGGTCTAGCGGACTCTATATCTACCGTTAGAATGTTAAAAAGTTTAGGCTTTTACTATGTTTTTTGGCCGATAAATAAGCAAGAATTGTCCGAGTTTCTGGCCGTAATTACAAAAAAACACCAAGAGGCAAATCTGGGCAATATTTATCGTCGAGCTAAGCGTATTGCCGTGTTTGGTACTAAGGGTGGGGTTGGGGCGAGTTTAATCGCGGCTGAACTAGCATCGGCTTTATCTGTCAAAAAAAAATCCGACAGCTTGTTGGTCAACCACAATTATGATTGCGGTGACTTAGATATTCAGGTAGGTAATGTCAAGTTAGATAAAAAGTCTGTTGCTAAGGGTACGTTAACGACTGATCTTGATGAAACGTCTGTTAAGTCATTGATGATGCCTCTTAACTCAAAATTAAGGTATTTGGCTTTAGCAAAAGACCAGCTTCAATCTGATGAAGTTCGAGAAGTAACGGATATGGTTATTTCTTTAACCAGCTCTGAGGCGAACTTGATTGTAGAAGATTTATCCGCATCGGTTTCCTTTGATCGTACACCAGAATGGTTAATAGAGAACTTTAATATTTTAATTCTGGTTCTTGAACCTAGTGTCTCTTCCTTGAGGGAATCGGTAAAACTCATTAAACGTATTAGAAATATTCAGAATAACAGTGAGTCTAAGAAAAACTTACGTATTATTGTGATTGTAAATCATCATAGGCATAAAAAGATGGAGACAGTTTCCATTGAGGAAATTTCAAAATACCTATCACACAAAGTCGATTACGAATTACCTTATGAAGAAAATATTGCGTTAGATATTTCTAAAGGTAAAAGGGTGATCGATAGTGGTAGCAGGTTTAGTCAAAATATTATTAAGCTTTCCTCTCAAATTGTCGGTGAAAACAAGTCCTTTCAGAAAAAGAAGTCGTACTTATCTCGGTTGTTGTCTAAAAAGAAAAGCACGGTATAAATAATTATATTAGGATCTTAAATGTTAGGTACTAAGGCTATTTATAGAAAGTTGCGCAATGAGATTTTTGAGGCATTAGATGCTGAAGCAATTTCTAAGCTGACCAAGGAGGAACTATCAAGACAGTTACTGAGTGCGGTCGATTTATTAATTCAAAAAGATAAGCTGTTAATCCCTACCACTGTCCGTCAAGATTACGTTAAATCCCTTCGTAATGAGTTGGTTGGCCTAGGCCCTCTACAGATATTGATGGAAGATGACTCTATATCAGATATTATGGTAAACGGGCCTGATAATGTATACATTGAGAAAGGCGGACTAGTAGAAAAAAGTTCGGTTGAGTTTGTTGATAATCAGCAGTTAATAGAGGTTTGTAAGCGAATTGCCTCCAGGGTAGGCCGAAGAGTTGATGAATCTGTGCCGTTATGTGATGCGCGCCTCGCCGACGGTAGCCGTGTTAATATTGTTCTCCCTCCTATTGCCATCGATGGCGCCTCCATTTCAATTCGTAAGTTCAAAAAACACAGTATTGATTTTGAAAAATTGGTTGAATTTGGGGCGATGAGTCCTGAGATGGCTCGTGTACTTATGATAGCGGCCAGATGCCGAGTAAATATTGTGATATCTGGTGGTACTGGTTCTGGTAAGACAACTATGATGAATGCTTTATCTCAGTATATTGCTGAGAATCAGCGTATTGTAACCATTGAGGATGCGGCTGAACTTAGGCTTTTACAACCTCACGTTGTTCGTCTTGAAACGCGTACGGCTGGCATAGAGGGTACAGGAGCCATAGGCCAGAGAGAGCTGGTAATTAACTCCCTTCGGATGAGGCCAGACCGAATAATTATAGGTGAGTGTCGCGGGTCTGAAGCATTTGAAATGCTGCAAGCTATGAATACGGGTCATGACGGCTCTATGACAACCTTGCATGCCAATACACCAAGAGACGCAATATCTCGTATAGAAAGCATGGTTATGATGGCAACCTCTTCTTTGCCGCTGGAAGCTATTCGCCGAACTGTAGTGAGTGCAGTAGACATTATTGTGCAAATCAGTCGCTTACACGATGGTAGCCGGAAAGTAACTCACATTAGTGAGGTAATTGGTATTGAAGGAAGTAATGTTGTTATGGAGGATATTTTTAAGTTTGAAGGGGCAGAGCAATCGAGAGAATCTGGCAAAATTCAAGGGAAATTCATCACTTCAGGCTTAATGCAAAGATCTATTCTAATTGAAAAGGCACGTTCTTATGGGTTATCTGAAGAGTTACACAAGTTATTCAATGTGAGGCGGTAAGATGATGAATCTATTTATACTTGTTCTCTGTATTGGTTTGTTATGCATGTATTCAGGAATAAGGACAATAGGGAGTAGATTAAACTTTTTGGATGAGCAAAAAGAGTCTTCTATTGAAACCTCTATAAATGATAATAGCGCCATAGATTTAGAACAGCTGAGTCATATTCCTTGGTATCGAAGAGTGTCCAGAGCCTATTCAAATTTATTAAAAGAGTTGGGGGTATTCCCTACATTAAAGTTGAGTTTGTATTTAATGTCATCACTACTCATTGGCTATTTCTTGAATGATATTTTTTTGAAATTTGACTTGATATATGTCTTACCCTTTGTTTTTTTCTTGAGTGTGTTGCTTGGTGTGCAGTTATTAAATCGGCATGCAAAGAAAAAATTCGACGAGTTTTTTCCTGAAGCATTAAATATGCTAGCTAGTGCTATTTCGGCTGGCGAGAGTTTAATGCATTCAATTATTTATGTCGGAGAAAATATAGACAACTCGGTTGGGAAAGAGTTTAAACGGATGGGAGAGCATTTAAAGATAGGAGACTCACCTGATGAGGTCTTTAGAAAAGCATGTGTGCGATTCCCTTATCCATCGTTTCGTTTCTTTGTGATTACTATGAGAGCGAATATTGCTAGGGGGGGGCAATTAAGGCATGTAATTGTGAATTTAAACAGGATTATGTTTGAAGCAAGAGCCATAGATAAGAAAAAATTTGCTTTAACATCAGAGGCGCGAGCCTCTGCAAAAATTGTATTTTCAATACCATTTTTGTTTTTATTTGGCGTGATGCGTTTTTTAATGCCAGAAAATTATTTTTTTGTTATGGAAGATGACGTTGGTCGTCAAATTTTATATTACATGCTTATTAGCGAAGCTATTGGTATGTTAATAATTTATTTTATTATGAAGGGGGTGAAGGCATGATAGGTTTATACCCTCTTTTATTTATTTTGTGTATTTCATTAGGAGTGATGTTCGTATTTCAAAGCCTTTTTTTTGTGAGAAATAGGAATAAAAAACTAACACAAGCTTTAGAGGGTGGAAATAAAGGAAGTAATATTTTCTTTAAGATTAAGCGTTATATTTCATCTTTATTTAGTATTAATAATGATGACATACAGGAGAAATTTATAGCGGCAGGGTTTTACGAAGCTAGGTTTGCACCGTATTATTTTCCATTAAAGTATAGTTTTACAGTATTGTTTCTTCTGATTGTTTGGTACTTTGGCTCTGATATAGAAACTCTGAATAAAATTATTTTTTCTATGCTTATTTTAATCGGTTTTATTATTGTCCCAGATGCTTACTTAGATATAAAAAAGAGAATTTTATCAACTAAATTAAGCCGTCAACTACCTTATTTAATTGATTTGCTTAGCGTTTGTGTTCAGACTGGTTTAACAATTGAAGCGTCTATATTTTATCTAACAAAAGAAATGATTGATTTTGATAAAGATATGGCATTCATGTTGAAAAAGGTGTCTGATAAATCTCAAATCAGCGGGATTGAAAGGTCGTTAAATGATTTGTTGTTAAGGGTACCAACAAAAGAAATGAGAAGTTTTGTTTTTACTCTTACACAAAGTATAGAGTATGGAACTTCCATTCAGACGGCATTGGATACGTTGGCAAGAGATATTCGTGAGTTACAAGTATTGGACCTAGAAGAGAAGGTGGGTAAGTTATCTGCAAAAATGTCAATTCCTCTTATTTTATTCATTATGTTTCCTATTGTTATTCTTATAACGGCTCCTGGTATTATGAGGATGATGGGGAATGTATAATAAAACATTATTAAGTTTGCTATTTATACTTTTCTTATCTGGCTGTGTGCCGCAGAACACAAACACTAACGAATCAGCGGGAGAGAAAGAGAAAAATGAGTTTCTGATGATTCAAGCGAATAACTATAATGGCTTAATAGAGCTTTATTCTTCACTATTGAAGCAAGATACAATTGAATCAAATGAAAAAAATAGCTTAAGATATAAGCTAGCAAACGTATATTTTAATGCTGGTGATTCTGAAGCGGCATTATTTCAACTAGATCAATTATCTGAGACAAGCATCAACACTAAAGAGCGTTACTTGCTTCAAGCAAGGTCTCAATATAAAGAAGCTAAATATGAAGCGGCTCAAGTCTCTTTAGGCAAAGCTTTTAAGTTAGATGAAAAGTATTCTGATGCGTATAACTTTCAAGGTATTTTGTTTACGGAGCAAGGAATGCTATATGATGCAAGAAAGTCATTTTCTATAGCTCGTCAAAATTCTTTTGATGATGCATCAGTACGAAATAATTTGGCAATGCTTGATATTCTTGAGGGAGATTTTAACTCCGCTTTAAAGATTTTATTACCCATTCTGCAATCTGGACAAGCAGATGATATGATTAAAGCGAACATGGTTTTGATCTATGCAAAATTGAATAAATTTAGTGAATTTAGAGCAATGCTTGGAAAAAAAATGTCTGATGAGGAGGCATTTGAGCGATTTCAATTGATGCATAATTTAGAAATTCAAAAAACACCAAGTAGTGATGTTGGTATTGTAAAAAATGTAAATCCTGTCAAGTTTTTTAAAAACAGAGATGGCGTTTTGATTGTACCAAGTAATGATCCATCAAAATTTTATGATAAGATAAAAGAAAGTGAAGTAAGTTCTGGCGTAGTCTCGACTGATTCTTTGGAATATATGTTAAACAATAATTTATTGTTTCCAGATGTTGTAGTTGATCAAGAAGTAAATGGCAACCTAATTGACAGTCTGTTACGAAATGAATTTGAGCATGGAGAAAGTGTAAAATTTTCTGAAAATGGTTTTGCTTCAGATGAACTAAAAAAAACGCAAATACTTGGTATAACTTATGATTTTAAAAATAATACCCATCGATTTTCTATAGCGTTTTCTGACAAGGCTTTGAGTTACAGTAGTTTTGATCTACTAGCAGGGGATCAGTGGGTTGTGGATGTACAAGGGGCATTCAAGGAACCTAACAGAAATATTTATAAGTTTAATAATGAGTTTGTTGAACAATCCGCAATCTCCGTATATCCTGATTTTGCTAGGATTATTTACAAACTTAAAAATGGCACATCGATTGCCCCAGTATTAACGACTAAAAATAACATTCTCATTGTTGAATGGAAATCAGTATAATGAAGTTTACTAGCGCAAAAAAAAACAAAAAAGGTACTGTAGCAATTGAGTTTGGTATAGGTATTTTTGCTTTTCTTTCTATGTTTTTGCTTTGGGGAGAAATGGTTATGATGGGTTTTTTTTCATCGATGCTCGACTATACTGTATCTGAAGCTTCAAGAGAAGTAAGAACATTGTCTGTAGAAGATTATAGATCTGCTTTTGTTGCTCGAATAAACAGGCAAGATACCTTATGGTCAAATTTTATAGACACAAATAAATTTAAAATCAGTGTGAAATATTATGATGATATCTCATCTGTTGCTGATGATGAAAACCTAGGTGATGACGAAGCAGCTCTTTCTACTTTAGCTGTCTATAGTATTAAATACGATTACACCCCCATTTTTAAATTATTTTATAAAGATGGGGTTGTTGGGTTATCTAGACAGGTTATTAATTTACAAGAGTATGAGCGCGATGAGTTTACTAGATAAGAAAAGATCTTATCATTACCAAAAGGGTAGCTTTGCTATAGAATTTTCCTTAGTGGCTATTTTTTTTGCAGGTCTATTCGTTTTGACTCAAGATGTTATTATTAAACAATCTATTAAAGGGAAGTTAGATAGATTATCCTACTCGGTTGTAAATATTGTTAGGGAAAGAACTCAGCTTTATGACAAAAGTACCGTGATTGACTTAAATCAAGCTAATGATCTATTGAAAATAGTCAAGCGTTCTTTAAATGAAACCATGTCAAATTTTGATGAGTCTAAGCTAGGTTTAGCAATTGAACAGCAAAAATTTGAAGAAAACTTAAGTCCATCACCTATTAGAGTTAATATAGAAAGTTTTAAACTTGGCTTGTATGATTGTTCCCCTGCAAATTCAATTAGCTCAAGAATAAATTTGGCACCAGTGAGTTTACTAGGTAGAAAGGTGACCCTATACCAAGTAACTTTATGTTATCAATCTGACAACTTGTATGGCGATTTGATTGGTGAAAATCATGAGTTAGTTAGATCCTCATCTATTACTGTTGAACGCTAAAGGTGAATAACATGCAATTAAAAACTAAAGGCTCTCAAAATGGCCTTGCCGCTATATTATTCATAATTATATTCCCGTTTATGTTTGGCGTTTTTGTTTTAGGTGTTGAAGGTACTCGGTACTTGCAAGAAAAGGCGCGCTTAGGAGATGCTGCGGAAGCGGCTTCATTGGCTATCGCCGCAAATAATGCAGACGCTAATGCTAATAAAAAATTTGCTTTAAACTTTGTTAATGCCTATAGCCAAGATGCTACATTAACACTTAGTGATATCAACATTGTTGAAAAAACATGTAAGCAAATTTACGGCAGTAATTGTGGTAAACCAGGTGTATATGACAAAGATGGTAACCAGTTTGTAGAGTATAGAGTTTCTATAGATACAAAGTATAAAAGTTGGTTCCCTAGTAGCGATTATCATGCTGGCTTTGAAGAAGATCAGCTTATGGATGCTTCGGCTGTGGCTCGTAAATTTAGGGGAGATACAGTAGATGTGGCCTTTGTAGCTGACTTTTCAGGATCAATGGCATGGTGGTGGGATGGTGAGTATAAGTATAAGGGAGTGCTTCGTGTTATAGAAAATATAACAAAAGAGCTCGAACAGTTTAATAAATTAGATGCTGTCGCTGGTAGTAAATCAAGTAGTAAAGTGGCATTTGTGGGATTTAGTGAATATACGAGGGTGGGGAATCAATACTACTCCAATGTTACATATAAAAATAAAAATAAAAATAAAATTGACTATGATAAAACCGCTAAATATTCATCAAATAGTATTCAGAGTAAGAAAGTTAATTATCAATGGAGTGGTAATTCAAAGTTCGACACTATCGAACTTACAAATAACATCACTTCTTTCCAGAAAGACATAAAGGTTTTTATACCAAGCGGTGGGACAGCATCTTATGAAGGGTTAATAGCTGGTGCAAATGTTATTTCTAAGGGAGATAATCGGAAAAAGTTAATATTTATTCTATCTGATGGTGTAGATAGTAGTAGCTCAATTGGGCGTGAATTATATACAAAACGTAATATGTGTCAAAATATTCGAGATGACCTAAACAGTAAAGTGATTTCCGGTAAAAACGTTGAGTCAGCCATCGTAATTATAGGTTTTGATTATGATATTAAAAATAGCCCTGATCTAACAAACTGTGCCGGTGGGGATAATGTCTATGAAGCCACGAATTACGATGACATTTTCAACACTATTCTGGAGCTAATCTTGGAAGAAGTAGGGCATAACTATAACAAGGATTACAAGGTCGAATAAAAAATGAAAAACCAATGTCTAACGATGGCTCTATTTTTGTGTATTAGTGGTTCTACTTTTGCGGACAATAGCAAAGAAGCACTGCAAGTATATTGTTCCAAAGATAATGGGACGTCACGGTTTACTGTGTCTGTTGGGCAGGCTATCCCAGTATATAATATGCATCAACCTATGTCGTATGTTGTTGGTGAGGCAGTGGATGAGACGATAGATAATGTCTTTATCCAAAGGCTGCAATATGCCGGTTTAACCAGTGAGTGTGCGGAGTATTTGGTAAAAAATGGCCAACTTTCGAAAAATAATGTACCTGGTAGCTCCGTTATTGGCCGTGTCTTTTTTGGTTTTGATCAATCTACTTTAAGCGAAGAATCAAAATATGTGCTTAATGAAGTGATTGAGACGTTACGTTCTGATGATTCAAACCTTATTTTAGAAGGGAATACGGACGCTACTGGAAGCGTCGATTATAATCTTGCTTTAGGTTTGGAAAGAGCTTCAGGCGTTAAAAACTATGTGGTTGATAGTGATGTTGCTCAAACGAAAGTAACGGTTAAGTCTAATGGTGAAGCATTACCCATTGCGGATAACAGTACGTCAGCTGGAAGAGCACAAAACCGTCGAGTGGATATTCTTGTAAACTAACGGTTACATGTTAACGATTGTAAATTAAGTGTCGTATGAATAAAAAAACTCCAATTCAATTTGAAATGGAGTTTTTTTTTGATCTAAAAAAGGGCGTTAGTCTTCTCTTGATACGGCTCTGTGGCCTATGTCTGTACGGTAATACACCTTGTCCCAAGTGATGTTGTTCACAATCTCATACGCCCCTTTTTGAGCTTCTGATACTGTTTCACCTAAAGAGACAGCACACAGTACACGTCCTCCGTTGGTAACGACCTTGCCATTTTCCATCGTGGTGCCAGCGTGGAAGACTTTCTGGTGTGACTCGAGCGCATTATCATGCCCGGAAATAACATCACCTTTGGGGTAGCTGTTTGGGTAACCGCCAGCCGCCAGCACAACACCTAAGCTCGCTCTAGGGTCCCATTCGCATGTCTGTGTTGCTAAGCTACCATTTATCGCTGACAAGCACAGGGACACTAAATCAGAGCGTAAACGCATCAGTATTGGTTGTGTTTCAGGGTCACCAAAGCGACAGTTGTATTCTAATACCTTAGGGGTTCCATCTTTAGCCACCATAACACCAGCATACAAGAAACCTCGGTAACGATTGCCTTCCGTATTCATACCTTTAACTGTAGGCATAATAACTTCGTTCATTATTCTGTTATGTATTTCTGGCGTTACCACTGGCGCTGGCGAATAAGCGCCCATGCCGCCAGTGTTTGGACCTAAGTCTCCATTGTCACGAGCTTTATGATCTTGGCTTGTAGCTAATGGTAAAACCGTTTCTCCATCAACCATACAAATGAAACTGGCTTCTTCTCCTACTAGAAACTCTTCAATAACCACACGACTACCAGCATCTCCGAATGCATTACCCGCAAGCATGTCTTCTACGGCCTCAATAGCCTCGGCTTCTGTTTGCGCAATAATAACGCCTTTACCCGCGGCTAAACCGTCTGCTTTAACGACGATAGGCGCGCCTTGTTCTTTGATATAGGCCACAGCCGGCTCTATTTCAGTAAAGTTGCCATATGACGCTGTAGGAATCTTATGACGATCTAAGAAGTCTTTAGTGAAGGCTTTGGATCCTTCAAGCTGGGCGGCGTCTTTGGAAGGGCCAAAAATCGCCAGATCGGCGGCTTCAAAAGCGTCAACAACCCCAATTACTAACGGTGCTTCAGGTCCAACGATGGTTAAATCGATAGACTTCTCTTTTGCAAAAGCAACTAATTTTTCGATATCGGTTACGCTGATGTCTATATTAGATACTTTGTTTTCAAGCGCTGTGCCTGCATTACCTGGCGCAACAAAGACATGGGTAACCGTTGTATTTTCAGCGACTTTCCACGCCAAAGCGTGCTCTCGGCCACCATTACCAATGATTAAAATTTTCATATAAATCTCCTATTGGTATTAAATTAGTGACGGAAGTGGCGAATGCCAGTAAAGACCATTGCCATGCCTGCTTCGTCAGCGGCGGCAATCACTTCTTCGTCTCTCATTGATCCGCCGGGTTGGATAACGGCACTAATACCGGCTTTTGCTGCTGCATCAATGCCGTCTCTAAATGGGAAAAAAGCGTCAGACGCCATTACAGAGCCAACCACTTCAAGGTTTTCATCAGCCGCTTTAATGCCAGCAATTTTCGCACTATACACTCGGCTCATTTGACCTGCGCCTACACCGATTGTTTGTTCTGCTTTTGCATAAACAATGGCATTGGACTTAACAAATTTAGCGACCTTCCAAGCAAAAAGTAAATCATTCAATTCAGTTTCTGTTGGTTGGCGCTTTGATACGACCGTTAAATCTTTTATTGTCATGACATGATCGTCACGGTCTTGTACTAATAAACCACCGTTTACGCGTTTATAATCAAGCGCAGCGGGTGTTTCTTTTGACCATTGGCCACATGCAAGTAGGCGAACATTTTGCTTCTTAGAAACAAGTTCAATCGCTTCTTTTGAAACACTTGGAGCAATGATGACTTCTACAAACTGACGTTCTACGATGGCTGATGCCGTTTCTGCGTCCAGCTCTTGGTTGAACGCGATAATACCGCCAAATGCAGACGTTGGATCTGTCTGGAAGGCTAGATTATACGCTTCTAGTTGAGTTGTTGCCGTTGCTACACCGCATGGGTTTGCATGCTTAACAATAACACAAGCTGGTTTATCGAAGCTTTTAACGCATTCTAAAGCCGCATCCGTATCGGCTATATTGTTATAAGAAAGCGCTTTCCCCTGCAGTTGTTTGGCTGTACTTATAGAGGCTTCTTTTGGATTTTCTTCTACATAAAACGCTGCTTTTTGATGGGGGTTTTCTCCGTAACGCATTTCTTCCGATTTATGGAACTGAAGATTAAATGTGCGAGCAAAACTTTCTGTTCCACCAGAGGCTTTTTTACCTAAGAAATTAGCAATAGCGCCGTCATAATGTGAAGTGTGCTCAAAAGCTTGAACCGCAAGGTCAAAACGTGCCGATAATGTTAGGCCACTATCTTCTTGAAGAGCATTGATAATGTCTTTATAGTTATTCGGATTGACTACAATGGCGACATCTTTATGGTTTTTTGCTGCTGAACGAACCATAGTTGGACCGCCAATGTCGATGTTTTCAATCGCCATCGGTAAATCGCAATCAGGGCGTTCTATTGTCGCCTCAAACGGATATAAGTTTACCACTACCATGTCGATTTCGTCGATTTGGTGCTCTTTCATTATATCTTGGTCAATATCACGACGGCCAAGAATTCCTCCATGAATTTTTGGGTGCAGAGTTTTAACTCGCCCATCCATCATTTCGGGGAACCCTGTGTAATCAGATACTTCTGTCGCTGCTACGCCAGAGTCTTGCAATAGGCGATATGTGCCACCAGTAGAAAGGATCTCTACATTAAGTGCCGTAAGCTCTTTTGCAAATTCAACAATACCTGTTTTATCCGATACGCTAATTAATGCTCTTTTGATTGGAGTGATTTGATCTTGAGTAGCCATTGTAGTCTCGTAGTTGTCAATTATTTGATTAAACGGTGAGGGGTAAAACAAAAAAAGGGCGTAAATCGCCCTTTTTAAACTCTTATAGCATGCCGTACTGTTTCAATTTTTTGCGTAACGTTCCACGGTTAAGACCGAGAATTGTTGACGCTTTGGTTTGGTTGTCTTTAGTGTAGCTCATTACCGATTCTAAAAGAGGCGCCTCTACCTCAGCTAAAACCAATTGATAAAGATCTGTAATAGGCTGACCATCAAGGTGGGAAAAATAATTTTTTAACGCTTTATCTACATTGTCACGAAGGGTTTGTGACTCTTCAGAAGAAGCGGCTTGAAACGTGTGATTGTGAGTTTGTTCTAACACAGAATAACCTTCTAGTTTAAAGCTAACCAAATTTAGCGCTTTTGTGAGCTTAAATAATTTTAAACCTGTAAAAGCGCTTTAAAGCAAGTTCTACTCAGCGTATTGATATTGTTGAGTAAAAAATTGATGTAATTGTTTTAACTGTTCTTCTGTTTCCTCAATACGATTAAACGTATTACGAAAACTTGAGTCATCAGCCAAAGTTTTTAAATACCAGCCTACATGTTTGCGAGCAATTCGAATGCCTGAATAGTCTCCATAGAAACGATGCAATTTTCTCACGTGCTCAGTAACAAGTTGGGCTATTTCCTGTAACGACGGTGGTGATAGTTCTTTATTTGTTTGTAAAAAGTGGTTTATCTCTCTAAAAATCCAAGGTTTACCTTGGGCGGCTCGGCCAATCATTATCCCATCCACTTGAGTGTAATCTTTCACAAATTTTGCTTTATGAACATCTGTGATGTCACCATTTGCGAAAACGGGAATGTTTAAGCTTTGCTTTATACGAGCAATAGTGTCGTATTCTGCTTCACCTTTAAATCGACATTCTCGAGTTCTACCGTGTACAGCTAACGCTTGTATGCCTATGTCCTCCGCCATTTTAGCAATGGTAAGTCCATTTTTAGTATCAGGACTCCAGCCCGTTCGGATTTTTAAGGTTACGGGAACCGAAACACTTTTTACAACCGACTCTAATATACTTTGAACCAGTTTTTCATCTTTTAATAATGCAGATCCAGCGGCTTTATTGCACACTTTCTTTGCAGGACAGCCCATATTAATGTCAATTATCTGGGCACCTAATGAGACATTAAGCCGTGCGGCTTCACTCATCATTTCTGGATCTCCACCGGCAATTTGTATGGATCTTGGGGAAATCTCAAGGTCATGAATAAGCCGATGTTTACTCTTATTAGAATTCCATAACCGTACATCGGAAGTAACCATCTCTGAGACCGCAAGACCAGCACCAAGGGAATGGCATAATTGACGAAAAGGGAGATCCGTCACACCAGCCATAGGGGCAAGAATTAAAGGGTTATTCAGCGAGTAGGGACCGATAGCGTAGGCCATGTTGTTCCTGTTTATTGAGTTCGGTATGTTAAAGATCTATAACCGTGTCGAGCGGGCGTGAATAATACCTATGCCTTAGCCGTTTTTGAAGTCTTGACAAGCATAATAATTGACTATTTTTTGTTCTTTTTCATATTTATGTTGAATTTAGGGTTGTTTAGTATGATTCGGTGTTTGATGGGTAGATTTCTAATCTATGAGTGACGGCTTGAGCACCCGGATCGTATATTGGAATAACAATGTGTATTGGTGTATTTGGAGGCATATAAGTAATGTCGAGGAAGTCTTTATGTAAAAAATTATTAGGTGAAAAAAGTCGGGCCGCAACCGGTGCTCCGTTTAAGTCGAAGAACTCTAGTGCAATTTTTGGCATGGTTTGGGAATATCGACTGGTGTTTGTCATAATCGCATTCACTAGTAAGGCATTCTCTTGACTAGGGTGACTTTGAATTCGAACATGCTGAATATTGATCGCCGTAATGTCTTCAAAATTAGGTATCACGCAGCCAGTGTAGGTACAAAATATTTTGTAGAAGGGTCTAAACTGGGCGGATCTACTGCCCGTTTCAAAGAAATGGTAGGCGGTTTGCAGCAGTAACGTTAATGTTAAAATAAAGATACCCAATAACCATACTATAGTATGGCTTTTTTTCTCCGAGACGTCTTCATTATTTATTAGCGGTGCAAGTCTTTCAAATGCTTGTTCTTTTGACTTATTGTGAGAATGATCAGTAGAAGACGCTGCTGGCTCATTTGTAGAGTGCGCTAAGGTGTGCAGCGCTTTCATGTAGTCCGGTTCTTGTTGTTCTTCAGTATAAGATTTAAAGTCAGATGGCTTACTCTCATGGTTGGGCTCAGTTCTTTTTGGTTCAGACCTTATGAGGTTTTTAATGCTTTCATTATAAACTTGAGTTTTGGCATGATGGTCGCTTGTTGGTTGCGAAGCACTTGCCTGTTTAGTGGCTTCTTTTTTGTTCCATATGTCTGTATTAGATGATGGATCAAGCTCGGCAAACTCTCTTTCCCATGGGGCTAAATGATTATTGTATGACTCAGAAGCGTCATCTTCTTGTTCGCTATTTAGTTTGTTTCTTTCAATGGCTTTTTTTGACGAAGGGTTTAAGTTTGCTTCACTGTTGTGTTTGTCTATTGGGGATAAATCATCATCATCAAATAGAGTGTGTAACCATTCAGGGTTAACAATAGGATTTTCGTCATTCAAATGAGCGTTTTTAATGACAGAATCAGAATGGGTGACTTCTGATGTCTTCTCTAATTGTTTATTTTTGGTTGGTTCTGTTTTTTCAGACTCCAGCGGAGTCTTAGATGATGAATTTTTTTTCTCTTCAATTGGTTTAGCTTCAAATATATGAAAGCATTGTCCGCAGCGAACTTTCCCTTTCGCCATGGCCAGTATATCCGCCCCAACGCGGAACGCCGTTGAGCACTTTGGGCAGCGTGTTATCAAGCTATCAGTCATACTTCTGTGATTTGTTCCAATTTAAATTATAAGAGTATATCTGTATGTTATTTCTTGGTTCCGACTATCCTAACCCATTCTTCGTGTTCTGTAATGGAGTCTATTATGAACCAGGTGGTATAAGCATCAATTACTTCTTGGGACTGTGAGGATAAAATTCCTGATAAGGCGAGTAGTCCTCCTGGCGCAACCAGTTCTGAAATTGTAGGCGCTAGCTGTGCAAGAGGGCCAGCAAGAATATTGGCAACAACGATTTCGGCTTGTAAATTACTCTCGTATGGGGGCCGCTTTACTTCGAGTCTAGTACTGTCTATCTTGTTTCTAACGGCATTCGCTTGTGTTGCTTCCACGGCTTGCGGGTCAATATCTATGCCAACCATATTTGTCGCCCCAAGCAAGAGACCTGCAATGCCGAGTATTCCTGATCCACAGCCATAATCGATAATAGTCTTATTTTTGCAGTCGATAGAGTCCAGCCATTGAAGGCAGAGTGCCGTCGTTGGGTGAGTTCCTGTACCAAATGCTAAGCCTGGGTCGAGCATAAGGGTGACCGCTTCAGGGTCTGGCACTTCTCGCCAGCTAGGGCATACCCATAATCGCTCGCCAAATTGGATAGGGTGGTAGCTGTCCATCCATTCCCTTTCCCAGTCTTTATCTTCCAAAATTTCAATTTTAAAATCTAATTGAAGATCTAGCTTTTTCGCGGTTGTTTCTAAAATAGGTCTAATGGCATCGACATCGGCATCGGCTTCAAATAATCCGGTTATTTTTGTGTGATTCCAGAGTGGCGTTGTGTTGAGCTCAGGCTCGTAAACTGGGTCATCATTTACATCTTCAAAGGTGACCACCATTGCACCGCATTCAAGTAAAGTATCCTCTAATTGAGGAATGTATTCAGGTGTTGCATGGGTGCGTATTTGGAGCCAAGGCATAAAAAATCCATATAATTTAAAAAAGGCTACTTTATCGTAAATAAAGTAGCCTATGAGTTTACTTACAGACCGAGTTTCTTTTCTAGATAATGGATGTTAACACCGCCAGCAATAAAGTTAGCGTCTTCCACTAAATCCTGTTGTAGCGCGATATTGGTTTTAATTCCATCAATGAAGGTTTCATCTAAAGCAACAGAAAGTCGTTTTAACGCCATTTCTCGAGTCGGAGCATGGCAAATGATCTTAGCAATCATAGAGTCATAAGTTGGTGGAACGGTATACCCACTATATAAGTGCGAATCAACACGAACCCCCATTCCTCCCGGTGCGTGGAAGTAATCAACTTTCCCAGGGCAGGGCATAAAGGTCTTCGGATCTTCGGCATTGATTCTTGATTCAACGGCGTGACCATTAAGGACCACATCTTCTTGTTTAATAGAAAGAGGAAGGCCACTAGCAATACGCAGTTGTTCTTTCACGATATCAATACCGGTAACCATTTCTGTAACAGGGTGCTCTACCTGAACGCGGGTATTCATTTCAATAAAGTAGAATGCGCCATCTTCATACAAGAATTCAAAGGTCCCAGCACCACGGTAGTTAATTTGGATACATGCATCAACACAGGCTTTTAAGCAAGCGGCTCGAGCTTCAGCGTCCAGTAGAGGGGCAGGCGCTTCCTCTAATACTTTTTGATGTCGGCGTTGTAATGAACAATCACGGTCATATAAATGAATCGCATTGCCTTGTCCATCTGCCAGAACCTGTACTTCTACGTGTCTCGGGTTTGTTAGGAATTTTTCCATATAAACCGTACTGTCGCCGAAGTAAGAGCCAGCTTCAGATTGCGTAATGCTGATTGATTTTAACAAGCTTGCTTCACTGTGGACAACACGCATACCGCGTCCACCCCCACCCGCTGCCGCTTTAACAATAACCGGGTAGCCAATTTCTTTGGCGATTCTCAAACATTCATTTGAATCGGTAGGAACGGCACCATTAGAGCCTGGTACGGTTGGTACGCCAGCCGCTTTCATTGCTTTAATAGCAGACACTTTATCGCCCATAAGGCGAATAGTTTCTGCTTTAGGGCCTATAAACGCAAACCCCGAGTTTTCTACTTGTTCTGCGAAATCCGCATTTTCGGCTAGGAAGCCGTATCCAGGGTGGATTGCGGAAGTGTCAGTCACTTCTGCGGCACTGATAATGGCCGGAATATTTAAATAACTTTGCGCTGAAGGGTTAGGTCCAATACAAATGGACTCATCCGCTAAGCGAACATGCAGTAGATCACGATCGATTTTAGAATGAACGGCTACTGTTTTTATACCGAGTTCTTTGCATGCACGCAAAATACGTAATGCAATTTCGCCTCGGTTTGCAATCAAAACTTTATCAAGCATGATAGAACCTATTCGTTGGATTAAACAATAGTAATAAGAGGTTGATCAAACTCAACTGGCTGGCCGTCTTCGACTAAGATGGCACCAATTGTACCCGCTTTATCCGCTTCGATTTGGTTCATCATTTTCATTGCTTCAACAATACATATTGTATCACCAACTTTTACTTTCTGACCGACTTCAATAAATGGTTTTGCGCCTGGCGCAGAAGAACGATAGTACGTTCCTACCATTGGTGAAGGAACGACGTGACCGACCACTTCAGCAGGCGCGCTTGCTTCAGCAACAACAGGTGCCGCTGCAGGTGCCGTGGCTGGAGCGGCGGCGACAGGAGCCGCTGCATATTGTACGGGTGCACCACCGCGATTGATACGAACGCATTCTTCGCCTTCTTTAATCTCAATCTCGTAAATATCGGATTCTTCGATTAATTCAATTAGTTTTTTTATCTTACGAATGTCCATAATAACTCTCTTTTGTCATTGTCAATTTATCCTGTTATCTAACGATACAGGGTTTTATTCTAATTAATAGGTCATTGATTTTTCGTACTCTTGCATCGCAAAATCGAGTGCATATTGATAGCCAAGCACACCCATGCCACAAATTACGGCTCGTGCAACATCTGAAAAATAAGAATGGTGTCTGAAAGGTTCACGTGTATGAACATTGGAGAGGTGAACCTCTACAAATGGGATATTCACGCCCAAGATAGCATCTCGTATGGCAACACTTGTGTGGGTAAATGCCGCCGGATTAATGATAATAAAATCCACTCTGCTTCTCGCTGCATGAATCGCATCAATTAGGGTATGTTCAGCATTTGATTGAATAAATTCAAGAACATGTCCTTTTTGGGAAGCGGTAACGTTTAATTCCTTTTCTATATCGTTAAGCGTCGTGTGACCATAAATTTCTGGTTCACGAGTGCCTAGAAGGTTTAAATTAGGTCCATTAATAACTAAAAACGTAGCCATTCTATTTCCAAGATTTAATTATTTAGCGTGAAATTATCGATAAAAAGCGCGAACTTGTCTAGTTTTGTTGGAAAAAAGACACTGTAATGTTTTTTGATGTCTAAAAACAAACATTAGTAAACCAACTTCACTTCCCTTTATTGACTGAATCCATTTCTAAGAACGCTTAGTCGTTCAATAACTTCTTTTAACGAGGGTTCTCCAATTAATGAAAACTCAGGTAATTCCTCGCCACTTGCTGTTAAAAAAATTAAGGCAGGTGGACCAAACACCTTAAATTTATCCATTATAGTTTGGTTTCCTAAATCATTTTTGGTGACATCTACCCTAACTAATGTGAGTTCTTTTAGCATTGGAAAAACGTCTTTATCGTAAAATATTTCTTGCTCGATGACCTTGCAGCTAATGCACCAGTCTGCATAAAAATCGAGCATAATAATATTGTTGTTTCCGTTAGATCGAATAAAAAGATCCAATTCATCAAGTGACGTTACTTGTGCAAATTTAAGCGTGTCATGATCGCTCGTGCTTTTGGTTGATGGATGTTCTTGAAGAGGATTAAGTAGATTACTTGACCCCGTAGCACCGCCAACAATATATAAAATAGCCATTAACAGAGAGATCATAACGGTTAATAATCGAAGCGGGTGGTGTTTACCTAAGAGGATTGAGTTTAGGAAGTAAGCGGCAATGGCCATCAACCAGATCCCCCAAAGGTAGAGATGAAAGTCAGATGTAATCCACCTAGTGATTAGCCAGATGGCTACAGCGATTAGACCAAAGCCCATCATCGTTTTAATATCATGCAACCAATCGCCTGATTTAGGTAAAATAGAAGGGCCAAATATTCCTACTAGTAACAGTGGTACGCCCATACCTAACGCCATCACAAAGAGCATAAAAGCGCCGTACACTGTCTCACCTTGAGTACTTATAAAAAGTAATACGCCTGCTAATGGCGCTGATACACAGGGGGAAACGACCAAGGTAGCGAAGACAGCACTTAAAACAACCCCCACACTTTTATTAGACGGCTTGTCCCGCGTTTTAACTTGAAGTTTTGACTGTATAAAATTGGGCAGCTTCAGTTCATAAACACCAAACATAGAGAGTGCCAGTGCAATAAATAGAATTGCACTGAGTCCCAATATAACGGGGTCTTGTAAATACGCTTGGATATTCAATTTAAGACCGAAAAAGCCGACTAGCCCGCCAATAAGGGCGTAGGTCAGAGCCATTGAAAAAACGTAGAGCGCACTGTAATAGAACGCAATGAGTGGTGTTTTTTTATGGCCGACCACAATAGCCGATACGATTGGAATCATAGGCAAAACGCAGGGTGTCATTGATAATAACAAGCCTAAACCAAAAAGAGTAAGCGCGGCCGTTAACCATGAATCATTTTTTAATAGACTAATAATATTTGATGTTGCAGAAGGCGTAAAATTCGCACTAGTGGTTTCATCTTGTGGTAATAATTGATTTTTTTGAAGCGGTGCTTTCTCCATTGATGCGTCGTTATTGATGATGTTTGCGTTTGATGGGATGGTGAACTCAAAAGGTTCCAGTTGAGGCGGATAGCACAAGCCTTTATCAGCACAACCTTGATAGCCTATAGCGGCTTGGACAACTCTGCCTTCAGGAAGGGTTTTATCGTACTTGATTTCAGCGGTAAAACGGTCTCTATAGACAGTTACATCGCCGAAATACTCATCATGTTTGTCTTCACCTTTAGTAAAAGGGCTAAAAGAGAGTGTGTTGGCATCTTTGCCTTTTAAAGTAAATTGATGTTGGTATAAATAGTAACCATCTGCGACAATCCATGTGGCTTTAATTGTGCCATTCTTAGGCGCTGCGACACTTAATTGAAATGCTTGACTAACAGTTAGAAAGGTATTTTGAGTAGAGCCAAAAGGTAATTTAAAATCTAATGCCTGCACAAAGGTTGTAATACATAATAAAATGACAGCAATGGTAAAGCGCATGAATTCCAACTTAATATAAATATGTTTAACTTAACTTTAGTATTTATCTTCTAGCGACCTATTATTGGTGGTCACGCATATGATAGACCAGATAAAATCATTAAAGTTGCAAATATAAAGGGGTGGTCTTGAAGAATTTTTATTTTACGATATTCGTATCAATTGTGCTGTTAAGCGGTTGTAGTGTAACTGAAAAAAATATAGCGACTTCACAAAGCCGCTCAAAACCGTTAGAAAACGTCACAACGAATATTCAGAAAGGCATTATATCGGCTAATGATGCGGCTGAGGTGTCAGGAAAGAGTAAAACCGATCTTATTTTAATGGATTTGTTAAATCGAGGCCAGAAAGCGCTTTCTCAAATGAGGTTGTTAACGCCGGAAGAAGATAATGCGAATATGTACTTTCAAGCGGCATTAGGCAGAGATCCAAAAAATCCAGACGCGATTTATGGGCTTGCCCAAATCGTAACCTATTATACTCGTTTCGCATGGGATAGTGCTCAGAAAAAGCAATTTAACTCAGCCAATAAATACATCGAACTGGCTAATTTAGTGAATCCAAACGATCCTTTAATCAAGGAGACGCAAAAGAAAATTTTTGAGTTTAGGCACCATTTAGCCACTCATGTAAAAGTGGATAGGGTGAACAGTAAGCTCAATAAAGCGAAAAATACCAATCCAAACGCATTCTTTTTGCCAAAAACACTTTTTTCGTTACCAGAAGATGAAATTCTTCAGCAGATGCAGCCAATTATTGATAAAGTGACTACTCAAAAATCATCGATAGAAATTAATTGGGTTAACGATAAAGAAGCAAGATTGTTGTATCAAATAATTAACAGTCGAGTGCCTGATTTTCGGGTGAGAGGAATGATTTTTCATCGTCCAAGTTATATGATTGAAGTTAAGCAACAATAGGATAGACACTATGTCGAGTATGTTGAGTAAGTTAGCGTTTTGGAGTGATCGAGATAATCTCTCCGGTATAGGTAAAGGGGTGGCTGCATTTCTCGTCGTCCTAATCTGTTTGTTGTCCGTTTTAGGCATTTATTGGAGTTCAGAGCCAGATGCGTTTGATGTTGTTGCCGTTGCTAAAGAACGGGCTGAGGTAAGAGGTTACCTAAATAATAGTAAAAAACTGGTTGTTGGTTACACCACAACCAGTACATTACATACCATGGTTGAGACCTTATTAGACAAACCAGGTGGGTTTATTAGTAATGATATTATGCCGCCCGGTGTTTTTATGGACAATATGCCTAATTGGGAGTTTGGTGTATTGGTGCAAGCTCGAGATTTAGCAAGAGCCTTGCGTAAAGACTTTAGTCGTTCTCAGTCACAATCAACAGAAGATGAGAATTTAAAAGTCGCTGAACCTCAATTTAATTTTGATGCCAATAGCTGGGCTTTGCCTTCAAGTGAGGGTGAGTACCGACGTGGTAATAAAGAACTGCTTGAGTACCTTGATAGACTTGCCAAAAAAGAAGACCAAAATGTTCAGTTTTATGCTCGCGCCGACAATTTACGAAATTGGCTAGCCGATGTTGAGACTCGATTAGGCAGTTTGTCTCAGAGGTTGTCGGCAAGTGTTATTAATGTTCGAGAAAATACCGACTTAGCTGGAGAAGCAAATGCCCAGCAATCAACGGTGAATGGTGATCAGCAACGAGTAAAAACATCTTGGTCTAAAATAGACGATGTATTCTATGAGGCTCGAGGCGCAAGTTGGGCTTTAATTCATATTTTAAAAGCGATAGAGGTGGATTTCGTTTTCACTTTGCAGGATAAAAATGCGTTGGTCAGTTTGCGTCAAATAATTCGTGAACTTGAATCAACGCAAAGTACTGTCTGGTCGCCAATTATATTAAATGGCAGTGGTTTTGGTGTGTTAGCCAATCACTCATTAGTAATGGCGTCTTATATTTCAAGAGCCCATTCGGCCATGAGTGATTTAAGACGCTTGTTAGAACAAGGCTAAAAATGCGGCCAAGTAATACTGACTTTTTAAGTGACTCAGAAAAAGGCGCGTATCCTGCGCCTTTTTATCGTGTGGCTGAATTGGAAGATGCTCCAGACATTCAAGCTATTTATAATGACGCAATTTTAACAAGACGATCTTGCGGCCATACAGCTGAAATTTCCCTTGTAACCGTCATTGACTGGTTAGAGTCATCTCATGAAAAAAGGCCCATTTGGATTATAGAGAATCACAAAAGCATCATTGGCTGGTTTGCGGTGGAAGACTTTTATGGCTTACCCGCTTTCAGCTGTGCTGCCGAAGTCAGTGTGTATATTTCACCACTATTTCAGCGTAAAGGGATGGCCACGAAAGTTTTGCACTTTATTGAGGTTTTTTTAGGGTGTGTTGATGTAACGCATTTAGTGGCTTGTATCTACGGGCACAACTCTGAAAGCCTTAATTTGTTTAACAAACACGGTTACGTTCAATGGGGGTGTTTGCCTCAAATTGCTTTAATTGACTCACGGAAATATGACTTGCTTATTTTGGGTAAACGAATTTAATTTTCAGGGTGTAAAAAACCAAAACGCCTTATAGTGCTCTTAATCAGTCTGGCTATATAAGGCTTGAGACTGAATTACATGGGTTCAAAAACAGAGCCTAAACTTGGAACGAAAAGTTTGTTATACAGTCTGCTTGCATAATCATCCGTCATGGAAGCCATATAGTCACAAATAATTCTATGGCTATTGAGCCCTTGTGACTCGCTTGCTTGCCACTCCTTCGCAATTTCTCTCGGTAAAAGTCTTATGGGGTCTGAGCTCAATGCATCAAATATTTCCATGATCATTTGTTGCCCTTTATAGACAAGCATTTGAACTTCTGGTTTTAAGATAATATGCTGCATTTCAAATTCTTTAAGGGCATTAAGGGCGGTTTTTTGCGCCTGTGGAAGTGTAACTTGAAAGCGTAATAATGGGTGTTTGAAGTTATGGTTTTCCTCTATTTGGCAAGAGGTGATAAACCAGCTAACCAGCTGACCAATGGCGTCTTTGCGTAAATGACTTTGCTTACTGAATAAGTTGTCTTTTAATGTTATTAATTGTGTCTCTAAAAAATCCGAATCTAATTGGCTTAAAACGGGATTTAGGTGTTCCTCCCATAAGCTTTTAGTCACCATGCCCAACACGATGGCGTCTTCTAAATCATGAACGCCGTAGGCAATATCATCTGCTAAGTCCATTATGCTGGTATCAAGGCTCGAATGAGAGGAATACAAATGTTGTTTATTGGTCTTCTGAGTGATTTTTTGCAATTCATTTCTGTCGTCTTTTGTAAAAGGTGACAATATCCATTCGAGTAATTGGCTTTCTTCTTCGTAAACGCATTTTGGTGGTGTCCAATTCGAGGCCTTAATTTGTCTGAAGTTTGCTGGTTTATTTGGGTATTTACCGACCACTGAATTATGCAATACGGGGTATTTTAGTACGCCTAATAAGGACCGTCGAGTAATGTCCATACCATAGGTTGGGGAGTACGACCCTCGTTTTCCTAAAATTCTAAGGGACTGCCCGTTTCCTTCAAATCCACCGTGTTCAGCCATCATGAAATTAAGAGCGACTTCACCACCATGGCCAAATGGAGGATGACCAATGTCATGACTTAAGCAAATGGTTTCCATCAACGCTTCATCTGCTAGCCATTCTTGTAGTTCGGAATGCTCTGCAAAAGCGTATTTAAGCTGATGAACTATACCGCTGCCAATTTGAGATACTTCTAATGAATGGGTTAATCGAGTTCGGCTGTAATCATTTTGTCTAATTGCAAGGATTTGAGTTTTTGATTGTAAACGACGAAAGGCCGCACTGTGAATAATTCTTGCGCGATCTCTTTGATAGGGGGTTCGATGATCGTTTATTCTTGATTGAGCTACGCCAGATTGACGTTCTTGCCATGGTAGGTGAAGTGCGCTGGTCATCGTAATGCTCCGATCGATGTTTAATAAATAGCTTTATTAATAGCATCTTTCATTAAAAATGGATGTAGGTCAATGTTTGGTCTGGAAGGATTAGGCATAATATTCTTATCATATAAGGAAAACTTATGCTAAATAACCAACATTTAATGACGTTTAAAACGTTAGTTGAATTTAAAAGCTTTACGTCGGCCGCAAAAGTATTAAATCTTACCCAGCCTGCGGTCACTCAGCATATACAAAAGCTAGAAAAAGAGCTGAATCAACAACTTGTAATTAGGCAGGGAAAAGGTGTCCTAATGACGTCAGCAGGAGAGCGACTGTATTGCTACATTAATAAAGTATTTGATGAATATCAGAACTTTAGGTGCGCTTGGGATAAGAGTAGTGATTCTGCAAAAAAAGTGGGCTCTGCCTAGAGCCCACCCTTTAATGACTAAAGATATATTATTGCGCCTGCGTAGGAATAAGGTTACCTATGTGCAATCCGCATTCCTTGTTTTCAGTTTCTTCCCACCACCACCTGCCTTCACGTTCATGTTGATTAGGTAAAATAGCCCGCGTGCAGGGCTCGCAGCCAATACTGGTAAACCCTTTTAAGTGAAGAGGGTTGTAAGGCACATCAAACATCTTGATGTAATTCCAAACATCTTCAGAACTCCAATTTGCTAAAGGGTTAAACTTGTATAATGGACTGTCGTCTAAGCTGAAGCTGGTATCCAATTCTGCGATTTCTAATTGATTACGTGTACCATGACTTTGATCTTTTCTTTGGCCTGTTATCCAAGCATCTAAGGTATGTAACTTTTTCCTTAATGGCGCGACTTTACGAATGGCGCAGCACTCTTTGTGGCCATCTTCATAAAAACTAAATAAGCCTTTTTTTTGTGTGAATGCTTCTAAAGAGGCGTTGTCAGGCGATAAAATGGCAATGGGGATATTGTAGTGCTTACGAACAGTTTCAATAAATTGGTAGGTTTCAGGATGTAAGCGTCCCGTATCTAAAGAAAAAACGTGGATGTTTTTTTTTGCTTTTACCGCCATATCTATCAAGACAACGTCTTCAGCACCACTAAAAGAAATTGCAATATTGTCAAAAGTCGATATGGCTCCTTTTATGATTTTTTTTGCGGCGGTCGGGTCATGCGACTGGATAAAGTTATCTACATCAAATTGAGTCATAAAGAATTCCAAATTAATCGTTTATAGTGCGACTCTATCAAGTTGTTTAAAAGAGAGGAAATAAGAAAGCGCACTAACCTTATAATTGAAGTCAAAAAAATTATAATTGGAGACTAGGTTATTCCTTTATTTAGAGAGCAGAATGCGAATCTAATGCTTTATAGAGTTCGTAAAGAATGCCAGCTGTCAGTCCCCATATGGTAATATCTTGATACTTAATTTCAAAGTAGCCGGTATGGAGATCGGATAAGTTTCGTCGAGTAAAGGTATAATTTGTGGGTGTTAAGACATAATCCAATGGAACCCAATGTGTTGATTCTACTTCATCGAGAGATAAGGTCATGTCTTGTAAGGAGATAACTTCAGCGATGATGGGTTTGACACAGAAGCCTGAGATGGTGAGATAATCACCAAGCTCACCGATTAATTGAAAGCAATCCGGAGGTAACCCGACTTCTTCATGGGTTTCTCTTAAGGCCGTTTGAATAAGATCAGAGTCGTCATCGTCATATTGACCGCCTGGAAAAGAAATTTGACCTGGATGGTTGCGCAAGTGTTTTGCGCGTTGAGTTAGCAATATATGAAGTCTATCGAAATTATCTTTCCAGATAGGGATGAGTACAGCGGCTGTTTTAAAATTTTGGATTCTTTTTTGCTCAGTTAGAACCGCATCCGGATTGCGCATAATTTGTCCGGACTCGTATTGATCTAAAGCGGATCGAATCTGTCCAATATCTGGTGATAACGGTGGAGAGTTTAAAAACTGCTTAAAATCACTCATATTTTCATTTACTTCTATGAAAGTTAACTTCTAAAGTATGGGTTAATTTTCCGACTTTTGTGAAGGTTTCTTGATATTCTTCGTCACATATTGAGTCTAATACAAGACCTCCTCCAGCCCAACAGTGAATATTATCCTTGTCAACAATCAAGGTACGGATAGTGATACTTGAATCCATTTGGCCATTACAACTGAAATACGCGATTGAGCCACAATACGCAGAACGAGTATGAGGTTCCAGTTCATCTATAATTTCCATTGAGCGTATTTTAGGTGCCCCCGTTATTGAGCCACCTGGGAAACCATTTTTGAAGACCGTAAAGTGTTCCCAAGTATTGGCGATTTCACCCGTAATAGTTGAAACTAAATGGTGCACATTTGCGTAGCTTTCAAGGAAAAATAGTTTGGGTACTTTGATGCTTCCTGTAATACAGCTCCGTCCCATATCGTTTCTAAGTAAATCAACTATCATTAAATTTTCTGCGCGGTCTTTTTCTGACTCAAGCAGTTCTTGTGCCAGCTTTTCATCTTCTTCTAAAGTATGGCCTCTTGGGCGTGTCCCTTTAATCGGCTTGGATTCAATTTGACTGTCATTGCATAAAACAAACCGTTCCGGGGAATGGCTTAATATGGCTTGATTGTTATCTAAATTAACATAGGCGGAAAAAGGGGTGGGGCAGGCTTCTCGTAACGTACGGTAGGCTTCAAAGCTGTCTCCCTGACATTTCGCACTAAAGCGTTGCGCGAGGTTTACTTGATAACAATCGCCTGCACGGATGTAGTGCTTTACTCTATTGAACTTTTCTTGATACATGTCTGCTGTCATATTCGACGAGAAGGCAGTATGTAATTCAAATGAATCAATAGTACGCGGGGGCTCACTTGAAATTCGATCTAATACAGATTGTTCAAGAGACTCGTCACACCAAGGCGTTAATACCAGTAGCGTTTCTTGGCTCTCGTGAAGGCTGATAATTGCCCATCCATATAAACCAGCTAGTATCTTTGGAATGGATACATCTTGGATAGTATTATGAGGAAGGGTTTCTAAATAACGCCCGCTATCATAGGAAAAATAGCCTAAAACTCCGCCTGTAAAAGGAAGGTCTTTAGAGGCTTTTTGAGCCCAAGGTTCCTTGCAAATTGTATGGATTAAGGTTTCTAGGGTATCAAATGGGGTGCCAATTGGTTCAATGTTGTATAAAGGCGCATTTCGCCAAACCAAAGAATGATCTGATTCTTGAGCTTCAAGTATGGCCAACGGGTCAGCAACCAAAATATCAAACCGAGTGTCAGAGAAACTCTTGTGATTACTGTCAAGTAATATGGCTAGAGGAAGGTCCCTGAAGGATTCGAAAAGGGTGAGTAATTCTTCTTGGTAAGGAAGATTTATCAGTCTAATGTCTGTCATAATAAACCTAGGGAATATAAAGCTCGGTATTGTATCCGCATAATTGGTGTTCTTATAGGTATATTACAAGTGACAGAAGTTTTTTTTATTAAATCGTCCTCTACCCATTTGGCTTATCGTCATTATCGTAACGATCGAGCCCCAAAAGGCTCGTGTTTACTTTTATTGCATGGAGCCGGCGTGGGCGGGGAGCTTACTTGGGAGAGCATGATTCCATATTTAACTCGTTGGGAAACAATTTTAGTTCCTGATTTAAAGGGGATGGGTAAAAGTCATGCGCTCTCGGGTGAAGAGGAGCCCTTTACTGCAAAGTCTCTTGCAGAAGATATGTCTCATTTATTGGACTATCTTGAGTGGCAACAATTTGATGTTGTTGGTTACTCCTTAGGCGGTTTGGTGACGTTATTATTAAACCAACTAAACATTGAAAAAGGCTTGCCATTGATTAAGAAAATGGCCTTGTTAGAACCCGCAACATTGGACCGAGAAAACTTACTTGAGTTACAAGGGTTACGCAATAAGTATCGAGCGGCTTCTAGAACCATTCGAGAAACCGGTGATGTTGAGCTTGGCATTGCCCACTTTATGGATGGCGTTTCTCCCAATAGAAGAAAACATCCTGTGGCAGAGAAAACCACCAAAACTCGGCTTGCTCATAGGCCATTTGGTTTTGCCTTTGCTTTAGATAGTGTCACAGATTTAGTCGATGATTTTGTTTCTAAGCCGCATTTAAGGCAAGTGATGTTAGAATCAACGCAAGAAGTGTTACTTTTTTCAGGAGGCATAAGTCATAAGTCATTAATTCTTCATTATGACTTATTAGAGCAGCAACTAAACGGTTGGCGACATGTTATTATTGCTGGTGCTGATCATTCTTTGCCGTTTCAGAAGCCAAGGCAGGTTGGACAAATCCTTAATGAGTGGTTTGTTAATGGTAATTGATATAAAGAATTATCTGCTTAGGTCGTTGTTTTTATAGCGTATTTGTTTTTTTAGAAGATAAAGGTACAAATAAATTATAAAATTGATTAAAGTTTGTTCTATTTTGGTCGATAACTGACCATGTAGTATTAATTTTATCGATCTTTCACAAAGGCGGCATGGTATGTCTGACTTTTTTAAAACGGCTAGCGATTTAACTAAAACGTATTTTCAGAATGACTTTCAAAGGACTGAAAGAGAAGTCCAGTCTCCTGTTAATCAAACTTTTCGTTCATCGGATAAATACGATCCCGCAAACCAGAGCGCTCGTGTCATGGGAGTGGTTCAAGAGCGTTTATTCTCTTATGTTGCTCGTTCTACTTCATCTGAAAGTGTTTCTTCTAATGAGAAAGCCAGTGAAGCCAGTAAAAACCAGGCGTCAAAAAATGATTTTTCTCCCGAGGCCGTAAGCCAAAGAATCATTGGTTTTGTTGGTAACTATATGGATAAGCTACGCGATGGTGGCGCCAGTGAAGAGCGTTTAAAAACGGTTTTTGAGTCCGCCCAGTCCGCTGTGACACAAGGTATCGAAGACGCTACTGAAAAGCTGTCTAGTCTTAATTGGCTTACGAACGATGTGCAAAACAACATAGCATCAACTCAAACACAAATTGAAAAAGGTTTTGAATCTTTATCTGAGCGTTTTTTTGAACCGCAAGCGCAACTTGAAACCAGTGAGGCTTCTCGAGGTGTTGCCGTATCATCTGAGACCCAATACAGACAAACAAGCTCGACAGAAATTCAAATAGAAACACGTGATGGGGATAAGGTGAGCCTGTCTCTGTCTGCTTTAGAAGCCTATCAAAGTCAAGTATCTGCTGCCAAAGTCGAAAATGAGAATGGTAGTGCGACGGCCTTTTCTCGTTATACAAGCAGTCAAAGTGAATTTGCCTTCGAATTTTCCCTAGATGGTGAGCTTGATGACGCCGAACTTGAGGCCATTAACTCATTAGTAAATGATCTTGCTGATGTCGCAGATACGTTTTTTAGTGGTGATATGAAGTCTGCCTTTGAGCAAGGACTGAAGCTAGGATACAATTCAGATGAACTGTCTGGCTTCGCTATGGAGCTAAATTATTCAGAATCGATTCGTCAGTCTTCTGCCGCGGCAGCTTATGGTCGTAACCAAGGAAGTGCAGCTGACGGGCTAGGCCAGTCTGTTATAAAGCCACTGGCTGAATTCAATAAGGAATTGACTGAAATTTCTGAGAAATTCTCTGCTCAGTTTGAAAATATGCAAGAGATCGCTACTCAAACACTGAATAGAATTTTTGAGATGCGCTCTGAATTAGAAGAGAAAAAACAATATATTGCTGAAATATTTGGTTTTACAAATGCTCTATTTTCAAACGCATTGTCTAAAAATAGTGACATTAATAAAGACGCTTCCTCTACAGGGAATGCCGTTCAGGGTGTGGTAGAAAATTCTGAGGGCAGTACTTCCAAAGCCTAAGACTACTGGCGTAGTTTGTTGTAAGAAAACTTGCTACAACATTGTTTGATATGTATCTTTTATTTTAATCAAGAAACAAGGACGTTTCTTTATGACACATGAACACGGTTTTTCACTAGTTGAAGTTCTCATTGTCCTGATGATTATTGCAATAATCAGCCGTACTTTCCCATCGTCTATTAATCTTTTTGCGTTTCAAAAAAAACAAAATGCGCTTTATAAAACGCAGCAAGACCTTGCTTTATGGCTTATAAGGGCAAGACAATTAGCCGTAAATATAAATAAAGAAGTGATCTTATGTGGTGGTGATCAATGCGATGGAAATTGGACTAAAGGGTTAGCAATACGCTCTGATAATGTCACTATTTCAACACTTTCATTTGATTTAGGTATACATGTTAGTTGGAAAGGTTTTCCAGTTCAAAAAAAATCCATTATTTTTCTTTCTGATGGATTATCAAGCTACCAAAATGGAACTTTCTATCTTTGTCATTCAGGTTTTTATTGTTATATCCGATTGAATCAAAGCGGACGGTTTTATACGTCATCTATTTTGCAAGACACCAATGATGGAGGGGGCGGCCACTTATGCTAAAGTATCCTATCAATACTAAGGGATGGGTATTATTGGAGGTTATGGGGTCTTGTCTTTTATTAGGCGTCGTCTTAATGGTTTTAAATAATCAAATGCAAGCGCAGTGGCTGTCGTTACAGCATGAACTTCATGTCCAGAGTGATAAACAGAAAGCCGCAGAGTTAAAGATGATGAGATCGATGCTAAAAGACAATGTGTGGTTGTTAGAAGCTGATCCTGAATGGCCATTAGTTAAAGAGAGTGGTACGGAAGAGACACACAATGTGATTGAGCGACCTAGTTGCAATCATTGTCGAGATGTCTTGTTAGAAAAGTGGTTTGAAAGCCGCTATCCCTAGTATTATTGATTCTATTGAAAATAGGTAACGTAAGTTTCAAGCTAAAGGAATAGCATGAACAAAAATCAAAAAATGAAATCTCAACAACAAGGATGGATGTTATTTGAAGTGATGGTAGCGACCATCATTATGATGCTTCTCCTTTCTTTAATCGTGCCTATATTAAGTCAAGCAAAGCAACATCACTCCATCGTGCAACAGAGATTCCAAGCTCAGGCATGGATCGAAGGTTTCAAGGATAATTTGGTTGCTCAATGGGGAAAAATGTTTTGGAAGGGGTGTGGGAATTGGCCGGGACATACCATCACGATATCTCCTTACGATTCCGTTAATCTCCCTCAACGAATTAAAAATAAATCATTACAGGCTCACAGTGACTGGATTCAAGGTAGATTATTGGGTGAATGTTTGAGTTTACACACTTTGAATGAGCTTGAGTTCGAGTTTTCTTCTGAGTGCAACTGGAAGGTCAACCAAAAAATTGCCTTCTCTCACTGTCATGTTCCTCATTATGGTTGGGTGGAGTCGATTAAAGGGAAAAAAGTAGGCGTTCATCTCAACTCCCCAAGTAACGCATTAGATATTGAGTACCCACTTAGTGGGATGATTTTAAGTAATAAACCTTTTGTTTGGTATCTGGCCAAAGGAAAGAGTTCACAAACATCATTATGGAGAACACCTTTAGACAGTGGTAATTCTCTGGAATTGTGGAGTGGTATTAAATATCTCGCTGTTTATCCAATGTTAGATACAAATATGGATGGAATCTTGGATGAATTATCTACTGAGTACGGATCATTCTCGGTAGACAGTATTCGCGCTTTTTGGGTTGAGTCTTTAGTCACTTATGAAAACTGTAAACCTGATAAAAATAACCCTGTACAGACATATAAAACCTTCCGAGGAGACTCTTGGGTGTATGACAGCCGATGTACGTTTTTAACGGACTTTATTGTCCCCATGAATCTTTTATAAACGTTGGGATACATAATGCCAGATGAACGTTTAAATGGGTTTAGGTTCAGATACAGATCCCAGCGTCTTCAACAGTTGGGTTTTATTAGTTTGCCTATTATTTTCTTATCGATATCGATTGCGAGCCTGACAATGCTTTATTATGAAAAACTGTCTGAATCAAGGCAGTGGGTTGCATTGCAAGCTCCCATGGTAAATAAGCAGATTCTATGGTCTGAGTTTATAACTAAGGTACTTGTTCATCTTGATCAGGGTATTGCGGAAGTCAGCCCATGCAATGGCTTTTGTCCGCTTAGCTCATTAACAAATGTGTTTCATGTAAATCAAGATGTCAGTATTTATTGGAAAGCGGAGTATTTTACCTTTATTAATCAATCTGAAGGCCGTACTTTATCGTATCGAATGTGCGCGAAAATGTTCCAACCTGAAACTAATATGGCTGACAACGAGGATACTCATTGCTGGTGGTTGAGAGATGAAGCAGGGTCACTACGGCTAATGAGTCACATGAGACTTGAAGAATAAACTCAAGCGCCGAGTGCTAAAAGATGAATTTTTAATCAATAAGCACTAGGGGCGACAGAGAGCTTGGTTGGTGTGAGATGATATCCTAGTGTAAAAATAGAACAACGAATCGTACTTTTAGCTAGTCTATTTTTTTCTTGTGTTCTAAACTGCAAAAGAAGTCTCTTTTTGACCCTTTCACAGCATGTGTTTTTGGCGTATATATTTTACAGTACGCACATTGGACCATGTCTTCCTCTTTACTTTCTTTAGAGGGTGTATCTTGTTTGGTGTTGATTTTTTGATCTATCAGGCTTTTGATATTTCGGTAGAGCCACCAAAGAAGCAGAAAAATAATTATAAAAACGATAAAACGAACGATCATATACTTTACCTTAGTTGGGTAATTCCACGACAATAGCATTATATTTTAGCAGAGTTAACGAGATAGTAACCGTATGACATTCAGAGTAGCAATGGCCCAGCTTGATATGCTGGTTGGCGATATTAAGGGTAATACTCAAAAAGTAATCGATGCCGCAGAACGGGCAAAACAAGAACATCAAGCAAGGGTTATTGTATTCCCTGAACTAACACTAACCGGTTATCCGCCAGAAGACCTGTTGTTAAGAGCAAGCTTGGAACAGCGCATCGAGCAGGCGTTGGAACGCATTCTAGCAAAAGTTCATGACATTTATGTTGTCGTTGGTTACCCACGCCGAATTAATGGAGAATTATTTAACTCTGCAGGCGTTATTTATAATGGCTGTTTAATTGGGGAATATGCCAAACAAAAATTGCCTAATTATCAAGTGTTTGATGATAAGCGCTACTTCACAGAAGGACGAGATCCTCTTGTTGTTGACATGGATGGTGTAAAAGTAGGGCTTAGTATTTGTGAAGATATTTGGCACCCTGAGCCTATCGCCTTATCTAAACAAGCGGGTGCGGAGCTTATCCTAAATTTGAATGCATCGCCTTTCCATATCGAGAAAATGGGGGAACGTGAATTATTGCTGCATAAAAGGGCTGTTGAAACTCAATTACCAATTGTGTATGTGAATTACATGGGGGCACAGGACGAGTTAGTTTATGAAGGCGGCTCTTTTGTTGTAAATGGCCGAGGTCAAAAAGTAATGCAAGCTCCTTGGTATGAACATGGCCTGTTTACGGTGGATTTTATTGTTCATGATGAAACGGCCTTAGATACCTTAACCAGTCGCTTGCAAGCGTGTGAAGGGAGTATTTCTCCAGCACTTTCGATGGAAGCCAGTGTGTATCAGGCGATGGTTTTAGGGTTACGTGATTATATTGAGAAAAATCGCTTTAAAGGTATTGTTCTTGGGTTAAGTGGGGGAATTGATTCTGCTCTTACTCTGGCTGTTGCCGTGGATGCTATTGGTGCTGAGCGTGTTCAAGCCGTAATGATGCCTTATACTTACACTTCCTCAATGAGTCTTGAAGATGCAGAAGAGGAAGCGAATTTGCTGAATGTCGAATACAGCGTTTTGCCAATTGAATCAATGGTAAATGCCTTCACGAAGATACTCTCCTCTGAATTTGAAGGTTATCCAAAGGATACGACGGAAGAAAACTTACAAGCGAGAACCCGTGGTGTGACCTTAATGGCCATCTCTAATAAAAAGGGTTATATGGTTGTTACAACCGGTAATAAGAGCGAAATGGCTGTGGGTTATGCAACGCTGTATGGTGATATGGTTGGTGGTTACTCTGTTTTAAAAGATGTTTTTAAAACACTTGTTTTTAAACTGTGCCGATATCGAAATACTCTGGGTTATGTTATTCCAGAACGAGTGATTACAAGGCCTCCTTCGGCTGAGCTGGCTCCTGACCAAAAAGATGAAGACTCTTTACCTAGTTATGACATCCTTGATCAAATACTGCAGATGTATATTGAGCAAGATATGAGTGCTGACGCCATTATTGAGTGTAAACAGTTTGATCGTGAGACAGTGTACAGGGTATTAAGGCTTGTAGACATTAACGAATATAAACGCCGCCAAGCGCCGACTGGGGTTAGAATAACCGCTCGTGGCTTTGGTCGAGACCGCCGTTACCCTATGACGAATGGTTGGCATATTGGCGATTAAGAATACTATTTGTATAAAGCGTATTTTATCTCTCTAGAGTCGATACGCTTTTGTTTTATTTTTTCTTATGCGAAGTGGTGTAAGGGTGATAATTTACTGTGCATATTGTCGTATTTGACTCAGGCATTGGTGGCACGAGTGTGTTAGAGCATTTGCAGCGAGATCTACAGCACGCTCATTTTTCATATATTATGGATAATTTATATATGCCTTATGGTCGTCTGCCTCTGGCATTACTGCATGAGCGACTTGTTTTTTTATTAAATACCGCCGTTAGACATCTGCATCCGATCGACTTAATTGTTGTCGCTTGCAATACAGCCAGTACCCAGGGATTAGACATGTTACGCAAGCATACTCATATCCCTATTATTGGTGTTGTCCCCGCGATAAAGCCAGCTTGTCTGCTTAGCAAAAAAAGTATCGGTTTATTAGCGACGCCAGCAACGGTTAATAGTCATTATACTCAGAACCTTATTGATCAACATGCTTCAGGCAAACCTGTACATTTATATGGTTCAACGACATTAGTCCATCTGGCAGAAGAAAAATTTTGGCGAGGCTATGTTTCCCCAGAAGCGGTTAGGGTGGAGTTGAAGAGACTTAATGTTGATCGGGATATTGATTGCCTCGTCCTTGGCTGTACACATTTCCCCATATTAAAAGAAGAAATTCAATTGTCATTAGGTGAATCTACTCAATTGATTGATTCTGGAAAGGCGATAGCAAAAAGGGTGAGGTCACTTATTTCAGATACTACACTTATTTCAGACACTACACTTATTTCAGACACTACACTTATTTCAGACACTACACTTATTTCAGACACTAATAGGGGAAAGCAAATTGATAAAGTAAAAACCACAACGTCCTACTTCTCAACGGCGAAATTGGACAGTAAACAAGGTTTAGTTGTGCACTGTCTTACGAGCTAATTTCAACCTTTCATAACACCATTCTTTTTTTATCTATCAATACTGTTGATCAAGGGGTTATTTTTGACTAATCATTCGCAATCACGAGGTGAGTTTGTGCTGGTTTTAGTAACCGTTCTTGCCGCATTTGGTTGGGTATTTTCGAAAGAAGCCATTGCGAGTTTTCCACCTTTACTTTTTATGGGAATCCGTTTTTTTATTGCCGGTATTATTCTTGTGTTACTCGGAAAACGTTTTTTTCGAGGACTTGATAAAGAGAGTGTTAAAAAAGCTGTTTTAGTTGGGGCCGTAGGAAGTGCAAGCATGGGGTTCTGGATTTCAGGTCTGGATCACAGTGATCATTTAGGTGTTGGTGCTTTTATTATGAGCCTTGGCGCAATATTAACGCCGATTATGGCAAAGTTTATATTTGGAGCTAAACCTACGAGAAGCATATGGGTCGCCTCTTGTATTGCTATGCTTGGACTTGGGTGTTTATCTTTAAGTAATGGCTTGGATTTTGAACTGTCCCATTTATTCTTTTTGGCAAGTGCATTAAGCTCAGCCTTTCAAATGAATCTGATGTCGCGCTTTACTTTGAACATTCATGTTCTTGTACTTTCATCATTCCAGTTAATGGTAACGGGAGCGGTATTGCTCTGTATTTCTTTTTCTTTTGAGACAATGCCTGAAACCGTTTCTTTGGAAGTGATAAAATGGCTCTTGCTCAGTATCTTAATCGCCACCAGTTTACGGTTTTTTTTACAGACTTATGGACTGAGCCTAACGCCGGTAAGCCATGCGGCCATCTTATTAAATTTAGAACCCGTTTGGACGGCTATCTTGGCGACTTTTTGGTTTAGTGAAGTGATGAAAATGAATCAAGTTTTAGGATGTAGTTTGATTTTCTTAGCGATGCTAGTCAGTCGATGGAGACAGCTCATTGTTTTTATAAAAAAATGATGTGTCTGTTGAACGTCTTTATTGATAGCGTCATTCTTGATACAAAATGAAATACTTATTTATTTCCTAATGAAATAGAATAAAGCTTTACCTAACTACACGGAGTTAACTCATGCCAATACGTTCACAGTATTTCTTCAAAACATCTATTTTATGCTTAATTACGGCAGCGACTGTTATAACGGCTGGTTGTTCGGCAACACAATCTCACCGATCGATAGAGTCGGAAACTGTGAGTAGTTATAATACTAATTATAAAGGCCTTAAGACGACATTGGTTGTCGGTAATTTTCAGAATAGGTCGTCTTATATGCAGGGTTTATTTTCATCTGACACGGACAAGTTAGGCAATCAGTCCAAAACCATACTAAAAACACATTTACAGCAAACCAACCGATTCAAAGTGGTAGATAGAGAGAATCTTGAAGTACTTCGAAAAGAAGCTGAACTGAATGGCGTTAAGCAAAAACTGACCGGTGCTCGTTATACTATCACGGGTGACGTTACTGAGTTTGGGCGAAAAGTAACGGGTGATAAGCAACTATTTGGTATTTTAGGGTCAGGAAAAACTCAGGTGGCTTACGCTAAAGTCAGCCTTAATGTTGTGGATGTTGTGAATGGCGAAATTGCGTATTCAACTCAAGCGGCGGGTGAATACGAATTAAGTAATCGTGAAATCGTTGGTTTTGGTTCTACGGCAAGTTATGACGCGACATTGAATGGTAAAGTATTAAACTATGCGATTACCGAAGCTGTTAATAATATGGTGCGTGATTTAGAGAATGGATCATGGCAAGTAGAGTAAGATAAGTATGATTTTGTTTTTAAAGTCTAGCGTTAGAGGTAGGCTCATTATTTTTGGATTGACTTTATTTATCGCAGGTTGTTCAAATAAGCAAAGTACCTTTTATTGGGGGAGTTACGAAGATTTGATTTACGCCATGTATATTGAGCCTGGAAATGCCGATTCCACAACGCAGATCTCAATGCTGGTTACCGATATCCAAAAAGCGGAGTCAAAGGGGCTAAGAATTGCACCAGGCATACATGCTCATTTAGGGTACATGTATGCCTTAGAAGGAAATATGGCTCAATCAAAAGCAGAGTTTATGACTGAAAAAGCATTATTTCCAGAATCATCGGTACTCATAGATGGCATGATGAGTCGACTGGCGGGAGCGAAAAAATGAGCCTATTAACGCGATTTGTATTTTTAGTCATAATACTGCCTGTGATGCTCGTTATCACAGGGTGCGCCACATCACCAACACCCTACGATTATGATGCATTGATAGCCGCAAAACCACGTTCAATTGTGGTTATTCCACCTAAAAACAATGCCATTGAAGTGAATGCGCCTTATGTTTATCTGTCGACCATTTCTCGTCCACTGGGTGAAAAGGGGTATTATGTTTATCCGGTCGCTGTGATCGATATTTTCATGAAAGAAAATGGGTTACCAACACCGGAAGAGATGAACCTTGTTTCTTTAGATAAAATTTATCAGCATATTGGTGCCGATGCGGTGTTATATACAGAAATTATTGACTGGGGGCAAAAATACACTATTTTGTCTTCAAATACTGTTGTGCACGTTTCTATGAGGTTAGTTGATGCTCGTACAGGTGTTAAGTTGTGGAGTGCAAGGGCTTCTGCGGTGAGAAGTTCTGATTCTGGTAACAGTGGTCTAGTTGGAGCATTAGTCACCGCCGTTGCATCTCAGATTGTTAACTCTATTTCTGACCAAACCCCTGAAGTGGCCCGAATGGCGAATAATCAGGCTATTTATGATTCCCGCTCTGGCTTGTTAAATGGACCATACGCAAAACCCGACGAACAACAGTAATAAAAACGCCAATTGTATTCTACACTTGGCGTTTTTGTTTCACCTCGTAATGTTCTCTTTACTTACAGTCCTCTTCAATTTTATTTTAAATATTCTGCATCAAGTTTTAACTGTTTTTAAAGTTAACTGTTTTTAAAGCTAACTGTTTTTAAAGCTAACTGTCTATAACGATTAATAGAACTGACTCATTGTCACATTTAAATGCTCATTATCTTTTTATATTGCACTTCATCAGTTGTTGCTTCATGCCGAGCTCTTTTAATGCAAAATGCCATTCTGGTTAACGAGTAAATGATTAAACTTTATATAAAGGGGTGTGTTTATGGAATGGTCAAACAATAACCGTGTTTCGATTGGTGCTTCTACCGCGGTGATTCTGGGTGCATTGATGTCGACCTCATCTTTAGCCGCTGATTTTTCGGCAACCGTTGGCGGTATTGTAATGGGGCAAGAGAATTATATTATAGGTGAGGACAGTGAAGTAGAGCTCTTACCTTATGTCTCTTTAGAATACGGCATGCTTACTTTAGATGAGGATGGATTAGCATTAACCTTTGAAATAGATGGTAAAAGTGCAGTGAGTGCGGGCCTTAGTCAGAGATCATCGGTTTTTGAGCGTAAAGACAATAAGGTATTAAAACATTTTGATAAAAGAGATACCGCAACAGAGTTAACCGTAAATTGGATAAAATCATTTGATGAGGGCGACGTTTCTTTTGCCGTGGCTGGAGATGTATCAAATACCCATGATGGTTATGAAGTTATGCTCGGACTCTCGAAACAAATTCCATCATTTGGTGGTCTTGTTATTCCAAGTGTGGAGTTAAGTTTACAATCTGAAGCGTTGGTCGATTACTATTATGGTGTGAAAGATAGCGAAGCCACATCGAGTATTGCCTCATATAAAGCCAAAGAAAGTCTTTCAGCAGGCCTGTCAGTCGCTTATAAGTATCGTTTTTCAGAGAGTTGGAGCGCTTTCTCTCATGTTGGCTGGACTTATTTAGGATCAGGTATATCCGATAGTCCTATCGTTAAAAAAGACAATGTGTGGCTTGCCGTCATCGGTGGTATGTATACATTTTAATTAGTTGATTTACTAATGAGCATTCGGTCCGCCTTTTATATTTCTTTAAGAGTACTGAACGATTCTAGTATGTTAAGTTTTATAGAAGGCGAAATAGCCAACGTCATTCAATGTGAAATCTATTTATCTGAGGTGAGTGCCTTTAATGGAAAAGAAATCGCGCATTTTTGATAAAAAGGGCTTTGTTAAAGATACATTGCAAACCGTCCTAATTTGCTATGTTATTGCTATGGTTCTTTGGTGGAGTGATGGAGGGGAGTTTTGGCTCTCTTTTCAAGTGTCGTTGGTATTTGGTCTCTCCTGTTTACTTTGCATTAGTTGCGGTTTTTATTTCCTAAAGCATTACTTGCATACGGCGATTATTGCATTGATCGGAAGTTTAATTGGTGCTTTGATTGGCGTCATTCATCTTATTTATCGTATTTACGGTGATATCAGTCATATTCTAAATGTACCGTTTTCGGATATGGTATTAAGAATTCTATTTAGTTTTTTAATTACTTATATTTTCTATAGTACTCATCGCCTTAATGAAAAAGATAAAGAGCTGCAGGCCCAGAAACTGAAAACGCTTATGCAAGAAAAGCAATTAACTGAATCCAATTATAAGATGTTACAGTCTCAAATGGAGCCGCATTTCCTATTTAATACATTAGCCAATATACGAGTTTTAATCGATATCGAGCCAGAATCTGCGAAAAAAATGACGGATAACTTAACGGATCTATTACGTGCTTCTATGACAAAAGCGCAGAAGCAAATAATATTCTTGAAAGATGAACTGGAAATTGCGAGAGCTTATCTCGATATTCAAAAAGTCAGAATGGGTGATAGGTTAGCCTACACATTGACGATTGATGATAGGCTTAAAGATGAAAAATGCCCCCCGTTTGTTATTCAGCCATTGGTTGAGAATGCCGTTTTACATGGCTTAGAGCCCAGTGTTGAAGGAGGAAAACTCAGCATTAGAGTGTTAAGAGACCAGACTCATATTATTGTATCAATACAAAATTCATCTGGTGAAGTACTAAATACAGCGTTGGCAGGGAGTACTTCTGGCCCTCTAGATCAAGAGTCGAAAGGAAATGGAATTGCTATGAATAATATACGGCAAAGAATGGCGTTGCTTTATGGTGATGAAGCCAGTTTGACTTTAGAAAAAAAAGTGGACAAGGACAAAAAAGAATTAACGAGCGACGTGTATTTAAAATGGCCGTTACAAATTGAAAGAAGTGAGTTGATATGAATGTTTTAGTTGTTGATGACGAGCCTTTGCTGCGCTTTCATATGCAAAAAATGCTCAATGAACTATGGGAAGAGGTTGATCACATTGTCACAGCAAACTCTGGTGCAGAAGCTTTAAAGTTAATGCAAAAAATTGATATCCATACTATTTTTATGGATATCAAAATGCCAGGAATGAGTGGTCTAGATGCGGCTAAAGAAATACGGCGCCTAGGCTATAAAGGAAATCTAGTGTTTGTAACAGCCTATGATGAGCATGCTATTGAAGCCTTTGAACAAGAAGCTGTTGATTATCTCTTGAAGCCAGTAGGAGAGTCACGTTTAAACTCGTGTATAGAGCGATTAATGAAACAGGATAAAACACTCATAAAATATGAACTGGATGCTGATCAGATAAATCGCTGGTTACCGAGTGATCAATCTAGCGCGCAATACTTATCTTGGATTAACGTATCGATTGGCGATCGAATATTGGTTATCAATGTAGACGATGTATTCTGTTTTATCTCTGAAGATAAATACACCACAGTGGTGACAAAAGAGGGCGATTACTTAATTAAAAAATCCATCAAACAGCTTATAAGTGAACTTCACCCAGATCGTTTCTGGCGTATACATCGTGCCGTCATTGTTCAAGTAGCGAAAATTAGTCAAGTTATGAAGGATGAACAAGGTCGATACTCACTGAGTCTAAAGGAAATGCACAAGGTGCTTCCTGTAAGTCGAAACAATACCTATCTATTTAAGCAAATGTAGTTTGGCATACAGTTTGTCATCGTATCGACACAGGTTTGACATAAGTTTGAAATAGAATCATGAGTGAGTGAGTTTGATTTGATGGAGATACTTTATTGAGTAGGGGTTATTTCTTTAGTGGTATTGCTAAATAAAAAACTTGCTCTATTGTCTCGGTCAGTTGAAAATCAGCATTCAGTTAGTGTGTTAAGAATGAGCTAACTGTAATAATCTCAGGTTTTATTCTAGGTAAACTTCTGTGTAGTTTCTGTTGGAATAAATAATTTTCCTTATATGAATGACGAATAGTCTTCTGGATTTAGCATGTCAGATTTGAAAAAATTCACAGCCACCCAATTAGGTTGGAGTACTTTCTTTAACCAACAACTGTCTCTTGAAGAAATGGAGTCCTGTTTTCCAGCAAGAGTGACCAATATTGTTTTGAATAAGATTGAGTGTTTGTGCGAACAAGGTGATGTTTCATTATCTATTGAAAGTGAAATGGATGGGTTGGTTGCTGGTGATTGGTTGCTACTTACTGAAAAAAATCGCTTTTATCGAGCTTTAGAGCGTTCAACTGAGCTGCATTCACCGTCTTCTTTGCATAAAACGCTTGTTGCAAATTTGGACACATTATTTGTTGTTTCCTCAATGAATGATGGCTTTGACTTAGCCTATATTCAAGAAAGTGTGGCATTGGCGAAAAAGTCTCATATTGAGGTGGTTGTTATTTTGACTCATAAAGATCAATGTGAAGATTATTATGTTTATTTAGATCAAGTCCAAGCCATTCGTAATGATCTTGTTATTGAAGCCATAAATTCACGTGAAGAAAGCAGCGCTAACCGTTTACTTGATTGGTGTGGCAAAGGCCAAATGGTGGCTTTAATAGGGAAAGAAAACTCAGGGAAAAGTCGTATTGTAAAAACCTTACTCTCGGTGACTCAGACACCAGATGAAAACCGTTTTGGTAATAAAGGCGCGCAGGAATCGAATCAATTTTATTTACTAAAAGAGGCCGGCCTGATTTTTGAGTCGGCGGCCATAAAAGTTTTATGTCAGACTCAAACACGAGAAGATCAAATTCAAGACACCTTATTAGAAGTTAAGCGTCTAGCGAAAGAGTGCCGCTTTGCCAATTGTAAACACACTGTTGAACCGGGTTGTTCGATACAAAGTGCGATCAAACTTGGTCTATTGGATGAATCACTATTAAGAGCCATTCAGTCCGATGATAAGGACGTTGACTCGGATGCAGAGAAAAGAGCATTGGACAAAAAGTCCGATAAATTATCGAAAACTTTGCATTCTATTTCACGGAAAAATAAAAAAGAAATAGAATAAGTGCGGGTTACTATAAAAAAGAGGTCCTCCCTCTTTTTTATAGTTTTATAGAATGATACAGATCAACCGTCATAACTGGATTCGATAAATGAAGAGTAAACAGAAGATAAAATCTCCCTGTGTCAATATGTGTAATTTAGATGAGAATGATGTGTGTCTTGGTTGTTATCGTTCTGCGAAAGAGATTACGATTTGGGGGCGAAGCAGCCATGACGAGAAAAGAGAAATTATGGCCAAGGTGAGAGAAAGGGAAAAAAACAGCCCTTTTTATAGTGAGTAAAGGAAGATAAAAGATTCTCTCGGATGATCTTTTAAAGACAAATTGCACTCTTCAAAGGCTAAAATTTATTCCGTTAATATCCAGATAGACCACTCTTCCTGCTTTACAATCCAATCAAAGCTAAGTATTCTTCAGGCACTTGTCGGAGTGCCATTTGGCTGAGATCGCTTTTAAGCGGGATCCGCAGAACCTGATCAGGGCTAAAAACCTGCGTAGGAAACAAGAAAATCGTTATCTTTTCTTATCTGCATCGAATGTACTTCTATTGGGTTATTCCAAGAGGCATTCTTTGTTGTCTTATGGGTACCAATAGAAGGTTTGAAGCGTCATTCTCTTTTTAGAGATGCGTTAAGGCCACACACCAGACAAGCAATTCTCCATTTAACATTATTGAGAACGGCTTATGTCATCAAATAACGAATTAGTTAATACAGCAAACGAGTTAATCAAAAAACCAAGTAAGCAAAGTCGTGAAGCTTCACGCCAAGCCGCTAAACAGTTCATAGAATCTTTACAAGCCACGCCTTTCCCATCTTCTGAACGAATTTATGTTGAAGGTTCAAACCCTTCCATTCGCGTTCCAATGCGACAAATTAATTTGTCGGATACGCCAATTGGTTCTGATCCTAAGTCGTTAACATATGAACCGAATGAGCCTATTTATGTGTATGATTGCTCTGGGGCATATGCGGATCCTGATGCTAACATCGATGTCCATAAAGGATTACCAAGACTGAGAGAAAATTGGATCAAAGATCGAAACGATACTGAGCACTTAGCACAATTATCTTCTGAATTCTCTAAAGAAAGGTTGGCAAATGCGGCTTTAGATGAACTGCGTTTTAAAGATTTGCCGACTCGTTCTCGGGCGAGCGAGGGTAAAAACGTCACGCAGATGCATTACGCACGTCAAGGTATTATCACTCCAGAAATGGAGTTTATTGCCATTCGAGAAAATCAGAACCTGGCGGCCATTAAGAGTGAATTACTGCGACGTCAACATGCAGGAAAAAATTTTGGCGCTAATATTCAGCAATACATAACCCCTGAGTTTGTAAGAGATGAAGTGGCGCGTGGTCGAGCGATTATCCCGAACAACATCAACCACCCTGAATCTGAACCTATGATCATTGGGCGCAACTTTCTGGTGAAAGTGAATGCCAACATCGGTAACTCGGCGGTCACTTCATCGATTGAAGAAGAAGTTGAAAAACTGGTTTGGTCTACCCGCTGGGGTGCCGATACAGTAATGGATTTATCAACAGGTAAGAATATCCATGAAACTCGTGAATGGATATTGCGTAACTCCCCCGTTCCTATTGGAACCGTTCCAATTTACCAAGCGTTAGAAAAGGTCGATGGTGTAGCCGAAGACCTGAATTGGGAAGTATTTCGAGATACTTTGTTAGAGCAGGCCGAGCAAGGAGTGGACTACTTTACTATTCATGCTGGTGTTTTGCTTAGGTTCGTACCCATGACGGCCAAGCGCTTAACGGGAATTGTCTCTCGCGGTGGCTCTATTATGGCGAAATGGTGCCTTTCCCATCATGAAGAGAACTTTACTTACACTCGTTTTCGTGAAATTTGTGAGATTTGCGCTCAATACGATGTGGCCTTATCTCTTGGTGACGGTTTGCGTCCAGGTTCTATTATGGATGCCAATGATGAAGCGCAAATGTCTGAATTACGCACCTTAGGGGAGCTAACAAAAATAGCGTGGGAATACGACGTTCAAGTGATGATTGAAGGTCCTGGACATGTTCCAATGCAGCTGATAGAAGAGAATATGACAGAGCAATTGAAATCCTGTCACGAAGCGCCTTTTTATACTTTAGGGCCATTAACGCAAGATATTGCACCAGCTTACGATCACATCACTTCCGGCATTGGTGCCGCTCAAATTGGTTGGTATGGTTGCGCCATGTTGTGCTATGTCACACCAAAAGAGCATTTGGGTTTACCGAATAAAGAAGATGTTAAAGAAGGTCTAATCACCTATAAGATCGCCGCTCATGCGGCGGATTTAGCTAAAGGTCATCCAGGCGCTCAAGTACGAGATAATGCTCTTTCTAAAGCGCGTTTTGAATTTCGTTGGGAAGATCAATTTAATTTATCTTTAGATCCAATTCGCGCACGAGCTTATCACGATGAAACGATTCCACAAGCTTCTGGTAAAGTGGCTCACTTCTGTTCAATGTGCGGTCCCAAGTTTTGCTCTATGAAGATCACCCAAGAAGTCCGAGATTACGCGGATGGACTCGAAGCGGCCAAATTAGAACGAATTGATGCGACGGATATTACCCATGTTGACGCACAGACTGGCATGCAAAAAATGTCGGAACAGTTCAAAGAACTAGGGAGTGATGTGTATTTAACAACGGATGTATTGGAGGAAAAAGGGACATTACTCAAGCACAAGGCTAAAGAGGCCTTATTAAGCGGAGAGGAGGGTTAATGTTATCAATGACTTCATCTCCTCCTGTGATTGTGTGTGTTGGTGGTTCGGACCCCAGCGCGCACGCTGGTTTACAGGCTGATCTTCGAGTGGGTCAGGATTTGGGTGTGCATGTAACTACGGTAGTCAGCGCCTTAACCGCGCAAAACTCTCAATCGGTATTCGCTGTGTACCCTATGAGTAAAGTGCAGTTCGATCAACAATGGGAAAGTATCTTGCAGGATATGACACCAAGCGTGGTAAAAATTGGTCTACTACCTAACGCAGAGTTAGTGTCAGCAATCGCTACTTGGTTGGCCAAAATAAAAATGGATAATCCTAATTGTCGTGTTGTTCTTGATCCTGTTGGTGCTTCTTCTACTGGACAGAGATTGCGCACTCAACCGTTAGAAGGCACCACCGATTCAGTGGGTCCCAGCTCAAGTGCATTAGACTTGTTGCCATTGGTTGACTGGATCACGCCGAACATTCAGGAATTTGAGGAAATAATCACGTCAAAGCTCGAAAAGGATAAGCCAACAGCAAATTTGAGTTTAACAGAAAGTGTTGATTTATTATTAAGTCAAAATCCTGAGTTAAGCAAAGTTCAATGGATTATTAAGGGCGGTCATGGTGTCAATCAAACAGACTCCTTATTAGAGTCAGATGACTGTGTGGATTGGTTATTTTCAAGTCGTGTCAAAGTGGATGGCTTAGTCTCGCCTTTTGGATTTTCTTCAAAGAGGCAGAAAAATTGCCATAGTCGCGGAACGGGGTGCAGTTTTGCCACGGCATTAAGCAGCTTTTTGGCTCTAGGTTATGATGAAATGGACAGTCTAACCTTAACAAAAAGCTATATTAATCATGCGCTTGAATTGAGCTATCAAGTGGGTAAGAAAACTGGCCCTCTAGCCGCGTGTGGCTGGCCTGATCAAATAAAACACCTTCCTGAAGTCCTTCAAGTGACGGCTGACCAATGGCTTTTAGACGGTCTTTGTTTTCCTGAAATAGCCTCTAGCTCTCTTGGGCTTTATCCTGTGGTGGATTCGCCTGTATGGATTGAGCGTTTACTAAAAGCTGGCATCAAAACGATTCAATTAAGAGTAAAAGACCCGGACTCGAGTACTTTAGATCAAGATATAAAACAGTCAATTGAACTTGGTAAGACCTATCGTGCTCAGGTTTTTATCAACGATTATTGGCAAAAGGCCATTGAGTATGGCGCTTATGGCGTGCATCTGGGACAAGAGGATTTATTGACGGCCGATTTGACTCGCATTGCTCACGCCGGCCTGCGCTTAGGCGTCAGTACACATGGGTATTTTGAGATAGCGAGAGCACGTAAGGTTCATCCAAGCTATATTGCTTTAGGCCATATTTTTCCAACACAAACAAAAAACATGCCGTCTCAACCTCAAGGTACGGTTCGATTGCACAAGTATGCAAGGTTATTGGCTGGTGAATATCCTACAGTGGCTATTGGTGGCATAAATGCAACGGTTTTTGACGAAGTGTTGGAAACCGGTGTAGATGGTATTGCTATGGTTACAGCCATTACTCAATCTAATGATCCTGAGGAAGTTGTTAGCCGCTTTATGGAAAAATTCCTTCACACTGACCTACCTATTACGTCTTGATAAAAGGATACAATCATGAAAAAAATCAAACTAAATGATTCATCTTTTCAATTTTCAGGTGAGTCTATAGGCGATTTGTTAGATCACCTTCAATCAAACAAAGACGGCATAGCACTCGCTGTTAATCAAGAGGTTGTCCCCAAAAGTCAGTGGAGTAAAACGTTAATACGACAAGGCGATAATGTACTGATTTTTGAATCCATTGCAGGAGGGTAATGACATGCGCTTATTAGAAAAGGATCCACTGATCATTGGTGGTCAAACATTTACCTCTCGTCTTTTCACTGGCACAGGTAAATATGCCAATTCAAACTCCATGATGGAGTCAATAAAAGCCAGTGAAAGTGAACTGGTTACCTTATCCCTGAGGCGAATGGATTTAGCGAATCACAGTGATAATATTCTGAAGCCGTTGCAACAGCATGGTATGAAATTATTACCGAATACCTCAGGAGCTAGGTCGGCAAAGGAAGCTGTTTTTGCCGCGAACTTAGCCCGCGAGGCATTGGAAACCCATTGGGTGAAGTTAGAAATTCATCCTGACCCTCGTTACCTCATGCCAGATCCAATCGAAACGTTGGCAGCGGCGGAGACCTTGATAAAACAAGGTTTTATTGTGATGCCCTACGTTCATGCTGACCCGGTGTTATGTAAGCGATTGGAAGAAATTGGCTGTCAGTGTGTTATGCCTTTGGGTGCACCTATTGGTTCTAATAAAGGGTTGGCGAGCCGTACTTTTCTAGAAATTATTATCGAGCAGAGCCAAGTGCCTGTCATTATTGATGCGGGTATAGGTTCTCCTGCTGACGCGGCATTGGCGATGCAACTCGGCGCTGATGGTGTTTTGGTTAATACAGCCATGGCGGTAGCACGTAACCCGGCCGCAATGGGGTATGCGTTTCGATTGGCTGTTGAGGCGGGAAGAGTTGCCTATCACTCGGGTCTTGGTGAGGTTGAGCAAAACGCGATAGCCTCGAGTCCTATGACCGACTTTTTAGCTGGATTATCTTGATGCAAACAAAAGAACGCATGATCGAGGAGAAACCACTTAATTTTATTGGCCAGTCTCCCGCTGTAAACGATCAATTTAGTGGCGCTTTAATGTCTTTAGATTGGCAAGAAATGGGAGAGCGGGTGGGCTCTAAGACAGAGCAGGATGTACGCCGAGCCTTAGCAAAATCACGTTTGCAATTTGAAGACTTTATGGCGTTGGTTTCACCTGCGGCGGAAGCCTTCTTGCCGCAAATGTTAAGGCGAAGTCAGCAGTTGACGAGGCGACGTTTTGGCTATGGTATGGGGGTGTTTGCTCCTCTGTATTTGTCGAATACCTGTGCGAATGAATGCAGTTATTGTGGCTTTTCTATGAGCAACCCCATTAAAAGACTTACTTTAAATGAAAGTAATGTTTCAGATGAGGTGAAGGCACTCAAAGAAAAGGGGTTTGATAACCTGTTATTAGTGACTGGAGAAACATCGAAAGTGTCGATGCCCTATTTCAAGAGAATGTTGCCCTTAATTGCACCTCACTTTAGTCATCTATCAATGGAAGTTCAGCCTTTAGAGGTAAATGACTATAAGGAACTTAGGCAGTTTGGTTTAGATGCCGTGTTGGTCTATCAAGAAACCTATAATACAACTACGTATGCAAAGCATCATACAAAAGGAAAAAAGGCCGATTTTAATTTTCGTCTGGATGCTCCGGATCGTCTTGGGCAAGCGCATATTCACAAAATTGGTTTAGGGGTATTACTGGGGCTGGACGACTGGCGTACGGACAGTGTGCTTTTGGCGCATCATTTAAGGCATTTACAAAAACGTTATTGGCGTTCTCGTTTTAGTGTTTCTTTTCCACGGATTCGACCTTGTGAAGGGGGGATTCAAGTGAAATCAGAAATTACTGATAAACAGTTAATTCAGTTGGTATGTGCTTGGCGTTTGTTTGATGAGGATCTAGAGTTAACCTTGTCGACAAGAGAGTCGGCTGACTTCCGGAATAATGTATTACCAATAGGTTTTACCAGTATGAGCGCTGAGTCCAAGACACAACCTGGTGGTTATTCTGAAAGCTCGAAAGAGGCCCTAGAGCAGTTTGAAATATCGGATGATAGATCGATAGATGAGGTTAGTCAGTTAATCAAGGCTCATGGATTAGAAGTGATTTGGAAAGATTGGGACAAAGCTTACAACCAAAGTTTTTAAGGGCACTTTAGAGAGCTCAGTGACCAATAATAAAGTGAAAATAATGATTGTTTTTCAGAGAAGATCGTCATTATAATCCGCGGGTTTTCTATCGTAGAAAATACCGCAAATGATCAGCTCTTGAGCTTTACTAAACTCAATACGCTTCCAATCGCGGTAGTACCTTATCGTAGCCTGTTGTTCCTCTGAATAGCAGGCTAGTGCGGTCTAAATATGACCTTTTGATTGGAGTGTAACATGTTTGATTTGCTTGGGATTGGTGCATTAATTGCAATCAGTGCCATTTTTGCTATGTCCGAGATAGCAATGGCGGCTTCTCGTAAAATAAAATTACGAGTCATGGCTGATGATGGCGCTGACAAGGCCCAGGCTGTGCTAGATTTACAAGAGCAACCAGGGGCATTTTTTGCCATGATTCAAATTGCGCTTAATGCGATAGCAATCCTTGGTGGTATTATTGGTGAGCAAGCATTAACACCCTATATTCGTGATTTTGTGTCTTACTTTTATTCTGGGCATTTGGTTGAGCAAATTAGCTTTTTTGTCTCTTTTCTTACATTAACGTCTTTATTTATCTTATTCGCTGATTTACTACCAAAGCGATTGGCTATGATTATGCCTGAAGCGGTTGCCGTAAAAGTGGTGACCCCGATGCGTTGGGTGACCTTTGCACTGACGCCTTTTGTGATGTTTTTTAATGGATTAACGAATGTTGTTCTCCGTGTTTTTAAGTTCCCAACGGAAAGAGAGGACATAGTAACAACCGAAGACATTGTCGCTATGATGGATGCTGGTGCTGAATACGGTAGTTTGCCCCAGCAAGAATACCAACTTATTGGGAACGTTTTTGAATTGGATTCACGAAGTCTGTCTAGTGTGATGACCCCCCGAGATCAAATTGTCTATTTTGATATCGATGAAACTAGCGAAGCCATCAGTCAAAAAATCATTGAACATCCCCATAATGATTTTTTAGTTTGTAATGGAAGTTTAGATAAGCTTCAAGGGATTATCGAATCAAAAGAGATTTTGCGCTTGGTACTGAAGGGGAAACCTGCACAGATAGAGCAGGATATGATTGATAAGGACATATTTTATCTACCTGAAACATTGACACTATCGGAATCGTTAAATGCCTTTAAAGTGGCCTCTCAGCCTTTTGCCGTTGTGGTAAATGAATATGCTCTTATTGTAGGTATTGTGACAGTAAAGGATTTGTTGAGCAGCTTTATGGGGGAATTGATTACCCATGAGGCGGAAGAACAAATTGTACGTCGTGATGAGTCCTCATGGCTGATTGATGGATTAACGTCAATAAATGAGGTAGATCGCTGCCTGGATGTCGACGCTTTTCCTGACCGATCTCAATATGAAACCATAGCTGGTTTTATGATTTATATGTTGAAACGTTTACCCAAACGCACTGATTACGTGATTTTTTCTGGATATAAATTTGAAGTGATTGACTTAGAGGGCGTGCGAGTTGAGCAGTTACTGGTTACCAAACTTGACGCAAATACTGAAATAAGGCTTAACATAACGAATTAACGATAATTAAGATTCGCTTTTGACAGATCGCTGACAACCTTTACCTGCCAGTTACCCATGTTTGACACACCTTGACAATTAGATAGTACATAATTAACTCATCAAAACAAGCGAACAAATACGTTAGAGGAAATTAGTATGAATATGAAAAAAATGGGTCTAATTAGTGCTGTTGGTTTTACCGCTTTAATGGGGGCTTCTTTAGCCACAAATGCTTTAGCAGATGGCCATAAAGGGGATCATAAGGAAGGTAAAGGCAAGCATCATAAAATGGAAATGCGAGATCCCGCCAAAATGGCGGATCGCTTAGCGGACTCTTTGGAGTTAGATGACGCGACCAAAGTGAAAGTCACGGCATTGCTTGAAAAACGTTCAGAAGAAATGAATAACTTAAGACAGACTCACAAGGCGGAACTTGTTGCTTTGTTAACACCAGAGCAAGCTCAGAAGCTTGAATCCATGGAAAAACGCCGTGGAATGAAAGGTAAACATCATGGTAAAGGCATGAAACACGATCAAGAAAATAAAGGCTAAGCCATTTATATTTCAATAGTCTGTAGTGCAATAGATGAGTTTGTTTAAACTAGCCCCTTTACAAACCTCTTAACCCCAACCTTAAAAAGTTGGGGTTTTTTTTATCTTTATTTTGAGATTTTAGAGAATAAATCAAAATAGGTAGGGAAGGTTTTAGAAGTACAGCCCGGATCGTTAATAGTAACTTGCGAATTTGAAAAGGCGACCAATGAAAAACACATCGCAATTCGATGATCATCATACGTATCAATAGCAACATGTTGTACGTTTTCTAGAGGCTCAACATAGATATAATCTTCTCCTTCTTCTACTGTTGCACCTAGCTTCTTAAGCTCAGTTGCCATGGCTGCCAGTCGGTCAGTTTCTTTTACTCGCCAATTATAGATATTACGTATACGAGTAGGTCCTTTAGCAAACAGTGCTGTTGTGGCAATAGTCATGGCGGCATCTGGAATGTGATTCATATCCAGATCTACGCCATTTAACTGATCTTTTTCAGCTTCTATCCAAGTTGGACCATAAGTGATTTTTGCTCCCATAGCGGCGAGAACTTCGGCAAACTTAACATCACCTTGAACGCTGTCAGAACCCACCCCATGAACTTTAATTTTGCCTCCAGCGATGGCGGCGGCGGCCAGAAAGTACGACGCTGAAGAGGCATCGCCTTCCACCATGATTTCACCAGGACTCTGATAGGTTTGTTCTCCCTTCACGAAAAAGGATTGGTAGTTGTTATTTTCCACGACAACACCAAATTGTTTCATTGAGTGAAGAGTAATGTCTATATAAGGTTTTGAAACCAATTCACCTTCAACCTCTATGGTTAGGTCGGCTTTAGCTAAAGGAGCAGACATTAATATTGCCGTTAAAAACTGGCTTGAAATATGACCTTTTATCGATACTTTCCCTCCTGCTAAACCATTGGCTTTAATAACTAAGGGAGGATAACCATCGTTTTCTTGATATTCAATTTCAACTCCAAGAGCCTTAAGTGATTCAACTAAATCGCCAATTGGACGTTCGTGCATTCTTGGTTCGCCGTGCAGTCGGAATTCTCCAGTGCCCAGACAAAGCGCCGCTGTTAGTGGACGCATGGCCGTGCCAGCATTTCCTAAAAATAGATCGGCATTTGTAGCATTAAACGGTCCAGAATTCCCTTCAACAACACACGTATTGGCGTCTTCTAGTGTGTATTTTATACCAAGCGATGTTAAGGCGTTTAGCATGTGCCTTATGTCATCACTTTCTAATAAATTGGTGATTTTGGTCGTGCCTTTCGCTAAAGCCGCGAGTAATAAAATTCTATTTGATAAACTTTTTGATCCGGGAATCTGAATTTCACCATTTGCCGAGGTAAGCGGGCCAAGCGTAATTGAATGCATTTTTTTTCCTGAATGTAGTAAGCGTTAAAGCTGGTTAATTATAAAAGAGTCAACAGTGCTATAAAAGGATAGGGAATAGAATTAGTCATCTAATTCGTCCATAGGGGCCCCATTATTTAGAGCGGCCATATCGAGTTCATTGAGTATTTGGTAAGTGGACTCAATTTTTTGTATACGAACATGGGCATCATTATAAGATTCTTGATAGACGCTATTAGCGAGCATGCTAATTAGGTTCATCACACTGGCATAGGAGTCGAAGGCGGATACACCACGTACAACACAAGAAAAATGTAAATCACTGACTTCACTGGGGTTCACATCGGCATGGTCCGTAATGTAAATTAAGCGAATGTCATTGATTTTAAGCGAGGTCATTAAATTCTTTAACCAAGCCGGTCGACGGCGAATCCCCATAATGATAACCACATCTTCTTTAGTAAAGGATGCAATTTCTTCTCCAAGCGTTTGGCCAGGTACGGGTAATAATGACACGTTTGGACGACATTGAGTAAGTTGTTGTCGTAAATGTAAGCCAAGAGCATGGTTATTACGGTAGCCAATAATATAGACTTTTGGTGCGCTACTAATCCATTGAACGGCTTTTTTATAGCTAATTGGGCTTATTGACTCAAGTGTTTTTTGAATGTTCGCCTGATCACATTTAACATAATCTTGGAAAATATTTGATAGCGGTTCCCCATCAGGCATTTTTTGCGCAATAGGTGCTCCCCATCTTCTGGCGGCCCTGACTTGTTTTTTTACTTCACCGAAATCACGATAGCCAAGCCTTTGTAATAATCGAGTGACCGCGGATTTTGATACCCCAGCCAATTTTGACAACTCGGTTGCAGAATAGGTCGCAATGTCTCCTTGATGATTGAGAATGCAAGACGCTAATTTTTGCTGAGTTGGCGACAATTGCTCGTAAATTTCTTTGATGCGAATTTCTATAGATTGGTCTTGCATTGTGTCATTGATTTCATAGATAAAGTTTAGAGAATAATGACGGAAAAAGAGCATTCATGGAAGGAAAAACCGAGATTGTTTATGAAATGTCTGTAAAAGATGTCAATAATGGATAAAAATCAATTTGAAACAATTGTTTCTTTAACTTAATTATGAAATTATTGTTTTTAATTTGAAAGTGTATTTGTCTATTTTGAGGGGTATTCATGTCTAGTAAAACGGCAACTTGGTATGGTGTTAATTTGGCTTCTGAGCGGTTAGGTGCTAAGGCTATCTACGCAAGTGATGATTTCTTTGCCGCAAAAGAACGTATGATCCAGGATCAAGATGCCGTGTTTATCGATGGTAAATACGATGATAATGGTAAGTGGATGGACGGATGGGAGTCTCGAAGAAAACGATCAGAAGGATATGATTATTGCATCGTAAAGCTAGGCGTATCAGGGAAGATAAATGCATTGGACATCGACACTCGACACTTTACCGGTAATTATCCTCCTGCTGCACTTGTTCAAGCTTGTCACTGCAAGAAGGATCCAGATGAGAATACCGATTGGATCAATATAACCGATACCGTGGCATTAGAAGGCAATCAGCAACACATAGTTCCTGTAGATAATGATCGAATATTCACTCACATTAAATTGAATATTTACCCCGATGGTGGCGTGGCTCGTTTACGTGTTTATGGCCAACCCAATATTGACTGGCCTACTATGGATACTTCTACTGACGTTGATTTGCTTGCGCTGCTTCATGGTGGCAGGGCGATCGCGACAAATGATGAGCACTTTGGGACCATGCACAATCTAAATCTTCCAGGGAAAAGCATCCATATGGGCGATGGTTGGGAGACTCGACGTCGCAGAGAGCCTGGAAATGATTGGGTAATTATGGCATTAGGACACCCTGGTGAAATTAGCGCCATACAAATTGAGACCAGCTTTTTTAAGGGAAATTTCCCTGATTCATGCTCAATACAGTTTGCTAATATCGACAATCTTCCTGATTCCAGTTTGGCGGCCCAAAGCTTATATTGGCAAGAGTTATTGCCTCAACAATCCCTTAAAGCGGACTACGATCATTACTTCAAAGAAGACGTGTTGAAAGTTGGTAAGGTAACTCATATAAGGTTAAACATATTCCCTGATGGCGGTATCAGTCGAGTTAGACTCTTCGGAAAACCGTCTTTTGATTAAAAGAGAGCGGTTGAGATAAGTGCCATATACTCTTTAAAAGCGGATTTCCAGAAGAATAGGGTTTATCTTAAAATAGGCATGTTTGATAAAGGAGGGGATGCTCGATGAAAATTGATTTACTGACGGCGGAAAATTTTCAGGAATTTGGTGACGTTATTGAAGCAAACAGTGCTCGAACACATTATCTAATTAATGGCGGTACGACCACTCGTTTTCATGATTTAGCTGATGTTCAGGTCACACCACATAATGAAGAGTCAGTGCGCTCGGGTATTAGTATTTTTCGTGGAGACGCAAGAGTATTTCCTTTATCTATCTCAATGTTAGAGCGTCACCCTTTAGGCTCACAGGCTTTTTTCCCACTAAATCAGAGACCTTATTTGGTTGTGGTGGCACCAGAGTTAGATCAAGAACGCCCTGATATTGAAAATATAAAAGTATTCTGGGCATCGCCTTCACAAGGTGTCAATTATGCTCAAGGAACATGGCATCATCCATTAATAGCGCTCGATGCTGTGTCGGATTTTTTAGTCGTTGATCGCATTGGCTCCGGCCCTAATTGCGATGAATATGAAATTGATAAATCGTTAGTATGCCGCATAGAGCAAGTTGATTTTGCTTGTTTTCCTAGCTAAGTGAGGGGTTATGTTAGAAAGTCATCTACATGAATGGCTCAATTTATTTGTTCGCTGGTTCCACATCACCGCTGGGATTGCTTGGATTGGAGCCTCCTTTTATTTTAACTGGCTTGAGAATAATTTGATTCGCAGCGGCCCACAAAAAGAAGGTATTGCAGGGTATTTATGGGCTATACATGGTGGAGGGATATACCGCTTAGAAAAATATAAAACAGCCCCTGAAACCATGCCTAAAACCCTACACTGGTTTAAATGGGAAGCCTATACAACTTGGTTAAGTGGTATGGGGCTACTGATCGTCCAATATTATTTTAATGCCAGTTTGTATCTTATTGACCCCGCCGTGATGGATATAACACCTACAGTGGCCATCATGATCAGTTTGATGTGTATTCTTTTTTCTTGGTTGCTTTATAACGGACTGAGTAATCTGTTAGCGGATAAGCCAATGATCCTGTCGGTTGTTGGGTTAGTTGCTTTTGTCTGTGTTGCCTATGGTTTAACTCTTGTCTTTAGCGGACGTGGCGCCTTTATCAATATGGGGGCTATGATTGGAACCATGATGGTGGCGAATGTGGCGCATGTCATTATGCCGTCTCAAAGAGCGCTCTTATCCGCTGTGGAAAAAGGTGAAACAGTCGATCCAAAGTACGGTGCTAAGGCACTGCTTAGATCAAGACATAATAATTATTTAACCCTACCAATCTTATTTATTATGATAAGTAATCATTATCCTTCTACCTACGGGAGTGACTTTAATTGGGTGGTTTTAATTGCTCTGATGGTACTGAGTGCGGGTATAAGGCATTACTTTAATATTCGTCATCAACCTGAAAAAAACGTTTGGATATTGCCTGTTGCCTGTTTGTGCCTATTTAGTCTAGCTTGGGTGACGCAACCTTCGTCTTATAAACCTGTGGCTCTGTCGACAACTGAGTCTAAGGCTCAGTCAGCATCGAAGGAATCAATGGGCTCTGCTGCTGTGGACTCTACGGCGTCTTCTGACTTGGGTGTTCAAATAGTGCAAACTAGCCCTACTCAAGAGACTATGGCGAATGATTTAGATGCAAAAGCTTACGCTATATTGGAAGCGAGATGTGCTTCTTGCCATAGTGCTCGTCCTAGTTCGACTCTGTTTTCTGCGCCTCCAGCAGGTGTTATGTTCGATTCAAAGGTTCAAATTGAATCTCAAATGTTGAAGATTTATCAGCAAGCGGTTCTTCAAAAAACCATGCCTCTGGGGAATTTAACGAAGATGTCAGATGAAGAAAGGGATATGCTGGCAAGGTGGTTTCAGTTTCACCAATAGCAGAATGCTTTGATAAAAAGCCCTCAGTACAGCGTCTGTGCGTGAGGGCTTTTTATTGGTGCACTAACCAGGTGTCTGCATTGCTCAAGTGTTTTATAAATCATGTAACTTAAAGGTTAGCGGGTGCTTGATATTCCCAAATACTGGCTGTTTTTTGAGTGAATCCTACTTTTTCTAAATACGATTGATACTCTTCAGTTTGGACATTCGCTGTAATTGAGGAAAAACCAAACTTCTTAGAAAAAACATTGCTAGAATCAAATAGGTAGTGCCCAAGTTTATAGTCTCTGTAGGTGGGTGTTACTATATCAAGGTCAATTTCAAAGTGTTTATCAGAGTGATGGATGCCAGAGATGATACCGACCACCTTTTCTTGTTCAGTTAATAAATAATACTCGCGATTGTCTGAAACGAGGCGCCGTTTGAAGTCTGGATAAAATGTCTGAATGTCTTCTGAAAAGCAATCTAAAAAGTAGGCTATGTAACCGGATTGTCCTGACTCAACACCGCTTTTAATGACATTAAATATAACCTGTGAACGGTGTATTTTAACTAAAAAGTAGACATTGATAAAAACAATAAAAGCATTTACTACGGCAACAGGATAGGCTCCAATCAAAGTGCCATAAATTGAAAAAGTCAAGCTGCCAGCAAGGCTAATCCAGCGTAACCTAACAATCGAGCTCATCATCAAAGATACGGCGATTAAAAACGACGCAACATAACCAACAATATCAATCCAAAGCATTATTTATTCCTAATGTAAACCCAATAATAATCTTTACTGGGATACGATTTATCCGCAGCATTTTTTAAATTTTTTGTTTGAACCACAGTGACAAGGGTCATTTCGTCCAATATTCATGCTGGCTGATTTAATGAGGGGCGTATTGCCTTGAACTTCGTGTTCTCCTGAAATGTAGTACCAAGACTGATGGATCTTTTTAAAAAGTGATCGCTCAGAAAGTCGGCCAATGTGTTTGCCTTCTTTGAAATGAGCGCAAAATGATACCATTCCGGTTTTATCTTTCTCATTACCTTCAAGTGTTTCTAAAATCTCCAGCTTTATCCATTGAGTATGATCGTTACTCTCAGATATGTCTTTCTCAGTTTGTTCCGAGGCGTCTTCAAGTTGTTGTGTTTGTTGAACGTAACGAAAGTTTTTTAACGCAAATGCGGAATACCGCGATCTCATCAATGCCTCAGCCGTTGGTGCTGTGCCAGGATTGTTGTGATACATTGCACAACACATTTCATAGGGGAGTGCTGTTCCGCACGGGCAATTATTCGGTGCTGGCATATTATATGTTCCTCTTGTCGCCAAAAATTTCCCAAGGTGCGTATAATACCTTTTATTTTAATGTCTAACAGGAATAATTAGTGACTTCTTCAGCACCTACCTCGTTTTTTTGGTTCGACTTTGAAACAACGGGCGTTGACCCAGCTAAAGATAGGCCAATGCAGTTTGCAGGGATCAGAACGGATTTAGAGTTCAATGTGATTGGTGAGCCAATTATGTTTTATTGTCGACTCGCTGATGACGTATTGCCAAATCCAGAAGCGTGTTTATTGACTGGTATTACCCCACAGGACGCCAATAGAGAAGGGCTGTGTGAAGCCGAGTTTATGCAAGCTATTGAGCAAGAAATGTCTGTCCCTGGTACCTGTTCATTAGGGTATAACACCTTAAGGTTTGATGATGAAGTGGTTCGTTTTGGCTTCTATCGAAATTTTATCGACCCTTATGCGCGTGAATGGCAAAACAATTGCTCACGCTGGGATGTGATTGACTTAGTTCGTATGGCTTATGCTATTCGACCTGACGGTATTAAATGGCCGCAGGATGATGAGGGTAATGTCTCACTCAAGTTGGAAGCCTTAACAAAAGCCAACGGTATTAGTCATGAGCAAGCGCATGACGCATTATCGGATGTGTATGGCACCATTGAAATGGCGAAGTTGATTCAACAAGTCCATCCTAAATTATTTGCTTACTATTTTAAAATGCGGCAGAAATCCGAGCTGCAAAATTTTATTAACCCTCTAAAAATGACGCCTTTCTTACATATATCAGGTATGTTTGGACGTGAGAAAAAGTACGCTGCATTTGTCGCTCCTGTCGCCCCACATCCGACCAATAAAAACGGTGTGGTGGTTTTTGACTTAATGGCTGATGCGCAACAATTGCTTGATTTGTCTGTGGATGAACTACGCCACGGGGTATTCAGTAAAACAGAATCACTGGATGGGAAACCTCGTATTCCTCTGAAGGTTCTACACTATAATCGCTGTCCAGCGGTTGCGCCTAGTGCATTTCTCAAAGATCATGCTGTGGTAGAAAGATTGCAGCTAGATGGTGAGTTATGTCGTCGGAATTTGTCCATTATTAAATCAACACATGGACTGGTAGAAAAGCTCACTCAGGTCTTCCATCAAGAAAATTTACCGATTCATAAAGATCCTGATCATATGCTTTATTCCGGTGGTTTTTTTTCGAATGATGACAAGAAGCGTATGGAAGAAATAAGAGAAACTCCTAGTGATTGCCTGAATGAATTATCATTATCCTTTGATGATCGACGGTTACCTGAAATGCTAATGCGCTATATCGGGCGTAATTATCCGGACCAATTGTCTGATGCCCAGCGTATTGAATGGGAAGAATATAGACGATTCCGCTTATTAGAGGCTGAAGGGGGCGGTAGCATTTATATGGACGCCTATTTTGCACAATTAAATGACATAGCGCAGCGCAGTGAATTAACTAATACTAAGCAGATTATGTTGCAAGATTTAGCCGATTATGGCCAAAGTATTTATCCCTTAAATGAAGATTATTAATACGTAGGTAATTGAATGAGTGAGTTGAATCGAGGCGTCTCTTGGTTGGTTAGCTTGGCTGCACTGGTGATTATTATTGCAGGCTTGAAATCCGCGTCTGAAGTTGTTGTTCCTTTAATGTTGTCTGCGTTTATTGCCATTATTTGTGCGCCCATGCTGTCCGCTTTACGCAGGAAGAATGTGCCAACTTGGCTGGCAATTCTTCTGATTGTTACCTTGATCATGTTGAGTGTTAGTTCGCTTGGGGTATTTGTTGGCGCGTCGTTAGACGGTTTTAATCAGCAGCTTCCTAGCTATAAAGCAGGCATGATAAAAGAGCTTGATGGCGTTATTACTTTTGCAAATAGTATAGGGCTGCATATTTCTGAGGAGCAGGTAAGGGGGTATTTTGACCCTTCTATATTAATGCAGATGGTGGCCAATACACTTAGCGGACTTGGAAATGTTTTAACAAACACATTCTTGGTTATTATGACTGTAGTATTTATGTTATTTGAGGCCGCAGACTTCCCAGAAAAACTGTCGCATGCTTTAGGTGATGCTCGTGCATCTCTAAAGAATTTTAAAGATTTTGCTAATGCTGTAAATCGTTATTTGGCAATCAAAACAAGTGTGAGCATTCTAACGGGTTGTGTTGTCAGTATATGGCTGTATGTTTTAGGGGTGGATTTTCCGATATTATGGGGCGTTTCCGCTTTTTTGCTTAACTTCGTGCCTAACATTGGTTCTATTATCGCGGCCATTCCTGCCGTCATGCTGGCGTTTGTTCAATTAGGTGGTTTAGCAGCTGGTTTAACGGGGCTTGGTTTTGTCGTAATTAATTTAGTCGTAGGTAATATCATTGAGCCGCGTTACATGGGCAAAGGCTTGGGGCTCTCAACCTTGGTCGTTTTTCTGTCATTGTTATTGTGGGGGTGGGTCTTTGGTCCCGTAGGAATGTTGTTATCCATTCCATTAACCATCATTGTTAAAATTGCAATGGAAGCAAACCCAAAAACGCATTGGGTTGCGGTTATTCTAGATGATCATAAAAGTTAACTAGAACTTATAGTATGTAATACTTTGCTCCACCTCTTACGGTTTAGCTAATTCGTTATTCCGTAAGAGATGAATAATTGTTTTGTAGGTTGAATACATCGCATTTGTATGAGACTTGACAAAATGAACCTTTACGCTTTAATTAATTTGGTTCTTGAGAAAATCACGCTGGCGTATTTTTTATAATTGTTGTAGTATTCGTCACCGAGTTTTTTCCTCGAGTATTTGTAAGGCTATTCAAATTGAATGGGCCTTGCCCCACCAATTAAAAGGTATTCATTTACATGTCTGACGCTGATATTCAGCCTACATTTGTTTCGTTGGGCCTTGCTGCCCCTATTCTTAAAGCGGTTGCTGATCTCGGTTACGAGCAGCCATCGGCTATCCAAGCGCAAAGTATTCCATTTTTATTAGAAGGTCACGATCTTCTAGGGCAAGCGCAGACGGGTACTGGTAAGACAGCGGCGTTTGCGCTACCGTTGTTATCGCGCATAGACGTAACAGATAAAACAACTCAATTATTGGTGCTTGCGCCAACTCGTGAGTTGGCAATACAAGTTTCCGAAGCATTTCAAAGTTATGCTCGCCACTTACCTGATTTTCATGTTTTGCCTATTTATGGCGGCATGTCATACGACACACAACTGCGTCAACTGCGTCGTGGTGTTCAAGTCGTTGTTGGTACACCGGGTCGAGTTATGGACCACATCCGCCGTAAGACCTTAAAGCTTGATGGTATCAAAGCTTTAGTGCTTGATGAAGCGGATGAAATGCTACGTATGGGATTCATCGACGATGTTGAATGGATTCTTGAGCAGATTCCTGCACAGCGCCAAATCGCCTTGTTCTCTGCAACCATGCCAAATGTTATTCGACAAGTGGCAAATCGTCATTTGAATAATCCGAAAGAAGTGAAAATTGTCACTAAAACATCGACAGCGATGACGATTTCTCAAAAATACTGGCAAGTAAGTGGGCTTCATAAGCTTGATGCATTGACTCGTATTCTTGAGATGAGCGAACACGATGGTATGATAATTTTTGTTCGTACTAAAGCCGCTACAGTAGAATTGGCAGAAAAACTAACGGCTCGTGGTCATGCTTGTGAAGCGTTGAACGGTGATATCAGTCAGAATCTACGTGAACGTACAGTTGATCGCATTAAAAGTGGTCAAATTGACATCCTTGTTGCAACAGATGTTGTAGCTCGTGGTTTGGATGTTGAGCGGGTAAGTCATGTTGTTAACTATGACATTCCGTACGATACAGAGTCTTATGTTCACCGTATTGGTCGTACAGGGCGTGCTGGTCGTTCAGGTACCGCTATATTGTTTGTTGCGCCGCGTGAGCGTCGTATGTTGCAAGCCATTGAGCGTGCAACTCGTCAACCGATTGAAAAAATGCAATTGCCAACAGCCTCTGATATTAATCAGCAACGTGTAGAGCGTTTCAAGCAAGGCATTACGGACACAATTGATAATGTAAATTTGGATTTCTTTTTGGAGCTTGTTGAAAGTTATCAGAAAGAGAATGATCAAGATCCAATTAAAGCAGCGGCGGCATTAGCTTATTTGGCTCAGGTTAAGTCTCCAATTTTGCTTAATGAAATGGAAGTTCGTCAAGAGCGTCGTGAGCGCAGTAACGATCGTAATGAGCGTCGCGAACGTCCAGAGCGTGGAGAGCGTCCACCACGTAAGCAAAATCCAGTTACCAAAGAACCGATGCCATTAAAAGATGATCCAAGCATAGCGATGACTCGTTACGTTGTTCAAGTCGGGTATCGTGATGGTGTTAAACCTGGAAACATTGTAGGTGCTATTGCAAATGAAGCGGATATTGAAAGCCGTTACATTGGTCATATTGAAATCTATGAAGATTTTGCGACAGTCGATTTGCCAACTGATATTGCAAAAGAATCGATGCCAAAACTGTCATCGACTCGCATCTGCGGTCAGAAAACAGATATTGCCGTACTTGAAGACGCTGATGCGTTAAATAATCGCGCGCCTTCTGCTCCTCGTCGTCCGCGTGAAGGTGGCGGTCGTCGTGATGGCGGTGGTCGTCGTGATGCTGGTCGTGGTGGTAATTCAGGCAGTGGTGAACGCCGTCGTCGCAGCAGTAACGATGCTGGTGGTGATAGACGTCCTCGTCCCCCACGTCGTGACAGCTAATTCTTGATGAGTTTCAAAAAAGGCCGCTTTATGCGGTCTTTTTTTATGTCTCTATCTGTTGAAATGTTGCCGGCTGTGGGAAAATAGCTTACAAAATCATTCAAAGGTATGACGTTGATATGGCTGTTGATGACGAAAATAAGAATAAAATCTATATTACTCCTTTCTTGTTTATTTTAAATGGGGCCTTTTTACTTCTCTTATTCTATTTTTTAACGAGAATAATTTTTTACACTTATAATAAATATCAATTTCTAAATCAAGATCTGTATTCTATTGGGTATGCTTTTCTGCATGGTGTTCGTTTTGATGCGGCGTCCATTGCATTAATGAATGCACCATTGGTATTAAGTTTATTTATTTTGGTGTGGTTTAAAAATTGGCATCGCTTTACTCTTAACTTTACTTTTGCTTACTTCGCTATTGTTAATTCTTTATCGTTAATCGTAAATCTAATTGACACTGTGTATTTTCCTTTTGTTGGAAGACGAAGTGGTTTAGAGGTTCTCTCAATGATGAGAGACGTTTCTATGCAAGGCCCTCAAATTTTATTGGATTATTGGTGGTTTTGTTCTATTGGCGTGACAATATTATTGTTTTTTATTGCGGCGCTGATTTCCATTAAAAATAGAGTGCCAAGTATTGAAAAAGGAGTGGGGACGTATTTTTTTGTATGTGGTTTAATTGTCGTTAGCTTTGTTTTTTCGGCAAGAGGCGGGTTGCAAGCCAAACCAATTCGTAGTTTGCACGCCTATGCGTGGCCTAATTCAGAGTTGGGGTCTTTGGTATTGAATACCCCTTTTACTCTGATGAGAGAATCCACAACTAACATCAAGAGAATGACGTTTTTTCAATCTGAGTCAGTGGCTCATAAGGTGGTAGAGCCAGTTCATCAAAGTGCTGATCTTGTTGAAAAGGATGCGTCAGACTCACAACTTGCTTTGAAAGAAATGCCTCCCCAAAATGTGGTTGTGATCCTTCTGGAAAGCTTTAGCCTAGAGTATTTTGGTGAGCCATATGGTAAGACAAATTATGTTCCATTTTTAACGACTTTAACGGAGAAAGGGCGCTTTTACCCTAATGGCATCGCAAACGGTAGGCGCTCTATTGAAGCCATACCGTCCGTTTTTTCAGGTATACCGTCTTTAATGTCAGAAGCGTTTATGCGTTCTCCCTTTCAATCCAATAAAGTCTATGGGATAGGTGAAATTCTGAAGGCGCATGGTTATCAGACGGCGTTCTTTCATGGTGCTAAAAATGGCAGTATGTATTTTGATGATACGACTTATCGGCTTGGCTTTGACGAATATTATGGTTTAGATGAGTACCCAAATTCAGATGATTATGATGGCCAATGGGGAATATTTGATGAGCCTTTCTTGCAGTTCACCGCTGGCAAAATAGACGAATTAGAGCCTCCTTTTTTGGCTGGGGTTTTCACTATTAGCTCGCATCCGCCTTATACTTTGCCAGCCGAATATGAAAATGTGATGACTAATGGTGTAACACCTATGCATAATGTTGTGCAATATTCCGATTTGGCATTAAGGCGTTTCTTTGAGGCAGCCTCACAAAAAGAATGGTTTAACAATACTTTGTTTGTTATTACAGCGGACCATACTTCAGATAATTTCGATAAACGTTTTGGCACGCCTATGGGGCGACATCAAATACCGATTCTTCTGTATCACCCAAATGGCATGATTAAGCCAGAAACTGTTCAAGAAGTGGCGCAACAAGTGGATATTCCGGCCACAATAATTGATTACCTGAAGCTACCAGAGAAAGATAAACTGATGCCTTTTGGTCGATCTCTTTTGCAGCCTGCACCATTTGGAGAGGCGATTATAAGAGAAGGAGGGGCTTATTGGCTTATACTGGATGATCAGTATATGAAGCTGACCTTTGATGGTTTGCCTGTTTATGACATGGGCAAACTGCCTGAGACATTCCATATAAAATCTAAGTCGGATAACCCCCAACCAGAACGACTATTAAGAGAGCGTATTAATGCATACGTTCAACTGTATATTAATGGCTTAATTGATAATAACCATTACCCAAATTTAGCAAAAGAAACTCAATAGGCAGAGTATGAATCAAATTACGATAATAAAACCGGATGATTGGCATTTACATTTTCGAGATGGGGATATGTTGCAAGAAACGGTGCCAGCTACGGCTCGCTGTTTCTCACGAGCTGTTGTTATGCCAAATTTGGTGCCACCAGTAACAACGGGAGCGCTGGTTGCAGAGTATCGTCAAAGAATTGTATCTGCTATCCCTCAGGGCGCTTCCTTTTCCCCTTTAATGACAATTTACCTAACGGATAAAACGACAGTTCAAGACATTCAAGAGGCGAAAGCAGCTGGCGCGGTAGCGGCAAAAATGTACCCTGCTGGTGCAACCACCAACTCGGATTCAGGCGTAAACTCATTGGATTCATTGTATCCGGTATTTGAGGCCTTGGCAGAGCACGATATGCTGTTGTTGATTCATGGAGAAGTGACGCAAAAGCACATTGATATATTTGATCGAGAAAAAGCGTTTATTGATCAGCACATGGTAAAAATTGTTGAGCGAGTGCCACAACTAAAAGTGGTCTTTGAGCACATTACAACAGCGGATGCCGCCGAGTTTGTTCTATCCGCTCGTGTTGGTGTTGCTGCAACGATTACACCGCAGCACTTATTGCTGAATCGTAATGATATGCTGGATGGTGGAATTCGCCCTCATAACTATTGTTTACCTATCCTAAAGCGCCAGTCTCATCAAGAAGCACTTCGAGCCGTTGTTGCGTCGGGTTCTAACAAATTTTTTCTCGGGACCGACTCTGCACCTCATGCCAAACACAGGAAAGAATCTGATTGCGGTTGCGCTGGCTGTTACAGCGCATGGTCGGCACTAGAGCTTTATGCACAGGTGTTTGAGGAGTTGGGAGCCTTGGATAAACTAGAGGGTTTTGCCAGTACTCATGGCGCTGATTTTTATGGTCTTGCCCGTAACACAGAAACGGTTACCTTAGTGAAAGAGTCTTGGACTGTTCCCGAAAGTATTACCTTGCCAGATGGTGACTTGATCGTGCCGTTTTTTGCTGGTAAACAGGTTGCTTGGAAGTTAAAAGCTTAACTCAATATCTTGACCAATGTGGCTATTAATTTGATCCTAGAGCGGATGCTTTTATAATGCCAAATCTTATAAAAGCTCTTCTACTATTTGTTTGAGTAAAAAGGTCTCTCGTTCAATCGACAGACCTTTTTTGGGGCTTCTAAGCATCGTATTTTCGTTATGCTCGATGGCTTTATGAATGTTTTTCCATACTGGTGTCATGCCATTTTGTATTTCGTATGTTTCTAAATTGGTAGACTTTAGTTGACTGTCAATATCACAAAGGTAGCAGTAAGACTTCATATGAACGATGTCAAAGCCTTCTTTGTGCCAAGGGCGGTACTCTTCATACCGACCAAATTCGCGAATGTTTGTAATGCTATGCGCACCAGTTTCTTCCAGAAGCTCTCTTATTAAACCCTCAATATGACTTTCCCCTTTATCAATGCCACCACCAGGTAGGGTGTAGTCATGATACCTTTCTGTATATAAAAGAAGTATGTTTTCACCCTTAAGCACAATGCCTCGAGCGGCTTTTCGGGTAAACACAGAGCCCGATAAATCGGTGATGTCTGAATGAATAGAGGATCGTAATAATCTCATTAAATAAAACCTACTGAATTTCTTAGGATTGCTATAATTTAGATGCGGAAATGTTCAGTATTAATTTTATGAGACCGGAGAGGATTATCTAAGTATAAATGGTGCGGATGGAGAGACTCGAACTCTCACGCCGTGAAGCACTGGAACCTAAATCCAGCGTGTCTACCAATTCCACCACATCCGCAAAAATGAAGTGACGAAATAATACTTGTTTTAAATTTATGTTCAAGTGTTTTTTTTCATTAAGATGAAAAAAATTGATCTAAAGCATCCATATAAATCAAGAATGAGTGTAAGACATAGAAAGTAGAAAATGGTTTAATAATCAAATACTAATAAGGTCACTTTCTGGGTTGTACTCTATGCAAATGTTGTCAGATTTTTTCCTGTCGAATACTGAAAATGTACTTACCTTACTTTTCTTTCTTGGTTGCTGGTGGGGGTACGCTTGGTATGCTCAGTATAATTCTCGTCGTAAAGCATGTTTAGTGAGTGTTTTGCACCAATACAGAATGGCTTGGATGAGCCGTTTACTAAAGCGAGACAACCGCATTGCTGATACCTCGGTTATGGCAAACCTTGAGCGCAGTAGTTTGTTTTTTGCTTCTAGTTCTTTAATCATTATTGCGGGTTTATTCACCGCGTTTAATTATTCAGAAATTGCGATAGATGTCATTTCTGAATTTTACGTTCGAGCACCAAATAGTTCTCACGAATGGGAGCTTAAAATAGTTATGTTGGTGGTGATATTTGCTTATGCGTTTTTTACTTTTACCTGGTCAGTTAGGCAATATAACTTTTGCTCTGTCCTTGTGGGCAGTGCTCCTTTGGCTTCAGAAAGAGGAACGTCTGAAGAAGAAAGGGAGTCGTATGCCTTACATATGGCAAAAGTCTGCTCTTTAGCGGCTAACCAGTTTAATTATGGGTTGCGCGCTTATTATTTTGCTATGGCATTTTGCGGCTGGTTTATTGGACCGTATTTTTGTATGGTGAGCAGCTTGTGTGTCGTCTTGGTTTTATATCGCCGAGAATTCCGCTCAAAAACTTTTAAAACTCTAAATCGTGGATTGGTTATCAAAGAGCATGCTTCCTAATTTTCCAGCACAGGTACCAGAGGGTTTGGCACCTAAAAACCGTACGGTAGAAATGAACGATACCCTTTATCAATATTTAGTAGCTCATTCTGTAAGAGAAACGGATCTGTTGACCCGGTTGCGTAAAGAAACGGCGCAATACCACATGTCAAGAATGCAGCTTTCTCCTGAGGTAGGGCAATTTTTGGCTTTGTTAGTTAAGCTGATGTCGCCTAAAAAACTATTAGAAATTGGTGTGTTTACCGGTTACAGCACTTTATCCATTGCTCAAGCTATGAATAAAGACGCTAAGCTTATAGCATTGGAAAAAAAGCAAATGTGGTTAGACATTGCCAATCGCTATATTGATGAAGCTGGCCTTTGTGATCAAGTTCAAACGATTTGTGGCAAGGCGTTAGAGTCTTTACAACCTTTTGTTGAATTTGAATCTGAGTCCTTTGATTTTATTTTTATCGACGCTGATAAAGCCAACCTCATTGAGTATTACCATCAATGTAAGCAACTTCTGAGGAAAGGTGGGTGTATGGCAATAGACAATACTTTATGGTGGGGTAATGTTGCCAATACCTCTTTTACAGATAAAGACACGAACATTGTCCGACAATTAAATACCTTGGTTCATCAAGATGACACGGTAGATGTTTCTTTATTGTCTATTGGTGATGGATTGACCTTGGTTCGAAAGAAATAAAGACACAAAATATGTAAGGAATTGCTTTTTGTCTTCTTATTTCTGTTTTTGTTGTATTTTTTAGATTTCTTTCTCTTGAAATTCTTTTTAATGGCATTACCTAATGAGTACTCGTTAGAACTTACAGGGTCACTTTTTTGAGTGATCTGCCATTTTAGAGGAGCACTTTGTAACATGGCAACTGATACACAAAAAGAAACGTTAGGCTTTCAAACAGAAGTAAAACAACTTCTACATTTGATGATCCATTCTTTGTATTCTAATAAAGAAATTTTCCTACGTGAGCTAATTTCCAACTCATCAGACGCGGTTGATAAATTACGTTTTGAAGCCGTATCTAATGCTGATTTGCTCGCTCAAGATCCGAATTTACGCATCCGCATTGAGTTTGATAAAGAGTCTAAAACCATTGTCATTGATGATAATGGTATTGGTATGACTCGTGAAGATGCCATTGCCAATCTAGGCACAATTGCCAAATCTGGTACAGCGTCTTTCCTTGAGAAGCTAAGTGGCGATGAGAAAAAAGACAGTCAGTTGATTGGTCAGTTTGGGGTAGGTTTCTATTCAGCGTTCATCGTTGCGGATTCTGTCGCGGTAGAAACACGTTACGCTAATGCTGCAGCGAACGAAGCGGTTCGTTGGGTGTCCGATGGTTCAGGTGAGTTTACTATCGAGAACATCGAAAAAGAAACCCGTGGTACTCGTATTACCTTGCACTTAAAACCAGAAGAGGTTGAGTTTGCCGAAAATCACCGTCTGCGTACTCTAATCACTAAATATTCTGACCACATCTCTATTCCTGTTGAAATGGAGAAAGTGGTTTATCCAGAAATGGATGAAGAAGGTAACCCAAAACCCGTTGAAGAAAACAAAGCACCTGAGTTTGAAGCCGTTAACTCAGCGAAAGCTCTTTGGACACGTAGTCGCACAGACGTTTCTGATGAAGAATATAAAGAGTTCTATAAGCACGTTTCTCATGATTTCCAAGACCCGTTGAAATGGTCTCATAATAAGGTTGAAGGTAAATTAGAATACACCAGCCTATTGTATATTCCGTCTAAAGCGCCTTATGACCTTTGGAATCGTGATATGCAACGCGGTCTGAAATTATACGTTCAGCGTGTGTTTATCATGGATGAAGCGGAAGCTTTCTTACCTCCTTATATGCGCTTCGTAAAAGGTGTAGTAGATTCTAATGATCTGTCATTGAATGTATCTCGTGAAATTCTTCAGAATGACAGCGCTGTTGACTCTATGCGTGCCGCTTTAACCAAGCGTGTCTTGGACATGTTAGCTAAGATGTCTAAAAATGAGCCAGAACAATACCAAGCCTTTTGGGATGAATTTGGTAATGTAATCAAAGAAGGCCCAGCGGATGACATGGGCAACAAAGATAAGATTGCTGGTTTATTGCGATTCAGTACTACGAAAGACGATGCACCAGAACAAACGCACTCTTTAGCGAATTATATTGAGCGCATGTCAGAAGGCCAAGATAAGATTTACTATATCTATGCTGAAAGTCACAACACCGCGAAAAACAGCCCGCACCTAGAAATTTTGCGTAAAAAAGGCTTTGAGGTTCTATTATTAAGTGACCGTATCGATGAGTGGATGATGTCTTCTCTACAAGAGTTTGACGGCAAATCTTTCCAAGATGTGACGAAAGGTAAACTTGATTTAGAAGAAGATACTTCTGAAGAAGCGAAAAAAGCGAAAGAAGAACAAGCTGAAAAAATGAAACCTCTGTTAGATCGTATGACGGACGTTTTAAAAGAAAAAGTTACGGCTGTTAAAGCAACGGATCGTTTAACCTCTTCTCCAGCATGTCTTGTTGTGGGTGAATATGATATGGGTTTGCAAATGCGCCGTTTGCTGGAGCAAGCTGGTCAGCAACTGCCAGAGTCTAAGCCAAGCTTAGAGGTCAACCCAGAGCACCCAATTGTTGTCAAAATGGACGCAGAATCAGATGAAGAGCGTTTCAATGACATGGCATGGTTGTTATTTGAACAAGCGACGTTGTCCGAAGGTGGGCAGCTTGAAGATCCAGCCACTTTTGTAAGCCGCATGAATAAATTGATTGTTCAGCTTAGTCAGTAAAATTACGGTCAGTCAAAAATAAAGTATGTAAATTAGACTTTATTGATCTAACCTATAAAAACCGCCTCTAGTAATAGTGGCGGTTTTTTTATCTTTATAGAGTTGTCTCAATGAATCGGTATGAGTGAGGCATTCTATTTGATTTATTTGCGTCGGTATTCCCAAAAGTCAAAAGTAGCTACCTTGCTGATCTCTAATGACTAGAGCGGCCATGGATGATAAAACAGGTGAAGAATGGTTGAATCGTATGAATTTTTAAAAGCCGTTATTGATACAATCACAGAGCACATTGTTGTTATAGACAAAAATGGGGAGATCTTATTCGTCAATCATTCCTGGAAGTCATTTGGTCAAAAAAATTCGTGTTTAATTGACGAAGAGTGGAGCGTTAACTATTTGAGCGAATGTGATAAAGCCGCTGCTATGGGGGATGACTTTGGTTTAAAAGCGGCAAATGGAATTAGGGCGGTCATTATCGGCGATGAAGAAAACTTTTACTGTGAATACCCTTGTCACAGTGACGATGAAAAGCGCTGGTTTATGATGCGCGTAACGTCTTTTTGTATTCAGAGAGAGAAATGTTTTGTTATTTCTCATCAAAATATTACAGAAAGAAAGCTTGCTGAAGAAGAGGTTCTCAATCTATCCCGTATTGATGGGCTAACGGATATAGCAAACCGTCGATATTTTAATGAATTTTTAGAGGGTGAATGGAAGCGCTGTTACCGTCTTCGAGCGCCAATTAATCTTGTTATTATTGATCTTGACTATTTTAAATGTTTAAACGATACCTATGGGCATCAGGTAGGTGATGCTTGTCTCAAATCTGTTGGAAAAATTTTAAAAGACCTTGTTCGAAGACCTAGTGATATCTGTGCCCGGTATGGTGGAGAGGAATTTTCGATAGTTTATGGCAACACAACGTTAGAGCAAGCCGTGTTTTTAGCCGAAAAAATATTAACTGAAATACACTTACTCAAGATTCCTAACGAAAATTCGCCAACACTCCCGGTGTTGACAGCAAGTATAGGAGTAGCCTCGATGCAGCCTAATAAGATCAACAATAAGATTGATCTTATTAAAAAAACGGATGAATTATTGTATGCCGCTAAAGAAAATGGCAGAAATCAGATATTTTCTGAGGAGTTTTAAAGACTTTTGTAACGCCATTGATCTTTAGCATTAAGCACGCCAGGTTAACTTAAGTAATTCGTAAACAATACGAATAATTTTTACACGCTTTATTTTCGTCTTTAAGATTGTGATAAATTTGTATTTTGATACATCAAAGGGTACTTAATCTAATGCGATTAATTAAAACGTTAGTACTGTTCTGTATAACATTGTTGCTCGGTGCTTGCTCTAATAATAATTGGCAAACGGCTAGTCGCGAGCCTGCTGGTATTGCACCCGCACCTGAAAAAGAAAAATCCGCTGTCATTGAAGTCTATGCCGCGGATGCGTTTAGTTGGAGAGGCTGGTTTGCCGTACATACCTGGATCGCAACAAAAGAGGCCAATGCGGCTGAGTACACCGTTTATGAAGTCGTGGGGTGGCGAGTCAAAAGAGGGTTACCCGCGCTGCATCAATATAAAACAACCACCCCTGATCGATATTGGTTTGGATCTAAGCCTGAAAAAGTACTGTCTCTGACAGGGAAGAAAGCGGAGCGCATAATTCCTCAAATCACGGCAGCGGTCAATCGATACCCTTGGGCTAATGAGTATACTGTTTTTCCAGGGCCCAACAGCAATACTTTCCCTGAATGGGTTGGTTTACAGGTTCCAGAGCTGGGTTTGAGCTTACCTTTTAGTGCCATTGGCAGTGGCTATGCGGATAACTAAGGCTTTCTATTTGTTACGAGTTAAATAAGATCAGTTTTATCATGAACCCAGTTAATAAAGGACAGAGATATCTTGGATTTTAACTCATTGAATTGTATGGACATTGAGACAGCTGGCTTTAAATCGTGGCCAGCCCTAGAGGAAAGGAAATCGAATGCTGTCGTACTTAGATTCTCCAATGGCTACACAAAAAGAGCCAATTCAGTGAGTGTGCTATCAGAGCAAACCGGCGATCTATCAATGCTTGTAAAGCGTTATGAAGCATTTTTTGAAGGCAAAGGTTTGCCCTGTATTTTTCGTCTTCCATCTTTTACCAATAATCAGGCGCTTGATGCCTATTTAGGCTGTCAAGGTTATCAATTGATAGACAGGTCTTTGGTATTATACAAATCTCTTGAAGGCACTACTTTCAATGATTCTAACATTGTTGAAAAGCGCCGCGATGAGTGGATGCTGTCTTATTGTCAGATAAATGGGCTTGATATTGCAAAACAGGCTACTCATCTTGACATACTCAATCGGATTAAAGATAGAGTGATTATGGCTGTCTTAATGGAAGGTGAAGAGGAAATAGCTTGTGGCTTAGGCGTAATCAGTCATGGTTATTTTGGACTTTTCGACTTTGTCACTAAACCCAGTGTTAGAAAAATGGGTTATGGTACAACCTTGTTAAATGGCATGCTCTACTGGGCCGTTGAAAACGGAGCAAAGAACGCCTATTTACAAGTCGTATCGGAGAATCAAGCGGCATTAAACCTGTACCAAAAGTTAGGCTATAAACCATGTTATGAGTATTGGTACCGTATCCGCGATAAGGTAAATACACTTTCTGAGTGACTTTGATTGGCTTTTGCTCCTAAGGATCAGCCGCAAATAGATCCGGCACTTTGGCTCCCTGCTGAATTGTATTCGTTGATGCATTAATGCGTTTTTTTGTAAGAAAAATCTTAGATGTATGTGAAAAATTGTGGTTTAAATTAATTAAACTGGCTTAGAATGAGAAATTCTACAGCCTCGCCATGAGTCTGTCTTTATTTCAATTTTACATATTGAGGACTATTAATGAGTGTAAAACATAATGGGTCATGCCTTTGCGGTGAAGTGATTTTTGAAGTAGAAGGTGAATTTGAAAGTTTTTTCATGTGTCATTGTCAATATTGTCGCAAAGATACTGGCTCGGCTCATGCCTCTAATTTATTTTCGACTACAGCAGTAGTAACGTGGATATCAGGCGAAAATAACATAAAGACATATCGTTTGCCATCGACAAGGCACGTAAAGAGTTTCTGTACAAACTGTGGTTCTGCTCTGCCAAATATTCAAATGGGAGGGGCATTTTTAGTTGTGCCAGCAGGAAGCATTGATACGCAAATTTCAAATAAACCAAATGCTCATGTTTTTGTTGCAAGCAAGGCCGATTGGGATCAAGACCTAGAGCAGATTCCTATGATGGAAAGGCTACCATGTTAAATTGAGGAAACACAAAACATGAAGCGTATGTGAAATAGTGTAGACATATACTGATTGAGTCGGTCGAGTGTGAAAAATTTCACTGCCTCGTGATGCACTCAAACCTTTGGCAATAAGCGACTTCATCGAGAGTTTTTATGTCATTGTGCTTTTTAAGCTCATGATGCGCCGTAATTAAGAAACTACCTGTTCCTGCTGTTGGGTCAACAATCACATCATCCAAGTTTGGTTTCATCAGTTCCACCATTGCTTCGATTAGAACGCGCGGAGTGAAGTATTGACCTGCGCCTGATTTTTTCTCTCTTGCGTTAATTTCAAGCAAGCCTTCGTACATGTCGCCTAAACCTTCGTTTTTAGCGGAATACCAGTCTAAGTTATCAATTTCAGAGACTAATTTATTTATTAAGGTAGCAGGTTTACGAATACAGGTTGAGGCATCGGCAAAAATGGCTTTGGTAATTAATGAGCCATTTGTGCCTAAATAAATAAGCAGTTTTTTGTATTCTTCTAACCGTGTGACGGCGTTAAATTTTTCGATGTCTGACCAGCGATAACCTTTAGGAATAAGCTCTTCCTGTCCTGTTTCTTCTACCATTTTCAAAAACACAAGATAGGTTAATTCGTTTAGATATTCGTGGTAAGTAACGCCGTCGTCACGCAACAGGTTACATAGATTCCAAAGTTTGTTGATTAGGTCTTGAGTGCTTATGTTTGTCCTTGAGTTGTTTACGCGTTAATGGGTAAACAAATTAAAGAATTCAGTGTTTAGGTAGTAGTTGTCTTTACCCAGTTTGTGTTTCGTTAACACACCAATATCAACCAGTTGATTTAAGTATTTACTGGCCGTATTCCGGTGAATATTCAGCTCGTTTACTAAGAATTCCACTTTTGTATAAGGGTGTATAAACAAATTATTAATCAGCTCGTGGCTATAGAGTTTGGGAAGTTGCGTTTTAATAAGATGCTTATGTTTTTGCATTAATGCCATCATGGCTTTGATAGTCGCTAAGGTATCTTGACTGGTTACTTGCAGTGCTTTTAGCATATACAGTAACCAAGGTTCCCAGTTATTGGTTTCCCGTACTTGTTGTAATAATGCATAGTATTCGGCTTTGTTTCTGTTTAGGTAGCGTGAAAGATACAAAATAGGTGCACCTAACAGGTTTTGTTTGCTTAAAAACAGTATGTTTACAATGCGCCCCGTTCTGCCGTTACCATCGTAAAATGGATGAATGCTTTCAAATTGATGGTGGATCAACGCCATTTTAACGAGGTCGTCGTAATCACTAAGTTCGTCATTATTGATGAAAGCCTCTAGGTCACTCATTAATTTGATGATCTCATCGCCCGTTTGTGGTGGCGTATAAACGACTTGCTGGGTTTGTTGATTAACTAATTTTGTCCCACCTTGTTTTCTAAATCCTGCGTCGTTATTTTCTATAATACGCTGGATTTCAATAATGGTATTGTTAGTCAATATGCCAGTTTTTGTAATGGTTTCGTAGCCGACCTCAAGCGCCTTGGCGTAACAATGGACTTCTTTTGCATTATGAGAGGTAAATTGTTGAGATGGGTAATGGCTACGGTATAAATCATCTTGTGTTGTTATGATATTTTCGATTTCTGAGCTTTCTTTCGCCTCCTGTAAGGATAAGGTCGCTAATAATATGTATTGATTTGGCAAGGTAACGGCCAACCCTTTTAACTCCCCAAGCGCCTGATGCGCTTTCGCTGTCGCCTTTAAAACCGCTTTGGTTTCTATATCACCCAGTTGTGCTAACGGTGTAAACACATGGTTATTTGCATTGGTATTTGTCATAGGTGTTTGTCATTATTTTCTGTTTTTCTGTGCACGATGAAAACACATGCATAAAAAACAACTTAATTTGTGCATAATCTAGCACACGCGCACACGAAAAATAAGTTTTATGTGCGCGTTTTTCTGTCGTACACATGGTTTTAGTATTCATGTGCGTTAACTTGCCCAGAGTGCTTTATTAAAGTTACTCAAAATATCGGCAATGGGTTGTTCAAACAATTTACTGGCGCGTTTGGTGCCACCAATTTGTTTAAAGATACCTTCGTTAAGGTTGCTTTCATCTACAATCACATTCGCTTTTATTTGCCCTGCAATGGTTTCAAGCCACTCTCGTTGTGGTGTTTTCCACGGTTGGCGACTTAGAATATTCGCTAAGGCGTTATCAACTCGCTGCTCATAAGGGACTAATGCGCCTCCCAATGCTGCTTGACGAATAATTAAAGGGGTCAGACCCTGAGGTATCCCCACGAATTTCATATAAATAACAATTAGTTAACGCAAGAAGGGAACGTTCATGGCCCTTGGTGATCAATAATTTCGCCAAAAACAACCAAACACGAGAGCCATGAACGCGACGACTATTTTGAACAAAATCCTCCCTCTTGTCAGCCCCAATATGCACAAAACTCGGCGCAATGCTGTCGCGGCCTGCATTCAAAGTCTTGCTCAGGGCAATCTCAGTACGGTGACCAACATTGGAAGAGGTATTCAATCTAAAACTTTTGAAAAGCACTGCATCAAACGTGCTGATCGAGTACTTTCTAACGCTCATTTACAACAAGAATCACTCTCTATTTATGCTCATATGTGTCACCTTTTTGCGAGCCAAGGGCGACCTATTATCAGTGTCGATTGGTCTGATCTTGATGCGCGAAAACAACACTTTCTCATTCGAGCGGTAGTGGCCTTTCAAGGTCGGCCATTTACTCTATACGAGGAAGTGCATGACATTAAAACCAAGGAGAAACCGAAAACACACAAGTACTTTCTTTCCACGCTAAAATCACTTCTTCCAAAAGAGACCAAACCAATCATTGTCACGGATGCCGGTTTTAAAATGCCTTGGATAGAGTTAGTAAAAAGCTTAGGTTGGGATTATGTCGGACGTGTCCGTCGACCGCGTAAATTTTTTGATGAAGAAAGCCAATCATGGCGCTGTATCTCACATTTATTTCCGACAGCCAATGCCACGCCAAAGTCACTTTCGTTGAATCTAGGACAATCAACGCCTCACTTTTGTCATCTGGCGCTCTATAAAGGAAAGCCAAAAGGTCGGCACTCTTTAAACCAAGACGGATCAACGAAAGCATCAAAGACATCGTTAACCGCGGCACGTGGAGCAAAAGAGCCGTGGTTGTTGATTTCATCATTGCCAAAAAACCGCTCGTTTGCCAAGAAAAGCGTGAAGGTTTATCAGACACGAATGCAAATAGAAGAAAGTTTTAGAGACATGAAAAGCACAAAATTCGGCTTAGGTTTCGAGCATAACTACACTAAAATTTTAGCCAGAATGAAGCTGCTGGTTTTACTGACAACGCTGACCGCTATGGTGCTTATCTTATTAGGCAAAGTGGTTGAACTGGCTGGATTAGCGTATCGTTTTCAATCGTCCAGCACTCGCAAACGCAGAGTGCTCTCTCATTTTTTTCTGGGCAAAAGAGCATTGTCTACGAATCTAAAAATCACCCTCAAACAATGGCGAGAAGGAGTTCAGCAATTCGCTGAACAGCTGTTTAAGGGAGAAGGTTTTATGGTTTAAATTCGTGGGGATACCTCAGGGTCAGACCCCTTTACTTCGAATAAAAACTTAACTTATTGAAATTAAATTATTAATTCTATAGCTGGCTTGTATTACTCTTATAAAAGGTGAGCGTGATGCCATATGGCCAGTTACAGTTAATGGAAATTGGCGCGTAGCTATTTTAAATAGTGTCACGAATCTCGGCGACAAAATCGTAGGAGTCTCCTGGGAACCATGATCGCGTAAACTCAACGTGAGTGCCTTCATGGTTGATGCCAGTTCGTTCTATGTATAAAGCTGCACTCAGTTGGGGTATGTCGAGCAAATTGGCACGTTGTTCGTCGATGCTGATGGCCCGTAGCCTTTGTAGTGCGCGAACTGGACGACAACCTTGTTGATCTAATAAGTCATAAAGAGAGCCTTCCATTGCAAATGGGTTGAGGATGTAGCAACTCGGGATGGTGGCTAACTCCAAGGCCATGGGTTTTCCGTCGGCATAACGTAGGCGATAAAAACGCACAACTTCTTGGTCTTCAGACAGTTTAAGGGCTTTGCATTCGTCTTCGTGTGGCATACCTAAAGAGCGATCAAGCCATTTAGAGGTAATGGTTTTTCCACGAGCTTCCATAACTTCAGTAAAGCTGCGTAAATGATTCAGTGGTTGTTCCACTCGCTCAGAGACAAAGGTGCCTGCGCCTTGTCTCTGAGTGAGAATTTCGTCTTTAATGAGCTCATCAATGGCGCGCCGAACCGTCACACGCGAGACATCTAAATGCTTGGCAAGGTCGCGCTCGGGAGGTAGAGTGTCACCCCCCAGAACACGGCCTTCTACAATAGCGGTGTGGATGGCTTTCTTTACTTGTATATAAAGAGGAATGCCTTTTGCGCGTAAGTTATCGGCTTCGCCAAAGAGAATATTTACCCGATTTTGACTCATTCTATTTTCCCAAGGGTAGGCCCCACATGTTAACGGTGTGGCTCATGAAATGGATGTTTTTTTAGCCTCGATATGGCTTGCCAATCTAGGTAAGGCGGTTCCTTTATCATTAAACAAGTAGACGCTGTTTGGCCTTATTCCAAAGTGGACGGTATCGCCGGCTTTATACTGGTTATCACCATCGATTTTTAGCACCAGCTCGCCTTCTTTGGGGATGTCTACGTATAAATAGGACAATTCCCCAAGATGCTCTACGAGCGTCACTTTCCCTTCTACTTTATTGTCTTCACATTGTAATGACATGTGCTCAGGTCGCAGCCCTATTTGAACCGTATCTCCCACATTAGCGCTTGAGCTGTCGATTGCGGCCGAAATCACGCGGCGGGATTCTAGCATAATTTGCGTGTTTTCGTTGCCAACAGCCACTATTTTTGCGTTGAGAAAGTTCATTTTGGGTGAGCCAATGAAACCTGCGACAAACTGTGTTTGTGGATGGTGATATAAATGTAAAGGTGAGCCCACTTGTTCTACTCGGCCTTGGTTCATGACGACGATCTTGTCGCCGAGTGTCATGGCTTCTACTTGATCATGGGTGACATAAATTACTGTCGCTTTTAATTCTTGGTGCAACTTACCAAGCTCAACCCGAGTTTGTACCCGTAATGACGCATCGAGATTTGATAAAGGCTCATCGAATAGGAAGACTTTGGGGTCTCTTACAATGGCACGACCAATCGCCACCCGCTGACGTTGACCGCCGGATAACTCTCTTGGCAAACGTTCAAGTAGGTGATCAATTTTCAGTTTTTTGGCGGCTTCAACCACCTTATTATGAACAAAGGTTTTGTCTTTTCCTGAGATCTTTAGCCCGAATGCCATATTCTTATACACATTCATATGTGGATACAGAGCGTACGACTGAAAGACCATGGCAATGCCTCGTTTGGCAGGTGACCGGCCATTTACACGCTCGTCATCTATGAATAAGTCTCCTTCGGTGATGTCTTCTAATCCTGAAAGTAAGCGTAATAAGGTAGATTTACCACAACCAGACTCGCCGATAAGGACGACAAATTCGCCATCTTGAATATCCAGATCGATGCCATGCAGTACGTCTACATCGCCAAAACGCTTTTTAATGTTTTTGAGTGTGACACTTGCCATAAAAATTCTCTCCAGCGGTCATCTTTGTTGGGGTTATTTGACCGCTCCGCTCGTTAAGCCGCGAATCAGTTGTCTTGAAAAAATAGTGTATAAAACCAGTACCGGTACAATGGCCAAAGTGAGTGCCGACAATACGGAGTTCCAATTGGTCACGTATTGACCGACAAATTGTTGTACACCTAAGGTGATGGTGCGAGTTTCTTCCCCTGGCGCCAAAATAAGTGGAAACCATAGATCGTTCCAAATGGGGATCATGGTAAAAACGGCCACCGTTGCCATGGCTGGCTTCAGAAGCGGCAGGATAATACAGAAGAAAATTTTATATTCACTGACCGCATCACAGCGAGCCGCTTCTGTTAGCTCCTTCGGAATAGTGCGAACAAATTCCGACAAAATATACACCGCGAGGGGGAGACCTTGAGCTATGTATACCAGCACTAATGCCGTTAATGTATTCGCCAGATCCAGCTCAACCATTAAGCTAAGAATACTGACGGTTCCAAGCCGAATAGGAATCATAATGCCCATAGCAAATAGGAAGGCGATAAAGAAGTTACCACGAAACTTGTACTCAGTTAGAGCCCAAGCGGCCATGGCGCCGAGTAATAGCACTAGACCAACGGCTAATAGGGTGACGACTAAACTGTTCCATGAGTAAAGTCCAAAATCAGACCGCAATAAAACTTCTTGAAAACCTGCTAAGGTAAATGACTCGCTGTCGGGTAGCCCTAACGGGTCTTTAAAAATGGCTTTACGGGTCTTAAAAGCATTAATAATGACCACAATAATGGGAAACAGGGCGATGACGGTATAAGCCAATAGAATGGCGTGAATAGTGACGCTCTTTGACACATTGAGTGGGGATGAAGGCAAAAAGCCAGTTACTATTTTCATATTTGCCTCCTAAAATTGGAATCGTTGGATACGACGTTGAACGAAGAAAAGAAATAGCATGACACCCACTAAAATGATTAAAAACATGAGGGTGGCAACAGCGGCTCCCATGCTGGCACTGCCTTGTTGTAATTGGAAACCAAAGAAGGTTCGATAAAAGAAAGTACCCATCAGGTCGGTTGAGAAGTTAGGTCCTGCTAAGGCACCTTTAACCGCGTAGATCAACTCAAAAGCGTTGAAGTTGGCCACAAAGGTTAAAATTGAAACCATCGCAATCGTCGGTAAAATCAAAGGCAATTTGATGTACCAAAACGTCTGTAATGGATTGGCTCCATCAACCGTACCGGCATCAACAATATCATCTGGAATATTGAGCAATGTGGCGTAAATAAGCATCATTGGAATACCAACAAATTGCCAAACGGAAATAAAGCTCAAAGTAATAAGCGCGCTGCCTTCTTTGCCTAGCCAAGCATCAAAATACTGACCAAGACCGATGTTATACAGGAAGTCTTCTGAAATTCCCCAAATAGGGCTAAGCAATAATTGCCAAACAAAGCCGATAATCACAACGGATAGCATGGTTGGCATAAAAATAAGCGTTCGGTATGTGCCTGATAAACGTAATTTTGGTGAACTCAATAGAATGGCAAGTAATAATCCAATTGGATTTTGCAATAACATATGAATGACAAAAAACTTAAAATTGTTAAGTAAGGCATTCCAAAACGCATGAGACCAATTGTCGTCCGTTACCAGGGTAATAAAATTCTGCAAACCCACAAAGGTACTGTTACCGTCTTGCGAATTGAACAGGCTTAAGAAGAGTGTATCGAGTAAAGGGTACACGCTAAAAGTAATGTATATCAGCAATGCTGGCGCAAGGAAAATGACAAGATGCCAGGGAAAAGGTTTTTTTTCATCTTGATGATTATGTTGAGTCATAACGCTGTCTCTAATAATGCTATCTGGAACCATAAAATAGGGAAGGCGTGAATAGCCCTCCCATGGTCTGCTTAAATTATTGTTGAGGAGCGTACCACTGCTCTAAGCCATTCTGTGTTTCCTGAGCGGCGGCTTCTGGCGTCATTGTGCCGTTGATGACCTGAGCACTGACGTTCCAAAGTTGATTTTCTAAGTTTGGCGTACCTCGAGATAGGATTTGATAAGAGTTACGAATAGTCGACTCGCACTGATCTCTCCAGCTAATGAATTCTTGAGCAACCGGATCTTTGATGGCTATTTTATGATTTGATAATGGGAAAAAGCCTGGTACGGCATTCGCAAACAGTTCGGCAAATTCTTGGCTGGCCATCCAATTTAGCAGCTCCGCTGCCGCTTCTTTGTTTTTTGAATTAGCATTAATGCCGATACCAATATCCGTGTGATCACTGATATAACAAGAGTCGCCATTTTTAGCGACAGGAGGTGGGAAGGCGCCAAACTCAAAATCCGCTTGGTTATTAAAGGTTTGGATGTCCCAAGAACCAGCAGGGTAGATGGCGGCACGTCCTAGTGTAAATAGGTTTTGTGAGTCAGAATACTTTTGCGCTTCAAATCCACGACCAAGGTATGGTTTCCACTGAGCCAACTCCTTCCAAGTATCGACATAAGCGTCGTCGGTTAATTTAGCTTTGCCTTCTAACAATGCCTTACGACCAGATTCGCCTTTCCAGTAGTTTGGACCAATGTTTTGGAATCCCATCGTTGCGCTTTCCCATTGGTCTGCTGTACCCATTGCGAGCGGTGAATAACGACTTTCCGACTTTATTGCGTCCAATACGGTAAAGAATTCATCTCGTGTTTTTGGTACAGAAAGGTTTAATTCTTTAAAAATCTCTTTGTTGTAGATAAACCCATGAATAACAGAGGCCATCGGTAGACAGAATTGATCTTTACCATCATCGGTTACCCATGCACTTTTAGCAACATCAGAGAACTCATTCAGGCCCTGTACGTCATTCAGTGAGTCTAAATAGCCGCTTGTAAAGAGTGTTAATGAGGTGTCAAAAGGACGGCAAGTAATTAAATCACCAGCCGTACCGGCTTGCAGTTTTGCTTGCAACGCTGAGTTGTATTGAGTTGGGGGGGTCGGCGCAAAATTTACTTTCGTATCTGGGTGACTTTTATTAAAGGCGGGAATAATAACGTCTGACCATATATTCGCATCATCGCTACGCCAGCTTTCTATCGTTAATGTTCCTGCCGCATTAACCATGCCAACACTGCTTAACATAACAGCAGTAGCGATAGCATATTTTGATACGGATAGGTTGGAATGTGCATTAGACATGGTTTTTCTCCGTTTGTGTTTTTTGTGATTTGTTATCTATTTTTATTGTAAATATTAATTATTGGTATCTTTTAGGTATTGTTTGTTTTTAGAAATTAGCACCAATATTACGTATTGGCAAATAAAAAAAGTAAAAATTAAGAAAATATTTTGACCTTTATAGATTAAAGGTACTATATTGGTATTATTATTTTGGGGTCTCTATTTTAAAGATCAATGTGTTTAAAGGTAAATGTTTATGCAAGTAATTATCCTGCCAACACCAAAAGATGTGGCGTTACATGCTGCAAATAAGGTGGTGGATGTGATTATAAAAAAAACGAGGCCAGTCCTTGGGTTAGCGACAGGGTCTACACCGATTGCGTTATATAATGAATTGGTCTGCCGACATCAAGCGGGCCGGCTGTCTTTTAAGTCTATAAGAACCTTTAATTTAGATGAGTATATTGGTATTGATGAGGACCATAAGCAAAGTTATCGTTCTTTTATGAATCGATACTTGTTTGATCTGGTGGATATTGATTTAACGAATACCCATGTTCCTGCGGCGACCAGTTTGGACCCTGATGTTCTAAACCATAATGCGGTGTTATACGATGCAAAAATCTCGGCCGCTGGAGGCATTGATTTACAAATTCTTGGAATTGGGACAAACGGTCACATTGGTTTTAATGAGCCAACCTCTAGCTTTTCTTCTAGAACACGAATTAAAACCTTGTCGGAATCGACTATTGCGGCAAATAAACGTTTCTTTATGGCCGATGAGTTTCAACCTTATCTGGCGATTACCATGGGTATTGGAACGATTTTGGAAAGTAGAGAGATCCTATTGATGGCGACAGGAAAAGAGAAAGCCTCTGCCGTGAAAGACATGATAGAAGGGCCTTTATCCTCAATGTGTCCAGCTTCCATTCTCCAGCAGCATGAGAAAGCAATCATCATATTAGATGAAGAGGCCGCAAGCTCATTAACACTCAAGGAATATTATCTATGGTGCGAAACAAAGCGTCAGCAATTGCATAAAGGAAATTGTGTATGACAGAACTTTATATAGGTGTTGATGGCGGTGGCACTTTTTGTCGTGCCCGTCTTGTGACGAGAGATGGCGCGGTGTTAGGCGAGGCCGTGGCAGGATCGGGTAACCCACGTATTGGGATTGAAGCGGCATGGCAAAATATTATGAATGCTTGTCTTGAAGCCTGTCGTCAGGGCGAGATCGCACCTGAAGAATATCCGAAAATTACTCTAGGGTTAGGTCTTGCCGGAGCCAATCAACCATTGGAACAAGAACTGGTTATTTCTCAGTCATCTCCATTTGGTCGGCGGTATTTACTCACTGATGCCCATTCTGCTTGTTTGGGGGCTTTTAATGGTGAGGAGGGAGCATTACTTATTTTAGGTACGGGCAGTTGCGGTGTTTTTTACCACAATGAAATTTTCCATATTGTGGGTGGCTGGGGCTTTCCTTTATCGGATCAAGGCAGTGGTGCTCGCATTGGATTATCCGCCCTAGAGTATTCATTAGCGGCTCTGGATGGGATTTCGCCTGCGTCACTTATGACAGACAGTATTAATGCCGAATTTTCGTTATCTCCAGAAAAATATGTCTTGTTTCAAAACCGCCACCCGTTACCAAAAGAATACGGTGCATTTGCTATTCAAGTGTTCGAATTCGCTCAGCAAAAAGACCCTATTGCTTTGAAAATAGTACAGGAACAAGTGATCTGGATTAGTCACTATTTAGAGTGTTTAATGACTAAGGGTGCGGAGAAGATTGTGCTTGTTGGTGGTGTCTCTGATGTTATTAAGCCTTATTTGCCAGAACGCTTTTCGACTTATCTCACTAAGCCTAAAGGCGATGCTATGTCTGGCGCCATATTGATGGCGCAACAGCAAATAGGGAGAAAAGCAGTATGAAAAGCGTATTTGCCAAACGACTTTTTGATGGCGATCAATGGTTAATTAATCGGACCGTCACGTTTAGCGGGAATCGAATTGTCTCCATTGAGGCGACGGATTTGCCCAAATGCAGTGATATGGATGTGGTTGATATCCTTGCTCCAGGGTTCATTGATGTGCATGTTAATGGTGGGGGAGGCACCTTATTTAATCATACTCCTACCCTGTCGGCTTTAGAAAAAATTGTTCAAATTCACGCTCAATTTGGTACCGTTGCGTTAATGCCAACACTTATTTCTGATGATTATACGATTATGTCTCAAGCACATGATGCTGTGTGCGAGGCCTTGGAACAAAACATGGCGGGGATACTGGGTTTACATTATGAAGGGCCGTATTTGAACCCCGTTCGTAAGGGCGTACATAATGAATTTCAGTTACGACAGCCCAATGAAGGTATTTTGGCTACCTTACTTGATGTAAGCCATCATGGAAAACTCATGGTTACCCTAGCTCCAGAACAAGTTCGTGAAGGCTTTATTGAATGGTTGGTCTCGCATAATGCCATTGTGAGCATTGGACATTCGGCCGCGACTTATGAACAGGCCATAGCGGCTGTAGAGAGTGGAGCAAGAGGTTTCACGCATTTATTTAATGCCATGACCCCTCTGACAAGTCGTGAACCTGGTGTTGTCGGTGCCGCACTTCAAACAAAAACAGCAACCTGGTGTGGTTTGATTGCTGATGGCCATCATGTGCATCCTGCCTCTATGCGAATAGCGATCGCCGCAAAAGGTTGTGAACATATGATGCTGGTAACCGACGCCATTCAGAGCGTAGGGTCAAACGAAACAGAAATGGCTTTTTTAGGTAAAAAAGTGATGCGCAGTGATGGAAAGGTGACGACAGAGGATGGCACATTAGCCGGATCGGATTTAGATATGGCATCAGCCGTTCGTAACACCATCTTTTTAACTGGACGAACGCCTGCCGAGGCATTGCAAATGGCGTCGCTCAGACCCGCAGAGTTTTTAAAAATAGACGATCAATTTGGACGTATCAAAGACAATTATCGAGCCAGTATGGTGGCTTTAAATAACGATTACAGGGTACAAAAAACCTGGATCGATGGTCATGTAGCTTGGGGTCACTAACGAGGCCAAACTAGGTAAGCATGGATAAGCTCTTTAATAGAATCACCACAGCGGAAATGGTCGACAAAGCCATAATGGTTTTTCTACTAGGCGCAATAAAAGCAAGCCACTTAAACCTTGATAAACGGTAGCCTATTATCACCCCTGGTAGCATTTTTATACAAAGTATATAAGCTTCTTGACTCATTCCGTCAGCCACTACCAGTAACATAATGGAAATAGGCGTACCGATTAAAAAGAAGCAGAGTAATGCTTTTCGAGTCACATCAGGTGTTTGTGCTTTGTAAAGCAGAGCCATGATAGGTCCACCGATCGAGGTAACGGTGCCAGAAAAGCCAGACAAAAAGCCGGCTATGACTAGGTTAGGATGAGTTAATGTAATTGAAGTGCGGACTGACGTTACGAGAGACGCAACCAAAAGACTGATACCAATCACAACACCTAAAAGCCATTGCGGTATATACGCTAATGTAAGGACGCCACACCATGATCCTGGTATGCGTGCGAGAATGGCTGGCAATACGTTTGTCATCTCAAGAGACGGCTTTTCATTGAGATACATAAGTAAAGACAAAAGAAACCCCAGCATCAGAATGGGACCAGGCATGTAATTTTCATTTATTATAAATAAGGCAGGAGCGCTTAAAAGAGCAAAACCAATACCGACTCTGGCTTGAACTAATGTTCCTGTAAGGACTATGGCCAAAGATAAAAAATCGATGGCCGTATAGGAAATCTGTGTCAAAGCAAGCATTGGTAACTCTTCACGCGGTGAGTTTTAAATAAAGATCAGTTGCCAAGGCTTTAATTGGCACCTGCTCCCTGTCTTGACTCTTCAGAGTTTTCAACTAAAACAGCGGCACCAATTTGGTTTATTTCTGCCCACAGAGCGGCATCGATTTCGATACCATGATCGATAGTCTTTTCTTTTATTCGTTCTATTTTATCGGCACTCATATGAAATCGAGTTTGGTGATCGTTTGAATTTTGTAACGATGAATCTAAGTCAACTCGTGAACTGCAGATGATGGTGAGTGCTTGTTTATCTTGCTCATTACTTTCAAGGTGAGTAACGGCCTGGCTAAACGATGGGTAGCGAGCCCCTGCTTTGATCGCCGCCGTGTATTCGGTCACAATTTGACTGCCATTTCTCCAATAAGCGACCACACTTATGCCTCGACGACCGCAATCAGTTAGCGCTTTTAGGATAAACTTTCGATTGTGACAATTATGCACACTGATCGTTGCTATGCCGCATTCGAGCGCTTTTGCGTGAGCCAGATCAACGGCGGAGGCGATACAATTTAAGGCGCTTCGACCATGGCTATCAATAATTGCTGAGGTACTGTCTTCATAAACGACAGTGCTCATCGCTTTATTTTTATCATTTTTAATATAAGGAAGTGTATTTTTCAGCTCCTGCAACCCATCAAGCCCATGCTTTTCTAACCATAAAATCATGTTTGCGGCGTCTTCATAGTTACCAACATAGTAGTTAGCGGCTTCAAAACAACGACGTAATGCCGCTTTTAATTCATTCATAGATACATGCATTAGATATTACCTTCTTTTTTTGGTGCCAAAGGCATAAACCAATCGTCATTAAAGCTATTTCCAATATCTTCAAGTAAAGGCGCGCCTTGGAACATGGTATTGCGGACCCATAACTTTGAGCGAGGATCAAATTTACTGACACCAAAAAAAGCTAATTTAGCTCTTAATAAATGCATGGGTAAGACGTTTTTATCGAGTAAATTGGCTTGAATATCACCATATACACAACGGTTCATGCTTTGAATGCGCCTTACAATGCCTCTTAATTTTGGTTTTGTTACCATAAAGCGAGCCGTAGTATGGTTGGGGAATATTTTTATGTAATCACAGAGTTGGTCGTAACATTTACGAACCGCATAACCAACGCCAAGGGCCATTTGTTTGTCCTTGCCTTTTTCTGTTGCTGATTGGCCTAAACGAGGTTCCATTTTTTCTTCCGAACGATACCAAAAAATGTCCCTAGAACCGCTCTCGGAAAAATCGATTTTTAAGGCCCAAGCATAGCGGTTTTCGATGACCTGCTTTAAGGTTTGAACTGGCATAACCGGGTCTAAGTCTAAAAACTCATCTGAGCTATGGTAGTGTTCTAGGTTATCTACGAGTTCAGGGTGCAATTCAAGTAGTAGAGAAACGAGCAGCTCTTGTCCTTGTAGTGAACATTCATCTTCGCTCCATAAAATTAAACCGTTCCAATTCTCGAGCTTCGATTCAAGGCGTTGGCTTAATCGTTGCAGATCCTTTAAAACCACGAGATTATTTTGACTTTGCCAATCGTCCTCAGTGTGGGTCTCGGACATATGGTTCTGTACACGATGAATTAAGCGATTTAACCTTTCTTTAGCGTATTCGTCATACTTACCCAGTTGTCTTACTCTTGCTAGGGCTAATTCTCGCATTTCGATCCATTGGTTAATCAACATGGGGTGGTTCATTAAATAGGGCGCCATACCCAGCCCAGTGGAATTACCAATACCAAAGTAGCGCTTAATATCGGCTTGCATGGGATTAAACGTGGCCGATGATCGCATTTTAGCAATGTGTTCTGCTTGGAATAAACTAAAGTTACGTAACATAAAGCAAGCAAACATTTCAGCCGAGAAAGGACGCGCAAAATCTGGCCAGCGAGTAGAGACTTTTTCCCAATCGGCCATGCCTAACTTACCACTGCCATAGACGGCTGTTGTCCGGTAGAGATAACCCACTTTGGCTATTTTATCTATGTCTGGCTGCCCGCCCGATGCCAGTTGATCAACGACGTAGTCAAAATTACGAGCACTACGATTCGCTCTTGATAGGACAAATACTCTAGAATCGACGCGTCCTGCCTCTTGTTTAGGCACATTTTTACGTAATATTTCTAGGTAAGCCTGATCTATTTTTCCGCTAACTAACGCCATGGTTAGGTCCCATTTAGAGGCAATAACACGGTCGTTTCTCTCATCTGGAGATAAATAGTCCGAAAAAATAACAAAACTAAAAAGGTTATGAGGTGTTTGAATCTCGTAGATAACAGTGCCGTAGCCTTCATTATCCAGTGACATTGTGCTCATGATAATTTGCCAGCGCTCACGCATCACATGGCGTACTAATATACGCATAAAGCTTAAACGGCTTTGATGCATAGCACCTAAACGCTCTAAATCCATAACTTGATCAATTGGACGAAGCGGTAACGCATTGCTTCCTCTTAATGAAGATGTAATCGCAGCGGATGTCGTCATGAAGCACACTCTCTTATGAATTAGTTTACAATACCGGTCTGAGTTAATTGGCATTTATGGGGTAGTCATGCTCCATGATTGACTATCAATCCGTTGCCATCAAATCAAAAAGCTCTATCATTAAATAAGTTATTCTTATCAAAATGCTGTAAACCATTATTTATACTAGTGTTCTAACTTTTTAAGATATTGGTTAGTGGGTTCCACTTTTTGATTGATATCAATTTATCTCCACCATTTATCGTTTTGCTTTAGTCATAATAAAGTTTGCAAGGGCATTGGCTGCAGGAGACAGTGATTTGTTATTGAGTTGTACAAGGCCAATTCTTCGAACCACATGGGGAGTATCCAGAGGAATAAAACATAAGCTTTTGCTTTCTTTTGGAAAGGCATAACGAGGTAAAGTGGTTATTCCAACACCGGCTTCTAGCATGGCAATTAAAGAAATCATATTGGATATGTAAAACTGAGACCGGCCTAACAAAGGGCTGGCTTCACTGTCTTCTAAAAGCCGAGATGTGCCATTACTGATAAAGCGATGCGCTAATAATGTTTTCCAGTGAATTCCTTTTTCTGTGGCCAGTGGATGATCCTTTGGGCAGACTACGCCAATTTGATCTTCCCAAATGGGGTGGAACTGTTTGTTTGGGTGCTCATCTTTATGAAAGAGGCTGGCGATACCAAAGTCTACCTGTTGATTTTCTATCATGTTAAGTACAGCATCTGAGTTATCGTCAAAAAAACTGACGTTTAGATCGGGTGAATCAGCAACAAATTCCAATAACAATTCGGGTAATACTTGGCTGGCAATTGAGGGAACAGAAGCCAATCGTATGTGTCCTGTTTTATGATCGGCCATCAGCATCATGTCTTGAGTAATGCGATCATGGTGAGCAATTAATTCCTTGGCTTTTGGTAAAAATAACTCTCCAAAGGGGGTCAGTTCTGCTTTGGCTGATTTGGTATTACGCTTTTCAAAAACATCTTCACCTAATTTATTTTCTAGATCTTTGATTGATAATGAAATGGCCGGTTGTGTTCTGTGAGCCCGCTCTGCCGCCACGTGGAAGCCCTTCAGCTCGGCTACCCAGACAAAATGACGCAGTTGAGTAATCTTTAATTCTGGCAACATAATAAAAAAACCTTATCACTTAATATTATTTATTAATTTTTATTATTAAATCATGAGTATTAGTATGATGCCAATACCACATAGGAGTAACAAAACATGTCCGATACAGTTTTTCGTAATTACATCGCCGGTGAGTGGGTTGATGGTAACAGTAAGAATATAGATAACATTAGCCCGGCTGATACTAACGATATTATAGGCACTTACGCTCAAGCTGATAAATCTCAAACTCTTGCGGCTATTGAAGCGGCTAAGCAAGGGCAATTGGAATGGGAGAAAAGTGGGTTAGAGCAGAGATACTCCGTTTTAATGGCTATTGGTGATGAGTTGATTGCTCGCAAAGATGAATTAGGCGAGTTGCTTGCTCGCGAAGAAGGGAAAACGTTGGCGGAAGGGGCAGGTGAAACCTATCGTTCTGGTCAGTTTTTTCATTACTATGCGGCCGAAGTATTGCGTCAAATGGGTGAAACAGCCGATTCAGTCAGACCTGGTGTAGAGATAGAAACACGTCGAGAACCTGTTGGTGTAGTGGGTATTATTACACCATGGAACTTTCCAACCGCAACCGGTGCCTGGAAAATTGCACCCGCATTGGCTTATGGTAATGCGGTTGTCTGGAAGCCTGCGAATCAAGTGCCAGCCAGTGCGTGGTCATTAATGGAAATTATTTCTCGTCAGAACCTTCCTGCAGGTACCGTTAACCTAGTTATGGGACCGGGTTCTGAAGTAGGTGACACCTTAATTCACTCTCCTGATATCAATGCGCTCACTTTTACTGGATCACTTGAGACCGGCCGGAAGGTTGCCGTTGCGACGGCGGAAAATTTAATTAAATGTCAGCTAGAAATGGGCAGTAAAAATGCATTGATCGTATTAGATGATGCGGATTTAGATAATGCTGTTGAATGTGCTGTCGGTGGTGCTTACGGTGGCACGGGACAAAAATGTACCGCGTCTTCTCGTCTTATTGTGACCGAAGGTATCCATGATCTGTTTGTTAGTAAAATGATTGAACGCATGCAGAAGTTGGTTGTTGGCCACCCTCTAAAAGAAGGTGTCCATATTGGCGCGGTTGCTGATGCTCGTCAAATGCAGCAAAACCTTGATTATCTTGCACTTGCTAAGGAAGAGGGTGGTGAGTTGGTTTATGGAGGGGCTGTATTAACGGAAGAAACAGAGGGTTATTATATGCAACCTGCTCTATTCGTAAATACGACCAATCAAATGACAATCAATCGTGAAGAAGCGTTTGCACCTATTGCCTGTATTATAAAAGTAAAAGATTACACGGAAGCATTAACTACGCTAAATGATACGAATTTTGGTTTAACAGGCGGTATCTGCACAACGTCTCTTAAATACGCGAATGACTTTAAACGCCATGCTAAGACAGGCTGTGTCATGATTAATTTACCAACCGCAGGTACGGATTACCATGTTCCATTTGGGGGACGTAAAGATTCCAGCTTTGGTCCTCGTGAACAGGGTACTTACGCGAAAGAGTTTTACACTGTGGTGAAAACCACTTATATGCGCGCATAGAAAGGGCCGAATCATGCATCAGGATCTTATCGTCATCGATGGTTTGCAATACTCGAATTGGGACAGAAATATCTTCTTACAACTAAAGGAAGGTGGTGTCACCATGGTGCATGCGACCATTGTTTATCATGAACAAATTCGTGAAACCTTGTTGCGCATTGGTGAATGGAACACGCGTTTTGAAGAGAATGCCGACCTCATTATGCCGATACGTTGTGCTGATGATATCCGAATCGCGAAAGCCACTGGTCGAGTCGGCATTATGTTTGGTGCACAAAATTGTTCGCCAATCGAAGATGACATCAGCATGATTGCGATAATGCGTGAGTTAAATCTAATGATCATGCAGTTGACCTATAACAATCAAAGTTTATTGGCTTGTGGTTGTTATGAATCGGTTGATAGCGGCGTTACTCGCTTTGGTCGACAGGCCATTAAAGAAATGAACCGAGTTGGAATGATAGTCGATATGAGTCATAGCGGTGAACGCAGCACGCTTGATGCCATTAATATATCAGAACGACCCATTGTTATTTCCCATGCAAACCCACTTAGCTTCCATGAAGCAAAGCGAAATAAATCGGATTTGGTACTGAAAAAACTGGCGGAATCCGGTGGATTGTTAGGTTTCAGTTTGTATCCATTCCATCTTCGTAATGGTTCAAACTGCCGTCTCAGTGAATTTTGTGACATGGTCGCCAAAACGGCGGACTTGATGGGGATCGATAATATCGGCATAGGTACGGATTTGTGTCAGCAGCAACCATTATCTATTTTAGAATGGATGAGGAATGGCCGTTGGTCAAAGTTAAAGGATTATGGTGAGGGTTCAAAATCCAACTCGGATTGGCCGGACCCTCTGGCTTGGTTTAAGGATAGCCGTGACTTCCCTAATCTTACCAAAGGTCTAATGGATCGGGGGTTTAATGATACTGAGGTCGCGAAAATTATGGGGCAAAATTGGTTGAGGTTCTTCGATGAAGGATTAACACCAAACGCTTCTTAAGACGCCTAATCGGATATCTTAGTAAATGAATTAATAATTAATAGGTAGCCAAGTTAACGGGTGCGGTAATGCATTCGTTAACTCAGGATAAACTCAATAACTATAAAAAATAACTATCCCCAGGAGACTTACCATGAGTAGAGTATCTCAAGACGGCTTACGGCCAAACCAAATTGATAGCCAAAATTCAGGGTGGCTCGCAGGAGTGGATTTACCTGTATTTATCATCAGTGGCGGTGGCTTAGCTCTTTTTGTAATTGCGGCACTGTATGACATTAATGTGGTATCCGCATGGGTAAATGCCACTTTTGCTGTATCGACCAAATTATTTGGCGCCTATTGGCAAGTACTGCTATTACTGACTTTTGTTATCGGCTTGTTTTTGGCTATAGGGCGAACCGGTAACGTTGTATTAGGCGGTATTAAAGCCCCAGAAATTTCCACGTTTAAGTGGATGTCGATAATCATGTGTACTTTATTAGCTGGTGGCGGTGTATTTTGGGCCGCCGCCGAACCGATGGCGCATTTTACTTCTGCACCACCTTTGTTTGGCGAAGCCGAAGGCGCTCAAGCGGCTTATAACGCCTTAGCTCAAAGCTTTATGCATTGGGGATTTTTAGCCTGGGCTATCTTAGGTAGCTTAACCGGCGTGGTATTCATGTATTTGCATTATGAAAAAGGTTTGCCACTTAAGCCAAGAACGCTGCTCTACCCTGTTTTTGGGGATAAGGTAATGACAGGACCTTTTGGCGCGATCGTGGATGCGAGCTGTGTCTTGGCGGTAGTTGCTGGAACGGTTGGACCGATTGGATTTTTAGGATTGCAAGTGAGCTTTGGGTTGGAGAAACTCTTTGGCATTCCAGACACATACACGACTCAGTTACTCATCTTATTAACCTTGATTGGTATCTATACTTTGTCAGCCGTGAGTGGTGTAACAAAAGGTATTCAAATATTAAGTCGCGCCAATGTCATCCTTGCCGTTGTTCTCATGGTGTTTATTTTATTATTTGGCCCAACGGCATTCATTATTGATAGTTATCTACAAGCGTTTGGTATTTACCTTGATCAGTTCATACCTATGGCAACGTTTCGAGCGAGCCCTGGTTGGCTCGATTGGTGGACAGTATTCTTTTGGGGCTGGTTCCTTGGTTATGGTCCATTGATGGCGATGTTTGTTGCTCGTATTTCTCGTGGACGCACCATTCGTCAAATGGTGATATTGATTTCTGTTGTGGCTCCTATTATTACCACTTTTTGGTTCACTATTGTTGGTGGTAGTGGTTTGGCGTTTGAGTTAGAAACCCCAGGTGTGATTTCAGAACCTTTCACCGGATTCAACCTTCCGGCGGCATTGTTGGCGATTACCGAGCAATTACCAATGGGATCATTAGTGTCTGTACTTTTCCTTATTTTGACGACGATATTTGTCGCGACAACTGGTGATTCCATGACCTATGCCGTCTCCATGGTAATGACTGGAACGGATCAGCCTAAAAGTTCCATTCGTGTTTTTTGGGGCATTATTATGGGGGTAGTGGCTGCACTACTCATTTCCATAGGAGCGGGCGGTATATCGGCATTGCAATCATTTATAGTGATCACGGCCGTACCCGTATCCTTAGTGCTTTTACCTTCACTTTGGACGGCGCCTCAGATCGCTAAAAAAATGGCCGATGAGCAGGGTTTATAAATAACGTAATTATTTTTTGAAGTGTTAGAGAAGGTGTGATGCCTTTTCTAACATTGGTAGTAATAGCCATCAAGATCATTTTCTTTAATTAAGAGACAAAAAATCGATGAATACATCCATAAAAACCCCAGTTAAAACCAACCTTTTTGCGTCTAAAGCACCATTAGAATGGGCAATTATCGCTAATGGCCAGTTGTCGACAGCTCAGATTCCAATCGATCAGCAAGGTAACGTAGTTGAAGGGGGAATCGAAGCTCAAGCTCGCCAGACAATGGATAATCTTAAACATACGATTGAGTCGGCCGAGTTAACTATGGACCATGTGACACAAGTATTAATTTACGTAACAGATAGATCCCAATTACCCGTCTTTAATACAGTCTATGCTGAGTATTTTTCCGCCCCCTTTCCTAACCGCGCCGCTATGATTGTGGCGGGTCTTGCTAGAGAGGAAATGCTTTGTGAAGTGGTTGCTTACGCAGCGGTCCCTCAAATCTAGATTAGTGTTTTCTCTAATGTGAAATACAAAGGACGCCTCTGTACATGTTATTCAGTAAAGCGTATTTCAGTGTTAGAAATACGTTTTACTTGTGTATGGTGTTTCGACTATACCCGATGACATATTGTGTGGCTTTGTGGCTTTGTTGCTTAAGCGAAGCCTCCTAGCTGCGCATGAAAATGAAGAGATTTAATGTCATCTTCCATGGTTTTTTAAGATTTCCATTCATTGATTTATGCACCTTTAGCTGTCTCTTATCAAATCTCTAGACCCTGCATCCATAGCTGGCTTAGAAGCTCAGGGGCCACCGTCAAGGCGGCTGATTTAGGTGTGCTATTGTCGTTTGACGGGGAGAATATTTGTTTCGCTAATTGTCTGCCAATGGCTTGAGTCGTATTCGTTTTGGTAATACGGTGTTTATAAAAAGCCGCGAGAGCTTGCTCCAACTGAGCGTTTTCTTGTAAAAACTTAACAAGATGCCATGCGTCTTCTAGCGCCTGACAAGCACCTTGTCCTGAGGTAGGTAAAGGAGCATGAGCTGCATCACCAATAATCAAACTATTGCCTTTATGCCAGTAGGGTAATGGGTCAATGTCATGCACAAAGATGCGATTAAGGGATGTTTTGTCATAAGATTTTAGGACATTTTGTACTGGTTGAGGCCAATGACTAAAACGTTGATGTAGCTCTTCACACCAAGAGGATAGAGCTCGCGTTTTATTAATCTCAGTATTCCACGCTCCGGCCCAAAAGCACAGGTTATTTTTAATAGGGACAATACCAAAGCGTTCCTCTTGACCACGGAAATCGCTAATCTCCCTGCCTAGGTTCTTCTCTTTGAGTTGGCTGATACCAATAATATTAATGAACCCTTGGTAACGTGGTATTGCGTTTTCTGAATGAATAGACTGGCGCACGACTGAATTCATTCGTCCATCTGCACCAACGACTAAATCAAACCTTTGTTTGAAGGCTTCAATATTGAGTAAGTCTATCGAGTGATTAAAGTGTGTTTTCACTCCCAATTTACTGAGTTTGTGTGCCATTAGTGCTATCAGGTCGCGACGTAAGAGAGTCACACTGTTAAATCCGCAAAGTGCATTGATCGCTTTAATATCAAATTCACTTTGCTTTTTACCATTTTGATTAAATTGGTGCATAAAATGAGGCACTCCACCGAGTTTTATGGCCGCTTTTTCTAGCTCCATTTGCCGCAAAACAAACACAGCATTAGGCCATAAGGTGACACCCGCTCCCAGGGTGCTGATTTGTGAATTGCGCTCATATAAACTTACTTTATGGCCTTGTTTTGTGGCCAGTATGGCCAGCGCCATGCCTGCAACACCAGCACCAATAATGGCTATTTTTTTCGTTTTAATCATATCGTTTACTCTTAATAATTATCCGTTAGTGATTGTGACAAAACGATTATTGAGGATAAATACGTTATGATGGTGTTCTTTATCCCATTTAATGAGAAAATCAATGCTTGAAAGAATTGAACTTCAGTGGCTAATTAGCTTCCAAGCAGTCTATAAAAAACTGAGCTTTAAGTTAGCTTCAGAACAACTTCAGTTACCAACGTCTAATGTTAGCCGTCATGTTGCTTTGTTAGAGAAGCAGATGAAACTGAGGTTATTAGAGAGAACCACCCGAAAAATGTACCCTACGGCTGCGGGTAAACAACTTTACCAATCTATTGTGCCGTTAATGCAAGCTATGGAAGTTGCATTGGAAGAGGTGTCATTAAAGGGAGAGTCTTTATCTGGAAGCTTAAAGATTATCATGCCTGATCTTCCATTTTTAGCGGAAGCTGTTACCGATTTTTGCGTTAATCATCCCCAGATTCATCTTAGTTGCGATACGCAATTAAACCCATCAGAAGGATTATTAGAGGGTTTTGATCTAATACTGCGCTTCGGTCGTGGATTATTAGAGGATTCTGGTTGGGTTGCGAAAGAGGTAACACGTTGGTCTAGCTGTGTAGTTGCCTCACCGCAATTGCTTAAGCATCATGTTTTGCCTAACTCTTTGGATGAATTAAGCAAAGGTCCTTGTATTACTACTTTATCAATACTACAAGGTATGCCTTGGCGATTTAAGCATAATCAAACTATTCACGTGCAATCCAGTTGCAAGGTTAATAGCGGTAATCTGGCGAAAGCTGCAGCCTTAAAAGGATTGGGTTTTGCAATATTACCTCTGCATGCCTGCCAAACAAGCCTACAAAATGGTTCACTTATTAAAGTAGAGTTAGACAGTGAGCCAGAAGATCTCGTGTTGTATGCATTATATTCTGGAAAAAAGTATCCACTTGAAAAAGTAAAAGTGTTTTTAGATGCTCTGCAATATCGCTTAAATCGATTGGACGAATGATGAGGGGAAAAAACGAATTCAAAATACAGAGAATATCAATAAGTTTCGTTTTCTGAATGGACAATAATAGAAAGAGTGCCATCTAAGGTTACTTCGATATGAAAAACAATAGGGCGGCAACAAACTTGGCAATCTTCTATGTATTCTTGGCTGTCATCTAACGCTTCAATAATGACCCCTATCATTTCACCACAGTATGGGCAGGAGATGTCTTTTTCCAATATATGGCTCATATTTGTTGCCCTTTTTAAGTGTCTCAAGCTAATGATGCTGAATGTTCATATGGTTATGCCACGTATATTGTAAAGTAGAACTTATACTCCATTCTTGCAATGGTGCTTTTATGTTATTTTTTAAACTACTTTTTGCGTCCGAATAATTGGAAAAGTTCGCATGGAGCGCAAAAGGCTTTAGTGAAGGTGAAGGCAATCGCCTTGGTATTTGAGTTTTTACATGAGGTGTCAATAGCTGCGGGACGTAGACGTTAATAGGCTGTTTGAAGAACTTGTGAACCGTTATTGCTTAATTGGCAGTTTTTTTATTGACTCTCTAATAAGGCTTCTCTACTGTCATTAGAGGAGTCTAGTGCCGCGCTGTTTAATGACAGTGAATCCATTAATTTGTTAAGCGACCTCAATGTTTTACCTTCATTTGTTTCTTCATCAATGTGAACGGCAACTCGACATTTGCAGCTTGTTAAATCTTTAAAGTCTTGAGCTTCTATTCGGATGACTCTACACACTAAATTGCTCAGCTTAGTAGTTTGCTTTTCATTGATTTCTATATTGAGACTAACGCTACATTTTGAAAAAAGAGAAATGTGTTCACTGTATTCCATTTCAAATAAAATACCTGAAATACTGATGTTATTTATTAGGCCAGAAGTAGCAAAGGCATCATTGAACTGTAGGGATAATTTATGAGGTGGGATGTTAAAAATTCGAGCGTTCCGTCGTTGTTCAGCACTGTACCAAGAACGACGTATAGCATCTTCAAGCTTCTCAGTGGTAAAAGGTTTGACAAGGTATTGGTTTACTCCCTTTTCAATTGCGTTGACAACGAAATCCTTACTGTCTTCGGATGTCATCATAATAAAGGGTGTGCTTTTCATTTTTGGGTGTGATCTGACAAAGGACAATAATTCGAAGCCGTCTAAATGAGGCATTTCTAGATCAGAAATTATAATATCGACAGCTTGTTTTTGAAGGATCATTTTGGCGGCTAAGCCATTTGCCGCAGACAATATTCTTTGACTTCCTAGCTGATTGTAAACGGTACTCTTCACGACTGATCGGACCGATTGACTATCGTCAACAATCAAAAAACTAACATTCTTCACTAATAGGGCCTTTTCTTTTATGCATTTTTTGACTCATTTACACAACGAGCTTAATAGATTGTAGAGCATGATAAAAAATGTATCTATAGTAAGCCTATAAAACAAATTAATAATTCTCATTTGCGAATTTTTAGACTCAGACGATTATTACAATACATTTCAAACCAGTCGGTAAGCATTGTATTTTATTCATTCTCTGGACTTATTTTTTAGATTAGAAGAATAGAGAAAGCCAGTAATTTTTTGTGAAGGGATGCGATACAGGGCCTGCATACTGTTTATATAATGGAACCAAATAATAGGCCTTCTGCAATAAATAACACACTTTATAAGGTAGCAAATGATTCAAGCGATATTTGTATCGAAAAAATCAAAACAGTCACAAATTGGAATCGATGCGGTAAAAGTCGATGCGGGTAAAGGGATTGTGGGTGATAGATATTACGGTAAACGTAGAGAAGCAGGTCTTAATATTACCTTTATCGAAAGTGAGGAAATTGAGGCGTTTAATGCGAATTTTGGTCAGCATATAAGGCCGTCTGACACACGTCGAAATATCGTCACTCAAGGTATTCGATTGAATCAGTTGGTTGGTAAAGAGTTTGAGATTGGCGGTGTTCGTTTTTTAGGTGTGGAATTGTGTGAACCCTGTGCGTCTCTTGGAAAATTATTAGCCAATGATTCATTAACCGCGCCACAAGTTGTGAAGGCCTGGTTAAACAGGGGAGGGTTAAGAGCGAATGTTTTAACGACAGGTATTTTACGCGTGGGAATGCCTCTAAAGTGATAACTATTTAGAGGAGGGTCCTACAAAACGTCGTGAAAGATGGCTTAAATGGGAAAAACCCTTTATATACGCCTTTGTCACCCAGCAGAAGACCACCTTATTCCCTTGATGGTGGCTTTAGGTGCGCAGAAAATGCAGAAGCAAGCTGCATTTATCATGAGAAAAATTTATTTGGTGGTTGGACGACTTCAAGTTTTCGCTTTGATTAACTTGTTTTGAAATAAATCTCGCGCATTCCGTTACACAATGCAGGCAGCGACTTAACTGCCTGCATTTTTATTATCGTCTACCAGATGCAGACGCTTAAATTCATTAAGAGTGCTGATAATAGCCATACTCATTTTCATATTCTTCGTAAATATCCGGTTTGCTGGCCTTTTTCGGTGTCATTCGACGTAAGGCTGAATTTATGCGTGTGGCTTTGTGTTGTAAACGTTCTATGCGTTTAGTCACCGTTCGGCTTGCTTTATCAGCCGCTTTGTCAATCGCCGAGCGTAAATGAGCTTGTTTATGGTCGATAACGATGTCTTTTTGACCATCCAACTTAACTAAGACTTGGCAGCGCATATCCTCACCGCCTTTAGGGCCATTTATATCAGAAAGTGTCACAATGACGCGTTTAATTTTATCGAAACGAGAATCTAACGCAAAGAGAATACGACGTTTGACATACTCTTTTAATTCAGATGTCAGTGCTAAATGGCGTGTCTGTACCTTGATTTTCATAGTGCTCTCCAGTATCTGTCTTCAGATAAGTAAAGTTGAAGTTTTAGAGTACAAAGATAAAATCAAAAGGTATAATCGAATTATTTATCCTTATTGTCAGTTTTTTTCGAACTATAGGTGGGTATGATTAATTTCAAGCACTTGCACTATTTTTGGGCGGCCGCAAAGCAGGGTGGTATTATAAAAGCCAGCGAGAACTTACATATCACACCGCAGACAATCAGTGGCCAAATAACGTTATTAGAACATCAACTTGGTACTGAATTATTTACCAAGGTGGGGAGGAAGTTAGAGCTCACGGATACCGGCCGTATGGTATTGAGCTATGCAGATGAAATCTTTTCTCTGGGTAATGAGCTTGAGCAGTCTGTTCGCACAGAGTCGACAGATCGGACTCACGTTCTGCGTATTGGATTAGCCGATGCGGTGCCAAAGTCTATTGCTTACCGACTACTGTCCCCAGCTATGTCTTTAGAATACCCTGTTAGACTTGTTTGTCGAGAAAGCAGTTTGACCAGCTTATTGGGAGAGCTGGCTATGCATAAACTTGATTTTATTATTGCCGATGGCCCTATTCCGCAAAACTTTGGTGTTAGGGGGTATCATTATCCTTTGGGTGACTGTGGTGTATCTTTTATGGCGTCGCCTTCATTAGTGAAGAATTTAGGCGGAACCTTTCCCCAATGCCTTACTGGTGTGCCATTACTGATTCCAAGTGATGTTTCTCTGGTGCAAATGCAATTGCTGCAATGGTTAGATAAACATCACTTGCACCCCAAAATCGCAGGTGAATTTGATGACAGCGCCCTGATGAAGGTATTTGGTCAAGCTGGAGCGGGTATTTTTGCTGTACCTTCGGCCATTGCGGAGGAAGTCGTTAATCAGTATCAAGTTGAAGTAATTGGTGAAACTGAAGAAATACGAGAGCAATTTTTCTCTATTTCAACTGAGCGCAAGTTAACTAACCCTGCTTTGTTAGCCATTAATTCGTCTGCAAAAGATTGGTTAAATTAGAATAATTATGCTGGTCGTTGTTTTCATTATCAACGGCTAGGCCGTAGTCGAAAAGGTTGTTTCTTAAACAAAGGTTTTAATTCATGGCTAAGATACTTGTCAGTGCCTGTTTGCTGGGTTGTAAAGTTCGCTACAATGGGAGTGATGTGAATGTTGATGAGACGTGCTTTGATCAACTGGCTCGATATCATGACGTAATTGCGTTTTGTCCGGAGGTTAGCGCGGGTCTTCCTACACCTAGGCCAGCAGCAGAGATCCAAGAAGGAAGTGGTATCGATGTATTGCAGGGGAAAGCGACGGTAATTGGGACGGATGGCGTAGATGTCAGTGACTTTTTTTGTCGCGGTGCTGAAATGGCTTTACAAAAATGCAAAGATGAAGGTATTTCATTGGCGATATTAACAGAGTCAAGCCCATCCTGTGGCCGTCATTCGATCTATGATGGTGGTTTTTCAGGGGGAAAAAAGCCCGGTCAAGAGGTTACGACAGCGCTTTTAAGTCAGCATGGGATTAAGGTTTACAGTCAGTACGAGGTTTGTACTTTGATGGCAAATCTACCAGCAAACGCTAGATAGTCTGTTAACGAGAATCTGACTACATAGACAATATCTTTAGAATAGCTAACAATAGTTTCAAAGATACGTTTAAATATTTTACTTGATAACGGAGAATACAATGGCTCTTTATACCAATCAAACTGATAAAAGTGACGCTGTATTACGAGCAGTTGCTCATATGCCAACCAAAAGTTTGTCTGTACTTTTTGATGAATCTTTTTCTGAAATCTTATCGGATGCCGATTTTATGCGTATTGCGGCATTGTTGGCAGAGAAAAGCGAGAGTGAAGGAGGGTGTCCTATTGGTGCCGTGATTATTGATAATAAGACGCGAAAGATAGTCGGTAAAGGTCATAATACGTTAGTGCAAGAAGATCATCCTTATAATCATGGAGAGACCTCAGCGATACGTGATGCTGGACGCATCGACTTTAGTCAAACAACGATTTTCACCAGCTTAAGTCCTTGTGATGTCTGTGCGACATTGATTTATATGAGAGGTTTTAAACGTGTTGTGGTTGGAGATGTAACGAATGCAGGCGGTAATGAAAGTGTGTTAAGAGAAAAAGGGGTTGTGGTTGATATCTTGGAAGATCAAGCAGGTATTGCGCTTTACGCTAGGTATCGGTCTGCTAGGCCCGATCTGGATCTTGAAGACTGGCAAGGCGTTAGTGCGGTTAATCATAGTCACTAGGTAGCCGTACGGCTAACAAATGTAATGTCGATTTCCACGTGCTTAGGTATGGCTAGGCTTTATGAGTAACGGAATGCCTTGCAACAAAATCATTAAAAAGATAAGCGTGATAACGACTAAGTTTCCATATTGGACATAGGGTGTTGTGCCGACTGTCGTAATAACGGGTGCTGTTAGTGTGGTACGGACAAACTGTGGTGCTTGAGCGGTAATTGCACCTTGATAATCAATAATGGCTGAAATCCCCGTATTTGTTGACCTTACCACGTACCGCCCGGTTTCTTTTGCTCTGAACTGCGCTATCTGCAGATGTTGAATAGGTCCAATAGAATGGCCAAACCAACCGTCATTACTCACAGTAATAAGAAAATCGCTGTCTTTTGCTAAGGATCGGACAAGTTCAGGATAAACGATTTCATAGCAAATGAACGCGGCTACTCCCCACTCTCGTGCCTGTAAAACAGGTTGATTCGGCTCACCAGCACTGAACATTGACATGGGCATACCAAATAGATCCAATAATTTACCAACGTAATCGGCAAAAGGGATGTATTCACCAAAAGGCACTAAGCGTTGTTTGAAATATAGGCCAAATCCTTCTCCCATTGCCCATATGCTATTGTGGTAGCGATCTTTCTCTTGGTTATAGTAGGGCACACCCGTAATTAACGTCGTGTCTGAATTTCGAAGCGTTTCATCAAAAGGTTTCAAGTGGTTCACGACTTGATGATATAGGTAGGTTATGGCTGTTTCAGGCCAAACGACGAGGTCACTGTCAAGGTTTTCAAGAGTCATCTCTTGGTAATAAGTCAGAGACTTAGCGGCTTGTTCAGTGAGCCATTTCTCTTCTTGCTTCAAATTGCCTTGTACTAGTGTGGTTTTAATTGTGTCTTTTGGCGTAACCCATTGAACGTTGTTGAGGGTGAGTGTCGTGCCAGATACCCATAAAGAGATAACCATGATTATACTGATGGATTCTTTCAGACACTGACCTTTGGTCTTTTTAAAAAGAAAGACGGGTAGGCTAAAGCTAAGTAAGCAAGCAAAAGTCAGTAGCCATATACCACCAATAGGAGACAGTTCAAAAAGAGGGCTTTTTTCCATTCCATACCCTGCTAGTAGCCATGGAAAGCCAGTAAATATATGACTTCGTAAATACTCAGTACTTAACAAACCGAGTGAAATAATCAATGCTTTAGAGAGTTTCGGAATAAGAGTAAATACACGAGAACACACATAGCCAGCCAATGCATGGAAGGCGGCTAAAAGAGCAATAAACGCAAAGGTGATTAAAAGAGAGGGAATCAGGCCAACTTGACCATAGTTTACAACGCTGACAAAGATCCATGAAATGCCTGCACCAAAATACCCTAAGCCGACAGAGAACCCAAACCAGCTGGCTTCTTTGTGAGATTGCGACTGGGTGATTAACCAAGAAAAGCCAACTATACTAGCGGCGGCGGCTGGCCAGAAGTAAAAAGGGGCGAAAGCAAAAACACTCAGCGCACCACTGACGGCACCAATAAGAAACAGTCTTAAAAAACGCTTCTCCAGTAAGGTTTGGAAAAAAAATCGCATTTAAGGTTGTCCTATCGGTGTGCTAGTGGTGATTGGGTAAAGCGGATGCCTCAGGTCAAACTCCTAAAGCGACTCTCTGTCTTCTAAAACTTCAACATGCAATGTTTTGACTCGACGTCCATCTGACTTCATTACTTGAAACTTGAATCGGTCAATGACAATCTCTTCGCCACGAATAGGAACGTGACCAAAATGCTGAACGAGAATGCCGCCAATAGTATCAAACTCTTCGTCACTGAAGTCAGTTTTAAAGAAACTATTAAAATCATCGACTTCACACAATGCAGGAACCATAAAATGACTTGAGCCATCTAAAGGTTTGATATCCTCATCATCGTGTTTATCTGTTTCGTCTTCAATTTCACCAACAATTTGTTCTAGTACATCTTCTATCGTAACTAAACCTGAAACACTGCCATATTCATCCAAAACGATGGCCATGTGATAGCGCTTCGTTCTAAATTCGTTTAGCAGTACATTGAGGCGCTTACTTTCCGGGATGAAATTTGCAGGACGCAGTTGATTTAGGATGTCTTCGGTGGTTATTTCTGAATCTTTAAATAATAGTGGCAATAAATCTTTTGCAAGTAATACGCCGAGTATTTCGTCTGAGTCTTCTCCAACAACAGGAAAGCGCGAATGGGAAGAATCAATTATTTTTCTAATGGTGGTTTTAGGGTCATTGTCTGACTTAACGACCACCATTTGGGATGGAGGAATCATGATGTCTCTGGCTTGAACCTCAGAAACTTCAAGTGCTCCTTCAATAATAGTAAAGGCATCCCTATCAATTAATTCAGATGAAACAGCTGCTTCAAGCAGATTGATGATGTCAGTACGACTTTTCGGTTCGTCGTTGAAAGCCTGAGTTAAACGCTCAAACCAAGATTTCGACTGCTGATCGTTTGAGGTACTCGATCGATCTTCGCTCATATTATTCTGATCTCACTCGTTTATCAGATAGGGGTTAGGTATGCTGAATAATGTTAATAAGTCAATTTCCATTGATTCCATTTCTTCAGCGTCAACGTCGTCTATGTGATCATAGCCACGAAGATGTAATATGCCATGAATCACAAGATGTGCCCAGTGATTAAAGACAGGTTTTTCTTGCTCTATGGCTTCATTTTCTACAACTTGTCGACAAATTACTAAATCGCCTAAGAGAGGTAATTCCAGGCCAGGAGGTGCTTCAAAAGGAAAAGATAAGACATTCGTTGGTTTATCTTTTCCTCGATACTCATGATTTAATGATTGACTTTCTTCGAGGTCAACAATACGAATGGTTACTTCGAATTCGTCGCCTATTGTCGGCAAGGCAACGTTTACCCAGTCCTCGAATTGTGTTTGACTCGGTAGATTGCTTGAATCTTGTGTGGCAATCTGTAAGTCTAATTCCAATGTAGGCATTATTTTTCCTCAAGCGATTGGTAAGCCGCTTTCTTAGCTTTACGCTCTTCTTCTTGTTCAACATCAAACACCTCATAGGCTTCAACAATGCGTTGAACCAGAGGATGACGAACAACGTCTTCCGAGCTGAAATGCGTCATACTAATGCCTTTCACATCTTTTAATACATGCATGGCGTGGGCTAATCCTGAGTTTGTTCCTCGTGGCAAATCAACTTGAGTGGTATCCCCGGTAATGACGGCCGTTGAGCCAAAACCAATACGTGTTAAAAACATTTTCATTTGTTCTCGTGTCGTATTTTGACTTTCATCTAGAATGATAAAGGAATTATTTAATGTTCTGCCTCGCATAAACGCTAAGGGTGCGATTTCAATAACGTTCTTTTCAATTAACTTTTCAACAAGTTCAAAACCTATCATTTCGTATAATGCGTCGTACAAAGGGCGAAGGTAAGGGTCGATTTTTTGAGCCAGATCACCAGGTAAAAAACCCAGTTTTTCTCCCGCTTCTACTGCAGGCCTAACAAGCATGATGCGTTCAACTCGGTCACTTTCAAGCGCTTCGACTGCACAAGCTACGGCTAAATAGGTTTTACCTGTACCGGCAGGTCCAATACCAAAGTTGATGTCGTTTTTACGAACTTCACGCACGTAACTATTCTGGTTTCCACCCTTCGGTTTAATATGTGCTTTTCGTGTTTTAATGACTTGAGTTTGCATGCTCTCTTTGTCATTAAGAGACGCTAATGCTGATTCTTGAAGATAGAGGTGGATTGTCTCACGTGTAATCTCAGTTTCAGCCAGCGCTTCTCGATATAGATTCTCTAATAGTGTCTTTGTGGCACTCACTCGATCTGCATATTTGCCAGATACATCAAATAATTCACCACGATAAGTGATTTCAACTTCCAAGCGAGATTCAATTAATTTGATGTTTTCATCAAGCTTGCCGCATAACGCGGCTAAAGCGGAAGTTTGTGCTGGCACCATACGAATTTGTTGTGAAATAATAGTTTCCAAGTGATTCCTTATAGAGTTAAGAGTCTGCGATGACGGATCTTATATAATTGTCAATCAAAGATCAAAATCGTCTTCAAGTTCTGAGTTTACTAATTCACCATGTAACGAGTTCGGTGAGGTTTGAGTAATCAAAATGTCGGCAAATTTACCGATTAAACGAGCATCAACGGTAGGAAAGTTGACTAATCGATTGTTCTCACTCCGACCTTGCATTCGACCTGGATCTTTAGGAGAAAACCCACTTACTAAGATACGTTGTACTGATCCCATCATATTGGCACTAATATCAAATGCTTGTTGAATAATACGGCGCTGTAAAATGGCTAAGCGCTGTTTTTTCAACTCTTCTGTTGTATCGTCTGCTAATTCAGAGGCTGGCGTACCAGGACGCGGGCTGTAAATAAAGCTAAAGGAATTATCAAAGCCAATTTCTTGAATAAGGTTCATTGTGTCGATGAAATCTTCTTCTGTTTCACCAGGGAAGCCAATGATGAAATCAGATGAAATACTTATTCCTGGGCGCGCTTCTTTAATTCGGTTCAGTTTATCTATATATGACTGACGATCATGGCCACGCTTCATCGCCGTTAAGATCTTATTTGAGCCACTTTGTACTGGTAAGTGCAAATGACTAACCAATTTTGGTTGCGTACGGAAGGCTTCAATTAAGCTGTCTGTGAATTCAACTGGGTGAGACGTGGTAAAACGAATGCGTTGAACGCCATCGATTTCGGCAATGGCATGAATGACATCGGCAAGATCAAGTTCGTCATCACCTTCTTCAGAGCGATAAGCGTTAACATTTTGCCCTAATAAATGTATCTCACGCACACCTTGCTCTGCCAGCTGGGACACTTCATTTAAAATGTCTTGAAAAGGACGACTCACTTCTTCGCCGCGAGTATAAGGAACGACGCAAAATGTGCAGTACTTACTGCAGCCTTCCATGATAGAAACATAGGCTTCAGCACCATCGACTCTAGGTGCTGGCAAATGATCGAATTTTTCAATTTCAGGGAAGGTAACATCCGTGATAGGGATGTGTTTATGGGCCGCATTAACCATTTCAGGTAATTTATGCAAGGTTTGAGGCCCAAATATCATATTAACGTGTTTCGCACGTTTACGAATGGTGTCGCCTTCTTGACTGGCTACACATCCGCCCACACCAATGATTAAATCGGGGTTTTTATCTTTTAGTTTTTTCCAGCGGCCAAGCTGGTGATAAACCTTATCTTGTGCTTTCTCTCGGATAGAGCAGGTGTTTAGCAGTAAAACATCGGCTTCATCTGCATTGTGAGTAATCTCCATCTCATGACTGTCACCTAATAAATCGGCCATTCTTGACGAATCGTATTCGTTCATTTGGCAGCCATGAGTTTGAATGAAAAGTTTTTTTGCCATGTAATTTATAACCTGAAATGTATTGTCAGTTTGACTTGCTGCCCATTATATTGGGCTTTAACGAATATGCCCAGCGTTGGGCTTAAAAGTCCTTATTAAAATGAGGATTTCTTGTGTAATGGGCTATCACTGAACAAAAATAATAAAAAAACGCCTCAGTTACCCAAAATCAAGTGGTATCTGTTAAGAGCGCTGGTGTTCATGAGCAATTCATTCCACAATATATTGAAAGATAATGAGATGGAATCATGCAATGAACAAAAAAGTGATCTTTAGTTCGGTCTTAATGGGGTTAAGTACATTACAAAGTGTCTCAGTGAGCGCTGAATCAACAACTCATGATACTCGCCTCCCTAACTTTGAAGTTGGAGCGAGTACCGGCCTACTGTCGAGTGAGCAGTTCTATGGATTGGATGTCACCATTAATATGCCTGTGACAGACATGATAACGACTCAGTTTCTTGTTAACAGTGACTATTTTGTTGCAAATTCGTCAAAAGATGACTACTCCCAGTCGGAAGTTGTCGGTAATGCTTTTTTACGTAGTAATGCCGGTCGTGTTGGGGCCGGTCTTGGCTACAAAGAGCGCAAACCTGGAGATGAAGCGTTAGCGAAAGAAAGCAGCACGGCATTGAGTTTCTATGGTGATCTTTATTTTGGCGATTTTACCGTTGGTTTATCGGAAACGGAATACGAAGAGGATATTGATACTTTTTCTGGTCAAACAATAAGCTTGGCCTACTATTTAGATCCTAATAGACAAATGTTCTTGCGAAAGGAAAAAATGAATCGCAATGATATTATGGTCGTTGGGGTAAACTTACAGCCCGAAAAATTCTCTAATCATGCCAGCATAAACTTATCGTTTGAAACAGGGGATGAGCATTTTTACATAGGGTTAGGCATTTCTTATTTCTTTGATACGGCGATTACCTTAAAGCAAAGAGACCGAAACTATCATTAATCTGTTATCGAATCCGTTTTGTAGGCCAATACACTTTACTAAAGGTATTGGCTTTTTAAAGTAATAATGTTCCATTCTTCTTCTGTGATTGGCATGACCGAAAGTCGATTGCCTCTTTTCAAGAGATTCATGTTCGCTAACTCTGGACTTTCTTTTAAGCTAGAGAGAGTCATGGTGTGTGAAAATTCACGGACGAACTCTATGTCCACCATATACCAGAGGGGATTCTCAGGAGAGGATCGAGCATCAAAGTAATCACTTTTAGGATTCCATGCGGTGTGATCTGGATAAGATTCTTTTATGACTTGAGCAATACCGACAATACCAATATCTTTACAACTTGAGTGGTAAAAAAAAACTTGATCGCCCTGTTTCATGCTCTTCATATGGTTACGGGCTTGATAGTTTCTCACGCCATCCCATGAAGTAGGCTTTGCCTTGAGGTTTTCTAAGGAGAATGCATCGGGTTCGGATTTCATTAGCCAATAATTCATTTATTTCCTCTTGGTTTCATTTTGCTACAGATTTTAGGTTTCAGATTAAGTGTACTCAAACTACAATGTAATAAAAAGTAGAGCGAGTTTGCTTTTTGGTTAAGGGTTACAATGAGGCATTATGAGTCAATTTGCGTGTAAAGAGTTTTCAGCATTAGATAAAGAGCTCAAAGATGATCTTCTTGAATGTTATGCAGAAGCTCAAGTCGAAATAGAAGACATCTTAAATAAAATTGAAGATGAAGGATTTTCTTTCGAAAAATTAGATGATTTATTTCGTTCATTGCACAGTATGAAGGGTAATTGTTCGGTTTGTTTTTTAGATCCTTTGGTTGAATTATTGCATAAACTAGAGGAAATTGTTGACGGTATGCGTGGGCGCTATATTACGTATGATTACCAGTTGGGCGCTTTAACGAACGTCATTCTGGATGAAGTAGGTTCTCTGCTTCAGCAGCTGTATAAAAGCCATGGGGCAGATCGAAATATTCTAGATCTAATGCAGGTCAATCTAGATGAACTTTACGCTATGGAGAATGACAGCGTTAGGCCGGATAAGGCGGCGCAGATTATTAAAAGTATTGCTGATTTTAAAGAAGGAACCTTAGGTAACCAGAAGAACAATGCAACACTACTGATTACTGTTGAGTACACCGAAGCCCAACAAGAAGATATCGATCGATTCAAAGCGCTGTCGTCTAAGCTCAATCGTTTGCTTGGTTATTCTCCAGAACGGGGAGAGCGTATTTTAAAGCTTTGTTTACTGATAAATGAAGAGTTAAAGTACCCAGAAGACCCTGTTCAATTAAGTGCAGCGGCCTATATGCATGATATGGGAATGGCGTTGGTGTTAAAGTTTGAAGAAGGTAATCCTAATCGAGAACGTGCAATTTCGAGTCACCCTATGGTTGGTGCTCAGTTATTGCATAAGCACGAAGGCTGGGATCATGCTGTTTCAATTGTAATGGCACACGAAGAAAAGTTTGATGGCAATGGTTTTCCAGAAGGGTTAGTTGGATCACTCATTCCAACTGGCGCATTTGTGGTGTCTATCTCCGCTATGTTTATTGATATTGTGTGGGGTAAGTCGGGGGATGAATATAAGAAAAGTGCCATGAGAGCGATTCAAAAAGTGAATTTAGAAAGTGGCAAGCGTTTTCCGCCTCATTTAATCGAAGCATTTAATAGAGCGGCACGTAAATTGTTGGTGGCTAAGAGTCAATAGCAATTTATCCTCATTAAGGTTTATATTCGCTTCGTTAATATTTGTTGTATTTTTATGTCTTTTCTACCCTTAGTTTACCATGTTAATTACAGTATTCCGTTTCCTTCTGGACATCGTTTTCCAATGAATAAGTTTGCCTTTTTGGCCGAACATTTAAGAGAAAAGGCTATCTTGACGGCGGATAACTTGTTCACTCCAGGCCCTATGTCACTTGATTTATTAATGAGGGTACACAATGCCGACTATGTGCGGCGTTTTGTTCGAGGTCAACTCTCTTCGAAAGAGCTAAAAGAAATAGGGTTACCCTGGTCTGATTGGTTAGTGGAACGGACACTTCGGGCTGTCTCGGGTACTGTGTTAACCTCTGAGTTAGCGTTAGAGTATGGTATAGCATGCCATTTAGCTGGCGGCACACATCATGCTCATCCGTCTCATGGCTCAGGCTTCTGTATCTTTAATGATTTAGCTGTCGCAGCGTTTTCTTTACTGGAGCAAGGTAAGGCGAAACGCATCATGATAGTCGATTGCGATGTACATCAGGGTGACGGTACGGCCTGTTTCTTTGCGGATAATCAACAGGTGATAACGGTGTCTTGGCATTGTGAGGATAATTATCCTCAGACTAAGCAAGTAGCAGGCATTAATATTGCGATTCCTAAGGGGGCAACTGACGCCCTCTATCAATCTATTATCGAGTCAACGATGCCGAGTTTATTAGAACAATATCAACCCGATTTTATATTCTATGATGCTGGTGTAGACGTGCATCGAGACGATCGTCTAGGTTACGTTAATTTAACCGATCAGGGTATTTTCCAAAGAGACTTTTACATCTTAAAAACCTGTCATGAACAGGCGATTCCTGTTGCCGCTGTCATTGGTGGTGGCTATGACAGAGACGAAAGGGTGGTTGCCAAGCGGCACAGTTTGGTTCATCAAGCAGCTAAGCAAGTGTTAGATTTAAGTAGCACCTCGTAATAAACCTGCTATAAGAAATTTAGTACGTTATTCACTTATGTTGGTTTATTAGTGGCAATTCGAAAATTAACCAACGTTATTTATGAAAAATCTAATACAGTTAAAAAGGGCATGGAGAAACAAATTTTATCCATGCTTGAGTAAATGGGTGATGAAATTCCAGCCTGTAAGCATGCAGTAATAAACGGGTGTTGTGAGGCAAAATGTCCTTGTCATAAAATTCATCGCCAACGATAGCGTGGCCAATGCTTTGCATGTGCACCCTAAGTTGATGGGAGCGACCAGTAATGGGTTTTAACTGAACTCGGATTGCTGCAGATTCTTTCTTTATGACTTGCCAATGGGTTTCGGCGGGCTTGCCCCATTCTTTACAAACTTGTTGTCTTGGTCTGTTGGGCCAATCACAGCGAAGAGGTTTCTTTACTACACCATACTCGCCAAAGAAAGGCCCTCTAACCACAGCTTGATATTCCTTTTCGACAATGCGTTCACGGAAATGCTCTGAAAGCCGTCGATGACATTCTAGTGTTTTTGCTACTAGTATTAGGCCAGATGTTGCGTAATCTAAACGATGTACTGCATGCGCTTCACCAAAATGCTGTTGTGCACGAAAAATAATAGAATCTTGTTTGTCGACGCCTCTCCCAGGTACCGACAAAAAATTTTCAGGCTTATTTATTACAGCAAACCATTCATCTTCATACAAAACTTCCAGCGCGAGCAATTCGGCTGGAGGCTTTGTAATCAAGTTCGACTCTTGAGCTAGGCTCATTATGGCTTCGTGGTCAAAATAACGCGAATGGCATCAAGTCGAATGGTGTATTCGTCAATTCGTTTTAGACCTTCGTTCATATTAACTTGGAGCTGCTCTAATTCTTCAGAAGACACCTCTTCATTATGTTGCTGTAATTCGAACAAACGGTCTATCTCGCTTTGCCAGTTATGTTGATAATCCTGCTTTGCCGCTTGAATGATTGGACGGGCTTGGTCTTGCGCATTTAATTGGTGCGTTTGCAGTACCTCTAATAAGTCTTTGCGTAAAGCAGCAACCCATTGCTCAGCAACTCTATTTGGAACCCCTTTTAACTTCTCGGCCCATTTATCTGCAGTAAACTGCTTGTGGAGGAACTTACCGCTTGAATCAGACAGTTGCCACATTGGCGTAATGGGTAATGACTGACTGAGTTTTAATCGAGGATGCGCACTGGACTCAATGACAAACATACTTTCAATTAAAACGGTTCCTTCTGGTAGCGCTCCAATAGGTAATGTTGCGGATGTTAAGCGACCTGATTCGAAGGCTTGCACTTCATCCATTAGCATGGCGATCAACGGATGTTCCCAGGTAGCGAAGGCGACGTCTTCTCTTTGGCTTGCTTGGCGGCGGTCTAATACAAGCATTTTACCTTCGTCTTCTACACCAGGAAGCACCTCGATCATCATGTCTGTCGACGGTCTGATAAACCAAGCGCTTTTATCTTCGGTGTCGTCCATACATTCAGCGTAAATATTAAAGGCATGAGTAACGTCTTCGATGTATTTATGCAGGCCTTTCGTTGCTGTCTCTTGAATGGTATTAATTAAAAACTTTGCTTGTTCTGGTCGACAAGATGTCATCTCAAGCAATCTATTGCGACCTTCTTCCATTTGCGTCAACAGTGCTTCGTGATAAATGTGCGCTTCATCTAGTAGGGCTTCATCGTCATCATGACCAAGTAAATAACTTTTTAACTGCTCAGAAAAGGCGTGATTTACTTGATCACCATTGGACGTTGTACGGCAAAAAGCATTTAAGCCTTTGTTGTACCAATTAAACAGCCTTTCTTGCATGCTGCCAACAAGATAGGGAACGTGAACGTGCACATCGTGGGTTTGACCAAGTCGATCCAATCGGCCGATACGTTGTTCTAATAGGTCAGGGTGTTCAGGCATATCGTACATAACCAGATCATGACTAAACTGGAAGTTTCGACCTTCGCTGCCAATCTCGGAACAGATTAATATCTGAGCGCCTTCAGGATCAGCAAAATAAGCCGCGGCTCGATCTCGATGAATCAGCGGCATTTGTTCATGGAAATTTGCGCTTTGGAAACCAGCAAAATTCAGTTGTTCACTTAACCAATGAGCCATATCCGCTGTATGACAGATAACCAATACCTTATCAGCTTGGCACTCTAAAAACTCTTTTAGCCATACCCACCTAGGATCATAAGCCCAGAGTGCTGAGTCAACGCTTGCCTGTGGGTAGGGGTGATTCTTAGCGCTTTCATACGCTTCTGTCATTTCTAGAGGGTAACTGGACAGCTTTCGTTTTGGGAACCCCCCGATTGCTGAACGGGTATTTCTGAAGACTTCTCTTCCTGTTCCATGCTGGTCAATTAACCAATCAATCGCATCAGCCGCGGCTTGAGTTAATAGGTCGTCATGAAGGTTATTTTTAAGTACTTCAAACCATTCTTTTGCACTCACTTGAGCGGTGTAATGCCCAAAGGCTTCTGTCCAATTGGGTGTTTCTGCGAGTTCTTTACCTTGGCTCAAAGGCAGTAACATTTCCGCTAGGTTAGCCGCCTGTTGAAACTCATTTTTTTGTTTTTTGTAACGCTCAAAATCGTAATAATGATCAGGATCAAGCAGCTGTAATCGAGAGAAGTGCTCTTCTTCACCCGTTTGTTCGGGGGTCGCACTTAATAGGAGTAATGATTCAGATGTTTGAGCCAGTAACGCAGCCGCTTGATAATCTTGACTTGGCGTTTCTGGGTGCCAGCTTAAATGATGAGCTTCATCAATAATGACCATGTCCCATTCAGCACAAAGCATGTCTTGTAATGCTCGAGGGTGATTAGCCGCCCATTCTAATGGTGCGATGACTAATGGTTGCTGCTCAAATGGGTTATCATCGTCTTCATACAACTCTTCATATACAGATTCATTAATTAAAGCAAAATGTTGATGAAAACGACGAAGCATTTCCACTAACCATTGATGTTGTAAATTTGTCGGCGTTAAGATAAGTGCGCGCTTGCATAAACCGTTGAGCATTCTATTATGCAAAATCAAACCGGCTTCTAGCGTTTTGCCTAAGCCAACTTCGTCGCACAGTAACGCGCGCGCAACGGGCCTATTGGCGATCTCATGTGCAAGGTAGATTTGGTGTGGTAAAAGTTCAGCTTTTAAGCCCATTAAGCCTCGAACTGGTGAAGACGCTAAGCGGCCCTGGTGTTCTAGTGTGTGGCGACGAAGGTCGAACCACATGCGGCGTGCAGGAGAGATAGATAAAATCGCATCTAATTCGTTCTTATCATTTCTTGGAAACTGAACGATGCTTTCTTCTAACCAGTCATCCCCAATAAAATATTCATACAGTCCATCAATTTCACGCACCTCTTCAATAAGAAATGGCTCATCTTGGAAGTAAAGTTCGTCACCAACGGTTAATGTGCGTCGGACTAAACTAGTTTGGCTAACAGAATAATGACGGTCTGTTTCCGCATCAGGGAAGTGTAGAGTAAAAGATTTGCTTTTTAATTCAACAATAATACCGATTCCGAGGTCTGACTCGTTACGGCTACTCCATCTTTGTCCAGTTTGATACATAGTGATTAATAATCCAATCTAGTTATTTGTTGTCTAATTCAGGTTCAATAAAAATAATGCTGCCTTGACCAAGATTCTCAAGTTCAGCTTTTTGTTCTTTCCACGAGTTTGGGATAACACCTAGCTCTATGGTTATGTCGGCATCGAAATGCTTTTGTTGCACTTCTATGTCGCTCTGCTCTAACCAGTACTCTACTTTCCCCAATAAAGAATAGGACACTTTTATCGAGACTGCGTTCCGTGGGTAAATTTCTTTAAATAGGGTTTGGCTGAGGGCTTCTTGCACCGCTTGACTATAAGCACGGACTAAGCCCCCCGCACCCAATTTAACGCCACCAAAGTAACGAGTCACTACCACGGTGGTTTCCCCAAAATTTGAATGCTGTAACACATTTAACATGGGCTTTCCTGCCGTTCCTTTTGGTTCTCCATCATCACTTTGATCCCACAAATGCACGTTATCTGGTGCGCCAGCAGCAAAGGCCCAGCAATGATGGTTGGCATCAGGATATTGAGTGCGCAGACTTTCAATAAACGCTTTTGCTTCAGCCCGGCCGCAGGTTCTTTTTACGCGAGTAATAAATTGACTGTTTTTAATTACCAGATCAAAGCGTTGTTCTTCTATTGGGCTTAGGTAGTAATCCATGTAAACTTGTTATCTATTGTTTTCTATAAGTATTTTTAATACAGAAGGGTGGGTGATTTCATGACAAATTGGCTTATGCCTGCACTATGGAGCCTGTTAGGCTTTGGTTTAGGTGCCATTATCGTCTCTTTTATTGCGTACTCTATTGTACAGTCAATCAAGCGGCAGTGGCAGCAAGAAGAAGAAAAAAGCCAAAATTTGTTGAATAATCACGCTCAATTAGTACAACAAATGCGAGAGCAAATTCATGTAATGGAAAAAGAGGCGATTACGTTAGAGCAGCAGTTTGCTTCAGCACAACAAGTCTGGCAGGAAAAGGAAGTATTTTACCAGGTACAGAAGCGACAGTCAGAGGTTGAGTTTAAGCAACTCGCGCAAGAAATTATGAGTCAGCAAGGACGCCACTTGGCGGCTGAAAACGAAAAGCAAATTTCTTCTCTACTCGCCCCTTTGGGGCAAAAAATACACTCTTTCCAACAGAGAGTGGAACAAAATTACAGTGAAGAAGCCAAGGAGCGTTTCTCGTTAATCAAAGAAATTAAGGGGCTACAGCTGTTAAATCAAAAAATCAGCGACGACGCGATGAATTTGACGGATGCGTTAAAAGGTCAAAACAAAATTCAAGGTGGGTGGGGAGAGGTTATTTTAGAACGGATTTTAGAGCGTTCAGGTTTAGAAAAAGGTCGCGAATACAAAACCCAAGTGTCCCTACAAACATCAGCTGGCAAACGCTATCAGCCGGATGTGATTATTTATCTACCTGAAGGTAAGCAGATTATTGTGGATTCCAAAATGGTCCTGGTAAGTTACTTGTCTTATGTAGAAGCTGAAACAGAAGAAGACAAAAAGCGATCCCTCAAGTTGCATTTGGATGCAGTAAGGCGACATGTAAAAGAGCTTAGTGCTAAGGAATATCACAATTTAGAAGGCGTCACTTCATTAGATTTTGTGTTGCTTTTTATCCCAATAGAAGCCGCATTTGGCTTGGCGCTACAGGCCGATAATGGTTTGTTTAGCGATGCTTTCGAGCATAATATTATTATTGTTGGCCCATCTAACTTGTTAGCGACGCTGAGAACCATACAAAATATATGGCGCAACGAGAAGCAAAGCCAAAACGCATTAGAAATCGCCAAACAAGCGGGGGCTATGTACGATAAATTCGTTGGATTTGTTGCTGATATGGACGACGTAGGTAGTAAGATTCAACAGGTGAATCGAAGTTATGACAATGCTATGAAAAAGCTCACCACAGGCCGAGGCAATTTGATTAACCGAGCAGAGCAGCTAAAAGTGATGGGTGCAAAAACCAATAAACAATTAACCGTGCGTGATGATCATGATGAAAACACTGACTCACATTCTAAGTTAGAAGATGAGTCAGTGTTATTTAAAGAGTAAAGGCCTGCTTAAATGGCTTTAGAATTGCCACAATACGCTGATGTGGTGGGAGTAGGGTAGAGCTAATAAATCTTGCTCAATGCTCGCGTTGAGTTTTTTAAAATCCGTATTTTCTGGTGTAGCTAAGGCTTTACCTATAAGTTCAATTTCTAGGCCGTGTTTTAAATAATGTAATTGAGTACGCTCTAGATCAATATAGTCGGTATGTCTGCGTAAAATAAATCGCAGGTCGGCCAGAACTTGATCCCTTTCATGAAAAATGGCCGTTCTTTTTTCTCCTTTATGGGTTACACCTTCAGGATCTATGTGGATTAAGACGTCTTCAACGTTAGTATGATTTGACTTGATTACTTTGATGAGCTTGTCACTTATGTAATGGCCTTCACTTACACTGATATAAGAAGGCACGTGCACATGCATGTCTAAGTAAATTTTCCCGGCCATTGAGCGAGCCCGAATATCGTGCGGTGTCATGACATTTTTTAGGCTGCTGGCCGTTTGAGTGATTTGTTCTATGATTTTTTTATCGGGCGAGGTATCCACTAACTCTGCAATGTTTTCTAGAATCATTTCAATGGCAATTTTACCGATTAGCAGAGCCACTAAGATGGATGCCACTTTATCAGCCCAAGGCCAACCAAGGTAAACGCCACCTAACCCAGCGAGTACGGCTACTGAAGAGAGTGCGTCACTACGACTGTGCCAGGCATTTGCAATGAGCATCTTACTGCCGATCTGTTCACCGGCTCTCCTTGTATAATGAAAAATAGCCTCTTTTACCACAATGGTTACTAGAATTGCAGCCAAACCGTACCATGTCACAGTCGGTATACTGTTGTTAATAAAGGTGTCTAGTGCGATACCCAGTGCAACAATAATGAGAACGAGTCCAAGGAATACTGTTGTGAGAGTTTCAAAGCGACGATGGCCGTATGGGTGTTCGGCATCAGGTGCGGCATGTGCATTATTGGCCGCAATATAAACAAATACATCCGTCACTAGATCAGACAAGGAATGAATGCCATCGGCGAGCAATGCCTGAGACTGAGATAAATAGCCCGCCGCAATCTTAGCGAATCCAAGAACGGCGTCCCAAACGGCTCCAACCAAGGTTACTTTCTTGGCAATTTCTTGTTCTGTAATAGTGTTCTTACTGTTTGTCATATAAGTCTAATGTTAATTTATTGGCTAAATGGCGTGTTGAATGCGGTTGGTTTTTATTGAATAAGCTAACTTGGGGTTGAATGTTGTTTGTGCGGCGGCTGTTTCTCCCCAATGTTATCCACCTAAATTGTGGACAACATTGGGGAGCCATGGTTTCGCTTTTAGATTTGCGAACAATGCTTGATTATAGCGCTTGGTTAATTTCAAACCAAAGACTATAAGAAGCAAAAAATTCTCTAAGAGTTAACGTCATTAAGGCGAAATTCGCGTCAAGGTCTGCCAAACCCCCGCCCTGTGAGTCACTGAAAGCTTGATCTTTAAGCGTGTCATCAAATTTCACTTTACGAAGTGTTAAGTCTTCATGCAAAACAAAGCTTAATTTTTCAGTCCATTTAAGGCCAAGGTTGCTAACCATCATGCCTTGTTCTATATGACGAGTAACGTCTTCGGATAATGGGTCCAATGATTTAAAACGTATTTTAGCCTTATCTTCTGAGCTGTCTTGTATTTCACACTCATCGCCGGTTTCTAAACTGGCTGGTAGGTCATTTTTTAACAGCCAATCACTCATGATACTGGAGGGTGAGACTTGTGCTTGCAACGGTGCCATGGAGAAGCTTCCAAGGGTTGTTTGCAATTGTTTGAATAACAGCTCGGTTAAGCCTGCATTTGTGCTATTAATGACTAAAATTTTTGCCGTTAAATCAAGATAGCACCAAATATCCGAACGTTTAGAAAAAGCCTTTGGTCTTAACGTAAAGATCAACTCATCTTTGAGGTCTGTTTTTTCTTTTCTACCGACTTTCCGGCCTTCTAAAATTTCAATTTCAGAAACCTTATTCTCCAATTCTTCGCGAACAACAGAAGAGGGTAATACTTTTTCTTCTTTGCCTGCTCTTAACATTAAGCAATTGTTACCAATAAGACTCCATTGTTCACTTTTTCGTATAAGAGGTAACCAACCAAAAGAGAACTCTTCTTGACTGCCGCATTCTTTAAGAGGGAAGTCAGGTAACTTGTCGACTAATTCATTGGTATCGAGTGTGTCTACGTTTTTGAGTTGGAAAATTTGAATATTGTTAAACCACATGGTTAGCCCTTAAGTGCTTCTTTAAAATGTTTGCGACATACAGATAGGTATCTATTATTTCCACCGATCTCAACTTGAGCCCCTTCTAGAACGGGATTCCCTTCTGTGTCAACTCGAATGACCATAGTGGCTTTCCGGCCACAATGGCAGACTGTTTTTAATTCAACAAGTTTATCAGACCAAGCTAATAATGCTTGGCTACCTTCGAATAATTCACCTTTAAAATCGGTGCGAATACCAAATGCAAGAACAGGAATGTTAAGACGGTCGACAATCTCTGTTAATGCATACACTTGTTCTTTTGTAAGGAATTGCGATTCGTCGATAAGAATACAATCAATTTTTTGAGTCTCGAGTGTTTCTTTAATACTTTGAAAAATATTGGTTTCTTTATCAAATAATTGAGCTTCAGCTGAAATGCCAATTCTAGAGGAGATCTGGCCGACTGCATAGCGATTATCTAAGGCGGCGGTTAATAGTAATGTCTGCATGCCTCTTTCTTGATAATTATGAGCAGACTGTAATAAAACAGTGGATTTTCCAGCATTCATTGCCGAAAAATAAAAATACAATTTTGCCATGGGTTTATTCTGTCGTTAGTGGTAATTTATCTCATTATAACAAACAACAGCGTGTAAGAGGTTTATATGTGGGGAAAGAGTAAACAAATCCAGCAACTAGAAGCGAAAGTAGAGTCTCTTGAGCTGGATAGAGTGTCTTTGAGTCAAGAGCTGTCTGAGTTACTCTCAAAGCATCAAGTGGCTCAAACAGAACTTGAAGCCCTGCGTTTTGCACCCAAAGATAAAGCAGTAGATGGTTTATTAATTGGTGGTATGGGTCTTTTAGAGGGCATAAGGGACTCCATTGAAGGAAGTATGCAAACCTTAAGCAATGAAAGTAAAAAGCTAGTTAATTTTGAAGAAACAGCAAAAGAGAGTGCCGAAGCAATGAATGCTTTGGAAAAAGCCATTCATGTCATTCAAACGGGTGCAACAGAAAGTAATGAAAGTGTTAAAACCTTAAAAACACTGGCCAGTAATATTACTCAATTTGTAGGCATCATCAGTGGTATTTCAGAACAAACCAATTTATTAGCGTTAAACGCCGCTATCGAAGCGGCGCGTGCTGGTGAGCAAGGACGAGGTTTTGCCGTCGTGGCTGATGAAGTTCGCTCGTTGGCGCAAAAAGCGGGTGATGCAAGCTCTGAAATTGCACAATTGGTCGAGGCCATTGAAAAGAATACAGGGATTGCTGATAGCCATATTAATACGGTTGCAACAGGTTGTTCAGAGTTGGTTACCTTAACCGGAGAAACCGTAGTTAATGTTCAAAATGTTATCAGCACGGCATTGAGTACGCAAAAAGAGCTGGATAATGAAGCGACAAACTGTTTTCTTCATACGGTAAAAATGGATCATATGGTATGGAAAGCTGACATCCATCGCCGTTTTGCGTCTGATAAAGTCGCTGATACATCGGGTATATCCAATCATACTAATTGCCGATTAGGCAAATGGTATGCATCTGAAGGGAAAGCACTTTTTCAACATAATTCGGCGTTTAAACAAATTGATGAACCTCATAACGACGTTCATCGCTATGGTATCGACGCATTAGAAGCAAAACGAGCGGGTGATATTGATAAAGGCATTCAGTTACTTGCGAACATGGAGTCCGCAAGTGTCAAGGTCATTAATTTATTGAGTCAATTAGAAACGCGCTAAATCGGACGTTAGTGCTGTATATTTGATTCCGTCTAAAGCGTGCTGACTTAAGGTTTTTTACTCTTTAAGGGTGCGCTTTTTTCGACTCCCTTTTTGTTTCGAAAAAGCGAGAGCGATTTGCATAGTGAGCCATTCCGCCCGCTTTATATCTTGCTCTAAACATAACGCATCCAGTTTTTCCACTGTCTCTTGGTCAAGCGTTATCTCAAGCCGTTTAAGTCCCTGTTTTTTGTCTTTTTCTCTCTGTATTTTTTTATTTTTTTTAAGTTGATCCTTTCTCGATAAAGGCTGAGTAACGGGTCGGCCTCGTGTTTTACCAAATAAATCGATAGTATTGCGGTCTGAAGATGATTTTGCCATGTTAATGCTTACTAAGGGTGTTTAAAAAAATGGAAATAGAAGAATTTGAATCCATTATGATGACAGTAATGGTATCTGGTTTATGTCTTTTCTTATTGTTTATTATGTTTGATTTAGCGCGTAAAGCCAATGCTGGTCGATTGGGTACTTTTATCATTGTGGGTGGGTTAGGTTTAGGAATGATGGCGTTTGCGCTAAAAGGAATTATTATCGAGTTGTTAACGGGTTTTTCTGGTTAACAACTCGTTAGGCCATTTAGGTGACTGTTTTGTATTTTTAAGTCACCTAAATGAGAATAACATTATTGATTGAGAGTGATAAAATCTAACAAAATTTCTCCCGCTTCGCGTTCATAACTGTCTTCATCGGCAGGAGTGATGTCATCGATTGTCTCAACTTCTTCTAACCCAAGCGCTCTTCGACGTTTGTTTTCGCGAGCAATTTCATCCTGCTCACCGGTCTCTTGTTGTTCTGTTCTAACTTGTTTATTTAACGAAATGGATTTAATCCCTTCGGTTTTTTCTTTTATATAATCAATTTGCTCAAGGACTGAGATGAAGTTCGGGTCTTTTTTGATGCGATCTTCATGTGCTTTCGTCAATTTAGAGGTCATTGATGGGATATCCCAATAAACAGGGTAACGCGTTTCATGAATTTGATCCCATGGGAGGGGATTCTCAAGAGCACTTTCACCCACACTTTTTTCATCTAACAGTGATGGAAAAGCAATATCAGGAATGACACCTTTGTGTTGTGTACTGTCACCAGAAACACGATAAAACTTCGCTTGAGTTATTTTAAGTTGGCCTTTATCAAGTGGCTGCAGCACTTGAACTGTCCCTTTACCGAATGTCTGGCCGCCTAAGATAAGGCTTCGGCCATAGTCTTGCAACGCCCCAGCAACAATTTCAGAAGCCGATGCGCTCATTCTATTGACCAATATGGCCATAGGACCGCTATAGGTTACACTACGGTCTTGATCGCCTAAAATATTAACTCGTCCGCTGGCGTCACGAATTTGCACTGTAGGCCCTGCAGGAATGAAAAGGCCAGCGAGTGCATTAGCTTCTTGAAGAGAGCCGCCACCATTACCTCTCAAGTCTAAAATTAAGCCAGAAATGTTTTCTTTACGGAGCTCTTCAATGAGCTTTTTGGTATCACGAGTGGAACTTTTATAGTTCTTATCACCGGCTTGAATAGCGGCAAAATCAGAATAAAAGGTAGGTAATTTAATAACACCAATTTTATAGGTTTCACCTTCTCTTTCAACTTCAACAATGTGTTTTTGAGCCGATTGATCTTCTAACTTTACTTTTTTTCGAATAATGGAAATAATTTTACTGGTTTGGCCGTTACCTTTTGAAGGAATGATTTCAAGATTGACAACGGTATCACGCTCTCCTCGAATCATATCGACAACGTCATCAAGTCTCATGCCAACGACGTCTATCATGTCTTTTCCGTCTTGACCTACCGAGATGATTTTATCGTTTGGTGCTAAATCACTTTGCGTGGCGGCAGGTCCGCCTGGTACTAGCCTTACCACTTTCGTGTCTTCATCTTCTTGTTGTAAAACGGCTCCGATCCCTTCAAGAGAAAGGCTCATATTGATATTAAAGGTTTCAGAGGCACGGGGTGCAAAATAGCTAGTATGGGGGTCTAAGCTTAGGGTAATTGAATTAGCGAAGATTTGAAAAATGTCCATCGCATCGGTTTGTTCAATGCGTTTTAGTTGATTTTTATAGCGTCGTGTTAAGGACTCAATAATGTCCTCTTCACTTTTACCGTTCATATTAAGAATAAGGGCTCTATTCTTAATCCGCTTACGCCATACTTCGTCGAGTTCCGACTGTGTTTGAGCCCATTGAATGTCATCAGGGTCAATCGTAAGGGACTCTTTTTTTGTGTAATCGAAGTTTTTGACGATAGAAGGCAACGTTTTGAGTAATTGATCGAGTCGTATTTCTAAGTGATCTAAGAAGACGTTGTAGATAACGTACGCGACGGACGTATCTCCCGATCTGAGTGCATCATCAAACGTCAGCTTATATTTTGCGAAGCTGTCTATGTCGCTTTGTAGGAAAAAGCTTTTGCTGGGGTCTAAGGAACTTAAATATTTGTCAAAAGCCATTAACGATATTTCATCATCGATAGCGGTTTTGTTATAGTGAACACGTTCTAGCATTTCAACAAGCTGTTGAGAGACTTTTTGGTTTTCTTCTAATGGCTTAAGTTCGGTATAGGCAAACGTATTGGAGGCGGAAAGTGTCGCCCCCATTAATAGGCAAAGAAATAAATTTTTATAATTCATCTGGATTCGGTTCTCTTAAATAATTATCCATATTCATTTTTGAAATCATATTAGACATGATGCAAGATGACCAGTTAATCCGTTAAAAAGTCTTTTTTAGATTCAGGCATTTAGAAAAATATGAAAAATCAAGCTTTTAATCACTCCTTATTATCATTTTTACGCAATTCTCCAACCCCGTTTCATGCCGTAGAGAGCATGAAGGCCACATTACTCGACAATGGTTTTACTGAATTAAAAGAAAAGGACCATTGGGTGATAGAGGAGGGTGGAAACTATTTTGTAACACGAAATGCGTCTTCGGTTATTGCGTTTACGGCACCAGAACTTAACTTTCATACGACAGGTTGGAGAATGGTTGGGGGACACACCGATAGCCCCTGCTTAAAATTAAAACCTAACGCTCATGTTGTGCGTTCCGGTTATCATCAATTAGGTGTTGAGGTATATGGCGGTGTGCTTTTACATACTTGGCTTGATCGTGATCTCTCTTTGGCCGGACGGATAACCGTAAAATTGGATTCTGGGGACAGGGTCAGCCGTCTGATTGATTTTAAAGACCCTATTGCCGTTGTACCTAACCTTGCTATTCATTTGAATCGCTCTGTAAATGAGGGGTTCTCTGTTAACCCTCAAGAAGAGATGCTGCCTATTTTAGGTCTTGCCAAATCAGAATTTGAATTACAGTCAGTGTTAATGACTCAAATTGAAAAACAATATCCAGGGTTGAATGTGAAAGAAATTCTGGATTTTGAATTATCTTTATACGATACCCAAGCGCCCGCTCTTGTAGGATTAAATAAAGAATTTATTTGTTCAGCTAGGTTAGACAACTTATTGAGTTGTTTTGTCGGTTTAGAAGCCTTGCTTGCTGGTTTAGACAGTAAGCAGCCTGCATTATTAATTTGTACGGATCATGAAGAAGTGGGTAGCTTATCGACTAGTGGGGCGAACGGTCCTTTCTTAGAGGATGTATTGCAGCGTTTATCGCCAAATCCTGAGCATTTTGTACAAGCCATTAATCGCTCGATGTTAATTTCTGCCGATAATGCCCATGGTTTACATCCGAACTATTCCAGTAAACATGATAAGTTGCACGCTCCGATGATTAATTCCGGTGCCGTGATTAAAGTCAATAATAATCAACGTTATGCAACGAACAGTGAAACAGCAGGTATCTATCGTGATCTTGCCAAGCAAGAAGGGTATGAGGTACAAACATTTGTTGTTCGCTCTGACATGGCGTGTGGCAGTACGGTAGGGCCTATTATCGCTGGCGGTATTGGTGTGCCGACAATTGATATCGGTTTACCGACCTTCGGTATGCATTCAATTCGAGAGCTTGCAGGCAGTGAAGATGCCTATGGTTTGGCTAAAGTATTAACCCGCTTTATGGATACGCCTGTACTAATGTCTAATGAAGAAAAATAACGCAGCCTGATTTTTTTAGGCTCGTGTATAAAAAAGCCTCCTGCATAGTCTACATATGCGGAAGGCTTTCTTTTATCCTTAACTGGTCCTTTATTGAAACCTAAAGTCTATTTTAACCAAGCACCTAATTTATGAATTTCGTCTTCTGTTAAATCACCCGTTAGCTCTAATAGATTCAATTTTTGAACAACAAACCCATAGCGTAGCTGTTCGTAAGTATTTTGCGCATCATAAAGGTTGGATTGAGCCGTCAACAATTCAACAAGATTACGTATTCCTGCATCATATCCAGCTTGGGTTGCTTCTAATGCACTTGTACGTGATTTTACTAGCTGAGCTTGTGCGTCTATCTGTGCGACCGATGTTTGTAAATCGAGATGCAGGCTGCGTAAATTTAATTCTAACGTCTGTATGGCCGCGGAACGAGACTCTCGTACAGCTTCCGTGTTGGCCGCTGCTTTGCGAACAGACGCATTAATCGCGCCACCTTTATAAAGAGGAATGCTTACTCCAATACCAATTGAGGCATCCGTTGAGGCACCATCGGAAGATCTATTCGGTGAAGAGTCTGAATCAGATTGGCTTAAAGAGCCTGTTAACACAACGGTAGGTGAACGACCATTCGATTTTTCAATTTGGATATTTTTTTCAGCGGCTTGTACAGCTAAATCGAGTGTTTTGATGTCCGTGTTCTGCTTTTGGGCAAGTTTAATCAGTTGCTCTATAGTCAGGTCGTTATCGAGCTTAATCTGATAGCCTTTCGATAATTCAGGGATTTTGGTTATATGTCTTCCCGTTCTCTGATATAGCGCTTGCTGGGCTTTTAATACATTAGAGTAAGCAGACAAAGACTGTACTTTGATGGCGTCATAAGCGGCTTGCGCATCTTGCAAATCAGTCACAGAGACTAAGCCCACATCGAATTGTTTTTTGACTCGATCTAATTGGCTCGCATTGCTTAAAACCTGTGCTTCGGTATTTTTCAACGCGGCTTGAGCGGCAAGTAGGTCAAAATATTCTGTAAGCGATTTTAGCGCTAGGTTTTCTTGGGCATTTTCATAATCAATGGCTGCACTATTAAAACCTATTTCAACAGCATCGACGGCATAGCTTAATGCAGGAGAATAAATAGGATAATTCATATCAAGTGAAAGAGAGTTTGATAGCACGTTGCCATCATAAGATTTGTTGTCTGTGTCCGTGTATCCTAAATTGCCATTAAAGGTAATGCTTGGGAATAAATTGCCTTTAGTAATGACAACTTCTTCTTTTTGAGCATCATAAGTTGCGGCGGCTGAACGTAAGCTTGGGTCATGTTCTTGCGCCAGTTTATACACGTCGAATAGTGACTCTGCATAGGTGTTGCTTATGCTTGCTGCTGCAATAACCGTAGCTATAATATGCTTTTTCATGAATATGTTATGCCCTTAAGTATGAAAAATAATAATATTACCTCAGAAGACAAAAATGCACAGCTATCTTATGAGTATATCTTATATAAACGACAGCCATATTTATGCAGACTGATCGTTTATCTGGTTAATAAAATGAATTATTGTGTCAAGGTTACTGTATAGCGTAACGTTTTTGTTTGCTTTGGTGATAAGGTTCCGATGAAGCGTCGAGAATGTATCCCGTTAGGTTCTGATGACGCGCCAGAGGTATTCGAGATGATGCCGTTCATATTGTGAGTAATACTGTAGTCTTTTCGTTCTGTCGATAGGTTTTTTAACGAGAGCTCCCATGTCTGAGATAAGGGCAAACTTCTACCCGAAGCATTGATAAGTTTGAGCTCACCTTCAACATCATGGCTTTGGTTTGGTGAGAGTTCTAATGTTTGATCTAAGCGGGTTTTTTCTAAGAAAAGCGCGCTGCTCGGTAAGAATAACTCTCCTTTTTGCCAATAAGTCTGATAATTACCCGGTAATGTTTCCTGGGTCAGTTTTACTTCATAGGCCTGCTGGAAACGCATCGATTGCTCCCCTAAAAACTGGGGATGCGTCGCTACATCGGATTTAAGCGTGCGCTTAATAATTGACAGTTCTTGTTCTTGTATAGGGATGAGATATTCGGATAAAGGCTCAATATCCAATTCTCTGTTCATTAATGGAATAATGATTTCGTCGTTTGCATAGCTTACTGATGGCGAGGCATCTGCTGCTGCGGAGTACAATCTTTCTGTTTTAAATCTGATATTTTGATTCGGTGTCTGAGACAGATGCAATATTGGGCTGTGTAAAGTGATGTTTTTATTTGATAAATTTGAGATCAACGCATTTTCGATTAATTTAACCGAATTGTCTTGAAATAGAATACTTAACTTTGGCTGCCAGGATAAGCTTTGTGTTTGGTATGTAATATTTCCTGTATAGGTGTTTTGTGTCTTATCATTGACCTGGGATGTTTTAGTGCTGGGAATCAGATAAAAATCTGAGATAGGCAGTTGTACGGATTTGGCATTTATTTTTAAGGAGAAGGTGTTTTGTGTTACTTGAGTCAATTGTCCCTGAAAATTTAATGCTCTTGTTTTGTGTTCAACTTTCACTTCTTGGTTTAAATGTTTGATCCAATGCGTTAAATGATTGTCTAAAGCGCTTGATATACCAGTAAAATTTTTATCTAGAGGGAGGAGGCTGCCCCCTGTTATCGGTAGTTTTGGCTCTTTATTTTGTAAGTTTTGTTCTACAATTTGGCTCGAACCAAGACCAATAACAGCGTTGATGTTTGTTTCATTCGCATAGCTGTGGTTGCACGTAAGCAGCGAAATGGAAATAGCCATAGCCGTCGTGCTTTTAGATAAGGTAATCATTTTTAATCCTTCTAAACAATGAGTCGATATAGAGTGGCAAGTTTCATGTTACTCTTTTATATCATTAAGGTTATCACTCATTATGGAAAAATAAATAAGGTAATTTGTGCAAAAAAAAATACTTCTTGTCGATGGTCTAAATCTAATTAGGCGAATTTATGCCGCGTTAGAGAGCGAACTGGATACCATAAGACGAATTGAACGAACTCAAAGTACGTCAATTGATACATTGACACGATTAACAAAACAATTTCTCCCTTCTCACGCTATTGTGGTTTTCGACGCTAGTGGAAAAACTTGGAGGCATACTATTTTTCCCGAATATAAATTAGGAAGAGTGCCTATGGATGATGCGCTATTAGATGCGCTACCAGAGTTTGCTAAGCTATTTCGTTTTAATGGGATTGTGTCTATGCGTTTAACGGGTTGGGAGGCGGACGATATTATTGCCACATTAGCCGTAAAAGCAGCACAGAATAATATAAAATCTTATATTGTTTCCACTGATAAAGGATTTTCTCAGCTATTGGGAAATTCAAATATTTTGCAATACGATTGTTTTGCTAAAGTAGGATACGACAAGGTATGGGCGGAAGAAAAATTCGGCCTCCCGTGTGACGAATTAACGGATTATTGGGCGTTGGTTGGAGATACAACAAATCGTATTCCCGGTGTGATGGGCGTGGGTCCGAAAACCGCATTAATAATTATGCAAAAGAACAATACAATCGAAAAAATTTATAATGACTTAACTGGGTTAAGCGAAAAACAGCAAAAAATGTTACATGGACATTATGAACAGTGCTTATTAAGTCGTCAGCTGGTGACGTTAAAAACGGATATTGATGTAGGGGTACGTTTATCCCAACTTACTTATCCACGTAACTGAATTATAATAATATGTAAGAAAAGGCGAGTTAGCGTACTTTTCTATTATAAACACGATTATAATGCCTTCAAATTTGAAACAGGATAAAGAGAGAACGCATGTCTGAAGTAAGAACTCGCATAGCCCCTTCACCAACGGGCGACCCTCATGTTGGAACCGCTTATGTTGCGCTTTTTAATATGGCTTTCGCGAAAAAAATGGGTGGTAAATTCATTCTTCGCATAGAAGATACGGATCAAACTCGTAGTACTCCAGAATCCGAAAAAATGATTCTAGATGCTTTGAAATGGCTTGGCTTAGATTGGGCAGAAGGGCCCGATGTCGGAGGACCTTATGGACCATATCGTCAGAGTGAGCGAGGTGATATTTACGCTGAATACGCAAAAGAGTTAGTTGAAAGTGGACACGCCTTTTATGCTTTTGAGACCTCTGAAGAGCTTGATCAAATGCGTGAAGAGCAAAAAGCTCAAGGTTTGCAGCAAAAATATGACGGTAGAGCGCTGTTATTGAGTGAGGCTGAAATACAGGCAAAACTTGACGCGGGAACGCCTTACGTTATTAGGATGAAAATTCCTGAAGAAGGCACCTGTGTTGTTGAAGACATGTTACGAGGTCAAATTGAAATTGAGTGGTCTCAAGTTGATATGCAAGTCTTGTTGAAAGCCGATGGGATGCCTACCTACCATTTAGCAAACGTGGTTGATGATCATTTAATGAAAATCACCCATGTTATCCGCGGCGAAGAATGGATCAACTCGGCGCCAAAACACATTTTGTTGTACCAGTACTTTGACTGGGATATGCCGACATTGTGCCATATGCCCTTGTTACGTAACCCAGATAAATCTAAGTTATCGAAACGTAAAAATCCAACGAGTATTCTTTATTATCAGCGTATGGGGTATTTACCAGAAGCGGTAATTAATTATTTAGGTCGTATGGGTTGGTCAATGCCTGATGAAAGAGAGAAGTTTACTCTTGAAGAAATGATTGAGCATTTTGACATTCAACGTGTTTCTTTAGGTGGCCCAGTTTTTGATGTAGAAAAACTAAGTTGGCTAAATGGTACTTGGATTCGTGAGAATTTAACTCATGATCAATTTGCCAGTAAGTTTGTTGATTGGGCACTTAATCCCGAATATCTTATGCAAATTCTTCCGTTAATCATTCCTCGTGTTGAAAAGTTCTCTGATGTGGCGGATGTGGCTGGGTTCTTCTTAAAAGGATTGTTGCCAGTTACCAAAGAAGATTTTTCAAGCGTTAAAATGGAAGAAGAGACTTTACGTAAAGCCATGCAATTTTCTCTTTGGAAGCTTGAAGCATTACGTACATGGGAAAAAGACGACATTTTTGCTGTATTGAAAGAGTTAGCTCAGGCATTAGGCGTTAAGCCAAAAGACTTCTTTGCACCATTGTTTGTGGCTATTTCAGGCTCCACAGCTTCTGTTTCTGTATTTGATTCTATGGCGATATTGGGTCCAGATTTATCTAGAGCAAGGTTGAGAACGGCTGTTAATGCGTTAGGTGGACCATCTAAGAAAGAGGCAAAACGCTGGGAAAAAGAGTTTCTAGCACTATAAAGAAAAAGTGCAACGCATAACGTAAGTAAAAAAAACCAGTATCGAAATACTGGTTTTTTTTGGTTTACATAACGTTCATACTACGCAGTGGCTAGTCCGTAGTGAATACCCGTGTTTTATTGTCTAAGTCACTGACCAACTCATGTATATGGTTTGTGTTGCCAGCAATGCTGTTGATTGATTCTGTATCTCCTTGAAGTTGCTGTGCAATGCTATCCATATCTTGACTCATACTAACGGCTGTTTTGGCTACCTCTTGAATAGATCTTGCCATATCAACAGAAGACAACGAACTTGTCTGAGCGCTCTGTTCTATGTCTTTCATTGCGGTTTCTGCTTTTGCGCCATACTCTTCAATGGCTTTCAGGCTTTCTTGCCCGCTTTCCATTGTTTCAATTGCGTTTTTAGTCGAACCTTGAATAGTGCTAACTATTTCAGTTATTTTCGACGTGGCATCAACTGTTTTTTCGGCAAGAGAGCGGACTTCATCGGCAACGACGGAGAAGCCTCTTCCGGCTTCACCTGCTCTCGCCGCCTCAATGGCTGCGTTCAATGCAAGTAAGTTTGTTTGGTTCGCAAGGTCATTGATCATGCCAATGACATTGTCAATGTCTTTAGACAGTTGACCAAGTTCGTTAAGCTGAATACCCGTTTTCGTAACCACTTCAACGGTTTTACTTAAGTTGGATAGTGCGCCTTTTATGGTTTCGGCTCCGGTTTTAGCGGACTCATAGGTTTCTTGAGACTGTCTACTTAAACCTTCCGTCGTGCTAGAAATACTTGAAATTGTAGTCGATATCTGATCCGTTGCGGCCGCCAAGGAATTGGTCTGTAAGCTCACAGACCTGTTACTATCTGCAATACTACTAACCGAGGTATTAAGATTACCAACCATACCATTGACTTCTTTGGTAGTAGAAATAACATCGCTGATAACAGAACTAAGTCCAGTAGTCATTTCATTCACAGAGCTGCATAAGGCATCGAACTCATCATTTCGTTTTGAATTAACAGAAAGACGAGCGGTCAGATCTCCTCCTTTGACTTTCGATAAATCTTTAATTATTTGATTGAGAGTGTTGTTAACACTTTTACCAATGCTCGCCATCATTAAGGCGGCAATCAGGGCAACAATCGTACTCACACTGATTAGTGTAAAACTTGCTTGGCTCGACATTGATTTCGCCGCTTGTTGGGCTTCAGTCACGACGTTGTCAATGTAGACGCCCGTTTCTAGTCGAGAGTCAATGAATAGCTGTCGTTGTGTGGTAAAGGTTTCAGAGGCGGCTTTTAGGTTTTTATCTTGAGCAGCAAATAGTTGAACAGCTTCATAATATTGATTGATCACCTCCCCAAATCTGTCCTCTAAGCCAAAGTTGATTACGCGCTTATAGAATTTGTCGTATTTATCTTGAAACGTAATCGAGTTTTCTTCAGTTGGCTCAAAAATGTAGTTTTTTTCAGCTTCCCTGACCGGCAGAAATTCTTGCTTTATTAAGCTTAGAAAGGACACTTTCTCAAATACATTCAAGCCCAGTGTCTCTATTGATCCCATTACCCCAGAATTGATGTCAAAACCAATAATATGGCGCTGTTCTACCAGTTCACTTAATGCCATCGAATATTGAGTTAACAATTGTTTGGTGTTGCGCAGTAAGTCCTTCCCTTTTTTTTCCTCAAGAATGCTAACGTCTTTTTCTAACGCATTAGAGTAGTTCTCAGAATCAGAATTGATTTCATTAATAAATTCTTGATAGTTGCTGTCATCAATAGAATTAAGTCGCTCATATTTTTCCATCATGGTGATGGTAAGACTGTCCAAGTTCTTCTCAACGAGCGAAAGGTTTTGCAACTTCGCGGCTGACTTTTCTTGAGATTCTAGTCCATTCAAAGCGACTATCGTTACAATCACAAATCCAACAATCGCAGAGGCCAGTAAGGCGATTAGTTTTGACCGAAAACTGAGGTTTGATAACATAACGCTTCCTTTAATTATTTTCTTTATGAGGACAAATATAGTTGATCTGTAAGGTAATTACTAACATAAAATCAAAATAATTCACAACTTTAGCGAAAGGCTATGATTCGCTTCAACACTTTTTGAACTAAAAGTGTGTAAGCTTTTAATGTTTTTTCGTAATGAATTGTATTCGATTTTTTTTGCCTATCTTATTTTTTAAATATGGTAGGCTGGAAGTTCAATTTTTATAGGGTTACTGCTTTCAAATGTCACCTTTCCTTTATATCTGGCTTCCCCTGTCGAGGTGAACTCAAACTGATACTCCCTCTTTATCCTTAATTGGCCTTTTGACCAAATAATACGCCATTTTTGTAGCGCCACAGATTGATCCAATAATTGTACGTCATGTTTTTTGCAATGAGTTTTGACATGAGCTAGGGCATTCTCCCGTACCGAGTTAGCATTCCACCAAAAATAGCCAATAGCCGCTAAAATAATAAAAATTACAATATCAATTAGTTCAATGTACATTTTTTTCTCAAATAGTCATAAGTATTGAGTGTAACTAACTGTCTTGATTATCAAGATAGTCGCTGCGGTTTAGACCGTATTTTTGCATTTTTTGATTTAGCGTCCGCCTTGGTAGCTGCAATATCTCTAGCGCTTCCTGGATATTTCCTTTGCAGCGCTCTAAGCTTGAGTCGATTAAGCTTCTCTCATAATCCTGAACTTTTACGCTCAGTGGAAGAGGACTGTATTGGTAGTTCGGCTCTTGTGTATGATAGCCATTTAAAATTTTTGCAATCGTAGTGTTTGGCTCTAATACGTAGCGTAATGCAATGTTGCGCATTTCCCGTATATTTCCAGGCCAACTGTATATCATGAGTGTTTCATGGTCGATAGGGCTGAGTTTTTTTATAGGGACACCTCTTTCATCCGCAAATTGCCGACAGAAATGTTTAAACAGCAATGGAATGTCGTCACCTCTCTGTCTTAATGTTGGTAAATGTATTTGAGATACATTTAAGCGAAAGAAGAGATCCTGCCGAAAGCCATCTAAACGTTGCAAGTCTGTTTTTGCGGCGGCAACTACCCTTAAATCGACCTTGGTAGATTGATTGCTGCCCACCCGTTCCAGTGTATTTTCTTGTAATACCCTTAGCAGTTTTATTTGCATTGCGATTGGCATACTTTCAATTTCATCGAGAAAAAGGGTCCCTTTGCTGGCGTTTTCAATTTTACCAATGCGCTTTTTGTTGGCTCCAGTAAAGGCACCCGCTTCGTGGCCAAAGAGTTCGCTTTCAAACAGTTCAGCTGGTATTGCTGCGCAGTTAATGGCTACAAAGGGGTGTTCAGACCTGTGACTGGTTTTGTGTAACGCCTGAGCAACCAGTTCTTTTCCGCAACCGGTATCCCCATAAACAATCACATTGGTGTCCATTTTAGCAAAGGTATTTATTTGTTCTCTGACCTGTTTGATTGGGTGGCACTGGCCAATAATTAGCTCTTCAAGGCCTTCAAGACCATCTAAATAGCGGTTCTGATAGTGTTGATTGAGCCATAGTTGACGCTTTTCGATGGCTTTTTCAACTGTGATTGACAGCCTTTTTGGGTCAAACGGCTTTTCCAAGAAGTCAAAGGCGCCGTCTCTTAATGAGCTAACCGCCATGTCGATATCGCCATGGCCAGTGATTAAAATAACGGGTACCTGAGGATCTTTTTCTAACAGTTTGGCGAGTAAGCTGAGTCCGTCCATAGGTGACATTCGGATGTCGCTGATAATGACACAGCTTTCATTTTCGCTAAAATCATCCAGTAGCTGTAAGGGGTTGGTGAATTCAACAACATCATGGTCAGATAACCCCAGCCATTGTGACGTTGTTGATCTAACGAGTTCGTCGTCGTCAATCAACCAAATTTTAATACCGGAAGGTGTTTTTTGATTTTGCATCTATTCTGCTCTTTGTAGTGTCAAGGTAAAGGCTAGGCCACCGAGAGGAGAGATACCCGCAATCAGTTGTCCTTTCATATCATTGGCTAAGCTTGCGCTAATAGCGAGCCCAAGGCCAAGCCCTTTACCAACAGGTTTGCTTGTATAAAAAGGCTCAAGTAAATGAGGTAGGATGTCTTTATCAGCGCCCGGCCCATTATCACTGAATTCAATAATGAGGTTCCCTGAATTTTGATCAAATGTTGTATTGATTTGAATCTGTGGCGAAATGGATTGTTCCTCACACGCTTCAAGTGTGTTTTTTATTAAGTTGGAAAAAATTCTTTCGAGTCGACTGGGCTCAGCAAAAACGTAGGGATGAGAGAAGTCCTTTATAATACTCAATGAACGTGTTTGGTCGCCTAAACTGATTAGTGCATTATCAAAGCATTCTTCACAATGTGTTTTAACAAGATTCTCAGGTCTTCGATATGCCAATACTTTTAGCTCGCTGGTTAAGCTGTGCATGCGACTGACGAGTTGTTCGAGTTTGACTAAGGTTGCTTGAGCTTCTTCAATATTATTTCGTTCCAGTAGCAGTTCAGCGCTATAAACCAAAGTGCGTATTCCGGTTAAAGGCTGATTAAGTTCATGAGCAATGGCGGTTGACATCTGGCCTATCGCGGCTAATTTCTCACTTCTTAACAGTTCTTTTTGTGTTTTTTTAAGGGTCGCCGTTCTTTCCGAAACGCGCAATTCTAATTGTTGGTTTATTTTAGTTAAGGCCTGCTCAGCACGCTTTCTTTTGCTGATATTGATCACAGTGACTAAATACCCTTGTGAATCTGACCATTCAATCGGCGAAACGGACAGCAGGGCAGGAAAGCTTTCGTTGATTGATTTTTTTAAAACGACTTCCTGCTCAATGAATTTTTCTGTGCTGCTATTTTGGAAAATTTGATTTAGTCGAGCCATCAATTTGGGATCGCAGAGATCAACCTCGAGAAGGTTGTATAAAGACGTGCCCACTAATTCGTGTTCTTGCTGAAAGTAGCGATGACCTGTTGGGTTAATAAAAGAAATTATACCTAAATGGGTCAACTGAATTAAGCCAACGTGTGTGTTTTCGATAAGAGCGCGCTGCAATTGAGTATTCTTTGAAACTAAGCGTTGGTTTTCGACGGCTGAGGCTATTTTAAGGGACCGTTCACGTCTATAAAGTAAAAAAGTGAGGATCAGAGAGATTAAGATAACACCGCCAAAAGCGATAAAATTAGCGGTTCGAACAATTTGTTGTAATGGTGTTAAAAAGTGCAAAGTCCAAGATAAATCGTCTAGCAACACGTTTTGTAAGAGAAACTTTTCACCATTACTCTCATATATCTTAGATTCGGTCTGATCTAAAAAACGAATTGGGGTGAGTTTTTGATCCCATTTTAGGTCAAATATATTCTTAGAATTGTTTGCGATAAAAGTCTGGTGGCTTTTGCCGGTAATGGCAATTAAGTCGCCGACAACTGTCCAGCTCTCGATGAGTCGATTTAAATTTACTCTGACACCTATTGAACCAGTGATAACGGTATTTTGATAAATTGGTGCCAGTACTAAGTGAGTAACCTGTTTATTATTTTTGTTGTAGCCAGTTAATAGTATGGATTCCCCTTTTTGATCCTCTAATTCAATTTTCAAAATGTGAGGTTCAAAATAATGACTTAAATCGTCGGAGTCAGATTGGGTGCTAGAAATGAGCACTTTACCTTTGTCATCCAAAACAAACCAAGCTTGTGTCTGAGAGGCTTTGTTTAAGTCTTCTAGTTGTCTTTGAATGGATGTTAAAAGTGGGGCGTTATTCGTACTGGTTCCGTCTGTCAAAAAGCGTCTTATACTGGGGTTTTCTGTTAGCGTATAAGGCAAAAAGCGATAGTCTTTCAGCTCTCTTCTAAGATCGGCGACGTAAGTTAATAGCTGGTCTTCACCTGCTCGGTGTTTATTGATTAAAAGCAATTGTAGAGAAATGGCTTGAACGCCCCAAAAAACCACATAAAGAGCAATGAGGCTGGTGACAAAAAAGAGCGCTTTATTTTTTTTATAGGGAATGCTCATAATTGGCTATTCAATTAGGTTGTGTGTTTGTGGCGTATTATTAATATTTTTACTCAAATGCAGTTACATTAAATTATATGAGCTTAGTAATGCAATTCCTAAACTGGTTGTGAAAATAGACGCTAGGGTAGTGATTACAATAATGTTCGCTGCAAGCTTATCATTGCCTCCAATCGACTTGACCATGACATAGCAAGCTGCTGCAGAGGGAGCGGAGGACATCAGTAACAGCACGCCCAACTCCATGCCTCGGTAACCTAAAAAATAGCCCCCTAAGGTGGTAACCAAAGGAATAACAATCAGCTTACCAAATGATGAAATAAACGCATTAGAGAAATCTTCTTTCATGGTTTTAAAGCTAAGTGACGCACCAATACACAGTAACGCTAAGGAGAGCGTCATTTGTGCGAAGTAGTTGCCTGTTTTTAAGATAATATCAGGCATTTGAATGCCCAAATAAGAAACAACAATCGCGGACAAAATAGCGAGTATTAAAGGGTTTTTTATGATCTTGAGTAAGGTGTTCTTTAAATCGGCGTTTTTATTTGCGGCACGATTTAACGTGATAACAGACAAAATATTAAAAAGTATAGTAACACCACCAAGGTAAATTGACGCGACAGAGTAGACGTCTTCTCCATACGCGTTGACGCAGTAGGCCAGTCCGATAATACCCATGTTTGAGCGAAAGGCGCCCTGAATAACAACACCACGATCAAGTTTATTGGGGATGAATTTAGCTGAAAAAAGTTCAAGCACCAGATACAGTAAAAAGACAGACGCAATGCCATATATTACCAATGAAAAATCAGTGCCTTCAGTAAAAGGGGTCTTGATAATGCTCAAAAAAAGTAAAGCGGGTAAAGTGACATTGAAAACCAGCTTTGAACCCACATCAACAAAATTGTCATTAATTAGTTTTATTCTATAAAGGACGACCCCCAATACCAATATAATAAATATTGGCATTGTGACCGATAACGAGAACTGCAGAACATCAAAAAAATTATTCAATGAAATGGTCTCTAGTCGTTATTTTCAAAGCGATAACCTGCACCATAAACCGAATGAATAACATTTAGCTCTGGCGCAATTGCTGAAATTTTCTTACGTAATTTTTTAATGTGGCTATCAATGGTTCTATCACTGACGACACGGCTGTCGGTATAAATGCTTTTCATTATAATTTCACGGCCAAAGACGCGTCCCGGCTCTTTAATCAAAAGCTGCAGTAGTTGGAACTCAACTGTTGTTAGGTCAATTAATTCACCCTTGTAAGTAGCTCGAATGCGGTCGACGTCAAGTTCGAAGCCGTCTGTTTTAGGTTCTTCAATTTTATCAAGCGACACTCGGCGTAAATTAGATTTTACCCGAGCGACTACTTCACGAGGGCTAAAAGGTTTGCAGATATAATCGTCAGCACCCATTTCAAGGCCGATTAATCGATCAATTTCTTCCGCTTTTGCGGTTACCATAATAATGGGTACTGAGCTGAATTGGCGTATTTGTTTACAGATTTCAATGCCATCAAGTCCTGGAAGCATTAAATCTAAGAGAATTAAATCCACTTGTTCTTTTTTGACGTAATCGACAACGATATCGCCTCGATCAAGATGGTGATGTTCGTAACCTGACTGTTCTAAATAGGCGCTAACAAGCTCGGCTAGTTTGATTTCATCTTCAACAATTAAAATTCTGCTCATAATATTTATCTAATCCTGCTGGTTTAACGGTAGATTGATTTTGATTCCTAAGCCACCTTGAGGCGAGTGATATGCACTCATACTACCATTGTGGCCATCAATAATCTGGTTGCAAATTGCAAGTCCTAAACCTCGCCCGCCAGTAGCGCGATTACGAGAGTTCTCGACTCGGTAAAATTGTTCAAAGATACGGTCTTTATCTTCATTACTCACGCCAGGCGAAGAGTCTTCAAAATGAATTTCAATAACGTCAGCGGTTTTACTTAACGTTATAAGTAATGATCCGGGTGCATCGGTATATTTCAATGAGTTATTCATTAAATTAGAAAACAGCTGGAACAACCTGTCCCTGTCTGCCATGAGTGCATACTTGGTTTTTTTCTCAACCTGTAAAGTTAGTTCAATATTCTCATCATTAAAGGTTCGGGTCATCGCTTGCACGGTATCTTGAAGTACTTCATCGATGTTCGATGGCTCCATATGATAATCCAAGCTGCCCATATCGTGCATGGATAATTGATTAAGATCATCAATCATTCGACCAATGTGCATGGTTTCTTGTAACAACGACTCTAATGACTCTGGTGACATTTTTATAATACCGTCCTGCATGGCCTCAATTTCACCGCGTAGAATAGCCACGGGAGTTCTCAGTTCATGAGCTGTATCCGCCACCCAACGCTTTCTCGCTTGACGTGTTTTGTCGAGAGTTTTTGCTAAATTATTAAGATCTCTTCCCAAATCAGCCACTTCATCATGACCTTTTACTTTTAATCGAGTCTCAAACTCCCCGGCCGCTAATTTCCTGGTTGCCCTTCTCATAGAGCAAATGGGTGTACTCAGCCACTGGGCGAGTGGCCAAGTAAGCAAGGCCGCAATGGTTAACATAAAGGCAGAAATCAGCAAGAGCGCTTCACCTTGTTGTTTTACGAAGCGCAATGTGTGATCTTGAACCAACTCTTTAACAGATTTGAGTCCAACATAGCCGACCGTTTCAGAGTTTACTATTACAGGTTCCGTTTTTACTTTTTTAAATGCGCCTTTACCGATAATGGGCTTTTGGTTTTTATCAAACAAAAGAAAGCGGGTTCTAAAATACTGAGAAGGATAGATTAAATCCAAGTTAGGGGTTGAGGGTGGTGGAATAAGGTCTCGCATATTTTGCAGCTTAGCTTTCTTCCAGTTCACTTCTTGGCGAATCTCTTCAACCAAAAAATCCCAATTCTTGTAGTAGAAATACAAATTACCACTGCGAGTCGACATTTGCTTTACGAACTCTGCGTCTCTTTCGTCTGTATAGCTAACGAAGCCTTTGTCAAAGCTCCATTGAAAAACCTGCCACATAGAAACAATTACAAGCACGTTACTCAATACAAAAATGGCAAAGAGTTTGTGTCTTATTTGAAAAAAGTGGAAAGGGTTTTTCATTTTGCTCGCTTAATTTCGTGATTATGTACGACTAACTTTATATTAAAATAGTTAGTTTATCCTGATATAACAAGGATATGCTTATAAAGAAATTAGAGCTAGCACTATGCTGTGTAAAAAATAAGGAACTCAAATCTTATCTGTTTTAACTGCAAGTACGTAAATGTACGCCCTTCATCGGATAATCGGCTTGAAAAGGGAGTGGCTAGCATCTTATTAAAGTCAATGCCCCTTATTTTATTTGCTTTTTCTGACTGACTTTGTCCAATAAATAATAAATAGATTGGTACGGGATGCCTGAATGTTCGCTTAATCCTATCTCACAGGTGCGACTGCTAGAAATACCCAATTTGGTGTTTTTAGGCAGTTGTGATTTTAACGTTCGTAATGCCGAGGCATTTAACTCAGGGGTGAAGAACCCTTTATCCCCTGCAAAGCCACAGCAAGCAATATCATCTGGAATAAAGACATTTTTACTGAGTGTATTGGCGAGGAGTATCATTTTATCCGCTAAGCCGCTTTTCGTGGTGCTGCAGGTTATATGAAGGCTGATCAGCTCTTCAGTTGGGGTGATATTAAGGTTTGGTAAAAGGTATTTGAGGGCAAATTCAATAGGATCATAGCACTGTAACGACACGGGTCCTTGTTCTAGCGTTCTGGCAACGCAGGGGCTGGTATCAAAGAGAACTGGATAGCTTCCGTTGTTCGAGGCTTTTTTTATTGACGTGATTAGCTCATTGCGTTTGTCCTGAGCAACCTCTAAAAAACCTTTGCTTTGGAAGGGCATGCCGCAACATAAATCGCTCAGGTTATCCGGTAAGATAATGTCGAAGCCAGCCTTATGGAGCAGTTCGTAAATCAGTTCAGTAAGCGGTCGTTGATCTTCTTGGTCTGGATCTATGCCCATTGTGCGAGCGGCACAGGATGGGAAATACACCACTTTTTTTAACGCATTATTTGACTGAGGGAATAGGGTAGAGGGTTCTGCCCATGCATTGCTTTTAGGTAAGTTTGGACGCCACTCACCGACCATGCCTCTAGTCAATGCATTCGTTGTTTTGGTCAGTGTGCGCATTAATGTGTTGCCAAAAATATACCGGCCTGCATTTGCTATGGTTAACCCTAATTTGACGCCCTTTGTTGTGGTGGAAAAATGTTCCGCAATCCAAATTGCCTTGCGCTCACCTTTATTGTTGTTTTCCTTTCTCAAAAAGCGCGTAAGGTCGCCTGTATTGATGTCTACAGGGCATAAAGTGCTGCATAAACCGCAACCCGCACAGGTGTCATCACCATAGAACTGGTAGTCTTTACTCAGTGTGTTTAACCTTTGTTCATCGTCTTTATCGTGCTTTAGTCGGGAGATTTCCCTTTGCACAACAATTCTTTGTCTTGGTGTCAGTGTCAGGTCTCTAGATGGGCAGCTGGGTTCGCAAAAACCACACTCGATACAAGCGTCAATAAGTGGGTTAGAAGCGGGGAGTGGCTTGATGTTTTTTAAGTGGGCTTTGGGGTCATTATTTAGGATTACGCCCGGGTTCAGTAGGTCATTAGGATCAATAATGGCCTTTAGTTGTTGCATAACTTTGTAAGCTTTAGGCCCCCACTCTTTTTCTACAAAGGGCGCCATGTTGCGTCCTGTTCCATGTTCAGCTTTTAACGAGCCTTGGTAGCGTGTCACGGTAAGCTCTGTTACCTCTTCCATTAGCCCTTCATAACGTTGCTGTTCTTCGACACTGTCAAAGGATTGAGGGAAGACAAAGTGCAGGTTACCTTCTAAGGCGTGCCCGAAAATAACCGCATTATGATAATGCCATTTTTCAAACAGTTGATGCAGATCCTTAACGGCTTCGGCAAGTCGTTCAACAGGGTAGGCGACGTCTTCGATTAATACGGTACTGCCGGTAGTTCTAACCGCGCCGACGGCTGGGAAAATGCCTTTTCGAATGGACCAGTATTGGCTGGTTATCGCTGGATCTTTCTCAAAAGGGGCATTGAGACTTGTGTTAATACTCTGATTGGCAAGTGTCTCACTAATGTCTTGTATCTGTTGGTTAAGCTCGGCATCAGTGTTGGCACGGGTTTCAACCAGTAATGCGGCACTGCCTTTTGTTAAGGATGGCATCAAAGGAGACATGGTTTCATGATGACGGACGGCTGATAGGGCTGGCCAATCCATAAGCTCAACGGCTTCGATTGGACATTGTTTGAGTACACCGACGGCTTTGCAAGCCAGATCAACAGAGTCAAAAAACATCAAAGATGACGCTTTAAAGGGAGAATCGATAACCGTGTTGTAGCGGATTTCTGAGATAAATCCTAACGTTCCCTCTGAGCCAATCATAAGGTGTTGTAATATGTCTATTGGGTCTTGATAGTCTATAAGGGCGTTAATGGCATACCCGGTTGTGTTTTTGAGGCGGTATTTGTGGCGAATCTTTTCAGCCAGTTCCGAGTCCGCTTTAACTGTGTTTGAGAGGTCGGTCAATGCGTTTAATAAATCCGACTTTTGTTTCTTAAATGCCGTAACCGAGGTTGGGTCGGCCGTATCAACCTTAGTACCGTCAGCAAGGATCAGAGTCATACTGTCCATTGTGTAATAGGTATTTTGTGCTGTACCACAACACATGCCGGAGGCATTGTTAGCGGCAATACCGCCAATTTTTGCGGCATTGATTGAGGCTGGATCAGGACCAATTTTACGGCCATAGGGTGATAGATACTTATTTGCTTGCGCGCCGCGTACGCCAGGTTGAAGGGCTATTTTGAGTCCATCATCCAGAATTGTGTGTCCATTCCAACCATCTCCCAAAGTAATCAGGATGAATTCTGTTATCGCTTGGCCTGATAGACTGGTTCCGGCTGCACGAAACGTAACGGGTATTTTGTGTTTTTGAGATTTTTTAAGAACGTCGACAATGTCCTCTTCGCTGTTTACCTGAATCACGGCTTTAGGAATTAATCGGTAGAAGCTAGCATCGGTGCCATAAGCAAGCGTGCGTAAGCTATCTTGTATAATTCTATCCGATGGGATGAGGCTAGATAAGTCATTGAAAAATTGTTGAAAGTTCATAATGCTCTCTATATTGGTATTACCAATTTTATTATTTGTTAGAAAACTGTAATAATAATCTATGCTTTAGTCAATATATTTAGGATTTATATGGTTTTTGGATGAATAGTATTGGTAATACCATTTTATTTTTTTGTTGTGAGGATTCTTTGATAAATTCGTGTTATGCAATTCTGGTGTGTCTTTCTCCTCTTATCCAATTAAGTGACTAACCGGGATGAATTACGGCTAGAATTGAATTTGACCGCTGATGCAGTTGGCCTTAGCAAGACCAACTACCTCTTATTCATCTTGTTATATCTTACGCTCTTGAGGATTGTTTTTAGTAGGGTGGTTCCCTAGAAGCAGAGTTCACGATAAAATCGAACTTTCGAGACAACTTATAATAGGAAAAACCAAATGGGCAGAGCCTTCCAAAACCGCAAAGAGTCGATGGCAAAAACGTCTGATCAAAAAGCGAAAGTGTATAGTAAATACGGTCGTGAAATATACGTTTGTGCTAAGTCTGGTGGTGTTGATCCTAATGGTAACTTAGCACTACGATCAATGATTGATCGTGCCAAAAAAGATCAAGTACCCACTCACGTTATTGATAAAGCACTTGATAAGGCAAAAGGTGGCGGTGGCGAAGATTTCGATACGGCGCGTTATGAAGGTTATGGTCCAGGCAGCACAATGGTCATCGTAGATTGTTTATCTGACAATCCAAACCGTACTTTTGGAGACGTGCGAACGTGCTTCAACAAAGTAAAAGCAAAAATTGGCACCCAAGGCAGTGTTAGTCATATGTTTGACCACAGCGCCATTTTTTCATTTACGGGTGACGAAGAAGCTGTATTAGAAGCCCTGATGGAAGCGGATGTGGATGTAACGGATATTGAAAACGAAGACGATAAAATTACTGTTTTTGCACCTCATACGGACTACGGAAAGGCCAAAAATGCTTTATTAGAGTCCTTTGAAGGTATTGAGTTGGATGTGGATGAGATTCAATTTGTTCCTCAAAACACAGTAGAGATTGAAGGCGAAACGGTAGAGCAGTTTGAGCGTTTTCTAGAGTTGTTAAACGATCTAGATGATGTGCAAAACGTCTATCACAACGCTGAATACTAGTCATAAATTAGTATAATGTTGTAAATAAAAGGGGATTGTTGTCTGACAATTCCCTTTTTTATTGTCTACAATTTATAGTTAAACAGGAGTGAATGATGAGCGATAAACCATTACCACCAGCCGATGGTGAATGCTGCGAAAGTGCATGTGAGCCTTGTGTTTGGGATACTTACTACGAAGAGTTAAGAGAATGGAAGGAAGAGCAAAAACAAAAAACCAGTGATGAGAAAGCGGATTAAACTTTATAGTGTCACTTCAAAAGCCAGTTATTTTACTGGCTTTTTTACCTGTAAGATTATTATTGTCGACAATATTAGGACAATTTGCCTTTTAATTGCTCTGATTTTCGTTTATTGTTGACAATAAGCTCTTTCGATTAAGTACTCTATTTTCTTTTAATCGATGAAAAATTATTACTTTAAGGGGATAACCATGGCGAATACATTATCTGCTGGTGCTCGATTTCGTAAAGCACTAGAAGACTCTAACCCATTACAAATAGTCGGTACTATTAATGCGTATCACGCCATGATGGCAACAAGAGTTGGGCATAAAGCCATTTATTTATCCGGTGGTGGTGTGGCGAATGCGTCTTACGGTTTACCTGATCTTGGCATGACATCCTTAAATGATGTGTTGGAAGATGTACGTCGTATTACTTCGGCGGTGGATACACCTTTATTGGTAGATATCGACACAGGCTGGGGCGGTGCATTCAATATCGCTAAAACAGTGAAGGATATGACTAAAGCTGGAGCCGCGGCTGTCCATATAGAAGATCAAATCGCCCAAAAGCGCTGTGGGCATCGCCCAAATAAAGAGATTGTATCTCTGGATGAAATGGTTGATCGTGTCAAAGCGGCTGTCGACGCTCGTACCGATGAAGACTTCTTTATTATTGCCCGTACAGATGCTTTCCAACAAGACGGGTTAGACGCCGCAGTTGAACGAGCGCAAGCGTGTTTAGAAGCCGGTGCTGATGGTATTTTTGCAGAAGCCGTACATACGCTAGACGATTATCAGGCCTTCTCTAAAGGCATTGGTGGTCGCCATTTATTAGCCAACATCACTGAGTTTGGTGCCACGCCTTTATTTAATAAAGAAGAGTTGGCCGCTCATGGTGCGAGTATGGTGTTATATCCGCTATCGGCTTTTCGTGCGGCCAATCAAGCGGCTTTAAATGTGTTTGAGCATATATTACAAGACGGCGATCAAAAAGCCGTTGTCGACACCATGCAAACGCGTATGGATCTGTATGATTTCTTGAATTACCACGATTTTGAGCAAAAACTAGATGAGTTATTTGCCCAAGGTAAAAATAAGTAAACCGAATTCGGAAGAGGAGAGAATAACAATGGCTGACGCTAAAAAACTCACTGGTGCGGGACTTCGTGGACAATCAGCTGGATCAACAGCACTTTGTACCGTTGGTAAATCGGGTTCTGGGTTAACCTATCGTGGTTATGATATTCATGAATTGGCGGAAAAATCGACCTTTGAAGAAGTGGCTTATTTACTGTTAAAAGGCAAATTACCGAATCAAGACGAGCTTTCAGCTTATATTGATAAAATTAAATCACTGCGCCAATTACCTGATGCGTTAAAAGTGGTTTTGGAACAAATTCCAAAAGAAGCACACCCGATGGATGTGATGCGAACTGGCTGCTCTATGTTAGGTAATGTAGAAACAGAAGCGAGTTTTGCCGATCAAGAAGACATGGCGGATCGTTTATTGGCCGTGTTCCCATCAATTATTTGTTACTGGTATCGTTTTAGTCATGATGGTATTCGCATAGACACAGTCACAGATGACGATTCTGTTGGTGGACACTTCTTGCACCTATTGCGAGGTGCCAAGCCGAGTGAATTGCATGCAAAAGTCATGAATGTGTCATTGATCCTGTATGCCGAACACGAATTCAATGCGTCAACCTTTACCGCACGAGTTTGTGCTTCTACGTTATCTGATCTCCATAGCTGTATTACAGGAGCAATCGGCTCACTTAGAGGTCCATTACATGGAGGGGCGAACGAAGCAGCGATGGATATGATTGAGCAATGGACTTCGGCTGACGAAGCGGAAACAGAAGTATTAGGCATGCTTACTCGTAAAGACAAAATTATGGGCTTTGGACACGCTATCTACAGTACTTCTGATCCGCGCAATGGCATCATTAAGAAATGGTCTAAAAAACTCTCTGATGATGTTGGTGATACCGTTTTATACGCCGTATCAGAGCGCGTTGAAGACGTAATGTGGCGCGAAAAGAAACTCTTTTGTAATGCAGATTTCTTTCATGCCAGTGCGTACCATTTTATGGACATCCCAACGAAATTGTTTACTCCTATTTTCGTTTGCTCACGTCTGACAGGTTGGGCTTCTCATGTATTTGAGCAAAGAGCGAATAACCGTATTATCCGACCCAGTGCAGACTACACAGGACCAGAACCAAGAAACGTAACCCCGATTGAATCACGTACCTAGAATCTGATCATCCTTCAATCTAATCAAGAGTCTGGTGTGCACCAGCTCTTGATTATTGGCCGCTTTAAGTGAGTTCCCTATCATGAATACCCAATACCGAAAATCCCTTCCAGGAACGCAACTGGACTACTTTGACACCCGAGAAGCCATTGAGGCACTTAGCCCTGGAGCCTATGATGAACTGCCTTATACCTCTCGAGTATTGGCGGAAAATTTAGTAAGGCGCTGTTCTCCAGAGACTTTAAATGCGTCCTTGTTGCAGTTGATTGAACGTAAACAAGAGTTGGATTTCCCTTGGTTTCCAGCGCGGGTAGTGTGCCATGATATTTTAGGACAAACGGCTTTGGTTGATTTGGCGGGTTTACGTGATGCCATTGCATTACAGGGGGGTGACCCAGCGAAAGTAAATCCAGTGGTGCCAACACAATTAATTGTGGATCATTCGCTTGCGGTCGAACACGGTGGCTTTGATAAAGAAGCGTTTTCTAAAAACAGAGCCATTGAAGACCGTCGTAACGAAGACCGTTTTCATTTTATCAACTGGACTAAAAAAGCCTTTAAAAATGTGGATGTGATTCCGCCCGGAAACGGCATCTTGCACCAGATTAATTTAGAACGTATGTCGCCTGTTGTGCATTCACGGGAGGGTGTGGCGTTTCCAGATACCTTGGTTGGTACAGACAGCCATACCCCTCATGTAGACGCATTGGGCGTTATTGCTATTGGTGTTGGTGGTTTAGAAGCGGAAAGCGTTATGTTAGGTCGAGCTTCTTGGATGCGTTTGCCAGACATCATAGGCGTAGAGCTCACTGGTAAAAGGCAAGAAGGCGTCACAGCGACAGACATAGTACTCGCCATAACCGAATTCTTACGGGCTCAAAAAGTGGTTTCCTCTTATTTAGAGTTCTTCGGTGAAGGGGTACCGCATCTTACCCTAGGTGACCGAGCCACCATTTCAAATATGACACCCGAGTTTGGTGCCTCTGCGGCCATGTTCTACATTGACCAACAAACAATAGACTATTTAACTTTAACTGGCCGCGATCCTGATCAAGTGGCACTGGTTGAAAACTACGCGAAAACAGCGGGCTTATGGGCGGACAGTTTGACAACCGCACGTTACGAAAGGGTGTTATCGTTCGATCTTTCCAGTGTAGTGAGAACCATTGCTGGGCCATCGAACCCTCATAACCGCGTACCAACCTCTGAATTAGCGGCTCGCGGTATTTCTGGGGTAGTGGAAAATGACGAAGGTTTAATGCCTGATGGTGCCGTTATTATTGCGGCCATTACCAGCTGCACTAACACCAGTAATCCACGCAATACAGTGGCCGCTGGTTTACTTGCCCAAAAAGCCAATGAACTCGGCTTAACCCGTAAACCTTGGGTAAAAACGTCGTTTGCACCGGGATCAAAAGCCGCTCAGCTCTACTTAGAAGACGCTAATTTATTACCTGAGTTAGAAAAATTAGGCTTTGGCATTGTGGGGTTTGCCTGTACAACCTGTAATGGTATGAGTGGCGCGCTGGATCCAGTGATTCAACAAGAGGTGATTGACCGAGACTTATACGCGACCGCCGTCTTATCCGGTAATCGTAACTTTGATGGCCGAATTCACCCTTACGCCAAACAAGCTTTTTTAGCCTCACCGCCTTTGGTTGTTGCCTACGCCATTGCCGGCACCATTCGCTTTGATATTGAAAAAGACATTCTAGGCGTGGATAAAAATGGCAATGAAGTGACGCTAAAAGACATTTGGCCGAGTGATGCTGAAATTGACGCGATTGTTGCTAAAAGTGTCAAACCAGAGCAATTCAATGCCGTTTACATTCCTATGTTTGAAATCAAAGAGGACACCAGTGCAGCCGTAAGTCCATTATACGATTGGCGCGAGATGAGTACTTACATCCGTCGGCCACCTTATTGGGAAGGGGCTTTGGCCGGTGAACGCCGCTTATCGGGCATGCGCCCCTTAGCCATCTTGGGAGACAACATTACCACGGATCATTTGTCTCCATCGAATGCGATCATGAAATCCAGCGCCGCCGGTGAATACCTCGATAAAATGGGGTTGCCAGAAGAGGATTACAATTCTTACGCCACTCACCGAGGAGATCATTTAACGGCCCAACGCGCAACCTTTGCTAACCCAAAACTGCTAAATGAAATGGTGCAAGAAAACGGCCAAGTGAAACAAGGCTCGTTAGCCAGGGTGGAACCCGAGGGAAAAGTAACCCGTATGTGGGAAGCGATTGAGACTTACATGGAGCGAAAACAACCGCTGATTATCGTGGCTGGTGCGGATTACGGGCAAGGCTCCTCCCGTGACTGGGCCGCCAAAGGTGTGCGTCTGGCTGGGGTCGAAGTGATTGTTGCAGAAGGTTTTGAGCGCATTCATAGAACGAATCTAGTCGGCATGGGCGTGTTACCACTTGAATTTGAAGAGGGCACCAATCGCCATACTCTGGCTTTAGATGGGACAGAAGTCTTCGATGTTCAAGGCGCTCGTACACCAAGAGCGACAATGACTTTAGTGCTTACGAGGACATCGGGTGAGCAAATGACGGTGCCGGTTGTTTGTCGTCTGGACACAGAAGAAGAAGTCTCAATTTACGAAGCGGGTGGCGTCTTGCAACGTTTTGCAAAAGACTTTTTGAGTGAAGCGGAAGGTGTTTAACACCGCTCCTTGTGAATCGAACGACTGTTTAGGAATGACGTTATGGTAAAACCTCAAATTAAAATACCCGCAACCTACATGCGTGGCGGCACCAGCAAGGGGGTTATCTTCAAGCTAGAAGACCTGCCAGAAGCCGCTCAAGTGGCTGGTGCTATGCGTGATGCTTTGCTTATGCGAGTGATTGGTAGCCCTGATCCCTATAGTAAACAAATAGATGGCATGGGGGCCGCCACTTCCAGTACCAGTAAAACAGTGATTATGGCCAACAGTCGTCGTGAAGGGCATGATGTGGACTACTTGTTTGGTCAGGTATCGATAGACAAAGCCTTTGTCGATTGGAGCGGTAATTGCGGTAATCTCTCCGCCGCTATTGGCCCTTTTGCTGTAGCGAATGGCTACATCGACAGTCGCCGAATTCCTGAAAACGGGGTAGTGGAGGTACGTATTTGGCAGGCTAACATTGAAAAAACCATCGTTTCTTACGTACCTATCGTCAATGGCGAAGTGCAAGAGCTGGGTGATTTTGAATTAGACGGTGTGACGTTTCCCGCAGCGGAAGTAAAATTGGAATTTCTTAACCCTGCGGATGAAGGTGAAGACGGTGGCTCCATGTTCCCAACGGGCAATGTTGTGGACACATTAAGCGTGCCTGATGTTGGTGAGCTGCAAGTTACTATGATTAATGCGGGTATTCCGACTATTTTTGTCAATGCCAACGCAATTGGTTATCAAGGGACGGAGCTGCAAGATGACATTAATAATGATGAAAAAGCCTTAGCTATGTTTGAATCCATACGTGCTCACGGAGCCATTAAAATGGGGTTAATTCAAACCTTAGAGGAAGCCAAAATTCGTCAGCACACACCCAAAGTCGCTTTTGTTTCACCGGCTAAAAGTTATGTCTCTTCAAGCGGTAAAGCCATTGATGATACGAACATTGACCTTTTGGTACGTGCCTTGTCGATGGGTAAGTTGCATCATGCTATGATGGGTACGGCGGCTGTAGCGATAGGCTCTGCCGCGGCCATACCTGGTACCTTGGTTAATCTAGCCGCTGGTGGTGGAGATAGAGAAATGGTGGAATTCGGACATCCATCTGGCACGCTTAAAGTTGGTGCCAAAGCCATTCAAGAAAACGGCAACTGGGTCATCGAAAAAGCCATAATGAGCCGCAGTGCCAGAATTCTAATGGAAGGCTGGGTTAGAATCCCACCACCAGAATGAGCTTGTAAATTGTTCCGGCGGGTCAACGAACCGAACTCTCATTCGCCCTTTTGGGGAGAGCATAAAACAAAAAGCCCTCGTCTTTTCTGCCTACGCCACTGTCGTCACTGGTGCAGGGAAAACGGAGGGCTTCTCATAAAAAAACACCGCGATAGAAACAGGGACGTCGCCAATCTTAAAAAAGCAAATCATAATCGTCTCAATTAATCGATTTCTATCGGTTAACTGGTTTCAATACCTGTTTTTAGCGCTTGTTTTACTCGTTGTTTGAATTAAAGAATCTGATCGGACTTCTGATTTATAAGATTGGATGTCCAAGGTTCAGTTCAAAGTGCATTCGACGAATGCACTTATTGCACTTGATGGGTTATTTTTACGCGACACTAAGTAAGTTGGTGCATGGGCGATATCCCGATCGACGGCGCGAAATGACAGTCCTTCGGTTCTATGCAATGACAAGAGCGAACGTGGCACCATACCAATGCCCATTCCAGCGATAACGCAGCTGATCATAGTATAGTAGCTGGGAATTTCTATAATGCGTTCGCACGTTCGTTCTTGCCGCTTGAGCCATTTTTCAAGTCGGTCTCGATACGAGCAGCCCTTGTTGTAACCCACCATTGTGAGTGATTCTGGTAGTGGGTTTTGATCGCCCCAAGCCGCAGGCAGAATAAGAACCAATTCTTCATCAAAACACTGTACGCAAGACAGTCTTGGGTCGTCAGGTGGGTCCGCTGTCATAACAAGGTCTAAGTCGCCTTCCAGTACTCGTTCAATGAGTGGCATTGAGGCGGCCGTCATCAGTTCAATTTGCACCGCAGGATAGGTGTTGTGATAACGAGAAAGTACAGTGGGTAGTCTTGAGGCGGCGCTGCTTTCCATAGAGCCTAATCTTAATAGACCCGATGGCTCCGCTTTGGTTAATTCGGCGATGGCGCTTTTTTTCAACTGCAGAATTTTATCTGTGTAGTCCAATAACCTCAGCCCCGCAGAAGTCACAGACAATCGATTATTTTCCCGTAAAAATAGATCAACATTTAGTTCGCTTTCCAGCTTTTTAATTCGTGCAGTGACATTAGATGGAACTCTATGTAACGCTTCGGCTGCTCTGGTAACGCCTTTATGTTCTACCACGGCTTTAAATACAATCAGATCTGAAATATCCATCATAATGCTCCAAGCTTTCACTATTTATGAATGTATTGTTCATTATTATTCATTATTAGTGAAATTATAATAACGTTATACTGTAAAAAATTAAAGCAGAGAGGGCTGAAAATGAATCAATCAAATGTGACATCCTCCATATCAATAGCTGGCATAGGGTACGCCTTAGCGGCTGTTGCCATTTGGACTGGCTTTATATTGGTATCGAAAGCGGGCGCCTTGGCTGCCTTATCGTTACCAGATATGATGATGGTACGATTTGGCACGGCGTTTATCCTGTTTTCTCCATTTATTTGGCGTCATCGAAACACTATTTTGCAATGGCGAATGTTTGTGTTGGGCAGTATCGGTGGGTTGGCTTATGCTTTATCCGTGTTTAATGGTTTTCAACATGCGCCAGCGACACATGCGGCATTGCTTCTGCCTGGTTTAATGCCGATTATGATCGCCGTTTTTGCTTACTTTTTAGCAAACGAGAGGCATTCACCCGCATCTTGGGTTGGGATTCTAGTGAGCAGTTTAGGGATTCTCGTTTTACTCGCTGAAACCATGTTATCTGGTGTGTCCTATTGGCTTGGTGATATGAGCTTTATCATTGCTTGTGTCTTTTGGGGTATTTTTACTGTCTTATTGCGCCGCTGGAAGTTTGCACCTTGGCACTCAACATTGGGGATTATTACGGTAACCACATTACTGTTTGCACCGGTTTATGTGTTGTTTTTACCGCATCACTTGGGTGATGCCTCTTGGGAAATGATTGGTTTGCAAGCTTTTTATCAAGGCGTAATGGCAACCACAGTACAAATGATATTTTATGGACGTGCCGTTCACATTTTAGGCGCCACAAAAATGGGCGCTTTCATGGCTCTTGTGCCTGTTTTTGCAAGCGTGTTGGCCGTGCCATTATTTGGCGAGTTATGGACTCAAGGGTTAACCTTTGCATTGATCATGATTCTAATCGGTACCTTAATTGGTCATGTACCTTTTACAAAGTTGCGCGATTATTCTGTTGGCCGAAAAGCGATAAAAGCATGATATTTTGTTTCAAAAAACCTTACAAATCAAAAAAACTTGGAATAATTCAGGCCATCATTTAATGTTTCGTTCTGTCTGTTTTACTTTATGAAATTGCAAAAATACGTCTTTAAAATATGTATTGGTCAATTCAAATAATTAGCTCATATATATCAATCGGCTAATTGATTTCTTTTAAAAAACTCCCTTCATTCAGCCTGTTATTGTACGGTTCAATATTCATGTACTAGAATGTTCAAAGACCGTCTATCGCGCTTAATATGTGGCACGTCTCTGAAAACAGTAAGTTGATAGCATTTTGATCCAATATTTTCACCTTTACCTGAGTGAAAGTGAAACGAAAGGGAGTAAAGAGGTATGGTTTCTACTATCAAAACACCTGGTGTGTATATAAACGAGATAAATGCTTTTGGTAATTCTGTTGTTCCTGTAGCAACAGCCGTTCCGGCTTTTATTGGCTATACCCCTAGCGCTGAGTATCAAGGAAAATCGTTCTATAATAAGGTGCAGAAGATATCGTCTTTTGCCGAGTTTCAAGCCATTTATTTAACCTCTTTACCATCCTCTGCAGCAGATCCGGCGGCTCAATACCATCCAGAGTATTATTTGATTGAGCAAGACACAGAGCCTAAAAATGGAGATTACCTTCAACTGAATGAGCGTGGCTATTCGGTTGTACCGGACCCAAGCACTGTTTATTACTTATACAATAGTATTCGACTTTTTTATCAGAACGGTGGAGGCGATGCGTATATTGTGTCGGTAGGTTCCTATGGTCGAGTAAACGGAAAAGCGGGGAAGGTAGGAGAGCAGATTGTTAATCCAAATGTACATCTAGCCGATTTGCAACGCGGTTTAACATTATTAAAAAATGAATCAGAGCCTACCCTCTACGTTTGTCCAGAAGCGACGCTGCTATCAATAGACAATAATGGTACCTTGATGGAATCTATGTTGTCACAAGCAAATGACGTGCAAACCGCGGTTTGTTTGTTTGATATTATTGGCGGTAATACGCCCGATCCTATTACATATACCCATGATATTGAAACCTTCCGTAATAAAACAGGTTCAAAAGGGTTAAAATTTGGCGCTGTTTATTATCCTTTCATTGGTACGACTATCATGCAGAGCCATGAAATTAATTATACCAATTTGTTTGGCGGGGATACCCAACAGCTGAAGAGCATCCTGAGTCCTGTTTCTGCACCGAATAGCATAGTGGAAGATATTATCGACATGATTGATCTACCTTCCACAGAGAATTCGCTGACCCAATCCCAGCTTAACGAGTCTTTGCTTAACGCTTCCACAGATTACGATCAAATTATTAATCATGTATTGAGTGAGGCCAATGTATTACCTCCAAGTGGTGCCATGGCGGGCATTTATACTGTCAATGATAATAACAATGGGGTTTGGCATGCTCCAGCAAATACCAGCATTGTAGGCGCTTCTCGTCTTCCTATTCACTTGACTGACGCTCAGCAGGCCGATTTGAATATCGAGGTATCTGGGAAGTCGGTTAATGCGATTCGCTTTTTTAACGGGCAGGGGATCTTAGTTTGGGGAGCCAGGACGTTGGATGGTAACAGTCAAGATTGGCGTTACCTCTCTGTTAGGCGCACAATGAGTTTTCTTGAGCAATCCGTAAAACTGGCGCTTCGTGCTTATGCATTTGAAGTCAATAGCATGAATACTTGGATGGCGGTTAAAAATGAAATAAGTAGTTTCTTGGTAAGCATTTGGAAAGAAGGGGGATTACAGGGAGCAAGTTCAGCCGATGCTTTTCAAGTGGAGTGTGGGTTGGGTGCTACTATGACGGCTGAGGATGTGTTAAGAGGCTTGATGAGAGTATCCATCAAGGTGGCGGTGGTACGTCCTGCTGAATTTATGGTCCTAACCGTTGAACAAGAGATGGCGACGTCTGGTTAGATGAATGACGCCGCTATCAAATAGTGTTAACAAGCATTTGATAGCGGCGTCATTCATTTACTTAACGTTGCTTTGCTTTTTCTGTCAATTGAATGGTTCTGTCACAAGCATTGGCGAGTTCCGTGCCTTTTTTCAAAAAATGCCGGCTAAAGTAGTCTTTATGTTCGTCATGTTCGTGAAAATTATGAGGCGTTAGAATAGCTGTTAGCACTGGTGTTTCTGTTTCTAACTGAACTTGCATTAACGCGTTACAAACGGTTTGTGCGACAAAGTCATGTCGATAAATTCCGCCATCAACGACTAATCCACTGGCAGCAATGGCAGAGTAATGCCCACTTTTAGCAAGTAACTTGGCTTGCAGTGGAATCTCGTATGCACCCGGTAAGGCAATCACATCAATCATTGATGCATCGTAACCACGAGAAACTAATTCAACTTTAAAGCCTTCTAGACAGTTTAAGACGATTTCTTCATGCCAAGTGGCATGTAAAAAAGCAATGCGTTTTGTTGCTGGTGTGAAATCAATAAGATTCGTTGAGCTCTGATTCATTGTAAATTCCTAAAATAAAGGTGAATCAGGGCGAACGGACAGGCAAAAACACCATAAAAATATGGCATCCCTATTTAGAGTCGATATACGAATATAACGACACAGTGAGGTGTTGTCTGACACGCTCTCTATCATCCGGACTGTAACCGTCGGTTCTGGAGTCACACCAGATCTGCTGACCCTAAAATAAAATTTCTATTAGGCGCTCGCGGACTTAGAAAAAACCTTCCTTACCGCCGGTGGGGAATTTCACCCCGCCCCGAGAACGAATCGGAATAATCCGATGGACGGGAATATACTTTTTTTCGCCAGATCTGTCAAAGAGGGTTCACTCGATTCATTTTATGGTACGCATAAATTTTCTTTTTTATTTACGTAAATAAAAGGTCACCAAAACGCTTTCTAGGTCGTGTTTTTCGTAGCAAAAATAGTATGATTAAAGAGGTTAATAACAACATAAGGAAGCTGGTATGGAAATCGCTATTGCAAGAGGTACGGTAGAAGATTTGTCTTCGATAAATGCAATATACAATCATTATATTCGAAACAGTAATGCGACCTTTGATACAGAAGAGTGGGGAGTACAATCTCGTTTAAATTGGTTTCAGATATTTAATAAGGAAGAAAGTCCTTATAATTTATTGGTAGCCAAGAATAAAGGCCAAGTGGTGGGCTTTGCCTATAACACAAAATTTAAAGAAAAAAAGGCCTATTGTACGTCTTCTGAAGTCACCATTTATATAAAGCCCGATATGGGAGGGCAAGGGATGGGTGCAAAACTGTACGATGCATTGTTCTCCGCTATAGACACAAAAACATTACACCGATTGTATGCCGCGATCACGCTTCCGAATGCCGCTTCTATTCGGCTGCATGAAAAGTATGGGTTTGAGTTAGTGGGAACCATGACGGAGGTTGGTTATAAAAATGGTGCGTATCATGCCGTCTCATTGTATGAAAAATCCCTCTGTGGTTGAGGTGTAATACATGCTATTTACTGACATCCCAAAAAAGAAAAGTGCCGCATCAACCGATTATACTCTGATGCACTCCAAGCGATTAGATGGCATCAAGGCAAACCAGCTAATAATGACTTGAATAAACTCTCTAGGGCTCAATAAGTGTGAATGAATTGGGTGATACTCCCACTGATCCAGAATTAGAGCTTACTTTTTTGCCAAATAAAGGCACGTTTGACGCCTCACTTACGAAATATAAAATACATTTTTCTTTAAAAGGTATTGTTCTAATTTTGGTGTTTTATTATTTAAACACCACGTCATATGGAGCGGACTAGTGCTTTAACCAATTGTTGTATTTCTTTATTCCCACTGAATTTCTCAAGATAGCAAATATAATATTTCTTGCCACTTGGTATGATGGATTGATAGGGCATAAATAGGCGTTTAGATTTTAATCGTTCAACGGCCATAGCTGGATCTCCAATAACAATACCTGATGCGTTTTCAGCAGCAGATAAAGCGACGTCAAGCGTATCAAAGAACATTGAATTAGAACCTTCCGTTTTTATATTTTTATTTTGATCCAACCAAGTAAACCATTCTTCACCATCTTGTGTAGCATGTAATAAATTTTGTCCTTCAAGAGAGAGACTATTGTCTAGAATGCTTTTCCTAATAGAGTCTGAGCACATAGGCGTTAAAATCTCAGGAAACAACTCGATAAAAGCTAAATTGCTTTCTGATGGCTGCCCTCTGACAATAGCTAAGCTAGCCACATTATTATCTAGTTGTATTGCATCAGCATGAGTACTTCTTATTTGTATATCTATTTCACTTAGTTCAAGTTTGATCTTTTCGATTCTCGGGAGAAGCCAACGCAATGCAAAGGTGGATGGGGAAAATATTTTAATGTCAGTACTTCGTCTATTGGGTAATTCAAACTTTCCAACGACCTCAAGCAACTCATAGGCAACCTCTAAGAAACGCCTTCCTTCCGAGGTGAGCTCTAAGCCTGAATTAAGTCTCTCAAAAAGCACTACATCATAAAACGCTTCCAGTTGTTGTATTTGTTTACTTACAGCACCTTGAGACCGATTTAATTCAAGAGATGCTTTGTTAATGCTCTTTCGTTCAGAGCAAACAATGAATGCTTGAATGGTAACTAGGCTAGGGAGAGATTTATAAATTTTTGATCGCATTTTGAGTATTCCAATAGGAGATACCCCATATTAAATATATTAGTTTGATTAGAAAACATGAATTTCTATAACATCGGTTGTTCACAAACCGAGGAGAAAGAAATGATACATAAAGATGAAATAGTTATTAATGAGTCTGCTCAAAAAATGAAAGCGAAAATCATCTGCTACCTTGCTGAATTAGAGAAGTGCAATATAGAAAAAATATGTCAATTGTTTGATAAAAATGCCGATATTTACTCACCGTTCCTTGGATGGATGAAGCCAAGACCATTCTTTGAAAAACTTCGCGACGTTTCTGGCCCAAGTAAAATCATCCCGATTGATATTTTCTTAAGCTCGAATGATAATCTAAGCGTTACAGCTTACTTTAGATACGATTGGACTTTATCCGATGGGTCTACCGCACCATTTGATTGCATCGATATTTTTGACTTTACTACTGAGATGTTAATAGAAAAAATGGTCATAGTTTATGACACCCACCCCATTAGAGAAACGGTGGGTGACAAATATTCCCATTAAAAAGGTTTAAAATACTATATTTCTAGATATAGTATTTTATTTTGGATTAGCCTTAAATTACTTAAGCAATGATCTGTTTGCTACTTGAGATCCGTTCTGGGCCATCAAACTGTCATCGGGAAGCATCACCGTTGTTTTGATGGCTCGGAACGGCGCTACAGTGCTGAAGCTCTAAAGAGTTTATTGTTGGTTGTATTTAAATAAATACGATGATACTTCCGTTAGTTGGTTTTCATTACTTTTTCAACCACTGTCCATTTGATTCAACGTAATGACCATTTTGCGTTTTTTCAATGGCTTTTTTAGCGGCTAATGCTTCGACTTGAGAAAGCGTTAGCCCATTCTTCTCGGCCAATTTTAGGTATTGAGCTTTTCGTTTCATGTTGATTTCGTTAATAAGGCTTTTAGCGTCTGCATTTTGCACGACCATTCCTAGGTAACCGGAGCTGGCTTCTCCTACTATGCCTTGATTCTTGGCTTCATCTAGAGACAATGCCCAAGCAGAAATAGAGAGACATACGGCCGTAAGCAAGGTGATAAGTTGGATTTTTTTCATTTCGTTCTCCTTAGAATAAGTCACTGTCGTCGCTGAATAATGAATCTAATTCTCTGTCTACTTTGACACGAATTTCATGGTCTACTTTTACATTTAAATTAATGGTAATGGGTTCTTTGGTAGCCACTTCAACTCTGTGTGTGCAAGCGCTTAATAGTAAAATGCCAACCGTTGCGGTGAACATGTTACGACCGAAGGTGTTTATCATAATATTGTCCTGTCTCTAGATTCTTTTAAGGCCAACCTATTGGTTTTTAGTTACGGTTCCTAGCTACGGTTTTTAAGATACGTTTGCTCAACTTGGTGCGTGATCTCATCGCTTAAACGTAACGCTCTGAGTAATGTAAACACATTTTCTTCATGATTGTAGTTAAAATTCACCTCTTGAGCTTGCTTTTTATTGTAACCTTTTAATTTTACGTTAAGCGTTAAGTCACCATTTGGCGCCAGTTTTACGTTGCTATCAAGTCGTTGTATATCCAAATTTTCCAATAACCCTAAGACCTGTGTTAACTCTTTCTGTTGAGATTTAATGGCGTTAAAAGCCTCGTTGTTTTCAATGATCAGAGAAGCTTGGTTTTGGTTAGAGAGTGTACCTTGCTGAATTTCAATGTTATTGCCTTTAATAACAATAGGAAGCGCGCCTGTAAATTTCCCGGTTACTTGGATGCTTGGATCATTATAAAGCGCCATGATTTTACTGGCTTCAATATCATTAAAACGCACATGAATGGTTTGATCATCTGCTCCAATAAGGTATTTGTCGACTAGAAAATAGCCATCGAACAGGTTGCCCTTTACATTTTGAATAAGGGGTTGATGGTTCCTTAGCGCCAACTCTCCTTGAAGTTTATTGATTATGATACCAGCGCGTAATTCGCTCAGGCTAAAATTCGCTTTATCTAAGATAAGTTTTTCATTTAGGTATTGGGCTTCCAACTGAGTGTCTAAGCTATCAAGTAAGTAATCATCATACAGACCGGAGACTTGATCCAGTTGGAGAGTAATAGACGCCTGTTTGGTGTGAGCATCGCCTATGATTTTTCCAGAAAAATAGCCTTTAGTAAGTTGCCCAAGAGGATCCATTTTTTTGATGAATGCATTTAATTTTGCTGTACTTTGCTTCGGTATGGTTATTTCAAATGGGTGGCCTTTGTCTGACAGCGTGTTCGAGGCGATTACAGAAACACCTTCGATGAGCATGTGGTGGGACGCTTCCAAATGGTCCTTAAATTCGCCTTCTGAGTCTATTTTGATCTTTGTGAGTTTTGCTTGAGGCGCTTGAAGTGACTTGAGTGTACTGGTTGCTTTAAGGTTTATAGCTGGTTTGTTCTCATTGAGATTAATGTGTGTCTCAATGGTATTTACTAGTCCACTCAATGTAAGCTTCTCAAGTTGATTTAATGTGATCTGACTGCTGACTATTTGGCTGACTAGGGTTGACTTTAATAAGAGGTTTGAATCAAGTGTTGCCAGCAGTTTACCCTGGTAATGTTTAAACTGATAGGGCCACATTTTTCCTGCAGCAATATTGATTTGACTGCTTATTTTGCCAATGGGAGTAGTCCCCCCTGAGCGACTAAATAAATGTGTTAAGGTGTAATTTCCAACAAGAGTCGCTTCCTCTGAGTTAATGCCTGTAAATTTAGGAAGATGATTGGCCGCTATCTGATATTTTCCCGTTAAGGTTGCACCACTCAGTTGGGTACTTATGCGAATATTTTGGAGGTTTTTGGTACGGGCTTGAACGCTAATCTCGCCTGCTAGAGTATCGGGTTGATCGAGTTTGACGGTTATATTTTTAGCATTGATCTGATAGGTATTCTTGTCTCTGCTTTTTAATTGGACAGTCGGTATCGTTAATTGAGTGTGATTGAGACGAATCGCTTCTGGAATATTCAGTTGCCAATCAAAGGCGGCTTGAGCTTGTATAAAGTCTTGATATTCGGATTGAGGGGAGTTGTTTACGCAATTTTTATCGAACTTTACTTGCGTTATTAAATCTTTGGGGTCAAAAATGAATACTTGGCTAACTAAATTAAAGCGAGATAGGAGTGTGCCTTTAACGGCCAAAGTTGACTGACACAGTGCGTTATTTGTGTAGGGAAAAAACACATCAAGTAGACTTTGTATTTGAAGGTTTTTGCCATTAAATTCAAATTTATGATCACTCTTTAATTTTGTATCATTAGATAGAATTGTAATCTGTGCATTTGGGTCTGTAATAAGGTGTTCTTGCAAAAATTCTTTGATTATTTTATCTCTATTAGCCTGAATAGAGCCTGATATTTTATGATCCGTCAGTTTAATCGTCGCACTTAAATCACCTTGCACAGTAAAGTGGTTAAGCGTATTTTCAGAAACGGTTAGGCTAACGGGTTGCGTTAGTTGGTCATTTTGAATGCTGAGCGTGTTTATCATTAATAGAGGACGCGTTTTTGGCAGTGCTAGATTAATCGCCCCCGTCAGACCTGCTTCTGTGTTACGTATTGATTGGGTTGTTGTGTTGACGGTACTGTTTGTTTTTGAGTTGAGAGTTAAAGTGGCATTGTTTATGACCAGATAATCATGACTAAGTTCAATGTCTTGTAGTTCAAGGGTGTGTTTTTGATAAGTAAGGCAAATTGTCTTGGCTTGAAGAGATAGATTAGCGGTCATAGACCAATCTAGGCATTCTAATTTAATGTTGTGCTCATTCAATTGAGGCGCTAAAAACCCTTGAGTCAGAGGGAGCCGAAAAATGTAGGCGGCGGCCAAGATCAGTAATAATAGAAATAGGATGAAGGTACTTATTCGTTTTAGCATTGTTTCCTTAAGTGATTCGCTCAGTGTATTTCTATTAACAATCAGTGTTAAACGATATTACGATAAGATACGTTTTTTGAGAACATGGATCAGCGCTTATTTTTACCAAGGCATTGAGGATGATTTGTCATTCATACCTCATAATGAGTGCTTATTGAAATGCTGATTATCATAGGGGATCTCATACTATGAGTGAAGGTAAACGCAGTAAATTAAGGTTAGTTGGCTATGTATTTTGTGCCATTGTCTTTACGTATATTTTATTCAAGAGACCACTAATTGTCTCTCACAATACACAAGCCCCTTTACTCTCGGATGACGCTTCTCAAGGTGAAAAGGGCAAGTCAGTCGCAGGCTCTTTGCATGGTATCGACGTTTCCCATGATCAAGGCAAAGTGAATTGGACTTCAGTTGCGCATTCAGATATTAAGTTTGTCTACTTAAAAGCCACCGATGGGATGACTTATCAAGACCCAGACTTCAAAGCGAATAGTGACGCATTAGCACAAATAAATGATTCGGCAGAAAGAATTTGGGTGGGGGCATACCATTTTTTTGAGGCCGAAGATGATCCTGCGAAGCAAGCACAGAACTTTTTGCTGTCTTTAGCCGATAATAACTTGACATTAGCGCCTATGATTGACGTGGAAATTACTCGTGGTGTACCCGCTGATGAAATTAAGAAACGCTTAAAAACACTGCTAAAAATCATTGAAGAAAGCACTGGCTGTAAACCCGTTTTGTATTCTTATGGCGATTTCTGGAAAGCTAACATTGGTGAAGGTTTTAACGAATATCCATTTTGGTTGGCCGATTACGATGGTGCGATGACTGTACCTGATGGATTGAAAAACCTTGTCCTATGGCAACATTCTGAGACAGGTCATGTGGAAGGCATTAATGGCCATGTTGACTTGGACATTGTCGTTGATGAGGCTCGCTTAAAGGATATTAAATGTCATGGTAAAAAGGAGGTAAAATGAAGATGGATCATCGGTTGGATAATGGGTTACTAGGTCGGTTTGATTTATTGATACTGTCTACATTTCTGATCTTGTTTTTAGGCTTACATCATTTTGATTATTTTTCGTCTTTCTCGGGTTTCTTCCAACAAGAGGAACTTCATTATAGTAATGTTTCTTATTTACAAGGGCTAGAAGCGCAATTAGGGAAAGAACTTGGGCATTTACTAGCGTTACAAACGTTAGTTGATGTGGCGGCAAGCAGTCAGGTTGGGATCTCATTTATTCTTGATATTAATGTTGAGGTGGGGCGATTATTAAGTCAGTTATCGGCTGTACTTGAAAAGGGCAATGAGGTAGTGCTGTTATCATTAGCCGGTATTGGTACCATTCAAGCTCTTTCAGCGCTTTGCGAGTACGTGTCTTCATGGTTTTTAGAGTTATTTATTCTCTTGCTTGCGCTTTGGACTGTATTATCATGGATCGATCGAACTCTCTTAACCAGCGTGACATGGCATGCTATTTTACGTTCGGCTGGGAGCCTATTTTTAGTCAGCTATTTGATCATTCCGTATAGTATTCATTTATCCTCAGGCTTAAGTCATGCAGTCGATCATTACTTTGAAGATAAAGCCAGCTACCAATATTTTTCAGCCATGTCTAATGAGTTATCTGGTGTTAACAATAAAGGCGATTTAAAGCAGCATGCCAAAACCAGTATCCAGTTTTTACATAAGGCGTCTTCTGCAAAATTGTCGCAAAAGACCCAAAGAAGCAGTTATGTGGTGATGCAATTTGCCGCTAAGATGGCATTAACCTTATTCATTATTCCCGCATTTTTGATGTTGGGATTATATTATGTAATCTGTAGGCTATTCCCGATACATCACGTGTGTATTAAAAAGTTAGCGGCGATCGGTATTGATCGTAATCAATTAGCATCACATTAATGTGGCGCTGCATTGACTAGGAATTAAGAGGGCCTCGTATGAATTTTTATATTGTCGATAAATTGGAAGAAATGGATTTAGTTGTTATCCATAAAACCTTAAGTTCTACTTATTGGGCCAAAAACATCCCTTTTCCTATTTTAGTAAAAGGACTGCAAAACTCGTTATGCTTTGGGGTAATGAATACGGATTATCAGCAGGTAGGCTTTGCTAGAATGATAACGGACCGAGCTACATTTGCGTATTTGGCTGATGTTTTTATTTTGCCTGAATATCGTGGGCTGGGTTTAAGTAAACGGTTAATGAGACATATCCTTGACCATAAAGATCTGCAGGGACTAAGGCGTATGGCTCTGGCTACCAGTGATGCTCATGGTTTATATGAAAAATTTGGCTTTAAGGCATTGGCTAACCCTACTTCCTTTATGGAAGTATGGCAGCCTGATGTTTATTCAAATTAGCTTATAGCGGATGCTTTAAAGGATGCATTAAGCATGTCGAGATAGATCGCTTTTTGTTCTCTGGATAGCCAAGCACCTTCAAAGGCATTCTTAGCCAATTGATAAAGTTCGTCCTCTGTCAGATTTGACTCCGTTATTAATGAATTAAAATTCTCATTCATGTAGCCTCCAAAATAGGCTGGATCATCTGAGTTGACTGTCGCATTTAGGTTAAGTCGTAGCATTTTTTGAATGGGGTGATTTTTTATAGAATCGACTACACAAAGCTTGAGATTAGAAAGAGGGCAGACGGTTAGTGTCAATCGACGTTTTAAAATTTCAGCCGTTAATTGTGTGTCTTCTAGCGCTCTATTACCATGATCTATACGGTCAACATTAAGAATGTCTAAGGCTTGCCAAACGTATTCTGGTGGGCCTTCTTCACCTGCATGCACCGTGATTTTTAGTCCTAACTCTTTGCAGCTTTGGAATACGCGGCTGAATTTCTGGGGGGGATGGTTAAGTTCAGAGCTGTCTAAGCCTACGGCGTCTATTTTATTTAAAAAGGGCTTGGCTAATTCCAGCGTTTCGAAAGCGCTCTCTTCACTTAAATGCCGTAAAAAAGACATAATAAGTCGATAAGTCATTCCCCATTTTTTCTGTGCATCGTCAAGTGCTTTGGTGATACCGTTGATTTGAATCTCGAAAGAGACGCCTCTTTCTAGGTGTCCTTGGGGGTCAAAAAAAACTTCAACATGAACAACATTCTGAGAATGAACTTTTTCTAGATAAGCCATAGTCAGATCATAAAAATCAACCTCTTTAAGGAGAACAGACATTCCTTGATAATAAAGGTCGAGAAAATCTTGCAAGTTAGTGAATTGATAGGCGGCTTTTAGCTCATCAATTGATTTGTATTTTAACGTAATCTGATTACGTTCGGCTATTTGAAACATTTTTTCAGGTTCAAATGTGCCTTCTAAGTGAAGATGAAGTTCCGCTTTCGGCATACGCTCTGCAAGGCTTAGCAGTTCAGTTTGAGTTCTCATAAAGTACCTCTTTTGATCTTTTTTCTTGCTTAGTAGGCGTTTGTTTCTGCCTATATTTTAATAATTGAGAAAGCGTTGAGACGGCAATTTCTCCAGGCTGTTTACTGACTATTTCAGGTTCGCCCATTGGGCATTCCATACGTGCTATCGCCTCAGAAGAAAAGCCTTTGTCTCTTAGTTTATGTTTAAAACGGGCGCTTTTCGTTTTTGAGCCGATTACGCCTAAATAAGCAAAATCATTGTGTTTTAATATGGCTTCAGATAAGTCTAGATCAAGTTGATGGTTATGGGTAAGTACAAGGTAGTAACTGTTACTGGGTAAGTCTTTTATTTCATCTACAGGGTAGTCCGAGTGAATTTTAATAATATTTTCAGGACATTCTTGTGGGAACTCATTCGCACGGCTATCTATCCAATAGACTTTACAAGGGATTTGACCTAAGCAATGAATAATGGCTTTGCCGACATGACCTGCGCCAAAAATCGCAAGGCTGAAATCGGCTTGAAAGACGCTTTCAAATAACAATGACACCTTACCTCCACAACATTGCCCAAGTGTCGCCCCTAGCGGGTACTCTTTAATTTCATTTATAGGTTGCCGGTTTTCTAAGCATTGGCGGGCATAAGCCATGGCCTTCCATTCAAGATGGCCACCGCCTATAGTATTAAAAATAGCGTCTTTGGTGATCAACATACGGGCACCAATTTCTCTTGGTGTTGAACCTTGAATAGAAACAACAGACACCATAACAAAATTTGTTGCTGCTTTTTCAAGTTGTGCAGCTTGTTGAACCCAATGCGTTTTCATAAGCATCCTAGTGTATTTTGTCCTTGTTGTTATTAATAGAAGGTATTTTAGCTTCCTTTATACGTACTGTATCCATAAGGAGAGACTAATAATGGTACATGATAATGCTCAGTCGAATCATTGATACCGAATCGAATAATAACCTTATCAAGAAAGTTGGGTTTTTTTTGTTGTATGCCTTTATGTATAAAATAATCGCCAACCTCAAATTCAAGTTCATAGGTTCCTATTTCAAAATCGCTTTGCGCTAGAATGGGGCTATCGCAGCGACCATCACTATTGGTTATTGCTGAGGCAATTTTTGATTTGTGGTTGTTTTCTAAACTAAAAAGTGTAATGGCAATGCCAGCCGCTGGTGTACCGTGTGTCGTGTCTAAAACATGAGTTGTTAAATATCCCATAATATTTTCCTTTCGTTTAAGTATATATTGAAACTATTGTTTTAATTTTTTATTGGAAAATATTCAATGTTTTTTTGATGGACTTCTGTTCAAAATGGATTGAATCTGGAATATCGAGCAGCGATGTATATTGAATCGCTGCTCGATGGATGAATTATTGAGGAATAGCGTCTGTTATCCCTTCAACATACCAATTAACTTGAGCAAGTTCAGTGTCAGTTAAAGTATGCCCTTTTGCAACAACAACCTTGCCTTCGTTATTTTTAATAGGTCCTGTGAAAGGGCTAATTTTACCAGAACGAACATCGTCATATGTCGCTTGGATTTTGGCTTTAACGTCAGCAGGTAAGTTATCATTGATGGAGGAAATGCTTAACATATCGTCTTTAAAACCACCCCAAAAGTCAGCTGGCTTGTAGGTACCATCCATAACGGCTTCTGTTGTTTTAATGTAATAAGGTGCCCAATCATCTCGTACTGAGAAAATGTGAGCATTAGGCGCAAAATGGCTCATATCAGATGCTTGACCAACGGCACGCATACCACGCTTCTCGGCGGCAATAAGTGGCGCAGGGCTGTCTGTATGTTGTAGTAAAACATCTACGCCTTGATCCATCAGTGCATTGGCTGCATCGGTTTCTTTACCTGGATCATACCAAGAGTTTACCCAAACAATTTTGAATTCAACATTTGGGTTGACTGTTTTAGCTGCCATGTAGGCTGAATTGATGTCTCGAAATACTTCTGGAATAGGAAAGGACCCAATATAACCAATTTTATTGGTTTTGGTCATCATTCCGGCTGCTACACCTGACACATAACGACCTTCATAGGTACGCAGTGCATAAGTGCCTAGATTTTTAGCGCGTTTATAGCCAGTGGCATGTTCGAATGTGGTTTTAGGAAAACGCTTAGCGACTTTAAGTGTTGGGTTCATGTAACCAAAAGAAGTTGTAAAAATCAGGTCGTTCCCTGATTTAGCTAATTGTGTAATGACGCGTTCCGCGTCAGCACCTTCTGCAACATTCTCAACATAGGTCGTTTTTACTTTACCCTCAAAGTGTTTTTCTAGCTCTTCACGTCCACGGTTATGCTCGTAACTCCAACCATGGTCGCCAACAGGCCCAACATAGACAAAACCTACTTTAAATGGATCTTCTGCGTGTGCTGCAGATAGACCTGCGACAAGACCTAGGCCTAATAATAAGCTTTTTAACTTCATCGATTTAACTCCTATACGCTTAATAGCGCTCTACATGGTTATACTTAATACTATCAATACAGCAGACCAATATATTCACAATTGTCTATATTAGCCATGCGTCACTTTTTTACGCCATTTGTCTTGGGTCGAAAGGTTTTCCAAGCGACCTTGGTGCCAGTAACTTTTCTTTAAAATGATCAGCGCTGATGATGACCATGACCACTACGGTGGCGACATAAGGCAGCATAGCGAGAAGGTTTGGAGAAATATTCCAACCCATTCCTTGTAAAACGAGATGCATAATACTTGCCAAACCAAAGAGATAAGCCCCGAGCATAATACGGCCAACTCTCCAAGAAGCAAATACAACAAGGGCCAAAGCGATCCAGCCACGTCCAGACGTCATGTTTTCAATCCACATTGGAGTATAGACAAGTGACATGTACGCACCAGAAAGCCCAGCCATAGCCCCACCAAACATAACAGCACAGTATCGAACTCTTAATACTTTAATGCCAATAGCATTTGCGGCATGCGGATTTTCACCTACGGCTTTAATGACTAACCCAATGCGGGTTTTGGTGGCGACATACGAGACCAATGCCGCTAAAGCAAAAGAAAGATAAACCAGCAAATCGTGAGTAAATAAAATGTGCCCAATAAACGGGATATCAGACAGTAGTGGAATCACAATTGGTTGAAAGCCTTGCACTGTTTGTCCGACGACGCCTGAGCCAACAAAAGCGCTTAAGCCAGTACCAAATATGGTTAACGCTAAACCAGTGGCGACTTGATTTGCGCCAAGGTGTAGAACTAAAAAGGCAAATATCAGGCTCATAAACATACCTATGATAATGGCACCTAGAACGCCTAATCCAACAGAGCCAGAAGTATAAGCGGCCAGGAAACCAACAACGGCTCCCATTAACATCATGCCTTCTTGACCAAGATTGAGGACGCCTGATTTTTCACATATGACTTCGCCTAATGCGATTAAGAGTAGTGGTGTACCCGTTTTAATGGCGGCAAATAGAACTTGAGACAGTAATTCAGCGTCCACGCGTTACTCCTGGATAGGGCTGTTGTTTGAAATAAAGGACACTCGATAGCGAATAAAAAAGTCGCAAGCAAGTAGGAAAAAGAGTAAAACACCTTGGAACATGCCGACAACGGCGGTAGGCACTCCGATTTCAATCTGTGCTAAATCACCGCCCATATAAAGCACGGCCATAAAAGTAGCGGAGAGGAGGGCGCCTAATGGGTGCAAACGACCAAGGTAAGCGACAATAATAGCGGAATAGCCATACCCTGGAGAAACACTTGGAATCAACTGTCCAATTGGCCCCGTTACCTCAGACACACCCGCTAAGCCCGCTAAGGCGCCTGCGAATAGCATAACAATCCAGCTGATTTTTTTACCGTTGAAGCCAGCGTATCTTGCTGCTGGCTCATCTTGACCAAACACACGAATTTGAAAACCGATATGACTCTTGTTTAATAATACCCAAGCCCCTACGGCTGCAATGATTGCGAAAACAACACCAAGGTGTATTCTCCCTTCATCAAATAAAATCGGCAGGGTTGTAATATCCGAGAATAAGGCGGACTCTGGAAAGCCATAGCCTTGTGGATCGCGTAAAGGTCCATGAACAGCCCAGAGTAATAAATAAAGTGCAATATAATTAAACATAATCGTTGTCAGTATTAAGTTTGAATTAAATTTCAGCTTTAAATAAGTGGGTATGGCCGCCCAAAACATCCCAGAAGCAATGCCACAAATTAATGTGATGGGAAGCGCAAAGGATGAAGTGGAATCAATAAAGGCGAGTGCGGCCGCACTGCCGCCAAGCGCGCCCATTAACAATTGGCCTTCAGCACCGATATTCCATAAATTAGCGCGATAACATAAAGATAATCCAACGGCGCATAGTAATAAAGGCCCCATTTTTACAAACATTTCACCAATGTTGTACATATCTGATAATGGTGCAATAAGGAGCACCTGCATGGCTTGTATCGGGTCTTTACCAATAGCCGAAAAAAGAATAGAGCCAAATATTAGTGTTAACACAATGGCTAAGATCGGTGAGGTAATCTTCATTAACGTACTTTGTTCAATTCTGGCTTGCACGCGTATCATAGCGATGCCTCCTGTGATTCGGAAATAAAGCTACCAGCCATCCATAAACCTATTTGCTCGATATCGGTTTCGTCTGTTTTAACTATTGGCGATAAATACCCATCGCATATCGAGCCAATTCTGTCTGCCAGTAAAAATAGCTCATCAATATCCTCTGAGACTAATAATATGGCTGCGCCTTTGTCTCTTAGTTCCAGCAACGATTGATGAATCGATAACGCGGCACCAACATCCACACCCCAAGTTGGGTGAGCACAAATGAGAACAATTGGGTCTTGGCCAATTTCTCGCCCCATGATGAATTTTTGAAGGTTGCCACCGCTCAAGCTTTTTGCTTCTGAGAACTCGCCATGGCATTTTACTTTGTAGTTTTCAATGATGCTTTGAGCATAGGTTTGGACTTTTTTCCAATTCACTAGACCTTTATTGACAAAATCTCTTTTTTGCGTCAATAAGGTGTTTTCACTCAGTGACATTTCAGGCACAGCGCCCCGTCCAAGACGTTCTTCTGGTACATTTGCCATTCCTAGTTTACGTCTTTTGCCTGCATCAAAGGCACCAATATCTTGCTGATTAAGATAAAGCATATTGTCAACAGGGCGGCCATCTTCACCGCTGATTGCGGCCATCAATTCATCTTGACCATTCCCCGCAACGCCCGCAATCCCTAATATCTCTCCGGCTTTTAAGGAAAAATTTACTTTTTTTAATGAAGTGCCAAAAGGCTGTTTGGTCGGTAGCGTAAATTCTTTTGCTTCAAAAATGACAGTATGACCGTCTTTTTTCGAGTAACCTGCGTCTTGATCTGCTAGATCACCAACCATCATTTTAGCAATGCTAGAGGCCGATTCCTCTTGAGGAGAGCAGGTACTAATGACCTTTCCCCCACGAAGAATAGTGGCTTTTTGGCATATTTCGGTGACCTCATGCAGTTTATGGCTGATGAATAAAATACTGCATCCTTCACTAGATAACTTTCTTAAAACAACAAATAGGCTAGATACTTCCTGAGGCGTAAGCACAGAGGTTGGTTCGTCTAAAATCAGTAATTTTACTGACTGAACTAAGCAGCGAAGTATTTCAACACGTTGGCGTTCACCTATTGACAGAGAGTGTATATAACGACTTGGATCAACATCCAATCCATATATTTGCGAGAGATGACGTATTTTATCCGAAAGGTTATCGACTTCTGACAGCTGCTTTTTGCTTAAACATAATTCAATGTTTTCAGTTACAGTAAGTGTCTCAAAAAGGGAGAAGTGTTGGAATACCATGCCAATGCCCAAATCTCTAGCATCACTTGGCGATTTGATTTGCACCGTTTTACCATCCCAAAGCAGTTCACCTTGATCAGGAGAAACAACGCCATAGATGGTTTTTACAAGGGTACTTTTACCTGCACCATTTTCACCGAGTAGTGCATGTATTTCCCCGGGGAGTAAAGACAGGTTAATTGAGTCATTGGCAAGACAACCAGGGTATTGCTTAGTTATGTTGCGTAATTCAATTCGATAAGCAGTGTGATCTGTAGATAATGTCACAATGTGTTCTCTATACAATAAGTCATCAATAAATGACTAAGTTTTTGTTTAATTCAAATATTTACATCAACATAAAAATAAAGAATGTTTGCTGATGGTGCGTAGAAAATTTGTTGTGCTTTTTTGGTGCGTGTCAGTATCAATATAGATTTAAATCTGTCTTTAATATAGACAGTGAAGAAAATAATTGAAACTTTTGTTTTGATTATTCAATATATGTGCCAATAGTTTTGATCACCCGTATGTTTTGAATTAATCTAGATAATACGTAAATTTATAATAATTGTCTTCTTGGTCAATATTAAATTCAATAAAAACAGGTAAAAAATGAAACGGTCTTCATTCTTCAGTCTTGTTTTAGGATGGAATTAATGAAGGTTTGTTTTCAATGTTTATGCCTTTGCTTATAAAGAGAAGTGCCGTTTTTTGCTGGAGTGCTTAATTCAAACAGTTTTGATGCTTTGAAGTAGAGTGTTCATGGTGGGAGGTCCCTGTTCTATTTTGGTCTACAAGAGCGTCGATCTAAATAGAACAGTTTATTAAGAGTTTTTTACACTATAAGGTTTTAGCGTATGAAAAAATTGAAAAATAAACCCAGTGAACTGTCTTATGAGGGTTTTATAGAGGTGTTTCGGGACGTTTATGAACATTCCTCATGGGTTGCCGAAGCGGCTTGGGAGTTTGTTCAGCGAGCGGATCAAAAGGTGTTTTTTGATGACATCGATGCTATGGCTAACTTACTGAAAGAGGTTGTGAATAACAGCCGTTATGAGCGAAAATTAGCGCTGCTTAATGCGCATCCGGATTTAGCTGGTAAAGCAGCATTATCTGGCTCATTAACAGCGGACTCGGCAAATGAGCAAGCTGGTGCCGGGTTAGACTCTTGTACTAAAGATGAGTTAGCTCGGTTCCATCAATTGAATACCTGCTATAAACAAAAAAATGGTTTTCCATTTATTATGGCGGTTAAGGGCGCGACAAAACATCAGGTTCTTCAAGGTTTTGACTCTCGTATTAAGCATGATACAGATCAAGAGTTTTTGTGCGCTGTGAGTGAGGTACATAAAATTGCTATGTTTAGATTAGAAGATAAATAATTTGTAATCATTCAAACGGTTAAACCCTATGATACTTCTGAATGCTTAGTCTATAATGCAATCAGTTGCTGTGTTATCGCAATTTATTTTCATACTATAAGATAAATGGGTCGTTCGTTTGAATTATTTTTCAAAAAAAATAGACGATATTTTGTTTATGGGGGTTACAGATAGGTCTGATGAAGGCCCGTATAATCTTCAAATCACAAACTTGTCCTATCTTTTAACATTATGTGGCATTACATTCACCGCCATACTCTATATGTTCTGGTCTGTGTGGCCAGCTTTTTGGTTTCAAGTTGTTTCGGTTTTTATTTGTGTGATAGGGGTTCGTCTCAATTTAAAGGGCTTCTATAGTCAATCCGCCATTTTTTTGCCCTTTTTCTTAATGGGCTTCCTTCTAGTAAGCTCATTTTTTTTTATTGGTTCAAGTAATGGGTTGCATTGGGTTGCTTCCTTGATTCCTATTTATGCTTTTTCTGTATTCCATAAGAAGCATTACCTTAAAAGGGTAGGCGTTGTTCTAATTGGTACCATTGTATTTTTCCTTTGTGAGTTGCTTGCACCAAACGACTCCGTTCTTATCACGAGTGAACAGCAGATTTGGATGAGAGTATACTCTTTCTGTATGTGTACCGTATTCGCTTCTTTTATTATGAACTTGTTAATCAGCCGGTTAATAAAGGCTAACACCTTTTTAAAGAGATTGGCTGAAGTGGATGAGTTAACTGGAATTTCAAATCGTCGAAAAGTATTAGCTGATGCCGTAAATGTGTTCGCTAGCTCAATATTGAATAAAGAGAAATCTTCTTTTGCCATTATTGACTTAGATCACTTTAAAAAAATTAATGATACTTATGGGCATGATGCAGGGGATTTAGTGTTACGAGATGTGGCTCAGACAATGGCAAATAAAATAGGGACGGCATTTAAACTGGGACGTTATGGTGGTGAAGAGTTTGTTATTGTTATGCCAAATACAGATAAAGGCTTAGCTCAAAAGGAAATGGAGGCCGTTCGCAAGTCTATCGAAAGTCTTTATATTGAAACTAAGCTTGGCATTGTTGTTCCTGTAACAGTAAGCATCGGCATATCTTCTATCGGTTTCAATACCAGTCGATATGAAGAGCTCTTGTCGGAAGCGGATCAGGCTTTATATGAAGCAAAGAATGCGGGCCGAAATCAAGTTCAAGTGTTTTCTTTGTACTGATTTATGGTGTTCTTTTTTCTTCTACTATTTTTGAGGTTGTTATGACTGATGTAAGAGGATGTCGAATTCTACATTCAAACGAAGACTTCCTTGTTGTCTATAAACCAGATGGAATGAGTTTTCATGCTGAGTCAGGTGAAGTTGGTTTTATAGAATCCCTTTATAATATGACTTCATATACGGAACTATTTCCTGTCCATCGACTGGATAAAATGACATCGGGCTTATGTCTTGTGGCGTTACATAAATCAGCCGCCCAAACATTTGGACGACTGTTTGAAGCGCGCCTTGTGCAAAAAATGTATGTGGCTGTTTCGGAGAAAAAGCCAAAAAAGAAACAGGGAATTATTAAAGGTGGAATGTCTCCCAGTAGGCGGGGGCAATGGAAGCTTACTCAAGAGCTTAATAATGTAGCAGAGACTCGTTTTTCTTCTTGTTCATTAATGCCAGGAAAAAGACTGTATTTTTTGGCGCCCAAAACGGGTAAAACACATCAATTACGGGTTGCAATGAAGAGCATTGGTGCGCCTATATTAGGTGATAAGAGATACGGAGGCGGAGAAGCTGAAAGAGGTTATCTGCATGCTTGTTATTTATCATTTCACTGGAACGACTCTGTTCATTCATATTTTCAGTTGCCAGATGAACGAGGTGACTTTAATGTCATCTCAAATAATCTGATCGAGCATTATTTTCAAGAAAATCACGATTAGACTGAATAAAAAATAAGATTATCCGCTTTGTCTGTCCATTAACATGTAAAATGGCGGTCAGAGGTATTTTTATGAAGAATGTATTACTTTATTGTCGTCAAGGTTTTGAAAAAGATTGCGCGGCTGAAATTTCAGATTTAGCCAATCAAGAAGGGTTTTATGGTTATGCTAAAGTAACCGCAAACTCAGGTTTTGTTGTTTATGTTATGGATCAAGCCGACGCGGGTGAGCGTTTAGTGAAAGGGTTGAGCTTTAATAATTTGATCTTTGCTAGGCAGATTATTGCTGTTAATGATGTATTGGAAATGTCTCAGGGGTCTCGAGTTGAGTCCTTATTGGACGCAGCACGTTCTTTACCTCTTGCAGAAGATTTATGGATTGAAACAGCGGATACAAATGAGGCTAAAGCTTTATCTGGCTTGATTAAAAAGTTCGAAAAACCTTTAAGGAGCGGTTGGAAGAAATCTGGCTTGATTCGCACTAAAGCGGTCGGGGTGCGTCATCATGTATTTTTATTGGATGGGGAATCGGCGTATTTAGGTGTGTCTTATGATGTCTGCAGAAGCGATCATTTGATGGGGATTCGCCGTTTGCGCTTTCCCTCGGCCGCACCGAGTCGATCAACATTAAAGTTAGAAGAAGCTTTTCATCAGTTTATTCCAGCTAATCAATGGGATAAGCATTTATCTGAGGGGTTGGTTGCAGTCGATTTAGGTGCGGCCCCTGGTGGTTGGACTTGGCAGTTTGTGCAGCGAGGGATTCATGTCATTGCCATTGATAATGGCCCGATGCAGAAAGCCTTGATGGCCACAAATTTGGTCGAGCATGAAACGTCTGATGGGTTTAAGTATCAGCCAAAACGTCCAGTCGATTGGTTGGTTTGCGATATGATAGAGACGCCAATGCAAGTCGCTTCTCTTATGTCAAAATGGCTTGTTAAGGGGTGGACAAGAAAAACGATCTTTAACTTGAAACTGCCAATGAAGAAGCGTTATCAAGAAGTGGATCAGTGTCTTGAGTTTGTGCAGTCTGAATTAAAGCAAGCTGGTCTATCATACAGTTTGCAAGCAAAACATCTTTATCACGATCGCGAAGAAGTAACGGTCTGTATTATTACACGGTAACATCAGAAAGTCGTGCTCTCTAAAAGCAGTCTTGATAGCAATGCCCGCTTCTTTCTAATGAAGGAAGTGGGCATTTCTTTGTTTAAAGACTTTCTTTAGGATTAAAGGAGTAATAACCCATGGCTTCTTCCATTAATTCATCCCTTTGATAAATGTCATTACGAAATTCAGGCATTCCATTTTCGTTAGGCGCTACCGTGAAATACACTAGATAAACAGGAATCTCTTTTGGTAAAGAAACCACATTTGTGGCCTTGGATTTTTTAGCTTTCTCTAATTCTCCTGTTCTTTTTGAGCTTGATGCAACAATTAACTGAGCGAACTCTTCTGGTTTTTCAAGTCTTACGCAGCCAGAGCTAAAGGCTCGGATGTGCTCTTTGAAAAGATGCTTAGATGGAGTGTCATGAAGATAGATATCATTCTTATTCGGGAACATGAATTTATAAGCCCCGAGCGCATTGCCTTCGTCGGGCGTCTGTTCGAATCTGTATCTTAGATTGCTGTGTGTGATCTCAGGCCAGTTTATGGTTAAAGGGTCAAGTTGCTTGGCACCAACCGTCCAGCTTGAATAAACTTGATAACCGTGTTTTGTCAAATAGTTTGGGTCTTGGTGTATTTTAGGTAAGAGCGTTTCTTGCGCGATTCTATGGGGTACTCTCCAGGTCGGGTTGGTTACCATATAAGTCATGTTGCCCTTAAAGACAGGAGTCTTACGCTCATTTTTTCCTATAACCACCTTCATTGTTGAGTGTTGGTCATTTAGAAAGGTGTGGACTTTGTAATCGGTTAGATCAACCCAGATGCGTTCTGACTCAAGCGTTGATGGTAGCCATCTCCAGCGCTCTAAGTTGTAAGCAATTTGTTGGGCTCTCACTTTTACAGGCACATTAAGCATCTCAATGGTTTGAGCTCCTGCATGCCCATCTTCCAGTATGTCATGACGTTTTTGGAAGTGTATTAATGCAAGCTTCAACTTATCATCAAAATAATCTTCGTTGGTTTTACGAGTTGAGAAACGAATGTCTCCAAGTTGAATCAATCTAGCCCTAATTTGGGCGACTCGTTCTCCTTGATCGCCAACAGAAAGAGGGACGCCTGCTTTAACCCGGATGTCAGGTTCTTTGTTGTTAAGGTTTTGGTAATACACTAACCATTTTTGCAATACTTGATAATTTGGGTGTCTGGGTGCGAGAAGTGGCAAAAAACGAATCATATCCGATGTTTTTTCTAAAAAGAGAATTTCAGACCAATCATTAGTTGGCGCATCTAATTGCCAGTTAGGGTCGATTAATTGAGGCTCGTATCGCCCAATGCTTAAGTCGTGAGCATAGCTGGAAAAGGCAATAGTGGTAATGACATCCAATTCGGCGAGCTGTTTTTGGCTTGGTGTGGGAAGTGATAAGTACTCTTTGATTTCTTCGGTGTAATAATGGACTGGGTTTAACCCATGAGTGTAAGACAGCTCTAAGATATCAAGCAGTTGATGTATTGATGAATCAATTGTGTCTTTTTGAATCCAGAAAGGGGAGTAATCTCTTTGCTCGTAGGCCGATAAAACGGCTTCATTGGGAATGGCCTGTCCTGCAACGGGTGTAAACGCTGTTAGCATGAGTGAAACTTGAGCTTGAACATTGGTTTCAATTTGCTTTTGACTTGGCGGTGTAAGAATAAAGGCGTTTTTCGTTTTAGGTGTTGAGCATGCTGTCAGCACTAATGACGTAATTAAAATACATGCAGTTCGTATAGTCGTTGACTTCATTAAGTCTTCCTTTGTTATTGGCAATAATAATAGATTAAGTTGAACTTTCCATGACGGTTAATAGTAAAATAGCCTCATCTCTATTACTACCGCAAGTTTCTAGGTCTGGCTTAAAGTCAGCACAAACCTTCGGTCTATTCGCTGAATTAAATATCGCGCAGTTCATATTGTCTAATAAGTGAACGCACCTTACGCCTGCGGCTTTGCCCTTAAGCATGTCTGGTATTGGAGAGGTGATTGATGGCGCAATACAGCATGCGCCACAATTTGTGCGACATTCCATACAATGATTCCTTGTTAATAGATACTACGAATGTTTAAATCGTTGTTATACTAAGGATGGTAGCATTAAAGTAGAGTGAAGCTGAGTGCTTTGCTCTAAATATTAAGTATTTAAAACTGTCTTTAATCGTCTGAATTAAAGCAAAGAGATGTGATTCGTGAAAAATAAGATTTTATTGGTTGAAGACAGCCCTGTTGTATTAAAAGTGCTTCGATATCTGGTTTCACAAAATGACTTATTCATGCCGGTTTTGGCAAAATGCTATGCGGATGCTCAGGAATGTTTAGAAGCGCATTCAGGTGATTTTTTTGCCGCGGTTGTTGATTTAAATCTTCCCGATGCTGAGCACGGTGAAGTTGTTGATTTGGTGTTAGATAAGCAGATTCCATGTATTGTGCTTACAGGAAACTTCGATGATGATCTTCGGCTTAAATTGCTTAATAAGGGTGTTGTAGATTACATTACCAAAGACAGTCGTTATTCATTTAATCATGTAATGAAGGTTTTGGATCGATTAGAAAAAAATCGACGTATTAAGGTACTTGTCGCTGAAGATTCGTCAACCAGTCGGCTTTTTATTAAAATCCTATTACAGCAGTATCAATTTCAGGTTCTTGAGGCTGAAAATGGTCAAGAAGCATTAGCGATACTGGAGCAAGACAGCCATATTCGTATGTTGATAACAGATTATAATATGCCCCTTATTAATGGATACGATTTGGTGCGTATGCTGAGGCATAATGAGCGTTTTAAAGATTTGGTTATTATTGGTTTGTCAGCAGAGGGTGACTCTTCTTTATCGGCTAAGTTTATCAAATCTGGCGCTAATGATTTTCTAAAAAAACCCTTTTATCATGAAGAGTTTCATTGTCGGGTAAATCACAATATAGAAGCTCAAGAAATGTTACAAACGATTCGTGATCTTGCCAATATTGACCCGTTAACTAAGTTGTACAATCGTCGATTTTTATTCACCGAAGGTGAGTCTCTTTATCAAAAATCCATAGCTTCTGATCGAGTGTTGTCTGTTGTGATGCTGGATATTGATTTCTTTAAGCGGGTTAATGATACTCATGGTCATTTGATTGGCGATGCTTTGTTGTTGGAGTTTTCTGCGTATTTGGTATCGGTTTTTCCTGATGAAATGATTAGTCGATTTGGAGGGGAAGAATTTTGTGTTTTGATCTCAACTGAAAGTTCTGAATTAACCATTCAGCGCTTTGAGGCTTTTCTAAGTGAGATAAAAAAAATGACATTTACAGAAAATAAGATCACGATTACTTGTAGTGGCGGCATGAATTGTGACATGCAGCCCACATTAAGTCAGGCAATTGAGATTGCCGATGAAAGGTTATATACAGCAAAAAATACAGGGCGGGACAAGTTTATTTTTGAGTAAATTGCTCTTAGCAAGGGGCTTAAATAGTGGGTTGATATTACTTTATTAGGGAAAAGCCCCTCAGCTTGACAGCTGAGGGGCTTTTGCTAGCCTTTTAGCAGTTTCGCTAAAATTGGGTTAACAATGCTGGGATTGGCTTTACCTTGTGATGCCTTCATCACTTGGCCGACAAAGAATCCAATCATTTTCTTCTGCTTGTCTGGCTCTGCAGCGCGATACTGATCTACTTGATTTTGATTTGCATCTAAAATGGTTTGAATCATTTCTTCAATGGCTTTGGTGTCGGTAACCTGTTTTAAGCCTTTGTTTTCAATAATCTCGTCAGCCGTACCTTCACCATCCCAGATGGCTTGGAATACGTCCTTTGCTGTTTTTCCATTAATGGTGTTGTCTTCAATGCGTTGTAATAAAAGACCTAGGTTTTCGGCAGAAACAGGCGCATCAGCAATATCAATTTGGTTTTGATTCAGTAATTTGCTCAATTCGCCCATTACCCAGTTTGCAGACAGTTTTGGGTTTTTAGCGGCCAAGGTAACTGTTTCAAAATAATTGGCCATTTCTCTTGAGGATGAAAGCACGTTGGCGTCATATTCGCTTAGTTTGTACTCTTCCATAAAGCGTTGTGCTTTTTGTACAGGCAATTCAGGTAATGTCGCTTTAATAGAATCCACGTATTCTTGTGTCAGTACAACAGGCAGTAGATCTGGGCAAGGGAAGTAACGGTAGTCGTTGGCATCTTCTTTGGATCGCATGCTACGAGTTTCGTCTTTTTCCGGGTCGTATAAACGCGTTTCTTGGGTGATTTTGCCACCGTCTTCCAAAATGTCTGCTTGTCTTTCAACTTCAGTGTGAATGGCTTTTTCAATGAAGCGGAATGAGTTTACATTCTTTATTTCTGTACGCGTACCATACTCTTGCTGACCTTTAGGGCGCAGCGAAATATTTACGTCACAACGCATGGATCCCTCGGCCATATTTCCATCGCAAATGCCAAGATAGGTAACAATTGAGTGGATCATCTTAACATAAGCGACGGCTTCTTTAGCGGAGCGAATGTCTGGTTCAGATACGATTTCAAGTAATGAAGTGCTTGAGCGGTTAAGGTCTATTCCTGTCATGCCATGAAAGTCTTCGTGCAATGACTTGCCTGCATCTTCCTCTAAGTGAGCACGGGTAATGCCAACGCGCTTTACTGATCCATCTTCAAGGGTGATGTCTAGGTGCCCAATGCCAACAATAGGGTCGTCCATTTGACTTGTTTGATATCCCTTTGGAAGATCTGGATAAAAATAATTTTTGCGGGCAAAAACAGATTTCATGCCAATTTCAGCGTTTACCGCATGACCAAACATAACCGCCATACGTAATGCTTCTTTGTTTAGTACAGGAAGAGAGCCCGGCATACCAAGGTCTACCAGAGCGGTTTGAGTATTTGGTTCGGCACCAAAACCAACAGCTGCACCAGAAAATAATTTTGATTTAGTCGAAAGTTGAGCGTGAATTTCAAGGCCAATTACAATTTCCCAGTTCATTCTTATACTCCTTCAGTCAGTGTTGGTGTATGTGTGTGCCAGTCTGTATGTTGCTGAAATTGATGGGCCACATTCAACAGTTTTGCTTCGGCGAAGTAGTTGCCCATAATTTGTAAGCCAACAGGCATTTTGTTAATAAAGCCAGCTGGGATGGACATAGCCGGAATGCCTGCAAGGTTGACTGAAAGGGTATAAATGTCTTCAAGGTACATTGCTACCGGATCTTGTGTTTTGCTGTTTAAGCCGAATGCCGTGGTTGGTGCAACTGGTCCCATGATGACGTCGACTTGGGAAAGTGCATCAACAAAATCTTGTTTAATTAGGCGGCGGATTTTTTGCGCCTTTAGATAGTAAGCATCGTAATAGCCTTCGGAAAGAGCGTAAGTCCCTACCATGATGCGTTTCTGTATTTCTGCGCCGAAGCCTTCAGAGCGTGATCTCATGTACATGTCTAACAAGTCTTTTGGGTTTTCACAGCGATGTCCAAAGCGGACGCCATCAAATCGAGATAGATTAGAGGATGCTTCCGACGGAGCAATGACGTAGTAGGATGGAATGCTTAAATTAAGGTTTGGTAGGGAAATATCAACAATTGTTGCCCCCAACTTTTCAAACTCCTTTACCGCGTCTAAGGTGACTTTGGCAACCTCTTGATCGAGCGCGTCGCCAAAATACTCTTTTGGAAGGCCTATTTTTAAACCTGTTAGTGGTTGGTTTAGTTGGGCTGTATAGTCTTCTTTGTCTGTTTCGGATGATGTTGAGTCTTTTTCGTCAAAACCAGCGATGCTGTTTAATATGTGTGCACAATCTTCTGCAGAACGTGCCATGGGTCCCGCTTGATCTAAGCTTGAAGCAAACGCAATCATACCGAAACGTGATACGCGTCCGTATGTTGGTTTTAGACCAGTGATTCCGCAAAATGAAGCCGGTTGACGGATGGAGCCGCCTGTATCTGTTCCTGTTGCGGCAACAATTAAACCGGCAGCAACCGCAGCGGCGGAACCACCAGAAGACCCGCCTGGCACAGCATTAAGATTCCATGGGTTTTTTACGCTACCAAAGAAACTGTTTTCATTGGATGAGCCCATGGCGAATTCATCCATATTTGTTTTCCCTAGCATAATGCTGCCGGAATTTAACATCCTTTGTGTCACCGTTGACTCGTACGGCGGTACGAAGTTATTTAGCATCTTAGACGCGCATGTAGTCAATGTGTTTTGTGTGCAAAATAAATCTTTGTGGGCAACAGGGATGCCAATTAATGGGTTTGTCTCGCCATGGCTTAGTCTGATGTCAGCTTGTTTGGCGGCGGTCAGCGCGTGTTCTTCTGTTACTGTGATGAAGCTATTGATCGTAGTGTCAAGCTGTTTGATGCGATCAAGAAAATGTTGTGTTAATTCAACACTTGAGAATTCTTTTGCACGCAATTGTTGTGCAAGTAAGCTGATGTTTTGGCTGTGCATTTCGATAAATCCTATTAATCAATAACTTGCGGGACTAAATAAAGGCCTTTCTCTGATTGAGGCGCAATCGCTAAATATGAATCACGTTGATTGGACTCAGTTACCGTATCTTCTCTAAGTCTTTGTGTCATTTCCAAAGGGTTGCACAAGGGTTCAACCCCTTCAGTATCAACAGATTGCATTTGCTCAACCAAAGTCAATACACTTGATATCGATTCTTGATATTGTTCCGACTCATTATCAGATAGCGACAGTCGAGCTAAATGAGCGATTTTTTGCACGTCTTGTTTGTTGAGCGACATATTTCACCTAAATAAATTAAATATGAATGAAAATTAAATAACGTCTATTGTATCTATATAGAAGATGAGTAGAAAGCATCTAAAGCTAAAAACTCTGGTTCAAGGATGAAAAAGAAAATAATTTTAAGAAACAAGAAAATAGATGGGGTCAATTTGCAATTTTAATGCCTTTCGACTTGCTCAAAAGGCCGATGGTTGTTACATTTTCATGCTGTTTCGTAATGTATCTATCAGGGTGTAGAAATTCATGTTTAAGAAAATTAGGGGAATGTTTTCAAGTGATTTATCGATCGATTTAGGGACAGCTAATACCCTTATATATGTTCGTGATCGTGGAATCGTTCTTGATGAACCATCTGTTGTTGCTATTCGTCATAACGGAAATCAAAAAACAGTGGCCTCTGTTGGTACGGATGCGAAGAGAATGCTAGGTAGAACGCCTGGGAATATAACGGCTATTCGCCCTCTGAAAGATGGTGTTATTGCAGATTTTCATGTAACTGAAAAAATGCTGCAATATTTTATTTCTAAAGTGCATGAAAATAGCATTTTAAAGCCGAGTCCAAGAGTTTTAGTGTGTGTTCCTTGTAAGTCAACTCAAGTAGAGAGAAGAGCAATTAAAGAATCTGCATTAGGGGCAGGTGCTAGGGAAGTGTATATTATTGAAGAGCCAATGGCCGCGGCTATTGGTGCCGGATTGCCGGTTGCCGAAGCGTCTGGCTCAATGGTTATTGATATTGGTGGTGGCACGACTGAAATCGCCATTATTTCATTGAATGGTATTGTTGCATCGGAATCCATTCGTGTTGGTGGTGATCGATTTGATGAAGCTATTACCACTTATGTGCGTCGTCAATATGGTAGTTTAATTGGAGATGCGACAGCAGAAAGAATCAAAACCGAAATTGGTATGGCTTATCATACTGGTGAAGAGTTACAAATTGATGTTCGTGGGCGTAATCTGGCTGAGGGCATTCCTCGCGCTTTCACTCTTAGAAGCAGTGAAATATTGGAAGCATTGCAAGAGCCTTTGGCGCAAATAGTGCAAGCTATTAAGGGTGTATTAGAACAATCACCACCAGAGTTAGCGGGTGATATTGCTGAGTCAGGTTTGGTTATTACTGGTGGCGGTGCTTTGCTGAGAGAAATAGACCGTCTTATAAGCGAAGAGACTGGGTTACCTGTCATAATCGCTGATGACCCTCTTACCTGTGTCGCACGTGGTGGTGGCATGGCTTTAGAGATGATGGATAAGCACGCTTCAGAGTTATTTACGGCAGATAACGAATAGAGCTTAGGAGTTTGTTATTAATAGCTCACTGTTTTTTGAAGGTAAGGTGTCGGCGTTACGCTTTGCCTTTTTAGTGTTCTTATCCATTATGATGATATGGGGTGACGCTCGTCACTCTGTATTTTTTCCGTTTAGACCCTATCTTAGTTGGTTGGTTACCCCTATTCAGGTCGTAGTTACCATGCCTCAAAAAGTTATTTCTTGGTCATTTGAGCATTTAGCAAGTCGTGAAGATTTGGTTGCTGAAAATCAGGCGTTAAATCAAGAATTGCTGGCATTTCGTAGTCGCTTACAAAAACTGGATTCTCTTAGAGCCGAAAACGTTCGCCTTCGGGAGTTGTTAGATGCGTCTCAAAAGGTAGAAGAGAAAATCATAATGGCTGAAGTGATTGGTTTTGATCAAAATGCCTACAGTCATAAAATTCTTATTGATAAAGGTTTCTCTACGGGCGCTTATGTTGGTCAGGCGGTGCTTGATGCAACAGGTGTAATGGGGCAGGTGGTTGAAACCAGTGCCTATAATAGTCGCGTCCTTTTGATTGCTGACGCAAGTCATCAAGTTCCTGTGCAGTTATCGCGTACTGGCTTTCGCAGTATTCTCAGAGGGGTGGGTGACTTGAGGCGTATGGAGTTGTTGAGTGTTCCTCATTCAGCGGATGTCAAAAAAGGCGATATTTTATCAACGTCTGGTTTGGATACTCGATTTCCTAGTGATTATCCCGTTGGTGTTGTTCGAGCTGTTCGTCATATACCTGGTAAACCTTATGCGGATGTTGATGTGGTCCCGTTAGCTCAATTGGCGCGCAGTCGTCATATTATGTTGATTGATAAGTTAGAGCGGGTGATGGAATGAAGTCTAGCTTTGTTTTTATACTAACCTTAATTGTTGGTTTAATGTTGGAAGCCTTAACATTCCCTGAAACCATGTTGTGGTATCGGCCTGAATGGGCCTTATTAGTTATTTTGTACTGGGTCATTGCCTTGCCGTTTCGCGTTGGCGTTGGTGTGGCTTGGGTTCTTGGGTTAATGGTCGATCTGTTGCAGGGTGGAATCATAGGGCAGCATTCCCTTACTTATGTCATTATTGCTTATTCTTGCGCTGTTTTTTACAAACGGTTGCGTATGTATCACCGGTGGCAGCAAGGTATTTTCGTGGCTCTTCTAGTAAGCTTGAATCAATTGCTTGATTTCTGGATTGATTTTTATGTTGGTAGTGCAGAACCAACCTTAATGATTTTTATGCCGGCACTTATAACGGGGCTATTATGGCCTTGGTCTTTTATTGTTCTGCGCAGTGTCCGTCGCATGTATTCTATTCGATAAGGTTTAATTTTTATGGTTATTTTAGGCTCAGCATCTCCAAGGCGACAAGAGCTACTCGCGTTATTAGTTGCTGATTTTTCTATTGTGCCGGCGAATATTGATGAATCGTTAAAAGAGTCTGAATTGGCTGATGATTACGTTCTGCGGATGGCTTCTGAGAAAGCTCACGCGGCTTTTATTAAGTGGAGCCAATCCTTTGAGGGAATAGGTGGTTCACCTATCGTCATTGGTGCGGACACCAGTGTTGTTGTTGACGGCAAGGTGCTGGGTAAACCGAATTCGTTTGATGAGGCTTATACCATGTTAAGATCTCTATCAGGTCGTTCCCATCAAGTAATGACGGCCGTTTGTTTATTTGACAGTCGGTTTAAACACTATCAGACTGCAAATGTTGTTACAGACGTTACCTTTAGAGTCATTTCAGATCTAGAGATAGAGCAATATTGGAAAACAGGAGAGCCAAAAGATAAGGCTGGCTCTTATGCTATTCAAGGGCTGGGATCCGTTTTTGTCTCCTCAATTGTAGGCTCCTATTCGGCTGTTGTGGGCCTCCCTTTATTTGAAACTGCGCAGCTATTTGAGTCGCTTGGAATTCACCCTTTACAGGAGATATCACATGAGTGAAGACGTATTAATTAATGTTACTCCTATGGAAATTCGCGTCGCCTTGATTGAAAATGGTGGCTTACAAGAGGTCTATATTGAACGCTCTAGCCGAAAAGGTATTGTGGGTAATATTTATCAAGGCAAAGTAGTCCGAGTTTTGCCTGGTATGCAAGCTGCGTTTGTTGATATTGGTCTTGAAAGGGCGGCTTTTATCCATGTATCAGAAGTGGCTCATCGTGATGCGATTAATCCAAGTGATCAGATCGGAGATTATCTAAGAGAAGGTCAGTCACTTGTTGTGCAAGTCACTAAAGATCCTATTAGCTCTAAAGGCGCAAGGTTGACGACACATCTGTCGATTCCATCTCGATACCTCGTATACATGCCAGACCAAGATCATGTTGGCGTCAGTCAAAGAATTGATGATGAAACAGAGCGTGAACGATTAAAACAATTGGTGTCTTCCGCGTTGACGGGTGTTGATGAGACCAGTGGTTATATATTAAGAACAGCTGCAGAAGGTGCTGGTGAGGAAGAAATTCTTTCCGATATAAAATTTCTGACTCGCTTATGGCAATCAGTTAAGAAGCGTATAACGCAAGTAAAAGCCCCCGCTGTTATCTATGAAGATTTGCCCCTACACCTCAGAACAATGAGGGATTTAGTGAGTCTTAAAACAGAAAGAATCCGCATTGATTCAAAAGAGAACTATGCGAAGCTCAAAGGGTTTGCAGAAGACTTTATTCCGGATCTAGGAAATAGGATAGAACTCTACCTTGGCGAAAGACCAATTTTTGATATGTACAGTGTTGAGGATGAAATTCAAAAGGCACTTGATCGTAAGGTGCAGTTAAAATCTGGTGGGTATCTATTGGTTGAACAGACAGAATCTATGACAACCATTGACGTTAATACCGGTGCGTTTGTTGGCAGTAGAAATTTAGAGGAAACCATTTACAAAACGAACCTTGAGGCCGCGACGTCTATTGGTCGACAGCTAAAGTTGCGCAATCTAGGGGGCATAATTATTATTGATTTTATCGATATGGAAGATGAAGAGCATAAAAGACAAGTGTTAAGGATGTTAGAAAAGGTCTTGGACACAGATCACGCTAAAACGAAAATTACCGGTGTATCTGAGCTGGGATTGGTTGAAATGACACGTAAACGTACCAGAGAAAGTTTGGGGCAGACATTGTGCGAACCTTGTAAGTCATGTCATGGTAGTGGCTTGGTTAAAACACCCGAAACGGTTTGCTATGAAGTGTTTCGAGAAATTTTACGTGCGGATCGAGCTTATAACTCACAAACGTATACGGTGTTGGCTTCTTCTCTTGTGGTCGAGCGTTTTCAAGATGAAGAAAGTGCCGCTGTTGCGGAGCTGGAGGCCTTTATAAGTAAAGCGATTCATTTTCAAGTAGATCCAGTTTATACCCAAGGTCAATACGATGTTGTCTTAAGATAATGAAAACGGAAGATGGGAATGCCGTCCGTTTTGTTACGGGTGTTATTTGGTGGGTGGCCGTCGTTGCTTTTACGGCTTTGATAGCATGTTTGATTATCTTTAAGCATGCGCTTCCTTTTGTAAGTGAATACAAGTCTCAAATAGAAAGCAACCTAACTCAAATAATTGGCTACCCAGTCAGTATAGAAGAAGTTACGGCATCCCTTGAGGGAATTGATCCTATATTTACTGTCCGTGGAATCTCCTTAGACACAGAGAATGTTACTTCAGCCATTCAAATGGAAGCGTTGTCTGTCAGAATTGACTTTTTTAAATCCATTCTTAACCTTACTCCACACTTTGCCTATATTCGCTTTATTAAGCCGAAAGTTGAGATTGTTGAGTCTTCAGGGCAGTGGCGCTTAGCGGGAGCCATTCTTGATAATTCGATAAAAAGCAATGTCGGTTCTGCGAGGTTGATGGATTATTTGCTTACTCAGCGCCAAATTACCTTGTTGGATAGCGAAATTCATTTATCCAGTGAATCCTATGGGGAGGGGGTTTTTTCTACACATACTTTCTATATGCAAAGAATACGAAATGGCATAGGTATTCAAATGGATTTGCATCACAGTGAGCTCGTTGATCCTTTAGCCTTAAAACTGGAGATTGAGTTAGAATCCAGTGACGATTTTTTGATTAATGCGCATTTGATTTCACCAAAAATCCAACTTGATAAAGACAACGTTATAGGATTAGGGGATTTTGATATTGCGTCAGTGGCAAGTCGATTTGAGTTATGGGTGCGTTATCAAAGTGATCGAACGGTTCAGGTCACCGGATTATTAAATGAAATGAACCTTGTTCAGACGGGCGAGAAAGAATTATCAGGTTCAGCTAAGTTCAAAGCGTTTTATAATGTAAAGCAAGATAACGCTCGTTTAGAAGTATCTGATTTACTCCTTATAGAGAAAGGTTATCCCTCTTATAAACCGACAAATTTAACGTTGGATCTAAACTTAAAAGACAATCGTAAGATTGATTTATTATTTGATCAAGTAGACTTATCTTTAGTAAGTAGGTGGGCATCAACTTATATAAACCCAGAGTGGTTTGCCAGAAAACTGCTTGATGAAATGTCATTTACTGGGACTGCCTTGAATGGTTCTTTGCGTATTCCTATTGATGATTCACGTAGTTTTGAGTTCGTAAGTAATGTCAAAAATGTGTCTGCAAACGGTTTTAATGGCATCCCAAAGATAAATCGTCTAAACGGGATTTTAAGTTTAACGGAAGCGGATGGTTACATAGAGTTTGATGCAAAAAATGCCACTCTTGGTTTCCCCGAATTATACGATGAGACTTGGGATACGTCCTCTCTTTCTGGGTTGGTTGAATGGCGATCTCTCAATGATATCTTTTTAGTCAGCGGTACGGGTTTGCATGTTGAAAGAAATGGTGCTGATGTAGAAGGCAAATTCCGGTTAGAAATTAGGAAGGATAGCCCTGATTGGATTTTACTGGATATTAAAGGGAAAAATATTCCAGTTGACGACCGTTTAGATTACATACCTAAAACGGTTCTTAATAATAAAACTCGAGAATGGATTGAGAGCGCCATTACGTCTGGTTCGGTTGGTAGTTTGGAATTAATCGTTCAAAGTGAATTAGCCGCAGGCGCTTCTCCTCATGTGTTGCTGGATATGAGGTTAGAGGATGTTGAGGTATTATTTGCTCCTGACTGGCCGCCGGCCAAAAAAGTAAAGGGGCATTTTCAGCTTGATCGAGAGGGTATTGTTGTTCGAGTTGATGAGGCTTTGCTTTCTAATTTAAAGGTTAGGGGGGTTGAGGTATCGTTGCCCTTTTCAAGGGGAGGGTCAGACCTTTTGGTCTCAGGCCCTATTTCCTATAAAGTGGATGAATTGCTATCCGTACTCAGACGTACGGATTTATCTAAAACGGTATTGACACCTTTTGAAGATTGGACGGCATCAGGCGACGTTCAAGGTCATTTTTCGGTGTCTGTGCCCCTATCGGAAGAAAGTAATGAGCCTCTGGTTGATCTAAAGTTAGAATTCTTAAAGAATACGCTTCAAATCAGCAGTTTGAATCTGGACGCAGAAAACCTTTCAGGAAAGGTTAATTTTCATTCCATTAGCGGTTTATCTCAATCTCAATTAAGTTTTACTGCCCTTGGCGGTGAGTCTGAGGCCAGGTTGACCTCGGCCATTGGTACGGATGGGTTAATGTCTATTGGTGTTGCTCTTACTGGCAATGCTGATATTAATCGAGTACTTGAATGGCAAAAAATGCCACCCATATTAGTCGATTCAACCTCAGGAAACGTAGATTATGAAGCGGATCTGTCTCTAAATAATCCGAATCTAGGCGATATCTTTTTAAACATTAAGAGTAAATTAGTTAACAGTGTTATTACCCTGCCAAAGCCGTTCAAAAAAGATGAGAACGAAGTTAAAAACTTTGCCCTTAATTTATATGGCTCAGAAAAACGGTTGATGGTCACCATTCAATACGATGATCTGATTCGTACCCGATTTAAGTTATCTGATGGTGAAATGGCCGGAGGGGAGTTTTTGGTAGGAGTTGATCGCCCTTTATCAAATACAATAGAGAGAGGGTTTAATATAATCGGTCAGCTTCCTTATCTGAATTTTGCGCAATGGCTAGAATCGTATCGTTATTTTTCAGGTGACTCATCTGAGGTGGCATCAAGTGATATTGTGATTCCGGGTTGGCTAAATAAAGTGCAGTTGATAGTGGACGCGGCTTCTGTAAATGAATTTAATGAATGGCATAATGTTAAGGTGTCTTACGATCGTTTGGTTGCGCCTGATGAATTTCAAATTGGAGCCGATGAATTTAACGTTAAATTGAGTCAAGAAAAAAATAAATATCTTTTGCATGCGGGCTATATTAACTGGTCTTCTCCTAAATCCGATCCGTCTGACGGGGATAGAATTTCCCCTATTAAGGCCTCCCAAGTTCCTAATGTGGATATCAAGGTTGATGAATTAATTTACAATGGCGCAAGTTATGGTGATTGGCAGTTTTCAGTTACAAATGAAGGCGATAGGCTGAGAATTGAGCCTATATCAACCAAGCTCTCAAATGGGCAGTTTACCGGGAGTTTGTTTTGGCAAGACCAGGGGGAGCAATCGAACGTTGAGCTGGTTGCGTCAATTAAAGGTGAAGATGCCTCCGAGTTATTGAAAAAATTTGCGCCAACGCCTTTTTTAACATCAAAAAATTATGTGATTGACATTAATCTTAGTTGGTTAGGGCATCCGATGTTTTTTGATAAAGAGTCGCTATCGGGTAGGATCACGTTTGAAAGTCAAAAAGGTAAGTTTACTCAGATTGATCAACTTCCGTCATTTTTGAAAGCGCTAGGTATTTTTAATATTAACGCGTTAACTCGTCGTTTGTCTCTTGATTTCTCTGATGTGTATGAGCCAGGTCTAACATACGACACGTTTAACGGAGTGCTATCGTTACAAAATGGTATTGTGCAAACCTCATCTCCAATTGAGATCGTTTCACCTACTGCAGAGTTTGTGTTGGCTGGTGAGGCAAATTTAATTACAGAAACGTTAGATGAAAAGCTGACGGCCAGTTTCCCTCTGGGTAATACTCTACCCATAGCGGGGTTGTTAATCGGGGCTCCTCAAGTTGCAGGTTTACTTTATATAACGGATAAATTAATTGGTGATCAATTGGCAAAAGTGACCAGTGTTCGTTACGAAATTAAGGGGTCGTTTGATAATCCAGAAATTAAGACGGTTAAATACCAGCCTATTAGGAGATGACCTAGCGTGAAAATATGTGCGATTCAGCTCACCAGCGGACCTGATTTTGCGGCTAACTTAGACGAAGTCCAGCGTCGCATTCTTGATGCTGTCCAAGAAGGCGTAACCTTGATCATACTTCCGGAGAATGTGTTTTTATTCAATGGGAAAGCAATGAGGGAGTTGTCTGAGCAAGAGTCTATTCAAGAAAGTCTATTTACGACTCTAAATAAGTTGTCTGTGACCTTAGGTGTTTGGATTGTCGTTGGCTCGCACCCTTCTTTAAAAAGACCTGATGGAAGTGTTGTAGCAGGCTCTAGAGTGCGTCAATCTTGTTTGGTGTTTTCACCGTTTTCTAGTGAATGTTTTCGTTATGATAAAATTCACCTATTTGATGTCAATGTTGCAGATGGAGTGGGTCAATATAAAGAATCTGATTTTATTGAGCCGGGAGAGCTTAATCCCATTGTTATTGATGTTGACGGTTTAAAAGTAGGTCTGTCAATTTGTTATGATTTGCGTTTTCCAGAATTGTACCGTGAGTTGGTTTCTAAAGGTGCTGAGCTTATTGTTGTTCCAGCTGCGTTTACCTATGTTACAGGTAAGGCGCATTGGAATACTTTATTAAGAGCCAGGGCAATAGAAAATCAAGTTTTTATAGTGGGTGTTAATCAATGTGGTTTTCATGGTAAGAACAGGCAAACGTACGGACACAGTGTTTGTTATTCTCCATGGGGAGAAGATTTAGGGCAGCTTGCTGATGAGCCGGATAATTTATATGTGAATATCGATACTGACAGAATACAGGAATGCAAGTCGTCAATGCCTGTACTAGAACATAGACGACTTACATAGCTATAGAAGAGGAACATTGTTGAACTTTAGACATTTATGCCTAATTTTTCTTCTTTTACCTCTCTGATATACTTAAATAGTTTTTTTCGGGAAGTGCTTTTTTTGCCTTCGGCAAGCTCTTTCACAGATTGTCTAACAAGTTGTCTAAAATGTTGGATATCTACATTCGGGTTTTCTTCTAAGTATTTTTGGACCTCTTCGGTGCTGTTTTCACCAATCAAAGAGTCTCGAAGCGCTTCAAGAGAATGGAAAAGTTTGTTGTGGGCAGCTGAGCTGCTGTCAAACAAAGCGACTCTTGCCTCAATAGCCTCAGCGTCTTCATTGCGCATAAGTCGTCCAATGTATTGCATATGACGACGCATGGCTTCTCTTTGGTTCAGTCGAGTGGCTTCCGTCAGAGCAGCACGAAGAGTGTCAGACATTTCAACTTTTTGCTGCTGTTGCTTACTCAAAGCGAGAAGTTTTTTGCCTAATACCTGCAACTCCTCCATTTCTCTTTTTATTTGAGTTTTGCTTTTGTAATTCTCGTCGTCTTCTAAATGTTCGAATTCTGTCATGTTGGCCTAAATAAGAAATATAGTTGCTAATCCAAGAAAGGAAAGAAATCCTACAACGTCAGTTACTGTGGTAAGGATTACGCTTCCTGCAAGGGCTGGGTCTATGCCTAAGCGATTTAGTGCTATGGGCAAAAGTGTGCCTGTAAGAGCGGCAAACAGAAGGTTAATCATGATTGCGCCCGCTATGATATAGGCTATCTCAAGGTTGTCAAACCAGAATGCTGTTAATGCGGCGACAACCGTAGCCCAAAGTATACCATTTAATAAGCCTACGATGATCTCTCGGTTGAGTAGCCAGCGAGTATTTGTTGAACCTATTTGTCCTAGGGCGATGCCTCGTATAACTAATGTTAGTACTTGGGAGCCTGCAATTCCACCCATACTGGCAACAATTGGCATTAATATAGCCAGTGCAACGACTTGATCAAGTGTGCCTTGAAAAAGCCCAATGACGTAAGAGGCTATGAAAGCCGTAATTAAATTAATACCAAGCCAAACCGCTCGCCTTCTGGTCGTCTTCATGACAGGAGAAAAGGTGTCTTCGTCGTCGTCAAGGCCCGCCATACTCAGCATAGAGTGCTCAGCTTCGTCACGGATAACATCAACAACATCATCTATGGTTATTCGGCCAAGTAACTTTCCACTTTTTTCGTCGATTACTGGCGCTGAAACCAGATCTAACTTTTCAAATACCTGTGCGACTTCTCTGGCTGATGTATTGGATGTTATTACCGTAGTCTCGGTATCCATAATTTCGCGTATAGTAGCGTTTGTATCGGCTACTAATAACTTTGTTAATGGCAGTGTGCCTAAAAAGCGGTCTGAGCGGCTGACAACTAATAAGTTATCAGTCATATCGGGTAGTTTCTTATGTCTTCTGAGGAAACGAAATACAATGTCAACGGTTATATTTGGGCGTATGGTAATTGTATCTGTATTCATTAAGCCACCAGCGGAGTCTTCTGGGTAGCTTAGTAGGGCTTCAACTCGTAATCTATTCTGTGCTGACATGGAGGCCAGCACTTCTTTAACAATTTTTTCTGGTAAGTGTTGTAGCATGTCAGCGAGGTCATCGGTCTCGAATTGCTCTGACACAGCTAAGAGTTGTTTAGTATCCATTTTTTTAAGGAAAGGAATACTAATGTCTTCAGTTAAATATTGAAGGATTTCACCTTCGTTTTTGCTATCAATTAGGTCCCAAAGAAGTTGTCTCTCTTTAGGGGGGGATGACTCTAATAAGCGAGCGACGTCTTGAGCCGGTAACGCGCCATTTAATAAATAGCGTATTTGGGAAGTGGTGCCAGCCTCAAGTGAGGCTGTTACGGCTTTTAGATGTGTTAGCGTCGCTTGCTCTGACATAATGACTTTTCTTAAATTGAAGGTCTATTCACCCTCACCAAAGCGGTTATTAATAAGCTCAATAATGGCTGTTAATGCAAGCTCTTCATCTTCACCATTTGCTTTGATAGTGATTTCAGTACCTTTACCTGCCGCTAACATCATCATGGCCATAATGCTTTTGCCATCTACGTTACGACCATCCTTTTCAATGGTGATATCACAGCTGAATTTAGATGTGGTTTCCACCAGTTTACCTGCCGCTCGTGCATGCAGTCCTAACTTGTTAATTATAGTAATAGATTGTTCTTGCATGTTTATCCTTGTAGCAGTTTTTCAAATGCTGCAAATAGTGATTCATTAGTTTGCGCTTCTCTTAAAGCGTTTAACCCATTGGGTGACTGTGCTAATTGTGCAATTTGAGCAAGTGTCGAGAGATGGGCGTCGCATTCACTTGGCGGTACAATGAGTGCAAAAATCAAATCTATAGGTTTTCTGTCTATAGAGTCAAAATCAATAGAGCTTTCTAACGACATAACTAATATTGCAGCATGATTAGCCGACTCTAATCGACAATGCGGGATAGCGATGCCTTCCCCGATTCCCGTACTACCAAGTTTTTCTCTGGCTAATAGTCCCGCGTAGATTGCATTTTCGTCACAATGTAATCTGTTTGATACCGCACTTGCTATATTTTCCAGTACTCTTTTTTTGCTGATAATCTTCTGTTTTGCCAGAGTCAATTCTGGTTTTAACATAGTAATAAGTGACATGAGTCTTTTATCCAGTATTAAACTAATCGTTTTCTTTCGTTTGAAGGAGGAATGTTCATTGCTTCTCTGTATTTTGCAACCGTTCTCCTTGCTACATTAATCCCTTGTTCTTCTAGAATGGTGGCTAATTTATTGTCACTTAATGGTTTCTTAGCAGGTTCTTCGGCAACAAGTTTTTTTATCATAGCGCGGATTGCTGTGGAAGAGCATTCTCCGCCTGAAGCCGTATTTACATGGCTTGAGAAAAAATATTTTAATTCGAATATTCCTTTCGGTGTATGCATGTATTTTTGCGTGGTCACGCGGGAAATAGTGGATTCGTGCATGCCCACTTCTTCGGCAACATCATGCAATACCATCGGCTTCATTGCTTCCTCGCCTTGCTCGAAAAAGTCTATCTGTTTTTCAACAATACAGCTAGCCACTTTTAGTAGTGTTTCATTGCGGCTTTGTAAACTCTTTATAAACCACTTGGCTTCTTGAAGTGAGTTTTTTATGTATGTTGCGTCCTCAGTATTCTTCAGAGTATTTGCCATTGTTGAATAGGTTTTGTTGATTTTTACTGGCGGTAGAGCGTCGTTGTTTAACTCAACCTGCCATTCACCATTTTTCTTCTTAACTGAGACATCTGGTATAACATAATCTGTGTCATCTGCATCAATTAAACTGCCTGGCCTTGGGTTGAGCTGCTGTATTAAATGAATAACGTCTTTTAATGTATCTTCTTTTAGTTTCGCGCGTCTACAAAGCTGGGAAAAATCTCGGTTACCTAAGAGGTTTAGATAGTGATCAACTACCGTTTTTGTATTTTTATACAAAGGGTGTGTTGAATAGGCTTCAAGTTGAACCAGCAAGCATTCTCGCAAATCAACGGAACATACCCCCACAGGGTCAAAGCGTTGTAGTCTATGTTGAACAGCAACAACTTCGTCTTCTTCTAAATCTTCAATGGTTCCCTGAAGAGAATCCCATATTTCATGCAGTGAGGCACCTAGGTAACCATCTGGTTGAACGCTTTCAATAAAAGAATAGGCAATTTCAATATCTCTGTCTGACATCGTAGTCAGGTTAAGTTGCCATATTAAGTGATCCTGAATGCTCTCAGAAGCGGAATTGCGACTTTCAAAATCAAAATCCCCTTCGAAACCTTGGGATTCAGACACGGCCGCGGAGCTTTGAAAGGTGTCTTCCCATGAGCTATCAATAGAGAGCTCTTCTGGAATACTATCCGTCCATTCAGATTCAATTGTGGCTTCTTCACTTGGCTGAGTTTCTGGCTCCTCTTGCTTTTTTTGTTCAGATTCGTTTGCCGTTGTCTCAGATGAGCTTTGTTCATCGTCAATTTCTAATAGGGGGTTTGACTCAAGAAATTCATGTATTTCTTGTTGTAAATCTATTGTAGAAAGCTGCAATAAGCGAATAGCTTGTTGTAGCTGCGGGGTCATGGTCAGTTGCTGACCCATTTTCAACTGTAGAGACTGCTTCATAGAGAAACGCTTTTTGTTTGATTATGTTGGAACGAGTTATGCATAGTACTCCCTTTTATTGGGAAATTAAAAGATTAAAGGCGGAAGTTCTCACCTAAATAAACCTTTTTTACTTGTTCATTGTTGATAATGGTCTCAGCATCGCCCGAAGCGATGATATGGCCGTTTCCGACAATGTAAGCTTTGTCGCAAATATCAAGGGTTTCCCTTACATTATGGTCTGTAATAAGAACCCCAATGCCGCTTTCTTGTAATTGCCTAATGATTTGTTTTATATCGCCAACAGAGATAGGGTCAACACCTGCAAAAGGTTCGTCTAATAATATAAATTTAGGGTTGGTTGCTAGGGCTCTGGCTATTTCTGCTCGTCGTCGCTCGCCTCCAGAAAGAGCCATGCCTAAATTCTTTCTAATATGAGTAATATGAAATTCTTCGAGAAGTTTTTCAAGTTCTTCTTTACGCTGTGTGTCTGTTAGGTCTTTTCTGGTTTCTAAAATGGCAAGGATATTGTTCTCAACAGACATTTTTCGAAATATAGACGCTTCCTGCGGAAGGTAGCCAATGCCTTTTTGAGCTCTAGAGTGCATGGCCAATGTCGTTACAGGTTCTCCATCAATATATATTTCACCGTTATCATTTTTAACCATGCCTACTATCATATAAAAACAAGTGGTTTTACCTGCTCCATTAGGACCCAGAAGACCAACGGCTTCACCGGACTCGACAGAAAGAGATACGTCAATTACGACAGGTCTTTTTTTATAGCTTTTCGCTAAGTTTTTAGCTTCCAGTAATGCCATTATTTACCTTCTTGTGTTTGCGGTAATAAAGTCATATTTACTCGACCTGAATCATCCCTTCGAGCTGTGAAGGTGCCTTTATCTATCATGTATTGAATGAAGTCAGCATTGATTTCGTCACCTTTAAGCTTTACGTAGCTTTGTCCACTTAATTCAAGCGTAGCGTCGGTTGTTTGATAACGAATTTTATCTCCATGGCTAATTATATGATTCCCATCTTCATCGATTTGTTGGCTGAATTTTGCAGGTGATCCCGTTGCATCCAGTTGGCGAAACTGGTTGGTGTCTGTTGAGCTTGTAACTTTTAGGTAATCGGCTTGAATGAAAATGGAGCCTTGCTTAACAGTGACATTACCTTCGTAAATCGCTATCCCAGAGCCCTGGTCAAAATAGGCCTTGTCAGCCGCAATGTTTAAGGGGCTTTGCAAGTCATTATCCAACGCGTAACTTAGCGTGCTAGAAGTCAGGATGGCGAGCGCTATCAATCTTTTATTTAGCTGTTTTATATTGACCATTTACTTCTCCGCTAAATGCAACAGTTTCGTCATTTATATTTACGCCAATATCAGTGGCTTGGGTTTTGCCTGATTCAGACAATAATGAGGCATTACCAGTAGCAAAAATTTCTTGCTTGGTTTCGCTGTAAAGTATTTTATCCGCGCTTAAATGAACGGTGTTACCAGATTTGCTGGTGTGAACTATCTCACTACGGCCGTATAAATTAATCTCTTTTGTGGAGTCGTTAATCAGTCCTGAATCGCTTTTTGCGACCCAACTGCCACCTTGTTGTGATTCTGACATATTTGGCTGTTGAAGATAAGACTCATTTGCTTCGTTGTAGTGCTTGAGTTCTTTGGCGCTTAATGTTTCGACCTTGTTACCACTTATGTCAAATGCCACTATTTTAAAATCCGTAATAAAATAGTCTGGTGCACTATCAAGTGCTTCGGCTTCAATTAAAGATTGTTTTGGGGTCAGACCCATATAAAATGCCAAGAAGAATAGCAATAGTCCACCTAATAACAGTGGTAAGAGTTGCCATTTTTTCATTTTGTTACCTTGTTTTTCAATTGATTCACGTTACTTAGATAGTGCTCGATTGATAAAGGGTGAATAAATACACTAGGTAGCCAATTATTAGAGGAGCACCAACCCATTTTGGGATTGCCGTTCGTTTTTTAGAATTAAAAAATACGATTAACAAACAAAATAGCATCGTCAAACCAAGAACCCATACGTAATCACGGTAAAAAACATTGCTTTCAATGAAGCTTGGGGCCAGTAATGCAGGTAAGGGAAGTACTGTGGCTAAATTAAAAAGATTCGACCCTAAAATATTACCAATAGCCATGTCATGATGGCCTTTCTTTACGCTCGTTATTGAGGCCGCTAACTCAGGTAGGCTGGTACCTATTGCCACAATAGTCAGTCCAATCAGCAGTTCGCTGACACCAAAAAATTGAGCGATACCAATGGCACCCCAAACAAGCAGTTTTGAGCTGCCGATTAAAGCAATCAAGCCAAGAATAGCGATCAGAAGAGATTTTCCTAGACTTGCTGTCTCGGCGTCTGGTAATTCTTCGCTCAGCTCTTCTTCTAAGTTTTTACTGCCACGTAGCAATAAGGTTAGCACGACAATAAAAGCGATAACTAAAATGACACCATCTGAAATGCTTAGGTGTAGATCGTAAAGTAGAGCGCCAACCAGTAAGGTGATGAACATTAACAAGGGCACCTCTTTGGTAGATAGCCCTTGTTTAATTGAAATGGCGCTTATAAAAAGTGTTGAGCCAAAAACTAAAGCAATATTGGCGATATTAGAGCCTAGTACATTGCCTATTGCTATTTCTGGGGCACCATCAAGTGAGGCGATTGCTGAAACCACCATTTCAGGTGCGGATGTTCCTAATGCGATAAGAGTTAGGCCAATGATGATAGGGCTAATGTTAAGTTTTTCAGCCACTAGAGCTGAATGTTCAATGAACTTGTCTGAACTTATAACCAGTATTATTAAGCCAGAGATTAGTGCGGCAATAAAAAGTAGCATTTAGTGTTTAACTCTCAGTTTTCGTAAGGAGTGTTATTTAATGAAGTTTATGAAGTAAATTCAAGACTTAACCGATGTTTATGTCGAGATAAATCCTTTCTATTTGCATTCTCTTTAACTTATGACGATGGTAGTATCGCAATACTGAGTTTGAGAGAAGGAAAGGTCTTTGTCAGAATTCTATGTAGATATCCAAGGTATGAGTTTTTCTCGAGGCAACAGAGAAATCTATAAAAATGTTTCCATACAAATCCCCAAAGGCAAAATTACCGCTATTATGGGCCCAAGTGGAACGGGTAAAACAACCTTACTTCGCTTAATTGGTGGACAGTTATTTCCTTCTATCGGGAGCGTTTTAGTAGATGGTAAGAATGTTCCTTTAATTTCTCGAACTGAACTTTACACTCTGCGTAAAAAGATCGGAATGTTGTTTCAAAGTGGCGCTTTATTTTCGGATATCAGTGTTTTCGAAAACGTCGCTTTCCCTTTGAGAGAACATACAAATTATAAGGAAGAGACAATACGAGACATTGTCTTAATGAAATTGGAAAGCGTCGGTTTGAGAGGGGCGGCTCAGTTAATGCCTTCAGAGCTTTCCGGTGGGATGGCACGTCGTGCGGCTTTAGCTCGAGCGATCGCCCTAGACCCTGAGCTGGTTTTGTATGATGAGCCTTTTGCAGGGCAAGATCCGATATCGATGGGGGTTGTTGTTGAGCTTATAAAGCGTTTGAATGATTCTGTTGGAATTACATCGGTTTTAGTGTCACATGATGTTACAGAATCATTGTCCATTGCAGACTATGTTTATATTATTTCGAATGCCTGTGTGGTTGCTCAAGGGACGCCAGAAGAAATTCGTTGTTCTGATGATGAAAGAGTTGTGCAGTTTTTGGGTGGTTTGCCCGATGGTCCTGTACCGTTTCATTATCCGGCAAATTCATATAAAGCGGATTTGGACTTGGAGAGGTAATGAAAAACCTAACAAAAGTAGGCGCAAGTGTATTCGATTGGCTTGAATCAATTGGTCGGGCTGGATTGCTCTTGTTTCAATCGGTTTTCCATAGGCCGAAATCACTTGTTGGTGCGTTGGCGTTGCTAAATAAACAGATTTATTCTGTGGGTGTTCTTTCGCTGGTTATTGTCGTCGTTTCGGGGTTGTTCATTGGGATGGTTTTATCCCTTCAAGGGTACTCTATCTTAGTTAAATTTAGCTCTGAGCAATCCGTTGGCCAACTGGTTGCCTTAACTTTGTTAAGAGAATTAGGTCCTGTCGTAACTGCCTTATTATTTGCTGGCCGTGCCTGTTCTGCTTTAACGGCTGAGATTGGTTTGATGAAAGCAACTGAGCAATTGTCTAGCCTCGAAATGATGGGAGTAGACCCTTATAGGCGAGTAATCGCACCTCGTTTTATTGCTGGGCTAATTTGTCTTCCTATATTGAGTATTGTTTTCTCAATGGTTGGTATAATGGGGGGAGAATTTGTGGCCGTCGATTGGCTTGGCATTCATGATGGTAGCTTTTGGAGTTTGATGCAGCAATCGGTGATATTTAGTAATGATGTTTTAAATGGGGTAATAAAGTCATTTTGTTTTGCAATTGCCGTGACTTGGATTGCTGTCTATCAAGGATACGAATGTGTTCCTACATCAGAAGGAATTGGCAAGGCGACAACAACAACGGTTGTTTTGGGGTCATTATCAGTTTTGGCGTTAGACTTTGTTTTGACAGCCGCAATGTTTGGGGATTTTTAACATGAGAAACAAGCAAGTTGAGTTGCTCGTTGGTGCATTTGTAGTACTGGGCTGTGCTGCTTTAGCCTATTTGGCTATTCAGGTGAGTGGGTTGGCGTTTTCGGATAAAAAAGCGTCCTATCAAATTGTGGCTAGATTTGATGATATTGGTGGATTGACTCAAAGAGCAAAAGTATCGGTTGCAGGGGTGACGGTTGGTAGTGTAGAGAGTATTTCTCTAGACAAAGAGTTATATATGGCGCTGGTGACCATGAATATAGATAAAGATGTGGATAATTTGCCAACTGACAGTGCGGCGGCTATTTTAACTAGCGGTTTGTTGGGGGAGAAATACATAGGTATATCGATAGGGGCGGAAGATACTTATCTCACTGAGGGAGAAGAAATTTATGATACTCAGTCGGCGCTTGTGTTAGAAAACTTAATTAGTCAGTTTCTGTTTAACTCTACTTCAGGGGATAGTAAATAATGTTTAATCTTGTTTGTAGGTATGCGGCTTCATTCTTTATGGTCTTCTTGTGCGCACATGTGTATGCGAATGAGGAGGCGAGAAAGACAGTAATAAATGTTGTCGATCAATTTAACGTAGAAATAGTGCAGGATAAACTGTTTCTAGCAAAAAATAGAGGTGAATTGGTCAAACGAGTAGACGCTATTTTGTCGCCTGTTATTAATTTTGATGATTTTTCCAAAAAAGTCATGGGTAAGTACTATAGAAGAGCAACTGCTGAGCAAAGGCAGCGTTTTGCTATCGTTACAAAGGACACTTTGTTAGATACATATGGTGGGTCTTTGTTAGAGTTTGATAGTAGCAAAATCAAAGTATTGCCTTTGGGGCCTCAATCTGGTCGTGAGGTTAAGGTCAATGTTGAGTTTGTTACTGATGCAGGCTCTCCTATCGAGATCGATTTTTATATGGAACCTGATACGGCGTCGAGCGCTTGGTTTTTAAGTAATGTTGTTATTAATGATATTAACTTTGGTCTGACGTTCAGAAAGCAATTTGGAATCATGGTTCAAAGTAATAAAAATAATATTGATAAAGCAATTGATGCGTGGCAGAGATCTCTTGCAAGCAAAGAAGGGTGAGATATTGATTAACTGTATTTCAACTAATCAAGGTGTTTTGTTAGAGGGGAGGTATCTCTCTTCTCAGCTTGAATCTTTACAGAATGAGCTTTTGGCTCTTGTATCAAAAAGTTCTGGTGAGTTGGAGGTTGATTTGAGTGGAGTTGTTGGTGGTGATAGCAGTTTAATATCCGTTTTATTGGCTTGTATGCGACAGGCTAATAAAGAGACCAAGAAAATTTTATTTATAGGATTTAGTCAACAGTTAATGGGTTTGTTACAGCTCTCTAACTTAGATGAAATCGTTGTTGCTTCTAGATAGGTTGTGTGATTTTGCGCTTATCTTTCTTTTATACTTCTTTTTTCTAATAATATTTCAGTAATTTTACGTAAGAATGCAAGAATGGTGTTAAGAAGTCCTCTGTCCTGATGTAGAATTCATGCATTATTTTATAAGCATGAATTTAGGAGTCTCTGTGAATTCAAACGAAGTACAAAAATTACTTGAATCTTCCATACCAAACTCTACCGTTATTGCTGAAGGCGAAGGCTGCAATTTTCAAGTGTCAGTGGTTAGCACAGCATTTGAAGGTTTGTCCACAGTCAAAAGACAGCAATTGGTTTACTCACATTTGCAAGAGGCCATTTCTTCTGGCGCGATACACGCAGTGACAATGAAAACGCTTACCCCTGATCAAGACAAAGCAAAAAACTAATACAAGAGAAAATATTATGGATAAGCTACTTATTAGTGGTGGTAGAGTTTTAAATGGTGTTGTTAGAGCATCTGGCGCGAAAAATGCTGCCTTGCCTATTCTTGCAGCAACTTTGCTTACAAAAGAGTTAATAACGATTAAGAATTTACCCCATCTTCATGATATTACAACCATGTTGGAGTTGCTGGGGTCGATGGGGTGTGGCGTTGTTGTTGATGAGAAAATGTGTGTTGAGCTAAATGTCTCTACTTTAGATAATTATGAAGCTCCATATGAGTTGGTTAAGACGATGAGGGCCTCAATTTTAGTTCTTGGCCCTTTGGTAAGTCACTTTGGTAAAGCCATCGTTTCTTTGCCTGGCGGTTGTGCAATAGGAAGTCGTCCTGTCGATCTTCATTTGCGCGGCTTAGAGGCAATGGGGGCAAAAATTGAAGTTGAGAATGGCAATATCATTGCAAGTGTTGATGGTCGTCTGCAAGGTGCTAGGATTTTCTTCGATAAAGTGACGGTAACCGGTACGGAAAACTTGTTAATGGCGGCGTGCCTTGCAGAAGGTAAAACAGTTTTAGAAAATTCCGCACGTGAGCCTGAAGTGGTAGATTTGGCTGAGTGTTTGATTGCAATGGGAGCAAAAATTTCTGGCCATGGTACGGATACTATTACGATTGAAGGTGTAGAACGGCTGCATGGAACGACTTACTCAGTGATGCCTGATCGAATTGAAACAGGTACTTTCCTGATTGCTGGAGCGATCACTGGAGGTAAGGTTCGAGTAATTGATACGGATGTAAGTTCCTTAGAAGCTGTAATCGCTAAACTAGAAGAGTCTGGTGCGACCATTGCAACGGGTGATGATTGGATAGAGCTTGATATGAAAGGAGAGAGAGCGATATCCGTAAACATTAGTACCGCTCCGTATCCAGCTTTTCCAACGGATATGCAGGCCCAGTTTATGGCATTGAATGCTGTTGCTGAGGGGGTTGGTAGTATTACTGAAAATATCTTTGAAAACCGTTTTATGCATGTGAATGAACTGATGCGTATGGGGGCGGATGTTGAAGTGACGGGTAATACCGCCATCGTAAGAGGTTGTGAGAGTCTTACTGGTGCCCCTGTAATGGCGACAGATCTTAGGGCGTCCGCTAGTCTAGTTTTGGCGGCGTTGGTGGCTAAAGGTGAAACTAAGATAGATAGAATTTACCATATTGATCGTGGCTATGAATGTATAGAAGAAAAGCTTGGGTCTTTGGGGGCTAAAATTTCAAGGGTGCTTAATTAAGATGAAGAACACATTGACAATTGCTCTTTCGAAAGGGCGAATATTGGATGAAACGCTGCCTCTTTTTGAAAAAGCGAATATTATTCCTGCAGAAGATATAAAGAAAAGCCGTAAGCTTATTTTCGATACTAATCACGACAACATTAAACTGGTGATCTTGAGAGCCACAGATGTGCCCACATATGTAGAGCATGGTGTTGCTGATTTTGGTGTTGCTGGTAAAGATGTTCTGATGGAGTCGTCTACTAAAAACTTATATGAATTGGTGGATTTGAAAATTGCTAAGTGCCGTCTTATGACAGCTGGTGTCGTAGGCGTGGAGCTTCCAAATCGACGACTCAAAGTTGCTTCTAAGTTTGTAAAAACCGCAAAATCGTATTTTGCTGAGCAAGGTATCCAGGCCGACGTCATTAAATTGTATGGTGCTATGGAATTGGCTCCTATTATGGGGTTGGCTGATTTAATTGTTGATATTGTTGATACTGGTAATACTTTGAAGGCGAATGGTCTGGAAGCGAGAGATCATATTGCCGATATAAGTACACGTTTGGTTGTTAATAAAGCCGCCTATAAAACGAAATATCAGCAAATAGAGCCGATTCTGGAAATGCTTAGAAATGCAGCGAATGAGGCCTAGGGGGGATTTTGAATATTAATATTACTAATTTATCGTCTTCAGATACGGACTTTTATTCCAAGCTAAATGCACTATTGGCATGGGATTCTGTGTCAGATTTTGACGTTCAATCTAGTGTGCTAAAGATAGTTAATGATGTTCGACTTAAAGGGGACTCAGCCTTAATTGAATACACTAACCGTTTCGATCGTCGTTCAATTGAAAGTGCGAATGAGTTAGAAATTAGCAAGGCTCAATTGCAAGCGGCGCGAACTAGAGTTGATTCGGACATTGTGGCGAGCTTAGAGGTGGCGGCTAAAAGAGTTAAGGATTATCACGAGAAGCAGATTCAACCTTCATGGCAATACCAAGAAGAAGATGGAACTGTTCTAGGTCAAAAAATTACTCCTTTAGATAGAGTGGGTGTTTATGTTCCTGGAGGTAAGGCCGCTTACCCATCTTCTGTATTGATGAATGTTATGCCTGCTAAAGTGGCGGGCGTGCAAGAAATTATTATGGTTGTACCGACACCGGATGGTTTTGTTAGCGATATTGTTTTGGCGGCTGCCGATATTGCGGGTGTTGATCGTGTTTTTACTGTTGGTGGTGCTCAGGCTGTTGCGGCATTGGCCTATGGTACAGAGACTATTCCGAAAGTAGATAAAATAGTTGGCCCTGGTAATATTTATGTGGCTACGGCTAAAAAAATGGTGTTTGGTGTGGTGGGTATCGATATGATTGCTGGCCCGTCAGAAATTTTAGTTGTTTGTGATGGTAAAACGGATCCTGATTGGATTGCTATGGATTTGTTTTCGCAAGCGGAGCATGATGAAGATGCTCAATCTATTTTGGTTTCTCCAGATAAGGCTTTTCTTGCAAAAGTTCAGCAATCAATGGAGTGTCTGCTGGAAACGCAATCACGAAAGTCCATTATTTTGTCCTCGTTAGAAGGACGCGGTGCCTTCATCCATGTCGAGGATATGGAGCAGGCCATTGAGGTGGCGAATCATGTTGCGGCTGAACATTTAGAGTTATCGGTTGATCAGCCTGAAAAGTGGGTCGAAAAGGTTCGACATGCAGGCGCCATTTTTATGGGGCGCCATACGCCTGAGGCGTTAGGTGATTATTGTGCTGGGCCTAATCATGTCTTACCAACATCTGGTACGGCAAGATTCTCATCGCCTCTAGGCGTATATGATTTTCAAAAACGAAGCTCTTTAATTTATTGTTCTCCAGAAGGTGCAAGTAGCCTTGCGAAAATAGCGTCACCTTTGGCGAGAGGGGAGTCTTTAGAAGCTCATGCTTTGTCTGCTGAATATCGTATTATAGAGACTCAGTAATTATGGAAATAAAGCGATCGGGCGCACTTTATCAGTTGCGCTGGGTAACTAGGGTTCTTGCTGTTGTGATCTTGCTTTTGGTGGTGATAGGGATGTTGCTGCCAAGTCGGTATCATATCGAAAGGTCAATTTTTATTAACGTGCCAGTTGATAGGGCGTCTTTGTATTTAGGTGATTTATCGGCTTGGCATCAATGGATGTATTTGCCTAATGAGGGTGAATTTCTAGAAAATGATTCTGCTTCTGTGGTGGAGGGTGAGCCATCTCTAGTAATAAAAAATCTTGATTCGAAGGATGGTTTGCTAGAAATCGTTTCATTTGGTGATAATACTGTCAGCTTCTATGTGATTCCTAAGGCGGATATGTTGCCTGTTTCCAATCAGCTTGATTGGCGAGCTGAGGGCCGGGGTGTTCGAGTCAGTTGGCAGGTTGATGGAGAGTTAAATGCGGGCTTTATTTCCCCATACATTGCTTTTTTTGCGAATGATATTGCTGGGAGTAATATGGAAAATAGCTTGCAGTCCCTAAAAGAACGCCTTCAATAGTATTGGCTCGAACGCCCCATTTCTTCGAGTGGTTCAACTTTAATGTTGGCTTGATAGGACTGGTTGCCCCTAATACCAATAATGTTAATGTCTGAGTTTATAGGGAGTTTGGAAATGATTGATTTTGCCATTTCTTCTGTCCAAATCTCCTTATTGTTGATTTTTGCTATGATATCGCCCACTTTTATGCCGGCTTCTTGAGCCGGACTCATGTTGTCTACCATCGAGATCAAGAGTCCTCGGTGAATTGGCAGTTCAAGCGACTTGGCTACTTCATGCGTGAACTCTGTTGTTTTGATGCCTAGATACCCTCGAGTAACCTTTCCATGTTTAATTATCTCTTGCATTACATAAAGTGCATCGTGAATTGGTATGGCAAAGCCTATTCCGTGAGATCCGCCGGTATTGGAAAAGATAGCTGTATTAATGCCAATTAACTCTCCGTTACTATTTATTAAAGCGCCACCTGAGTTGCCTGGGTTTATTGCGGCATCAGTTTGAATAAAGTTCTCATAATTATTGAGCCCAATGTTATTTCTGGCAAGTGCGCTTATTATCCCCATAGTGACGGATTGTTCGAGTCCGTATGGGCTGCCAATGGCAAGAGTGATATCGCCAACATTGATGTTGTTTGATGTGTCTATCGCTGTGTCAGGGGCGTTTTTTTCAGGGATTTTTAAAACCGCTAAATCTGTTGTTGTGTCACTGCCTATTAATTTTGCTCTGATTCTTACCTGATTGTTCAGTACGACAATAATTTCATCCGTATTCATGATTAAGTGTTTGTTAGTCAGTATGTAGCCGTCGTGGATAAGTATTCCTGAGCCTAGGTTTGTAAATGATGGCTCTGGTTGTTTGTGGAGGTTTTGAAGATGTTGTTTGTTTATGTAGGTATAAATATTGACTACGTAGGGGGTGGCTTGTTTAATTTGATTGGAAAATGAAACGATTTGGTTGGAGTTGTTAATGTGTATGGTTTTCAACCCCCAGCCAATGAGCGAGCCAATAATAAGTATAATTATGGCTGAAATGAAGGTTAATAATTTCATAAGTGGGGTCTTAATTGTAATGAAAAGAAATGATTTTATTAAAAGATTGAATGCTATCTTAAATATAGAGCAGTTTAAAGACTACGCGCCGAACGGGTTGCAAATAGAGGGTTCTGATGAAATTAAGCGTGTCGTTACAGGGGTTACGGCCTGTCAGGCTTTGATTGAAGAGGCCATTCGGTTGGAGGCGGATGCGATTGTTGTTCATCACGGTTATTTCTGGAAAGGTGAGCCTTACCCTATCACTGGTATGAAGTATCGAAGGATTGCTGCATTGATTAAAAATGATATTAACCTATTTGCTTATCACTTACCTTTGGATGCTCATCCTGTGTTGGGTAATAATGCGGGTTTGGCGGATCAGTTAGGGCTAATCAGCCGTGTCGGTTTGCAGTCTGGTGTTGAATTGGATAAAGCGATCGGTCTTGTGGGGGTGCTTGATGAAGCGGTTTCGTCGCAAGATTTTCGTAAAATGATAGAGAAAGCCGTTAATCGTAATGTTTTGTTTGAAGTGGTGAATGAGCAAAGTATCAGGAAAGTCGCTTTGTGCACTGGTGGTGCTCAAGATTATATTGAGCAGGCGTCGGAAATGGGTGCGGATGTTTTTATTACTGGTGAAGTTTCTGAGAGGACCATTCATTTAGCTAGGGAAATGGGTATTCATTTCTGCGCGGCGGGTCATCATGCTACTGAGCGTTTTGGTCCTATGTTATTGGCAAGGCACTTGCGTGATGCGTTTGGACTGGATGTGGTGTTTGTTGATATTGATAACCCAGCTTAGTGAGTTATCAATACCGTGTTAGGTTAGCTGCGAAGAGGTTGTTCTTGTGCTTCATTATCTTTAGATTGAAGTCCAAAATCTTCGCTGAGTGTGCCTGATGCGTTAATTGAATAATCCTTTGGTGGCTCGGCAGGAGTATTGTTATCGATACTATTGCTTTCTGTCGAGTCAGTATCAATTGATTGAGTAATCATGTTACTTGTTGCAAGAGATGCGGCACCGCTGGCTAATTGTTGCTTTAAGTTACGCATAGCTTTTTCTGTCGAAAGAAGCTTTTCATTTGTTTCCGTGAAAAAGGTGTCTATTTCGGATTGTTTTCGTTCGATTTCAAATTGAATAGAATCTACAGAAGACTGCGCGCCATTGATTGAGCTTTTGGTCGCGCTTTGATTGCCTTTTTTGATTGCTAAACCGGCAATAATTCCTAATGCAACACCACTAATAAAAATAATAATGTCAAATACTTCTAGGTTCATGACTAACTCCTGAAAATGAATAACTCTATTATAACGGAAAGACCTTAACTTAGGACACTCCTAATGATGTGGTTTTGCTGTGATTTTGTTAGAATTAGTTAACTAATTAATTGTGTGATGGGTAAAGATGACACCACTTGAACGATATAAGAAGGACTTAGAGCGTCCAGACTTTAATTATGATCCTGCTCAGGAGGAGGCTGTCGCCGCCTTACAAGATCTATTTTTGCGTTTAACTCGGCCAAAAGAGCAAAAGAAAAAAGGCCTTTTTAATATTTTTACAAAAGGTGACTCCGTTACTGTTGAGAAGGGATTGTATTTTTGGGGCGGCGTCGGTAGGGGGAAGACTTACTTGATGGATACCTTTTATGACTGTCTTCCTTTTGAAAGAAAGACGCGACTGCATTTTCATCGTTTTATGCAGATGGTTCATAAAGAACTAGCACAATTGCATGATGTTAAAAACCCATTGGAAATTGTAGGTAAGCGCATTTCTGCAAAAGCTCAAATTATCTGTTTTGATGAGTTCTTTGTAAAAGATATCACGGATGCCATGATTCTTGCTGGTTTGTTAAAGGTGCTATTTGATAATGGCACAGCGTTAGTGGCAACGTCGAATATAGAGCCTGATGGTCTCTATAAGAATGGTTTGCAGCGTGCTCGTTTTTTGCCTGCAATAGAGTTGGTAAAAGAACACACAAAAGTTATGAACATCGATGGTGGCGTTGATTATCGCTTGAGGGCGCTTAAGCAGGCTAGGTTGTACTATACTCCTCTTGGAGAAGAGGCGAATAAAAGTTTGTCTCAAAGCTTCGCTCGATTAGTTCCGGACCTGACACAGGTGAAACAGGGTGGCGCAATTGAAATTGAAGGCCGCAAAATTTCTTTAATTGAGAGTTGTGAAGATGTTGCTTGGTTTAATATATCATCTTTATGTGATGGTCCAAGAAGTCAGGTAGACTATATAGAAATAGCAAAGCTTTACACTACTATAATATTAAGTGATTTACCGCAAATGGATGCCTCAAAAGATGATATTGCAAGGCGTTTTATTAGTTTGGTTGACGAATTTTATGATCGTCATGTGAAGCTAATAATATCGGCCGAGGTTCCAATTCATGAGATTTATGTTGGAACGCAATTGGCCTTTGAGTACGACAGAACAATTAGCCGCCTGTTAGAAATGCAATCTGAAGAATACTTGGCGCTTGAGCATAGGCCCTGAGACGGCTAGGCGTATTTAGTTCTAAAAATACTTTTAATGTGGTGGGCGATTGATGTATAATTCGCTCGCCTTTTTTAAGGTATATGCAAGTTGTTAGATAATTACTTTTAAGTTGTTGTTTATTTAACAACCAATAATAATAGGTATTGAGTACGCTACTTAAAGCGTACAAATTGAAAGGGTTTTTGATGAAAACTTTTAGTGCAAAACCTGCTGAAGTGACACGCGATTGGTATATCGTTGACGCTGAAGGCAAAACACTTGGTCGCTTAGCTACAGAAATCGCTCGCCGTCTACGCGGTAAGCATAAAGCGGAATATACGCCTCACGTTGATACTGGTGATTACATCGTTGTTATCAATGCTGAGAAAGTGCATGTTTCTGGTAACAAAGCGCAAGACAAACAATACTATCGCCACACTGGTTATCCAGGCGGTCTTCGTTCTATGAGTTTTGAAAAGTTGATTGATCATGCTCCTGAGCGTGTTCTTGAACTTGCCGTTAAAGGTATGTTGCCTAAAGGTCCTTTAGGTCGTGCAATGCACAAGAAAATGAAAGTGTATGCTGGAACTCAGCATCCACATGCAGCACAACAGCCTCTAGAACTTAAACTTTAATACGGAAGATCATTATGTCTGCTAATCAATACTACGGTACAGGTCGTCGTAAAACCTCTACTGCACGTGTGTTTTTAAAAGCCGGTGCTGGTAATCTAGTTATCAACAATCGCACAATTGAACAATACTTTGGTCGTGAAACGGCTCGCATGGTTGTTCGTCAGCCTCTTGAGTTGGTTGATGCTACAGAGAAATTCGATGTTTACATCACTGTTAAAGGTGGTGGTATCTCTGGTCAAGCTGGTGCAATCCGTCACGGTATTACACGTGCATTGATGCAATACGATGAATCTTTACGTCGTGCTTTACGTACAGCTGGTTTCGTTACTCGTGACTCTCGCGAAGTTGAACGTAAGAAAGTTGGTCTACGCAAGGCGCGTCGTCGTCCACAATTCTCCAAACGTTAATATTGGATTTTTGTTTAAAACGCCTGGTTATCCAGGCGTTTTTTTTATGCGTTATATCAGTATATTTATCTGTTAAGGGAATGTTCCCTTGCCAGAGGCGCTTGTTTTTTTTACTATTCGCAAGGCATAATTTTAAGATTGTCAGCTTAAGGGCTGATATTTGTAATTTGGTGGGAGAGAACCATAATGAGTCAAAGCGGCGTAAATAAAGGTCGACGTCGATTTCTGATTGGAGCAACTAGTGCTATTGGTGCAGTTGGTGCAGTTGGTGTAGCGACCCCTTTTGTTGCTTCTTGGAACCCGAGTGCAAAAGCTAAGGCAGCTGGAGCTCCGGTCAAAGTCGACATAAGTAAGTTAGAAGTTGGTCAACAGGTGATCGTTGAGTGGCGAGGTCAGCCAGTTTGGGTTGTGAACAGGACACCGGAAACTTTATCTAACTTAGATGAAATATCTTCCAGATTAAGTGATCCAGAATCGATCAGGGACCAGCAGCCTTCTTATGCTCAAAACACGTATCGCTCTATCAAGCCAGAAATTTCGATACTTTTAGGCATTTGTACTCATCTTGGTTGTTCCCCAACTTATCGTCCTGAGATTGCTCCGGAAGATTTGGGTCCTGAATGGGTTGGTGGTTATTTCTGTCCGTGTCATGGTTCTAAGTTTGACTTAGCTGGTCGTGTATATAATGGTGTTCCTGCGCCAATTAACTTGTCTGTTCCGCCTCATCAGTACCTAACCGATACTGTTATTGAGATTGGTGTTGATGGAGGAAATGCATAATGGCAGTGCTGAAAAATTTAATGGGTTGGATTGACGACCGCCTTCCGGTTACTCAAGCTTATGAAAAGCATATGAGTAAATATTATGCACCAAAAAACTTTAATGTTTTTTATATTTTTGGTGTGTTGTCCATGGTTGTTTTGGTTAACCAGATCCTTACAGGTGTATGGTTGACTATGAGTTTTACTCCGTCAGCTGAAGCGGCATTTGCTTCGGTTGAGTACATTATGCGTGATGTTGAGTATGGTTGGTTGATTCGATATATGCACTCAACAGGGGCTTCTGCCTTTTTTGTTGTTGTTTATTTGCATATGTTTCGTGGACTTTTATATGGTTCTTACCAAAAACCTCGCGAGCTGGTTTGGTTGTTTGGTATGGCAATTTATTTGCTGCTTATGGCTGAGGCGTTCATGGGGTATTTGCTTCCATGGGGGCAGATGTCTTACTGGGGCGCCCAGGTAATAATATCCTTGTTTGGTGCTATTCCTGTTATCGGTCCTGACTTGGCTCAATGGGTTCGTGGTGACTACCTAATTTCTGGTATTACACTTAACCGTTTCTTCTCTTTGCATGTTATTGCGTTGCCTTTAGTTTTGGTTGCATTGGTTGTGCTGCATTTGCTTGCATTGCATCATGTGGGTTCAAATAACCCTAAAGGTGTGGATATCAAAAAGCACAAAGATGAAAATGGTATTCCTTTAGACGGTATTCCATTCCACCCTTTTTATTCTGTACACGATTTAGTTGGTATTGCAGTATTCTTGTTTGTATTCTGCTCGGTAATATTTTTCTTCCCTGAGATGGGGGGGTATTTCCTTGAGAAGCCAAACTTTGAGGCCGCTAACCCTTTAAAAACACCTGAACACATTGCTCCTGTATGGTATTTCACTCCGTTTTATGCCATTTTGCGTGCGGTAACTTTCCCATTATTTGGTTTGGATGCTAAGTTCTGGGGTGTGGTTGCAATGGGAGGGGCTATTGCCATTCTATTTGTGCTTCCTTGGTTAGATCGTAGTCCTGTCAAGTCGATGCTTTATAAAGGTTGGATTAGTAAAATCTTCTTATTCGTGTTTTGTATAAGCTTTGTTGTTCTTGGTGTGCTTGGGGTTTTACCTTCAACAGAGCTTCGTACAACCATTGCTCAAATTGCCTCAGTCATATACTTTGCGTATTTTCTCTTAATGCCTTGGTATACTCGTTGGGAAAGTACAAAACCAGTGCCGGAGAGGGTGTAATAATGAAAAGGTTTTTTGCAACAGTTGCACTTGTTTTATTGCCTACTCTTGGTTTTGCTGCTGGTGGTCATGGGGTTGAGCTTCAACATATGAGCGCTGATTTACATGATAAATCATCGCTTCAGCGTGGCCTTCAAACGTTTACAAACTATTGTATGGGTTGTCATGATGCCGGTTATGCTCGTTTTGAGCGTGCAGCAACAGATTTAGGTATCCCGGTAGATTTATTTGAAGAAAACTTATTGCCTTCAGGTAATAAAATTGGTGACTTGATGTCTAATTCTATGGACTCAGCAGACGCTAAAGGTTGGTTTGGTGCTCCGCCTCCAGATTTAACGTTAGTGGCTCGGGTTCGTGGTAAAGATTGGGTCTACAGTTACTTGCAGGCCTTCTATGAAGATGAGGCCCGTCCTTGGGGCGTAAATAATACAGTTTTCCCTAATGTGGGCATGCCTAACGTGCTTGAAGCGTTGCAGGGTGTTCGTCATATGACGTGCGCACAGGCTCCGGCTCACGATGAGCATGGTAAGCCACTGTTTGATACTTTGACTGGTGATGTGCTAACTGAGGAAAAATGCAATGTCGTTGCTCAGAAGACAAAAGGCCAACTTACAGATGGTGAGTTTGAGCAGGTTGTTTACGACTTAACTAATTTCTTAGTATACATGGGTGAGCCAAGTCGATTACAAAGTGAGTCTTTAGGTCTAAAAGTGCTATTGTTTATCATTTTGTTTGGTATATTTGCCTTTCTTCTTAATAAAGAGTACTGGAAAGATATACATTAATAATCCAGTGACAGTTGATCGGTTTTGATCGACTGTCACTTTTGTATTGTGGCCCCGTCTGGGGTTTTCGTTGTTTCTATAATAGGGGTTTTACATGGGTGTTATAGCTAAACGCTCCTCAATGACTTTTTTCTCTGATGGAGAAGATCATTATAGTCATCGAGTACGAATAGTATTGGCTGAAAAAGCAGTCACGGTTGATATTATTGATGTTGACCCATTCAATAAGCCAGACGAATTGGCTGATATAAATCCATATAACGAGCTTCCAGCTTTGATTGATAGAGACTTGGTTTTATATGAGCCAAATGTAATGATGGAATATTTAGATGAGCGTTTTCCTCATCCTCCATTATTGCCTGTTTATCCGGTTGCGCGTGCTGAAAGCCGTTTGTTTATGTATCGTATTCAAAGAGACTGGGCGAAGCTTGCTGACCTTATATTGGTAAGTAAAAATGCTGAGGAAGTCGCCGTTGCTCAGAAGGAGTTGCGTGAGGGTTTAATGAACGTAGCGCCAATTTTCGAAGAGAAGCCTTATTTCATGAGTGATGAGTTTACAATTGTTGATTGTTGTATGGCTCCGATTTTATGGCGCCTTCCTATCTTAGGTGTTGAAATTCCTAAGGACCAAGCTAAGCACTTACATAAATATATGGATCTTTTGTTCTCAAGAGAGTCATTTATTGAGAGTTTGTCTGAGGCTGAGCAAGAAATGCGTCTCGATTGATTCGCGTTGTTTTGTTTGTTATAAATATCTAAGAGGGGCTTTCGGGCTCCTTTTTCATGCAATATTTAAATTGGAAGAGATCATGACACCAAAAAGATCGTATCTACTCAGGGCGGCCTATGAATGGGTTGCTGATAATGATTTAACGCCATATTTATTGGTTGATGCAAATCACAAATCAGCCGTCGTTCCCGTTGAGTTTGTGCAGGATGGGCAAATTGTGTTGAATATTGGTATGGGGGCGGTTCGAGATCTCTTAATGGATCAAACAGGGGTTTCTTTTAGTGCAAGGTTCTCTGGAAAGCCTATGCAGGTTTTTGTCCCTATTGAGGCCGCTTTAGCTGTATACGCTAAGGAAAATGGCGACGGTTTGTTTTTTCCTGAAGAAGAGTTTCCAGGAGATTCTGATCCAACGCCACCATCTGAGCCAAAGAAAGAAAAAGGCTTTACCTTAAAAGTGGTTAAGTAAAAGCGTATTTGTTATGTTTGGTTATGTGTTTAGTCTTCATAGCCAAACAGTTGGCGCTCGATAAGTTCAACTAAAGTATGTATGACCAAGGTTTGGCACTCATGAACCCTAGCCGCCCCCAGAAGATTTATCTTAATCTCTGTATCATCTTGCGATGTCAAAGAGGAGACATTTTTGGCTTCTGGGCTCGTTAGTGCAACGACGTGCAGTTTTCGTTCGTGAGCGGCCTGAATAGCTTGAATGATGGGGGATGTGTTGCCTCTGTTAGCCACTACAAACAGGACGTCACCAGCGTTACCTAAGGCTGTAATTTGTTTTGAAAAAACATCATGATAGCTGTCGTTATGGCTGATTGCGAGAATGGCTGTACCTTCAGAGCTAAGGCTTATGGAAGGGAGTCCAGGTCTTTCTCGATCCATCCTATCAATTAAGAGAGTGTTGAAATATTGTGATAGATAGGAGCCTGTGCTATTGCCGCAACAAATAACCTTATTTCCAGCGGCAATGCTGTTAAAAATAACATGTGCAGCATGTTCGATATGAGGTGGGAGGTTTTCAAAAGCTTGTTGTTGTGCCTCAAAGCTTTGGGCAAATTGAGTATAGATCGTTTCTTGAAAATCCATAGTGTTTAGAATATTGCCTTTATCCAGTTTAAATTATGTTTACTAACCTCTCCGTCGAATAAGATTGCATCAAATCGGATGGGTGATAGCTCTAATTGTTTTTCTTTTAGCCAATATTGGGCCGTTTTAACTATTCTCTTTCGTTTAGAGGGGGTGATGCTTTCAGCCGCCGAGCCTCTAAATTGAGTGGATCGATATCTTACTTCTGTAAATATAATACTTTTAGAGTCTGTAAAAATTAAATCAATTTCTCCAAATCGACATGAAAAATTTTTCGCAATAAAAATCAGATCTTGTTCTTCTAAAAATTGTTTTGCTAAAAGTTCAGCTTGATCGCCATTGATTTTTTTAAGGGGAAGTAAGTTCTCCCGGTTTTGTTTCCATAACATTTGTTAAACTTCCTTGTTTATAGGTAACGAGTTCAGTTCTTTTATTGAAAACTTGCTGGCTATCCAGTGATAAAATCCCAGTGCTCCCAGACATTTTTGCATTGGATACTTGTTGAAAAACCGTAAATCGGTTTGCAAGTAAATGAGCATCTTGTCCGAGTGATTTAAGTCGCTTTATAAAAATTGAGTCATTTGACTTAAAAAGGTTGTCATTAGGATTTTCTTTAAGAATTGAGGGCAGTTCATTAAAAATGATGCGCTCAATATCCTCCCTTTTTGTTAGCTCACTAAGTTGTTTGTTGTTAATAGTGCTGGTTGATAGCAGTGGTATGTCTGAGGCAAAGTAAAAATCTAAAAGGGGTCTGATTTGTTTAGCGTCATCTAAGCGACCGACAAAAAAAATGTAATCCAAGTCTTGTCTTGAGCGCTCAGTAGATGTTACGTCTTCAGAAAGCGTGGTTTCTAGCCATTTTTTGCGTTTCTGGCTTTCAGTAACTAGCAGTAATTTTTTAATGGTGTCTTGTCTGCTTTTTGGGGCGTTCTCGTAACTAAGTTGTGTAAGCAGTTCCACATCATTGCTTTCTGCAAGGGATTTGAAATCATCGGCTTGTCTAAGTGCCCAGGTTTCTTCTGTGCTGATGATAGCGGCTGTTTTAGCTCCTTCGTTTTGTGCGAAGCGAATCAACTCGATTATTTCATCTCTAGCGTCAAGAGAAAAGTGAAATAGGTTTGGTTTTAAGTTTTGAAAATCCAGTCGGTTGAGTGCAATGACCGGTTTTTCCAATTCTAAATAGGATAACTCTGCTAAATGTTGTTTTTCAAGTGGGCCAATGATGATGTCAGGGTTGTGTAGGTTGGCATTGCTAAGCGCTATCGCCATGGAGTCTACTGTTGTTGTGTCTATGAGGTGGAGCTCGGCTCTAGGTTGCGGTTGATTGTAATAAGCGTACAGAAAGCCATCAAGAATAGCGCGAGATGCATTGCTTAGCTTACCTGTAAGTGGCAGAAGGAGGGCGATACTTTTTGGTGCTAGTTCGTCAATGCTTGATAAGACTAGAAAGTCTTTTGGTGGTGTGATAGCGGCTGGGTGAAAGGGGTTTTGTTGTTGCCATAGTGTGAATTGGTTAAGTTGTTTTGCTGTGGTCGAGGCGTTGTGTCTCAGAATAGAGCTAATAAACAGCCAACCATTTAAAATCGAATCGTTACTGTTTTGAAGGTATGTTATTTCTGAGTCGGTTAAGTTTTGTACATTAGACCAAAGTTGCTGTTGATTGGCGTTTATTTCTTCTAGAGGTAAGGATAGATTTAATTTTAGTCGCTCTTTCGTTGCGGCTGGCCAGTTTTCTAAACCCTCAAGAGATTCACTTCTCAGTAAACTTATTTTATTTGTATTGCTTGGATGGTTGGCTATCGGAAATCTTTTCGCTTTAGATAAATAGCTCAGGGCGTTAAGGGCTCTGTCTTGTAAGTTACTAACCGAGGCGGCAAGAAGTAAACCATCAAAGGTTGAAGTGGTGTTTAGATTGATTACATTATCTTTAAGTATTTGATGGGCAATAATGTAGTTGCCTTCTTCTACTGCAACTTGAGCGGCTCTGAGAAAGTAATTTGCTGCAATGTCTTGATTGTTGCTGGATTGCGCAAGAGAAATTAGGGTATCAAATGAAGTTTGTTCTTCTGCTGTCGTAGCTTGATGTGTGGGCGTGGTTTTTTGCTGAACTTCAATGGCGTTGCAGGCGCTTAACAATACAGCGAATAAAGATAGTGTTATGATGCGCATGGTTAAAAACTCATATTCTGTAAAAATGACAAAGAGACATTATGGTATCACATAGTTCGGATGAAGCGAGAGGTGCTCTATACATTGTTGCCACTCCTATAGGGAATCTAGAAGATTTTAGTGTGCGTGCAATCAACACTTTAAAGAAAGTTGACTATATTGCGGCGGAAGATACACGCCATACAAAGCGGTTATTAAATCATTTTGATATAGATACCAGACTGTTCTCTTTACATGATCATAACGAAAGGGATAAGGCATCCTACATTGCTGAGTTACTTTCTCAAGGTGTTTCTGTGGCGCTGGTTTCTGATGCCGGTACGCCATTGATTTCAGACCCTGGATACCACGTAGTAAGTCATTTGCGCAATGAAGGGTTTACTGTTGTTCCTGTTCCTGGGGCTTCTGCTTTAATTGCGGCCTTATGTGCATCGGGTTTGCCGACGGATCAATTTTACTTTGCAGGTTTTTTGCCTGCTAAAACGAAATCTAGAAAGGAAGTGATGGCTTCTTGGAAAACACAGCCTGGTACTGTTGTGTTCTATGAATCTACACACCGAATTATGGAATCAATGAAGGATTTGGCTGAGGTGTTTGGGTCGTCTGCTAAGTTGGTTTTAGCGAGAGAGATTACGAAAACGTTTGAAACATTCCTTTCTGGTTCAGCAGATGAAATATTACAACGTTTTTCTGATGATGCAAACCAGCTGAAGGGTGAATTTGTCGTGATGTTAGATCATCGAGAAGAGTCTGATAGTGAGTCAGAAGAGTTGGAAAATCGTCGAATATTGTCCATACTTTTAGAGGATCTTCCTGTTAAGCAAGCGGCTCAATTGGCTGCAAAAATTACAGGGCATAAAAAAAATGCACTTTATCAAATCGCATTAGAATTGCAGTCGTAACCTTTTTAACTATTGTTTAGTGAATGTATTTATGAGTTTTGAATCTCTTGGTCTGCACGCATTGTTGCAAAAAACCGTTGATAATTTAGAGTATAAGCAGGCAACCCCAGTACAAAATCAAGCCATCCCCTCTATTTTGAATGGTCATGATGTTGTGGCAGGGGCTCAAACGGGCACAGGTAAAACCGCAGCATTTGTCCTGCCAATTTTGCACAGGTTGCTTAATGCCGATGCTGAGTCTATGGGTGAATTAAATAAGGTGCCTGATGTTCCAAAGATTAAGGCATTGATATTGACCCCCACTCGCGAGTTGGCACAGCAGGTTTATAAAAGCTGTATAACTTATAGCAAAGAAACGAACATACGATCGGTCGTGGCTTATGGTGGGGCCAGTATTAATACTCAGATCGCTGAGCTTAAGGAGGGGGCGGATATATTAGTAGCAACACCTGGTCGATTGTTAGAGCTAACGTTCAAGAAGTTGGTTGACCTTAGAGAGATAAGTGTTTTGGTATTTGATGAGGCTGATCGAATGCTGGATATGGGGTTTATGGCTGAGGTGAGTCGAATACTAAAGCGCTTGCCAGAAAAAAAACAGACATTGCTTTTTTCGGCCACTTTTAATGATGAGGTTTACGCGCTAAGTAAGTCTCTGATGTCATCGCCAGTTTATATTGAAGTGGGAGAAAGAAATCAAGCCGCCACAAAGGTGGATCAGGTAGTTTATGCTATTGATTCAGGTCGTAAAAGAGCGTTTGTCTCGTATTTAATTGGTTCGAAGAATTGGCAACAAGTACTTGTCTTTACTCGTACTAAACAAGGTGCGGATGATCTGGCAAAAGAAATGAATAAAGATGGTCTTGAGGCGCAGTCTATTCATGGGGATAAATCTCAAGGTGCTAGAGATAGGGTGTTAAGCGATTTCAAAGCCGGTCGTTTAAGGGCGCTTGTGGCTACCGATGTAGCGGCTCGTGGTCTTGATATTCCTAGTTTGGAGCAAGTTATTAATTTTGAATTACCATATAATGCTGAGGATTATATCCATCGTATTGGTCGTACAGGAAGGGCGGGTAAGGCGGGTTTAGCTATCAGTTTGGTGTCAGCAAAAGAGCAATACTTATTAAAAGACGTTGAAGAACAAATGGGTGAAACTATAGTGCAGCAATGGTATCCAGGTTTTGAGCCTGATTTAAATGCAGACGAAGTTTCTTCGAAAAAGCATCGTAGTGGTAACTCGAAGAAGAGGGCAAGGGATAAGGCGATTCAGTCCTCTAAACGGAAAAGCAGAAAGTAAATTCAGTTTTTAATGCGATTACCTTCTGACCTAGAGGGTAAATATAATTTTATTTCCTATTGAGAAGATATAATGACGAACAATGATGTACTGCGAAAAGTGCGTTTTATTTTTGACTTTAACGATGAAAAAATGATTAAGCTTTTTGCGCTTGGAGGGCGAGAGGTTTCTAGGGCTGAAGTAAGCGATTGGTTGAAACAAGACGATCATGAAAACTTTAAAGAATGTGAGGATGTTGCTTTGGCGAGTTTTCTAAATGGCTTAATCGTCGATAAAAGGGGGGCTAAGGAGGACGGCGCGATCGTTGAGGCAGAGCCGCGTTTAACAAACAATCAAATTTTTGCAAAATTGAAAATCGCTCTAAATTTAAAGGCTGAAGATATTTTAGAGTTAATTGAAATGGCGAATTTCAAGATTAGCCGTCATGAACTGAGCGCTTTTTTCAGAAGACCGACCCATAAGCACTATCGTGAATGTAAAAATCAAGTGTTGAGACAGTTTTTGCAAGGGCTACAATTGAAGTTGCGCCCTGATGTATTAAATAACGAAAAGTAAAAACGTACTTAAGGTGAAAATGTGACTGAGACATCAGCAACCCGTTTAAATAAGTTTATTAGTGAATCTGGTTTTTGCTCACGACGAGAGGCTGATAAACTTATTGAGCAAAAACGTGTAAGAATTAATGGTCGTGTGCCTGAGTTGGGGACAAAGGTGCTTTCAGGGGATGAGGTGAGTGTGGATGGCAAACAGATTACCCCTTCATCCAGCAATAAGTCGGACCGCACTTATATAGCGTACAATAAACCTGTTGGTATTACCTGTACTACGGAAAAGCACGTTAGAGGAAATATTGTTGATGCAATTGGTCATAAGGAGAGGATATTTCCAATAGGGCGTCTTGATAAACCTTCAGAGGGATTACTCTTTTTAACCAGCGATGGTGACATTGTTAACAAAATTTTGCGAGCGGGCAATAACCATGAGAAAGAATACCTTGTGACAGTTGATAAACCTTTTGGCGATCGTTTTGTTAAAAGAATGTCTCAAGGTGTTCCTATCTTAGATACAGTGACTAAGCCCTGTGTTGTGGTGCCTCAAAGTCGTACTATGTTTAAGATCGTGTTGACCCAGGGCTTAAATAGGCAAATACGCCGTATGTGTGAATATCTCGGCTACGATGTGGTTAGGTTAAAAAGAACTCGAATCATGAATGTTCGTCTTGGAGGGTTGAAGCCAGGCGAGTGGCGTGATTTGACAGACGAAGAAATGCAGCAAATTAATAGTGCTGTTAGAAATTCTAAGAAAACAGCTGACGCATAAGGGTTTGGGTTATTGTATTTGAGGGAGGGTTCTATTCAATCGCTATGGCTCCCTCATTTGTTATGTCATCTTGTTGTGTGGGTAAAGTGGTGATTCTGTCTGCTTTAGCTATGTACTTAGTTTTGCTCTTGGGTAAGTTTTTTTCGTTGGCTTTTTTGGATTTCTTAGTCAATATCTGTTTGATTTTTTTTCGACGATTCATAAATGTTCTCAAATATCGCAATGTGATTTTATTTAAAGAAAAAAAAACCTGATCCAAGGATCAGGTTTTTAATGTTGGTACCAGTGGGCGGACTCGAACCGCCACGCTTATTAGGCAACGGATTTTGAATCCGTCGTGTCTACCAATTCCACCACACTGGCTTGAAACGTGCGAAGTATTATGCGTATTTTTATTATATTGTCAATTTTTTTATTGCTAATGTGGATTTTTTTTTAGATAAGTCCCAATTCGTACCTTTTTACTTAATTTTTCGATAGAATGCTGGGTCTTTTTTTTATGAGTGCTATTCGAATATGCGAGTTTCCGATTATAGGTTTGATTTACCGGATTCCTTAATTGCGCGCTATCCTACTGAGGTGCGTACATCCAGTCGCCTACTTCAATTAAATGGTATGACGGGTGAATTGAGTCATCGTTCCTTCGGGCAAATTCTTGATCTGGTTAGGCCGGGCGATTTGATGGTGTTTAATAACACTAGAGTAATTGCAGCTCGTGTTTTTGGGCAAAAAGCATCTGGTGGAAAATTGGAAATATTGGTTGAGCGCTTGTTAACGCCTTTTGAAATCTTAGCCCATGTTCGATCCAGTAAATCACCTAAGGAAGGCAGTGACATTCTTCTCGGTACGGATAAGAGCGAATCTATTCCTGTAAAAATGTTAGGTCGTCAAGGCGCCTTGTTTCATCTTAAGTTCGATGAGCCAGTGCTTGACGTGCTTGATAGGGTTGGTCATATGCCGTTACCACCTTATATTGAAAGGCCAGATGAAGAGTTTGATAAAGAAAGGTATCAAACTGTTTATAATGCAAAGCCTGGAGCCGTTGCGGCTCCAACAGCAGGGCTTCATTTTGATGATGAAATTTTGCAGAAGTTAAGAGATAAAGGGGTTAATATTGCTTTTGTTACATTGCATGTTGGCGCTGGAACGTTTCAGCCAGTGAAGGTGGAAGACGTAGAAGATCACCAAATGCACGCGGAGTACATAGAGGTAGATCAGGAAGTTGTTGATTTAGTTACGAAAACTAAATCTTCTGGCGGTCGAGTTATTGCGGTTGGTACAACCAGTGTTCGTAGTTTAGAGTCGGCAAGTCAATCTGGAACTTTGCAGGCTATGACGGGTGATACAAGTATTTTTATTTATCCTGGATATAAATTCAAAACAGTAGATGCCATGGTGACAAACTTTCATCTACCTGAGTCAACTTTGATTATGTTGATTAGTGCATTTGCGGGTTATGCTGAAGTTATGCAAGCGTATTCGGCCGCTATTGAAGAGAAATATCGTTTTTTTAGTTATGGCGATGCCATGTTTATTACCCGGAACCCTGAGGCTTTTGGGCCGGAGAGTGAGGAATGAGTTTGATGAGTGAAAAGCGCCCTGAGTGTTTTATGGAATTCGAAGTGTCAGCGAAATCGGGTAAAGCGCGTCGCGCAACACTGCGTTTTCCTCGAGGTAATGTGGAAACGCCTGCGTTTATGCCCGTTGGAACGTATGGTACGGTGAAAGGAATGCTAACTAAAGATATTGAAGAAATTGGTGCGGATATCATTCTTGGCAATACGTTCCATCTTTGGTTGAGACCAGGGACTGATGTTATTAAAGCGCACGGTGATTTGCATGACTTTACTCAGTGGAAAAAACCTATATTGACGGATTCTGGTGGTTTTCAGGTATTCTCTTTGGGGGATATGAGAAAAATTACGGAGGAGGGTGTAAGTTTCCAATCTCCAATAAATGGATCAAAGGTCTTTTTGAGTCCGGAAATATCGATGCAAGTACAAAGAGATCTTGGTTCGGATATCGTAATGATTTTTGATGAATGTACCCCCTACCCAGCGACAGAACAAAGGGCGGCTGAGTCAATGAGGATGAGCCTTCGTTGGGCTGAGCGCTCTAAGAAAGAGCATGGTGACAGCCCTGCTGCTTTATTCGGCATCATTCAAGGGAGTATGTATGATACGCTAAGAGATGAGTCTCTAGAGGGGTTGGTCGGTATTGGTTTTGATGGTTATGCAATCGGTGGCTTATCTGTTGGCGAGCCAAAAGATGAGATGATGAGCGTTCTCGATTATATTACACCAAAAATGCCAGAGGATAAGCCTAGGTATTTAATGGGTGTGGGAAAACCGGAAGATTTGGTTGAGGGTGTGAGGAGGGGGGTAGATATGTTTGATTGTGTCATGCCAACTCGTAATGCTCGTAATGGGCATTTATTCACTTCCGTAGGCGTTGTTAAGATTCGAAATGCAAAACATCGGCATGATACGGCTCCTTTAGATAATGAATGTGATTGTTATACTTGTAAAAACTTTTCTCGGTCATATCTACATCATTTGGATAAGTGTCAAGAAATGGTTGGTGCTCAATTAAATACCATACATAATCTGCGTTATTATCAAAATCTTATGTCTGGATTGCGTAAAGCGCTCGATGAGGGTAGATTTGACGCGTTTGTTGATGAGTTCTATGCCAAGCGTGGGTTAGATACGCCTGCTTTGGTAGGGTAAAGACTTCAGTAATGTGAAGGGTCGTAATTACGCGGCCATTAATAATGTTTAAATAATTGGAGAATGTAAAGATGATCGCATTGATCTCACCGGCTTATGCTGAAGGTGGCGCACCTGCAGATGCTGGTATTTTTAATATTGTATTGCTAGTTGGTTTTGTTATTATTTTTTATTTTTTAATGTGGCGCCCACAAGCAAAGCGTGCAAAAGAGCATAAAAACTTGCTGTCTACATTGGCGAAAGGTACAGAAGTGGTAACAAATGGCGGCGTTCTTGGAAAAGTGACGCGTGTTGATGATAATTATGTTGCCCTTGAAGTATCTGACGGTGTCGAGCTTAAGTTTCAAAAAGCAGCCGTCGCTGCAGTGTTACCTAAAGGAACGCTGAAATCTATCTAGTCCTTCTAAGCGCCTTCATAACGAAGGCGCTTTTTTTATGTTTCTTATTTTCTCTTTAGGTGTAAAGGAATTTTTATGCTTAACAAATACCCCTTGTGGAAGTATTTGCTGATTGTTTTCGTATTGGCTCTTGGTTTGTTGTATGCCCTGCCAAATTTATACCCAGATGATCCAGCGTTACAGATTTCAAGTCAGAAAGCGACATTGGTCGTTGATGAGCGTTTAGTAAGTAAGGTTTCTAAAGCATTAGATGAGTCTGGTGTGCCTTTAAAGGCGGCGGAGTTAACTTCAGTTGGTGCGACTTTTCGTTTCTACAATGGTGAAGATCAGCTTGCTGCAAATCCTATTGTTTCCTCTGCGTTAGGTGATGACTATGTAAGTGCTCTGAATCTAGTGCCAACAACGCCAGATTGGCTTTCCGCATTAGGTGCTGGTCCAGCAAAATTAGGTTTGGATTTGCGCGGTGGAGTGCATTTTTTACTTGAAGTTGATACGCCTGCTGCTTTGCAACAGCGATTTGTTGTTGCTGCGAGTGAAATGAAAACATCATTACGTCAACAAAGAATACGTTATCGAAGCGTGGATGTTGACGGTGGGGTCTTATCAATTCGCTTCTTGAAGCAGGAAGATTTGGATTTGGCTCAAAGTACGCTTGAAGATGAATTTGAAGAGTATCTTTATTCAGCGAAAGAGCTAGATGGTGAGTTCTATTTAGAGGCCCGTTTTTCTGAGGTTTCTAAGCAAGAGATAGAGGCTTATGCACTTCAGCAAAATTTAACGACTTTACGTAATCGTGTAAATGAGCTGGGTGTAGCTGAGCCTTTAGTTCAGCGTCAAGGCAGTAATCGTATTGTTGTAGAATTGCCTGGTGTGCAGGATACGGCCGCAGCAAAGCGTATCATTGGAGCGACGGCGAACCTAGAATTTCGTTTAGAAGCGGGTCTAGATGAGTCTTCATCTAATGTTGAGGAAATGTCTTTTAGAAGCAATAGTGGCCGTACGGCACGTTTAGAAAGAGATATTATTATAACGGGTGAAAGTGTTTCTGATGCGAGTTCATCTTTTGATGAAAATGGTCAGCCCCAAGTTAATATTAGCCTTGACTCTAAGGGCGGTAAACAAATGAGTAAAGTGACTCGTACTGCGGTTGGTCGTAGTATGGCGGTTGTTTTTATTGAGCACAAGTCTCGGACTCGTTTTGTTGAGGTTGATGGTGAGTTGGTAGAGGAGCGTCAATCTTTTAGCGAGAAAGGTATTATTTCTTTAGCGACAATACAATCTACTTTAGGTAATGCTTTTAGAATTACAGGCTTAGACGGTCCAAGAGAGTCTTCAGATTTGGCGTTGTTGTTGCGTGCTGGTGCGCTAGCGGCTCCGATTTATTTTGTCGAGGAGAGAACGATTGGCCCAAGTTTAGGTGCTGAAAATATTCGCCTTGGTATGGTTTCAGCGCAAATCGGCTTGCTTGTTGTCATGTTGTTTATGCTTGTTTATTACAAGGTGTTTGGTGTTTTTGCAAACATATCTCTTGCGATGAATATTGTTCTATTGATGGCGTGTATGTCTTTATTGTCAGCAACCTTAACCTTGCCAGGTATCGCGGGTATCGTCTTGACTATGGGAATGGCGGTAGATGCGAATGTGTTGATTTTTTCTAGAATAAAAGAAGAGTTGGCGGCCGGTACACCAAATCAGCAAGCGATACATTCTGGTTTTAATCGTGCGTTCACAACTATTCTTGATGCGAATATTACCACCTTGTTGGTTGCTGTTATTTTGTTCGCTGTCGGTACGGGGCCTGTGAAAGGGTTTGCGGTAACCTTGTCGTTAGGTATTTTGACGTCTATGTTTACAGCGATCGTAGTGACGCGTGCACAAATTAATTTAGTGTACGGTGGGCGCAAAAATAAGCGCCTGTACATTTAAGGGGATGATATGAAGGTATCTACTATTCCGTTTATGGCAATGAGAAAAATTGTTGCTGCTGTCTCTCTTTTACTTATTGTTGCGTCCATTATTTCGTTGTCTACGAAGGGCTTGGAATTTGGATTGGACTTCACTGGCGGCACTTTAGTTGAAGTCGCCTATGACGTTGCCCCAGATTTGGATCAAGTGCGCTCTTCTCTAGCCGAAAATGGTTATGATGATGTTGTTGTGCAAAACTTTGGCTCTTCGACTGATGTTGTTGTTCGTCTTTCCAATGTATTCACTCCAACATTGGGTGATGAAGTTTTATTGGCGTTACAACAAGAAAATTCAGGTGTTGAGTTAATGAGGTCTGAATTTGTCGGAGCGCAAGTTGGGGAAGAGTTGAGGGAACAGGGAGGACTTGGAATGCTGTTGGCATTGTCAATTGTGATGATGTATGTAGCGGTTCGTTTCCAGTTTAAGTTCTCTGTTGCTTCTGTTGCGGCATTGGCACACGATGTAATCATTACCTTAGGCGTGTTTTCAGTGCTGGGTATGGAGTTTGATCTTACCGTGTTGGCAGCGTTGCTTGCGGTTGTTGGTTATTCGCTTAACGATACTATCGTTGTTTGTGATCGAATTCGTGAAAACTTCCGTATTATGCGTGAAATTGAAACGGTAGATTTGATTAATGTTTCAATTAATCAAACGTTGGGCAGAACCTTGATAACGTCTTTGACAACAATGTTTACCTTATTGGTGTTGTTTTTCTTTGGCGGTGAAGCGATTCATAGTTTTGCCTTTGCTCTCTTGGTCGGGGTTATTATAGGTACGTATTCGTCTGTTTTTGTTGCGGCAAACCTTTTGATTGCGCAAAACTTGACGAGGGATGATCTAATTCCGCCACCTAAAGAAGAATTCGAAGATGAGATGCCTTAATTAACGGTAAATGGTTTTAGAGTGATAAAAACCGCACTAATTTGAATTAGTGCGGTTTTTTTGTTTTTCGACAGCTTTTTGAGAGTAGTAACGCTGGTGGAAGGTTATATTGTTGTGGTTCCTAACTGCATGCCCATGCTTGTTGGTGTGTCGGCAGCAAGTGATGCCTCCCAGTTAATGGCGTCTTTACCAAATAATACTATGGCAGTAGAGCCTAGTTTAAAGCGTCCCATTTCCTCGCCTTTTTTCAGGTTTACTTGGTTTAGCTGATCGTAATCCCAGGTCATAACGTGTTTGCTAAAAGGAGTGACTTGACCGGCCCAAATTGTTTCAATGCTGGCTACAATCATGGCTCCTACAAGAATGACTGCCATAGGGCCTGCTTCTGTGTCAAAAAGACAGACGGTACGCTCGTTTTTAGCAAAAACGGATGGGATTTGCTCTGCTGTGACCTTATTAACCGAGAACAATTTTCCAGGAATATGGATCATTTTGATCAGTTTGCCGTCTAGTGGCATATGGACTCTATGATAGTCTTTTGGGGATAAATAGATGGTTGCAAATTTGCCACCTAAAAACCGATTTGATAGGTCTGCATCGCCGCCTAAAAGTGTAGTGAGGCTGTATGAGTGACCTTTCGCTTGCATAATAGTGCCGTATTCAATGTCGCCAATTTGGCTGACTGCGCCATCTGCTGGGCATGCAATGGCATTCTTTTCTTCAGTGATGGGTCTCAGCTCTGGTTTTATTGCTCTAGTAAAAAAATCATTAAAATTGCGATAGGCAAAAGGGTTGTTTTCAATCGCTTCAGACATGTCTACTTTGTACTTGCTTACGAAGTGTTTAATAAAAGTATCTTTTACAAAATCAGTCTCGCATTCCGCAATGCGTCCTATGCATCGAGAAAGTAGTTTCTGCGGAGTAATGTGTTGTGCAAATGCAAAAAGTTGATCTTTATTCACGAGAAAATCCTGTTGGTAGTGTTTGTGTTAGGCTTTAGCAAGGGCTTTGCTTAGTGTCAAAATGATGGTTTTAAATGTGGTGTAGTCGTTATCGTTGAACGTTGAACGAGTATCAAGCCATATTATGAAAGAGCTTCCCAGTTTTTGAGGGCATGAGCCTATAAATAGATGGCCTCTTTCGTCCAGAATCTGTTGGGCTGAAAGCGGGAATTTAGCTATTGTTGTTTTTAGCTTTGGGCTTGGTAAGTTTGAAACGCTCTGCTTTTGGGCTAAATGCGATAAAACGGCTGATGGCGAGTTCCAGTCAATTTTTTTAAGCACATCTAAGTCATAGCCAAATTGCAGTGCAGGCGCTATTTTGTTTGAAGGGTGTTTTGATACTAATACTAGTGCATGCTGAGCATTTGGGATAACGATCTTTATTGTCTTTAGTGCTTCTCTAATGAGTTCTTTTTTGTCTCCAGTGTAGTTCTTATACAGCTCACCAATGATTTTGCTTGGTTGCTGAGGAGGAGATGGTTGAGCTGGGTGCCTTTGAATCTCTTTAGATACATAGAGTGTTGGAGATAGCAACTGACATGCAATTGGTATTTTATCTGAGTGGTTGTAAAGTTGGGCTGCTTCAACAGCTGCATAATGCGTGGCTTGTATGACTTTTCCTTGTTTGCAGTGCAATACGCATGAAATGACTTGGTAATACAAGTTTATGTTTTTCGTTCCCCAGTTCATGTTGTTTGCCATATGAGCGACTTTTGTTGCGCAAAATGCTAACAAAAGAGGGCTGTTGGCTAAAATTGTGAGTCTCCGGTCTTCGGTGTAACCTGGCATTTCATCAGGATCTGATGCCAAAGAGGCGAGGCTTTGAAGTTCTTTTGGGTTGGGGATATGGTCTGTTAAAAATGAGTTGATAATGATGTGTGGGATTTGCCAAATTTGAAATACCTTTACAGCTAACTCATCCAGTCGGCAGCCAATTGATGATTCTTCGGCGGCTTTAAGGGTTTTGCCATCTTTTAATAGTTTTACCATTAAACTCATTTTGGGTTCAGCATAAAACCACATCATCCATCTAATGGCGTCTCTAAAAAAGGTGACCCAAAAAATATCTTCAGAGTTGTTTATGCGCTTTTCTATGGCCCACCTTTTGGCTATTGATGCGGCTTCATAACTAATTTGAACTTGCCTAAGAAAGTGTTGATGAGCAGGGTCTTTGGCTGAATATTTACATGGCTCTAGTTTGTTGAGTACTTTTGACAGTCCGTCCATGCCTACCATTGACGCGGCATGGTTGGGTGTTTTTATGTCGGCTCGCTTATTTGAAACAACTTTATTGGCTTCTGATAAAATAGTGAACGCTAAAAAGGGCTCTGAAGAAATATTGCTTTGAAGTTTATCAAGTGTTTCATCAGGCGATTTCACTTGTTTTTTAAGGCGCGAATAATTGCCAGCACTGACTGGTAGTTTTTTGCTTTGTAAAAAAGTTAGCCATTCTTCTAGGCCAAAGGGTGACTTGTCGCTCATAGCTGGTTACATTAATGGCTCAAAATAAATTTACTAGGGTCATTATGATTTTTTATCATGATGCCAGTTATCATACTGTATTATCTTGATAGAGCATACACCGGAAAGCTTAGGGATTAAAATATATGTTTGCAATTTTGGGAATGTTGGTTGTTATAGTCAGTGTGGTTACTGGTTATCTAGCGTCGCATGGGAATCTTTTGGCTTTGTGGCAGCCTTTTGAGGTCTTGATTATTTGTGGTGCTGCATTGGGTGCGTTTATGACCGCTAATCCGCTCTCTCTTCAGAAGCGAGTGTTCAAAATGTTGCCTCGGATTGTCTTAGGAAGTCGTCATAATAAAGGTTTTTATTTGCAATTGTTGACTTTGACTTATTGTCTGTTTCAGAAAAGTCGCCAAAATGGATTTCTGGCAATAGAAGAGGATATTGAAAACCCTTTCAGTAGTGAATTGTTCATGGGTTTTCCTGATGTTCTTCGAGATCATGAAGTGGTGAACTTTCTTACTGACAATTACAGGGTTTTTGCTTTGACTGGTTTAGCTAGCTATGAGATTGATGCAATTATGGACGCTGAGATCGAGCAGATGGAGGAGGAATTGTTGGCTCCCTCTCATGCTGTCAATAAAGTTGCGGAGGCTCTGCCTGGTTTTGGGATTGTCGCGGCTGTATTGGGTATCGTCATAACCATGGGGTCTATAGGTGGGCCAATGGAGGAAATTGGGGCTCACGTTGCCGCGGCCCTAGTTGGTACTTTCTTAGGGGTCTTTTTTGCTTATGGTTTTGTTGGGCCTGTATCATCTCATTTGGAAAGTTTGGGGCAGCATGAGGTGAAGGCGTTATTATGTCTTAAGGCTTGTTTAGTCTCTTCTGTTGCTGGTTACGCTCCTCCGGTTGCGGTTGAAACCGGGCGCAAATTGCTGCCAGCGGATTTAAGGCCAAACTTTTCTGAGCTATCGGATTATCTTAAGCAATATAGATAAGTTAACGTTTAAGGATGTTGTTGGGCAAATATCATGAATGAATCTGAAAACTTAGTCATACGTCGCGTAAAAAAAGTAAAAAAACATGGTGCTCATGGTGGGGCTTGGAAGATTGCTTTAGCGGATTTTGCATTGGCTATGATGGCTTTCTTTTTGGTTTTATGGATTATTAATGTATCTTCACCAGAAGAGTTGGCTGTGATAGAGGGGTATTTTAATGATCCGTTAGGTCCTGCTACGGCGGGATTTAGTGCGAACCCTATTGATTTGGGGGGGAGTCCAGCCGTGAGCATTGAGCGTAAGTTGCAATTGGATTTAACTGAGCAGGGCAGTACGCAAGAGCCAACTAAAGACGATAAAATTGGATCTGGAAATAATGGCGAAAAATTAGAAAAATTAAGTGGAATGGCTGATGAAACTTTAGAGAAATTAAATCAAATTGAAGAATCTGAAAAAAATGTCAAATTAGAAATAACGCCAGAAGGCGTTCGAGTCACTATTTTAGATGATCCAGAAAAGCCTATGTTTGAAAAAGGCAGTGATCGGATGTTGCCCGATGTGGAAAATCTGCTGTTAAGCATGGGTGGGATTATTAAGATGATTGATAACTCAATTGTGATTTCTGGGCATACAGACTCTTCTCCTTTTGGTGGGGGGGAATTAAATAATTGGGACCTCTCTTCGAAACGTGCTAACTCTGCAAGGCGTATTATGGAAGAGAGTGGTGTGGGTGGGTTAAGGATTGCGCAAGTTATCGGTTTGGCGGATAGTATTCCATACGATCAATTCAATTTAGAAAGCCCTCAAAATCGAAGAATCACGATTACTATATTGAATGATGATTCCTATCAAGAGCTAATTGAAAGGAATCGTAAGCGTTTTGGTTTTGATGTTTTTGAGCAGCATATTAAACTGGATCCTGAGTCTGTGTTTTGATGCTCGGCTTCATTATTTCCTAAATATTTTCAACTATGGACTGTTTGATTCTAAGGTAGCTTTTGAATCGTTTTTCACTGATTTTATTTTGGTTAAGCGCGGTTAAAATGGCGCACCCAGGTTCTTTTTCATGTGAGCAGTCTCTAAAGCGGCAGTAGCCAAGGTGTTCCCTAAATTCAACGAAGCCATTTAGCAGCTGATCTTCGGTAATATGCCACAAACCGAATTCTCTTATTCCTGGTGAGTCTATTAAATCACCCCCCATCGGAATGTGAAATAATCTCGCTGTGGTGGTTGTGTGTGTGCCCTTTTTTCTTTTGGTTGATAGTTCACCGACTGTAATATCAACTCCAGGTAATAGCTCATTGATTAAAGAGCTTTTTCCTACGCCAGATTGGCCGACAAAGACACTGGTTTTTTGCTTTAAAAAAGAATAAAGATTTGCCATTCCATTTTGGTTTTGAGTGGATGTTCTTATTATTTGGTAGCCAAGCTCCTCATAGGTGGTAAGCAATTTGTTGAGGTTTTCTCTGTTTTCTTCGTTAATCAAGTCGGTTTTATTAAGGAGAATGACTGGTGGGATACCAACGGTCTCAGCGGCGACTAAGTAACGGTCAATCAGGTTGGCGTGCGCAATAGGTTCTGCTGCGACAACAATAATAATATGATCGATGTTTGCTGCAACAGGTTTTAATCGCCCATGAATGTCAGGTCTTGAGAGTGAGTTATGGCGATCAAGAGTAGCAACAACAACGCCACCTTCGGCTTTCTGAGGGCGCCATACGACGCGGTCTCCTGTTACTAGCTGGCCAAGGTTTGCACGCAAGTTGCATTTTGTAAGTACTCCTTCGTACGGAGGTGTAATGCCTTCCACTTCTACTTGGGTTCCAAAGTGAGATAAGATTAATCCTTCAACTTCTGGCCCAAGATCAGATGATTGCAGAACTTCTTCTGCTCGATCAGCCCTTTTGTTGACTCGTTCTGAGCGTTCTTTGTGTATTTTTTCAATACGCCAAGCTTGATGTTTTGTAAGTTTTCTTTTTGACATTGATTTCATTGGTCCATTATTTTGTGGCATAGAGTATAATGCTTAGCAACTATAATAAAGGATTAGGCAATAATGAGTTTAAACAAAGATAACCTTATTTGGATTGACTTGGAAATGACAGGTCTGGATCCTGATGTAAATACGATCATTGAGATCGCTACTATTGTAACTGATAAGGACTTAAATGTACTTGCAGAAGGTCCAAGTTTGGCCGTTCATCAGGCAAAAGAAGTGATGGATGCAATGGATGATTGGTGTACTCAACATCATGGTGATTCTGGTCTGACAGCACGAGTGCTTGCAAGTACAGTTGATATGACGGAGGCACAACGTAAAACAATAGAATTTTTGTCTGATTTTGTTCCCGCGGGCGCGTCACCAATTTGTGGCAATAGTGTTGGCCAAGATAGGCGTTTTTTATGGAAATATATGCCTGAACTGGAAGCTTACTTTCATTATCGTTACCTTGATGTTAGCACAATTAAAGAACTTGCTCGTCGCTGGCAACCGGAGATCTTGGACGCGTTTAAAAAGAAAGGTGCTCATTTGGCGATGGATGATATCAAAGAATCGATAGATGAGTTGAAGCATTATCGTGAGACTTTTTTTAAATGATAGGTGATAGGTGATAGGTTGACATAAAACTATTGATTAAGGCCCTGAAAAGTCTTTGTAAATAAGGTGTTAATGGATGAATGTCTTTGGATAGAATTCAAATAAGTAAAACGCTGTCTGTTCTGATTTGGTGCTTCTAAATGAAAAATGAAAAAATAGTATATGGTGAAGAAGCAATGGAGCGCTTTGGTGGTTCTCTGTTTACGTCGCTTTCAACCCTGAAGTCTGTGCACTTCGATGGTGATTTAGGCATGGGTAAAACAACCCTTGTTCGTGGTGTTTTGAAAGGCGGTGGTTACAATGGCCCTGTAAAAAGTCCTACCTATACTTTGGTTGAGCCATATGATGTTGGTGATTTTCAGGTTTTTCATTTTGACTTATATCGACTTCTTGATCCTGAGGAGTTGGAGTACATGGGCATAAGGGACTATTTTGAAGAAAAGTCACTTTGTTTGATTGAATGGCCAGACAAAGGTAAAGGAATTCTTCCTGAAGCGGATTTGGTTATTCGACTGTCTCTTGAGGGTGATGGAAGGCGTGTTTCTCTTGAGCCACTTTCTGTTGCAGGGGTAGAAGCGGTAACTCTTTTACAAGGGGTTATGTCATCCGAATGATGTGGCGGGAATTGGTTTTGGTTGAGCTCTTTGGATGTCGCCGCTATAGTGAATGTATTATTAACTCTAGCTGTATGATATGAATGTAGATTTTAGTTTCACAACACCGTTTTATGTGTTTTTTTGTTTTGTCGGTTTTCTTTTTAGTGGAGAGTCTTTTGCCGTCGAGGTAAAAGACATTCGTATAGCACAACAAGAAGGAGAAACTCGGCTTGTTTTTGAGTTAGATAAGTCGACAGATCATCGTTTATTTTCATTGTCTAATCCAGATCGTGTTGTTTTGGATATCTCGGGATCTACCTTTCCGGCCTCTTCTCAAGAGGCGTTAAAATCACTGCCTTCTGGCGTATTAAAGAAAGTACGTTTTGCGCAACGTGACAATGGAACGCGTTTTGTCTTAGATTTATCTAAAGCAGTAAAGTCTAAAAGCTCTACTTTGTCTGCTTCGGGGAAGTTTGGCCCTCGGATATTGGTTGAGCTGGAGTATGGTCCGACTAAGAAAGCGCCCCCTGTTGTGTCGAAAAGCTTATCAAGTTTAGCGGCTATAAAAAGAGATGTCGTGATAGTTATTGATGCTGGTCACGGAGGCAAGGACCCTGGTGCAATTGGCAAATATAAGGTGCGTGAAAAAGATATCGTGCTTTCAATTGCGAAAGAATTGGCGAAAAATCTCTCTGCCCTGGAGGGTTTTAAGCCGGTTCTAACGCGTTCGTCGGATGTCTATTTGCCTTTGCGGGATCGATCTCAGGTAGCGCGTAATGCGAATGCGGATTTATTGATTTCTATTCATGCAGATGCATTTACTAAATCAAGCGCTAGAGGGGCTTCTGTTTGGGCGCTGTCTTTGAGCGGTAAAACTAGTGAAATGGGTCGCTGGTTGGCAGAGCAGGAACAGTCTTCCGAGTTGGTGGGAGGGATTTCACTTGATGATAAAGATCAATTATTGGCTGAAGTGCTTTTGGATATGTCGATGAATTCAACCATTCAGTTTAGTTTAAATATCGGTTCGAGTGTGTTGGGTGAAATGGGGCGTGTGGCAAAATTACATAAAAGCACTGTGCAGCAAGCAGGGTTCGTGGTTTTAAAATCTCCCGATATTCCGTCTATTTTAATTGAAACGGGCTTTGTATCCAATGCGACCGAAGCGAAGAATTTAGGTAGTTATGCATACCGTAAAAAATTAGCATCTGCTATTGCTAAAGGGGTGAAAGCCTCCTTTATGAAAAACCCTCCAGAAGGAACGTTACTTGCCTGGAAGCAAAATCAGACGAGATCCACTATATATACTGTCACTAAGGGAGACACGCTTTCTGAAATTGCAAAGAAAAACAGTGTTTCTTTGAGTCGATTAAGAGGGGTTAATAGCCTCAAAAATGATGTTATTTGGATTGGCCAAAAACTTCGTATCCCGTCTAGTTAAATTATCAAGCTGTTCATATTGTTATAGGTTTTTATATGCAAAGAATACACCTTCTGAGCCCAAGGCTTGCTAACCAAATTGCGGCGGGAGAGGTTGTAGAGCGTCCAGCCTCGGTCGTGAAAGAATTGTTGGAAAATAGTTTGGATGCAGGTGCCACTCAGCTTGATATAGAGGTTGAGCAAGGTGGTGTTCGCCAAATAAAAATTCGTGACAATGGCGTTGGTATTGAAAAAGAGGATTTGGCGTTGGCCTTAAGTCGCCATGCTACGAGTAAAATTTTGACCTTGGATGATCTTGAGTCGGTAAGGACGCTTGGTTTTAGGGGGGAAGCATTAGCGAGTATAAGTTCTGTATCAAGGTTGCTTTTAACCTCTAAGTTTGCTGATAGTGATGAGGCGTGGAGGGTTGAGGCTGAAGGTAAAGATATGGCGACCGCGGTTAAGCCAGCTTCTCATTTACCAGGTACGACAATAGAGGTAAGGGATTTATTTTTCAACACACCTGCAAGACGGAAATTTTTAAGAACGGAAAAAACGGAATTTTCTCATTTAGAAGAAGTGGTTAAACGGCTGGCTTTAAGTCGTTACGATGTTGGTTTTCGGTTAAGCAATAATGGTAAGCAAGTGTATGATTTACGAGCCGTCGCTGATCAAATGAGTGCAGAGCATAGGCTTGCTTCATTGTTGGGTAAAAAATTTATCGAAAATGCATTAACATTAGATGTTGAGGCGGCTGGGTTAAGGCTTTGGGGATGGATAGGTTTGCCTACTTTTTCAAGGTCTCAGGCTGATTTGCAATACTTTTTTGTAAACGGTCGTGTGGTGAAAGATAAATTAGTCGCTCATGCGGTGCGTCAGGCGTATCGTGATGTACTTTATAATGGTCGTCATCCAACGTTTGTACTTTATTTGGAGTTAGATCCTGCGACAGTGGATGTTAATGTTCATCCAACAAAGCATGAAGTTCGTTTTAGGGATGGCCGTTTAGTGCATGACTTCTTGTTTAGCAAAATTCATAAGGTACTAGCCGATGTGCGTCCCGAGTCTGACGGGGGAGGTGCTCAGGTTGAGCTTAATGCAAGCCAGGCTGTGCCACTTGTGAGTGATATAAGAGAGCAGTCTAATTTGTCACTGCATCCACAATCTTCGCCTGAACTGTCTTCATCAGATAGTGTGAGTTCTGAGCTTGGTTCAGTGTTTGATAAGACTTGGGTTAATCCTAGTGAGGTAAAAAACCAGCTTTCAGCCGTTAGTGATTTGACCCAATTTGCTGGTGCTGTGGGTGGTATAAATACGGCTCATGAGTATGTCAATCCAGAAACTGGTGAAATTAGTGCATCTGTCAATGCAAATAAAATCAGTGAGGGAGTATCCGTAATCCCGCCTTTGGGTTTTGCCGTGGCTCAGCTTCATGGTGTGTATATTTTGTCTGAAAGTGCTTCTGGGCTTATTGTTGTTGATATGCATGCAGCGCACGAGCGAATACTTTATGAGCGTATGAAAAATGCGTTTTATCAAAACTCAATTGTTTCTCAGCCATTATTGGTGCCTATAAATGTGTCTGTTTCTCAAAGTGAGGCGGATATAGTTGAAAGTGATGGTGCTGTTTTTCGGCGATTCGGCTTTGTTGTTGAGCGAACTGGTCTTGAAAGTGTTATGGTTCGAGAGGTGCCTGTCGTGTTGATTCAGTCAAATATTGAGAGTCTTGTGAGAGATGTGATTAGTGATTTAAATGAAAATGGTGGATCGGACCTGTTAGAAGCGAGAGCGAATGAACTAATGTCATCCATGGCGTGTCATGGGTCGGTAAGGGCAAACAGAAAGTTAACAGTTACCGAGATGAATAGCTTGCTACGCGATATGGAGATTACGGAGCGAAGTGGACAGTGTAATCATGGGCGTCCTACTTGGACTCAGTTGAGTATGTCTGACTTAGATAGATTGTTTTTGCGAGGTCGTTAGTGAAAAAGCCTGTTGTTGTTTGTTTGATGGGGCCAACAGCCTCCGGTAAAACGGGTCTTGCTGTGGAGCTCGTACGAAATCATAATTGTTCTATCATTAGTGTTGATTCTGCCCTGGTGTATCGCGGAATGGATATAGGTACAGCTAAGCCAGACGCTGAAATGTTAAAGGTAGCACCTCATCGCCTTATCGATATTATTGATCCGAGCGAGTCTTACTCGGCAGCGGACTTTTTGGCTGATGTTAAGGGTGAAGTGGCCGACGTTGTATCTGAAGGTAGAGTTCCTCTTCTTGTTGGTGGGACTATGATGTATTTCAATGCCTTGAAAAAGGGGTTGGCAGTCATGCCTCAGGCCAGTCAAGAGGTTAGGCAAAAAATTGAAGAGGACGCAAGGTGTCGTGGTTGGGAAGGTGTTCACTCGGATTTGGCTAAAATTGACCCTGTTTCGGCATCAAGGATTCATCCTAATGACCCTCAACGATTGCAGCGAGCTTTGGAGGTCTTTCTTATTAGTGGTAAAACGATGACTGAATTTTGGGCTGAACAGGCTAGGCAAACTTTACCATTTGACATGATTGATATTGCGGTTATGCCTCAGGAGCGAAGCGTTCTCCATGGGCGTATAAAAGAGCGTTTTGATATCATGATGCGAGAAGGTTTTCTCGATGAAGTTGCAATGTTGCGTGCTCGGGGGGACTTGCATATTGACTTGCCATCGATACGGTGTGTCGGGTATAGGCAGTTATGGCAGTATTTAGATGGGCAAGATTCTCTAATTGATGCTATAGATAAAGGGGTAATTGCAACTAGGCAATTGGCGAAACGTCAAATTACTTGGTTGAGAGGATGGGAAAATCTTCAAGTGTTTGATAGTTTATCGAAAGATCTTGCTGGTGAGGCCTTGAAATACATCGAAAGCAGGATTATATAGGGAAATAGAAAAAGAAATCGTGTACTATCTATAATATTGTTTTAATGGGTAAATAATTTTTTTTTGCCTGTATTTTTGCTTATTTAAGGAGATTCAAATGTCAAAAGGGCAATCACTACAAGACCCTTATCTTAACGTTCTACGTAAAGAAAGAGTACCTGTTTCTATTTTCTTGGTGAATGGAATTAAATTACAAGGTCAAATTGAGTCTTTTGATCAATTTGTGATTTTGTTAAAAAACACAGTAAGTCAAATGGTGTATAAGCATGCCATTTCCACTGTTGTTCCATCTCGTACAATTCGTATCCCGTCTCCTGATTCTCCAGAAGACGCAATTGAATAGCCTGCTTATTAAGGGCTAGTATAGGAAGATTAATTTGTTTTTCGAACGCCCAGATAGTGGTGATCTAGCTGTTTTGGTTCATATAGACTTCAATGATCCATTGAATTCGTATGGACCAGAAGAGTGTGTGGAACTTGCAATATCAGCTGGTGCTGATCCTGTTGCTGTTGTGACGGGTTCTCGTCAGAAGCCAGACCCTAGGTATTTTGTTGGTACTGGTAAGCTTGATGAAATCATGGACATTGTTGTTCGTGAAGAAGCGCAGGTCGTGATTTTTGATCACTCATTAACGCCGTCCCAAGAGCGTAATCTTGAAGGATTTCTTAATTGTCGAGTTCTTGATAGAACTGGACTGATATTGGATATATTTGCACAGCGTGCACGTACGCATGAAGGTAAGCTTCAGGTTGAGCTTGCCCAATTACAGCATCTATCCACTCGTTTGATTCGAGGTTGGACGCATTTAGAGCGTCAGGGTAGTGTTGGCAATAGGGGGCCAGGTGAAACACAGCTTGAGACCGATAGACGTTTAATTCGAGAGCGAATTAAAGCCATACAGAAGCGTCTAGAAAAAGTTAATGTCCAGCGGGATCAAAGTCGTCGCGCTCGTACTCGATCTGCTACACCAACGGTATCTTTAGTTGGCTATACCAACGCAGGCAAATCGACTTTGTTTAATCGTGCTACGGGTGCTGAGGTCTTTGCTGCGGACCAATTGTTCGCCACGCTGGATCCTACACTTAGGCGTTTAGATATGCCTGAAATTGGTTCGATTGTTCTGGCGGATACGGTCGGTTTTATTCGTCAGCTGCCTCATCGTTTGGTAAAAGCGTTTCAGGCGACATTAAAAGAGTCCTCGGAAGCGGATTTATTGCTTCATGTGGTTGATGCAAGCGATCTGTCTCGTGATGAAAATATTCAGCACGTTAATGATGTGTTGCGTGAAATTGAGGCTTATGAAATACCTACTTTGGTGGTATTCAATAAGATAGATGCGTTGTCAAATGTTGCTGCAAGAATCGATCGTGATGAGGATGGTAAGCCTTATCGTGTATGGTTGTCTGCAAAAACAGGCGAGGGTATATCTTTATTAAAGGCGGCAATCTCAGAGTTGCTTGGCGAAGATATTATTCAGGATGTATTGGTTTTGCCAAATAATTCTGGTCGCTTTAGAGCTATGATGTTTGAGCAAGGTGCCGTGATTTCTGAAGATTATGATGAGGATGGTCGCTCTATTTTAAATGTCCGTCTGCCTAAAAAAGATTTTTTACAGATTTTAGCTAAAACAGGTTTAAGTGAAGAGCAGTTGCATGCTGCTTAGTTTTATGTAGATTTTTTTTGAATGATAATGGAGAGGCTTTATGGCCTGGAATGAACCGGGTAATAATGACAAAGACCCTTGGAACTCTGATAAAGATCGAAATACAAGTGGTCAGTCTGATACTGATAAAAACAATGATTCTCCCAATAATGATCCTTGGGGGAGAGATAAGCGTAACGAACAAGGGCCGCCAGATTTGGATGAGGCTTTTGGTAAGTTAATGGAGATGCTTGGCGTCAAAAAAGGGGGGCGCAGCGGCGGCTCCGGTGGCGGCGGCAATCTATCAAATAAATTTGGCGGTAGTCTTGTTGCAATTGTATTGATAGGTATTTTAGGGCTTTGGGGGGCGGCTGGTGTTTATCAGGTGGATCAACAAGAGCGCGGGGTTGTGTTGAGGCTTGGTAAGTATTATGAAACAGTGATGCCGGGTCTTCATTGGAATCCGCCTATGATCGATTCTGTTAGCAAGGTAAATGTGACCAAAGTTCGCTCACATGACCACAAGGCGTTAATGTTAACGGTTGATGAGGCAATAGTAGAGGTGGGTGTGTCTGTGCAGTATTCTGTTCAGGAGCCTAAAAACTACTTGCTAAATGTTCGTAATCCAGAGGAGAGCTTGGCTCAAGCCGTCGAGAGTGCCTTGAGGCATGTTGTTGGTAGTTCGCAAATGGACCAAATATTGACAGAGGGTCGTGAGTTGTTGGCGGATGATGTCAAACTTAGATTGCAGAATTACATAAATGTATACGGTACTGGTTTATTGATTTCTAAGGTTAACGTTGAAAATACTCAAGCGCCTACTCAGGTTCAAGAGGCATTTGATGACGTAATCAAGGCGAAAGAAGATGAGCAGCGAGTTCGTAATGAAGCTGAGTCTTATGCTAATGGTATTATTCCAGAAGCTCGAGGTCGTGCGCAGCGTATTCGAGAGGAAGCGGAAGCGTATCGTTCAGAAATTGTTGCTAGGGCGTCTGGTCAGGCAGATCGTTTTGATCGTATGTATCAAGAATATATAAAAGCACCTGAAGTAACGAAAAGACGTTTATATATAGAAACTATCGAAGATGTTTATTCTAAATCGAGTAAAGTTGTTGTCGATGTTGATGGTGGAAATAACATGATGTATCTGCCACTGGATAAGATAATGGAGAATAAAGCGACAATGAAGTCGTCAGCTGCTTCAAGTTCTGTTTTGCCTTCTAATAGTATTGGTAATATAACCGATCAGGTCATTGAAGAAATTCGTAAAAGACAAGGTGCAACGCGTAGAGAGGGCCGAAATTAATGAAAAATTTATCAGTATCTTTACTGTTCATTGTCTTGCTTTTGGTTTTAGTGGCTTCTCAAACTCTTTACGTAGTTAAGGAAACTGAGCGTGCGGTTGTTCTAAAGTTTGGTGAGATAGTTGAAGACGATGTTCAGCCGGGGTTGCATTTTAAAATACCGGTCATGAATGAAGTGAAAAAATTTGATTCACGTATTCTAACAATGGATTCACGTCCTCAGCGTTACTTAACATTGGAGAAGAAGGCTGTTATTGTTGACTCGTATGTAAAATGGCGCATTGAGTCAGTATCCAAATTCTATACAGCAACTTCTGGTGATGAAGTTATTGCAAACCGGGTTTTGTCGTCGCGAGTGGATACAGGTTTAAGAAACCAGTTTGGTGAGCGAACCATGCATGAAGTGGTCTCTGGTGAGCGAGACCTGTTGATGGATGAGCTTCGTGTCGGCTTGGATGATGTAGCAAAATCTGAACTTGGTATTACTATTGTTGATATTCGAGTTAAAAGAATCGATTTACCGCCAGATGTTAGTGAGTCTGTATATCAGCGTATGAGAACTGAGCGTGAGCGTGAAGCACGTGAACATAGATCAAAAGGTCTGGAGTTGGCTGAAGGTATTCGTGCTGATGCAGATAGACAGCAAGTTGTACTTGAATCTGAGGCGTATCGTGATTCAGAAATGATTCGTGGTGATGGTGATGCGACTGCTGCGGAAATTTATTCTAAGGTATACACACAGGATCCGGAGTTTTACGAGTTCTACCGTAGTCTACAGGCTTATCGGACGAGTTTTAGCTCTCAGGGTGATGTTTTTGTAATACAGCCTGACAGTGAGTTCTTTAAGTACCTAAATAATATTGAGCCGTAGCTTTGTATATTTAGCCTGAATCCTGTTTGAAGTCTATTTGTTCAAATAGGAAACATGGTATGATAGAAAAAACCGGGTAATTTCCCGGTTTTTTCATGTTTAAAAAACGAGAATGTATGCACGAACTGTTCCAGTCGCTACTTGTTGGCATTAGTTTATTATTGATTGTTGAGGGTGTGATGCCTTTCTTAATGCCTGATGTTTGGCGCAAAATAATGATCAAAGCTGTATCTAGTTCAAGTGTTAATCTGCGCATTTTAGGTGCTATGAGTATGTTTTTGGGATTGTTGTTGCTTTATATAGTACGAAGCTAAGAGGAAAAACTAATGACATTAGCTGATCGCTGGCTACTACCTGATGGTGTTGATGAATCTTTGCCTGTTCAGGCTGGAAGGATTGAAAATTTAAGGCGAGCATTGCTCGATCTTCATCATTCTTGGGGTTATCAGTTAGTCATTCCGCCATTATTAGAGTATTTAGATTCTCTTTTAACCGGTGCCGGATCTGATCTAGATAACGAAACCTTCAAAGTGATTGATCAGTTGTCAGGTCGTATGATGGGTATTCGTGCCGATTTTACGTCTCAGGTGGCTAGAATTGACGCGCACTGTTTGAAAGGTGAGTCGATTCAAAGGTTGTGTTACTGTGGTAGTGTATTAAGAACGGTGCCATCCGGTTTGGATGGTACGCGTAGTCCGATTCAGCTTGGTGCTGAATTGTACGGACATGGCGGCGTAGAAAGCGATATCGAAATCTTATCCTTAATGATAGAGACGCTTTCTGTTGTGGGGATAAGTGCGCCTGTTTTGGATTTGGGGCATGTGGATATCGTTAGGGATTTGATGGCCGTTTGTGATCTGACGGATTTTCAGCGTGATACAATCGCCGAATTCTATAAAACGAAAGACCTTCCGGAATTAAACCGTTTTGTTTCCTCTATTGATGTTTCTAAAGAGCAATCTGATTGGTTAAATGCGTTACCGCGCTTATGTGGGGATGCGTCGGTGCTTGAGAAAGCGGCTCTTGTCCTTAGTGGCGTTAGTGAGAAAACTGATCTGGCCTTAAAAGAATTGTTGCTTGTCAAAGAGACTGTCTCCTTGCGTTTTCCCGATGTTCGTTTTCATTTCGATTTGAGTGATTTGGTTTCGTATAATTACCATACTGGTTTGGTCTTTGCTGCTTATTTGCCTGGTTATGGTAATGCTATTGCTCGTGGTGGTCGATATAATAATATCGGTGAGGTTTTTGGGCGCTCCCGCCCTGCAACCGGTTTTAGCGCGGATCTTAAAACCTTAGTTATGCTGTCTGATGGTGAAGTAGAAAAACGTCCAGTTGTCCTAGCTCCGACAGAGAATGATATTGCGTTGTGGGATGCCGTTTCAAAATTGAGGCGAGAAGGTTTTAAGGTTGTTCAAGCGCTAGAAGGTGAAATTCCTGCGGTTGATGTCGATTTTAAATTGATTTGTGTTAAAGGAGATTGGCAGACAATTGCTGCTGATCTGTAAAATTTCGTTAAAAATTAAATGAGACCTGAAATTATGGGCAAAAACGTAGTTATTCTAGGTACCCAATGGGGTGATGAAGGTAAAGGTAAAGTTGTTGATTTACTTACTGAGGAAGTAGCCGCTGTAGTGCGTTTCCAAGGTGGTCATAATGCAGGACATACCCTTGTAATCGATGGGAAAAAAACTGTTTTGCATTTGATTCCTTCAGGAATTTTACGTGATAACGTTCAATGTATTATCGGTAATGGTGTTGTTCTTTCCCCTGCTGCTTTGCTAAAAGAAGTTAATGAGCTGCTTGAACAGGGTATTCCTGCGGTTGAGCGGTTGAAGATAAGCCCGGCTTGTCCTTTAATACTTCCTTATCATATTGCTATGGATCAAGCGCGTGAAATAGCAAAGGGTGCTAACAAAATAGGCACCACTGGTCGTGGTATTGGGCCAGCTTATGAGGATAAAGTGGCTCGTCGAGCGCTTCGAGTGGCTGATTTGTTGGATCCAATTCGGTTTGCTGAAAAGTTAAAAGAAGTTTTGTCGTATTACAACTTCATGCTAAAGAATTACTATCATGTGGATGAAATTTCATACGATGAAGTCTATGAAGAGGGCCTGAAAATGGCTGAATTCATTCGTCCCATGGTGACTGACACTATTTCATTATTACATGATTTACGTCGCTCAGGCGCTAACATCATGTTTGAAGGCGCGCAAGGGTCTTTGTTGGATGTAGATCATGGTACGTATCCTTATGTAACTTCCTCAAATACTACGGCAGGTGGTGCTCCAACTGGTACTGGTTTTGGCCCATTGTATTTTGATTATGTGTTAGGTATTACAAAAGCTTATACGACGCGCGTTGGCTCTGGCCCTTTTCCAACAGAATTGTTTGATGAAGATGGTGAGATGTTGGCCGCTCGTGGTCATGAGTTTGGTGCTACTACTGGGCGCGCTCGTCGTTGTGGTTGGTTTGATGCGGTTGCTTTGCGTCATGCTATACAAATCAATTCTGTTTCAGGAATGTGTCTCACTAAATTAGATGTGTTAGATGGGTTTGAAACAATTAAAGTATGTGTCTCTTATGTTGATGATAATGGGAATCCGGTTGCGGGCTCGTTAGTGGATAGTGAAGGTTATGAGGCGGCACGCCCTGTTTATATCGAGCTTCCTGGTTGGGCTGAATCTACAGTGGGTGCGCCTGATTTCGATTCATTGCCTAAAAATGCTCAAGATTATATTCGCTTCCTTGAAGAGCAGGTCGGTGTTCCTGTTGATATTATCTCTACTGGTCCTGATCGTATTGAAACTATCGTTTTAAGAGACCCTTTTAAACTTTAGCTGCTAATTGATTGTAAAAAAGCCGATTTATTCGGCTTTTTTTATGCCTGGCCTGTACTTGTATTTAGTGTAAAAAGTTTGAAAATCAAACAGATGTCTTATATTGCGTAAGATAGAATGCTGTTATTAATAAATGCATGATTTTCTTTTGAGAGGTTTTTTATGGTTAAGTTGCTGCTTGCAGATGATGATGCTCGTTTGTCTGAGTTAATCAAGGAATATTTTAATGGAGAAGGCTATGAAGTTATTCATGCTTGGAATGGTCGAGAGGCAATAGAGCTCATGAATCAAACTTCTCCGGATGTAGTTATTCTGGATGTGATGATGCCTGAATTGGATGGTTTCGAGACTTTAAAGCAAATTCGCATTAAGAGTAAAATTCCTGTGATTATGTTGACCGCGAAAGGCGATGATATTGATCGAATTCTTGGTTTGGAGATGGGGGCAGATGACTACCTGTCAAAACCATTTAATCCAAGAGAGCTTTTGGCTCGCATAAAAGCGATCTTGCGCCGCTCTTCAAATGAGAAATCTGAAGACGCTACGGGTGATATGGAATTGGATGGTTTGTTATTAAGAAGGAAAGATCGCAGTGTCTTTCTTGAGGGGGAGTTGATTGAGTTAACAACTTCAGAATACACCTTGTTGGAATGTATGTTGTCACTGCCTGGGCAGGTTCTTACTAAGCAGGAGTTATCAGAAAAAGCACTTGGTAGGAAGTTGACTCTCTATGATCGCAGTCTTGATATGCATATTAGTAATTTGCGTAAAAAAATAGGTTTGCTACCTGATGGTGAGCCAAGAATTAAAACAGTGCGTGGCGTTGGTTATATTTTTGTAGAGCATGGGAAAGGCACTTCTTTATTATGAAGAATACTTTTTTCAGAGTATTTTTAGTTATTTTATTATCTAACATTGTAGTCGTTAGTATTGGCTTTGGTGTAGTGAAGCTTATTCAGCGTCCTTTGCAGGTGTCTGCGGATGTTCTAGGTGATGTGGGTGTCCAGCTGGTTACGGCTTATGAGAAGCTTGGTGAGGTACCTATTAAAGAGTTGGCGAAAAAGTATGAGCAGCAATTGTCGGGCAAATTATTCCTTTATCAAGAAAATGGTGTTTCTCTTTTAAAACCTTTGCCAAGGAATTTTCCTGGTAAGAATGAGGGGCGACTTGGTAGGCCATTAGCTGATTTCCTGGATAGTCAGTTTATTCAAGTAATAGGGACGAGTAATGTTCAATATTTGCTTATTTACAGGCCCAGTCCTCATCTGAAATCTTCCAATTCTGAGTTGATTTTGCCTTTCTCTTTCTTAGGGTTGCTTGTGTCCAGTGCGGTTGTTGCCTACTGGCTCTTGGGTCCGCTTTTGAAACTACAAAAGGCCACTCGCTCTTTCGGTCGAGGAGATATGGAGGCTCGAGTTGATGTTAAGTTAGCTCAGCGGTCTGATGCCATCGGCAAGCTTGCGCAAGAATTCAATGAAATGGCTGAGCGCATAGAGGTATTGTTATCTTCTAAAGAGAGGCTAATGAGGGATGTTTCTCATGAACTAAGAACCCCTCTTTCAAGAATAGAGGTGGCACTAACGATTGCTGAAGATAAGCAGGGGCTCCCTATTCAGCAAAGTTATTTAGATCGTATACGTAATGAATTGCACGAGTTAGATGAATTGATTGGACAAGTGTTAACTTTGAGTCGTCTTGAAGCGGCTTCTCTTAAGAAAGAGAAGATTGACCTCCAGCGCTGGGTTAATGATATTGTTGATGATGTGAATTTTGAATCCCAGCTTAAAAGCGTTCACGTTGTAAAAATTGGGGCGTTTCCAAAGGTGCTTTTAGGGGACCCTTTGCAGTTACGGCATGCTGTTGAAAATGTGCTACGCAATGCCTGTTTTTATGCTTCAGAGGGAGGGCGAGTTGAAATTGAAACCAAAGAAGTTTCAGGCTATGCACAAATAATCATCCGCGATGAGGGTCCTGGTGTTGACGAAGATAAATTGGAAAAAATCTTTCATGCTTTTTATCGATCTTCTTCAGCTCGAGAGTCAAACAGTGGTGGATTTGGTGTCGGATTGACCATTGCTCAGCGAATTATTCGTGCGCACAATGGGGCAATTGAAGCGAGTAATCGTCCCCAAGGAGGGTTAGAGGTTCGATTTTCTTTGCCCGTGGGTTAGTCTTGTTGATTTAACTTGTTATCTTGCGGGCATTTAAGTACCATGTGCGCCGCAAGTTGGCCAGGCAGTCGCTGTTTCTTATTTATAAGGAATGGAGGAAAGTCCGGGCTTCGCAGGGTAAAGTGCCAGGTAACGCCTGGGGGGCGAAAGCCTACGGAAAGTGCAGCAGAAAATACACCGCCTAAGCAGTTTACTGCCGGTAAGGTTGAAATGGTGCGGTAAGAGCGCACCGCGCGACTGGCAACAGTTCGTGGCATGGTAAACCCCACTTGAAGCAAGACCAAATAGGAACTCTTTGGCGTGACCCGCGCTGAGTTCGGGTAGGTCGCTAGAGGCATGCAGTGATGTATGTTCGAGATGAATGACTGTCCACGACAGAACCCGGCTTATCGGCCAACTTGCACTTCTTTATTTCAATTCCTTGTAATTCTTATTCTTACTTTCCAAAAAAGCCTTATATCTCTTGATACTTTTGTGCGCTTTTGTGGCTGAAAATAGGCTTATCCCACTTTTTTACAAAAAAATAATAAAAATTGTGTAATTTATTCATTCTTTTTTGTGAAAAGTGTTAAATTGTGGGTGAAAGTGTCGATAAGTGGAATATGGGTATGTTTAGAGGTCTTCATCATGTGAGTGTTGATGCAAAAGGGCGAATGTCCTTGCCGGCACGATTGCGTGATGAGCTTTTTCAATATGATGATTCAAAAGTCGTGGTAACTATTGACCCTATGTCCCGCTGCTTGCTCATGTATCCATTGCCTGAGTGGGAATTGATCCAAGAAAAGTTAGATAAACTGCCTTCATTTCAGCCACAAGCTAGAAAGCTACAACGCCTTTTGGTTGGGCATGCGACAGATTTGGAAATAGATTCGGCAGGCCGAGTATTATTGCCTGCGCCGTTACGAGAGTTCTCTCAATTAGATAAGAAAGTTGCTCTGCTAGGGCAAGGTAAAAAAATAGAAATCTGGAGTCAGTCTAATTGGGAAGCTCAAAGAGAAGAGTATTTAGATTTGAGTTCTTTTGATGAACAACAACTTGAAAGTTTAATGGATATTTCGTTATGACAGATTCCGTACCGCAACATATAAGTGTGATGTTAAATGAATCAGTAGATTATTTAATTACTGATAAAAATGGTGTGTATGTTGATGGCACTTTTGGTCGAGGGGGGCACTCAAGGCTGATCCTTTCTCGGCTTGATTCAGGCAAGTTGTTAGGCTTTGATAAAGACCCCGTTGCAATAGAGCATGGAAACGCATTGCATAATGAAGATGACCGATTTCAGATAGTTCAAGACAGTTTCGCAAATATGCTCGAACCCATTGAAAGTCTTCTGGATGCTTCCGGTCGCGTTGATGGTGTTTTAATGGATTTGGGGGTTTCTTCCCCTCAACTAGACGACGCTGAGCGTGGCTTTAGTTTTATGAATGATGGTCCATTGGATATGCGTATGAACCCCGATGAAGGGCTAAGTGCGGCAGAATGGGTTGCCAGAGTGGATGAAAAAGAGTTGGCTGATGTTATGTATCAGTATGGGGAAGAGCGTTTCTCAAGAAGAATTGCCAAAGCTATTTGTGAGTATCGAGCCCATACTCCAATAACAACAACGTTACAGTTTGCGAAAATTATTGCAGAAGCAAACCCCGCTTGGGAAAAAGGTAAAAATCCTGCTACAAGGGCGTTTCAAGGTATCCGCATATTTATTAATAATGAGTTGGGTGACTTGGAGGCGGGACTGGAAGTCGCTGCAAAATCCTTAAAAGTGGGTGGTCGTTTAGTGGTGATTAGCTTCCATTCACTGGAAGATAGAATTGTAAAGCGCTTCATGAAGCTAAAGTCTAAAGGCCCTGAAATTCCTAGATATCTACCCATTCAAAATGCACATTTAGATGTGAAATATAAGTCCATAGGGCGTGCCAATAAGCCATCCAAGCAAGAGGTCGAAGGTAACGTTCGATCCAGAAGTGCCGTAATGCGAGTGCTGGAGCGCACTGGTGACTAGGTCAATGTTGTTAACCGTATTTATTGCTTTGATTAGTCTTACGACTGTTTCCATTGCACTTGTATCTCAAGTATATGATTTTCGGAAAGATTTTTCATATTTGCAGAAAATGAAAAAAAATGAAACAAATTATGAGGTGGTTTGGGGGCAGTTGCTGTTAGAGCAAAGTGCCTTGACTCAACCGAGTCGCTTGGAGCAAGCGGCAGTAAAGGATCTTGATATGCGAGCCCCTAATCAAAATGAAATGGTAATAGTAAAACCATGAAAATAGAAAATAGTTCATATATTCCAGAGAAATGGCGTTTTTATATTGTTTACGGCATTGCTTTCACTTTATTTCTTTTGGTGGGGGGGCGACTGTTCTTTTTGACTGTAGTAGATAAAGATTTTCTACAGAATCAAGGCGACATAAGAGCAGAGAGAACGGAGACAATCCCGGCTACTCGAGGCATGATTTTAGATCGTCGTGGAGAGCCTCTAGCGGTAAGTACACCAACGTGGACCGTCATTGCTAATCCAAAAAAACTCTGGGCTGAAGAGTTTGACGAAGGTGTTTCACCAGAGTCGGAAATTAAGCGCCTAGCGGATATTATGGGAGTGGGTTCATCTTGGTTACAAGAACGTTTTGAAAAAAATCGAAATAAGTCTTTTATGTATCTTAGGCGACAGATTCCACCTCATGAAGCAGATAACATTATGAGTGCCAGTGTTGTTGGAGTAACGCGTCGAAAAGAGTACAAGCGTTTTTACCCAGCGGGAGAGGTTGCTTCACATGTGGTCGGTTTTACTAATGTGGATGATTCAGGTCAGGAAGGCATTGAGTTAGCCTATGATGAAGCGCTTCAAGGGGAGGCAGGTGAAAGAAGCTTTGTTAAAGATCTAAGAGGGAATGTAATTCGCACGATTGGTGAAGAGGTACCAGAGCAATCTGGTGAAAATATAGAGTTGAGTATTGATTTAAGGCTGCAATATTTGGCCTATAGAGAATTAAAAGCGGCGGTTACGGAGCACCGAGCTACATCAGCTTCTGCAGTGATTTTGGATGTGAAAACGGGTGAGATTTTGGCGATGGTTAATCAGCCATCATTTAATCCTAATGACCGCTCAACGTTAGAGTACGATCAGCTTAGGAATCGTGCTGTAATCGATTTATTTGAACCTGGGTCAACAGTGAAACCACTCACCTTGTCGGCTGCTTTATCTTCTGGGCAGTATACAACGGAGACAAAAATTGACACTTCTCCAGGGTATATTCGTTTTGGCCGTCAAACCATACGAGACCTAGGTAACTATGGCAAAATTGATCTAGAAACATTGTTGGTTAAATCCAGTAACGTAGCGACGTCTAGAATTGCGCTCTCGCTTCCGCAAGATGCCGTTTGGAATATGTTTTATAAGTTGGGTATAGGCTCTTTGGTGGGTATTGGTTTTCCTGGAGAAGTGACGGGAGTGTTACCTGTTCATACTCGCTGGAGACCTGCTGAAACGGCCACTCTTGCATACGGGTATGGTTTATCCTTATCTACATTGCAGCTTGCTCAGGCTTACATGGTCTTAGCAAATGGTGGATATAAAGTGCCAGTGAGTATTTTTAAGCAAGACGGACGCCCGCAAGGCGAACAGGTTATTCCAAGAGAAGTAGCTAAAGATGTTATAAAAATGATGGAAGCTGTTGTCGAGAATGGGTCTGGTAAGGCGGCTAAAATACCGGGTTACCGAGTTGCAGGTAAAACCGGCACAGTCCATAAAGTTGGTTCAAATGGTTATGAATATGATAAATATATTTCCTTATTTGCTGGTGTTGCTCCTGCGACAAATCCGCGTTTAGCTATGGTTATTATGGTAAATGATGCAAAAGGGCGCGAATACTATGGAGGAGAAGTATCTGCACCTGTTTTCTCGCGTGTAATGGAGGGAGCGATGACCATTTTAAATATCTCTCCCGATTTGCCTGATGGATTGAGAGAGGTTAGATTGGATAAAAAGTCTCCTCAGAGAGTTGTGTTGGGAGGTTAGATGTTTACTCTATTGCAGTTAGCCAAAAAAACGGGTTTAACCGTTCCGACTGACCTTTTGGGGTGTGTGGTAGATAATGTGCAAACTGACAGTAGAGAGGTTTCTTCTACTAGTTTGTTTTTTGCCTTGCCTGGTGTTGTTCATAATGGTTGGGATTATTTACATAGTGTCGCAAAGGGCGGCTGTAAAGTGGCCATTGTACCTGATTATCTATGTTCGTCTCTGCAGGCGTCTCTTGCAGACAGTCCTCTTATATTAATCCCCTCTGCTGATGTTGTGCGAAGTTTATCGCAATGTTTGAATGATTTTGTTTGTCAATATCCTGATAATATAATTGCGGTTACGGGTACAAACGGTAAATCTTCTATTAGTTACTATATCGCTCAATTGACCCGTTTCTTGCATTTCAAAAGTGGGATAGTAGGGACATTTGGTGTTGGCTCACTGGATGATTTAAAAGAGGCCAAACAAACCACCCCAGATCAACTGATGCTTCATCTTACATTTGATGATTTTTTCAAACAAGGGCTCCAGTATGTTGCCTTTGAGGCCTCATCCCATTCTCTTGATCAAAGGCGGGTTGATGGTATTCCGTTTAAGTGTGCCGTTTTTTCTAACCTTTCAAGGGATCATTTAGATTACCATGGGTCTATGGAGGCCTATGCAGAGGCCAAGCGAAAGTTATTGCAATACCCAAATTTGGAGAGAGTGGTTCTAAATTTAGACGATGATTATTGTGACTTTATGTCTAAAGAGGTTGTAGCTCCTATTTATACCTACAGTATTAAGAATTCATCAGCTGATTTTTTTGCCAGCAATCTAGAATATGGCGCTAATGGAACCTCCTTTGTGCTAAATACCCCAAATGGCGCTCAAACGGTATTTTTACCATTATTAGGTAGATTTAATGTAGAGAATGCCTTGGCATCGATTGCGGCTTTGTGGGATGAGGTTCCAAATGTATCTTTATTGCTGGACGCTGTTGAGTCTCTTCAAGGAGCACCAGGGAGGATGCAGAAAATCAACGTTAATGGCAAACCTTTAGTCGTGGTTGATTACGCACATACACCGGATGCTCTCTCATCCGCAATATCGGCTTTAAAAGTTCACAGCAATGGACGTGTTTTTTGTGTCTTTGGTTGTGGAGGAGATAGAGACAAAGGTAAGCGTCCATTGATGACAGCTGCTGCACTTAAAGAAGCGGATGGCGTTTGGTTAACCTCAGATAATCCAAGGACTGAAAATCCGAATGATATTTTATCTGATGCATTGAATGGAGTTGATTTACAAGTGCTTAAAAGTCGGTTGTGGAAACACGTTGATCGTCATCAGGCTATAATTGATGCTATCCATTATAGTCGCCCAGGTGATGTTGTGCTTATCGCTGGCAAAGGCCATGAAACGTATCAAGACGTGATGGGTGTTAAGCATTTTTTTGATGATGTCTTAGAGGCGCAAAAAGCGTTAGAACATTATGCTAATTGATCTTTCTCTCGGTCAAATTGCTGAAATTTGTCATGGGAAATTAATGGGTGATGACACATTAATTACCAATGTTGAAACGAATTCTAGGCAGTTCAAAGAATATGCGCTTTTTGTTGCGTTAAAAGGCGATAAATTTGATGGTCATGACTTTGTTTTAAACGCTTTTAAAGCGGGTTTTGCGGCTGTTTTGGTCGATAGGGACCTTGGTGTTTATCCAGCAATTATAGTTGAAGATACATTGAAAGCCTATGGTGATATCGCTCACTATTTACGTAATGCTTTTGATGGTCAAGTTGTTGCCATCACTGGCAGTAATGGTAAAACGACCGTTAAAGAATGGTTGTCGCAAATTATCTCATCCAAAAAAACTGTGCTTAAAACCTTGAGTAATGAAAATAATCAAATAGGTGTTCCAAAAACACTGTTTTCTTTATCACACACTCATCAGTTAGCTATTATTGAGACAGGAACGAGCTACCCTGGTGAGATAGAAAAAATGGGGCGTGTCATTGAGCCTGATATTGCGGTCTTAACAAATGCTAGCGGGTGTCACTATTCTGGTTTTGGCACTCTTGATGCTATAGCTCAAGAAAAAGGAGCGCTCTTATCTTCTACAAAAAAAGATGGTTGTGTCGTTTTAAATAGAGACGATCCCTTTTATTCCTATTGGGTTGATGTCTCTGAAAGTCGAGATGTTCGGTCATTCGGTTTTCACTCTGATGCCAATTTGTGGGCCGATAATATTATTCTTTACGCAGACTACTCCCTTGCACAATTTCATTTTCAAGGTTTATCCGTTTCAGCAAAAATCGCCAGTCCCGGAAAGCACCAAATCGCAAATGCGATGGCGGTAGTTCAAGTTTTATTGGCTCTGGGGTGGACGTTTGAAGACGCTGTGCACTCGCTCTCTATTCCTCTTGTTATACCTGGTCGACTGCAAAAAATTTCTTCTAAAAATCGTCCTCTTTTATTAAACGATTGTTATAATGCCAGCCCAAAATCTGTAAATGCTGCGATTGATGTTCTGCGGTCTCAAAATGCAGAAAACAAAGTGCTGGTTTTAGGTGCTTTGGGTGAACTTGGTTCTCTTGAGGAGTCTGTTCATCAAGATATCGGGCGTTATGCTTTTTCGTCCGGTATTTCATGTTTGATTGCGTTAGGGCCTATTGCTGGCATGGCGTCATCTGCTTTTTCTTCTCTTGGTGGTATGGCTTATGTCTATGGCTCCCATTCAGAGATTGCTCATAAATTAAAAGAATTAAATGACTCTTCTGCTGTTTTGATTAAGGGTTCTCGTTCCGCCCAAATGGAAAAAGTAATTGAAGAACTCGACTATTAGGAAATTATTACCTTATGCTACTTTTGCTGGCTGACTATTTAAGTCAATACGATGCGTTTTTTACTGTTTTCAATTACCTTTCTTTGAGGGCCATATTGGGTGTATTGACAGCACTCGCCATTTCTTTATTGATAGGTGGGAAGGTTATTACTTTGTTGCAAAAGTTACAAATGGAGCAGGCCATTCGTAATGACGGTCCTCAGAGTCATTTAAGCAAGGCGGGTACCCCTACAATGGGCGGTGCTTTAATTATTTTTTCAATATCAGTTAGTACCTTACTTTGGGGAGATTTAACGAATCGTTATGTTTGGGTTGTCCTCTTGGTTACTTTGGCTTTTGGTGCAATTGGTTGGGTAGATGATTATCGCAAAGTTGTCGAGAAAAACCCACGAGGCCTCCCGAGTCGTTGGAAATATTTTTGGCAGAGCGTGGTTGGTTTGGTTGTTGCTTTTTACTTGTATTCATCGGCCACAACGCCAGCTGAAACGTCTTTGATTGTTCCTCTCTTTAAAGATGTTGTCATTCCAATGGGGATATTTTACGTCGTGCTGACCTACTTTGTGATTGTTGGTACCAGTAACGCCGTTAACCTTACTGATGGATTAGATGGGTTGGCGATATTGCCGACTGTTTTGGTTGGTGGGGCTTTAGGTTTATTTGCGTATTTAACGGGTAATATTAAATTTGCGGATTATCTACTTATTCCATACGTTTATGGTACGGGTGAAATTATTGTTTTTTGTTCTGCATTAGTTGGTGCTGGATTAGGTTTTCTTTGGTTTAACACCTATCCTGCGCAAATTTTCATGGGTGATGTGGGGGCGCTTGCGCTTGGTGCGGCTTTAGGTGTGATTGCCGTTATCGTAAGGCAGGAGATTGTCTTATTTATAATGGGCGGCGTTTTTGTTATGGAAACGATTTCTGTCATTTTACAGGTAGCCTCTTATAAGTTGACAAAGCGTAGGATTTTTAGGATGGCACCCATTCATCATCATTTTGAATTAAAAGGTTGGGCAGAGCCTAAAGTTATTGTGCGTTTTTGGATAATAACGGTTTGTCTTGTTTTAGTTGGTATTGCCACGCTGAAAGTGCGTTGAGGATTAATATGTCTCTTATTTCTTCTGATCGAGTTCGAGCGGTTGTCGGGTTAGGTGTTTCTGGAATTTCATGTGCTCGCTTCCTTTCTCAGCAAAATATGGATTTTTATATTGTAGATTCAAGAGAGCAGCCACCTAGTCTGGAGGAGGCTAAATTGCTTTGCTCTAACGATAAGATTTTTTTAGGCGGTCTTGATGCTTTATTAACGTTACCTGTCACAGAGTTATATGTTAGCCCCGGTATACCTCTGAACCACCCAATATTAAAACAGCTCGCAGAACAAGGTGTTTTAATGAGGGGCGATGTTGATTTGTTCTGTGAATATGCGAATGCACCTATTGTTGCAATTACGGGTTCTAATGCTAAAAGTACTGTTACTACTATGGTTTCTGATATGTTAAACGTATCAGGCTACAAGTCGGTCGCAGGCGGGAATCTGGGCCCAGGGGCTTTAGAGTTACTGTCTGATGCTGTCGATTACTATGTGTTGGAGTTATCTAGTTTTCAGCTTGAGACAATTCACTCTCTAAGTGCAGCAGTGGCAACTGTGTTAAATGTTAGTGAAGATCATATGGATCGTTATGACTCTTTGCATGAATATCAGAAAGTGAAACAGCGAATTTATCGTAAATGTCGTGCCGCTGTTTGTAATAAACAAGATATTTTGACGGTTCCTTTGTTGCCTGATAAAACGCCTGTAAATGCCTTTACTACTGGCACACCAGATTTAAAGGAGTTTGGCTTGTTGGCCGATGGAGGCGATCAATGGTTATGCTATGGTGTTGAGAGATTAATTCACTCTTCATCGATTAGATTAAAAGGTAAACACAACTATGCCAATATATTGGCGGCATTGGCGATCTTGAAAATGCTGAATGTACCTTTTAAAAAAGAGGCTATCACTTCATATTTATCTGAGTTCTCTGGTTTGCCTCATCGTTGCCAAACCGTTCGTCAAGTGAAAGGGGCGACCTATATCAATGATTCAAAAGGAACAAACGTTGGCGCCACTATTGCGGCCATTGAAGGGTTTGGCTCAAATAAACCTAATATCCATTTGATTCTAGGTGGTGATGGCAAAGGAGCCGATTTTTCCCCTTTAGTTAAACCAGTTAGTAAGTATGTGAAGAATGCCTATTTATTTGGTGCTGATGCTGACAGCTTAGAATTTATCTTAGGTTCTGAAGTGACGTGCCATAGGTTTGAAAACCTTGAGTCTATTATTAAAGCTGTGTCCACTTGGGCGCAGGTTGGCGATATAGTGCTTTTCTCGCCAGCGTGTGCGAGCTTTGATATGTACAGTAGCTATGTAAATAGAGGGGAGCATTTTATTGATCTGGTAAGTGCGCTATGAGGCGGCTTAGTATTTTTGATAAAGTATCTTCTAAAGAGCTCTCCAATGTTGATGTCTATTTTTTAGTTTCGTCTTGTATGATAGTGGCTTTGGGTCTTGTAATGGTATCAAGTGCTTCTGTCGCCATTTCAGACAGTATGTATGGACACCCTTATTTCTTTGTTATTCGTCAGGTTTTGTACTTAGTTATAGCACTTATTGTTGGTGGTATTGTTATTAATTTGCCAACAGAATGGATGCATCGTTGGGGGATTCTTATACTGTTGGGTGCTCTGGTCTTGCTAATTGGCGTATTGATTCCGGGTGTTGGTAAAAGTGTTAATGGCAGTCAACGTTGGATTAGGCTGTTTATCTTTAACCTACAGGCATCAGAAGTGGCTAAAGTATGTATGGTTATCTATATGTCTGGTTATCTTGTTCGGCGCTCCGAGCAAGTTCGTGAAAAATTGAGTGGTTTTCTTTTGCCCTTGATCTTAAGTGTCATTTTTCTTTTTTTGTTATTGTTAGAGCCTGATTTTGGCGCTTCTGTTGTTCTTTTGGGCACTGTAATGGCCATGCTGTTCATGGGAGGGGCCAAAGTTTACCAATTCTTGTTATTACTTTTTGGTGCTTTTGTTGCGTTAGGTTTGGTTGCTGTCTCTGAAAGTTACCGAATGAAGCGTTTAATGAATTTTACGGATCCTTGGGCGGATCCATTTAACGGTGGCTACCAATTGAGCCAGGCCCTAATAGCTTATGGAAGAGGGGAATGGTTTGGGCTTGGATTGGGTAATAGTGTGCAAAAATTATCTTATCTGCCCGAGGCGCATACGGATTTTGTCTTTTCAATCTGGGTTGAAGAGACCGGTATGATTGGAGGCCTACTGTTAATACTGTTGTTCGGCTTGATGGTCAGTAGAGCGTTTAAAATCGGTAACGATTCATTGCAGCTCTCTCGACCATTTACTGGTTATCTTTGTTATGGATTCGCCATTTTAATCGTGGCTCAGGTAGTCATTAATATTGGTGTTAATACCGGCTTGTTGCCAACTAAAGGGCTGACTTTGCCCTTAATTAGTTTTGGAGGAAGTAGTTTAATAATTACGTTAACTAGCCTTTTTATAATAGCGCGAGTTGACATTGAAAATAAACGTGTTTTAGCTGTTGTTGAAAACGAAATAGAGCCAAAAAATATGGGGTTAGACCGTGTCCAAGACTCTTAAAGTATTAATTATGGCTGGTGGAACAGGCGGTCATATTTATCCCGCGTTGGCTTGTAGTGAAGAATTTAAAAAGCAAGGTATAGAGGCCGTTTGGCTTGGTTCAAAAGGAGGGATGGAAGAGCGCCTTATTGGTCAGGCTACGGAGATTCCTTTGCATTTATTGTCTATAAAAGGCGTACGGGGAAAGGGGGTGTTGGGGTTGTTTATTGCCCCATTTAGAATTGTATATTCCATAGGCCAAGCGTTGTCTATTTTACGTCGCGAAAAACCTGATGTTGTTCTTGGTATGGGAGGGTTTGTGGCGGGACCTGGCGGTATTGCGGCAAAATTATTAGCGATTCCCTTGGTTATTCATGAGCAAAATGCCATTGCAGGTACGACCAATCGTCTGCTTTCACGTTTTTGTGATCTTGCTCTTTGTGCTTTTGATGGTGCTTTAAAAAAAGGCCTAACTTTAGGGAATCCAATTCGTTCAGCTATTACAGAAAATGTAAACAGAGAGAGAAAATTTGATAATGCTCGTCCTTTAAAAGTACTTGTTGTGGGTGGAAGTTTGGGGGCGAAGGCTATTAATGATGTTATTCCTCAGGTTCTAAAGAATTGGGGCTGTTCTCCTCGTTTATCTATTTGGCATCAAACGGGTAGTAAGAATTATGATGAGGTTTTGAGTTCTTATCACTCGTTTGATCTTGACTCGAGAGTTGAGGCTTTTGTTGAAAATATGGACGCGGCTTATTATTGGGCTGACTTGGTAATTTGTCGAGCTGGTGCCATGACAGTAAGTGAGTTGTCTTTAATCGGACTGCCTTCAATATTAGTACCTTACCCTTTCGCTATTGATGATCATCAAACGGCAAACGCACACAGCTTACAAAAATGCGATGCGGCGATTGTTGTGCCGCAAAAAGAGTTTACTGTAGAAAAAACAACCTGCCTTTTAAAAGAATTTGTAAATGACCGAGCAAGGTTGCAGAAAATGGGAGAGAATGCAAAAAAAATGAGTTTCCCGAATGCAACAAAAGACGTTGTTTCCCAATGTTTAGGACAAATAAAAAATGATTGATATGACAGCGCACTACAATATACCCACGATGAGACGTATTCAGAAAATTCATTTTATCGGGATAGGTGGTGTTGGTATGTGTGGCATTGCAGAGGTGCTGCATAACCAAGGTTATCAGGTTTCTGGCTCTGATATGAATGAGTCCTCTGTAACAAAAAGGCTTGAAAGCTTAGGTGTATCGATTGTTATTGGTCATTTTGAAGAGAATGTGCATGACGTTCATGTGATTGTGGTTTCTACCGCAATTAATCAAAGTAACCCAGAAATTCAATGGGCTAAGAAAAACAGGATACCCATTGTCAGGCGCGCTGAGATGTTGGCTGAGTTAATGCGATACAGGCATGGAATAGCGGTTGCAGGAACTCACGGAAAAACGACAACGACAAGTTTAATGGCTTCTGTGCTTGCGTCGACAGGTGAAGCGCCTACGTTTGTTATTGGTGGACGCTTAACGAGTGCGGGGACGAATGCTCAATTGGGGAGTAGTGCCTATTTGGTTGCTGAGGCAGATGAAAGTGATGCCTCTTTCTTACACTTGCAGCCTCAAACGGTTATTGTGACAAACATTGATGAGGATCACATGGATACTTATCAAGGTGATTTCGAAAATGTGAAAAAAACATTCATTGAATTCATTCATAATTTACCTTTTTATGGTCTTGCTGTTCTTTGTGTTGATGACAAGAATGTACGTGCTATTTTGCCTCAAATAAGTCGTCCTATTATGACTTACGGAATTGAGGAAGAGGCCGATGTTTATGCTACAGATATTGTGCAATCCGGCCGCTTTTGTGAGTTTATTGCGCATAGACCGGACTCAGAACCATTAAAAATTCGATTGCCTATGCCGGGCAAGCATAATGTTTTAAATGCGTTGTCAACAATTGCTGTCGCAACGGACTTAGGTGTTGACGGCGCGGCAATTCAAGCTGGTTTAATGGGGTTTGAGGGAGTTGGAAGGCGTTTTCAAGAGCAATCATCTTTAACGCTCAAAGCGGGTGGTGAGGTGATGTTCATTGATGATTATGGCCATCACCCTCGTGAAGTAGAAGCCACAATAAAAGCAATTCGAGAGGGGTGGCCTAATAAGCGTTTGGTTATGGTCTATCAACCCCATCGTTATTCACGAACCCGTGATTTATATGAAGATTTTGTTCAGGTGCTTTCTCAAGTGGATGTGCTTTTGTTATTAGAAGTATATGCCGCAGGTGAGACGCCAATTAATGGCGCTGACAGTCGCTCTTTATGCGGTAGCATTCGACAAAGAGGCAGTGTGGATCCAATTTATGTTGGAAAGTCTGACGATTTAAGTTCCATTTTATCAAATGTATTAAGGGGCGATGATTTGATGATTACGCAAGGTGCTGGTGATATAGGAACTATCTCCAAAAAATTATCTGCCGAGGGTATTTGATATGCTGTTAAAGCCTCTGAAAGAATCTAAAATCGCTGTAATTTATGGTGGCCGATCTTCCGAGAGAGACGTGTCGCTTGAAAGTGGGAGTATGGTTGCTCAAGCTTTGTTGAATAAGGGTTACCGCATTGTTGAAATTGATTTATATGGTGAAAATGGGTCTTTTGATCCAATTGCTCAATTACAGGAAGTCGAATTTGATTTGGCTTATATTGCGCTGCACGGTGGTGAAGGAGAGGATGGTAGAATTCAAGCTTTATTAGAAATGATGGAGAAGCCATATACTGGTAGCCGTCCTTTAGCCTGTGGTTTTGCTATGGACAAGGTTTTAAGTAAAAAATATTGGAAAGGTATAGGTGTCCCTACGCCAAACTATCTGTCCTTTAATACCATCCCATCCATTGAAGAGGTGGAATCTCACTTATCTTATCCTGTTATCGTAAAGCCATCTCGCGAAGGGTCTACAATCGGTATTAATAAGGCCTTAAATCGTTTGGAAATGGAGTCTGCTCTTAATGAGGCGTTGAATTACGATTCTGAAATTTTAGTTGAGCAATTTGTTGATGGACCTGAATTTACAGTAACCATTATTGATGATATGGCTTATCCAGTTATTGGTCTAAAGCCTGCCGATAACCATAGGTTGTATGACTATGAAGCAAAATATATTGCTAACGATACTCAGTATTTGTTGCCTTGTGGTTTAAGTGGGCCGGAAGAGGAGTGTGTTAAAAATATGGCTTTGCAGGCGTATCGGTCTCTTGGTTGTACTGGGTGGGGGCGTGTTGACGTAATGCAGGACCAAGCGAATGGTTTTTGGGTGTTAGAAGTAAATACGTCTCCTGGAATGACTTCTCATAGCCTGGTTCCCATGTCGGCCGCTCATGTAGGTATTGTGTATGATGATTTGGTTGAAATGATAGCGTTACTAGCGTGGAGAGATGGTAAAGCATCATGAGAATGTTGGCGTTATTTGGCGCTTTTTTATTGATTTTTATAGCTGTCTTTCAGGGTTACATAGAAAAGCAAAATTGGTTTGAAATTGAAAGAGTAATTGTTGAGGGTGATTTAACCTATACCTCTAAGCCTGAGCTGCATGATAGTTATCGTAGTCTTATCGGTCAAAATCTTACATCATTGAGTTTGCCTGATGTCATGTCTCTGGCAATAAGCCCTGCTTGGGTTAGATCGGCTTCTGTTAGGAAAGTCTGGCCGAATGCGATTCTAGTTCGTGTAGAGGAGCATGCTCCTCTAGCAATTTGGGGGGAGAGGCAGCTAATTGCCACAGGCGGGAAAATAATTTCTCCATTAGTGGTTCCGAATGTTCCCTTGCCACGGCTGTTTGGGCCAGATGGTACTCAGAAATCAGTATTAGAGCAGTTTGAATTGGTTAGTCAAGTACTATCTTCTACGGATTTACGTCCCATGAAATTGGCGCTTGAAGCGAGAGGCGCTTGGTCAGTTACACTATCGAACGGATTGTTTGTTCGGCTAGGAAGAGAGGATGTTTTAGAGCGCCTGCAGCGTTTTATTGCCGTGTATAAAAGCGATTTATCAGGTAGAATAGATCAAATTGTGGGTGTTGATGCTCGCTATCCTCACGGTGTATCAGTGGCGTGGAAGAAAGAGGTTCTGTAATTGGTCTGGATTTTGCTTTTTACTGAATGTTTATTGTACAGTTTGATTGGGAAATCTAAATGATAGTTGGTTTGGATGTAGGCACGTCGAAAATTGTTTGTTTGGTTGGTGAAGTAACTGACGATGGTCGTGTTGAAGTTGTTGGTGTCGGTTCTCATGCAGCCAAAGGTATGAAGCGTGGGGTAGTGGTCAATATCGAGTCGACTGTGCAATCTATTCAAAGAGCCGTTGAGGAAGCTGAATTGATGGCTGGATGTAACATCCATTCTGTTTTTGTCAGTGTTACTGGTAGTCATATAAGATCTTTAAATTCTCATGGGATTGTTGCGATTAAAGATGGAGAAGTGCAAGAAGCGGATATAGAGCGTGTTATCGATGCTGCTCAAGCGGTTCCTATGCCTTCTGATCAACGTGTTCTCCATATCTTGCCTCAGGAGTTCAGTATCGATGCTCAAGAAGGAATTAAGGATCCGCTGGGGATGTCTGGAGTGCGGCTCGAAGCGAATGTGCACATGATTTCTGGTGCTGCGAATGCGGTAATGAACGTTGAAAAGTGCATTAAAAAATGCGGTCTAGGTGTTGATGGTGTTATTTTATCCCAATTGGCATCAAGTCACTCATCTCTGAGTGATGATGAAAAAGATTTAGGTGTTTGTCTAGTTGATATCGGTGCGGGCACCGCAGACTTGGCCATTTGGATAGACGGATCGATTCATCACACCTCTGTTGTTCCGGTGGCGGGGGATCAGGTTACAAATGATATTTCTATGGCATTAAGGACGCCGACACAGCACGCTGAAAACATTAAAATTAATTATGCGTGTGCTATGTCTTCAATGGCAAGTTCTGATCAATCAATTGATGTGCCAAGTGTTGGTGACCGACAGTCAAGAACAATTTCACGTCATGCGTTGGCTGAAGTTGTGGAGGCAAGATATGAAGAAATTTACAGTTTGGTTCTCGATGAGTTAAGACGAAGCGGTTACGCAGAGCGTATCCCTGCTGGGGTTGTTTTAACGGGTGGGACGTCTCAAATTGAAGGTGCTATTGACTTGGCTGAAAAAGTGTTTGATATGCCTGTAAGGCTCGCCTACTTAGATGAAGTGCGAGATGTGTCTGAAGTGGTTGATAGCCCTATATATTCGACAGGTGTTGGTTTATTAACACTTGGTGGTAAAGATTATGGCTCAAAAGGTATTTCATCTTCTAGAGCGCAAAAAATAATGAGTGAAGTTCCTGATGTAGTTAACGTTGATACTAGGTCTCCAGTGAATATTTCAGCAATGTGGCGAAATATGAAGCATTGGTTTCAAAGTAATTTGTAGTCAGGAATAATAGCAAGTAACTAATTTGAGGAGCGATAGGTCCATGAGTGTTTTTGATTTAGCTGATGATAATGTCTCTGATAACGCTGTAATCAAGGTTATTGGTGTTGGTGGTGGTGGCGGTAATGCTGTCCGTTATATGTTGGAAAATCGCTTAGAAGGTGTTGAGTTTATTTGTGCAAACACGGATTCAAAAGCGTTAGTAGGTTTTGAGACAGGTGTTTCTTTACAGCTTGGTTCGACAATTACTAAGGGGTTAGGTGCTGGTGCAAACCCAAGTGTCGGTCGCGATTCCGCTTTAGAGGATGAAGAAAAAATAACTCAACTGATTTCCGGTGCCGATATGGTATTTATTACGGCTGGTATGGGGGGCGGTACAGGTACGGGTGCTGCTCCTGTTATTGCTAGGGTAGCTAGAGAGTTAGGTATATTGACGGTTGCCGTTGTCACTCGTCCATTCCCTTTTGAAGGTCGTCGTCGGGCAAGGGTAGCTGATGAAGGGGTTCGCGAGCTAAGAGAGAATGTTGACTCTCTAATTATCGTACCTAATGAGCGTCTGTTGCCTGTTTTAGGTAAAAATATTTCTTTGTTGAAGGCCTTTGGTGAAGCAAATAATGTTTTGTTTAATGCCGTTCAGGGGATAACGGACTTAATCATGCGACCAGGTTTGATTAATGTGGATTTCGCCGATGTACGTACTGTTATGTCTGAAATGGGTATGGCAATGATGGGGACTGGCACCTCTACTGGTGAGGACCGTGCTCGAGTTGCCGCTGAATCGGCAATTCACAATCCGTTACTTGAGGATATTAATCTTAAAGGTGCTAGAGGTGTATTGGTAAACATCACGGCTAACGAAGAGGTTGGGCTTTCTGAATTTACAGAGGTTGGTTTAATCATTGAAGAGTATGCGTCTGAAGATGCAACTGTGGTTGTAGGGTGTGCAATTGATCCTAGTGTCGGCGACGAAATGAGAGTGACGGTTGTTGCAACAGGTTTGGAGCGTTCAGAAAGTTCTGTTGTAGACTCTGCTTCAGCATCCTTAAACAAGGTTGTGGGCGACACTGTTGTGTCCTCTGTTTCAAGTGCATCAGTTGCACCTGTTAGTGATGTTAAATCTGTTATTGCTCCTAAAGTGGTTAGTGAATCTCCAGTTCAGGTATCTGCCCCAGATTCTGAAAAGAATGACTCTGATGGTAATGCAAAGTCGACTTCCTCCGATGAAAAGCTCTCTTATTTAGATATTCCTGCTTTTCTGCGTCGACAGGCGGATTAAACAAAGTAAGCAATGTGCAAAGTTTGCATTGTTGTTTGTGTAAAATGGGTTAAATTGTTATTATAATGTTTATATTTTAGGTCTTTTTAATTGTAGGAAAGCAATGATACGTCAGCGAACCCTTAAAAATATTATTCGCGCTACAGGAGTTGGTCTGCATTCTGGCGAAAAAGTATACTTGACTCTTAAGCCAGCTCCAGTTAATGCAGGTATTATCTTTGTTAGAACTGATTTAGAGCCAGCGATGGAAGTTCATGCAAATGCTGAGGCTGTAGGCTCTACAAATTTAGCGACAGCTCTATCCAGTAATGGCGTTACCGTTAGTACTGTTGAGCATTTGCTTTCTGCAATGGCGGGCTTGGGAGTTGATAATGCTTATGTGGAAGTAAGTGCAAGTGAGTTGCCTCTTATGGATGGGAGTGCGAGTCCGTTTGTATTTTTGCTGCAATCGGCTGGTCTTGAAGAGCAAAATGCTTACAAGAAATTTATTAGAATTAAAAAGCCTGTGGTTGTTAGGGATGGAGACAAGTTTGCCTCTTTAGAGCCTTACTCAGGATTTAGGTTGTCATTTTCAATTGACTTTGATCATCCAGCGATTGGTGAAGATGTGCAGTCTACGGTTGTTGAGTTTTCAACAACGTCTTTTGTCAAAGAAATAAGTAGAGCTAGAACGTTTGGTTTTATGAAGGATTTAGAATACTTCAAAAATAACAATTTAGCTCGCGGTGCAAACATGGAAAATGCCGTTGTTCTTGATGAATATCGTGTCTTAAATGATGAGGGCTTGCGCTACCACGATGAGCTTGTTAGGCATAAGGTTCTCGATGCTATTGGTGATTTGTATTTGTTGGGGCACAGTTTGATTGGCGAATATAAGGCGAACAAATCAGGTCACGCGCTTAACAATGCATTGCTAAGAGAGCTGTTGGTTCAAGAGGATGCTTGGGAATACGTCGTTTTTGAAAGTGAAAGCCAACTATTGCCTATTTCGTATTCTGAGCCTGTTACGGCTTAGTTTCTCGTATTATAAAAACGGTAAAAGGCTGAGCATTGTGCTTGGCCTTTTTTTTGTGTCTGTTTTCTTGAATATATTATGTTTTGTCTATATTGATCTGATAGACTCTAGTAATTATTAATTGGCGGCGTTGAATTTAAGATGTTAGGAAATGTCATAAAAAAAATTATCGGTACTAAGAATGACCGAGAAGTGAAACGATTTAAAAAAATTGTTAATCAAATTAACCAGTTTGAAGCTAGTCTTGTCGATTTGTCTGATGATCAGCTAGCAAAAAAGACGCTTGAATTTAGGGAGAGATTCTCTTCGGGTGATACTTTAGACTCCATGATGCCTGAAGCATTCGCAGTAGTTAGAGAGGCGAGTAAGCGAGTTATGGGTATGCGCCATTTTGACGTGCAGTTAATCGGCGGTATGGTCCTTCATGAAGGCAAAATTGCTGAAATGCGAACAGGTGAAGGTAAAACGCTGGTTGCTACCTTAGCTGTTTATTTAAATGCTATAGCTCAAAAAGGCGTTCATGTTGTTACTGTGAATGATTATTTGGCGAAAAGGGATGCGAACTGGATGCGCCCTTTGTATGAGTTTTTAGATATGTCTGTTGGTGTTGTTCATTCTGGACAATCTAGGGAAGAAAAGCGTGCTGCGTATTTAGATGATATTACTTACGGAACCAACAATGAGTTTGGCTTCGATTATTTACGCGATAATATGGTTTTTAAACTGGAAGATCGAGCTCAGAGAGATCCTTTTTTTGCTGTAGTTGATGAAGTTGATTCGATTTTAATAGATGAAGCTAGAACGCCTTTGATTATTTCAGGTGCTGTTGAGGATAGTTCTGAGCAATATCGAAAAATTAACATGCTAGCGCCTCTACTAACTAGGCAGGATGAAGGTGAAGATGCTGAAAGTGGGCACTACACATATGATGAATCACAAAGAAACATAGAGCTTACAGAAAGTGGTCATACTTTTGTTGAAGAATGGCTTGTTGAGCAGGAAATGCTATCGGAGGGCGATAGTTTATACGCGGCCACTAATCTCACTTTACTGCATCATGTTCACGCCTGTTTGAAGGCATATGTGATTTTTCAGAAAAATGTAGATTATGTTGTTCAGGAAGATCAAATTGTTATTGTGGATGAGCATACCGGTAGGACAATGCCTGGTCGTCGTTGGTCAGAAGGGATTCATCAGGCCGTTGAAGCAAAAGAAGGTGTGACAATTCAAGCGGAAAGCCAAACCCTTGCATCAACAACGTTCCAAAACTACTTCAGATTATATGAAAAGCTTTCTGGAATGACGGGTACTGCTGACACTGAAGCATTTGAATTTCAACAGATATACGATTTAACTGTTGTTGTTATTCCAACCAATAATGCTGTGCAACGTAAAGATTATAATGACCTTATCTTTATGACAACAGAAGAAAAATATGCGGCGATCGTTAAAGATATTTTAGAAAATGTTGAGTTAGGGCGCCCATTACTTGTAGGTACCGCTTCAATTGAATCTTCAGAGCTGTTATCTGATCATTTGGAAAAACAAGGCATTAAGCATAATGTACTAAATGCAAAACAACACGATAGGGAAGCTCAAATTATTGCTGAGGCTGGCCGTCCGGGAGCCGTTACTATTGCTACCAACATGGCTGGCCGTGGTACGGATATTGTACTTGGTGGTAACTTGCAGGTTGAAATTACTCAATTGGGTGAAAATGTACCTCAGGAAAAAATAGATGCACTTAAGCTTGAGTGGCAAACAAGGCATGAGGCTGTTTTGGCGTCAGGTGGTTTGCATATAATTGGTACTGAACGACATGAATCTCGTCGTATAGATAATCAATTACGAGGTCGTTCTGGTCGTCAAGGTGATGTGGGTTCTTCACGCTTCTATCTCTCTTTAGAAGACAGTTTAATGCGAATTTTCATGTCTGATCGTATTAAAAACATGATGAAAGCGCTTGGGATGGAGAAAGGTGAGGCGATTGAGCATAAGATGGTTTCTAATGCCATCGAAAAAGCTCAGCGTAAGGTTGAAGGACGCAACTTCGATATGCGTAAACAATTGATTGAATACGATGATGTCGCAAATGATCAAAGGCAGGTGATTTATAATCAGCGCTTTGAAATGATGAAGTCTAGTGATTTGTCCATGGTTATTGTTGGTATGCGTGAAGAGATTGTTGCGGGGGTTATTGATGAATTTATTCCGCCACAAAGTGTATTTGATCAATGGGATTTAGCTGGTTTAGAAGAAAAGATCCTTCAAGACTTTTCATTGAGTTTGCCTATTCAGCAATGGGTATCAGATGATAAGCAACTCTACGAAGAGCCTTTACGAGAAAAAATTCTGACGGCCTTTCTTGATGACTATACTGAGAAAGAAAGTGTTGCTGGAGCAGAGTCTATTCGTATGTTTGAGAAGCAGGTGCTTCTTCAGGTCTTGGATTCACTATGGAAAGAACACCTTCAGACAATGGATATGTTGCGTCAAGGTATTCATTTACGAGGGTATGCTCAGAAGAATCCTAAACAAGAGTACAAAAGAGAATCATTTGAACTATTTCAAAACTTACTTGAGCAAATTAAATTTGACGTTATTCAGATTGTAACTCAAGTTAAAGTTCAATCACCTGAAGAGTCTCAAAAAATTGAGCAGGCTCGCAGGGAGTATGAAGAGAAGATGAAATTAAGTGCTTCTCATGCGTCTCCATCAGGAGCACTTGATGCGCCAGAGAATTCGCAAAAATCAGATTCTGACTCAGAAGATCTAACCGTTCCTAAGGTTGGTCGGAACGAAGTTTGCCCATGTGGTTCTGGTAAAAAATATAAACATTGTCATGGTAGTTTAGTTTAGATTGGAGTTTTATTAATGGCTGTTGGTGAATCTAAGTTTCCAGAAATTCCTTTAATTGATGGTGTTCGTATTGGCTACGCCAAGGCGGGTATAAAAAAAGCAAATCGTAAAGACGTTGTGCTTTTTGAGATTTGTGAAGGGGCATCTGTTGCGGGTGTTTTTACATTGAACGCATTTTGTGCGGCACCAGTAACCTTGTGTAGAGAGCATTTGTCAAAAGCGCCTGCACGTTTTTTACTCATTAATACTGGCAATGCTAACGCAGGTACCGGTGTTAAAGGCATGAGCAATGCGCAAAAATCCTGTGCTGCAGTGGCCGAAATTGCGGCTATAGAACCGGCACAGGTTTTGCCGTTTTCTACGGGTGTGATTGGTGAGCCGCTTCCGATTGATAAGTTGTTGTCTTCGTTACCTGAGGCTTTTAGTCGTCTTTCTTCTGGGAAGTGGCTAGATGCTGGGGAGGGTATTATGACAACAGATACTCGTCCTAAGGGGGCCTATCGCTCTTGTGAATATGAGGGGTTGTCATTTAACTTGGCAGGTATTTCAAAAGGCGCAGGCATGATTCGACCAAACATGGCGACGATGCTCGGTTTTGTGGCCACTGATGTTGCTATAGATCAGAGCCTACTTCATGAAATCCTCAAAGATGTGGTTAATAAGAGTTTTAATCGAATAACTATTGATAGTGATACCTCCACAAATGACTCCTGTATGTTGATTGCAACGGGCAAAGCAGGTAATGAAAAAATAACTGATTTGAGCTCGGATTTTGCAAGGTACTTTATTGAGCAGCTTACCTCTATTATGCAAGAGCTCGCTCACGCTATTGTAAAGGATGGCGAAGGCGCAACTAAGTTTGTTTCAGTTGAGGTTGCAGGTTCAGAGTCAAAAGAGGATGCAACAAAAGTGGCTTTTGAGATTGCGCATTCTCCTTTGGTTAAGACGGCACTTTTTGCATCTGATCCTAATTGGGGGAGAATTCTTGCTGTTGTGGGGAGGGCGGGGCTAAAGTCATTAGACGTTTCAAAAGTAGCGATATTTATTAATGATGTTGAAATTGTGAAGGAAGGTGCGCGTTCTGATTCATATACTGAGGAGTTGGGTCAATCGGCTATGTCACCAGAAAATATTCATATAAAAATTGATCTTGGTCTAGGGCTGTCTTCGGATATTGTTTGGACTACAGATTTGTCCCATGATTACGTAACCATAAATGCTGAGTACCGTACCTAATGATTATTGATGTAGCCGCCGGTGCCGTTGTAAGGGATGGTTTGGTGTTTGTGGCTTTCAGATCTGATCTTAAACATCAAGGTGGGCTGTGGGAGTTTCCTGGAGGTAAGTGTGAACTGTCCGAGGCAGCTGATTTGACTTTAAGAAGAGAGTTGAAAGAAGAGATTGGTGTTGTCGTTACCTCGCAAAAATACGTCTTTTCTGTTGAGCATGACTATGGAGATAAAAAAGTACGATTGCACTTTTATATTGTCGATGGTTTTGAAGGAGAGCCCTATGCCGCAGAAGGGCAGCTAGTGAAGTGGGTGTCTCTTGATCAGTTGTCAGACTTAAATTTTCTAAAGGCGAATCAAGAGTTTGTAAGTTTTTTGCAAAATCAGTAGTATACTTTAGTGTGCGGGTTAAATTAAAAAAGCGCATTAGCGCTTTTTTAATTTAAAATATTGCTAAGCAGTTCCCTGACTGTGTTTGGGTCAAATGGTTTGTCGCAAATAGCATCTACTCCAGCTTGCGCTATATTGGCTAAATGAGATTCGTTTGACTCAGAGCTTACCATTAATACGGGGATTTGAGCTAGCTCAGGGGTCATTCGTATTAATTCAGTTAATTCCCGGCCATCCATTTCAGGCATGTTATAATCTGTTATTACTAGGTCATATTGTGTGATTTCAAGAAGAGAGATAGCATCTTTTCCGTTCTCAGCTTCATCAAACTGTTCGATTCCCATACTCATCATGGTTCTCATAATGTGCTTTCTGGCAAGACGGCTATCATCTACTACTAGTACTTTTAAGTCTTTTGGATCGAAAAATTCAAGATCAATGTCTGTATTGCTAATGTAAGATGTAGTTGCCTTAATGGCTCGAGTTAGGTCTTGGCTATCAAAAGGTTTGGGTAAAATGGCCAACACGCCAGATTGGCGTAAGCTTTCTAGATAGACCTTGTTACGTTCGCTTGAAATTAACATGAAGGCTTGTCCTTCAGTCTCTGGGTTGTTTCTGATCTTTTGTAGTAGGTCGTCAGCCGTGCCATCGGGCAAATACATAGAAGAAATGATGAGGTCGGGAGAATGTTCTTTTAGGATATTAATCGTGTCATTGATATTTGATGCCTCTTCTATATTGTTGATGCCAGCGCCAGTCAATGATCTAGTAATTAACTTTCTTTGAACGTCCGAAGGTTCGATAAGTAAAACGGATAGATCTTGGGTAAAGATTTGATTTGCCATTTATTTTCTCGTATTCAATATTCTATAGTTTTGATTGAGGTTATCATAAAGTTAATAAATAATGTTTACTGTTTTGTTTGTAAAATGTATTTCTACAGAGCGAGGGTGTTTAAATGGCGATGGCTAGTGCATGTCATATATTGGTAAAGACTAAAGATGAGGCCAATAAATTAAAAGTGAGATTAGATAAAGGAGAAGACTTTTATCAGTTGGCAAAAAAACATTCTACTTGCCCTTCATCTAAAAAGGGGGGAGATTTGGGGGAGTTTAAACAGGGGGATATGGTTAAGTCATTTGATCAAGCTGTGTTTAAAGGTCCGTTGTTAAAGGTTCAGGGTCCAATAAAAACCCAATTTGGGTTTCATTTAATCAAGGTGTTGTACCGTAATTAGTTATATTTATCGTTAAGAGAGGTTTTTGTGTTTAAAGCTATTAAAGTAACTGAAAATTATTATGTATCGCCACAGATTTTTCCTGAAGATTTGCTAGAAATAAAGAAAATGGGTTTTGATTCAATTATAAATAATCGTCCAGATGGTGAATCAGAGGATCAGCCAGTAGGTGAGGAGTTGAGGGAGGCGATTGAAACTGAAGGGTTTACATATTATAAAAACTCAATTGTATTGACAAACTTGACACAGCGTGAAGTGGATTTGCAGGCTGGGTTTTTAGCAACCTCTAAAAAAACGTTAGCGTTTTGCAGAACGGGGACTAGATCATCAGTCCTATGGGTCTTAAGTGAGAATCGTAAAGGGAAAAACTTTGATGATTTAGTTAAGTTTGTCGAATCTAAAGGTGTTGCTTTAGATCGCTGCATGGAGATTATGCAAAAAAATAAAGTTGATTAAGTTAATTGCTGGAGACAGATTTATTGGTGAAAGGTCTAATCAACCCTAAATTAAATTGTGATCATTAGTTAGTTAAATTAGTACCAAGGTACAGTAGTTTTTATGCCGCAGATAACCTATTTTATAGAGTAATTAAAACTCTTCGAAGGAATAGGTACAAATATGAGTGACAATCAGCTTTCATTTGCAACATTAGGTAATGCAGTGGGTTTTGTGGTTCAAGCGAGCGGGCAGGTTCGTGTTCAGTCAATAGATGGACAAGAACGAACGATTAATGTTGGTGATCCAGTATTCTATGGTGAGTCAATAACCTCAGCTGTAACTGGTGCTGCAATTATTGAATTTATTGATGGTTCTCAGATCGTTATAGAAAGCGATGCCTTTGTTGAAATAACGGACGAAGTGTTCTCTTTAGACGAAACTGAAGAGTTAGTAGCTGACTCAGCCGCCGATGTTGAAGCATTGCAGCAGGCCATTTTAGCTGGGGTCGACCCGACGTTAGTACAGGAAGCTCCTGCCGCTGGTGACCAAGCACCTGCCGATGATGGGGGGTTAGGTGACTCGGCATCAGTTAGTAGAACAGGCGACTTCTTTCTTCCTGACTATGGTTATGATACATCTGCGAGATCGTCAGAAAATAATGTAAATATAGTTAATGAGCCAAATCAAGTAGCGGTAGCTCCGACGCCAACACCGACTCCAGCGCCAACACCGACGCCAGCGCCAACACCGACGCCAGCGCCAACACCGACTCCAGCGCCAACACCGACGCCAGCGCCAACACCGACGCCAGCGCCAACACCGACTCCAGCGCCAACACCGACGCCAGCGCCAACACCGACTCCAGCGCCAACACCGACGCCAGTGCCAACACCGACGCCAGTGCCAACACCGACGCCAGTGCCAACACCGACGCCAGTGCCAACACCGACGCCAGTGCCAACACCGACGCCAGTGCCAACACCGACGCCAGTAGCACCTTCAATTACTTTAGGAAATGATATTTCCGTTGATGAATCCCAGGGTACAGTGACTATTGTTGTTACTAGAAGTGGTGACCTTTCTATAGCTTCTTCAGTAGACTTTACAACTGTTGATGGAACTGCTTTAGCAAGTGATAACCAGCAACTAAAAGATTATGAAGCGCAGCAAGGGACGGTTGTATTTTCTGTGGGAGAGTCAACTAAGACGATTACAATCAATATTGTCAATGATAACCTTTTTGAGGATTTAGAAAATTTTTCTATACAATTGAGCAATCCTGTAAGCGCCTCAATTGTTGACGGTGAGCAATTAATAACAATTGTTGATAACTCAGAAGACACCGTATTGGTGAGCTTAACCGGCCCAGGTTCGGTCGTCGAAGGGGAAACCACAACCGATTACACCGTGTCCTTGGACACCGCGGTACCGGCTGGCAAGTCTGTGACCGTGAACTTAAGCTACACAGGCACCGCAACCGACGGCACCGATTACACCGGTCAAACCAGTGTGGTGGTAACGGGGCCAGCGAGCACGGCGACCTTTACGTTAGCGACCTTAGACGATGCGTTGGCGGACAATGGTGAAACCATCATCATTGACATCGATTCCATTGTGGACACAGACGGCGCGTTTGAAGCGATAGCGGAAGACACCAACGCCAATCAAGTGACGACCGTGATTAACGACCAAACCGGAACCGATAATCCTCCGGGCACAGAAGATACTGTGTTGGTGAGCTTAACCGGCCCAGGTACGGTGGTTGAAGGGGAAACCACAACCGATTACACCGTGTCCTTGGACACCGCGGTACCGGCTGGCAAGTCTGTGACCGTGAACTTAAGCTACACAGGCACCGCAACGGATGGAACGGATTACACCGGTCAAACCAGTGTGGTGGTAACGGGTCCAGCGAGCACGGCGACCTTTACGTTAGCGACCTTAGACGATGCGTTGGCGGACAATGGCGAAACCATCATCATTGACATCGATTCCATCGTGACACAGACGGCGTTTGAAGCGATAGCGGAGACACCAACGCCAATCAAGTGACGACCGTGATTAACGACCAAACCGGAACCGATAATCCTCCGGGCACAGAAGATACTGTGTTGGTGAGCTTAACCGGCCCAGGTTCGGTGGTTGAAGGAAACACAACCGATTACACCGTGTCCTTGGACACCGCGGTACCGGCTGGCAAGTCTGTGACCGTGAACTTAAGCTACACAGGCACCGCAACCGACGGCACCGATTACACCGGTCAAACCAGTGTGGTGGTAACGGGGCCAGCGAGCACGCGACCTTTACGTTAGCGACCTTAGACGATGCGTTGGCGGACAATGGAAACCATCATCATTGACATCGATTCCATGTGGACACAGACGGCGCGTTTGAAGCGATAGCGGAAGACAGCACGCCAATCAAGTGACGACCGTGATTAACGACCAAACCGGAACCGATAATCCTCCGGGCACAGAAGATACTGTGTTGGTGAGCTTAACCGGCCCAGTTCGGTGGTTGAAGGGGAAACCACAACCGATTACACCGTGTCCTTGGACACCGCGGTACCGGCTGGCAAGTCTGTGACCGTGAACTTAAGCTACAGGCACCGCAACCGACGGCACCGATTACACCGGTCAAACCAGTGTGGTGGTAACGGGGCCAGCGAGCACGGCGACCTTTACGTTAGCGACCTTAGACGATGCGTTGGCGGACAATGGCGAAACCATCATCATTGACATCGATTCCATTGTGGACACAGACGGCGCGTTTGAAGCGATAGCGGAAGACAGCAACGCCAATCAAGTGACGACCGTGATTAACGACCAAACCGGAACCGATAATCCTCCGGGCACAGAAGATACTGTGTTGGTGAGCTTAACCGGCCCAGGTTCGGTCGTCGAAGGGGAAACCACAACCGATTACACCGTGTCCTTGGACACCGCGGTACCGGCTGGCAAGTCTGTGACCGTGAACTTAAGCTACACAGGCACCGCAACCGACGGCACCGATTACACCGGTCAAACCAGTGTGGTGGTAACGGGCCAGCGAGCACCGCGACCTTTACGTTAGCGACCTTAGACGATGCGTTGGCGGACAATGGTGAAACCATCATCATTGACATCGATTCCATTGTGGACACAGACGGCGCGTTTGAAGCGATAGCGGAAGACAGCAACGCCAATCAAGTGACGACCGTGATTAACGACCAAACCGGAACCGATAATCCTCCGGGCACAGAAGATACTGTGTTGGTGAGCTTAACCGGCCCAGGTTCGGTGGTTGAAGGGGAAACCACAACCGATTACACCGTGTCCTTGGACACCGCGGTACCGGCTGGCAAGTCTGTGACCGTGAACTTAAGCTACACAGGCACGCAACCGACGGCACCGATTACACCGGTCAAACCAGTGTGGTGGTAACGGGGCCAGCGAGCACCGCGACCTTTACGTTAGCGACCTTAGACGATGCGTTGGCGGACAATGGCGAAACCATCATCATTGACATCGATTCCATCGTGGACACAGACGGTGCATTTGAAGCGATAGCGGAAGACAGCAACGCCAATCAAGTGACGACCGTGATTAACGACCAAACCGGAACCGATAATCCTCCGGGCACAGAAGATACTGTGTTGGTGAGCTTAACCGGCCCAGGTTCGGTGGTTGAAGGGGAAACCACAACCGATTACACCGTGTCCTTGGACACCGCGGTACCGGCTGGCAAGTCTGTGACCGTGAACTTAAGCTACACAGGCACCGCAACCGACGGCACCGATTACACCGGTCAAACCAGTGTGGTGGTAACGGGGCCAGCGAGCACGGCGACCTTTACGTTAGCGACCTTAGACGATGCGTTGGCGGACAATGGCGAAACCATCATCATTGACATCGATTCCATCGTGGACACAGACGGTGCATTTGAAGCGATAGCGGAAGACACCAACGCCAATCAAGTGACGACCGTGATTAACGATCAAACGGGAACTGATAATCCTCCGGGCACAGAAGATACTGTGTTGGTGAGCTTAACCGGCCCAGGTTCGGTCGTCGAAGGGGAAACCACAACCGATTACACCGTGTCCTTGGACACCGCGGTACCGGCTGGCAAGTCTGTGACCGTGAACTTAAGCTACACAGGCACCGCAACCGACGGCACCGATTACACCGGTCAAACCAGTGTGGTGGTAACGGGGCCAGCGAGCACGGCGACCTTTACGTTAGCGACCTTAGACGATGCGTTGGCGGACAATGGTGAAACCATCATCATTGACATCGATTCCATTGTGGATACTGACGCTGCGTTCGAAGCGATAGCGGAAGACACCAACGCCAATCAAGTGACGACCGTGATTAACGACCAAACCGGAACCGATAATCCTCCGGGCACAGAAGATACTGTGTTGGTGAGCTTAACCGGCCCAGGTTCGGTCGTCGAAGGGGAAACCACAACCGACTACACCGTGTCCTTGGACACCGCGGTACCGGCTGGCAAGTCTGTGACCGTGAACTTAAGCTACACAGGCACCGCAACCGACGGCACCGATTACACCGGTCAAACCAGTGTGGTGGTAACGGGGCCAGCGAGCACGGCGACCTTTACGTTAGCGACCTTAGACGATGCGTTGGCGGACAATGGCGAAACCATCATCATTGACATCGATTCCATTGTGGACACAGACGGTGCATTTGAAGCGATAGCGGAAGACAGCAACGCCAATCAAGTGACGACCGTGATTAACGACCAAACCGGAACCGATAATCCTCCGGGCACAGAAGATACTGTGTTGGTGAGCTTAACCGGCCCAGGTTCGGTGGTTGAAGGTGAAACCACAACCGATTACACCGTGTCCTTGGACACCGCGGTACCGGCTGGCAAGTCTGTGACCGTGAACTTAAGCTACACAGGCACCGCAACCGACGGCACCGATTACACCGGTCAAACCAGTGTGGTGGTAACGGGGCCAGCGAGCACGGCGACCTTTACGTTAGCGACCTTAGACGATGCGTTGGCGGACAATGGCGAAACCATCATCATTGACATCGATTCCATTGTGGACACAGACGGCGCGTTTGAAGCGATAGCGGAAGACAGCAACGCCAATCAAGTGACGACCGTGATTAACGACCAAACCGGAACCGATAATCCTCCGGGCACAGAAGATACTGTGTTGGTGAGCTTAACCGGCCCAGGTTCGGTGGTTGAAGGTGAAACCACAACCGATTACACCGTGTCCTTGGACACCGCGGTACCGGCTGGCAAGTCTGTGACCGTGAACTTAAGCTACACAGGCACCGCAACCGACGGCACCGATTACACCGGTCAAACCAGTGTGGTGGTAACGGGGCCAGCGAGCACGGCGACCTTTACGTTAGCGACCTTAGACGATGCGTTGGCGGACAATGGCGAAACCATCATCATTGACATCGATTCCATTGTGGACACAGACGGCGCGTTTGAAGCGATAGCGGAAGACACCAACGCCAATCAAGTGACGACCGTGATTAACGACCAAACCGGAACCGATAATCCTCCGGGCACAGAAGATACTGTGTTGGTGAGCTTAACCGGCCCAGGTACGGTGGTTGAAGGAGAAACCACAACCGATTACACCGTGTCCTTGGACACCGCGGTACCGGCTGGCAAGTCTGTGACCGTGAACTTAAGCTACACAGGCACCGCAACCGACGGCACCGATTACACCGGTCAAACCAGTGTGGTGGTAACGGGGCCAGCGAGCACCGCGACCTTTACGTTAGCGACCTTAGACGATGCGTTGGCGGACAATGGTGAAACCATCATCATTGACATCGATTCCATTGTGGACACAGACGGCGCGTTTGAAGCGATAGCGGAAGACACCAACGCCAATCAAGTGACGACCGTGATTAACGACCAAACCGGAACCGATAATCCTCCGGGCACAGAAGATACTGTGTTGGTGAGCTTAACCGGCCCAGGTTCGGTGGTTGAAGGGGAAACCACAACCGATTACACCGTGTCCTTGGACACCGCGGTACCGGCTGGCAAGTCTGTGACCGTGAACTTAAGCTACACAGGCACCGCAACCGACGGCACCGATTACACCGGTCAAACCAGTGTGGTGGTAACGGGGCCAGCGAGCACGGCGACCTTTACGTTAGCGACCTTAGACGATGCGTTGGCGGACAATGGTGAAACCATCATCATTGACATCGATTCCATTGTGGACACAGACGGCGCGTTTGAAGCGATAGCGGAAGACACCAACGCCAATCAAGTGACGACCGTGATTAACGACCAAACCGGAACCGATAATCCTCCGGGCACAGAAGATACTGTGTTGGTGAGCTTAACCGGCCCAGGTTCGGTGGTTGAAGGGGAAACCACAACCGATTACACCGTGTCCTTGGACACCGCGGTACCGGCTGGCAAGTCTGTGACCGTGAACTTAAGCTACACAGGCACCGCAACCGACGGCACCGATTACACCGGTCAAACCAGTGTGGTGGTAACGGGGCCAGCGAGCACCGCGACCTTTACGTTAGCGACCTTAGACGATGCGTTGGCGGACAATGGTGAAACCATCATCATTGACATCGATTCCATTGTGGACACAGACGGCGCGTTTGAAGCGATAGCGGAAGACAGCAACGCCAATCAAGTGACGACCGTGATTAACGATCAAACGGGAACCGATAATCCTCCAGGCACAGAAGATACTGTGTTGGTGAGCTTAACCGGCCCAGGTTCGGTCGTCGAAGGGGAAACCACAACCGACTACACCGTGTCCTTGGACACCGCGGTACCGGCTGGCAAGTCTGTGACCGTGAACTTAAGCTACACAGGCACCGCAACCGACGGCACCGATTACACCGGTCAAACCAGTGTGGTGGTAACGGGGCCAGCGAGCACCGCGACCTTTACGTTAGCGACCTTAGACGATGCGTTGGCGGACAATGGTGAAACCATCATCATTGACATCGATTCCATTGTGGACACAGACGGCGCGTTTGAAGCGATAGCGGAAGACAGCAACGCCAATCAAGTGACGACCGTGATTAACGACCAAACCGGAACCGATAATCCTCCGGGCACAGAAGATACTGTGTTGGTGAGCTTAACCGGCCCAGGTACGGTGGTTGAAGGAGAAACCACAACCGATTACACCGTGTCCTTGGACACCGCGGTACCGGCTGGCAAGTCTGTGACCGTGAACTTAAGCTACACAGGCACCGCAACCGACGGCACCGATTACACCGGTCAAACCAGTGTGGTGGTAACGGGGCCAGCGAGCACGGCGACCTTTACGTTAGCGACCTTAGACGATGCGTTGGCGGACAATGGCGAAACCATCATCATTGACATCGATTCCATCGTGGACACAGACGCTGCATTTGAAGCGATAGCGGAAGACAGCAACGCCAATCAAGTGACGACCGTGATTAACGACCAAACCGGAACCGATAATCCTCCGGGCACAGAAGATACTGTGTTGGTGAGCTTAACCGGCCCAGGTACGGTGGTTGAAGGGGAAACCACAACCGATTACACCGTGTCCTTGGACACCGCGGTACCGGCTGGCAAGTCTGTGACCGTGAACTTAAGCTACACAGGCACCGCAACCGACGGCACCGATTACACCGGTCAAACCAGTGTGGTGGTAACGGGGCCAGCGAGCACCGCGACCTTTACGTTAGCGACCTTAGACGATGCGTTGGCGGACAATGGTGAAACCATCATCATTGACATCGATTCCATCGTGGACACAGACGGTGCATTTGAAGCGATAGCGGAAGACAGCAACGCCAATCAAGTGACGACCGTGATTAACGACCAAACCGGAACCGATAATCCTCCGGGCACAGAAGATACTGTGTTGGTGAGCTTAACCGGCCCAGGTTCGGTGGTTGAAGGTGAAACCACAACCGATTACACCGTGTCCTTGGACACCGCGGTACCGGCTGGCAAGTCTGTGACCGTGAACTTAAGCTACACAGGCACCGCAACCGACGGCACCGATTACACCGGTCAAACCAGTGTGGTGGTAACGGGGCCAGCGAGCACGGCGACCTTTACGTTAGCGACCTTAGACGATGCGTTGGCGGACAATGGCGAAACCATCATCATTGACATCGATTCCATTGTGGACACAGACGGCGCGTTTGAAGCGATAGCGGAAGACAGCAACGCCAATCAAGTGACGACCGTGATTAACGACCAAACCGGAACCGATAATCCTCCGGGCACAGAAGATACTGTGTTGGTGAGCTTAACCGGCCCAGGTTCGGTCGTTGAAGGGGAAACCACAACCGATTACACCGTGTCCTTGGACACCGCGGTACCGGCTGGCAAGTCTGTGACCGTGAACTTAAGCTACACAGGCACCGCAACCGACGGCACCGATTACACCGGTCAAACCAGTGTGGTGGTAACGGGGCCAGCGAGCACGGCGACCTTTACGTTAGCGACCTTAGACGATGCGTTGGCGGACAATGGCGAAACCATCATCATTGACATCGATTCCATTGTGGATACTGACGGTGCGTTCGAAGCGATAGCGGAAAGCGCACAGAATCAAGTCACCACAGTGATTAATGAAACGGGTACACAAGACACCGTGTTGGTGAGCTTAACTGGCCCAGGTACGGTGGTTGAAGGGGAAACCACAACCGATTACACCGTGTCCTTGGACACCGCGGTACCGGCTGGCAAGTCTGTGACCGTGAACTTAAGCTACACAGGCACCGCAACCGACGGCACCGATTACACCGGTCAAACCAGTGTGGTGGTAACGGGGCCAGCGAGCACGGCGACCTTTACGTTAGCGACCTTAGACGATGCGTTGGCGGACAATGGCGAAACCATCATCATTGACATCGATTCCATTGTGGACACAGACGGCGCGTTTGAAGTGATAGCGGAAGACAGCAACGCCAATCAAGTGACGACCGTGATTAACGACCAAACCGGAACCGATAATCCTCCGGGCACAGAAGATACTGTGTTGGTGAGCTTAACCGGCCCAGGTACGGTGGTTGAAGGAGAAACCACAACCGATTACACCGTGTCCTTGGACACCGCGGTACCGGCTGGCAAGTCTGTGACCGTGAACTTAAGCTACACAGGCACCGCAACCGACGGCACCGATTACACCGGTCAAACCAGTGTGGTGGTAACGGGGCCAGCGAGCACGGCGACCTTTACGTTAGCGACCTTAGACGATGCGTTGGCGGACAATGGCGAAACCATCATCATTGACATCGATTCCATTGTGGACACAGACGGCGCGTTTGAAGCGATAGCGGAAGACAGCAACGCCAATCAAGTGACGACCGTGATTAACGACCAAACCGGAACCGATAATCCTCCGGGCACAGAAGATACTGTGTTGGTGAGCTTAACCGGCCCAGGTTCGGTCGTTGAAGGGGAAACCACAACCGATTACACCGTGTCCTTGGACACCGCGGTACCGGCTGGCAAGTCTGTGACCGTGAACTTAAGCTACACAGGCACCGCAACCGACGGCACCGATTACACCGGTCAAACCAGTGTGGTGGTAACGGGGCCAGCGAGCACCGCGACCTTTACGTTAGCGACCTTAGACGATGCGTTGGCGGACAATGGTGAAACCATCATCATTGACATCGATTCCATTGTGGACACAGACGGCGCGTTTGAAGCGATAGCGGAAGACACCAACGCCAATCAAGTGACGACCGTGATTAACGATCAAACGGGAACCGATAATCCTCCAGGCACAGAAGATACTGTGTTGGTGAGCTTAACCGGCCCAGGTTCGGTCGTCGAAGGGGAAACCACAACCGACTACACCGTGTCCTTGGACACCGCGGTACCGGCTGGCAAGTCTGTGACCGTGAACTTAAGCTACACAGGCACCGCAACCGACGGCACCGATTACACCGGTCAAACCAGTGTGGTGGTAACGGGGCCAGCGAGCACCGCGACCTTTACGTTAGCGACCTTAGACGATGCGTTGGCGGACAATGGCGAAACCATCATCATTGACATCGATTCCATCGTGGACACAGACGGTGCATTTGAAGCGATAGCGGAAGACAGCAACGCCAATCAAGTGACGACCGTGATTAACGACCAAACCGGAACCGATAATCCTCCGGGCACAGAAGATACTGTGTTGGTGAGCTTAACCGGCCCAGGTTCGGTGGTTGAAGGTGAAACCACAACCGATTACACCGTGTCCTTGGACACCGCGGTACCGGCTGGCAAGTCTGTGACCGTGAACTTAAGCTACACAGGCACCGCACCGACGGCACCGATTACACCGGTCAAACCAGTGTGGTGGTAACGGGGCCAGCGAGCACCGCGACCTTTACGTTAGCGACCTTAGACGATGCGTTGGCGGACAATGGCGAAACCATCATCATTGACATCGATTCCATTGTGGACACAGACGGTGCATTTGAAGCGATAGCGAAGACAGCAACGCAATCAAGTGACGACCGTGATTAACGACCAAACCGGAACGATAATCCTCCGGGCACAGAAGATACTGTGTTGGTGAGCTTAACCGGCCCAGGTTCGGTGGTTGAAGGTGAAACCACAACCGATTACACCGTGTCCTTGGACACCGCGTACCGGCTGGCAAGTCTGTGACCGTGAACTTAAGCTACACAGGCACCGCAACCGACGGCACCGATTACACCGGTCAAACCAGTGTGGTGGTAACGGGGCCAGCGAGCACCGCGACCTTACGTTAGCGACCTTAGACGATGCGTTGGCGGACAATGGCGAAACCATCATCATTGACATCGATTCCATTGTGGACACAGACGGTGCATTTGAAGCGATAGCGGAAGACAGCAACGCCAATCAAGTGACGACCGTGATTAACGACCAAACCGGAACCGATAATCCTCCGGGCACAGAAGATACTGTGTTGGTGAGCTTAACCGGCCCAGGTTCGGTGGTTGAAGGTGAAACCACAACCGATTACACCGTGTCCTTGGACACCGCGGTACCGGCTGGCAAGTCTGTGACCGTGAACTTAAGCTACACAGGCACCGCAACCGACGGCACCGATTACACGGTCAAACCAGTATTGGCTGGTGGTAACGGGCAGCGAGCACGGCGACCTTTACGTTAGCGACCTTAGACGATGCGTTGGCGGACAATGGCGAAACCATCATCATTGACATCGATTCCATTGTGGACACAGACGGCGCGTTTGAAGCGATAGCGGAAGACAGCAACGCCAATCAAGTGACGACCGTGATTAACGACCAAACCGGAACCGATAATCCTCCGGGCACAGAAGATACTGTGTTGGTGAGCTTAACCGGCCCAGGTTCGGTGGTTGAAGGTGAAACCACAACCGATTACACCGTGTCCTTGGACACCGCGGTACCGGCTGGCAAGTCTGTGACCGTGAACTTAAGCTACACAGGCACCGCAACCGACGGCACCGATTACACCGGTCAAACCAGTGTGGTGGTAACGGGGCCAGCGAGCACGGCGACCTTTACGTTAGCGACCTTAGACGATGCGTTGGCGGACAATGGCGAAACCATCATCATTGACATCGATTCCATTGTGGACACAGACGGCGCGTTTGAAGCGATAGCGGAAGACACCAACGCCAATCAAGTGACGACCGTGATTAACGACCAAACCGGAACCGATAATCCTCCGGGCACAGAAGATACTGTGTTGGTGAGCTTAACCGGCCCAGGTACGGTGGTTGAAGGAGAAACCACAACCGATTACACCGTGTCCTTGGACACCGCGGTACCGGCTGGCAAGTCTGTGACCGTGAACTTAAGCTACACAGGCACCGCAACCGACGGCACCGATTACACCGGTCAAACCAGTGTGGTGGTAACGGGGCCAGCGAGCACCGCGACCTTTACGTTAGCGACCTTAGACGATGCGTTGGCGGACAATGGTGAAACCATCATCATTAACATCGATTCCATCGTGGACACAGACGGTGCATTTGAAGCGATAGCGGAAGACAGCAACGCCAATCAAGTGACGACCGTGATTAACGACCAAACCGGAACCGATAATCCTCCGGGCACAGAAGATACTGTGTTGGTGAGCTTAACCGGCCCAGGTTCGGTGGTTGAAGGTGAAACCACAACCGATTACACCGTGTCCTTGGACACCGCGGTACCGGCTGGCAAGTCTGTGACCGTGAACTTAAGCTACACAGGCACCGCAACCGACGGCACCGATTACGATGGTCAAACCAGTGTGGTGGTAACGGGGCCAGCGAGCACGGCGACCTTTACGTTAGCGACCTTAGACGATGCGTTGGCGGACAATGGTGAAACCATCATCATTGACATCGAATCCATCGTGGACACAGACGGTGCATTTGAAGCGATAGCGGAAGACACCAACGCCAATCAAGTTATCACCACAATTACTGACAACGACACTCCGGCTACTATCGAAGACAGTTCTGGTGTTGTATCAGAAGAGGGTCTTAATGGAGGTATTCAGGACTCGACTGCGCTTTCTGGCTTCACTGACACATCAGATTCTAATCAAGTTCAGGGATCGTTAGCGTTAACAGCCTCTAATACGTCTGCTCTTGTTGGCGAAATCGTATTAGGCAGTTTACCTGCTGGCCTTTTATCTGGGGGTGAACCTGTTATTTGGGCTTATGATGATTCTACAGGTACGGACAATGCGGCGATTGCAATTGGTTCGTTGGCTGATGGTACCGAAGTTGTTCGTATCACACTAAATAATGGTGATACATCAGTAAATGCTGATGGGCAGACACCACAAGCAAATGTAGGTTATCTTGTTAGCCTAAGTAAACCGTTAGACCATTCAGATACAGCAGGCGAAGATACGTTTGGTTTTGGCTTCGATGTGAGTATTTCTGATGGCGTTAACCCTAGTGATACAGCTTCTATATCCATAACGGTTGAAGATGATGCGCCTGTTATTAATACTTCGGCAATTAATAATCCTGCTGTTGATATTATTATTAGTGAAACCAGTGTTACTAATTTTAAAGCCGGTTTTGAAAATCATTCCGATGGTAATAATGTTAAGTATTATGAAGTGGATAATGCTGATGATTATAAAGACAAAATCAGCTGGGGAACGACTGATTCGTCTAAAGCATCTTCTTATACTTTTGTAGATAATAGTGCGATTCGTTCTGGTGACAATGACCTGCTTGATCAGACATTCTTGTTAGGAACGTTTAGCCATAATAATTTCCCTATCAATAATGACCCCATAGACTCAGTATTTCTAAAGCTTGAGTTTGATGTAGTGATTGATGGTGTGACTGAAACGATCGAACATTCGATAAAATTAAACCACACAGAAACGAGTAATAATGGTGATGCTGAAGCAAATCGCGATATTGTCACCATAGAAGATGCGACACTAATTAAGACTATTACAGTCGGTGGGCGTAGTTTCGAGCTTGTTATTGAGGGCTTTAAAGATGCTAACGGCAATCTTGTTAACGAAATAAGAACCTATGAGAATCAAAGTAACCCATTTGAGTTATTTGCTACTGTTAAATCAACAGATGATCTCCCTGTAACTACGGGTAGTGTGAAAGAAAATATTGACTATCTTGTTGGTGCGGATGGTTCTGATACTGGTGTTGTCTGGGAGGGCGGTACTCTCGTTAATGGAGAGTATGTTATTGAAACAGATAATGGCATCTTCGTAGGTAAACCAGATGGTACTTATACCTTCACCCCAAGTAGAGAAGCCAGAAGTGAACTTGACGTTGGTGATTCTAAAGTAGTTACTCAGAACTTTAGTGTTACCGACAACGATGGTGATACGGCTAGCAGTAGTGTAACCATTACCTTAAACGGTGTTGCGAATGTAATTGCTCCTCTCGTTGCGGATATCATGACAGGTACAGAGGATGTGTTAACAGATGTCGCGGCTATCAATGGTGTGCTTGCCAATGATGGTGATAATTCTCTGACCGTTTCTAGTTTCAAAGTAGCTGGCCAGTCTGCGTTATCTGGGGAATCAATTACTATAGATGAAGGGATTTTAACCATTCAATCAGATGGTTCTTATAGTTTCACACCGACAGATAACTGGGCTGGGCCTGTTCCTGAAATTACCTATGTTACTAACAAAGGTACTAGCTCTACTCTTAATATATCTATTGAAGCGGTTGCCGATACTCCTTTGTTAGCGGTCGAGACACAAATAGATGTACAGAAAGAGCAAGTGATCAATATTAGTAATGTGACGAGCGATGATAACGGCTTTACCGTTACGGCTTTTGGTTCATCTGGAGATGAAACAACGGTTAGCACTCATTCCAACCCAAATGGTTTTGGCGTTAAGGGTGAGAACCTCAGACCTGATGGTACAAGTAATGGTGATAATTCTGAAATTGGAGGTTCAGAAACGCTAGTAGTTACCTTTGAAAATGTCGTTTCTTCTGTTGATGTCGCTTTTTCATGGAAACATTCTAATTCTTCAAACTTTAGTTCTGACGGTGAAACGGCTGAATATACTTTCTATAACGGAAATGCTGTTGTCGGAACTGGAACGAGTGTTGGAGGCAGTGATGGTGTTGACCCTGCTGTTGAGTTGAAACCTGACACTGGTGCTGAATTCGATAAAATTGTCTTTAGTGCGCCTCGTGCTGGTGATGACTATCTTATCAATTCCATTACCTTCGATAAAATGGAAAGTGAGGTTGTTACGGGATCGATTATCGTAGATGAAGAGTCATCTATTAAAATTGATATTACATCCAGTTTAACGGACACAGATGACTCTGAAACGCTAACCGTCGTATTGGAAGATATTCCGGCTGGTTTTACTCTTACAGACGGCAGTAATACATTTACAGCAGATACTACTACAACAAGTGTTGATATTACCGATTGGGCGATGAGTGATTTATCGTTACAAACCATTGATATTGATAATACGACTTCCTATACGTTGAATGTTGTCGCATCATCAACTGAATCATCAAACAATGTTTCAAGTTCTACTGAATTGCCAATCGAGATTACTGTTAATGCAATGCCTGATAATAATGGGGTTGTTGAAGGTGTCTTGGTAGACGGTATAGTTGAAGGTGTGGTGTATGTTACGTCTTCTGGCTTAAGCGGATTAACGGATGAAAATGGCGCTTTCGAATATCGAGAAGGGGACTCAGTAACTTTTAAAGTCGGTAATGTTGTGCTTGGAAGTGCTAATGCGGATGACCTTTCCAAGGGCAATGTCTTCTTACAAGATATTGCTGACGTATCGCGTTCTGATTTGAATAATGAGTACGTTGAAAACATGGCGGTATTCTTACAATCATTAGATTCCGATGGTAATGCTGATAATGGCATTACCATATCAAATGCCGTTCATTTAGCATTTGAAAATTCTAACCTTGATTTACGAAGTGTCTCAGAAGATGAGCTTAAAGCAGTGCTTTTGAATGTAAGTGATACTTACATTGATGAAGCTGACGCTATGGCCCATGTTAAGAGTATGTTACAGAAATACGGTAACCAGACAGAGTTTGATAACCATACTAATGATTCAATTGTTAAAGCCACGCTAGCGACATCTTTCATTAGTGGGTTACGCTATGAAACTCAATCGGGTGAAAGTGGCGACATTAATGATGGTGTATTTACTTATGATTCGGCTGGTGATGATGTCATTACTCTCTTCATTGGTGAAACCAAAGTTGCTGAGTTTAATGCTAATAGCATTAGCTCAGATGGTCTTATTACTTTTGCTGGGGCGGCTTTCTTATTTACCCAAGAAGAGCTTGTACTCTTACTTGAGTCTGATGAGTTAGAAGCAACACTTGAAGAGATACTTCAAGCACGAGCTGTCTTTGAAGAGCTTGTTGAATCTGTTGAAGAAAGTGAAGTCTCTGAAGAAGATAAAGTCACTGTAGAAGGTGATGTCTCTGAAGAAGATAAAGTCTCTGAAGAAGATGAAGTCTCTGAAGAAGATAAAGTCTCTGAAGAAGATAAAGTCTCTGAAGAAGATAAAGTCTCTGAAGAAGATAAAGTCTCTGAAGAAGATAAAGTCTCTGAAGAAGATAAAGTCACTGAAGAGGATAACGTCACTGAAGAGGATAACGTCTCTGAAGAAGATGAAGTCTCAGAACAGGATTTCTTTATTCCTGAAAATAATGATGCTTTATTCTCTGAAGAAGATGAAACTACTGAGGAAGAGTCGTTATTTATAATGGGTGAAGATGAGCAAAGTAATCTTCTTCAGTTTAATAGCGAAGAGGAAGCCCTGGATGTCACAGAGCTCCTTGTAGGCGCTGAAGATGAACCTTCTGATTCCGATGATCCTGATGCAATTAAAGCGTTCCTAGAAACTCATGTTACAGCAAGTGAAGGAGAAGTTCAGGTAGATGGAGAGCCTGTTGCTAAAGACTCTTCTGAGTTTGCCACAGGTGATACCGGAGGTTCAGTCACTGTCATCTTTAATGACCAATCTCACGATATAAATCCGGATGGATAAATACAGGCTTTTATAAGTCAAAGACCCGCTTAGGCGGGTCTTTTTTTAGGTGAATTCATAAAAACACCCTTGTTTTGTAGGTAATTCACTCGTCTTTTAGTAAACTCGATGTTAATAAAATAGAACTAAAACAAATATATGTGATTGGGATTAAATGCATTATGGTTAGTCGACCATCTCTTGAAACCGCTCAAGCTTCAGAACCAGACCGCTTTGTTGAGCCTTTGGAGTTAGGGAAAAGAGTTAAAGAAATTCGTTTAACGAAAGGCTGGACTCTTGAAGAGGTTAGCAAAAGAACTGGGATAGCTCGTTCAACGTTATCAAAGATTGAAAACGATCAAGTCTCACCTAGCTTTACTATTGTGCAAAAGCTGATTAATGGTTTAGAAATGGATTTACCACAGCTTTTTGTTGAAACCAGCGAGCATTCTATTTCAGGTCGTAGGGATGTAACTAAAAAAGGTAAAGGGGTGCCTCATCCAACGATTACTTATGAGCATGAATTATTGAATTCAAGCATAAGTAGAAAAAAGATGGTACCTTTCAAAACCATTATTCGAGCCCGCTCGTTTTCTGAATTTAAAGAATGGGTGAGGCATGATGGAGAAGAATTTTTATTGGTACTTTCCGGTAGTGTGAGTTTTTTCTCCGAATTCTATGAACCAATTGAATTACATGAAGGCGATAGTGTGTATTATGATGCAGCAATGGGGCATGCTGTTGTTTCAAGTTCAGTCAAAGACGCTGAAATACTGTGGGTTGTTGCACGCTAAAATTAATAAATAGAGAGGTAGTAAACAGGTTATGAAAATGTGGGATATAGCAAGTTGGAGAAATAAAGAAGCGTTACAGCAGCCAAATTATCCAGATATGGAAAAACTGCGTCAAGTCGAGAAAATGCTGTCGGATGTTCCTCCTCTTGTTTTTGCTGGTGAAGCGCGTCAATTAAAAACAGCGTTGGCATCTGTCTCAAAAGGCGAATCATTTTTATTACAAGGTGGTGATTGCGCAGAAAGTTTTGCCGAATTTCATGCTAATAACATACGAGATACTTTTAAAGTTATGTTGCAGATGGCCGCCGTGCTTACTTATGCTGGTAAATGCCCAATTGTTAAGGTTGGACGCATGGCCGGTCAGTTTGCCAAACCTCGATCGGCCGATACTGAAGTGATTGATGGTATTGAATTGCCAAGTTATCGTGGCGATATTATCAACGGAATCGATTTTACAAAAGAAGCACGCATTCCAGATCCAGAAAGATTAATGCAGGTGTATAACCAAAGTGCTGCTACTATGAATTTACTTAGGGCATTCTCACAAGGAGGCTTTGCTGATTTGCATCAAGTTCATAGATGGAACCTTGATTTTATTGCTAACAGCCCTGCCGGTGAACGCTATGAAGATATTGCCGCTAAAATTGATGATGCGCTGCAGTTTATGGACGCTTGTGGAGTCGGTGCAGGAGCCAATCAATTAAAAGAAACTGAATTTTATACTTCACACGAAGCATTGCTACTGCCCTATGAGCAAAGTCTGACTCGTCAAGATAGCTTAACAGGCGATTGGTATGACTGTTCTGCGCATATGTTATGGATTGGCGATCGTACCCGTCAATTAGACGGTGCGCATGTCGAGTTTTTGCGAGGCGTGAAAAACCCAATAGGCGTGAAAGCAGGGCCTAGTATGGATCCTGAAGACTTGTTACGGTTAGCCGATACATTAAACCCTGAAAATGAACCTGGGCGTTTAAATATCATTGTTCGTATGGGGGCGGATAAAGTTGCAGAAGGAATGCCTAAGCTTATACAAGCGGTTAAGAGAGAAGGGAAAAATGTTGTATGGAGCAGTGATCCTATGCACGGCAATACCATAAAAGCGTCAACTGGCTATAAAACCAGAAGTGTGAGTAGTGTGTTGCGAGAAGTAGAGCAGTTCTTTCAAGTTCATAAAGCTGAAGGTACTTATGCTGGCGGAGTGCACTTTGAAATGACCGGTCAAAATGTGACTGAGTGCGTAGGTGGGGCATTTAAGGTTACTGAAGATGATTTGGCAAGTCGTTATCATACTCATTGTGACCCTCGGTTAAATGCGGATCAGTCCTTAGAATTGGCTTTTATGATCTCTGAGTCTTTAAAAAAAGCTAGGGCATAGCGCACTGGTTTTACGTGATGTTTTAGACATAAAAAACTCTCTTGAGTCTTTACTTAAGAGAGTTTTTTTATAGATGTTAAACAGGACTCATTACATTTGAGATTGTAGGTAGTTTTCTAATCCTATCATTTTAATTAAACGAAGCTGCTGTTCTAGCCAGTAAGTGTGATCCACTTCCGTATCTTCAAGTAATTTCTCTAAGATTTCACGAGATTGGTAATCTTGCTCTTCCTCACAAATTTTAATGACTTTTTTGAGTTGTGCACCAACTTCGTATTCGATACGTAAATCGCTTTCAATCATTTCTGTCACATTTGAGCCAATTGCTAAACCATTTCGTGTTACCATGTCTGGTATACCTTCCAAGAAAAGCATTCTTTCAATTAATAGCGCGGCATGGCCTTTTTCGTCTTCTACTTCATGGTCAATACGTTCGAAAAGTTTCGTTAATCCCCAATCATCATACATACGAGAGTGAATAAAATATTGATCCATTGCGGCAAGCTCCATTGCCAGTAATGAATTTAATCCATCAATAACTCGTTGGTTACCTTTCATACTTTTCTCCACATTTATAGTTTACTTTGTAAGTAATTTTCAATTCCTACCTGTCTAATCAAGTGCTGCTGCGCTTCAATCCAGTCTAAATATTCTTCTTCAGATTCAAGTATTTCTTCAAGCATATCACGGCTTACATAATCTGATTGTTGTTCACATACCGAAATCGCTTCACGAAGGACAGTAAGTTGGTCAGTCTCGAAGTCTAAATCACACTGAAGCATTTCTTCAGTATGTTCACCAATTCGTAATCTGTCTAGGTGTTGAAGATTCGGTAAACCTTCAAGAAACAAAATGCGTTCTATAAGTTCATCGGATTGCTTCATGTCCTTGATAGACTTTTTATACGACTTGGAATTTAGCTCGTTAATCCCCCAGTTTTTGTACATACGAGCATGTAAAAAGAACTGATTAATTGAAGTAAGCTCAGCTGTTAGTACTTTATTCAGTATTTTTAATACTTGCGGATCACCTTTCATAACTTTCTCCTAAGATGTATCAAGAAACGATATAGGATAAATAGCTGTATTTCAAAGACAAATAAGTGTTGGAGCGTTTTTTTTAAAGATATTGAAAAAAAAGGATTGAAATATTATATGATGAGAATTATTATCGCTATATATGATAATCATTATTAATTACACTATCATGTAGGCTATTAAAATGTTCATTTGTATTTGTAATGCAGTTACTGACAACCAGATTAAATGTGCACTGGATAAAGGTGCCAAAACCATGTCTGATCTACATAAATCGCTTTCTGTTGGAAGTTGCTGTGGTAAGTGTGTTCGACCAGCTCGAGACATAATGAAGCAACATAAACTCAACAAAAAAATAGATTCTCTCTCATATAGAGTAGCTTAAATATCGGTAATTGTTTTACTTTACCAAGGTATCGGCTCAGCTTTCCAGTCCAGAAAAGCCACCTCAGAACTTGGCTGGCCATTAAAATTATTATTCTGGATTTTAAAAAGTTGTTTAGCAACAAATTCTGCAGTAAACAACTTACCATCAGGGACATTTTTTTGGAAAGGTTTTGACAGCTTGGTGTTAGTTGTGCCTGGATGAAACAAAATTAATTTTGTGTTTTTTGATTTCCTTGAAATTTCAATTGCAGCAGATGTAAACAACATATTAAGCGCGGCTTTTGATGCTCGGTAACTATACCAGCCCCCCAGTTTATTATCCCCAAGACTACCAACCCTAGCACTAAGAGCGATTATAGTGCACTTTTGCGTTTTGTCTAAGAGCGGCATGACACTGGCTAAGCACAGCATAGGTATTAAGGCATTGCTATTCATCAATCCATTAAAGTAATCATAGTCAAGTTCTGACAATTTCCTTTCTGGCATCTTATTTTCCATATGCAGTTGCCCATTAAAGATGATGACTTGGCTTACAAAAGAATTTGTCAAATTGATTTTCTGGGTAATTTTTGAGAGGCTTTCTTTTGAGTAGTCTGTCTCGTAATGACTAAGCTTTAGATTTTCGTAAATCGTATGCTCATTAGGCGTTCTACTCAGGCAGATCACCTGTAAAGACTTGTTTTGATTATTTAGCTCTTCAATATAGGCTTTAGCGATACCGCTGCTTGAACCAAATAAAATAATTGTTTCGTTCATCATTTTTTATTCCTTATTTACAGGACAATTTTGATCTGCTTTTGATGGGGGTTGACACTGATCTTTTTGGACGCACAATTTTGGTGACAGCAAGGAACTTATTCTCGTTCTGTGTCTCGCAAAAAATACATAGGCTTTATCAGCGAAGAAACGGATAACAGGCCAACGTAGTAGGTTGAGAAGAGGGTAATTAAAAAGTGTGTATTTGTCCGTTTTAGCCCATGCTTGTACAGTAACGTCAAGTCCATAAATCATATCTCCAGACTCTGTCTTTGCGTGCAGGATAGACAGGGCATGCTGAACGTTTATCTCAGGATAACGAGTAACAAAGTCAGCTGCATTTAAGTCCTCAAGATTAATTTGATCGTTTTTATCATGTCTCTTAAGTAACTGCATTTCGTGGTTACATAACGGACAATTACCATCATAGAAAATGATCATTATCAGACCTTATTTAGTGTTGTACATTTACATACGTTTTTTTTGGAAAAATGGATCGATGAAAATCGTTACAAGACGTAAATGTTAAGGAATAACCTAATGACTAAATAGTCGATTTAATCCCTTGCTAGGCCGATCTAAGACATTGTTACGTTTAGAATAAACTATTAGTATTTAGGAACATTATTTTTTTAGGTGACATTGTGGAGAGAGTTAACAATTCCTATGGACTTAAAGTTCATCCAATGCGAGATGAGCTGTATGCTGAATTGCATTCACGTCCGTTTCAGGTGTTAAAAAGCCCAGCCAGAGCAAGTTATTTGGCCGTACTTTCGAATGCTGAACAGAAAAATCAAGACTTTAAACATTTTTGCTTTTTATATGAAACGAATGGCTTAACGCCTCCCAAGGAAGATGGCGTTTGCATTGAGGTAGAAATTGGTAATTTGAAAATTCGAAGAGAGAAGCATATTGAGTTTATTTCTTATACCTTTAGTGAGTTAACCGTAAACCTTGAAAAAGACCCTTTTACCGATAATGCATTTCGATACTTACCAGATAATTGGTTACCAGCGTTACCGGGTACAGTCATAGCGGCCTTTCATATTGTTGTAGAAGATGCGAGAAATCAAATTGACCCTGATCTAAGTATCGCTAAAAGCTTATTTGAAAATATGCGTTTAATTGGCAGTCGGCCGCAGAATGGTGATGCTCAAGTGTGGACAAGTTTTCAGGTTCATAGTGATGGCTGTGGTCGCTTTCTGATCTACAATAAAAACATGAGCGACAGTCAACTAGGGCGTATGGTCCAACGTATTGTTGAAATTGAAACATATCGATTAATGGCTCTTTTATCCCTTAGTTTAGCGCGTAAATACAGCACCAAATTAGCCTTGATGGATGAAAAACTGGCCGATACAACAGGGCGCTTAGCTGAGTCAAAAGAAAAATTGGATGAATCCGCTTTGTTGCGTGAACTTATTGATATGGCGGCATGGGTGGAAGCCGCTAGAGCGAGAACGACGTTTCGCTTCAGTGCAACCATGGCATATCAAGAGCTAGTGATGACGCGATTATCAGAGTTAAAAGAAGATGAGGTCTCCGGGCACTTAACGATGACAGAGTTTATGACACGACGACTGGAGCCAGCGGTAAGGACCTGTAAAACCACAGGTGAGCACCTTGAGAACTTATCCAGAAGGATAGACAGAGTATCCGACATGATGAGAACGCGAGTTGAGATGTCTATTGAATCACAAAATCAAGAAGTCCTGTCCTCGATGGATCGTCGTTCAGAAATACAGCTTGCCATGCAACATACTGTGGAAGGCTTGTCTGTAGCCGCAATTAGTTATTACAGTGTTGGTCTAATTAAATTTCTAATTGAGGCGCTTTATGATAAAGGTATTCAATTCGATAAGAGTTTAGTGATTGGAATTACAGTACCATTAGTAATTGCAGGGGTATGGTTCGCTACGAGAAAAATACATAAACGTTTCTTACGCCTTGCTGAGGAAAAAGCGAACTCCAAATAGACTGTAATATAGAGTGTAATAAATCTTAGGTTCTTATTCCGATAAAGAAAAAATTCGAGGTTCATCTTTTTTAGGTAAGTGTATCAGTGTCAAGTTACTTCGTTTTGCAAGTGTGACAGCCAAGGTACTTGGGGATGCTAAATGTATCAGTCTAGATAAGCCTGCTCGTACGGCTTTTTGAATTAATTCCGTACTACAACGGCTGGACATCACAACACTGTGATTATGTAGATCTATATTGTTCATAAGAGCGTAACCAATAATTTTATCTAAGGCGTTGTGTCGTCCGATGTCTTCCATACAAATGATAGGTTGGTTGTGTTCTGATAGTAATAGTGCCGCATGAATGGCTCCGGTTACTTTGCCTAGTCTTTGAGTAGAGAAAAGTAATTCTCTTAGATGTAATAAATCTTCTTTGTTAATGTTATTACTTTTTGGAAGCGTATCTAGTTTTGGTAAGGCGTATTTAATGGATTCTACACCACATAAACCACAACCTGTTGCCCCTATCCTTGCCTGCTTTATTCGCTTAAAGTCATTAAGCTTTCTCGGGCTTAAATCCAAATTAATTGATAAACTCAATATGGTCGACTCAGCAGAATCGTTTTCTGTTTGCTGTAGAGTGAGGTCCCTTACTTCTGCTAAGTCATCAATCAAACCTTCACTTAGAGCAAATCCTATTACAAAAGCATCTAGATGGATAGGTGTTGTCATCATTACAGCATGGGCTATACCATTAATCGTAATCGCAACGGGTACTTCTTCCACTAAAGGGGTTAAAGCAATGTGAGACGCGTTGTTACCGAAGAGGTAGTCCACATTTTGAATACTGTTGAATGAAAAAGACATATCTTAGCCTGTTAAAATGGAAATGTTTTTATACTACTTTGATACACGACCGTCTAGCTATTCGGTTTTTGCAATGAAAAAACACTACCGTTTCATATTCTTAAGCCGTTTACTAAGAGCGGGTTGTGATATTCCAAGCATCTGAGAGGCAATGGATTGGTTGTTGTTTGATCGTCTCATAGCTTCTTCGACGAGTTGATCGGCAAGAGCGGATAAAGTGGGTAATTTTGAGCTATTTGGAAAAACGGCTGTAGGCTCTTGTTGTTGGAGAGGGTTTTCATTAACAAACAGAGATTGCAAAGCGGATTTATTTAATACGCCATCTTTTGAACGGCTAACGGCATCGAATAAAAGTGATTTTAATTCCCTGGTATTCCCTGGAAAAGGGTAATCTGCTAACTGATAAGCGAGTGACTTGTCATACTGCAGAGTGTCTATTTTCATTTCTTTACATGCTTGTTGAATAAAATGTTCTATTAAAATTGGTAAGTCGGACACTCTATCCCGTAGAGGGGGAATTGAGACCATATGTATTTTTAATCGGTAATATAAATCTTTACGAAATTTGCCTTCACTTTGACGTTTTTCTAGGTTTTGATGAGTAGCGACAATGATGCGAGCTTGCGATCGTTTAGGTTTATCGCTACCGAGTGGATAATACTCACCTTCTTGTAAAAGGCGTAATAATTTCACCTGCGATGACGCACTTAAATCGCCGATTTCATCTAGAAACAAGGTTCCTTGATTGGCTTTTTCAATTAATCCTGAACGATCTTTATCTGCCCCTGTGAATGCCCCTTTACTATGACCGAATAAAGTGTCTGCAAAAATATTGTCGTCGAGTCCGGCCACATTTATAGTGATCAGTTGGCCACTTCTTTGGCTTAACCTGTGTGTGGCTTGAGCAATTAGCTCCTTACCCGCGCCACTTTCTCCCATAATAAGGACCGGATGGCGAGTGGTTGCAATAGATTCTAAATATTGAAAAATTGACCACATGTTCGCATCGGCTGTAATAAAATTCGCAAAGGCTTCTGGTGTAGACAGATCGTTAGAGAGTACTTTTCGACGTAGGGCTTGGTTTTCTATTGAAAGCTCTTGGGTGCGAATGGCTCTTTTCAAACCTTCAAGTATTTCACTTGGGTCTGAGGTTTTTACAAAATAATCAAATGCCCCAAGTTTCACGCATTCAACAGCGGTTTCTAGTTGATTAATGCCACTCAAGATAATGACACAAACGTCTGGGTATTCTTCGTTTAGCCAAATAAGCAGATCTTTACCAGATACTTTTGGCATGGTTAGGTCAAGTAAAATTAAACCAATAGAATGTTGATTATTTTGCATTAATGCAGGGACATTTTCAGGTTGGGAACAAGAAACTAAATTAGTAAAGCCATGACGTTCAAAACTCAGTAATGTGCTCCTCAGGAAAGGGATTTCATCATCAACAAGCAAGATCTCAAATTGTGGGTAAAGATTAGATAATGTGTTCATAGAGAAGGCCTCGAAGTAACGGTGTTTAGGAAGAATTAAACGTCGGATGCTGAGAGAGAATTTATAATGGGTAGTTTTACTATGACCTTTGTCCCTAAGCCAACGACTGAATCGAAACTCATGGATCCATGATAAGAGGAAATAATACCAGAGGAGACGGAAAGACCAAGCCCTGTGCCACCCGCTTCTCTTTTAGTTGTAAAGAAAGGTTCGCTGAGTCTCGGCAGGTGCTCGGCTTTAATTCCCTTTCCTTGATCTTCAAGTGTGATGGTCGCTTCTTCTTTATCTACATCAAAATACGTCGAAAGTTGAATGCGTTTGTCTGTGTCTTCTAGGGAGTCACAGGCATTAATAATTAAGTTGATAATGACTTGTTCAATGCGCTGTGGATTAGCATAAATTGATAGATTTTTTGGGTCTAAATTGAGGTCAAAATGCGCGGTGGCATTGCGTATAGAAGCATCCACTAGTCGAACGGATGTGGAGATTAAATCGTTTAGTGGGACAAGATGTTTATTGTCCTCCGCTTCAACTCGAGCAAAGTCTTTTAAGTCATTAACAATGTCGCGTATTTTAATGGTGCTGTGATTCATCTCATGCATTATATAAGGTAGTTCTTCTTTAATTCTCGAAAAAGGCAGCCCTGCAAGCGTTATGTTTTCATATTCTGGGTGGCGCTCTAAGTAGGGGAGGGCATCTTCCCACGCGGACTTAAGTAATGGAAGATTGACTATTAACAGACCGGTAGGGTTGTTAATTTCATGTGCTACCCCAGAAACTAAAACGCCTAAAGAGGCCATTTTATCAGCTTGGATTAGTTGTTGCTGCTGATCTTTTAGTTGCTGAGAGCGTTTATCAACTTCTTTTCTTAGCATGCTATTCCAAACAACAACAGCCATAAAAATAAGGCTTAGGACGCCTAAGAAGTAAACGGCAAAAGGACCAATGGTCTTTATTAAGGAATCTTGCTTTTCAAGTGTGCCTAACCATTTATCGTAAATTTTTTGTTGAATACCGGTATTCTTTAAAATAGCCAACCCTTCACTAAATCTAGCAATTAATTCTTCATTCCCTGCGAGTGCACCATAACTTAAACGCTGGCCGCTTACTGGATTAAAGACGGGACGAATGTTGTTTAAATTAAGTTCTTTACTTAAATATAAACTTGGTAAATTTGCAACTAAGGCAAAATCATAGTTGCCTGCAGATAATTGTCTTAGCGCTTCGGTGTGGGTTTTTGTGGGAATAATCCTTGCGCCTAGATCTTTTTCAATAAGGAATTCATGCATGATACTGGCATCTTGAACTATGACAGATTTATTTCTTAACGCTTCAATAGAGTGAATTTTAGAGTCATCCGTACGCGCAAATATTGATTGATTCGTGATAGAGTGAGGGGAAGAAAAAGCAATGATTTTCGCTCTGTCATCAGAGTAAGCAATGCTTTGGAGTGCATCAAACTCTCCACTGTGTAAGCCATTTAACGCATTTTGCCAATCCGTCATAATAATTTCGATTTTAAGTCCCATGACTTGTGCAATGGCTTTTGTTAGTTCAACACTGTATCCACTTGCTTCTCCTTGTTCATTAAGATATTCGTAAGGGGGATAGCTGCTGTCGGCGGCAATTTTTATAACTAGGCTGTTCTCTCTAACCCCTGTTGCGGGGATCGCAGCATTATCTTTTAAAGAAGGAGGAGGAGGGGTGTCTGTCGTATTGGAATGTGTTTTAGTGGTGAAGAGCGATAGACTGATCAATAAACAATAAGTCATAAAATTAACTATGAGAGACGTTTTAGTCATATAGCAGCCTAATTCTTTATCTAATGAAGATAAGTTTAATTAAAATAGCTGCGTACACTAGCATTTTAATTACATGATTCAAATATAAGAGCCAAACATCTTTTTTCCATAACTTATGTTATAGAGAGGGCTCTCGATATATCTTTTATTATATTTCTACGTTTTTCTAATAATTTCAAAGGCTTTGATGGATTATAAGTAGGCGATTGGCCTATTTGGTGATTGACGTTTATAACGTTTGTTATAAATGAAATTGCTCCATTTTTATTGAAAATCATATTAACTCTTTATTTTCAATGATTTATGCTCGTTTTTGTTGATTGGCATAGCCATTGCTATGTAGTCTTTCGGTAAAGTTAATAACATTAAAATGCAAAAAGAGAGCGATATGACTATAACAAAAACAATCCTGAAATCTTTAATTGTCCCTACACTTGCAGGTGCCTCTGTACTAACGATGGCACAAAATACTGAGTTTGTTTCGATCGGTACTGGTGGCGTTACGGGTGTCTATTACCCTGCGGGTGGCTCAATTTGTCGTATGTTAAACAAAGAGCGCAAAACAACGGGTATTCGTTGTTCTGTTGAATCAACGGGTGGTTCCGGATATAACGTTAACAGTATTCGGGCTGGAGAGTTAGAGTTTGGTATTGCTCAATCAGATGTGCAAGCCGCTGCTTTAGCTGGTATTGGGCAATTTGAAGGGAATCCTTACCCTAAACTACGTTCTGTTTTCTCTCTTCATCCAGAACCCATCCATATGATGGCAAGAGCCGATTCAGATATTAAGACTTTTGATGATTTAAAAGGAAAGCGAGTTAACATTGGTAATCCTGGATCAGGTAACCGCTCAATGATGGATCTTCTGATGGCTGAAAAAGGTTGGACAAAAGACTCTTTTGCCATTGCCGCAGAATTAAAATCGTCAGAACAAGCTCAAGCTTTGTGTGACGATAAATTTGATGTGACGATCTGGTTATCTGGCTTGCCTAATGGTTCTGCACAAGAAGCGACAACAACATGCGACATTAACATGATTCCGATGAATGACGTTGCGGCTAAGAGCATCATGATGACGCGTAATGAGTTTTCTTCTGCGGTCATTCCTGGGGGCATGTACGCAGGTAATGAAAATGACATACCTACATTTGGTCCAAAAGCAACGTTAGTAACCTCGACTGATGTCTCAGAAAAAGCCGTTTACGAGTTAACAAAAGCGGTTTTTGAAAACTTTGACTCGTTCAAACGCTTACACCCAGCCTTTGCAAATCTGGATCCGGTAGAAATGGCTAGCTCTTCATTGGTTGCTCCGCTTCATCCTGGAGCTGAGAAATATTATCGTGAACAAGGTTACTTAAAATAAGCGATTGCTTATGTCGTAGTCTTTATTTATTCAGTGGACGACTTTTAAGCTCGTCCACTGAATTTTATGGTAATCACCCACCTTTTTCTAATTTCTGAGTATTCGCCTCGAAGGCGCTTTTTAAAAGTCATCCTTAATGTGTTGAATAATACAGAATGTTTAATTTCTGGAGCTTGAATGTCTGAGAATACAAACTCGTCCCCAACAGCGGAGGATCTAGATGATCTGATTGCTGAGGCGGATACAGGAAATCGTCAACCTAAAAGCCGCTTCGCCATTGCTCTTTTGTTAACGCTACCTCTTATTTGGTCTTTGTTTCAGCTATGGATTGGCTCACCTTTACCATCGCAATTCGGCATCGGGTTTTTAAATGATACTGAGTCAAGGGCATTGCATTTGGCTTTTGCCGTTATGTTAGCTTTTTTTGCTTTTCCTGCATTTAAATCCAGTCCACGAAGCCGTATTCCTTATATTGATTATATATTGGCTTTGATCGCTGCTTTTTGCGCGTCATATTTGTTCTTATTTTACGAAGACTTGGCCATGCGCCCTGGTTTGCCTACAACGATTGACTTAGTCGTTGCGGCAATCGGGATACTGTTAACCCTTGAGGCGGCTCGTCGTAGTTTAGGGCCACCGTTGGTTATTGTGGCTCTGTGTTTTATGGCGTACGTGTTTTTTGGTGACAGTGATTATGTGCCTGAAATTTTGCGTTGGAAAGGGGCTTCTATAGAAAAAGCCATGACTCACATGTGGCTGACAACGGAAGGGGTGTTTGGTATTGCATTGGGCGTTTCTTCGGGTTTTGTTTTCCTGTTTGTATTATTTGGTGCTTTATTAAATCAAGCGGGTGCGGGTAATTACTTTATTCAAGTTGCTTTTTCTTTATTAGGGCACATGCGAGGCGGACCAGCAAAAGCGGCTGTTTTATCTTCTGCTATGACCGGTTTGATTTCTGGATCTTCTATTGCGAACGTCGTGACCACTGGAACCTTTACCATTCCTTTAATGAAAAAGGTGGGGTTTAGTGCAGAGAAAGCCGGTGCTGTTGAGGTGTCGTCGTCCGTTAATGGTGTCATTATGCCGCCAGTAATGGGGGCCGTAGCATTCTTAATGGTGGAATACGTCGGAATTTCTTATATTGAAGTGGTAAAGCATGCCTTCTTACCGGCCACCATTTCTTATATTGCGTTGTTGTACATTGTTCACTTAGAAGCATTAAAAAGCAATATGCAGGGATTACCTCGAGTATCACCAGCTTATGGTTGGAAGATGCAGGTTTTACGCAGTGGTATTATTACCGCCAGTTTGCTGATTTTAGCCGGTGCTTTGTACTACTTAGTTGCGGCCATTCGTTGGGTCTTAGGTGATATTGCAAATATAGGCTTGTTGTTGCTAGTGATGTTTGGATACATTGGTTTATTGTACCTATCGGCAAAAACGGATGATTTGCACATGGATCATCCTGATGCCGAAATTGTCCGGTTGCCTTTGTTTAGTGATATTTACAAAGCCGGTTTGTATTATTTAGTGCCGTTAGTGTTATTGATTTGGTTCTTGATGGTTGAGCGGAAATCTCCAGGGTTGTCCGCTTTCTGGGCAAGCATGTTAATGGCATTTATTTTGATCACGCAGAAACCCTTAAAAGCCTGGTTTCGTAAGCAAGACAATATTAAAGCAAATGTTGTTGCAGGTTTCCTTGACTTGGTGGATGGGTTAAACACGGGTGCTCGCAATATGATCGGTATCGGGGTCGCAACGGCAACCGCTGGAATCATAGTCGGAACAGTTACATTAACCGGTATTGGCCAGGTGATGGCTGAATTTGTAGAGCTGGTTTCTGGCGGTGTGCTCATCATTATGCTGTTAATGGTCGCTTTAATTTCACTTGTGCTTGGAATGGGGTTGCCAACAACGGCCAACTACATTGTAGTTTCTTCGTTAATGGCCAGTGTGGTTGTCGAGTTAGGTTCTCAGAATGGCTTAATTGTGCCATTAGTCGCCATTCATATGTTTGTATTTTATTTTGGTATCATGGCGGATGTGACGCCTCCTGTTGGTTTGGCCTCTTTTGCCGCCGCGGCGGTTTCTGGTGGTGACCCTATCAAAACGGGGTTTACCGCATTTTTCTATTCAATGAGAACGGCGCTGTTGCCTTTCCTTTTTATCTTTAATACAGACCTCTTATTGATTGATGTGACCTTTATTCAAGGTGTTGTGGTGTTCTTTGTGTCATTGGCGGCGATGTTGATATTTGCCGCTGCAACGCAAGGTTATTTTATGGCGAAGAGTCGGCTTTATGAAAGTGCATTGCTGATTTTGGTTGCCTTTACTTTGTTCCGTCCAGGCTTTTGGCTGGATCAAATTATCGCGCCATTTGAGGTATATTCAGCCAATCAAATGTTAACGTTTATCGACAATCATGAAGATCTTAATTCAATTCGTGTTTCTGTTGAAGGAGAAAACATCGACGGTAGATGGGTTGAGAAAACCGTAATCATGCCGCTTTCCTTGGAAGGTGATGCGGAAACACGACTAGCCAATGGAGCGGGTTTAGAGCTGCGAGACGAAGAAAGTCGTATCTTGATTGATAATCTAATGTTCGGGCAGTTCGCTGAGCAGCAAGGCTTGGATTTTGATTGGGAAATTACGCAATTTCAAGTAGAGGCGGACAGACCTAGGAAAGAGTGGTTCTTTATTCCTGCGTTCATGTTGGCCCTATTAGTTGCATTTATACAGAAAAGACGATTAAGGAATGAAGGTGCTCTTGCATAAATTAGTTTAGTTTATTTATAGATAAGCCGCTTCGTTGCGGCTTATCTATTTTAACGCCAGCTAATAAGGTGTCGCTCATGTCTAATAGAAAGGGTGTTAAGCAAGGGTGATGCTGCTATTGTCATTAAACACTAGTGTCTCAATGCCAATGATTTCTGCTGAAAAGTGATCACCAATCAGAGTATACCCTGAATCAGATTTTACGTAGCTTACGGATGATGAGGGCTTATCAAGATAGATTGAGTCGAGGCCGTCTCCCCCGTTGACTTGATCGTATCCACCCTCGTACAGTTGGATTATGTCATTACCAGAGCCTGTATCAATCCTGTTATCGACGGCATTGTCACGCACAATATCATTTCCTGAGCCTGTCGTAACATTTTCTATCCAAACACCAAAGGCAATGGATAAACTGTTCTCTCCTGTGTAAAAAGAGCGGCCATTATCATTAAATACTTCGTTTACAAAATCTGAATAGTCGGGTGCGTTCTGAGTAGTTAGCCATTCTAAGGTATCGGACACCTGTTGATTGATACTTCGGACATCTACTGACGAAAGTTGTCCTGGTCTAAGGTCGATTGAGCTGTTTCCAGTGGTGTCTGCTAAGTTTATTGTATCTGTACCACCTGCATCCCAAATAGTAAGGTATTTTTTCTGATCAAAAGACAATGAGTAAGTATTATTGCCTGTGGCATAGGATGAGTTTACGCCATAAATCGCCTGTAAGGCCGCAACATCTAACACACTAAAGGAATCTTTTAAGGCGCTTTGACTGTAAACCACATTGATTCTAAATGTACTCGGGTCATAGCTAAACATTGGAACCAATTCTCTTACGTCCGTATAAGACATGATTGAGTAATCAGAATTTTCAAAATTACTGCTTAGAGGGTTGGGGCTCTCAAATGAATGCTTTAGTCCAAGGGCATGACCAAGCTCATGAGCCAGAGTGTTGTAGGCTGTTCCGCCTTTCTGATAATCCTCTTCGGTTTGGTAAGTGTTATTTAAAAATATCTCTCCTCCAATTGGCTGGGTGGAGGGGTAATAAGCGAATCCATCTGTGGCGTTTGAAAAAGTTAACGAATTAAAGTTAATGTCGCCTTGAGTGGATGATACTTCGGTAAACTGTAATAGAGTAAGGTTAGAAACGTCATTTAATACTTGCTTGCTTGCTGTTTGAGCGGCTGCACTTAAGGCTTTCCATCCACCCTGCGGCCCGGACGATAAGTAAGCGCTTGATAGTTCCGAATAATAATAGTTGGGAAAAGAGGTGTTGAAACTGTAAGTTAGGTTTGTGTCTGACCAGTAGTCTCCAGAAGCAAGAGAGATAACGTTGGGGCTATTTAATGATTGTATTGAGGCCGCATCGACATCCAGATCTTGAGTGCTGAATTCCTCCGGGTTGGTTTGCGTCGCATCCAATTCTAAACTGTTTAGTCCAACGTTGTTAAAAAACTCAATAACATCTTGCTTGCTTATTCCGCCATAAATTTCAGCCAGCATTTGGTTTGTCACGCCATAGGCCAAGCACGTTTGTAAGATGACGCTTGGATTATTAATGTGCGTGATAATGAAAGTACGGGCTTCCTCAATAGAGATGTTAAACGTATTTAAATGATCTGTTGCTGTCATCGTAGGTTGCCTCATGAGTTGGCGTGGTTGCTCTAGCGTTTAAGTGTGCAAAGCGTTGGCAGAATAGTGATTTTGTATCTAACTTGTATTTATTATAGAAGAAGACTCTCATAACTGGCCATAAAAACGCTCAACTTAAAGGGTAAGTTAAGTGCAAAGATAGCCAGTGTTAGGATGGCTGAAGGTTAAAAGTCAGTTAATCTAAGTACATCTTGATAGCGTAAAGTATTACATGATCCAAACCCAGGCAATTCTCTGGCTTTAATTTTGGTAAACAGAGGTTGGGTTAATCCTAGTAAAAAGCGGCACTGTAATTTTTGTGTTATCCAGTCATTTGCTTGCGGAGATTTTTGACTAATAGCGTAGGTTAACTCAGCAAGGTGTTCTTCAATTAGCTCTTTTGGTGGGATGTAGGGTGTGTTTGAATAAGACAGTTTAACAGGTTTTCCTAGGCATGCTGAACAGTGGCGGCAGTTTGACGGAGCGTTCCAATCATCAAAATAATTTGCCAGGCTTTGGTTTAAGCAACTTTCTAATTCGAAAAACTTAATTAAGGTTTCAATGCGTTTTATTTCACTTTGCTCTTTTTCAAGGAAATAGTGTTCAAGATGGCTTGTGAGTTGATTTGTATGCAATTTTTCAGTATTTACTTCATAAACATCCGTTATGCCTTTGGTGCTTAACTCAATAAGACCTTTTTCAGATAAATACTCTAAGGCGGTCATTACTCTGGATCGGTCTGCACCGTAATCTTGATATAAAGTGTCAAAATTAACGTCTCCCCATACTCGCTTAAAATATGTGTGTTGAAATAAGGCGTTTAAGAAGTGTTGCCTTTCTCCTGTAAAAGAAGCAAGGATAGCGTTTTTATCTTGGATGAAATGATATTTCACATCGGAAAAATAGCTGTATTTAGGTTGGATAATTTGCAAAAGCTCTAGTTGAACCAGCATGGTTTTAAAGGGAAGTTGTCTGATATTGCATGCATTCGCCACTTTCAGCATTTGCATAGACCATTCTTTATTTTCACTCTCATGTTTTATTGTATCGAGCAAGGCTTCTATGCTGTGGTGTTCTGGTGTATCAGAGTAAATGAAATTCTCAATTGTATGGAGGCCATCAAGGTTGGCTAGTAAAATACAATTTGAGGGTTTTCCATCTCGGCCTGCGCGACCGATTTCTTGGCTATAGCTTTCGATTGATTTTGGTAAATCATAGTGAATGACAAAACGTATATTGGCTTTATCTATACCCATTCCAAACGCAATTGTTGCAACGATGATATCGATTTTGCTGTCCATAAAATTACTTTGAATGGCTTGGCGGAAGTCACTTTCCATTCCAGCATGATAGGCTTGTGCCTTAAGGCCCTGTTGTCTGAGTGTATTGGCTAAGGTTTCCGTTGTTTGTTGTTGTGTGACATAAACAATACCACAGCCATGTTGCCTAGCTAATGTATCAATCAGAACGCTGTCTTTTTCTTCTTCTAAGACACTTCTAATATCGATATTAAGGTTTGATCGGTAAAAACCGGTTTGGACAATGTGTTCTTTATTTATGTTAAATTTTTCCGCCATGTCGTGTTTGACTTTAGCGGTAGAAGTGGCGGTAAGCAGTAAAACTAACGGTATTTGTAATTCGTCTCTATAAAAGGGGAGCTTTAGGTAATCAGGCCTAAAGTTATGACCCCACTCAGACAAGCAATGCGCTTCGTCTACAACAAGCATCGAAATTGGAATGGATTTGATAAACCGCCGAAAACGTTCATTTTTAAAGCGCTCCACAGACACCATGAGTATTTTAACTTCGCCTTGTCTTATGCGTTGTAATCGCATTTGGTATTCATCGGGTGTCAAGCTGGAGTCTAGGCTGGTGGCCGCAATGTCGTGAGAATCTAAAAAAGACAGTTGATCCTTCATTAAAGCTAAAAGGGGAGATACTACTAATGTCAAATTTGGCAATTGTAGTGCGGTAAATTGATAGCATAATGACTTACCTGACCCGGTAGGAAAAATGGCCAGCGAAGAGTGTCCAGCTAATAATTGTTGAATAGTTTCTTCTTGCCCTGGGCGAAACTGTTCAAAGCCAAATGTCTTTTTGAGCGATTTAATTACGTCCATGTAAACGTTCCTCTGTTATATTTCATTGAATGCTCTTATTTTTCTATGGTGATGTTGAGGCGTTAAATGCCTCTGTTCCCCACAATGGCACAGTAGAAAGGCTGTGTTTAAAGCTGCCAGATGTCTCTTTTGTAGAATATGAAACGTACATAAGAGTCTGCGATTCTTTATCATAAATTCGGCGTATTTTCATATTTTTGAAAAATATACTTTTCGATTTTGTAAATATAATTTCACCTGATTTTGAATCATCGATACTGGTTATCATTTCTGGTGTGATTTCTCCTGTTTGACGACAGGCAATAGATGAATCACTCGGATCCGAGAAGTCTAAATTGGCTTCAATGCTTGCAACATGACAGGTTACGCCAGTTACTATCGGGTCAACTAATGTATTGAGTTTTATATCCTTGGTGGTTAACAAGCCAAGGCTTACATCGCCAACTTCGCTGTTATCACAAGCCGTTACTAAGGTTGTTAAGGTTACCATTATGGCTAATTTACGCATGAGATTATTGATCCTTTTGTTCAAGTAGCTTGCTAAGGTGGGCAATTTGCTGCTCAAGAGCTTTTACCTGACCTTGTGTGGCGGGTAGTGCATCGTCCCCCGCTTCTTTGTCGCGAGCATTTTGGTGTTCTTGTGTCATGATCTCTAAAATAGTACCAACCATCATATTTAAAAAGACAAAGGCTGTTAAGAAAATAAAGGACAAGTAATACGCCCAGCTTATTTTATAAATGACCATTGTTTCATACATGATATCGGTCCAATCTTCAAAGGTTGCAATTCTGAAGAGCGTTAGCATGGATATGGAGACATCGCCCCATAAAACGGGGTTTATATGGGCAAAAAGCATGCTGCCAATGGCGGCGTATATATAAAAAATGACGAACATTAATAAGGCAATATAGCCCATTTGGGGGATGGCTTTAAGTAAGGAGTTTACCAATAATCTCAACTCTGGGATCATTGATACCAGTCGCAATACTCTGAATATCCGTAATAATCGGGCAATAAGCATTGTCGAACCTGCTGCAGGGTATAGACTGCCAAGTACTATGATGGTGTCAAATATATTCCATCCTTTGGAGAAAAAATGTTTGATGCCTTTGCTTGCAAAGTATCGAATGATTAACTCAATCAAAAAGAAAAGAGTAATAAAGGAGTCCATCCAGTCAAGTGCCAGCTCAACCGAAGGGTGTAATGCGTAAGTATGGGCTCCAACGGTTAACGCTGAAATAATAATGACGGCGATAACAAAAGATTGAAAAAGTTTACTTTGGTCGATACGTTGGAACCGCTTCTGTAACTGCGACAACATCATATAATGTTTTACCTACTAAGGAGTGAAAAGAAGGAATAAAAATCGAGATGGCATTATAGGGAATATATCGTATAAAAATAGACATATTACCGATACTTTACTTTTTTTCAAAATGGGTATGATGCAAGAGAGGCTGTGAGTGAAAGTGGGAGTGTCGCACAGGGGGGATATGAAAGGAAGTAGCGAGCATAGAGGCTATGCTCGCTAAATAGCACTAGAGTGAATTACCCTTTGCGGCGACGGAACGCAGATGTGGAGGCTTTCGAGGTTAGATCGATTTTCGCCATGATCTGAGCCATCTCATCAGCTTGTGCTTGCTGTGCAGATTTTAAACGTTCTTCGCGCTCTTTCTTTGATTGTTTTTCCGCTTCTCTAAGCAGTTTTTGAATAGCCGCCTTACTCTTAGGTCTAGCGATGGTTGGTGTTGATGTTTTCTTTTCGCTGTTTTTTTGAGCCGGACCATCTAGACGATCTTCACCAATTAATTCACCAAAAAAAGAGGTTGAAGTTGGTTTAGGTTCTTCTTTTTTTGGTAGTGCAACGGTTTTTTTTGCTGTTGTTTTACGCGTGGTTTTCTTGACCGGTGCCGTTGTGGAAACCCCATTTGAGTCAAACATGGCTTTTTTGCCAAAATTGGCTAATGCTGGTTTTGCAGCAGATTGACCTATTTTATAGCCTCGTAAGCTTATGCCATTATAGATAGATACATAATCTTGTTCTAGCTCATATAGTTCTTCTTTATCGTCCGTTTCATACAGTTCTTCAACGGAAAATGCATCAGCCCCAAATTCACGGATTTCATCGTACAAAGGAAAGTCTAACCCTTCGTTTGATGCTTCGACATATTGCTCAAAGCGTTGGAATCCACTATTAAAAGATGTGCCGATATAGTGTTTGTTTGTTTCGTTATTAGTGATTTTAAAAACGACCAAAATCGCTGCCTCTTTGAATTTTTTGAATAGCATAAGACACGAGATAATAAAAAGAAGATCCTTCTATTATCCGCGTATCTCTTGTAAATGTATTAGTGTTTGATAACTAAGTTTAGACCATCACGAATATTTAGATGGACATTTTCAACGCGATTGTCTTGAAATATGCGTTGATTTAATGAATTAACAGCTTCATCACTGTTTTCATTTGGATTGAGAACTCGTCCTTGCCATAAAGAGTTATCTATGACAATTAAGCCTCCTGATCTGACTAAAGGAACAACAGCTTCATAATAATTTAGATAATTACGCTTATCTGCATCAATGAAAACAAAATCCAAGCCGGCTGGTATGGTTTTTATTGTTTCTAACGCTTGACCAAAAATAGGTGTGATTTTGTGTCCGTATGCACTACGGTCAAAAAATGATTGAGCAAAATCAATTGCTTTTGGGTTGGTTTCACAGCAAATTAACTCACCATTGTCTGGCATACCTTCCGCGATGGAAAGGGCTGAATAGCCAGTAAACATACCAATTTCTAAAGCACGTTGTGGTTGAGTCATTTTTGCAAGCAACTTTAGCGTTCTACCAATAATCTTGCCCGATAGCTTATTTGGATACCCCATATCGGAATAGGTACTGTCAACTAATTCTAGTAACAGTTCCGGTTCTGATTGAGTGGTATCAATACAGTAATTATCAAGCGCGTTATGGGTCATAAAACCTTGTAAAATCGAGTTGCTGTGAAACAGTCGGTAATTTTACCTTGCTAATGGTGAAAGTCCAAGGGGAATTGTTGAAAAAAAGAGACTATTTATTTTAAAAAATAGAATTGATAAAAATTGGCTTATTGCAAGACTTTTTATTAGAAAAAACACTAAATAAATTAGCATCATAGGTAAGTAAATGTTAATTTACAGGCTTAACTTTACATGTGCTCTTTGGTATGGAGCACCACTGACTCCGAATAGGGGAAAAAAATGCCTGAGATTACTTTGCCTGACGGCAGCAAACGTTCGTTTCCAAATTCTGTGACTGTTATGCAGGTTGCGCAAGATATAGGTCCTGGTTTAGCAAAAGCAACCGTTGCTGGACGAGTGAATGGTTCTTTAGTTGATGCCTGTGAACTGATTGAAAATGACTCAGAATTGAGTTTGGTCACTGGTAAAGATGAGGATGGTCTAGAAATCATTCGTCACTCTTTTGCTCATTTAGTGGGGCACGCTATTAAACAGTTATTTCCGACTGCAAAAATGGCTATAGGCCCGACGATCGACAACGGCTTCTATTACGATGTTGCTTACGAGCGTCCTTTCACAAATGAGGACATGGCGGCGATTGAGAAGCGCATGCAAGAGCTGGTTAAAAAGGATTATGACGTCGTCAAGGTTATGACGCCTATCCAAGAAGCACGAGCTCAATTTGTCGCGCGTGATGAAGATTATAAAGTAGCGTTAATTGATGGGATGGATGAGTCTGTCACCCATGTGGGGCTGTATAATCACGAAGAATACATGGATATGTGTCGTGGTCCTCATGTGCCAAATACGAAAGTGTTGCGCCATTTTAAATTGATGAAGCTGGCTGGCGCTTACTGGCGCGGTGATTCTAATAACGAAATGTTACAGCGTATTTATGGTACGGCTTGGAATGATAAAAAAGAGCTGAAAGCGTATCTGACTCGTTTGGAAGAGGCGGAGAAAAGGGATCATCGAAAACTAGGTAAGAAACTTGATCTGTTCCACGTTCAAGAAGAAGCGCCTGGGATGGTGTTTTGGCATCCGAAAGGTTGGACTCTGTATCAGGAGATAGAGCAATACCTTAGAGTGAAGCAAAGAGAGAATTCATATCACGAAATTAAAACACCTCAAATTGTGGATCGCGTTTTATGGGAAAAATCAGGTCATTGGGGTAAGTTTAATAGTGGTATGTTCACGACTCACTCAGAAAATCGTGATTATGCTATTAAGCCGATGAATTGCCCTTGCCATATACAAGTGTTTAATCAGGGGCTAAAAAGCTATCGTGATTTACCTCTAAGGTTTGCTGAGTTTGGCTCTTGTCACCGTAATGAACCATCAGGATCTTTGCATGGTATAATGCGAGTGCGTAATTTTGTCCAAGATGATGGTCATATTTTTGTAATGGAAGACCAATTGCAAGAAGAGGTGTCTGAATTCATTCGCTTGTTACATGAGGTTTATCAAGACTTTGGTTTTACCGATATTATTTATCGTTTATCTACTCGCCCAGAGCAAAGAGTGGGTTCTGATGAAGTATGGGATAAATCTGAAAAAGCCTTAGCTGATGCATTGGATGCCGCTGATTTGGATTGGCAGGAATTGCCTGGTGAAGGCGCTTTCTATGGTCCAAAAATTGAATTCTCTTTAAAGGATGCTATTGGTCGCGTCTGGCAATGTGGTACTATACAGGCTGATTTCTCAATGCCAGGCAGATTAAGTGCTCAATTTGTATCGGAAGATGGCTCTAGGCAGACGCCTGTGATGCTGCACCGAGCAATTGTTGGTTCTTTAGAGCGTTTTATTGGTATTTTGATAGAAGAGACAGAAGGGAGTTTCCCAACTTGGTTGGCTCCTGAACAAGTTGTAATTATGAATATTACCGATCGACAAGCGGATTTTTGCGAAGATTTAGCAAAAAGATTCAATTCTAATGGCTTTAGAGCAAAACTAGACTTGAGAAACGAAAAGATCGGGTTTAAAATTCGTGAGCATACAATACAACGTGTGCCTTACCTTATCGTGGTAGGGGATAAAGAAGTTGAGCAACATCAAGTTGCTGTAAGAACCCGTACCGGCGAAGACCTCGGCGTCATGAGTGTTACTGATTTTGAGGAATTGCTTCGAAAAGAAGTCGCTCGCCGTAGTCGTAAACAAGAATTGGAGATTTCACTATAAAAGGCAATATGAACCGCGGACGTCAATCAAGTAAGCAACGTCCGCTAATCAACGAAAACATACAAGCCACCGAAGTACGTTTAATAGCGGAAAATGGTGATCAAGTCGGTGTTGTTTCGATTGAAGAAGCACTAAAGGCAGCAGAAGAAGCTAAGTTAGATTTAGTGCAAATTGCAGATTCTGATCCTATTGTTTGTAAAATAATGGATTATGGTAAGCATATTTTCGAGCAGAAGAAAGCTAAGGCCGCTCAAAAGAAAAATGCGAAACAAATTCAAGTAAAAGAAATGAAATTCCGTCCAGGGACGGAGGAAGGGGATTATCAGGTAAAACTCCGCAACCTGATACGTTTCCTTGAAGGTGGGGATAAGGCTAAAGTATCTTTGAGATACCGCGGTCGTGAAATGGCACATCAGGAGCTTGGTATGCAACTTATGAATCGAGTCGCTTTAGACTTAGAGGAGTATGGTGCAGTAGAGCAAGCTGCGAAAATGGAAGGTCGTCAATTGACTATGGTGCTAGGCCCCAAAAAGAAGAAGTAATTTTGGTTGTCCAATCGGATGGCAGGAAATTGCACTAACATTAACGAATGCGAAGTGGTTTTTAATAATGAACAAAATTAAGTCACACAGTGGCGCAGCTAAGCGTTTTAAGCGTACTGCGAATGGTTTTAAGCATAAACAGTCTCATACTAGTCATATTTTGACTAAAAAATCGACTAAGCGTAAGCGTCAACTTCGTGCTTTGCACCAGGTTGCACAGAGCGACAAAGCGTTAATTGTTCGCATGTTGCCTTACATTTAAGTATTTGGTCATTTTTAGTTAATTAATTAGTAAAAGGTTTATATTATGCCTCGCGTAAAACGTGGTGTTCAGGCTCGTCGCCGACACAAAAAGATTCTAAAGCAAGCTAAAGGTTATTACGGTGCTCGTAGCCGTGTGTTTCGTGTAGCGAAACAAGCGGTTATCAAAGCGGGTCAATATGCATACCGTGACCGTCGTCAGCGTAAACGTCAATTCCGCGCATTGTGGATTGCCCGTATCAACGCAGCGGCACGTATCAATGGTTTGTCTTACAGCCGTTTCATTGCTGGTTTGAAAAAAGCAGCAATTGAAGTTGACCGTAAAGTATTGGCTGACCTAGCTGTGTACGAGAAAGAAGTTTTTGCTGCAATCGTTGAAAAAGCGAAAGCAAGCTTGGCTTAATTTCTGACGTAGCATGACAGGTTTCTTTGTTCTTATTCTGTAGAAATAAAGAAGTCTGAAGCAGTCTTTAATAGGGGAAGAGCTATGCTCTTCCCCTATTTTATTTTTGGGAGTAATAAATGGAAAACCTGAAGCAAATTCTCTCGGATGCGCTAGACGCTGTGTCTTCTTCCGAAAGTGAATCTTCCTTAGATGAGATTCGAGTTAAATATCTTGGTAAGAAAGGCGAGTTGACGGCTGTTTTAAAGCAGCTTGGTAATGTATCGGCTGAAGAGCGCCCTAAAATTGGTCAGCTTGTCAACGAAGCAAAAGCCCAAGTTCAATTAGAAATAACGAACAAAAAAAACGCATTAGCAGCGATTGCGTTAAACGCCAAGCTTGCCAATGAAGCCATCGACGTTACTTTGTCTGGTCGCGGTCAAGAAGTGGGCGGTTTGCACCCTGTAACACGAACCCAAGAACGGATTGAGGGTTTCTTTAAAGGTATTGGATTTGATGTTGTTGGTGGTCCAGAAATAGAAGATGATTATCACAATTTTGAAGCGCTAAATATTCCAGCGCACCATCCTGCTCGCGCTATGCAGGATACATTTTATTTTAACGCAAATACTGTTTTGCGTACTCACACGTCTCCTGTTCAAGTTCGAACAATGGAAACATCTCAACCGCCAATCAGGATCGTTTGTCCTGGTAGAGTGTATCGTTGCGATTCAGATCAAACTCACACGCCAATGTTCCATCAAGTTGAAGGGTTGCTAATTGATGAGAATATTTCTTTTGCCGATTTAAAGGGTACATTACAGCAGTTTTTGAATGTGTTCTTTGAAGAAGATGTGAAAACTCGATTCCGCCCGAGTTACTTTCCGTTTACAGAGCCTTCTATAGAGGTCGATATCTGGCGTATTAATAGTAAGGGTGAAGGCTCTTGGTTAGAGGTTTTGGGTTGCGGTATGGTGCATCCTAAAGTGCTGGAAATGTCTGGTATTGATTCTGAAAAATACACTGGCTTTGCTTTCGGTATGGGTGTTGAGCGTTTTGCTATGCTGCGCTATCGCGTAGACGACCTGCGTATGTTCTTTGAGAATGACTTGCGATTCCTTAAACAATTTAATTAATTTATAACGGCTCAAGGTACTTTCTATGAAATTTAGTGAGAATTGGCTAAGAGAGTGGGTCAATCCTGCGATTAGCAGTGACGAGTTAATGGCTCAAATTACAATGGCTGGACTGGAAGTCGATGAAGTTTCTGGTGTAGCAAATGAGTTTTTGGGCGTGGTTGTCGCTGAAATTATTGATGCGGAGCCTCACCCTAATGCAGATAAATTGCGCGTTTGTAAAGTAAGTGACGGCATTGACGTTTATCAAGTTGTTTGTGGGGCGCCAAATGCACGTGCAGGAATTAAAGTGGCTTTTGCTAAAATTGGTGCCGTTCTGGGTGCAGATTTTAAAATTAAAAAAGCGAAGCTTCGTCAAGTTGAATCCATGGGGATGCTTTGTTCAGCGGCTGAGCTAGGTCTGAGTGAAGAGAATGATGGCATCATTGAATTGGCATCGGATGCGCCCTTAGGTGAAGATTTACGCCAATATTTGGATTTAAATGACGTCATTATTGATGTTGATCTAACGCCAAATCGCAGCGATTGTTTAAGTATTGCTGGTCTGGCAAGAGAAGTGGGTGTATTAAATGAGCTTGATACCACCCCAATAGCTGTTTCAGAACACAAGCCTGATATTGAAGATGTTTTTCCAGTAAAAGTAGAGACCCCTTCAGCTTGTCCTCGTTATTTAGGGCGAGTTATCAAAGGTGTTGATTTGTCCGTGAGCACACCACTTTGGATGGTTGAAAAACTACGTCGCAGTGGTATTCGATCTATTGACCCAATTGTTGATATAACAAATTACGTGATGATCGAGCTTGGACAACCAATGCACGCGTTTGATTTGGAGCAGCTGTCAGGTTCTATTGTTGTTCGTATGGCACAAGAGTCTGAAAAAATTCTTTTATTAGACGGTCAAGAAATCACTCTTCGCCAAGATACTTTAGTTATTGCAGATGAAACGCGTCCTTTAGCTATAGCAGGTGTTATGGGAGGGGAAGGCTCTGGTGTTTCAGAAGGTACGAAAAATATCTTTTTAGAAAGCGCCTTTTTTGCACCTCTTGCGCTAGCGGGTAAGGCGAGATCGTATGGCTTACACACAGACAGTTCCCACAGGTTTGAGCGAGGAGTGGATTCACAGTTGCAAAATGAGGCAATTGAACGAGCTACTGCGTTAATAGTCAGCATTACGGGTGGTCAAGTTGGTCCTGTTGTTGGTGTTGTCGATGAGCCAGAATTACCTCAGTTAAATACGGTGACACTTCGTCGGAAAAAATTGGATCAATATTTGGCCGTTTCAGTTGATACGGCTATTGTAACCACTATTTTACAGCGCTTAGGCTTAAATGTAACAGAAGTGACAGACCAGCATTGGGTGGTTCAGTCCGCAAGTCATCGTTTTGATATTGCAATTGAGGCGGATTTAATAGAAGAAGTAGCCCGTGTATATGGCTATGATAACTTGCCTTCGTCTATGCCTGCCGCGTCAATTGATTTTAGCTCAGTTGAAGAGGCCAAAACGCCGCTACAGACACTAAGATCTACATTGGTTGCTTATGGATATCAAGAGGCTGTTACTTATAGTTTTATTGATCCTGTTGTTTCTCAGCAATTTTATCCTGAAATTGAGGCGATCAAACTGGAAAATCCAATTTCGGTTGATATGGGGGTGATGCGCCCAGGTATTATTCCAGGACTTGTTAAGGCGTATTTACATAATCAAAACCGACAGCAGTCTCGTGTTCGTTTATTTGAAACAGGGCGTCGTTTTATTGGTTCGGTAGAGGCGTTGTCTGAAATGGACCAGCAGGAGCGTTTGTCAGGCTTAATTGCTGGAGCTGCTTCACCTGAGTCATGGTGTCATGCTAGTGAAAAAGTGGATTTTTATGATTTAAAGGCGCATTTAGATGCGTTGTTTGCATTAAATTCAGGAGAGTCCCCAGAGTACCGTCAAACTCAACAAGTGTACTTGCACCCAGGTCGTTCAGCTGAGGTATTGGTGGGAGGTGAAGTCATTGGTGTGATTGGTCAGTTACACCCTCAATTGTCTAAAACGTTGGGCTGTAATCAGGATGTTTATGTATTTGATGTCTCTTTAGATGTTGTGCTTAATGGGAAATTACCGCGTTACCAACCCATTTCGAAATTTCCTGAGGTTAGGCGTGATTTAGCTTTGTTGGTGGATAAAGAGACGGTCGCAAAATCTTTGCAAGAAGTCATTCTGTCAGTAGCTGGTGATGGCTTTAAAGAAGTGCATATTTTTGACGTTTATCAGGGCCAAGGTATTGATGAATCGAAAAAAAGTATCGCTTTGGGCTTGACGTGGCAGCATCCTTCACACACTCTTAGTGATGAAGAAATAAACAATTCGTTAGATATTATCGTCAGTGAGCTGAATTCGAAGTTAGGTGCGGTAATTAGGGGGTAATTTATGGGTGCGTTGACAAAAGCAGATATTGCAGAAAATTTAGTTGACCAGTTAAGTGTCAGTAAAAAAGATGCTAAAGATTTGGTTGAAGGCTTTTTCGATGTCATTAGAGAGACTCTTGTTGCTAGAGAGCAGGTTAAGTTATCTGGCTTTGGCAACTTTGAAGTCCGAGAAAAAAGTCAGCGCCCTGGTCGGAATCCGAAAACGGGTGAAGAGATCCCTATCACCGCCAGAACGGTGGTTACCTTTAGGCCGGGTCAAAAGCTTAAGACCAAGGTCGATGTCTATATGAAGGACAGGTAATCTTTAGATCTAGATGCACTGCCGTAATATCGAACGGGTGAAAGTATCAAGCCACACAGTCCTAATTGTCTGTGTGGCTTTTTTCTGTTTGTTTCGTTGGTTTTTTAGACAGTTAGCCTTTTATGGGTAACTTCTTGATGAATATACAAACAATGTAAGTAAACTTTATTAAATTAAACTAAAAAAATAAAAAAAACTCTTCCCTTTTCAGATCGTTATAGTAATATACGCACCCGCTGGCAACGACAAGTTCTTTGTCAGCAGAAGGTTATCAGGCGGGGCGTAGCGCAGTCTGGTAGCGCACTAGCATGGGGTGTTAGTGGTCGCAGGTTCAAATCCTGCCGTCCCGACCAAGTAGTGATTTAGCCGCTATAGCTCAGTTGGTAGAGCATCTGACTTGTAATCAGGGGGTCCCGAGTTCGACTCTTGGTGGCGGCACCATTATTTGATTAGACCATTGAATGAAATGTTTTTTGTAATATTTCTACGAAGCCGATATAGCTCAGTTGGTAGAGCATCTGACTTGTAATCAGAGGGTCCCGAGTTCGACTCTTGGTGTCGGCACCACTTAGGTGTTATCGTAGAATTAAAATGTTGCCGCTATAGCTCAGTTGGTAGAGCATCTGACTTGTAATCAGGGGGTCCCGAGTTCGACTCTTGGTGGCGGCACCAAGCAAAAAAATGAAAAGATTTAAGATATGCCGCTATAGCTCAGTTGGTAGAGCATCTGACTTGTAATCAGGGGGTCCCGAGTTCGACTCTTGGTGGCGGCACCATTAAATCAGTAAGAAAATTAAGTAATGCCGCTATAGCTCAGTTGGTAGAGCATCTGACTTGTAATCAGAGGGTCCCGAGTTCGACTCTTGGTGGCGGCACCACTTAGTTAGCGGGTGTGTAGCTCAGTTGGGAGAGCGTCGCCCTTACAAGGCGAATGTCGGGAGTTCGAACCTCTCCACACCCACCATCTAAAGCGATGTAAACGCTTCGTCGTCAGACGCAAAATTGATAAATGGAGCGGTAGTTCAGTTGGTTAGAATACCTGCCTGTCACGCAGGGGGTCGCGGGTTCGAGTCCCGTCCGTTCCGCCATTTATCCTAATATGATAATTTGGCAAATTGTTTGAATGCGAAAGCATGAAAATGGGTGTGTAGCTCAGTTGGGAGAGCGTCGCCCTTACAAGGCGAATGTCGGGAGTTCGAACCTCTCCACACCCACCATCTAAAGCGATGTAAAGGCTTCGTCGTCAGACGCAAAATTGATAAATGGAGCGGTAGTTCAGTTGGTTAGAATACCTGCCTGTCACGCAGGGGGTCGCGGGTTCGAGTCCCGTCCGTTCCGCCATTTATCCTAACGTGATAATTTGGCGAATTGTTTGAATGCGAAAGCATGAAAATGGGTGTGTAGCTCAGTTGGGAGAGCGTCGCCCTTACAAGGCGAATGTCGGGAGTTCGAACCTCTCCACACCCACCATCTAAAGCAATGTAAACGCTTCGTCGTCAGACGCAAAATTGCTAAATGGAGCGGTAGTTCAGTTGGTTAGAATACCTGCCTGTCACGCAGGGGGTCGCGGGTTCGAGTCCCGTCCGTTCCGCCATTTATCCTAATATGATAATTTGGCAAATTGTTTGAATGCGAAAGCATGAAAATGGGTGTGTAGCTCAGTTGGGAGAGCGTCGCCCTTACAAGGCGAATGTCGGGAGTTCGAACCTCTCCACACCCACCATCATTTTATCCTCAGTAATTTTCTCATAATCATCTGATTTACAAGATTTTTTCTTACCTTTATGTCACATGATATTTGTGACCAATCTGTGACCATATTTATTTTAAATATGTTGTGTGACTTCAGTGTGACCAATCTGTGCCATAAATGGCAATTTCTATTTTTTAATGCCACATTTCAAAAGCATTTCTTGTATGTTTTTGAGATTCGTACTAATGAGTCACAGATCCTCTAGTTCTGTTTTTCGAGTACCTTATTTCACCTTATTGACTCTTACTATCTCTCTGCTAATTTGTAATCTTTGTTGCTTTTTGTGTTCGCTAGGTTTTGTGTGAATGGATTTATAGTTGATGCTAGTGTGACTAGGGTTTTTGTTAGTCGGTGCTTAAAGTGTCGCTGAGGATGGGCTGTACTCGGTTTTTTCGAGAAGTGTGGGCTTATATAAACGAGAGTTATTGGGTTTTAAGGGAATATCTAACTAACAATCAAGGTACTCTCTAGGATAGAATTTATTTTAAATACGTTATGAGTATATAAAATGGACCATATCATTCGATATATCTGCATACTGGAGCAAATGCCGATTGCGCCTAAGCCTAGTATTTCAACAAAAGATATGCTCGAAAAGCTGGAAGAAAAAGGCTTTTCGGTAACCCTTCGTAGTTTGCAGAGAGATCTTGCTGCTTTAGCAAAATACTACCCTATAATCTGCAACAATAAGGTTCGCCCGAACAGATGGTGCTTTACTGAAGACTATCAGGGGAGTTTTGCATCAATGGATGTGCCATCTGCTGTAAATACAATTTTAGTTAATGAATATCTGCAAAGCATCATGCCTGCACCGCTTCTGGCGCAATTGAATCCTCAATTAAATAGAGCGAAAAGCTTCTTAAAATCACAATCTGATAAGACGTATGCTAGTTGGATGGATAAGGTAAGAATTATTCCGGATGGTAAGTCTCTCGTTCCTGCCTCTATAGACCCCGATGTCTGGGAATTAATTTGTGATGCAATTATGTTTAATAAGGCTTTAGACGTTGCTTACTGTAGTCATAAGAAGAATGAGCTAAAATCTTTTACTCTGCATCCGTATGGGTTAATGGTTCGTAAAAGTGCCACCTATGTTCTAGGTTCTTATAATGATTATAAGGACGTTCGACAGTATGCTCTTCAGAGGTTTAGGTCTTTAGAATTTTCTCGTGAAAGCTTCCGACCCAACCCAAACTTCTCTGTTAAAAAATATATTGATAGTGGAGAATCTGGTTTTAAATACTCTGATGAGCCAATCCATTTAAGTGCTCTTATTTCTAAGGATCTGGCAAAAAGGCTTGAGGAAACCAAGCTAAGTGATTCTCAACTGATTTTGAATACTCCTAACGTTGAATGGTTTCTCTTACGTGCCGTTGTTCCTGATGACTGTGATACTCGTGTTTGGTTGCGTGGTCAGGGGGCTAGTGTTGTTGTGCATGAGCCAGCATTTTTGAGAGAGGAGATGATGAGTGAAGCAGCGAAATTATTGAAGCTTTCTGATGAATTATTAAGAATGGGTGTTTGTATTTCATAAATGTTACTTTTAGTGAAAATTGTTAATTTATGTAAATAGGCGTCATTTTGATGTTTTTCGATTTTTAAATTTTTTCAAAGCTGTGTAAATTCTAAACAATATTAATGAGTTATTGTTGGAATGAAATGGAAGTCGCTTTGGAGGTTTGATGATAAAAAATGTATGCAGAATTAACGTAAAGCTTAAAGATGTCACATTTGATAAAAAACTAAATGCGATTGTATTTAGTAATATCAGCAAGAGCGGGAATAAGTCAGTAGACTTGATAGGTAACCTTGTCACAATACTTGCAAAAGTTGCTAATGGTAAAGGCTCTCCAATAGAAGGTCGTAAGAAGGATGCTGGCTTTAAACTTGATGCGAGAAAGTTTTCAGTCGCCGCGCTTGAGGAGCATATTCAGATAAATTATGACTTTTCAGATAGCTCTCCTGATCTCCTTAATTCTGTAAATGAAATTGTTTGTGATGTGTTGAATCTACATTTCAAGGGTATGACAAAGTCCATCGAACAGCTTAATGAAGTTGACCAACCTGCGTCAGAGTCATATGAAGCATCTGGCTTTTCAAAAGTTCAAGATGCGTTTGAGGCTATTAAAATTCTTCACGAAATTGCATGCAATCAAAGAGTTAAAGAGTTTGGTATTCAAGTAGAGGGGCACGAAGAGCCTCATCAAATAGAGATCCTTAGTCCGCCTGAAAAACCCGATTTTAAACTTGATGCTAAAGAAATTTCATTTCTGAATTATGAAATAAGTGATGTGCACAAGAAAGGACCGAGTATTGAAATTATCCCTAAAAGTGGTAAAGGTAAAAAAGAAGTGCTTGTTAGTGCTGAACAATATTCAGCATTGGAGAAAAGTAAGGGTTTTTCAATTGATACTTATGTGCTGTATGACTTTGTAGTTAAACCGTTGGCTGAGAAAAAATTTGAATTGATTCATTTTTCGTTTAGTAGTACTCAGATGGAAATTACGCATTGAACCGGCATCCGCTACTAAAAAAAGCTCTTGAGAATAGTCTGCCAGAATTTGCAACTGTTAAACTTCAACGGATTGGTGGGGATTTGCTTAGCTACTATCTCGTTAAGTCCGGGAGTTCTGATGCTGAAGCCAATATTACTTTGGATGAATCATGTATCTTAAGTGAAGTTGACTTTGAGGCCACGTTGGATGAAGCCGGAAAAACATGTAAGGGCAGGATCAATCAATATCAGCTTCTTTCTCTGTTGTCTCTAAATTTAAAAATACTCTCTAACGACATTGATCCAATTGTTGTTCATAAGTTAATGGCATCTATTTACTATGCTTTACTTTCTCGTGAGGCAAAGTTAAGTTTTGTTACGATTGCTGAAGCGGCTGATAATATTCGGTTAATTTTGTCACATAGGGCTAATAGTTCAAAGATAAAGCAAATCCCTAATCAGTTGACAGTAATTGAAACACTCGAGTATTTCTGTACTGAAATAACCGACCAATATGTGGTTTCGCAGGCTTATTTAAAAATGGTTCGAGATGGCTGGAACCTATGCTCAAATCATAAAGAAGAGACACCTTCAAAGGTAAAAAAAAGGATACGTTCAAGACGGCCTGAAGTAGGAGTGGAAGAGCCAGTCAGCGTCGAGCCATTCCCTTTTTCTGGGAATGACTTAGATATCGAAGATACCCCTGATGTTGGCAACATCGAGCTAGACCAAAATTCAATTAATCCATCAGCAAAAGCTGAACGTGACTTATTTAGAAATCAAATTCTATCGGCTAAAGAACAATTTGGCCTCACATTTGTTACTTACCGTCTAACGTCTTATGAGCTTAGCAAAGCAATTCAATGGATTAATAGTGCACAACCGACTGTTAGTTCAACGCTCGCATTTTTAACTATCTTAACGTCTTTGAAATTGCATGAGGTGCTTGGTTTGCATCTTTCTGTATCAGAGGGGGATACTGACAGCTTCAAAAAAACTGATGGATCTTATGGCATTGTTGACATCGCATCAGGGATATATTGGCGCAAAGAGCTTGATATCGCTGATCGTTACGAGCCTAGTGATAGAGATTTTAAATGGCTGTTACCGCATACTGAATGGTTGGCTTTACCAATACCAAATTCATTTCTGAAGTTGTTTCGAACTTTCTTTGCCGGATATCAAGCAGGTTTAATTGAACAAATTTTACCGGATGAAATTTTACAGAAAGCGAATGATTTGTTAACGAGAGCATGTGCTGAAATAGTTCACTATGGTTGCTTAAATAGGCGCCTTAGCCCCAAAGTGCTTCGTTATTTGCTTTACGGGTGTGTGGCATCTCATTGTGGCCGGCATAAGGCGGCTCTTATCTTTGCTAATAATGAGTTTGGCTTATCAACTTGGCACTACTACATGTCTGACTCGACTCGTCATTTGCAGTTAGCTTTCATGAATACTTGCAGGGAATCATTAGGGTTTGATTTCGAACATCAATTAGATCTTGCCGAAGGAAACTCAGTCATAGGCTCTAGGCTAGCTATTAATAAAACAGCTTTTTCAGTGCGTTTGGCTGAAAAAATGTCAGCTTTAAATGCTTCTCTAAGAAATGTAAGAAAGGAAAAGTCTCTTGATGCTTTGCGGGGCGTTTATAATCAGCTCGTCTCTTACACGGTATTGATGTTCTGTACAGTGACGAGTCATCGTCGAAACAAAAGCATTTTTGTCGAGCATTATTGCTGGAACGAGGATTATACAAGTGTACTGATAGCCGACAAAATCCATTTTGGTGAGAGTTCTACTCGTATCATCCCAGTGCCTGAATTAATGACTAAGCAGATCAGCAACACCCTTGGATGGATTGAGCAAATCATTAAAAGGGTTAAATTGATCGATAAAAAAGTGGCTGTGAAGCTTAACGCATCCATTCACCGAGATAGTAATGCTTCTTTTCTAGGGTTGTGGCTGGATAATGGAGAATTAGCGACACCGAGCACTTCACAAGTTGAAGTGTTTATGGGAGATGACTGGACTTTACCGCAGAATGCAGTGCGTCACCTTTCCTATCATACGCTATTTGCTTTCGAAGAAGCCGTTCCATTCTTGGACCATCAAATGGGGCATATTTCTACCGATATGCACTCGTTTCAAAACACCTCTTTGATGCAGTATGGCGGCCCTGAAGTTGAAGTACATCGAAATGTCATATCAAAATGTCTTGATGGACTCGGTTTTAGCTTACTTGGACGAACAAGCTTTTCTCATTCGACGATGCACAACAAAGGGCAATTTGTCCCAAGGTCTATTCAGAAAAAGTCTCGCAATCAATCGAAAAATTCTAAGCAAAAAATACAGTCTGACTTGAAGTTTTTGTTGGATAAAGCAATTAAGACAAATCAAGACTTTTACGAGCTGTTGTCTGAGTATTACGGGGACGACCCATATCTGCATGAACAAGCATTGATATTGCTTAAAAATCTGGAATTGAGCGATGGCGAGCGGACAGAAATTGACAGAGATGAATTACATTCTGCATTAGGTAGTTATTTTAAAAAATCTCCTGTAGCTAAGGCGGTCTTGCCTTACGATGTAATGCTCAGTGAGCGGAACTACACACAGATTAACTCGGCATTTCATGATTTCACGCAAGCATTAATCACTCACCCTAAGCAGGTTTCTTCAGAGACCCTGAGTAGTATCTTACTGTTCTCCATGATACTTGATGGTACAGGGGAGCTTTCTCCAGCGATGCTTCGTAAATCAGTGAGAATTAGCTCAATAAAGTATTCAAATGGTTACCTCACAGCGAAGATAGATAAAGAGAAACTCGTTTTCTTTGGTGGGTTGTCTGCGTTGCTTCTAGCAATGTTGATCAAAAGGGAGGAAGTCCATCATATTACCCTTAACCCACAAGCATTAGAGCGATTGATGAATGGTAATTCTCCTGAGGTTAAAGTCGATAAGCGGGCTGCTAGCGGGTATGCAAAGCTATCAGCGCTGTTCCGGCAGAGGCATGATAAAAAAATGACTCTTAGTAAGCTGTATCAACTTATTGATCATGCACCTAGGTGGTCAGAAACGGGCGCTCTTTACGGGCTACGCCAAGGAACCCTCAGAGTAAAAGGGTTTTCAGAGCATACTCTATTAAGAATGCTAGATCGCAAGCATCGTTACATCATGCCATCAAATGGAGAAGCTACAATGAACGTTATTGCAGAGCGTTCATTTTTTAAGGCAAAGTCACGTACGAACGATTATTTTAAGCAGTTTATGGCAGACTTCCGTAACAAACTCAGTAAGTACCCTGGCACATCAAAAGAGAAAATCATCTGTTTTTGGCAAGAACAAATTTCGTCAAATACATTAGAAAAACTTTCTGATCTCGTAAAGGCTTCCAAGGAATTACCAGAAATTATTGTACTTGTTTTAACATGGTTGTACGTAATTTCTGGGCGAAGAGGGCAGCGTTATGGCGGTTTAGCTCCTTCAACCATTCTAACTTACTTCTCAAAAGTTGTTCCGCGTCTTTTTGAGTTTGCTGCAAATCAATCTTTGACGACATTTGACTACGAAGATTTTTCAGATCTTTATCAAGATATTATTGATGCGGGAGATATTGAAAACCGCGCTGAAAGAGCAAAGATATTGGTTCGTTTTCATTCTGTTATTCATGAGTATTTTGGTGTCGCTAAATTTGATTTTCGTGATTTGGATGTCGAGGAAGATGAAGAGAGTTCGACTGGCAGAATTATCATGCCATGGGAATACGGGCAAGCACTCTCGCTTTTGCTATTAGATAAAGATCTGAACGCAGAAGAGCGGTTTACGAATGCAGCAATTTTGATCTTATGTTGCCGTCTAGGATTGAGGCGAGAAGAAATACGGAGATTAAAGTTAAGAGATTTCTCATGTGAGGAGCAAGTGCTTTATGTGAGGACGCACCGCATATCAAAAGAAACTGTTCGGGTAAAATCGAAAAGCGGAAATCGTCGGATTCCATATTCATTGTTTTTGAACGAGGAAGAGTTGGAAATACTAGGTTCCTGTATCGAGAAAGCAAAAGGGCAGAAAAATAAGTCTGTCCCGCTTTTCTTTGACTCAGTCAACCCGAAAGAAATACGCCATATGGACAGTCAGTTTAGCCGCGTTATTGAGACACTAAAGCTCGTGACGGGTGAGCCAGATATGCGATTGCACGATGGGAGACATACTTTTATCAGCTTTACTGCCTCATCACTCGTTCTCGAGGATCGCCAACAAGATCCGATTTCAAAGGTCGTTAAAGAATGGGTGCGCACTGATACATTTTCTGGTTTTCAAAAACGTTTCATGGAAAGAGCTATCTCCATACCTTCAACGCGCCATGCTTTGTTTCCAGCATTGGCTCTCATGGTCGGCCATTCGAATGCTACAACAACATTATCATCTTATACTCATCTGATGGAGTATTGGAGGTGGCTGTCCGTTGAACTGGAATTTAAAAGAGTTAAATTATTGGATTGTACACTTTCTAAGCTTATTCGTGTTGATCGGAAGCGCTTCACAGAGATGAAGAGTGAACAAGGGCTGTCTGCAAGTTATGTCGTACTAAAAAAAACGCAAAAAGAAAGTCCTCTTGAAGAGGAAGCCTATCAAATTGAGTCGTTTGATCAAAAGCCGGCATTAAGCTCTAGGGGCAAAGGCGATGTGACTACTCAAGTCCTCCAGATTCAGAAAATTGAAAGAGCGCTAAGATATCTAGAGGACTCAGAAAGACAGTCTAATGAGACGCCTGATGTAAATCCTGTGGGACCGTCCGACCTGCATTACGAGTTAACACACTATTATGTTGAAACTGTAAGGCATGCTTATCAGACTGTTTTAACCAATGATGTTTCATATAGAGCATATCAAATACCATCAAATGAAGAGGGTGTAGAATTTATTGGGCAATCTCGCCTCTATGAAGCAAGAAATTACTTTAAGGATCCTGCTTTTTATAATCTACTAACCCATTTAATTAGTTTTCAACAATCAAATGAACAAGCATTTTCTGAGCTCAGAAAAGTCTGGGCACAATCATGGTATGACGCCAAAAAGAAGATGTGTATTCCGCTTTCACAGGTTTGCAATGCAAAAAGTATTTTCTCTACGTGCCTACTGAGCTTTGATTTAGGGGATGAAAGAATAAACCGCCGTGTTGGTGGTGTTGTATATGATTCATTACCATTAACAAGGCTTAAGCTAATCGATGAACCTCTTTCAATTCAACAGTTTAGTCACTCGATGTTTCTATTGATGGTTTTGTCAAACCTTATCAACATTGGCTTGCATTTCCAAAATGAACTTCCAAATAAAAGCTAAAATCAGTGCTGACATTGCATGATTGTTGTCTGAAACAGCAGTAAGTTACAGCAAATAATTACGCCCACAAATTACAAGGAGTGATTTTGGTTTGAAATTGCAGTACCAGATGATCGGCAAGCTTTATGGTGGGATCAAGGTTATGGCGCGGTTATCTATGTTTGTGAGCCAAAGAATTGGATAGAACTGGTTTAAAAGTGCATCAACCATCGCTGATGATTACCTTGACATGGTAGAGGTCGGCGATTCGAATTCGCCTAGTCCTACCAAAATTTTTACTTACTACTTAGTAAGTTACGAAAGCCGAACCCATTCATCAACTATTGTCAGTGAAAGATCGGCATTCTCTCTACCATCATAAGCCAACATAAAGCTGTATGCTATCCATCACCTACTGTCAGTGAAAGAGGTGGTGGGGAGTAACCGAAGCGGCAATGGGCTTCAAATCCGAGTCAGTAAAGGAGCCATCAAAAAGTTACATAAACAACGCTCAACTCAGCATTCACTTTACAGCCTGACAAGGTTCTTGCTCACCCGTTACCAAGAAGCACAGATCTCGGTAGAGAAGCGGGACGATTGGCTCTCACGTTCCTTCGAAGAATACAGCGTCGATAATGCTACCGTGAGAGAAATCGATGAAGTCATCAATGTGCCAAATATTGGGCCTGTCGTGGTGACTCGTCACGCGCTTGAAAGGTTCGTGGAACGGCTTTCAGATGGTGCACATAAGCATCCTTGGAAGGCTTTGTGCTCAAAGTTGCTATGCTCAGAGCTAACTAAAACCCAATTGCCAGAAAAAGTTGCTACCCAAAAGGTAAAAAAGTATGCACGAGAGGCCGAGTTCTGGCAACATGTGGGAAGCAAGATGTACTTTGTTATGGTTACGGGTGACTCAATTAAAACGTTGGTTACGGTTTTTGCAGTAAAGTGAGCTAATATAGCATTCGAAATTTCTGAATATTACTTACGTGCCAAAAGTAGACCCTCCCGCATAACACGTTTCTGCGCCTTTTTGTTTAGAGTTGTTACTCATAACATTTCTGAACAATCCCATTTGAACAAAGATTGCTAATGTCGATATAGTGCAACTAAATACATAAAGATGGTTACGTACGGATTATGAGTAACAGAAAAATCGCGGTATTAATTGATTCAGAAAATACTCCACACTCAAAGTTAAACCTGATTATTGAAGAACTGTCTAGTTTTGGGCAGATCATCGTTAAACGTGCATATGGCGATTTTTCTACTGAACAACTTAAAAACTGGAAGCAGCCTTTAAATGAGTTAGCGATTCAAGCTAAACAGCAATTTGCCTATACATCAGGAAAAAACTCGACAGACTCTTTAATGATTATTGATGCAATGGATCTCTTGTATAGCCAAAGGTTTGATGCTTTTGCTTTGATATCCAGTGATAGTGACTTTACAAGTCTTGCGACGAGATTAAGAGAGTCGGAGATACATGTCATTGGAGTAGGAAAAGCGATGACTCCGACTTCGTTTAAAAACGCTTGTGATGATTTTGTAGCGATAGAGAACTTAAACGCTGATGTTGACCTTGGGGAGTCGCAACCAAGCTCTAATCAAGACACAGAACGCGAGTTATGGCGATTAATGCATCAGGCTTGGCAGAACTATCGTGATGAATCAGGGTGGGCAAAACTAGGTGAAATAGGTAAGTACTTAAAGAGACTAAAGCCAGACTTTGACCCTCGAAACTTCGGGCTGAAGAAGTTATCTGACTTTTTTGACAAATATCCAACGCGTTATAGAACCCGTAATACTAAACGTTCTGGCATGGAGTTTCAGCTGATAACAAAGGCAAGCAAGCAAAAATGATGTGCTGCCTTCGTGCATTCGGTAACTCAAAATTGCCCCTAAATGTGTTTAGATATTAGTTGTCAAATAAGTAAAGTTTAAATTGCTATACATAAATCTAATGTAGCTTTATATCTCGGAAGGAAAATGATGAATAAAAACGGTTTTCCAAGAAGGGTTCCTAAAAAAGGGGGAATCTCCTCAATGTTCATATTAACTAATTAGCTGATATAGATTAGAAAGATTGAAATTTCTACCCAGAAAACTCTAGGGCAGCAGATTTTCATTGCTGACAATAACCTAAATTATTGCTCTATACTTATCACTTCGTAGCCATTTGCCCTAATCTGTTCTAAATCTTGTTCGCTTAAAGTGATTATATTTTTCGCTGACTTAGAATAACTTCTATGAATTGCCAAACAGAGTAAGTGAGTCGGTCTTGTCATACCGACATAAAGTACCTTTTTCTTCGCCTCAAAGCCTTTCTTCTTCTTGCCTTTTAATAGAGGCAATAGTTGATTTATATCGTATCCCTTTTTATATGTTTCCATAATCAGAGTGGCAGTATGGGTTTCACCTTTTGCTTTATGTATTGTAGAAACAGATATATCTATTGGGATGTCTTCAACAACAAATGAAATTTTATTCGACTCATTTTTGTTTTTTGGTTGAATCGCCCCCTCTATCTTAGACACTCTTTAACTATATAATGTACTTAAAGAGGAGCCCAACATGGCCGGCGAACGATATAACGAAGAATTTAAGATGGCAGCGGTTAAGCAGGTAACTGAAGGTGGTTATTCAATTGCTGATGTTGCTAAGCGTTTAGGGATAACAACTAAAAGCCTTTATCACTGGCGTGATCGCTATGGCGAAAACGCTCACTCCTACCAAGAAAAACAATCCAATTCTGATGAGTTACGCAGACTTAAAGCAGAACTTAAGCGTGTAACAGAAGAGCGCGACATCCTAAAGGAAGCCGCCGTGTTCTTTGCCGCCGAGTCGAAGAAAAATACACGTTAATAAAAGCTCGCCGACAGAAATACCCTGTGCGTACGCTCTGTCGCGCATTAGAAGTCCACCCCAGTGGCTTTTATGCTTGGCTTTCAAACCCCGTTAGCAAACGCGCCAAAGAAGATGATTATTTACTGGGTTTCATAAAGCAATATTGGCTAGAAAGTGGCTGTGTTTATGGCTATCGCAAGGTCTATAAAGATTTACGATCAACAGGTGAACAGTGTGGCAAGAACCGCGTATATCGACTGATGCGAACGGAGGGGCTTCAAGCTCAACGAGGCTATAAGAGGAAAAATAACTATGGCGGTGGAGAACGATCAACGATTGCACCTAACCTACTTAACCGAGAGTTTGACGTTGAAAAGCCAAATACCGTTTGGGTAACTGATATTACGTACATTCGTACACGAGAAGGCTGGCTTTTTCTTGCTGTGATCATTGATCTATTTTCAAGACAAGTAATTGGCTGGTCTATGGATGGCCGTATTAATACAGATTTGGTACTTAATGCTATTACAATGGCTTGTTGGCGACGCAAGCCAAAGGGTGAGGTTATTGTTCACTCAGACCAAGGGTGTCAATACACGAGCTATGATTGGCAAAGTATGCTTAAAGCTAATAATTTAGTCCCAAGCATGAGTCGTAGAGGAAACTGCCATGATAATGCGTGTGCAGAAAGCTTTTTTGCACTGTTAAAAAGAGAACGTATTCGTCGTAGAATTTATAAGAACAAAGAGGAAGGTAAAGCAGATATATTTAATTATATTGAGCTGTTTTATAATCCAACTCGACGTCATGGAAATAATAATGACTTGTCACCAATGGAGTATGAAAAGAACTATTTTTTGAAACAAAGCAGTGTCTAGGAAACTAGGAGCGATTCAGGTGTTCTGTAGTCAGAAACTACGGTAATGAGTTTATCTGGCTCGTATTGGAACCCCATAAAATCAGCCAGTAACTGTAATGATTTTTCAAGATGTAGATTGAGGTCAGCCTTACTGGAAAGCTCATCAATGATGTTAAGTGAGTTCAATTTTAACCCATCCAGAATAAATTTATTGTTGACCTTCAGGTAGTGAATTAGCGTCCTTACCGTAAACTTACTCTCTTCATTTTGGATTCCTATCACACCTAGGTAATGAACTATCAAATCCCAATAAACGTTATTGATAAAGCATGGCGTAATTTCACAACTACTATTGAAAAGCTTATCTCTAATATTGTCTCCATCAATAAGTTCAGGACGATTTATAGCATGAGAATCGATATAGCTCGGTATGGTGTGATAGTTGTTATCCTTTGCTATATTTCCAATAGCTTTAAATACAGGGTTATCCTCCAAATGCAAGTTGTGTCTCTTAATCAACTCTGCAAACTTATGTAATACCTTATCAATATGAACATCATCGAATACTATGACTACCGGATTAATGCTTACTTGACTACTACTAACAAGTTTATGATCTGTTATTGAGAAACTGCTAGCTGCCTTGGATATTTTGGGAGACAATCTCTTAGTATCACATATCTTAATATGCTCATCATCAACATCCCATGTCAATTCATCTAAACTTTCAAAGTTAAATATTGATTGGTCATTATCACCGATTCTTTGAATGATAGAATCCGATTTTCCGAATATCTTTCTCAGTAGTTCAAATTGGCTATTATCTGTATCTTGAGTCTCATCAACAAAAACATATCTGAATCTTGAACTGATGACACTTGCTATTTCAGGGACTTCTTTCAGATATTCTTCTGCCAAGTCATAGCAGTGTCTATATGTTAAATAACCTCTTGAGGCTATTTGATTTACAACTTTACTTTCAAGGTAAGATCTGAGCTGGGCATAAAATGGTCTTGTACTGTTAACCATTGTTTTTTCCCTTCCTCCAGATTGCTTTAACACAATTTTGTCGTCATATACCTCTAAGTTGTCTAAAAACCTCTCAACACTTTTAAAATTATTTTCTTGGCACCGCCCTAATAAAATCTTACCAATCCAGTGGGAATTCATTAAAGAGACCAGTTTCTGATTGAATATTTCAGAATCTATTGTCTCGGGCTTTTTCCCAAATATCTTCACATACATAGGTATTGCCAAGTATTTATTAATAAAAGACTGAAATGTTCCTACATGGTTGGGATATCCAAGAATCTTGCTCCCGTTATGGCCAAGCTTACGTTTGATTTCATCAACAGCAACATTGGTGTGAGTTAGAACTAAAATGCCACTTTTATCTGGGAACGGCATTTTACTGGCGAGTATATCCAGCTTAGCAACCAATGAGGTAGTTTTCCCTGCCCCCGGACAAGCCTGTATATCTTTTGTGACGGAACATTTGATAAACTCTTTACTCCCATCATCGAACTTTAGGGAGAGTTTCTTCTCTACATTTAAAATATCTTGTTCTGTTATCGGACTCATACTTATTTGCCCGTCACATTCTTAATCGCATTAACCAAATAGCTAAGGTTTTCATCTGCTTCTACGCCTTCAAAATCGGCGTCAATGATAAAGTCTGCGAAAACCTGAGCTACAACAGCTTTTGAAATTTTCTTATCGAGCATGATCTTCTTGTAGATATTGTAAGCGATTTCATCAACGCTCAAATTATCTTCATCTTTCCATTTCTTATATTCGACCTTAGCTTTTTCAATGAATGCAACTTTTTCTTCTTTGTCATACACATAATCATTTGACTTTGTTTTGTGGCAAATATAAACAGCTTGGTGGAACAATTCACTTAAACAACTTCTAGCGATGCTATATTCAAGAGTCCAATAAGGCGCAACAAAAGCGGTTATAGGGGCTTCATATTTATCTCGAATGCCTTGAGCTGTTTTTGTCCTCATCTCTTCAATCTCTACTGAATTCATTTCAACTTTAATAGTTTTGCCTTCTCCATCTTTAAGATTATTTTCATTTGAGTCTTTTTTATTTTTAGTTTGCTTATCTTCATGAATAAAAGGTCTTACATCCACATCAGTTATCAATGAAACATCAAGAATTAATTTTTTTTCGTCCTGTCTCAAGAATATATTTGAATAGCGCAAGAATGCCGTACTACCTACATTTACAATAGACACACCATGCTGTGAAAGATCACGACCTAACTTTTTGGCAAAAGAAGGTAGCAAAATATTTTCAGCATCCCCTTCGACTAGAATCACTCCATTGGCAAAAAACAAGTTAGACTTAGTTGAGTCAAGGAAACGCTCCAGAAATAAATAATCTCCCTTTCTCAGCTTTGTATGCTCTTGGCCCATTGGATATAAACATCCATCTTTGCATAGTACTAAGTTTTTCAATTTGACTTTAGAAGCCAAGCTAGTGCTATGAGTTGTGAGTATGAACTGAATTTTGTTCTCTTCACAAATCTTTTGAATAGCCTCAATCAGCCTGATTTGTGTTTGTGGATGCAAATGAGCTTCAATCTCTTCGATCAACCCTAACTTCAACCCCTGATAGTTGCTTTTTTTCAGCAATAATAGCTCTGCGGCTATATACAAAAGGTTATGGGAACCAAGACCTTGATTGGTGTTTTCAGATACAGATTGGTTGAATAATCTTAGTGATAACTTTTCTAAAACCGATTTGAGTGAGCTATCACTTACATTAAACCTTGAGTTGAGCTTATTGTTTTCAAGAGAAAACTTATCTAGGTATGTGTTTATATCTAAAAGCAACTCTTTCCCATCATGAGTTGTAAAGAATTTTTCTATAGCCTTATTCGTCAAGGACATTATTCGAAGTAAGCGATGGCTTTCTTCATCTTCGAAAACATCATGGTTATAAAGAATTTGAGATAAACGAGATCCCTTTTTCGGTGTTAGTTCGCTTTCAGCATCACGTAGTGGCTTGAGATATGTTGCCCTAAGTAAGTCACGCGCTTCGCCATTAATTGTAGTCCCTTCATCATCACTGCCAGCCTTAACCTCGTAAAAGACTCTGCCATTTTTTCTTGTTGCAGATATCCATACCTTCAAGAAGAAATTCTTCTCTTTATCAGTACCTAGCCAATCAATAAAGTGCTTTGCAGAGTGTTTATCAAAACCCTTAAAGGTACATTCAACTCGGAATACAGTGGCTCTATGAGATTCGTCTTTGCTTGGTTCTAAATAGAAGTCTTCAACGCAAGGTCTTAAATACTCGTAACTTTGAGTATTTAACACATACTTAATAGCATCTACAATCGCTGTTTTTCCTGAATCATTTTCACCGACTAATAAGTTTAGGCCAGAATTGAACTCAACATCTAACTGTTCATACCTTCGGAAATTTTCCATTTTCAAACAATGTAAATACATTTTTATATCCTTTCAACAAATGACAAATATACCTTTAATCCATATCGTGATAATGTTGTTTTATAAATCAGAGGGTTACTTTCTGATTAGTTTATCACCCTAACTTAGCTGCATATAGTGTGTTTTTTGATATGTGTACCATATTAAGATTACTCAAAGTAAGTTTTTCCCATAACTTAGTTAATTCATGAACGGCTAAGTAGCAAGTTAGCTAACACGTTTTTGTCCAAATCCTAATCAGTAATACATCCACTATCCTCATAGTGACTTTTAAATAGGAGGTCACTATGAAACCAGAACTAAACCACAATGCTACTGGTGTGAAACGTCCTTTCAAGCTAGAAGAGATTTGGCGTATTCGCACTCGAATTGAAATTCAAAACAACTTGATGCAATTAGCTTTACTTAATTTGGCTATAGATAGCAAGCTAAGATCATGTGACTTACTCTCTTTAAAAGTTCGAGACGTCACTACTCTCGATCAAGTATTTGAAAGGGTTCAATTAACGCAGAAGAAAACTGGGATCGAAGTTCAATTTGAGATAACTCCGAGAACACAACAAAGTATTATCCATTGGATTCAAGAAGTTAAATTGCAACCCAGTGATTATTTGTTTCGGAGTATACGTCGCTCTAATCAACCAATAAGCTATTCATATTACAGGTCTATCATCAGGAGCTGGGCTGAGCAATTAGGACTTGATTCTGACCTTTATGGAACTCACTCAATGCGAAGAACCAAAGCGACTTTGGTTTATGCTCGAACCAAAAATATACGTGCCGTTCAGTTACTACTTGGTCATACAAAAATTGATAACACCATCAGATATTTGGGAATAGAGATTGAAGACGCCATTAAAATATCGAGAGAAACCGATTGTTGATTTAGCGCAGGCAGTGTTCTTATGCTGCCTTTGCCCCAAGATTAGTCAGCGACTGCATGAGCCATTACTCCCCAGGCCATCATTTGGAATATTTTTTCTAACTCAAAGCAAGGAGCTAATCTGCCTATAAGAAACATAGATATTTGAAACCTTAGCGCTCTCATAGCTATAGACTTTATGTAATCTGTTTGATTTCAATGTAACCCTTCCAATTTTGTTGTGCTAGCATCGGAAGCATAATTCTAATTTGCTTAGAGGAGAAATGCATTGGCCAGACGAGGAAGTGGTTTAAGGACGGCTATAAAGGTTGTTAAAGCTATAGATAGGGCCAACAAACAAGCCGCCCGCGAAACTCAGCGTAGAGAGAAAGCTCGGCAACGTGCTGAAGCTCAAGCACTTAGAGAGCATGAAAAAGGTGTGCGTGAAGCTCAGCGAGAACTAAAGCGGCAAGTAAGACAGCAACAATCCGCAGCAAAGCAAGCATTTAAAAATGCGCTATCAAATGCAAATGAAGAGTACCAAGACCGCTGCGAAGAACGAGCCGCACTTAGAAAGCAATTCATACAAGAGGTTTTAAGGTAAACAATGGATAATAATTTACTGATATTAGCAGGCATATCTTTGTTAGCAGTTTTGCTGACCTATATAGTGACGAAACGCTCTGCGGATAAAAAAGTTGGACAGTACAAGTCAATAGATGAAGCGTTAAAGAAAGCCAAAGAAGAGCACGAGACATTAAAGAAAGCAAATGAATCTCTTCAGCAAACTAATGAGATAGCAAAGCAGGCGCTTTCCAAAATTAACGCTGAAACTGCCGACCTACAAGCTTTGAAAGGACAAGATGACTCTCTTAAAGTTAGTATTCTAGAACAGCAACAGTCTCTTGACGCTGCCCAAAACACTCTAAATGAACTTAATGCCAATATTGAAAAGAGCGAACAGGATCTGAACGAGCTTATGGGTGGGATAGACTTGTATTCACGACTCGATGAATATACTGCTCATGGTCATTTTGAAATGCCACAATATCTCTACGAAACATCAACTCGCTATTCTGAAGAGATCAAAGACATACGGCAGCAGCAAAAAGACATGATTAAAGCGAAAACCGCAGTCACCTTCCCTGAAACGACCGTTATTTCTAATGATAAGTCTTTGAATAAAAAAATCCTCAATGGTCAAGTTAAGCTAATGCTAACTGCGTTCAATATTGAATGTGACATGCTTATTGGCAAGGTTTCACCAAGCTCATTTGGTCGTACGCTGGAACGAATCGAGAAACTAGCAAACAATCTAGAAAAGTCAGCTGCGACAATGGAGTGTGGCTTTGATATTGACTACATCGAACTAAAATTCGAAGAATGTAAGCTTCAGTATCAATATACCCTGAAGAAGCAGGAAGAAATTGCCGAGCAGAAGCTCATCAAAGAGCAAATTCGTGAAGAGCAGAGAGCAATAAAGGAGTTTGAAAAAGCTATTGCTGAAGCTGAGAAAGAAGAAAAAATGTATCGAAACCTTCTTGATAAAGCTCAGCAAGAGCTTGCTCAATCTAATGAACAAGAACGTAGTGAAATGGAACAAAGAATAGCCATTCTAGAGCTGCAATTGGCCGAAGCTGAAGCCAAAGAAGAACGTGCCAAGAGTATGGCGGAACAAACTCGTAAGGGCCATGTGTACGTGATAAGTAACATTGGTTCCTTTGGAGAAGATGTTTACAAGATAGGTTTAACGCGTAGGCTAGAGCCTATGGACAGAGTTAAAGAGCTTGGTGATGCCAGTGTACCATTCCCATTTGACGTACATGCCATGATTTATACTGATGATGCACCTGCACTCGAAACAGCTTTGCACCGTGAATTCCATTCTCAACGTGTTAATGCAGTTAACATTCGTAAGGAGTTCTTCAGTGTCGATCTAGAGGAAATTAAAGATGCCGTTGAAAAGATCGCTGGAGTAGATGCTCAGTTCAAAATGACCGCTCTGGCGGAAGACTATTACGAAAGCCTCCGTCTTAGTGATGCCGCATGATTTAACAGTTTTGTCCGTCTTCGAGTCAGCCAGATCAACGCTGGCTCACCTTTGCCCCATAACGAGTTAACGTAATTACTCACTAGCAGATCGCGCCAGTCGATTTAACATACATTTTCTCATGTCTGCATACGTTTCGGTGATGTTCTACAACCTCCCACAAGGAAAGCTATGCAGGAAAAGCAATTGAAACCATTTGTGCAGACCTTTCTCTAAGTAGTTCCCTGAACGCTATTACTGCAGGGCTGACTTGTTTTCTACTTGGGCAGATTAAGTGGAGTTCTATAGGTGGTGATTGATAATCAGGTAAAAGTTGTACCAATTTTCCACTGCGTAAATCTGAAAAGACATCTATCTGGGATCTATATGCAATACCTTTCCCGCTAATAGCCCAGCGTCTAACAATATCTGTATCATTACTTACTTTATTACTGCTAACTTTGATTCTGTAGCTTCCGGACTTATCCATATATTCCCAGTTGCTAAATAGGCGACCATCTTTCTTGTGTAGCAAACAATTATGCTTTCTTAAATCCTCAGGATGTGAGGGTTCACCAAATTTGTATATATAGTCAGGCGAAGCACAGGTGATCCTATCCATAGTCGCAATATGAAATGAAACCATTGTTGAGTCTTCTGGCCTTCCATAACGAAGGGCAACATCAACTTGATCCAGAAAAAAGTCAGAAAGTGAGTCACCTACATTTAAATCTATCGACAGGGTGGGATGTAGATCTGCCAATTCATCTATCCAAGGTAGAACTATATTGCGCCCTAAATCCGATGAAACCGACAACCTTAATTTTCCACTGATCTTGCCCTGCAACTGATGAGCTGCTATCCGCCCATGCTCCAAACTCTCCAACGCCTGTCGACAATGGAACAGAAACTGCTCTCCTTGTGATGTAATTCGGAGCTGCCTTGTCGTTCTTATAAATAATTGTATATCTAGCTGTTTTTCTAATCGCCGGAGGGCGGAACTGACAGCAGATGGCGTGATACCCAATTGTTTCGCAGCTTCAGTTATGCTGCCAGTTTCTACTATTCGAATGAATAGATTTAGATCCGAAGTGTTCATTATTAACTTATTTTTAATAGTATTTGAATTATTGGTGTGTTTTTAGTTTATTAAAAAATGTTAATAATGTCTTTACCGCTCCATAAAGAGTTTAGATTCGCAAGAGGTAAATATGACCAATTCAGCAAGCTCCGATCATTTGCTTAATCGTCCACTAGAGCTTCCCTGTGGCGCTGTTATTAAAAACAGGCTTGTAAAATCAGCCATGTCAGATTCACTTGCAGATGGGGAGGGTGATCCCACAGATGCCCAGGCTCGACTTTATGAAAGATGGGCAGAGGGTGGCCTTGGATTATCTATCATTGGAGAAGTGCAGGTAGATCCACGCTTTCCTGAAAAGCCCGGTAATCTAGTATTAAGCGCTGACTCGGATCTAAAGGCTTTGCACTCTTTAGCCTCACGTGCCTCGACTAATGGCGCTCATATATGGCCCCAGTTAGGTCATGCCGGAGGACTTTCGTATTTGTCCATAAGCCAACCGAAAGGGCCATCCGCCCTGAAAATTGGTGGCTTTCGATGTGCTGGAATGTCGGATACAGAGGTGTCTCAGTTACCGGACATGTATGCTAGAGCAGCAATACTAGCAAAAGATGTTGGATTTACGGGTGTTCAGATTCACGCAGGCCATGGATTTTTACTCAGTCAGTTCTTGTCACCACTATTCAATCGCCGAAAAGACCAGTATGGCGGTTCCATAGAAGCGCGATGCCGGATTATTGTCGAGATAATTGATAAAGTGCGAAGTGCCGTTGGCGCTTCATTTCCTATCGGAATTAAGATCAACTCTTCAGATCAATTGGAGGGTGGCTTAACACAAGAAGATGCTTTAGAAGCTATTCGTATTCTCGATCAAACTTCAATTGATTTGATAGAGTTAAGTGGAGGCTCCTATTTCCCCGGAGCAAAATCCAGTTCTGACAGCTCTTCTAGAGGCCCTTATTTTGTCGAATTTTCAGAAAAAGCAAAGAGTCTAACTAGTATTCCTTTAGTAGTTACGGGCGGCTTTAAAACCCGTGAACAGGCGTTAAACTCGTTGGCAAATGGTACTGTCGATTCCGTTGGATTGGCGCGTGCATTGGTATTGAATCCTGAGCTTGCGAATGATTGGCTAGCCGGAACTAGTGATAAGCCTGATTTTCCTAGGTTTGAGGCTCCGCCTCAAGGAGGAATAACTGCTTGGTACACCATGTTTTTAACCGCAATAGGCAATGATAGTGAAAGCAATTTCGATCTTGATCTTTCATCAGCTATCCATCTTTACGAGGAGCGTGATGAGAATCGTTGCGTGACATGGCAGCGAAAATTCTCTCGCTTCTGAAGGTATCTGATATTTCTTCACTTCAAACATGGCTAAACACATGAACGAAGTGCCTGTTATTCAGTGTTGTTAAGGTGAATCAGCATAGGTATCTTCTCGCCTTAACAAATTACTAACGGTTATCCAATGAATGAATCTGGAGCGCAGACTCTAAATGGCTTTTGTCCAAAAACATGTTTGAGCGAACCTCCTCTACTCGCTCAAAGCGGAAAATCATATATTTGGCTCATTAGCGTTACCTGTTTTACTAATCACAACCGCTAGTCAAAAATACACACAATTCCTTCATCTATCTGGCCAATCGCTCTTACGAGGATCTTTAGCATGTAAGCTCTATGAAATTTTCTGGAGCTTACAATGAGAACCCCTTTGTTACCTTGATTCATCCTATGGGTGACCATCCCAATCAATATTTTCTTTCTATTCATCTTTCCCGCACATGCCAGTGATGGGCCATTCTATCAGCGTGGTCAGGAAGGCTGGTTTTGGTATCAGGCCATTCCAAGTGCCTCGTCTTATGATTCAGTTAATGGATTGTTGAAAAAGACGGATGCACATCCTCTTATTGCTTCTGCTGCATTTCACTATGAATTTGAATTTATTCATCCTTTTAGTGATAGAAATGGTCGCATAGGTCGTTTTTGGCAGACACTAGTATTAAAGGATTGGCATCCTTTACTTGCTTTTTTGCCTGCAGAGACCGTCATCAAAGCGAGACAAGAAGAATATTATCAGTCGCTTCGAGAAGCGGATGCTAAATCTGACTGCAGTGTCTTTATTGAGTTATTGTTGTCTGCTATTAACCAGTCACTTACGGAAGCGATTCAGTCAGAGGAAAAAGCGCGGGTAAAAACAACAGATCAAATATTAGAGGTTTTAAAAGAGTCTCCACACTTAGCCCTCATCGACGTTGCTAACCGAATAGGTCGTTCTGTGAGTACTGTAGAGAGAGAGGTTTCAAAATTAAAGCAGGGAGGGCGCTTAGAGTACCACGGCCCTAAAAAAATGGTGTTTGGTTGGTCAGAGAAATTTGAAGTAGTGGTATCTTATTCTAAATAAACTAAGAAAGAGAGTAGGTAATGTCGACCAGAAAATGTGAAAAAGTTAAGTTCACCCCTTGCGGGGACGGGTTAAGTTAAATTACTTATGGATATAACGGAAAGAGTGTCGAAAACAGCTACGTCAGCTGAATTGTTGAGTTGCCAACACTTTCGGCAGAAATCCTAAAAGCTATCCTAAATGGTAAATACCTTCAAACGTGACCTTATTTGATCTTACTGCTGATTCATTAAAAAATTAAGGTCGTAGCGGGGGAGGACCAGAATAGAGAACGGCCGCCAATGAACTTTTTTATTTGCCATTAATTATTTATGCATTAAGTCTTACCCACATTAATAAAAGGGTTTTCTCTAAGCCTTTGTGCAGCCAATTCAATAAACGAACGCACCTTTGCATTCGCTCGTCGGCCTTCAACATTGACCACATTTACCGGCAGTGGATCCTCCTCGTAATCGGTCAGGACCGCTTTAAGCGTACCTTTTTTTAGCTCCTCACCAACCTGATACGACATCAAGCGCGTAATGCCTCTGCCTTCAATGGCCGCTTGTAAAGCGGCTGCATTTTGATTACACATTAATCTGGGACTAAGTTTTATCAGTTCTTTTTTTCCGTCATTCTGAAATTGCCAGGTTGTGGTACTTTCGAAGGTGGCAGGAAAAATCAAATCATGTTCTATTAAATCCTCTGGGTATTTGGGCACACCGCGTTTCTTAAAATAACCGGGCGAGCCACATACAATACGTCGAACAATGCCAACCTGAGAGGCGAATAAGTTTGAATCCTTTAAATGACCAATGCGAATGGCGACATCGAGCTCCTCTTCTAGCAAGCTTGTGACTCTATCGTAAAACATCGCTTTTACACTGACCTCTGAGTACATCCCTAAATATTCGTTAACAATAGGCATCACATGCTTCTGACCGAACAACACCGGCGCAGTTACTGTCAGTATTCCTGATGGAGTACTGTAAACTCCTGCTGCCGAAGCTTCGGCCTCTTCCAAATTTTCAATAATACGTTGCATATCATTAAAAAAACGCGTTCCCGACTCCGTCAAACGTACCAAGCGAGTTGTGCGATTAAACAGCTTGATCCGCAAGCGTCCTTCTAGCTCCGCGATTGCACGTGTTGCCGTGGGTGCTGACATCCCAAGTACGTCAGCCGCGGAAGAAAAGCTTTGTTGTTTTGCTACTTCAATAAACACTTTAATGGTTTGTAATTTATCCAAAATGGATACCTCTATCTAGTTAACTCCTACGATTATTTCATTTTAAACAAATATTAATTACATAAAAAAACAATTATTTCACAAAATTACCCCATAAACTGTATTTAACTATAACGAACACTGACATGTTTAGGTCTTTTTCTCTGAAGGGCTATATTTTGAGGATTACACATGAAGAACACACGATCTGTTGACGTTGCTATTATCGGCGCAGGTACATCTGGTATGGGCGCCTACCGCGAAGCCCTTAAACACACCGACAATATTGTGCTTATTGAAGGAGATCAATACGGTACCACCTGCGCACGCGTGGGCTGTATGCCTTCCAAGCTACTGATTGCCCCAGCCGAAGCACGACACCGCGCCGAAAAGTTCGATGCCTTTGGTTTGCGCGGCACCTTGCCCGAGGTAGATGGCAAAGCCGTGATGCAGCGCGTACGCGATGAGCGCGATCGTTTTGTGGGTTTTGTTAAAGAATCAGTAGAAGGTTTTAAGCCCGAACACCGTATTATGGCAAAGGCCAGATTTATCGACGATCACACCTTGGCACTCTCTAACGGTGAGCGCATTTATGCTCAGCGCATTGTAATTGCCGTCGGTTCACGCCCGAGCCACCCAGAATTTTTTAGCGCTGCGGGCGATCGTCTGATTACTAACGACCACGTCTTTTATTGGGACGATTTGCCGGAATCGGTGGCGGTATTTGGTGCGGGTGTGATTGGTTTAGAACTTGGCCAAGCACTGCATCGCTTAGGTGTGAAGGTGCACCTGTTTGGCCGAGACAATGGTGCCGGCCCCTTAACCGACCCCGAAGTCACACGCTACGCCTACAATACCTTCCGCGAAGAATTTCCGTTCCACGGAAACGCGCATATCGAGCGTATTTCGCGTGAAAGCAATAAAGTGAGTATCACCTATCAAGATAATTCACAAAGCGAAGTCCTTACAGAGACCTTCAATTATTTGCTCGCCGCAACCGGCAGGCGTTCCAATATCGACCAACTCAACATCCACAACACAAGCTTGGCACTCGACGAGCGCGGTATTCCCGTATTCGATCGCCTCTCCATGCAGTGTGGCGACAGCCATATTTTTATCGCCGGCGATGTCAATGGTGATATTCCCTTGTTACACGAAGCCTCGGACGAAGGCCGTTTGGCCGGTGAAAATGCCGCGTTGTACCCCAATACGCTTAAACGCGCGCGCAAAACCCCGTTGGGCATTGCGTTTTCCGATCCACAAGTCGCCATGGTCGGCAAGTCTTACCGTGAACTTAGTCAAGCCGGTGACAACTTTGCGATAGGCTCAATTAGCTTCGAAGACCAAGGCCGTAGCCGTGTCATGCTGGTCAACAAAGGCCTGATGCGCCTCTACGGTAACCCCGAAACTGGTGTGTTATTAGGTGCCGAGATGATTGGCCCCGAGCATGAGCATCTGGCGCATTTACTGGCTTGGTGCATCCAAATGCGTATGACTGTCGCCGATATTCTGCAAATGCCCTTTTATCACCCGGTTATTGAAGAAGGATTGCGCAGTGGTCTGCGCGATTTATTGCAAAAAATGGGCATGGGACCACAACCACCATTGCGCTGCATTGATTGCGGCGTAGGAGCTTAAATTATGTTGGATTTATACATTTGGAATACACCTAACGGCCGCAAGACCATCATCATGCTGGAGGAAATACACCCTCAAACCAATCGACATTGGCACAGGGACTCAGAAAGAGCCTGATTTTTTTGCACATCAACCCCAACGGGCGAATACCCGCTCTGTATGATCATGAAACCGGTGCACGCGTTTTTGAGTCCGGTGCGATATTGCTGTAATTGGCCGAAAATACCCCGCCGGCGACGCGCTGTTACCTCGTACACCGGTAGAGCGCGCCGAGGTATTGGGCTGGACCTACTGGCAAACCGGCGGTTTTGGTCCGATGCTCGGCCAATACAATCATTTTTCCAGCCTCAATGACGACTCACCTACGGCGCAGAACGGCTTACCGTATGGCCAACAGCGTTTTAAAGATGAGTCATAGTGCTTTCTACGCGCCATCAGTATCCGGCCTTTTCGGCTTCACAGTGATGCCACCTACACAGGGTACTCTAATAGGTTCCGTCATCCTTGATAGCGAATATGCTAGCAGCGCAACGTGCTTAAACATATCAAAACAGCCAGTCAACACGATTATTGTCAAAAATAAAATAATAAATTTCAATAATGCCTAATTATTTCTCGAGATTGAAAGATTATAGTGAACCTATCTTAAACACTTAGCTAAAAACTAACTCAACGGAGAACACAACATGTCACGTATCAATACACCAAAAAATATCCAAGAAGCACCAGCGGCCGCTCAGCCTTTACTCGAGGCTGTAAACAAACAATTAGGAAGTGTGCCTAATCTGTTCCGCATTACCAGCAACAGCCCACACACACTGGAAGGTTACTTGACACTCAATGGCGCATTGGCCAAAGGTACACTGCCTGCAGCAACAAGGGAGCGTATTGCTTTAGCCGTTGCCGAAATCAATGGTTGTGACTACTGCCTCGCGGCTCATAATTACTTGGGGCAAAATTTAGCAGAATTAAGTCGTGAAGAAATTAGCGTTAACCGTCGCGGTAGCTCACTCGATGCCAAAGCCGCTGCTGCTGTTGAATTCGCCGCAACGCTGGTCAAACAACGCGGCAAAACCTCTAAGACCGACTTTGATGCGGTTCGTGCAGCTGGATACAGCGACGCGCAAATTATTGAAGTTATTGGTCATGTGGCCTTAAACACCCTCACTAATTACCTTAATGAAACGCTTCAAACCATCGTGGACTTTCCCAGCATCGATGCAATAAGCGCTGCTTAATTTATCACCGAGCCGCCATATAGGCGGCACCCACTATGTATTAAGTGATAGGAGTTATTATGTCACGGTCACCCTTACCCCCCTTTAACGAAGCAACTGCTAAACAGAAAATTCGCTTGGCCGAAGATGGCTGGAACAGCCGTGAACCGCACAAGGTTGCAAAGGCCTATGCCGTAGATTGCCCATGGCGCAATCGGGCTGAATTTATTACTGGGCGAGAGCAAATTGAAGCGCTTCTGACACGCAAGTGGACCCGCGAATTAGATTACCGTTTAGTGAAAGAGTTGTGGGCTTATACCGAAAACCGCATTGCCGTACGTTTTGCTTATGAATTTCGTGATGACTCGGGCCAGTGGTTTCGCGCTTACGGTAACGAGAATTGGGAATTCAACGCAGAGGGTTTAATGCAGCGCCGTATCGCCAGCATTAATGAGCATGTGATTGACGAACAAGACCGCTTGTTTCGCTGGCCACTGGGTCGACGCCCCGATGACCATCTCGGCTTAACCGAACTTGGTCTTTAAGTATATTTAAATTCGACAAATTTATATTACCTATTAAGGAAAAATCATGAACACAAAATTCGCTACCCAAAATGCGCCTATTAAATTGTACAGAAATCCGCTCTCGGGTCACTGCCACCGTGTTGAGCTAATGTTGTCGTTATTAGACATTCCTTACGAAACCATCGACCTGGACATGGCCAATGGCGCTCACAAAGCACCGGACTATTTAAAAATTAGCCCTTTTGGTCAAGTGCCCGCTATCGATGACAACGGATTTACGTTGGCTGACTCCAACGCCATCATTACCTATTTAGAAAAGAAATATAACGATGGCTACAATTGGTATCCGCAAGATCCTGTTAAGGCGGCTGAAGTACAACGTTGGCTATCGGTTGCAGCTGGTGAAATTGCCTACGGCCCTTGCGCTGTACGCTTAGTAAAAGTGTTTGGTGTCGATCTTGATTACGATGTCGCCAAGAAAAAAACCAATGAATTATTTGAAGTTATGGAGCCGCTTTTAAATACTCGCCCATATCTAGCAAGCGAGGCCATCACACTCGCTGATGTAGCCGGTTACAGTTATATCTCCCACGTGCCAGAAGGCGGCGTGAGTTTGCAACCTTATCCTGCGATTCGTGCCTGGCTTGAGCGTATTGAAGCACACCCACGTTTTGTGGGCATGAAGCGCACACCTGTACCTGCGCAATAATATTGTATTGTCACTATTTTTTAACAAACGATCAGGACATAACCATGAATCAGCTACCGTCTTCTCAGTTTCACAATGGCGAAATTGCCGTCCAGCAACGTATAGGCGTAGCTGACATGGTCGCACAATACAGCGAAGGGTTTATTCGCCCCGCAATGCCTGATCAGCATCGCGAATTTTTTTCGAATTTACCCATGGTGGTGGTTGGTATTACCGATCACGATGGTTACCCTTGGGCCATGCCTTTATTTGGCCAGCCCGGTTTTATTCAATCACCCGATGCAAAAACACTCGATATTTCAAGCCCACTGGTACTGGCAGAAACACTAAAACTCAATTTTAATGAAAATCAAAAAATAGGTTTTCTGGGTATAGAGTTACACACACGCCGTCGCAACCGTATGAATGGCATGATTTCAACAATAGGCCAAGATGGCTTTTCAATTTGCGTTGACCAGAGTTTTGGTAATTGTCCTCAATATATCCAAAAACGCGAATTGACTTGGGTTGATAAACCCTATGTCTATTTCGATACCCAATATCTTTGCTTGATGCATGCACTCGATACGCGCAGCACAGTTTTAATTGAATCGACAGATACTTTCTTTATCGCCTCTCGAACCAATATTTTTTCAAGCAATGAGCGCAGTGGTATTGATGTCTCTCATCGCGGTGGTAAGCCAGGTTTTATTAAAATTGAAGGCGACACTTTATACTTCCCCGATTTTAGCGGTAACCGTTTTTTTAATACTTTAGGCAACATTCAGTCTGATGAGCGAGTCGGTTTATATTTTCCAAATCATGCGACTGGTGACGCGGTATTTATTTCTGGTGATGCACAAATTCTTTGGGATGCTGAGAACGCAGCTGAATTTGAAGGTGCCGAGCGTATTGTGTCGGTCAAAATTCGCAATAGCCTTTTTATCGACAATTATTTACCTATGCGTGGCGATCTAAAAGAGCTGTCGCCATCTTTAATACACACCGGCACTTGGCAAAAAATTCAAACCGAGCACACTAGCGAAGGTCTAGCACGCTACAGAAAATTTACAATCACTCAAAAAGTACAAGAAAGCCAAGATATCAGTTCTTTTTATTTTAGCCCGGCTGATGGCCAAGCGGTAAGCACTTATACACCAGGACAGTTTTTACCCATCCGCATTTGGCAAGATGGTGCAGGCACCCCCATTTTACGCAGCTATACGCTATCGCGCGCACCTGAAAAAGATACCTATCGTATTTCGGTTAAACGCGAAGCAAAAGGCCTGGCATCGCGCATGTTGCACGACACCTTTAACATTGGCGATAGCATTGAAGTTGGCCAGCCAGCCGGACAATTCACACTGGCCAGTAATGATCACGCCATCGTTCTTTTATCAGGTGGTGTAGGTATTACGCCCATGATTGCCATGTTGCACGGTTTGATTCGAGACATAGAACAAGGCGCCAAACAGCGTAATGTCTGGTTTGTGCACGGCACTCAACACTCAGCCAGCCATGCCTTTGTTGATGAACTTAACACACTGGCCAAACAGCATACTTGGCTGCAAGTTCACACTGTGTATTCACAACCTAAACCCAGTGATAAGAAGGGAGAACAATACGACAGTTTCGGCAGAATATCCGCTGATTTACTGAAACAGATTTTGCCCTTTGATCACTTTGATTTTTATTTATGTGGTTCAGTGCCTTTTATGCGCTCACTTTACTCGGGGTTAATTGCAACAGGCGTGGCTAAATCCAATATTTATTATGAATTTTTTGGTGAAGGTTCAATTGAAGATAACGGCGTCGAACCAACACCAGCCGCTGAGCGCGCCGAAATACATTTTGCTAAAAGTAATATCACCGCCATCTGGACTCCAGAGGAGGGCACGCTATTAGAGTTTGCCGAAAAACAAGGGTTGAAACCCATGTACAGCTGTCGCACCGGCAACTGCGGTGCCTGCAGTTGCAAAATTAGTGCTGGCGATGTGAGTTATGCAAACCCCACTGCTTACATGCCAGAGGAGGGGAAAGTGTTAACCTGTAGTGCGCTTCCTGCGGCCGACACTCAAATCATCAGCCTCGATCTTTAATAACACATAACTATTCACTACTTACCTATTGATAAGTGCCGAACACAAACACCTCAGGCCATACCGTGAAGATATTATTTTTGATGACACTACTTCCATTAACATCCACTTTTGCTTTTGCACAAAACCGTGCCTGAGTGGATGCTAAAAAGCAAGATGGTATCTTAGTTCGTTCTTAAGGGAATTTACTGCATTATCCTTAAATCTCGAACTTTATTTCTTTGATATTATCACGATATAGACAAATGAATCTTCTGAGTTCAATTAGCTCCAGCCTATACTCAGTAACACTCACAATGCCTTCATCTATCTGGCCAATCACGCTAACGGGGATCTTTAGCATGTAAGCTCTATGAAATTTTCTGAAGCTGACAATGAGAACCCCTTTGTTCCCTTGATTCATCCTATGGGTGACCATCTCAATCATTATTTTCTTTCTATTCATCTTTCACGCTCATGCCAGCGAGGGGCCATTCTATCAGCGTGGTCAGGAAGGCTGGTTTGGGTATCACTCTAGATGCGGTCATAACTTGGCTTTTATATCGAATGGTAAGAAGGAAGATGACAGTCATGGGTGATGGCTCTAAGATTTCGCTTTCTTAAGACTAATTAAACGATGTAATGCAGAGACAAAATTGTCTGACTTGTTCGTAACCTCCCTAGACTGTTTCTTACGAAATTAGCATAAATACAGATTTTAACGTCGTTTGTTTATGACAATGGTGTGAGGTTTGTATAAAATAATCAAAGTTTAATAATTAAGAACTCTTTATGTCACCTAATAGTCGCCGTTATCAACAAGTTGGTAAACAAATTAAAAATACTTTACTTTCAGGAGAGTTGCCCGTAGGTGGTCGTTTACCTTCGGAACGGGATTTAAGTGAACGTTATAATGCTAGTCGAGCAACCATTCGTGAAGCCATCATTATGTTGGAGTTGCAAGGATTGGTTGAAGTTAAGCAAGGCGCAGGTATCTTTTTTGTTGAAAATATAGACTCAAATACGCTTATTGCAGAAGCAGAAAGTAATATTGGTCCCTTTGAACTATTACAAGCACGACAGTTGTTAGAAACTAATATCGCTGCTTTTGCGGCCACTCAAATTTCAGCCACCCATGTACGAGAAATGCGGGACTTGTTACGTGAGCAAGAACTGGAAATTAATGGTGATAGTAAGCGTTTTAATGAGCTTGATCATAATTTTCATATGGTCATTGCAGAAGCGACGCAAAATAATATGCTCATTGTGATGGCTCAATCTATGTGGGATAACGTCAGAACGGAAAACCCGTTATGGGATGCGTTAAATTCACAGTATTTCCATGAAAAACGGTTACAGTCATTGTGGTTGTCTGATCACAAGAACATCTTAATCGCGTTGCAAAAACGCTCACCGCAAGAAACAAAACAAGCCGTTTGGCAGCATATTGAAAACGCTAAAAAAGAGCTTTTCAAATTAGCAAATGTGGAAGAACCTGATTTTGAAGGCTTTCTTTTTGCGGCGAATGCGGTGCCTACCCTAAAGAATGAAGCAGAATAAAGATGTTACTTTGCTAAAAATGCTTTATAAAAGGTGGTAACGCGTGCCTAAGGAAAAAGAAAAAATGGTGCAAAAAAAGCATTTAACTTTAAAAGATATTGCTAAACAGTTAGGGGTGTCTACCGCAACTGTTTCGCTGTCCATAAATAATAATCCTCTGGTCGCAGAAAAAACACGTCTGTTAGTACAGCAAAAAATCAAAGAAGTCGGCTATGTTTACAACCGGCGTGCTGCTAGCCTGATTACAGGTAAAAGCGGTATGGTTGGTTTAGCGGTACATGATTTCACGAACCCATACTTTACGGAAGTTTGTGCCAGCGCTGAAAAGACCTTATCCGAAAAAGGACGAATGTCTTTACTCTGTAATAGTTATGAGAATATTGAACAACAGGAGCGTTTTATTAATGCTTTAATTGAGCACAATTCTGATGGTCTCTTGTTGTGCCCAGTTGTGGGGACGGGTATGGATGCGCTAAGGCCTTTACTTGCTAGAGGTTTGCCCACTGTGTTGGTAACACGGGATATTGATGGATCAAATATGGATTTTGTAGGTAATGACGAGCGATTTTCTTTGCATTTAGCCACTCGACATTTACTGTCTCTTGGGCATAAAAGAGTCGCTTTCATTGGTGGCCATATTGATGCAAAACCGGCCAAAGAAAGGCGCTTAGGTTATGTCGATGCCATTAAGTTACATGGTTTGCCTCTAGATGAATCATTGATGTTTGATTGCGAAAATAAATCGGAAGCGGCCGAAGCTCTTTTACCGAGCGTTCTGTCTATGGAATCTCCTCCAACCGCTATTGTTGGGTTCTCTGATTTAATTGCATTAGGTGTGTTATCTGCCTTAATTCGGTTGGGGCTGGAGCCAGGAAAGGATATAGCGGTTGTAGGTTGCGATAATATTGCTGAAAGTAATCGGCATTACACTCAATTAACAACCATTAATGTGCAAAAATCCTTAATAGGACAAATGGCCGCGACCTTCTTATTTCAGCGATTAGCTGACCCCTATATGCCACCCCAAAGAAAAATCTTTGATTCTGAGCTTATCATTCGCCGTTCTTGCGGTGCCTATTTAAAAAGCTAGTCTTTCTCTTCTTGTGTGTTGTCCTTCTTTTATTAAGGAATATCAAGATTAAATTTAAATCGATTTAAATTTAATCTTGATATTCCTTTGCCTTTGTATTATAAATTTAAATCGATTTAAAAATAATAAAAACGAGAGTGTATTGTCACTTTTTAGGAGACAAATAGTGAATGATTCGATCATAAAATCGATAGATGTACAGTTATTCGCCGTGCCATTAGCGGAGGTTTTGTCCGATGCGATGCATGGAGATCACACACATTTTGAGCTACTAACTGTAACGATTACATTATCTGATGGATCTCAAGGTACAGGTTACACCTATACTGGAGGCAGAGGTGGTCAGGCCATTCGATCAATGATTGAAGTCGATCTAAAGCCTATGCTACTAGGTAGAGATGGATCAGAAATTGAAGCCATTTATAGAGATATGGAGTATTGCATTCACTACGTTGGTCGTGGGGGAATAGCTTCTTTTGCTATTTCTGCAATTGACATTGCGTTATGGGATTTACGCTGTCGAGCACTCGGAAAACCATTGCATCAATATAATGGTAATCAAAATAAAGTTGCTAAAGCCTATCGTGGCGGTATCGATTTGAATTTTTCCTTAGAGCGTTTACTAAAAGAGGTCCAAGGATATGTAGATGCAGGCTTTAATGCCATTAAAATCAAGGTTGGACAATCGACTCTAGAGGAGGATATTGCCAGAGTTAAAGCCGTTCGTGAGCGAATAGGGGACGACATTACCTTTATGATTGATGCCAATTACTCCATGACAGTTGAACAGGCTATTACGGCGGCAAATGCTTTTGCTGAATACAACATATTTTGGTTTGAAGAACCCACGATTCCAGATGATTATACTGGTTTCGCACGTATTGCTGAGAACACACCTATCCCTTTAGCAATGGGGGAGAACCTGCATACTATTCATGAATTTGGCTATGCCTTCCAGCAAGCTAAGTTGTCTTTTATTCAGCCAGATGCGTCAAATTGTGGTGGTATTTCTGGATGGCTCGCTGCCGCTAAAATGGCTAAGCAATCTAATATCCCTGCCTGTTCCCATGGCATGCAAGAGTTACACGTAAGTTTAGTCGCTTCCCAGCCAAATGCTGGTTGGGTTGAGGTTCATAGCTTTCCTATTGATCAATATACATTGCGTCCTTTAGTCATGGAGGGTGGTATGGCGGTTGCTCCTGATACTATTGGTATTGGTGTAGAGTTTGATTGGGAGAAATTATCAATTTATAAAATTAATTAAAATTTAAATCGATTTAAAAATATTAATATACTGTACCCGGAGGTGAATATAGAAAAGTAGGCGCTTGCTATAGATTTCGTTCAAACAGGTAACGTAAAAATAAAAATAAATTTGGAGATGTGAACATGATATTTAAAATGACGGTTGTTTCGGCTTTAATCGGTGTGTTGTCCAGTGCTGCAATGGCAGACTTACCTGCATTAGAGAAAAAAGATCGCTATAAAGTGGGTTTTGCTCAAACAGAAAGTAATAACCCTTGGCGTATTGCGGAAACAAAAAGTTTTAAAGATACAGCCGCCAGCTGTAACTGGGATCTTGTGTACACGGATGCGGCAGGTTCGGCCGCAAAACAAGTGTCTGATGTGGATTCTATGATAGCTCAAGGGGTAGATGTTATCTTCCTACCTCCTCGAGAAGAAAGGCCTCTTCTGCCTGCCGTATTACGAGCTAAAGGACAAGGTATTCCGGTTTTCCTCGTAGACCGCAGTGTGGATGAAAAAGTCGCTAAAGCGGGTCGTGATTACGTTACTTTCTTAGGATCGAACTTTATTGAACAAGGTGCTATTGCTGCGAACTGGTTGATTGAAAAAACAGGCGGTAAAGGCCTTATTTTAGAACTTGAAGGAACAACTGGATCATCACCCGCAAATGATCGTAGAAAAGGCTTTGATGATGAAATCGCTAAACATTCTGGTATGAAAATCCTCGCATCTCAATCGGGTGATTTTGCACGAGATAAAGGCCGAAAAGTAACGGAAACCTTGCTGCAAACCTACCCAAATGCGGATGTTATTTATGCACACAATGATGAGATGGCGATTGGCGCTATTCAAGCATTGGAAGCGGCGGGTCGAGTGCCAGGTAAGGATGTGTTGATTGTTTCTGTTGATGGTACTCGTGATGCTTTACAAGCTATTTTGGATGGCAAAATGGGGGTCACAGTTGAATCAAGTCCATTCTTTGGACCACTTGCTTGTGAAACGATGACGCGTTATGCCAACGGTGAAAAGATTGAACCTTGGGTGCGTGTTACAGACCGTGTGTTTACTATTGAAAATGCCGCACAGCATATAGATGAAGCTTATTAATACAATCTATTAATCCTCTCGAGCGGAAAGTAATTTTCCGCTCTTTTTTCTTCCTAGTTTTAACTGAGGTTTAGATGAACCACTCCTATCCTTCGGCACAACAAGGTGCCCGCTTTTCCTCTACGTTATCAAATGTTGGTGATGTGGTTTTGCATATGAAAGGCATTCATAAGCATTTTGCTGGTGTTCCTGCATTATCTAATGCGGAGCTAAAAATTAAGGCCGGTGAAGTGCATGCGATAATTGGTCAAAATGGTGCAGGAAAATCTACCCTCATCAAGGTACTTAATGGTGCCCATAAACACGATGAAGGCGATATTTATTTTATGGGTGAAAAGGTTTCTTATGCCTCGCCTCATAAAGCCCAAATGGCAGGCATTAGCACTATTTTTCAAGAAGTGAATCTGATCGGCTACCGTTCCATTACCGAAAATATTTGTCTTGGACATGAACCGAAGCGTTTTGGGATGGTGGATTGGCGTAAAGCCCATGAACACGCTAGGGAAACGTTATCTCGCTTTGGTTTGGATTTAGAGGTTGAGCAGCCTCTTAGTACTTTTAATATCGCCATACAACAACTGGTTGCGATTGCTAGAGCGGTCGCCTTAGACGCCAGAATCGTCATTATGGATGAACCTACTTCCTCACTAGATGAGCGTGAAAAGGAAGTCCTATTTCGTGTCATTAAAGAATTAAAAGCCTCCGGTGTGGCGATCTTGTATGTGAGTCACCATCTTGATGAGTTGTTTCAAATTTGTGATGAAATTACCGTTATGCGAGATGGAAAAACGATTGGTCAACGCTCTATTGATGAGATGACAAAGCTGGATATGGTCGCCGCCATGCTAGGTAAAGACCCTGAAGACATAGCGAAAGGGGGAGCCACTAATTTTGCCTCGACAGGTCGTGCGAGTGATCAGGTTTTATTATCAGTAGAAAACTTAGAAGGGGCTGGCTCACTCAAAGATGTTTCTTTTGATTTATGTAAATCAGAAATTCTAGGGCTTGCTGGCTTATTGGGTTCCGGTAGATCAGAAGTAGCGAGAGCTATTTTTGGATTAGATAGCGATTTGAAAAAAGGCGAGGTTTTTCTTAAGGGTGAAAAAATGGATTTCACTGATCCAAAGGCGGCTATAGAAAAAGGTTTTGCCTTTTGCTCTGAAGACCGTAAAGAGGATGGAATTATTCCTCAGCTGTCCGTAAGAGAGAACCTCACTCTGGTGCTGCTACCAAAAATTTCTAAATACGGTTTGATTGATGAGGTCAAAGAGCGCCAATTGGTCTCGGATTTTATACAGCGGCTTGGTATCAAAACCGCTTCAATGGAGCAGCCTATCTCCCAACTCTCTGGCGGGAACCAACAAAAAGTATTGTTGGCAAGGTGGCTGGTGACGAACCCAAATATCCTCATTCTAGATGAACCAACCCGAGGAATTGATGTTGGAGCAAAAGGAGAAATTCAGTCTTTAATTCGACGTTTGGCCGATGAAGGGTTAACTGTCTTGATGATTTCTTCTGAATTTGAAGAGTTAGTAGAAGGTGCCGATAGAGTCATCGTTTTGCAAGATGGGCATAGCATACAGGCATTGTCGAATGATCAGCTGACAGAGAATGCCATTATGAAAGCCATCGCCCAAGAAACACGTCATCCTGTTGCATGAGTGGAGAGACAAAATGAACAGTTCAACGTTAGCAGAAAAACCGAAATCAAAGATGCCGACAGTCGGCACAAAAATAGCCGCGCAAATAAAAAATAATGGGGCGTTATGGGCCTTCTTTTTATTATTGGTAATTAATATTTTGATTACCCCTAATTTTTTACAAATCCAAACCTTATATGTGAATTTAACTCAGGTTGCGACGGTGGCGATTGTAGCGATTGGTATGACCCTAGTCATTGCTTCTGGAGGGATTGATCTTTCAGTGGGTGCTCTTATGGCTTTGGCGGGTACGGTAGCTCCGATGATTTTTTTATCGGATTATGGCGTGGCGAATCCAGAATTGGGTTTGTTTGTTGCCATAGTGGTCGCGATCAGTGCGGCTGGAGTGGCTGGTTTGTTTAATGGCTTTCTTATCAGTAAGTATAAAATTCAACCTATTATTGCAACCTTGATTCTCTTTATTTCAGGGCGAGGTATTGCCCAGGTGCTTACTAATGGAGAGTTACAGACCTTTGACAACCCCAGTTTTGAATTTATTGGGACTGGGCGTGTTTTTGGGGTACCTGTACAGGCATGGATCACTCTTGTATTAGCGCTGTCTATCGCGTGGGTACTAAAGCGTTCTATTTATGGTCGTTACTTATTAGCTGTGGGGGGGAATGAAAAAGCAGCAGAACTTGCTGGTGTTCCAGCCAAAAAAGTGAAATTAGTGACCTATATGGTCTGTGGAATACTGGCTGGTATCGCTGGCATCATTTCTACGGCAATTAATTCCGCTTCTGATGCAAACCAAACGGGTCAGTTAATGGAGCTGGATGCCATTTCGGCCGCCATAGTAGGTGGGGTATTGTTAACGGGAGGGAAAGCGCCAATCCTTGGTGCGGTTTTAGGTGCGGCCATTATTCAATTAGTGGGTTATACCCTATTAGCGAACGGTGTTCACGATGCGGTCGCTATGGTGGCTAAAGCGGTGATTATTATTGTTGCTGTTTATCTACAACAAGTGAGAGGGGCTAAATCATGAATATATTGTCTATGATGTCAAACTTACCGGGCATGAAACGCAAGAGAAATACGTCGAAACAAGCGGAAGGCGTGTTGGTCGCGCTTATGTTGATTACTTTTTTTGCTAGTTTGCGTTATGACGCTTTTCTAAGTGAATACAATATCATGACGTTTCTGTCTTATAACTCTATGTTTATTTTGATTGGCCTTGGAATGTGCTTTGTCATTATGACTGGCGGCATTGATTTGTCTGTGGGTTCGGTCGTTGCACTGTCGAGTGTGGTCGTCGCTCATGCAAGTCCTTACGGTATTGAAGTCGCGTTACCTGTTGGAATCTTAGTTGGCGTTCTTACTGGAGCGATTAATGCCTTTGTCATCACAAAATTAAAGATTGTGCCATTCATTGCTACCTTAGCCATGATGTTAGGTGCCAGGGGGATGGCGTTAGTGCTATCCGATAATCAATCAGTGCAAGTCTCTTGGGACAGTAATTTTACTCAGTTTGGTCTTGGTAAAATGTTTGATTTCATCCCGTGGCCAATTGTCGCGATGTTGGTTGCCTTTGTCTTTTGCTGGATGTTATTGGAAAAATTTGCTTTTGGGCGCCATGTTTTATCCATTGGTGGTAATGAAGAAGCATCGAAGTTGATGGGACTCGAGGTAAATAAAACCCTATTTGGTGTGTATATATTAAGTGGCGCGTTAGCCGGTTTGTCAGGAGTAATGTTGGCATCAGGGTTTGGCGCGGGACAACCATTAGAGGGGTTAGGTTGGGAGTTATCTGCGATTGCGGCCGTAGTTGTTGGAGGAACGCTGTTAACGGGTGGCTTAGGTTCTATTACCTCAACACTATTGGGTGCTATTTTATTAGGGTTAATTTTTAATATTCTAAACTTTGAAAATGGCCTTGGCACCATCAGTTTTAGTGCTTATTGGCAGTCCGTTATTCGAGGTGGGTTCTTACTGGTTGTTGTGGTTATTCAAGCTAAAGTGATTAACAACAAAATGCGTCGAACCTAGTTCTAGCGAGTACTCTAAGAGTGACTTTGTTGTTTGTGACATCTTTGTTTTCATGGTGTTTTGTTAGGCATTAAAATTTTGCCTACGAACCTGCCATCTTGAGGTTAGATATGCGTTCTCAATATAAATACATAGTAGTTGGTGGTGGCTCTGCGGGTGCTGTGGCCGCCGCAAGACTGGCGAAAAAAGAGACGGCTGGCGTTTTATTATTAGAAGGGGGGTATAGTCACAAGCATCCGTTACTGGACATGCCTGCCGGTATTTTTAAAATGATCAATGGCAGCAAATACATGCGTTATTATCACACCACCCCTCAAGCTCATTTAGGGGGAAGAGTGCATGATATTCCGCAAGGTAATGTGTTGGGCGGTGGTTCTTCAGTTAATGCTCAGGTATATATGAGAGGTCGTGCCAGTGATTATAATGAATGGCAGCAGATCCTAGGTGGGGACGCTCAATGGGGGTGGGAGCATGTGCTGCCGTACTTTAAAGAGATGGAGTCGAATAATCGTTTATTGAACGAGTATCACGGCGCTTCCGGCCCCGTGCAGGTGTCGGATCCTCAGCATATCGATGATTCTTCTCGAGCATTTGTGCAAAGTGTACAAGCACAAGGAATTCCTTTTAATGACGATTTTAATGGCGTACAGCAAAAGGGCGTCGGTTTTTATCAATTTACAAATCGTAATGGTCGTCGTAGTAGCACGGCTTATGCTTTTTTAGGTGGAGATCAAACGCCGAATAACCTAGAGATCCAATTACAGTGTCGAGTTCATAAAGTCCTTATTGAAGAAGGCGCTGCGGTTGGGGTTATTTATGAAAATGAGAGTGGTGACGTTTTAGAAGCACGTTTAGATAATAGTTCCGCTGGAGAGGTGATTTTAGCCGCTGGCGCGTTAATTACTCCTAAGCTATTAATGCTTTCTGGGGTCGGTTGCGCGAAGCAGCTTGAGCAGCACGGTATTCGCTGTCTTGTTGACTTACCTGGTGTTGGAGAAAATTTAATTGATCATCCCGAAGTCCCAATCATAGCGACAGCGAAAAAAGGTTTTGGTTATTTTAAACAAGGAGAGGGCTGGCGGATGTGGCGTAATGGTTTGCAGTTTGCCCTGTTTGGCTCTGGGCCTGTCACGTCGGCGGGGGTGGAAGCCGGTGCTTTTGTCAACCCAACAAGTGTCACTAAAGAGGCGACAATACAGGCATTTTGTGTCCCTATGGTCTATCTAGATAGAGATGTGTTGAATCTTGTAAACCATGATTATGGTATGACGATTACCACGGTTGTGGTCAAACCTGTCTCCCGAGGGTATGTACGTTTAGCGTCTTCGAATGCAAACGATCAGCCTCTAGTGTGCCCTAATTTATTGAAAGAAGAGGCCGATTTGTCAGCCATGATAGAGGGGCAGCGCTTTTTTATTAAATCCTTTCAAACACCACCACTAGCAAATTCTATTACATCTATTGTTATACCTGACATAAATTCATTATCAGATGCGTGTTTGGCAGAACATTGTCGTAAAACGGTCAAAACAAACTATCATCCTGCTGGAACCTGCAAAATGGGTGCCGCGGAAGATCCTATGGCGGTGTTAAATAACCGCTTACAGGTCAAAGGTATCAAAGGGTTAAGAGTTTGTGACATGTCAGCCGTACCCAATATTAATGCGGGTAATACAAATGCGGTTGCTATGATGCTTGGGCAGCGTTGTGCTGATTTTATTTTAGCTGATGATAATTGAAAGATAACTCATGCCGTACCAATTAATAAATTGGTTGACCAAAATAGTATTTTAATTTACTATTTTTAAATCGATTTAAATCTGTTTAAATGATTAAAACGATAGATTAATATTTCTCTTTTAAATCAAATTAAAAGTAGACAAAATAAAAATAAAAACTGTTTGATTGAATTATATTGGTTCAAATCAAACAAATCTAAGAGGCTCTATTATGCTAAAGCAAGTATTCTCTGCGCGACTATCTAAAGATCAATTCGACCGTCGTTCCGCTCTATCTATGATAGGTATGACGGCACTTACAATTGGTTTATTTTCCGGGTCAGTTCAAGCCGCTACCACCATTAAATGGGCTCATGTATATGAAGTCGGCTCCCCGTATCATCAGGCGGCGCTTTGGGCAGCGGAAGAAATGACAACGAAAACAGATGGGCGAGTCACTATTAAAGTTTTTCCGGCATCGTCTTTAGGTAAAGAAGTAGAGTTAAATGAAGCCTTAAATTTTGGTTCGGTTGATATGATCTATACCGGTGCTATTTTTGCTGGCAGCGCCTATAAACCATTAGCGCTTTCTGGGTTACCTTTTGTGATTCGTAATTATGACCATTGGAAAAAATATCGTGATAGTGAATTGTTTGATGGGATAAAAAAAGGCTATGAAAAAACTACTGGGCACGATATTACTGGCTTTACCTATTATGGCGCTCGTCATGTAACCTCTAATAAGCCGATTAATTCCCCTGAAGATATGGAAGGAATGAAAATTCGTGTTCCCAATGCACCTATGTTCCTTATGTTCCCAAAAGCAGTCAATGCCAACGCCTCTCCGCTAGCCTTTTCTGAAGTGTATTTAGCATTACAACAGGGTTTGGTTGATGCTCAAGAAAATCCATTACCAACGATTAAATTCAAAAAATTCTATGAAGTTCAAAAATACATTAACCTTACGGGGCATATGACTAATTCCTTAGTGACGGTGGTTTCAGGTATGACTAAAAATCGGCTTAGTAAAGAAGACTATGCCTTATTAGATGAGGTTTCTGTAAAGGCCGCAGCTCGTGCATCGGATGATATTAATGAAGCGGAAGAAAATTTAGCCCAATGGTTCCGAGATCAAGGTTTGCAAGTAGTGGAAGTAGATAAAAAACCTTTCCAAGATAAAGTAAATAGTTATCTAAACTCTATTGATTCTGGGTTCTCTAAAGAAAATTTATCTGGCATTAGTGCGCTGTAACGCTGAATTAAAGGAGGGTGCAATATGGGTCAAGCTTCTAACAAGACAATGTTGAATTCGTCTGACTCTGAGTCCCCCAATTTGGTTGATGAGAGCCAAATTGAGGAACCGCTAGATTTTAAGTTGATTGATCTACCCGTGATGATTTTATTTTGGGTGTTGATGTGTATTGTTTTTCTGCAATTTTTTACACGCTATATTTTAAATGATTCACTTGCATGGACAGAAGAAATCGCACGATTTTTACTGGTATTAGTCGGTTTTGTAGGTTCTATAACAGCCGTTAGGAAAGGCAGCCACATTTTTTTAGAGTTTTTGTATCGTTTTATTCCAAGTTCTTTAGCTAAAGTATTGTCCGTCTTTTCTGAGGTGGTGTGTGTTGTTTTTTATGGCGCTTGTGCTTGGATGTCTTCACAAATTGCCATGCAGACGCATCAAACCTTGGTGTCGGTCGAATTGCCTAAAAGCTACATTTATTGGGTCATTGCGTTTTGTTTTGTTGCTATGTCTCTTTATTCCTTCGGTAAAATGGTGATGAAAATGAAGCTTAGCCATCATCAAATTGTCATAAATATTGAAGAACAAGCTACTTCTGTTTAACAAAGGTGTGATATGTCGATTTTTCTATTGTTCTTAATATTGTTTATTTTGCTTATTATCGGTGTACCAGTGGCTGTTGCCTTAGGTGTTTCGTCCCTCGTTTTTATTCTAATTGAAGGGATGCCAAGTGTTGTTGTATTACATAACATGGTTAATGGTGTTAATAGCTTCCCATTAATTGCGATTCCTTTTTTCATCCTGGCGGGGCATTTAATGAACACTGGTGGGATTACTAATCGTATCTTTGCCTTCGCTCGAGCATTGGTTGGTTGGTTGCCTGGAGGTCTAGGCCACGTTAATGTTGGTGCGAGTGTGGTGTTTGCAGGCATGTCAGGAGCGGCTGTAGCGGATGCTGGCGGTTTAGGAAATGTTGAAATTAAAGCCATGAAAGACGCAGGCTATGATTCTGATTTCTCCGTTGGTATCACCGCGGCATCCTCAACGATTGGTCCAATTATCCCTCCTTCTCTTCCTTTGGTTATTTACGGAGTCGTTGCGGATACTTCCATAGGGCAACTTTTTGCAGCGGGCTTGATCCCTGGATTACTCATGGCTTTTTCTTTGATGGTTATGGTGTCATGGTATGCCAAAATTCGAAATTACCCTAAAGATGAACGCTTTAGTTTACCTAATCTTTGGTTTGCTTTTAAAAGGGCTTTCTTACCTCTGTTAACCCCCATAATTATAGTCGTTGGCATTTCTACTGGAGTATTTACTCCGACTGAAGCCGCGGTAGCCGCCGTTGCTTATGCTCTATGTTTAGGTGCCTTTGTCTATCGTTCTTTAAGTATTGCAAGTGTTATAAGAGTGTCGCAAGAAACCATTGAAACTACGGCGTCTATTCTTCTTATTGTGGCGAGTTCGACTATTTTTGCTTGGATTTTAACGGCCAACCAAATTGCCGATTTGTTTGCCCATAGCCTATTAGGTTTCACAGATAATGCGGTGCTTATTTTATTGATCATGACCTTGTTGGTATTAATTTTAGGCTGTTTCATGGAAACCATTGCGGCTATTACTATTTTGGTACCGGTGTTGTTACCTGTAGCGGTGCAAATTGGAATTGATCCTGTGCATTTTGGTATCATAATGATTCTGAATTTAATGCTTGGCTTATTAACCCCCCCTGTTGGTATGGTGCTCTATGTACTAGCCAAAGTGTCTAATACACCTTTTGAACGCTGTGTTATTGCAACGGCGCCTTTTTTAATCCCTCTTGTTGTTGTTTTGCTACTATTGACCTTTATTCCAGCGATTACCATGTGGTTACCAAACCTTATTTATCGTTAAATAAATAAGGTAATGTGATTAGCCCTCTTCTCTATTTAGCTGTTTTTTGAAAGGAAGGCTTTTTTGGTTATACATCTTGGTACTCAAAGGGTATGATTTTAACGATTATTGGTTAACCAAACTGTGGTATATTAGATTTTTTGTAAACAATAATAAGATCGTTTTATAAGGTTGGATGTCGTGGAAATTATTGCAAAAGAGTTGAGTCATATTGATTGTATGGCATTAGGTGAAGTCATGCTGCGCCTTGACCCTGGTGTGGATCGTATTCGTAAAACAGACCAGTTTCGTGTATGGGAAGGCGGTGGTGAATACAATGTGATTCAAGGGTTAAGCAGTTGCTTTGGTCATAAAACAGGCATCATAACAGCCTTAGTCGATAATGAAGTGGGCCACCTGATTGCAGGTCTGGTTCAAAGAGCGGGTGTGAGTACTGACTGGATTGAATGGAAAGAGCATGATGGTATTGGTCGATCTGTTCGAAATGGAATGTATTTTATGGAGCGTGGTTTTGGAGAACGAGGAGCAAAAGCGGTCATGGATCGTGGACATACTCCTATTTCACAACTAACGGTTAAGGATATTGATTGGGATGCTCTGTTTGCTAAGGCGAAGCCTCGTTGGTTCCATGTTGGTGGTGTCATGGCCGCCTTGTCTGAAAGTTCACCAAGCGTGGTTGAGGCTTCAATGATAGCCGCGAAGAAGCATGGTGCAATCGTCTCTTATGATTTAAATTACCGTGCTTCCTTATGGAAAGACAGAGGTGGGCGAGAGGCGGCAAATGCATGTAATGCACGTCTAACTCAAAAGGCAGATGTACTTTTTGGGATTGAATCCCTTCCAAGAGAAGTCGATACATTAGATAAAGAGGTGTTTTCAGAAGCGCTTCATTCTATGAAAGCACGCTTTCCGAATGTCCAACTGTTTGTTACGACTATGCGAATCGTGAAAGATGCCTCTCATAATGACTGGGGTGGGCTGTGTTTGCATAATGGCGAGATTTTCGCCTCACGTGATTACAATAACTTGCCTATATTTGATCGTGTTGGTGGCGGAGACGCTTTTGCCGCTGGCCTTATTCATGGGCTTTTGAATGATCAACCTATGCAAACCTGTATTGATCTGGCGGCCGCCCATGGTGCTTTGGTTATGAGCACAGCGGGTGATAATTCTATGTCGAGCAAAGAAGAAGTGTATGCTTATGCTGGTGGCGCAGGTGCGGCCGCTAATCGATAAAACTGGCTTTTAGGTATGTAAAGAAACGTCTTTCACCTTCATTGGAATTCGTTTCTTTAAATCTTAAAGGATGGTTACTGTTAACAAAAAGGACAAGGGAAAGTAATAATGGCCGTCATGCCAAGATGTAATATCGTCTGAGGGTTCCAGATGTACGTTAGCCCTGTCACTTTTGGTCTTAGGGATGAAGGGTGCTGATGCTAAAAATGCGTGGTCCAAACCCATAATAAATTGTGATGTGTTTGTTATAAAACGTGATAACTAAAGAGATGACACTATAGTTTTATTATTTCCTGTTGATATAAAAGCCTTAAATGAGAATTGACCTCGCAAGCCACCGTTTGAGGATTGATAACGAGGTAATTTATTGGGTAATTTGAGTGTACTCTCTTGAATCACTTTTTGGATTCCGTATTCCCTTCACATTTAGAATAATCAGTCGTATAAGAGTCAGGAATTTCTTCTGTTTGGCTTGTTTCCATTGCATGATTGAGCTCTTCTTCGAGCTGTATAAACAGCGCTCTATAATTTTGATCAAAATCTCCTTTTTGACGCCATACTTCATATAAGGCTTCGCCACTCTTTGCTTCGGATTGTTGGAATGTTTGTCTGACCTGATTGGCTTTTTTCAAAGAAAACCCTAAATCGGTCAACGCCTGCGCTCCTAGTTCGACCGCTGAATAATAGGTTTCTATGACAACGTAATCGGCCCCCGCGTATTTAGAGGCATAATAATGCCCCCGGTCATAGGCACGTGCCAATATTTTTATATGAGGATACGTGTGTTTCACGTATTTGATTAATTCAACGGAACGGATTTTATCGTCAATGGCGATGATCAACAGGCTAGCTTGTTCTATACCCGCTGTATGCAAAAGGTCTGGACGTGTCGCATCACCATAATAACTTTTGATGTTAATCGAGCGTAATATGTCTATCATGCTGGATTCGTGATCCAGTACCACCGTTGGGATTTTATTAGATACTAGGAGTCGATTGGTAATCTGCCCAAAGCGTCCCGCTCCCGCAATAATAACAGACCCAAGTTGGTCAATATTGTCTTCCTCCCTTTGATTGCTGGTTTTTTGATAACGAGGCAAAATTACTTTATCAAAGAGAATAAATAGTGCCGGGGTAAAAAACATGGATAGGGCCACAACCAAAGATAGTGGTTGAATAATAGGCTCTGGCAAAACGTTTTGTTGGCCACTAAAACTTAATAAAACAAAGCCAAATTCTCCCGCTTGAGCCAGACTCAAACTGAATAACCAGCGATCACTGCCCCGGAGGTTAAACAGACATGATAATAGAAGTAATATGACCATTTTTAATAGCATTACCGCGAAAGTTAAACCGATAATGAGGGCAAACCCTTCACTTAATAAGGTGAAGTTAATGCCAGCTCCCACTGTGATAAAAAAGACACCAAGTAAGAGTCCCTTAAACGGTTCTATATTGGATTCGAGTTCATGGCGAAATTCTGAATTTGCTAACACCACGCCAGCTAAGAAGGTTCCTAATGCGGGAGAGAGCCCAACTAGACTCATTAGTGCGGCTACGCCAATGACTAGCATCAGTGCGGTAGCGGTGAAAATTTCACGTAAACCTGAGTCGGCTACAAATTTAAAAAGGGGTCGACTTAAATAGTGTCCACCAATGACAACAATCGCAATTGATGCAATGACCACCAAGGTGTAAGCCCATCCAGGTATACCAGCGACTAAACTGAGTTCGGCATGTTTCTCTGCGGCGTCGGTGAATGTGGCTTGCGACAGTTCAATGAGTTCAGGTAAGGCCAGTAAGGGTATGAGTGCCAGCATGGGGATAACAGCCATGTCTTGGAAGAGAAGGACTGAGAAGGCGTTTTGTCCCCCATCCGTTTTTGTTAATGATTTTTCATTAAAGGTTTGCAAGACTATCGCGGTGGAAGAAAGAGAAAAAATTAAGCCAATGGTGAGAGCAACAGACCATTCTTCCACAAATAGTGTGGCAATAAAGGCCACAGAGACAGTGGTTAAAACAATTTGCAATCCACCTAATCCCATTAATCGATGGCGCATTTTCCAGAGCATTTTTGGCTCTAACTCTAGACCGACTAGGAACAGCATCATGACGACACCGAATTCAGCATAATGTTGAATACTGGTGGTTTCATCACCGACTAAGCCGATAATGGGACCGATAATGACGCCCGCGATTAAATACCCAAGTACGGATCCCAGTCCTAAACGTTTTGCAATAGGGACAGCAATGACCGCAGCGGCTAAGTAAATAAAGCTGTAAATAAAGTACTCGGTCATTGTTTACGTCCTTAGGGGATTGGTATTCGGATGAGGAGGGCGCTTCTTTTGATTCAATTAAGGCATTTATAGGGTATTTTAGAGCATTAATGAGTAAGTGTCAGATAAGAATAGCGGTGTTCAGAAGCATGATGGTAAGAGTCGTGATCGATATGAAGTGAGCGTGAGTACTGGGCATCAAAACACAGAGTGATGATACACTCTGTGTTTTGATGGTATTAGTCAAAATTAACGTAAAACGTTTTCTTCTCTAAATACTGTTCAAAACCATACTTTCCATCTTCACCACCGGTACCACTGAGCTTATAGCCGTTGTGGAAGCCTTGATGTTGTTCACCATGACCGCGGTTGATGTAGACCTCTCCTGATTCGAGTTCATCAACTAAGCGCAATATGGTTTTCATGTCCTTGGTGCATACCATAGCGGCTAATCCGTACTCGCTATCGTTAGCGTAAGTAATGACTTCATCGAGTGTGGAGAACTTAATCACGGGGAGGATAGGGCCAAATGACTCTTCATGAACAATCGTCATTTCTTGAGATACATTGGTTAACACCGTTGGTTCGAACCAAAAACCCTGTTGGTATTGACCGTGTTGTAAACGCGCACCTCCTGTCGCAATGTGAGCGCCTTCTTTTACACTAATGGCAACCAGATGCTCCATTGCTTCAATTTCTTTCTGGTTAATCTTAGGGCCCAGATCCGTGTCTGCGAGCATAGGGTCACCGACTTTAAGTGCTTTCACCTTAGCAAGGAAAATGGCCATAAAATCATCATAGATGGCTTCATGAATATACATACGCTCATTACAAGTACAAACCTGACCGCAGTTGTCAAAACGTGAATGCAAGGCCGCGACGGCGGCTTGCTCAAGATCCGCATCTTCAAGGACAATAAAAGGGGCTTTACCTCCTAGTTCTAATTGCACATGAGCCAAGTTATCGGCCGCTGCTTTGACGATGGCTTGACCTGCAGGCGTACTGCCCGTCATGGAAATCATCTTAGTATCAGGGTGTCGTACAAGCGCATCACCTAGGGTTCGACCTCCACCGGTTACTATATTAAGTACTCCTTTTGGTAGACCAATATGTTCAGCAATATGACCTAGCTCTAACGTGGCTAACGGCGTTTCTGTTGTGGGTTTGACGACGATAGTATTGCCTGCAATAAGCGCAGGGCCAATCTTTCGTCCTGCTAATGCTAAAGGAAAATTCCATGCGGTAATGGCGACAATGACTCCCCGAGGTACTTTATGAATCCAAATATGTTCATTGGGGTTATCAGACTTAACAATATCGCCATCCATTTGGCGAGCCCAATCACAGGCGTATTCGATAAAGCTGCAAGTGGCTTCCACTTCTCCTAACGCCACTTTCAATAATTTTCCCTGTTCTGTTACTAAAAGTTCCGCTAAGAATGACTTTCTATTACGTATTTCCGCCGCAAATTTACGCATGATGTCGGCCCGTTCTCGGGCTGGTTTTCGGCGCCATTCTATTTGAGCGGCTTTGGCTGAAGCCATGACATAGTCGGCATCGTCTTGGTCGCCTTTTTGAATGCTTGCAATCACTTCTTCAGTTGACGGGTTAATAACCGAATCGGTGTTACCGGATTTCGCTTTTATCCATTCACCATTAACGAACATATCATATTGTTTCATAGGGCCTGCTTCCGTTAGTGGTTTGTTAAATATTGATAGATTGAAGTCGTAACGGGGACGCCATTTCTTTGACAGTCTTCAAGATAGGCTGTTTGAGGTTCATTTGGCGCTAAAACTTTATCAAAACCGGGTGCAGGTTTTACTTGATGCAGTTCAGAAACCATCTGAGCCATCATATTTGAAAAACTGTGTCCGCCAAATTTACTTGGGTCTATCACAATCATCAAGCTGGCGAGCTTTCTCATTTTGTCATAGTCATCATACATTCTAACAATATGGTTACTAAAATTGGCTCCCATAAGCATGCCTGTTAGTGCGTCAATTGCCATGGCAATACCGGAACCTTTATGGAACCCAAAAGGAAGCAGCGTTGTTGCCGCATGAGGATCTGTTGTCTCGACACCATCTTTGTCGATAGCGAGTCCAAGACTGATTGATTGTCCTGTCTCTTTGGCATGCAATAATTTACCAAAGGCGGTGGCACTTGTGGCCATGTCGATAATGACAGGGTTACCATTTTCAACAGGGAAGCCGAACGCAATGGGGTTTGTTCCCCAAAACGCTTCAGCACCGCCAAATGGTGCCACACAGGTGTCTGTTTGAGTCATAGAAATAGAGATAAGTCCTTGATCAGCCGCCATTTGAGCAAAGTAAGATAAAGCACCGCAATGGGAGGTGTTTTTTATACTGACAAACCCCACTGCATGCTCTTTGGCTATGGTTATCGCTTCCTCAGTTGCCTTGATTAGCGCACAATGCCCCATACCATCATCTCCATCTAGTATCGCTACTGAGGAAGAAATTTTCTCAATGGTCATAGTTGGGTCTGGATTCATGCCACCTTGAGATAAACGGTGGCAATAATGTTCTACTCGAATAACCCCATGAGAGTGTACGCCGTGTGAATCTGCATGCACTAATACATCCGCTACTTGTTTGGCGATCGTTTCAGGGTACCCAGCTTGCTGCAATTTGTTAAAGGCTAATGTATGTAGCGTCTCAATTTTTATTCTTGTTGTCATCATAGTTTCCTTTAATTAGTCAAATCGAATCACGCCTTTAACAAGGCCTTTATTTTTTACAACGTTGTTTTCGTAATCTAAGCCAATGGTGTCAAATTGAAATTCTTGGTTGACCATAATTTTTTCGCTGATCTTTTTTGATTCGAACAGATCAATCACTTTGGTAAAATCTTCAAAAGTGGCGTTGCGGCTTGCAATCAGAGTGGTTTCTTTTTTATGGAAAGTGGGGTCGTCTAGCTGTAAATCCCCTATATATAAACCGATGAATACAATTTTTCCGCCATGACGAATTAAATTGACGCTGTTTGACATGGAGGCTTTATTTCCTGTTGCGTCCATCACTGTGCAAGCCAGGTTATTATTAAATGCTTCACAAAGGTCATCCGTGTAGCTTGCTTCAATTGGGTTTAAGGTTTTGACTCCAAGGACGGATTCAGCATGTACTCGGCGTTCATCACTGACGTCAGCCAATATCACATTTGCGCCATTAGCTAAGGCAATCGCGGCCGTTCCCAAACCAATGGGGCCAGCGCCAACAACGAGAATATTTTCATTTTGTTTTGAGTCTGCACGACGATTTGCATGAGCACCGATAGCAAAACACTCAACTAAAGACGCAGCGGCTGGGTCAACCGAGGTGGGTACAGGGATGACATTGCTGGCTTTAACGGCCAAGTAATCTTGAAAACCGCCGTCTTGATGTACCCCATATAACGAAATTGTGTCACAGCAATTGGTTTTACCTTCTTTACAGGCCGCGCATTCTCCACAAGCAATGGCTGGGATAACAACAACATATTGATTCATTAATTCCTCAGGACAATCATCTCCTACTTCTTCCACTAAGCCGCATATCTCGTGACCTAGTATGCGAGGATAAGAAAAGAAAGGTTGGTTACCTGTATAAGCATGAATATCGGTACCGCAAACACCAACGGCTTTAATTTTTAATAGTACCTCATCGTTTTTAATGATCGGTTTTGGCGTTTCAATATAGTGAATTTTAAACGGTTTTTCGCATAGTAATGATTTCATTATTGGGTCCTTAATGAGTGAGATAAGCCATTAAGAACAGCTCGAATCCCTTGTTCCTCAATGGCATTGTAAAAATAGATGATTTGCTTTGATAACTCTGGATACTGCAGAAAATCCTTGTTAAAAACTGGCTTAAATGAAAGTAATGATTCACTTAATGGCGCTGAATTAGACTGTGTTAGCAGTCCAGTTAATGCCTGGTCTTCAGGGTCGACTAGGGTAAAGTCTGGCGAATGTTTACCTTGAATAAAATGCATCCAACCGGCTAATAATAAAGAAAGTAACTGAGGTGGCCGTTCTTTACTGAAAGGGTCGGTTTTGATTAGGGTTAAAATAGGATCAATCGCTCTAGGCGGTAATTTTTGTGAGCCATCCATCGCAATTTGAGCGGTTTGGTGCTTAATGTTTTTGTTACTAAAGCGTGATATCAAAGAATGAGCGTATTCGATTAAGTCCACATTCAAATCGGCGGATAATGAAAGCGCTTGTTCCTGTGTCATTAGCGCTAGGGTAAGCGTTTTCAGTGTACTGTCTTCCATACACTCATAGATATAAGTATGACCGCAAAGGGAGCCAATATAAGCCAAAAATGAATGGGAGCCATTGAGCACCCTCAATTTCATCTCTTCATAAGGAAGAACATTGGTCACCATTGTCGCTCCAGCAAGTTGCCATTTTGGTCTACCATTGCAAAATTGGTCTTCAATTACCCATTGTTTGAAATCTTCACTGATCAAACCAAAGTCATCAGCAACTCCCATCTCTTGCTCAAGATCTAAAAAGGCGTGTGTGTCCATCGCGGGAACGATTCGATCAACCATGGTGCTAGGAAAAGCCACTTGATCTTTTATCCATAGGGCTAGGTCTGGATCCACTAATGTGGCATAACCTAAAATCGCCGCTTTGGTTTTATGCCCATTTTCTGGAATGTTATCGCAAGACATAACACTAAATGGGGGCTTTTTTTGAATCCTTCTTAGACGTAACGCCTCAGTAATTATACCGATGGCGGATATTGGACTCTGCGGAGAAGTGAGATCTTGCAATATAAGTGAATGCTCTTTATTTAAAAGGCCTTCGGGAGTAAGGCAATAGCCTTTTTCGGTAATAGTAAGGGAAACAATCGCGACTTGAGGTTCACACATTTTTGCTAATGCGACCTGAACACCTTGATCAGCAATGTTCATGGCACCGGTAAAAGAGCGTATGACTCTTTTTGTTGTGCTATGAGTACCTTTCTCAACAAGAGTGGCTAAGTTATCTTGTTTTGCAAAGGCCTCTGTTAGCTTTCCTTTTCGAAAGAGATTAATGCCGAAAATACCCCATGGAGTACTGTCTGCTTCATTGACTAAGTCAGTGTAGACGGCTTGGTGAGCACGATGAAATGCACCAAAACCAATATGGACAATTTTGGTCTGAAGAGTGGCTCTTGAGTAGTGTGTGCTCTCAATGGACTGAGACTCTATTGCATCAATAAAACGGGTTCTGGAAGACATAATACTCTCTATTGGTTAACCAATTATTGTTAAACTATATAATACATCAGTCCAAAAATGAAATACAAAATACCAATATTTTTGTGTACTGTGTTAAATACCGCTTTTGGTGCGGCAAAGTCCAGCCAGGGCGAGCTGAAGTCATTCAGTGCCGCGTTGTTTAGAGAGCACCGTCGCTTATTGGACAAAGTCACTGATTAGCTGACGGCTTCAGAGCTTATCTTTATCTTCAGCGCGTCAGATGGATAAGAATTCACTATTTGATGATGATAATCAGCTGGTGGACATGATCATTTTAGAAACCTTATCTCAGTAGGCCGGTAACTATTTCATTGAACGACGGTTCATTTGTTGGCGCGACGGACGTTATCAGTGTCATGAGAGATTGGAAGTGATATGAATATTCGGCTTAATCACATCAAAGCCAGATGTGATTGTGGGTTTTATTCGCATCATGTTTTGATTTAAATAGGCTGTTATTTAAATCAAAAGGCGACAAAATGTGGATATGGCAACAAGCAGATTGGGCAAACTTTACCTGGGATGAAAAAAATCATTGAGCTCAAGTTACGAGACATTTGCTTTCACCGAGGAATGTTGTTGGACAAGATGTCGAGCCAACCTAAAGACCAAAAGCAAAGTATGTTAGACACGCTATTGGCAAACATTATTCATTCGAGTGCCATTGAAGGTGAGAAGCTCACTGCTTTTTCTGTTCGCTCGTCGTTGGCGAACAAGCTTGGGCTTTCTGAAGAAAAGTCCTGCCCAACCGCTTCTCGTCATTTAGCGGCTTTGGTGCTGCTAGGTTGCTGAGTAAAAAGTGAAGCAGGAGGGCGGAGCACTCGATATAAGCTCGTGCACTTTAGTTAAAAATAAGTGCATTGGTGGGAAGGCTCCAATAGAACCAGAGGTCGTGTCAAAATAGTGGTTTAAGGTTTAAGGTTTAAGGTTTAAGGTTTAAGGTTTAAGGTTTAAGGTTTAAGGTTTAAGTCCGATGTGAATCAAAGTTTTTAGAGGTGTCTATTTTACTCACAAAAAAGTGAATGCCAAGCAAGGTTCTTTGATAGTAAAAGCCGCTGCACTTATTAAGAAAGATAACTGACAAAATCATTCACCAAGGCTGGTATTGAGCATCTAGCCTTGGTGAATAGTTTACGTCAAACCTGTTTTGAAGGCAGCTTTATAGAAACCAAACCCGCTATAACAATAAAGACAAACGAAATGGCTAAACAAGCCGCAAGTCCATATAGCTGAAACACCCAACCAGACAAAACCGTGCCAACCAACCGGCCCATGGCATTTGCCATATAGTAAAAGCCAACATCCAGTGAAACCCCATCCGCATTTGCCATACTGACAATCAGATAACTGTGAAGTGATGAGTTGATCGCGAATAATAGACCAAAAACCATTAAACCCGTAATCAGTATGGTTTTTACCTCCCAATCTAACAAGAGTGAGAAAGTGATGATTAGCGTGACCAGTGCCAGTAGACTGGCCCACTTCACAGTTTCTTTTGCTGGGGAAAGGTTGTCTTTAAAATTGATGAGCTTAGGTGCCATAGACTGTACTATGCCGTAACCAATAACCCATAATGCCAAGAAACCTCCGACAGTCCAATGATCCCATTCAAAAGCTTGAGACAAATACACGGGCAGAGCCACAACAAACCAAACATCGCGGGCACCAAATAAGAATAACCTGGCGGCCGACAAGGTATTAATAGAACGACTCTTTGAAAAAATGTCGGTAAATTTAGGCTTATTCTTAGCTTTACCTAAGTCACTCTTCAAGCTATATAGGCTGTAGCACCACACAAGTGTCAATACTCCAGCCATCAATAACATGGCGCCTTTAAAGGATAATAAGGTTAATAATAAACCACCTAAGAAAAAACCAACGCCTTTCAGTGCATTTTTGGAGCCAGTTAATACAGCAACCCATTTAAATAATGTGCCCTCTTGCCCAGAAGCAACCAGTGTTTTGATTGAGCTTTTGGCGCTCATTTTGTTTAAGTCTTTGGCAATGCCGGAAAGCGCTTGAGCAATCATCACATACACAACGGTTAACCATTCAGCCGGAACCGCTAACATGAGTAAGGCTATAACCTGAATGGCTAAGCCTATGTTCATCGTTTTATTGAGGCCTAAACGAGCGCCTAAGAACCCCCCAACCAAATTAGTGACAACACCAAAAACTTCATAAAACAAAAACAACATAGCAATACTGATTGGGCTATAGCCCAAAGCATGGAAATGCAGCACGACTAACATGCGCAGAGCGCCATCCGTTAAGGTAAATGCCCAATAGTTACCTGTTACAACGAGATATTGTTTAATATCGTCTGATAATGAGGCTAAGCGATTCATAGTATTTACGTTAACCTTTAATTGATAAACCAACTTTACGAGCGAGTTCTGCCGTTCTGTTGGCGTATCCCCACTCGTTGTCATACCAGGTATACAGTTTCACTTGAGTTCCGTTGATAACCATTGTTGACAGCGCATCGATTACGCTTGAGCGTGAGTCTGTTTTATAATCAATGGATACCAGTGGCTTTTCTTCGTAACCAATAATGCCTTTTAATGAGCCTTCAGCCGCTTCTTTCATCCAAGTGTTAATTTCAGCTTCAGTCGTTGGACGCTCAACTTCAAATACACAATCAGTAAGAGATGCATTCGCCAATGGTACACGCACCGCATGACCGTTCAGCTTGCCTTTTAACTCAGGGAAAATGTGCGTAATAGCCGTTGCTGAGCCTGTTGTGGTTGGGATTAAACTCATACCACAAGCACGCGCCCGACGTAGATCTTTGTGTGGCGCATCCAAAATGGTTTGGGTATTGGTAATATCATGGATAGTCGTCATTGAACCATGCTTAATGCCAATTTTATCCTGTAACACTTTAACTACTGGAGCTAAGCAGTTTGTTGTACAAGAAGCGGCTGTTACGATTGAATGCTGGTCAACGTCATAAAGGTGGTCATTAACGCCCATGACGACATTGAGCACACCTTCTTCTTTTACTGGTGCTGTGACCACCACTTTTTTAACGCCTTGATCTAAGTAAGCTTGCAATAACTCAACCTTTTTCATCTTACCTGATGCTTCGATAACCACATCACAGTTAGACCAATCAGTTTCACTAATTGCTTTATTCTGAGTAACACAAATAGCGTGATTATTAATGATGATATCCGAATCATGATGGGAAACATCATGTGGCCAAATGCCATGCACTGAATCGTACTTTAATAAATGCGCAAGCGTCTCAGCGTTGCCTGCAGGGTCATTAATTTGTACAAACTCAATACCTTGCCAGCCAAAAGCGGCGCGTAATGTTAAGCGACCCATACGACCAAAACCGTTGATGCCAATTTTTATAGACATTATTTAGCTCCTATTGTGTGAAATTTACTGAAAGATGAACGTTGTACTGGGTGAAAAAGTGTCTTTGGACGAAGCTAGCGCCGTTATCCAGTGTTAATTTGTCATAGGGGTGAGTTTGCATAAAAACCTCTAATAATTATTCGTTAAACCAATGTTTTGTTCTGTTTACTATAGCGACAAGAGACAGCATAACGGGTACTTCAACGAGTACTCCAACGACCGTCGCCAAGGCCGCGCCTGAGTGCAAACCAAACAGGGAAATGGCAACGGCTACCGCCAACTCAAAGAAATTGGATGTGCCAATTAAACACGCTGGTGCCGCTATGTTGTGTTTAAGCTTGATCTTTATGGCAATAAAATAGGTAATAATAAAAATGCCATAGGTTTGAAGAATCAATGGAATGGCTATTAAGACTATGTTGAAAGGTTGCTCAATAATGGTATTGGCCTGAAAACCAAACAACAGCATTACTGTTGCCAACAAACCAATGATTGAAAATGGTTTTATTTTCACTAATAAATCAGTAATAACAGCTTCATTACGACCTGAATGATTTAAGTATCTTCTTGTTAAGACGCCTGCTATTAGTGGTAGCAATACGTACAAGATGACAGAGATAAACAAGGTTCCCCAGGGAACACTAATATCATTGACCCCAAGCAATAAACCTGTGATCGGCGCAAAGGCAAAGATCATGATGATGTCGTTAACCGATACTTGGACTAAGGTGTAGTTTGCATCTCCTTTGGTTAACTGTGACCAGACAAATACCATCGCCGTACAAGGTGCGACCCCTAATAAAATCATACCTGCGATATATTCTTGGGCCGTTTCAGGTGAAACGAAATCGGCAAACAACCCTTCAAAGAACAACCAACCTAAAGCGGCCATAGAAAACGGTTTGATAAGCCAGTTGATCATTAAGGTTAACACCAGGCCTTTTGGGTTTTTACCGACTTCTTTTATCGTTGAAAAATCCACTTGAACCATCATAGGGTAAATCATTACCCAGATGAAAACGGCAACGATGACGTTGACATGAGCGACTTCAAGCTTTGCTATAATGGCAAAGAGCGGGGGATAAACAACGCCTATTGCCATACCCGCAGCGATTGATATTGCAACCCATAATGATAAATAACGTTCAAAAATTCCCATTGGTAATCTCCTTAATTACAGCAACTTGCCACACGAGTCGGGCGATCTCCCATCGCATTTAACCTAGCCAGTTCTTGTTCGATGAAAGCGGGATCATTTACGACCGTTGAAGTAATAACCTTCTTCATCCACTCAGACAGTGTTGGGTTAATTGAGTAAAATACCCATTGCTGATGTTTTCTATCAGATAAAATGCCGTTTTTTCTAAGCTGTGCTAAATGACGAGAAACTTTAGGCTGACTCTCTTCATTTAATGCTGCCATTAGCTCACAGACACAGGCTTCTTTTTCTACGGCAATAATGAGTAGCGTTTTTAAGCGTATATCGTCTGCCAGTGCTTTGTAGAAAGTGGTCGGTGTGATTGGTTCTGGTTTTTGCTTTTCTTGTATCAGCAAAAACATTTTTATCCGCTCATTTATCTCTTGTAGCGTTTTTTCAAACGGATTGCTCTCTTTACGGGAGCGAGGCTCAGGAATGTCCCAAGCCATGCCATTATTTGCATGTATTTTGTTGTCGCACTCTGTAGCCGCTTTATCACATAATGTGATGACAAAATCGAAATGAATTCTGGCGACTTCATCAAGGTGTTTTGAGTGTAAATTATCAGTAGACAAACCAAAGTGCTCAATAGCCGAAAGCGCGCGGGTATCAACGCTATGTGGCTCGGTGCCAGCACTAAAGACGTCGAATTCGCCTTTTCCATGATGCTTTAATAGTGCTTCGGCCATAATGGATCTTGCCGAGTTTTCAGAACATAAGAAGAGAACTTTCATGAATTAATCCATAATAAATTTATTATATAATAAATTTGTTATGGGTTTTTTGCAAATGCTTTATGTACATCTCGGTCGTCAGGCATACGAACGGTTTGCCAGTTAACTGGTCAGTCAGTTATCCGCTATAGAGAGCGCTTTAGTTTCTTCTCTCTATAGAATTTCTGGAACGGATAATGAGAACTTTTTTGTTCGCTTGAGGGTAGAGACTCAATGGATAGCTTGCTGTAGCCCTATCACTGCAATCGAGTGGCCACTCAACATTAATCGAAAAGATAAGCGGTTTTACTCTATTGAAAACTCATGATGTTTGTCGTTGGGAATGTCTTCCCAACGTTAGGTTAAGCTTTTTGTTTTTGATCACGAGAATCAAGGAAGCCAGAGATTCTTGTCAGAATGAGAGCGAATCCAACGATTAATGCACCTACCCAAGACGTATCCATTAATTCCATATCTTCAACAATGGCCCCGCCAACAATTGAACCAAAAGCAATACCAACATTGAAAGCGGCAATGTTGAGTCCTGAAGCGACATCTACGGCATTAGGGGTGTACTTTTCGGCTAACTGAACAACGTAAACCTGTAAACCAGGAACATTTCCAAAAGCGAACGCTCCCCAAACAAGTACAGTAAGGACCGCCCCGATTTGATTACCTGCCGTAAAGGTAAAAACAAGTAGTACTAACGCCAGTACAGTGAAAATGATTTGTAACGCTTTTACCGGTCCAATTTTGTCTGCAAGCTTGCCGCCCCAGATATTACCAACAGCAACAGATACCCCATAGACCAGCATAATCAGCCCAATAGAGCTTGGGGCAAATCCAGATACGTTTTCCAGTATTGGCGCTAGGTAAGTAAAGGCTACAAAGGTGCCCCCATAACCAACCGCTGTCATTGCGTATACCAGAAGTAGTCGTGGCTGAGTCAGGACTTTTAATTGTTCAGATACTTTTGTGGGGGACGCTTTTTTTAAATTTGAAGGCACCAAAATGGCACTTCCAATTAAAGCGATTAAACCAAGAATAGATACAATTAAAAATGTTGCTCTCCAGCCTAATTCTTGTCCAATCCAGGTTCCTAACGGAACGCCAGTGACAAGAGCAACCGTTAAACCAGTGAACATAATAGCAATAGCACTCGCTTCTTTGTCCTTTGAAACTAGGCTTGTAGCAATGGTTGAGCCTATCGAAAAGAAAACCCCATGGGCTAATCCTGTTAGTATTCTAGCGAATACTAGGGTTTCATAGCTTGGGGCCTTCCAAGCGATGAGATTACCAAAGACGAAGAGTCCCATTAATGTTAAAAGGACGGATTTTCGGTTCCAACGACCCGTTAACGCTGTAAGTACCGGCGCGCCAATGGCGACCCCAAGTGCATACAGGCTTACCAGCAGGCCTGCTGAGGGCAATGAGACAGCTAAATCTGAAGCCATGGTTGGGAGTAATCCCACAATGACAAACTCTGTTGTTCCAATAGCAAAGGCGCTGAGCGTCAATGCGAGAAGTGCTAACGGCATATCCTATATTCTCTTTTTTTAGGTTAGAAAAACACAGCCACACATACCTTCATTGAAGTATTGCGTCGCAACTTGAGAGATATTCTGCGTTAAATAATAATTGTTAAAAACAGTAGATTTCACAAATGATATTTGTTAAAAATGAAACAATATGGTTGTGTACTAGTATGTAAGAGATTCGTTATGAGAACAAAATCGGATGATTTAGAGATTCTACTTTCGGTAGTGGATACAGGCGGATTTACAGCCGCAGCCGAATTCCTTGACATACAGGTGGCTCGAGTATCCAGAGCGGTAAGTAAGGTGGAAAGTCAGTTGGGGGTGACGATATTAAATAGAACCACAAGGCGTATCGAGTTAACGGATGAGGGACGTCAGTTTATCGATTCTGTGAGAGTAGGCTTGATGCATTTGCAACAAGCAGAAGAGGACATTATCTCTCGTGGGGAGTTACCTAAAGGACGGCTACGAGTCGACGCGGCTAGCCCGTTTGTATTTCATCAATTAGTTCCTTTGGTGCAGTTATTTAATCAAACTTTTCCTGATATCGAGTTGGAATTAACCTCAAATGAGGGTTTTGTCGATCTACTTGAAAAAAAAACCGATATCGCCATTCGCATCGGTGCATTAAGTGACTCAACGCTACATGCTAGACCTCTAGGAAGAAGTTTACTTTACATTGTTGCGTCACCTGACTATTTAGCGAAACGTGGCTTCCCTAGTAAAAGCAGTGATTTAGTTCATCATGAGACGATCGGTTTTTCAACACCGAAAACGCTCAATGACTGGCCTCTTAAAGGGTTTGTACGGCTGACACCAACTTTACTTTCAAGTAACGGTGAAACGATCAGACAACTTGCGTTAATGGGGAATGGAATAGCTTGTCTATCAGGGTTTATGGTGAAGAACGACATTGCGGAAGGGCGGTTAATCCCTCTACTAGAAAATGAAAGAATGGGTAACTCAGACAGAGAGCAAATTAACGCGGTATATTATAAAACGTCGTCTCTTGCCAAAAGAATTACGGCTTTTATCGACTTTATTCACCCTAAATTGGAATTGTAGTTTTCTCAATATTAGTTAGATCAGTGACTCGTTTAGACTATTTTTGTCCTATTACTAAAAGGAAATTTTTTAAATCTAGAGGTTATCCCTCTCCCTCAGTAAACGTGTTTACTGTACTCAAATAGCGAATTAATTAGAGAGCCTATTGAGGCTCTCTCTAGAGAGTAAGTGAGCAAAAGGGTTTATAGCGTCACTACAACTTTCCCCATTCCTTGGCCACTTGCTAGACGATCATGTGCTTTGCCAATTTCTTCTAAATTAAAATGCTCTTCATCTACAACAGGAACGAGTTTGCCTGCGTCCACGATGTCAGCAAGTTTTGCTAATATTTCACCATGTTGTTCACGCTTATGGTTGTGCAACATAGGTATGAGCATAAAAACAACGTGTAAAGACAAGCCTTTGAAGTGAGCGGTAGTTAAGTCTATTTCGGCCATAGATACGGTTGTTGCTACTTGACCATTAAGTGCGGCTGCATCAAATGACTTAATTAGATTTGCACCGCCAATTGAATCATAAACAACGTCAAATCCAGCACCTTGAGTATGTTTGCTCACATAGTCAGACACTGTCTCAGTTTTATAATTGATGGCTGTTGCACCAAGGCTTTCAATTAATTTTGCTTGTTTTTCACCGCCGCCAGTCGCATAAACATTGGCGCCGAAATAGTTGGCAAGTTGTAATGCTATGTGGCCAACGCCACCCGCACCGCCATGAACCAATACATTTTGATCTTGGCTAATACCAGCCCGAACTAAGCCTTCATAGGCTGTGATACCTACTAAGGGTATGGCGGCGGCTTCGCGCATCGAAAGGCTTTTGGGTTTATGAGCAACTAACTTTGCATCTGCAAGTATATATTCTGCTAACGCACCTTGTAAGTCGGCTAAACCACCAGCGCAACCGTACACTTCGTCACCTACGGCAAAGCCGGTTACATTTTCTCCAACAGCTTCAATAGTACCAGCAAAGTCCATTCCTAATACGCCTGGTAATGCTGGTGACAAAGGGCCTAACTCTTCACCCATTTGTCTTATCATCATATCCACTGTATTAACACTCGTTGCGGCCACGCTAACTAATATGTGTCCTGCTTTCACTTCAGGCCTGTTTATTTCGGCGGCTTTAAAAACACTACTGGAACCGAACTCATTAATGATCATCGCTTTCATTTGACTATCCTTTCTCTAATTGTTGAGAGAAGTATATGTACAAATATTATTATTGATAATATAGTCATCTGGCTAATCAGTTTTTACTTTTTATTAATAATGGCTTAACCAAATGAACATTGAATACATCAAGCTCTTCGTTCGAATAGCGTCAACGCATAACATCAGCTTAGCAGGCAGTGAATTAGGGTTGTCACCTCCTGTAGCCAGTATGCATATCAGCAAACTAGAAAACTCACTTGGTGTAAAATTAATACATCGAACCACTCGAAAAGTGTCCTTAACCGTGGAGGGGAAAGCATTTTTACCTCACGCTGAGGAAATATTAAATGCTGTTGACAATGCTAGGGTGGCTGTAGGAGTAGGAAGCTTTACTCCTCAAGGAACCATTAGAGTTTCTGCACCAGCGTCTTTTGGTCGCATGCATATTGTTCCATTTCTAAAAGAATTTACTGAAAAGCACCCTCATTTGAAAATTGATTTACGTCAAAGTGACAGCATTGTTGATATGGTTGAAGGCGGTTTTGATATTGCTATTAGAAACGCGTCTTTAAATGACTCAACTTTAGTGGCAAGAAAGCTTGCACGAGATAAACGAATCATTTGTGCATCGCCAGAATACATTAAGAAATTTGAAGAGCCGAAAACTCCTCAGGACATACTAAAGCATCAATGTATCAACCTTATCGGTATTGATAACTGGACCTTTCAAACACCTGACGGAATACAAAAAATTAAAACTAAAGGGTCGATTAGAATCGATAACGGTGAGTCCATAAGAGATACGTGTATTGATGGAGGAGGTTTAACGCTTTGTTCAATTTGGTGTGCCTATAAAGCGTTACAAAAAGGTGAGCTTGTTCAAGTGTTAAAAGATTACCCGTTAGTTTCAGATACAGCTATTTGGGCAGTGTATCCCAGTTCAAGATTGTTGGCCCCGAAAGTGAGGGCATTTATCGACTATTTCATCGGATGTTACGGAGAACCCCCTTATTGGGAGCGTTAATACAAGAACGATATTTTTAGTTTTTAGTGCTAATTGTTAATGAAATGTTAATTCTGTATTGCTTTCAGAATTATTTATTTAAATTTTAATATGTAATAAATTCGTTTCTCTATAATTTTCGGGTAACTACCCAGTAAAAATCGAGAGAAAATGAGATGAGAAGCACTGATACTTTTATTAAAGACACATCCTCTAGCCAATTAGAACGTGCTCGTGCATTAGCGTTACCTTCAAGAGAAGCGATGCTGAACCGTGCACCGTCTGTACAAAATTTTTGGGATAGTAATCGGCAATTACTTATTAATGCCTGGCATGAATGGGATAAAAGCGAAACAAGTTGTCTCACAATGCCTGATAAGACACTAATCGATTCGAAACTACGTAATGCCGTTGAACAAGCCTGGAAAAAACCGGCGGAAGAACAGGCGGTAAAAGCGTTGTTACAAGAAGTATCTCCAGATGTTTTTCAATTTCAATTTTTCGATCCTGAGCGCCTTGTCGATTTGCGTACTTACCTTGACGCTGTTTCTGATGCACAAATTCCACTACGTCCTCCTTACGGCATTGTCTTAAATCGTCGGGGGGCAATGCTTGATAAACGCTCCGAAGGTTTTCTGGCGGCACCCAGTTTTCAGGACTTTTATCGCGATCTAGTTGATACATATATGCGACCGATTGCTCGCATGCTGTTCCCAGATGTGGTGGGCTATGATACTCAAACGTTTGGTTTTTCCATTCAATGGCAGGCAGGAATGGATGCATCATTACGTACTCATACTGACGCATCGGCCGCGACACTAAATATAAACCTGAACTTACCAGGGGAAGCGTTTGTGGGGTCTGAAGTCGATTTTTACGATAACGCTACAGGTGAGGTAAATAGACTTTCATTTAAACCTGGGACGGCCATGATTCATCGAGGGCGTGTTGCCCACGCGGCTCGACCAATAACCAGTGGTACACGTACTAATTTTGTCTTGTGGTTGTATGGAGAGCGTGGCCAAATACCATTGCAAAACACCTTGCCTCAATCAATTGATGTTGGGCAACGTTGGACTGTACCTCCAACCAAGCAGGACGATATTGCCCCTTTCTAATGGTGCATTTTTAGTTACTGTATGCATAAAAGGGTATTGAAAGAAGTTAATGTGTGAGCTTCGAATAAAATCTTACTGACACTTAAGATCAACCAACATCCTTTAAGGCAACCATGTTAATAAAAATAAACGCGGTTATATTTTCGTGTGCGTTAGTAAATTAAACTTTCAATTACTTGCGTAACTGCGGCCATTTTTTTAGCGTCCATTGCGTCTTCATGTGGTGATGAAAAGCGCCCAATATCATTATCAAAATATAAGCCGGATGCATTTGCGAATTCATTGGATAAAACGGCGTTAACCAATACGTCTGCGCCTATTTGTAAATTACCGCCTGCAACCCCATAGGCCTGTTCAACCATTTTGCTCCCCAAAAATGATTTAGGATTTACCGCAATAATGCTTGGCCCATTAGCACCCAGTCTCTGCGCCATTTGTCTAGACCACATTGTTAAGGCGAGTTTACTTTTTGCATACACAACGCTGTCAGGAAGAGTGCTCGGCGTTGTTAACTCTTCTGGCAAAACTGGAGCTTGTGCTGCAGAAGACAAATTAATCACACGACTTTGTTTGTCCAGTAGAGGTAACAATTCTTGAGTTAATAAATAAGGGGCGATAGTGTTAACCATAAAGCGCACATCAAAGCCGTCTGAGGTTACTGTTTCAGGGACAATGAAGACACCAGCATTATTAATAACAGCATCTAATGTCTTGTGGTCACGTTTGATGATCGAAGCTAACTCTTTTACTTCCTTTATGTTGGATAGATCAGCCTGATAGGTAAAAAATTGTTCAGCAGGGTACGATTCAGAGAATTTCTGTTTAACACTCGTTAATTTATTTTCACTTCTACCATGAATTAAAACACGATGTCCTAACTTGAGGAGCGAATTAGCTGTGGCTAATCCAATGCCATCGGTTGAGCCTGTGATTAAAATTGTTTTATTCATTACGTCCACCTTTTACTGTGTTTCTATGTCTATTTAAATACGATATAAGCGGTAAGTTGATTAACTCTTAAGTCTTTTTACTCAATTTATCGCTTCAATTTAGCGATACTCTGCTAATTTGATTCGTTAACGTGAATTGTTGATTTTTCTTGGTTGAAATTTATATAAAGGTAAACGTTTATTGATTTTAAAATCACTTATGAGGCCGTATTGAAACGGCGAATACCTATAATCTACTTATCTTATGTGCTTAGGTTTTTTTTACAATATAGCCATTAGAGTAATGAGTTTTAACTTTATGTTAATAATAAGATTTACGATTATTTCTGATATTTATTTGAGGTTGAATTAGTACGCTCTGGTATCAATAATGTCTGCGTAGAGAGAAATAAGTCGCATCTGCTCTGTTTATTGAACGTCTACTGTTTATACTATCTTAGTGGTCAGATGCGTTTTCAATAGCCTAAACGGCACCTTGACACTCAAGAACGCTTAAATAGAAAAGGAATAAGATGAACTTTTTCAAAAGTAATCGTGATACTTTGATCGTGATGTTCTTAGTATCGATATGCTGGATAGGCTTTATTGATCAGTATGCCGAAGCGTATATTAACCGTTCTATTGCGACTTCTTTGTTGTCATTTGGGACAGCCAAGGCGTTTAATGCGACGGTTTCAGTTTTATCTACCATCACTTTACAAGTGCCTTTGATTGGTTCTATTCAAATAGGGGAGTTACTGGACCCTCTAAATGATTTGGTGGAAGATTTCTCTACCATTATGAAGTATTCCATTTCCTCTCTATTGATCCAAAAATTCATTGTCGAGATATTGCAGACCATACACTTTAAATTATTTTTGACGGGTGCTGCGTTGGCCTTTATGGTGACAAAATTTTATTTTAAAGCGAGTAGAGTGCTCACTTATAAGGTGTTTATTATCGCTTTGGCTTGTAAGTTTTCCATTGCGTTAGTGGCGGTAGCCTCTAGCTTTGTTGACAGTGCTTTTATTAACGAACATATCGAGCAAGAAAATCACATCCTTGATGCTTTTCCTGTCTCAACGTCACAGCTCAATCAACAACTTGATTTAACCAGTGAAATGAAGCAGCAGTTAAAAATAGACATGCAACAGAAGCAAGCGGAGATTACGGCTCACTCTATTGAGATAGAAAATTTAAAAGCGGAAAAGAAGCGTCTTGAATTGGAAATGTCGCAGCTGAATGACTCTATTTTAGAAAGTACAGCGGATGCATCGTTATTGAATAAATTCATTAATCGGTCACCTGAGTTGACCGATTTACATGAACAACGAGCGGCTCTTCGAAGTAAATTGTATGTCCTCAAAAATCAAATTGAGAATGCACAAGACGAAATACAGGATAGGCAACAGGACTACGAATCCTTGGAGAGGCAATATCAAGATGATGGAATGAGTACGTATCAAAGCCTTAAGAATGGTTTGAATACTTTTGCTTTTGCAGCGAAAAATAAAATTGTCGGTTTTGTTGACTCCCTAAATTTAGCTACGGACAATTTTCTGAATCTAATGGCGCTGTTTATTTTTAAAACTATGCTGATTCCTTTCGCTTTTTTGTTGGGGATGTATAACGTATTTAAGCTTGTTTGGGGTATGACACCTAAGGAGGTTGTGAAACCGGTCCGTGAAGACAGGTTGAACTGACACGTTCATTTTAGTGCCTTACAAAAAACGAAGGTAGGTCATCAGAAAAGGCCAGCTACACCGCTGGCCTTGATAGTTTGAGCGACGTTTTCCTAAAAGCCTATTTGGCCGCGATTAAAATTTTGCGGACGATATCCAAAGTTAGGTCACCGCTTTCAGATAGCGCGGTCATACCCACATTTTCTAAGTTGGCAATGACTTTATCAATACCAGTATCGTCAATACCGTAATGGCTTAGGTTTGTTACGATGTCAAGAGAGTTGAAAAATGCTTCAGTTTGATCGATGGCCTTATTGATTTTTTCCTCTTCTGTGCCTTCAGAGATCCCCCAAACGCGCTCAGCAAATTGCACTAATTTAGCGTATTTTTGCGCTTTACGTTCGCGTAATAAAGAAGGGATGACGATGGCTAAAGTACGACCATGAGCAATATCAAATAAAGCGGTTAATTCGTGGCCGATCATGTGCGTTGACCAATCCTGAGGGACGCCCACGCCAATGGCACCATTTAGCGCATTTGTGGCGGACCAAATAAAGTTTTTACGCGCATTTAAGTCGTCATTGTCTTTATAGGTAACAGGCCCAATTTCGATTAAGGTTTGCAGTACCCCTTCGCTAAATCGATCTTGAATACGTGCATCAACAGGGAAGGTTAGGTATTGTTCTAATACATGGATAAACGCATCGGCTACGCCATTAGCAATCTGTTCTTTTGGTAGTGTTTTTGTCAGTTCTGGGTCTAAGAAGGAGAACTTTGGAAACACTAGAGGTGACATAAATGGGCGTTTTTGGTGTTCAAGTGTGATCACGCCACCCATGTTCATTTCAGAACCCGTCGCGGGTAGTGTTGCAACACAGCCAAGTGGCAAGGCCGCTGTGGCTGGAACCGGTGCAAAACCATGGGATAACAAGGAAGCGTAATCTTCTGGTTCCGCTTTAGCGGCTAGGGCAATAAATTTTGTGCCGTCCATAACCGAACCGCCACCGACAGCAAGTAAGAAATCGATCTTATTTTCTTTGGCAATATTGGCGGCATTGATGAGCGTTTCAAACTGAGGATTAGCTTCGATACCTCTGAACTCAATGACATCACGTGAACCTAAAGCGGCAATCACCTTATCAATAGTGCCGTATTTTTTTGCACTTTGCCCACCAAAAGTCACCATTACTTTAGCGTCAGCCGCAATCAATTTGTCGAGCTCCGCAATACGGTTTTCACCGAAGACGATATGAGTAGGGTTGTAATAATCAAAATCTAACATTTAAGTAATCCTGTGAAGTTGTAGAATGTGATATGCACTATAGTTCTGATTAATGAGTATTCGTATACATAAATAGTCTTTTCTGATGCATAATCCTTCAAGGATGGATTTTAATGGTGTAAAGGGATAGATTTAATCACACCATTTCGTAGTATGTGTTCTGATTCTGTAAAATGACGTTCTATACAAGTAGAAATACGAGAAGCAGCAGAGGGTGATCGGTGTTGAATAAAATAGATGAACTCAAATGGTTAATTAAACAAAATATTCAACATGAAGGCGTCACGCCTTTAGAAATAGAAGGTGTTGGTGTGTTGCAATGGAGTTGCCCCCAAGCACGTACGCCGGTTCTCTATGAACCGCTTATTTGTATGATGGGACAAGGCGAAAAAGTATGCAGTGTAGGGGAGTCGGCTTTTCTGTATAAAGAAGGTGATTACTTTATTAATTTTTTGCCTATTCCGGTTAGTGCTGAGGTGACATCTGCCTCAAAAGAAACGCCTTTTTTATCTGCGGTTATGAGTATAAATTTGGTGAAATTAGCCGATATGATTACTCGTATTGAGCGACAAGAGAAAAGTGCGATCAACACAGAACCTGAGAATGCCTCCTGCATCATTGTCGGTCAGGCCAGTGATGACTTGATTGATCTTTTTATTCGACTTATTAAAGTGGGAAGCAACACGACTGATGCGGCTATCTTAGGGGAGTTTGTCATGGACGAAATTTATTATCGATTACTGACCAGCGAACATGGCTATGCATTACGTCAATTATTGAGTCAGTATGGACACATTCAGCCGGTTTCGAGAGCGGTGAGTTTTATTCATGGTAATGTGAATGCGAGCATTCAAGTCGAAGAGCTGGCGAGCATTGCCAATATGAGCAAGACGTCTTTTTTCAATGCTTTTAAAAAGCTCATGCACGTATCGCCAATGCAGTATATAAAATCCATCAAGCTGCAAAAAGCTCAAATCTTGTTAAAACAAGGAATGCAGGCGAATGAGGCCAGTTATCAAGTAGGTTACAACAGCTTTTCTCAATTCAGTCGTGAATATAAGCGCTTCTTTGGTTTTCCTCCTTCGCAAACAGTGTAGAGCATTAACGTTAATGACAGTCTGACAGTAAATGATCAAAAGGGTTCATGCTGTTAAAAAGCCGATTAGGTGGATGTCTAATCGGCTTTTTATGGGTTATTGCGCTGTATACCCACCGTCAATAACAATGGCTTGGCCAGTGACACCTCTTGCGGAAGGGCTGCAAAGAAATAAGCAGTAATCCGAAATTTCATCTACGGTTAATAATCTTCGTTGTGGTACGAGTGGCCAAATCACTTCTTCTAATACATTTTCTAATGCGACATTGCGTGTTTTGGCCAAATCCTGTAGCTGGTTTCGTACTAAAGGCGTATCGACGTACCCAGGGCATAGCGCGTTGACAGTAATGCCAAAAGGCGCTGTTTCTAATGCGGTTACCTTGGTTAATCCAATCACACCATGTTTGGCGGAGTTATATCCCGCTTTTCCTGCAAAACCGATTAAACCATTGATTGAGGCCATGTTGATAATTCGACCCTCTCCTTTTTCTTTCATAGAAGGCAGTACTTTTTTTATGGCTAAAAAAGGCGCAATCAACATAATATCAATCAGCTTACGGTATGTGCTAGCAGGAAAGTCCTCAATGGGAGCCACATGCTGTAATCCCGCATTGTTAATCAGCACGTCTATGTGCCCAAACCGAGCCATGGCCGCCTCTATCGCATTCATAAAGGCGATTTCTTCCGTTACGTCACAAATAAAGAAATCACAACAGTTTGCATAGTCCACTAGCGTTAATCTTGCGGTTGTAATCGCTTCTTCGCTGAAATCCAATATGGCTACATTCATGTTAGCTTTTAGAAAGGCTTGCGCGATTTCCAGACCAATGCCACTTGCCGCTCCTGTGATCAGTACGGTTTTTTTCTTCATTTCAATTTCTCCAAACAGCGGGTGCTATATCTAGCCGTAAATCACTTCGGGTAACCAGAGCACAAGATCTGGAAAAACGAATACTAAGAGCACAGCGAATAGCTGCAATAAAATAAAAGGAATGACACCTTTATAAATATGCATGGTGGTCACACTTGGAGGCGCTACTCCTTTTAAATAAAACAATGAAAAGCCAACCGGAGGCGTTAAAAAAGAGGTTTGCAACGCTAAAGCGAAGAGGATGACAAACCAAACAAGGTCAAAGCCTAATGCGACGACTACGGGTCCAACAAGAGGTAATAAGATCAAGCTTATTTCTAACCAATCTAAGAAAAAGCCCGCGACAAAGGTGATCAGTAAAATAACAATGATAATGCCTGTTGGCGACAATGGGATTCCATGAAGCAACTCGCTAATGAATTCGTCCCCTCCTAACGTTCTGAGTACCACAGCAAAGGCGGTCGCACCAAGAAAAATCCCAAACACAAAGGCTGTTGTGATGGTGGTTTTGCGGCAGACTTCAGATAAGACTTTCAGATTAAAGCGTTTATTACCAATGGCTAAAAGAGTGGCTCCAAATGCGCCAACGCCAGCGGCTTCTGTTGGGGATACAATGCCCATGAAAATGGACCCTAATACCGCAAGTATTAAACCTAGAGGTGGTAGAACGGCGGTTAAGGTTGACCAAATTAATGCGCCTGTAATCGGCGGTAAATCTTTAGGAGGTTGGCATACCTTCGGATTAAATATCGCGGCCAAAATGACGTAAATAATATACAAAGACCCCAGTAATAACCCTGGCATTAAGGCGCCCATAAACAAGTTACCCACTGACAAGGATAATTGATCCGCCATAATGATAAGCATGATGCTTGGAGGGATTAGAATACCTAAGGTACCTGAAGACGCAACAATACCGCTGGCAAAAGATGGCGAGTATTTTTGTTCCAACATCACGGGCATAGAAAGCATGGCCAGTAACACGACAGAGGCGCCAACGATGCCAGTGGAGGCGGCAAACAAAATACCTATTAAGATAACGGCAACACCGAGGCCACCACGAAAACGACCAAACAAATTAACAAAGTTTACCATTAATTTTTCAGCCACCCCTGAGCGTTCAAGCATCAGACCCATAAAGATAAACATGGGGAGGGCGACTAACACCCAGTTACTCATTTGAGCGTAAATACGTTGAACTATGGTGCCGTAAATACGCCAGTCCGTCATGTAATAGGTATCCCAATCAAGGTACTCAGAAGATAAAATACCAATAACACTAAATACGATTGAAAGACCTGCAAGAATCCAGGCAACAGGAAAGCCTGTGAAAATTAATAAAATAAAACTGCCAAGCATGGCAATGACTAAAAACTCATATGTTTCTAACACAGTATTCCCCTGCTTATAAATCTTCAGATGAAGTGGATGAGAGTGCTCGAGCGCCTTTAAGATAGGCAATGCAGCGCAAACAACGAGATACAGCCGCGATAACAAGTAGGGCGATCGCAAGCAAGATAAAGGATTTTATGATCCATCTCATTGACAGACCGCCAAACGATGGAGAAACTTCATTGAGTCGATAGGCGCGCTGTACGAATGGAAGTGCGTATTCAAAAACGACAAAACAAAAAGGCAATAGTAAGACGGATAAGCCAATAATTTCTATCCAAACTCGCGTTTTCATAGACCAATGTTCCGCCATAGCATCTACACGAACGTGACCGTCGTGAATAAAGCAATAGGATAATCCAAGCATAAATCCAACGGCATACAGGTGCCATTGCAGTTCTTCTAATGCCACAAAATTGGTGTTGAAAAAATAGCGCATTAACGCATTGCCAACGATTAGCAGCATTAAAAAAAGCCATAACCAAGAGGTAAGTCTGCCCACACCTTCAATACACTTTTCTAAAAAAAGTGACAATCTAGTATGGGGTAATTTATTTAGATTGGAGTGCGATAGCTTGGCTTCAATCTTGGCTAAATCAAGTTGAGGGTTAGAATGGGACATGCATTTCTCCTTTAAGCCCTTGGTGATGGATCACCTTGTGGAAAACGTCGGCACTTACTGTGCCGACACACTTAATTGGGTTTTAAAGAATGAAGACTATTTAGTATTCCAATCACGTGGTAAATAACCGTAGTTTTTCCAGGCGCTGTTTTCTTTTTGGAAGTCTTTCATAGACGCATAGATTTTTGCAAAGGTTTCATCGCCTGCAGAACGACGAGCCATAACTTTATCCGTAGCGGTTTCAAAAGCGGATAAAATTTCAGGGGAATATTGATGCAACTCTACCCCTTTTTCTTTAAATTTAGCCAGAACTCCACCTTGTAGCGCTTCAGATTTAGCGATTGATAATGTATTTGCGGCGACGCAGGAATTTTCAATCAGAGATTGCGTTTGCTTATTAAGATCATTCCATTCATTTAGGTTGATATAGAGGAATTGGTTAGTAGACGGTTGATGCCAGCCTGGTAAGTAATAATGTTTGGCGACTTGATAGAAACCTAATTGCTCGTCTACTGTTGGAATAGAGAACTCAGTACCATCTAGAACACCTGTTTCAAGAGCTTGATACAGTTCACCACCAGGGAAGACATTTACGGACATACCAAATTCAGTCATGATTTCACCGCCGATACCGGCCGCTCGGAATTTTAACCCGTTCATGTCTTCTACTGACTTAATTTCCTTACGATACCAACCTGCGGCTTCAGGGCTGATTGTGCCACATAAGATAGGATAAACATCGTATGGCTTGAATAGCTCTTTGAGCATTTTATCGCCGCCGTGATAATACATCCAAGCCGTAAATTCGTTTGATTCAAGGCCAAAAGGAGTTGCGCCAAAAAGTGCGGCTGCGGGTACTTGTCCCCATTCATACCCCATCCAAGAATAACCTGCTGAAATATTTCCTGAACTAACGTTATCAAAAATACTCAGGGCTGGAATTAAGGTCCCTGGTTCAAATACTTGCAGTTTAACTCGGCCGCCGCTGGTCTCATCTAGCATTTTAGAGACTTCAGGCATGGTGTCACCTAAAGCAACTAAAGAAGAAGAGAATGCCATCGGAACTTGCCAGCGAATTTTATCAAAGTCAGCATGACTAGGCATAGAGAGAGTGATAGCTGTTAAGCAAGAGGCCGTCATTAATACTTTTTTCATGGTTACTGTCCTATTATTCTTGTTGTGTGTTTTATATTTATTCCATGTAGGCAATAGAAAATACAGTGCAGAGTTTATCTATCAAAAACAATGCCAAAAAAAATAAAATGATAAAAAACAATTGGTTATGGTTTATGTTGTTTTTTTTAAATAATGCAAAAGAAAAAATTCCGAAATTTCGGACGGTTTATCGATTTATTGAGAAAATATCTGTCCGAAAAATCGGTCTATGTTTTTTTTATCGGACAGTTAGACGGTGATTTTAAGTTTTTATTCGACCATTTGGTTAACTCAATCCATGCTTATCGAGTTTTTCATAGAAAGTGGATTTACTTATGCCAAGTTTTTTAGCCGTTCTCGTTCTGTTGTCTGCGCATTCAAGAAGGGCGGCTTGAATAATGCTTCGTTCCGCTTCATTTAGCTGCTCTTTTAAGGTCCCTTGTTTCAAGTTCGTAAGGGGTTGAGTTGGGTTTGTTTGGTAATCACTCGTTTCTGATGCCAGTTGAGATGGCAATAATGACAGAGGAATCTTGCGCTCATTACTGGTATAAAAAGCCGCTTCCATTACATTTTCTAATTCACGAATATTTCCAGGCCAATTGTAAGCTAACATAGCGGTTAAGGCTTGAACGGTTAGTTTTGGTGCTCTACGCCCTGTTCGTCGCGATAATTTTTGCAAGAAAAAGTCAGCCAGCTTTGGTATGTCTTCTCTCCTTTCTCTTAAGGGGGGGAGTGTCAATGAGACAACGTTAATCCTGTAATATAAGTCTTCCCTAAAATCACCACTTTCAATCAAGGATTCCAGTGGCCTGTGGGTCGCTGTTACCAGTCTTATGTTGAGTGGGGTGGCTTTTATGCCACCGACAGATTCTACTTCCCTGTCTTGTAATACTCTGAGCAATTTGGCTTGCATTGAGCGTGGCAAATCACCAATTTCATCCAGAAACAAGGTGCCCCCATTAGCCAATTGAAATTTGCCGGCTTTGCCCCCCTTTTTGGCTCCAGTAAAGGCGCCTTCTTCATAGCCAAAGAGTTCACTTTCTAATAAATTTTCAGGAATAGCCGCACAGTTTACCTTAATAAAAGGATAATCCGCTCTGTCAGAAAGTTGATGGATTGCATGCGCGTAGAGTTCTTTCCCCGTCCCGGATTCTCCACGAATCAATACGGTCACATCACCGGATGCCACTTGCGTCACTTTTGTACTTAGGGATTTCATAACTTGGCTGTCGCCAATAATATCGTTTAAATGAAAGCTAGCACCATTTTTAATCTTATCCGCGGAGAGTGCTTTTTGCTGAAAAAAATCTTGTTCTGCAAGTAAGGCTTTTATATGGCTGTTAATTTGTTTCCATTCATGTGTGTCATGGAAAATGACTGTCCCAACAGCACCAATAATGCCCCCCTGGGAAACGATTGGAAAGCGACTGGCTATCATATTGCTGCCAAGGATTTTTTGGAATGAAAGTCGCTCTGCTTTACCTGTTTGTACCGTAATATGCATCCGAGTGTTTTCAATAACATCAGTCACTTTCTTACCTTTTACATCGTCAGCTTTAACACCTAAAAAACGCGCATAAGGTCGATTAATAAAGAATATTTTTGCCTGATGATCGACGATAACAACCCATTCTTCCATGGAGTTTAAGATTGTTTTGTAACTGTTTGCCGCTTGAGTTAATTTTTCGAGAGAATCATTAGGCATATTAGCGTCCATTGTCGTATCTAAAAAAAGGAAAGGAAGAAGGTGTCATGGCTTGGTTTTATTAAGGATGCTAGCGGATGATGTTGCCAGAATAAAGCCTTTTAGCGAGAGGGATAAGGAAACTCTACCTTAGCAAGAAACAAGTCTGTGCTTAAACCAAAGATATTACGTGTTATTACTCATAAGTCAGTAGACACTACGTTATTCTGATTTTCATAAAGTAGTGTCTACTGTTAGAAATAAAGTAACAATGTATGATTTTTTAAGAGACAGTAAGTCTTAGTTAAGGGTTTATCGCTAGCAGTTCAACATCAAAAATCAGAGTAGAACCGGCTGTAATCATTCCAGTAGAACTGTTTCCGTAGGCCAGAGTGCTTGGTATGTAAAAGCGACGCTTTTCGCCTACCACCATTAGTTGTACACCCTCGGTCCAGCCGGCAATGACTTGATTTAACCCAAATGAAATAGGTTCGCCTCTGTCAACTGAACTATCGAATATGCGTCCATCGATTAAGGTGCCATGATAGTGAACTTTTACTGTGTCTGTTGCCTTAGGGTGTATGTCCCCAGATCCCTCTTGAAGTACTTTATATTGTAAACCAGAGTCTGTTGTGTGCACATCGACGTTCTGTTTATTTTCTTCTAAAAAAGCGTCGCCAGCTTTGACATTTTCAATGGCTAATTCTTTGTTCTTCTTACTTTTGTTGAAAAGAAAGAAACCGATGGCGACGATTGCAATTAATAAAATGATTTTTGACATAATAAGTTGTACTCAATTAAATATCTGTCTCTATAAATGGAGTCGTGACTTTATCTGGGATAAGATGCTTGCTCAAGTAATAATGCATTTTTTGTGGGGTGCTTGATGCATTTTTGCCTGAAATTATAGGACTTACCGTGCTTAAAGGATAAGTGTGTGTCGTAATTATTAAAAATAATTAGGAGTAAATGATGTCTAAAGTTCGATTAGCAAATTTACAGGATGTGATCGAAATTAACGAACTGTCATTGCATTTAGGCTATGAACAAGCGCCTCTTAATGTTGCCACGCAAAGGTTAGAGTATTTATTAGAATCACCACTGGATGACGTTTATGTATTTGAAAGTAAAGGCCATGTCTTAGGCTGGATTCATGTGTTTTGTGCGAATCGATTGGCGTCAGAACGATTTTATGAAATAGCAGGTTTGATCGTCGATCCAAAAGCCAGAAAGCAAGGTGTTGCCCGTCAATTGGTAGAGGCGGCTTCAAAGGCATCAAAAGAGCAGGGTGTAAAATTAAGGGTGCGCTGTCATTCAGACCGAAGCGAGGCACATTTGTTTTATCAAAAAATAGGTTTGACCCTTGTCAAAATACAACATGTCTATGGGTCCAATGAATAACCTTTTACATTAAGGTGTGTCTAAAAAAAACCTTAGACATTACAATCAAATGATAATCTCTAAGCCGTGGAGTAAACCAATGGAAAATAAAACAGCTCGATTTACCGTCTTGCTTGATCCTCGTAAGAAAAAAGCCTTTGAACAACTGTGTGCATCGCAAGACTTAACGCCGTCCCAAGTAACTCGTCAACTTATAAGACGTTATCTCGAGCAGCACGAGGTTGATTTCTTAACACTGGAAGGTGATGCCAAATCGTCTGTCGATTCCTAGTGAAGGAAGCGAAGAATAGGTTATAAAAACATTATCATGTGATGATAATTTTATTATGTTTAAGTTATAATTCGATCGAAAATTATCCGTACTTTATCTGAGAGGTAACCATGAGTCTTCCAAATTGTCCAAAATGTGAGTCAGAATATGTGTATCAAGATCAAGAAATGTTGATCTGCCCAGAATGCGCTCATGAATGGAACCCTAATGAAGTGACTGAAGAAGAGGACGATACATTGATTCTGAAGGATTCAAACGGTACCTTACTTGCGGAAGGTGATAAGGTGACGTTAATAAAAGATTTGAAAGTAAAAGGGACGTCCACCGTGCTTAAAATTGGCACAAAAGCCACAATTAAGCGTTTTGTAGACGGTGATCATGACATTGATTGTAAAGTAGATGGCGCTGGCGATATGATGTTGAAATCGGCGTTTGTTAAAAAAGCGTAATGTATTTACACTTTCGGTGATTTAAGTTTTCTACAGTAAACAAGTGGTTGCCTATTGCTCGTTTACTGTCCTTTTTTTATTCTAGGCTATTTATCTTGTTTTTTGAGTCATTCAAATAGAAGTCGTTACACCCCCTAATAAATGACTCATCTGGTAGGGCTTTAATGTTAATCACTAATCCGCTATTGGTATTTTTTTACAAACAACGGCAAATCCTTGGTTTTGTGTGTGGGTTTATCGCCATCAGTGTGTCTACGCTAACACCAATAGACCAATTACCTTCAGTGTCAGGCTCTGACAAACTGCATCATGTTATTGGTTTTGGCTCCTGGGTGCTTCTCAGTTGTTTAGGGTCATTTAACCGGCTCCTAAAGATGAGCGTCTTTATTTTTATCTGGGGTGGGGTGATTGAGCTTATTCAGCCCTATGTCAATCGATACGGAGAATGGCAAGATTTTGTGGCCAACAGCATTGGCATTCTTTTGGCTTTGTGTTTGGTGGCGGTATACCGAAGATACTGTATGAAAGCGTTAAATCACCTATGACGAGTCCCTTCCATTTACATAGGTGATTGCCGTAGCTTACGCAATTATTAATACGTATTTTAGAACTTAATAAGCCCCTTCACTGTATATTAATTCGTAGCTGTGACTGTAAATTTCTAGAATATTACCAAACGGATCTTCCATGTAAATCATTCGATAAGGCTTTTTGTCTGGATAGTAATATCGAGGCTTTTGCATGCGTTTTTTGCCCCCTGCGGCGACAATACGCTCAGCCAATTCTTCAACATTTGGGTCTTGCACACAAAAGTGGAACACCCCCGTTTTCCAGTATTCAAAGTTGTTTTCAGGCTGTTCTTGATTTACGAATTGAAAGAGTTCTACGCCAATGCGGTCTCCAGTTGATAGGTGAGCAATTCGAAAGCTATTCAACCCGGCGCCAAAAACATCGGTACACATTTCACCGATCGGACTGCCGTCTTCTTCGATTTGAGTGGGTTCCATAATCAGATACCAGCCTAAAACTTGAGTGTAAAATTCAACGGCTTTATCTAAATCGGGAACAGAAATTCCGATGTGCGAAAAGGTTCTTGGGTAAACATTAGTCATAACATGATCTCCTGTAGTCGTTAAGCTTGTAGATTAAGGAGAGTTCGTTATTATTGGAAATTATGTTTTTTTATTATTTTGAGTAAATTTTGTTATGATCAGTCCTGTCTTGTTAAGAAGCTTTTGTACTTTAGTGGAAAATGGACACTTCACACGGACAGCGGAAAAGCTTCATATGACACAATCCGGTGTCAGTCAGCATATAAAAAAACTAGAGGGGTTGATTGGAACAGACCTCTTGGATCGTGATGGAAAGTCGTTTGAGTTAACTGAGGCGGGTAGGAATTTATACAAAGAAGCGAAGAAAATAGTTAACGCTCTGACTGACCTAGAAACTAACGTGAAATCTGATCCTGCTTATGAAGGTACGGTTAGGATTATGTCACCAGGAAGCATAGGTTTAAAACTCTATCCAAATCTCTTAAAGCTACAGGCCTGTTACCCAAAATTAATCATTGATTATCGATTTGGACCAAACGTAGATATTGAGCAAGCTCTCCTTGATAAGCGCATTGACTGTGGGTTGTTAACTAGTGTGCCAACAGAAAGTGGACTGTCTTGTAGGCCAATAGGGCAAGAAAGTTTACTATTGGTTATGCCAGCGATTGTAAATGATGATGCTAATACGCAAAGACAGCCACCCGATTGGCGGACTTTAGAAAGGCTTGGATTCATCGACCACCCAGATGGAACTCATCATGCTACTGTCTTATTAAGTGCGAACTACCAAGAGTTTAAACATATACGAGAATTTGAAAAAAAGGGTTTCTCTAATCAAATTCATTTAATCTTAAAGCCCGTAAGTTTAGGCTTGGGTTTTACGGTATTGCCACGTTATGCTGTTGAGAGCTTTCCGCATTCAAACCTTATCTCTGCTCAGCCATTAGTGAATCCAGTGACAGAAACGCTCTATATTGCGACACAGAGTGCAAACCGTATACCACAACGAGTAAATACAGTGATGGATGTCATTAAGTCGTGTTTAGAAGAACACCTATGAAAGAAACAGCTTGAATAAGGGCGTGGCAAAATCGAAATAGGGTTATAGCGTGAGGGATATCATGTATTAATAAAGTACTTCAATGCCTTGAGCCTGCAGCTTGCTGAGTAACAATTGGGACGGTTTTACGTCCGTGATTAGGCAGTGGTAGTTATTAACACGATTCCAAACACAACGAGACTCAAGGTCAAACTTTGTGCTGTCTAGCAGTAAAATCCGATAATGAGCGTTATCAACCAAAGTTTCTAAAGACATGATATCCTCGTCTGTGAAATCAAAGAGCTCACCCTCTTTATTGATCGCGGCCACTGAGAAAATCCCGACATCCGCTCGATAGCGTTGAAAGAAGCGTACGGCATCCCCGCCAATGACATCTTGATCGCGCTTACGCACACGGCCTCCGGCGATGGTTAATTCGCAATCTGGGTGTTCGCATAGATTGCGTGCAGCATGCAAATTACAGGTCATAACCTGCAACCCTTTCAATTCATTTAGTCTAGAGGCGACTTCTGAGACACTGGAACCTGTTCCAAGGAAGACAGACTGGTAATCCGTTATTTTTGTAATACACAGATCGGCAATACGTTGTTTGCCTTCTAAATTGCGAATTCTGCGCTGATCAAAGCGAATATTTTGTCTATTTGGAAAGGGCACTACTTCGCCGTGACTACGAAGCAGTAATCCTCGCTCGGTTAAGTGACGGATATCCGTACGAATGGTTTGCACAGAAACAGAAAATTCATCTGCAACATCGTTTAATGACTTACGACCGTTTTTGTTAATCCATTGGACAATGTCCTGTTGTCGTTTATTCATAATACTAAGCCCTGTTAATGTTATGTAAATCGCTCGCGAAAGAGAGATTCGTTAAAGCGAAAGCGTTTTTTAATTAAACGAAAGTTTCGTGTCACTTTAATGTCAAATTCAGTCGCTATTGTAGAGTCTTACCTTAAACACTCACTTTCAAACAAAGAGCATTTCACAATGAAACTTAAATATGGTTTATCAACACTTCTTGCTGTTTCTTTCACTTTGCCTTTGAGCGCTCAGACGATGGAAACCTTAACACTTTATACCAGCCAGCCAAATAAAGATGCTCAGCTGACAGTGGACGCATTTGAAAAACAAAATCCTGATATCAAAGTCGATTGGGTTCGCGATGGCACGACAAAACTAATGACCAAGCTACGTGCTGAGCTAAGCAGTGGTGTGGTTAAACCAGATGTTTTATTAATTGCCGACAGCGTTACGATGGAGTCTATGGTTGTTGATGATTATTTGTATGCCTACAACAGTCCATTTAAAAAGGATTATGAGCCAGCGCTGTATAATGAGAAGGGCTTTTATTATGGAACAAAACTGATTACTACAGGAATTGTTCGTCATAGTCGAGCGCCAGAAAGGCCATTGGATTGGCATGATTTGGCTCATGCTGAGTACAGAAATCAGGTGGCTATGCCAAGCCCTTTGTATTCTGGTGCGGCGTTGATTCATTTAGCGACATTGACAGAAGATAATGGTCTAGGTTGGCACTATTATGAGCAGTTGCATACGAATAAAGTGATGGCTCAAGGTGGAAATGGGGGCGTCTTAAAGGCGGTATCTTCAGGTTCAAAACCTTATGGTGTGATTGTGGATTTCTTAGCGATAAGAGAAGCCAAAAAAGGTTCCCCTATCGAATTCATCTTTCCAAAAACCGGCGTGAGCATGGTCACTGAGCCAGTTGCCATTATGAAAGGCTCAAAAAACAAGGAGGCCGCAAAACGATTTGTTGATTTTGTATTATCAAAGCAAGGTCAGCAATTAGTGTTAGATCAGGGATACTTACCGGCGCGTAGTGATATGCCTGTCCCAGACGGTTTCCCAAGTCGTGCTGAAATTACACTCATGCCATTTAATGCGGCTAAGACCTTAGAGAATAATGCGGCGAATAAAGCGCGTTTTAGTGCGATTTTTGAAGGTTAATGAAAATGCTCATTCGCACTTCGGACAGCCAGCTACGTTGGCTGTCTTTACTCTTATTCTTATTGATTGCTTTAATCAGCCTGCTACCAAGCTTAAGGTTATTAACAGAAGCTGTATCTAGCGTCAGTTTTACGGCTTCTTCTCCTTTGTCTGATGTATTAACCAGCGAACGCACTTGGAGAGCGCTAAAGAACAGCTTCTATACTTCGAGCCTGGGCACATTGATTGCTGTGTTACTAGGATCTGGGTTTGCTTTTATAGTGTCTTTAACGAATATACGACGCCGGCCTCTATGGGTATTCTGCTTCATGTTACCCATGATGATTCCACCTCAGGTAACGGCCTTAAGTTGGTTGCAATTGTTTGGTCCTGCCAGCCCATTATTAAATACATTCGGCATAGCCCCTGAATTAGGCAGTGCAAACCCAATGTATTCAGCAGAAGGCATTGCTCTGTTGCTGGGCATTCAAAGCGCTCCTTTAGTTTTTCTGGCGCTACGCACACAGTTAATGAGCCTGCCTCAAGATATGATCGAAGCGGCGAGAATGGCCAATGCGCCTCAGTTTCGTATCTGGGTTGATATTATTGTTCCTTTATCTCGAAGTGCTTTGGTCGCGGGGGCGGCATTGGCGTTTGTGTCATCATTAGGCAATTTCGGTATTCCTGCCATGCTTGGGATTCCAATTAACTATTTGGTACTACCAACATTGATCTATCAACAAATGGCGGGCTTTGGCGAGGATATTCTGAGTGAAGTAGCGGGGCTGTCGATGATCATTGCCTTGTTGGTATTAGCTGGGATGTTAATGCAACAATGGTTACAACAGCGAAGTCAGTTCGCTTTAATAGGCCATACTGCGCAACCAATATTCTTTGATCTTAAGAAGGCAAGAATGCCGACTGAATTTGCTTTAGGAATGGTCTTAAGCTTCATTTTAGTGATTCCTTTAATTGGCTTGATTATCAGCTCTTTTGTACCAGCACTTGGAATGCCGCTCAACAGTAACACCTTTACATTAAACGCCTATATTGAAATGGTCAGTAATCAAGGGTCAACAGCGAGAGCCTTTGCTAATAGCGGCACGTTGGCCTTTTTTACCGCTATGGTGCTTATGTTGGTTTGTTTGCCACTTGGCTATTTATTGATGCGCTTACCGATGAGGGTCAGAGCGGTAGTGGCTAGTCTTATAGAAGTGCCGTACGCAATACCCGGAATTGTCTTGGCGATTGCTTTTATCTTATTGTTTGCTAAGCCACTTCCTATTATTAATGTGAGTTTATATGGCACCTTAGGGATCATATTTTTAGCCTATTTGTCATGCTTTCTCAGTGTGTGTTTAAAGCCTGTCATGACGGCGATGTCTCTTTTGGATGCTTCTCTTGAGGAAGCGGCTCAATTAGCGGGCGCCAACTCTATACAAAGATTAATGCACATTGTCTTGCCATTAACCGCCCCTGCTTTTTTTGCCGGTGGCCTACTGGTCTTCTTAATTTCAATTAACGAACTAACCGTTTCCGCGCTTTTATGGAGTGCGGGTAATGAGACGTTAGGGGTGTTGATATTTAATCTAGATGAAAGTGGAGACAGTGTTTTAGCCTCGGCGATATCAGTACTTGTTGTCTTACTCGTGGCGATACTGATGGCTTTATTGAGCTTGCTAGCTCCACGTTTACCAAAAGGAATCATTCCATGGCACGATTAACATTACATAACGTGAGCAAACACTTTTCAGAGCAGTGTGTCATTAATGATTTGAACTTAAGTATTGAGCCCGGTTCTTTTGTGGCGTTATTAGGCCCAAGCGGTTGTGGTAAATCGACTATCTTAAGAATGTTAGCTGGCTTTGAGTCGGTGAGTTCAGGAGAAATTCGCCATGGTGAATGCTGCCTTTCGAGTGAACAACATCACGTGCCGACAGAGGCAAGAAACTTTGGCATGGTTTTTCAATCCTATGCTCTTTGGCCACATATGACGGTGGCTGAAAATGTCGGCTACCCGTTAAAAATTCAAAAAATTAAAAGGGCGGAAAAAGAGCAACGGATTAAAGAAGCCTTGTCTGTAGTGGAATTAGATGAATATGCGGATCGTTTGCCATCGCAGTTGAGTGGTGGCCAGCGACAACGTGTGGCTCTCGCACGGAGCTTGGTGACAGAGCCTGATGTGGTGTTGTTTGATGAGCCTTTGGCAAATTTAGATAGGCATTTACGGGCCACTATGGAAGACACTTTTAGGGCGTTTCATAAGCGCACTAAGGCTACAATTGTCTACGTTACCCATGATCAATCGGAAGCGATGTCCTTAGCTGATCACATTGCCGTATTACACAAAGGGCAGTTAGTTCAATGGGCTCCCCCGGAAGAATTGTATAACACACCAAAGAATGCTTGGTTGGCTAATTTTATTGGTCGTGGGTCCGTGCTGAAGGTGGCGCCCATTGAGCCCTTACAGTTCGTCAATACAGAAACCTTACATCGCATTTTACAATCTCATGATTCCGCGACGGATTCAAGTTCTGTGCTGGTTCGACCAAATGATATTCAATTTATGGCGGATGACGTTAATGCTCTACCTGTGCGTGTACAAGCGTGTATTTTTCGTGGAGAGCGATATGACATCGAGTTGACCCTGGCTGATGGGCAATTTTTGTTAGCCTATAGTGATCTTCCCATAAAAGAAACTGGCGAAAAGTTTGTTCGAATAAAACAAGCATGGGCTTTGGAGGGGGAGTCATGAAAATAAGTATCGATGTATTGAGTGGAATGGGTCGCAAAACCGCCGCGGCTATTTTATTGACTTTTTCTACATCTGGAAGGGGTCGCTCCGTGAGATTTTTATTGGATGCTGGTGGCGCATTAGAAGCGGGAGAGAACAAGGGCTGGGAGATGCCAGCAAACCTTGACGCCATTTTTATTTCTCATGACCATGAAGATCACATGGGAGCATTAAGAGAAATGGTTCAACAGGAAACACTGAGTCAAGTTCCAGTTTATGCGACCTTGGCCGTACAAAAACAACTTCCTTCAGGACTAAACTATAAAATATTGCCTGTTAGTGGTGCAATTACTGTGGCTGGCGTTACCGTTACGACCGGATCAGCCGGCCATTCATTTGGAGGCGTGTGGCTTCACTTCAATATTGGAAACGGCATCTTTTACAGTGGTGATTTTAGTATGGAGTCAACGCTTTATGCTTTTACAACACCACCAGAAGCTGAAATTGCCTTGTTAGATGCATCTTACGGTCTTTACGATGAGACTTTAGAGCAATGTAAACGTAAATTAAAGACGTTTTTGACGCAAGAGAAAGCGTTGCTTATGCCCGTTCCTCAAACGGGTAGGGCTTTAGAAATTGCCTGTTGGTTGTCTTCAATGGGTTACCATAATTGGAGCCTAGCCGCTGACTGCATTTCTCCTGAAAATGCATTGTCAGGTTCAAAAGAAGGGATTTGTGACGCCATGATTCCTGTTTTATCTAGCCTTAGTCGCAAGCCCTTTGATGTAAGTGCTAAAGTAATACTCTGTGGTGACCCTGATGGCATGAGTGGTGAGGCGTCAGAATTATTGGCGCAGCCTGAGCGTTATATCCCCATCTATACTGGCCATCTCCCTGAGCATGCTCAATACTCTGTTAAGAAAGGTGATGCTTTCTTTGTTCGCTGGAATGTGCATCCACGTCAGCGCGATCTTAAAAAACTCATTGACCAACTTCAATGTCAACTGTGCTTACCTTTGTTTCAAGCCATTAAAGACCTTTCTGTTTGGCAAAAAGCACTTGGAAACTGTATCACTACAGCCTCTTATTTAGAAGGTTATTACGAGGGCATAGATAAAGCGGAAAACTCACAGAAACAGCCCCAGATCAGCCAAGAAGTTGATCGAGGATACTCGGTTTCTAAAAAGAAAAACGGGCGCCATAAAGCACTTCAACTTCATTTAAAGGAGATGATTATATGACACTAACAAAAGCCCCTTTTGTGTTTGTACGGCATGCGCAAAGCGTTTATAACAAATCAGGATTGATTGGTGGTTTCACAGACAGCCAACTTAGTGAGGAAGGTGTTTTACAAGCACAAAAAGCGTCCTGTATTGTGTCAGGAGTAGAATGGAGTGCTGTGTGTACAAGTACATTGAAACGTACTCAAGAAACCGCGTCTTACCTTTTACCGGACTATCAACACAACGCATATGAAGGGCTAAATGAGCGCAATTGGGGTGATCTAGAAGGCGCCAGTATTTTGCAGCAAACGCCCTACGAACTCACACCGCCAAATGGTGAACCCTGGCCTGATTTTGAAATGCGTGTTGTAAAAGCCCTAAACACCATTTTGAGCCAACATGAATGGCCATTAATAATCGCCCATTCAGGCGTGTATCGAGTACTTAACAACATTATTAATGGCACACCTTATTGTCCTAGAGTCGGTAATGTAACGCCTATCACATTTAACCCCGATCAAGAGGGCTTTGGTTGGTCTGTTTCTCCCTATAAAGGAAAAGTAAAATGAGTCCGAATGCGGTAATTGTTGACCTAGATGGAACGTTGGCTGAATTTGATCATGCTCAAGTTTCTCATTGGGTGTTGGGTGCTGAAAAGCACTGGGAGCCTTTTTTTGATTATATGAAGGATGCGCCAGTAATTGAAAATGTTTTGCGTTTAGTCACCATTCTTAAGCAGCAAGGACAGAATATTTTAATTTGCAGTGGTCGCCCCGAGTCTCACAAGCAACACTCTATAGAGTGGATGAAAAAGAATAATGTCCCGTATGATGGGCTCTACTTAAGGCCAGATAATGCTGATGCCATGCCCGATGAGGAAGTGAAAAAGAGGTTGTTGGAAAAAATTCATGGGGATGGTTTCCAGCCTTGGTTAGTGCTAGACGATAGAGACGCCGTCGTTCAAGGATGGCGCAATTTAGGTATGACCTGTCTACAATGCGCTCCTGGAGACTTCTAATAACGCACTACTTGTCTTATTTTAGTGAATATTTTGCTAAGAGTAATAGACGCAAAAATAATCAATCAAAGTTTTTATACGGGCTGTTACATGACGATTAGGTGGGTGAAAGAGGAATTCTTACGCAAGGTAAGATTCCTTACCGTCAGTCTCCATCATCGGTGATCGGGTAGGGAAGTGCGTCTGTGTTGCGCTGTGTCTGCAAAGGAGTCAGATACGCTTATTCTTGGGTTGTAACGATTCGCTACCAGGGGTGGGCAGTAAAGTATTGGTCTAAATGGTCAATCAAAGCGCGTACGGAGGGGAGTAGATGTTTTCTGGACGAGTAGAGGGCGTAGATTTTTAAATCATTGGGCTTCCAGTCGGGGAGTACAACCTCTAACTGGCCACTTTTAATATAGGTATTCGCAAGATAAGTCGGCTGAAGAGTCAGTCCAGCATGGTTTAAAGCGGCATTTAATAAGACTGTCGCTTCATTAGCACTCAGTCGACAATTTACGGTTATGGCTTCGAATTGATCCTTTTTTGAGAGGTTCCAGACATAACGTTCATGGTTTTTATAACCTAAGCAGTCGTGCTGTTTAAGATCACTTGGTGTCATAATTTTTGAGTGGTTTGATAGGTATTTAGGAGAAGCGACCAGAACAGATTGACAAATTGCGATAGGCTTACCTATGAGTGATGGATGGGGGGTGGATGAAATGCGAATCGCCAAATCGATACTTTGCTCCGTCATATCTGTGACAGAATCTTCTAATTCAATATTAATTTGGATTTTGGGGTGAAGTGTCATGAAGTCCTGAATAGCTGGCAATAGCTGGTTAACGCCAAAAGACATACTGGTGGTTATTCGAATGGAGCCAGATAAGGAATGAGAATCTGAGGTTAAAGACTCTATATGATCCGCTTGTTTTACCCATGTTTCTATCTCTTTTAAAGCGTCTTCTCCTGCTGTAGTAAGTGATATTTTTCGCGTAGTTCGATGGAGTAACCGGGTACCTAACCAATCCTCCATGGCTTCGATGTAGCGTGTGACCATGGGTCTAGACATAGTTAACTTTTCTGCGGTTGCGGTGAAACTGTTTGAATGAGCAACATCGATAAACACTTTAGCGGCCGTAAGTCTGTCCATACAGATTCTCTTCGTTTCAATAAGTTAGAAAATAGAGGTTTATTATTGTGCAATATTCAAAACAGTTAGTAAGCAAGCGGCCAGTCTAACTGTCTTAGATAGCCGATATGTACAAGGGTCATGATTAACCACATTAGTAAAAGTTTGGCTTATGTGGTTTGTCTTTAATTGGGGGTGGTGTTTGTACTAGAGTAGCTTGTCTAAGTCTAAGAATCGAATCGGTCTACCTTTTTCGTTAATAGAGGTTCCGGTTACAACGGCCTTCAGTATTAATTTGTTATCTTGTGACCTGTGTATAGTTTGGTGAAAACAAAATTTTATTTTGCTGACTTTCTCTACGTGAGTTTCCACAGTAAATCTATCTTGGCTGACGAGGGGCAATTTATAGTCAAGCTCGGCGCGAATAACCACTAAATTTATATCCTTCATCGCCAGCTCAGTAAAGTTGATGCCTTTGCTTTTTAAGAATGTGTGTCGGGCATGTTCTAAATAGTTTTGGTAAACAGAGTTGTTCACTATACCTTGAATATCACATTCGTAATCTCTTACTTCAAACTCTGTAATGTGTTGCTCTTCCATGTTCCCCTACTTTTTGACTGGCTTAGAATATAAACGCAATTTAAGTGTGTATTTCAGTTCGTTGAAACCAAATTTCCGCCTTTTTCTTTGGCATTATTTAAGTATTTTTTAGCTCTGTCCAATAAATGTTGGCCTAGCTCTTGGCCCACTAAGGTCGAAATACCAATCGACACGGTTAGAGAAGTTATCGGTTCTTGTGTTTTTTTCGTGCGAATAACTTGGTTTTCAATTTGAAGTCTAATTTGTTCGGCAAATTGAACGTTAAAGCTTAAGCTCTCTTCACAAATGAGCACAGCGAATGTTCCTCCATCTAATCTTGATGTGATGGTGTTCTCAAGTTTCTTGGAGTGTAAAAATTGGCCTAAAAAACGGATAATCGCATTACCTACTTTTTTACCGTAACGCTTATTTATTGCCGACAGTTTATCTATGTCAATTAAGATGATTGACAAATCATCTTCAGCCGCATTAATCCATGAGTACAGGTAGCGTTCAAAACCTTGCGCATTAAGTAAACCGGTAATTGGGTCAATATCAGCACTTTCTTTTGACCGGTTGATTTCTTCTTTTAAGTTGGCTATTTGTTGCTGAATATCTTGAAGGTTACCCTGAAATACATCAGTGTGTTTAACCACTTTTAATGTGTTTGATTCAAGATATCGGAGGTTTCTTTTTATATTATCTAGGTCATTGTTGTTCTTTAAGGACTTCTTACTCTTTTCCAGCGATACTTTAAGTTTTGCTAAACCGTCAATCATTTCCTCTGAGCTTGATCCGATGTCATCAAGCATACCATCGAGTTGTTTAGTATGGTCGCTGGTTTTTTGTAAATCTTCATCTAAAATGAACTCTTCAAAAAGCTCTTTAGAGACGAAATCTGGTAAACCACCCAATTTTTGGATAGTAGAGTCCATTAAGTTATTAAGTTTTTTGTTTCGATTGGAAACATAGGTGTACCATACACCATAGTTATAGGGTGTAGGCGCAATGTTAAGTTTCATCATCAAAGGGACAGCTTTACGTAATAAGCTCACCGCCTGAGAAGGACTTTCTTGGCGCATCTTAACCTCTTAAAGAAGGTAAAACGCTAAATCCGTTTGGCGTAAAATAAGTTACAAAGTAATATCTTTGTTAAAGATACTGCATGGTTTCAATTAACTATCGAGATAACTATAAATTATATCGGAAGTGAACAATAATGCTATAATTTTATAATTATTATCCTCCTGATTTTTTAGCCTTTATACCTTTCAACAAAAGTAGTTGCAGTATTTTGTCTCTGTGGTCGCCTTGTATTTCAATGACATTGTCTTTTACTGTACCACCTGTGGCGCACTTTGCTTTTAATTCTTTGGCAAGTTTGGTGATATCTTTACTTTCTAACGCTAACTCAGTTATCAAGGTCGCGCCTTTACCTTTACGACCTTTAGTTTCGTACAATACTTTTACATTACCTGAGCCTATTTCATGATTGCTTTTTTTGCAACAACAGTCATTTATTGGACGTTGACATTGTGGGCATATTTTCCCAGTGTCAGTTGAATAGACTAATTTACTTGACATTTTACACTCGTTTTTAAAGCTCTTTGAATAAGAAGTTTATCATTTTTGATTCGGGTGACAATATTTAAATAGAATAATTCAGGAGGATGAACTTAAATTATTTACTACAATTATAGCATTGTTTGTAAAAGTTGATTTATTATGCAGCCTAAATACTCCATAACAAAAGCATTGATTAGCCATGTTCCAATGGTTCTAGAGTTGGCTAAAAGAGAGAACTTCTTTTATGAGTTTTACTCTTATTCTAAATTTGGAGCGCTTTCAGAAGCGAGCATTCGGACTCGGTTTGAGAAAAGCCAGGGTGAAGCTCACTACCTTGTAGTGGAAAATAAAAGTGCTGTGGTTGGGTGGATTGTTTTTGTTTTTCATAATGAAGAAGGCTCAAAGGGTGAGCTGCTCATAAAAATGCGTAAAGATCAGATTTATTTAGACGTCATTAGCCAAGCGGTAAGGAGTTTGTTACCCGTGCTTGGTTGCTGTGGCTTAGAACACCTAAGCACTCAAGTTGATGCAAATAATCAGTTTTATCATCGTTTGTTTGAAGCCGCAGGTTTAACGCCCGTACAGAGAATATTGCCTGAATCTAATCATAATAAATACATAGTGCACCTTACGGATTTTGTCTGGGATTTGTACTAGTTTACTGGTCATTTGTACCATGCTTTGACTAACAAAAAGAGAAAGCCGATCATAAAAAAAAATGATTTCATGACCGGCTTAATTTCGGAGATACTACATGCGGTAGGTAGCGCTGATTCCAACCGTTCGAGTTTGTCCAATGGACGCTCTTGAACCTCTAGACGCATAATAAACAACATCTTCATCGGTTAAGTTGGTTATATAGCCATCCACGGTAAGTGAATTATTTACATACTGAATACGTGCATCCGCTGTTATGTAATCGCCTGCTTGATACTCTTCTGTATTTTTCAAATCCGAATAATACTCACCTACGTAAGTAATATCAGCACCAAACGACCATTGGTCACCCACATATTGAGTGAACCCCAACCCGATGTTCTTTTCTGGTGCGCTAGGGAGCTTGTTTCCTTTGAAGGAATCAAAGTTATCGATTTTGCTGTGGAGCAGACCTGCAGAACCACGTATTTCCAAGTTTTGAGTTAGCCAAGTTGTTGCTTCGAGCTCTGCTCCATAAGTATGGGCTGAATCGATGTTATCGATATACGTTGAATCGATAAAGGCTTGGTAATCGCTATAGTCATTGAAGAAAAGGCTCACGTTCATCGTCGAGCCATTGTCAAAATGACTTTTACTGCTTAATTCATAAGCCAGCACTTCTTCACTGTCGTAGGTGTAAAAGTCGTAATTACCGCCCCATTCAAAACCAGAACCACTCGGGCTGTAGCCTTTTCGAACAGTAGCACCTAATGTGGTGTTATTAGAAATATCTTGAGTTATACCTAATTTAGGCAATAAGTAGGTTTTATCGTTATTCTGGTCTATTTGGCCAGTCCAATCAAAGCCACTGGTACGGTCTACCTTCTCATTTTCAACTCGTATACCCGCTATTAAATTTGTTGTATCTGAAAAGGAGTAAGCGCTTTCACCATAAATGGCTGTAGTGGTAGTCACGTCATCACTTCGCAAATAGGATGCATAAGTATAGGCGTCTTTTTTAGCTGCATAGAGACCTAAAACACCAGAGAAATTGGTGTTTTCTTGATTGAATAGCAACCTATTCTCAAAGAATACAGTTTCTTTATCTATGTCTACAGCAAAAGCATTTGGGTATTGTTCAAAATGAATGTCAGAATCACTGTAACCAATATGGAGAGAATTAGTAATACCTGTGTTTATTTGATAATCAATGTCGGCCGAAATGGCATTAACACTGGAATTTTGTAAGCGAATATTATCGCCTTCTTCATCATTCAACGTCATGGTCTGACGGCTGTAATTTGTCTCTTCATCATTCGCCCAGCTAAGATACTCGCCGTCGTATTTATGGTGTTCAACCGTAATCAATGCCGTAAGGTTCGGTTGTTCAGACGGTGTCCAAAGTAGTTTTCCGCGTAAGTTGATATTCTCAGCGTCACTGATATTAGGGATGCCATCAAATTCGGTATCGACTTCTTTATAATTCATCCAACCTTCGCCTTTGCTACCATCTATTGCAATGCGATAAGCCAGCTCATCATCCGTTAATGCGCCAGAAGACATTGCGGCCATATTATATTTTATATTACCATTTTTATACGTTTCTAAACCTGCTCTGATACTGGCTTCATCTGTGAAAGTTGGGTCATTTGTTTTGATGACAACAGCACCACCAATAGAGCTGGTTCCTTGTGTTGTAGATTGCGGACCACGTAACACTTCAACTTGCTGCGCATCCCAAACGCCACTCGGGGTGAAGTTATAACCTGACCAGTCTTGTGGGCTGCCATCAATTACTGTTGATACACGGGTTCTGGCACCTGTTACTAGAGCATAGCCACCCGTAGCGGGCCCATTACCACTTATCCCCCTTATAGAAATATTACCAAACCCAGTTGTAATAACATTAGGTGCTTCCGTAGCGACCATTTTTGAATTTTTTGTCTCACCACTTGCTAGTTGCTCTTGCGAAATGACGGTCACAGCTGTTGACGTATCTTTAATTGTTTTATTGATTTTTTCTCCTGTAATAATGAGCGAATCGAGTACAATTGTTTCCGCTGTTGCATAGGAAGACATCATCATGCCATTAACACCTATAACTGAAAGGGCGATTAGAGATAGGGACGAGGGGAATTTGGCTTTTATGCTTGTATGTGCGCGCGACATGGTAAATTTTTCCTTCATTTAAAGCAGTAAGTGGATCAAAGACCATGTGATTCTATTGTTAATGAGAATGATTTGCAATATCGTTAGTATTTTTAATGGTGTGAAATTGATTAAATTGATTAAGGTTCTGACAGTCGTTTGCAGGCTTGGTGATGAATTAAGTAGAGAGGGAAAGCTGAATCCATTCATGCCCTCAAAATGTAAGAAAGAGGTGACTGAGTCACATAGTCTCAGACTCGTTTTACAAAAGGTTTAGCGAAGTGCCTTTGATGCGTGTCTAACGTATTTTTACTGTACTGTCTTGATACGAAAGCCATTCAATAGCGTCAGAAAAACTCTGGGAATAAGGCGCGCTGATATCCATTGGTTGGCAATTTATAGGATGGATAAACTGAATAGATAAGGCGTGCAGAAACATCCTTTTTGGTAATTCATCCAGCTTGAAAAGTGCATTGTAATGTCGGCATCCGTAGCGCGTATCGCCAATAAGTGGATGAAAAATGTGTTTGAAATGACGCCTGATTTGATGTTTTCTGCCTTGTAGAGGGGTTATTTCGACTAATGAGCAGCGCGACTCATCATAACGGCTAACAGGGATAGGCAAGGTGAAAAGAGTCAATGTTTTGTAGTTCGTTTCGGCGTCTTTTTCTGTTCCTATTACTTTGGTTCGTGCGGTTCCTTTAACTTCATTTATCTTCGCAAGTGGGTAATCTATATGGCCTGTATTCGGTAAATGCCCTCTGACGATCGCATGATACGTTTTGTCTATTTCATGATTCTCAAATTGGTGGCCAAATTCTCTAGCCACCGCTGGAGACAGCGCTAATATCAATACTCCAGAGGTGGCTCTATCGAGCCGATGAACAGGAAAAACCCATTGACCAATTTGGTCTCTAAGTCTTTGCACCACGGCATCTTCTTCTTGTTTATCAAGATGTGTTCTATGGACAAGTAACCCTTCGGGTTTGTTGATCGCAATGATATGCTCATCTTGATACAGTATGGTTAAAGGTGTCATAGTGATGGCTGCAGTAGATACTCTTTTATTTGATTCATTGCAATATCCGCTAAGGTTTGCATCGCTTGATCGCTTGCCCATGCAACATGAGGTGTCAGTAGGAAATTAGGATAGTCCGCTAATTGATTTAAGGTGCTTGTATTAGGCATTGGCTCTCTTGTGGCAACGTCCATGGCCGCGCCAAAAATTTGTTTGGTTTGGACCGCTTCAACGAGCGCCTCTTCATCTATTAAACCGCCTCGACTCACATTTATTAAGATGGCAGAAGACTTCATTTTTTCCAGTTCTTGCTTACCTATCATAGAACGCGTTTCTTCAGAAAGAGGGCAGTGTAACGTAATGATGTCAGCTAGTTGAATCCCTTCCTCAAAGGAAATACGGCCTTCTCGAATGGTATCTGATCCCTTTCGTTCCGATAAAAGGCAGTGAATGCCAAAAGCTTGAGCGATTCGAGCAACATTTTGACCAATATTCCCGTTACCTATAATAAGCATGGTGCTGCCAGCTAAATCTCTGATGGGATGATCTAAAAAACAAAAATGTTTGGAATCAGACCAGACCCCTTTTTTAACGTCGCTAATGTAAGCATCTAAACTACGTTTTAAAGTAAGCAGTAAGGCGAAAGTATGTTCCGGAACACTATTCGCCGAATAATTTTCAACGTTTTTGACAATAATATTGTTTTCTTCACAATAATTTAAGTCAATGTTGTTGGTGCCTGTCGCGGTTACCTGAATCATTTTTAAATTTTTGCATTGAGATAGGACATCCCCAGTCAATACTGTTTTATTTACTAATATAATATCTGCATCGATTATTCGAGCCGCAATCTCTTCAGTTTGCGTATGTGGATAGTCAATCATCGTTAACGATTGAACCGATGAAGTAAATGTAATGTATGAAGGAAAAGAATCTCTGTCTAAAAAAACAACTTTCATGAATTTTCCTTATTATTTTGACAACATAGGTAATAGAAACGGCATAATGTTCTTAAGTACTTGTTTCTGCCCTTCAGCGTTAGGGTGTAAGCCATCATCCAACATGAGTGCGTCATTGAGTGCCACATTGTCCAACATGAAGGGAACATAAGCTTCGAGAGAAAACGCTTCAGCAAGTGATTGGTAAAGAGAGAAAAACTGATCCGTATAACGTTTGCCATAATTGGGCGGTATACGGTTTCCAATTAAGAGTACTTTTGCATCTTGTTCCATGGATTCTTGAATCATGGCTCCAAGGTTGTTTTGTGTTTTATTTAGAGGGTAGCCTCTTAGTCCATCATTGGCGCCAAGTTCTAGAATGACAATATCGGGTGAATGCGTCTTTAATAGTGTATTTAAACGGGCCAATCCACCTTGTGTGGTTTCTCCACTAATACTGGCATTAACAATAGAATAGTGTGTTTTTTGAAAGTCAGGTGTGTTTTCCAATAAAGAAACCCAACCTTGATCGACTTTGAGATTGTAAGACGCGCTTAAACTGTCACCCATAACGAGAATACTTTTGGCATAGCCGGTAGACGCAAGTAATAGGGTGGACAACAATAGAAATTTAATATGGTTTAAGAAATACATGTTTCTAACCTTAAAGAATGGGAATAAGTAAGTATATGATGACGAATCTTGCAATTAAAACACAAAATTTAACCCATACGGTAACAACAGCCGCCGATGACCTGACTATTTTGAATGATATTTCCATCAGTATCAGAGAAGGAGAAAGCGTGGCAATTGTTGGGGCATCTGGTTCGGGTAAATCTACTTTATTAGGATTAATCGCGGGTTTGGATGTTTCTTCACAGGGAGACATCTTTTTATATGGTAATAATTTATCCGAACTTGATGAAGAAGCCCGGGCCGATTTGCGCGGTGAGTATGTCGGGTTTGTCTTTCAATCTTTTCATCTTTTGCCTAGCTTAACAGCATTGGAAAATGTAATGCTTCCTGGTGAATTGAAGGGGGATAAAGACGCCAAAAATAAGGCCTCTGAGTTTCTCAAACAAGTTGGCTTAGAGCACCGTTTGCAACATTACCCACGTCAGTTATCCGGAGGTGAGCAACAACGTGTTGCGGTTGCCCGCGCTTTTGCCTCTTCCCCTAAAGTCCTATTTGCGGATGAACCGACAGGGAACTTAGATTCAGAAAATGGAAAAATAGTGACCGATCTTTTATTTGCCTTGAATGAAAAGCAAGGGACAACGTTGGTGTTGGTGACTCATGATGCAAACTTAGCCAAGCGTTGTTCACGCCAAATAATGATGGCTTCAGGAAAAATCATTGAGTCAGCGCCTTTAGGCCAGGAGTAAGTGAATCATGTTGGCGATTAAACTGCTCATAAGAGAAGTACGTAACGGTGATGTGCTGACATTGCTTTTTGCTTTAATTTTGTCGATTTCTACGGTAACAGGCATTGATTTGTTTGTAGATAGATTACAAACCTCTTTTACGATGCAATCCGCCACATTGTTAGCGGCAGATCGAGTGGTTAGAAGTAATGCGCCAGTGAGCCCTGAGAGGTTGGAATACGCGTTAGAGCAAGGGCTGGACACGGCGAAAAAAACCTCATTTTCCTCAATGGTTTTTTCAAATGATAACCTTCAACTCTCACAAGTCTCTGCTGTTACCAGTAATTACCCATTACGTGGTAGTTACCTTATTGATGATGAGGTTTTTGGTGCGGGTTATGTGAATGAGACTGGGCCAGAAAGTGGAGAAATTTGGGTGTCATCACGGCTTGCCAGTCTGCTAAATGTTGGTATCGGTGATACGGTACAAGTGGGTGAGGTTGACTTAGTTATTCGACATTATCTTGTTCGAGATCCTGGGTCTACCGGCTCCACTTTTGCTATTGCCCCAAGAGCTGTGATTAATCATGATGATTTAGCCAAAACGCAGGTTGTTCAACCCGGAAGCCGTGTGCGTTATTCATTATTGTTAGCGGGTAATGAAGACGCTTTAAATCAATATGAAACTTGGGTTACTCCGAACTTGCAGAAAGGAGAGCGTTGGAGAACACCTAAAAACGGTGGTCAAGGTATTAACTCGGCGATTGACAGAGCTGAGTCCTTCTTGTTGCTTGCTGGTACTTTAGCGGTTGTCATGTCTGGTGTAGCGATGGCCTTAGCGTCTTCTCGTTATGTTCGCCGTCATTTAACCCAAGTGGCTGTTATCAAAACATTGGGCGCTACACCTAAAAAAATAGCTCAACTCTTGCTGTCTCAGCTGGCCATCCTCTTTCTTGTTGGTACTGGTATCGGGTTAACACTTGGTTGGTTAATTCAAGAGGTGATTGCACTGAGTTTAGCCAGTTTGTTATCAACTGTTTTGCCAAGTGCCTCTATCACGAATCTGTGGTTGGGTATTCTGACTGGATTAATGTCATTGCTAGCATTTTGTGTTCCATTGTTGATGCGTTTATTCGATGTATCGCCTTTAACTGTGTTACATCCTGCAGGTAAAGTGCAATTAAAATCCTTGTCTCTGTATTTGATGGCTTTTATTGGTATGTACTTATTGATGGTGGTCTATACAGGTGGTGTATTGCTACCAAGTATTATGATGGTGGCCATTTTTGTAGTGGCATTAGCGATAGGTATTATTGGCTACGCTTTATTTAAACTCGGTAGAAAACTCACATCAGGGGCGGTAAGTGGCTGGCAAATAGGGTTAGCCTCTTTGCATCGTCGCTTAATGGGTAACCTGTTCCAACTTTTGGTTTTTACCTTGATCATTATGCTGGGGCTGATTTTGATTGGTGTGAAATCCAGTTTGATTACAGATTGGCAAAGACAATTGCCGGTGGATGCTCCAAATCATTATTTATTTAATGTGCAAGAAGGAGAAGTTCAACAAATTAGTGATATTGCTCAAGACCTCAGTATTCCAGTCAGTGAGTGGTATCCAATGGTTCGAGGCCGAGTTGTTCAGTTAAATGGGCAAGATGTTGATGATCTATATACAGCTGAAGATAAAGAACCAGAATTGATTTCAAGAGAAATGAATTTAACGTGGAGTAATCAGTTGGCCGAAGACAATGTTTTGCTGGAGGGCGAATTTGGTGCCAATGTTGATGGCTTATCAGTAGAAGAAGAGGCCGCCAAAGAAATGGATCTTAAACTGGGGGATACATTAGGGATTAAAATAGGAGGGTTAGACTATCAGCTACCTATAACGTCAATCCGTAGCGTTGATTGGAGCTCAATGAAGCCAAACTTTTATTTAATATTGCCGCAAAGTATTTTATCTGACTTCCCAGCTAACTACGTAAGTAGCGTATTTATTGACAAGCAAAATGTGCAGTCTTTTTACCAAAAAATGGCGGATTTCCCGACCGTATCCATGCTTAATGTGGGGGATTTAATTCTGCAGATACAACTCATTATTGCTCAAGTTTCACAGGCTATTCAGCTCGTCTTGTTCTTTATTCTTTCCTCTGCTGTTCTGGTACTTAATGCAAGTGTTAGAGCCAGTTTAGATGAAAGGCTTGAAGAGGGGGCACTATTAAGAACATTAGGTGCAAGTAAAACGCTCATTCGACAGTCAATGTTAGTTGAATTTGGTTTCCTTGGTTTCTCCGCTGGTGTTATTGGTGCTTTAGCGGCAGAATTAAGTTTGTTCGGATTGCAGGTTTTTATTTTTGAGCTTGCGCCAAGCATTCATCCCCTAATGTGGATTTTAGGGCCATCTACAGGCTTTATTGTCGTGTCTATCATTGGATTATATGCAGGTAAATCTGTATTAACAGTTCCTCCAATGAGAATGCTACGGTCGTTATAATCCTAAAACTAGGATAACTAAGGTTCTATGTTAAGAACGGACGAAGGTTATATAGTCAGTCGCCATGTTAGAGAGGTAAATGGTTCATTAGAAATGTCTTACTGGGTTAAAACAGCCAGTAAGACAGTTCATCTTATTCCTAATCGACAGTCCGCGGTTTTCTTCACTGATGTTCTTGCAGAAGAGCTATTAAATTCACTAAATGTCTATTTTGAAGATCACCATTATCTTAATTTCAATCACACAAAAGTCTTAACTGTGTATTGTTCGGGGTTGAAGTACAAACAGGATTTAATACAACGCCTTAAACACAGCGGCTTTTCTGTTTACGAAGAAGACATAAAGCCTCAAGATCGTTATTTAATGGAAAGGGGGATACGTGGTGCCATTCGCTTCATTGGAGAATGTGATGCCAGCGAGACCTATTATAAGCAAGCCATTCTGAAGCCTGCTGCGACTGAGTTATCAATACAAAATCCTCAGTGGAAGGTATGGTCGGTCGATATTGAAACTTCAGTTAGCCATAACACATTGCTTTCTATCGGTGTTGTTTCTTCAGAATTAACGGCAGTTTTTGTGGTGAGTTTATACCCTATAGAGGATGAGCGTTGTTTCTTTTTCAGTGATGAAAAAAGTTTGCTTTTAGCCTTTATGCGTTTTGTGCGCTTTCATAATCCAAACATCCTTATTGGATGGAATATCATCGGTTTTGATATGGCGTTTATCGACAGACGATGCAGAGCATTGGGTTTAAAGCCACAATTTGGCGTTGGTGGTGAGTCTTGGTCTTTACGTACTTCTGAAAGTGAGGGGAAATATTTTATAACCATTCCTGGGCGTGTTGTTTTAGATGGCATTGTTCTGCTTAAAGTGGGTGGTTATCATTTTGAATCTTATAGCCTTAACAACGTTAGTAAAGAAATTTTAAAGGATCAAAAGACGCTTCATGGAAGTGGGCGGTGGCAAGAAATAGAAGCATTGCATGCAAATGATTTGGCCAGTTTTGTTGATTATAACGTGCAAGACTGTGATCTTGTATTGCGTATTTTCCAAAAACTGAAATTGATAGAGCTGCAGCAAACACGCGCTGATTTAACAGGTATTCCCCTTGAACAAACGGGTGGGTCGGTGGCTTCTTTTGAAAACCTATATTTACCGCGGCTTCATCAAAGAGGGTTTGTGGCACCGGCATGGAATGAAGAGGCCTTTAAATCAAGCCCTGGCGGCTTTGTTATGAGTTCTTGTCCGGGTTTTTATAAAAACGTTTTGGTTTTTGATTTTAAAAGTCTTTATCCCAGTATTATTCGAACCTTTAAAATAGACCCTTTGGCGAGAATCAGCCATAACGAACCAAAAATAGCGGGCTTTTTAGGCGCTCGTTTTTCCTCTTTAGACGCGATATTACCAAATCTCATTGATGAGCTCACGAAAGCTCGCGAGCTGGCTAAAATTCAACAAAACGATATATTAAGTTATGCGATCAAAATAATTATGAACTCATTTTATGGGGTGCTTGGGTCAAATGTGTGTCGTTTTTATCATGCCGAATTGGCCAGTTCAATTACAATGAGAGGCCATCAAATACTGGAGCAGACAAAAGACTGGATAGAGGCGTGTGGTGCCAAGGTTATCTATGGTGATACAGACTCGGTTTTTGTTGTTTTTGATGAAGATTTTGAGAACGATCATGTAATAGGAAAAGGGAAGGCTCTGTGTAGAATGATTAATGAGAAGTGGCTAGATTATTGCCAAACGACATATCAAGTCTCATCTTATTTGGAGCTTGAGTTTGAAACCTATTACAGCCGTTTTTTTATGCCGACAATTCGTGGTCAGGAAGAGGGCAGTAAAAAGCGTTATGCGGGTTTATCAGAAGGAAAAGTAATATTTAAAGGGTTAGAGGCCGCTAGGAGTGATTGGACTCCATTAGCTAGGCGTTTTCAAAAATCCCTTTTTCAACATGTTTTCACCGATGAAGACCCTATCGAGTTTATTTTAAAAACCATTGAATGCTTAAAAATGGGGGAGTTTGATACTGAACTTATTTACTCGAAACGATTAAGCCGCCCTTTAAACTCTTATAAGAAAGTCATCCCACCCCATGTAAGGGCGGCAAAGATGAAAGAGCAATATAATATTCAGCAAGGCATTGGTAGTGAGTTCCATGAAGCTAAAAAACGCATTGAATACTTTTACAAGCGCTCAGGTGTGGTTCCCTTTTACTCAGAAGAGGGTCTTACTGAAATTGATTATGATCATTATATTGAAAAGCAAATAACACCAATAGCAGACAGTGTGTTAATTCATTTCCACACGAGTGTTGATAAACTATTGTCTAAGCAGTTAGGTTTGATTTAGTTTATAAAAACCAAGCAGTAATCTACGCTTTATTGGTGACATGGTTTGTGTTTAGAAAGGACGTTTACAAATGAAAGTAACTGATTTAAAAGTTTTTGTATTATTTGTAGCGCTCGTTATTGTTGCTTCTTTGATCGGGGTGAAAGCATTTAAAGCGGCCCCCTCCCCATTAAAAGATAATATCGAGGTGTATTCACTTGTCGATAGTGCCAATAATTTGACTATTGATACGCTTTTAGAAAGCAATGACCCCGTTTCTTTTTCATGGGTTAATCATGATGATTCAGATTTAAACTTCGGTTATTCTAACGACACCTATTGGATAAAAATCAACCTAATTGGGCCCGCAAAAAGTAGTCAATTTTTGAATCTCGATTACTCTTTAATTGATTTAATCGAGTTTTATGAGGTTCAGCATGGAAAAGTCGTAGCCGCCTACCATACTGGCGATGCCAAGCCATTTTCCTCTCGTGTATTTAACAGCAGCACCTTTACATTTCCATTTAATCATGGGGGGAATGGCTCTGAACTTTATCTGAAAGTCCATTCCGAAGGTATATTGAAGCTTCCAATTAATTTACTCTCTGCAAGTCAATTAATTGAAAAAACACAGCTAACGTCATTTGTTATAGGCAGTTATTTTGGTTTTATGCTATTTGCAGTGATTGGCTGTTTAATTGTGTTTGGCATTTCACAATACAATACGTTTTTTTGTTTTAGCGTCTATTTTTTCTTTTCATTACTCTATGGATTAAATTTTAGTGGCGTACTTTTTCAGAGGGTTTGGCCCAATGAACCTGAGTTAAATCAATATGCAACTAATATTCTTGGCTTTCTCTTGATTTATAGTCAGCTGGTGTTTGTGGAGAAATACTTAAACATTTCTCGTGAATGGCATGTGTCCGTTTTAACCTTATCTAAAATTGCTTCCTTGACGGCGCTTTGTTTTACATTCGCGCCTGGATTATACACCTTGATGAGCTTTTTTAGCCTTGTTTCGTTTGTGTTTGTAGCCTTGTTGTCTTGTGGGTTTTCAACCGTGTTTTTTTATCAAAAAACGGGGAGAAGATATAAAGAATTGTATTTCGCTTTGGCTTGGATTTTTTATACTCTGGCTTTAGCTGTGATGATATTGGACGCGATTGGTATTGTGTTCATGTCTGATGAAGTAAGAGTCTATGTGATTGCGGCTTTTGCAATGCAAATTGTATTCTTGGTGGCCGCCATGGTTGATAGCTATGAGGCCGCTAGGCAAGGCGCTATCAAAGACTCTATGAGAAGTGTACAAGAACTAGAACAGAGACAAATCATTGAGCGACACATGCTTTTCCAGGCCACTCATGACAACGCTTCGCTGTTACCCAAAAAACAAGTACTGCTTCATAATTGGCCTGTTATAAAAGAATACATACCAGTGAATAGGCAAGTAAACGTTGTTATTATTCATTTTGAGGGGTATTACTCCATTGTGTTGGCTTATGGTCAAGAAGTGGCTGATATGTTGGTTTTAGGTTTGCATGATCGTATAAAAAAAGAAGTGCAACTGAATAAACAGTTCGTAATAGTAGACGTGGATTGGAATAATGATAAAGCCGTTGTACTAGACTCACTTGATGTCTGTTTGGTTTATGTTGGTAGGGAAGGTGAAGATATAAGCGCTAGCTTGCTTGCTTTACATAAGCATGTCAGTAATCCCTTCCGCTATCAAGATATTCATTTGGATGTTGAGGTCGCCATAGGGCTGTGTGAACTTACTGGTGCAGAGACAATATCTTCCGCAATTCGCAAAGCTCAGGTGGCGGCGAAAGAGTCATCTCATAGAAAATATTGCTTACTAGAATACAAAGACACCCTTGAGTACGATCCAAAATACATCAATGTATTGCTATCAAAATTTAAGAAAGCACTTGAAAATAACGGCCTAGACTTGGTTTTTCAACCCCAGGTTAATACACAAGATGGATCACTTTTTGGGGTTGAAGCTTTATTAAGATGGTCGGACGAAGATGAAGGGGTGATTTCCCCTGAAATGTTTATACCAATTATAGAACAAAGCTCACTCATTAATGATTTGACGGATTTTGTCATCAAACGCGCCTTTATATTTTATTCACATCATGTCGCCTTGTTTGGCCCCGGAATACAGCTATCGATTAATTTATCTGCTCGTAATTTTTTGGACAAAGGTCTGATTAAATACGTTTCAAAATATTTAATAGAATTTGATGTAGACCCAAAGAAAATAACATTTGAACTAACAGAAACAGTCGTTTTAGGAGATCTAGCGGAAAGTAAAAAAACATTTGATCAATTGCTTGATATGGGTATAAATCTTGCTTTAGATGATTTTGGCACTGGTTATTCTTCTTTGCTGTATCTAAAAGAATTGCCATTTTCAGAACTTAAAATTGATAAAGGTTTTTTAGTAAAAGACTTTCATACGAAGCAAGGGGCCGGTCTTGTCAAAGCGGCAATTGCTTTGGGTAAAAGTCTAGACATGCTCGTTGTGGCAGAGGGTGTTGAATCGTTAGAGCTGGCTAAACAGTTAAAGCGTTATGGTTGTACAGTATGCCAAGGTTATTATTTTGCAAAGCCGATGCGTGAAGATGGTTTTTATACATGGTACAAGTCTTACAAAGTGAAAAAATATATTATTGAGGAATGATTTGGGCATTAAGCGTATACAGACATTAGATTCGTTAAGGTATTCTCTTCAGTCGCTCTTATTGACGCATGGCTGGGAGGATATTAGTGTGCAGATGATCACCCAAAAAATGGGTGTGAGTGTGGGTACCTTCTATAATTATTTTGATTGTAGATACGATGCGCTTACAGACCTGAAATCCGAATTAACTCAAGTCTTTAAAAACGATCTTGATATCTTGTTAAACACCTACGCCTATTCAACCGAGAAGATCACTATTTTAATTAAATATCTTATTATGCAGTCCAATGATGATTCGACTTGGTCCAACTATCTATACAGTGGTAATGCTTATTCTGAGCGGTTAAATCAGGGTATTAAAGATATTTTGATAAGCATCATTACAGAAGGCGAAAAACAAAAAATCATGCAGGTTGATGCGGTTAACTGTGCTATTGATTTTATCGAAGTGGGCTTATTTTTTCATGTTAAAAATGCGCTTGTTAATGGTGAGGAAAGTCATTCTTTCATTGATTTGGTTCTCATACTATTGGGTGTCACAAAAGAGAATAGAGAAAAGGTTATTGATATCATTTGTCCAATTACACCTTTATCTCAGTTGCCAATGTCATTTTTAACGATAAATCAATTTGAGGATGTATATGAATAAAGTGGTGATCTTATATGGCACGCTCGGCTGTCATTTATGTGATATAGCCAAGCAGGAAGTCGTAAATGTGACAAAAAATAGAGTTATAATTGAAAGTGTAGATATAGCCGATGACCTTTATTTGTTTGAAAAATATGGCACAAAAATCCCTGTTCTTGAAATTTATGGGACCTTTTTATTTTGGCCTTTTACGTCAGATCAAGTTGATCAAGCCTTAGATAATGCCGCACAGGTTGTGAATAAGCCGAATAGGCGCTACCTAAGGTAAATGCAGATCATTTAAATATTAAAAAGTCGCCTTGCATTCATATGTGTGATTTTTTCTATCTCTTCTACCGATTGCTCTCTAATTCTGGCTAGCTCATTTATAATATAAGGCAGGAATTTGGGGTGATTTTTTCTTGGTCTTGGGCGGATGTTTCTAGGAATAAGGTATGGTGCATCTGTTTCGATTAATAAGCGATTATTCGGAATGTATTTTACGGCTTCTTGTAAATCATGACCTCTGCGTTCATCGCATAACCATCCCGTTATACCTATATAGAGACCCAGATCTAAATAACGTTTTAGGGTCTCTTTGTTACCAGTAAAGCAATGTATCACTCCATTAAGGTGGGTTGCATTTGATAGCATTCCGATTACCGTATCTTCGGCCTCTCTTTCGTGTAAAAACAAAGGTAAATTCATTTCTTTGGCAATCTGTATTTGCTGATCGAAAGCAAAGATCTGTTGTTTAGGTGTTGAAAAATTTCGATTAAAATCTAGGCCAGTTTCACCGACGGCAACCGGTGAGTTCTCACGTATTAACGTGATAGCGGATGAGGTGGTATCTTCATTCCATTCGCTTGCATGGTGCGGATGACAGCCAATAGTATAACGTATTGAACTATTTGGGTGCGTCTTGCTAAGTTCTATAAGCTCATCGGATTCCGCTAAGTTAGAACTAATTGCAATAACCTTGCTTATATTTGCGGCTGTTAATTCAGCTTGAAATTCACTGAGTGCAGCCAAGTCGATTATGCTGTTTAAATTAACACCGATATCAATCATTAAAAATCCAACTCTCGTGTTTTTATTAAGCTTGTAATATACATTTTTTTGAGGGCTTCTTTATCGAGGTTAAAACGTTCGAAATTAGCAAAGGGTATCTCATTCCACCTACCTAACTCATATAAGCAGACTATTCTTAATACCTCTCCTAGCTCGCCCTGATGATGAATTAATGCGTTATTTATTTCGTCATCCAAAGGTAAATCATTGAGTAACACTTCTATATTTTCGTTAAAAAACACGGGTAAGTAAGAAAATAATCCAGTGATGAAGGCTCCTTCCTGCTTAGGGCAGAGTGTCTCCGCAATGGCCTGTGTAAAATAGGCCCGTGAGATAGCCATTCTGTAAAGACAGTCTGGTTTTCCGTCTATTGAGGTAAGTAATGCCATACCAAACCACTTAATTAGGTCTCTTAACCCGATTACTTCTAAGGCTCTTTGAACATTGGTAATTCTAAAATTACGATAATACATGGCCGATTTAGTAAGCTTTATAATTTTATATGACAGCGTGCTGTCTATTTCAATGGCGGCCGCAATGTCCTTTAGATTCACTAAAGGGGAGTTAATAAGAATGATTACTTTAGAAATAAGGCTTTTATAAATGGGGACCTTATTTCCTTTGACGTCTTCTCGAATATTTAATAAATCGCCAGAAAAAAGTTTGATACTAGTCAGGTCGCTAATTTTATCTAGCTGCTGTTTGATGCTGAGGTCCGTAATAATGATATGCAATTTTACGAATTTTTGCGCATTGGCGTAGGAAATCACATTGGATACGCCGTAGCGCTCTACACTGATTTTAACATATGAAAAAAAGGCGAGTTCTTTTTCTGTTAAATCGTCAAAGTCTGGATTAATTAAAGCGAGTTGATATCCATTTTCAATAATCGATTGTAAAAAGGGCGCTGATTCCTCAAGTTCTCTGTTAGAAGCGGTAAAGCAGATAACAATATTCTTAACTGGTAATAGCGGTACGGATTGGATGTCACTTAGATCTATATCTATTAGTAATGGTTTATTTTCATTTACTTTGTTTAAGGGTAGGTCGAGAAAAAGTGAGCTAAGAATTTCACTGATGTCATTTTTTGGTTGTAAAGACTTGTGCGCTAGTAGTAATTGATAAGCGTATATTTTATATTGAGAGTCAAGTATAGCCTGTCTGGCAAAGAGAGCGGTTTCTGGTTTCATTAGAGTCTCTGCTAAAAAATAAAAATAAATGACAGTTATTCGTTACCAATTACAATATCCAGTTTATAATACATAGTTAACGCTGGGAAATTTAGTTTGGAGTAAATTATGGCTGGTATGTTAGATGCCGTAGACCAAAGAACGCAGTTAGTGGGCGAAAATAGGCTCGAATTGCTTATGTTTAGACTAAATGGTCTACAAATGTTTGCAATTAACGTGTTTAAAGTTCAGGAAGTTGTTCAATTACCAAAGCTTAATTTAATGCCACATAGACACGAGTCAGTTGGTGGTGTGACGCATTTTAGAGGTCGTACTATTCCTGTAATCGATTTATCTCAATCTATAGGCATGAGGCCTCTTTCAACAGATCAATCCTGTAACCTAATCGTTACTGAATACAATAATTCCGTACAGGGTTTTATGGTGGGTGAAGTTGATCGCATAATCAATATGAACTGGAACGAGATTTTACCCCCTCCCGATGGCGTAGGTAGACAAAACTATTTAACGGCGATTACCAAAATCAATGAACGGATTGTAGAAATAATAGATGTAGAGAAAATTCTGGCCGAAATTTCACCATACAACACTGCAATCAGCGACCACATAGTAGATAAAGATTTATTATCCATGGCGACTGGGCTTGAAGTTTTAGTGGTCGATGATTCTTCTGTTGCGCTGGCTCAATGTCAGGCTACACTTGATTTTCTTGGTATTAAAGTACATACCGCAACAGATGGAAAGAAAGGCCTTCAATTGCTCAAAGCTTGGGCTGATAAAGGGGAAATTGTTCCTGAAAAGTTGCTGATGCTTATAACAGATGCTGAAATGCCAGAAATGGATGGTTACCGATTAACAAAAGAAATACGGGATGATCCACGACTAAAAGATCTGCACATTGTTTTGCATACATCGCTTAGTGGTAGCTTTAATAAGGCCATGGTTCAAAAAGTGGGTTGTGATGATTTTCTATCAAAATTCCAACCAGATAAGCTAGCGACAGTTATACAAGATCGTATGCGAGCGGTTGTTTGTAATGATTAATCGTCTCAACTGAAATCTAAAAGCCCGATATCAAGGATGTCGGGCGTATTTATTGTTTTATCTTTTTTTGCTGTTTTTCGAATTCTTTTTCTTTGCGTGATGCGTTTTTCTTTGCGGCATTTTTTTTTCAGGTTCAGTTCGAAGTAGTAAAAATAAATCCGTAATCACCTCGGGGATTTGATCAATGCAAGATTGGGTCAATTTTTCAGATTTACGAATTTCAATAATCTCTTCGTCATCAAACAAATCTGACGCGACCATCATTGGTAATAATAATTCAGCAATTTGTTCTTCTTTTTCTGAAGAAAACCAATCGCTTTCAGTTAGAAATACGCCTTCCATAAAACCACTCGCCCATTCTTGAAGTTCTGTTAGCTCCTCTTCGGACTCAGACATAGATAAGTCACAAGGAACTAAAAAATCTTCCTCAGATTCAAGCTCTATAGCGATATCGGCTTTAAGGCGAGTTAAGTAATTTATGATGGATTTTTCTTCTTTATCAGAAGAGAACGAAGGGGTTTCTTCAAATACAATTGGGATCCAGACATTTTCTGGTGTGTTGGAAGGGCAGATGGCTAATGCCGTTAGAAAACCGTGTGCCGTAATGAAATTGTGGCATTCTTCATGGACCGCATCCGAGTCTAAAAACAACTCTAATGTTTCCAGTTCTAAATCATCAAGTGTTTGATGTATCATTATTAGTCTTCCTCAATAAATGAATGGGCAGTTTATCGAATTACACAGCGAAAATCGATGTCGTTTTGGCCTGAATTATGGATAATTCATCCTATGGATAAGACTCAAGCATTGTTATCAAAATTTGGCTATAAACGTTTCAAACCTCTGCAAAAAGAAGCAATAGAATTCATTTTGTCTAATCAGGATGTTTTATTGGTTGCGCCTACTGGGGGAGGTAAGTCGTTAGTTTATCAAATGGCATCTTTATTGAAAGACGGGGTCGGCATTGTTGTCAGTCCGCTGCTTTCATTAATGCATCAACAAGTAGATTATCTGCGATCTCTTGGGATAAAAGCGGAATTCTTAAACTCGTCATTAAACCCAGGAGAACAAGATGATTTGGTATGGGCTTTACGACATAACCAAGTAGACCTTTTGTTCTTATCGCCTGAAAAGCTGATACAACCATCCGTAATAGGATTTTTATCTTATTTAGACGTATCCTTATGTGCTATTGATGAAGCCCATTGTATCACTCAGTGGGGAGATGGATTTCGTCCCGAATACAGTCAGTTAAATATTATTAAGAAACAGTTTCCAAATGTTCCTGTGATCGCTATGACAGGAACCGCAGACAGTGAAACACAAGCAAGCATAATTGATTCTTTATGTTTAGACTCCCCGAGAATATTGTCAGAAAGCTTTAATCGAAAAAATATTGAAATTATTATTTCTCAAAAAAAACAGTCTTTTAAGCAGTTACTGTATTTTTTGGTGCACGAAGTTACAGGCCAATCAGGAATCATTTATTGTCGTTCTAGAAAGAGCGTTGAACGCTTGTATCGAAATTTAAATGAATTAGGCATAACCAGTTATTATTACCATTCAGCTTTATTCGCAAGTGAAAAAGAACATAATGCCAATGCCTTTTTCTCTGACAAAGGCGCCATTATGGTAGCGACAACGGCTTTTGGTATGGGTATAGATAAATCTGATGTGCGTTTTGTTGTACACATGGACTTACCTACAACCGTGGAGTCTTATTATCAAGAAATTGGTCGTGCAGGGCGTGATGGACTGCCAGCTAAAGCTGTTTTGTTTTATGGTCTACAAGATTTTATTAAGTTGATCCAGTTTGAGCAAGACCTGATGACGCAACAAAACACGTTATCGTATCGAAAATCAACTCGGCTGTTTGCGTTTTTAGAAAGCAGAGGGTGCCGTCGAAAAGCACTATTAAAAAGCTTTAATGAAAAGATTAATGAGTGCGAAAACTGTGATCGTTGTAAAAACTCACTATCGCAACATAATGCAACAATAGCGGCGCAAAAGTTATTATCACTCATTTATCACACAAAAGGTTTGATTCCAGTATCGACATTGGTTCACATTTTACACGGCAAACTCACCCCGAAAGTGAAGTCTATTAGAGGCATGGAACTAGGGCTGTTTGGAAAAGGTAAAGAATTATCTGAAATTGGTTGGAAATCGTTAATGAGACAGCTCTTTGCTTTAGATTGTCTCACTATTTCAGGTGAGTTTGGCAATGAATTTGTTTTAACCCAGCATGCGAAACCAGTATTGCGAGGAGAAGTGGATATTGTATTGCATAAAGACTTTCATTTACCCTCAATGAAAGACACAAAAATCCAACCAGAGGCGCTTAACTGGATGGAAATCATGAGGTGGTATCGCGACACGAGTTGCGCTTCAATTTTTAGTGTTAGTCAACTACGGAAAATCTCCGAAGACGCACCTAAGACACTAGCGGCGATCAGTCGTTTGACTGGAATACCTATGGCAACACTCGAAGGGCATGCAATTGAAGGTTTGTTTGATATCTTACACGGCAAAGAGATTTCCGTTTAGTGACTAAGGAATTAACAAGAAAAATGCAGAGTAATGCAATCACGGCTGACGACCTTAATAGGGTAAAGAATTCCCTCTCTAAATACTTACAGTTAGCAGAAGAGTATTTTGAAAAACGTTTTGATTTCCCTACGTTTAATTTCAAACAAAGAGGGAAGGCGGCTGGTACAGCTCACCTTAGTAAAAACGAAATACGACTAAACTATTTTATGTACCAACAGGATCCTGACGCATTTTTAAACGAAGTCGTGCCGCATGAGTTGGCTCACCTTGTTGCTTACTCTTTGTATGGCGCAAAAATCAGTCCCCATGGTGCTGAATGGCAAAGAGTGATGATAAACGCAATGGCGTGCATTCCTAGGAGAACTCATAACTTTGATACGCCTAAACCAGCTAAGCTTTTTGACTATTATTGTCGTTGCCAACAACATCAGCTTACGATAAGACGGCACAATAAAATAACAAAAGGCACGGTCTATCTTTGTAGAAAATGTAGAGAACCGCTAAAAAGCCGTTAATATTAAGTATTTCTGCTTTAATATTTTGATCTACATCACGTTTGAAGCTATTATTCGTCCGCTTTTTTAATCTATTGTTAGGGAACTGGAATGAAGAACTTACTGAAATTGTTTATGGGATTTGGTCTAGGCGCAGTAACAGCTGTTGTTATTGAGGTGGCACCCATGATGGTTCCTGCCCTTTTGGGTGTTATGGCGGCTGTGGTTATTTTGGATTCCATTTCGGATTCTAAAGCATCAGCATAAAGCGCATATTTACATGTCTTTTTCGCATCAATCTGCATTTTTTAATGCGAGTGAATAGGGCATGCTGTAGAATGCCTATCGTCTAAATTATTGCGTGTTTGTGATGGAATTTTCAACGAAACCTAAAGAAAAAATCGAATTTAATAAGCTCCAGAAAAAACTGAGAAGACTAACAGGTCAAGCAATTGCTGACTTCAATATGATTGAAGAAGGCGATAAGATCATGGTTTGTTTATCTGGCGGCAAAGATTCTTACACAATGCTTGAAATATTGCGTAATCTTCAAGCAAGTGCGCCAATCAACTTCAGCCTAGTTGCTGTTAACCTTGATCAAAAGCAACCCGGTTTCCCTGAAGATGTGTTGCCTAATTATTTGCAATCAGAAGGTGTTGATTTCCATATATTGGAGCGCGACACATACAGTATTGTTAAAGAGTTAGTTCCTGAAGGCAAAACAACGTGTGGTTTGTGCTCTCGATTGAGGCGCGGCTCATTGTATGGTTTTGCAGATCAAATTGGTGCTACAAAAATTGCGTTGGGACATCACAGAGATGATATTTTAGAAACGTTATTTTTGAATATGTTCTTTGGGGGTAAGCTCAAGGGAATGCCTCCAAAATTGTTGAGTGACGATGGTAAGCATATGGTGATCCGTCCTTTAGCCTATTGCAAAGAGAAAGATATCGAAAAATTCTCTACAATTAAGGAGTATCCAATTATTCCTTGTAATTTGTGTGGGTCACAAGAAAACTTACAGAGACAAGTTATCAAAGATATGTTGCAAAAATGGGATCTTGAATATCCTGGTAGAACAGATACTCTTTTCACAAGTATGCAAAATGTTGTTCCATCTCATTTAGCGGACACTTCTTTGTTTAATTTTAAAGATTTGGAAACAAAAGAAGACGATTTTGATCGTCTTAACATAATTTCTTTATAGGACTTATTTATGATGTTTAAAAAATGGTCATTTTCAATCGTTACAGGTCTATGTCTTTCCGTTGGCGTATCTGCCGCTACATTTGAAGGCAGTCTCTCTGATCAATCCATCAAAGCAGATTTAAGTATCAGTAAAGACAGTTATTTTTTAGATCTTGGCGGGATGCATGATACGAAAGATGGTTCTTATGGTTACATTGGTGCTCATATAGAAGATAAGGATATCAGCAAAGACTACCCTGTCCAAATTGGACTTGGTGCGCGTCTTCTGGCTGTGGATGCAGACTTGAGTGGTAATGACTCAGGTATTGCTGTTGGTCTTGGTGGATTTTATCGTTACACCTTACCAAAAGCGAATCGCTTTAGTTTATATGGTTCCTTTTATTACGCACCGCAGATCTTATCTTTTGATAATATTGACAAGCTTTACCAAGCTGAAGTGCGTGGTGAGTACCGTACTTTAAGAAATGCCAAAGTGTTCATTCGCTATGGATTAACGAGTGTGGATTACAGCGGCTTTTCTTCAAATCATAAAATGAATGATAGCTTTGGTTTAGGCGTGTCTTTGGATTTTTAAATCCAAGCATTCGTTAAAATGAAGTGTTGTAAAAAAGGTGTCTTTAAGACACCTTTTTTAGTGCAATCGAGAAAAGGTTTACTCGCCGTCAAAAGCGCATAAACTAAAAACAGGGATATCGGCGTCACGGATTTTTTGGCTACCTTGTAGATCAGGCAAATCAATAATCGCGGCCACCTCATGTATATTTGCGCCTTGTGACGTTAAAAGCGATATAGCAGCAAACAGAGTTCCACCTGTAGCAATCAAGTCATCAAAAAGTAAAATGTTGTTGCCTTCTTCAACCGCGCCTTCTTGAATCTCAAGTTCGGCCTCACCGTATTCCAGGGCATAGCTTTGAGAAATGGTTTTCCCTGGTAATTTGCCTTTCTTACGAATTAAAATCAGTGGCTTCTGTAATTCATAAGCAAGCACGGCGGCAATGAGAAAGCCGCGAGCATCAATACAAGCAATGTGAGTGATATCGGATGCTATGTATCTGTGCACATAAGCATCTACGACCATCCTCATGCCTTTAGGGTCGCTAAAAATAGGAGTGATATCTCTAAAACTAATGCCTTCTTTTGGCCAGTCTTCAATGGTTTTGATTAGTGATTTAATGTAAAAATCATCATAAAGCATACAATTTATCGCCTTAGTTTGTGTTAAATGACCTCGATTTTAGCACAGTCTTCGGCGATGCCGACGAGTTTTTGCATTTCGGGTAAATTGATAATGGCAATTTCCTTACCATCTACATGAATCATGCCGTTTTTTTGAAAACGAGTCATAACACGACTCACCGTTTCCACAGCCAAGCCCAAATAATTTCCAATTTCTCCGCGAGACATGGCTAATCTAAATGAGGTAGCCGAATAGCCCCGTCGCTTAAAACGATCACTTAAATTCATGAGTAAAGAGGCTACTTTCTCATCCGCATTCTTTTTCCCAAGTAACACCATCATTTGCTGATCGTCACAAATTTTACGGCTCATTACTTTAAAAATCTGATGTTTTAAAGAGGGAATCTGACTGGAAAGCGACTCTAAGTGGGAGAAAGGGATTTCACACACACTGGTTGTCTCAAGTGCTTTTGCGGATACTGGGTAAGTATTACTGTCTATGCCGCTAAGGCCTACAAGCTCGCTAGGGCAATAAAAACCTGTTATTTGCTCTTCACCACTATTAGTGATATTAAATGTTTTCAGTGTACCGGTTCTGACCGCATAAACAGAACTAAACGCTTCACCTTGTTGAAACAATACATCGCCTTTTTTAAGTGGCTTTTTTCTTTCAATAATCTGATCTAGACGGTTTACGTCTTCATCGGCTAATGAAATCGGTAAGCATAAAGCGCTAAGACTGCAGTTTTGGCATTGAGAGGTCAATTTGCTATTAAAACGAGTAGATTGTAACGATGACATAAAAAACTCCCTGAACGAGTTGTTCTATTAAATTACTTTCGAATAACGAATGCCGTTATTTAAATATTGATCGAAAATCATGCAGACACAGCGAATAAGTATGCGACCTGCATTAGTGACTTCAATTTTATTTTGACCAAGTGTAACAATACCATCTTTTTCAAGTGTGTGTAGCTCTGCCAACTCTTTAGTGAAATAGCTTTGAAAGGCCATGTCGAATTTGGCGTTAAACTCTGCAAAATGAAGTTCAAAATGACAAATTAATGACATGATAACAAATTGTCTTATTAAATCGTCTTTTGAAGATATGTAGCCTTTGACTATTGGAAGTTGGCCGCTTTCAATCGTTTTCTGATAGGAAGGTAAATCTACAAAATTTTGAGTGTAGGTATTATTAAAATGGCTTATGGCTGACGTGCCAAACGCAATGAGATCGGTCTCGTCATGAGTTGTGTACCCCTGGAAATTACGTTTCAATTGCTTGTTCTGCTGAGCGATAGTAAGTGAGTCGCTTTCTTTTGCAAAGTGATCCATTCCGATGTGAATATAGCCTGCCTCGGACAGCCTTTCGGAAATGCGTTTTAACATGGCCAGTTTTGTCGTTGTATTAGGCAGAGATGTGTCTAAAATACGCCTTTGAGAAGGGAACCTCTCGGGTAAATGGGCGTAATTAAAAATAGATAATCGATCTGGACTCATTTCGATGACTATATCGAGCGTTCTTTCAAATGACTCAACGGATTGAAACGGTAGGCCATATATTAGGTCGAAATTGATTGAGCGAAAACCAAGACTTCTGGCTTGTTGCAATAGATCTGATACCAAGTTTACGGACTGAGATCGATGAATGGCTTTTTGCACTCTTTCATCAAAATCTTGAATACCTAAACTTAACCGATTAAAGCCCAATTCACGTAAACACGTGAGTTTTTCTAGGTCAATCTCTCTAGGGTCTACTTCTATGCTGTAATCACCAGAGTCATCATCTAATAAATTAAAGTATTGATGAATACTGTTAAAAAGAGTTTTAATAGAGTCGCATGATAAGAAGGTAGGAGTGCCTCCACCAAAATGCAGTTGTGTAACAGGCCTGTCGTTTTGAACCATTAATGACCTGAGGCGAAGTTCCTCTTCTAATAATTCAATGTATTCGCGGCCTTTATCGTATTGTTTTGTCACAACCTTATTGCAGGCACAGTAATAGCAAAGATGGGCGCAAAAAGGAATGTGAAAATACAGACTTAATGGCTTAGCTGATGGTGTGAGCATTTTCTCTATAAGTGTTATTTTACTGATTTCAGTGCTGAATTGTGGTGCTGTAGGGTAAGACGTATATCGAGGTCCAGATAAGTTATATTTCTCAATTAACTCTGTGTTCCAAAGCATGTCATTTTCCTATTAAAAATATTAATAGTATTTTAACGGTAGAGAGATAAGTTTTACCTGACCTATATCAATGATAATCGACAAGTAGCCAACGGCTTATGATCCTTTATCGTCATAAGCCTGTTTAAAGTCTTGTTGCTCACAGTCAGTCAGGGCTAATCTGCCTGAGAATGATCCATTTTGGCGTGATCCATTTTGGAGTGATCCATTTTGGCGTGATCCATCTCAGACATGTCATCGTGGTTCATTTGAGAATGATCCATTTTGGCGTGATCCATCTCAGACATGTCATCGTGGTTCATTTGAGAATGATCCATTTTGGCGTGATCCATCTCAGACGTGTCATCGTGGTTCATTTGAGAATGATCCATTTTGGCGTGATCCATCTCAGACATGTCATCGTGGTTCATTTGAGAATGATCCATTTTGGCGTGATCCATGCCAGCGTGATTATGGCCGAGTGGTATTGTCCATATTCCAAAAATAACTAAGAAAATGCCAGAAAGAATATCCAGTTTAAATTTCACCCAGATAGATTTAAATTGGAGTGCAAAAATACCCGTTAAGAGCATGGCTGGCATTGTGCCTAAGCCAAAGCCGACCATGAGCCAAAGTGCTTTTAGTGGTTCGCCAGTAGAAGATACCCAAAGTAGACTTGAATAGGCCAGGCCACAAGGCAGCCACCCCCATAAGAATCCTGCCGCAAGCGCCTTGGTGGGTGTGTTTACGGGTAAAATTGATTTTGCAGTAGGGCTGACAAATTTCCAGATAAATTTACCAATGGCTTCTATTTTTAGAATCCACTTATTTAACCCAATTAGGTATAAACCAGTCAGAATTAAAATGATGCCTGCAAAAGTCCGTATGGGGCCGCTGAGCTCAGTATAAAGTTCAAATGACAGAGAAAAGAAAGACGTTAATACAAAGGCAAAAAAAGCATAGGAGATAATGCGTCCAAAATTGTACAAGAACTGGATATTCAGTTTTGTAAATAGAGATTTTGATTGCGTTCCCATGGAGAGGGTCCCTGCAATGCCCCCGCACATGCCAAAGCAATGTCCTGCTCCAGCAAGTCCTATAAGAAACGCGGCTAAGAAACTAAAATCTACTTCTTGCATTATTTTTGATCCTCTTCGTCATCAAATAAAATTCGTTCTCCCTCACGGTCTAGATCATCAAATTGATCTTTCTTGACAGCCCAGACAAATATTCCCAGGCCAATGGCGACAAACAAGCCTGCTATGGGAACCAATAGATATAAACTTTCCATCATATGTCCTATTTAACTACGGTTATTTTGATAGCCTAGTTGCATTTAATACAACCAAAAGAGAGCTTGCGGCCATTCCTATCGCCGCACTCCATGGTGGAACCAGGCCAAGTAAGGCGGCAGGCAGCATAATGCCATTATACGATGCCGCCCAGAACAAATTCTGCTTAATGATTCTTTGGCATTTTTTAGCCAATATTATGGCACGGTATATTGTAGAAATATCATTTGATAGCAACAGCGCATCTGAATGTGTTTTTGCTAGATCTGAACTCTGACCCATTGCAATGGATGTGCTCGCACCCGCTAAGCTTGGAACGTCATTTAAACCATCGCCAACCATAATTGTATGATTCAAATCCGCTTTATTAGATAACCAGTGCCATTTTTCTTCTGGAGTTTGGTCGGTAATAAAATGATCAAAGTGAGTTGGATCAAGTATTGAGGACGCCGACGCATAGGTGTCTCCTGTTAGTAGTGTTGTAAGATATCCGGTTTTACGGAGATTCAATATCGTGTCAGGTGTTTCACTACGTAATCGGTCTTGCAAAATAAGTGTGCTTATTACATCTGATTTTGTGGCTAGAAAGAGTGTCAGGGCATTTTGTGATAGGGTTTGATCTTGCCAGTTTTTGCACCAGTCTTTAACGAAGTTTTGATTGCCTAAGCGGTATAAAACGCCATCAATCTCTCCTTCCACGCCAAGGCTGGTGTGATTTATAAGCTTTCTTGCTTGTAAGTGTTTTGTTGATTGAAATGCTTTTGCGATAGGGTGTATCGAATCTTTTTCTAACGTTGCACAAATGTTAATTGTACTTTCATTATCAGGGTTGGAAATTGAAACAATGTCAAACTTACCATAAGTAAGAGTACCTGTTTTATCAAAAGCGATGTGTTGGCATTTTGCTAAAGACTCAATAACGTGGCCTCGTGTAACAACAAGGCCATATTCTTTCAGCTTATTCGTTGCCGTTGTGAGGGCGACAGGAGTGGCAAGAGACAGTGCGCAAGGGCAGGTAACAACCAGTACGCTGACCATAACCCAATAGGCTTGGTCGGGATCAATAAAATACCAAACTCCGTACCCAAGTGCGGCAACCAGTAAAACGCAGAGAACAAAATAATGCGCTATTTTATCAGCCATAACGGCTATTTTAGGTTTTTCAGACAAGGCTCTTTGCGTTAAGCGCTCAATAGCGGCGGCACGAGTCTGGGTTCCAATAGCGGTGACTTTAACCTTGATGGTTTGATCTATGTTGATGGTGGACGCGGTAACAACGCAACCAATGTGCTTGTTTACAGGTAGGTATTCGCCGGTTAGGCTGGATTCATCTATATTTGTTTGACCTTCTATGATTACTCCATCCGTGGGTACGCTTTCACCTGGAGCAACCAGAATAATGTCATTCAACACCAGCTTTGATTTTGGATAAAGCAAAGTCTCGTTATTTTTAAAAAGGGTAACGGAACGCAATTCGTCGCTGCTTCTGTTGTTTCTTAATGCTTTATGTCGAGCACCTTCTTCTAAAAAACGACCTAGTAACAAAAAGAAAGTAAACATTGTGACTGAGTCAAAATAAACATGTCCATTGTCTATGAAGAGCGCGTATACACTACTCACATAAGCGAGCCCAATGCCTATGGATACTGGTAGGTCCATGGTGAAATGTCGAGTTTTAAGGTCTCTAAACGCCGCTTTGAAGAAGGGTGACGCCGAGAATAGAATAACGGGGGTGGAGAAAAAGAAACTTGACCACCGAAGTAGCTGTTTATAGCCATCATCCATACCTTGAATGTCACCCGCGTAAAGTGCAATGGCACTCATCATAACTTGCATCATGCCAACGCCAGCAATGCCGAGTTTAATAATTGAGGATTTTCTTTTTTCTACTCTAGTGGCGTCTTCCCCATCGGCACGATAGGGTTTTAAGTAGTAGCCAATATGGTTTGCGGCTCTATTAATGTCTTCTATGTCTATTTTTAATGGTTGCCAAATGAGCGTAGCAAGTGAGCTGCTTAAATTAATGTGCATTGACGTGACGCCATCTAATGCAGAAAGATGCTTTTCAATTAACCACGCACACGCTGAGCAGGTCATTCCGTCTATAGAGACTTGAATTTGATGATCTTGATCGTTTATGTGTACGTATAGAGGGTACACATCATCGTCTTTCAGTAAGGTAAAAGCATTTGCATAGTCATCGGTGTTTGCGTTACTGGGGTTGTCTGCATTGTGCGTTCTTTGGCGATAATACTGAGATAAATCTTCTCCTCTAATAAAATCTGCTATAGCTTGGCAGCCATAGCAGCAGAAGCAAACATCTTCACTGTCAATTGTTGAGATTATGTTTAGATTTCTTGGCACCGGATCGCCACAGTGAAAGCATGTGTTTTGTTTCATAAATTAAAATTCTAGGCTATCTGTAAGAGTTAAATCTAAGCGGCCTGACATTTGCCAACCGGCCTCAGACTCAATAGAAAGGTTCCAGTTGCCAGAAATGGTTTTTTCTAGTGATCCACGGTATTCATTGTCAGATATTTTTTGCAATGTCACTCTGAAATCTTTAGAGGCTGAAGCGACGTGGTAAAACTGTAAGCTGATCGTTTGCGTGTGAGCATTTTCAGTGACTAATAATATTTCACCAGTCAGGTTATCAATTCTCAAATTTGCTTTTATATTCAGGTCAGTCGCTAATTGCTTGCGGCCCAGCTCTTGGTTTATCCCCAGTCCTTCTTTGTAGTAATTGTCCTTTACCAAGTCTCGTGGTGAGTTTAGAGCAAAATAAATCTGGAAGACAGCGACAATCATGGAACTTAGTGGTACGCAGATGATAAACCAAGGCCAAAATTGTTTATACCAAGGGGTTGTTTTCACTCTATTCTCCTGTAAGTGATGGCCATGCAATTGTTTTTGAATAGCCATCTATGTATTATTTTTCTACTGGGCCAAGAAAACGGCTTTCTGTTGTCTTGCTGGCTTCATAGCTTGGGTCAATGGATTTCACAGTAAATGAAATTGTATTTTTTTGCTCTTGTAGTACATGTGGTGGAACTTGAATAGACAGTGGTATGGCACGTACTTCACCTGAATTCACCACGAATTTCTTACGACCTATCATATTAACTTGATCCAAACCCTCAACACTAAGCTCAAAAGTGTGTTTGCTTTGGTCCATGTTAATAATTTTGACTGTGTAGATATTTTCTATCATGCCACTTGGGGTCTGATTATATAGACGGTTTCTGTCTTTTAAAACATCTAGACCTAATGGTTCTCTGTCTCCTACAATAAAACTAAATGCCACAACCATGACCAGTACCGCAACGCCGTAACCAATTGCTTTAGGGCGCATTATTTTTGTTTTTTTGCCTTCAAGACGATTTTCAGTAGTGTAGCTAACCAGTCCACGGGCATACCCCATTTTGTCCATAACTTCATCACAAGCATCAACACACAGTGCGCAGCCGATGCATTCATACTGCAGGCCATCTCTAATATCGATACCAGCAGGACAAACGTGTACGCATTGGTTACAGTCAATGCAATCCCCCAGGCCTACTTCTTTTGGGTCAACACCCTTTTTACGTGCGCCACGACCTTCGCCACGTGCAGCATCATAAGAAATAACAAGGGTGTTGTTGTCAAACATGACTGATTGGAAGCGTGAGTAGGGGCACATAAAGGTGCATACCTGTTCTCTCATCCAGCCTGCAAACAAATAAGTGGCTCCGGTAAAAAAAGCAATCCAAAAATACGCCCACATATTCGCGTCAAAAGTAAAGAAATCTAAGGCGAGCTCACGAACAGGTGTAAAATAGCCAACAAAAGTTAGTCCAGTAAGCCATGAAAAAAGAACCCAAAGAGAGTGTTTTGAGAATTTTTTAAAAAACTTAGATTTGCTCATCGGCGTTTTATCGAGCTTGATACGTTGATTTCGAGAGCCTTCAGTCTTTTCTTCAATCCACATAAAGATCATGGTCCAGACAGTTTGAGGGCAGGTATAACCGCACCAAACACGACCAAACAGGGTGGTTAGCAAGAAGAGTGCAAAAGCCGCGATAATGAGTAGACCTGCTAATAAAAAGAAATCTTGAGGCCAAAAAGTAATACCGAATATATGGAATTGACGGCTTGGTAAGTCAAAAAAAACGCCTTGTCTATCATGGAAGTTAATCCAAGGCGTTAAAAAATAGCCTAACATTAAAATCCAAAGCATTTTTGTTCGAATTTTTTGGAAAAAACCAGTTATACGGCGAGTGTATATCTTTTTTCTTTTTTGATAGAGGTCGTACTCAACGGTCTCTGTTTCAATGTTTTTAAGAGGAATTTGAGAACTCATCATAATATCCTTAGGTGGAAATAAGAGAAACAATATGAAGAATAATACAAGAAATAAGGAGGGAAAGGGTGTGACATGATGCCACACCCTAGAGGTTTAATGCTTATTGATTTGACAAGCTATATACATACGAGGAAACAATGTGAACTTTGTCTTCTCCAAGTATTTCATTCCAGGCTGGCATTTTACCGTTTCGGCCATTACGCAGGGTTTGCATAATGCGTTCCTGAGAACCGCCATATAACCAGATGTTATCGGTCAGATTTGGAGCGCCAAATAAGTGATTACCTTTAGCGTCTTGGCCGTGACAAACCGTACAGTTTGTTTCGAAAATCTCTTTACCCGCTGTAACGGCTGCAGCATCTTCTGAGCGATCACTTAAACTCATGACGTATTGTGTTACTTGATACACACCTTTTTCGCCTAATGTAACACCCCATGCTGGCATAACAGCAACTCGGCCGTTCAATATAGTCGTTTTGATGTTTTCCGCTTCACCACCATATAGCCAATCATTGTCGGTTAGGTTAGGGAAGCCATAACTGCCCGTCGCTGCAGACCCGTGACAAACGGCGCAATTATTAGAAAACAGGCGTTGGCCAATGCGCATTGCTTGGTCATCTTGGGCTAGCTCTTCAATCGGTGTATTCGCAAACTGGGCAAACATTGGGCCAAATTCAGCCTCCGCTCTTGCAACATCTCGCTCATATTCATTGATCTGAGTCCAGCCTAATAGCCCCTTGAAGTTGCCTAAACCTGGATACAGCGCTAAATAACCTAATGCAAACAGAACTAGGATGACAAATTTCCAGTACCACCATTTAGGCAAAGGGTTGTCATATTCTTCAATGCCATCATAAGTATGGCCCGTTGTTACATTTGTATCAGAGTTATTTTTTTGACCTTTTCGAACGCTTGCTAAAAGCCAATAGCTACCAAATATAGAGCCAAGCGTAAGAATGGTAATCCACGCGCTCCAAAAACTACTAAGTTCATTCATGAGTATTTTTCTCCACAGGTTGCTTGCTTGGCATATCATCGTCGTCAGCAAAAGGTAAGTTAGCGGCTTCTTCGAAGCCCTTTTTACTCTTACCCAGAGTCCAAACAATTACTGCAATAATGGCAATAAATGCGAGTACCGTTGCTATGCTGCGAAGTGTTGTAATATCCATGCTTTGCCCCTATCGCTTAATAACAGTGCCAAGTTGTTGAAGGTAGGCAACCAAAGCATCAACTTCACGCTTACCACGTACTTCGTCTTTTGCATTTGCAATTGCTTCATCAGTAAAAGGAACGCCTACTTTACGTAATGCAATCATTTTGTTTGCTGTGTCATTACCATCAAGTTTTTGTTCAAATAACCAAGAAAATGCTGGCATATTTGACTCAGGAACAACATCACGAGGGTTGTATAAATGAGCACGATGCCATTCATCACTGTAACGCTGGCCAACACGAGCTAGGTCAGGACCTGTACGTTTTGAGCCCCATAGGAATGGGTGTTCATAAACACTTTCACCAGCAACACTGTATGGTCCATAACGTTCTGTTTCAGAGCGGAAAGGACGGATCATTTGAGAATGGCAGCCTACGCAACCTTCACGAATGTAGATATCACGTCCTTCAAGCTCTAGAGCCGTTAAGGGTTTTAAATTAGCAACCGGAGTGGTTGTTTTTTGTTGGAAGAATAATGGAATGATTTCCACCATCGCTCCAAAACTTATGGCGACTAAGATTAAGACAATCATTAGTCCCATATTTTTTTCAATTATTTCATGACGCATTTAATGGCCCCTTAAGCTGCTTGAGTATTCGCTTGTAGCGCATATTCTTTGTCACTAGCGCGAACAGTACGGTAAGTGTTATAGGACATGATTAGCATGCCAGATAAGAATAGCGCACCACCTAATGCACGAACGGCCCAGCCAGGTTTGCTTGCATCAACGGATTCAACAAAACTATAGGTTAAAGACCCGTCATCGTTAAATGCACGCCACATAAGACCCTGCATGATTCCGTTTACCCACATTGAAGAGATATACAGAACAGTACCAAGCGTCGCTAACCAAAAATGCACATTGATTAAAGAGATTGAATGCATTTCACCAGGCTTACGGCCTAATACGGCAGGCAGCATGTGGTAGACAGCACCAATACTCACCATCGCAACCCAACCAAGGGCGCCAGCGTGTACATGACCTATTGTCCAGTCTGTATAGTGGGATAGAGCATTAACCGTTTTGATTGCCATCATTGGGCCTTCAAAGGTAGACATACCATAGAAAGACAATGAAACAACTAAGAAGCGTAAGATAGGGTCTGTACGAAGTTTGTGCCAAGCACCAGATAAGGTCATTACACCGTTGATCATACCACCCCAAGATGGAGCAAGAAGAATCAAGGACATAACCATACCAACACTTTGCGTCCAGTCAGGAAGCGCTGTGTAGTGAAGGTGATGAGGGCCAGCCCAGATATAAAGAGAAATCAATGCCCAAAAATGCACAATAGATAATCTATAAGAGAAGACAGGGCGTCCAGTTTGCTTAGGAACAAAGTAATACATCATTCCAAGGAAACCAGCCGTCAGGAAGAAACCTACCGCATTATGACCGTACCACCACTGAACCATGGCATCTACTGCACCAGCATAAACTGAATAAGATTTCATTGCGGAAACAGGAACAGACAGACTGTTAAATATATGTAGAACCGCTACCGTTACTATGAAGGCCCCGTAAAACCAGTTTGCTACATAAATGTGCTGCATTTTACGACGAGCTACTGTGCCAAAGAAGACAACAGCATAGGAAACCCAAACTACTGTGATTAGCAAGTCAATTGGCCACTCAAGTTCTGCATATTCTTTAACTTGGGTGAAGCCCAACGGTAAAGTGATTGCAGCGGCGACAATAACCGCCTGCCAACCCCAAAAAGTAAAGCTGGCTAAGGTATCTGAAAATAGCCTGGCTTGAGTTGTGCGTTGAACAACATAATAAGACGTTGCAAATAGTGCGCTACCACCGAACCCGAAGATTACGGCATTAGTATGTAATGGGCGTAAACGACCAAAATGAAAGTATTGAATGTCTGCGAATATGCTTGGCCATACAAGTTGAGACGCAATCAATACGCCTAACCCCATACCAACCACACCCCAAACGACCGTCATGATGGTGAATGCACGCACCACTTTGTAGTTGTAAGTTGGGTGATCAAAAGCTGTGCTCATAGTTTCTTCCACAATCCACGTTGAGAGACTGACCTTGTTATTAAATTTTCTGCCCTAATTATTCAACTTATGCGCAATGAAAAGTCAAAGAAAAAGGACACGTTCAAACTAGCCTCCTTATTCTAAGTCTTTTTATCTTTTTTTTCTATTGAAGCAAGTTGTTTTTAATGGGTTTTCTTTGTCATAGGGCAATGTTTGTATGCAAAAACTTTCGGTTTACATGGCTCATGGCTCATCTTTAGGGCACGAATCGACATTTTTGTCTTCTTTGTCTGCGACAATTTGTCGCAACCTGAATTTTGATCTTGTGCCTGTTACTTTTGACTACATGAAGCAAATTGAACAAAGTGGCCGTCGCCGACCTCCCTCGAAGTTTGCTGGATTGGTTGACGAGTATTGCTCTGTAGTGAAGCAAGACGCGCCCTCAATTTTGTGCGGCAAGTCATTAGGTGCGCGTGTTGCAACTCAGTGTTCGCATTTAAAGGGGGTGAAAGGCGTTATTTGCTTCGGATTTCCTTTTTACCCTCAGGGCAAGCAGGAGAAGCATAGATTGGCGTTTTTAGAAAATTTAAGCGTCCCGTGTTTAATTATTCAAGGCACGAGGGACCCTTTGGGCAATTATGATTGGGTGAGTAAGCAGCAATTACCCAGTACGGTTACTATAAGTTGGTTTAAAGGTGCAGATCATGACTTTAAAGTGCTTAAGTCGATCGGTTTGAATCAGGAGCAGGTTATAGAGGATTTAGTGAAAAGAATGAGTGATTGGTTGACGACGATTGATTAAACTAAAGTGTGTTCATGTTTGTCTATGTAAGAATGATTAGTTAAGGATCCCAATGTTATTTGATGCTGTTTTAGATGCGCAAGGCTTATTATGTCCTGAGCCAGTGATGATGTTGCATGTTGAAATGAGAAAGTTAAAAGGTGGAGACGTGCTTAAAGTGTTGGCGACTGATCCATCTACGACTCGTGATATTCCGAAGTTTTGTCAGTTTTTAGGTCACACACTTGAAAAGTCGGAGCAAGATAATGATTTGTATACCTATTGGATTGTAAAAAAGTACAAATAGTCAGGCTTGATTTATAGCAAGTTGGTATTATCCGTAGAATCTCATGTTTTTAGGAATGTCTTTTCTCACTAAGACATTTGCCCCAATAATAGCACCTTCGCCAATGGTTACGCCGGGAAAAATTTTGGCGCCACCTCCAATCCAAACATTGTCTTCAATGGTCACTTTTTTTGTGAAGCAGTGACCAGCAACTCTTTCGTTAACGTCCCTTGGATGATCCACCGTATATATGTGAACGGCAGGGCCAAGTAGGACGTTGTTGCCAATGTGGATGGAGTTACTGTCTAGCAGAACACAGTTGAAATTCGCGTAAAAATTTTCTCCTACTGTGATGTGAGCACCATAGTCACACTGAAAGCCTGGCTCTAGCATGAGTGTGCCGTGCCCAGCAAACAATCTGGTAATGTGCTTCAAATTCCCTTTGCTTGGGTGTGCGTTGTATTTCGCGCAAGCGAGGCGGGCTTTTTCACGCATCAACCTAAGTGTAATATCAAGAGACGAGTAAGGTTCTCCTGCCAGCATTTTTTCATATTCTGTCATGGCTAAATTTTAATTCGTAAGTGTTATGACCAAGCGATGGCCTCATCTTAATAAAAAAGCGCCTATTGAAGGCGCTTTTCATATCCGTGTTCTTGTTTATAGCAAAGAAGCTAATTTTTCTTCCAGTTTGTTCTGGTCAATAGCAAAATTTCGAATGCCTTCTGAAAGCTTTTCAGTTGCCATAGCGTCTTGGTTCATTTCCCAACGGAACTCAGTTTCAGTAATGGCTTTAGGTGCCGGAATGACATTGTCTGTAGGGATAAGCTTACGCTCTAGTGTGCCTGTATCTTTTTCTAATTCCCCTAATAAAGCAGGTGCAATGGTTAAGCGGTCACAGCCAGCTAATTGTTCAATTTCACCAAGATTACGGAAACTTGCGCCCATAACCACAGTGTTATAACCGTGTTGCTTATAGTAGTTGTAAATTTCAGTTACTGAAACAACACCTGGATCGGTTTCGGCCGTGTAATTTTCACCGGTTGATTTCTTATACCAATCAAGAATACGTCCAACAAAAGGAGAGATTAAATACACGCCGGCTTCAGCACAGGCTTTCGCTTGGGCAAAAGAGAATAAAAGCGTTAAGTTGCAATTGATGCCTTCTTTTTCAAGCTCTTCAGCGGCTTTAATGCCTTCCCATGTTGACGCCGCTTTTATCAGTACACGGTCACGAGTGACACCAACAGATTCGTAAAGGGCAATTAATTTACGTGCTTTTTCTAATGTGGCGTCTTTATCAAAAGAAAGGCGTGCGTCTACTTCAGTAGAAATACGTCCAGGAACGGTTTTTAATATTTCCGCTCCGACTATGACAGCTAGCATGTCGCCAGCGTCTATAATTTGCTGTGCTTTATCATCGCTTTGCGTTTTTGCATAGGCAATGGCTTGATCAATAAAAGGCGCATACTCAGGAATTTGAGCGGCTTTTAGCATTAACGATGGGTTCGTTGTAGCATCTTGCGGTAAATATTCTTTGATCGCTGCAATATCGCCTGTGTCCGCAACAATGGTTGTAAAAGCTTTTAATTGAGTCAGTTTATTGCTCATTAGTGCGTTTCCTTTGTTTTGTTGATTTGCTGGTTTACCATATTTATGGCGTCTATTAATACATCGATTTTAGCATCGGTTTTGTGACCATTTTCAGATAGGTAACGACGAAATGCCTTACCGCCTGGTTGCCCAAGAAACAATCCTAGAATGTGGCGAGTAATGTGCATCAAACGCTCACCATTGGCTAACCGTTTTTCGACATAAGGTATAAAATTATTGAGGGCCTCGAAACGAGATGTCACTTTGGTGGGCTGGCCGAAAAGAGTTTTGTCAACCTCACTGAGGATCCATGGGTTGTGATACGCCTCTCGTCCGAGCATTACACCATCAATTTTAGTAAGGTGCGCTTCACATTCTGTCATGGTTTTAATGCCACCATTAAGAATGATTTCTAAGTCTGGAAAATCTTGTTTTAACTGATATACATAATCGTATTTTAAGGGAGGAATCTCACGGTTTTGTTTTGGGCTCAATCCCGCCAAAATCGCATTACGTGCGTGTACGATGAATGTACTCACCCCCGTTGTCGCTATGTCGCCGACAAAGTCTCGGACAACAGAATAATCTTCTTGGTCATCTAAGCCAATGCGATGCTTGATAGTAACCGGAATACTGGTCGCATCTAACATAGCCGACATGGCATCTTTTACTTTATCTGGGTGAGCCATTAGGCAGGCGCCGATTAAGCTATTTTGCACTCGATCACTTGGGCAGCCCACATTTAAATTAACTTCATCGTAACCGTATTCTTCGGCCAACTTAGCGCACTTTCCTAATGCAATAGGGTCTGCACCGCCTAGTTGTAAGGCAATAGGATGCTCGCATTCATCATAGCGTAAAAAACGAGCCGGCGAATCCCCACGCAAAAGTGCGCCAGTGGTTACCATTTCAGTGTATAGCAAGGTATGGGTGCTTAGTGTTCTGGCAAATACTCGAAAATCTGTAGTCGTAAGCTCCATCATGGGTGCGATACTGAAACGCCTATCGACTGTATCTTTTCTATCTGTGGAATTTAATTTGGTTTTATTAATTTTTTCAGTGGTCATGTATATGGTTTTTCTAACCTTAATCGTTGCTTTTTGATGTCTCAGTGTCGACAGGGTGTTTTCATTTTTTTTCAGAGCGTGAGTCTAAAAGAGATTCACGACTCAATATAGAAAGCATTAAAAATAGTATTCTCGAATTATGACATAAAATTACAGAATATTGATATGGCAACTTGAATAACTTCTGCAAAGAAGGGATTAATCGAAAATGATCTCTTATTTACCGACAATTCCCATCCTGTTAAATAAAAAAACGCGATTTTACGTCTCAATAGCCAGTATATCGCGGCTTACAGAAACCAAAATGTAATAAAATTACTTAATTTCGAACAGCATCACATACCTTTCTCTATTTGCCTGGTGTGTTAGCAATATTGGTCATAAACAGGGAAATGTGTTGATCGACAAAAGGGGGATCAATAACGCTAGTGACAATCAAGGTGATGTCCCGTCAGGTAGCTATAGGTGAGTGACTAAGAAGAAACGGTTAAATAAAAGACCGTCTCTTCTTATGTCGATTACTTATTCATATTTATTAAGCTTTGAGCTTCTGCCAGTATTTTATCCATAACATTGAGGATCATTATAGCATCTTGATGCTCAATACTAAGAGGAGGCCGAATTTTAAGGATATTATCGGCTGGGCCTTCAGTTCCCATTAAAATTCGATTTTCTCGCATGCGATTTTTGACGTAATCAGCGATATCGGTACCAGGCGTGCGAGTGACTTTATCTGTGACCAAGTCCAGCCCGATAAATAGCCCTTGTCCACGTACGTCACCCACAATGTCGTACTTGTCTTTTAGGAGGCGTAACCCATTAAGAAGTAGGTTGCCCATTTGCCGTGCGTTGTCCATTAAGTTTTCGTCATCGACGATATCAAGTACTTCTTTGCCCATTCTACAGGATAGATTAGAACCCCCAAAAGTAGAAAAGTATTCAGGCCCTTGGGCAAAGCTATCTGCGATCGCCCGAGTGGTTATTAGGACGCCAATTGGGTGACCGTTACCAATCGGTTTTCCTAGTACAACAATGTCTGGAACGACTTGCTGTTGTTCAAAAGCAAAATAATGCTCTCCTAAACGACCTAAGCCAGTTTGCACTTCATCTGCAATACATACACCGCCAGCGGCTCGGATACGGTTATAAACACTTTTCAGATAACCTTGTGGAGGGATAATTTGACCGCCTACACTTGGAAACGTCTCTGCAATAAAGCCAGCGAGTTTACCCTGTCTTTGTTGAATGTTTGACAAGGCCGTATCTACTTGTTGTGCGTACTTTTCTGCACATTGAGGATCATCTTTTCGATAGCGTCCACGATAATCATCGGCAACATCAATTAATTGTACCCAATCCGCTTGACCGACACCGCCTTTAGCGTTGAATTTATAAGCGGATATATCAATCGCGCCTGTCGTATTGCCATGATAACCATGATTTGGGGTGATCATATCTTTACCCCCTGTATGAGCTCGAGCTAAGCGTAATGCTAATTCGTTGGCTTCGGTGCCAGAGTTAACAAAAAAACAAACATCTAAACTCTTAGGCATTCGACTTACTATTTTATCGGCAAAAGCAATCTGTGTTGGATGTAAATATCGAGTGTTGGAGTTCATTCGTAGCAACTGATCCGCCGCAACTTGCTGAATGCGTGGGTGTGCATGCCCTACATGAGGTACATTGTTGTAGCTATCTAAATAAGGGCGGCCCCATTCATCAAACAAATGATGTCGCCAACCCCGCATAAACATGACAGGATCGGAGTAGGTTAATTTTAAATTTTCGCCAAACTTAGCTTTGCGTTGTTTGAGTATGTCTGCTTTTTGAACCGGGACAAACTGCGTTTTTTCGTCGTTGAGATTTAATAATGAGGCCGGGTTAGGGAACACCTCGTTCCACATGGTTAACTCATCCGGGTCAGCAACGCCCTGCCAATCGTGGCCAATTCCATCTAACGTTATGGCTAACTGAAAGTGCAAGTGAGGGTGCCATCCCCCGTTGTTGTCAGAAAATCCTAATTTTGCAAAAGGGGTTCCACTGGGAAGGGGCTGTCCAGGCTGTAAATCACTAATGGAAGCGGGGTCTAAATGACCGTATAACGTATAAAAGCAATCGCCTTCATCGCTGATATGGCTAAGAATGACCATACCGCCATAGTCAAGATAGTCATCGCGATTCACACAGCAAACAATGTGAGCATCCAATGGTGTGTATACCAAGGTCTCAGCGGGGGCAAATACATCTATCCCTAAATGCACAGTACGTCGGTTGCTGGCTTTGTAGGGGCCTTTTCGAAACGTTTCTTCAGTGTATATCAGGCGAGGTTCATTGTAGTACCCTAGCCAAATACCGTCTTTTTGGGTGTAACATTCACCAACAGTGCGTGCTTCTAGCGAGGTAAGCGCGAAGGGGTTACGCGGTGTGGTAGAGGCTTCTACAGATAGAGAATGCATAGGTGCATCAGACAGGTCTTGCCCCAATACTTGAGCGAAACTACCACGCTTTTTCTTTAACCAAGCCGTAATTCGAGATGCGCTGTCTGTAATGGGGATGTCGCATGCAACGCGCAGACGTGCATTGAGCATTTTGCCATCTAATAGATTATTTTCCAAAAAGTTCCATGCTGGAGTCTGACTGATCACAATGTATGGGTCATCTGGATTTTCTCGTGACATGAGCGTTGAGTTAATAACACTGACCGCAAGGCGCATGCGTAATAGAGGCCATAGCATCTCTATTTCTTCTGACGTTAGAGGGTATCTACTATGATAACCGCTAACGAATGCTTCCAGTGCGTGTTCTGGTTGCTCAGAATCCAATACTAGATAGGCCGCACTGATGGCTAAGTCACAAACTCTAGGGCCTGCGCACATATCGCCAAAATCGATAATACCACTCACTTTCGCCGCTTGAGTCAATGAACCTTGAATAAGAATGTTGTAATCATTTACATCGTTGTGAATGGCTCTTTGTGGAAGCGTAAGGAGAGAAGGGTAGATGGATTGATAATCTTCGATAATGTGTTGAATTAGGGCATGGCGTGAGGCCAATTGAATGACATTTATATGATCGGTAATCCACTGGGCTTGACAAAGATTCCATTTAAAATTGCGAATCAATGCTGGATGAGTAAAGTCATGTAATGCTTTATCCATCTCTCCAACAGTAACGCCTAATTCGCGAATAAGGTCATTACTTTTTGCTCCGAAGTGCGCATACGTTACGCCTTCAATTTTTTCAAGTAACCAAACGATGCGTTCTACGCCATTTTCATCGTTAACATATGTGTGTAACGTACCTTTTCGTGTCTTGATAATAGCAGGGATAGGTAAATCTGGAGCGAGTTGACGCAAATGATTGAAGGTTTGGCATTGCATATCAACAAAGCTTTCTTTGCAATCGGGGCGCATGACTTTTAACACATAATTTTGCTGACCAGTGGCCAGTAAATTAAGATCACACTCTCCATTTAATAAGCTCAATTTAGCATCTATACCCCAAACTTGCTGTAATACATTACTCCAAAACTCAGACATCTTTACTACTCCGTTTATTGACTACTATTTTTTATTGTACGGTCATCTTGGCATATGAAAAGCGTTGTAAAGTATTAATAACCTATAATACATACAGTCAAAAAAATACGATAATTCAACGCGTTTACGGTGATGATTCAGGTAGTATAAAGGGTGTTATTCCAGAGGTGTAATAGCCATTTCTGGGCTAAGGCATAAATAAAAACTATAGCTTCTTATTGTGATCTAGTATTTTTATTTGCACTATCAACAGTTCGGATGGCAAGCTTTCAGATCGGTATGGTGAAAATAGAGGTGTAAATAAATCAGATGCTTATAAAGAAGGAGTGAGATGAGCGGCTAAGTGTTTTATATGTGATGGTAGCAAATATAATAAGGTTGAAGGAGTAGGGTGCTGACGGGGGGCATTAAACCCTTTGTGCTAGTAGAATGTTTGTCTAGCACAAAGAGTGGGGCGCTTTATAAATAAAGGATGTTTGCTGTTTTATCTATATCGTATCTATTAAGCTTTTAATAATGCCATCATAGCTTGTGCTGCCGCTTCAGATGACGCTGGGTTTTGACCTGTTATTAGGTTGCCATCAACTTCAATGTGGCTTTCCCAGTCAGCGCCTTTTGTATAAAGGCCACCATTTTCTTTTAGTACATTTTCAACTAAATAAGGCACGATAGCGGTTAGTTGAACGGCGTCTTCCTCGGTGTTGGTGAACCCGGTTACCCTTTTGTCTTTGACTAAAAAACTACCGTCGGTATTTTTTGCGTGTCGAAGCGCACCAGATGCATGGCAAACTAGGCCAAGAGGTTTGCCTTGCTTGTAAGTGCTTTCAATAAGATCAATAGAGTGTTTGTCTTCAGTAAGATCCCAAAGTGGTCCATGACCTCCTGGGTAAAAAACGGCATCAAAGTCGGATTCATTAATGCTGTCTAGACGCACAGTACTGGCGAGATGTTTTTGCGCAGCGACATCGCTGTTAAATCGCTCGGTGCTTGTTGTTTGAAAGTCGGCACCTTCACTGCTTGGATCTAATGGTGGCTGTCCACCCAGTGGTGAAGCAATAACGATTTCTGCGCCGTTATCCACAAACTGATAATAAGGTGAAGCAAACTCTTCTAGCCAGAAACCTGTTTTGTTACCTGTATTGCCAAGCTTGTCGTGTGATGTTAATACCATTAAAATTTTCATATTTAACCTTCTAATAACGTTATATTGATGAGTAAATTATTAAACATTTCTTAAATAAGAGCGTATTAAATTGCTTCGTTAACCTTAATGGCCAGCTTGCCAAAGTTTTTACCTTCTAAAAGACCCATAAAGGCTTCTGGTGCTTTGTCTAAACCGTTAATTATCTGTTCACGATATTGAATTTTCCCTTCGGATAACCATTGGCTCATATCTTTAGCGAACTCATTGTATCTGTGTCCATAATCATCAAATATAATAAAGCCTTGCATTTTGATCCGTTTTACCAACAAAGTGCCTACAAGCATAGACATTCTGTCCGGGCCTTGTGGAAGCTCTGTGGCATTGTATTGAGAGATCAAGCCACATACTGGTACGCGGGCTCCGGTATTAAGCAAAGGTAATACGGCATCAAATACCTTGCCGCCTACATTTTCAAAATAGACGTCTATACCTTTGGGGCAAGCTTTGGCCAATTGCTCGCTAAAGTCATCACTGTAATGATCGATGCAAGCGTCAAAACCTAATACGTCAACCGCGTATCGACATTTTTCTGCACCACCAGCCACACCAACAACGTAACATCCTTTTAGTTTACCTATTTGGCCAACTGTTGCGCCTACAGGGCCTGTCACCGCCGCAACGACTAATGTATCTCCTGTTTTTGGTTGGCCAATGTCCAGTAACCCCATATAAGCGGTAAAACCGGGCATTCCCATGACGCCAAGTGCAAATGATGGGTTAGTTGGGTTGTCTCCTAATGGCATGAGGTCATTTCCATCTGATAAACCGTAGGCTTGCCAACCGGTGTAAGCTAAAACCCATTGACCCTTAGAAAACTTAGGGTTATTTGACTCTATTACTTGGCACACGGTTGCTCCGACCATGACCCCATCGAGCTCTACAGGGGCGGCGTAGGATTTGGCGTCATTCATGCGGCCACGCATATAAGGGTCTAATGACAAATAGACAGTACGCAGTAATACCTCTCCAGTAGAAGGCGTTGGGATGCTTGTTTCTTCTAATCGAAAATGGTCTGCCGATGGTTTTCCAACTGGGCGTGACGCTAAGACAATTCGTTTATTTAATTGATTTTGCATATGATTCCTGTTTTTAATAGACCGGTCGTCTAGTGTTTTGTTTGAAAATAACCTCCCTAAGGAGGTTTGCAATTTTGTTTTAATATTATGCCTAACTGCGGCGAATACTTTGAGAAATATTTTTTACTGCTTGGCGTTATTTAGCATAGATTCTGTTATGGACATCGCTTGTTTTAAACTGCTGTCATCTTTACTGAGCTTGGTCATTAAGCTTGCGCCTATCCATAAGTTATACAGCAGTTTGGCCGTGTCATCGGCGTTCACTTGTTGAATTGAGTTATCTGCTATGCCTTGCTTTATGCAGTCACTCAAAGCCCTTTGCACAAGCTGGGTGCCTTTAAAAAGGCTAAGGCGCATCGGTTCTGAGAGGTCAGATACTTCGGCGCTTAGTTTAACCACTAAGCATTTTTGCGATGAGCAAGAATGGGACTGGGAAGTTAACCAAGATTGCCAATAGCGATGCATTTTAGTGTAAGCATTTTCTTCATTAGCATGGAAAAGCTGGTTAAGCCTTAGTTTATAATCATCAAAATAGTGCTGTATTAAGGCCTCACCGAACTGCTCTTTAGATTTAAAATAATGATAAAAAGAGCCTTTAGGGATGTCTGCGGCGTTAAGGATCTCAGACAATCCAACCGCTACAAACCCTTTAGCAGAAATAAGCTGATAACCTGTTGCCAGAATATGTTGTTTGGTGTCTCGGGTAATTGTTTTCATAAGCACATAATAATAAAAAATAGACCAGTCGTCTAGTTTTGTCTATATGCCGTTAAACAGTAAATCATTTAGTGGCTTTAAAAAGAGAGAGGTGCAATGCTCACTGATTGGCTTGTCTTAAATTGTCCATAACGGTCACAAAAGTGATTTAGTGTTTGTTCGTTATTTACAATGGCCTTTGCTACACTTCGAGGCCTTAAATTAGGGGTTTCTATGGATAAAAAAATAATAAACGGCAAAAAATTGTTAGTAGTAGAAGATGATATTGAGCTGGCTTCTCTGGTTCAAGAATTTCTAAGCAAAAATGGCTATCTAGTTAATGTTGTTACAAATGGTACCGAAGCACCAAGCCAAATTTTGGAGCAGCAACCTGACCTAGTTATTCTCGATGTTATGTTACCTGGTTTGTCTGGAATGGATGTCTGTCGTATGGTGAGGCCAACTTATCAAGGTGCTATTCTGATGCTGACATCACTTGATGAAGACATTGATCAAATGCTAGGACTTGAATTGGGTGCGGACGATTATGTGATCAAACCTGTAAAACCTAGATTATTACTTTCTCGTATTAAGGCCTTATTAAGACGTTCAGACATACATAACCTTGCTTTGATCGATGTTCATAGCACGGAAATTGAAGAGTCTAATGCTCTATCATCAAAGAATCTGAGTACATTAGAGATAGATCTAAATAAAAGGCGAGTCACTATAGGCGGACAAGATGTTTACTTGACTACGGCTGAATACGACCTTTTAAGCTTACTAGTCGCTGATGCTGGAGAGATAGTGTCTCGAGAATTTATTTTACAAAGTCTTAGAGGGTTTGAATACGATGGGCTTGATAGGTCTATTGATCGACGTATATCTCGTCTTAGAAAAAAATTGGATGATGATCCAATCACCCCGCAAATCATTAAAACGATTCGCAGTAAGGGGTATCTATTTTGCGCACCTGTCCAGTTAATTGCAGGGACAAAGTGAGAGTCATGGCATGATTAAATTGTTTATAAGAATTTGGATCCTAGTATTTTTGCCACTGTTTTATTTGATTTATATTACCGCATACAATCCAATACACGCTGTTAACGATGCGGCTAGATTTGACCGAATCACCAAGAGCTTTAAAGGGACTTTTTTTCTTATAGAGCAGAACTTAGAGTCAAGGCCTCAATCTGAATGGGAGTCTGACTTTCCGTTAATTGCTGAGTCATTTAGTTATGAATTAACCTTAATTACTATTGACGATAAAATTGATTATCAAGGGGATTTAAAAAACCTTAATCAGGGCGAGTTTATTGTTTACAGCGATAATAATGGCTCCGACGCGATTATAAAGCGGGTTATGGACAGTCCTTGGTTTGTTCATATGATGTTAGGAGAGACTGAGGAACAAAGAATGCATAACCTCAGTAAAGGCACCGTTGAGCTTCTTAAAAAAACATTACAACGGACACCTCAATCTGAATGGCCGTCTCAACTGTCTGAGATTCAGACTGAGTTTGGGTTTGACTTAACTCTTACCGCTAAGGAAACCTTAGAAATTGATGCGGTGAAACACGTTCAACTTAATCGTTTTGGTATGACATGGTTAATAAATAGTGGAAATGAAACCGTAATTTACCAGCTAACTCCCGATGACGATATTATACTCAAAGTGGGTCCAATTCCTGTGCCTGGAGATATTCTCTATGTTTTTATGGCTGTCATTGCCGTATTCGTGACCGTTGTGTCGCTGAGTATTTTGATATTTGTATTTCCTCTTTGGCGAGATCTCAATAAACTGTCTAAAACGGCGTCTTTATTTGGAGAAGGGTATCTTGATCAAAGAGCCAGTATTGGTCGATTTTCCGCGATTTCTCGCCTTGCAAAATCTTTTAATTCCATGGCTGAACGTCTTGAGAAAATGGTCAAAAGTCAGAGAGAACTGACTAATGCCATCGCACATGATTTACGAACCCCGTTGACTCGGTTGAGTTTTGCATTTGAGATGCTTGATACGAGAGGCGCCACAAAAATGGAAAAGAAACGCTATAAAAATAGCATCACTTCTGGGATCGAAACGCTTGATTACTTAATCAATCAGATCTTAATGCTGTCCCGTTACAGTAGAGCGACTGATATTACACATTTTTCCCATAATGTCTTTGCGCAACAAATACATTATGAATTTAACTTGTTGAAAACTGAACACCCCGAAATTGTTTTTCAATTAGAGATATCAGATGAGCTGCAAAGTAAAAGTATTTTTATAGATAAGAGAGCGATGTTGCGTGCATTGAATAACCTAACGTCAAATGCACTTACTTTCACCAAGAGTACTATTCGTATTAGTTTTATTCAGTTTGGTAACGAATATAGGTTGTCCGTAGAGGATGATGGCGAAGGTATTAAAGAAGTTGATAGAGAAAAGGTGTTTATTCCTTTTAGACAACTTGATAATGAACACAGAGGAGCCGCTAAAGGTCATGGTTTAGGCTTAGCAATTGTCCAGCAAATTGCAGAATGGCACTCTGGAAGAGCGTCAGTAAAAACATCCAGAGTAGGTGGAGCCTATTTTGAAATTCGCTGGCCAGTTAGATAAATGGTCACATACTGTCCAAAAAGTGCCACAGACTTTATTAGATCCACGCTTAATAATGGTTGTTGTTTAATTCATCTAAATCAACCACCTTTAATAGGTTAAGGAAAGGCTATGACAGTTATCTTGCTTAAAAACCATTACTCTTCTCTAAAAATATCAATGTTATTGATTACTTCGGTACTTGTTAGTCAGCAAGTTAAAGCGGATGAAATGAATTACGCTATTGGAGGCAGCGCCGGATCCTTAGGCTTAGGACTTAGTGCTAGCAGTACGACACCATTTCACATTTTTCCGGGAGATAAAATCCAGTTGCGAGCGGTAATAAGTGGTTTTGAAGGAGATGATGAAATGGACGTCAGTATCGCTGGTATTGATTATGAGGCGACGGATTACTCTAAGTCTTCATTGCAAGGCGGCGTAGATTGGTATCCGATACAGTCATCTGGGTGGATGAATAAGTTTTTTATTTCCGGTGGAGTCATCTATCAGAATGATCAAGCAAGCTATTCAGCAGAAAACGACAAACCTTATACAATTGGCTCTACAAATGTCGCTCCAGGAGAGGTAGACTCATTTACAGCCGACGTAGAGCGTAATGACATTACGCCTTATATTAGTCTAGGTTGGGGTAATAAAATTGACTCGACAAGCGGCTTTAGTTTTCAGACTGAAATTGGAGTCGCCCTATCTTCAAATGAGCCAGCGGTAGAGCTTCAAATAAAGGGACTCAACCATAATGTGACGGCTGCTGATCTTGAAGAAGAGAAGAAAAACATCCAAGACGATTTAGGTGGTGTGGTTGGCTTTGCCAGCGCCTCGATCACTTATCACTTTTAACTGGGAGGCTATCTTACTCCTTAGGGAATGCTACGCGATGGTTTTTTGTGTGTAACAAAATGCGCATAATTTTCGGCCTGTATGTTTTTTGTACTGGATTGAGAGTGAATAACCGCTTAGTATGAATCTATGGGTGCTTTCAGTCATGTCTTAGTAAGGAAGCGTTGACTGCCCATCAATAAAGTTCATAGTCATAGTGATTGAAAGCTTAGGAGATAAGGATGACCAAAAGAATTGTGATTTGCGCTGATGGTACGTGGAATAAACCAGAAGTAGATCCTGCAAAGGATTTTCCCACGAATGTGTTGAAATTTGCTCGCTCGATACAGCCAGTAACCGATAACGGTATTCAGCAACAAGTATTCTACGATTGGGGTGTAGGGTCTTATTACCATTCAACAGTGGGAGGGGTAGCGGGTCTTGGTGTGCATAAAAATATTATGGATGGATACCGTTATATCATTCAAAACTATTCAGAAGGTGATGAAATTTATTTATTTGGATTCAGCCGAGGCGCTTATACCGTTCGCTCTTTGTGCGGCCTAATCAATAATTGTGGACTATTAAAGCGATCGAATGCGAATAGGGTGCAAGAAGCGTTTAATTTATATAAAAAATCTGGCAAAGCAAATAAACCGGATGGTAAAAACGCCATCGATTTTCGGGTCGCCCATTCTCATGAAAGTCGAACGATACATTTTGTTGGTGTGTGGGATACGGTTGGGGCAATGGGCATACCCATGTCATTTTTGGGCTTGTTTCGAGATCAAGATGAATTTTATGATTCGAAACTAGGCCGTAATGTTAATGTTGCACGGCATGCGCTGGCGATTGATGAACTTAGATCGGATTTTGAACCAACCATCTGGGAATCTCGTCCTGGAATTGATATAAAGCAGACTTGGTTTTCTGGTGTACACTGTGACGTAGGCGGCAGTTATAAGCCAGATGCAAACGGTTTGCAGGCATCAATTGAACCTTTGCGATGGATGGCCAAAGAGGCCTCAAGTTTTGGTTTGGTATTTGAGTCTCACTCTCTGCATGATGACGGTAATGCCAATGGCTTAGCAAAACTGAATCAATCTCGTCGGTCCTTTTACCGAGCGAGGGAAAAACACCTTCGTGAAATTCATCATGGAAAAGGAGACGTATTCATTCATAAATCGGTTAAGAATAGGTGGGACGCGGACACAAAATACAGACCTGAAAACCTCAAGAAATATGTTGAAACGTACGGATGGCCTGATCACTTTGAGTAGTAAATAGCATGAACTTTCTTTTTAATTTAAATCAATCAAGGTTTTAAAGACTGGCTCCTTTTAAACATGGCGTTTTACTTGATTATGTCGCTCACTTAATAGAGAGCGGCATAGACAAGGTTATTCTATGCCCCATTTTCTTTTTTCTTAGCCTCTAATGCTAAGATTTCTTTATAAATTTCTTCCGCCTCAAACGTAAGTTGAGCATACTTTTTTATATCGCCATTTCTTTGTGCCTGCATACCTTGCTCTAGTTTGGAGTCACGGAGTTTATTCAGTTTTTTTAGTGGATCAGACTTAAATATTGAAAACATAATCTCTCTCTAAAGTAAGGAATCTAAATAAATGTATGTCAATGCTTTTGAGTTACCGCATTATTGATACTATAGAGTGGTACGACGCTAAAGAGGGGTTGGATTACTTTTTCTGATGAAATTGTCAATTTCAAAAAACGAATCGGTGTGACTAAGGAATATATCAAGTTGAATTCATTCTGACTTGATATAGAAGACTGAATTAAAAAGGTTCTTATTCGATAAAAAGTTCAATTTAATCCAGTCAGTTGCCAACTTATTTGCTGGCTTAATGTTTAGCCGATTAAGGATGAATTCCCTTAATCGGCTTTATTTATCCATTACTGGGTTGCCTTTTGAGCTTAGTTTGATCGATCTCTTTGTTGGCGTGGTCTTGTTGTGAGCCTGATAATGGATGAATACGACCATTATCCTGATAAAAGCCAATGTCTTTTAACGTATGGCTATCTAGGCTTTTTAATGCTTGTTCAGCGTGCTTTTTAACGAAAAATTCTTTAATTGAGTTTAGTGCTGCAATAATGATCATATGATCTCTCCATATTAAATAATAAGGACGGGATCAATTTGGAAAAGGTATAAATACAGATGCCGCGTCGATCCGCGGCCAAGAAAAAGTCTAGTACGCAGACAAAGTAATCGCTTGTGTGGAACAGCGATTTACTGTGTTTTGATTAATGAAGGTAGTTGCGATTTGATTCAAATAAAGATGTTTCATTGCTTACCTCCAAACGTACTAAAAATTAAATTATGAGAAAACGTTATAAAAATATAACGTAGGTGTATTTGGCCGTATTTTGATCACTAAGTCAATGAAATACAGAAAAAAATGAAAATAAATGTGTTTTTATTAATGTGCTTTTAGTATTTTAGCGGGCAGTATTTATCCCCTTAATTATTTAGTGAAATTAAGGTGTCTATTCGTTGGTGGCTCTTAATAATGGTTTTTAATCCATCTTATCAATTTGATCATGAGGAATAAGGTTGAATGGCAATTAAGGCAACAGTATATAAAGCGAACCTTCAGGTCACGGATATGGATAGAAACCATTATGCAGGTTATGACCTGACGTTGGCTCTGCATCCATCGGAAACAGAGGAGCGCTTAATGGTTCGTTTGTTGGTATTTGCTTTATTGGTGGATCAAAAAGAAGGCCACGAGCAACTCGGTTTTTCGAAAGGCATCAGTACAGATGACGAGCCGGATTTATGGCAGAAGAGCTTAGCCGATGAAATTCTTTTATGGGTTGATTTGGGGCAACCGGATGAAAAGCGCTTACGCAAAGCGTGCGGTCGTGCTCATGACGTCGTGATCGTTAATTATAATGACAAAAGCGATATTTGGTGGGAACAGAATAAAGGGAAGGTGGCGCGCTTTTCGAATCTTTCTGTTTTGCAGTTCCCAGAAAACCAGGTTGTCGCGCTGTCAAAACTAAGCCAACGTTCAATGCAATTAAACATCACCATTCAGGATGGGGAGGTATGGGTGTCTAGTGAACTAGGGGAAGCCACAATCAGGCCACATTATCGTCTGAAAACGTCGTAGTTTAATTGCCGTTAAGCCTATTAAATAATAACGCCAGATTATCTCATTTGGCGTTATTATTCTCGATGAGAGCGTTCATCTTAAAACGTGTCTTAGTTTTGCGATGATTTTGAGAGTGTTTTTGAGAATAGACTGACGGCTAAGCGGTAACACTCTAATGCCAACGCAGGATCGTATCGATCTCCTTCATCCCGCATAAACGCATGTTGAGCATTAAATTCCAGCCAAGTAAAATTACGATCCGTATCGATTAATTGCTGATATATTTTTTGCCTGCCGGTTGTCGACACATGTGGATCTTGTTTGCCCCAAACACAGACGATTTCACCCTGAATATCTTTGGTTCGACTAAAAGAATCATTGCCTTCTTGACAAGGAATCGTGTTGGAATGTATGTCGGTTGCGTACAAACAAAATGCCGATTTAATTTCTGGGTTGAGAGCCGCGCGGTAGGCTAAATGTCCGCCAAGGCACACCCCCATACTACCAAATTGACCCGTGCAGTAGTCTTGTTTAGAGAAATAATCCATCATTGCTTGGGTGTCAGAGTCGTGAGCTTCTAACGTTTTAGTGAATTTGTCTGCATTTCCCTTTTCTTTACCAGCGTCATCGTAGCCAAGTACAGTACCAATAGGGTTTAACTCATGAAACACTTCTGGGACTATCACAATAAAACCATGCCCTGCCATAATACTGGCGGTGCGACCAATAGGCGCCGTTTGTTGGAAAATTTCTGAGTAAAAAATTATACATGGAAAAGCGCCACTTTCCTGAGGGCGATAGACAGTGCTGCGCATGACTCCTGTTGGTGTGTTTAAATCTACATCATGTTTTTGGATAATCATAAAGGCCTTATTTGAAATGAGACGGTTAAAACTGGAATTAAACGTGAGATTAGAGCGAAGGTCTAATGTTATTTCGCTCGATCTATTGCTTAGCGGTCATGAGCTGGTCAGTTGAATGCAGGTGCCGCCCATTTCTTTAGTATCTTCTTGATCATGGGTGACTAAAATAGTTGGCAGTTGAGCGCGTTGGATTTGTTCTAATACAAATGATCTCACGCCGTCACGCAATGTCTTGTCTAACTTACCAAATGGTTCATCTAATAATAGGTATTTAGGTTCTGATAATAACGTCCTCAACAAGGAAATACGCGCCTTTTGTCCACCTGATAGGCTCGAGGGTAAGTCGTAGGCTTTATCGACCAGATTAAATTCAGATAACCTCTCTAATGCCAGTTGGGACCTCTGTTTACTCTTGATACCTTCCGGGATAGCAAACAGTAAGTTTTCAAGATTGGTTAGGTGGGGGAACAAAAGTGATTCTTGATACAGTATTCCCACATTACGTCTTTCTATAGGTAAATGGCTAAGTTCTTGGTCATCTAGTTTTAAGCTGCCTGACGCTTGAAATGCAGGTGAAAGTGAGCCGGATAAATAGTCTAACAGAGTCGATTTACCACACCCACTTGGCCCCATAATACTCAGAACCTCACCTGGATTGACTAAAGCATTAAAATCGTTAAATAAGTGTTTTTCAGCAAGTTGGATCGTTATTTTTGTGAGTTTCAGCATAAGTGGGTGTCGTTAATTCGTGTCATTATTTAAAGTTTTTAATCGATAAAAGGCGATTTTCAATCGAAAGGGTGTCCAAACTTTAGGTAGCCAAATAGCCATTATAAATACAGACAATGGAAAAAATGCCTGTATAAGAGCCAATAAACTGACCAGCTTTCTTTCGCCCGAGGACGCGATAGTGACGGCTTCCGTTGTTAACGTATTAATCAGTCCATTACCAGCAATAAGCGTTGGTAAATACTGAGCCACACTGACAGAAAAACCAATGGCAAAAGCACTCAAAATTGGGGATGCGAGCATAGGAAGCTTGATTTGGATGAAGGTTTTGCAGGTCGAGCGTTTAAGGGCGCAAGCCTGTATGAAATAATCTTGGTTGTAATCTAAATAAGGGCCGTGAAGCGTTAAATACACGTAAGGTAACGTATAAAAAAGGTGCAACAGAATGACCGATATGTAATCGCCACTGAAACCTGATTTTATCAAGAATATTTGAATGCCAAATAAGAAGCCAACCTGCGGTAATAAGATGGGTAAATAAATTAATCGATCAAATAACGTTTTGCGGCCGACATTAATACGCTTCGATTCCAATAGCACCACGCTTATTATTAACGCCAATAAATTACTTACAATACCAATGAATAGAGTATTGGCACTTAAATCATAGACCAGACTGATGTGCCTATCTAAATTGCTGAGAGACCAAGAGCTAGGCAGTGTATTAGGGAATCGCCAGCGTTTGGCAAAAGACCAAATAAACAAAATGAGCAAGCTTAAAGCGACATTTAAAAGTAGGAAAAAATACAAAGAGCCTATTAATTTGAAGAGTTTTTTTGCGTAAGTCTGACGTGTCCCAGAAGTGGTCTTTTTCTTTGAATACAGGGTGAATAATTGATAACACGCTTCCCAGAGCATAAAAACAATCAGCACTAAAAATAATAAAAAGACAGCGCCAGCCGATGCCACAAATCGCTCGTTTAAATCGGATTCTTTAAACCATCTAAATAATGTCACAGCAAATGTTGATGGTGTGTTGGGACCAATGATTAACGCTAAATCCACCACCGTTAAGCTGAATGCCAGTACGACAAAAACGGGAAGACGTATTAAAGGGTAAATCATTGGGAAGAGTATTTTTTGCCAAACAGTGGATCGGCTGTACCCCATGCTCTGTCCAATTTTTAATGTATCGTCAGCTTTTATTTGGGTGAGGCACGCTAATATAATAAAAATTAAATAAGGCGTTTCTTTTACGATAAGAGCAAATATGAGGGATAAAGCGTATGGATCTTGTACCGTAATCCAGTTTGGCGGGCGATCAAACGAGGTAAAAAGACGAATTAACCAACCACTCGGGCTGAACAAAAAAAGTAACCCGATTGCCATCGCGGCGTGTGGTATGGCTAAGATAGGCGCTAAGCTTTTTTTCACAAGGGACAAGCCCCAGCTGTTATAAAATGCCGCGACGACTGAAAAGGCGATCAGTAAAGACGCTAAAGTGGCTAGGATACCGCTGAATAGAGTCAGTTGGAGGCTACTGACAAATTCAGGTGCCAAAAACAAATCCATCCATGGTTGAATGGAAACACGGTGAGCACCTAGAACAGGCAAATAATGAAATGCTGGCGCAACAATGCCGAGTACACCGACTATGATAAACAGCGCAATGCCCGCCATAATTGTGTTGCTGGCTAAACGTAATGTCATTGAAGTACCTTACGTAATATCAACAGCTAATACGCAAAAAATTATTTTGCATACCGTTGGCGCCATTCTTTTTCTAATGCCGGAACCCAGGAACTGTGTGGTTCAGGCACACTGTTATTTAACGCTTCCAGAGTTAATGTGGCTAAGCCTTTTGGTTGTGCGTCAAACAACAGTTGGTGCTCTCTTTCCATTTTTTCATAACTTAATACCGTTAGATCGCCCCAAACTTCACTATCTTGTTTTTTTAATTGGGCTTCTGGAGACAAAAAGTAGTTGGCAACCACTTGTGCGCCAGCGGTAGCCGGGGAGTTATTAGGAATGGCTAAAAAGTGGGTGTTACTGATGGTGCCTTGATCAAAAATATAAGAACGAACCGTTTTGGCTAAATTGCCTTTGCTGATTTGCACGGAGGCCGCCGAAGTATCAAAACTAAATGCTAAATCAATTTCTTGGTCGTCCAGTAAACGCATCATTTCATCTGCCCCTGATGGGAACGTTGTACCATTGCGCCACGCCACGGGGTGCAATTCGTCTAAATAATCCCATAATGGTGCTGTGGCGGCATTAAAATCAATTGTATCGACAGCTTGTGTTAATAGGTTTTTCTCTTTCATCAATTCATATAAAGCTTGTTTTAAAAAAGTTGTGCCGAGAAATTGTGGTGGCTCTGGATAAGTAACCCTCCCTGGGTGTGATTTCGCATAGACCAATAGGGAGGCAATAGATCGAGGTGGGTTAGGCAGTGTTTGAGTATCGTGAATAAAAACAACCTGCGCTTTCCCCCAAGGTGACTCCATACCGTCAACGGGCGTACCAAAATCCAGGGTTAGACTTTTGTTGGATGATTCATCGATGTATCGATAGTTAGGTAAATTAGTGCTAAAAGGGCCATAAAGAAAATCATTGTCTTTCAACGATCGAAAATTTTCACCATTCAGCCAGATTAAATCGACAGAACCATTACTCACATTTCCAGCGACTTTTTCAGCTAAAATACGTCCTATGGCATCGGCCGTATCAACCAGTTTGATTTGTTTTAGAGTGACGCCATACTGCTCTTGAATGTTTTGGCCAGCCCACTTAATGTAGTCATTAATGTTTTCGGAGCCTCCCCATGCATTAAAGTGCACTGTTTGGCCTTTGGCTTCGTTTAAGGTGGTTTGCCAATCGTTGGCGTGTACTGGATTTAAGCTTGCAGCGATTATAGAAAGTGCGAAGATTTGCTTCATCATATAGAAAACCGTTTTTACGTTAGAATTTGAATTCAAATAAAGTAACTCAATGTTATTTCAAGTATTATTTACTTAACAATACTGACTATGACGCTTTGTCAGGGAAAAAGTTCCCTAACATTACATAATACGCAACCTTCATAAAGCGTATCCCTATATTTAAGAGATATATTCAAGAGACGAGTATGCCTTATCAGATCATGACACACAATTTGCCTTCCGCAACGCCTGGAACCAGTAGGCTAATAAAAGCCCATCATTTTGGTAAGATAGGTGCTCGCCCTAAAGTGTACTTACAAGCGGGTCTTCATGCCGATGAGTGGCCGGGATTTTTAGTCTTGAATGCGCTCATAAAAAAACTAAAACAAGCTGAGCAAGAGGGGGCTATTTTAGGTGAGATTATAGTGGTACCCGTTGCCAACCCAATTGGTTTAGCGCAAAACTTTCATGGTTATATCCCTGGGCGTTTTGCCTTTAGTGATGGTGGCGGTAATTTTAATCGTAATTGGCCGCAGATTGCTGAAAAAGTAGAAAAAAAGATACGTCAAGATATCGATGGATCGCCTGAGCATAATACGGCATTGATACGTAAGGCTATCATGGAAGAGGTGATCAAGCTGCCTGAAAATACGGAGCTGCAAGGATTGCGCAAAACGTTGCTGCTTATGTCTATGGACGCCGATGACGTGTTGGATCTGCATTGTTCTGGTGAGTCTTGTATGCATGCGTATTTACCTCAAGAGTTTGAGGCGTATTTTAAGCCACTGTTAGTGCATCTAAAGGCGAAGCTCGGCTTATCTGAATTGGAAACAGGCGCGGCTTCTTTTGATGAAACAAACGTAGCCGTTTGGCGTCATTTAAAGAAAGATTTTGCCCATTTGGTTCCATGGGGGTGCCGCTCGCTTACCCTCGAGCTTAGAGGGGAAAATGACATCAGCAAAGAGATGGCAGAGGAAGATGCCGCTGGGTTATTTGCCTACTTGATTGATCGTAACGTCGTTAATGCTTTGCCGGTAGACCCGCCCCAATCAGAGCTCAGCTATTTCCCGTTAGATGCCATGGATCTTGTTAAAGCACCCTGTGCCGGCATTGTTTGTTATCACAAGAATATTGGAGATACAGTAGAAGAAGGCGAGGTAATTGGGGAAGTGGTTGACCTTATGAGCGATGACGTTGAGCAAAGCAGTCATCGGCTTATCTCCCGAACGAATGGTGTTTTATTTGCGCGTTTACAGCGGCGGTTAGTGATCTGTGGCGAGTCAATCGCTAAAATAGCGGGTAAAGAGCATTTAGCTTACAGAGAGATAGGAAACCTTTTTGAAGACAAATAACACCTCAACCTTTACGCATGAACAGCAACAGGTTATTCAGCATAATATAGCAACGCACGCCAAGGTAGTGGCGGTTGCTGGTGCGGGCAAAACCACTACTTTGATTGCGCGAATTGAATTTTTGTTGCAGCAGGGTGTGCCAATTCAAAAAATTGGCGTATTCATGTTCAATAAAAGTGCTCAAGAAGAGTTTTTGCAGCGCTTAACCTGTTACTTAAATGAACGTAGTTACCATCAAACCCCTCATGTTATGACGTTCCATAGCTTTGGTTTAAAACTGTGCCGACGCATGGAACAAGCTAATTTACTTTCGAGTGCCGATTTAATTACTGATGACTTTTCGCTGGTTCGTCTGATTCGAGAAGGCATGCAACAGTTGGTAAAAAAAGGTAAAAAAGTGTCCTTAATGGACGAAAAAGAGTGGTTAGAAGATGCCCTTATGTTTATCGATCATGTTAAGGCGGCGGCTGAAGATGCGCATTTAGTCTATAAGAAATCCAGTTTTAATTCTGATCGAGACTTTTTCCCAGATTTATATAACGCCATAGAAGGAATTCGAAAGCGACGTAACCAACGATTTTTTTCCGATTTAACACTCGATCCATTGGCCGCCATTGAGCAGGATGATTTAGCTGAACCTATCTTAATACAGGGATTGGTGCCGGATTATGACTATTTGTTAATTGATGAATTTCAGGACATTAATCCTTGTCAGTATCGGCTATTAAAAGCGCTATATAAACACAGTAAATGGATGATTGTTGGAGATGTTCAGCAGTGTATTTATGAGTGGCGTGGCGCCAATCCGCATATCATGTCAACCGAATTTGATGAAGATTTTCACCAGAGTGACACAACGAATAATAACGTTTCAAGCTATGCATTAAGCCAAAGTTTCCGTTTTGGACATCAAGTTGGTTTAATGGCATCGAATACTATTGATCGCAATAATGCAGAGAACCTGGTGATTGGTACAGGTAATACAACGGCCTTTTCTTTTGCTAAAAGTGAGAAGGCAGGGCAGGCGTTATTAACGGAATTAAAGCAGTGGGTCACTCAGGGAGAGCGGCTTGATGATGTGGCTGTATTGGTTCGTTTGTACAGTGACATGGTACCGGTTCAACTGGCCTTGATGCATAAAAATATTCCTTATCATTTGCATGGCGATTCACCACTGTTAGAGAATCGTCAAATCAGAATGCTGCTGGCCTACTTGGCGGTGATGGCAGAGGGTTTTGATAATCCCCAAAGGTTTCATAGTAAGCAAGATATTGATTATTTATTAACGGTACCGAGTCTGTCTCTCTCTATGAATGAAAGGCGTCAATTTTCACAGCGTTGCATGACATCCCCTCATTTGATCCCTCAATTGATTGAAGAGCTAAGTGACCAACAAGAGGGCTGGAAAGGTAAAAAATTACAGCAACGTTCAGATTGGTTAAGAAGTCTGGCTTTGTATCGGAATGACCCTGCTGGTGGTTTGCAACATACCATCGAAAAACTGGGCATTTATCGTTACTTTGAAAGTACCAGTAGTAAAGATATACAGGCTAAAGAAAAAATCGCTACCTGTGACGCTTTTATTGCTTATGTACGAGGAGTAGGGGGAACGGCCGATGATATTCTCGATCAATTATTGGCCTTGGCCAAATCGCCATCTGAAGAAGATCATAATCATGGTGTTCACCTTATGACGATTCATAAATCAAAAGGACTTGAGTTCGGTAAAGTCATTATGACTGGCTTACAGGAAGGGCGTTTCCCCTATTATGAAAAAGAAGTCGATTTAGCTCAGATTGAAGCTGAAAGACGGCTCTTTTATGTTGGGATTACTCGTGCAAAAAAACGCCTTGTATTTTTGCATCAACCAACAAAGTCAGAAAACAAGCTACTTTTGGAAGGGCGTTTATCAAATAAAAGAGTCACGACAGCTGGGCTCTCGCGTTTTGTTTTCGAATCTTGTCCTTTTATTGCTCAACAGGTGATTGAGGCCGAAGTCAAAATTGAGCAACATCAAGAGTTTGAAAACATTAAGATGGATAACCCCAAGGCAACACAACGCTATCTAGAAAGTGTTTCCTTTAAAAGTGCAAAAAAACTAAAAATTAACGTTCAAGAAGTGAGAACTTTGCAGGTGGGTGATCGTGTACGGCATGAAAAATTTGGCAGTGGTGTGGTATTAAACTTGGACCAAAAAGGCAATAAAATGATCATAATTGATTTTGATCTGGAGGGAGTGAAAACCTTTAATCCCAAGCACACCCGTTTATTGAAAGAAATGGCCACTTAAAGTTCACATGATAATATTGTTTATTTATGACAAGGTATTTAACTAGGGTGTAGCACATGAACACAATTCCTTTAATTGACTTTGAACGCTTGCAGCACGCTGATGCGGCATTACGTTCTACTGAAATTAGCAAGCTTGATCAAGCGTGTCGTGACGTTGGTTTCTTTTATTTGGTAAATACCTCCATTGACGCCTCTGAAATGGCTCAATTAATGGGCGCCGCGAAAACATTTTTTGCTTTACCTCAATCGGATAAAGAAGCCATTGATATTAAACACAGCCTTAATCACAGAGGCTATGGTAAAATTGGGGAAGAACAGCTTGATGAAATTAGCCAAGCTGATTGGAAAGAAACCTTCGATATGGCATTGGATTTCCCTATAGATCATGTGTTGGCGCAAACATACCCAAGTATGTATGGTCCCAATCAATACCCTTCTAAAGCCTCTATTGTAGAAGCGTTGCAGGATTATTATGTTTCTGCATTTAATGTGTCTATGGTCGTATTAACGTCGATGGCAAAGGCATTGGGTTTGGCTGAGGATTTTTTCATACAGTGCTTTAAAAATCATGTCACTGTATTGCGCATGATTCATTACCCACCGCGTCCTGGTGAATCTCATAACAATGGTGCGGGCGCTCATACTGATTATGGTTGCATTACTTTGCTACTGCAGGATGATATTGGTGGGTTGCAAGTAAAAAACCGTCAAGGGGACTGGGTTGATGCAACGCCAATTAAAGGATCCTTAGTGGTTAACATAGGAGACCTTATGCAACGTTGGACAAATGATCAATATGTTTCAACGGCCCACAGAGTCATTGCGCCGTTAAATGGCGTTCACCGTTATTCTTTCCCATTTTTTGTCGAACCTGATTATGAAACTCGTGTTGAGTGTGTGGAAACATGTCATTCTGCTGACGAGCCAGTTAAGTATGCTCCAATATTGAGCGGGGATTGGATTCAGTCACGTTTTGATGCAACCTACGCTTATCGAGAAAAGGAGAAATAATCTCAACCAGTAAGAGCGTCAATGAACACACAGCAATAGGTAAATTCTGTTGAAAGGTCTTACTGGTTGTTCCGTTTATTCGTCAAACAAAGTGGTGCTTTGAAATGGTTGGGTGGAGTCTAATACAGCAATGTGGCCTTCAGGAATAAGCGTCCAACCGTCCCCTGATAGCTCTATTGGTTCAGAACCAACAACCATGTAATCGCCAAACGATTTGCAATAGACAGTGGGTGGCAATTCGTCTGTAGAATAGCGAATAACGGTTAAGGTTTTTCCGTCGGATAAGCAGGATGCAAATCTTAACGGTTCTTCGATGTCGTGATCGTGCATTAGAGCGGCTATTTGCTTCATTGTCGTCGCAATAGCATGTTTGACGTTCTCTTCTAAGCCGTTGGCTAGCATGAGCAAGAAAATCAATTCCGAGTCCGTTGCCCCGCGTCGGTGCGAATACAAGTGCTCTGGAATCAATCTGTCTAAATGCCACCGGATTTTTTCATAGCCACCAATTTGGCCGTTGTGCATAAACAACCAGTTTTTATAACCAAAAGGGTGGCAGTTCGATCGGTTGGTTGCTGTGCCAGTTGAAGCTCTTACATGAGCAAAAAAGAGATTGCTGCGAATGTGTCTTGCAAGGCTCTTTAAGTTGCAATCACTCCAAGCAGGCATGACCTCATGATACAGACCAGGCTCGTCTCTTTCGTCGTACCAGCCAATACCAAACCCATCGGCATTAACCGTTACTTCCGACTTTCTAGCGCTTAAGCTTTGGTGGACAAGAGAATGTTCTGGTTCAAATAGCAAAGTTTCTATGTAAACGGGTATGCCTTTGTAGGCCATCCAGCGACACATAAAATGAGTTACTCCTAAACGATAAGGGCGATATTATTGATAGTAAGATTCAAGTTAATATGGCTAAACCAATACTAGAATGGAATAGCCATTTTTTAGCGTTAGCGTCACATTGTCTCGTGCTTAAATCTTGAAGTACTTTATTTTGTCAGATAACTGTTCGGCTAATTTATCCAATTCAGCAGACGAATCACTGATCAAATGAATAGATGCTGTTGTTTTATCAGCAATTTTACTAATATTGGTGATGTTGTGACTTACTTCTGAAGTGACTTGAGCCTGCTCTTCGGCCGTAGTAGAAATTAAATCGTTCATGCTGCGAATTTTGGAAACAGACTGATTGATATTGTCCAGTGATTGCTCCTCATGTTGCACTTGTTCAACAACACTGATGGATTTCTTGTGGCTGGAATCCATCGATTTTACGGCTTCAGTTGTGCCTGTTTGCAGCTGAGCTATCATTTTCTCAATTTCTTGTGTCGCATTTTGAGTATTCTGAGCCAATTGACGGACCTCATCGGCCACCACGGCGAACCCTCTGCCTTGTTCTCCGGCTCGAGCCGCTTCAATGGCCGCATTCAACGCTAATAAATTGGTTTGCTCGGCAATGCCCAGAATAACGTTTAATATATCGCTTATCTGATTTGTATTGGTTTGCAGTTCGTTCATTTTTTTCGCTGATTCTGACAAACCTTCCGCCAAGGTGTTGATTGATTTAATGGTACCAACAACAATTATACGTCCTTCTTCTGCCGCGACTTCGGCTTCTTGAGCCGCATTACTTGCATCGGTTGTTGATGAAGAAACATGCATTGCTGTTGATTGAATTTCTTCAATAGCGCGATTAATTTGTAAGGTTTCTGATTGTTGCTGATCCACCATGTCAGACGCATCCGCCGTGATCTCATTAAGACTGTGAGCGGCTTTTGTTAATTGGTTACTTGATTTAACAACATCTGAGAGAATTTCACTTAATTGAATCACCAGTTTGTTCATAGAGACTTCAAGCATGCCAATTTCATCTTTACGCTTTGTCTCAATAATGCCTTGACTGAGTTCGCCAGATGCGATGCTTTCCGCTCGAAGTACGGCTCGTTTCAAAGGGCCGCAAATGCCGCTTACTATGATTAAGCTAAAAATAAGGCCAACAATAATAAGAACAGACGACAGAACGATACTGGTTAGAGTAATTTGATCTTGTTTTAACCTTTGTTCTGCAAGGATGCTGGCATCGTACTCATTAAGAGATTGATTGATAAATTCCATCTGTGCGGATATTTCACTTAACACCGCTTGAGCTGCGCGGCGGCTTTTAGCCCCTTTAAAAGTATTGAGTTTGACCCAAAGCTCATAGGTTTGATTGGCCGCATTAAGGAAAGATTCTTGCTGAGTACTGAAGGTGTCGATGTGTTCCAGTAATGTGGTTAATTCTTTATTGTTAGGCATGATAGAAAGAACCTGACGAATACTTTCAAAACTGAGTTTAAGTTCCTGAGTGTATTCTGCAAACCTTTCGTGGGATTCCGATACTAGGGCGCTACCGGCGCCTTCTATGCTTTTTGCTAGGCTGACTTGAAAGAAACCGCGTTCAAACTCTACTGATTGATTAAGCAAAAGCTGACGACTGTTTTCAATATTCTTAACAAGCTCTAAACTATTGAATGACGCTTGGTTTAGATCGTTGATGATCGCTCGATTGGAAAGTGAAGTACTGGTTGTTAACACAATAATTGCAACCGAGAACATAACAACGAGTGACAGAATTTTAAAGCGCACAGAAAAATAGGACATATTGAGTCTCTTGGTAAGATTGATCTAAAAATTAACAAGCAATTATTAAGCCAATGTATTAATTTTAAGTGAATTACTCACTTTGCCAATTTAGTGTGTATTAGTGTAAACGTGAAAAAAACAAACGTCTATAAAGATATGAAATAGCAGGTTTTTTTATTACTTAAAAAAAGCCCTTTTAAGCAAGGGCTATAGGAAAAGTTAATGAGTGTTCTTAAATTTTTATGTCAAAGTGCCGTTAACTTCATGCCATAGGGTCGCTGTTGATGACAACATTGTTGGCACTTATCTCAAAAAAGAAGCAGTTTCGTCTGTTTGTGTGACAAGCGGCTCCAAGTTGATCGACCTTTAATAGAATGCAATCACCATCACAATCAAATGATATGGACACCAGCTTTTGCCTATGACCAGAACTTTCACCTTTGCGCCAGTAAGTTTGCCTAGAACGTGACCAATAGCAAACTTGCCCTGTTTCCAGCGTTTCTCTAATGGATTTTTTATTCATGTAGGCATACATTAAAACTTCGCCAGTATCATGCTGCTGAGCTATAGCACCGATCAAACCGTTCTCGTCCAACTTCAAATTAGCGAAAATGTCTTCTAGAGCAATTTCGCTGCCTTTATCTAAACTTTCGTATTGCTTTAAACTCATGTGAACTTAGCCTTATTAATTTGTCGTTGTCTTGCTAACAATAGCGCCTTTACCAATGCCTTCAAATGCATGCACTTCAATTTCCTGGCCTCGGTTTTCTTTTGCAAGCACTGTTGCAATATGATCCGCCAATAGTTCAACGGTGGTATCGGTCTCTATTAAATAGACGGCTTTCTCATTGATACTGAGATCGAACTGACCTTGGTTGCTCACATAGGAAAATTGGGTAAACCGGTAGCCATCCATTTCTTCAACATCGATCACATCTTCTGTTGTTCCTAAATAGATGTCCTTCCAGCGCGAAGCCCAATCCGCTTCTAGTTCATTTGAACGAATGCCGTTTTTATAAATTTCAATCGTAGAGCGGTGTCCATGGGCGATGCGTTGACAATTACCATCGTGCTTTTTTAAACCATGAGTGTAATGGTATTGTGCACCTTCATTTTTTTCAGGGTAAAAGCGGACGGTTAGGCCTGACAGATCAGCCGGTAATAGCGCTACTATTTGTGACTCAACCCATTTGGCTGTATTGCTTGGGGTAATCGATTCAAACGGCAATAAGCAAAACGCTTGATGGGGTGCCACACAATCAAATTTATGGCCATGTTCACCCTTAAATTTAAAATGCGTACGCTCATCGTATTCTTTGAACGAGACAAGAGGGTGGTCCGCCGGGATGGCAAGAGTATGATCAATATGATCATCCAACCATTTTTTAATCATTTTCTTGACGATACTAAAATCACACACCATACCCTCGTCATTTAATTTTCCTTCTAAAATCACATCGGTATGCCAACTCTCGCCAACAACGCCACGTATGGCATCATAATAGGAAAAATCGACATGGGTAAGGTTTTTAACAAATAGCTTCACGTGCACTTAACTCCAGTTAAAATCATTAGGCGTATCTTACCGTAAAGCCTAAAGACAGTATCTAACCAGAAAGTTAAAAAAATAAATTTATCGTTTTGTCGTAAGTAATTGAACAAGCTTAGCTTTATGGGTTGTATTTATTAAAAAGCTACGTATAATAAGCCCCAAGATCAAGCGATCTCCTCTATGGTGTCTCTGCTGGTCCCTTCGCAACAATAATTCGTTAATCTGGTCAGGTCCGGAAGGAAGCAGCCACAGCGGACGATTTGTGTGCCGAAGTGCGGCTGGTGGAGATGCCTCTCTAAATTTATTTAGAAATTCTCATTATCCTCATGCTTTTCTTATATGCACTTCACATAAAAACATCAATGTGTCTATTTCTCTAAGATTCAACGCGATAAAACGATTAAACAACACCTGAATTCCTTAGAAAATAAAAAAACTTCGCTTTTTCACCTTGCGTCACTGTTGTCGCCAGCACCGGAAAAAAGGTTTTTTTGTCTCTTATCAGGCGCTCTTAATGTTGAACAACCTAATGTTGTAGCATGCATTTGTTGTAAGTCGGGATTCATCCCGACAGGGTTCTTTAGAATCAGGCCCTCCATCTTGGAACCTAAAAATCCAACCACAGAGCGATAGAAAGTAAAACGTAAAAAATACGAAGGATTTTCAAGCGTACCTTCGTTAAGAGTACAAAAAAAACCGCGATATAAACAGGGACGTCGCCAATCTTGAAAAAGCAAATTCCCTATAAATAAAGCGGCCATTCATCAGACAGTTATAGCTATGGCTTTGCCACTGTATATCCGCTTAGTATCTTTTCAGGAAGCATTCCTTCATATACCCATGTACGCGAAATGATTGCCACTGATTTTAATAATGATGGATATCAAAGTGTATTGGTTGCGAACACCGGTTACAATTTGCAACCATATCCGGGTCAAAATAACTCCATGCTCAGTAATGACGGAACAGGTTTATTAGTCGAGCAAAAAGGTGATACGGTGAAGATTCTTTAACTGGAAAAGCTTTCAACACCGTCGTGGATGGATTGAGGTACTGGTACTCATTACATAAAGGACGTTATTCACTCAACGCAATGTGCGTGGCGATACTATGCCGAATTGGGTCATTGAATTAGCAGAAAGATTGGCGAAAGCGTATCGATAAAGATTGTCTAATAACAGTTGCATAGGGGGGGATTTTGGGAAGGGCACTTTAAGTCTCAGGCCATAGTTTTTTATAGCCAAGAAAAAAAGTTTTAAAAAATTACGTTTATTTGAAACTTTTTTTAAAAAGATGAGTATCTCTTTATGAGCCGCCCAAATGGGTGACACCTTGTTTACTTACGCAACTCATATAGGTTTATTATGAAAAAGACTATTTTTGCCGCCACAACCGCTTTCGCTATTTCTGCATGTTCAACTAACTTTTATGGAACATCAGACCAGCATGACCATACTTCCGCATACGCTCTTGCTAACAACGGCACGACCTTGATTACAATGGGGTCTATCATGTCTCCAGATAAAATGGCCTCCGTCACTTTAAGTCGTAAGCTTGATGCCGTGGCTTATCGCCCAGTTACTGGCGAGTTGTTGGGCTATTCCAACGGCGCGGTGTATTCTGTGAATACTAAGACAGGCAAACTAACCGATCTTGGTGCTAGCTTCTCAAAAGGGGCCATGATATCAAAGAATGCGTCAGCAACCGCGATGGATTTTAATAACAAAATCGATGCCGTTCGTATGGTGGGTTCTGACGGTACAAACCTGGTGTATTTCCCAATCGGTTTTGGTAACGAAGATAAGCGTGCCAATTCAGTATTAAAATTCACCTCAACATTCTATGCAAAAGACGACATCAGCGAAGGCGCGAAGCCTGAGATTTTTGCCAACGCGTACACGAACGCCATTGCCGGTGCAAAAGCGTCGAGCACTTTTCAGTTTGCGCTAGACAGTAAAACAGATTCCTTGGTCAGCCTTGCGAATAATGCAGGCGAATTAACAACAGTCGCTAAGATCACAGTTAATGGCAAGGCCGTTGATGTATCATCGATGGGTGGGTTTGATATTGTTTCTACCGAAGAAGGTTCTGACGCCGCTTACGCTGTATTACAACTTGAAGGTGACGCAACAGCCGGTCTTTATTCTATGAACCTTACGACAGGTGCCGCTACATTAATGGCAAGCTTACCAATGGGCGGCTTTAGTGGGTTTGCGGTCTCAGGCGGCCAATAATGACCAAGGGTGTTTTATTTAAGTAAAAAGAAAGAATCAAAGGCAATCTAGTAATAGATTGCCTTTTTCTCGTTAGCCCATTAATAAGAAATAACATCAGACATAATACATCACCCATCACTTCATTGATGTTTCTTTCGCTACCGTTATTGGGTGATAAGAGTCGTTAAAGTGATTAAGGAAAGTGTTTTGGCGTTCTTATTGTGGTTGATTAGTTCCTCGCTTTGATTAAAGGATGAAAGTTGTGTTTTTTTGTTATTTTCCTTAACAATGGGTGCCTTAAGACTTTCCTTTTTCCTTTTTCCTTTTTCCTTTTTCCTTTTTGAAATTGACATGAGTATTGCCGGCAGATTAGTTTAGTCAGTCTTGGTTTTTATATATGAACATAGACGTTTTGGTGAATAAGGGTATGTTATGGATTACGAAGTCATTGTTATTGGTGCTGGGATGGTCGGTACTTCCATTGCTTGGCATCTTCAGAAAAAGAAATCTCACGTTCTACTAATAGATAAAAAGCGTCCAGGGTCAGAAACATCTTATGGCAATGCTGGGATAATTCAGAGAGAAGCGATCCATGTACACCCTTTTCCAAAACAGCCGCTGGAATTATTAAAACTATTACCCAATAACCACACCAGTATTCGCTATCGTTGGCCCGCCGTTCTACATTATCGAAAAGAGCTACTCAAGTATTGGCAGTTCTCATCACATCATGCGGTTCAAAAAATAGAAAAAGAATGGCAAACGCTGATTATGCACTGCACAAGTGAACATCAAAAAATGATCACAGCGGCTAATATTGAGCCTCTCATTAAGCGCGATGGTTGGCTTGAAATACACAGAACGGAGGCAAAATTTAACGCGGCCATTGCACGTGCTAAGCAAAGTAATGATCTCGGTGTGGAACACAAAGTGCTTTCTTTGGAGGCGTTGCATATTCTAGAGCCTGACTGCAATTTTAACGGCGTAGTTGGCGCAATTCATTGGTTAAATTCCTGGCGGGTCTCAAACCCGGGTGCATTGGTTAATGCTTATGCTGAAAGCTTTCAAGATATAGGGGGAGAGTTAAGCGAGAGCGGAGTACATAAAATTGCGTCCAAAGGCGATGGATGGGAAGTCACGACGAATAGCGGTATTTTTTATAGCCAACATTTGGTGGTCGCGGCGGGCCCTTGGTCAAATGAACTGATTAACTCCCTAGGTTATGATTTTCCTTTATTTCCAATGCGCGGTTATCACCAACATTTTAAAGCGCTTAAAGAAAGTGGCATCAGTCACAGTATGGTCGATATTGATAAAGGTTTTGTCATGGGTCCTATGCAGCAGGGCATTCGTATAACTACAGGGGCTGAAATAACCTTGATGGATGCCGAAAAAAATCTAGGGCAATTATCGGATGTGTTGGCTTTTGCCCAAAAAGTAATCCCTTTAAGTGCCAAGGTTGACAGTGAGCCATGGTGTGGTTCTAGACCTTGTATGCCAGATATGAAACCGGTAATTGGAGCGGCCCATAAACATGATAATTTATGGTTTGCTTTTGGGCACGGTCATCAAGGTTTCACATTGGGGCCGATTACTGGGCGCATTATTGAGGAGTTAATTCATCAGAAAACGCCACTTGTTGATGTGGCCCCATTTAGTTCTCATCGATTTGGTAATCACTAAATATGCGATGACCTACCTGATTCCGTACTTTCTAATGTGAAAAGTCAACATTTTCTAATCTGAAAATTCGGCAGATATGCTGTTTATGGTTTATGCTTTTTAAGCAGCTAATTAGTCTAGTTCAACTAGACTAATAGTCCAAGGCCATTCTAAGTGACAATTGCTGAGTACGATTGCCATTTTATTTACTGGCCACATAGCATTTACTCGGTTTTAGACAGTCTATTTCATGTCATATTTGTGGCGCAATGGAGATGGGCGTTGTCATGTTTTAGTATTTTTTCTTTTAGGATTTTCCTTATTTAATAGCGAATTATTTTTTAAGCAGGTTTTAATGGCATCACTTGATAATAAACAGTTACTGAACTTGATTCGCTATGCTCCTGTCGTTGTGGTTTTTGTGTTTGCTTTAGCAGTGAGTTTTATTGCTATTCATAATCACCGTGAACTGGCGTCGCAGAGTATTAAAAATCTTCGTGAAGAACTTATCCTCCAGCGTAAAGAGACGATTCGCTCAGAAGTTCATCAAGTTTATAAACACCTCATGCTTGAAAAATCCCAGATTGAAAGTGACTTGAAAGAGAAAGCAAAACAACGTGTTTATGAAGCTTACAGTATCGCGAATTATATCTATGCGCAAAATATTGATAAGTCTAAAGAGGAAATCAGTCAACTTATTATCGAAGCTCTGAGGCCCGCTCGATTTTTTAATGAAAGAGGGTATTTTTTTATTATCAATGATGATGGTAACACGGTGTTGAATGGACAAAATGCTTACTTAGAAAATCAAAATACTTGGTATATTCAAGACTCAGCTGGCAATTTCATTATGAGGGATATGCTGGAAGTGACTAAGAATAACGATGAGGGTTTTCTCCGTTGGCGGTTTAAAAAACCTGACTCAGTGGATAACAGGGAGTTTGATAAAGTCGGATATATTAAAAAATTTGAGCCTTATAACTGGTCCATTGCTACTGGCGAATATGTGAGTGATTATGAATCCGATGTGAAGCAAGAACTGTTAAAGGGCTTTTCTGATTATGAATATGGGGACGATGGGTACTTTTTTGTACTAGACAGCCTAAGTGGCACTTTATTAGCACAGCACGATAATGACTTTCTGGGTCTCGACTTTATCATTGGTGAAAAAATTCCAAAGGCATTGTTTCTTGATTTTAAGAGCATAATTAGTAATGGAGGAGGCTATGTTCGTTATTCAAAGCCCCTTACCTTAAGTGGGGAAGTGGTGCTTGAGCAGGAGAATTATGTCAAAGAAGTAAAGGAATGGAACTGGATTATTGCGACTGGATTCAGCCTTAAAGCTTTTGAAAGGCATTTAAGCTTAAAAGAAGCGCAATTGGCAACGTTAAATCAAAAAAGTTTGGTCTATTTAGTCGCCTTGGCTTTCGTTGCCTTGTTTTTGTTGACGGTAACGTCTTTGTTTGTTGGTGGTCTGATTGCTCGACGATTTGAAATGTTCCAAAGCAGAATTAAGGATGACTTTCAGGAATTAAATAATACTAAAAATAATATGGAATACATGGCACTGCATGATGCATTAACAGGACTGCCAAACCGAGTATTAATGTTGCGGTACATTAAAGAGAATATAGAAAAATCCGAGGCTAGCGAAGAGATGCTAGCCGTTCTGTTTGTGGATTTGGATAATTTTAAAAATGTTAATGATTTGTATGGCCATCATGTCGGAGATTTGCTGTTAGCAAGTGTTAGTCAAAGGTTTACTACTCTGGTGCATGATGATTGTTGTGTATTTCGATTTGGTGGAGATGAATTCGTATTCTGTTTTACGAAATTGAGCCGTAAAAAAGATGCCGAAGAAAAAGTTAAGTTGGTTCAGGCCTCGATGATGGCGCCAATCTTTATAGAGGGTAAAACGCTTTACTTGGGTTGCAGTATTGGAGTGTCTTTGTATCCTGATGATAGCCGCAATGCCGATGCATTGATTCGTCAAGCGGATACAGTACTTTATAAATCAAAATCAGAAAAAAAAGGGCAAGCTCTATTTTACAGTAATCATATCAGTGTTCAAATGGAGAGAAAAATGCTGGTTCAACAGGAGCTGGCTCTTGCTATTGATTGTGGTGAACTTACGGTGCATTACCAGCCTCAAATAGATGTTGTCACTGGTAAAGTGGTCAGTGTAGAGGCCTTAGTAAGATGGGGGCATGCGAATTTAGGTAATATTTACCCTGATGAGTTTATTCCTATCGCCGAAGAAACTGGAATGATACATAAACTCGATATGTATGTATTTAAACGGTCTTGTGAAGATATTTTTAGGCTTTCTCCTAATGGAAAAGAATCACTGAAATTGTCTGTTAACATATCACCCACTCAGCTACTAGAGCAGGACTTCTCTTCTCATATATTTGGTATTTGCAAAAGCGTTGGTATTGATACTAAACGTATTACACTTGAGTTGACGGAAAATATTTTTATTCATGGACTGGAGATCGTACAACCTGTTTTAAGTCAGTTAAGAGGGTGGGGGTTCGGCTTTTCTTTAGACGATTTTGGGACTGGCTATTCATCACTGAGTTATCTAAACAGTTTATCGCTTACAGAAATTAAAATTGACCGTTCTTTTATTAGTAAATTTTTAGAAAATCATCAAAGTGACATGCTGGTACGCATGATTATTGGTATTGGTGGCTCTTGTGATTTAACTGTTGTTGCGGAAGGTGTGGAGACAGCGGGTCAATTTCACAAATTGAGCGGCTATCATTGTGATCTAGTACAAGGTTATTATTTTTATCGCCCTTTAACATTAAGTGGTTTGTCTGAGGTGGTTTTAACGGGTTCAAGCATGAGTGCCAGTAACTAGCATTGGATGTTTTGTCTTTTATTTGAGTGTAGATTAATAGGAGGGAGCTAATTTATGAAACTGACGTGGACACCATTGATAATAATTAGTTTCTTTTTTTGTCAGCCATCTTATGCTCGACAGGACATTGCGCTTTGGCGTCATGCCGCAAGTGAAATTGAAATGCAGTCGTCGTTAGGCGCAATAAAACGATTCAACATGAGTCAAGATAGGTGGAGGATTGTCCCGGATTTCATTCCTGAAACAGCTTATGCCTTATCTATAAAAGCGGCCGCTCAAGCCGAGATTCTTCCATGTATAATAGAAATTGACCAACCTACCGTTCCTAATTTTGCTTGGAACAGCTTTATAAGGCCGTTAGATGAAATGGCAGGTGATGTCTTTGACTCAATAAATCCACCTGGAAAAGGGGTCTATCAAGGAAAAGTCTATTCTGTTGGCGCTCATGATGTCTCACTAGCGCTTTTTACAACCAAATCGCTTATGAAAGACGTTGGTGTTCGTTACCCTACTATTGCGAAACCGTGGGATAAAAATGAGTTTATGGCTTTTTTAGATGCAGTCAAAGAAACGGGTAATTTTACTTACCCATTTGATATGCAGTCTCATAATAGAACGGAATGGATCCCCTATGCTTGGGGGGCCTTGATGATGTCATGGGGAGCCGATTTCATTGATCGCCGTGATTACCTAACCGTAGACGGTGTCCTGAATTCAAAAGAAGCGATTCAATTCGGTGAATGGATTCAGCACCTTGTGAATGAGGAATATATTAATGCATCCCCTGAAAATAGTACGGCATTTATTGATGGTGATATAGGTATCCAATATGGTGGTTCATGGGCGTTAAGTGATTATTTTGGTGCTTATAAAGACGATTTAGCTATCTTGCCGTTACCGGATTTCGGTCATGGTACAGTCAGTGGCGGCGGTAGTTGGCACTGGGCTATTACTCAAACATGTCGATACCCAGAAGCGGCAACAGAAATACTAGAATTTTTTGTGTCCTCTAATGAACAGTCTATTATGTCTGCAGAAATTTCGGGACTGTTTCCCACAAGCAGTCACGCCGCTGAGGCGACCGAAGATTATTCTAAAGAAGGTAAATGGCGTATATTGTTTGAGTTCTCTAAGGCATTTGCTTTGTTAAGGCCTGCAACCCCAGCTTATATTGAAATTGCTTCCAACTATAGAAAAGCCATGATTAATATTTTAAATGGTATGCCTCCAGAGTTGGCATTGGGGATGGCTGTAGATAGCATAAATGTTGCTTTTGAACGTAATCAAAATTATCGCCAACCCTAAATTTACAATAGGGAATAAACACCAATAGGCTACCCATTGAGTGTTTTCCCAGTACTATTAAAACCGTACTTCTTTGTTAAGTCTGTACGTGTCTCAATAATGGCGTGATAAGGTTAATTGAGGTAATCTACACAAAAAATAGCCTACTACGCGAGTCATTCATGAGTTTTTCTTCACTTCAGTTACACCCTACCTTGCTTAATACTCTTGCTTGTTTAGGTTATGAAACCCCGACCCCGATTCAGAAACAAGCCATTCCGTTAATATTGTCTGGAAGAGATATTGTTGCGGCGGCGCAAACGGGGACCGGAAAAACGGCCGCGTTTTGCTTGCCTTTATTGCAGTCCCTAACAGAAGGTAAGCGTGGCCCTGCGCATTCTGTACGTTGTTTGATTTTAGCGCCAACACGTGAACTTGCCGCGCAAATTGGTGGCAGTGTGCGTACTTACAGTAAAGATTTAAATTTACGTAGTCAGACCGTCTATGGTGGTGTTCAGGTTTACCCTCAGATAAATGGTTTAAAGCGAGGTGCTGATATATTGGTGGCTACACCTGGGCGCCTGATGGATTTGGTACAACAAGAAGCGGTTAACTTCTCTCATTTAGAGTCTCTAGTGTTGGATGAAGCGGATCGGATGTTGGATTTAGGCTTTGAGAAGTCGTTGAATGAATTATTAACTCTTATTCCTAAGCATCGTCAAACATTGATGTTTTCCGCCACTTATTCTGAACACATTAGAAAGCTAGCGAAAATGTGGCTATCCAACCCAGTGGAGGTAGCCATTAGTAAAGGTAACCAAGTTGCCATTACGGTTCGTCATCAATTATATCCTGTAGATAAAGCGCGTAAAGGAGAGTTACTGGCTGATCTACTTGAGAGACAGCACTGGGAGCAAGCGTTGATTTTTGCTAAGACTAAGCGAGGAGCGGATGAGGTAACAGAGCGGCTAGCGTCGCAGGGATTCAATGTGGCCGCGATTCATGGTGATAAATCACAGCCTGTTCGCCTTAGTACATTGGATGCATTTAAGTCCGGTAAGTTATCTTATTTGGTTGCAACGGACATTGCGGCTCGAGGCCTGGATATCCAAAGTCTTCCAGTGGTTATTAATTTGGATTTACCGCACGTAGCAGAAGACTATATTCATAGGATTGGACGGACTGGTAGAGCAGGGCAAGAGGGAAGGGCCGTTTCATTAGTGTGTGCTGATGAGTTTGATGCATTGCAAGCCATAGAAGCGCTTCTTAAAACGCGTATTATTCGTAAAGAAATGGCTGGTTTTGAGCCTGATCATCGTGTGCCTGACTCACATCCTAGATCCCAAAAAAAATCGATTAAGTCATCAAGTTCTAATAAATCTAAAAAGGATAAATCAAAAAATATTGAGCCAAAACCTGATGTAACCCAGGGTCCTGGCCTTCGAACGAGCCCTTTTGCCAAATTAACGACAAAAAAGTAGTTACTTTATTTGTATTTAAAAGTAAGTATCAAGCGTTATTGCCTGATTTTAGAGTATAGTTAAACACTCACTTCATAATAGTATTATTGACCGGCTAAAAATAATAAATGGTTTTTTATTAATGATGAATAACGATATGAAATCTCAGGAAAATCAATCATCAAGACTTGTTGAAGAAAAATTTCGCCTGATGGGTTTTCGAATACTAATCGTTCTATCAACGGTTATTACGGCCGTTATAATTTTTTTATCTCCAAATAATTTTTTCATAGCGATACTATTTCCTCTGGTCTGGTTTGTGCTATCCGGCGTTTCTCTTTTAAAGAAAAACTACAGTGCTGTGCTCGCTAAAGTGTGGGTGTTATTTACCGTCCCTCTAGTGCCATTTCTTGTCTTGTCTAACGGAATGGCACCCGCCGCACTGGTTTCTTTAGGTGCGATACTTGCCTCATTATTGGTTCATGGCTTGTGGCGTATCATTGCCGCTTTGCTGATCGCTCTTTCCACCTTCTTGGTGCCTTTTTCTGGATTAGAATATGATCCTGCAATCTTAGTTAGGTTATTTGTTGCCAATATGACCATTACAGTTGGCCTGTTGATTATTTTGCATTATTTAGAAAAAACCTTAATTGACAGCTTGGAAAAAACAGTGGCTTTGGAAGTGGCTCTTGAGGGACAGCGAAAAGCGAATGATGCTCAGTCATTGTTTTTAGCGACTATGTCCCACGAGATACGTACACCAATGAACGGTATTTTGGGCTTGTTAGACGCCGTTCTCACGGGAGAGCTTTCTAAAACTCAACGCTCACATCTTGTAAAAGTGCAGCAATCGAGCCATCTACTGCAAACCATTTTAAATGGCATTTTGGACTACTCTAAACTCAATGCTGGTAAGCTGGTATTTGAAACAACGCCATTTAACATGCGTCAATTATTAGTAGATGCCGCTTCTTTTTTTCAATTGCAGGCAGGCAATAAAGAGATAAGTTTGACTACCGACATTGATCCGCTGTTAGGAGACGCTCATTTAGGCGATTCAGTACGTATTACTCAAATCCTAAATAATTTACTCAGCAATGCTATTAAGTTTACCCATAAAGGGTCGGTCGTGTTATCTCTAGAAGTGGTTAACACTACAAGTGAGTTCCAGACATTAAGGTTTAGTGTTTCTGATTCTGGAATTGGTATATCAAGTGTTGAAAAAGAGCGCATTTTCTCGCCATTTATACAGGCAAATCAATCAACTAGTCGTATGTTTGGAGGGACAGGTTTAGGTCTACAAATTGTAAAAAGTCTGGTTGAACAAATGAATGGAGAAGTCTGGGTCGAAAGCGAAAAAAATAAAGGCAGTCAGTTTTATGTTATTTTAACATTACCTTTGACTACTCATGAACGGATTAAGCGGCCTGATAGCACAGAGTGCAATTCGCAGAAGTTTTTGGGAAAAGTGCTTGTTGTGGAAGATAACCCAGTTAATAGGTTGGTCGCCCAAGAATTGTTGCGTCCCGTTGTTGATGATGTGTTGTTTGCATTAGATGGGAGAGAAGCCGTCAAATTTGTAGATGAAAATAGGTTTGATCTTATCTTTATGGATCTTAATATGCCAAATATGGATGGATTTGAGGCCACTCAAAAAATAAGAGAAAAGCATAAGGATGTGCCTATTGTTGCATTAACGGCGGCGGTTTTGGCTGACGAGGTTGAAAAAGCGTTGTTGTCTGGGATGAATGGTCATCTGGCTAAGCCAATTGATATCAACAAACTATTAAATGTCATTAATCGTTACCTTACTCCACATGATTCACAATAGTTACGGAAACAACGGTGGCAAAATAATGTAATCTGCTGTGACTTTCTATTTATTGAGTAGCCATGACTTAACTTAAGTGCTTTTTTAACTTTGTGATAATTGGTGATCTAAGTAGCGAATATATTCGTAATGTGTGTAATGGTCTACGCTATAGGGTGTAATTTTTTGCTAGGTTAATAGTTTCAAATTTGTTTAAAAGGTGAGAGGTAAATGCCTTATACTAGCCATTGTAAACTTACGTTTCTGATAAGGTATTTATGACAACTTCATCCACACCAAAATTCGGCGTTTTAATGGTAAATCTTGGAACACCTGACGCACCAGAGCCAGCCGCCGTAAAGCGTTACTTAAAAGAATTTTTGTCTGACAGGCGCGTTGTTGATCTCAATCCAATACTTTGGCAACCTATTCTTAATTTAATAATATTAAATGTACGGCCAAATAAAGTGGCCAAAGCATACAAATCTGTCTGGATGAAAGAGGGATCACCTTTATTTGTTCTTGGTGATAGGTTACGTGAAAATATTGCTAACGAATTAAATAAACAGGGCGATATTTCGATCCCTGTTGTCCATGCCATGACTTATGGGAATCCTTCGATCCAAGAAGGCGCTAATATCCTTAGAAAAGCGAAAGTAAATAAGATTTTAGTGTTACCAATGTACCCACAATTTTCAGCGACCACAACCGCCGCTGTTTACGATAAGCTTATGGCGGGCTTGAAAAAATGCCCAAGTTGGCCTGATTTAATGCTTATAAAAGATTACGCAGATCATCCTTTGTATATTAAAGGCTTGGCGGAATCTATAAAGCAACAATGGGATAAACAAGGGGAAAAACGTCATTTAGTTTTGTCTTATCATGGCATTCCAAAGCGCTACGCTGATAATGGTGATCCTTACCCTAGACGTTGTCTTTTGACGAGTCAGCTGGTGGCAGAATCTCTTGGTTTAAATGAAAGTGAATGGACGCATGTTTACCAGTCTCGTTTTGGGAGAGAAGAATGGTTAAAACCTTATGCTATAGATGTTTTAAAATCTTTTCCAGAAAAAGGCATTAAACGAATCAATATTGTCAGCCCTGCATTTGCTGTTGATTGTTTAGAGACGCTAGAAGAAGTAACTTTTGAACTGGGTGATGAATATAAGGAATATGGCGGTGAAGCCTATGATTACATTCCTGCACTCAATGATTCAGAGCAACAAGTGGCCTTGTATTGTGAGCTAATTCGTCAAAATACGAAACAATGGGAATGTAATTAATGACAGAAATTGATTTTAAACGCATTAAAACGATAGCGTTCGATGCGGATGACACCCTCTGGAGAAATGAAGAAATCTTTATGGCCGCGCAAGATGACTTTATTCGCTTGCTGCTTGATTATCATGATGAGGCGTTTATCCGATCGCATCTTATAGGTATTCAGACTCGTAATCTGGCCACTTTTGGGTATGGTATTAAAGGGTTTACCCTATCTATGATAGAAACGGCTATTGAATTAACCGAAGGTAGAATACTGGGTAGAGAAATTCATGAAATTATACGGTTAGCAAAATCCATGGTGTCAGAACCAATTGAATTGCTGCCCAATATCGAAAGTGTATTGCAACAACTTCAAGGCCACTATCAATTGATGGTCATCACAAAAGGCGATTTATTAGACCAAGAAAGCAAGTTGGCTCGTTCAGGGTTGGTAGAGTATTTCAATTATATTGAAGTAGTAAGTGATAAAACCCCTAACGCCTATCTTGATATATTAACTCGCTACCAGATTGATAAATCAGAATTTTTGATGGTTGGTAATTCTTTGAAATCTGATATATTGCCTATCTTGGATGTTGGCTCAAATGCAATTCATATACCATATCGTTTTACCTGGGAGCATGAATTAGTCGATGACACCACGTTGAAATCGTACCCTAATATCCTTCGAATGAATGAAGTAAAAGAACTGCTTTCTTTCGTTTAACGATTCTTTAAAACTAAGAGATATAATTCAATGAAAAAAATGATAACTTTGTTTCTAGTGGGAATAACAACACTGACGATGAATGGCTTGCATGCAAATGAGACGATTGACAATGCTACAGAGTCTGTCAGTACCTTTTTCAGTGAAGTGAAGGAGTCAACGATAGAGACAACAGAGAAAGTTGTGGAAAAGAGTGCCGAAATTGGTAAAGAAGCCAGTAAAAGAGCAAAAGAATCTGGCGAAATTATTTGGAATAAAGCCAAAGACGTGGGTAAAGGCGCTTCCGATAAGACGGGTGATGTTCTAGAAAAAGGCGCCGAAATCGGTAAAGAAGCAGGGAAAAGGGCAAAAGAGTCTGGCGAAATTCTGTGGGACAAAACAAAGAAAGCAGGAAAAAATGCATCTGAATTTATCGGTGATAGTATCGATAAAGTAACCGAAGAAGACTGTAAGTCTGCAGATACAGACTGCGTTACTAAAAAATAATGTAAAAGAACGGAGTCAATTACCATGAAAGACTCTCGTACTACTATTCCAAACAAATCGGACACTTGGGAAGATGAATTCGCTCATCAACAGGATGTTGAGGTTACTTCACCTTTTGTGCGATACAAGTGCCCTAAGTGTCAGAATAGTTTGGTTAAAAGGTCGGGGAAAAGTGGTGTTTTTTGGGGGTGTGCTGGGTTTCCAAGTTGCGATTATTCTGCAAATGATGTTGCTGGGAAGCCAGTTCGCTCAATTCGATATTTATGTCCTTTATGCAACTCATTATTAAAAAAAATACAAAAAAACGCCATTGTTTTCTGGGGGTGCTCAAATTATCCGGATTGCTCTTTGACTTTAGAAGACAATGAAGGGAGACCAAAAGAAAGTAAAAAGTATCCTTGCCGTGTTTGTGGGCATTTTCTTGTTAGAAAGAGAGGAAAGAATGGCCATTTTTGGGGCTGTGTTGACTACCCTAATTGCCGTCATACCTTGAATGATGAGGATGGGCTTCCTGTTTTAAGGAAAATTTAATTTACTCTGTCTACCATTTATCATCGCGGCGTTATTTATAATGCCGTAATTTTTTCAACTTTCTTATATAAAGCAAAAGTTTATACGATAAACTAGGCTTTTTACTTTATGACCTTCTTTTTACCACTAATGACCGTTAAAATGGTGTAAATACAATTGTTTAGGTAGCTATATGGTTTTTTCAGAGTTTGATCATGTCATCTTACTGGCTCATGGAAGTACAGACCCTTTATGGAAAGTACCTTTTGAAATGATCTATGAAAGCATTGTTTCTGAGTCAGGCAGAGAAAAGTGTAGTTTAGCTTATATGGAATTATCGGAACCATCTTTAGAATCTACTATAGAAAAAATGGATGAATCTGTGAAAAGAGTAGCTGTTTTACCCTTGTTTTTCTCAGTTGGTCGTCACCTTCGTCATGATGTTCCAAGCATGATTAAAGCAATGCAAAAAGAAAACCTTACTATTGAGCTTTTGCCTCCGATTGGTGACGATGCGCGTATACGACAGGCTATGGTCGAGATTGTAAAAGGTCATTTAGGTGAAACGAGGTGATCCATACTGTAACTTTAGGGTCACCTTTAAGGAAGCGAATTAATGCTGTTTAAGTATCTCCCTGATGAGATTTTTCAGGCCTTAGCTGGTTCGAACCGACAACTTATTGAGACGGTTTTAATTGATTTAGCTGATGTGTTTTATGATCATGCTGAAGACCCAATTAAAGATAAATCAACAATCGTTGAGTCAATAGAAGACAGCTTGCATAAAATGGATATGCTGAGTTGGCAAGAAGATCACAAGGATGCGTTTGATTCCCCTAAAACAATTCATGAGTATGCCCTAAGAATTTATCATAGATTGGTTAATACGGGGTGGTTAGTAGAAGAACAAGAGCTTTATTACATTAGTGTGCTCATGTCGCCACAAATCTCAATGCTATTAAAAGCGCTGGTGGAAATTAGCCGTCATGGTAAACGTAATTATGGCGCAACTGTATTGAGTATTTTAAGTAATTTAGAGTCCGTTGCGACTGCACCTCAAGAGAGAGGGGTGACATTAAATCAGTCCGCTGAGGCGTGTCGTGACTTTTCCGCCCACTTAAATCAGATACTGCTGGGTATTCGTAGTTTGCAAAGAGAGTTGTTTGCCAGTAAAGACCCTAAGGCCATCGTGTCAGGCTTTTTTGATTTATTTGTCGATGGTATCCTCATTGCGGACTACAAAACGCTTAAAACAATTAATAATCCCTTTCGCTTCCGTCGAAAAATCCTAGAATTAACGCAATCTTTTTTGTCTGACTCTGAAATATTTAAACGTATTTGCCAATGTTATGCTGATCAGCAGGTGATTTCTTTTACCGCGGCGCAGGTGCTTGTTGAGAATGACTGTTTAACGATCATTCAAACTTTTAGCAATATTGAGCAACGATTAGAAAGAATTGACGAATATCGTTATCGCTTGGAAAAGAGGGCGGCCGACACAGCGCGTTATATGGACAGTTCGCGCCCTGGGATGGCGAATAAAATTGCTGGAATTATTACCGATGCGGCGTCTAAGTCACAGTTACCTGTTCTAAAAAGTGTTATCGGGTGTCGTATTGTTGGAATGGAATCGGCGGCATCGCCTACAAAAAGAAGAGAGCCTCCGTTGCCTCGCATCATTACGCCAGCGACTGTTTCTCAGAATGCCATTGCCGTTCGAGATTCAAATCGCCGTTTTCATGAAGCAAGACAAGTTACTGTGGCCAAATTACAAAGCTATGCTCAAAGGCAGCTTGGTGATACAGAAAATAAGCATATTCTCGACTTCACGATTGAAAGTGTAGAGGATTTTGTGTGTTTTGATCATCTGAGATATGTCGGTTCTCTAGGGGTTAACGCAAAACAGATTGAAGATGAGTTTGACGTTATTTTTACTGATAAATATGTTGATGTTCATGAATTTATAGAATGTCGTGAGTTTGTGGTTCGTCGCAGGAGTAAAGCATGCTAAAAGAACTTAAAAAGGTTTCCGAAGAGTCGGGAAAAGATGTAAAAGACTTTCAACACACGGCTAACTTTCTTTTAGCGAATCAATTTGCAAGTGCTTATAAACATGGTCAGCGAAAACATTATCTACTGGTCGAATCGTATCAGGATTATTTTAGTAATGTATTTGAAGCTTTAGGTATGAAGCTTTATGTTAATGAGAATGAGCGTTTAAGTGGTGTTTTACCCATAGAAAGAGAAGCATTTCTTCGTTTAAAAACAGATGAGACCTTGTTTTTATTAGTGTTAAGGCAACTGTACGAGGAAAAAATCGAAAATTTTGAAGTAGATAACGGTTTTGTGTCGACACATACTAATGCTGTTTTAGAGCGTTTTGTACAGCTTGTTAAACGTGATGTGCCAAATGAAACGCGCTTCAAAGATATTCTCAGTTTATTGAGTCGCCAAGGTGTCATTATACGTGGTAAGCCATTTGATGAAGATCCAAAAAATATCATGGTTAGCATTACGCCAGTTGTTCGTTTGATTGTTACTGAAGCGTATTTACGTCAACTTGAGTCCTTTACTGTATCGGATGACGATATGGATGAAGAAGATGAGTTATCAAATGAACAAGATTCTGACTCATCAATCGCCAGCGAGTAATTAGGTAGCTACATGAAAAGATTAAATAGAATTGTTTTGGTTAACTGGTACTTGCTGGGTGCTGAAGAGATTAACATCCGCGGTAATACGGCCATTATTGGGCCTACAGGGTCTGGCAAGTCTTCTTTATTGGATGCGATTCAAACGGTGTTGACGGGAGCCAGTAAGAGGCACCTTAATTACAACGCCAGTGCGAATGATGGTAAAGCGAGCGGTCGAAGCATCAGATCCTATATTTTAGGCATGATTGACGCTGGACAGGCCAATACTAAATCATTTGGCCCACAGCCTCGTCCAGATGCGGTAAGTTATTTGGGGTTGGTGTTTGAAGATTCTAATACCGGTAATGAAAGTACCGTTGGTCTTTGTTTGTCTGCGTCACTTGCCTCACCAGAAGAAGATATTTTAGGGCGCTTTGTGTTGCCAAATTACGGTGTTGGTAAAAAAGATTTTATTGATGCTTTGGAAGGACGCAGTTTTAAAGCGAAGCCTTGGCTGGAGGTACGTGAAGCACTGAAGAAAAGTTGTATTGATCCTTACATTAAATCAGGCAGTGCTTCTGCGACACAATTTATTAATCGATATCTGGAAGAGTTAAGTCCTAATAGCGACAGATTGATAACATTAGACAGTTTTCTTAAAAACTTTAAAAATGCACTAAAATTTGTTCCGATCGCCTCTCCAACTCGCTTTGTACAGGACTTTGTCTTAGCCGAGGCGCCATTGCAGGTTGGCGCTTATCAAAAATCTTTGCTTGAATACCGTCAGCTTGAATCGAAAACACAAGAAGTCTCGAAACGTATTGATGATTTAAATTTAATCGTTTTAGACTGTGAAAAAAAGCGCCAACAAGAACAAAACGTTATTAATTATCAGTGGATAGCAACAGAAGCAAGATTTGATGAGTTGGGGGCTAAGCAGGACGAAATTCAAGATCAATTCGAAATGCAGCAAGAGCGTGAGGATGAGATTCAGCAAGAGCTACAAACTCAAAATGATCTTTCTAAGCAATTGCAAAGCCAGTTGTTACGTTTAGAACAACAGTTTGAAAACTCAGATGTTGGTTTTAAATTACAGCAATTAGAACAAAGTAAAAAACTGCTTACACGACAAATTCAACAAGAAAGTAAAGCGCTACAACAGACCAAACAATTGATGGATTTATTAGCTACTTTGCCTTCGTATGAGGATCTTCTGTCAACTAACCTGAAAAAGCTAGCATATGAATGCCTACCATTTGGTAGTGTATTGCAAAGCGAGAGTGCTGTTGATTCCGATTTAATGGCATTTGAAACAACCCTTCTTAAACTAAATGCGGTTTTAGATGAGGAGAAAGGCTCGCTTTTCCAAAAGCGAACAGAGATAAATCGTACGATTCTTAACTTGAAGGATGAATGCAAGCAGCTCGAGTCCGATGTTTCTTCTCTGAAAGGGGGAAGCAGCCCGCTGTCGCAAAATACCAAACGTTTAATTGCCTTACTTAAACAGTCCGGCATTAATGCCACTCCTTTGAGTCATTTGGCTGAGGTTACGGATCTAAAGTGGCAAGATGCCATTGAAGGGTATCTTGGGCAGCAACGGGAAGCATTAATTGTTGATCCTGATGATGCAGAACATGCGATTAAAATTTTCCGAACGCATCGTAAGCAATTGATGGGATGTCGAGTAATCGATACCAGTCAGACGCGCTTATGGCTTACTAGGGGGGATCGAAATTCTGTTTTACAGTACATTCACTGCAGTGACGATCATGCTCAAGCTTATTTAAATAGACGTCTTGGCAGTATTAAGCCAGTCGATACTGAAAGACAATTATTGCGTGAAGAAAGCGCAATGACCTCAGATGGAATGTTAAAGCTTGCGGGTACTATTTCTACTATTCGTTCTGTCCCTCACATGATGGTCGGCATTAATACGGATGGCATGCGACAGCAGAGGGAAGGACAGTTAGGCAAGCTTACCCAAGAATTAATGCAACATTTAAAAAATGATCAAAGGTTAGAGCAAGCGGATCAACTGTTGGGCCGTTTACTGGCAAATAATCAGTTTGAAGAAGGCAGCCTTTCAAATGCACAAGCTATTTTGGTTAACGCGGCGGAAGAAATGGCGCAAATCGAGTTAGAAGTGGCGTCATTGCAACAACGAGATGATACGGCTTTACAAGAGAAAATTGATTCATTAAAGGAACGATTAGAAAAAGTAGAGCTGGAACAGAAAAAACTTGATAGAGAACGACTGCTTATTTCTGAACAATACGGTAGTTTAAATACACAAAAAAGCCAACTAGGCAGTGCGTTAAGTGCGTTAGATGAAGAGAGAACACGTCTTACGAGCCATCCATTTTATAATGCTGAGTATTCTAGTGAACGATATTCTCTTCTAGAATCAAGCATGGTGAATGGTGCTGCAATTTATAAAGAGGCTATGAGTCGATCGGAAAAGTCCAATGAAAAAGCGCGGGGCTTTGACCAAAAAGTGCGTAAAGAAGTGGCTGACTATTATGCTCGTTTTCATCAGGCCGATTTAGATGATGACATTCAGTTAGATTATTTAGAGTCTAAATTTGAGGAGTTTGAACAATACATCACTCATCAAATTACGGTTTTATCTGAAACTGAGTTGGCAAAATACGCAAAAAGAGCGGAGCTTGCACGTAGAGAAGCAGAAGAAACTTTCCGAAGCGATTATGTTTCTAAATTAAAAGACTCATTGGATCAAGTGGCTCATATCATTAAAGAGTTAAATGGAAGCCTTAAGAGGCGACCTTTTAACCAAGAAGTGTATCAATTCCGTTATTACCCAAACGGTGATATGAAGGACATATTAAACTTGGTTGAAGAGTTTAGTAAACAGGATCAGGCGAATGTTGGGGGCTTATTTGATCCAGCGTTAACGCAAGAAGGTGGCCATATTATGGCTATCTCAGCAATCCAAGAATTGATTACTAATGAAGATAAGCAACAAGATCTGGCTGACTATCGTAAATTTTATAATTTTGAAGTAGATATTCTGGATGCCGACGGTAACAAAAAGACTACGTTAAGTCAGCGTATTCAAACAGGTTCGGGTGGAGAGCATCAAATACCATTCTATCTTGCTATTGCCGCCGCTTTGTCAACCACCTATCGATTACAGGAAACGTTAGAAGGCAAAGTGGAAGGTGGTTTTTCACTTGCTATGTTTGATGAAGCATTTAATAAGATTGATATGGCAAAGACGTCAACTTGTATGGGCTTTATGAAAGACATAGGTTTGCAGGTTATCGCCGCCGCACCAGACGATAAAAGGGCGGTAATGGCGGCCAACATGGAGACAATTATCAGTGTTTGGCGTGAAGGTGGTGCGGTTTCAATTGATGTTGCTTATCCGCAACGAAAAGGTAAGAAGCTACTTGCAGGGGAAAGCTCTGATGCCGTGTCTGACGTATTAATGACTGATTCAGGAGAGTCAATATAATGACTAATAACACCATCAAAAACGAAATTTTAATGACATTAGAGCGGGCTTTTAACTGTGAGGTAATTTCTTTAGAAAATGAAAGTTTTAAGCATAATGTTCCGGAAGGGAGTGAATCACACTTTAAACTTCTTTTGGTGAGCGACAGTTTTGAAGGGAAGCGTTTAGTTCAAAGGCATCAATTGGTTTATGGCGCTTTATCTGATGTAATGCCTAAGTTTCATGCTCTTGCAATGCACTTATATACCCCAGGAGAATGGAGTGATAGTAAAAGTGCTAATGTGCCTGACTCCCCAAATTGCCATGGAGGCGAATAAGCTAAGCTTATCGAAATATAATGAGTATATCTGTACTTAATGATAAAGCCGGTTCAAGTGTTACTATAAGTATTATAGGTAATTTTGACTTTTCATTGTTTAATGACTTTAAAGAGTCTTATATTAACTCGGTAGGCCAATATACAGTCTATAGAATAGAGTTACACCAAGTAGAATACTTAGATAGCGCGGCTTTGGGTATGTTGTTGAGTATGAGAAGCTCATTAGGTAATGGATGTACAATTGAGCTATGTGGCGCTAATGACTTTATTCGTAATATCTTGAAAATTTCACGTTTTGATAAACTGTTTGTGATTGTGTAAAAGGCGTGTATGAAGCTCTTGATAATTGATAGTCAGCCAATCTACCAAGAAATTGTAAGTTGGTGTGCTGAAACAAAAGGCATGAAAACTTATATCGCTTCAGACTGTGATTCGGCTTGGTCTGCTTTTAATGAGTTTGAGCCAAATATTGTTGTTACGGACAGTATTGTTAATGGCGGTTCAGCATTTGATCTGGTTGAAAAAATAAAAAACAAATCAGGGGGACGTTTTTGTCCTGTGATTTTTTTGAGTTCTAAAATAGACGATTCAACCATGAATCATTGTTTTCGGTCTGGTGGAGATGACTTCATTCCAAAGCCATTCAATGAAGTGCTTTTCAATACAAGATTAAGTACGCATGTGAAGCACGTTTTAGTGGTTCAGGAGCTCTATAAAAAAAACCAAGACTTAACGTTTTATCATAAAAAAACGGAGTTGGAACATGAAATGGCCAAACAGGTATTGAATCATGCCCAACGTCATAATGATAAAGATGATAAGACACTTCAAGTCACCAGACTGTCAGCTACCTCTTTCAATGGTGATATTGCTTTGGTGAAAAAAAGGTCTGATGGGCATAGGTTAATTTTTGTTGGGGATTTTACCGGACATGGGCTCGCGGCTTCAATAGGTGCTCTACCGGTCACTCAGGTGTTTTTTGATGCGGTTGAAAAGCAATTATCAATTGAAACAATGGCCAGTGAAATAAACCGAGTGCTGTACGGAGTTTTACCGGTTCATATGTTTTGTGCTGCTTTTTTGATGGCGATTTCTCCAGATGGTAAAATCCGCTATTGGGGCGGTGGGATGCCTGATTGTTTTGTAAGTGATGGTAAAACGCTTAAACGCTTTTCTTCTAATCATTTGCCACTTGGTATTTTATCTGAGGCAGAATTTGAACATGAAGTAAGCGCGTTTAATGTAGACAAAGGTCATATTTTAATGATTACAACAGATGGCGCTAGTGAATTAAAAAATCGTGAAAATGTGATGCTCGGCGACAGTAATTTAGAGCGTTTTTTTGTTGAGAGCGTTAACGAATTATCCGTTATGCAAAAAGTCCATTCCTCCTTAATTGATAAAATAGTTTCGTACAAGGACGGTCAGCCTCAGCACGACGATATTACATTATTGTTGTATCAAAATGAACTTTAGTAACTAACGATAGTCTTAAACAGTGTGCCGCAAAAATGCATCGTTTTAACTGGCTAACTATTCTAAATAGTTGGCTGTCGCGAGTTAATCATTGTTTAGGATTACAATATGTTTAAAAAAATAGTTACCTTGAAGAATATTCTTTCCGGCTTTATTATTTTTGTATTTATTCAGTCATTATTTTTCAAGTTTAGTGATTCATTTGAAACCCAATATATATTTGGCATTTTGGCTAACTGGTCTGGCTTAGCGTGGTTTGGTGATTACGGTGGTTATCTAATTGGGATTGCTGAATTAATTGCTTCGGCTTTGCTACTTACCCGTTACAATCCGTTTGGTGCTCTTATGGCTATTGGCATTATGACTGGTGCCATTTTCTTTCACCTAGCGACGCCTTTAGGGATTGTTCAACCAGCGTTTAATCATCTCGGTGAAGTTATTGGCAATGATTCAGCAGCACTGTTTATTATGGCGTGTTTTGTATGGATAAGCGCGGTTATCTTAACGATAAAAGATGTGACTCTGCCAAATAGTGTCATTCGCTCGATGCTTGTTCGAGATTTAAAACCTTAGTCAAATATGGCCTAAAAAGTGATACTGGACTCACTTTTTAGAAAATGTGTGATTTTATTGTTTCACATCCTATTAGTTGGTAGAAACCTTGTATTGATTCTCATTACAGGGTTTACTGTTTTTTTTCATATAATGTCGTTAGAAAAAAGCCTCTTTGGCTTTCCATATCCCTCTGCATCTTTTAACATCCTGCTTGTAATTAATAGGGGAGCTTAGGAGAGAACATGACCATTATTCGCGGTGACGATCTGATTGCAAGTGTAGCAGATGCTTTGCAGTTTATTTCTTATTACCATCCAATTGATTTTGTTAATGCCGTTCACGAAGCGTATAAACGTGAAGAAAGCCAAGCAGCAAAAGATTCGATGGCTCAAATACTAATCAATTCCAAAATGTGTGCTGAAGGCAAGCGTCCCCTTTGTCAAGATACGGGAATAGTAACTGTTTTCCTAAAAGTGGGTATGAATGTCCAATGGGATACTGATAAAAGTGTGTCTGATTTGGTAAATGAAGGTGTTCGTCAAGCTTACTTATTACCAGATAATGTATTGCGAGCGTCTATTCTTGCTGACCCAGCAGGGGCTAGAAAAAATACGAAAGATAATACTCCTGCCGTTATTCATATGGAAATTGTGCCTGGTGATACTTTAGAGGTTCATGTCGCGGCTAAAGGTGGCGGTTCTGAGAATAAGTCAAAATTGGCCATGTTAAATCCATCAGACAGTATTGTTGATTGGGTTAAAAAAACAGTCCCAACAATGGGGGCGGGTTGGTGTCCACCGGGTATGCTTGGTATCGGCATTGGTGGTACGGCTGAAAAGGCCATGGTGATGGCTAAAGAATCACTAATGGAGCCAATTGACATACATGAACTTAAAGCTCGTGGTCCACAAAACCGAATAGAAGAGTTGCGTCTTGAAATTTTCGAAGCCGTGAATAACCTAGGTATCGGTGCACAAGGTCTTGGTGGTTTAACAACCGTGCTTGATGTGAAAATTATGGATTACCCGACGCATGCCGCTTCTTTGCCTGTTGCTTTGATTCCTAACTGCGCCGCCACACGTCATGCACATTTTGTGCTTGATGGCTCAGGGCCTGCTGATCTAGTCCCGCCATCATTAGATGACTGGCCTGAGATTGCCTGGGAAGTCGGTGACAGTGTTCGACGTGTTAATTTAAATGAAATAACACCAGAAGAAGTCAAGACATGGGCTCCTGGTGAAACAATTTTGTTAAACGGTAAGATGCTAACTGGCCGTGATGCGGCCCATAAAAAAATGATTGAAATGTTGAAGAATGGTGAAGAATTACCTGTCGACATGGCAGGACGCTTTATTTACTACGTTGGACCGGTTGACCCTGTTCGAGACGAAGCTGTTGGGCCTGCTGGACCAACAACGTCAACTCGCATGGATAAGTTTACACATACTATGCTAGCTGAAACAGGTTTGTTGGGTATGATTGGTAAAGCTGAACGAGGACCTATTGCTATTGAGGCGATTAAAGAGTTTGGTGCAGTGTATCTTATGGCAGTAGGCGGTGCGGCTTACTTAGTATCCAAAGCCATTCAAAAGGCCGAGGTAGTGGCTTTTCCTGAATTAGGAATGGAGGCTATTTATGAGTTTGATGTAGTGGATATGCCTGTTACCGTTGCTGTAGACAGTAAAGGGACTTCAGTACATATTACTGGGCCAGCGGAATGGAAAGCCAAAATTGAAGCCCAAATACTGGAAATAAAATAATCGATCAATTCATGTTAAAAAGGTGCTTTGGCACCTTTTTTATTTGGATGCGACATTCGGTTAAATAAATGATCCATCTTTTTTTAAAGAAAGTTAAAAAAAGGCTTGCACTAAATCTGTAGATCCTTAATATACGCCCTCGCTGACACGGACAACCACTCAGAACAACGAGTGACTGCCCAGCAAGAAGAAACAGAATGCTGTGTTCTTCTTGTCTTACTTTAGTCAGCACGCTCTTTAAAATAGTTAATCAGATAATTTGTGTGGGCGCTCGCTGGAGACTTCGAAAAATTTGAAGTCTTACGAGAGTCCAAACACTTTCAATTCGTTCTTGTTTGTTTGATTTATCAAACAAACATTTAAGTTTAGTTAGAGTTAAATTTGAGTAAGCAAGCTGATTTATCAGCGCAAGATCTTAAACTGAAGAGTTTGATCATGGCTCAGATTGAACGCTGGCGGCAGGCTTAACACATGCAAGTCGAGCGGAAACGATGTAGCTTGCTACAGGCGTCGAGCGGCGGACGGGTGAGTAACGCGTAGGAATCTGCCTAGTAGTGGGGGACAACATGTGGAAACGCATGCTAATACCGCATAAGCCCTACGGGGGAAAGGAGGGGATCTTCGGACCTTTCGCTATTAGATGAGCCTGCGTGAGATTAGCTTGTTGGTGAAGTAAAGGCTCACCAAGGCGACGATCTCTAGCTGGTCTGAGAGGATGACCAGCCACACTGGGACTGAGACACGGCCCAGACTCCTACGGGAGGCAGCAGTGGGGAATATTGGACAATGGGCGCAAGCCTGATCCAGCCATGCCGCGTGTGTGAAGAAGGCCTTAGGGTTGTAAAGCACTTTCAGAGGGGAGGAAAGGTTGTTGATTAATACTCAATAGCTGTGACGTTACCCTCAGAAGAAGCACCGGCTAACTCTGTGCCAGCAGCCGCGGTAATACAGAGGGTGCAAGCGTTAATCGGAATTACTGGGCGTAAAGTGCGCGTAGGTGGTTTGTTAAGTCGGATGTGAAAGCCCAGGGCTCAACCTTGGAATGGCACCCGATACTGGCAGGCTAGAGTACGATAGAGGAGTGTGGAATTTCCTGTGTAGCGGTGAAATGCGTAGATATAGGAAGGAACATCAGTGGCGAAGGCGACACTCTGGATTGATACTGACACTGAGGTGCGAAAGCGTGGGGAGCAAACAGGATTAGATACCCTGGTAGTCCACGCCGTAAACGATGTCTACTAGCCGTTGGGTTGTAATGACTTAGTGGCGAAGCTAACGCAATAAGTAGACCGCCTGGGGAGTACGGCCGCAAGGTTAAAACTCAAATGAATTGACGGGGGCCCGCACAAGCGGTGGAGCATGTGGTTTAATTCGACGCAACGCGAAGAACCTTACCTACTCTTGACATCCAGAGAATTCGCTAGAGATAGCTTAGTGCCTTCGGGAACTCTGAGACAGGTGCTGCATGGCTGTCGTCAGCTCGTGTTGTGAAATGTTGGGTTAAGTCCCGTAACGAGCGCAACCCTTATCCTTATTTGCCAGCACTTCGGGTGGGAACTTTAAGGAGACTGCCGGTGACAAACCGGAGGAAGGTGGGGACGACGTCAAGTCATCATGGCCCTTACGAGTAGGGCTACACACGTGCTACAATGGCGCATACAGAGGGCGGCGAACTTGCGAAAGTAAGCGAATCCCACAAAGTGCGTCGTAGTCCGGATTGGAGTCTGCAACTCGACTCCATGAAGTCGGAATCGCTAGTAATCGTGAATCAGAATGTCACGGTGAATACGTTCCCGGGCCTTGTACACACCGCCCGTCACACCATGGGAGTTGATTGCTCCAGAAGTAGCTAGCTTAACCTTTCGAGGAGGGCGGTTACCACGGAGTGGTCAATGACTGGGGTGAAGTCGTAACAAGGTAGCCCTAGGGGAACCTGGGGCTGGATCACCTCCTTAAACGATACGAAGCTCTGGTGAGCGTTCACACAAATTATCTGATGACTAATTTATAGAGAAGCACAGAAAATTGAATCAATTGATTCTTATGTATTTGGGTCTGTAGCTCAGTTGGTTAGAGCGCACCCCTGATAAGGGTGAGGTCGGCCGTTCAAATCGGCCCAGACCCACCAATATATCAATAGCAGTGTGGTTTACCTTTTCATTTAGTTCGCTAAATGTCGATGTTAAACAGCTTGTTCTTGGTGTTCTGGTATGCAGTTGAAGGTATCTTCTTTAACTCACCAAATACATAGAGTAATAAATGGGGCTATAGCTCAGCTGGGAGAGCGCCTGCTTTGCACGCAGGAGGTCTGCGGTTCGATCCCGCATAGCTCCACCATTACTTACTCAACTGAATTCGCTGTCCTAGTGTATTCATTCTGCTGCTAACAATCTGGTCAAAGCCTTAAGCAAGACATTAACCTCTAAATAATTCATTTTAATTATTTAGGCATTCTTATGCGTTAATTTCTGACTTAGTGCTTTGCACTAAACTTGCTCTTTAACAATGTAACTTTTTGAAATAGACGATAATCAAGCGTCAAACCGGTGGAAAGCATCTTTCTCTTTATTGAGAATAACCTGGATGACTTTCTAAAATCGTAAAATCCAGTGATGACACAAAAGCATCGTTGGTATGTGATCTAAGTGTTGTTTTGATACTGGCTCTTCTTTAAGAAGCGTTAGGCATCAAAAAACTACTTTGGGTTATATGGTCAAGTGACCAAGCGTGCACGGTGGATGCCTTGGCAGTCAGAGGCGATGAAGGACGTGGTAATCTGCGATAAGGTTCGGGGAGTTGATAAACAAACTTTGATCCGAACATTTCCGAATGGGGAAACCCACCCGCTTGCGGGTATCATTAACTGAATACATAGGTTAATGAGGCGAACTCGGGGAACTGAAACATCTAAGTACCCGAAGGAAAAGAAATCAACCGAGATTCCCTAAGTAGCGGCGAGCGAAAGGGGATTAGCCCTTAAGTTGATTTGGTGTTAGTAGAACAAGCTGGAAAGCTTGGCCGTAGAGAGTGAAAGCCTCGTATACGAAAACGCCTTATCAATGAAATCGAGTAGGACGGGACACGTGGTATCCTGTCTGAATATGGGGGGACCATCCTCCAAGGCTAAATACTCCTGACTGACCGATAGTGTACCAGTACCGTGAGGGAAAGGCGAAAAGAACCCCGGCGAGGGGAGTGAAATAGAACCTGAAACCGTGTACGTACAAGCAGTGGGAGCGGACTTAGTTCCGTGACTGCGTACCTTTTGTATAATGGGTCAACGACTTATTTTCAGTAGCAAGGTTAACCATTTAGGGGAGCCGTAGGGAAACCGAGTCTTAATAGGGCGTTTAGTTGCTGGGAATAGACCCGAAACCGGGCGATCTATCCATGAGCAGGTTGAAGGTTGGGTAACACTAACTGGAGGACCGAACCCACGTACGTTGAAAAGTCCGGGGATGACTTGTGGATAGGAGTGAAAGGCTAATCAAGCTCGGAGATAGCTGGTTCTCCTCGAAAGCTATTTAGGTAGCGCCTCGTATCTCACCATTGGGGGTAGAGCACTGTTTGGGCTAGGGGGTCATCCCGACTTACCAACCCCATGCAAACTCCGAATACCGATGAGTGCAATTACGGGAGACACACGGCGGGTGCTAACGTCCGTCGTGGAAAGGGAAACAACCCAGACCGTCAGCTAAGGTCCCAAAGTTACAGTTAAGTGGGAAACGATGTGGGAAGGCTTAGACAGCTAGGAGGTTGGCTTAGAAGCAGCCATCCTTTAAAGAAAGCGTAATAGCTCACTAGTCGAGTCGGCCTGCGCGGAAGATATAACGGGGCTAAAACTGTACACCGAAGCTACGGATGCAAGATTTATCTTGCATGGTAGAGGAGCGTTCTGTAAGCCGTTGAAGGTCAAGCTGTAAGGCAGGCTGGAGGTATCAGAAGTGCGAATGTTGACATGAGTAACGATAAGGGGAGTGAAAAACTCCCCCGCCGGAAGACCAAGGTTTCCTGTCCCATGCTAATCAGGGCAGGGTGAGTCGGCCCCTAAGGCGAGGCAGAAATGCGTAGTCGATGGGAAACAGGTTAATATTCCTGTACTTATGTATATTGCGATGGAGAGACGGAGAAGGCTAGGCTAGCACGGCGATGGTTGTCCGTGTTTAAGGTAGTAGGTTGAAGGCTTAGGTAAATCCGGGCTTTCTTAAGACCGAGAGCTGATGACGAGTCCTCTTTTGGACGAAGTAGTTGATGCCATGCTTCCAGGAAAAACTTCTAAGCTTCAGATATACATGAACCGTACCCCAAACCGACACAGGTGGTCAGGTAGAGAATACCAAGGCGCTTGAGAGAACTCGGGTGAAGGAACTAGGCAAAATGGCACCGTAACTTCGGGAGAAGGTGCGCCGGTTAGTGTGAAGGATTTACTCCGTAAGCATTGACCGGTCGAAGATACCAGGTGGCTGCGACTGTTTATTAAAAACACAGCACTCTGCAAACACGAAAGTGGACGTATAGGGTGTGACGCCTGCCCGGTGCTGGAAGGTTAATTGATGGGGTTAGCGTAAGCGAAGCTCTTGATCGAAGCCCCAGTAAACGGCGGCCGTAACTATAACGGTCCTAAGGTAGCGAAATTCCTTGTCGGGTAAGTTCCGACCTGCACGAATGGCGTAACGATGGCCACACTGTCTCCACCCGAGACTCAGTGAAATTGAAATCGCAGTGAAGATGCTGTGTATCCGCGGCTAGACGGAAAGACCCCGTGAACCTTTACTATAGCTTCACAGTGAACTTTGAACCTACTTGTGTAGGATAGGTGGGAGGCTTTGAAACTAGGACGCCAGTTCTAGTGGAGCCAAACTTGAAATACCACCCTGGTATGTTTGAGGTTCTAACTCAGGTCCCTTATCGGGATCGAGGACACTGTGTGGTGGGTAGTTTGACTGGGGCGGTCTCCTCCCAAAGAGTAACGGAGGAGCACGAAGGTGTGCTCAGCATGGTCGGAAATCATGCGAAGAGTGTAAAGGCAAAAGCGCGCTTAACTGCGAGACAGACACGTCGAGCAGGTACGAAAGTAGGTCTTAGTGATCCGGTGGTTCTGTATGGAAGGGCCATCGCTCAACGGATAAAAGGTACTCCGGGGATAACAGGCTGATACCGCCCAAGAGTTCACATCGACGGCGGTGTTTGGCACCTCGATGTCGGCTCATCACATCCTGGGGCTGAAGCCGGTCCCAAGGGTATGGCTGTTCGCCATTTAAAGTGGTACGCGAGCTGGGTTTAGAACGTCGTGAGACAGTTCGGTCCCTATCTGCCGTGGACGTTTGAGATTTGAGAGGAGCTGCTCCTAGTACGAGAGGACCGGAGTGGACGAACCTCTGGTGTTCCGGTTGTCACGCCAGTGGCATTGCCGGGTAGCTATGTTCGGACGGGATAACCGCTGAAAGCATCTAAGCGGGAAGCCTCCCTCAAGATGAGATCTCACTGGGACATAAGTCCCCTAAAGAGCCGTTGAAGACTACGACGTTGATAGGTTGGGTGTGTAAGTGCTGTGAGGCATTGAGCTAACCAATACTAATTGCTCGTGAGGCTTGACCATATAACACCAAAGTGGTTTTAAGTGATAAAGAGAGACTGAGAAAACTCGAAGAGAGAAGGGTCAAACGGCATCATGAAAAGATCATAGAGACACAGATTACGACGCGCATCAGCGATGATGTGGCTGGTTTGATACTTGGTTATCGCTATTTCAAAAAAGCATTGTTAAAGATTCAAGCACGTACTGGCGTGTTGTGAGTGAAGAAGCTGGATTAAGCCTAAGGGCTTAACACAGGCACTCAGAACGAACGCAACCGGTTTGCTTGACGATCATAGAGACGTTGAACCACCTGATCCCATCCCGAACTCAGAAGTGAAAAGCGTCATCGCCAATGGTAGTGTGGCATTCGCCATGTGAGAGTAGGTCGTCGTCAAGTTTCAATTAGAAAGCCCTGATGGCTCACGCCGTCAGGGTTTTTTTTCGTCTGTAGATCGGGATTTAAGCTGACAATAGGGTATAGGGACATTTTGGTGGTGTATGTGAAAGCTTTATGACGGAATAAATTGTCAACAACAACCCAAAAGTGAGCCACAGCAACATTTTAAAACTGAGCGACTAATTATTTGTTTTATTCATTTGGCCTGCTTGTTTCTTCATACCGCCCCAAGAAGTGTGTTTGATAGGGGCTTTAATAAGTACCTCTCTGTTGTTAAATTTATCTTGTTTCGATAAAAAACAAACTAAATAAACAAAAGAGTGACTATGGGTTCTTTAAAGCTAAACTCCAAACAAACTCAAAGCAATAATCGATTAACTCATCGCTTATCTAGAAGATTTGAATAAATTCAATATTTAGTTTCGAATAGAAGAAGACCTAACATTTGAAGATTCGCTAATAATATGACCTATTTATAGAAATAATACTCGACTATTATTGTTGTCCCTTTAAGCTAACAATATTACGGTGTTCTTTCTTGTAACACGCCGTGTCGTCAATGAAAGCTGACTTATTAGTTATAGGTAATAAATCAGAGGGTATCTCATTATAAACAGGTTAGTGACAACCATATACTTGATAAAAACTGATAAATAATGCTGTCTGGTAATTTTCTATTAACTTAACTGTGGTATTGCTAGTTGATGAATAACCCTTGATATAATCACACTTCTATAATGACTTGGCTACAAAGGATTCTAATTCATAAATGATTGAGCAGAATAAAAAAACGTTATTAATTGTCGACGATGATCAAGACATCAGCGAGCTTCTTTGTGATGCGTTTTCTCAAAAAGGCTATCAAGCGATATCGGCCGAAAACGGTACGCAAATGTGGGATTGTCTAAATGAGTCTCAAGTCGACCTCGTTTTGATGGACTTATATCTTAGAAACGAAGATGGTTTGCAATTAGCTAGGAGCATTAGAGACAGTTTTTCAATGCCTATAATGATGTTGACTGGCAAAGGTGACGAAACAGATCGTATCTTAGGTCTTGAGTTGGCTGCAGATGATTACATGATGAAACCTTTTAATCTTAGAGAACTGATGGCTAGAGTGCATGCGTTATTGCGTAGAGCTGTTCCGCCTCCTTCTCTACAGCTCCCTAACCTTATTGAAGAGGATCATGAATTTTTAAGCTTTGGGCATTGGACATTAGATATTACTTCTAGACAGTTACATGATCATACAGGTAAACAAATATCGCTCACTTTGGGTGAATTCTCTTTATTAGAAGTATTAGCTCGACATCCAGATAGAGTTTTTTCACGTGAACAATTAATTGATCAAAGCCGAGGCTTAGAAGCTGAAGTTTTTGATCGTACAGTGGATGTGTTGATTTTACGTTTAAGGAGAAAAGTAGAAGCAAACCCTAAAATGCCTCAATTTATCAAAACTCAACGTGGTCTTGGTTATTTTTTCCAAGGCCCTGTTCGGACAAATTAAATGCGCTTTACGAGTATTCGCCAAAAAGCATCTCTGGCTATCCTTACCATCAGTTTGGTTGCTCTTTTTATGGTAAGCATTGGTTGGAAATCGATGAGTGTCAGCGAGGCCTCTTTATCTGAATTTGAATCTGAGACTTTACCTGAAATCAGTACTGCATTGACATTAGCTGAAGGCGTGGCTCAATTGGCTGCTATTGCGCCTTATACAGCAGGATCCGGTAGGCCTTTTCAGTTGCAAACCGAGTCAGAGCGTATCAAGTTTCGCATACTGGAGTTGAGGGGGGTAGCTGAAAGCCTTGTTAATTCAGCATTCCGTGATGATATCGATAATCGTTTGGACGACTTACAGGTGACCTTAGAAGAGTTAGTAAGTTTAGTCCGTGAAGAGCTGTATATTAGGGAGGATAGTCTTGCTCAGCAATTTCGTATCCGCCATCTTAATAAGGGCAAGAATGACTCTACCGTTACGGATTTACAAGGGTTAACTTGGCTATTGCAATTGCTGGAAAACCCCAGCGCTCTCCCTGAAAATATTAATAAAGTACTGAATTTTAAGAGTCAAACTGACTCAGTTCGAATAATCGCTGATGAACTTCTTACTGCGCATAAAAGGCTAAACGAAATTCATGAAAGAAAAAATTATTTATTAATCTCTATTCGTGCTAAGTCCGAACAACTAAGCGCTCAGGTCAGTTATTTTGTAGGCGATTTGCAGAAAAAAGTGACTCGTCAACGACAAGATGTAGCGTCTTTTGTTTCTAATGGAGAGAACTGGATTATTGGTATCTCCGTTTTTTTATTGCTTGGTCTTAGCCGTTTGTATCTTTACAGTCAACGTATGACAAAAGATTTGGAGGCGGTAACTCATGAAATGGAGCAGTTATCGCTAGGTCGTGTTGATTCGCAGAAGCCAGTGACTCACCGTAATGATGAAATAGGTACTTTGGTTGATGCTTTTGAGGTTTTCCGGCGTGATGCATTAAGACGTATTGAGGTCACAGCGGAATTGTCTGAGCAAAAGCGACTACTGGAAACCATTTTTGACAATATGAATGATGGTTTAAGTGTATTTTCAGAAAAAGGGACTTTAGTTGCGTGGAACTCGGGATATCAAAAGCTATTTGATTTATCAGATGATGATTTGCAAGTTGGTATGTTACTAGAAGATGTGCAGTCTTTGATTAATCGTGGGCAGCACAAAAATCTTAACATAGAGAATCAGCAAGTGTATATGGAAGAAGTTAATGTTTCTCGACACTTACGTTTTCAAAGTTTTGAGCGTCACTTTGACTCTGGTAAAATTGTTGAATTTCGATCAAAACCAATGCCAGAAGGTGGCTTTGTTACCTTGTATACGGATTTAACAGAACGCAAGAATGTGGAAAGTCAATTGCATCAAGCGCAAAAAATGGAAATGTTAGGGCAACTTACTGGCGGTGTCGCACATGATTTTAACAACCTCTTAGCGGCTATCATGGGCAACTTACAAATGCTATCTGACTCCCGCCCACAGACGAAAGATCAAGCTAGGTATATAGACCGTGCTTTAGTTGTCTCTGAGAAAAGCAGTAATCTTGTTCAGAGATTGTTATCTTTTAGTCGCCGACAGCAGTTATTTCCAGTCTCAATAGCCATAGATGATTTAATTGAAGGAATGCTTGATCTTGTTGAATACAGTGTTGGAAATAATATTCAAGTGACACATCATTTACATTGTCCTGATGTTTTTAGTCTAATTGATCCATCACAACTTGAAAATGCGTTACTCAATTTAGCATTAAATAGTGCCAGCGCTATGCCAAAAGGCGGTCAATTAACATTTTCAACCAAACTCTGTGTTTTGCCTGATAGTGATATACCTGCCGTAAGAATACGAGTAGAAGATACCGGTGAAGGTATTCCAGACGATGTGCTTAGCCGTATTTTTGAACCTTTTTTCACAACCAAACCCGTCGGTAAAGGGAGTGGCTTAGGGTTGAGCATGATCTACGGGTTTGTGAAGCAAAGTGGTGGAGAGATTGTGGTTACCTCTGAACTTGGAAAGTGGACGAGAGTTTGCCTGTTCTTACCTAAGCAATTAACTTTTGAAGAAGTGCCTAAGCAGTCCATAGATTCGTTAATAGCCCCCATTTTATTACCGGAATGCAGCTCTATTTGGTTGGTTGAAGATGATGAAGAGGTCAACCGCGTAATGAGAGAGCAATTAGAGAAAATGGGTTTTTTTGTACAAAGTTTTGATCGCGCGGAAACCGTTTTTAACGCGTTGAAAAAATCCATTATACCGGATGCAATTCTTTCAGATGTTAACTTAGCTGGGACGATTAACGGAGTTGAGTTGGCGCATATTATTAAAAAAGATAATGGTAAAACATTAGGATTTAATGGGCCTGTTCTATTAATGTCCGGTTTACCTCAGGAGAAGTTGAAGCAAAACTATCATCTTGATAAAAGTGACTTATTTATCTCAAAACCATTCACTATTAAGGACTTAGAGCGCATCTTTCAAATGTCTAAGTAATTTATTACAAATATTACAAAAATAAAATCAATTGTGAAATTATTCATTAGTTTTCATTCTTCATAGTTATTAGCAGAAGCAAAAACATACCGATTTGTTTCACGGCATTGCTGCCAATAATAAAAACAAAAAGTGGAGAATACTATAATGAAATTCATGTACCGTAAAATTGCTTGCCTTGTTGCGGCTAGTGCTATGTCAACAGTGGCTATTGCTGACACTACGATAATTGGCCTTATCACTAAAACGAACACCAATCCATTCTTTGTAAAAATGAAAGAAGGTGCTCAGCAAAAAGCGGAGGAACTTGGTGTTGAGTTACGTACGTTTGCTGGACGCTATGATGGTGATAACGAAGCACAAGTACAAGCGATAGAAAACCTAATAGCGTCAGGTGCAAAGGGTATTCTTATCGCGCCTAGTGATCCTTCCGCTATTGTTCCTACCATTGAAAAAGCTCGTGCAGCTGGACTCTTAGTTATTGCCTTAGACACACCTCTTAGCCCAGCAAATGCAGCGGATATGACGTTTGCAACAGATAATTTTAAAGCGGGTGAAATGATAGGTATGTGGGCTAAGAAAAAAATGGGCGATGATGCGAACAATGCGAAAATTGCGCTTTTAGATCTAAATAGTAGTCAAATTACTGTTGATGTTGCTCGTGATCAAGGTTTCCTCAAAGGTTTTGGTATTGATATTAAAGACCCTAATCAAATGGGCGATGAAACCGACCCTCGTATTGTCGGGAATGATGTTACACAAGGTTCTGAAGAGGGTGGTCGTCGTGCCATGGAAAACCTTCTTCAAAAAGATCCTGAGGTGAATTTAGTTTATACAATTAACGAACCCGCTGCGGCCGGTGCTTATGAAGCACTGAAAGCATTTGGCTTAGAAAAAGACGTCACTATTGTTTCTGTTGACGGGGGGTGTCCTGGTGTAATGAATGTTAGAGACGGTGTTATTGGCGCAACGTCAATGCAATTCCCTCTAAGAATGGCTTCTGATGGTGTTACCGCTATTGTGGAGTTTGCAAAAACAGGAACACGTCCGGCCGCATCTGACGGTTTAGACTTCTTTGATACTGGGGTTCAATTAATTACTGATAACCCTGTTAATGATGTTGATTCAATTGGTTCTAAACCTGGTTTGAGCATGTGCTGGGGCTAATACGGCTATTTTTGTAAGATAAAGGGCTAAAAGGCGCCCTAACTTATGCCGTTAGTTTCTTTTTTGTCTAGCGGCTCTTTTCACGCCTGGAGTAATCTATGAGTTCTACCGATCCGAAACCTTCAACAGCTGTACTTGATCACGATAAAGTCGCTGATCAGGCACAAACTTATGTGGCGAAATTTGAAAATAAAGAAACCTTTGTTCAAAGTTTTCAAAAGTTTTTACATAAATATCCTATAGCGGCACCCAGTATTGTGTTATTGCTTGCTGTATTTGGCTTTAGCATCATAGTGGGTGACCGATTCTTATCCGCGTTTAATTTATCTTTAGTGTTACAGCAAGTAACGATAATTGGTGTAATTGGTGTTGCCCAGACCTTAATCATTTTAACCGCTGGGATTGATCTATCTGTTGGCGCAATTATGGTTTTGGCATCCGTAGTTATGGGGCGCATGGCCGTCGACTATGGATTAGATGCTTGGATGGCATTGTTGGTGGGAATCGGTGTTGGTGCATTGGCTGGTTTTATTAATGGTCAGTTAATCACTCGAATGAAATTGCCTCCTTTTATCGCCACTTTAGGGTCTTGGAATGTGTTTTTTGCTTTAAATCTTTGGTATTCAAAAAGTGAAACGATTCGCTCGCAAGACATCAGCTCAATGGCACCATTGTTACAATGGTTAGGGGAAACGGTAAATGTATTTGGTGCTCGTTTAACCTACGGTTCAATATTGATGTTAGGCATTTTCTTCATTATTTGGTACGCACTTAACTGGACCCCATGGGGGCGTCATGTCTATGCAACAGGTGATGATCCCGCTGCTGCAAAATTGGCTGGTATCCGCACGGATCGAATTCTATTATCCGTTTATGTTTTAGCGGGTGTAGTTTGTGCCATAGGTGCTTGGGTGTTGATTGGTCGAATTGGGTCAGTAAGTCCTCAAGCAGGTTATACGACGAATTTAGATAGTATTACTGCCGTTGTAATTGGAGGGTGTAGTTTATTTGGTGGCCGGGGCTCAATTTATGGGACACTTGTTGGTGCTTTAGTCGTTGGTGTTTTCCGTAATGGGTTAGCTTTGGCTGGTGTTGATGTTTTATGGCAAGAGTTCACCGTAGGCATTTTGATTATCGTTGCCGTTGGTGTCGACCAGTGGATCAGAAGAGGGACAGCATAATGAGTGCTCAATATGATAAAACGCCCGTAATACAAACTAAAAATTTAGTAAAGCGATATGGTAGCGTAACGGCCATAGATCATGCTGACCTAGAGCTTTATCCTGGTGAAATTTTAGCGATCATCGGCGATAATGGCGCTGGAAAGTCTTCTTTGATTAAAGCGTTATCTGGTGCATTGGTTCCCGATGAAGGGGAGATTCTTCTTGATGGACAACCCGTTCATTTCTCGTCGCCAATGGAGGCTCGTTCTTTAGGTATAGAGACTGTATATCAAAATTTGGCGGTTTCGCCTGCGTTGAATATTGCCGATAATTTGTTTTTAGGACGTGAATTATTAAAGCCAGGGATCTTGGGTTCTGTTTTTCGTATGCTAGATAAAAAAGAAATGGAAAAACGTGCCCGTGATAAAATGGCAGAATTAGGTCTAATGACTATCCAAAATATCAGTCAAGCGGTTGAATCCCTTTCAGGAGGCCAAAGGCAAGGTGTAGCCGTTGCACGCTCCGCTTTATTTGGAAGCAAAGTGGTTATAATGGATGAACCGACGGCCGCTCTCGGTGTTAAAGAGTCACGGCGTGTACTTAATTTAATAAAAGAAGTACGAGATAGAGGTTTGCCTATTATTTTGATAAGCCATAACATGCCTCATGTTTTTGAGGTGGCCGATCGTATACATATTCATCGTTTGGGTAAAAGGGCGGCGGTTGTTACACCCCAGTCTCATACCATGTCTGATGCGGTTGCTATTATGACTGGAGCGATGGAGGTTGAAACTCAAACGGCTGTAGCGTAAAAACTCGGTTTCTACTGCCTATATACAAGGATTGCCATTAATAAGGAGTAGAAACCAATTTTTCTGAATTAAGAGGGTGCTAATGAGTGTATTTAATACCATAAAGCTATTCATTGGTAAAACTAGGCTTTGCTCTTTGAAGTTACCAATATTACACAGTTTGTGTACATTATCGATTGTTATTATTTTATTAATACCAGATTCAATTCGTTCATCGGAGACGTCCCCGCTTAGATCTATTGGTATCAGTGTCGCCGATTTAGGTAACCCGTATTTTGTGAGCCTAGTTGATTCTATTGCGTCTAAAGCTGAAGAATCGGCTGGGCAACCTGTTAAAATGTTGATTCGTTCAGATGCCTATGATTTAGATCGTCAAATAGAGCAGCTTAATTATTTTATTGAGCAAAATGTTGACCTTATTATACTGACCGCTGCAGATGAATATAAAGTTGCCGCCGTTGTTTCACGTGCTCAAAGACTGGGTATTAAGGTCATTGCCGTTGATGTTAATGCTAAAGGTGCCGATGCAACCATTACGACGGATAATGTTCAAGCGGGTGTGGTTGCTTGCGAGAAACTCGCCGAAAAAATTAATTATAAGGGTGATTTTGTTATTATTAATGGCGTTTTAGTTTCTTCAGTCATTGAGCGTGTAGCGGGCTGTAAATCCGCTCTAAGTAAATACCCTGATATTACTATTCTTAGCGATCGGATGAATGGGACTGGAAGTGTTGAAGGAGGCATGGAGGCCATGACTTATTTAATGGAAACTTATGACCATATAGATGCTGTTTTTACTATTAATGACCCTACTGCATTAGGCGCATTAAGAGCGGCGAAACAAGCCAATCGCAATGAGTTCATCATGGTATCTGTTGATGGTGCCCCGTTTGCAATAGACCTGATTAAAGAAGAAAGTAATCCATGGGTGGCCACCGCAATTCAGAGACCAGAGATAATGGCGGAAAAGGCAATTGATATTGGTATGGATCTGCTAATGGGGAAAGAGGTGGCTCAACGTTTTATTCTAATACCTTCTATATTAGTCGAAAAAAAATAAGCCGTATCCTCGAGCCACTGATTATGTAATTACTGAGGTAGGGATATCTGTAAGCAGGCACCGCCTAACTGAGTTGACTTACCCTTAGAAATATAACCTTTTACCTCATTTACAACGTGTGATTGGGCTGAAAGCTCGCAGAAGTAAAGGCCAAGTCCAGTATTTTCAGAGAATAAGAAATCATCATCCTCATCGTTCAAAAAGCCAGGGCCATCATCTTCAATTGTAAAAACTAAAAAGTTATCTTCTTTATTTGCAGAAATTTTAATAGACTTTTTGGCAAAACGAAGTGCATTGTAAACAGACGTGCTGATGGCTGATGTTATTAATCTTTCATCTAATACACCGTATAATTTCTTTTCGCATGTAAAGGTTAGTGAAAGGTTTTTAGATGAAGCCGAGCTGCTTAAGACAAATACTTGGTCATCTAAAAATTCAGAAATATCTAGGGTTTCATAATGAATGTTATAACCATTGGTTGAAAGTTTATAAAGATAGAGATACTCAACCCATTCATCGTTTAACTGCTTTAAAATATTTTCGATTGTATCGACAGTTTGATCAATGTCGGTGTTCATTTCCTGATGATTTTTAATGGTATGTGTATGATAAAGTAATGTGCCTATACGGTTTTTACTTTCATGAATAGCGCTGGCTAGAATAGTGCTTATATCTAATTCATTCATATTTGATACCTAGCTAAAGACTGAGTCGTTCTTTGTATTCACTATTAGGCTGAGTCGCCTTTCCATTATTATAGTCCTCATTCCAAAGTATAAACGAATCTTTTGCACTTACCGTATCATTCTGGTTTAAATAAAATTGTACTTTTAAATCATGTACGCTTGTATTTACCGCTACATTTTCTTCAGAAAATACGTCTACTTTTTTTAGTGTACTTTTAAAGCTGTCCTTTTGACGGGCTAGGAGCTCTTCTTTTGTAGAGAGACCGACGATGGACTTGAGGTGATTAAGGTAAATTTCAGGAGAATTAAAACAAGAATGTTTTGCTAGAAAAACCGCACGTCTAAATGACATTTCTGCTAGAAGGAAGTCTTGGAGGTCTAGACTTAACTTACCAAGTTCAATTTGTCTTAGAATACTTTTTGGTGACCTTTCGATGGCGTCAATTAAAACGGATTGAGCTTCTGTTTGCCTGTTTTGTTCTATTAGACACTTTGCTAACCAATCATACGCGGTTATAAAAAACTTATTATCTAACATGAGCTGTTTGAGTTTCGTTTCCGCGACACTGTATTCTTTCATTAACAAATGTGTTTTGGCGAGGCCAAAGAGCGACCAAGGCATTTTTTGTTTTTTAAACTCTTGTGAGTAGATCTTTTTAGCGAGTGGATAGTTTTCTAATTGAATGTAGCAATCACCGATAACTCGGTTACATTTTCCGGTTAGAAATGGGTACTTTTTCATTACTGCTTTGCTTTCATCTATCGCTTGAGCGTATTCATTTTTGTCTAAAGCCTGGTTAACCTTCTTTAATTTTTCTTTATTTTCTAGGAGTTTTAATAAGCGTCTTTGGAGCAGTGCTTGAGAAAAGGGTTTGGTAATGTAGCCGTCGGGTTGGTATTCAACCGCTCCCATAACCATCTCAATTGACGTTTCTGCCGTCACCATGAGGTAAGTTGATGTGTTTGGAATTAATGACGAATGACGAACTTCTTCAAGTAATTGTTGGCCGTCTTTTCCATTTCCTAAATTGTAATCGGATAAAATTAAATCGTATGAATTATTACGAAGTAATTCAATAGCTGATTCGGCCTTCATAGCAACATCGATAGATTTAAAGCCGAAGTCTGTAAGCATTTTTTTCTGTAAAATTCTAGCTTCGGCCATATCTTCGATTAGGATCGCTTTTTTAGAAGAAAAATCAATCATTGCTATTCATGCCCTTAATGTAAGTGGCCAGAATCGGAGGATAGGTCTGCGGTCATAATATCATCTTCTTCTGAGTCAATTTGAGGGATACTATAGCTTTCATTGGCCCAGTCTCCAAAATCAATCATTTTACACTTGTCACTGCAAAATGGCCTAAAGGCATTTTTAACTGACCAAAGCGCTGGCTTCTTGCAAGTGGGACAATTGATGTATGTATTTTGCTTTATTTTATTCATTAATCGTATTTAAAATTTTCTGATGCAGTACGGAGACTTTATCACCCAATTCATCTAGATTGCCAGTGTTTTCAATAACATATTTCGCTTTTGCTACTCGTTCTTGGTTACTTAACTGTGAGTTAATAATTTTTAGGGCCTCTTCTTTGGTTGATTTATCTCTAGAACAAACCCTTTCAAGTTGAATATGCTGCGAGACAGAAATAGCAATTACCGCTTGGCAAATCTGATCTTGACCTGTTTCAAACAAAAGAGGATGGACTAATAAACAATATTCAGACCTTGATCGCCGTATTTTCTCCATTGTTAGTTGTCTAATTAGCGGATGTGTAATGGATTCTAGCCATTTTTTTTCTTCTAAATTATTGAAAATGATACGCCTTAATTTAGCCCTATCAAGGCTACGATCATTATTAAGTATGGATTCTCCATATCTGTCACTGATGAGGTGAAGTAAGGTCGAACCTGGTAGAACGATTTCTCTTGAAATGTTATCAACGTCAACATACTCAATACCGTATTCTTTAAATAAGTTGGCAACGGTTGATTTTCCGCTACCAATGCCTCCAGTTAAACCAACGATATAGTTCTTCATAAAATTTGATACCAAAAGAATGTATAGGCAGATAGGCAGAGATAAGGCCCAAAAGCCGATTGCCTTTGCCTATGAAATATATAAGCCACAATGCCAAATAAACTGGCCATGAATACTATATAAGAAATAGAGAAGGCGCCAAACCAAGCCCCAATGCCAGCTAACAGCTTTGCATCTCCTAAGCCGATGACTTCAACTTTTCGAATTTGTAAAAAAAACAATCTAATTAAGTAAATTCCACCGTAACCAAATAAAATGCCGTATACAGATGAAATGGTTTGCACTTCATTGGGGAGAACCAGTACTAAAGAAAGAATAATCAGAAGACCATTGAGCTCGTCCGGTATCCATTGATGCTTATAATCAAAAATAGTAATGGTTAAAAGGCAGCAAAAAATGGAGCTAATCAGAATAAGTTCAAATAAAGACATTTTAAAAAATAATAGGGGTAAACATAACAAGAGAGCCGCTATTTCAGTGACCAAGTAGCTAAGGCTAATTGGTTTTTTACAGTGTCTACATTTACCTAACTGAATCAGATAACTTACTATTGGAATCAGCTCAAGAATTGATAATTGCGTGTGGCACTTGGGGCATTGCGATCTTCCTGAAATAAAGGAAGGGGGTTGATCCTCATCGAAAGAGAGACCAACAATGTCATGTGCTTCTTTTTTCCAATGATATTCACAAAATAATGGCCATCTGTGGATAAAAGCACTAATAAAACTCCCTATGCATAATAAAGTGAGGCTATAAAAAAATGTGAATGTTATGTCATATTGCATTAAAAGGGTTCCATTAAAGGACTATAAATATTTATTAAGAGGCGTGCGACAAAAAAGCCAGCTATTAATAACGAGAGTATTGGCAGTACATTATTAAGCGTGTTTAGGGTACGAGACCAGCGTTGTTTTTGGCATTCTGAGGCCATTGATAGCGCTCTTTCTATACTGCCATTTTTGTTGGAGTTTACCAAGGCTAATTGTGATTCCTGAAGAAACCAATTTTTTGGGAAGCTATCAGAGTATTCAAAACCAAGCCTAATCTTGTAATAAAGTATATAAAGTTGCTTTTTGTTTAAGTGATGTGAAGAGGATAGGGCAATTTTTTTTATGCTATCTTGCAATGAATCTCCTGAGTTCATTGAAGCAAGGAGTAATTCAAAAAAATTATACAGCCTTAAGGATGAAAAAAAGCGTTCTAGAAAGAAAATCATTTTGCCACTTATGACATAATAAACGATCGCGCATTGCGCTAGACTTATGATTGCGTAAAGCATTAGTAATGATAGTTGAAAGCTGCTTTGCATTACTGAATTTACAATCATAACTATGATTGATACCTGTGTAATAAAGAAAGGATAATACAATGATTTTAGAAGCTTGTCGGCCGCTTCTTTACGAGAGCGAAGGTATTCAAGCATAATGGTTAAGCTCTTAGTGAAGCCTTCTTGTGTCGTATTTTTTGGTAAAAATTCGCATAAAAATTGCGTAGCATTATCGCATATTTCTGAGATAGCTTGATGAACAGGGACACCCAAATTGATTTGTTGAGAGATGTATAAACAATTTAATGATGTGCTTTTCCCCCTGGTGGTGCTCATTCCTAGGATGGTTTCATTCAATGTCATTCCAAGTTCCATGCTACTGTTTAGCTCTTTCAGTAAAGACATAAGGCTAACACTGTTTATTTTATGAACCCTTTTCTTTACCAGTCTATGCTCCCAGTTCTTATGTTTAAATTGTACTATGTATTGAGCGTTATACATTTTCACTACAGAGTCGTTTCTTTGGTCTGATATGTAATAAAAAAAGGCATTATTTTGTTGTTTCATCATAATGATCCCAGTTAGCTACATCATTGATTAATGATTGATAGTCCTTCGGTAAGTTGTTCCCCCAGCTTGGCGCAATCCCTGTAAAATACGGGACACGTCTATTATTCTGGTAAGTCATTTTTTGATGAATTACAAAGTTTAAAGAGCTAACTAGAGTGAACATATCAATATTCCACCCTTGTAACCTATAAAAAAGCTCTAGAGCTGAGTTAGTGTGAATAGTAGTCAGTACAAGGTGACCCGTGTGTGCCGCCATTAAGGCTAAATCCGCGGTCTCCTTATCCCTTAGTTCTCCAATAAAAATCACATCGGGATCTTGTCTTAATAAACTTTTAAGAATGTATTGCGGCGTGATATGTATTTGGCTATTAAGCTCACATTGATAAAAGTCTTTAATGGTGAATTCAACGGGGTCTTCAATGGTAAATATGGTTTTTTCACCATTATTTAAATGCTCTAGACATGAATATAACGTTGTTGTCTTACCTGCTCCTGTGGCGCCACACACAAAGATAATACCCTTTGGTTTTTCTAAAGATTGCATGAGTTTTTTTTGTATATGGGGTGGTAAATTTATACTTTGAAGAGAGTGATTAAATCCAGAAGGAAGTATTCTGAGTGCAATTTTTTCACCTAGTTTTGTATTGATAATGCTAATTCTAATAAAGTACTCACTTTGTTCAAACATAAACGAAAACTGGCCTTCTTGAGCCCGCCTAGTTTCTGAAAGATCTAAATTTGATAGCATTTTTAGTCGATTAAGGGCGTTTTTGGATACCTGTTCTTTATGAAGTACGGCGACTTTACCAGCCACCCGATACTTTACTAAAAAATTTGTTGAGGTAGGGCACAAGTGAATATCTGTTGCATTATTGGCGATCGCAATATTTAAGGACTCTTCTATCATGATCATCAGATTAATCCTCGACTTCTAATTGACTGCAATGATCAGACAGTAACGCTGTAGGGAGTGTTGATGAGCAAGACCACTTAGCTGTTAAAGTGCGAGAAAAGACAAAATATTGATTTGCCTCAACACTATTGCCCTCATTTAGTAATACTTTAATTGTCCCTGTTATTCCTTGAACATTTTCAAGAGACGAAGACATTATGATGCTATTGTCACTCAAATTTTGAGTTTCTTTTATATCATCAAATTGAGTCGAATTAGGAAATGAACCTGTAGTTAAAATAAACTCTTCAATGGATGTCTGTAGGCCATTCGAGTAACTGTAAACTTCAAGCAGTTTTGCTTTAGCGATTTTTTGTATTAACTGGGGCGCACCGAAGCTCGCTAGAATAGCCACGATGGTTATAACAACTAAAAGTTCAATGAGCGTAAACGCACGTTTACATGAATAGAATTGTCTGTTCATTTTTTAATCCTTTAAAATAATGAAATAATACGTCCTGTATTATCGTGTTGATTAAACCAATTGAGAGAGGGTACCTCCTATCGAATTTTGATTTTGTAAGTAAGACGCTAATTTGCTATCATTTCTTATCTTTTCGTTATTTGAATCATCTTTCTTTGTACTATCAGTAGTAGAAGATGACAGATTGGGTATTGGATTGTCAACCGTTTCGTTTTGCGATGTAGAGAGTTCAACTCTTGCTGCTGATATTTTAGTTTGTGCATCAGCGGCAATTTTTCTGTCGGCAGAAGAGGGTTCAGCAGGAGCAAGAGCGGCTTGATATACTTGCTTCATTTTATTAATAGTGGCTTCAGGGTCGTTAGGTATGACGCTGACGTCTATTGGAACTTCTCCTTCGACAGCATAGCGTTTCCCATCAGGCCCTTGTTCGTATGTGTAGCTCGGTGAGCCCGCATGACTTCCGCCAACTGAGGCGTGTGCCTGCTCATGAACTTTGACTTCGAGGTCTCTTGCTTTTAACGTTTCTACTTCTTTAGATTCTTCTTCTGTTAGTTGAACGCCAGCATTGCCATCGTTTTCATCCTCCGTCTGTTTAATGCTTTCTTGACTGTCGTCAGACGCTTTTTTATCATCGGTTGTATTTTCAACGGCTTCATCATTATCAAGCGAAATGGATGAAGCTCTCTGGTCTGTTTCGGCGAGTTGTCGGCTTTGTTCTGAAAGGGTTACCACTGTGGCAGAAGAGGTAAGGGTTTGATTCTCTTTGCGCGATAACGTATCTTCATTTTTCATAATATCGTGGTCAACGTAAGGTTGACTTTGGTAATTATGTAAATAAGAAAGCGAAACAGACATAGAACACCTTTAGATTTTATTAACAGAACTATAGCTGTCTTGTTAAACTTTGTCTATTTTTCGCTCTATTTTATACAGACAAAGTCTAACAATTGACGCTTCTAGGCGTTTGCGGCTTGTATTGCGGTAATAGCAATCGTATAGACTATATCATCGACTAACGCGCCTCTAGATAGGTCGTTGACAGGCTTTCGTATTCCCTGAAGCATAGGTCCAATGCTGACGACATCTGCACTACGTTGCACCGCTTTGTAAGTCGTGTTACCGGTGTTTAGGTCGGGGAAGATAAAGACCGTTGCCTTACCTGCTACTCTACTGTCTGGCGCTTTTTGTTTGGCCACCTTTTCCATAATAGCTGCGTCGTATTGCAGGGGACCATCAATCAAAAGGTCTGGCCTTTTGGATGAGGCAATTTGCGTGGCTTTTCTGACTTTATCTACATCATTTCCAACACCTGAAATACCCGTACTGTAACTGATCATAGCCACTCTTGGTGTGATGCCGAATGCGGCCGCAGAATCGGCACTTTGGATTGCAATTTCGGCTAGTTGTTCCGCTGTTGGATCAGGGTTGATCGCGCAATCACCATAAACAAGCACTTGATCTGGTAAGCACATGAAAAAAACTGATGAGACAATTGATGAATGTGGAGAGGTTTTTATGAGCTGTAAAGCGGGGCGAATGGTATTCGCTGTTGTGTGCACCGCACCTGAAACCAAACCGTCTACATCACCCACTTCTAGCATCATGGTCCCAAGAACAACGTTATCACCTAATTGTTCTTGGGCTACAATAGCGGTAAGACCCTTCTTCTTACGAAGCTCAACCATAGGGGCAATGTATTTCTCTCGAATTGCATTAGGATCAAGGATTTCAACTTGATCCGTTAACTCAATGCCGCTGTTCTTCGCTATACGAGTGATTTCATCTTTATCACCTAATAAGGTGCATCGAGCAATACCCCTTTCGGCACAGATCGATGCCGCCTGAATGGTGCGCAATTCGTTTCCTTCGGGTAAAACGATGCGTTTATTCAAGGCTCTTGCTTGCTCTATTAAGCGAAACCTAAAGGCTGGTGGAGAGAATTTTCTCTCTTCTTGGTTTAATGCAAAAGAATTAATCCAATCATGATCTATGCATCTAGCGATATGTTCTTTGACATTTAATATGCGCTCTTTGTCATCTAAGGGGATTTCTTGATTAAAAGACTGCATATTAATCGCCGTCTCCCAGCTATTGGATTCAACAGACAGTACAGGCAGTCCTTTTGCCATGGCTTTGCCACAGAGTGACATGAGTGAATCGCTTGGCTGGTAACCGCCGGTTAGAACAAGCGCGGATATCTTGATATCGTTTAATGCGGCAATGGCTGTTGCCATGATCACATCTGTGCGATCTCCTGGTGTAAATACCAATACACCAGGTTTGAGCGCTTCTAGCATGTTTTCAACACTGCGGGCACAAAGGGTAAATGATTGAACTCGACGAGTACTTATTTCCCCTTCATTTATTACTTTGGCATTTAAGAAATCGGCTACATCTTTGACCCTAGGATGCGTTAATTCATCTGATGCAGGGATTTGGCCTAGTAGGCTAAAGTTTCTTTTAAATATAGGTCTTTGAGCAAAAATGTCACCGTACGATTTTACACCTAATGAACCTGGAAGGGTTTTATTTAGGATGCATCCAATAACGTCATTTGCTTTAATTCCACCGTATGAGCCGGCTGCAATTTCTACATGATGTTCGAGCTCATTTGGTTTCATTTTATTGGGTGCTGTTACTAATACCAGTCCGGCATCTAAAGTTTTGGCAATCGCCTTATTAAGGCGCGTTGCGTATGGGTGCCCCGGAATCTGTGCCAAGCCTTCCACAATAACTGTTGAACCAGGCTCTATTGATGCTTGAAACCGTCCAACTACTTCTTCCATCAATTCATTGAGCTTGTCATTGTAAAGGTATCTCTCGGCTTCATTCAAAGAAATAGGTTCAACAGGCGATAGGCTAGACCCTTGAGATACCATTGCTGTGGATCTATCTGGGCCACTGTCAGATGGATGTGGTTGTGAGATAGGCTTGAAAAAACTGGCTTTGAGCCCTTGTTGTTCAAGAGCCCTAACAAGGCCAACAGATACGGAAGTAAGTCCAACTCCTGGTCCTGTTGGTACGGTCATCAATACGTTCGTTGGCATTTTAGTTTTCCACCATGTGGGAAGGTAATAAAAGCATTAGTTTACTGGTTCATTTTTTATTAGGTTAATGGTATCAATAGCAATCATTTTTTCTTCATTTGTGGGTATTACCCAAATGTGTGCACTTGAGTTTTCATCCGATATCAAGCAAATTTCTGATCTGGCCATGTCTGTATTTTTAATCGCATTAATTTTTATATTGAACGCTTTTAAGTTGTCACAAACTTTCCTTCTTATGTAAGAAGAATTTTCACCAATTCCGCCAGTAAATACAATGTGGTCAATTGAATCTAGTGTTGTTGCCGCACTCATTAATTGCTTGGCGGCTCTGCTTGCAAACATATCTAAAGCGAGTTTTGCCTTTTCATTACCGGCTAACATGGCTTCTTCAAGTTTACGGCAATCGTTCGATAATTCAGAGATACCTAAAAGACCACTTTTCTTATTGAGTATATCAATGGTGTCTGAGATAGAGGTCTGCTCTTTTTCAGCAATAAAAGCCAATAAACTTGGATCTACACTGCCTGAACGGGTTCCCATAATGAGACCATCTAATGGAGTCAGACCCATGCTTGTGTCAGTTGATTTTGCTGAATTAATGGCACAAACACTGGCCCCATTTCCCAAATGGGCAACGAGAACACCTTGTTTAAGGCTTTGAGGGTTAATTGTTCCTAGTTTGGCGCTTACGTAACGATAGCTGGTACCATGGAAGCCATATTTTCTAAAATGATATTCTTGATAATATTTTGCCGGTATACCGTATAAAAATTGCTCAGGAGAGAGTGTTTGATGAAAGGCTGTGTCAAAAACAGCGACTTGTGGGAGTGTTGGGAAGAGTGATTTAGCAATTTCAATGCCCTTTAAGTGAGCTGGGCTATGCAAAGGTGCTAATTCTGAGCATTTATTCAAGGCGGTGAGTACGTCATCATTAATTAATACTGAAGCGCTAAAAGATTCGCCGCCATGTACGATTCTGTGGCCAATGCCTTTTAGATCTGCTTTTATTGACTCATTAATATCAAGCCAATTGCTTATCTGAATCAAAGCGGATTTGTGGTTTGATGTTGGTAATGCATGAAAGTGTTTTTGTCCGTCAAATTTAATCGTTAAACGACCTTGATTCGACCCTAAGCCTTCGGCAATGCCTTCTACCAAGATGAGATCACCGTCGTTGGATAGAATGGCGAATTTTAATGATGAGCTGCCACTATTTATAACAAGAATTGTGTCATCCATTAGCATTCCTCTAACACACGTAGCGATAAGTCAATCGCATTAACATGTTTGGTTAACGCACCAATTGAGATGTAATCAACACCTGTATGGGCGACGTTGAGCAAGTCTTTCTTAGTCATATTGCCTGATGCCTCAAACTTCACTTGTGAACCATACTGTTGTACGGCTAGAGTCATATCTTCAAGGGTAAAATTGTCGAGCATAATTATATTGGCACCGGCCACAACGGCTTGTTTAACCTCATCTAAATTTTCTGTTTCGACTTCGATCGCTTTTCCTGGTGCGATGTTTTTCGCCATTGTAACGGCTTTTTCGATTGAGCCAGCGGCCATAATATGATTTTCTTTTATTAAGAAAGCATCGTATAGACCGATTCTATGATTTTTGGCTCCGCCAACAGTCACTGCGTATTTTTGTGCCAATCTTAACCCCGGAATGGTTTTGCGAGTATCTAAAATAGTGAGATTGGTCCCCTTAACACTGTCTGAATATTCTCTAGCAACTGTTGCAGTATAGGACAAGGTTTGTATAAAATTCAAAGCGGTCCTTTCTGCCGTTAATATGGAACGTGCAGAGCCTTTAATGACTAAGAAAGGTTTGTTCGCTTCAAGTAGGTCGCCCTCTTTTGCTAACCAGGTCAAAGACACGTCGCGATCAATTTTAGTGAAAACAGCTTCCACCCATAAAGTGCCACATAGCACGGCCGGCTCTCGACTGATAACGTTGGCTGTCAATGTGTTTTCAATGGGAATAAGTTGGGCTGTAATGTCGCCACTTCCTATGTCTTCTTTTAATGCAACGTCCACTTGCTGAATGATAGACGTATGAAAGTGATCATCGAGTGTCATGATATTGAATTCCAGTAAATTAAAACCGTTCTATTGTAGCTTTTTATTCTTATGTCGTCAGTTAATGTCGTTTAGATTAAACAAAAAACTGTGGATTAATCGATGCATAAAGCAACGGTAGAAAGTACTAGCGTGTATTGGTTTTTGTATAAAGCATGTTCACGTGACAAATGAAAATTGATTGCTTCAGGGGTAGGTTGAAAAGGTAAAAAGGTAAAGATGCCACCTAAGTAGTGGTTTATAATCAATATTCACTCTGTGAATGTTTTTGGGTATGCGCCTAAAAATGAAAAGATGTACCCTAAGCACTTCGATTTATAACTAAAAAAATTCACAATTACCTTAGAATTGTAGGTGGTTTTATTGCCTACATTAAATAAAGGTGTCTTGTCCAGTCTAGGCGATGTAAAAATTAGGTGTTACTCTTAGCTCAACTTGTAAGAAGGTAAGACTTTGTTTACATATTAAAAATGCTTTTAAGTTCTGAGAATTAAGGTGCAAATCTATTCCAGTTCTAAAGGCATTTTTAATATTTTGTAAATATAAAATCACTTTATTTACTAGCATCTGGATATGAGTTTTTTATCAAAAAAATTTTTTCCACAAAGAGTTCCAATTAAATAAACGATTCAAGTGATTCATAAATGACGTTGAATAGAGATAAAATAATAACTCTGCGCATTTGATAGATTACTCTGGTCATGTCTTTGTTCTTGCTATGAACACGGCATACCTCTGGCTGGTTTTTACGCTAATGGTAGTGTAAATTCCGACGTTTCGTTTAACTCTTCCATATCATTGACTCACAAAGTCAAGCGATGTGGATTTTAGAATCTGTTCTTATGGCGGGGGTTATAACACTATGACGGAGCAGCATATACTCGAAGATATCGATCCAACTCAAACAAAAGAGTGGCTTGATGCACTGGAGTCTGTCCTTCGAGAAGAAGGTCCTGAACGCGCAAAATTTCTTCTTGAAAGTTTAACAAAGGAAGCAGCTAAAGCCGGTACACCGATGCCTGCTTCTATAACGACATCTTATCGCAATACCATTTTGCCTCACAATGAGAAAACGCTACCTGGCGACTTATTTATGGAGCGTAAAATTCGCTCTATTATTCGTTGGAATGCATTGGCAATGGTAATGAAAGCGAACCGTATTGATTCGACACTTGGTGGACACATTACCAGTTTCTCATCAGCTGCGACGCTATATGATATTGGTTTTAACCATTTTTTCCGTGGTAATACAGAAAAACAAGACGGTGATATGGTCTTTTTTCAGGGTCACATTTCTCCTGGGATTTATGCTCGTTCTTACATAGAAGGACGCTTAACAGATGAGCAGTTGGATAACTTCCGTCGTGAAGTCGATGGTAAAGGTCTTTCTTCTTATCCGCATCCTTGGTTAATGCCTGATTACTGGCAGTTCCCGACGGTATCTATGGGTCTTGGCCCTTTACAAGCTATTTACCAAGCACACGTTATGAAGTATCAACATAGCCGTGGTTTGGTTGATCAAGGTGACCGTAAAGTATGGGCGTTTTTAGGTGATGGTGAATGTGATGAGCCTGAATCCTTAGGTGCTATTGCTTTAGCTGGACGTGAAAAGCTTGATAATTTGATTTTCGTTATTAACTGTAATTTGCAGCGTCTAGATGGTCCTGTGCGTGGTAATGGTAAAATCGTTCAAGAGCTTGAAGGCGTGTTTCGTGGTGCTGGCTGGAATGTCGTCAAATGCCTATGGGGTCGTCATTGGGATCCGTTATTTGAAAAAGATGACAAAGGCTTACTGATAAAGCGTATGGATGAAGTTTGTGACGGTGAGTTGCAAAATTACAAAGCAAATGGTGGTGCTTATACGCGCAAACATTTCTTTGGTAAGTATCCAGAGCTTTTGGAAATGGTTAAAGATATGTCTGATGACGATATCATGAACCTGAACCGTGGAGGGCATGATCCATATAAAGTTTATGCCGCCTATGCAGAAGCAACATCTCATAAAGGTCAGCCAACTGTTGTTCTTGCTCAAACCGTTAAAGGTTACGGCATGTTCAAAGCCGCAGAAGCTCAAAACACGGCTCACCAAACCAAGAAATTGGATGAAGAGTCATTGGCTATGTTCCGTGACAAATTCGGCATTCCAATTTCTGATGAAGAGTTGAAGGATCTTCCTTACTATCGTCCAGCTGAAGACAGTCCTGAGATGAAGTATTTAAGGAGTCGTCGTGCGGCACTTGGTGGTGATTTTCCTGTAAGGCGTCGTGAGTGTGAAGCATTAGAAGTGCCTTCTCTTGAAACCTTTAAAGCTCAGTTACAAGGTACGAAAGGTCGTGAAATTTCGTCAACAATGGCGTTTGTTCGTGTTCTTAATACCCTTGTAAAAGATAAAAAAATCGGTCACCGAGTCATTCCTATTGTAGCGGATGAAGCGCGAACTTTTGGTATGGAAGGTATGTTCCGTCAGTTGGGTATTTACTCAGCAGAAGGGCAAAAGTACACACCTCATGATCATACTCAGATCATGTATTACAAAGAAGATGCGAAAGGTCAAATACTTCAAGAGGGTATTAACGAAGCGGGAGCGATGTCGGCTTGGTTAGCCTGTGCGACTTCTTACAGTAATAGTAATTACCCTATGATTCCTGTGTACATTTACTACTCAATGTTTGGTTTCCAGCGTATTGGTGATTTGGCTTGGGCGGCAGGTGACTCTCAGGCGCGTGGTTTCTTGATTGGTGCTACAGCAGGGCGAACTACATTAAATGGTGAAGGTTTGCAGCATGAAGACGGCCATTCTCATATCATTGCTGGCACAATTCCAAACTGTGTTTCTTATGACCCAACCTACTCATATGAAGTTGCGGTTATTGTGCAAGACGGTATGCGCCGTATGTACCAAGAGAAAGAGAGTGTTTTCTATTACTTAACAGTAATGAATGAAAATTACACGCATGAAGATATGCCTGAAGGTGTCGAATCCGATATTATCCAGGGTATGTATAGGCTTCAGGAAAATACCAAAAAAGGCAATAAGAATCACGTTCAATTACTTGGTGCTGGTGTCATATTGCGTGAAGTAGAAGCGGCGGCCGACATCTTATTGAATGAGTATGGTGTTAATTCTGATGTATTTAGTGTTACTTCTTTCAATGAGCTTCGTCGTGAAGGTTTGGATGTTGAGCGTTGGAATATGTTGCACCCAGAAGCAGAAGCAAAAACGTCTTTTGTTGCTTCTATGTTAAATGGTGAAAGTCCAGTTATTGCTTCAACAGATCATATGAAACTGTATGCTGATCAAATTCGCCCATTTGTTAAAGGGTCATATAATGTCCTTGGCACGGATGGCTTTGGTCGCAGTGATACTCGTGAAAAACTACGTCACTTCTTTGAAATTAACCGTTATTGGGTCGTTGTGTCTTCATTGAAGGCGCTGGCGGACAAAGGAGATATTGACGCATCTGTTGTAACACAAGCAATCGTTAAGTTTGGTTTAGACCCTGAAAAGCCTAATCCAGTTACTTGCTAATTGTCAGTCAACTAATAGTTCATCGACCTAGATAGCTTAGGTCGATGTGGTTTTTTTGTTTATTTGATGCGTCTTTACGACAAAGGAGATTTCCGTGAGTACAGAAATCATTCGCGTACCTGATATTGGTGGTGCAGCCGATGTCGATGTAATCGAGATTAATGTTAGCGTTGGTGACATAATCGAGGTTGATCAACCTATTATTGTATTAGAAACAGATAAAGCGTCAATGGATGTTCCGTCTCCGTTGGCAGGTAAAGTCTCTAGTATATCTATTTCAGAAGGTGACCAAGTTTCTGAAGGTTCTGTTATTTTGGAACTTGAAGTAAGCGATTCAGGAGCAGAAGCGCAGCCCTCTAAAACTGAGGCTCCTTTGGCTGAGCCTGAAGTGTCAGCGCAGAACGAAGCGGCGGCTGTTGCTCCGGCTGTGTCAAATTCAGCGGCGACTAATCAATCAGTTGTTGTTCCTGATATCGGTGGGGCAACAGACGTTGAGGTTATTGAAATTTGTGTATCCGAAGGTGACGATGTGGAAGAGGGCGATTCAATAATCGTGCTTGAAACTGACAAGGCCTCAATGGATATACCTGCCCCTTTTAGCGGTAAAGTAGGTGCTATCAGTATTTCAATAGGCGATAAGGTGTCAGAAGGCAGTGCTATGATGATCATTTCTTCATCGTCTGCTGTCGCTACGCCTATGGAATCGGCACCTCAAGAGCCGGTCTCTGCTCCTGAGCCAGTGACCGAATCGGCCGCTGCGCCTGTCGAAACGGCTGGCGGAGTTGAGTCTGTTAATGTGCCTGATATTGGTGGGGCAACCAATGTTGATATCATTGAAGTGGCTGTTGCAATAGGTGACAAAGTTGCTGAAGGCGACTCAATTATTGTGCTTGAAACAGATAAGGCGTCTATGGAAATACCTGCGCCAAAATCTGGGGTAGTTAAGTCAATTTCAGTTAAAGAGGGTGACACCGTTTCTGAGGGTGATTTGATTCTTGAGTTAGAGGTTGAGGGCGCTTCAGCTCCATTGCCATCTACTAGCAAGGCTTCACCTACAAAAGCAGAATCGACTGATTCCTCTGTTAAGTCAGTCGCGCCATCTTCTGCTCCAGTGGCTAGCAAAAACTCTGCTGTTTTGTCGGCACCTTCGAAAAAGGTGCATGCCGGCCCTGCGGTGCGTATGTTAGCGCGTGAGCTTGGTGTTGATCTCACTCTTGTGCGAGCTACGGGACCTCGTGGTCGTATCTTGAAAGAAGATTTGCATGCTTATGTGAAAGAGGCGGTTAAAGCCTCTGTGTCGACGCCGACACAAGCTGTACCTTCTGGTGCAGGCATTCCTCAAGTACCAGATGTTGATTTTAGTCAGTTTGGTGAAATTGAAGTTATTAAAATGAGTAAAATTCAAAAACTTACGGCTCAGAACATGTCCCGTAATGCTTTGGTTGTACCTCATGTAACTCAATTTGACAAAGCGGATATCACCGACTTAGAAGCGTTCCGCAAAGGGCTTAAAGCTGAGATGGAGAAGAAGGGTATTAAACTGACGCCACTTCCTTTCTTAATCAAAGCGGCTGCTCAAGCATTGGTTGAAAACCCTTCGTTTAATGTTTCCTTGAAGGCAGATGGTGAAAGCTATGTGCAGAAACATTACGTAAATATCGGTATTGCTGTCGACTCGCCTATTGGCTTGGTGGTTCCTGTTTTGCGTGATGCGGATAAGAAGTCTGTTATTCAGATAGCGGAAGAGGCTAATGCTCTTATTAAGAAAGCACTAAATAAGCAGCTTAAGCCGAATGATATGCAAGGTGGTTGTTTTACTATTTCTAGCTTAGGCGCCATTGGAGGGACGGGTTTTACACCTATCGTAAACTGTCCTGAAGTTGGTATCTTGGGCGTATCTAAGGCCGATATTGAGCCTAGATGGAATGGTAAAGACTTTGAGCCTAGAACCATGTTGCCATTGTGTTTGTCTTATGATCATAGGGCGGTAAATGGTGGTGATGCAGGTCGTTTCCTGACTTATCTGAACTCTATACTAAGTGATTTACGCCGTATGGTGTTATAAATTTAGTGTGATTTGCACGTTAGGTTATTTAAAAAACCCACTTTGAAAGTGGGTTTTTTTTGTTTGCAAGAAAATCTTTAAGGGGTTGGGGTAATATATGGAGTTTGTTCGCTTGGTTGCATTAAGTAATAATAGTAAAGCTTTTATCTTTAATATTTAATTATTGAAATGTCTTGAATGTTGTTGTTGATGTGTTAAATGTATTTTTACTCTAAGATGAAGTATGAAGATGGTTCGTATTATAGGGTGATAAATTAATAGAATATGCGGACGATATTCTATTAATTGGTGGTTATTTGCTTGTCTTTAGCTAGTCTAATGCGTGAGTTTGCTGACCAAGGTGATAAGTATGTGCACCGACTTCATAAAACATTCTCTTTAGTTCTCGAAAGGGGATGTTTCTCAGTAATGTTGTCGGAATCGATAGGTCCTCTATCTGGCCTGCAAACCATTGCGCTAATTCAGCACCAACAACAGTGCCTGGCCCGATACCTCGGCCACTGTAGCCTGCGACACTAAATAGGCCATTCTGTAACTGCTGGCAATGAGGTAAATGGTCTTCGCTGTAGGCTATTTTACCTGTCCAGCAGTAATTCCATTCAACTTTATTGAGTATTGGAAATATCTCTTTAACCCGTTGTGTTGCCCAGTTCTTTAATACTTCACCTTCACCACCCATACCGCCAAAAACTAAACGTCCTTGTTGATCAAGGCGAAAGGAGCTCATTACCGTACAGGTATCCCAAACCCCTTCTTTATTCGGTAAAATACTCGCAAGCTCAGCCTCTGTCAAAGGTTTGCTCGCAAGTTGAGAATAGAAAATTGGAACGAACTTACGTGCTTGTTCTTTAACGCCGTGTTCGCTGTAGGCGTTGGTTGCTAAAATGACTTTTTCGGCATGAACTGTACCCTGTTGGGTGGTAACCGCCCAGCCGTTTTCAATAGGCTCAATCCTATCGACTGGTGAATAGTCAAAAAGCTTGGCGCCTTCTTTTATGGCGGCTTCAGCTAGCCCTCTTGCATAAGCTAAAGGCTGAATCGTGCCAGCACGTGGATCAAATAAAGCGGAATTAAATTTATCAGATCCAATACGTGATTGAGCTTGGCAGGCGTCTAGGAGCTGAACTGGTGCGCCACGGCGACTAAGTTGTTCATATCGACGCTCTAGTTGCGCTAACCCTGTTTTGCCTACTCCGGCATGAAGTGTTCCATGACGAGTTGCTTCACATTGAATGTCATACTCTTTAATTAACCCGTAAACGTAATCTGGAGCGAGCGCTAGTGCGTCGTAAAGTTTCTTGCCAGCCTCAAGCCCAATGGTTTTGTCGAGTTGATCTGGTTCTAACCAAAGGCCAGCGTTGGCTAAACCAACATTTCTACCAGATCCACCAAAACCAATTTCTTGAGCTTCAATAACAGCGACAGAAATCCCTAATTTAGCCATATGAAGAGCAGCGGATAATCCTGTAAAACCGCCTCCTACAATCACAACATCAACCTCTAAATGACCGTCCAGAGGTGACAGTAAGGGGGCGGCTGGAGCGCTAGCTCGCCATAAGGAATCACATGAAAGTTCAGGCATAACGACCACCTCAGTAGCGACCATCGCAAAAAATAATGAGTAGGGCTCGACTAAGGTGTGCTTAGTCGAGCAGCATAGATGTTTATTATTCGAATACAATACCTTGAGCCAATGGTAGATCACCACCATAATTTACGGTATTTGTGGTGCGGCGCATGTAGTTTCTCCAGGCATCTGAGCCAGATTCGCGACCACCACCTGTTTCTTTCTCGCCTCCGAAAGCGCCGCCAATTTCTGCTCCAGAAGTACCGATGTTAACATTGGCAATGCCGCAGTCAGAACCAGCAGGAGACATAAATAACTCGGCCTCACGCATACTCTCGGTAAAGACAGCGGATGATAAGCCTTGAGGCACTTCATTTTGAATATCGATTGCTTGATCGAATGTGCTGTAAGTTAACACATACATTATTGGTGCAAATGTTTCTTGATGCACAATTGGTGCATCGTGTGCGATGCGAACAATGGCAGGTCTAACATAAAAGCCACCAGCTGGAACGCCTTCAGTAACGCGTTCTCCACCACAAACAACGGTACCACCTTGTTGCTTCGCAGTTTCAAGTGCGGCTTGCATGCGAGCGAAGCTACTTTCATCAATTAATGGACCGACTAAATTACCGGCTTCCAATGGGTTGCCAACAGGCAAGGATTTGTAGGATTTGACTAAACGTTCCACTAGACCATCCACAATGCTTTCATGGGTGATTAGTCTGCGCAAGGTTGTGCAGCGTTGACCCGCCGTGCCTGCGGCAGAGAATACAATTGCTCGCAAGGCAAGTTCAAGATCAGCTGTTTCTGAAACAATCATTGCATTGTTGCCACCAAGCTCTAGCAGTGAGCGGCCTAAACGACCAGCCACTGTTTTAGCTACTGAACGCCCCATGGCGGTTGATCCGGTAGCGGATACCAGAGGGAAAGTTTCGTTTGCTGCAATGGCTTCTCCTAGATCACGATCGCCAATCATTACACAGACAGCGGCTTTTGGAATATCAGGCATATCAGCGATTACGTTTTGCGCTATTTGATACATGGCTAAAGCACACAAAGGGGCTTTTTCGGATGGTTTAAGTAAGATTGGGTCACCACATACTAAACCAAGCATGGCATTCCAGGCCCATACAGCCATTGGGAAGTTAAATGCGGTAATAACAGCAACAGGGCCAAGGGGTTGCCATTGCTCCATCATTCTATGGCCTGGACGTTCAGAAACAATGGATAAGCCATGTAGCATGCGAGATTGGCCAACCGCAAAGTCACAAACATCAATCCATTCTTGAACTTCTCCTAGCGCTTCAGGCACAATTTTACCCGCCTCAAGCGAAATAACTTGAGCAAGCTCATTTTTATATTTTCGTGCTTCATCACCAATGCGGCGAACCAGCTCACCACGTCGTGGGGCGGGTATAGTACGTAGTACTTTAAAGGCTTCTTTCAATTCTGTGTTCACTGTATCCAGTTGCTCAGGTGAAGCATTTTTAAAACTTGATAGTTTCGTGCCATCGATCGGGCTATGAGCCGAAAATACATTGCCACTGCCTAAAGCTAATGTGTTACCGGTGAGTAAGCTAAAATAAGTATCATCTTGCTTAAGTGTGTTGATACCAAGTTTTTCTAGGCATGTTAATGACATAGGGACCTCTTTAATTGATTTGTAATAAGTTATTTTCAACAGTAACGATTAATGACTTGAATGAGAAATACCGTTTTTCTGTTAGAGGTCTAGGTTTTAGCTATAGCGTAGAGGATTATCTATAGGTATATTGAAAATAATTTTAACCTTGACACCAAAATGGACCTACCATGGATATTCGATCTTTGCGTTATTTTATTGCTGTTTACGAGGAGCGAAGCTTAAGTTCGGCCGCTAAGCGTTGTTTTGTGGCACAGCCATCCATATCGACCACAGTGGCGCAACTAGAAGACGATTTAGCGACTAAGTTATTTGTTCGGCATTCAAAAGGTGTTTCTCCTACTGACAGCGGCACTCATTTGTATCCGTATGCTTGCAAGATGGTGAGCGATTTATCGGCAATTAAAAGTATGTTTATTGATTCTCCCGCCCCTTTATCACTTTCAATTTCATTGGCGCCTTTTTTGTCTGGCGCTTTAATTAGCCAAGTTATAAAAACCATGCTAGATGAGGTTCCGGGATTAGCCTTAAAGCTAGTGAATGAATCGGAAAGTGCAGACTTGCGTTTTACCTGCAATCGTTATGCGGCTGAAGACGATGTGTTTTACCCCTTATGGGAAGATGATTATGTAATTGCTATGCCTATAGGTCATTGGCTATCCGATTTTTCATCTATTTCAATTAGACAAATCGACAAGCAGCCTTTTATCTCACGTACCTCATGCGATATTTTGGAATCTTGGAATTACCTAATGCAAAAGCAGGAGTTAACAACGGATGTGAGAGCGGAAGTTAAAACAGAAGAATATGCATTGGATTTGGTGGCGGCTGGCTTAGGTATTTCATTAATTCCGGAGCATTCTTCTCGTGGTCGGAATGATCTCTGCTTAAGGCCTTTAAATGATGTGAAGTTAAAACGAGTGGTTGGTTTAGCGCATAAAAAAGAACGTAGTTTTCCTGCTCATCTTCTCAATACAATTTTAGCGGCTAAGCAGCAGCTCATTAAGAAGGGAGTGGCAGAAAAACGATTGGCTTGACGTTTATGCTATTGAAAATATGACTAGACATTTTAGCCGATAAAAAAACCCCTCGTGGGAGGGGTTTTTGTTTTAGCAAATGCGATTTAGTTATTAAGCCGTGGCATCTGTAGCAATAACAGAAGACGCTTTCTTAACAAAATCACCCATCTTGTCAAAGTTTAAGTATGAATAAACTTCAGCAGACATGCTGTTGATTTTGTTTGCATATTCTAAGTATTCTTCCGTTGTTGGAAGTTTTCCTAAAAGGGATGAAACGGAAGCTAACTCAGCAGATGCAAGGTATACATCAGCACCATTACCAAGACGATTCGGGAAGTTACGTGTTGATGTAGATACAACTGTCGACTTTTCAGCTACGCGTGCTTGGTTACCCATACACAGTGAGCATCCAGGCATTTCCATGCGTGCCCCTGCTTTACCAAAGATGCTGTAATAGCCTTCATCAGTAAGTTGCTGTGCATCCATCTTTGTTGGTGGAGCAATCCATAAGCGCGTTGGTACTACCTTGCCTGCGGCATCAAGAAGCTTGCCTGCAGCACGGAAGTGTCCGATATTCGTCATACAAGATCCGATGAATACTTCATCAATTTTCGTTCCTTGCACTTCAGACAATAAGCGAGCATCATCAGGATCGTTTGGTGCGCAAAGGACAGGCTCTTTGATTGTGTTCAAGTCAATTTCGATAATAGTATGGTATTCAGCATTTGCATCTGCACGCATTAACTGAGGGTTAGCCAACCACTCTTCCATTGCTTTCGCTCGACGTTCAATAGTACGTGGATCACCGTAACCCTCAGCAATCATCCAACGTAACATAACAATATTGGAACGCAGGTATTCAGCAACCGATTCTTCAGAAAGGTTAATAGTACAACCTGCAGCGGAGCGTTCTGCTGATGCATCTGATAATTCGAAAGCTTGTTCTGCTGTTAGGTTTTCTAAACCTTCTATCTCAAGGATTCGTCCAGAGAAAACGTTTTTCTTACCTTTTTTCTCTACAGTCAAATGACCTTCTTGGATGGCTTGGTAAGGAATGGCATGAACCAAGTCACGTAACGTAATACCGGGCTGCATTTCACCTTTAAAGCGAACTAAAACAGATTCAGGCATATCAAGTGGCATAACACCTGTTGCGGCCGCAAAAGCTACTAAACCAGAGCCAGCAGGGAAAGAAATGCCAAGAGGGAAGCGCGTATGAGAGTCACCACCAGTACCTACAGTATCAGGTAGTAGCATGCGGTTCAGCCAAGAGTGAATGATGCCATCTCCTGGGCGAAGGGCAACACCCGCACGATTCATAATGAAATCTGGTAATGTGTGGTGGGTAACAACATCAACAGGTTTTGGGTAAGCCGCCGTGTGACAGAACGATTGCATTACTAAGTCGGCAGAGAAACCTAGGCAGGCCAGGTCTTTTAATTCGTCACGAGTCATTGGGCCAGTCGTATCTTGCGAACCAACCGTCGTCATTTTTGGTTCACAGTAAGTGCCAGGACGAACGCCGGCCACACCGCAGGCTTTACCAACCATTTTTTGAGCAAGAGTATAGCCTTTGCCTGTATCAGCGGTTTCACCTGGCGTTTTAAATAAGTCTACAGGGCCAAGGCCAAGAAGTTCGCGTGCTTTTGTGGTTAAGCCACGACCAATGATTAGAGGTATACGACCGCCAGCTCGAACTTCATCTAGTAATACTTCCGTTTTTAATTCAAACGTACTAATCACTTCATTAGTACCGTGCTTTTTCACGACGCCTTCATAGGTGAAAATGTCAATTACATCGCCCATTTCTAGATCATTAACATCCATTTCGATTGGCAGTGCACCAGCATCTTCCATGGTGTTAAAGAAAATAGGAGCGATTTTACTACCAATACAAACACCGCCAGCACGTTTATTTGGGATGAATGGGATATCATCCCCCATATGCCATAATACAGAGTTTGTTGCAGATTTACGGCTTGACCCTGTGCCAACAACATCACCAACATAGGCTAGAGGGAAGCCCGTCTCTTTTAATGCTTCAATTTGTTTGATTGGGCCAATTGTGCCGTCATCATCAGGGTTAATCCCTTCACGAGACATTTTAAGCATGGCATTAGCGTGTAACGGGATGTCAGGACGAGACCAAGCATCAGGGGCGGGTGAAAGGTCATCAGTATTGGTTTCGCCAGTTACTTTAAAAACAGTGACTGTGATTTTTTCTGCTGGCTTTGGTTTGGATGTAAACCATTCGCCTGCTGCCCAAGATTGAATAATTGCTTTTGCATGCTCATTGCCTGCACTCGCTTTCTCTTCAACATCATGAAATGCATCAAAGACCAATAAAGTATGTGACAACGCTTTAACAGCAATTGGGGCAAGAGCATCATTATCGAGGCAGGAAATAAGCGGTTGAATATTATAACCACCTAACATTGTGCCAAGTAGTTCTGTTGCTAATTCTGGAGAGATTAAAGGAGAGTTTGCCTCTCCTGTTGTTATTGCGGAAAGAAATCCTGCTTTTACATAGGCGGCTTGGTCAACACCCGCTGGGATTCTATTCTTTAAAAGATCAAGAATAAACTCGTCTTCACCTGCTGGTGGATTTTTTAGCAGTTCAACAAGTTCGGATACTTGATCCGCTTCAAGTGGTTTTGGTGGAATGCCTTCTAAAGCGCGTTCTTCTACGTGTTTACGATATGCTTCTAACACAATTAATTCCCCTATATTATTATCCATCTATTTGAATCGTTAAATAGATACGATGTTTGGGAGGTTTTATTATAATTAAATAAGCCTCCTGTAATTAATAACTACCATTTTATAGGAATATGTTCATAAAAAACGCTTCTTAGTCATAACATTTCAGAATAAGGGGCATTTAGTAGAATTATTCTTATTTAAAATCAAAGGTTTGAAGGGGTTTTAACCTCCCTTGTAACTCTGAATCCCCAATTACTGGCTTTTAAATTAGGGTCAGCCCGATAACGGGTGGCACTTCTACCTACTCTAGGGATGTCAAACCAAGAACCTCCTCGTATTACTCGACTATCGCAGAGGCCTGAATTCCATATTGTGTTTGACGTTGGTGCATCGGTGTAATCGTCGTGATAACAGTCTTCAACCCATTCAGCAACGTTGCCATGCATATCAAAGAGACCAAGAGGGTTGCTCAGCAAACTCCCAACGGGGGCGGTCGATTTTCCATCCCACTGGCTGCCACAGCCATCACAAACCGAATAACCTGGATTGACATCGTTGCCATACCAGAAAGAGGTGTTTGATCCAGCTCTTACTGAATACTCCCATTCAATCTCGGTAGGAAGACGATAGTTTTCGTCTGTCTGTTGCGTAAGCCATTGGGTGTACGACTTTGCGTCATGCCAGCTAACATTAATGACAGGGCGGTTGCCTCGCCCCCAGCCATTATCAGAGGGCAGGGGTCTATTGGTTGATAGCGCAAATAAATCATATTGATCAAAGGTTACTTCAGAGGCACTAATATAAAACCCTGTCGGAATAGTGACCGTATGAATTGGCTTTTCATTATCATCCCCGATATTCTGCTGATCACCCATTTCAAAAGTGCTTGGGTGAATTTTAGTCACTTCTGGCGCTTTTTTGCCTATGGCTAAATTATCTTGAATGGTTTTTGGCAATGATTCAAACCGCTCTTCAGCCGTTTGCTTGGTAACAGATTGAAGAGGGAGGCTTTGTTTGTCCTTCTTCTCAATTTCATCAGGCGGAGAAAAAGCGATTAATAGCGTAGTGGCCATAATAAATGACGATGTCACGCCAGCAAGACCCATTTTTTGTTTTTTTGTGAGCTTTTTTATCTGTTTAGATGGGCGTCTATCAAGGTTTTTGTTGGTAGTGGCTTGATACAGATTTGCTCTTAATAAGCGAATAACGTCAATGAGGTTGTTTGGTCTTTGCTTTACAGGTGTTCTGCACCAGTTACAGATCGTTTTCCAGTCTTTAGTGTTTATAAATGCGTGTGATGATGGAAAGTCAATGGAACCATCATCAGAAACTTTTGACTCACCCAACAAAGACGCGAACAGAAGTCTCATAAAGGAATACGCATCTGTTTTTGAATTGACTTTTCTTGGTTCCACTTTAGATTCTGGCGCGATAAAACGTAGGTCTGCGTCTGCTTCAGAAATGGATTTTAACCAGTTGTTGTGTCCAAATGCCACCATAATGCCAACCCCGTTGACAACATGAATATGATTAAGATCTAGAGTTCCATGGAATAGGTTGTTTGCATGAGATTGATCTAACGCCTTGGCAATACCTTCAAAAATACTAATTACAACATTAAGGGGGGCTCCGTCTGGGTACTTTCCTAAGTAACTATAAAGTTTCTCACCGCCACAAACCGCTGATGCACTGAAAACCCAAAGGGTTGAATAAAAAGGGGGATAATTAGGCGTAATGCAAGGGTGTTTTAAATTCAAATGTTTTCTGGCGTTCGCTAAAAAATCATCTGATGAACCTTTCATGGGATCAAAAAATCTTAATACAAAAGGGCGGCCAGCTTGATCGGCAACCCATGAACTCTTTGTATTACCTAAAGGGTAATTTAGTGTGTAAGGTTCCAGTTCAAGACCAACCTTTACGCCTATAGATAATTTGTTTGGGTCAAAAAACTGATTCATTGGCAAAATGGTATCCAAATCAAATAGTTGTTACTTAAAATTTTGTAGAATTGCTATAATCCGTGTTTTTAAAGCAAAAAGGTAGAGAAATGTTATCGTCTTATCCAGAATTAATGGCTTTTTTGCCTTGCCCTTCTCCTGAGGCTTGGGTTCACTGGGCCTTAGAAAATCAAGAAATTATGCTAATTGATCATGCTCACTGTGAAAAAAAAGCCGCTTCAACGGCAATGAGTTTAATGTATCGTTATGTTGAGAGAGATAATTTATTGCATAAAATGTCTCGTTTAGCCAGAGAAGAGCTGATTCATTTTGAACAGGTTCATAAGTTAATGAAAAAGCGTCAGGTTTCCTATCAACATTTGGCAGCGGCAAGATACGCTGATGGATTGCGCAAGCAAATTCGTACGCATGAACCGGCTAGACTGGTAGACACGCTGATCGTTGGCGCCTTTGTTGAAGCGAGGTCGTGCGAACGGTTTGCCGCTTTAGCTCCGCATTTAGACGATGAATTATCGGCTTTTTATTTATCATTGTTGAAATCTGAAGCAAGGCATTTTGAAGACTATCTAGCCTTAGCACAAGAATACAGTGAAGAAGACATTACCGAAAGAGTGTCTTTATTTCGACGTATTGAAGAAAAATTAATCCTTGAGCCTGATGAAGTGTTCCGCTTGCATAGTGGGCCACCCAATTAAGCATTAATTTTACAGCAAGCCGAGAAATTAACGTCTCTTTAAAAAAGATTTTTATATTCTTCAAAAAATGCTGCTACACTTTTTTGTATAAGAGCAAGAAACTGGAGAATATCATGAAAGATAAACTTGCAGATGTAACGTTTTGGTTGGCAGTAGAAATTTCCAAAAGTGATCCACCGGTTAACTTAGATGAAATTTATCAGGGGTCTCTTGAGCTAGACTATTTATATCAAGTGTTAACGAATCGTGCTCAAAGTCACTGGTTATCGACCTATAAAGAAGAGCTAACGCCTGTATTGGTTAATAATGCTTTTTTTCGCGCCATTGCCTTCTTATATGATAGAAAGGTAGAGTATGAGCGTGCACGAAGTGCAAAAGAAACCATTTGGGTAAAAGATTTACTGCATTTACAAATGTAAATGCAGTGCTGCGCCATCCATCTCCATCAGGGATAAAATTGGCCTGAGATTGTTAGACGGCAAGTTGGTGGGCTAATTGAAGAGAGGTTAGCTCCCAATCACATGATGTATTTATTGAGTTTGCTGGAGTCTTGTATTGTGTTAATGAGTCATCATCCAATACAGCAACCCAGACTTCTTGGTCCCAGTCCCCTAAGACCAACCTGTCGTAATGATTCTCATGATGTAGAAAGGGTTTATGAGTGTGTCCATGAATGCAAACACGGCATTGGTGTTGTTCTAATTTGTTGGCTATTTCAGACTCAGTCACATCCATAATGTCATTGTGTTTATCTGAAGACATGCTCTTACTGTCGTTACGTAGCTTTTCTGCCAAGCTTATTCGTTGTTCAAGAGGCATCGATAAAACCTGTTCTTGCCATGCTTTCTGGCGCACTTGAGTTCTGAATGACTGATACTCTAAGTCTTCAGTGCAGTACTCATCACCGTGAGACAGTAAAATAGACGTCTTGCTATTGGGTGTAATAATGGAATGCTCGGTTAAAAATGTTGCACCGGTTTCTGCTAACCACTCCTTTCCTAATAAGAAGTCTCTATTGCCGTGCATTATAAATAAAGAAGTGTGACTGGTTTGCAAAGAGATCAGTGCCTTTATAATGTCTTTATTCCAGTTTGGTTTATAATCATCGCCGATCCATGCTTCGTAAAAATCACCCAATATATACAGTTCGGAAGGATGTCTGTCCGTTTTGTTAATTTGCTCAATTAATAAAACAAACGCCCGAATTAAATCCGGGCGTTTGTCACTTAAATGCAAATCAGATATAAAATATCGATGCATTTTTTACTCTTTAATAATCTCAGCACTTTCAATAATAACATCTTCAACGGGCACATCTTGGTGACCCGATTTGGATGTTGTAGCCACTTCTTTGATCTTATTTACAACGTCAATACCCGCTGTCACTTTACCAAAAACAGCATAGCCCCAGCCATTCGTTGTTTTTGACTTGTGGTTTAAGAAGCCGTTGTTGCCAACATTAATGAAAAACTGAGCAGAGGCTGAGTGTGGGTCCATAGTGCGAGCCATAGCAACCGTGCCAATTTCATTTGTTAGGCCATTGTCGGCTTCGTTTTCAATCGTTTCATTGGTTTCTTTTTGTGTCATACCAGGCTCAAATCCACCACCTTGGATCATAAAGCCATTGATAACACGGTGAAAGATCACACCGTTGTAAAAACCTGACTCAACATACTGTTCAAAGTTCTTGGCTGTCTTAGGCGCTTTTTCGTAATTCAACTCAAGGGTTATATCGCCATAGTTAGTGTGTAGAACGATCATAGTAAGTTTCCTTATAAAGGGTTGGTTCAAATAAATGATATAAAATTGAAATATCGTTAATCAATGTTGAGCATTTTATGTGTTTGTAAGCTCAGACGCCACCGTGGATTACATAAACAGTAATCTAAAGTTAAATTTTGTGAGCTTTCTGGCGAAATTTTATCCAAAGGTAAATGGCTTTGATCCATTGGTTGCAAGTAAAAGTGGTCAAATTTCAAGGATTCAAAACGTTCTGGAGATAAATGTTTTTGTGGATACACCAGTTTAAGCTCATTTCCACTATCAATTTTCAAAGGTTGTTCTGTTTTGGGGCTTACGCAGATCCAATCGATGTTATCGGGTATAGGTAATGTGCCATTCGTTTCAATGGCGACCTCAAAACCAAATGAGTGCATTGACTCAACTAAGTCGTTATCCAACTGAAGTGCGGGCTCTCCTCCAGTGAACACGACATATTTATGGTTGTGTTGTGCTGGCCATAATGCATTTAGATGATTGGCTAAGTTTGCAGCGGTTGTAAATCTGCCGCCATTTTGACCATTTGTGCCGATAAAATCGGTATCGCAGAATTGGCAGTCTGAAGAAAGTCTATGTAACTCTTTACCAGACCATAAATTGCATCCAGTAAAACGACAAAATATTGATGGGCGGCCTGAGTGCGCGCCTTCCCCTTGAAGGGAGTAGAAAGCTTCTTTAATAGAGTACATGTTACGCCTTTAGGTTACTCGAAAACAGTCGAGACAACAGTAAGTAACTTTAGCTGGTGGATTAGGCAATCTGTGGAACAGAAACTAATCAACTAAAATTGGTTTGGTTATTCGTATGCTATAGGGTCTTGCTTTCCTTGTTGGTCAAATGCCTCTAACCGCTCAACACAAGAACCACATTTACCGCATGCTTTTTCTCTACCGTTATAGCATGTCCAGGTGTCTGAATAATCCAATCCCATCTTCAAACCCGCGGCGAGTATTTCACCTTTAGTGTTGTTCAAATAAGGTGTTACGATGTCGACAGGTTCGTAGTTGGCAATTCTTGAAACGGCGTTCATAGCATGAACAAATTCCGGACGACAATCTGGGTATATATGATGATCTCCGGAATGAGCACCATAATAGACAGCGCTGGCTTCTAATGAAACGGCATAGGCAATTGCCATAGACAATAAAACCATATTGCGATTTGGAACGACCGTTGATTTCATGTTGTCGCTTTCATAATGTCCTTCAGGAATATCAATGTCACTGGTAAGAGAAGACCCCGCCATTAATGAGTTGATGCTACTGATATCAACTACTTTGTGAGGTATGGAAAAATCACCGCACACTTTTTGAGCGACATTTAATTCTTTTGAATGTTTTTGACCATAATTAAAGGAAATGGCAAATACGTCGGCGCCTGTTTTGATGGCATGGTGTAACACAGTGAAGGAATCCATTCCTCCTGAGTATACAACGACTATTTTTTCGGGCATTTCTGACTCCTGATGCATTGTCGACGTTTTCTGAAGACAGCTTTTGATGTGTTAATCGTGTTTTGGGCGTTTATTTTGGCGAATTGTAACAGAAATAAAACGGGATAATATGAAAGAGCAGATGTGTAGATGGAAAATTTATTGGTGTTTGGTTACAAAACCAACTATTAACCATTGTTATTGGTGTTACTGTTTTTTTGTTGTGAAATTTCTGCGCTCCTAAGAGATATTTTAAGCGTGTATTATTACTAAAAAACCTAAATCAGATATACTAGATAGTAAAATTGACAATCTTGTTAGACGAACTTAGATCGGGACACGCATTTACATGTCAGAGACTTCAAAACCAGGCAACTTTATAACTCAAATTATTGATAAAGATAACGCATCGGGCAAGCATGGCGGCAATGTCATGACACGCTTCCCTCCAGAGCCAAACGGCTACCTTCACATTGGTCATGCTAAATCTATATGTTTGAATTTTGGTATTGCAGAGCGTTTCAATGGTAAGTGTAATTTACGCTTTGATGATACCAACCCAGAAAAAGAAAGTTTGGAATACATTAATTCAATCAAAAAAGACGTTCAATGGTTGGGTTTTCAATGGAATGATGAGCCGAAGTTTGCCTCAAATTATTTCGACCAACTGTTTGATTTTGCCGTTGAGTTGATAAAGTTAGAAAAAGCGTATGTCTGTAAACTTAACGCAGATCAAATGCGTGAATATCGAGGCACCCTGAAAGAACCGGGTAAAAATAGCCCTTATAGAGACCAATCGGCTGCAGAAAATTTAGCGTTATTTATGCAAATGAAAAACGGTGATTTTGCTGATGGAGAAATGGTCTTACGAGCGAAAATTGATATGGCAAGTCCGAATATCAATATGCGTGACCCCATTATTTATCGTATTCGCCATGTTCATCACCATCAAACTGGTGATAAGTGGTGTGTGTACCCAATGTATGACTTCACTCATTGTTTATCAGATGCATTGGAAAATATTACCCACTCGATTTGTACATTAGAATTTCAAGATCATAGACCACTTTATGATTGGGTTTTAGATACCTTGGGTACGGTGCATCCTCAACAAGTTGAGTTTGCGCGTTTAAACCTTAATTACACGGTTACAAGTAAACGTAAATTGAAACAATTGGTTGATGAAAATCACGTAGAGGGATGGGATGACCCTCGCATGTCGACTATTTCAGGTCTACGAAGAAGAGGTTATACCGCTAACTCAATACGAAATTTTTGTGAGCGTATTGGAGTGACTAAATCAGACGGTATTGTCGATGTGAGTATGCTAGAGCATGCGATTCGAGAAGACCTAGATCAAAATGCAAATCGTGCTATGGCTGTATTAAACCCAATTAAGGTTACTTTAACGAATTACCCAGAAGATAAAGAAGAAATATTTACGGTTAATAATCATCCTAAAAATGAGAGTGCTGGTACCCGAAACGTCCCTTTTTCAAAGAACTTATACATTGATGCGGCTGATTTCGCAGAGGTGCCGCCCAAAAAATGGAAGCGTTTGACTTTAGACAGTGCAGTTCGTTTGCGCGGTGGTTATGTTATTACATGTGATGAGTGTATAAAAGATGAACACGGTGATGTGGTAGAATTATTATGTCGCTATGATGAAAATACACTTGGAGTGAATCCAGAAGGGTATAAACCAAAAGGCGTTATTCATTGGGTAAGTGCTAAACATGCGATAACGGCTGAGGTTCGTTTATATGACCGTTTGTTTAATGAGTCGGCGCCGGATGCAAACCATGAGGGTAAAACCTTTTTAGATTTTATTAATGAAGACTCTTTGATTGTATTAAAAGAAGCCCAGCTTGAACCTTCTCTTGAATCGGCTGAGAAGGGTGCTGGCTTTCAATTTGAACGTGAAGGCTACTTCTGTCGTGATTGCGAATCTGATGCTATTGTATTTAATCGTACTGTTACGTTACGTGACTCTTGGGCAAAAATTGAAGCGAAAGGATAAACAAGCTAATGCTTAAAATATACAACACACTTACTGGTAAGAAAGAAGAATTTCATCCAATTGTTCCTGGCAAAGTTGGTATGTATGTGTGTGGCAATACAGTTTATGATTTTTGCCATATAGGTCACGCAAGAGCGATGATTTCGTTTGACATTATTTCGCGTTTCTTACGTCATTCTAACTACGAGTTAAATTACGTAAGAAATATCACTGATGTAGACGACAAAATCATCAAGCGTGCAGCAGAGAATAACGAATCAACAGAGTCGCTTACTCAGCGAATGATCGCGGCTCAAGTTGAAGATGAGCTAAAATTAGGCAATAAAATGCCTGATAGAGAACCAAAAGCCACTGAGTTCATTCAAGAAATTATTGATTTAATTCAAACTCTTATTGATAAAGAGTTTGCTTATCAAGGCAGTACAGGTGATGTTTATTACCGAGCATCGGCTTTTAAAGAATACGGTAAACTTAATAACCGGAAACTTGAAGACATGCTTGCTGGCGCCCGTATTGATGTTGAAATAGCAAAAGAGCACCCTGCTGACTTTGTTTTGTGGAAAATGGTGAAAGAGGGGGATGTTTTTTGGTCTTCTCCTTGGGGTAATGGTCGCCCTGGTTGGCATATTGAATGCTCTGCCATGTCGATTAATTGCTTAGGCCCTCATTTTGATATTCATGGCGGTGGGCCAGACTTAAAATTTCCGCATCATGAAAATGAGATTGCTCAATCTGAAGCCGCTACAGGGCAACAGCTTGCTAACTTTTGGATGCACTGCGGCCCAGTACGTGTAAATAATGAAAAGATGTCTAAATCACTAGGCAATTTTTTCACCGTACGGGATGTCTTAGAAAAATACAATCCTGAAGTAGTCCGTTTTTTAATGGTCTCAAGTCAGTATCGCAGTGCTATAGATTATTCCGAAGAGAGCTTGCTTGAGTCAAAGGTAGGTCTGGAAAGGTTATACAATGCCTTAAAGGGCCAGGGTGTGTCATCTGAGTATGTGAAATCAGAGTTTTCGGAACGCTTTAATAGAGCGATGAATGATGATTTCAACACGCCTGTTGCCTTATCGGTTCTGTTCGATCTTGTGCGTGAACTCAATAAAGCAAAAGTAGATGATCCTAGAGGCTCGACTGCATTAGCAAAAGAGTTATTGGTGTTGTCTGAGTTGCTTGGCTTGCTGCAGCAAGACCCTGAATATTTTTTGCAAAATAGCGTTGTTACAGAAGGGCTTTCCTCTGATGATATAGAGGGGTTAATTGTGGAGCGAGCTCAAGCTAGAAAAGATAAAAACTTTGCGAGAAGCGATGAAATAAGGGATGAATTGGCATCCCAAGGAATTGAATTGCTTGATAGTAGAGAAGGCACAAGCTGGACTCGCTGTTAATACCAGTATGCAAAAAACGAATAATGCCGGAAGGGGGAATAAATCGCCCATCCGGCTTATTTTTTAGCTGTTGTTTTTTACTCTTACGGCGAGTACGTCGCATGGTGCGCCGTGTAATACGCCATTTGCTGTAGAGCCAAGTAACAAAGCGAGTCCATGCCTCCCGTGACTACCAACAACAATTAGGTCAGCTCCTTTTTCTTCAGCAAGGCGATGAATTTCATGCTCAATACCGCCTTGTGTAATACAGGTATCAATTGGTGTAATATCAAGTTCTTGAATCAAAAGATCCATTTTACTTTGTGCGTCACTGTGTAATTGTTGCTGGATGTCAGTGATATCTATAGGTACGTCGCCTCCATAAGCATAATTAAGTGATTCAATAACATGGATTAAAATGAGTTCTGCGCCTGAATCTTTGCATAATTGTATGGCTTTATCAGACACTTGGTTCATACCATCTGTAAGATCAGCCGCTAATAAGATTTTTTTGTAGGGCATAGTTAAGTACCTCCAGTTAATAACATAATAGTATTTTAGTTCAATTTTGAGAAAATAATGACAATCGTAATTTTAGTATTTATCACATTATCTTTAATGGGTTCAGTTATGTGGATTATGCCATCAAAAAGAGACAAGGAAAAAATGTCTTTGAGAATGGCGGCCCGACAATATCAGCTTACTGTACAGCTAATGAAGGTTGAAATACCAGATAAATGGGATAAAACTACAGAATCTATTGACTCATGTGCCTATCGCTTGCATCGAGTGAAAGAAAAGAAGTCTATAACAAGCGTTATTCGTTTATTGCCAAAAGAAATTTGGAAGTATGACCTTGTATGTGATGGCTGGTGGTCAAGTGAGCCAATTGAAATCAGCGAGCAATCCATTAACCATTTAAGGCAAATAGGTACGAGCATCGATAGTATTGAAGTATCCTCAAATTCCATTACCTGTTTTTGGCAAGAACGTGCAAGCAAAGAGGATGTTGCAACTTTGGCTTCTTTGCTCAATGAATTAAAAGAAGTTATTTAGGTGTTTGCGTTTTACCATCAAGAAGCACGTCGTCAGATGCTTCGTCAAAATCCAAAACCAAGTCGGCAATCAGCTCTTCCGGATTGTCTGCGTTTTGAATGGCAACGACTTGAGGGGTAAGAATCGCTTTTATCTGGCTGTTGATGTATTCAATGGCTTGATGCCTCTCTGGGCGGTCTATAGAGGTCGCTTTTAAGTGAGACATGATAACGCTATACAAAGACTGTGCTACTCTCATATCTCCACTGGTGTAATTGTTGTTCGCTTGAACCAGTTGTCGGTTAAGTTGCAACCATAGATTTAACCATCTGATATAGTCATAGCATGCTTTATAGTGAGAATGACTAATGCGTCCTTTTCGGCGCATGTAAAGTAGTAATTTAGCCACCTTTGTTAGGCGTTCTTTGTATTTACTTTTTTCTTGAAAACTATAAGAGTGCGGTGTTGTTGTGAATTGAGCTAAATCGGCATCGCGTTCCTGTTCTCCTTTGGCAATTCTTAACTCAATCTCATCAGGATGGTCGCTGTGATTCATTAGATCGCGCAATGTGTCAAAGTAAAAATCATACAGCACATCTGTTACGATAGCGTCCGTATTGATATTTTTAAGGCCTGTTATATGGTGTTGTACACGGTCGGCTCGATTGAGGAGTTGCAGCTGTTTGAAGCGGCGCTCAGTCAGCTCTCTTTCTTTCTGATGCGCGCGCGTGCCAACGATTACTGATATCAAAACAATAACAAATAAAATGGCAATCGTAATAATTTGTAGTAACGGCATGATTGTCCTTAGATGATTTATTGAGTATGTTAAAAAAGAAAAAGGTAATTTGGCAAATAATAATGTGCGAAACAATACAGTGATAGCTTGTTATATAAAAGAGGTTTGCTTAATATCAGCGCCCCGAGCGAATAAATTACGCAATTGTATTGATTCGGAGATGCATTCTAATATAAGGCTTATATAGCACAATGGGAAAATCACTGGTTATCGTAGAGTCGCCAGCAAAGGCGAAGACCATCAATAAATACTTAGGGAGCGACTACGTCGTTAAATCGAGTGTAGGTCATATCCGTGACTTGCCTACAGGGAAAACGGCCACATCTACCCCTCAAGAGCGTGCAAAGCAAGCTGCATTAACGCGTAAAATGAGCGCCGAAGAGAAGGCTGAATATCGTCATAAAAAATCTCGCCAGCAACTTATCAATCGTATGGGGGTAAATCCTGAGAACAATTGGGAAGCGAAATACGAAATATTGCCAGGCAAAGAAAAGGTTGTTGACGAATTAAGACGATTAGCAAAAAATGCTGACACTATTTACCTCGCAACCGATTTGGATAGGGAGGGTGAAGCCATTGCTTGGCACCTTCGCGAGGCCATTGGTGGTGATGATTCACGCTACAAGCGTGTTGTTTTTAACGAAATTACTAAAAACGCTATTACCCAGGCTTTTGAATCCCCATCTGAATTGGATATTGATCGAGTTAACGCCCAACAAGCTAGACGCTTTTTAGACCGAGTTGTTGGCTTTATGGTCTCTCCACTTCTTTGGTCCAAAGTCGCTCGAGGGTTATCAGCGGGTCGTGTTCAATCTGTTGCTGTACGCTTGATTGTTGAGAGAGAGCAAGAGATCCGAGCCTTTATTCCTGAAGAGTTTTGGGAATTAGACGCAAAGTTAACAACACCTTTAAATACTTCCTTAACGTTTGAGACAACAAAATACAAAGGTAGTGAGTATCGCCCTTCGAGTGAGCAAGAGTCTCAGGAGCATGTTGATAGATTGCAAAAAGCGTCATTTAAGGTTGCTAAGCGTGAGGATAAACCAACGTCAAGTAAGCCATCGGCCCCTTTTATTACTTCTACGCTACAGCAATCTGCAAGCACACGATTAGGATTTGGTGTTAAGAAGACCATGATGCTTGCTCAGCGTTTATATGAAGGTGGTTACATTACCTATATGCGTACAGATTCAACGAACTTAAGTGCAGAAGCTGTTGATAATCTACGCGAATATATCTTACAAAATTTTGGTAAAGAGTATCTTCCTGAAGAAGCGATTCGTTATTCGAGCAAAGAGGGGGCTCAAGAGGCGCATGAAGCCATTCGTCCTTCAGATGTTTCGATAACATCAAACGAACTGCTTGGGATGGATAAAGATGCTCACAGGCTATACGATTTAATTCGTAATCAGTTTATGGCGTGTCAAATGCCTCCTGCCCAGTACACCTCAACCACGATTACCTTGTTGGTGGATGATTATGAGTTGAAAGCGCGAGGCAGAATTTTACGCTTTGATGGTTACACTCGCGTCATGGCCGCCATCGGTAAAAAAGCAGAAGACAGTATTTTACCAGACATCGAGCCGGGTGAAATGCTTACCTTGGTTGATCTATTACCAGAACAGCATTTTACGAAACCAACGGCTCGTTTTAGTGAAGCAAGCTTAGTAAAAGAGTTGGAAAAGCGTGGTATTGGTCGACCATCTACTTATGCATCGATTATTTCTACTATCCAAGATCGTGGTTATGCTCGTGTTGAAAATAGACGTTTTTACGCCGAAAAAATGGGGGATATTGTCACTGAGCGTTTAGTCGATAGTTTCCACACCCTGATGAATTTCAGCTTCACGGCGCAAATGGAAGAGCAGCTTGATGATATAGCGGAAGGGCGAGAAGATTGGATCAAGGCGCTTAATGCTTTTTACACCAGTTTCAATGAAACCCTCAGGAAAGCTGAAGACCCAGATACTGGTATGATGCCAAATGAGCCAACACCAACCAATATAGAGTGTCCTACGTGTTCTAGGCCGATGCAAATTCGCACCGCGAGTACCGGTGTATTCTTGTCTTGTTCTGGTTATGTACTTCCGCCTAAAGAACGTTGTAAAGCCACAATTAATTTAACGCGCGGGGAAGAAGCGGTTGCGCTTTATGATGAGGAAGCTGAGTCAAAAGCACTTATAACGAAACGTCGTTGCTCAATCTGTAGCTCAGCAATGGACAGTTATTTGGTGGATGAACAAAGAAAACTTCATGTTTGTGGTAATAATCCAGCTTGTAGTGGCTATGAGATAGAGCATGGTGCATTTAAAATTAAGGGTTATGATGGCCCTGTTCTTGAATGTGATAAGTGCGAATCTGAGATGCAATTAAAAAATGGCCGCTTTGGGAAATATTTTGGTTGTACCAATGAAGAATGTAAAAATACTCGCAAGCTCTTGAAGAGCGGTGAAGCGGCTCCACCGAAGATGGATCCGGTCCCTATGCCTGATTTGATTTGCCTAAAAGTTGAAGATCATTATGTTCTAAGAGATGGCGCAACAGGCCTGTTTTTAGCGGCGAGCCAATTTCCTAAAAAGAGAGAAACAAGAGCGCCGCTTGTTGCAGAACTTTTGCCCTACATGGACCAAATTGATTCTAAGTATCATTTCTTTTCTGATGCACCGGTTGCCGACTCAGAAGGCCGCCCAGCGGTCATTCGTTATAGTCGTAAAACAAAAGAACAATACGTTATGACAGAAGAGAATGGTAAGCCTACTGGTTGGAAAGCGTTTTATGTGGGTAATAAGTGGGTGATTGAAGAGGGTAAAAAAACGAAATGAGCAACCCAAGTGAAGCGAGTGTGACAAATCAAAGGTTAGATGTTGCACGTCGCTTCTTAAATATGAAAAATGAAGCGGCTGAGTTTTGGATGGAAAGAGCGTATGAGTACTCTGCTCTTTTTCATCTCAAGAGTGCGTTAAACGGTTTGTTGCAAGAAGTTTGTGCAAATTATTCGTTAAAAAAAGAAGCGGATCTTTGTGTTCTTTTGGGTGCGGCAAAAGAAAAAGGTATGTCAATTCCTGTATTACAGGAGCTAAATGCTTTATCATCCGACCCCATTAGTTGGCTTACCTTGATGGAAAAAGACTATAATGTCGCTTTAGAGTGTCATTCTAAGTCGCCAACCGTTGTTTCAAGTAATGTTATAGTGAGTAGTCAAAGCTTAGAAAGTTCGATAACATTCTATTTAAAGTCAATATCTGATCTCGTATTGAGATATAGAGAAGAGTCCGCAGAGTATTAAGAATGAATGAAGCTTATTTAGAAATTGTTGAATTAGATAACGGTGATATTGTATTGCGCCCAGTAAATACAGAGGAAAATGAAACTTCAGAGCCGTTAGCTGTGTTAACTATTTCCGATGATACCAAGGCTTTTTTGCAGAACCGGTATTTCGACCTTGCAAAATGTATGTTTCATGCTGGAATTGATTTTGTCTACTCTGAAGACTTTAGTGACATGCCTGAAGACGATCAAGATATGCTCGATGAGTTTGAGACGAATTTGAGCGTGCCTTCAACTCTGCATTAGTATTCCTGCTTGCCCTTCACAAATACCTATTTATGAAGGGCAATAATGAAACGTATAGCTTGATGGAACTTATATATTTTGCCTGATAACGCCGACTGAAATCCCCTCAATAGCAAATTCAGTACTTTCTAAATCAACATGTATGTCGTTAAACTCTTCATTTTCTGCGATCAGGTGGACAATTTTTCCCTCTTGCTCGAAGCGTTTTACGGTAACTTCATCATCAATTCTAGCAACAACGACTTGACCATTTTTCACAGATTCTGTTTTATGTACGGCAATTAAATCACCATCTAAAATACCGATGTCTTTCATGCTCATCCCTGTAACGGATAAAAAATAATCTGCTTTGGGGTAAAACATCTCAGGAGGGATTTGAACATAAGAAGAAACATTCTCTTGAGCTAATATTGGGTAGCCAGCGGCCACTTTACCTATAATAGGTAATCCGAGCTCCGAAGGAGGGGCTTCTGGACTTTCTTCTATCAAACGCAATCCTCGAGACGCACCAGGTAAAATTTCGATAGCACCTTTTTTGCATAATGCTTTAAGATGCTCCTCGGCGGCATTAGGAGATTTAAATCCCAAATGCCTCGCTATTTCTGCTCGCGTTGGCGGAAAGCCATTTACAGAAATAAATTCGCGTATCATGTCCATTACTTCGGATTGTCTTTTTGTTAATTTAATCATAAGGCATCTGGTTGTTTGTACAGTTACTGTTATTATATACAGCTTTTAAAGATGTTCTCAATTAAATAATGCTATCAGATGAATTAAAGTCAAAAATACATGCTGCCTACAGGGCATCGTTGGCCGCCAAAGGTCATAAGCCGCGCTTAGGTCAGAAGCAAATGATTGCGACGATCGCGCGTACTTTGGGCAACATTATGCAGGGCTCAGAAGGTGAGCGCTTGGGTGAAAAGCATGTCGCTGTCGTCGAGGCTGGGACAGGAACAGGTAAAACCCTTTCTTACTGTTTATCGGCCATTCCTATTGCTAAATCAAATGAGAAAAAATTAATTATTTCTACAGCGACCGTAGCGCTGCAGGAACAAATTCTCCATAAAGAGCTGCCAGACCTGTTAAAGCATACGGAATACAACTTTAGTTACACCTTAGCGAAAGGAAGAGGTCGATACTTGTGCTTGAACCAGCTTGAAAGTTTTTTAGATGCCGAAAACCAAGTTATGGATGACATGTTCGCGGGTCTATTTGAACAACACCTTCAATCTGGTGATGTTAACTCGGTTCTCTATCAGGAAATGGACGAACACATTAAATCCGGTGACTGGAACGGTGATAAAGATAATTGGGAGGGTATTTTACGAGATGAGGATTGGAGAAGGGTGACCACAGATCATCAACAATGCACAAATCGTAATTGCGCAAACTTTTCAGCTTGCCCATTTTATAAAGCTAGGGCTGAAATTGAAACCGCCGATGTCATCGTCGCTAACCATGACTTAGTGTTAGCCGATTTATCATTGGGAGGTGGCGCTATTTTAACGGACCCAAGTGAGACTATATATGTGTTTGATGAAGGCCATCATCTTCCAGAAAAAGCCATAAATCACTTCCGTCATGAGCTGCGTTTGCAACAGAGTATTCAGTGGCTGAGACAGCTTGAAAAGAACTTGGTGAATCTTAAACAAGAATTGACTGATGAAATCAGCTTAACGGGTCAGATTTTATTGAAAATACCGCAGCAGATTCAAACTCTGGTTAATTTTATTCAATACGCCCAACAAGGACTTGCGCCATTTATTGCAGAAAAAAACCTAGACAGCGACAACACTGTTTATCGATTTGAATTTGGTGTTATACCTGAAGAATTGAGACAATTAGCTTACAGTCTTCAAACTGGTTTTCAAAAATTATTTAATAGCATTGAAAGCATTCAGGACGAGTGTAAAAAAGTAAAGCAAAATGAAGGAATGGGTCTGACTCAAGAAGTGGCCGATACTTGGTTATCTATCTTGGGTGTTGTTCTTGCGCGTTTAGAACAAGCAAAAGGGCTTTGGCAGCTTTTTTCCCTTCAGGATGATTTAACGTATCCCCCGAATGCTCGATGGTTGAGTTTATCAGGCAGTGGAATGGAACAAGATATAGAGCTTGGTGGGTCTCCCATCTTAGCGGCTCATACGTTACGACAACAGCTTTGGGAAAAATGCTATGCTGCCGTAGTGACGTCGGCCACATTAACGGCATTAAATACGTTTCATCGATTTAATATGAGAAGTGGTGTGCCTTATGAAAGCGAATATTTAAGAGTACTAAGCCCTTTTGATTTTCCTAATAAAGGTCAGCTCATAATTCCAAAAATGACCTGTGAGCCAACACAAGTAGAGCAACATACGACGGCTATTGTTGAATATTTAAATGATAGTATTAACCAAGATGGTGCTAGCTTGGTCCTATTTTCTTCAAGAAAACAAATGGAGGAAGTATCCTTACGTCTTGGAGCGAAATTACAAGCTATCATGCTGGTTCAAGGTGAACAATCAAAGCGTATTATTCTTGAATCCCATAAGAAGAGCATTGATGCGGGTAAGGGGAGTTTGTTAATGGGATTAGCGAGTTTTGCTGAAGGGGTTGATTTGCCAGGTAAATATTTGACCCATGTGGTTATCGCAAAAATTCCATTTTCAGTACCCGATGACCCAGTTGACGCCACATTGGCTGAGTGGATTCAAAAAAGAGGCGGTAATCCGTTTATGGAAATCACTATACCTGATGCTTCATTGAGGCTTGTGCAAGCAACGGGTCGTTTACTGCGTAGTGAAAAAGATGAAGGTAAAGTATGTATTCTAGATCGAAGATTGGTATCAAAACGATACGGGCAACAATTAATTAATAGTTTACCTCCATATCGCTTGTCAGTGGAATAAACAATTGGATTGTCAATTTACGTTTAAAGTGGGTTAAAGGTGTCTAAATCTACGTCATTTAGGTACACTTATACCAAATCAAGTTATTCAAATCATTTATAAAGAAGCAAATAGATTCCAAATGGAAAAACAAACAGTAGATACCCCATCAAAGCCAAAAAGAAGCCGTAGAACTTATTCAAAACCAAGTAAAAAACCGACAAAATCCACTGAATCAAATCAAACTAATACAAAAGCTTGGTCTATTGAGGATTTTCAGGTTGAGCCAGTGGAAGGGAAGTTGAGATTTCACGATTTAAATTTACCCGATCGAGTTCTAAAGTCCATCTCTGAAATGAAGTTTGAATATTGCAGTGAGATCCAAGCGGCCACGTTGCCACATACACTTCAAGGTTATGACATTATCGGACAAGCACAAACTGGAACGGGTAAAACAGCGGCGTTTTTGATTGCGATGATTTCCGACTTCCTTGATTATCCTGTTGAAGAGGAAAGAGGAGACCGTTTCGCTCGTGGCTTAATCATTGCACCAACGCGCGAGTTGGCTTTACAAATCGCGGAAGATGCGGAAAAGCTGACCTCAAACTCTGATTTAAATGTTATCTCTCTGGTTGGCGGCTTAAGTTATGAGAAGCAAAAGCAACAGCTTGATACAGAGCGTGTTGATATAGTCGTCGCAACTCCAGGCCGATTACTCGATTTTGCGCGTAGTAAAAAAGTAATGTTGAATAAAGTAGAAGCTTTGGTGCTTGATGAAGCAGATAGAATGTTGTCTATGGGCTTTATACCAGATGTAAAAAGCATTATCAGAATGACACCGCACAAAGAAAAGCGCCAAACCATGTTGTTTAGTGCCACTTTTCCAAAAGACATTCAAGCCTTGGCGACTCAATGGACTTATGTTCCTAAAGAAGTTTCTGTGGTTCCTCTTGAAACGACAAATAAAAATATCGATCAGGTAATTTACACCGTTGAGGCGGACCAAAAATGGGATGTGCTTCACCAGCTGTTGTTAGAAAAGCCCGGTGAAAGAACCATAATATTTGCCAATCGCCGTGATGAAACACGTGATTTATATGAACGCCTAAAAGAAGTGAACATTAATTGCGCCATGCTGTCTGGTGAAGTGGCACAAGATAAGCGGGTTAAAACCCTAAATGGTTTTAAAAATGGCAAAATTCAGGTGTTGGTTGCAACGGATGTTGCGGGGCGAGGAATTCATGTTGATAATATTGAATTGGTAGTGAACTATTCTCTTCCTGAAGACCCGGAAGATTACGTTCACCGAATCGGACGTACTGGACGCGGAGGAGAGCTTGGTCGCTCTGTAAGTTTTGCCAGTGAAGATGATGCGTTCTTAGTGCCAGAGATTGAAAAAGTTGTTGGTGAAAAAATTCGTTGTGAGTACATCGAATTAGAAACTAAATAACAATAAATTCTCTTTATTTCATAAAAAAATAAAGGAAGACTCATTGATTGGAGGCTGACATGATAAAACATGTTTTTTCACAACTTGGTGAGTCTTTTTATAGCTTTACCCAAGTTCAACCTTTACTAGAGCAGCGCCTTGTTGAATTCAACCATCAACTTGCTGATGAGCTTGGCATAGACATCAAGGATAAAGCATTAAAATCTCTTCTTAGTGGGAAATTTCATGATCCACTTAGTTTAAGTATGGTTTATGCAGGTCATCAGTTCGGTGGCTTCTCGCCACAATTAGGGGATGGTCGTGGCATTTTGCTCGGTGAAATTGAGACCGAAAACGGACTCGTTGATTTACACTTAAAAGGGGCCGGTTTAACGCCTTACTCAAGACGAGGCGATGGTCGAGCTGTTTTACGCTCTTGCATACGGGAATATCTTGCGGCAGAAGCCATGACGGCATTAGGCATTCCATCGTCCCGATCTCTTTGTCTTTTTGACAGTAATCAGGCTGTTTACCGAGAAAGGCCAGAGCCAGGAGCCATGCTTTTACGCACAGCAAAAACACACATCAGATTTGGTCACTTTGAGTTTTTTTATTACCGTAAGCAAATGGAATCGCTTCAAATCTTGATTGATTACACAATCGATCAGTACTTTCCCCATTGCCGTGCCGGCGATAACCCTATCAAATGTATGCTTATCGAGATTGTTGAATCTACGGCGCGAATGATTGCCCATTGGCAGTCCGTTGGTTTTCAACATGGGGTTATGAATACAGACAATATGTCTATTTTAGGGGAAACAATCGATTATGGGCCATATGGATTTATGGAAAATTATGACCCGAGGTGGATTGCCAACCATTCAGATCATGAAGGTCGCTATACTCTCGAAAACCAGCCGAGTGTGGGTTTATGGAATTTGAATTGTTTAATGAGAGCGTTTTCACATCACCTTTCTAAGGATGAGTTGATTGAAGTTCTTGGTCATTATGAACCTGAGTTGATGAGGCAATACCGCTTGTTAACTTACAAAAAACTTGGCTTAACGCTTGTTGATGAATCTGATGAAAGTTATGACGTTGATTTTGTTAGAAAACTCTATGTCTTATTAAAAAAAGAATCACTAGACTACACCTTATTCTTTCGTGCACTTTCTAATATGGCAAGTCCATCTGATTACTCTATTATATTGGATGACGTAGTTGATAGAGTCTCTATGTCCAAATGGCTTGACCTCTATGTTGATAAAAGACAAAAAGAAACAGTAGATTGGAACGATTCGAAGATTGAAATGTTAAAAATCAACCCCAAATTCATTCTAAGGAACTACCTTGCCCAACAAGTGATACAAGAAGCCGAGCAAGGTAATTACCTACCATTTCGTCGATTGCTTTATGTTTTACAGGCGCCTTTTAGTGAACATGTGGAATGTGAAGATTTGTCATTAAGGCCACCAGAATGGGCAAAAGATTTGGAAGTGAGTTGTTCTTCGTAATGCATTATTTAGTGAAAATTTAAGGAATATCCAAACATGAAGAGCAAATCAGTTTGTGTTCTCGGTGGTGGTAGTTTTGGTACCGCATTGGCAAACATCATGGCTCACAATGGTCATCAAGTCAGCCAGTGGATGCGCAATGAACAGCAAGTAGAAGAAATCAATTTAACGGGATTAAACAGTCGTTATCTACCAAATTCCCCTCTTCATAGAGAACTTTTAGCCACCACCAATTTAGAAAAAGCCATTTATGACAGTGATATTATTTTAGTATCCATTCCTTCAAAATCATTTGAAGACGTCATGAAACGAATTTGTCCTTGGCTAACACCTGAAAAAACGTTAATTAGTACAACGAAAGGGTTCAACCCAAATCGATTTGAATTAATGAGTGATGTCTTGGCTCGCAACGGTGTTACTCAGAAAATTGGCGTACTCAGTGGACCGAACTTAGCCAAAGAGATCGCGGCAGGGCAGTTAACAGGAAGTGTTGTAGCAAGTGACAGCGCTGATGTGCGAGAACAAATGATCGCCCTTCTGAAATCGACTACCTTTAGGGTTTATGAAAGTACTGATATGACGGGTGTGGAGTTAGCCGGCGCACTAAAAAATATTTATGCGATAGTGTGTGGCCTAGCAAAAGCCTTACAAGTTGGTGAAAATACAATGGCTATGATAATGACACGAAGTCTAGCGGAAATGAGCCGATTTGCGGTTCATTTTGGGGCCGACCCCATGACGTTTTTAGGTCTAGCTGGAATGGGGGATTTAATTGCAACTTGTTCTTCTCCTTTAAGTCGTAATTATCGTGTAGGTTTTGCTATTGGTTCAGGTAAAGAGTTAAATCAGGCGATCACAGATATTGGCGAAGTCGCCGAAGGTGTTAATACTTTGAAGATGGTTGTTGAAGAGGCGCAAAAACACAATCTTTATATGCCATTGGCCCAAGGTTTATATAAACTTTTATTTTCTGGAGCCACATTAGACTCGCTTATCAGTGGGCTTATGACAGGTGATCAGAAATGGGATGTCGAATTTGTAACTCAGCAGGAGAGTTCTAATGTCTAAACCAGGTTATACACAACAAAACTTTTGGATACGACTCATTTTCATGTTGTTGTATTGGGTAATACTGAATGTGTCTCTTTCTGTATTCGGTTTTTTAGTGCTAATTATGACTATTATCCGTTTCGGATCGCAACATAAACCAGCAGGAATTGTTGCTTTTCAATTCAATCTAACCGAATTTATTGCTCAAACGATGTCATTTCTTACCTTTAAAACAGAAGAAAAACCTTACCCGTTTACATCATGGCCTAAGGTTAATAATCATGACTGATAATATTAAGTCACTGTTTGTTTTACGTCATGGCAGTGCGCAATCTTCAGATTTTCAACATGATAATTTGCGTCAATTAACCCCAAACGGGGTGGATGAGATACTACTGACAGGAAAATATTTTGCCTCCTTAGGCGTTAAGTTGGATGCCGTTTATGTTAGTCCATATATTAGGGCTCAGCAGACAGCTGACCATTTTTTGCGAGAAATAGGACAAGATATTGCTATTGAAACCATTGATCTTATTACTCCAAGTGGTCGACCATTAGATGTCGCTATTTGGCTGTCTAATTTAAAATCAAAAAATGTCTTACTAGTCACCCATCAGCCGTTTGCTTATCAACTGGTTGATTTACTTTCTAATGCGCATCTACCAAATGATTTTTCAATGAATACTGGTACTTTAGTCTCTTTATCGGGAGAATTATTTGTCACAGATTGCTGTTCATTTAATGGCTTTTATTCGCCTAACGTCTAGACTTTTAAAGGTTATCGTTTATGCCAAATGAGATTCAATTTTCATTAAAACATACAAAATTGTCCGGTTTGCAGTGGCGTAAAAAAAACTCAGATGATGTTTGCGTTGTTGCCCTCCATGGTTGGCTTGATAATGCGGCCTCGTTTTCTGAGCTGGCGCCAAAAATTGAAAACCTATCTGTAACCGCGTTGGATCTGGCTGGGCATGGGTATTCTGATCATCGCCCAGATGGTGCTTTCTACCATCTTTGGGATTATGCTCTTGATGTTATTGAATATTTACATACACAAAAACAAAGCGTTTGGCTTGTGGGACACAGTATGGGCGGATCGGTTGCCATGCTTGTCGCCGCACTTGCTCCAGAAAAGGTTAGAGGGCTAATTGTATTGGATAACATGGGGCCCATTACAGAAGAGTCCCATACTCGAGTGGCGACCATGCAAAGGGCGATCCAGAGAATGTCTAAATTTAAAAAAGACAATGGTACTCGCTATCAAACCAAAGAAGACATGATATTAGCTCGGATGGATGGTTTTACAAAGTTAGGTTACTTTGCTTCCAGTAAGCTAATTGAAAGAGGGGCGCTAAAACACAATGATCAATGGGTTTGGCGTCATGATGGTAAATTAGGCTTTCCATCTCCCTATCGAATGGATGAAGAAAGTGTTTATAGTTTTATTGATAAAATAGTTTGCCCTACTCTTATCCTTATTGCTAATGATGGTATTTATAAAGATAAACCTGAAATAGTGTCATCTAGATCGAATTGTTTTTCTTGGGTTAAGCTAAAATGGTTAGATGGCGGGCATCATTTTCACCTTGAGCCTGATACCAGTAATGCCGTAGCCGCCGAAATTAAGCACTTTATCGATCATAATTAATTCACTGATCACCATAAACAGAACACGCTTCAATATTAAGGTTGGATGTGTATGTATGAGAATAAAACAATACCAATACTGCTGATGACTGGAATCATTTCGGTGTCCTCTTTTTTTTCAGTAATGAGCGCCGCGTCAACAATTTTGCCGTATCGAGAGGCCAAAGTTGAAAACACCGCCATTTTAAATAATCATAACTATGTCATTCCATTATCGAAAATACAAAGAGCGGGGCGGGGGTGGGCACCAGAAAAAGTGCTTGATGTTGATGCCCAAGTTACACGCTTCACCTTTAAAGTACCAAGAAGCAGTGATTTAGATGAAGTTTATCGTTTCTATCTCAACCAAATAAAACAAGCCGATACAAATGTTATTTTCGAGTGCAATAGTCGCAGTTGTGGTAGCAGTAATGCGTGGGCCAACAATTTTTTTAATGATTACCGTCTCTATGGCGCTGATGACAACCAATCTTTAATCGTCTTACAAAATAATCAGCTTTATTACGTCATGTATATAAATAGGCGAGGGGCGGGTGATGTTATGGTTCGAATTGACCAAGTGTCTCCAATAGTAGGCGCTATGATTAACCCATTCTTTGAACAACAACTCTCTGTGCTTGAGATACCGAAAATAAGACGATTTATTGAAGATAAAGTGGCAGGCGAGCGCTATTTTGCAGTCGTTACGGCTGATGCAGGAAGTCCTGTTGAGAGTTTCGAAAAAGCATCAGCCTATATTGATGAAGTAAAACTGGGGTTAGGGCAGAGACTGAAAACTGACATTGAATTTATTAATTTAGGCCGTTCAGATTTAGAAACCTACGGTGAAAGTAAAATTACTTTTATAAAGCGCTAGCTGTTAATGTTCAAAAACTTTTGTTTACGAGCGTGTGTTATTGCTTTTGATGCTTAAGGCTTTTACTTTTTTAAAAAATTATATAAGATAAAAAGAGAATTTTTTTTACTTTTTTTATCTTATTTGGACTTTACTCACATGGCTCGTAAGGCAAATATATCACGCGAAGAAATATTATTAGCTTGTTGGGATTTATTAGAGCAAAACTATTACCCTAATATCCCTAGGGTGGCGGAATACTTTCAAAAACGTGATGGAAGGAAATGTTCCAATACCACCTTGCTAAATAGCATTTCTGAATGGGAAGAGCAGTACAAAGAGCGTCAGCAGGTAAAGTTCAGTGATTTAGGCAATGCATTAAACCCCGTCTTTAAAAAAATAGAACGTGAATTTGTACAAGTTTTACAGTCTCAGCTTGATGAAAAAGTGGGAGAATTTGAACATTCAGAGCAACTTAAGTCTGATGCTGTAAAAGGGCGCTACCTTTCTTTATCTAAATCACTTGCAACACAAGCTGATCAATTGCTTAACGCAGAAGAAAAAGCAAACCTATTTGAAAAAAAATCCCATGAGCTCATGAATGATTTTCAATATATGAAACAACGATACGAGGACACATTATCCACGCTCTCAGTGTCTACTGAAAGCCTGCGTGCATGTGAGCAACAGTTAAAAGAAATTCAGTTAAATTTAGTACAGAAAGAAGTAGACCTAGTAAAGATTGAAAGTCGTTATTCAGCAATAGAAAATGAAAATAAACGGTTGATGTTAGAATTAACCATGCTTAAAAAGGATTTTGACCTTTTAAAACAACAAAATTCCGAATTGAGTAACGTGAATGAGCAAAAAGTCATTGATGTTCTTTCTGCAAAAATTGATAGCTTGAATCAAGGTGTTAGGAAGAAAGAATAGAGTGGCTATCAGATGCAGAATAGTATCAATACAGGGTATAATCTTTTTTTTGTTTTTCTAATAAGTGAATTCTATGAGTGTCAACCAGTCCGCCGTTCGTGATTTAAAAACCATTAAAGATTTTATTCGCTGGAGTTACAGCCGCTTTCTTAAAGCCGATTTGTTTTATGGTCACGGTACGGATAACGCTTGGGATGAAGCGGTGCATTTGGTTTTGCGAAGCTTACACTTACCTTTAGACTTTGAGCGTTCTATGCTTGATTGCACGCTGACTACTGACGAGAAGAAGCGAATCTTAAAGCGGGTTCATTTGCGTATCTCTAAGAGAGAGCCTTTACCCTATTTATTAGGTGAAGCGTGGTTTATGGGCTTACCTTTTAAAGTAACTCATGACACATTAATTCCTCGCTCTCCTATAATGGCCTTACTGGAAAATGAGTTTAGCCCATGGTTACCTTCTTATCCTTTACGTATTTTGGATATGTGTACAGGTTCTGGTTGTCTTGGGATTGTGGCCGCCATGGTGTTTGAAGATGCTCAAGTTGATGTGACTGATATTAGTCCTGCGGCCTTAGAAGTGGCGAAAGATAATAGTATATTCCATCAAGTTGAGTCACAAGTAACTATTATTGAATCCGATATGTTTGATAATCTTACCGAGAAAAAATATGATCTGATTATTTGTAATCCACCGTATGTTGATGCGGAAGATTATCATACGGCTCCGAAAGAATTTCATAATGAGCCACGATTGGCACTTACCTCTGGCGACGATGGTTTGGATTTTACCCGTAAGTTTTTGTCTAATGCGGCTAACTATTTAACAGATGATGGCATCGTCGTCTATGAAGTCGGCAATACGGAAGTCGCTCTTCAAGAAAATTATCCTGATGTCCCTTTTATGTGGGTTGAATTACCTGCGGGTGGCAACGGCGTTTTCATCTTAACGAAAGAACAGTTATCAAAATTTCATTTTTAAAAGAGTAACTATACGCTATGTCTGGTAATACATTTGGCACTTTATTTACAGTAACTACATTTGGTGAAAGTCATGGTCTAGCATTAGGTGCTATTGTAGATGGCTGCCCTCCAGGATTAGAGTTAACCGAAGCGGATTTACAGAAAGATTTGGACCTTCGCAAGCCTGGAACCTCAAAACACACCACACAACGACGTGAACCAGATCAAGTAAAAATTTTATCCGGTGTGTTTGAAGGTAAAACAACAGGCACCCCCATTGGTTTGTTAATTGAAAACACAGATCAGCGCTCTAAAGATTATGGCAATATTGAAGACACTTTCCGTCCTGCACATGCAGATTATACATACGATCAAAAATACGGTTTCCGTGATTATCGTGGTGGCGGTCGTTCATCAGCTCGTGAAACCGCAATGCGAGTTGCGGCTGGAGCCATAGCTAAAAAATATTTAAAAGTTCGATTTGGAATTGAAATACAAGGCTTTTTATCACAGCTTGGTCCAATTAAGCTGGAAATTAAAGACCTTTCTCAAGTCTATGAAAACAGCTTTTTTAGCCCTGATCCTGATGCAATACCTGAACTTGAGCAATACATGACGGCTTTACGCCGAGAGGGTGACTCGGTTGGGGCTAAAATTACCGTTGTAGCGAAAAATGTTATGCCCGGTTTAGGCGAGCCCGTCTTTGACCGTTTGGATGCTGACATCGCAAAAGCCATGATGGGTATCAATGCGGTTAAAGGTGTTGAGATAGGGGACGGCTTTGAGGTGATTGAGCAAAAAGGCAGTCAACATCGTGATGAGATTACGCCTGAAGGCTTTTTAAGTAACCATGCGGGTGGCGTACTTGGTGGTTTATCTTCTGGTCAAGATATTGTTGTGCATATGGCTCTTAAGCCTACCTCAAGCATTACCATCCCTGGTAAAAGCATTAATCGAAAAGGTGAATCGATTGATGTTATCACTAAAGGTCGTCATGATCCTTGTGTCGGGATTCGCGCCACACCTATTGCGGAAGCAATGTTGGCGTTAACCCTAATCGACCATGTTATGAGAGATCGGGCGCAAAATGCCGATGTGCACTGTAAAACGCCCATTGTGCCAGCTCATATTTAGGTCGACTTTGTAAAGAAAAAGCTCCGTATTATCGGAGCTTTTTTGTTTCCGTTAGGCGTTATTTTTATTGCTACTGCCATTGAGATATGGCATTTTATTTAAAAATAACAATAAACTATGGAGAAATCTAATGGCGCTTAAATTTGGAAGTCGTGAAGAAAACTTTGGCAGTGAGCTACAATGTCCTAACTGCGGCTCAAGTCATTTGCATCAAAAAATTGTTGATGTTTATGAAAGACATGAAGATGCGCGTACGGGGTTGCATGCTCAGATTAAAGACAATAAATCGATGACCGACGCAAATATGACGGATAACCCAAGTCCAAGAAGGCAAGGGATGTTAATTCATTTTAATTGTGAAGAATGCACTACGTCACCTATATTGAAAATATTTCAACATAAAGGCACTACTTACATGGATTTTCAATAATATCCATTGCCCATAGTAAATGTGCCATAGCTAGATGAAGTTTTACCTATGACACATTTCTAATCTTATTTCGCCTCAAAAGATATTTCTGCCGAATCACGTGAAAACATAATTTGATTAAACCACATTAAAATAAGTGACCCTTAGGAGTAGACTTTGGCCCCTAAAATTGGAATGCGTCATCTACAAATGATTCAAATGATTGCGCAAACAGGTAACGTCTCTGATGCCGCAACCATGTTGACAATTACCCAATCAGCGTTAAGTCATCGTATACGTGAAGCGGAACGTTTATTGAGTACCCCATTGTTTATAAGACGCAATAAAAAGCTGGTTCCCACGACGGCTGGTGAGAGGCTACTGCATTCAGCTAATGTTATTTTAAGTGAAATGGAAAAAGCAGAATTCGATATTGCTAAGTACTCAGCAGGAATAGAGGAGACTGTACGACTTGGAATTGATCATAGAGTAGGAAGTGACTGGCTGCCGAATCTGTTTCAATATTTTACAGAGCAAGTGCCGGCGGCTGAATTTGAGTTGGTTACCGAGCTCAGCCCAGACCCTTTATATTGTTTACGCAATGGTAAAATTGACTTATGTTTAGTGTCAGGTGCTAAACCACAAGCGGCTTTTAAGAGTCATTTGTTATTTAAAGATGAATTAGTTGTTGTGTTTTTACCTAATCACCCTTTTTTTCAAAAACATACGATTGAGGTAACCGACTTTCACGATCAAATTTACATTACTGACACCACAACGCCTGAATACCATCGTGAGTATGAGCAGGTCTTCAGTCCAAATAACAGTTTTCCTGAAAGAGTGATCCGAGTCGGTCGGTCAGACATGATTATCGAATTTATTAAATCAGGTAAGGGCATCAGTATTTTGCCTAAATGGACCTTTGAAACTTACCTTAAACAGTCGAATTTAGTCTACAAATCCATCGGAGAGGGGTTTTATATTGATTGGTTCATTTTTATGCGTAAAGATGAGGAAGATGGATCGGCAACAAACAAATTAGCTCAATGTATGATACACAGACTGTCTAGTTCCAATGATCAAGAACGAACATAAGAACTAGACACAATAAGATTAGTTACCAATTGAGAACATTGCTTCTAAATCGTGTTTAGAAAACGCTTGAAAGGCAATTAATGTTTCTGTTTTAACAATATTTTGATTATTAGCCATAGCAACATTGACTAAATCGGCTAATTGATCATTAGTATTAACACGACACAATGCAACTAAATCAAAGCGCCCACCGACAGAGAACACTTCCGTAATACCATGGGTATCAATCAAAGCTTTCGCTACATCATTCGTTTTTGAACGCTCGGTGTTAATTAAAATAATGCCAGTTACCATAATATTTTCCTTTATCATTACTCAAGTGAGAATTGTTTTTCAAGTTTATCAAGAAAACGGTTACTTTACGTTACTTTGCTTCTTGTTTTAAATTCAGGTCGATTCCATGTTTCATTTCGCATAATAGTATCTAATGCCTGCACCGTATTCCATAAATCGATAAATTGCACGTAAAGTGGGGCAAAACCAAAGCGGAGGATTTCTGGTGCTCTAAAGTCACCAATAATATTCTGATGAATAAGTGCTTGCATAATAGCGTAACCCTCTGAGTGTTTGTAAGAGACCTGACTGCCTCGTTGGCTAGGCTCTAATGGCGTGGCCAGTTCAAAGCCATACTTTTCGCACAAGGGTTCCATCAGTTTTATAAAGTGTTCGCTCAACGAAAGCGACTTTTCTCTCAATTGAGCAAAGTCCACCTGACACATTATATCAACACCCACTTCTAAAGCCGATGCGGCAATGACAGGCGTTGTTCCGCAAAGTGTTTTTTCGATTCCCGATGCCGCCTCATAATCGTCACTCATGGCAAAAGCATTTGCATGGCCGAACCACCCTGTTAATGGTTGCTGTAGCTTTTCTATGTGTTGCTCTGCAACGTACAAAAAAGCAGGAGCGCCGGGGCCGCCATTTAAATACTTATAACCACAGCCAACAGCAAGATCTGCGTGTGCTTTATTTAAATCAACAGGAACGGCTCCAGTACTGTGGCTTAAGTCCCACATCATTAATGCACCTTGATCGTGTGCCGCTTTGGTTATGGCAGCCATGTCCAGCATGGTGCCAGATTTGTAATGCACATGGGTTAGGCAGACTAAAGCCGTGTCTGAATCTATGTGTTGAGTGATCTCATGGCTTGGTACGGTGACAATCTCGATTTGTTGACCAATGAAGTTTTTTACACCGTTTAAGATATAAAGATCGGTGGGGAAATTACCTGGCTCTGTGACTATTTTCGTGCGACCTGGGTTGAGTTTGATGGCCGCTGCAGCCAATTTAAATAAATTTATCGAAGTTGAGTCACAGACAATGACTTCGTGTTCCTTAGCGCCAACAATTTTCGCGAGTTTACCCCCAATTCGTTGAGGCAAATTAATCCAGCTGTGAGTGTTCCAGCTGCGTATCAAACCGGTTCCCCATTCAGTGGAAATCACTTCTTGCATACGGGTCTTAGCCGCCGTGGGCAATACACCCAAAGAGTTGCCATTGAGGTAAATTAAGCCATCGGCTAATTCAAATTGTCCGCGAAAACTGGCTAGTGAGTCTTGTTTATCGCATTCGACAAAGTAAGCTTCGTTCAGTTCTGCATGGGTAGGAATAGATAAAGGCGTTGAGTTAAAAGGCATATTGTGACTCCTTACGAAATAGCTGTTTAAAGGGATTGCAGTAGGGCTCGAACCGGAGAAGAGTCGAGGCCTGCAAGCTTAAGTGGTGGAGCAATAAGTTGATATTCACCGGCAGACACTTCATCAAAAACGAGACCTTCTAAAATGGCCATGTTGTGACGCTTAATGGCATTGTGCGCATCTAATGTTTTGGAGGTCTGATGATCTAAAGAGGGGCTGTCTATCCCGACTAAACGACAGCCGTAAGACGCTAGCCACTCTATCACCTCGAAATGTAGGCTGATGAAGTCATCATCCCAAGTTTCGGCTGGGAAGGCCTGATAGGTTTTAAATAACACTCTTTCTATAACGGGTTGACTCACATCAATTAGATGCTGGCAAACCGATAAATCAATGGTCTTATTGTTAAAGACACAATTGGACAAATCAATGAGCTGACATGGGCCAATGTAAGTGTCGACTGACACATCTGAAATAGCCAGTCCTTCTGGATCATAATGAAACGGAGCGTCTGCATGGGAGCCAGTATGTGTTGAACATTGAAACAAAGACACATTAACAGGGCACTGTTCATCTATATGCCATGTGGATTGTGCATGATATTGGGTATCCCCTGGCCAGACAGGAATACTCGGTCTTAATGACTGGCTAATGTCTATGAATTTGGATTGATTACCTGTTGTCGTCATCGTTAAATCTCCGTTCTAACAGCCCAAAGCTCGGGGAAGAATTGCAAATCTAAGGCTTTTGTAAGATAACTCACGCCGCCAGTTCCACCAGTGCCTTTTTTATAACCGATAATACGTTCTACTGTTTTCATATGACTGAAACGCCAGCGCTGGAAGTTAAACTCAAGATCAACCAACTTTTCCGCTAACTCATACAAATCCCAATGGGTATCGGTGTCTTTGTAAATGGCGCTCCAAGCCGCTTGAACCTTATCGTTATGAACATAAGGATCTGAATAATCGCGTTTAATGACAGAGTCTGGAATATCGAATCCGCGTTTTGCGAGTAGAGTCAAGCAAACGTCATACAAACTGGGGTTGTTTAAGATCTTGGTTAAATGCTCAAAGTGTTTAGGGTTAGCTTTATGGGCATCAATCATGCTTTTATTCTTATTGCCCAATAAAAATTCCATCTCACGATATTGATAAGATTGGAAACCCGAGCTTTGTCCAAGGTCATCACGAAAGCTTGCATAATCCGCTGGAGTCATGGTGACCAGTACTTCCCAAGCTTGAATTAATTGCTCTTGGATGCGCGCTACGCGCGTCAGTTTTTTAAAGGCAGAGCTTAATTTTCCATCAAGGATATTGGCCGCCGCCGCATGTGCTTCGTGCAAACACAATTTTATCCAGAGTTCAGACACTTGATGAATCACGATAAACAACATTTCATCGTGCATACTTGAACGGGGAGATTGAGATTTTAAAATATCATCAAGATCAAGATATTGGCCGTAGCTAATATCTTGCTCCCAATGCACGTTTTCATCACTTAAATCAACAGACGCTTGGTAGGGACATTGCGACATAACGAGTACTCCAACTGAAAGACATGAAACTGAACTGAGTAGGAGTGTATATGGCTCATTAAATAAAATATACCTCATAAAAAAGGCTCTATTTATGAATTTAATTTGCATTATTATTGTTTCTAAAATGTAACAGCAAATTAAGACGTCATAACAAGCCTTAATTAATGAAGGAAACGGACGGCATTACTTTCCTCTACCAAAAGACTGAATTACTGTAATTGTGTAATGGGATGTACTATTTTGCCTTTTGGATTCCGTGTTAGCGTTTGTGAATATTAACACCATCATCATTTTGCAATTCGAGCTAATCAGGGTGCACAATATGAAAACTAGAAAAATGTCACATTCATCTAGAAACGAAGACTTCATTCAATTAAATTACGATGAAAGATTAAGGGCGATTTGGAAATACACGCAACGAGGCTTAGTATACCCAGCTCCCCATGCCATCTTTTCAACCATCCAGTTAAACGGGGAGGTATCGCGCTTAGAGTTAGCCGAATTGATGGCAAAAACACGAGGGCTAATACATAAAGAGCCTCATTTAAAAGATGGCCATTCAACCGTTATCATTGGTGTGTCCTTTCCCCGATGGCAGAAAATTTGTCAGACCGAAAATCTCACACCACCAAAAGGCATGCCGTTAAATTTGCCAAATCCAGGATCGCCTGAAGAATCAAGAGTTTTTAAACAGTCCACAGGCTCTTTTACCAACTCCAATGACGACCTATGGTTTCATATTAAAAGTGATTCCGCCGCGGCCTGTGATGCGCTTTTGCACTTTATCATGCAGGAATTTGAAGAAAAAATAGCGTCGATTGAAAGTCAATCAGCCGCGTCTAAATCCGAATACAATGACGGCCGTAAAGGCAAGGTATTAGGTTGTCGTTTTTCAGAAAATCTAAATAACCCGAGTGACCCTGTGTCCATAGCAAAACACACTATCACAGGAGTGGAAGACATTGAGCACTTAGGTTCATCTTATGTTTTGGCACAGCGCTTTGTGATTAACTGGGATCAAATTAACAGTATGTCTGAGGATCAAATAGAAGACATTATTGGGCGCAAAACAGACGATACTATTATTCCCTCAAGGGATCAGAGGTCACACATAAAAACCGCCAGAATGCAGGATGACCAAGGGAACAATACCCCTGTATTACGTCTCGGGCTACCATTTGGTAAGGCCATGACAAACCGCAATTCGCGGATACCAAAAGGCACCAGCGTGGCGGATGAGAAAGGCATATACTTCGCGGGATTTGCCAAATCAGTCGGTATTTTAGAAAACATCATGAACAATCAAATTGGCAGCGAAGCCGGTTACATGAATGATCGTTTATTTAACCACGTGAAATCCGATTTAGGAGGGTTCTTTTATATTCCGAGCGTACAAGATTTACTGCTTGAAAATAATCTGGGCTACCATAATGATTTTACCCAGTTGGATCAGGGCGTATGGTCTCGATTCCCGGGGGTGGATTGGTCACGACTGGACCGTCATTTTGACAAACGGTCAGCAAACGGTCTTATGTTCTACAATCATAAAAACTACCTCAATCGCATGGCAACCATGTCGGAAGCAGAAAAAGAGACATTTGGTTTCACACCACCTTCTGCACGTATTTTAAGTTTAATCGAAAATACTTTTTCTCTTTGGCAAGATAATTGGTATTTCAACCGTAAACAAGATGAAATTGCCTATGATTTAGCGCATTTTATGACTCTGTATCATGGCGAGGACAAACCGTCTGATATTATGTCTGAGTCTGTGATGATACGAAAAGGCTGGGCGACAAGATTGAGCCTGCACCTATTTTCCTCAGAGGAATATGGTTTTAGAGGCCGTAGAGTGAAACTAGAAGACGGCCGATTAATTCCTTATCCAGGACATGAGCCAAAAGAAGGCAGGGTTATTTATGGGTCAGACACCTTCAGACTGTCAGCGGAAGAAATTATTGTGGGTGCCATGCCGAATCTTAGTTTAGGAGAAGGCCGTTATGTCATGAAATATTTACGTGACGATGAACGTATCGATGGCTTTATCAACAATTTAAGCGAAGCGTCGGGCGTGGGTCATGTAATCCCAAACTATCAAAACGTCCTCAATTTTGGTTTAAAACACTTAATGGATAAAGCCAAATCACAAAAAGACGCTTGTCACGATAAAGTCAAACAAGACTTTTATCAAGCGGCTATTCTATCGTTGCAGGGCGTCAGTGAATATTGCTTACGTTATGCCGAATTAGCGCAAAAAATGGCGGCCTCACTTACCGCGGCTCAAATAACCGAAAAAAACAATTTGTTGTCTATTGAGGCTCGCATGAAAAAGCTTTCAACGGATAAGCCGGACGGCTTTGTGGAAGCGTTACAATTAATTTTCACTCTACACAATTGCTTGCATTTAAATGGTGAACCGACTGCCTTTGGCCGTATGGACCAACTGTTACAGCCTTTTCTCGATAATGACTCGATCAACCTTGATGAAGCACAGGAAGCGATTGATGCCTTCTATGTGAAATTAGACGAAAAAGTTCAACAAAACCGAATATTTATGGAAGACCATCAGCCTTTTGGTAATCTGGCCATGGGAGGCCGCTCCGGACCCTATCCGCAAGCGGCTTCCTTAGGGCAGTGGATCCAACAAATAACAGTAGGTGGAACGGTAGCCGATGGTGCAAATTATGGTGACAGCAAACCGGCTTATAATGAGGTGACCAAGCTCTTTATTCGCGCTTCAGCTCGTTTGCCTCTTAATGCACCTTGCTTGTCGCTAAGAACCCGCAAAGACATTCCTGAAGACATCCTGAATGAAGCCGCAAAAGCCATTCTGTCTGGAGGGGCTCATCCTATTTTACTGAATGATGAAAAAATCATTGCTGGGTTGCATCAAAGCGGCCAACACGTAGGGGGAAAAGACATTGAACACGTCACAGAGGGCGCTTGGAAGTCTAATGTCTCTTTGGTTTCTGCTCAAAACTACGCCTGTGATGGTTGTTATGAACCACAATTTCCTGGGGAAAATTGGTTTTCATTAGGGGGCTTTTCTACCTTAGACCCATTAGAATGTGCCATCAATAATGGAAAAACGTATCGATCCGCTGGTGATACGTTTTTATACGGATAAGTCGTCTCTTTAGCATTAGAAACAACGGATAAAATAGCGACATTTAAACGACTCTTAGAGCTGTATTTTCAGCATTTTAATTACCTGAATCGCAAAGCCATTCATGGTCAGCTAATGAGTTATGGTGCAAACAGCGCCTTTTGTCCTGCGCCATTGTTAAATAACTTTATGGATGGGTGCCTAGAAAAAGGCCAGGATTTTTACAGTGGCGGAACCATTTATAATATTTACGCCCCCTGCTATACCGCTCTCAGTACAACAATCAATTCCTTGTACGCCATTAAAATCATGGTGTTTGATGAAAAAGACGCGGTCACCACGTTACCCGAGTTATTGGAGTGCTTGTGTTGTGATTGGGGTCATAAGATGTCTGAACCCTTTATCAGCTCACTGGCGGGTGAGGGCAGAATCAGTGCTCGTGCCGATCGATTTAAACGGCTTCGAGAGAAGGCGCTCAGTTTGCCTCGTTATGGCCGTGGTCATTCTGATATAGACGCATTTGGTGATGAAATAGTACAAAAAATTGCCAACATCGCCGTAGAAACCTTCACTAAACCCTGGCCGCAAACACGCGCAACCATGGCGCATTTGACCAAGTCTTTCGGTAGTAAAAGGTTTCCATTTGGCATTCAAATACAACCAGGAGTCGGTACTTTTGAAAACCATGTGGCATTTGGGGTAGGCAGTGGTGCCAGTGCAGATGGCAGACGTAGTGGTGAGAGCATTGCGTCAGACTTAAGCTCAGCGCCTAGCCCATCGGATCTTGCCGTAAACCATCAAATCGCGGGGTTCCAAGAGTCGTTAGCCGGATTTAATGGTAAAGGTACAGAAAAAATGACGGATGGAGCGGCATCAGACTTCAATATTCCAGAGGACTTTCCCCATTCAGAGTTGGTTAAAGTGCTTGCGCAGTTTGCAAAAGGGGAGTCATCTAATATTTTAACCGTCACTGTGGCCAACCCTAAAACCTTCATCGAGGCAACCACACACCCTGAACAATATGATTTACTGCGTGTGCGAACAGGAGGTTGGACCAACTTCTTTACCTCTGTCTATCCGAACGTTCAGGCGGAACATAGGCGTCGACCCGTTTCCGTTGTTGGCACGCAAAATCAAGGTCAATCAGCGTCACAGAGTAAATGCCCATACTCATATAACAAGGTTTAGTCACACGTATATTTGATTTAATCATTAGTAGATAATACGAGCGACCAATAAGTAAATACAAACCTATTGGTCGCTTATTTGCCTTTTTAAATAAAAGACAAGAGGGCGACTAGCGAAGAATGACCAATGGCAAATTGGTATTTTCAATCATTTTAAGAGTGTTGCTACCGAGGAAAACATGAGCAATTTTAGAATGAGAGAATGCCCCCATTACTAACATATCTACGCTGCTTTTGATTTTATACTCCATCAAGGAGTCAAAAATATTGCCTTCTAACATACTTGATTTAACATCAAAGCCGTTTTCAGTAAGCAGGGCTTCTGTTTGCTTAAATTTTTCATCTAAATCACTTTGGCGATTTCTCACCGTTACTAGATGACATGTTAGATTATGCAACAGCCCGCCTTCAATAATACGTTTGACGGCTTTATCAGCATTCTCTCTACCGTCGTACGCCAACATAAAGCTTTTTGGTTCAGTAAAACCTTCATTAGCAATCAATACAGGAGTATGTACTTGACGAATAACTTGTTCAATATGAGACCCTAGCACCTTAAAACCATTGCCAACTTTACTTCCTGAACGACCAATGATCACTAGGCGAGCATCCGATTCTAGATCTAAAATGGCTTCAGAAATGTCTCCATGTCGCTGAATTTTTTCGATCGACTCACAGCCGTTTTCACTCGCTCTCGAATAAGAATGAGCGAGCATTTCTTTACCGACTTCTAAGGCTAACTTACTTCGTTGTTCGTCTAGTGCGGCCATCTCATTCAAAAGGGCCGTACGAGCACCAAAACCAATAGCGCCACTTAAATCTGTAGTAGAAGTGCCTTTTCTTTCAATCGCGTGTAAAAATAAAATACTTTTATTAAGCTTTTTTGACGCCCAAATAGCCGCATCACAAACATTATCGGAATAAACCGAATCATCCACGCATGTTATAATTTTATTCATTGTCATCTCCTTAGTGACCCGCCATTATTTTTTCAACTTCTGCAGGGTCGTTGTGGACACCAAATTTATCAACAATCGTTTCAGTGGCTTCACTCATTCCAATAATTTCTACTTCTGCCCCTTCACGTCTGAACTTTATTACTACCTTATCAAGTGAAGATACCGAGGTGATGTCCCAGAAATGAGCGTGACTTAAATCTATAATGACTTTATCAACGGCTTCTTTAAAGTCAAATGATTCGGTGAATTTTTCTGAAGAAGCGAAAAATACCTGACCGATAACTTGATATATACGAACATTTTCATTTGTCTGTGCCGGTTTAACCACCATTAAACGGCCAATTTTATTCGCAAAGAATAGGGTGGCCAACAGTACACCGACTAAGACTCCAAGCGCTAAGTTATGTGTTGCCACTACTACAATGACGGTAGCAACCATGACGATGTTCGTCGATAGCGGGTGATCCTTGAGGTCTCGAATTGAAGCCCAAGAAAAAGTACCTATTGACACCATAATCATAACAGCCACCAAGGCTGCCATTGGAATCTGCTTAAGCCAGTCATCAAGAAAAACAATCATAATAATCAAAAAAGTACCGGCGGTAAAAGTAGATAACCTGCCACGCCCCCCCGATTTTACGTTAATAATAGATTGTCCGATCATAGCGCAACCGGCCATTCCGCCGAACAACCCCGCACCGATATTGGCAATGCCTTGACCTTTACACTCTCTATTACGATCACTTTTTGTATCAGTAAGATCATCCACAATGGTGGCGGTCATCATGGTTTCAAGTAAACCAACAACAGCAAGGCCAATTGAATAAGGTAAGATAATCAGTAAAGTTTCAACATTTAAAGGTACATCAGGCCATAAAAATATAGGTAATGTATCAGGCAGTTGGCCCATATCGCCAACAGTACGAATATCTAAGCCTAATGTAATCGCGACCGCGGTGAGCACTAGAATACACACCAATGGAGAAGGGATGATTTTGCCAATAACAGGTAAATAGGGAAACAAATAAATAATGCCTAACCCTGCGGCCGTCATGGCATAAACATGCCATGTGACATTTGTTAGCTCGGGCAATTGAGCCATAAAAATGAGTATGGCTAGCGCATTAACAAACCCAGTTACAACAGACCTAGAAACAAACCGCATTAAGCTACCAAGCTTTAAATAACCTGCAAATATTTGAAACACACCCGTTAAAAGAGTCGCTGCTAATAAATACTCAAGCCCATGTTCTTTAACTAAGGTAACCATTAACAAGGCCATGGCACCGGTAGCGGCTGAAATCATACCAGGTCGGCCACCGACGATAGCAATAACAACCGCGATACAAAAAGAAGCATATAGGCCAACTTTAGGGTCAACGCCTGCAATAATTGAGAAAGCAATCGCTTCCGGTATTAGCGCTAACGCCACCACAATACCAGCAAGCAAGTCGCCACGTATGTTGGAAAGCCATTCGAGTTTCAATTTTTCAAGCATAGTAAACCTTATATTATTCAGCAAAACGTAAAAGTAATAGGTCAAATGAACAGAGAGACTCTATCAAGCCGTTGTTACACATCGACGATGTTGTGCATTAACCAGTTTTTTTCTAACAAAGAATTCCTACCGTAAGACGGTATAGTTTTGTCACGCAGAACGGCGACATTACGAGGGAAAAGCCTATGGTGGCGTAATTAGCAAAGTGCTTTACCTTATATTAGTGAGTATTTATTGAGCCCAGGATTTTACAGTAATTTGACATATAAGAAAATAACTAGTTGTCGTAACAAGGATCAAGCTTTGTCTTTGTAATAACCCTATATCAAATAGAATATAAATAGGCTGAATGTCAAAAGTGGTCTTGTGAATGAGATGGGCTGTGCGACTGGAAAAGAAGTCATATGATCCAGTTATGGGTGCTTAGAACAGGTAATTAAATCATCATCACTAGAATATTCATTTATAACAATACAATGACTTCAATGACATTAGGAGACATGACTGATTTCTGTTGTTGATGAGTGAGAATTATAGCGATAAACACAATGAAAGGTGCAGCTACACTATTTCCGATAATAACATTTATCGGAAATAGTGTGCTATTAATAGCACTACCAGTCTATATCAATCTTGTTATTCACTGTTGTCTTTTTATCGTTTTCAATTTCGACGGTGTTTACGTTTAAACCTAATAATGTCACAGCGATTTTAGCTTTGTAGCCATTTGTACATAACATAACTGTCTACATAGCCAAGTTGAGCGTGTTTGTATGCTTTAGGAATGGTGCCAACAATAGTGAAGCCAAGTTTTTCCCAAAGTTGAACGGCCACTTTGTTTGTTGATACGACACTATTAAATTGCATCGCCTCGAAACCATTCTCAAGTGCTTGTACCTGAGAGTGCTTACACATAAGGCGAGCAATACCTTTACCTCTGGCATCACTGGATACCATATAACCACAATTACAAATATGACGACTTGGTCCCATTGCATTTGCTTTTATGTAATAAATACCAAGCACCTTGTTTGACTCTATAAAAGCAAACGACTTCAATGGTTGTTTACACCATAAATCAAATGCTTGTTCCTGAGTCATATCAGAATTAAATGCGTACGTTTCTTGAGCTAGGATGATTTGAGAAAATGTTGGCCAAAATGATTCAAATTCTAATCTGGTTAGTTCTTTTATCATGAAACTTCCCTCTGGAAAAACGATTGTGTCTAATGATTGAGTTTCTGTTTAACGCATTATGATGCTTATAATGTTATTGCTTAAACATGAACTATGCATCGCCTATTAAATGCAAACCCAGATTGATTCAAAGGTTTTGTCATAATTTATCTTTTAAATTAATATTGTTCTACTATCAAGTGTGAAAAATAAGATAAAAAATGTAATAAAAATACTTATTTTATCTTATTTGGCTGAACTCTTATTTAGTTGATCCAGCGCAGTATTTGCCTTCTTCCTTCCTTTTCTCTGCCGATGCTATTGAGCTATAACCTTCGCTTTTTTACAAGTTCATCTAAAAAGAAATTATTGTGCATTTATTGATTAACGTATTTAGCTTAAACCTAGGTAGTTGAACATACCTGTTTTAACTCTTGTATAATTGATTTTTTCTGTTACTATTCTTCTAGGCTTGAGAGAAAGCCCTGTTTATTTGTCTATTCCTCGTTGTTATTAGTAATAATTCTCCGCGTTATCCTCAGTTAAATATCAATTTTCTTCTTGCTCAATCGTCTTCTTTCTGACGAATTTTTTATTAATTTCTAGGATATCTATTATGTCTAATACTACTACTGGTTCTGTTAAATGGTTTAATGAAACAAAAGGCTTTGGCTTTATTGAGCAAGAGTCAGGTCCTGATGTTTTTGCTCATTTCAGTGCAATCACAGGTGATGGCTTCAAGACTTTGGCTGAAGGTCAGCGTGTAGAGTTCACTGTTTCACAAGGTCAAAAAGGCCTTCAGGCAGAAAACATCGTTTGCATCTAACCGCTTTTAATTAATTCGCTTTCATGCGCATTAAATTTTCGCTCATATTTATTATGAGCGAAAACCTTTTACATTAACGGCAATCATACTTGAATCAACTTTCGTGCAACTTGGTCTTACACTAATTTAGTATTGAGCCACCCTTCCCTACGCGTAAATTCATCTTATCTTTTTTGACGTGCTTCAATACGTTATCTGCACAAACTCCGTTTACACGACAGCCGTACTTTTGGGCGTGATTTATCAAGAAAAAGTCTTTAGCCGCAAAAGGGGTTTATCAAGACCTAGATCACTTAAGTCAATTTTCCCATGATCGTGCTGTTTTTGCATTTGACTGAATAGTCATGGGAGCAAGTTAAACGGTCGAGTTGTTTTTTGTGTGTGTAAAGCCGTCTATAAAAAGGGTTATATATAAAAAAAGCGCAACCCATTTCTAGGTTACGCTTTTTAAAACGTGAGTGTAATTATTTAGCAATCGTTTTAACTTGAGCCGTTACTATTGAAATTACTCGACGATTCATAATGCGATTTTCTTCAGATGTATTTTCAACCAAAGGCTTACTTTCACCAAAACCTACAACGCTTATACGCTCTTGAGCAACATTAAATTCGTTAACCAAGATATCAGAAACCGCTAGAGCGCGTTTTTCGGATAAGGTTTGATTGTATTCCGCCTCACCTGTGTCATCAGTATGACCTTCGATCACTACATCAGTTTCTGGATATTCAGTAAGGAATTTGGCAATTCCTTCAATCTCACCAAAGTATTTCTGATCAACCACAGCGGAATTGATTTCAAAATTCACATCTAGGCGTGCTGTGTGAGTTTCGATCAATTCGATGTAACAACCTGTTGCATCCACCTTTGAGCCCATAGCAGAATCAGGGCAATCATCTAGACGGTTAATAACACCATCTTTATCATCATCCAATGCACAACCATTTAAATCTACAATGTCATTTGGATGTGAATCAAGGCATTGATCAATGGCGTCGTTAACACCATCTGCATCGTTATCAACTACGATTGCTTCTTGAACGGGTGCTGGTTCAATTCTCTTTTTTGTACCGCCAAAAGCATAAGTTAAACCAACAGACGTTGCTGTATCAATTCGGTCAGCTTCTAAACTGTCAATTAAACGAAAATCACCTCGTAAAGATAAATTAGAGTTCAAAGCATATTTAACACCAAAACCAGCGTTAAGAATCGGTTCATAATCATTTACATTGCTGGAGTATTCGTTATAGCCTAGACCAAACGCAAGGTATGGTGTTACATCGGCTTTTGTCTCTAAATGATAAAGAGCATCAATGCGAACTTGGTCCAAATCTAGATCTGTACCGGCTGAATTGTCAGTGTTTACATGAAGTAACATTAATTCAGCGGCCCAAGGACTATCAAATTGATAACCAAGCGCTATTGAAAAGATACCGTCATCTTTGACGTCGCGGCTGCCTGCAAAATTGTAATGGCCAACCATAGGAGAAACAGTAACACCTTCAGCCATATCTGAGGCGATTGCTTGTTGCGCTCCAGCTGTTGCCGCTATTGCAGCCATGGTAGCAAGGAACAATTTCTTAGGGCGAGTGGTAAACATAGTAAAGCTCCAATATCAGATTAACGTACTCATTCGAAATGATGAATACCTATATTCTATAAGGGCATAATACTCAATTTAAACCCTAAAGATAGTAATTATTGTTGTAATAATGACTATCTCATTGTATTAAATTTATCTAAGATACTGATATTCATTATTTTAATTAGTAAGTCTCATTATGAAAGCCCCTCTTGCCTTAATTGATAACCTAGACAATCTGCCGAACCCATTTACTCAATTCGAATCTTATGCTCAAAGTTGCATTGGAATGACGCCACTACTCAACCAGACCGACTACAAAAGGGATTATCAATTAGCATTATGCTTTATTTATAGCTATAACGGATCAAAAGCCACCTTTAACTCTTACCGTCGAGAGGTTGAAAGGCTTCTATTATGGTCATGGAATATTAAGTCGTCACCAACAACTCATTTAAGACGCGATGAAATAGAAGAATTTATACATTTTTGCATGTCGCCGCCTGCTGAGTGGATTGGCATTAAAAATGTTTCTCGTTTTTCAAACAAATTAGGGGCCAGGTTACAAAACCCCGAGTGGAGACCTTTTGTTAGTCATGTCAGCAAAATGAACTTTCGAAACGGTGATGCTCCGCTGACACAAGACTATGCATTGTCACAGGCCGCAATACGCGCAACCTTCTCTATTTTGTCGTCTTACTACGGCTTTTTAATGCAAGAAGACGCCGCGCAACATAACCCTGTATCGTTAATTCGACAAAAAAGTAAATTTGTAAAAAAAGAAGTCTCTCGTAAACAAGTGCGTCGTATTTCAAACCTTCAATGGGATTATGTTATTGAGACGACAGAAATTTTAGCGGAAGAAGATCCTCTTATGCATGAGCGAAGTTTGTTTATTATGAATGCACTTCTAGGTATGTATCTACGAATTTCAGAGCTAGTTGCCGATGAGCGTTCTGCACCTGTTATGGGGGACTTTATTAAAGATGCAGACGGAAATTGGTGGTTAAAGGTTCTATCTAAAGGTAACAAGGAACGCTTAGTAGCCGTATCTGATGATATGTTAAGTGCACTAGCACGATATCGACGCTTTAGAGGCCTTCCTGACCTTCCCACAGTAGCGGAGCAAACGCCTCTTATTCCTAAGAATCGGGGCAAAGGCGCCATGACAAGCACTAGGCAAATCCGCAATGTAGTGCAGTTTTGTTTTGATTGTGCCTATGCTCGTATGTGCGAAGATGGGATGAAGTCTGATGCAGAAGATCTTAAAGTAGCGACTGTGCATTGGTTGCGCCACACAGGTATATCTGAAGATGTAAAAATACGACCCAAAGAACATGTTCGAGAAGACGCTGGTCATGCCAGCATGGCAACAACAGACAAATACATAGATACGGAATATCGAGAGCGCCATGCTAGCAGTAAAAAGAAAAAAATTCGGCCAGATTAACCTTACGGGCTAATAAAGTAATAATGAAATTTTCTATCAAGCCCATCGCTCTAAGCTGTCTTGATCCTTTTTCTTAGCCAAAACCCACTGACCTCCATTTGCTGTCGTTTCTTTCTTCCAAAAAGCGGCACGGCTTTTTAGATAATCCATAATAAAATCACAGGCTAGAAAGGCTTCAGCACGATGTGATGCACTTACACCGACAAACACAATCTGGTCATTTAACGATAACGTGCCAACCCGATGAACAACGCTAATATCAAGCACAGCCCAGCGGTCACTCGCTTCTTCAATAATTTGACTTAAATTATGCTCGGTCATTCCTGGATAATATTCAAGTTCAAAGCGGCAATCGTCTGCACTTACTTGAGCTTGAGCGGAATCGGTAAACTCCCTAACAAGACCAACAAACATGACTACCGCTCCTGTCTTGTTTTTGACCTGAAGTTGCTCATACAATGCGTTAACATCAAAATCTTTTTCTTGAACTTGTAAATTCATATTAACCTCCTGTTACAGGCGGAAAAAATGCGATCTCTCTCACTGTTTCAGGATCAACTTTACTGCTGTCACGAGCAAATTCGTAATCAATTGAACATTGTATACCTTCTTCAAATAAAGGATCAGGGTTTTCTAGAGACGCATTAAGCTTTTGCTTGATTTCTTCTATGCTTGTTGGCCCTTGCAAATCAATCACCGCGTCACTCACGCCTAACGATTCTTTTAGTGAGGCAAAAAATACAACTTTAACTTGAGACATTATCTTTACTCCAATCTCCGCTTTTACCACCAGTTTTACTTGCTAAACCTAGCTCTTTTATTAATATTCCTTTATCTACGGCTTTACACATATCATATAAAGTAAGTGCCGCAATAGACGCACCTGTTAAGGCTTCCATTTCAACCCCTGTTTTTCCCGATAAAGAACAGGTGCAACTTACACGAAGTTGGGTTGCGGACACAACGTCGATATCTAAGGTAACTTTAGTCAACATTAATGGATGACACAATGGAATTAAATCGGCTGTTTTCTTACAGGCTTGAATTCCGGCAATTCGCGCCGTTGCGAGTACATCGCCTTTAGGCAGCCCTCCTTCCAATACATAGGTTAGGGTTTGAGCTTTCATCTCGACAATAGCAACAGCGGTAGCGGTGCGGCGGCTTATTTCTTTCTCAGTAACATCGACCATGTGAGCTTGGCCGTTTTCGTTTAAATGAGTCAGAGTTTTATTCATTCAGCTATCCTTTGTTCATTCAGGTAAATCAGGCATAATGCTATTGTTATTCTTCATGTTTCTAATTTTATTCGTTAGGAATTAGATTAACGCATGGCATTTTAATTGGCTTGGCGAACAATTACCATCAAAGGCTTTCTTTTGATCAAATACACTTATTATGTTGAATGGATTTTATGAGCTTAAGTAACGATTATCGGTTACTGGAGTTAGAGTCTGATGCCAATGAAGCTCAAGCGAAAGCATCCTACAGGCGCTTGGCTAAACTGTATCATCCAGACAAAAACCCTCACAGAGACACAACTGAAATCTTCCAAAACTTGCAAGTGGCTTATCAAAATGTCCTTAATGCCATACGCCAAGGTGTCATTGTACAAGATTGGAAAAACGTTGATTTTGATTTATCTTCATCTAATAAAGACTCCTCTCAATCTACCCCAAATGATGATTTACAATACGCCTATATAAAAGAAAGACAAAAAGCATACGATGAGCTGAAACGCAATTCAGCCAAGCATGAGCAAGCAAGACAAAATGCTATTCGAACAGCTCGAAATACACTTAATGAAAAACGTGTAAAAAAAATGTATGAAGAAGCATTTAAAGCGTCACAGGCAAGCGATGCTTTTAGACACTACACCGACAATCATCAAAGCCATACCAATGCAGATAGTCAAGTGGATGATTTTATTCATCAATATCAACCTCAAGGGGCCACTTACAATTATTCAGAATCATACAACGAAGACATCAGTATTGATTCAGCAACGGATTCTCACCCACCTTCTTACCCAATTAAGGGGGCCGCATTAAAAGCCGCTTTTCAGGCATTGGGTTATTTGGTTTTTTTTGCTCTTGGTATTTTTGGAACTTTATACTGGCAATCAGTCTATGAGCCGTTGACAGATTCACCTAAAAAAGAGGTTGTGTATGTCCCTGGAATTTATCCTCAATTTAGACAGGGCTTAAATTACACAGTAAAGCAGGCCAATTTGTATTTAGCGCCTGACACTGAATCAAAAGGTCAAATCGTCGTTCCAGAGGGTGTTGATGTCATTGCTTCACAGCTCACCAGCTCCGACTGGGTTGCGATACGTTATCAGGACAGAGCGGGATGGATTCAAGGCAAAAACCTAGGGTTTGGAAGTATTGAGCATGCTCAAAAAACTGGTTGCTATGGTCATCCGGGGCAAGCGCCCGATCATGGAGAAGTCTTTGGGCAGCATAAAGGCACAAGCCGACTGCGGATTTTAAACCCCTTAACAACACAAAGCCTGCTTACTTTTGAGTCCTATGATGGGTTCCCAACGTTCTCTATTTTCTTACATGTTGGACAACCGTTTGCGGCTAACTTCATACCTCGGGGGCAATATCGCTTGGTATTACAAACAGGTTCCTTGTATCATCGCGCCTGCAATCAATTTTTATTTAATAAAACCAGCAAAGTCGTTATAGAAGGCGTTCAATTTTCGAGCGCAGAACAATCGCTAACGCTTACTCAATAACCATCTAATATTAAAGAATTATCTCACGCCTATGTTAAGTAATATTCGAGTTGTCCTAATTAATACATTCCATCCCGGTAACGTTGGAGCGATAGCTCGAGCTATGAAGAATATGGGATTGAGTAGCCTTTATCTTGTTGATCCTAACGATTACCCTTCGGATGAAGCAACAAGTCGTGCTGCCGGCGCTGTTGATTTGCTAGAAAATGCAATCATCGTTAACACTTTAGAGGAAGCTATTGGTGATTGTAGTCTGGTCATAGGAACCAGTGCTAGGCATAGAACCTTCCAATTACCCATAATGAACGCCAGACAATGTGGTGAAAGTACGGTTCTGGAAGCCAAAAACCACGATGTAGCAATTGTATTTGGTAGAGAGAAAACAGGGCTTTTGAATGAAGAAATTGCCCAGTGTCATCGTCAAGTGTATATCGACGCTAACGATGAGTATCCCGTTTTGAATATTTCTCAAGCGGTGCAAATTGTTGCCTATGAAATATGGATGGCTCATGCCCAAGAAGAAAATAAGTTGCATGGTGATATCGAGTTACCAGAGTACCCGCTGAAAAACGAAATGGACTTATTTCATGACCATTTAGAAGAAACTCTTTACGATATTAATTTTATAATTAAAAACCATCCCGGCAAGGTTCTCGATAAATTGCAGAGATTTTTCCATCGGTCACGCCCTGAAAAAGGTGAACTAGGGATTTTACGAGGGATATTGGCGGCGGTACAAAGAGAAATCAGTAAGAAATAAGCTCTTTATTCATCATTGCTGTTACGTAAAAAGAAAGTGCAGTGAGTATAAAAAACAATCATTTTCTACTCACTGCCGTGATTTAGTTATTTTAGTAAGTCACTTGTCACAATATGATATAAAGGATACAAGGTATCTGCTCCAAGAATTTTCGAACGCTCAGGTGACCAACCCATTTCCTCGTCAGGCAACAGTTCATTGTCTTTAAATGGCATTTCCAAAGTCAATGAAAGGCAATTGAATTTTTCCGCTACCCAATTGCTGGCAATGGACATACTTTCATCACCAAACTGATCGGGTGCATACCCTTTTTCAACTTGAAAATCTGGACTGACAGCAAGAAAAATACCTTTGAAAATATTTTCGAGTTGCTGCATTCGGTCATCAAAAAATGGTGCGCCAGAGCAACCAGCCACAAAGTTCACGGGTAATTCCTCATCGCCGTGAATGTCTAAAAACACATCAACACCCACCTCTTCCATTCGTTGTTGTACACACAATACTTCCGGACTAAGTTCTTTGGTAGCCTTGTCCCATTCTCTATTTAGGTTGATGCCTTTTGAGTTCACTCTTAAATTGCCGTGAACCGCTCCATCAGGGTTCATATTAGGAACGATATAAAAACGGCATTGGTTCAATAATGACCTTGATAGAGGATGAGAGTCATCTAGCAACCTTTCCAATAACCCTTCAATAAACCATTCCGCCATGGTTTCACCAGGGTGTTGGCGTGCCGTGATCCAAATATTTTTAGCCAAGCCTTGGGTCTTGCTGATTTCAAGTAATGTTATATCGCGACCTTCAGCTGTTTCGCCTAAATGATCCGAAATGCAGTCTTCATTAGATACCGCCCAAGCAATCATATCTTGATGACGCTCAAAACTGTAAGGAGCAAAATAAGCATAATAAATACTGTCTTGCTCTGGCTCATGAGTAATGACAAGTTGCCCGTTTACATATTCAGTAGGCACTCTAAACCAATGCTCTCTATCATATGAGGCAACCGCTTGGTAACCATCCCAAGCATCTGGGTAAGCCGCATCAATTGCATTCAGGAAAATAATCTTACATTGATTCTCCATACCGCCTTGTAAACGGAAATAAAACCACTGGAGGAATTCAGAGTTGGTATCATTAGGAATTTTAACTTGAATATTATCAGGCTCATTTGCTTCAATTACGGTAATATTACCCCCATCGAATGCGCTACTGATTCTAATACGGTTAGTCATTCTTTCTTCCTTTACTTTAATACAGAATGTGACTTAATTTTATGTCAAGTTTACCTATATTTATTACGACTGTCGCTAACTCATCTGATGAGCCCATGTTTCCTATCTTATTTACTTGGTCAACACCGGATGCCCAAATTAAAGAAGTTTTGTTAACGCCTGATGATGCTTGGCTAGAAAAGGGCCATGTCGAAAACAATCCCCTAAATATTAACGAAGCACAGCTGTATGAATTCGGCTATGAAGCAAGTGATATTTTAACCGAATGGATAAAAGAACTTGATACCGACGAAGTCATTGCTTTAGATCCCGACTTAACCGCTCAAATGATCGAAGTCACATACGACTGTAAAGGGTTAGACCCTTCTTTTGAGGTGATCGGCGTCTACGATTGGTTTAGGCAAAGAGATGTTAATTTAAACGATGAACTAGAAGAATTTGATCTAACTGTACCTTTGCATTTGCTGCCGCCAGATGAACTCATTGCCGCACTATTACAGGTGGCTTATAAAAACGGTTTAATCGAACTGGTTCAAGAAGGTTCTGCTGAGTAGATAACATTATACCGATATTGGAGTGCTTAAAATCAGCACTTCAATATCGAATACCTCATGGGTTCTGGGCTTGTTCTTAGCCGGTACGAGTTGATTTTAAGTGAATTCCTATTGGCAAGGCTTCTCCTACAAAATCGTTCATATCGGAACCCGCTTCTTCAAAAGAAAGATCCAAACGATCCGCCCAATGAGTTGGGCACTTCTCTTTTAGTAATTTTTTCGAAACAAGCGCCTTTTTTGCTCGCAAGTTCTCTGAGCCTTTCTCATCTGATTGCGCCATTAATACAGCGGCAAGCCCTGCTTGCTTTCTTTTTTTCCAATCTTCCTTTAAACAAACACTTAAATAATGAATAGTAATGTCTTCAGGCAGGCAATAAGTAGCCTCCGCATACAATAGCTTTCTATTTGCTAAACGTCCTATAGCCCACCAGGCTGTATCCGATTCAGATGATTTGCTTAGGCGTTTTAAGAGTATGTCCGCGACCGACTTTTTGTTATCTATAGAGAGGGATTCAAGTCCACCCACTAAACGAATAAGGTCATCTCCTGCTCGAGTTTGCAGTTGCTTTTGCTTTTCTCTAGAACGCAGTGCGCTGGGAGAGAAATACATTAAAAACGAATCTAATAAGTTTTGCTGTTTTTCTTCTGACAGCCCACCGGCAATTCTTCTCCAAGCCGTCCAATACTGGCTCCATACTGAATTGTCATCAAATTGAGGTTTGCTTGATAATATGTTTGAGAAATTCTCTACACGAGGCATGTCATTATCAAAACCATAGCCTGGACGTAAACAAAACCCTGTTAACATCAACCATTGCCTTTCGTGCGCAGGGCTTTTATTTCTACCAGATTTTAAGCTTAATAATTTATCACATAGAGACCTTGCTGTTGCTAGATTCCACTCCTCTCTCGGTCCTAAAATAGCTTCCAAGCCATTGCGTAATTTTTTTATATCATCTTGCTTCTGTTTTGTCGCTTTAGAAAAACAACTCACCAATAGTTCTTCCGCCTCTCCTAGAGATCGATGGACCTTCATGGTGTTTTCTTCACTCTCCGGACCTTGCTGAAACTCATTGAATGTTAGTATCCATTGATCCGATTGATCCATTGCAGTCAACTGGATCTTTAAGGTACCGACTTCAGTGAGTTCCGCCGTTAGCTTGACATCTAATTGAGCAAGTTCACTTTTACTGCTTTCTAAGATAACACTTAGATTCGAAATATAATGTAATCCTTCTGTGGATTCCAGGCGGTGCTCTTTGTCAACGGTTAATCGATCATCCGCGCGATACAATGGAAACTGCACCGCCGTTCCTAAAACCACAGAGAAGGTGTTTGATAGAATAACACTTTCAGCGCGAGGATTGCCTTTTGGTAAAATACAGACAGAGGTGCCGTCAGCCATTTCTAAAAATAACGAATGAGCTGCACCACTTTCTATTTTTGTTGCCGTATTGACTAACCCGAAGGCATAATAGGCCGCCCCTTCAGCCACAGAAGTGTCAGGTTGATTGCCTTCACAAACATACAAATCATCGCCACACCATGTGCGTAATTGCTCAATAATACGTGATTTGATTTTGGGACTGTTAAATAAGCCACCATTGAATAAAACCGCATCAGGTAAAAACTGACCACAATGACGTTTAATTTCTTCAGCATGTTGACTGAGAAAATCGGCTAAATGAGCGTGAATAGAAGGGTCTTGCTCATAGGGTAAATTTAACGATTGAACGCCGTATTGCTTTTGCTTTACCTGCGTTTGCAAATCAATAATGGGCAAAAAACCGGTCTCAATTTGCTTTACTAAAAGTTCTCTCTCTACTTGAAACTTCTGAGCACCACCAATCAATCGACTACCAGAGCCAAGTACGGTTATCGATATAGACTCATCCGCATTGTCAGCCAGCAACGCCTCTTTAGCTAACCGCGTTTGTTGGACTAATGCAGCCAGTCGAGTACTTGAAAGCGAAGCGATTTGTTTAGGATCAAGTTGAAATGCTAACGCTTGGTCTACGTTGTCACCACCGAGCAATAAATGCTCACCAACCGCGATACGCTTTAAATGCAGTTTACTAGTCGCTATTTCATCCTTCGCTAATTGATTGTTTGCTAAGCTGTTAATAGCAACCAAACTGAAGTCAGTGGTACCGCCACCAATATCAATAACCAATAACATTTTTTTATCTGCCAATGCATCTGTATTGGCTTCTTTCGCAACCCAGTTATAGCAAGCGGCTTGAGGCTCTTCTAATAGGTACAAGTTCTCTAAGGCGTTTTTTTCTGCTGCTTCTAGAGTTAGGGCTCTAGCCTGTTCATCAAATGAAGCTGGAAGAGTAAGTGCCACCTTTTGATCAGATAGTGGAAAGCCTGGGAAAGTATGATTCCAAGCATTTTTTATATGATCCAAAAGAATAACCGTGGCGTTAAACGGTGATAATTTACGTTCAAAATCACTGCCCCAAGGCAAGATTTCAGACTTACGGTCAACACGATTAAAGCTTAGCCAGCTCTTTGCGCTCTGGACTAATTGCCCTGAACGTTTCTGACCAAGCTGAAGCGCACCCTGCCCTACCAAATTATTTGGATATTGGGTTTTCCAGGGTAATGTTACGCTAAGCTTTTCCTGTTCATCTCTCGCAAGAGTGTAAATGGAGCTCGGTAAATGCGTAAAAGACTGAACAGAACCGTCTTGCATACACTGTGGTATACTCAATATATGCGTCTGATCTGAAAGTGAATCATTGTCTATAAAAGAGACCACACAGTTGGTCGTCCCTAAATCAATGCCGACAAAATACCGAGCCTTCATTAGGACTCCCTTACTTGATATTCTAACGTCCAGGTTAATTCTGATTGTGTATCACAGGCTTCGATTAGCAAAATCCCAAGTTCTGATACCTTCGCCGTCAATACTACCCGAACAGATTCACCTAATGGGTAATGCCCTTCAAACAACCTCACACTGATTGGCGATAATTCAAAAAGAGTCGTAATTGCGAAGGAATTAACAACAGAACCAACTTCTTGAGGTTCTGATTGATTTGACTGAAAAAAACGAAATTGCACATCTTCACCAACGAGCAATGTAAATTCACTCGATAGTACGGCTTCAGGACCGCCTTCTTCCAATCCAAAAGGTGCCACACAAACGGCATCAATTGGCGTTGGCATACCTGGAATAGCAGGCATTGGGCTTTCGACACCAATGTAATAATTTGCAGCTAATCCACTTTTGACCTTAATCCCACCTTGAGCATTGATTTTAGAATAATAACTAGCCCCTTTGGCAACGGCATAATCTAAATGAGAAGACTTGAGCATGCTCATTTCATCGTTGTGCATTAATGTACTTAGGTGTTTTGCTAAGGTTTCAACGACAATCGGTGAGTTAAATACACCACCGTTAAGCAGTATTTTATTTGGCGTAGATTGGTTGGCTGTTAAAAATTCACTAATATGACGGGTAATAGCTGGGTCGGTTTCATACTCTAGATTAAGTGTACGAATTCCGCTGCGCGTTGTTTTTTGAGCGCGCTCACCTATATTAACTTCAGGAAAGAAGCCATTTAAAATCAGCTGATTGACCTCATCTCTGGTGAGACGGCTTTTTATACTATTGGCTAAAAGGCTACGGCCACGGCTAGGAACAACAACAGACACTTCATTAATGTCTCCAGCTGTTAGTAACGATTCCTTAGCTGTTCTACAAGCTTGAGTTAAGGCCGAAATTTGCCAAGCTTCAAGTTGCACGCCCTCATTCGCTAATTTGCTTGCTACGTGATAAGTAAGCGCCATGTCCATATTATCACCGCCCAATAAAATATGGCGACCAACAGCAATCCGTTCTAATTGCAAACTACCGTCTACATCAGCAACTTGAATAAGCGATAAATCCGTTGTACCTCCACCCACATCAACCACTAAAACTTGATCATTTACATCAAGAGAATTTGTCCACTTTTCCTGTTCAGACAACCATGCGTAAAAAGCCGCGAGGGGCTCTTCTATTAAACGGGCATTTAAGCCAATTTTTTTAGCCGCTTTTTCAGTCATCGCTCTCGCCGCCGGATCAAAAGAGGCGGGTACTGTGATAACAACATTCTGTTGTTGCATCGGTATACTAGGGAAGGCATGGTTCCACGCCTGAACCAAATACCCCAAAAGTCTTTCTGTTACGTTTGCAGGAGACAGCTTAGTGACTTCATCTAAGGCATCAACAGGTAACACATTTTCTTCTGCACTAACGGTTGAATGACACAACCAACTTTTAGCGCTCTGAACCAAGCGACCAGACGATTTTGCACCCAACTCTCTGGCGAGTTGCCCAATAATTAATGGACTGCTGCCCCACGGTAAAATCAAATCACTTTGTAAAAATTCACCTTCATGCGGGCTGTAGATAAATGAAGGTAGCAAAGGTAAATCCGATACCTGACCTGGGGAAATTAATTGCGGAATGGAAAATGAGTCGACTCTTCCTTCCGTCAACTCTTCTGAAGCATAAAAAAGCGCTGAATGAGTTGTGCCTAAATCAATACCAATAAAAACAGGTTGCATTTGATTATACCTCGACTTCAGCTGGCGCTAAGATTGATAGTGATGCCGTATTGGTAACTTGTGGAAGGTTAGTATTGGTTACTTTCCACCCACCATGAATTAATGTGCCGTTAAATGGTCCATTACCTTCAATACGACCTTCCAATCTAAACTCTTTTGGGTTGTAGCCATTTTCAATCGTAATACGTTGTCCTTCTGACGCATTACTTACTGACGTTATATCAAAAAATTGTTGCAGTGTTTTCGAACAACCTGCATGAATTTGTCGAGATGCTGCACCGACTTCTTCGTCAGAAAAACCTTCTAACGACTCCTTTAAAAAATCCACCAAACGCGCTTCTTGTTGAAATAGTTGAAGCAACTGCAATGCTCCATCAGAATTCAAAGACGCTAACGCAGGCATAGGAACTTCAATTTCTCTAATGGTTTCTACTTCTTCATAAATTATTTTCGGTTCAACTTCGTTCGCAAATAATTGACCTTCACTGACGAGAGTACAGCGAGCGGCATATTCACCACTACCTAGATATTTAAAAAATTGTGCAAAAGCACCAAAAAAACGCGGTATAAAACCGACAGGGGTAATTTGACTACTCATATCATTACTATCCATTCTGCATTTCTTCTAACTCTAACCAACGCTCCATTGATGACTCTAATGAAGCTTCTAAATTGGCCATTTCAGTAAGTGTTTTTTGTACAACTTCTTGAGGTTGTGAGTAAAAACCTGCGTCAGCGATAATTAATTGAACACGCTCAATTTCAGCTTCTAAATTCGCAATTTTTTCAGGCATTAAATCGAACTCACGTTGTACTTTATAACTTAACTTGCTTTTATTAGCGACTTTAACGGCCGCACTTTTCTCTTTTGCGGCGTCTTTGTTTGTGCTTTCTTTTTCGGATTTCGGCGTCATTCTTTCTACGGCAAATCGTCCGCCTTGGCGCAACCAGTCATTATAACCACCTACGTACTCTCTAACAGCACCAGCACCTTCAAACGCAATAACACTGGTCACCACATTATCCAAGAAAGCACGGTCATGGCTCACTAATAACAAGGTCCCATCGTAATTCATTAAGAGTTCTTCTAATAACTCTAGTGTTTCTACATCAAGATCATTTGTTGGTTCGTCCATCACCAAAAGATTGGCCGGTCTAGTAAAAAGTTTGGCTAACAAAACTCGGTTACGTTCACCACCAGATAGGGCTTTGATTGGTGTTCTTGCTCGCTCTGGTGGGAAAAGAAACTCACCTAAGTAACCAATAATGTGTTTATTTTGGCCATTTATTTCAATAACGTCTTTGCCTTCGCCAACATTTTCTGCAACGGTTTTCTCTGGGTCCAACTGTTCTCTTAATTGGTCAAAATAAGCAATATTTAACTTTGTTCCTTGCTTAACCGATCCTGAGTCTGGCGTTAATTGTCCAAGTAAAATCTTCAGGAAGGTACTTTTACCACAACCATTTGGGCCAACCAAACCAATACGATCACCACGAGAAACGACTAAATCCATTGGGTGCAAAATGACTTTATCTTCAAATCGATGGGCAACTTGGGTAAATTCAGCAACAAGTTTGCCGGATTTATCTTTAGTCTCAATGGACATTTTTGCCTTGCCTTGCACGGAGATTCGCTCAGAACGCTCTTCACGCAACGCTTTTAATGCTCTAACACGACCTTCATTACGAGTGCGGCGCGCTTTAATGCCTTGACGAATCCAAACTTCCTCTTCCGCTAGACGTTTGTCAAACAACGCATTTGCTCGCTCTTCTTCTTCCAATAGCTTCTCTTTAAATTCTAGAAAAGCGTGAATGTTTCCAGTAAACGAGATTAAATTTCCTCGGTCTAACTCTATAATGCGATTGGCTAACTGTTCTAAAAAGCGTCTATCATGGGTAATAAATAAGATTAACCCACGGAATTGCTGCAGTTGCTTTTCCATCCATTCGATTGTTGGTACATCTAAATGGTTTGTTGGCTCATCAAGTAATAAAACATCAGGTTCTGAAAGTAATGCTTGAGCCAGTATGACACGGCGACGCCAACCGCCTGATAACTCAGACATTTTTTTGTCGGCGGGCAAATCTAACTTTTGGATCATTTTCAAAACACGCTGCTCTAGATCCCATCCTTGAATCTGATCAAGTGTGTGCTGTATATCACTGAGTTCGTTACTGTGGTCATTATCAAAATCTTCTAATAATGCATAATAGCGTGTAAGCAAAGAATGTGCTTGCGGTGCGCCTTCGCTCACAACTTCTTTCACTAACTTATCATTTGCATTGGGTAATTCTTGGGGAAGTTGAGCTACCTTCATCCCTCCCTCTACTCTTATTGACCCTTCATCTGGAATAACTTCACCAGAAATTGTTTTTAGTAGCGTAGATTTTCCGGCTCCATTACGTCCAATAATGGCAATTCTTTCCCCTGCATCCGCAGAAAAACTAATTTTAGAAAGTAATGGGTTGTGACCAAATGCCACAGAGACTTGTTCAAGTGATAGCAAGCTCATAATTGACCTAAGTAAATGGATAATTTTAAAGGCGCATAATATAGCATCTATATGCAAGAAGGTTTAGACAATAAGCTTGTTCTGTTAACAAAAAGTGTCGTCTTTCTTGGGTTATTTACTATTTATCCTCGTTAATAACCTTTTATCGTTTCTCTATACCGTTTTTAGAACGAAAACAGTAGACTAGCTTAACGATTTTATAGTCTTGTATTTTTGATGGAGAACCATAATGGGGTTGAAGAGTAAAATTGGTCCAATAACGGCGGTTGTTATTACGGGAGCCGCTGTCTTCTGGATGGTATCTGGCGGTAAAGGCATTACCGTTGCTCAAGCGACAACGCCTGAAACAAACTCCTCAGAAACTGAAGTGAATGCGATAGCCAGTGAAACACCCGTTAATAAAAGAGTTCAGGCTAAGACCCTTATTGCCAAAAGTATTTCCGCCAGCCTCAGTCTCAGCGGAACCACACACTCAAGTGACTCGTTGAACTTGTTATCTGGTAATTCAGGTCGAATCAGTAATATCTATTTTGAAAAGGGCGACTTTGTTGAGAAAGGAAGTGTCATATTAAAAACAGACACTCGCTCTTTGTTGTCCGACATTGAGCAAGCACAAGCATTACTGGATCAAAAAAAACTTGAATATGATGGTGTGCAAAAGTTAATAAAACAAAAATTGTCTTCCGCCGTCTCTCTTGCCTCTGCAAAAACGGACGTGGCTCAAGCAAAGGCGTCTTTAAAACGTCTTCAAATTGATCTGGAAAACTCAAGTTTAATTGCCCCGTTTTCGGGTGTCTTAAATAGTTTAAACGTCACAGAAACTCAGTTATTACAATCAGGCGCAATGGTTGGTGAATTGGTTGCCGTTGACCCCCTCGTTATTAGTACCAACATTCCCCAAAAAGAAGCCAGCAAAATTCATTTAGGCGCCGAAGCCGAAATCATGATTAATGGTCAGATGGTCACAGGTAATATTAACTACATAAACTCGGTTGCTGATGCCGGTACTCGATCTATCAACGTAGAAATTGAAATACCGAACCCAGAAAACCAAATCCCAGCAGGCATCACTACAGAAGTGAACTTGTCGCTTCCTGAACAAATGGCCCATGGTTTCTCGCCAGCTTTACTGACGTTGGATGCGGATGGTCATACCGCCGTTAAAATATTAGATATTGATAATAAAGTCATTATAGCTCCAGTGACGATTGTAAAATCGACTCGTGAGCAAGTATGGGTAACAGGACTAGCGAAGAACATTAATATCATTACTGTCGGTCAAGGCTTTACTGAAGCGGGCGATATTGTGGAAGCGACTTTCGCTAATTAAGGAGTGTAATCTGTGCAAAGTTTAATTGAAGCGGCTTTATCGCGTTCAAGAACCGTATTAATGTTATTTGCTTTAATATTGGTTGCGGGTGTGGTTTCCTATATAGAAATAGCTAAAGAGAACAATCCTGATATTTCTATTCCTGTTGCCTATGTCTCCGTCACCCTTGAAGGCATCTCACCAGAAGACGCCGACAGTTTACTCGTTCACCCGTTAGAGAAAGAACTTAAGGGTCTTGAGGGCCTTAAACAAATCAGCTCTACCGCTTCTGAAGGTCATGCATCTGTCGTATTAGAGTTCGAATCTGGGACGGATATTGATCAAGCGATTATAGATACTCAGGACAAAGTGGACAGAGCCAAGAGTGAACTACCAGACGACGCTGAAGAGCCAACCGTCTCAGAAGTTAACCTTTCAACTTTTCCCGTATTAAGAGTGAATTTATCTGGCCATGTTGATTTTGCCGTATTAAGCGATATCGCGGAAAGACTCCAAGATTCAATTGAAGCCGTAACTGGTGTGCTAGAGGCTTCCATAAATGGTGATCGCGATCAACAGGCTGAAATCATTATCAGTCCTGCTCAATTAGAAACCTATAACCTATCCTTACCTGAGGTTATATCACTCGTTTCTCAGAATAACAGATTAGTTGCCGCTGGTACTATGGATACAGGTGCGGGCAGGTTCCCATTAAAAGTTCCAGGATTATTAAAAACCGAAGAGGATATATTAAATTTACCTATCAAGGTGGTGGGTGACGAAGTGGTGTTAATGCGAGACATTGCCTCGGGTCAGCTTACCTTTAAGGAACCGACAAGCTATGCGCGTGTTGGTGGTGTAAACAGCATAACCATGGGCGTCTCTAAGCGTGTTGGAGCAAACATAATAGAGACCATTTCAGCCGTAAAAGAAGTGATTAAAAGTGAAAGCGAAAGTTGGCCAGATGGCGTTGAATACAGTTTGTCTCAGGATGAGTCTATTCAGATAGAAACCTCCTTAAATGATCTATTTAATAACGTTGTCACTTCTACTTTGCTGGTGATGATTGTTATTGTTGCGACCTTAGGTATTCGTAGTTCGGTCTTGGTTGGTCTTGCTATACCGGGCGCTTTCCTAGCCGGGATATTAATTCTTGATGCGCAAGGCTACACCATCAATATGGTGGTACTTTTCGCACTCATTTTAAGCGTTGGTATGCTTGTTGATGGCGCTATTGTAGTGACAGAATACGCTGATCGTAAACTCGCTGAAGGTGCGTCTAAAAGGCAAGCTTATGGAGAAGCCGCAAAGCGTATGGCATGGCCAATAACCGCCTCAACCGCCACGACATTAGCCGTGTTTATGCCATTGCTTTTTTGGCCAGATATTGTTGGTGAATTTATGCGTTATATGCCAATTACCATTATAGCAACACTTTCTGCTTCATTGGTTATGGCGCTCATTATTTTACCAACTATTGGGTCAATTATTGGTAAAAAAGGTGCCTATACACCGGCCAAAATGAGAACCTTGCAATTAACTGAAACGGGTGACTTAACGCAGTTAAAAGGCTTCACAGGGTTTTATACTCGAGTACTTACTTCATTAGTGGAATACCCTTGGCTAGTGCTAATTTTTGCAATCGTGTTACTCCTCAGTACATTTGGTTTGTATGGTACCTTAGGTAAAGGCGTTGAATTTTTCCCAGACGTTGAGCCTGAAGTCGCCATGTTAGATGTGCGTGCTCGAGGTGATTTATCCTTGGATGAGAAAGACGCACTGGTTCGGCAAGTGGAAGCGATTGCGCTTACAAAAAGTGAGCTTAAAACGGTTATCACAACAACTTATAATACACCAGGTAACAATGCGACTCCCGACAGTATTGGCCGTATTACAATGGAGTTTGACGATTGGTTTGCACGACGTCATGCGAAAGACATCATAGCGGAAATACGCGAGCAAACACAAAATATCCCAGGCATTATTGTCGAGTCTGAAGTTCAACAAGGTGGACCTCAATCAGGCGCAGACATTCAGTTAGAATTAAGCTCAGATTACAGTGACGCATTAATCGCAACGGCCGATGTTATCGCTAAAAAACTATTAGAGCACGATGAAATTGTTTCGGTTAATGACGACCGATCATTACCAGGGATTGAGTGGCAAATTAATATAGATCGAGTACAGGCAAGCCGTTATGACGTTGATGTGGCAACGCTTGGTAATATCATTAAATTAGTAACGAACGGTATTGTTTTAAGTGACTTTTTACCGGAAGGCGCTGATGATCAAATTGATATTGTTTTACGATACCCGATCAATAATAGATCAATGGATCAACTTGATACGCTGACTATTCCAACTCAAAATGGTGCGGTTCCGATAAGCAATTTCATCACGCGCACAGCCGCGCCTAAACAAGGTGTTATTAATCGTGTTGACGGCAAAAAGACCATTGGTATCAATGCGGATGTGAAAGATGGGTTAGTAATAGATGAAGTGATCAAAGTTATTACGCGTGAACTGGATGCAGAAGGGCTACCACGTGAAGTTAGCTATCAATTCAGAGGAAACACGGAAGACCAACAGAAATCCATGGTGTTTTTAATGAAAGCTTTTGGTGTCGCTTTCTTCATCATGGCGATTATTTTAGTGACGCAGTTTAACAATTTCTTTCAGTGCTTGTTGATACTCAGTGCCGTGATCTTTTCTACAATGGGCGTCTTTATGGGTCTATTAATTAAAGGTGAGCCGTTTGGTATTGTTATGAGCGGCGTAGGCGTTATCGCACTTGCCGGTGTCGTTGTAAATAATAACATCGTACTGATCGACACATTTAACAGCTTGAGAAAAATGGGTATGTCAGTAAGAGAGTCAGCCATTAGAACTGGGGCGCAAAGACTTAGACCTGTCATTTTAACAACAGTAACAACCATTTTAGGCTTAGTACCAATGGTATTCCAGCTTAATATTGATTTGGTTAACCAGGCCATTAGCGTTGGTGCGCCCTCCTCACAATGGTGGACACAATTATCAACCGCTATTGCAGGTGGCCTTGCCTTCGCAACACCTTTAACTCTGATATTAACGCCCTGTTTATTAGTGCTTGGTTATCGCAGAGCAGAAAGAAAAATGCATTTAGCGAACAAGTCTGACGACTCTTTAGTAGTCACAGATGACCTAATTCGTCAAGAAGGTGATAATACTATTGCGAAAGTGTAATACAGCAAAATGTAAGGCATTTCAATAAATACAGACCTTTAGGGCCTGAAAGTCAATGCGTTGGTATTGTCTTCTAAGGCCCTTTTTCCATTAAACAAAACGCCTTTCTTATAAAATTTTCAATAAATTCATTAAAAAAACGTTTTAAAATGTTATATTGTAAATATAAATCAATTTTCAATACCGCATTCTTATTTAGGTGAATTAAATAATGGATTTTGCATCATTTGTTGGAATAATAACCGGTCTTTTCCTCATCGTTTCTGCTATTTTCTTGGGTAGCAGTGATATGTCTATTTTCGTCAATATTCCTGGAATGATGATAGTTATTGGTGGCACCATTGCTGCCACATTAGTTACCTTTCAATTTAAAGATACTGTATCAGCTCTTAGAGCATCAATTATCATATTTACCCAAGATAAGCAGAATCCACAAGCTATGATTGCAACCATGCTGCAATTAACTAAAGTAGCTCGCCGTGAAGGACTGATTGCATTAAGTCGAGTTGAAGCGGACTCACCCTTTTTAAAAAGAGCCCTAACCATGGCCTCTGATGCATCGGATGAGACCTATATTCGCAATACTCTTCAAGCAGACATTGATTCTCTAAAAATGCGTCACTATGTGGTTCAAGATGTGTTTAAAAAAATGGGAACCTATGCCCCCGCTTTTGGCATGTTAGGTACATTAATTGGCCTGATTCAAATGCTTTCTCAGCTGGATAACCCTGATACCATTGGACCATCGATGGCCGTAGCACTTCTAACGACATTTTATGGTTCTTTATTAGCTACGGTATTTTTTCAGCCAATTGCAGGTAAATTGAAGGCGAGAACGATTCTTGAAATACAGACACTTGAAATTATTCGTGATGGCACAGTGAGCCTCCTTGGTAGTAACAACTATTTAGCCGTTTATGAAAGACTGTCTTCTTATGTGCCGGCTCATCAACGTAAACCAGCAGGTATAGGGGAATAGTACATGAGCGACCCTTTATTTGAAGAAGATGAAGTCCCAACGTGGATATTTACTTTTGCTGATTTAATGTCGCTTTTGTTGGTTTTTTTTATACTGATGTATAGCCTGTCAAAAATGACAGAAACGACATTAGAGGCGGCCCTCTCCTCAATACAGATTGCACTTTCAAGTAATGGCGCAAATATCAATCAATCGCCTCGTTTTTATTCAGGAGGTGGTACCCAAGTTATAAAACCTGAACCGCCTCAATTAGCGGATAATCAAGACCTTACTTTCTCTGAAGAACCTATTGATACGGAAGAAAGAGAGCAGGTAAATGAAATCGCTAACGACATTGCGAACAAAATGATCTCTTCCAATTTATCGAATGCTGTATCTGTATTTGAAGATGGAGAAAAAATAACCATTCGAGTTGATGGACAAACTCTTTTTGATTCAGGAGACTCTCAGCTCTCATACGAAGCAGAATTTATCTTTAATAAACTTATTGATATATTTAACCGTTATCCTGAATACTCTATCAGCATTCAAGGTCATACAGATAACATTCCCATTAATACAGTTAAATACCCAAGTAATTGGGAGTTATCAGCCATTCGAGCGACAACCGCATTAAGATATTTTTTGGCGGCTGGATTTCGACCTGAGAGAATGACAGCCACAGGCTACGCAGACAGTATCCCTCTTGTGCGAAATGATACGCCTGAGAATCGTGCCATAAATCGTCGTGCTGAATTTGTTTTACAAAAGGATCCTGAGTTACAAAAATTATATGACAAATAGACCTGACTATCATATTGCTTATACGGCTCACAAAAACAGACGAATGGCTTTTCGAGCGCAACTAGAAAGCGAGACGTTTTCTCTATTATACCAAGGCGTTTTTTACCCGTGCCTGAGCATCAGTAATCAAGGTTGCCTTATCGAAGGAACACTTGATTCGGCCTTAGAAGTTATTAATGCAGAAATTTTGTATGAAAAAATTAAGATCGGCGAAATTAAAGGCAGAATTGTTCGTTCGCAAGATGAAGAAATGATGGCACTTCACTTTATTTCAATCAGTCGAGAAACAAAAGCGTTCATAGAAGAGTATGTTTTATCACTACAAAAGGAAGAACTTAAAATAGCGAGCATTGAAAAAAGAAAAGTAGAGGAATCCCGATTACTTCAAGCAGAAGAAAAATATAATAATTAGTCATAATAAGGAATCACGCAAATCCCTTTACGTGATTCATTGAATATTAAATAGAACTTAATGCATTTTCTAAATCATTAATAATATCTTGAACATCTTCTATCCCCACAGAAATACGAATTAGCCCCTCTACAATTCCAGCGTCTCTTTTCTGTTCGTCTGTTAGACGGCCATGTGTTGTGCTAGCAGGATGTGTCACCAATGACTTTGTATCGCCTAAATTACCAGTAATAGAAAGTAACTTTGTTCCGTTAATCACTTTCCAAGCAGCGTCTCTTCCACCTGTCACTTCAAATGATAACAAACCACCAAAGCCTTTTTGCTGCTGCTTTGCTAACTCATGATATTTGTGTGACGGCAAACCACCATAATTCACTTTAATAACTTTAGGGTGCGTCTCAAGCCATTCAGCAAGCTGCTGGGCATTATCTGAATGCGCTTTCATTCTTAGAGGTAATGTTTCTAAAGCGTTTAACAAAACCCAAGCGTTAAATGGACTCATGCAAGGACCAGCGCTACGCATAAAACCGGTAAATTCATTGATGATATTTTGACTTGAAATTAACGCGCCTCCAAGGCATCGCCCTTGGCCATCAATAAACTTCGTTGCCGATTGCATAACAATATCGGCGCCCTGTGTTATGGGATTTTGTAATGCTGGTGTGGCAAGTACCGTATCCACACAAAGCAAAGCATTTTTTTTGTGAGCAATCTTAGCCACTCTTGCTACATCCACCACTTCGTATAATGGGTTAGACGGTGTTTCAAAATAACAAAGACGGGTGTTATCCGTTACTTCTCTTTCCCAGGCTTCATAATCTGTAGCGTCCACATAAACAACATCAACACCAAATTTTTTAGTATAGGTATCAAAAAATTTAACCGTTGAACCAAAAATATTACGCGAACAAACTACCCGATCACCACTACTTAATAAACTGTAAGCCATTGTCATTAGCGCTGACATGCCTGAGCTTGTCGCAATGGCCGCGTCAGCTTTCTCTAATACAGCGAGCTTTTTTTCAAATAATTCTACCGTTGGGTTCGTGAAGCGAGAGTATACATTGCCATCCACATCACCAGAAAATTTACCGGCCGCCTCTTCTGCACTGCTATAAGCAAAGCTTGACGTCATAAATATTGCTTCGCTATTTTCTTGTTCAAGTGTTTGGCGTGTGCCGCTGTGAATTATGTTGGTTAAATCTCTGTAGTCTGACATCAATACTTTCCTTAACAATACTTAAATAAAAACGCCCAATAAAATTGGGCGTTCTCGTCTTTTCAACCCCTAATCAGTTATTAGAATGGGTGCATCATATCACTTGATTGCTGCGGTTCTTCACCAGATTTTTGAGCATCATTACGTGCTTTTTCTAAATTGTCTAAATATTGAGTATCAATATTCCCCGTAATGTATTTACCATCAAATACCGAGGTATCGAACTCTCTTACATTTGAATGCTTTTCATCTATACAGGCATCAATTAAGTCATTAAGGTTTTGAAAAATCAACTTATCTGCCCCAATTAATTCACAGATTTCATCTGAATTTTTACCATTAGCAATCAACTCTGTAACAGCAGGCATATCAATACCATAAACATTCGGGTAACGAACTTCTGGTGCAGCTGATGCTATATATACTTTCTTCGCCCCAGCGTCCCTAGCCATTTCGATAATTTCTTTACTCGTTGTACCGCGAACAATAGAGTCGTCAACTAATAACACCACTTTATCTTTGAATTCAAATGGCACTGGGTTTAACTTTTGACGAACAGACTTCTTACGAATTGTTTGACCTGGCATAATAAACGTTCGGCCAATATAGCGATTTTTAACTAACCCTTCCCTAAATGGAATGTTGAGTCTTTGAGCAATTTGTAATGCGGCTGTACGGCTTGTATCTGGAATAGGAATAACAACATCAATATCATGATCAAGCCATTCTTCTTCAATTTTCTCAGCCAGCTTTTCACCCATATTAATGCGAGCTTTATAAACAGAGATATTATCAATTACTGTGTCAGGACGGGCGAAATAAACATATTCAAACAAACAAGGTCGTGCCACTTTAGCCGGTGTACATTGTTTAAAATGAATTTGACGATTTACATCCACAAAAATGGCTTCGCCAGGGTTGATGTCTCTTTCGATTTTGAAACCCGCCGCATCAAGAGCAACGCTTTCAGAAGCAACCATATATTCTTTGCCATCAACAGTATCTCTTGAACCATAAATTAATGGTCTAATGCCATCTGGATCACGGAAAGCAAGAATGCCATAACCTGTAATAAGTGACACGACCGCATAGCCACCTTGAATACGTGCATATACGCGTTCTAAAGAGTTAAAAATATCATTAGCAGTTGGAACTAACTTACCCTCTTCATGTAATTCATGTGCCAAGACATTCAACAGAACTTCAGAATCTGAAGTCGTATTAATGTGCCTAAGGTCGTCTTCAAAAAGTTCTTGCGCCAACTTTTTTGTATTTGTTAAGTTGCCATTATGTGCAAGTGAAATACCATAAGGGGAGTTAACATAAAAGGGTTGTGCTTCAGCGGAACTGGATGTGCCAGCTGTTGGATAGCGGGTATGGCCAATACCTATTGTGCCAAGAAGTTTTTTCATGTGGCGAGTACGAAATACTTCACTTACAGATCCATTGTCTTTGCGTAAACATAACCTTCCATTGTGACTCGTAACCATTCCAGCCGCATCTTGTCCACGATGCTGAAGCAAAGTAAGAGCATCAAAGATGACTTGATTGACCATTGTAGTGCCAACTACGCCGACGATACCACACATTCTGTTATTCCTCGTGTTTTAGGGGAAAGACGATATTTAAATCGATATTCATTGTTTTAACTTTCTAAAACGCGGTCTATTAAAGTAGAGTCTATTACAGACTCACTTTTGCCTAACATATCCCGCGCCCAGTCTTTGAATAGAACCAATCTAGGAGTTAATTTAGATTCCTGCCAAAATTCATTTTCTGTTATTGCAGAACTTAAGCTCAGTAACGAAATGACGGCAATAACAATTAATGAGCCTCTAGCGAAACCAAATACCATACCTAGGATACGATCGGTGCTAGATAGCCCAGTAACGTGTACTAGAGACCCCAATAAATGACTAATTAGTGCACCAACGCATAAGCTGGAAATGAATAGAATAAGAAAAGAAGCAATGTATCTCACTTGATCATTTTGTATTTGATCGATTAAAAGAGATTGAAGTTGCGTAGAGAATTTTACTGAAATAGCAAATGCCATAGCCCAAGTTATTAAAGAAAACACTTCTTTTATAAAGCCCCTTCTAAGACTCAGCAAAGAGGAAACTAAAATAACAATAAAAATCACCCAGTCAAGCGTTGCAATCGAGCTTAATTGTTCCATGGAAGCCTCATACTAATTGACGTGGAAGTTTATCAGATGTGCTATTAATTCCAAATACATAATCTTAATTTTCTGAATACTTCACAATCAACCCCTTCAAACCAATGTCTTTTTTGATTTGATCACGAAACTGTTCGGCTTTTTCTCTTTTTATTTCAGGTCCAACATACACTTTATACAGTGAATTAGTGGTAATACTGTAAGCAGCATAATCCGCTTTGATTAATTTTTTAACGAGATTTTCAGCATTGTTCTTACTTTTGAAAGTGGCTATTTGTACAGACCAACGGGGCTCTTTTGATGCCGTTGGAGCGACTGACTTAGGCGTAGACGATTGCTCATTGGAACGTATTGTATTGGTTGCTTTAACGGTAACTTGTGGTTTGAAAATACCATCATCACTTTGCTTACTATGTTCTTCTTTTTTAACCGATGAAGTTGATACATTTGTTGTCGGTTCATCGGCTGAAGAAGACGGTTCAATTTCACTATCAGAATCATCATTTATACCAAGACTGGTAATAGGCTGTAAAGGCGCTACTTTGACGCTTGGGATGCTAGGAGCCGCTTCAATTTGAATCGTTACATCCAATTCTGGAGGTCTTTCACCGTCTAGAATAATAGGTAACACCGCCGCTGACACAATCACTAATATGATCACGCCAATCAATCTAAAACGAACTGTTTTATCAAGCATTAAATAAAGTCCCTAAGAGTTAACTTCTAAATAGTCTGCAACTGTATGAAATGAACCAAATACGACTATTGGGAGATCGTTCTCTAAGGCATATTTTTTTGCTTCTATAAACGCGGCAGATACAGATTCGGAGCATGATGAAGAAGGGAGATACTGTGCTAATGTCGATGCTTTTGCACCTCTAGGAACATGAAGATCGGCAAAGAACCATTTAGAAAACGAGTCGGCTAATATCTCAATAACACTTTGAAAATCTTTGTCTTCTAACATTCCACAAACAGCAATAGGCTGAACATTAAGCTTGTGTATTTGTCTTGCTAACTCAGAAGCCGCCTCAGGGTTGTGTGCCACATCAATAATGACATGTGGATCTGTAGAGACGTGTTGAAATCGACCTAATAGGTTAATGGAAGAAAACAGTTTATTGAGTTTTTCTTGTGTTGGCTTTAACTCTGAGTAAACGAGCGCAGCGATAACTGTTGCCGCGTTCTCTAACGGAAGTTTAGGTATATTAAGTTGTGAAAACTCAACCTCTTCATTTTTCCATGACCAGCATTCTTCTTGCTCATCAAAAGAAAAATCCTCATTTTTTTGTTTTAAAATAGCACCGATAGAAGAGGCATTAGATCGAATGGTTGCAGGAGGGCTAACCACACCACTAACAAGCAAGCAATTATCGCGCGCTATACCTGTTTTCTCTATGGCAATTTGATCAAGAGAGTCTCCCAACCAGTCTGTATGATCTAAAGCAATCGAGGTCACGATAGCAACATCAGCATCTAGCATATTGACAGAATCAAGACGTCCACCCAATCCCACTTCTAAAACCCAATAATCCAACTTTGCTTGGCTGAAAAGGTAAAAAGCGGCCAAGGTATTAAACTCAAAATATGTGAGTTCAATGTCCCCTCTTATTTTATCGATAACAACGAATGCTTCGCAAATTGAAGCGTCTGTAACAGGTTGACCATTAATCGCTATGCGTTCATTGAACTTTAAAAAATGAGGCGAAGTAAAAGTGCCAACAGATAAACCGTCATTAACAAAATAACCTGTTAGCATGGCGCACGTGGAACCTTTGCCATTTGTGCCTGCAACAGTAAAGACCTTATACTTAGGTCTATCAATATTTAATCTTTCTAAGACCAAAGAGCAGCGGTCCAGGCCTAATTCAATATTATTAGGATGCTGGCCTTCAATATAAGAAAGCCAGTCCTCAAGCGTTTTGCCTGACATTATATTAAGCGGCCTTATTGGTTAGCATAGATAAGATATTATAGAGCCGATCACGCATTTCATGCCTAGGAATGATCATGTCAAGCGCCCCTTTGTCTAACAAAAACTCACTGCGCTGAAAGCCTTCAGGCAATTTCTCTCGCACGGTTTGCTCAATAACACGAGGACCCGCAAAACCGATTAAAGCATTAGGCTCGGCCACATTTAAATCTCCAAGCATGGCAAGAGAAGCAGATACGCCACCGAAAACCGGATCAGTCATGGCTGAAATATACGGTATGCCTTGTTGTTTCATCTTCTCTAGCCCTGCACTTGTTTTGGCCATCTGCATCAATGAAATTAAGGCTTCTTGCATTCGTGCCCCACCACTTGCCGCAAAACAAACCAAAGGAATGTTTTTTTCTAGACAAACATTGACGGCTTGAATAAAGCGCTCTCCAACAATTGAGCCCATCGAGCCGCCCATAAAGTTGAATTCAAACGAAACCGCCACAACAGGCATTCCATTTAAGGTACCTTCCATCGCAATTAAGGCATCTTTTTCGCCTGTTGCTTTTTGGGAGCTGATTAAGCGATCTTTGTAGCGCTTTGAATCTTTAAACTTTAATTTGTCTTCTGGTTCTAATTCGGCGGCAATTTCCACGCGACCTTCTTTATCAAGAAAGATATCTAAACGTTTTCTGGCACTAATACGCATGTGGTGCTCACACTTTGGGCAAACATCCAAATTTTTCTCAAGTTCAGGACGGTATAGAACAGATTCACATTTAGGGCACTTCTTCCAAAGACCTTCTGGAACAGAACCACCCACTCGCTTTGACTCGCTCTTCATAATTGAAGGGACAAATTTATCTAACCAACTACTCATTATTTACTCCAGAAACCTTAATATACTTGCTACCTAAGCATCCATTGCTTGACGCATAGGTAATAAAATCTTATTTAACTCTTGTCCTATTTGGTTGCCAGACGCTTGTTGATTTTCAGCGATGCAATTCACTAATACGCTACCGACAATCACACCATCAGAACATTGACTCACCTTTTGAGCTGTTTCAGCATCACGAATACCAAAACCAACGCCAATAGGTAGATCTGTAATTTCTTTTAAGCTATCAACGTGTTTTTTCACGCTTGCAACATCCAAAGAGGCTGTTCCAGTAACACCCTTGATAGATACATAATAGACATAACCAGTGGCTAGATTACATATTTTCTTCGCACGTTCCATCGTTGTGGTTGGTGACAAAAGATAAATCAAATCAAGCTCATGTTCTTTGAAGAATTCTACTACATCTATCGCTTCTTCAGGAGTTAAATCAACTAATAAAACACCGTCAACTCCGGCATTTTTAGCGGCCATTGTAAACGCTTCATAACCAAAAAACTCAATAGGGTTTAAATACCCCATTAAGACAACTGGTGTAGTGTCATTGGTCTTACGAAACTCTGAAACAATATTTAATACTTTTCGAATACTTGTACCTGCGGCTAAGCTTCTTTCGCAAGCCAATTGAATAACAGGACCATCAGCCATTGGGTCAGAAAAAGGCATACCTAATTCAATAATATCTGATCCACTGTCGACCAAAGAGTGCATAATATCAACTGTGTGGTCTGGTGTTGGGTCTCCTGCCGTAACAAAAGGAATAAGCGCTTTCTTATTGCTCGCTTTTAAATTAATAAAGCATTGTTTTATTCGACTCATGACTACACCTTAATACCATCTAATTCAGCAACTGTAAGAATATCTTTATCACCACGACCAGATAAGTTAATCACAACAATTTGATCTTTATCCATAGTAGCCGCTAGCTTCATGCCATAGGCAATCGCGTGACTTGATTCAAGTGCAGGCATGATGCCTTCAAGCCGAGTAAGATCTCTAAAACCATCCATAGCCTCATCATCATTAATCGCGACGTAGTTTGCACGCCCTACATCTTTTAACCAAGAATGCTCAGGTCCAACACCCGGATAGTCTAAACCAGCAGAAATAGAATGAGTGCCAATGATTTGACCGTCCTCATCCGCCATTACATACGTTCTATTTCCGTGTAAAACGCCAGGACGACCTGCTGATAAAGGCGCTGCGTGACGCCCTGTTTCAATACCATCGCCGCCGGCTTCAACGCCATACATAGCCACATCGGTATCCGCAATAAAGGGATGAAACATACCTATCGCATTAGAACCACCGCCGACGCACGCGACTAAGGCATCAGGGAGGCGGCCTGCTTGAGTAATGCATTGTTGCTTTATTTCCCGACCAATGACGGATTGAAAATCTCTAACGAGTTTAGGGTATGGATGAGGCCCAGCCGCAGTTCCAATGATGTAAAAAGTATCGTCTACATTACTAACCCAATAACGCATGGCTTCATTGAGCGCATCTTTCAGTGTCTTTGTTCCGGATTCAACGGAAATAACTTCGGCACCAAGCAGCTTCATTCTGTAAACATTAAGAGACTGGCGCTTGATGTCTTCAGCACCCATAAACACTTTGCACTTTAAACCGAGTCTAGCGGCCACTGTTGCAGACGCTACCCCATGCTGGCCTGCACCTGTTTCGGCAATGATATTTGGTTTACCCATAAATTTTGCCAAAAGAGCTTGGCCAATCGTGTTGTTGATTTTGTGGGCACCAGTATGATTTAAATCTTCTCTTTTTAAATATATTTTTGCTCCGCCGGCTTTTTCAGTTAAACGCTCAGCGAAATATAAAGGAGAAGGACGACCAACGTAGTGAGCTAAATCACGGTCAAACTCAGCTTGAAAATCCTCTTCCTTTGAGAGCTTCTCGTATACCTTGGTTAAATCATCTAAGGCAGACATTAATGTCTCAGATACAAAAACACCACCAAATTGCCCGAATCGACCATGTTCATCAGGTAAGTTTGTAGAAAATTCTACTTTATCCACGTTTTACTCCTAAAATAAATTTTTCTAATTTTGTTTTGTCTTTAATGCCTTTCGTTAACTCAACACCACCACTAACGTCTACGGCATAGATACCTGGAACTTTTATCGCATCAGTAATATTAGAGGGCGTTAAACCACCGGCTAAAATAATAGGTGTTGTTAATTCTTTTGGAATAATATCCCAATTAAATGTTTCGCCGGTTCCTCCAGGTACACCTTCTTTATATGCATCTAATAATAATGCGGCGGCCGAGGGGTAGCTATTTAATTGAGAAAGTAATGTTTCCTCACTTTGCACCCTCAAAGCTTTAATGTAAGGGCGATTAAAACTAAGACATTCTTGCTCAGTTTCGTTTCCATGAAATTGAATTACCCAGCGTGAGTTACTCTCAATAACGTCATTTACCTCACCTTCATTTGCATCAACAAAAAGAGCAACAGGTGTTACGAAAGGTGGTAATTGCTTTAAGATTTCATTTGCAACGTTAGGCGAGACGTATCTTGGACTTTTTTTATAAAACACAAAGCCCAAAGCATCTGCACCTAGAGAGGATGCGATAATGGCATCCTCTAAGTTGGTTATTCCACAAATTTTAACTCGATGTGACATAATTTTTTTCTTTATGGTTAGGCAAAAAATGGGGCCCTAATGGCAACGATGGTAATCCATATTCTACTGGATATTCGGCATGAACAAAATACAGTCCATACGGAGGAGCCGTTACACCGGCAACCGTTCTGTCTTTTGCATGTAGCACCTCTTTTGCCCACCCAACTGGTTTTTCACCTGCACCGATTGCAATAAGAACGCCAGCAAAATTTCGAATCATATGATGCAAAAACGCATTAGCTCTTACATCCAAAACAATATATGAATCCGTTTCATATACCTCAAAATTCATCACTGTCCGAACAGGGCTATGGGCCTGACACCCAACGGCACGATATGAAGTAAAGTCATGAGTACCCAAAAAGCATTCAGCAGCTTCTCTCATTAAAGAGGCATTAAGTGCTTTATATGTCCATGTTACTTCTTTGGCCATGATAGCAGACCGATATTGCTTACTGTATATAACATAACGATACCGCCTACTTAACGCACCAAAACGTGCATGGAAGCTATCCGCTACATTAACCGCACTCACAACACTAATGTCATCAGGCAAATTAGAGTTTGCACCTGAGACCCATGCTTTATTCTCTCTTATGGATTCCGTTTCAAAGTGTATAACTTGATAACACGCATGAACACCTGAATCCGTTCTCCCCGCACAAATAACAGAGACTTGGTGATTGGCGATTTTGCTAAGCGCCTTTTCTAAGAAATCTTGTACTGTTTCTACCCTACCTTTTTGAGATTGCCAGCCCTTATATCTTGACCCTTTATACTCAACAACCAACGCAATTTTACTACTCACTTTACGTCATCCGCTCCAACATGTTTTGAGCTTCAGCAATTTGAGTCTCACTTCCAGATTCTACAACATCATCTAGTATCACTCTTGCACCTTCTTCATCTCCCATGTCCATATAGGCTCTGGCTAAATCTAGTTTTGTTGCCACCTCATCTCCGCTTGCATCGAAGAAATCGATCTCTTCCTCCTCATCGGATTCTTCCGCATCTTCGGCCGCTTCATTTTCACCAAATTCTGGAATTTCAAGATCTTCAGTTTCAAATTCACTCTCAATATCAGTAAGATCGTCTTCCAAAGCACTTTCAATTGACGGTTCAGGTGCTTCTTGTTCGTTAGCAAGTTCATCTATGTCATTTAAGCCGGAATCATCAAGTAAGTTTGATACGAAAGACTCTTCTTCTGAATTGTCTAGCTCGTCAATAGTTGGTTGCGTGTCTTCAATTGTTGGAACATTATCATCAACTAAGGCATCGATATCATCAAAACCTTCGGTTTCATCCAGTTCCTCAAGCTCATCCAGTTCCTCAAGCTCATCCAACTCCATCTCAGGCTCTGAAGGTGGAGGGTCATCAACCTCTATTTCGTCATCTAATGAGCTAGAATCTTCATCGAAATCAAACTCGTCAACCTCGTTTTCATCTGATAATTCCAAATCCAAATCGTCTAATTCATCATTACCAAAATCAAAGGCAAATGGGTCTTCTTCTTCTATTTCATCTACCTCAGGGAGCGGCTCCTCACCCTCTTCTTCAATATCGTCTGCCATGTTTGTCACAGCGGCTGCACTCGCCGTGGCCGTGACGGCCGCAGCGCTTCCCATACCGACTCCAGATGATAAGTCAAACTCGTTGCCTAACGAATCTAATGCTTCCTCTCTTTTAATGCCTCTTCGCTTTAACATGAAACCTATTAAAATACCCAGCAGCATCATTACAGCCGCAATAGCAGACATAATGACTGGATTTTTAAATATTTGATTAAATATTGAGTTTTCTTCAGCGGCTTCCGTTTCTCGACGGAGTTGGTCTGCTTCAAGCAGTTGGTCAACGGTATTCTTTTGTTCTTGCATTATCTGCTGAGCACTGATCATTTGCTGCTGAAGCTCTGCAAGCTGAGAGTCTTTTAAACTTATTAACTTTTCTAATGTGGCTTGTTGATCTGTTAACTCTTTCAACTTACCTTCTAGTTCGCTTTTCTCGCGGCGCTCTTTATCTAAAAGCTCATTACTCTCTGAAAGCTTGCCTTCTAAATTTTTAACCGCTTCTGAATTGGCTTGATTAGAGTTAGAGGAGTCTTCTGGGAGAACACTGGAACCAGATATCAATGATAGCTTATCATCATTATTTAATTCTGATTTTGTTTGTTGATTCGAGTTTGCTTGTGTATTTAATTGAGCTTTTTCTAAACTTTTTGGTAATTTTCCCGCTCTCTTTAAGGCATTCCAGGCCGCATTCTGTCGTTCGAACTCTTCTTTAGACGCCAGTTGATTAAACACAGCGATTTGTTCTTGAGTCGGTAGCCTTAAAACAGACCCTTCCTTAAGTAAGTTAATATTATTTGCATAAAACGCTTCTTCATTAAGCGCTTGAATGGCCATCATTGTTTGGTAAATAGTAAGGTCGTTAGACGTTTTATTGTTTTTCGCAATAGACCAAAGTGTATTTCCTTTGATAACGTTGAGCTCATTAGCCAGTGCAGTTGGCCTAGCCGTCGAACCTGAAGTGTTTTCTTCTTGTATAATTGGAGTAATACTGGTTGATTGTATGGCACTTTGCCCCGACTTCTCGATCAAGGCACTACTGTCTAAAGGGGTTTGATACTCCCTTACAACCTGACCACTGGGCCAACGTGCGGCCAATACAAAATGCAATTCGTCTGCGTTGATTGGTGTTGCACTACGTATGTCGACAACCATTTTATCGTCACGGTTTATGACTTGAAACTGAAGTTGAGACAAAGCCCTTACAGGTGTAATGCCAGCTAATTGAAATTCGCTTTCACTACCAAGTCTTATCGTTACATCTTTAGCCGTTAGGTTTACGGAATCCGTTAAAAACACTTCGGCACGAAAAGGCTCACTGCGTGAAGATTTGAGGGATAACTCACCTAATTCAAGCGCAAAAGCAGAAGATCCGGCTAAATACCCAGACACAGCTAAACTAATGAGCGTTTTCTTTAGCATAAGTTACCCTTTATTTTATTGACTGAATAAATCATAGCATTAAGTATCTTACACAGCCTCCGATTTATCAATAGCTTTAGAATCAACGGTTTGGCTTTATTGGAAGATGCACTCTTCTTTTTAACAAAAATATAACATTATCAATTTTTAGGCAGTGGAAACTGAACAGTGTTCATGCATATAGGCGGCTCACCCTACATAAAACTAAAGGCACCGAAGTGCCTTTAGTAGAATAGTCTAGGTTAATTCAGTAATAAAAATTACATCATTCCGCCCATACCACCCATTCCGCCCATACCGCCCATATCAGGCATACTTGGCGCTTCTTCTTTTGGTGAGTCAGCAATCATGCATTCAGTCGTAATCATTAAGCCTGCAACAGATGCGGCGGCTTGAAGCGCTGAACGAGTAACTTTTGCTGGATCAAGAATCCCCATTTCAATCATATCGCCATATTCACCTGATGCCGCGTTATAGCCAAAGTTTCCTTCACCTTGCTTAACTTTATCAACAACAACCGATGCTTCATCTCCGGCATTGGTAACGATTTGACGCATTGGTGCTTCCATCGCACGTAGAGCCAATGTAATACCAACGTTTTGATCTTCGTTATCGCCAATAAGTTCTGACAAGCAAGAAAGTGCGCGAACCAAAGCAACACCACCCCCCGCGACAACACCTTCTTCAACGGCTGCACGTGTTGCATGAAGCGCATCATCAACACGCGCCTTCTTCTCTTTCATTGCCACTTCACTTGCTGCGCCGATTTTAATAACCGCAACACCGCCAGCTAATTTAGCTACGCGTTCTTGAAGTTTCTCTTTATCGTAATCAGAAGTTGAATTAGCCATCTCAGCACGAATCTGATCTACGCGACTTGTGATTTCAGAGGCTTGGCCTGCTCCATCAACAATCGTTGTACTTTCTTTAGTTAGCGTTACACGCTTGGCTGTACCAAGATGCTCAAGAGTTGTTGTATCTAAAGCTAGACCAACTTCTTCAGAAATGACAGTAGCTCCAGTAAGAATAGCAATATCTTGTAGCATTGCTTTACGACGATCACCAAAACCTGGCGCTTTTGCTGCAGCGACTTTTACAATGCCACGCATGCTGTTTACAACCAGTGTTGCAAGTGCCTCACCTTCAACATCTTCTGCAATGATAAGCAATGGGCGTGAAGCTTTTGCAACACCTTCCAATACAGGTAGAAGATCGCGAATACTTGAGATCTTTTTATCAACCAAAAGAATGAACGGGCTTTCAAGTTCAGCGCTCATATTTTCTTGATTATTGATGAAGTATGGTGAAAGGTAGCCGCGATCAAACTGCATACCTTCAACTACATCAAGTTCATCATCAAAACCTGAACCTTCTTCAACGGTAATGACACCTTCTTTACCAACGCGCTCCATTGCTTCAGAAATAATTTTACCAACAGAAGAATCGGAGTTAGCCGAAATAGTACCCACTTGCTCAACCGCTTTTGAATCTTTGCAAGGAGTAGATAATTTCGCGATTTCAGCAACTACCGATTGAGTTGCTTTATCAATACCACGCTTAAGATCCATTGGGTTGCGACCAGCGGCAACCGCTTTTAAGCCTTCAGTAATAATAGCTTGAGCAAGAACCGTCGCTGTTGTAGTACCATCACCAGCAACATCATTTGCTTGTGACGCCACTTCTTTAACCATTTGTGCGCCCATGTTTTCGAATTTATTTTCCAATTCGATTTCTTTTGCCACGGTAACACCATCTTTAGTGACAACAGGAGCTCCAAAGGACTTCTCAATAACTACATTACGACCCTTTGGTCCCAATGTTACTTTAACCGCATCGGCTAAAACATTTACGCCACGTAGCATTTGTTGACGAGCACCATCACCGAATTTAACATCTTTAGCAGACATATTTTACATTCCTAAACTGTATGTTTGATTTTATAAATGAGTTTAATAAGAAAATTAAGCTTCTAAAATTCCGTAAATTTCATCTTCTTTCATCATCAAAAATTCTTCGCCATTTAACTTAACGGCTTGGCCTGAATACTGACCAAATAAAACAGTATCACCAACCTTTACAGCTAATGGAGCAACATCGCCATTAGATTGAATACGGCCAGTGCCTACAGCCAAGACTTCACCCTGATTTGGCTTCTCAGTAGCGGAACCAGGCAAAACGATACCAGAAGCTGTCGTTGTCTCTTCTTCTTTACGGCGAACAACAACACGATCGTGCAAGGGACGAATATTCATTGATCTACATCTCCAAAAAAATTAATCAATACCAGGAACCCCCTGGCCGGATTATGCCTACCATTAAAGTAGGAAAGGTTACTGGTTTTGAATATAGGGTTGTAAAAACCCTTTTCAACCCCTTAGTCTAATTAATTTTTATCAATTTGATCTTTATTTTCCTTAATGTATTCACCTTCTATGATCTCTCCTGTATTTTCATGAAATTGAGAGCCTCTGGGTGACGCTTTTTTAACCTTTTCAGCAATGATTTTTATAAACACACCAAGAAACAATCCTTTTCTGATGGGAGGAACAAGTAACAATAAGCCGATTGCGTCGGTAACAAAACCAGGAATCAATAGAAACACGCCAGCAATAGCCAGTAAAAAACCCTCTATAATTTCTTGAGCTGGCAACACATTTGCTCGCAATTTGTCTTGCGCTTTAAGCAATGTTTTACCGCCCTGCTTTCTGATAATAGCCAAGCCAAATACAGCCGTTGCTAATATCAATAGTACGGCCGCCAAACCACCAATTTGACTTCCAACCTCAATAAGCACCAATATTTCAATCACTGGAATCAGTAACATTAAGAGAAGAGCTTTACGCATATAATTGTCATACCTTATCAATATTTAATAACACATCACCGACTGATAAATGAGCAAATCGACAATGGATGAATTTAATTTAAGAATATACAGCATTCTGGATGCACTACCCACAGGAGAAACCATTTCTTACGGAGAACTTGCAAAACAATCAGGGTTTAAGGGGTACGCAAGACAGGTAGGCCAGCTTTTGAAGCAATTACCGAAAGACAGCGCCTTACCTTGGTTCAGAGTCATTAATAGTAAGAATGAAATCAGTTTCCCAATCGATTCAGATGCTTATTTGAGACAGAAGGAACATTTAGAAAAGGAAGGCTGGAGAGTGGTTGGAAAAAAAGTGAAGCCATCTTAACTCAACCACCCTTGATTAATACCCTATCGATCGTTAATCGCGAAAATTCGTAAACTGCACAGGGATATCTAAGTCTGCTGCGCGTAATATAGCCATAACCTCTTGCAAATCATCCCTTTTTTTACCTGTGACGCGTAATTGGTCTCCTTGAACTTGAGCTTGAACTTTCGCTTTACTGTCTTTAATGATCTTAACAATTTTTTTCGCTTCTGCCTGCTCAATACCTTCTTTAACTGTGATTGATTGAGTCGACCTTAAATTGGCAGCAACAACTTTTCCACGCTCCAACGACTTCAAGTCAATACCACGCTTAACCATCTTTTGAAACAATATATCAATCATTTGCTTAAGGTGTTGCTCAGCTTGCGCTTCCATATCAATGCTGACTTTTTCCTTTATTTCGTAACTGGCATTAACCCCCTTGAAATCATAACGGGTTACAATTTCACGATTTGCTTGGTCAACCGCATTCGTCACTTCGTGCCAATCCAGTTCAGACACAACATCAAATGAAGGCATATTTATCTCCTAATTCGCTTTTCAAAAATATTTTCGTAATAATACCAGCAATTTAAACCAATCAACATTACTTAGTGAAAAATGACTTCTCAAACGCATTCAACGACTTGGCTTATTATTGGCGCCGGTGCCATCGGACTGCTTTGGGCTTGCAAACTGACAAAAGCGGGTCAGAAAGTAATATTAATTAACCGTCAATGCAACGGCTGTCAGAATGTTCAACACATTCATGAGGGTATTACATCGAACTATGAAATTGAATACTCCACCATAGAGCTGCTAAATAACTCATGCTCTCAAAATCAGCTTACTCAGGTATTAATCTGTACTAAAGCGTTTGACCAACCATCAGCGTACAATGAAATCAAACATAGGTTATCCCCTAACGCATTTATTATTTCATTGTGTAATGGGGTCGGCAGTCAAGCCACTCTTCAGAACTTACTCATACATCAACACGCTTTGATAGTAGGAACAACGTCCGAAGGCGCGTTGAAGCACAGCTCAACCAAAGTTGAGCAGACCGGCAAAGGTGAGCACTTCTTTGGTTTTTTTGATGAAAATCAAGCGAAAAACACAGTATTACCCAATGAAATACTCTTATTTAAAGATGAGAATATCATGGCTCGCATCTTATCGAAGGCGATTATTAATGCCGTGATTAATCCAATTACCAGCATTAATAATATTACAAATGGCAACTTACTAAGTGCCCCTTATAAGGAACAGGCGATCGCTGCCATTGATGAATTAATTGGTTTGCTGCAAAACCCGGACTTCATACGAAATAACCCATCCATTAATGCAGTAAATACGGAACGAGAGCATGTTAACAGCCTTGTATTTTCGGTGGCTAAAAACACGTCTAAAAACAGGTCCTCTATGTTAGAGGATGTAAGTAACAGAAGAAAAACAGAAATTGAATTTATCTCGGGCTTTTTTATAACAGAAGCCAAAAAAATCCAATTTCCGATGCCTATTCAAAGCGCATTTCTTCATAAAATAAATAACGTATGAGCCTCCTTGCAAGCCGCCACTTACATAATGAAACGTAGGTAGTATTAATTACTTATTTAACACGCGTAACTTTACCTGGAGATAAGGCTATTTTCTTCTCTTTATACAAAGCGCCTATGGCTTTTTTAAAGGTGGCTTTGCTTACCTTAAAAACGGCATAAATGGTTTCTGGACTACTTTTATCGGTAATTGGCATTTCTCCGCCTTGCGCATCAAGATAATCTAAGATTTCATCTAAAATGCCGCGAACTTTCTTGTACCCAACTTCCTGTAAACTGATATCAATTTTACCGTCTTCACGAACTCGTTTAATAAAAGCTGAGACTTCTTCACCTTTTTTAAGCTGCCTAAAAGCATCTTGAAAAAATAACACCCCCCAAAAGCAGTCATCGATAATGCATTTAAAACCGATATCAGTCTTATCACCAATAATGGCCTTTACCTTATCTCCCGTTCTATAAGGAATTTCCTCACGATTCAACAACGCATCTACTTTTGTTGTTGCTACAATACGATTGGTATTTTGATCAAGGTAAACAAAAAGTAGATGAGTTTCACCTTCTTCTACTCGTATTTTTTGTTGACTAAAAGGAACCAATAAATCTTTTGGCAAACCCCAATCAAAAAAAGCACCTATGTGGTTGACTGCCACAGCGGTTAGCCCTGCAAATTCACCCACTTTTACTTTAGGTGTTTCAGTGGTGGCAATTAATTGGTCACTGGAATCAAGGTAGATAAACACCTCAATATCATCACCCACCCTTTTTCCTTTAGGAATATAGCGTTTAGGCAACAAAATTTCGCCCAATTGCTCAGCGTCTAAATAAAAACCAAACTCTTTTTCTTTAACGACAACCAATGTGTTTAGTTGTCCAATGCGTACGGCCATGAAATCTCCGGCTAAGGGTAATTAATCTCTGTAGTTTAATAGTAATAAACGGTACATATTTGCAATCGTGCTCACTATACGGTACTTGAATGAAAAATGAAGCGTATTAAATCACTTAGTTTCAATATGCATACATTTTGTCAAAATCTTGTCGATTGATTCCGCTCCAACCTCAATCATTTTTTCAATGTTATCCTCTGGAATAGCGCTGGTATCACCATAGAACTCAATGGCTTTTTCTACACTATTTTCCCTAAGGATATGCAGCATAGGGTAAGGTGATCGATTAGTGTAGTTCGTAACATCGTCCGCTTCCGTTCCAGAAAAACAATAATCAGGATGGAAGGTTGCCAATTGATAGATGCCCTCACACTCTTGCTCAAACATAAGATCTTCAGCCAAACTAACAAAATCTAAATACTGATAAAAACTTTTAAATAAGGTTGGGAAAACCAATAAGGATGTTTCTGCTTCTTCATTTTTGTCTAAAAAGGCAATCTCAGCAAGCAGCTCCTCAAGTGCCACCTCTACTTTTTTTGAACGTATAACGCACACTCTAATCGAGTCACGCTCGACCTCCCTTTTTGCAAAAGGACAAACATTTAACTCAACAATGAAATCTTTAACCCAATTCATCGTTTGCTGTGTAACCAACTCATCTGACAATGGCATAATGCGCACTCTTAAAATTTACCACTATTCTAGAAAACTCCACAAATAAGCTCAAGCTTAACACCCTAAACTAAGAAGATATTAACTTTACCGACAGCTGAGCACTTCTCTCACGTGCTTTTAATGTAAAAAGCTTTAAAAAACGGTATTATCCATTAAATTAAATTTTCAATAGAGTTTCTCAAACCTCTATTGTTACGCCTAACCAAATAGAGATAATGCATGTCATTTGACGTTTTAGACTTAGATAACACAATTGAACTGGCCATCCAACAGCTTGGCTTTACTTCTCCAACCCCTGTGCAAGAAGAAGCCATTCCAGCGGCTATGGATGGAGATGATATATTAGCAACAGCACCAACAGGAACAGGCAAAACACTTGCCTTTATGGCACCAGCCATTCAGCATTTACTTGATAGAAATGAGCCTGCCACCTATGCGCCCAAAATTCTCGTTTTAGCGCCTAGCCGAGAACTGGCACGACAAATTTTTAATTTTACCGAATCATTAATACAAAACACACATTTTACGACTCAACTTATTATTGGTGGAACGCCTTATGGAATGCAAGAACAACAGCTTTCCGAAAATTGCGACATTTTAATTGCCACCCCAGGAAGACTATTAGAATTAGATGAAAAGAATTGGCTCGACCTCTCCGACGTTACTTACTTCGTTATCGATGAAGCCGATAGAATGCTGGACATGGGCTTTTCTGACTCGATACTAAAACTATCTAAACTCTTGCCCAAAGAACATCAGACCCTTATGTTTTCAGCCACTCTTGAAGGCGAAAAGATCGGTTTTTTATCCTCTCAACTGCTAAGAGCTGACGCACAACAAATACGCCTTGGAGACTCATCGAGAACAGTACCGAAGCAAATCAAACAAGTGGCCTATCGTGTTGACGACGATAATCATAAATTACGTTTTTTAGAGCATATTTTAAAAGATGAAAATGTAAAACAAGCCGTTTTATTCGTCTCCAATCGTGACCATGTGGACGTATGGGTCCAAAAAATACGTGACCTGAATATTATGTGCGATGGCTTGCATGGCGAGATGAAACAAAGCGATCGCAGCGAGCATTTAAAACAAATGAAGCGTGGCCGTTTAAAAGTCTTGGTTGCCACAGATGTTGCATCACGAGGAATTGATCTACCAGAAATAAATACCGTAATTAATTTACGGTTACCACCAAAAGCCGATTCTTATATACATAGAGCTGGGCGCGCATCCCGTGAAGGCGAGCCAGGTGTTTGCATATCCTTAATCGACATTAATGACTTACCTGCTATTGAAAAAATTCAGCGTTACATGCTAGCTCCGATTAAATTTTCCAGAGTCGCAGGGTTAGAAGCAAAGCAAAAAGTAAGAGTGGCGTCTCTGACTAAAGGGAAAAAGAAAGCGAAAGCCATCCCTAAATCCGTGATTAAAGCTGAGGAAAAAAGAAAAGAAAAAGCAAGAAAAAAAGCAAAAGCAAAGTCACGCGCTAAATAAGCACTGATAAGATAGGTCATCGTTCTGATGACCTATCTTATCGCTATTAACATCGTTGCTTTTGACATTCAACCATGAATCTAGAAACACCAAAGAAGCCGTAGCGTTTTAGCTACCTGCGATCTAGACATCAAAAAAATTGCTCTATTAAAAAACACGTCATAAATTAGAAAAAAGAAAACCACAAACAACCTGAATCGTGACTTTACACTTTAGATTGACTTAGACTATTTATCCATAAAATTTATCGTATGATGCTTACGTTTGGCCTTAGTTTCTAAATACTGTCTGTTATGTTTATTTACATGAACAGAGGTTGGAACCAATTCAGACACGTTTATCCCGTTTTCAATAAGTTGGCTCGCTTTATCAGGATTATTGGTCAATAAGCGAATGTCAGTAACCCCCAATGCTTTTAACATCTCTGCACCAACAGAAAAATCACGGCCGTCATCTGGCAAGTGGAGCATTTCATTTGCTTGATACGTATCATACCCTTGGTCTTGTAACGCGTAAGCGTCCAGTTTGGCATAAAGACCTATACCACGACCTTCCTGTCTTAAATAAAGGATATAGCCGCCTTCTTGATTGATCAAGTCAATCGCTTCATCAAGTTGTTCACCGCAATCGCATCGACCAGAGCCAAAGACATCCCCAGTTAAACACTCTGAATGCAATCTAACCAAAGGGATGCTTGGCTTTTTATCAGAGACACCATCGCAATAAATAGCAATATGCTCTTTCCCAGAATCATCACCATCAAATGACACAAACTCGGCCATGACTTCTCCCGCTCTCATTGGGACAACAACTCGACGTTTAACGGTCAATGCATTCATAAAATAACTATTCTCACAATTAAAAAACGGACTTACCTATGATTGAGGCAACTTCTACAAAACTCAAGTTCGTCAACAAACTTTATCATCATTTATTTATAGTTTGCACTAAATGCGTCAGAGGAAGAGCCGTTCTATTCATTATTTTTCTTAATAAAAAGCTCGAATGAACCCCTGTAACACCTTCTATTCGGGTTAATCTTCCTAAAAGAAATTCTTGATATTTATCCATATCTTCCACTACGACTTCAACTAAGTAGTCTGCCGACTGACCAGTAACCAAACTGACTGACTTTACTTCTGGATAGGATGTCATCAAGGTCTCAAACACTTCAAACCGGTCAGGTGTATGCCTATCCATACTTATTTGAATAAAAGCGGTTAATGTTAGCCCAAGCTTTCGCTGATTCAATAACGTCACTCGTCGGTCAATAATGCCCGATTCTTCCAGAGCTTTCATTCGCCTTAAACAAGGTGAGGGTGACAGGCCTACTCGATCAGAAAGCTCCTGATTTGTTAAGCTAGAATCTTGCTGTATTTCAGTCAATATACTTATATCAATTCTGTCAAGATGCATATAAACAACCATTAATTTCAATATGATATGATTATTCGCTATATTATTGCTAAAATAAACACATTTAATAGAAAAAACGCAATTTATTACCTCAGAAAATTCTGTATGATTTGCTTATCGAGTCGTATAACCCTATGACACACAATAACAATTAAGTGCGCATCGCATGTTTAGAGGACGAACCATGTCAGTATTTACCCATACTAAGTACACTCCTTTTCAACCAGTTCACATTACCAATCGAACTTGGCCTGATAAAGAAATCACTCAAGCACCCATTTGGTCTAGTGTCGATCTAAGAGATGGCAACCAAGCACTTGTAGAACCTATGACAGTTGAACAAAAAAAAGTCATGTTCAAAATGCTGCTAGATGTTGGATTCAAAGAAATTGAAGTTGGCTTTCCTGCCGCATCGCAATTGGATTTTGATTTCGTTCGCTGGATTATTGAAGAAACAGATATTCCTGATGACGTATATATCCAAGTATTGACGCAAGCTAGACCAGAACTTATCGCTCGTACCTATGAGTCATTAAAAGGCGCTAAAAAAGCCATTGTACACGTGTATAACTCGACGTCTAAAACACAGCGTGAGCAGGTATTCCGCTTAGATAAAAAAGGTATTATGGATATTGCGGTTAATGGCGCAAAGTGCGTTCAAGAACATGCATTAAAACACCCCGAAACGGAGTGGGTGTTCCAATACTCCCCTGAAAGCTTCACTGGTACAGAAACAGACTATGCAGTAGAAGTCGTTAATGCTGTCGCTGAGGTATGGCAGCCTACTCCAGAAAATAAAATTATTATCAACTTACCTGCAACGGTCGAAGTCACAACACCTAACCGATTTGCAGATCAAATAGAATGGTTCTGCCGAGAAGTGAAAAATCGTGAATCATTAATTATCAGCTTACACACTCACAATGACCGTGGCTGCGGTGTGGCCGCCGCTGAACTTGGCTTAATGGCTGGCGCTGATCGCATCGAAGGCACAATGTTAGGCAATGGTGAGCGTACAGGCAATATGTGTATCGTTACTATGGCAATGAATATGTACAGTCAAGGCGTTGATCCTCAATTACAATTAGGTAATATGGATAGAATTGTCAGTGTGGTTCAATCATGCACACAATTGCCTGTTCATCCACGCCACCCTTATGCAGGTGAATTGGTTTTCACCGCCTTCTCAGGCTCTCACCAAGACGCCATTAAAAAATGCTTAGACAACCAAACAGAAGACAAACCTTGGGATGTGGCTTACTTACCAATCGATCCTCGTGATGTAGGTCGTAGCTATCAAGAAGTTATCCGTGTTAATAGCCAGTCCGGTAAAGGTGGCATTGCGTACAGCCTTGAACAAGAATATGGCTTATCATTGCCACGTTGGTTGCAAGTAGAATTCAGCCCAATCATCCAAAAATTTGCAGAAGAAGATGGCGGCGTTGTTACTACTGAGTCTATGAAGTCCTTATTTGAAAGCACCTACATCACTGGTTCAGCACCTTATGCATTAGGTCGCTACGAATTACAAAAAGATGATGGTGATAGCATCCGTGCGGATATCAGTTCATCAGGTTCAACCATCAGCATCACAGGCGAAGGCAACGGTACTATCTCAGCTTTTGCTAATGCGCTAGCCAAACAATTTGATATAACCATGGACGTTACTCAGTATTCAGAACATGCTCTTACTATTGGTAGTGACTCCAACGCGATTGCTTATATTCAAATGAATATCAATGGTGATCGTTATAATGGCGTGGCCATTGACGCCGATATTGTCTCTGCTTCCATCCAGGCGATTTTGGCGACGGTTAATCAATTTGTTGTAAACAGCAATAAAAGTAATGTAGCTTAAGATATAAGCAAGACTGAATATTTTTTGCTTGCTAAAAGGCCGCTGTCAAAAGCGGCCTTTTTATTGCTTCAAATAAATGTGCTGTCGCCCTATCCGTTGCGCAAACCCACCAACCGTCACCCTGATGATTCCAGATTCATTTGATTCAACTGATGCCGTAATAATTGAAAGACGGTTCATTGCTCTGCCTTGCTCAAAAATAAAATCATTCAACGGGTTTAGGAATATATGTTTACTTAAATAGCATGCTAATGCTCCGCTAGAGCTTCCAGTTGCAGACTCTTCTTGTATCCCAAACAAAGGCGCAAAGTTGCGGCAACTGGCAGTCAATTTACTTTCCTCCTCGCACAACTCAAACGCATGCAGGCCCACTAACGCATGTTTCTTACAGAAGAGACTGAGTAACTCATCATTTACTTGAATTTGATTTAGATAGCCTAATGGAACAGGAACAATAATATCGGGCAAACCCGTTGAAACAACTTCTATGGGAAGTAGAGTGGACTCAAGTAGTCTAGTATCAATGCCAATCAAGCTGGATACCGTCGTACAGTCCAATTGTCCAAGGCATTTAGGTTGCTTTTGTTGCATCACTATTTTGCCATTTAACGCTATGGTAACAGCGAGCAATCCCGCTTTTGTCCTTTGAATATATTGACCTTCTACGACTATGCCCTCTTTATACATTGTAGAAAATGCCGCCAGAGTTGCGTGACCGCAGAAATCAACTTCACCCGTAATAGTAAAAAAAGACAATTCAAAATCCACTTCTGTATCTTTAGATACAAAAGCCGTTTCTGAATAACCAACTTCTTGCGCAATTTTTAATTTTTCTTCGTTAGACAAATTATCGGAATGTAATACAACGCCTGCAGGGTTCCCACCGCTTCCATTTGAAGTAAAGGCGTTGACCAAGAATGCCTCAATTTTTATCAATGTCTACTACTCCTTATACAATTTAGCCATTTTACTCCATTCTCAGCAAAAGCCAGTTAGCTATACTCTGCATTTTTATCGGATTGAGCTGAATCTACGCGGGTAATAGAGGCGGCATTAAAAAACGCCAAGCTTGACTAAAAAGATCAAACTTGGCGTTATAATTTTCTCTTGTGACACAGAGGAGCGCATTCTTCAAATCATCTATTCAACGACTTTAATATGGAAAGCACCTACTTCGGCATCTGTTACTTCTACTCTCGTCCCCGCTGAAATAAATGTTACACTGAGCAACTTCCAATTCACACCAGAATAATGATACATACTTAGTTGAGTTGGAGAGACATCCTCTTGCAAAATAAAACGATGTCCGACTAAATCGCCTTGAGCTTTTTTAGGGCTGACACCTGATTGCATCTTTTTTAAGGGCCGCCACAAAACAGCCGCAGCAAGTAAGGTAAGCACCCCAGTACTTAACATAGCGCTAAGAACACTGTTTGGCAAAAGGTTGGAATACAGTAATACACCCGTCACTAATGCAGCTAAACCAACAAAAAAAAGCACAAATGTAGAAAAGCCTAATACCGCAACTTCAATTACCAGCAAAATCAAACCTACAACGAAAAAGCTTTGCGCCAGATTATTGGTAAAGAAATCCATGCTTAGCTCCCTTTTGACATTTTCTGAATGATTGTCATGGCTTGTGCAACCACAGAGGCGGCATCCGTTCCACCATCGGGCAATAAAACCACAGAAGATTCTTTCGCAATCGCTCGCTTAGCATCAATCGATTTAGTCGCCAAATCCAGCTGAATGGCTTTTTGCCCTTCTTCCGTTGCAGCGGCTTCACCTACTTGACGCAACGCTTCAGCCTGAGCCGAAGCAACCGCTACAATGGCTTTAGCTTCACCTTCAGCACGTAGAACTTGCTCTTCTTTGTCTGCTTCTGCCGCTAATACAACAGAGGCTTTTTCGCCTTCTGCACGATTAATAGCCGCTTGGCGGTCTCCTTCTGATTCCAAAATCTGCGCACGTTTTACACGTTCTGCTTTCATTTGTGCTTCCATGGCTTGCATAACAGATTGCGGAGGAATGATGTCTTTAATTTCATAACGCAATACCTGTATACCCCATGGGCCAGCCGCATCATTAATTGCGGCAACAATATTGGTGTTCAAAAGATCACGCTCTTCAAAGGTTTTATCTAACTCCATCTTACCGAGCTCTGAACGCATCGTTGTTTGCGCAAGTTGAGTGACTGCGAAAACATAATTATCAACACCGTAAGTCGCTTTATAAGCATCCAATACGCGGAAATACAAAACGCCATCGACGTGTAATGAAATATTATCTTTGGTAATTGCACTTTGCTCTGGTACATCAACAGCTTGTTCTTTCAAAGAGCGATCCGCCGATATACGGTCAATAAAAGGTACGATGAAATTCAACCCAGCTTCTTTAGTCGATTGATATTTGCCAAAACGTTCAATCACATAGGCCTGATTCTGAGGCACAAATTTAATAGAGTTTTTTAGCAACACCACGACCAGCACCAAAATCAGTACTTGTACATTTAAAATATATTCTAAATATTCCATATTTATAAACCTTTACTCAATTGAAGGGAATTCCTAACTCATTACCTATTTTAAACACGACTCACCTCAAAACGGTTCGCACTTTCAATGAAGGCCTCGACAGCTTCTTGGTTCGTTCTAAAGGAAGTCACCAAACGAACAACACCTTCCTCCCAACGACCCCATCCAAACGCAAAGCCTTCTGCCATTAAATAATCGGCCATACCTACAGGTAAGGTACAAAACAACATATTCGCTTGAGCAGGTGTCTGAATTTTAATGCCTGGCACACGGGCCAAACCGGCCTGCATTAAGGCCATCATATCATTTGCATGTTGTGCATTTATACGCCACAGATCATCGGTTAAATACGCTTTCATTTGAGATGACAGCAAACGCATTTTTGAATGCAAATGCCCTCCCCGCTTACGACGAAAACCAAGTTCTTTTGAAAAACGCTTGTTGAAAACAACAATGGCTTCTGATGCCATAGTGCCGTTTTTGGTTGCACCAAAAGAAACAATATCAATACCTGATTTCCACGTCATTTCAGCTGGCGTACAACCTAATGACAATAAAGCGTTCGCAAATCGAGCACCATCCATATGAACGGGCAACCCAGCTAATTTTGCCACCTCTGTAATGGCTCTAATTTCAGCTAAGCTGTAGACACTACCCACCTCGGTAACCTGAGATATACTCACCGCAGAAGGTTGGCAAGAATGCACGTCCCCCACCTTTTGATTCACAAGACGCTGTAACTCTACAGGGTTTATTTTTGCATCAGAACCGCTCACACCAACAAAACGCGCTCCGTTCGTATAAAACTCAGGTGCCGAACTTTCATCATTTAATAAGTGACTTTCTGAATGGCATAACACACTACCCCATGGTGGCGTCATCGCACTAATACTCAAGACATTCGCCGCTGTACCAGTAGACACCAAATACACATCCACATCACATTCAAACAAGTCAGACAGCATAGTCGTTACTTCCGCCGTCGTGTCATCATTACCATAAGGCATTGAATCGCCCTGCTCTGCTTCCATCATAGCGTTAAAAACCGACGCGGATGCACCAGCAATATTATCACTTGTAAATGCGGCTTTCATTTAACTACTCCATAAAATGATTGAAGACATAATACTAAGATTGAGAGGAATATCATCTTTTCATCACCATAATATAGGTTGTTCACCTTTTTTTCTCCAAGAGGAGCAACATTTATGACGATTGGTCAAACAAATGATTCGCTAGTGGGGTCACAGTAATACTGTATTTTTTCCTAAATTGTAAAGGAGCCAGACTGTAAGTGAGTTTAAATTTTTTAGCGAAGTAAGCCGAGCAATTGAACTCACTCTCGTATAACATTTCTCAACAGAAACGCTTTGATAGAATCGTTATAATTAAAGAGACTATATAGTTCAATTTATAATCTGTCAGATTGTATTGTTTTAAAAAATTAATACAGGCCTACACCATCATGTTATTGCTTTTCATCATCTACATAGCCTTTATCAGTTTAGGTTTACCTGATGCCATACTTGGCTCTTCGTGGCCCGTTATGAAAAACGATTTAAATGCTTCCTTGGAATTCGCTGGTATTATTTCTTTTATCATTAGCGCTGGCACAGTAATCTCTAGTCTTTACGTGACTAAAATGATCCATTACTTGGGGATCGGTAAGGTAGTAGCACTAAGTGTATTGCTGACTGCGGTGGCGTTACTTGGGTTTAGTATGGCAAACATAGCCTTAGCACTTGTGTTCTTGGCAATTCCATTAGGAATTGGCGCCGGTGCTGTGGATGCGGCCTTGAATAACTTCGTAGCCTTGCATTATAAATCCAAGCACATGAATTATCTGCATTCATTTTGGGGAGTAGGAGCGACCGCAGGGCCACTCCTAATGGTAAACTTTTTAGCCGTAAATCAAGGCTGGCGTGATGGCTACATGATAATTGCTCTCGTGCAGTTTTTACTTGTTGCCGTATTATTTTTATCCCTTCCTCTTTGGAAAACGTTTTTACTTAAACCATCGAAAAGTCAAGAGATGAACACACCTTTGGTGAGTAATATCTCAGCGCTCAACATCAGTGGCGTTCCGCTCCAATTAACGGTATTTTTTTGTTATTGCTCAATTGAAATGAGCACCGGCCTGTGGGCGGCAAGTTATCTCACTACAGAAAAAAGCTTGCTACCATCAGACGCCGCATTTTGGGTCGCCATGTATTACTCAGGCATTACGATCGGTCGCTTTACTTGTGGCGTAATCGCCGAAAAAATAGCAGAAGAAACCCTCATCCGTTCTGGCGTAATTATGATATTGCTTGGGTGTCTATTACTTGCCCTGCCCCTTTCAGGCGAGCTAGCGAAAATTGGCTTAATATTGATTGGACTAGGTTGCGCACCTATTTTTCCGAACACGATTCATTTAACGCCGAATCGATTCGGACCTACAGCCTCACAAACCATCATTGGTTTATCCATGGCATCGGCTTATGTTGGGCTGATGCTATTTCCCCCCTTACTCGGTTTAATCGCAAAACCTTTCACCTTTGCTTCATTGCCCGTCACCCTTATATTTATGAGTGTCATCCTATTACTGGCCACTGAACGATTAAGGCGTTTTTTACATAATGAATAACCTCTTCTTAAGGAAAGAAGAGAGGGCTATTTACCGATTGAGATAAAGCGGGGTAAATGAACAAGAGGCTTAATTATATTTATCGATTATTTTTTCATAAACGCCATTAGATTTAATGGCATCTAATGCTGACTGCCACTGCTGTATTTCTGCATCAGAAAAGTCCTTGCTTGCGACTAGGTATAAGTCTGCTTTAATGATCGGAAAAGGTATTTTTTCAAATACTTCTTCTATATTCAAGCCAAATGATTTAAGAATATGTCGTACGCCAAGGTCACTCTCACTAATGGCCAAATCACAACGTCCAGCTAACAGCTTTCTATAGATTTGACGTCCATTCGTTGATGAATCGTCTAAATTTTTAAACCCCTGTTTTTGAAGTAAGCGGTGTACCAAACCCGCATGTCTGGAACAAATCCACAAATGGCTATTTTTCATATCATCGAAGTTTTCTATTTTTATGTTTGAACCTTTCTTTTTATAAAAGTAGATTGAACCATCCGTTAGCGGGCCTATCCATTTATAATTGGGCTCTCTTTCAGGCGTTTTAAACATTGAAAACATCATAGAGTGGGCTCGACTCGTGACCATATCGGAGCTTCTCATACTGGGTAACAACTCGATTTTATACTCTTTATCGAGTCTTTCAAGAAGGGTCCTTACTACGTCGGTCGATACTCCGGTAATTTTTCCTTTCTCAGTATAATTGTATGGAGGCCATTCTTCTGTGAAAATTAAGACTTCTTCTGCATATAGATTTGAAAAAAACGGAGCGATCATGAGTCCACACGAAAACAATATTTTATGGAACATAAAATCCCCTTCACTGATACCATTATTAGGATGTGAGCTTCATACTACTACCATCAGCATACTAAAAAATTATCGTACGAGTCACATTGACAGAAAGTAATTATATGAATCTCATCTCATGTCGCTTATTTTAAAGGTAAAACAAACGAAAAAGGCCAAAAGATAAAAATCATTACAACTTAATACAGGAATAGCTAATTAGAATATAAAGGTAGTTTAACATTTCAAAAAAGCGAAATGCATTATAACTATCAAGTAAGATACAAGGTGAATTGGCGTCTTATCACGGGCTTGAATGGCACGGCGATCCGTCCAGTATCACTTTTTTGTTGCTAACGTTTTTGTACACTTTATTAGAATGATCAAATGAACCCATAACCGTAATGAAATAGCTTAGTGAGATTAATTAAGACATTGGTGTGATTTATGTTATTTTGTGATCGAAAAACAGGGGAGAATTATGACTACCAAACAATTTGATGTCGTTGTTATTGGTGCAGGCCAAGCTGGCCTATCAGTTGGGTATTATTTGAAACGTGCTGGCTTAGACTTCATCATGTTAGACAACCAAGAAACCAGCGGCGGCGCATGGCTTCATACATGGCCTTCATTGCGGTTATTTTCACCGGCACCAATGAGTTCGTTACCTGGAAGGTTGATGCCTAAGGCAACAGAAGGCGAATACCCTCATCGGTCTGAAGTATTAAGCTATCTTGCAGACTATGAGCAACATTATCAATTACCAATATACAGACCTCATCAGGTGCAAACTGTTGTACGAGATAACGATGCGTTGCGCGTCAGTGATGGTAAGTACTCATGGTTAGCACTACCGGTACCTGGAGTAATGAAAAAATTCCCCATTTCCAAGGACAAAACACATATCTCGGTAAACAATGCCATTCAGCACACTATCAAGGCCCAGAAGCATACAAAGGAAAGCGAGTTCTTGTAATTGGTGGAGGTAACTCAGGTGCTCAAATCGTGTCTGAGTTAGCCTATACAGTTAGGGTTAGTTGGGTAACACGCGAGGCGCCTTTATTCTTGCCAGACGACGTCGATGGCCGTGTTTTATTTGAGCGTGCTACTGCTCGCATTACCGCAAATGGAGCAGATACCCCAGTAGGCGGAATTGGGGATATTGTTATGATACCCACGGTCAAGAATGCCTATGATAAAGGGCAACTTAACACTGTTAGCATGTTTGAACGTTTTACTGAGCATGGTGTTGTATGGCCTGATGGCAGCCAAGAAGATATTGATGCCATCATCTGGTGTACTGGCTTCAAACCTGAGCTAAGGCATTTAGCTCAACTTAATGTGATTGAGTCAGATGATACCGTTAAGGTCGTTCATGGTCAGTCAATAAAAGAGCCGAGACTTTGGTTGTTTGGTTATGGTGATTGGGCCAGTCCGGGGTCAGCAACCTTGATTGGTTCAGGACGAAGTGCTCGTGAAAATGTGCCTAAGTTGGTGGAATTTTTAAAGAGTACTCATCCAAATATTGGCCGCCAATAGAGGGTATTCTGGGTGTGATTTTTAAGCTACTTTCTAAAAGCTACTTTCTAAGACACCCAGAATTAGAACATACCATGTTGATGCTTTAATCCGTTGAACAAAGTAAACAGGAAGCAAGTAAAAACTGATTGATTCCTGGTCTTTGACCTAATTGTTTACTTCATCCGTGAATGTGGCTCTTTTCAGATGAGATGATGATAAAAAAACATCTATTAAGTCATGGATGATGACTTATACTGACTCAATGAATACTCATAGAAAAGGGTTTCGCTGTTTTCACTGGCACTCTCAACAAAACCAAGCTTATGGAGCAACCTGGATGACAAAAGGTTATTCCTATCTACGCCTGCAATTAATCGCTGTATTTTATTTTCATGTTCAATAAAACCGATTAGCCCTTTCAGAACTTCGGTTGCGTAGCCTTTACCCCAGTATAATTCACCCAGAAGATAACCAATATGAGCATTTGCATCGTTTCCTTCAAATACAAAAACAAAACCAATCACCGTGTTTTCGCCAACGAGCTTAATGCTAAACAAACGGCTTTCCGTCACCATTTTTTCATACCAGCCCTGTGCATCAGATAACGAATCAATGTTTGCAAAATGCGGAGGTAAATTCGCCACTACTTGTGGCGTTAACAATTGCATGATGGACACCAAGGTTTCAGTTTCCTGTGATCCACCGAACATTTCGATCACGGATAACCTTGAGGTTTGATAAGTAAACACAAAAAAGACACTCCATCTTGGTACAAATAGGCTGAATGCCCTGCTCTTAGTCATTCAATAGTGTAACCCACGATAAGTTACATTTACCAAAGATTCAATTTTTCTAGCCGTATGTTTTTTATTGTAGAAAACCATCAAAAGTATCAAGCACGCGATGGGTAGATAAAATGGCCCAGTGCACTAGAGCAAGACGTTTATACCGCGTTAAATAATGCCTCTATTAAGAACGCCGGAGGAGTATTACAGCGCAATGAAAAAGCGCATATTTCACTGTGCTAAATGTAACTCAGTACGTAACCGTATTTAGAGTGTTGTGAGGACAGAAGATTAAAAGCGACGGATCTCCTGTTATGCTTTTTTGCCCGCATTTGGCTCACTAATGTTTTCAATATCGACAAGATTCCATGGCATATTTTTTTGACGATAAATACGTTTATTCAGTTTTGGGTAATCGCCAACATCATGATCGAGACGCTGACCAATAACGATGCATTTCAAAATGCCATTGCCACTATTACGTATACTGTGCGCTTCACCACCAGCGCGATACCCCAAGAAATCACCAGCCTTTATGGAATAGGTTTGATCGCCTATTTGTGCTTCAGCAACCCCCTCCAAAACATAAACACATTCATCTTCATGATAATGCTTATGAAATTCTGTAGATTCGTAGCTAGGTTGAATCTCAATAATGTGGAATCCAAAACCCGTTAAACCCGTTAGGTCCCCAAGTGATTTATTAACTCTTTTGGCATTCTCATTAAGAAAGTGTGTTTTTGAAATGCCTTCCATTTCTTCGATTTCTTCCTTAGTAACGAGATATTTATCCATTAGTCTCTCCGGAGATAAGAAGTGAAGTTTACCAGAATGATACTATCGTCTTTGATTTTAATTAGATCGCCCATTACGGCGGCGGTATCTTCACTTTGAGTATGTTTAAAATTATCAATAATAGCCTGATGGACGTCGGTTTCTGTATCCGCCCACGTTATGGTAGAGATGAGCAGCAATATCATTGATGTAGTAAGTTTCATGTCATTTCCTTATTAACAGTCACTATGACTGGCTGGTATGATTCTGTAAATAGTCCTCACTGACTTCTAACTTGTAAACTGTTTTCGATTGCACTAGGCAATTGCGCATGGCTTCACGAGCTTTTTCATAAAGTTCACCCGTTAATTTATGATCTTTTTCCCATTGCTCACGGCTAGGCCACTGCGCATAACCCACCAAAACATTTGGCGTGTCTGATACATGCAGCCTTGACCCAAAACTACCGCACTTTTGATATATTACCTTTGTCATTTCAAGCCACGCTTCCCGAAACGAGACGTCCATGCCATCTTTTACTTCAAACTCATAGACCGCTATAAACATTTACTATTCTCCTTGAGGAACGAAAAGAGCCAACTGTATTTTGTCCTGATAAATAACTTATTATGGCGCTGATAATGCTTTCAACTCTCTAATATCAATTAAATCAACGTCTCGACCTAATAACCCTTTATAAGCCACTAACTCTGAAATTGGAATGACAGGAACCTCAATACCGTTATAACGTCTCATTATTGACTTAGAGTAATCTGTCGTTAGTTCAACCCACTCATCATCTGAATTTAAGCTCTTTCTATTTAATATTTTTGTTCCTGGCGACAAACCAATTTCAATTTTTTGTTCTTGATATAATAGTTGAAAATACTCTAGATCCCATGAACCCTCAATGTAATGTGTTAAAGGCTTTGAAATATAGTTAGCTGCGCTTATCAATATTTCAGATGCACACTCTTTTGGAATGTATAAGTCGATATCAGCAACAGGTCGTGAACCACCATGAATATGAGCAGCAAAGCCACCAACAATTTGATAGGGCGTATTATTGTCTTCTAAAATACGTTTAATCCAAATTAAAGCATTCTCAACTTTCGAACTCATTGCTATACCTTGTGTTGTGTACGTATTACTCAAAGTACCATAACTACTAATCTGTTATACACGCCTAATTAGGACTAGATAAAAAAGAACCTTCACCACACAAGAAAGCATCAATAACGTGTGGGTGTGCTGTGTTACTTCCTGTATTACGGCTTATGTAATATCGGTAGGCAATCGACCACAGTCATCATTTAACGAACCAAATACTTTCCTACTCGTTCATCATGCACAACAGTGTGTTTCTACCATAAACTTGGATCATTTAATGCATCGACACATTGTGTTGCACCCTTCATCGCTTGAATGGAATGACCATCTAATGATTGCGCGAGCCAACCGATTGGCTGACTCAATGGACAAGGGGCTTTTACGATATTTTCATCCATGTGCTTAAAGCCAAATTTGGCATAATAAGCAGGATCACCGTAAGTAAAGGCTAAACTCACATTCTGAGCCTTAAGATGCTCAAGACCATACTCTATAAGCGTTTTACCAATGCCTTGCCCTTGAACCTCCGTTAACACCGCAACCGGCGACAAAATAAAAGCAACGTCATCACTCGGCACGGTCAATCGGCTAAAAAAGATACAACCAACAATACTTCCATTATTTTCAGCAATGCAGCCGATTAGGTCTTCACGCTTTGTTGTTGTGATTAGGTTTGAGACGAAATCCGCAATCACCTGCCCCTCGGCTTCCCCTTCTGTTTCAGAGAATACACTTTTAAAAAGACCAATAACCTCTGAAGACTGTGTTGCCGTAAATAATAAATAATTCATACTATCTATCGCCTTTCGCATTAACTTAAATGAGTACAAAATCCAAAGTTGGAGTTCTGGGTAATCCTCAGAATAAATCTAAGAAGGAAGATTCAATTTTGTCGATGACCAATCCATTTGGCTCTCGGCATCGTTTATTCCTCATCCTTAAGTTTGTTTTTTTCTCGTTTAGACCGGGATCAAAAAAACATCAACAAAGTAATGAGTGGCCTGTATTATTTCCAGTAAAGGGCTGTGGCGCAGTGCTAAAACTCCGAGGATCAAATTGGTTAAAATAAGCGACGAAGGAGCAAAAACCAACTGTTATTTGTCCTTTTGAGTGACTTGTTATATTTTTTAAACTACAATGTACGGCATTACCGTACATTAATGAGGTTTTAATTATGGATAGCATAAGTGTAAATCAATTTAGAGACAACTTAAAAACATACGTTGAACAAACAGTTAGTGAGCATGAACCTATAAAAGTAACCAGACGTTCTGGCGATGCATTTGTAGTTATGAGTGCCGATGACTGGGAGCGAGAGCAAGAAACTTTGCATGTTTTACAGAGCAGCAGTTTGATGCAACAAATTGCCGACTCGATGAAAACTCACACAGCAAATAAAGGCTATAAACCAACCCAAGAGCAATTAGATGAGATCGTTAACCTTTGAAGGTAAAACTTGGCTCATCTATGAGCAGTTAAGAGAAAAAGATAAAAAGCTACATAAAGCTTTATGCAAAATACTGAAAGAAATGATGCGTTCAGATCCAAGTAAAGGTTTAGGTAAACCAGAACTTTTAAAACATAATTTATCAAGCTTATGGTCGAAACGAATCTCACAAAAAGATCGACTAATTTATAAGTTTGATGATGACTGTATATATATTTTCGCCATTGGTGGGCATTACGACGATCATTAGAAAAATATAACGTTTTTGTTTTGCAAATTTACCATAGACATCCATTGTTAAAACACCCAACAAAACAGAGGCTTCATCTAACAACGCCTGAGACTTAAAGCGGCCCTTCCAAAATCGTCCCGTGCAGCCATCTTCAACATTGAAATACTGTATATATATCCAGCCCTCTTAATTTCCCCTCTCAAACCATTACCGTTCGCTTTTGTTGGATGGGAATCCATCATCTAGTAAATAAAAAACCTTTGTTTTTTCTGCGCTGACGACACCAGTGACGCAAGCCATAAAGTAATGGGTGTCTTAGATTGCCAGCTTGTTATGCTTACATTTACAGCCAACGCCTAACTGAATCTTTATACATTTGATAATTTCTACCAAATAGCTTTTCAAGAAATTCCTCTTCAGGAGTAATTTGATATTTATTTAAATACAAAATAAACAAACCAAGTAAGATTATGTTTAAAGGGTTAGCCAAATATACAGCATAACCAATTAAAGACGAAAGCATACCCACGTACATTGGGTTTCTTGTATATTTAAAAATTCCAGAGTCAACAAGGGCTGATACGTTTTTAGTATTAACAGGATTAACTGTGGTTTTATGCTTTTTAAATGAGCTAACGCCTGAAACTGCAAGCCCCACTCCGATCAAAATGAATACCGAAAAGCCAAGAACATTAAATGTATATGAAAAATTCAAAGAGCCAAATAGTTGCTCTGTTATAAACATAAGCGCTGCAAATATTCCAACAAGAATTAATGGTGGGATTTTTTGTTCAAGTTTCACGATACTTTCCTTGTAAGCATAACGCTAAGCTCACCTGCACATAATGCGGAGAGCGTTTTTGTGTAAAAATGGAGCGTAGCGACAGACACAAAAACGAGCGTAGCAGTATGTGTCAGTGTGCTGCGCCTTGTTATGCATTTATGCCTCAAACGCTTGCTGCACCAAGCTTCTTATAGTCTGATTTTCTAATTTGGCGGCTATAGGGGAAATGTTATCTTGGCCCTCTCTCCAATGCATTCCGTCGTTATAAATAACCCCTAATAAATAGAAATACTCGGGTATTGAAACTCCATGATTTTCTGCACAAGAAAGCTTATCACGTGTTTTAAATGTATCAAGAAACTCCTGCTTGTGTGCGGGGTCTGCAAGAAGCTCATAAGCATGCCTTTCAACTGAAACTCTTACCGCGCAACAAACGGCCAACGGGTCGAAGTTATCGCCATCCTCAAGGTACTTTCTAGCTTCCTCTCTAATGAACCTATAGAAGTTATCACCTTCGCCCCAAGTTTGTCGTAGGTCAAGCGCATTAAACTCTGCCCGCTTATTAATTTCACTATTATGAAAATGTAATAAAAACTTCGAAACATCATCCTTAATTGAGGCTTCATTTCTCTTTCTTAATAGCTTAACCATTGCCGTATTAGGCTGAATATCTCTTTTGTCCAAGTAGTAAACTTTTTGCTTGCTAAAAGCAAAATTCTTGAAATAGTACGGATTTAGATGGGTCAGAATAAGAGGGTATAAACGACGCCCTTCATCCTTAAACTTATCGATTAATTTGGTTATGTAGTACTGAACAGCAACTAAGTTAGCATCATCTAAATAGTCAAAAACTTCATCGATAATAAGAATACAGTTACTACCCGTTAGCTTCTTTTGAGCTCGGTAGAGCAATGCAACAAAAGTGATTACATCTCTTTGACCGTTTGAAATATGATTAGTTTTTGGAAACTCAACTATTAATTTCCTGCCAGACTCTTTAGGCACAACCCTACACCATGAGCTGTTAAAAGCTTCTAGCATTTCTTTGTATTCATTCTTCTCTAGCTTATAACTACTGTATTTCTGAGCTTTCTTGAATTTTGGTTTGTCTTCTGTATAGACGACATGCAACTGCAAACCGATAAAAAAGGATAGTGCAGGGCTAGCCACCCCCAGATTGGCGTTTAAGATTATGTTTGATATTTCATTGAGAGGTTCAATTTGTGATAAATAAACGAGTTTATTATTAGAAACCCACTCTAGAAGTTGTTCTGCTGTACCGTTTTGAGCGTTAACATCTGAGATAAAGTCCTCGATTTTTCGCTGATTTCTTACCTGAGACATTCTGTCAAAAAGAGTGAATCTATCTCCAAGGACGCTAATAAATTCTATGTTTTCTAGATGAGGTGAAATATTTGGCAGAACCTTCCCGTTACAACCAAAGCTAGCCTTTTGATTTCGGTGAGAATATTTGAATATTTCTCTTTCCGGAATTGTTTCTATCAGTATTACTGGATCCACTGATATTGACGCACTTACAGTTGTTCGACCGCCAAAGTTTCGTCCAACACCTTTAGCTTTAATTTGACTGTTAATAACGAACCATGAAAAGTGGTCTGAAATTGTATTATGTGTATCATCAGCTTCCAGTGTGAAAACAGCATTTTCTGAATTTTCATATTCAATTGTCAGCTTTGCCGATAGATCCGAGTCACTTCTGTGATGGTGATCTTCATGAACCGAAAGCTTGTTGGTCTGTAAGCTTTTAAACGCAGTCGCAAATGAGCTTTTACCAAACCCATTTGGCGCAACCAACAAACTAGGCCTATTAGCCAATATATCTAGTTCAAAATTTCTACTTGAAATGCCTTTAACATTCTCAATCGTAATCTTCTTTAAGGTCATTTCTGTTCGTATCCCTTCAAACGTGATTCAGTGCAATGTCTAAGCATAACGCCCGCTTAAGCGGACAAAAATTGTTGGTTATAATATGAAGCGAAGCGGAACCTAACCAACTGTTTTTGTTCCGTTTAAAGCGCTTGTTAGCTGTTGTCTATGAATTTACTGAGAAAATCCTCTAACGCTTTACCAGGATGCTCAATATCAGATGAAATCATATCAATGCCCCATTGCTCTAGAATTTTTTCTTGAACTGGATTTGGTTTTGGGGAGAAAATGTATGATTTTGGCTGTGCTTCGCCAAGGTGATGAGCCTTCCAAAGCATCGACAACTTATAGAAAAGAAATCGTATGTTTACATCAGCCAAACTATAACCAATAAACAAGACTGACTTACCCAATACATCAGAACGCAATTTTATATCCAAAGGAGTTTCGAAACCTAAACGTTCAAAGTAACTAGTTTCATCTAATACAATTGATTTATCATCATCAAAATCTCCATGAAACTTAACAATTTGAGTGCTGTTACTATCTACTTTTGTTAAATCTGCAACCGAAGATATTTTGGTATAAGGTTTTTTATAATGATCTAGAGCGTACTCTAACCAACGGTCGTAATTTGTTGTATAAATTATTGGAAATTCAGCTTTAGCTATATTCTCATGAACTTTAGATGTCGATACATCAATATCTGAAGCATGCCAATTTCTATCCATCCAACTTCTTAGTGGCCCAATACTTCCCATTTTTAAACGATAGTATTCAGCTAAAGCTAAATGATCCCCAAACGTCTTATAAATTTCTGGGTCATAACCCAAGTCTTCAGCGATTTTGTCAATTAATGAATCCCATGATGGCAAACCAAGATTCATAGATACACCAGCGCCGACAAAAAGTATGACATTGCCTTCTTTAAATGACCTTAACAGTTGATCCATTATTTTTTATTCCTTTCTAAAAAAAATTTAAATTCGTCAAAAGCGATTTTCCGCATTGAGATTTCATTTTTCTTATCACCCATTTCAGCAAATGTTTCTGTTTCACCTTCAGGTATAAATATGCAATCCCATTGGAAGCTTCTATCTCCTTTTGGTTCTGGAGATATAGTGCCTTTTATTGCACCTTCAAAGAAATACATTTTTTTAGCATCGCAGTAACCTATAATTGTTTTAGCAACTAGCCCAAGATTGTCTCCGTTTCCTAGTAAGGTCGAAAATTTATCTGCTTTTAATTTATCCCAAAATATTTGTGTTAAACCACCGGGAAATCCATTCAAACTGTCTATATAAAGGCCAGTATGTTCTACAAACACAGGACGTCCAACTTTCTTGAATGCTTTTAACAGTTTATCTTTAACTAATTCATTTACATTCTCTGTTTGTATTTCGTTAATTGAGTGCTTTGCAGCAACAATTGTAACGCCAGTCCCCTCTAATATTTTTTGAACTTCAGCCACTTTGAACTCATTCTTAGAAACAAACCTTATTTGCATGATAATCCTTTTATGAAGCTATATCTTTTTTGTATATCCAGCATTTTTTTAATGTGTAATGAACTCTTTGTTTCACGATAGAATTCAATATAATCTTGAGTTATGCTGGACCTGTGAATGGAAGGGTTGTCTGAGCATATAACAAAGGGCACCTCATTATTTATAAACTCAATTACAGGGTGTGATTCACTCTCACCTACTGCATTTGTTAATCTATTACTTATAGGACAAACTTCGACGCATATGTCTTTCTCTTTGAGTAGTTCCAACGTTGATTGGGATTTTATCGCAGCCGTTCCATGACCAATTCGATCAGCTTTGAAATCATTAACAGCTATCACTATGTTTTCAAAATTTCCTGTTTCACCTGCATGAATGGTTATTTTCAGTCCAAATTCAGTTTTAGCACGAACAAACTCATACGCTAGTGAGCTAGAAACGTTAATGTCTTCATTTCCAGCAAGGTCTAATCCAACAATTAAGTCAGGCTTTCCTAACTTGATATAAGCGTTCAACAGTGATCGGAGTTGTTCTAGTGAATAGTCCCCTCTAGTAACCGTAAGAATTAGGCCAGCCTTAATGTTGTAAAATTCAGATGCTCTTGAGACATCTTCTAATAACCAAGCCATTGCTACGTCGACATTTACTTCATTAAGCAAGGCTATATATAAAACACTATTTCGCAGTTCTACAAATCTCACATTACTCTTTCTTAGATTTTCAAATGCATCAAATACAATCAAGGTTAAATCTGATCTGCTTTTAGGAACAAACCTTAATAGAACCCAAGGTTTCAGGTATGAAGACAAACTCTTAGCTGGTTTTATGATATTGAGATCTTTTTCAAGGTCAAAGCCTTGTGGAATATCAATTATATTATTATTAAGTAATTTGATTACAAGTTCCGAACTGACAAGTCCATTAAGATGAACATGTAGCTCTCCTTTATCCATTTCTAGTATAAAATTTTCCATCACCTACCTGTGTCAAATACGGAAACAGCTAACGCCGCATTCAGCGGCTTGTCCGCTGCAATGCATTGTTAGCTTTATATCTCGTTCTTTGCATAAAGAATAAACTCTTGGTGCGTTCTGTAAACCTCAGTAGCCATCTCATTAAGCTCTGTAATTTGAGATTTCACCCAGTCTGGAAAGTCCCATTCGCCTCTAAGGTGGTCAGGAACGACACTAGAAAAGTTGCTCGCACCTACCGGAGACGTATATTCGGCTATCTTCACCAAAAAGGATTTACACAACGAGTGGAATACAGCCCGTTTTTCATCAATATCTTTGTTCATAAACTTATATTCAGCACCATTCCAGCGATATGTAAAATCATCAATATTTTTCAGATAGTCCCGATTAAAGGAATTTCCAAAATCATGATCTTTCAGTAAAATCGCGCTGGAACAGTCAGAAGGGAACTCCAACAAGAATTTCTCTAAAAGCTTAAGGTCAGAATGTTTTAATTCTTGCGAAACTGCATGATCAAACTTGTCTTTTTCCAAGGAAAAGTACTTATGCCCGAGATTATGGGCCAATGCTAAAACTATTAGAACTATACCTACCGTATAGTCGGTACTTGCTTCCAGATCAGGAAGTTCAAGCGGCACCCCTGAATTAAGGTTGAATATATCTATTAGCCAATTCAGAAAAAATAGCTTTATAGGTTCTGGAACGAGAATAAATCCAGCACCCAATGTCACAACATACCAAGTTATTTTGTTTGAAAAATCCGGGAAAAACCACTTATTTCCTAACTTGATAATGAAGGACTTAACTTCTTCCTGTGTAAACACTCAATACTTCCTTTTGTAAGCTAACGCCCGCATTTGCGGCGGGTTTGGAGCGCAGCGGAAAACCAATCCGACAACATGCGCTTGTGTACGCCCAGCATGGGCATGAACTAATGAGGTGAAAGTCCTCTGTAGGAAGATCACCGTTTAAATAACATACTGTTATTAAACGTTAACTACTAGCGAACGGCAAGGGCTTATCCGCAAGGATTGGTCTGGAGGAAGCCGGACGCAAAACTGCGAGCTGATGAATAAGAACATCATATGAGGCGTAGGCTGAAGGCGAGTTGGCACAAGACGACGAAGCCAAGTGATCTAACGGCCACCGTAAATGATGCAGCAGTGCAGTGAAAGTTCATGTTCTTATCTGGGGAGATCTGCTTAATACGCGATCGGTCATTAACCAGTAAGGCTCTGGTTTATAAGTGCCTTGGCTTTTCAGTGTCATCGACTGAAAAGAGCGAACCAGATGGAAACCGATAGCGCATGACGGGGTAACTCGGTATGTGATTAAGCAGAAGTCAGCATACGACTGCATGGATGCAGGAGGTAGGGCGAAGCAGGAAGCCAGAGCCGAGTAGCCCAACGCCCATCGTAATGGATGGGACATGGTGAAGGCCTGAACATTTAGAAGAAGGAGGAGTCTTGTCAAACTTGTCGATACCCACTACAGAAATGCCAAACAAGCGGTACTGCAAGTAAGGGATATCATCAAACAAAAGCGCAAATTTGCTGTAGATGTCGACCTGTCCAAGTTCTTTGATCGGGTTAATCATGATCTTTTGATGACTCAATTGAGGAGCAAGGTACAGGATAAGCGTCTGCTGGCGCTTATTGGTAAGTATATTCTTGGTGGCGTGATGGTCAACGGCCAATTTGAAGCAAGCTTCGAAGGTGTGCCTCAAGGCGGCCCACTCTCACCATTACTATCAAACATCATGTTGGGGGCTGGAGGTTAGAAACCTCCGGCTACCCGATTATATTCAATTTCGTGAAATACTAATTCAAACCTTTTATCAGAAATATTCGCTTTCTTAAATTTTATATTATTTGAAAAGAGGTTGTTTTCGTGTACTGTTTTCATAATCTCATTAATATCGCTATCACTGACATGGCAGCCAAAATATACCCCCGTGATAGATTTAGGATCTATATGATACAAATGAATAATGTCAGTATTGCATTTTGACATAACTTCAATACCTACTCGAATCCCACCCCCATTTACATCTTCATTATCATCGGTATCATGATCATACTCAAAATTCAGTTCGCAATATCCATTATCTAACTGCTTTATTTCAAGCTCATCCCTACAGATACTCTCAACATAAGAGTCATATTTCGCAATTATTTTGTCTGCGTAAGATACCTTAAGAACGGAGCGATGCTCCTTTTCATACAGCCATCTATCGCCCTTTGTTAGAAATATTGATTTTATCAATTTCTGATAATTTACATTCCATTTATTATCAGGTAATGCATCATGTTGCAGCTCAAACTTTGGCTGTGAATCTCTATAAACTACTCGAACAGGCTTTTCTTCGGTATTACATAAAGGCTTCTTCTTATATCTAAATTGATTGCCGTTTCTATTTATATAAGAATCTGTTAACCATGGCCTATTTTCAATTTCTAAAACAAACCCTCTATGCTCATCGGCATAATGCGACCACATCAATAAATTTGAGTAATCTTCCGTAAAGGAAACAACGCCATATTCGAATAAGTCATCTTGCAAGCCTTCAATTACAGCTTGGATATGATACTCATTATCTTCAGGGTCAATATCAACAACTTCCGGCTTTAAATGCAAATTCTCATGCTTATTTACATTTCTAATTTGTTCTTCTGAGTACTGGCCTTCAAATGGATCATTTAAATTGTAAAATGGAGTTGCCCTCAGCATTGGTTCTTCAAAAAACTGCTTTCTTAAGGGCATATATTTATATAAATATTTGTTCAAATTTAACTTCCTTATGAATATAACGCCTAAGCTAAACAGAAAATGCGAGTGCTTTGGGCAAAGCCCAGCGAGTGGTTTTCTGTTTTAAGCTTTTTGTTAGCGGCCGCGATACGTACCGCTGTTTGATTTAATTGCTGAACTAACAAACTGTGACTTCCTGTTTTAAATTGTGTGACTTCACTATCCATTGCCTTAAGTTTGAAAGTTGTTGATGATTTATATTGCCAGGCTTTTTAAGTTACGTGAACTGAAATTACAAACCGTGACAAACTAAAAAAATCACCGCTTTGCATACCACTTTTTGGTAAAAAACAAATTAATGCTTTGGCCTGCTAACGCCGCGTTAAGTAGTGAGCAACGCAACCACTTAACCTTACCATACCGCCGTAAACACAAACCCAACGATAGAATGAAAAATGCCATGCGTTGGGAATCTGTCTTAAACGCTTGTTAGCTCTTACTTCACGGTAAACACTTAACTTAACCAACCCCGAGCAAAGCAGTAAAGGCAGCAATGATTCTCTCTTGAGCCAAGCCTGTTATTGCGCCAATGAATAGAGCACTCCGCCAACTCAATGACAATTTAAAACCTTTCCCTAATGACGTATGTTCATAGATGTTAAAAAAAATTAAAGCGACTATACTCGCTGAAATTATATTTGTATGAATTACAGGATTAAGTAAAAGTGTATCAAAATTAAAATTTTCGACTTGTGAGTTTTTGATAAATACGCCAAGAGCACCACTAAGCATAGCTATTATACTTAAGCACCATGGGCGTGGGCTAATCTCTACATTAGAAAATGAAGTTGAGTTCTGTACCCCTTGAGTGTCCTCTTTTTGGTGATCTACATCTACACTAAACCTATACATTTTCGGGTCTATAACCCCCCGCTTAAATTCAATAATATATGTTAGATATATAGATTCGCTTGATTGAATAGAGGCTACAAATTCTTTTTCATCTTGGCTCATTGAGGACTCTAACTCTTGCAGTTGCTCAACTTTAGCTTCAAAAATGCTAGATATATTTTTATGCTGTTCTGATTTGGAAAGCCACTTGTCAAATGCTACTTTGGCCTCTGTACTTGAATGAATCTGATAATTAATAGACTTTAATTCTGTAACAAGAATTGATTCAAAATTTAGAAAGCCAAACAACATGTGATAGTAAACTTTAGCTAAACCACTAAAGCTTAGGATTCTCTTCATTCCTTCTCGCTGAGTACGTACCCAGTCTTCTCTAAATCCTTCTGATGTTACTAATAAATACTGCTTAAGGAGAGAATTTAGATCATCTAATAGAGCCTTTCTTCTAATTTTAGCTGTTGCAATTGAGCTGTCAGATATTTCGACTAGTTTTGCACCTTCAGGTAACTTAGGTTTTATTGATAAAACCTTAACCACTTGTAGACTAGAGTTTTTAACTCTTAGCTTAAAGGTAATCTGATTTGTCCTTTGGCTTACCGATGATTCTTCAATAATAGTTTCGATTGACGCCATAATAGTCCCTTAGAGCTAACATCTATGGACACCCCGATTTTTGCAAGCAAAATCAAGTATTAACAAGGGTAGTTTTGCAGCCATCTATTCGGATTTTTTACGAGACATTAATTGTCTCTATCCCTGATGAACTCCGCTGACTTGGTTCTAATCATTTTAGCGTTTTCAACGAAACGATGTTAGTCCCAGAATTTCCAAGTCACGGTCTTACCTATCCTGTCATCACTCTTTTTTACTAAGCAAAACTTGGTGTATCATTTTTTAAACCATTTAAACCATTTAAACCATTTAAACCATTTCAGCTTTATACTTTTGATCTCGTGCAAGTACAGCCCAAACAATCCTTACTAATTTATTTGCCAATGCCACAATCACTTTGTTTTTATGCATTCTTGATTGCAAACTCATAACCCACTCGTAAAAAGGTTTACCCGGTTTCAAGTGCCTTATTACCGCTCTTGCGCCATGAATAAACATACGCCTCAGATAAGCATCTCCACGTTTACTTATACCTAATAAAAGCGACTTCCCACCACTTGAATGCTGGCTTGGAACCAAACCTAACCATGCAGACAACTGACGACCCGATATAAACTCTTTCGCATCACCAACACTAGCAACCAAAGCAGATGATGTTAATCGACCAACTCCTGGAATTTCTCTAATTGCCTGGCATTCACTACTTTCTTGGCTCGCCCCATCAATGTGGTCATCCAAACTTTCAATGTAATTTCCTAAATCAATCAACCGTAGATGTCGCAAAGAGTAGGGACTGACATTGCGTCATGCGTTTACGGAATACTTCAGCCGTTGCAGAATTTACAGATTCGCACTCCAACTGTTTATCGTCAATCCAGTCCACATATACAAATAGCTCTTGTTCTTCTAAGTAATTCTTTAACCTAAAAACTATATCCTTATCCAGATAGCTATGAGACAAAAAGACATCGAACTTCTCATAATCAAGTTCTCTGCTAGATAAAATCTCCAGAGATATAGAACTTTTTTTTGAATACGATCTTAAATCAGATTCTTTTATTAAAGCCATTTTTCTCCCTTAATATATGACTACTGTGAGCTAAATCCTCTAACGCCCTTGTTAACTTGCAAAATGCAGTGGGCTAAAATTGAGCGAAGCGAAATAGCCCGCTATTTTTTGTCCAGTTGAACAGCTTGGTATATTTTTTGATCACGATTCCTAAAATGAATAATTATTCCCTCTTCCACAGAATTTAACAACATCCCCATAGTGAATTTGCGCCAAACCATCAACTTACCTTTATGTTTGGAACAATGGTTAACGTCTCCAATTTCTAATGTGTGTGTTGTTGAGTGAGCAAATTTACTTCTTACATGATAAATAAGTTTTACGAGCAATTCCGTACTCTCAATCGGAACATCATCGATGGTAACATGCGACCTTAGTCGCTCTTGGGTATTTGACGAGAGGCTTTTAAAAAAGGAAACCACATTAGAAATTGAACCATGCTCTTGCTTATATTTTCTATAATGGCCATCAAGCTCTCTTCTCTCGATAGGGAAAATATTTTTATTTTCTCTTTTATTCAACCAATCAAAAAACTCCAAATGCTTTGTGCTCTCTAACCCTTCTATAATGGATAGTAGCGATACAAGCTTGAATGAATTTGTAAAATAACTAACTATCGGTGCAGAGCGCTTAACATCAACATGCCAATCACCACTTTTAACAAAAAACAGGTAATCTGTACCTACACGCAAAAAGTCGTCTTTTGTTTTATCATCAGGTAAAGAATTATAGAAATCTAAAAATTCTTGCTTATCTGAAAATTGAGATGATAAAGCCTCAAATACATCATCCATAAATATTGGATTATCTAAAAACTTCAATTGACTCATAACCCTCTAAAAAATATAACATTTTATTAATGCGCATGCGGGTTTACACCTTTATCCACGGCCTGTAATTTCTGCTGAGGATATTATTATCCATTTGATACTAAAAGACTTTCTTAATTCTTGCCAGTACAAACGCACAATACCGCGATTATTTTTTAGACAAATCGAGCCAATTATTGGCAACCTAAAAAATAAACTGTATATTTGTACAGTTATAGGTCAATTATCCACAAGGAGTGTGTGATGTCTTCTAGCCCTTTTCATAATTTTATTCGCGAGCATGATTCAGTACCTCGTAAAGCATTAAAAAAAGCCGTTTATGCCGCTAAGATTATAGAGAAAAGAGTCAACTGTCATACGTTCCGTCACTCCTTTGCAACACACTTATTAATGGCGGGTAGAGATATTCGAACCGTTCAAGAACTTCTGGGTCATAACGATGTATCAACCACACAAATTTACACCCATGTTATAGGCCAGCATTTTGCTGGCACTGATAGCCCAATTGACTTAATTCTATAAAAGCTTCTTCTTAAATAAAAAGAATAAGACGGTATTATCAAAAAACACTTTGCTGGCCTAAAGACCAACGTTCTGTAAGCTCCAAGTGCATTTGGATGACTCTAAAGCACTTTGTCGGGCTGAAGCCGCGACCTACAGAAAATTCTCATTTTAGGTGTAATGTGGTGCCACATGAAAAGTCTGCGTTCCAAGAAAGTTTGAATAATTCTAAAGCATTTTGTCGGCCTGAAAGCCGACCTACGACACTCACAGAAAATACTGTATATATATCCAGACTTCTTAATTTCCCCTCTCAAACCACTGCCGTTCGCTTTTGTTGGATGGGAATTCACCATCTGGTAAATAAAATGCCTTTGTTTTTTCTGCGCTGACGATGCCAGTGGCGCAAGCAGAAAAGACGAAGGCTTTTTTTGTGTTCCAAGGTGAGTTTAATCAAAGAGGCCGTTTTGTCGGGCTAAAGTCGCGACCTTGATAGAGTATCGATAAAGTTGAGTCAAAAATGAGTTTAATGTGGGCTTGTGCTCTCGCTCCACCCACGGGGCTATTTGCTTGAGTGATAATAGTGACGGGGTTATCTTTTATTACTGAGTTAAAAGCTGGGCGAGAGGCCCAATCAATGGCGTTTTTAAGACGGCGGGGATGCTGTGATTTTATTCTGGCGAACACACGATGATGCCATCACTTAGCGCCATTTGATCAATGAGGTCTTGCACGTTGTCAGGCTTATTCTCATTCAAATCATCCGTGTAAAACGGCAATAAATCTAATTTAGGCAATTGAAATTGATGTTCTGGGAAAGCGTCTTGTAAAAAATGTAAAATCGATAGGCTTTTGCTTTTTGAATGAAAGCGGCCTGATAACAAAAGAATGTTCATACTATAAACCTAATAATGTGCGAAAACGGGCTAAGCAAATAACAAGGCTGCCTTTTATTTCGCGTCTGCCACTTGTGCAAGCGTGCCGTTGTTGTAGTCGGAAATCGCTTGATGAATCTCAGCTTCGGTGTTCATAACAAAGGGGCCATATTGCACCACAGGCTCTTGTAATGGTGTGCCTGAAATGACTAAAAAACGTGCGCCATTTTTACTGTTCAAATGCACAAAATCCCCATTCGCGACTTGCACTAATTCGCCAGTGGAAACCTTGGTTGTATTCACGGTCATTTCACCCACAAACACATAGAGAAGGTGTGTTTGCTCTGGTTGCAATTCCATTTGATAGGCGCTGTTCTTACAAAGTTCGATGTCTAAATAAGTAGGCGATTCTGTGTCGTACAGCGCGCCTTTGACCCCTTTGTGTTCACCTGCTAAAACTTTAAAGGTAATGCCGTTTTCTTCTAATATAGGAATTTGGTCACTTGGGATATCTTTATACCAAGCCGAACTCATTTTTTTATGAGACGGTAAATTCACCCACAGTTGAAAGCCCCACATAGTGCCTTCCGTTTGCTTAGGCATTTCACTGTGAATGATGCCCTGCCCTGCGTTCATCCATTGCAGACCACCATCTTCTAATAACCCCACATTACCTAGATGATCGGTGTGCTCCATTTTGCCTTTGAGCATATAGGTCACTGTCTGAAACCCCCGATGCGGATGCGGAGGAAAACCGCCTTTATAATCTTCAGGGTCGCTGGAACCGAACTCATCAAGCATTAGAAAAGGGTCGAGATCTCTTGCGCTGTTTCCACCGAACACACGAGTCAAACTGACTCCATCGCCGTCTTGTGTTCTCACCCCTTTACGTTGTTTTACGATATCCGCTTGTTTCACGATAATGTCTCCAACCTTCTCAATAACAGTGACACTATAGTGAAACAAACCGACTCAAGAAAACAGCGCATTTTTCCTAAGTTAATCATCAGTTTTTTTGATCTATGTGTTCTTTAGGGTCTTTTAACAGAGAATAGCCTCGAACAGAATTCGTTAGAGATAGGCAAAAAAAATCCCAGACATACGCTGGGATTTTTACAAACATAAAACGCGTTGTAACTAGGCTTCCAATAAAATGCGCAACATTCTACGCAGAGGCTCGGCGGCGCCCCATAGAAGCTGGTCACCTACAGAGAACGCACTGATGTACTGAGGGCCCATATTCAATTTACGAATACGACCAACAGGAATGTCTAGGGTGCCGGTTGCGGCGGCAGGAGTGAGCTGCTGCATAGTGATTTCTTTTTCGTTTGGTACGACTTTCACCCAATCATTATGTTGTGCTAATAAGCCCTCGATGTCCGCCACTGGAATATCTTGATTCAACTTAATAGTGAACGCCTGACTGTGAGAGCGCATCGCACCGATACGAACACACAGACCGTCAACAGGAATTGGCGAGCCAACGTTACCCAGGATTTTATTTGCCTCGGCTTGAGCTTTCCACTCTTCACGGCTTTGTCCGTTTTCCAATTGTGAATCAATCCAAGGAATCAAACTACCGGCAAGCGGTACCCCAAATTGGTCAACAGGCATCGCGTTTGAACGCATGGTTTCCGTTACACGACGGTCAATGTCTAATATCGCACTGGCTGGATTACTTAAATCAGCGGCGACTGAGTCTTTTAATACACCCATTTGATTGATCAACTCACGCATATGACGCGCACCACCGCCAGAAGCGGCTTGATACGTCATCGAGGTCATCCATTCAATGTGGCCTTTTTCGAACAAGCCACCAAGCGCCAATAACATTAAGCTAACCGTACAGTTACCGCCAACGTAGGTTTTAACACCGTCTTTTAGACCTTGTTGAATCACATTTTGGTTCACTGGGTCTAAAACGATAATGGCGTCTTTTTCCATGCGAAGTGAAGACGCCGCATCAATCCAGTACCCTTTCCAACCTGAGGCACGTAAATCAGCATAAACAGATTTGGTGTAGTCACCACCTTGACAAGTAATAATAATGTCCATCTTCTTCAATGCTGTAATGTCCATAGCATCTTGTAAAAGAGGAATATCCTTACCAATATTAGGACCCGCTTGCCCCGTTTGTGATGTAGTAAAGAAAACCGGATCAATATGATCAAAATCTTTCTCTTCCAACATACGTTGCATTAATACGGAACCAACCATTCCGCGCCAGCCGACTAAACCTACATTCTGTTTTGACATGATTTCTACCTTTTAGTTTGGGCCCACTCATACCAAGAGCAGTTTCCCCAGTGAATGCGCCTAAAATTATTTTTAAGCGCGTATAAAGCCTTTTTGCTTTGTATAAATTAAAGCGCTGCTAGTACGGCATCGCCCATTGCTTGTGTGCCAATCACATTGCATCCTTCAGAAGCAATATCACTTGTGCGTAAACCTTGATCCAAGACGTTACTTACCGCGGCTTCAATGGCATCGGCGGCGTCTTTCGCGTCTAAAGAATATCGCAACATCATAGCAACAGATAAGATAGTTGCAAGCGGATTTGCAATCCCTTTCCCTGCAATATCTGGTGCAGAGCCATGACAAGGCTCATACATGCCACGACCTTCCGAGTTTAGAGAGGCTGATGGCAGCATTCCAATGGAGCCAGTCAGCATCGCCGCGGCATCAGAAAGAATGTCACCGAACATATTTCCCGTCACCATAACGTCGAATTGTTTTGGAGCACGTACCAATTGCATGGCCGCGTTGTCTACCAACATGTGGCTCAATTCCACATCAGGGTATTCTTTAGCGACTTCTTCCATGACTTCTTTCCACAGTACCGTTACTTCAAGTACATTGGATTTATCGATAGAGCACAGGCGCTTACCACGTTGACGAGCCGCAAGAAACGCAGAATGAGCAATACGACGAATTTCAGATTCGCTGTAAACGTAGGTATTAAACCCTTCACGCTCACCATTTTCTAATGTTCGAATGCCGCGCGGTTGACCAAAATAAATACCACCCGTTAATTCGCGTACAATTAAGATATCAAGACCCGCGACAATCTCAGGTTTTAGGCTTGAAGCTTCTGCCAGTTGAGGATACAAAATAGCCGGACGTAAGTTGGAAAATAAATCCAAGTTTGAACGTAATCCTAACAGCCCTTTTTCTGGGCGTACCGACATATCCAGTCCATCCCATTTAGGTCCACCAACGGCACCTAATAAGATCGCATCAGCGGCTTTTGCTTTTGCTAAGGTGTCTTCTGGTAATGGAGAGCCTGTCTCATCATAGGCAGAACCACCGACTAAAGCGGATTCATGAGTCACACCTAGACCAAACGTTTCATTTACTTTGTCTAACACTCGTACCGCTTGTGTCACAATCTCTGGTCCAATACCGTCACCCGGTAGAATCAATACATTTCTAGACGTCATTCTTACATTCCTTACTTTTTATCTGCAAATAACCAAGGCGCTTTTTGTTTGCGAGCTTCTTCGTAGGTACGAATGGTTTCCGCATGTTGCAATGTTAACCCGATATCATCTAAACCGTTAAGTAAGCAATGTTTACGAAACGCATCCACATCAAAAGTGAATTCTGTACCGGAAGGCGTTGTTACTTTCTGCTCGGCTAAGTCAACGCTCAATGAGTAGCCTTCTGTAGACTCGCTTTCAGTAAACAACTGCTCAACCTGAGCTTCAGTTAATACAATTGGCAAAAGACCGTTTTTAAAGCAATTATTAAAAAAGATGTCAGCAAAGCTAGGAGCAATTACAACACGGAAACCGTAATCATCTAATGCCCATGGTGCGTGTTCACGACTTGATCCACAGCCAAAGTTTTTGCCTGCAAGTAAAACACTTGCGCCTTGATAACGAGGCTGGTTTAACACAAAGTCTTTTTTTAATGGACGCATAGAGCAATCTTGATCAGGTTGGCCTTCGTCTTCATAACGTAATTCATCAAATAGATTCTTCCCAAAGCCTGTTCTTTTAATGGATTTCAAAAACTGCTTTGGAATAATCATATCTGTATCAACATTGGCCAAATCTAAAGGCGCTACTAATCCAGTGTGTACGGTAAATGGACGCATAATCCTCTCCTAGTGTTTAACCAATTCATTAACATCAACAAAGTGACCCGCAACCGCCGCCGCCGCGGCCATAGCTGGGCTAACTAAGTGAGTTCTTCCGCCAAAACCTTGACGACCTTCAAAGTTACGATTGGACGTGGAAGCGCAATGCTCACCATTACCTAATTTATCCGCATTCATTGCCAAACACATGGAGCAACCAGGCTCACGCCATTCCAAGCCAGCCTCCGTAAAGATTTTATCTAGGCCTTCTTTCTCGGCTTGTGCTTTAACCAAACCAGAGCCTGGTACCACAATGGCTTCTTTTAATGTAGAGGCAACTCGACGGCCTTTAACCACTTCGGCCGCAATACGTAAATCTTCAATTCGTGAGTTAGTACACGATCCGATAAAGACACGATCTAAAGTGATGTCCTCGAGAGTGGTTTTGCCTTCAAGCCCCATGTATTTCCAAGCGCGTGCATAACTTTCTTGTGCGCCAGCATCCGCTTGATCTTGTGGGCGAGGTATTGGCTGATCAATAGCAATGACCATTTCTGGTGAGGTACCCCACGTTACTTGAGGTTTAATGTCTTCCGCCTTTAACACAACCACATTGTCAAAATGCGCCTCCGTGTCCGAATGCAAATCTTGCCAAGCCATTACCGCCTGCTGCCACTGTTCGCCTTTCGGTGCATAAGGACGATCTTTAACATAATCTATCGTTGTCTGATCTACCGCAATTAAGCCCACTCGTGCGCCCGCTTCAATGGCCATATTGCAGACTGTCATACGACCTTCCATTGATAGCGATTGGATGGCTTCACCGCCAAACTCAATCGCGTAGCCTGTACCACCAGCCGTGCCAATTTTACCAATAATCGCTAACACAACGTCTTTTGCCGATACCCACGGGGACAATTTACCGTCTACACGTACCAGCATATTTTTGCTTTTCTTTTGTACCAAGCACTGAGTCGCCATGACGTGCTCTACTTCAGAAGTACCAATACCATGAGCCAATGCACCAAAAGCACCATGAGTAGAAGTATGAGAGTCACCACATACAACGGTGGTTCCCGGTAATGTAGCACCTTGTTCTGGCCCAACAACGTGTACAATGCCTTGACGTATGTCTTGCATTTTAAATTCTGTAATACCAAATTCATCACAGTTATCATCCAAAGTAACCACTTGGATTTTTGAAACTGGATCAGAAATACCTTCAATACCGCTTTTACGCTCAGCATTAGTAGTGGGTACATTGTGATCTGGTGTCGCTAAATTGCCACTGATTCTCCATGGCGTGCGGCCTGCAATACGCAGACCTTCAAAAGCTTGTGGTGAAGTCACTTCGTGCAACAACTGTAAATCAATATAAATCAATGCACTACCATCGTCACGTTGCTGAACCAAGTGGTCATCCCACAACTTATCGTAAAGTGTTTTTGCCGACATTTGCTCTCTCCTCTTTATCTATTTGATTATCCTAAAGCTTTGCTTTAAATTACTCAAATTCATATTTTTCATGTTTTGGATAATTTTTTGGAATGATGGATATTTCTGAACTGCTTACTTTTATAAAAGTCGCTGAAACGGGCTCTTTTTCCGAAGCCGCCGAAAAACTGTTTGTCACTCAACCGGCCATTAGTAAACGCATTGCCAGCCTTGAACAAAATCTCAACATCCGTCTTTTCGATCGTATTGGTCGTAAAGTACACCTTACAGAATCGGGATTGCGTCTTTTACCAAAGGCCAAAAGCATTGCACTTGAGCTGAACGAGATTAAGCACAGTATGTCACAGCAAGAAGGTGAAATAAGTGGTGAACTTCGTATTGCTACCAGCCATCATGTTGGACTCAGGCGACTGCCTACTACGCTCAAACGTTTCCACTCTGAATTCGCCAATGTAAACTTGGAAGCGGATTTTACGCAATCTGAAGAGGCTTATCAGCAAGTAATGCGTGGCGAAGTTGAATTAGGCATTATTACTTTGTCGAATCAACTTGATAGCTCTATTGAATCCATTCCTGTTTGGTCAGACCCTTTTGTCTGTGCCGTTAGTAAAGATCATCCTCTGAGTCATTTAAAATCGGTGGATTTGGTTAAATTGGCCGCCTATCCATGTGTGTTGCCAAAACAAAATACATTCACACGGCAAATGGTAGATCAAGCATTAGCAAAATATGGACTCAGGCCTAATATTCGCATGAGCACCAATAACTTTGAAACCTTAACCATGCTGACCAGTATTGGCTGGGGGTGGTCTTTGTTACCCTCAACCTTAATTAACAATGAGTTATGCATATTGGATCTAACGGAGCTTAACATTGCTCGGCAATTGGGCGTTATTTATCATAAACAACGCACGTTAAGTCGAGCGGCTCAAATGTTTATTCGTATTATGATGTCTGAAGCTCAAATAGAGCCTTAACGTCGTTGATGGGCAATCAAGGTAACAAGCGCAATGGCACTGATGATCGCGGCAAAGGTAAACGCCGTTGGACCGCCCATTAACTCCCAAATGTAACCAGCGATGACCATACCAAGACCACCACCAAGACCAACAGCGAGAGAACTGTACATGGCTTGACCTTGCGCTGCATATTTTTCAGGAAAAAGTCGATTTACTTGGTCGATTGACACCATATGAAACAAGGCAAACGTAACACAATGAGTTAATTGCGTTAACAGAACGACCCATAAGCTATCAACGTACCAACCAACTAGAAGCCAACGCGCAATTCCTAAACCAAAACACAAGGCGACAACATAAACCACGGAGTAACGTTTTAATAAGTTACCAAAGAATAAAAATAAAACGATCTCCATCACGACACCAAAAGAGATGAGCAGACCAATTTCATCACCTGAATAACCGGCATTAGATAGGTGTAATGCCATGAAAACATTGAATGGCGCGTGCGCCATATAAGAGAGAAACGACAAAAGTAAGAAGAATCGCACTTCTTTAATTTTAAATAATGACCAGAAAGAACCAACTTGCTTATCCATTTCAAGTGGTATGGGTTTTTCTTTCAATAGAAACGTCGTTGCAAAAGCGATGATAATAGCGAGGATCATCATCGGAACAATGGCATTAACACCGACTTTTGCAATAATGAATCCTGTCAACGTCACGGCAAAAATGTAGCCGAGTGAGCCACCGGCTCTTATTCTTGTATAGGGTATTCCCAGCCCTTTAATACTTCTAATCGCAAAAGAGTCGGCTAATGGTACTAGAGCACTGTAGGAAAGCGCCAAGAGTAAGGTCAGCACCCAAAAGGTTTCATAGCCTTGGGCAAAATAAAAGGGCAAAACAGCCAGTAAAGTACAGCCCGTTGCTATTTGTAGGGTTAGCTTTGGTAAACCTAAGCGTGTTGTTAGCCACCCCCAAAAATGAGGCACAACAATCGTTGATAAAGTCAATAGCGCCATGATACGGCCAATCTCTGAGCCACTAAGATCAAGAGATTTGTAGTACATTGAAATATAGGGAGCCATTGAGCCAGTTAGACTACTAAAGAAGAAAAAATACCCGAATAATGGCCAAGCAATAGAACTAGATCGAGCTGGAAACATGATATACCTAGAGTCGTGTTGAAAGTGGTGATGGCTGAAAACGCTTAGGCAAAGTTTAATACGATTCTTTTATCGTTATTTTAGGAATATAGTAAAACAACTTATGCAACTACCGTATAAGTATATAACATAGCGTTTAAAATCGAGAACATAAAATGCGAAAGATCTCATTAATTTTTTAGGAGTAAGCTTTGATGCTAGAAAACAAATCAAACTGGTGGCGTGGTGGCGTTATTTATCAAATATACCCTCGCAGTTTCCTAGATTCTAATAATGATGGTATAGGTGACCTTCCAGGTATCACCCGTAAACTTGATTACGTCGCTTCTTTAGGAGTAGATGCCATTTGGCTATCTCCCTTCTTTACTTCACCAATGAAAGATTTTGGTTACGATGTCTCCGACTATTGCGATGTAGATCCGATCTTCGGCCTGTTATCGGATTTTGACGCTCTCATTACTAAAGCTCATTCCCTTGGTTTAAAAGTGATCATTGACCAAGTATTAAACCATACGTCTGATCAGCACCCTTGGTTTGAAGAATCACGCCAAAACCACACTAACGACAAACACGATTGGTATGTTTGGCAAGACGCTAAACCAGACGGTACGGCTCCGAATAATTGGATGTCTGTTTTTGGTGGCCCTGCTTGGCATTGGGACAGTCGGCGTTGTCAGTATTACCTTCATAACTTCTTGGACAGCCAGCCAGATTTAAATTTCCACAACCCTGCGATAGTAACTGCACTTATGGACACATTGGAATTCTGGTTAAAACGTGGCGTTGATGGCTTTCGATTAGATACGGCCAACTTTTTCTATCACGATGCCGAATTAAAAGATAATCCGCCAAAACACGACATTGTAGAAGGCAGTATTGGCGTTCGACTTGATAACCCTTATGCATTTCAGTTGCACTTATACGATAAATCCCAACCAGAAAACATACCCTTCTTGCAACGCATCAGAGCCCTAATGGATCGTTACCCCAATACCACTACTGTGGGTGAAGTGGGTTGTGATTTTTCCCTCAAAACCATGGCTGAATACACTCAAGGTAATGACAAGCTTCATATGTGTTATTCATTTGACCTGCTGACCCATGATTCCTCCATGGGTCATGTTCGCAATACCATGGAACAAATAGAAAATGCGTTAGGGGATGGCTGGCCCTGTTGGACAATTGGCAATCATGATGTTAACCGAGTGGCATCGAGGTGGTCTGAAAACGGCACGCCTAATATGGAACAAGCAAAAGTGTTTATGGCCATGCTACTCACTTTACGTGGCAGCGTTTGTTTATATCAAGGCGAAGAGCTAGGGCTGACCGAAGCGGAGCTAGCATTTGAAGATCTTGTTGATCCGTTTGGCATTACCTTTTGGCCTGAATTTAAAGGACGAGACGGTTGCCGAACTCCCATGCCATGGGAAAACTCGGAAAATGGTGGCTTTAGTCAACACACTCCTTGGCTTCCTGTTGAGAAAGCGCACCTTAGTCAATCCGTCGCCGTTCAGGAGCAAGAGCCTAACTCGGTGATGCGAGCTTACTCTGACTTTTTGACGCTCAGGAAGTCCCACCCTGAATTTATTGAAGGCCGCATTACATTCTTATTTAACGATGAAAAGCGCTTAATCTACATTAGAGAGCTGGATAATAGAAAAACCCTAGTAGGAATCAATACGGGTCATGAAGAGAAAAGAATGGCGCTAGAAGCACTTGTTGACAAAACAGCGCAACTGGACGTTATTGAGCTTCCTCAAAGTATCAAGTCGGGAGAAGTCATTGATAAGGAATTGATCTTGGGTCCTTACAGTATTATTTTATTGTCTCTACATTAATCGAGAAAACAGCACTCACTCGGCCTATTTAGTGGGTGCTGTTGCAATTTAATGTCGTTGCAATTTAATGTAGTTTCATTTTCGGTTTAACCGCTTTACTGATGCGTTTTACAGACATAATCAGCAGCGCTTTAATCCATCCATGAATCGCAATTTGATGCATTCTGTATAGTGAAACATAGACAAATCGGGCAATTCTCCCCTCTACAAACATAGATTTACTGGACAAATTGCCCATTAAACTGCCAACAGTACTGTAACGACTTAAATTAACTAATGACCCATGATCATTGTATTTAAATTCTTTTAATGGTTTATCAGTAAAGCTTGCTACAATATTGTCACCCACTAAAGACGCCATTTGATGGGCTGACTGGGCTCGCGGAGGTACAAATTTTCCGTCAGCTAACTCACAGGCACAACAATCGCCGATAACATAGACGGTCTCTAGCTGAGTCGCTTGCAAGTTTTGTTTAACTAAAATTTGATTAGCACGGTTGGTTTCCAAACCCTCTATGTTTTTAATAAAATCTGGCGCTTTTACACCCGCCGCCCACACCATTAAATCGGCTTCTATGGTGTTTTCATCCGCCGTTAAAAAGCCCTGATCTGTTGCTCTAACAATACGAGTGTCTTCACTGACTTTCACACCTAATCGTGACAGTTCTTTACGTGCTAACAAGGCAATTCGCTCTGGAAGCGCAGGCAGAATTCGACCACCGGCTTCAATCAGACTCACTTCCATTCGCCTTGATGACATGTTTCTCATACCATAGGCTTTTAAAAGATCGGCCACATGATTCAGCTCAGCGGCCAACTCAACACCTGTCGCACCCGCTCCAACAATAGCCAGTTTAAGCTTTGCATCATTGCCACTTGTTTGATGAACACGCAAGAACTGGTTGAGCAAGGCTTGCTGAAAGCGCTCTGCCTGCTTGTGAGAATCAAGGAAATAGCAATTTTCCTTCACACCAGGTGTACCAAAATCGTTACTAACACTGCCAACCGCCAGTACTAAGATGTCGTAAGACAATGATCGAACAGGTAGAATTTCATGGCCTTCTTCATCCAGCAAGGCCTCTAACTCAATGCTTTTTGATTCGGCGTCCATACCAATCATAGTACCTAACTGATATTGGTAATAATGCCTTGCAGAGTGGGCACGATAATTAATACCATCGGTATTGATGTCTAATGACCCAGTCGCCACCTCATGTAACAAAGGTTTCCAGATATGGGTTCGGCTGCGATCAACCAGTATGACTTCGGCTTCCCCTCGCTTCCCAAGTTTGTGGCCAAGTTTGGTGACTAATTCAAGCCCACCAGCCCCCCCACCAACGACAATAATTCTTTTCATGAGTTGTTTACCTTTAAGTGAAATTAACTGAAAAGCTGTCTTCAAGAAAGCACCTTTTCAGATAATTCAACACTCATAAAGTATCAAAAGTTAACCAACGGATTCACTTTTTGAATTCATTAACGCATTTTCATTAATAACTTATCCAGTGCATTGGCAAAGGCCGCTCTGTCCTGATGATTGAAGCTTTCAGGACCACCAATATTTTCACCACTGCTTCTCATTTGCTCCATAAAATCCCTCATCGCAAGACGTTGTTTAATGTTTTCTTTAGTGTAGATCTCACCGCGAGGGTTTATTGCAATAGCCTGTTTTGCAATGACGTCGGACGCTAATGGTATATCGGCGGTTATCACTAAATCGCTTTCCGCTACCTGATCCACGATGTAATTATCGGCTTCATCAAATCCTTGTGAAACTTGATGACGTTTAATCCAAGGAGATGGAGGTATGGCTATTAGCTGATTAGCAACCAATATGCATTCAATTTGCACCCGTTCAGCGGCACGAAATAAGATGGTTTTAATCACATTTGGACACGCATCGGCGTCAACCCAGATTTTCATTACTTCAACCCTATGTAAAAGATACTGATATTATTCCCCTTCAACGAAACTTTATCTAGAGGCAAATTAATGAAGTCTATTTTTTTATGAAATTTACAATCGAAAAGCAAAAAAAAACCAACTTATGTTCGAATAAATTGGTTTTTTTAAAGTCAAATGACTCACTTATCGTTTGAGCCTCATTATCATCTACATGTTAGGATAATTTGGTCCACCTGTGCCTTCTGGTACAACCCAAGTAATGTTTTGAGAAGGGTCTTTTATATCACAGGTTTTACAATGAACGCAGTTCTGACTGTTTACTTGAAACACAGACTCGCCTTCTTTTTCAACCACTTCATACACACCGGCTGGACAATATCGTTGAGCAGGCTCATCGTACATGGGTAAATTCTTCTGTATAGGTATGTCTTTATCCGTGAGTTTTAAATGGCTGGGTTGGTCCTCGTCATGATTGGTATTCGATAAAAACACCGACGACAATTTATCAAAGCTGAGTAAACCATCAGGCTTTGGATAGACAATTTTCTGGTGCTTCTCCGCCAACTCAAGAGACGCATAATCTGGCACCACGTCAGTAAAGTTAAAAGGTAATGACCCAGAGCAAAGGTTTTGATCAACCCAGTTATAAGCGCCGCCAAAGAAAGTGCCTAATTTATGCATGACCGGAACAAAATTGCGTGTTTGTTGCAATTCTTTCCCTACCCAAGACGCATTAAATGCTTCGGTGAAATCGGTTAACTTACTAGGAGGATTTTCACCTAATAAGGCGTTAACAATCGATTCTGCGGCTAACAAACCGGTTTTCATGGCCGTATGGGTACCTTTGATTTTACCTGGGTTTAAAGTTCCCGCGTCACAACCAATAAGTAGACCACCCTCAAAAACCATCTCAGGTAAAGAACGTAAGCCACCTTTAGCAATGGCTCGTGCGCCATAGGAAACCCGCTTGCCGCCTTGCAGATGCTTTGCTATCAATGGATGATGCTTATAACGCTGGAATTCATCATAAGGACTTAAGAAAGGGTTTTTATAGTTGAGGTCCGTAATGAGCCCGACGACCACTTGGTTATTTTCAAGATGGTATAAGAATCCCCCTCCACCCGCTTCGTTACCTAAAGGCCATCCAGCCGTATGAATAACGGTACCTGGTTTACTTTGTTCGGCAGGAACGTCCCATAACTCTTTAATACCCAATCCATAATGTTGTGGATCGGCGTCTTTGTCCAATCCAAAATGTTGGATTAATTGCTTTCCAAGGTGACCACGGCAGCCTTCAGCAAAAATAGTGTACTTAGCTTTAAGTAGCATTCCTGGCATATAACTGTCTTTTTCAGTCCCATCAGCGGCAATCCCCATATCACCAGTAATAACACCTTCTACTCGACCAGAGTCATCGTAAGCTACCGTTGCGGCGGTGAAACCAGGAAACACTTCAACGCCCAGCTCTTCCGCTTTTTCGGCCAACCATCGACATAAGTTGCCTAAACTGATGACATAGTTACCTTCATTGTGCATGGTTTTTGGAATCATCCAATTGGAAAACTGACGACTTACTTTATCATCATGTAGCCAATGCAATTCATCAACCTTTACTTCGGTATTCAGCGGTGCCCCTAGCGCTTTCCAATTAGGATAAAGCTCTTCTAAAGCAATAGGATCAACAACAGCGCCAGATAAAATATGAGCGCCTATTTCAGACCCTTTTTCAACTAAGCAAACACTAATTTCTTTTTCTTGCTCTTGAGCTAATTGCATTATACGGCAAGCGGATGAAAGACCTGCAGGACCACCACCAACAATTACCACATCAAATTCCATCACTTCACGTTCTGACATATCCCCTCCGAAACTGGCAAAATCTAAAACTTTTGTAGACCTATTATTTTTATAATACAAGCCATACTGCTAACCCTCATCGCCACACAGCCAAAACTATCGACTAAAACTGGATAAGGACAAATCTGATATTGTTGTACTACTAAACATAATAGCCTGATAATAGCTGTTTGTGCGAGGTAATATGTGCTTACAATAAAAATTAACGGACTGATTCCAAGATGATTTTTGTATATCAGACATTACACTTGATGATGACACTTTGGATTGCGCTTTAATTTGTAACCAACCACCAATGGTGTAACCCATTAACATCATTAGAGAATACGCTGATCCTGTTGCATTAACAGGGTCTTCATTCATGTATTTTAAACATTCTTTTTGCGCGTTATCCAATTCGTTAAGTGACTTTCTAACAAGGCTAATATTATTCATTACATCAGGCAATGTCGTTTCTGTTTCAATAGAAGTTAATTCACTCTCTATGTCTGCTAGTAACCGTGACATCCCTTTACCTTGATCCGCATGCAGTTTCCGTCCAATCAAATCCAATGCTTGAATACCGTTTGTGCCTTCATAAATAGGCAGTATACGAGCATCTCTTGCATGTTGAGCTACGCCAGTCTCTTCAATAAAGCCTACACCACCATGGACCTGAATGGCTAAAGATGTGATTTCTTGAGCTTGCTCAGTGATCCAACCTTTGACGATAGGAGTCAAAATACCATTGCGTTCATTGTGGTTCGCCTGTTCCTTTCCTTCCGTTAAGTTAGCCAGGTCGATTTCTACGGCCGCACTGTAAACAAGTGAGCGCATAGCATCAATTTGGCTTTTCATTGTCATAAGCATCCTTAGCACATCTGGATGCTCAATGATGCTGGCTTTTTTGGAACGATCTTTAGCGACGCCTTGTTTCCGCTCTTGAGCGTATTCCAGCGCCTGTTGGTAAGCTCTTTCTGAAATAGCTAAACCTTGTAAACCAACACCTTGGCGAGCATTGTTCATCATAGTAAACATAGCCATTAAGCCTCGATTCTCTTCCCCTACAAGGTAACCGATCGCGCCTTCGTTATCACCGAAACTCATAACACAAGTTGGCGATGCGTGAATCCCAAGTTTCTTTTCTACAGAAACAGGCACAACATCATTGCACGTGGTTGGGTTACCCGCTTCATCTAGCAAGAACTTAGGCACAATAAATAATGAAATACCTTTCACCCCTTCAGGTGCGTCAGGGAGACGAGCTAACACAAGATGAATAATATTATCCGTCATCTGATGGTCTCCCCATGTAATGAAGATTTTTTGACCAAATAAACGATAATGTTTGTCTTCAGGGATGGCTTTCGTCTGAATAGCGGCTAAATCAGAACCCGCGGCAGGTTCTGTAAGGTTCATAGAGCCTACCCATTCACCACTGATCATTTTAGGTAGGTAGGTTTCTTTAAGTTCATTACTGGCATGAGTTTCAATGGCTTCAATGGCACCTTGATTGAGTAAAGGGCAAAGAGAAAACGCTAAGTTAGCCGCTTGTACGCCTTCACTGACGGCAGCGGATAACGCAAAAGGCAACCCTTGTCCTCCATATTCTTCTGCACCTGAAAGCGAGCCCCAGCCCCCTTCCACATAGGATTTAAACGCCTTTTTAAAGCCTTTTGCTTCATGAACAGAACCGTTGACTATGCGGGAGCCTTCTTGATCACCAGAATGATTAATAGGTGCAATAACCTGTTCACACAATTTGCCGGCTTCATTCAGAATGGCATCAACTAAATCTTCAGACACTTCATCTGAACGCAAAGCATTGACACGAGAGAAGCCTGCAACCTGCTGTAAGCTAAAAGTAATATCATTAAGAGGGTAACGGTAATCGCTCATTTTTTATTCTCCGATTAATACCGATTAAAAGCATATAATTGGCTAATATAATCCCCTTCTTGACCATTTCACTCAATAACACATTTCCTCTAAATCAATGACAAAAACAATCACATAAGTATTTTAGACGTATTTACCCTTTACTCACTTCTTTAAAGCCTTTCTCAAATTTTAAGTATTCTTCATTTTTTCTGTATTCACCAGGCGTTACCCCTGTCCATTTTTTAAAAGAACGAAAGAAGGCGGAGGGCTCATCAAACCCCATTAATTGAGCTATGTCGCTGATGCTTAATTGAGGCGCATTCATATAAGTAATCGCAGCTTCTTTACGACATTCGTCTTTTATCTGTTGATAAGAGGTTTTCTCTTCATTTAGCCTTCTACGTAATGTAGAAACACTCATATTCAATGCAGAAGCCACTTCATCAGCACTTAATACGTCTCTAGAAAAGTCTTTTCCTAACATAGACATAACTTGCGATTTCAAGCTGTTGTCATTATCGACCATCACCAGCAATTGGTAAGGCGCTGTTTTTAAAAATCCCCTGAGGCTTTCCTCTGTTTGAACCACAGGTAAATCTAAATAACTGGAAGGAAAAACCAAGGCATTGGCGTGTTGATTAAATTTTACTTCAGATTGAAAGAGGGTCTTGTAATAATCAAGGTCATCTGGGCGCTGACAAGTAAAATACGCGGCTTTTAGTGATAATCGTCGCCCAATGAGCCAGCTAATAAAGTGATGCCACATGGACAGCGTGGTTCGAAGACGATCTTGTGACTCTGTGTTCATCAACGCCTCAACGTCTCCCTCTGATGCGGAATCTAATGGCGCGAAGGTGACCATGGCATATCGGCCTTTTTTAATTAACACCGGCTTTATGCTTGGTCCGCGACAAATTTCATAAAAATCACTGCAACGATATAATGAATGGGCGAGAGAACGAGCATGAATAATGCACAAGCACATCATTCTAAAGGTTCCATTAGGTATCTTTCCACCACTTAACATGCCAAAAGACTCGTCCTGAACCAAAAACATAATATGTTGATACAAGAGTCCATACTTATGAGCGGGGAAGGAACTGCCAAACTCAATATCTTCTTTAGATATATCTAATGTCGACAATAATCCTGCGCTATCAACTCCCTGATCTTCAAGGGCCTTCAGCAAAAAACGGACACTTGACATGGGAACAAACGCTTTTAAATTCATGATGTATCTCTTTAAAACAAATGTTTTACAGTAAAAAAAACAATAAAAAAGGCTGCAAATGCAGCCTCTTTTAAACATTAACGCTTGAAACAACCATCGCGCTCTTTAAACCTTAATAGGTTTCAGAGAATGCATTCATTAAATCATTCGTTGTTAATTCTTCAGTTGAAGAGTCATCTTGAGCAAGAGCCTCTTCAACGGTCACTTCGGTAGCGGGTGCTACAAAAGTAAATCGTCTTGGCCTGATTGCCGGTTTTGCTTCTGCAACATCAGGCAACAAACCTAATCGAGATAATTTCTTTTGAGCTTGCTCTTTACGTAACTGTGATTTTTTTACATGGAAGCGTCGCGGCTCTTTTGATTTTTGAGCTTTACGCTGCTCTTTCATCATTTCTTTCGTGCCGGTTTTACCGAGTTTTCCACGCATTGTTCGCGTTTTTTTTGATCGTGCCATGATTTCCTCACTCTATTGCGGGTAAATTGTAGCAGCCTTAGGCAGCACAGTCACTGAACTTTGACGGATCAAAAATATTTCTGCTGTTTCAGCGTTAATTTAACACTCGAACTGGAAAGTGCGATGCCCTATTTTACGCAATTTACCGACTTCTTTAACCAAACTCTTAACTGAGTCTTGATCATTCTCCGACACGGCCACTTTTAGTTTATTGAAAACACTTGAAGTATCATCGATTACTTTCTGGTAATCAGCCATACGTTGCGACAGTTCTTCAGCTGAAAGTGTTTTTTCCTTCAAGAGATAAGGTGTCTCACTTCTAGATAAGGTTAAGTTTTGACGAATCGAATCGATTCTGGTTAACGCATTCTCAGTATTTCCGGATCGAATTTCAAACGACAAAGACTTTAAATCAGTCTTCATGTCTTCCATGTAATTATGCAGTTTTGTATCATGACAATCTCCATGTCCATGTCCATACACAGGCGCACTCAGGGAAACCGCAATTGCGGAGGCAGCAAGCAGGGCTTTAAACGGTAACATAAACAAATCACTCTCCAATGAATATTAATAGAATCTAAACTAGCAACTTAAATAAGTTAACTTTCTTTACGACTCTTTTGCAAAAACAGACCATTTTAATAAGAAGGACGGCTTTTTTATGGTAAAAGTGCTTCACTTTATCGACAATAGGCGTTATTCATTAAGCACAATCAGTAGGCCACTTTTCCTTATGCCAATAAAAATTACCATCACATGCTTTATATCACTGCTCATGGCAAGCAATGTGTCTGCTGAATGTCGTGACTTAGATAGCATAAAATCATCAAATGAAAAGGCATTGGAACTCTTACCTGGTGAGGTTTTTTTACCTGGAAAAGTACTAAAAAAGCACCATCCAAGCGGCATAAAAGAAGTAGCAAGCTACATTAAATCACAAAACTTATATTACACCGTTTTTGCTCATGTAAATGCCGACTGTAACGCGACTTTAATCAAGCGTACAAACGGAAAATACTAGAGATCATAAGTCCTTCGTCTAAAATCGGCGCACTTATGATCCCTAAGCAAAAAATAACTCATTCGCTTTTATTAACGAGCGGATTTACCATCTTTTGTGTCTGGTTTTTCTTCCTCCTCGCCCTCTTCACTCTCTTCTTCTTCACCAAGCTTAGATATTTCTTCTAGTTTTTGTATCACACGAGCATTAATACTTCCATCTGGGTAGTCCCCTTCAGCATTAACCACACCTGCTTCAATACCTGTCAGTAATGCAAGCGCTTCATCGGCGGTGGCTATTAAATAAATTGAAAACTTGCCTGCCGATACGGCGTCTAATATTTCATCTGATAACATCAAATTATTGGCATTAGACTTAGGGATAATGACCCCTTGAGTCCCTGTCAGTCCTCTGGCATTACAAACGTTGAAGAAGCCTTCGATTTTTTCATTTACGCCACCGATAGCCTGCACTTCACCGTATTGATTCAATGATCCAGTGATCGCCAAATCTTGTCGTAATGGGACTTGAACTAGAGCGGATAACAAACAACACAATTCGGCCGTTGACGCACTGTCGCCGTCGACATAGCCATAACTCTGCTCCATTGCGATAGACGCCGATATATCTAAAGGAAATTTTTGAGCGTATTTGTTACCTAAGTAACCTGACAGAATTAACACGCCTTTTGAGTGAATATTCTGCCCAAGATTGGACTCTCTCTCGATATCAATGATTCCTTTTCCACCAGGATAGACCGTTGTCGAAATCCTCGCCGGTGCGCCAAAGCTACTGTCTCCAATTTGCATCACAGTCAACCCGTTTATTTTACCGACCGCAATACCATCGCTTTCAAGTAAAACCGTGCCATCGACAATTTCTTCAATAATTTTTTCACTCACACGACCCGTGCGGTGTTTTTTCGCCTTTAATGCGCGTTTGATATGGATATCAGTAGTGAGGTCGTCTTTAGCAAGTTGACGAATAAAATCCGCCTCACCTAATAACTCAAACACATCGCCAATACGCGCCGACATCTCTTTTTGATGCTCTGCCAAACGACTGCTGTACTCGATTAATGTTGCCACACCGGCCTGAGTAACGTCGGCGTAGTTTTCCTTTAAAACACGATCATTTAACAAGCGTGAAAAGGCCATTTCTGACTCTTTATTACGTTTTAAGGTATCGTCAAAATCAACCAACACACGAAACATATCTTGAAAATCTGGATCCGCATCCTGCAACAGATAATAGATTTCACGCGAACCAATAAGCACTACTTTTACTTTTAAAGGAATGTCTTCTGGTGCTAAGGTGGTTGTATTCGTTAGCCCTAAATCAGAATAAGGGTGCTCGATTTTTAAGGTCTTACTTTTTAAAGCACGCTTTAGTGCTTCCCACAAATAATGATCCGTTAGCAGCTTTTCGGCATCCAGAATAAGATAACCGCCATTAGCGGCATGCAGACTACCAGATCGAATTAAACGATGATTGGTAATTAGCATCCCTTGATCACTGCTGTACTCAACTTGACCAAAGAGGTTTCTATAGGTGGGATGTGCCTCATAGACAACCGGCATCCCACCATCCACTTGATGTGTCACCGCCACATTGGGCAAATAAAGTTCTTCATAAGCCTGACGCCTTCCAGCATCATCCCGACTGTCTGTTACTTTATCGTCAACCATTTGATCAATAATGTTTTTATCTAAATCTTCGCGCATTGAATTTAGATACGCTAAGACAGCAGGATTTTCACTATAATGGTCAAACAATGGCTGCATAAAAGGATCAAGGGCTTCTTTTACTGTTTCTAGATTCAGTAGTTTATGTTTTTCGTAGGTGGTACGCTTCCATTGAGGCAAAATCAGCAACTCATTATTTAACCTCTGCTCTAGCTGAGAAACCCCCTCTTGAAAGTAGTCACGCTCATCATCGGATAAGGCCGCAAACTCATGATCCTCTAGCGCCTTACCTTCTCTCATGGGAGCAAAACTGACAGAAGAGGCGTCGCGATACATCGCCACGCCAATTTTTACCGATTCTTTTTCAACTTTATTAATCGCTGATTCATAGAGCTCATTAAACTCACGATCTATCGCGCTTTTTTGCTGCTGATAAGTAGGGTTTTCAAAAGCCGCCGGAAAACTGACCATTAACCCGTCGATGACCTCTTTTAAATGGTCTTCAAACACTTTTGCCTGCCCCGGCGCAAATTCAATGGCTTTTGGTGAGCGACTGTCATCAAAATTATGAACGTAAGTCCACTCTTGGGGTGACCCTTGACGTTTTGCTTCTCCTTTCAAATAGCTCATCACATAAGATGATCGTCCTGTTCCAGAGTCACCCATCGCGTAGATATTGTATCCAGGCCTTTGCATGGCGACACCGAATTGAATGGCTTCAACGGCACGCTCTTGGCCTAGAATACCGTTTAACGGATCAAGCTCAGAAAGCGTTGAAAATTCAAGGTGGGACATGGGAACTTTTGCACATAATTTGTCAACTGAAAGAGGGCTTACCGTAAATGTCATTCATTATCTTCCTAAGTCATTACGAACAATTACTCAAAAGAAAAGTAACTGTCTCGAATAAATATCAATCTTGTATTTGATCCAATATAACTGACTGGCCACTATATAGCACTGAAGCCTGTTTTATATTACATCATTCTCTGGTGCCACTAGGCTGTATTTAACCTATTGACTTAAGGGTATTAACAGCCGAGGCACGCTTAAAGTGCCCATAGAAGTTAGCCGCCGTAATCTCTAATAACTCGTCGTAACGCACGCCTTTGATATCCGCAATAAATTGCGCGACATCCACCACATACTTAGGCTCGTTTTTCTTTCCTCTATGAGGAATTGGCGCTAAATAAGGAGAGTCCGTTTCGATTAACAAACGATTTAGCGGTAATTTTTTCACCACCTCTCTTAGCGCTTCGGCATTTCTAAACGTCACAATACCTGAAATGGAAATAAGATAATTTTCATCTAAGGCTTGTTTCGCCATTTCATAGGATTCAGTAAAACAATGAAGCACACCACCGGATTCAAGGTTTCCGTATTCTTTAATAAGATTAATAGTATCCGATCTGGCTTCTCTCGTATGAACAATCACAGGCAAATCAAGTTTGCCAGCCGCGGATAAATGCAACGCAAAACTATCTTGTTGAGATTTATGAATCCGTTTGTCCGTTTCGTAATGATAATCCAACCCCGTTTCACCAATGGCGATCACTTTATCAAACTGCGCAAACTCAATTAAGGACTTGTCGTCTACCAATAAACCTTCAGTATGCAGAGGATGCACCCCCGCAGACGCGTAAACACCCTCTCTTTTTGTGTATTCCAATAGGCTCGGCAAGCCTTCTAAATCAACAGAAATACTCACTAACTGCTTTACGCCAGCACAAGCGGCCGCATTAAGTGCAAGGTTTAAATTTCCGTCATAAGGAGTCAAGTCCAACTTGTCTAGGTGACAATGAGTATCGATTAACATAAATTAGCTAAACCATTTGTTTATTTGATGTTTAAATTGCATTGGTGCATTTAAATTTGTGCGCCCTAAGCTGTCTTTTAATAATTGTAATGATTCATAAGTAGACAGCAGCTTATGAACGCCAAATCGTGTAATCATCTTCTCATACAGCGCTGCATGCTCCTCACGGCGATCGCATGAAACAGAAAAGAGCACACTTTGATGGCATAATGCCTGCGTTGCTTTTATGTAACTCAGTACATTTTTAGTATCTACTCCCTTCAATAAGCTCACTAATGCTGACGGAGAGTCTATGCAAGCTTGCAGCGAAGCCGGAAAATCAAAATAAAACGCATCTTTACCTGAATCAGTTAGTTCAGCAAGCTCATAAGCCTGCTGGGATAACCAAAAAAGCGAGGTAAGGTTTTTATCCGGATAACGTTCAGCAAGCCATTGACTCACTTCTTGTAAAGTTGGGGTTGGCAAATTTACCAAAAGGCAACGACTTCGAATCGTTGGCAGTAAACTGGCGGCTTGGAATGCGGTGAGTAAGAAAAAAGTGCCAGAAGGTGGCTCTTCCAATATTTTAAGCAAGGCATTTGAAGCATTTACATTCATATTTTGTACATGCATCATATGCAATACTTTTGTACTGCCTACTTGGGATTTTTGTGAGACCTGCTTGCTCAATGTGCGGATTTGGTCCACTTTAATACTGTCATTACGGCCATCTACGCAATAAAAATCAGGGTGCGTATTGGCTTTCATAAGCTCACAAGAATGGCACACACCGCATGCACTTGATGAGCGTTCACACATTAAATCAATTGATAATTGTTCGGAGAGTTTTTCTTGACCCGCACCCTGAGGGCCAATAATCAGTATGGCATGAGATAAGGCTTGCGCTTGCTTTAAGGCAACAAGTTGATGATATTCTTTTTGCAACCATGACGGTAATAACATCAACGTTTACCAAAATTAAATGTATTGGCGAGCACCCCATCAATATGTTCCAGAACCAAATCAAGTGATTGGCTCGCGTCAATTACAGCAAAACGGTCTTTATCCGCTTTCGCTCTTGCCATAAACCCTGATCGAACCCGTTCGTGGAACAATATTGACTCTTTGTCTAGCCGATTAGCATGCTCCTCTCTTAATTGAACCCTAGATAAACCAATTGTAACGGGCACATCCAATAAAATTGTCTTATCCGGAAGGCAGTCACTGACCACCCACTCCGCTAAAGCTGAGATTTTTTTTAAATCTCCTTGCCTTGCCACGCCTTGATAAACAAAAGAAGAGTCAACAAAACGATCAGAGACAACACAGACACCGGACTCAATAGCAGGCTTAATCTTTTCATTAATATGCTGAGCTCTAGCCGCAAAAACCAACAATAACTCAGTTAAATCGTGAACCTTCTCGGCTCTTTCGCTGAGAACCAAAGAACGAATTTCTTCGGCCAGAGGTGTTCCTCCAGGTTCCCGAGTGGTGATAAATGGAATGCTTTTCTCTTCAAGCCATGACAATATGTAAGAAAGACTGGTCGACTTACCACTTCCTTCACCGCCTTCCAAAGAAATAAATTTACCTTTCATATAGTTAGTAATCCAATCATTCTTATTGAGGTGAAGAGGTATAGTCTGCCCGACGCTGATAGCGTTGATACTTAGCAACGGCGTTATTATGCTCTCTTAATGTTCGAGAAAAAACATGGGTGCCATCACCCTTAGCAACAAAATACAATGCGTCCGTCTCGCCAGGCTTAGCTGCGGCCTCAATGGACTCTTTGCCCACATTCGCAATAGGTGTAGGTGGCAAACCAAATATTGTATAGGTGTTATAAGGTGTTTTCTTTCTTAAATGAGCCCGAGTTAGGTTGCCATCAAAGTCACTTCCTAAACCATAAATTACCGTTGGATCCGTTTGTAGCCTAATATTACGCTTTAAACGATTCACAAATACCTTAGAAATAATGGGTCTTTCTGACGCATCTCCGGTTTCTTTCTCAATAATAGACGCTAATATAAGTGCTTCATACGCACTTGCTAAAGGAGTGAATTTATCTTTGCTTGCCCATAAACGCTCAAGCTCCGCCATGAGTTTTCGATGTGCTCTACGTAAAATAGCCTCGTCTGTATCGCCTTTATAGTACTGATAGGTATCAGCAAAAAAGAGACCTTCAGCATTCGGATACGGCAAATTTAACTTTCTAGATAGTTCAATATTAGACAAACCACTCAACGTCATGTCCACATTGCCTTTTTGAGCTAAAGTATCAAGAAACTCCTGCGTTGTATTACCTTCAAGCAACGTTACTTTGTAATGAATAGCATCGCCAGAATCAAGCTTAGCCAACAGATCTAAAATATTCATTTGAGGCGTTATTTCGTACTCACCTACTTTAGAAACCCAGTGAGGGTTTAATCGAGCGGCTACTCTCATTAACAGAGCGTTATATATCCACCCTCTCGCTTCCATCTGAGAACCTATCCTAGTAGCGGTGTATCCTGGCTTTACTTCATAAATAATGGGTTCATCAATCATGAGAGGCTGAGTAATTCCATAATACAAACCTCCAGCCAATAAACCCATCAAAGTAATTGCCATTAATAACAAACGCCACAACCATTTTATTACAGACATGTACAACCTAACTCAATAATTCAATAGGGCTTTGATTTTACGGGTATTCATACCGATTGGAAACGATTGTCCAATAAAATTCGTAACCGGGACAACCCCCATTAAGCTATTTGTAATAAAAATCTCTTCCGCACTCTCTAATTCTTTTACTCTATATCGACCCACTTCAACTGGATGCATCATTTGTCGGCTTATTACTTGACTTCGCATGGTTCCTTGGACACCTCCTTTATCCAATATTGGCGTTTTTAAGACCCCATCTTTAAACCAAAAAACATTACTTTGAATACACTCTACCAAATAGTTATTATCATCCAACATAACATCTTCAAAACAACATTCGCTAAGAGCGTTTTTTGCCATCACATTTTCTAACCTATTGAGATGCTTCATGCCTGCGAGGTAGCGATTCATTGTTGAAGGCACCGACGACACACCAAGAGACACGCCTTTCGATCGGATTTTTGAGAAATCAGGCGCGGTTGAGGTGGAGACTATGACATTAGGGAGAATATCGTGATTAGGCAAATACCCTCTCCCACCCTCTCCTCGAGTAACAATTACTTTAAATACGTGTGGCGTATCATAAGTAAGCGCCAGAGCATTAAGAAACGTAACAAGCTTTTGCTGATCTTCATAATTAAATTGCAACGACAGTTTAAAACAGCCACGCATTAATCTATTTAGGTGGTCATCTATATTGTGCAGACGTTTGCTTGAGACAAGGATAGTTTCAAATAGACCATCACCGTAAGCGATACTTCTATCCGACAAAGAAATGGATTGACTAGGTGAGTAATTAAGAAATGTAGCCATTAACACGATGCTTTATTTAGTTGCGACAGCTTAGTGTAACGCAAATAAATGGCGTCCCATAGGGGGTTCGAACCCCTGTTACCGCCGTGAAAGGGCGGTGTCCTAGACCTCTAGACGAATGGGACGTACGATGCATTTCACAAATTGAAATGACTTCTATATAAATGGCGTCCCATAGGGGGTTCGAACCCCTGTTACCGCCGTGAAAGGGCGGTGTCCTAGGCCTCTAGACGAATGGGACACAACAACCTATTGCTAGGTTTCGATAGCACTAAGCCAATGCTCAACGTTATCAGTAACAAATTGGAGCGGGAAACGAGGCTCGAACTCGCGACCCCAACCTTGGCAAGGTTGTGCTCTACCACTGAGCTATTCCCGCATTCACCTTTACCGCCGTAGCCGTAAATCAGTAATAATGGCGTCCCATAGGGGGTTCGAACCCCTGTTACCGCCGTGAAAGGGCGGTGTCCTAGACCTCTAGACGAATGGGACGCAACAACCTATTTCTAGGTTTCGATAACACTAAGCCAATGCTTAACGATATCAGTAACAAATTGGAGCGGGAAACGAGGCTCGAACTCGCGACCCCAACCTTGGCAAGGTTGTGCTCTACCACTGAGCTATTCCCGCATTCACTTTTACCGCCGTAGCCGTAAATCAGTAATAATGGCGTCCCATAGGGGGTTCGAACCCCTGTTACCGCCGTGAAAGGGCGGTGTCCTAGACCTCTAGACGAATGGGACGCAACAACCTATTTCTAGGTTTCGATAACACTAAGCCAATACTTAACGATATCAGTAACAAATTGGAGCGGGAAACGAGGCTCGAACTCGCGACCCCAACCTTGGCAAGGTTGTGCTCTACCACTGAGCTATTCCCGCATTCACCTTTACCGCCGTAGCTGTAAATGAGTATTAATGGCGTCCCATAGGGGGTTCGAACCCCTGTTACCGCCGTGAAAGGGCGGTGTCCTAGACCTCTAGACGAATGGGACGCAACAACCTATTTCTAGGCTTCAACAACATTAAACCAACGTTCAATATTATCAGTAACAAACTGGAGCGGGAAACGAGGCTCGAACTCGCGACCCCAACCTTGGCAAGGTTGTGCTCTACCACTGAGCTATTCCCGCATTCATATTTACCGCCGCAGCCGTAAATCAGTAATAATGGCGTCCCATAGGGGGTTCGAACCCCTGTTACCGCCGTGAAAGGGCGGTGTCCTAGACCTCTAGACGAATGGGACGCAACAACCTATTTCTAGGTTTCGACAACATCAAACCAACGTTCAATATTATCAGTAACAAACTGGAGCGGGAAACGAGGCTCGAACTCGCGACCCCAACCTTGGCAAGGTTGTGCTCTACCACTGAGCTATTCCCGCATTTCATTCACACACTTTACATCGTATTATATAGCCAATGCCGTATAATAATGGCGTCCCATAGGGGGTTCGAACCCCTGTTACCGCCGTGAAAGGGCGGTGTCCTAGACCTCTAGACGAATGGGACAACAAATAAATATTGCTGTGTGAGCGGGTGCGTATATTACTGTTACTAGCCTGAAAATCAACAGTTTTTTTAATTTTCTGCTAAAGTAATTGGGTTTTTTATCAATTCTCTCATTGAAGAGGCTTCCTGGAGTCATAATATGCTTAAAAAGATCATTTATAGTACAGCTCTGTCTGTTGCGCTATTTACAACTATTGGCTGTGCTAACACCACACATTACATAAATTTAGATCCTTCTATTGAACTAAAGTCCGCGCAACTTTCAAATAGTCACCCAATAAAAATCAAAGTAACCAATTACCTAGACAATAAAATTGGCTCCATTGATACCGCTATTAATGAACATGCTGATGTCTTTATTAGTAACGAAGTTGCAGAAAGCATTAAATTGAAAATTGCACAGGGGCTGACAGAACTAGGTTATGACTTGGAGAAAGGAGAGCCACCAGCGAACGTCCTCACCGTTAATGTAACTCAACTAAGCTATACAACAACTACGCAGGCATTAAAAACCATCGCTAAGATTAAATTCAATTTAAAAGCCACGTTAAAAAGTAGCAACCAAACTTATTCCGCCAACTACGGCTCAGAAGTAACAGATGAGTATGGTTCCCTACCGGACCAAAAAGACGTAGAAAAAACGCTAAATAAATTAGCCGGTCAAACCGTTAATCGCCTACTAAATGACTCAAACATTCGTGCTTTATTAAAATAAGCCAAACTAACTAGAACAACTCAATGCTATTGGCACTACCGATTAAGTAAGTAGTGCCATTATCTATCTACGTTGCCACAGCCACCCTCCTCATATATACCGCCCCCTTTGTAAGGTTTTTTTACATATCTCTTACTTGAATCCCCCTAGATAAACACTATGATGCAACTAACTTGTCAAACTTTGGAGTGTTAAAATGCGCATACTACTGTTCTTAGCAACAAATATGGCCGTTATTATTGTAGCCAGTATTGTTTTAAGTGTATTAGGTGTTGAGAGATATATTTCCAGCACTGGATTAAACCTCACTTCTTTACTGGTTTTTTGTGCCGTATTCGGCTTTGTCGGCAGCTTCATCTCCCTATTCCTATCAAAAATGATGGCGAAAATGGGCTCCAGAGCCGTGGTCATAAAAGAGCCTAGTAATCACAAAGAAGCTTGGCTGTTAACAACAGTGGAAAAGCTTTCTAAGAAAGCGGGTATATCCATGCCTGACGTGGCTGTATTCCCAAGTCATGACGCCAATGCCTTTGCCACAGGCTGGAACAAAAATGCCGCCTTAGTCGCTGTCTCTAGCGGAATGTTAGATCGTTTTTCTCCAGATGAAATAGAGGCGGTTTTAGGTCATGAGATTGGCCATGTAGCTAACGGCGACATGGTCACTCTAACCTTGATTCAGGGTGTTGTTAATACCTTTGTCATGTTCTTCGCTCGTATCGCAGGGTATGCTGTTGATCAATTCCTAAGACGCAACGACAACGAAGAAAGCTCACCTGGCTGGGGATACTATATAGCCACCTTTATTTTTGAGATTCTATTTGGAATTTTAGCCTCGATGATCGTTATGTGGTTCTCTCGCTATCGCGAGTTCAAGGCCGACAAGGCTGGTGCTGAGCTTGTCAGTAAGAGTGCTATGATTGCCGCATTAGTTCGCTTAAAGCAAGAGCATGAAGCGTCCCATATGCCTGAATCAATGTTGGCATTTGGCATACGACAAGGAAAAAAACCGACATTAGGGCATCTATTATCAAGCCACCCAGCGCTAGATGATCGCATTCAAGCACTGAAATCCTTATAGTCACTTGGTACATTACGCACTAAAAAGCAGTCTTTTTGAAACAAGAGAGACTGCTTTAATTTTAAATAAGAATAATTATAAATTGTATTTCTGCTTTTCCAGAATAAACGCCGTTAAAATAATAGCCGCTTCTTTTGTCATATTAATAAACCTTACGCCGTAAACAAAAAAATACTCAGCCCCCATCCTCCCTAGAAAATCATTGTCAACTATACTGGCCTGAACTTGATCAAGCATTTGTATTTCCTGAGCTCGTATTTCACAATCAAGCTTTAGTAGCTGCGGGTAACCTGCAACCTTAATATTGACGGCCATTTTCATCACTGAATTGACCGAGCCTATATCCTCCTTTGAAATCAGTTTTATCCCCCCAACACTCAAATCAATCACAATACCGTTTGAAGGTGTTGTAATACTATTAGCATCATCCGGTAAAACGTCTAAGGTGCATATTAACTTTGTTTCTATTCTCATTGCTTGACGTACTACAGACGTTTCAACTTGCCTAGGATAGGCGATATGTAAATGAGGCGCAGGCTCTAAATAACTTTTGGCAATTTTGCTTGAAAAGGCTGAAACAGAAGTATTTAACATGAGTCGCACATTAACCACTTGACTGTCACGAACAATAATATTTTTACCATTTACTTTTGGACAAGAAACGATGAGAGAGCGGCTAGGAATAAACCCAATTATCTTTACCATATGCCTTGATGGGGGAGAGATAAACTCTATCTGGGCTTTTTCCCCAAGGTTTATACTCAGATCGTTTAATTGAGATTCAATTAGCTCAGCCATGACACCTTCTTTATTCAGTACGACTAGAAAAACCTAGTGCCGTAAAAATGTTATTGTTACCAACGTGACATGTATTTAGTTCATCACGCTCAATATAGTTTTTCCGCAAATTATCAAATGGCACTTTCTTTTGAGCGGGGCGTTTATAAGCTGACCTCATATAGCTGTCGTCCCTCATCACATCATATATCGAGTGTACAACTTTAGAGATAACATCTAAATCCCAGTCATCACGACTGGTTACTATAGATGAAATATACCCTTTTGAAATAGATTCTTCATCGTTATTTGATGTATCGATATTAAAGTGATCTAAAAACGCTTTAAATATCATTAACGTACCCATTTCTCTACCCTGCTTGCTGTAACCTGCAATATGCGGAGTCGCTATATCTACTAGGGATAAGGTTTCAGATGAAATAGCTGGCTCGTTTTCCCAAACATCAAAGACCAAACTAAGCCTAGAATCCAATTCAACATGTCGAGATAACAACGCCACCTCATCAACAACACCACCTCGTCCTGCAGAAATAATGCACGCATTGGCTGATAAGTAGGCCAACGTATCTCGGTTTAGCATATGATAAGTTGGGTTAGTTCCATCTCGTGTGAGAGGCGCATGCAAACAAATAATATCGCATTGCATTACGCGTTTCAGACTCGTGAAATTCACACCCTCAATATTTGCTTTAAATGGATCATACGCGACAAGATCACAACCAGCCATATCTAATCTGTTATAAACGGTTGACCCAACATTACCAAATCCAATTACACCAATTTTTTTGTTTAGCCAGTCGATACCTTTATTTGAATGTAAATAACACAAAGAGCTAACAACATAATCAGCCACTGCATTTGCATTACAACCAGGAGCGCTAGCAAAACCGATGCCATTTGACTGCAAGTAAGACTTATCAACATGATCAACGCCAATGGTTGCGGTTCCAACGAATTTTACCGAGGAACCTTTTAATAGAGATTCATTTACTTTAGTTACTGATCGCACCAACAATACGTCAGCATCAATGACCTGTTGATTTGTTAACTTTCTTCCATCAACAAGAGTGACTTCACCAAAATCTGCAAACAATTCTCTTACTTTTGGCATATTCTCATCAGCAACAATGCGTAAATTTTTATTTAAGATACTCATATAACGATTTATTAATCTCTTGATATTTCAGTAAATATTCACAAAAGGCTTGAGCCCTTACTGGAAAGCCTATCTCTAAATACTGATAGAATTGCTGCTGTACAGCTTCTTCAAAATGTGACGTATCGTAGTCAATCAGGCTCATATTATCCGCACTGACCCTAAAAGGCAGACCCAGTACTTTATGAAAAGCCATTTCAACGGCCTGAGGTTTGACCTCGACTGACTCAAATTTTTTCTGCATCTCAAGCGTTCGACTATCGGTTTCATACCAATACCCATAATCTTCCATCTTTAACCGATCATGACCAGCAATACACCAATGACTAATTTCATGCAATGCACTTGAAACATAATCTAATCGAAAATAAATTTTCGCTGGCACATCATTATTTTCAATAGGCGTGTAAAGAGGTTCTTCAGCCCCTCCAACCAAAATCACATTGAACTCATTTTTAAAACAGTCATTAAAACAGTCTATTAACTTGTTAATGGCAAGCACTCTTTCCCACGCTTAAAAGCAGCAATTATTCCATAGTTAATAGAATTTACCTATAAAAAAACCTTAAGTGATTCCACTTAAGGTCTTATTAAATTTAGTATTATACCAACTGAAACCTGTGCAACTAGGCTTAGCCTCTATAATAACGGCTTGGCACGAAAGGCATGACTGTTTTTTTCAGTGGGATATTTTTTCCTCTAACAACCGCATATAAATCGGCTTCCAACAATTCAGACTTAACATAGGCCATTACTATAGGCACAGATAAAGAAGGTGAAAAACCGCCACTGGTCACGTTACCAACAACAGCACCGTCCGAATTGACAATTTCAACACCCTCTCTAACAGGCGCTTTACCATCAACAATAAAACCAACGCGCTTTAAAGCTGGCTTTTGATCGAATTCAGGTAAAATCTTATCATCACCCAAGAAACCACCTGCACGATCACCACCGGTACGGCGAACTTTTTGTATCGCCCAATTCAAGGAAGCACTTACAGGGGTCGTTGACTCAGTAATATCATGACCGTAAAGACACAAACCCGCTTCTAAACGAAGTGAATCTCGTGCTCCTAAGCCAATCCATTCAACTTCTGACGACTCAAGTAAGGTGTTTGAAAATGCAACGGCATGGTCAGAAGGTACCGATATTTCATACCCATCTTCTCCAGTGTAACCAGAGCAACTCACCCAAATTTCAACCCCTTCCCAGTTGAACTTTTTGCTCTGCATAAACACCATATCAACCACTTCTGGCACCAAATTCGACATAACAGACCTAGCTGATGGTCCTTGTAATGCTAATAACGCTCTGTCTTCTATTGGTTCAACTACGCAGTCAACCAAAGAGGCCTTCATATGTTCAATGTCTTGCTCTTTACAGGACGCGTTAACCACAACAAAAACGTGCTCTCCCCAATTCGCAAACATTAAATCATCAGAAATTCCACCATCAACAGTGGTAAAAAGCCCATATCTCTGTGTGCCTTCCGCCAAACCGAGGACATCTACAGGTAAAATCCCTTCTAATTTTTGCTTAACACTGTCACCAGACAGCATTACCTGCCCCATATGCGACACATCAAACAACCCTGCGTGTTCACGTACCCACAAATGTTCTTTTTTAACACCCAATGGATATTGAACCGGCATTTCATACCCCGCAAACTCAACCATTCTAGCGCCAGCTTCTAGATGTAAATCAAATAACGGTGTTTTTTTCATGATATCGCCCCATAAACTTTAGTTTTGTTTCCAATCGGAAACAGAGTAACTATTTTCACCACTAAATTACAAGAAAAAAATAGTTGGAATACATCAAAGTACCCATTCTGAAGCAGGCGAGAAAGCACTAAATAATCCTTAACAGACAAATAAACACAGGCTATATCTGCAAATTAACAAGCAAAAATCATTAAAAATAAAAATATTTAAAAAAAAGCTTGTTTCCAATCGGAAACTTTTGTTTTACTATTTGAATATTGCAGCACAGTTTAATAATGACTATAGCTCAAGAAAAACTGATCTTTTTTCATTATTTAAAGCAAAGCAAGTGATATTATATGCAGGTCCACTTTGCACACTTGTGCGTACTTGAATAAATAGAGAGGAAATTTACGAATGTCTAATACTGATATATTTTTCAGCCAAGACTTATCCCAAAGTGATGCTGAACTGTTCTCGACTCTTGTTAAAGAAAACGAGCGTCAAGAGACGGGTATTGAATTGATTGCGTCTGAAAACATTGTGTCTAAAGCCGTGCTTCAGGCTCAAGGATCGGTTCTAACAAACAAGTACGCTGAAGGTTACCCTGAAAAGCGTTACTATGGCGGTTGTGAAGAAGTAGACGTTACTGAAAAACTTGCTATTGATAGAGCTAAGAAGCTTTTCAACTGTGAATTTGTAAACGTTCAACCACATTCAGGGGCTCAAGCAAACGGCGCCGTATTTTTAGCTCTTTTGCAACCAGGCGATACCATTTTAGGCATGTCTCTCTCTGCTGGTGGTCATTTAACTCACGGAGCGCCACCTGCTCAATCTGGCAAATGGTTTAATGCCGTTCAGTACGGTGTTTCAAAAGAAACATTAAATATTGATTACGATGCTGTAGAAGCACAAGCAATCGAATGCAAACCAAAGCTAATCATTGCTGGTGGTTCAGCAATACCTCGCACAATTGACTTTAAGCGTTTCAGAGAGATTGCGGATAAAGTTGGTGCTTACCTAATGGTTGATATGGCACACATTGCGGGACTTGTTGCGACCGGTGTTCATCCATCACCACTTGAGCACGCTCATATTGTAACAACAACTACTCATAAAACATTACGCGGCCCTCGAGGCGGCATGATTCTTTCAAATGATTTAGACATTGGTAAGAAAATCAATTCTGCTGTTTTCCCCGGCTATCAAGGTGGTCCTCTTATGCATGTTATCGCGGGTAAAGCGGTTGCATTCGGAGAAGCGCTTCGCCCAGAGTTTACTGATTACATTAAACAAGTCGTTAAAAACGCACAAACACTTGCGGCTGTTATGATTGAACGCGGGTGCGATGTGGTCACTGGCGGTACGGATACTCACTTAATGCTTGTTGACCTTCGTCCTAAAGGACTAAAAGGCAACGTTGTTGACCAAGCATTAGAACGTGCAGGCATTACTTGTAACAAAAATGGCATCCCTTTCGACACAGAAAAACCAATGGTTACTTCTGGTATTCGTTTAGGTACACCTGCTGCAACAACCCGCGGTTTTGGTGAAGCAGAGTTTCGTCAAGTTGGTCACCTAATCAGCGATGTACTCGATGGCTTGATTGAGAAACCTGAAGGCAATGCGGAAGTTGAAGCTCGAGTTCGCAGTGAAGTAATGGATTTATGTAAGCGTTTCCCACTTTATCGTTAAATAAATGCGCCGTCAGGAACACGATTTTAAAAAAGTGCTCCTGACGACTGAATGAGGCTAAATTATGAGCAATATCCCAGCAAATTTAAAATACGCAGAATCACATGAATGGGTTCTTGATAATGGCGATGGCACTGTCACTGTAGGCATTACAGATCACGCACAGGAATTATTAGGTGACGTTGTTTACGTTGAACTTCCTGATGTCGGTACAGAGGTAAATGCAGCAGAACAATTTTCCTTGGTTGAATCTGTTAAGGCGGCTTCTGATATTTATGCGCCAGTTTCGGGTGAGATCATTGAAGTTAATGAAGCGCTTTCTGACGAACCAGAGATGATAAACGATGCGCCTTTCGAAGGTGCATGGATTGCCAAAATTAAAATGAGTGAAGCATCTGAATTAGACGCGCTATTAGATGCCACTGGATATGAAGCGATCATTGAATAAAGGTTAGTTGAAGGTTTCCTCATATAGAAGCCGCTCAACGACTTAAGTCAAAAGCCTTACTTAATCTTTTCTTTTAAGTAAGGCCTCCCCCAAATTTAAAAAAAGGTGTTTAACTACCATGACTTCGTGCATTCGTGATTTACTTGGAAACGATGAATTTATTGCTCGCCACATTGGCCCTGATGAGGCCGAAAAGCAATCTATGTTAAATGCTCTAGGCATCGACAGCTTGGATGCATTAATTGAGAAGACAATTCCTCAAGCAATTCGCCAAAACACTTTAGATATGAGCCAGCAACCAGTCACAGAAATTGAAGCGCTGACTCAACTAAAAGCAATCGCTTCCAAGAATAAAATCGCGAAGTCATTTATCGGCCTTGGCTACCATGACACCTTAGTGCCCTCTCCTATATTACGTAATTTATTAGAAAACCCAGGTTGGTATACTTCATATACCCCTTATCAACCTGAAATTTCTCAAGGGCGCTTAGAAGCGTTATTAAACTTCCAACAGGTTGTCATTGACTTAACTGGAATGGAAATTTCAAACGCCTCTTTGCTCGATGAAGCAACGGCGGCAGCGGAAGCTATGACTCTCATGGCTCGCTCAAATAAAAAGAAATCAAACCTGTTATTTATTGCTGATAACTGCTTACCTCAAACAATAGACGTTGTAAAAACACGAGCGGATATGCTTGAAATTGAGTATGTCATCGATAATGTTGCAAATATATCAACTCACGATATTTTTGGCGCCATTGTTCAATACCCAGGAACTGACGGTGTTGTTGAAGATTTAACGCCCATTATCACAAAGTGCCATGAACAGAAAGCGCTAGTAAGCGTTGCAGTTGACCTGCTTTCACTTGTGCTATTGAAATCACCTGGTGAAATGGGGGCGGATATTGTATTTGGCTCGAGTCAACGCTTTGGTGTTCCGATGGGGTTCGGTGGCCCTCATGCTGCTTTCTTAGCAACTAAAGATGCATACAAGCGTTCTATGCCTGGTCGTATTATTGGTGTATCCATTGATAGACACGGCAATAAAGCCTTGCGTATGGCAATGCAAACACGTGAACAACACATTCGTCGTGAAAAAGCGACATCCAACATATGTACAGCTCAAGCGTTACTGGCCATGATGGCGGGCTTCTATGCCGTTTATCACGGACCAAAAGGTCTAAAGCGCATTGCGAATCGGGTAGCAAGCTTAACTCACTGCTTTGCTGAAGCCGCTAAGAAAAGTGGATTTAGCTTAAATAGCTCATACTTTGATACATTGGTTATTGAGACGGGTGATAATACCGATCAGATAATGCAAGCTGGCGCTGATAAACTGATGAATTTTTATCGTTTATCAGATTCTCAGATATCGATTTCTTTTAGTGAAACAACTGAAACAAAAGACATGGTTGAGCTAGCTCGATGTTTTGGGTTCACAATGACATTGGAAGAAGTTGAAAGCTTTACTGGCTGTGTCGGTTTTAACGATAATCTTCTTCGACAAGATGATATTTTGACTCATCCTGTGTTCAATACTCATCACAGTGAAACCGAATTAATGCGCTACATGCATCAACTCGAAGTAAAAGACATCGCGCTTAACCAAAGTATGATTGCACTTGGCTCTTGTACCATGAAGCTAAATGCGGCGTCAGAAATGCTTCCTGTAACATGGGCTGAATTTGGTCGAATCCATCCATTCGCCCCAGAAAATCAAGTAACTGGATATCAAACCCTGCTTGATGAACTTGTTGAAATGTTATCCAAATCAACTGGTTATGACACTATGTCATTACAACCAAACTCAGGTGCTCAAGGTGAGTATGCTGGATTGATTGCAATCGACCGCTACCACAAATCCCGGGGTGACCATAACCGTAACATTTGCTTAATCCCAAGTTCTGCACACGGCACTAACCCAGCATCCGCTGCTCTCGCGGGTATGAAGGTAGTGATTGTTAAGTGTGATAATGAAGGCAATATAGATGTTGAGGATTTGGCCGCTAAAGCAGAAAAACACGCGGATCAACTGAGTTGTATAATGGCCACCTACCCTTCAACACACGGTGTTTTCGAAGAAGCCATTCGTGAAGTATGTGATATTGTTCATAAGTTTGGTGGCCAAGTTTATATCGATGGAGCAAACTTAAATGCTGTTGTCGGTATTGCGCCTCCAGGCTTGTTTGGTGGTGATGTATCTCACCTTAACTTACATAAAACATTCTGCATTCCTCACGGTGGCGGCGGTCCAGGTATGGGTCCAATCGGTGTGAAATCTCATTTAGCGCCCTTTTTACCAGGACATTCTGTAAAGCCTGTTACAGCGCTTGACTTAGTCAGCGATGTTCAAAATGGTGCCGTCTCAGCCGCACCTTACGGCAGTGCGAGCATTCTAGTGATCACTTGGATGTATATGAAAATGATGGGGGATGAAGGCCTAAGATCGGCGACTTTCCATGCTATCTTAAATGCCAACTATGTCGCTAAGCGATTAGAAGCGCATTATCCAATCCTATTTACTGGCACAAACGGTACCGTTGCTCATGAGTGCATTATTGATATTCGCCCTCTTAAAGAAAAATCTGGTATTTCTGAAGAAGACATTGCCAAGAGATTAATTGACTTTGGCTTCCACTCACCAACGATGTCATTCCCAGTCGCTGGAACACTGATGATAGAGCCTACCGAGTCTGAGAACCAAGAGGAAATTGATCGCTTCTGTGATGCTATGATTCAGATTCGTAAAGAAATCAGCAAAGTGCAAAACGGTGAATGGACATTAGAAGACAACCCTATCGTTCATGCCCCACATACTGCCGACAGTCTGCTCGCTAGCGAATGGCCTCATAGCTATACACGCAAAGAAGCGGCTTACCCTCTTAGTTGGATTACTGAACGCAAATACTGGCCACCTGTTGCTCGCGTCGACAATGTGTTCGGAGACCGCAATTTAATTTGTTCATGCCCTCCTATTGAAAGTTATGAAGATTAATTGTAGGAAGTTAGTGTAATTATCAAGGGCCAGATTTCTGGCCCTTTTTTATACACTTAAGCATAATAATATTAGACTCGCTTTATTCATTCTTTTTCAAATAGTCAGTGATTGTCTCCACACTTCAAAGCGATTCCATACCGTCTTCACCAATAGTCCTAGTAAAAACGAAAAAGTTTGTTACACTTTTTAATATGACTATTATTTTATGATGAGTACTAACATGTAATGGAATCGACCATGTTGCCATATTTTAAACTCAGCACTTTCTTTGCTCCTGCGGTATATATCGGTATATCAGGAAACCTTTTTGCGGCTAATGTCAGTATTTACAACTGGGAAGCTTATCTATCCCCAAAAATAATTCAGTTGTTTGAGGAAAAAACAGGACATACAGTCACCCAAACTTATTTTGATAACGATCACAATATTGGCACCTTATTCTACAGTGGAAAATCCAATTTTTTTGATTTGATAATGGTTCAAAGTTCACGAGCAACTCTTTTTGGTGAAGGCGGTTATTTAAAGCCAGTCGCCTCTCTTAATTTAAAAAATCTATCACAGTTAAATTCAAGGTGGCGCAATAGCTGTGGTGATTACAGTATTCCTTACAGCTGGGGGACCACTGGATTAGCCTATAGAACAAGTGTTGCAAAAACAGACATTACTTCATGGGAAGCTTTTTTTTATCCAAGTGACGAGTTTAAGGAAAAAATTGTTGCACAAACAGATACAACAACATTAACTGAAACCGCTTTACTCTATCTTGGCAAAAATCCAAATACAGATAATCTAGATGACCTCAAACAAGCCTATACTATCCTAGTAAACCAGAAGCCTGATATTTTAGAGTATAAATATGGCATTACTTATGTCTCTGAATTTAAAAATAAGAGTAAAATGGCCATGACATTGGCATTTTCAGGTGATGTTGAAGAAATAATAACGCAAACAGGGCAAGATGACTGGGTATACACCATTCCAAAAGAAGGCTCCATGCTGTGGGTCGACTGTCTAAGCTTTCCCGCAAAAAAAATGACTACTGCGGCAACCATTGAATTTGTTAATTTTCTAAACACCCCGAAAATAGCCGCTTTAAATTCAGTGGATGTCTACATAACAACACCAAATGATGCCGCAATGGCTCTACTTCCTAAAGCGTTGCTAGAAGATGAGGAGCTTTACCCAGAGAGCAATTTAATAGAAAAATTAAGTTACCCATACAAAACACTGTCAGATGAAAGTTACAAAATCAGACAAAAAATGATGAATTCATTAACACTAGATAAATAGAAAAGGAGGCTTTTATAAAGCTTGTTACTAAAATGAATTGGGTTTTACTCCCTATTATCAGCCTGGTTTTTTTTGTTGTCTCAACAATCGCCATCATGCAAGTTGTTAATGAAAGAAAACAAGAGATTATGTTTCATACAAAACAATCTCTTACGCTTATTCATAATAATACAATGCTACAAAAGAAAATATTAGAAGACCTAATACGCCAAACGTTAAACAGTCCAGAAGTGATTGCAGAGGCAAATAAGGCAAACGAATTTTTACACGACCTTGCATTGGAGGACGTTCTATTCCGTTATTTTAAACGTTCCAAAAAAATACTGCCTTCGCTAAACTCAATTCAAATCTTAGATTATAAAGGGGATGTATTGTTTAGCATCGATGAGTCAGATCCATTTGATGAGAAACGTCTTATGCCGATTCCTAAAAAAAATCAGCTGTGGCTGAACGATTACAACAACCAAAACCCGGCACACTTCTTTAATGAGCTCAATGATAATCAATCTATTCAAGGTTTTATTCAGCCCTTTTCTCAAAATTTATTCACAGACCTTAATTTACATAGAAATGATAATGATTTAACACTTTTTTATGCAATAATAACCATAAAAAACAATATAAATCAGAACATAAAAGAGCATATAAGACAATCTCTAGGCAGTGATTATGAAATGAAATTCTCAATAATTGACAGAAGAAAACCGCCTAAAGAAAGTGATTTTTTTACAGAAATACATTTCGAAAATTCAGTACTCGTTAATTCACTTTATACCCTCTCATTAAAACCCGACCTAGCCTCATTTAATAATGAAATAAGAAAAGTGTATTATTCTATATATGGATTAGCTCTGGTTGTATCTTTTATTACTTATATCATTTTACGATCATTATTTCTAAAAAACCTAATAAGCCCTTTATTGAAATTATCAAAAGAAATAAGAAACGCTAAATACGATATAAACAAAGTTAAAATTAGCCACATTGATAAAAACGATGAAATTTCCGAGCTGAACAACAGTTATCTGAACCTGCTGCACAATGATCCACTTACAGGACTGGTCAATAGAAGTCGTTTTATGGCCGAATTAGAACATGCCATTGAGCTAGCAAGAGCAAACAAAAAAATGTTGTCTGTGATCTACATCGATTTAGATAACTTTAAACAAGTAAATGACCAATACGGTCATCATACTGGTGACGCGGTATTAATAGAGTTCGCTAACCAATTATCCAATATTGAAGGGGTAAATAATTCCCAAAGTCAAAGTAAAAATACCGCTTCTCGTCTTTCTGGTGATGAATTTATCCTTTGTATTTCAAATACGGAAGATGTAATACAAATAATTCAAGATATTAATGCATTATTTAAACATGGTTTCTTAGTTAAAAATATACGTCATAATATTTATGCGAGTATTGGTGTTGCTACCTACCCGACAGATTCAGATGACGCCAAAACTATCATTAGCTGTGCTGATGCCGCCATGTATACAGCAAAAGAGAACGGAAAAAATCAATATTGTGTTTTCTCAGCGTCTATAGAGGAAAAGTCTCAACATCGCCAGTATATAGAAAGGACCCTTTCAAACTCCCTACACAATAATTTGTTACATTTAGTGTACATGCCAATTTATAATTCAAAAACAAACATAATTGAAGGTGTAGAAGTGTTACTTAGATGCAAGGAATTGACCAAGAGCTCAATTGGTCCTAATGAGTTTATTCCTATTGCTGAATCTTCTGGATTGATAAGAAACATTGATCTATGGGTCTTAGAAAATGCTTTCATTCAATACCGTAGGCTTAAAGACAAATATAATTTTTCTGGTTATTTCTCTATAAACATCTCAGGGGTTGAACTAAGTAATAACGATTTTTCCAACGGGTTAACGTTTCTTTTAGAAAAATATAAAATACCTCCTAACAAAATCGAACTTGAAATAACAGAAACCAGCCTAATTTCTGTAGACAATAAAAGCCTTGAGCTATTCAAAAAAATAAAGTCGTTAGGTGTTAATATTTCCCTAGACGATTTTGGGACTGGCTATAGCTCGTTCAATCAGCTCTCATCATTTCCTGTAGATACATTAAAAATAGATAAATCCTTTATCGATACATTAGAACACATTAATGTTAACGAGTATTCACTCATGAATGTCATCCTTTCAATTGCCAAGCTTTACAACTTAAAGGTGATTGCAGAAGGAGTAGAAACAGAGAAACAACTTACTCATTTAACTCGATTTGGTTGTTATCACATACAAGGTTATTATTTTAGCCAACCTATTATATTTGATGAGCTAACCTTAATAATCAATAAACCTTTTACTAAGACCTGAATTCAAGCCCGAAGTGCGACACTTTTCATTTCAAGCAACCGCGCAGCAATCAAAACCAAGGACGGTCGCTGAGTATTCTTGACATACTTCGATTTGCTCGGCTTAGTCGACAAGCTTCTAGTGGTATACTATCTACAATAAAAAAATCACTTTCTGGGCACATTTAGAGAACAATACTTTACCTAAGTTCTTCTCATATAAAGCTAAGTCTTCGAGCTCTCCTGTTATAAACAGAGCGTTCAATACACCCAACGACTTCGTGCGGCAACGGTTTAAAAAGAAAATGTTCAGAATCGATACTCAAACAGTCTGTCAGTGACTCATCGTATTATCAATTTGCTAGATCATTAATGATAATTTCTTATTGAGGGTGAGTAACTTAATCTTTTTACCGTATTTTCCATAGGCACCACGGGTAAAGGGTCTTTTTTTGAATGAAAAGAAATATCAAATGACAGGTAAGCGACAGTTTAATGATATATCTTGTTTGGTATGGGTACATTCTAAAAGTACTAGTATATTTATAAAAAAAATAACAAGCAGGAGATAACCTATGCTGAATCGTAAGTCCGTTCTGTCTACCTCTATTAAACTTGCCGTCGCGAGTACTTTTTCAACCGTTATTCTAGTAAGCCAAGCACAAGCTTTCGAGCCTGCTCGATCCGCTGAATGCATAGCTCCAGCAAATCCAGGCGGTGGTTGGGACTTTACTTGCCGTAGTGTTGGCAAAACCTTAGTAGATCTTCAGTACATTAAAGGCAACGTTCAGACTGTTAACATGAGCGGCGCGGGTGGCGGTGTTGCATTTGCCCATACAGTGAGTAAGCGCTCTAAAGACGATGCTCTGATTGTGGCAGCAAGTACTGCGACAACAACACGTCTTGCACAAGGACAGTTTCCAGGTATGAATGCCGACCAAGTTAAATGGGTTGGAACACTGGGCGCTGACTATGGAGTTATCGCTGTAAGCAAAGATTCTAAATTTCAAAATCTAACGGAATTGATGGATTCTCTAAGAAGTGATCCAAATTCGGTTAAATTCGCAGGTGGTAGTGCTACAGGTGGCTGGGATCATTTAAAAGTACTGATTACAGCAAAAGAAGCCAAGGTTGAAAATCTTCCAAAAATCAAATATCTCGCCTTTAACGGTGGTAGTGAAGCCATTGTTCAAGTAGTTGGTGGCCATATTGATGCTTACACAGGAGATGTATCAGAAATAAAAGGCTTTATGGATTCCGGTGATTTGCGTGTATTAGCCGTTCTTGCAGAAGAGCGTTTGCCAGAGCCATTTGGCCATATTCCAACAGCCATGGAGCAAGGAATCGGTACGATTGCACCGAACTGGCGTGGTTTTTATGTTCCAGGTGATGCGAGTAGTGATTCGTACAATTGGTGGGTAGAAACAGTAGATGAATTGTACACAACGCCAGAGTGGAAAGAGGTTATGGCAAAAAATGGTCTAATGCCATTCCATAAAACAGGTGAAGAATTCACTCAATTTGTAAAAAATCAAACTCTAGACATTCGTCTATTGTCACAAGACATTGGCCTAATTAAATAATTAGCCCTTGTAGCCAACCTTAAGGGACGAGAGCATCTTTTCGTCCCTTTATTTAACTGTAAATTCTTAACTATGGAGCGACGTCATGCGTTTAAATGATCGCGTTTTTGGCATACTTATGCTGATTTTAGCCTTTGGCTACGGTTGGGAAGCAACTCAATTTCCTGAGCCTTTTGGTGGCGGTGAATCTGTAGGCCCAGAAACATTCCCTATTATCCTATCATTCTTATTGGGTATTAGTGCTGTTTATTTAATCCTTAAACCTGATCCTGATGAAGCTTGGCCAGCATCTAAAATGCTGTTAGAGCTTTCCGCAGTAGCATTAGCCATTCTAGTGTTTGCATGGGCAATTGAACCTATAGGTTTTATACCTGCAGCCATTATGATTGTGTCTTATTTATGTTGGAGAATGGGCGCAAAGCCTAAAAATTGCCTATTAACAGGAACAATCAGTTCGGTGGTCATGTTCTTAATCTTTAATAATATGTTGGAATTAGCACTGCCACTAGGTTTACTGGAGTTTTAAAGATGGAAACAATCAATTTATTAATGCAAGGTTTTGCCGTAGCACTAACGCCTGAAAGTATTATGTTTGCCATAATAGGTTCTATTTTAGGCACCTTAATTGGTGCATTACCTGGTTTAGGCCCTGCAAACGGTGTGGCTATCTTAATACCACTCGCTTTTAGTTTAGGTTTATCCCCAACGTCTTCTTTGATCTTACTAACTTCTGTTTATGCTGGCGCTATGTATGGTGGACGTATTTCTTCCATCTTGTTAAATATTCCAGGTGATGAGCCCGCTATGATGACCTGTTTAGACGGTTATCCAATGGCTTTAAAAGGTAAAGCCGCTGAAGCATTAGCCATCTCTGCCATTGCGTCTTTTATTGGCAGCTTAATTGCTACTATCGGCTTAGTTATTTTGGCTCCTATTCTAGCTAAGTTTGCCCTTAAATTTGGGCCAGCAGAGTATTTTGCTCTATTTGCACTGGCGTTTGCGACACTGGGCGGTATTACAGGTAAAAATCAATTTAAAACGTTAATGGCGGCGGCTTTAGGTTTAATGATTGCGTCCGTTGGTATTGATATTTCCTCTGGAGTACAACGTTATACATTCAATACCTTAGAGTTATTTGAAGGCGTCGATTTCATTATTGCAATCGTGGGTTTGTTTGCCATCAGTGAGTTACTTTTCTTTATTGAAAAACATGCCGGAGATGGCATGAAAAAAGTGGCGGTGAATCGACTTAAATTAACCATGAAAGATGTGATAAAAGTACTTCCTTCATCTATTCGTGGAGCATTACTTGGCTTTGTTGCCGGTGTTTTACCTGGTGCGGGAGCGTCTCTAGGAAGTTTTGTCAGCTATACATTAGAAAAGAAAATTGTTGGCACGAACGGCGATTTTGGTAAAGGCGATCCGCGTGGTGTAGCGGCTCCAGAAGCAGGAAATAATGGTGCGGCATCCGGCGCACTTGTTCCAATGCTAACCCTAGGTGTACCTGGAAGTGGTACAACAGCGGTGCTTCTTGCTATGTTGATATCACTTAATGTGACACCTGGCCCAATGTTATTTCAACAGAACGCGGATCTTGTTTGGGGTGTTATTGCTGCATTATTTGTTGGTAACTTAGTATTGTTATTACTTAACATTCCTATGGTTGGAATCTTTGTTAAGTTGCTAAGTATTCCACCAAAATACTTGATGCCTATTGTCACTCTGGTGGCGTCAGTGGGTATCTATTCCGTTAGCCACAGTGCTTTGGATCTGTATTTTATGGTGGCTTTTGGTGTTGTTGGGTATATTTTAAGAAAAGTCGATATTCCTTTAGTTCCGGTTATTCTTGGCATGCTGCTTGGCCCTGAAATGGAAAAAAGCTTACGCCATGCATTAGTATTATCTGATGGTGATTGGGGTGCTCTTTTCAATAGTGGTTTGAGTATTGGTTTGTGGGTGGTAGCTATCTTAGGATTAGTCTTACCAGTAATTATTGGGCCCATTGTGAGATCTAAAATGAGACAGGCTAAAACAAGTGATTAAACACTCAATTTAGTTTATGTTTAGATGCACATGGAGTTTAGCGCAATAACGGACGCTACTTTAACGAATGAAAATTCGGAGTGAATGATATTTTGCTCCGAATTTTGTACTTTTAAAGACCAAATTTTTTTATCGATAATAGTTTATTCGTAGCGAGTGTACTCATGAGAGTGTTAGTAGTAGAAGATACGAAAGTGCTTGGAGAAGCGATATGTGAGCGCTTAAACAGTCTTGGTCATGCGGCTGATTTAGTCATGAATGGACAGCAGGCTTCAGACATCCTGAAATATCAAACGGTCGATTTGATTCTTCTAGACCTAAACTTACCTGGGTTGTCAGGTTTACAAGTGCTGAAAAACCTACGATCTCGTGATAATCCAACCCCTGTTCTGATTTTAACGGCACAAGATCAAATTGAATACCGTATACGTTTGTTAGATGCTGGAGCGGATGACTATTTAACCAAACCTTTTAATTTTGGCGAGCTTGAAGCCCGTTGTCGCGCGTTACTTCGACGGCATCATGGGTATGCGAAAAACATCACTGATCATGGCAATTTACAGGTGAATCGTGACGCCAGGCAAGTTTTACTTAATGGTGAAGTGCAGCCGATTACGAGTAGGGAGTTTCAATTACTTGAAATTTTTTTAGGGCATTTAGGGCGCGTACTCAGTAAAGATGAAATAACGGAACACTTGTTTAACTTTGATGAAAGTCCAGGACCGAATGCGATTGAATTATACGTTGGTCGATTACGGAAAAAACTGTCGGGTAGCTCTTTGATTATTAGCACCTTAAGAGGATTAGGCTATGTGGCAGAAGTTACCAAGCTACCAAAGTCAGACTGAAGAAGAGCAGCAGTCATTAAAAAAAGCGCCTTCTTTACGTGTACGTTTTATTGTCGCAGGCATCGGTATTATCAGTATTATTGCTATCATAGTGATTAATCTGGTGTTTAATTATAGTCAACGTTTGGCTGATTTATCCTATGATCGTTTGCTTAGAAGTGCTCTTCTACAAATGGATGAAAATGTTATTTTAGTACGAGGAAAAATCTCTATTGATATTCCTTGGTCTGTATTTTCTACCTTGGCACAGGCAAATGACGATCGTATTTTTTATCGGGTAGACAGTTCAGAAAATGGCTTTATCACTGGTTACAAAGAATTAGAAGGTGAGCCACCTACTCCATCAAAACTGGGAGAAATGCAATTTTATAATCAAGCGTTTTCCGGTGAAGAAATCCGTGTGGCTTGGCTTGAACGAGGCTTAACTGAACCAAATACTCAAGGAACTATTCGGATTCTATTAGCTCAAACTCGCTTGTCGCGAGAGGAAATGTCTTCTTCGATCACTTCCAGAGCGTTACAAGTAGTCGTCTTGATTGTTTTTGTAACCATTGCTTTAATTACCTTTGGTAGTCATTTTGTATTGCGCCCATTACATCGTTTAGAAGATGTATTAGAAGCACGGCAACCCGGTGACTTGTCCCCTATCATGATTAACACCCCAAAAGAGACTTACCAATTAAAAGTGTCTATTAATCATTTTATGGCGCGATTGCAGCAAAATTTAGAGCAGTTAGAAAATTATACGGCAGAATCTGCACATCAATTACGAACGCCACTATCGAGTTTAAAAGCCCTTGCAGAGAATGCCCGGGATCAAACAACCCCCGAAAGGCAGCAAGAGGCATTAAAGCAAATTGTTCTGCAAAGCGATAAACTGAGCCAAACCGTTACCATGTTACTTAATCAAGCTGTGGTTTCCCATCGGTTGCAAACCCAAGGCCTTGTTGAAATTGAAATGAATGGATTGGTAAAGCAGATCTGCATGGATTTAGCGGTTTCGGCTTTGCAACAAAAGATCTATTTATCTTTCGATTCATCTGCTCCAGACGCTTCAATTTTAGGTGATGTGTTTTCACTGCAGCAAATGTTTTCCAATATTATTGATAATGCCATTCGTTATAGCCGCGTACACGATAACGAATCGTCTAAGTCTGTTGATATTCATGTATTCCAAACGAATGGTTTTGTTGGCGTTAAGGTAATTGATTACGGTGTTGGTATCAGTGATGACGATAAAACCAAAGTATTTGATCGATTTTATCGAGGGCAGTACGAAATTTCAGGAAGCGGTGTTGGTCTAGCGATGGTAAAAGACATTGCGGATAGACACAATGCAACACTTTCAATTTCAGATACCGAGCCCCAAGGGACTACTATTGAAGTTTTATTACCAGAACATAATGAGGTGGAAGCATGAAGTACGGCCTATTTTTTCTGCTTACTTGTTTTAATGGATTGTCTAGCTCTTGTTCTTTTGCGGTTGATGACGTGCCCTTTTTTGGTAATGACAATGCGCCTAAGAGTTTAACTCTATATTCAACAGTAGGTGTTGAAACTCTGTCACCTTTAATTGAGCATTTTCTTGCAATACACCCTGATATTAAAATCAAGTACGATCAAATGAGTACATTAGATTTATACAATAGAGTTATCAATGAAAAACCGAAGCCAAACGCTGGACTTGTCATTAGTAGTGCTATGGATTTACAACTGAAATTAGTCAATGATGGCTTTGCTCAAAGTTACCAATCGATTATGACAGATGCTTTGCCTACAATAGCATCATGGCGCAATCAGATTTTTGCTTTGTCAATGGAACCTATTGTAATGGTCGCAAATCGAGGCTTATTTCCAAACTCTGAGTTTCCTCATAATAGACAAGAGTTACTACAAACCATTCGAAAATACAGTAATGATATTAAAGGGCGTATAGGGACGTATGATATTCAACGCAGTGGTGTTGGTTATTTGCTCGCGAGCCAGGACTCTAGGCAAGCGGACATTACTTGGGGGCGTTTGTTAGAAGCCTTTGGCAGCCATCATGTAAAAACCTATTGCTGCTCAAGAGACATAATTGATGATATTGAAAGTGGTCAGATTGTATTGGGTTATAATTTATTGGGTTCATATGCGCATAAAAGAGTATTAGAAAACCCCTGGTTGATTATGATTATCCCGACAGATTACACCTTGATGTTAATGCAGGTTGCTTTGATTCCTAAAAACTCACCTCAAGCACGAATGGGAGGACTGTTTTTAGATTTCTTACTTTCGGATATAGGACAAAATATTATGCAATCAGAAAATTTATTATATCCGATAAATTGGAATATCACCCAAAATGGTCAAATATTAAATCCATCACACCCAACAAGAATGATAGAGTTGAATCAGCAGCTCTTATTGGGTCGAGATTATGCTAAACAGAAGCGCTTTGTAGAAGAGTGGGAATATGCTTTAGAGCTTAATACTAAATAGGTTGATATTGTTGGGCTAAATTAAGCGAAAAGTAGGTTGTGCTTTAGCGCAACAAGGATCAGTAATATCAAGGTGTTTTCGGGTTAAATCAAACGAAAAGGTTGTGCTTTAGCGCAACAATGATCAGCAATATCAATGTCTTGTCGGCCTGAAGGCCGACCTACAGAACGCAACAATTATTAATAATATCAACGTCTTGTCGGGCTAGAGCCCGACAAGACGTTGTGGTTTAAATCATCAGACCGTCGCCCACCACTTCCTCTTGATAGCTTGGCATCCCTGTTAAGAGCACAAAACCGTCTTCTCTCGATAGATTTGTATCCAGCCTTGACGTCCAGTAATCCACTTCAGTTTCGCTCAGCGGTGTCTCGATCACCGCGTTGGATACTTGCTCCACAAAGCTTCTATTATCCAATGCCCCCCATTTGGCTTGATATTGCTCTGATGCCATCAGCGCTTGAGCTTGACCAAACAGAGTGAGGCCACTTTCTTGATACTGACTTAATTCCTCTAAAGTAACGCTTTCTCCAGTCACCAGTTGTTTCAGGGCGGCAAGGTATTTCAGTGTGTAGGCGGATAAGTTTGTGGCGGCGAAGTTCTCAGTGGTGTCCGAGAAGGTAACCACTTCAACGCTGTTCAGGGTATCCGTTTCCACATAGGCTTTATCTGTATACACCAAGGTGATTTTGCCGTCAGAGGTTAAGAGAGTTTGGTAATCGGTGGAGGCTCTAAATTGCTGCGCTGTATCGATGCCGGTGCCACCGTTAAGGATGTCGCTGCCATGACCGCCAATCAGCGTATCGTTACCGTCACCGCCGTTGAGTATGTCTTCACCCGCGTCTGGCATTAAACCGCTTTCGGCTACATCCAGGGTCTGAGCCAATTGCAAATTACCACTGTTGTCAGCCATCAAGGCCGTTGACTTGCTGTTATCGACTAATTGCACTAACCAGGATTCAAGTGTTGTGCCGCTATTCATCTGGCTGACCGCACTGTTGATGTCTTGCTGGGTGACGTTATTGGCTCCCCACATGGCCTTCAGCAGGCCGCTGACTTGCGTTTGCACGTCGGTTTGATCGGTAAAACCTGACTTAGCTTGCCAAAAATCCAGTGCCAGAGCCGCTAATTGATCCACATTGTGTTGGCCCGATGCAAAATCATTTAACTCGGCAAGGGTCGGTCGCGCCCCAACCACGGCGGTATATAAAACGGCAATGGTTTTTAAACGCGCGACATCAGAGGCCAAGAAAGCATAGTCTTGGTTACCTTGAAGCACAAAGCCAGCTTGATCAAAGTTTGCGACGTTTGCTTGAGAGGTATCAACCGCAAGCGCTTCGCCTTCGATGATGTACACAGGTCGAGTATACCAATCGCCGGTGAATGACGCCGATACCGCGCCTAAATCAGAGAAGTCAGCATCATCAGGTGTGTAGGTGGTTTGCATTTTGCCATCGGCTGTTAGGCTAAAGGTGAATTCTCCTTTGCTTTGTTGGCCGCCTTGAAGTACGTCGTCACCGGTGCCGCCATTTAAGGTGTCGTTACCCGTGCCACCAACGACGGTATCGTTGCCCGCGTCCCCGAATAAGACATCGTCACCGCCTTTGGAGCCGATAAGATCATTGCCATCACCAGCGTGCAGTTCATCGTCTTCCGCACCGAGGATAATATCTTGGTTACCCGCGCCTGCGAAGACCACGTTTTTACCCGCACCACCGCGGACTTGAATACCGCTGCCCACGATAACAGCAAACTCTATGTCGCTGAGATCCAATACGGTGCCAGGCGACAGCTGACGGGCATCAATGACGAGCGCTTCTTCTTGTGTGGTATCTGAAGTACCTGATACCTTAATGGTTGTGCCACTGGAGCTTTGGTTTTGATCTAGTTCCAGTACCACTTCATTCACCCAAAGTTGGTTGCCTGCATCAGACGCTTCATTTAAAAAGGTTTGACCTTTTGCGAGTGCTTCGTCCTTGTCCGACCCTGCGGTTGAGAACTTATTGATTAGACTGACGAGATCGGTTTCTGCATTTTTGGTTTTGGCGGTATTGTTGGCTCTCGCTTTGATACCAACGCCTGTTGGTAAACTGACGGTGGTTACGACCACGTTACCTGCGTCATCAGAGAAATGCAGAGGCACATCGGCTGATTCTGACACTGGGTTTGTGTCTGAACGGTCTGCTGTCGTTGGGAAAACGGATATGACGTCAATTGTCTCCCCATTTTGATCTTCTTCTGTGGAAGAGCTAACAAATGCACCGTCAATCACAGTAGCGTTTGCTGGAGGTTGAGGCACCGTTGGTGTCGTTGGTGTTTCTGGTACAGGCGTTACGCCAAACGAAAAGGTATTCGGCGTTGTATCTATTGTATTCGCTTGACCGGAGTCATCAATCACACTAAAGGTGAAAGCATCATTACCAAACGCGGTAGGCGCATACACTAAATTGCCTAAATCGGCGAGATTTACTGTTTGTCCGTCGGTTACGGTGACGCCTGACAGTGTTAGTAGACCGTTGTCTAGCGACTGCACATCAATGCGTACGCCAGATAATCCGTCGTTTTCCACATCGGTTAGGGTAAAGTCAGAGGCGGCAAAGGTATGCGCTTGTAAGCCACTAATGGAAACGGACTTATCAGCCCCTTCGGGCGCATCATTCACGGCGGTAACATCAATGTTAATGGTTTGGGCCGTTATGGCGGTGTCATTGCTGTCTTTGGCATTCACCGTAAGAGTGGCTTGATCTTGCCCATTTACATTGGACGCGCCTGTGTATTGGATATGATTGGCGGTATCCAGATAGGTATTAATGTCCGCAGCCGACCCAGACAAGGTGATTTGAGTGCTACTGACTAAGGCCTCAGTAACGCCACGGCCGACACTCGCTCCATCAGCGGGTGCAGAGAAAGTGCCTGCGTCAATGTCTAAGGTGACCGTAATGGTTTCGCCATCCAGCTCAGCAAAGGTCAGCGCCGACAAATCCACATTGCTTACCGTGTCTTCTGTCACCGTAATGTCCGTCGGTGCATTTGATAAAGTTGGCGCGTCATCAACCGCCGTCACCTCAATCGTTCTCGTGTCACTTGATGTGCCTGAGCTGTTATCTGTTGCCGTGATAGTGACGGTGCGGTTGGCCGTTCCCGGGTTATCGGAAGTGTTGGAATAACGCAAAGACTGCAACACTTCTTGTACACCCTCATTAGTTGCATTCTCGTTAAACGTAATGGTTAACGGTGTTGTACCGTTGCTCATACTAACACCACCTTTAGACGCACCGAAAAAACCGATCTTGCTGTCATTAGCGTAAATAGTATTAGAGTTAGTGGTTATTGTAATGGCATCACCATCGGTATCTGACATGCTCAGTAGGTCCGCGGCTTCCGCATTTCCAGTAATTTGGGCGACTAAGGTGCCTTCGTTCCAGTTACTTTCAATGTCACTTAATGTCGCTGCCGAGTCGATTTGTACAGCCGAAGCATTTTCGGTATAGGGTAAATTCGTATCGGCTACCGAAAGATCAGGAGCGTCATTCACGCCATTGATGTCGATGTTGATGGTTTGGGCTGTCATGGCGGTGTCATTACTGTCTTTGGCATTTACCGTCAGAATGGCTTGATCTTGCCCACTTACATTGGCCGCGCTTGTGTATTGAATACGATTGGAGATATCCAAATAGGTATTGATGTCAGAAGCTGAGCCTTCTAGGGTAATTTGAGTGGGGCTGACTAAGACCTCAGTCACACCGCTGCCGACACTCGCTCCATCAGTGGGTGCGGAGAAAGTGCCTGAGTCAATGTCTAAAGTGACCGTAATGGTTTCGTCTTCTAGTTCTGAAAATGTCAACGCTGACAACTCAAGGCCAACAGTAACGTCTTCTGTAGCAGGAAGATCGGTTGGCGTATTGATAAGTGTAGGCGCATCGTCTACGGCCGACACCTCAATCGTTCTCGTGTCACTTGATGTACCTGAGTTGTTATCTGTTGTCGTGATAGTGACGGTGCGGTTCGTTGTCCCTGGGTTATCAGAGGTGTTGGAATAACGTAGAGATTGCAACACCTCTTGTACAGAATCATTGGTGGCGTCGTAATCAAATGTAATGGTTAATGCCGTCCCGTTGGTCACAGTACCGCCAGCCGCGCTGAGGTCGCCAATGTCGATGACGCCGGATCCGCTATTCGCAAAAATGTCGGTGCCGCTGACCGTAATTTCAAGGGAGTCGCCATCGGTATCTGAGATGCTGAGTACGTCTGCGGTTTCGGCATTTCCAGTAATTTGGGCGACTAAGGTGCCTTCGTTCCAGTTACTTTCAATGTCGTTTAATGTCGCTGCCGAGTCGATTTGTACGGCCGAAGCATTTTCGGTATAGGGTAAACTCGTATCGGCTACCAAAACATCAGGTGCGTCATTCACGCCACTGATGTCGATGTTAATGGTTTGGGCTGTCATGGCGGTGTCATTGCTGTCTTTGGCATTCACTGTCAAGGTGGCTTTATTGTTGCCACTTACATTGGACGCGCCTGTGTATTGGATATGATTCGCGGTATCCAGATAGGTATTAATGTCCGCAGCCGAACCAGACAAGGTGATTTGAGTGCTACTGACTAAGACCTCAGTAACCCCGCTGCCGACACTCGCTCCATCAGCGGGTGCAGAGAAAGTGCCTGCGTCAATGTCTAAGGTGACGGTAATGGATTCATCTTCCAGCTCAGCAAAGGTCAACGCCGACAAATCAACACTGCTTACCGTGTCTTCGGTGACAGTGACGTCATCAGGGGTATTATTCAAGGTTGGTGCATCATCCACAGCGATGACTTCAATAATACGAGAATCGTTATTTGTGCCACCGTCTTGATCCGTCACACTAATGGAAACGGTTCTATCTGATGTGTCTGGGTTTTCGGAAATAGTGCCATAAATAATGGACTGGAGTACCTCTTGAACGTTGTCATTGGTAGCCAGTTCGTTGAAAGTAATAGTCAGCGCTGAGTCGTCAAAAACAGCGCCATCAGATGCTTTAGATGCGTCTGACTTAGACGTAGATTCACTGATGGTACCGATCTCAAATGTACCAGAGCCTGTATCTGCTAAAACGCTTGATTTATCTAGTGTAATATAAATGTCATCTTCGTCTCGATCAAATATGACGAGGAAATCGGACTCGTTAGCGTTAGCGGTAATTTGAGCGACTAAAGTGCCTTTATTCCACGTTCCCTCTATATCAGACAGGGTAGCGGAAGGGCCTATATTAACGGCATTTGCCTCAAAATCCCCTTCGGTATAGGTTAGTTTACTGTCTTCAATCGATATTTCTGGTGCGTCATTCACGCCATTGATGTCGATGTTAATGGTTTTGGCTGTCATGGCGGTGTCATTGCTGTCTTTGGCATTCACTGTCAAGGTGGCTTTATTGTTGCCACTTACATTGGACGCGCCTGTGTATTGGATATGATTCGCGGTATCCAGATAGGTATTAATGTCCGCAGCCGACCCAGACAAGGTGATTTGAGTGCTACTGACTAAGGCCTCAGTAACGCCACTGCCGAAATTCGCTCCATCAGCGGGTGCAGAGAAAGCGCCTGCGTCAATGTCTAAGGTGACGGTAATGGATTCATCTTCCAGCTCAGCAAAGGTCAACGCCGACAAATCAACACTGCTTACCGTGTCTTCGGTGACAGTGACGTAATCAGGGGTATTATTCAAGGTTGGTGCATCGTCAACCGCCGCGACAGTAACCGTTGAAGCAATATCAAGTGTCACGGTATCCTCACCGCTGTTGGCTCTGCCGCCGTTGTCAGTAGCACTTACAATGCTCGCCGTCCGAGCACCTGAGGTCGGGTTCTCGTTTACATTACGGTAGGTTATTGTATTAATTAAGGAATTGGTTTCGGCCGGTGTCAGGCTCGCTCCAGTGATGGTTACCGTCGCTGTGCCATTATTTACGGAAACACTGTAATTGGCGGTGCCAATGGCGCCTGTATTGGTATCATTAAGTGCAATATCGACACCAAATACCGTCAGTATTTCATCCGAGCCTGTAGGCGTGCCGTCTGCTACATTAGAAACCGTAAATGTCGCGCCAGAAAAGGTTTGACTCGCTTCAATTGTTGAAGCATTTGCTCCTGAAAACAAGGTTACCGCTGAACCATCTTCGGTAAAGGTTGGGTCGCTGCCTGTTGCGGTTAGGGTTGGGGCTGTGTTGGCAGGTGCTATAGTCGTTACATCCAGCTTAGTGACTGTCGCTTGAGTGTTGGGTGTGCTTTCATCATCTTCCGCAACAACGTAGACATCGTAAGATGTGTTTGCCGTTAGCCCGACAACATTGAAAATATTAGAGAAGTCACCAGTCGACACCAGTGCATTGCCGGATTGAACCATAGTGACACCACCACGGCCTGCTTCAACAGTACCGTAGTCTATGCCTGCCTTTACCTCATCGACCGTCGGGGCTTGTGCGCCATCAGCAACGACAACGTAATAAATCTTACCGCCTTCATCAATGTCGGTTGTTAAATCAAACGTGGTCGTTGCGATGTTACTGGTTGATGGGCTGGTATCAAAGACTGGAGCCGTTGTATCGGGAGCTATTGTAAACTTGATATTATCGATCCCAAGGTACCAATCATCAGAGCCTTCGTAAGATACAGTAAGTGAGGTAACTTCAGACCAATCACTTGGATTAAGCCTGGCGATTTCACCGCTAAAACTGCTGCTATTGTCGGCTAAGTTCACTGGCGTACCACTATCCGGCGTAATCACGTAATTTTCGCCAGCATTAATGTCGTCAAATTCAGCAATATCAAATTCTGTTATATTCAAAGTTTCGGAGAAAACAAGAGTATACGTTTCAGAACTGGGGAGAACATTAGGATCCAGAAAACCATAAGTGGTACCAACTAAATTTTCGCCATCCGACCGAGTGGCTGTGCTCGTAAACGAGGTGATGCCGTCAGTATCAGGATAGACTATAGTTGGAGTGTTTGAGCTATTGTGAATAGCAAAGCCAATAATATCTGGATCACTATCGCCGAGGAAGCCCGTAAACCCACTTAACAAGTCTTTTGATAAGCTAGTAGCCTCGATAGTACCAGACCGATTCTCCAATACCCAATCCCCACCCAGCACAGCCGAGCCAGTTAAGTCATCGGACGCCGCTACATCGGCCTGCGTTGCTTTGGCGAAAGCAGTAACAAAATCTTGTCCTTCGCCACTGGCGACGTCACAGCCGTAAAGCAGTATATCGCCGTCTTCAGTTAACGAGTCGCCTAGCTGAGCCAAATCGCTACTGCGGGACTCTATTGTGTTGGTATCTAAGTTCAAGCCCCCGAGATTCAGCGAGCCTTCACTACCATGGGAGATAAGATGAATGGCATCAAAATCAGTATGCGTTGCAGCCCACAATGCCATTTGAGCGAGGCCGTCTTGAGTTGAGTCTAGTAGAACGACTCCCACTCCAGCATTCACTCCATCGATAAGAGTTTGATAATCGCTGACATTATCTTCAATAAAGACCACTTCTTTTTTGTTCTTGTTTTGTGCTGGGTCTACTGCTTGAATTTTAGTCGGTGCTGTAACAAAAGAAGATTGAGAAGTGATGCGCATATGGGCTCCATGGTTTATAAGTATAAATAGTTAAAAAATTATCCCTTCATCACTGTTGGGGCTTGATTATCTAGAGTTGAGTATACTGAAATAGTTCATGTAATTAACCACTTTAATAGATTGCGCTAGACTAAAAACCAAGATGTAAATCAATACCTCTTTCAGTTGCCACGATTATCTAGCTTGAAGAATTCATGTCAGCCTAAATCATATAAGTTAGTCAGTGATGACGATTTGTTGTCCACTAGAATAGATCATCCTAGAAAAAATGATGTCTAGTTGTACTTTATTTTAGAGATGAAAACATCATAAATTGTTATCGAGACACACAAAACGTACATAGGGATAAACATGTCAGACTTGAGATCGACAATTTCGATGATAATTACCTCGACTGTAAAAATAAATTCCGACTTACACAATAAAGTTAGGTTACGCTTTTTTCAATATTGATCAGATTTTTTAAACTCATTCCTATCTAATAAATAAACTCTTGACAAGGAACGCCATACTAATTGGTAAATGAAGACAGAATTTCTTTATATCTCCCAGACGCTTTTAGCCTTCGTATTCCACGATCAAACGCGTCGGCAAGCTCTTGTCCGTCCTGAGTCTGTTTGGAGAATAATACATGCATACCACCCTCTTTTATCACTTTAGGATGCGTTGTAAAAAGGGTTGCTTCTTCAGGCGAAAACAGTGATTTGATAACTTCGTAGCCAACCAGAGACCCAGATGGATAAGCGTCAATTCTTCCTGCCATCAGCATTTTAAAGTTAAAACGCTCGTCAGTTGTTACAAAGACGTTTACACCATTTTCTTCGAGCAATGTAGTATCATAATAGCCTACCGTGCCTCCGACTTGGTAGGCCTTTAAGTCATCATATGTTTCCCACTGAAAATCTGTACTTTTCAAGTGAAAAAAAACTTGCTTCTCTCGAAATAGCGCCTCTTTAGAAAGGATAAATTGTTTTTCTCTTTGTTGCGTTTTATACCAAGGGAAAGTTCCGTCAACATTACCGAGATTAACGCTTGAGAACCCCCTTTTCCAAGGGTGGTATTCAAAGCGTACAGAGTATCCTTGATTATGAAATGATTCTTCTACAAGGACTTCAGCAAGGTACTCCTTTGTGTGATCCTCAGAAGTATAGGGCGGCCACTCCCCTATGTAAAAAGTAACTGTATTTTTTGCCATTAACGCTGACGGAATAAAAAACATCCATAAAAAAATCAAAGACTTCATAAAACATTACTCCTGTTATTCATTCCATATTGGTAATCTGATGAATATTGGATAACCCCATGATTTTCACCATTCATTGCTTAAGATTAGTACGAAACGGGTAATTTAAAAAGCGCCATTTATTTACAGAGAAAGCTAAGTTAGGAATCTACATCATTGAAATTTGTTATACTGAAGGTTCAAATAATAGTGAATATCACAAAGGAACACGATGGACTTTGCAAAACTATCTCGAGTAAACATTAACCTTTTAATTACCTTAAAAGCACTGTTAAAAGAACGGAGCGCCTCTCAGGCGGCGGATAGATTGAATTTAAGCCAATCCAGTATTAGTAAAAACTTATCTCAATTACGATATATTTTTAAAGACCCACTCTTCCATAGAACATCTCACGGCTTGACTCCGACGGCTTTTGCGCTCTCAATCGAACCGAAGCTGTCTATCGCCATTGACGCTATTGAATCGCTTTTCACTCAAAGCCGATTCCTTTTAGCCGAATATAAAGGGACTTTTCGCCTTTCTATGCAAGAAAGTGCGTTTGAATTTATTACTGCGAAATTGTTAAATAACCTGCTTATTCATGCCCCTGGAGTACGTCTAGATACTTGGTTCAAAGATACCTTAAGTTTAGAACACCTCAATCAAGGGTTATTGGATTTTGTGATTCTTCCACATGATATCGGTCAAACACCGAACCTAGGTAATTATTTAAACAGCTATGAACTCTATCGAGATCATTTGGTCTGCTTAGTAAATGGTAAACACCCTGCTTTAATGCAAGCATGGAATCAAGAAAGTTACCTCAACTGTAGACACATACATGTAAGAGACAATGAGTTAGGGACCCCAATATTCGACCAAACGCTCGCAAAACGAGGCTTGGAAAGAGACATTGCCGTACAAGTACCTGATTTTCATTCGGCATCAAGTTTGTGCAGTCAATCAGATTTGGTTTTTACCACATCGTCAACCTGGGCCGCATACAGCTGCAAAGTACGTGACCTTATTGAACTTCCCATGCCTCTTCCTAGTTCAGAGGTAGTTTACTCTCTTATTTGGCATCAACGAAGTGAATCAGATAAAGCTCATACTTGGCTTAAAGAACAAATTATACAAGCTGCGTATAAGCTTTCTCCGGAACAAGTAAGAGCGCTTAATTAAAGCCCCGTAAAGGTAAGTTAACAGACTGCAGCCAATTCTCTTTAGCATACTCTGTTGAGCCATCGGTAACATGTAACGTATACGCTTGACGAGACTTATTAGAACGGTTTGGTGCGCTGTAGTGCGGTAGGTAGCCATGGAACACAATTAAACTACCAGCCTTTACTTCAACAGGTGTTCCACTGATTTCATTCGGCCAAGGCATATCATCTAATTTTTCCATGTTAGTCACATCACCGTCACGATTAAAACGTTCTCTTAACGGACCTTTGTGACCTTCATTTTCAACCCATAAACACCCATTTTCTAGAGTCGCATCCTCCATCGCAAACCAGAATGTCACCACACTTTGGGGGGTTGTATAGAAAAAGCTGGCATCTTGATGCCAATTGACTTCTCCACCAATTTTAGGCTGTTTAAAGATATACATCGACTGTCTAATTTGAGGTGTTGTCAGCCCTATTGCTTGAGCAATATCGCCCAGAACAGGTAAATGGCTAAAACGTTCAAAAACAGGGTCTAGTTCATGCAAAGCATGCCCAATTTTATTGATGCAAAGCTCACGTGCTTGATTTAATTCTCCTGTTTCACTAAAGGCTTCCTCTTCAAAAAAACATCTGATTTCTTCGGCTGAGTCTAGAAAGAAATCATTGCCCGTTCTATCATTATCTTTTGTAGTAAAGATATGATCTTTGGAACCATCATCCCATTCTCTAATGATTTTATCCGCTCTAGCAATTACTTTGCCGATTTCATTGGCATCAAACAACTCATCTAAAACTAAATACCCCGTTGAATGATATTGCTGAACTTGCTCTTTTGTTAACATATAAAACCCTTCTGAAATAAAGCTATTGAACACATTAAGTTCAGATACTATAAATAACACCTTATCTTTCTCATAATGAATATTTATAAAAATATTTTTTCCAATAACGAATATCAGCTTGTATTAGGAAGTATCATGCGTATTCTTACCCCCAATTTTACTTACGTTATAAATAGTTTTAGAGGCTTATATGAAATTACACTTTCACAAATCATTCTGGGAAACGAACTGCCGTAATGAAGACGATTTAATTAGTCTAACAAGACAAGTGCATAAAGAAGGTTATCATGGCACTGAGTTATTTTTACCTTTTTACCCTCTTTCACCTGAGCTAACGCTTAACGTACATGAACGACTCGGTTTAGACATTATTGTTGGTGTTGCAACGCAAGGGGATACACCTACAGAACATTTAAAAAGCTATAAAGACCAACTAGACTATGCTCGTAAGTTCAGCCCTAAACTGATCAATAGCCATACCGGAAGAGACATATTTAGTCTTGAGGAGAACCTGGCTCTTTATGATTTAGCAAGTGAGTTTCAATCTAAATATGGTATTACCATAGTGCATGAAACACATAGATTTAGACCTACGTTTAGTACTTTATCAACGGAAACTATTTTGCAATCGCGCATCAAGCTGCCATTAAACTTAGATGTTAGCCACTGGATGGTTGTTCATGAATCCGATTTAAGCGATCAAGTTGAAAGAGTGAATAGTATTTTAAACAATGTACATCATATCCATGCTCGCGTGGGTTACGAAGAAGGCCCTCAAATAACGGATCCAAGCGACCCAATTTGGAAAGCACACTTGGAAAATCATACTCGCATTTGGCAACAAGTCATTAATAATGCTAAACGAAACAATCAGCCCTCTTTTAGTATAACGCCAGAATTTGGACCCTTTCCTTACGCACATACAATGCCAAAAACACAGTCGCATCTAACGGATATTTGGCAGGCCAATTTATATATGAAAAATTATCTACAAAACAACTTAACCCTGTAAAAAAATGGATAACGACTCTGATCAAAATCATGAAAATTTGAACCTAATCAGGGTCGTTAAAGAGTTTCTTAGAAAAATTCTAATGACTGGGTTTATCTAAATTCACTGATTTGAACAATTCATAAAGACCATAAACAATCAATAACGCATACATTCCAGTGACAAAGTAATCCGTTCCTGACACACTAGAAAGAATGACATTTACCACTGCCCCCGTGGTAAATGCTATCCATAAATATACGGTAAGGCGCGATACAATTAAAACAGACAATAAAAGAAAAGGAATGCCTACTAATAAAATAAAAAGCTGACCTATCATCACACCATTTACCGATGCAATCGTCATTGCAATAAACAAAATCCATTGGTCTGGCTCTTTAAACACTTGCCGTGACATAATTTTCTCACTTAGTTCGTTAATCCAAAATTAAAGTAGACTATTTTATCGATCCGTTTACTGAGGCTCAGTTTTTTGACTATCATCGCATAATAAAGTCGCACGGTATCGAACCTAAAGCTCTTTTTATCTTTATACAAGATCCAACCTTTGTCCAATTAAAACATCAACACGATTTCCGTCTAGATAAGAAAACAGAGCCAGACTAATTCTCTTTGAAGTGCTAGAATTGTTAGCAACGTCCATATACAGATTGTCATAAAATAGGATTTTCAATGAAAAAGCGTACTTTACTAAAGGCGTCAACCATTGCATTCACTTTAGCACTAACGACTGGTTGTCAAACGGCTTATTATTCAGCAATGGAATCCGTCGGTATCCACAAGCGAGATATTCTTGTAGATCGGGTGGAAGAGACGAAAGAGGCTCAAGAATCCTCTCAGGAAGAGTTTCAATCTGCCTTAGAAAGGCTTACCACCCTAGTAAACTTTAATGGCGGTGAATTGAAAGAGGTCTACAATCAACTTAATGATGACTACCAGTCAAGCTTAGATGCGGCAAATGATGTCACAAATAACATCAATAAAGTAGAAAGTGTCGCTGAGGCTTTATTTGCAGAATGGACAGATGAATTAGAGCTTTATAAAAATGCCTCTCTTAAACGTGAGAGCGCAAAGAAACTGGCATCAACAAAACGACAATTTATCCAATTACTTCGTTCAATGCGCAGCTCAGAAGAAAAAATGCAGCCCGTATTATCTTCATTGCAAGATAATGTTCTGTATTTAAAGCACAATCTTAATTCTCAAGCTGTAACAGCAATAAAGGGAGAGTTCTCAAGTTTAAAGAACGACATCCAAGTTCTATTGAATGATATGAATAAATCGATATCCGAATCAAATAAATTCATTGCTGAGATGCAGAAAAACGGATGAGAGTATTTAAAATATCTACAAAGCCAGCATGTTAAAACTCGAATTACAGGGGCCCTCTTATGACCAACGCTTTACGTAAAGTCTCAATCAATTATAGGCTGCTTAGTCTAGTCGTTTTCTTTTCTTTTGGCTTATTCGTCACCGGTTACTTTTCTCTCAGCATTAGTAAGCAAGCCATACTTGATGCAAAATACGCTCAAACAAAACATGTTGTTGAAACGGCCATGGGAGTCATTGAGCATTTCCATGAATTGGAAGAATCTGGAGCACTAAATAAGGAACAAGCTCAATATTATGCGATGAATACCATTAAGGGTACACGTTATTCTGGCTCGGAATACTTTTGGATCAACGACTACAATGCAACCATGATTATGCATTCTGTAAATCCAGCCCTAGATGGTAAATATTTAAGAGACTTAGAAGATGCAAAAGGCAGAAAGTTTTTTGAAGAAATGGTGCGCATTGTTAAGAAAAGCAACGCTGGTTTTGTGGAGTATTTGTGGCCTAAAGCAAACAGCAAAGAGCCTATCGAAAAAATATCATATGTTAAAGGATTTAAGGAATGGGATTGGATTCTCGGATCAGGCATTTACTTAGACGATGTAGATGAGCAATTTATGAGCAAAGCGATTGAAATGACCGCAATTAACTCAATCTTTGTTCTGGCTGGTTTGCTGATTTCTTATATCATAGTTGGATCAATTTTAAGGCCTCTCGGAGAAGTACAGACAGCCCTTCAAAATATTGCCGATGGTGACGGTGACCTAAGCAGACGCTTACCTGTCTCAGGTAACGACAAAATCACAAAAATTGCCATTTCATACAATACGTTTATTGATCGCTTATCCAATACACTTTCAGAAGCCATCTTATTAAACAAAGAAGTTGAAGTACAAAGTCAAAACCTCAAAGTAGTCTCTCACTCTACACAACAAATCACTCAAGAACGCGAAAGTATGTTTTTAGAAATGGAGAAAACCATTGAAGAAGTGGACGGCTTTAAAGGGCAAGTGACCGAAAGCACACGATCTACTTTGTCTTCAGCCCAAGTCACAGTCGATAAAACAAATACTGGACAAGAATCTATTAAACAAACCGTTCAATCTCTTGACCACCTTTCCCATGAATTAGAATCAGGGTTAAAAACCGTTGTACAACTTGCCGAGCAGTCTCAAACAATTGGTTCTGTTCTTGATGTTATTAGTGCAATAGCGGAGCAAACCAACTTACTTGCGCTTAATGCCGCTATTGAAGCCGCACGTGCCGGTGAGCAAGGCCGCGGTTTCGCTGTTGTAGCGGATGAAGTTAGAGGGTTAGCAAGCCGAACTCAAGCGTCAACCGATGAAATTCAAGCAATGATTAGCAAACTCCAAAATGGGGCAAAACAAGCTGAAGAGCGTATCACAGAAAGCCATAAACAATCGCAAAAAACAACGGAGGAAATTGCTCTGACGACACAATACTTACAGGAAATAGCCGCTTCTGTTGAAGACATTACACAAGCCAGTAGCACAGTGTTAGAAAATGTGAACAGACAAAGCGATGCCGTTCAAAGACTCAACAACCTCAATCAAAAAGTAGCTGAATTATCAGGGAAAGTCAGTGCGCAGATCACTCAAAATAGTGACACCAGCGACGCGCTAGCAGAAACCTCAAAGCAGACGCAAAAAGTCATGTCCACTTTTAAACTCTAAAAATAAAACTTATTTTGCAAGCTATCAAACGGCAAAACACATAAGTCAGCGTTCAAACTGGCTTATGTGTTTTTCATTAATTAATGTTTTTTAATGTCACCTTGATAAATAAGTGGCTTACCATATCGTACTTCTAACCCTTCTCTGATCGATTTTTTTAACCCTTTGACGACTAACGCATAGGAGTGATCAATCAAACGTTCAAGTTCTCCCATTGGCAATTCACCGTCTAAAAAGATCGAATTCCAATGACGCTTATTCATATGATAAGCAGGAAAAACTTCTTCAAAAATGCCTCTTAATTCGATCGCGTGGTCTGGATTGCATTTCAAATTCACCAATGGGCGTCCTTGATAGCGACTCAATAAAGCAAACATTTTCCCTTGAACTTTAAACACCGCGATACTTTCATCAAATGGATAACACTCTTCCGCTTCAGGTTTGAACAACAAATACGACTTTACTATTTTAACGTCCACGCTGTTCCTCTCACATATAGAATGAAATGGCTGACCAGTGCCGTTTTACAGTTAACTTTTATCGTAACCATAAGCTTTAGCTTGATGTTATCGACTTACCTCAGTAAATTAATAGCAACACTCTTAACATTTTTGCAAGGTTTCTTATACGATTTTAACCCAGCGAACAAAAATGCAACAACGACGTAAGCCAAGCAGAGCCCCTTCACTTGGATTAAAATGCGCTCCATCAGTGGAAAGGCCATAAATACAAAGCTAGCGCTTTATCAACCCCAAGTGGTTTTCTATTCCTTTGATCTTATCTTCCGCGTGGTGGTTCACATAAAGCACGGTGGTTTCTGAGCCTTGGCAGATTTTTTCAATTAACGCTAAAACCAGCTGTCGGTTCATGTCATCCAGGCCGAGGCAGGGCTCATCTAGTATCAACAACGGAGGGTGTTTCACCATGGCACGAGCGATAAGCAATAAACGTTGGTCGCCGTAGGAGAGTTTATTAAATGGCTGGTCAGCGCGATCTTTCATCCCAAGCAACGTGAGCCATTGGTCAGCGATCTTCTTTTGATTGTCGGATGATTTGCTGTACATGCCAATGCTGTCGTAAAAGCCCGAAATAATGACGTTTTTACAACTGGTGCTGACACGATATTCCCATTGCAAGGCCGTCGAAACGTAACCAATAAATTGCTTAATTTGCCAGATGCTTTCGCCCTTCCCGCGCTGGAATCCGAAGACAAAAATGTCATTGGTATAGCACTGAGGGTGGTCGCCAGTGATCAGAGACAAGACGCCTGTTTTACCACTGCCGTTTGGGCCGCTGAGCTGCCAATGCTGGTTGGGGTGAATCGTCCAGTCGAGTTTATCGACAATCACGGTATCGCCGTATTGAATCGTTGCTTGATTAAGTTTTACTAAGGGTTGGGTTGAGTCAAGTGCTGGCAATGCTGTCGCTGAATCGGCTTCTGGAATGCTTAGCTCTGTGGTTTTTAAATGCAACAATTGATATAGCTCATTAAATGCGGCCTTGTCTTTTCGATCAATCGTTAGAGCCAAACGACCTATATTCGAATTGTTATTAGTATTATCTTTATCTAAATACGCCACATTCGTAATAAAATCTGGCATTTCATCAAAGCGATTCAGCACCAATACCATTGGTGTTGTATCTATGATAGATGAAAGGTGTTCTTGTAACATCGATAAAGTATCAACATCTAACCCATCAAAAGGCTCATCTAAGATAAGCAATTCTGGCTTACTAGAAAGTGCCCGGATCAACATAACCTTTCGGGTTTCTCCAGTAGAAAGCTTACGAAAGGCACGGTCAAGTAATTGACTAATACCGAATTTTTCTACTAACGATTTGGCAAGTTGAGGATCCTCACAATGCTCAAAAATCATCTCATGAACCGGCGTACCGAGAGAGATAACGTCCATGATATCGGCATCGTCTTTTTTTAGCTCTTTTGCAATCAATTCCGCTTGAGCCTCAAAAGATACCAACCCAACTTTCTTAGGTAGGTTCGTAAGCGAACCTTGTTCAATGTCACCAACGCCGGCTAGCACGGCCGCTAAAGCAGACTTACCTGAGCCATTAGTGCCCGTTATGACCCAATGCTGCTGTTTCTCTAGGGTCCAATCAATCTCGCTCAGCGTAAAGCGATCATCAAAGTTAACAGTAACCTTGTTTAAGCTAATTGCCTTGTCCATAAAATGACATCTCAACCAATATAATATTAAAGAAAAAGCCGAGTGTTCAATGAGGAATCACTCGGCTTTTTTAAAGCTAAAACAGAATAGTATGAACACCACCAATGCTAAGTTTAATTACGTAGTGGTAGTGTCAGAATCCTATTAAACGATTTTTTTCATATCGGCCATGTGACCACGTAAAACGCCGCCAATGGCTTCAACTGGATGAGAGCGTAATGCTGTATTCACTTCGATTAAACGAGCGTTATCAACACCTGTGTCCTCTAAAGAAAGACCTTTACCAATAACGTCCGTTTTAATGTCTTTCATAAAGTCAGCTAACAATGGAAGACAGGCGTGGTTGTATAAGTAACAACCGTATTCAGCTGTATCAGAGATAGTCGCATTCATTTCATAAAGTTTTTTACGAGCGATTGTGTTCGCGATAAGTGGCGTTTCATGTAGAGACTCGTAGTAAGCAGACTCGGCAATGATGCCAGCGGCTGTCATTGTTTCGAATGCTAATTCAACACCGGCTTTAACCATAGCAACCATCAAGATGCCGTTATCGAAGAATTCTTGTTCAGAAATTTCAACGTCTCCAGCAGGCGTTTTTTCGAAGTTAGTTTCGGCCGTTTCAGCTCTCCAACCTAGTAAGTTTTTATCATCGTTCGCCCAGTCTTCCATCATAACGCGAGAGAAAGTGCCGTTGATGATGTCATCTTGATGCTTGTTGTACAAAGGACGCATGATGACTTTAAGCTCTTCAGAAAGATCAAATGCTTTGATCTTAGCTGGGTTAGAAAGACGATCTAGCATGTTAGTCACACCGCCATATTTCAACGCTTCGGTGATGGTTTCCCAACCGTATTGGATCAAACGAGAAGCATAACCAGCGTCAATACCCTCTTCAATCATTTTGTCGAAGCAAAGAATAGAGCCAGTTTGCAACATACCACACAGGATAGTTTGCTCTCCCATCAGGTCAGATTTTACTTCTGCGATGAAAGAAGACATTAAAACGCCTGCTTTATGGCCGCCAGTACCGACTGCATAAGCTTTAGCAAGCGCAAGACCTTCACCTTTAGGATCGTTATCTTCGTGAACTGCGATCAGTGTTGGTACACCGAAACCACGAACGTATTCAGCACGTACTTCAGAACCAGGGCACTTAGGCGCCACCATTATAACGGTTAAATCTTCACGAATTTGCATGCCTTCTTCTACGATATTAAAACCGTGAGAATAAGATAAACAAGCCCCTTCTTTCATCAGCGGCATGATTTCATTAACAACAGGAGTGTGTTGTTTATCTGGTGTTAGGTTCAAGACAACGTCCGCTGTCGGAATCAATTCTTGGTAAGTTCCAACAACAAACCCGTTTTCAGTCGCGTTTTTCCAAGATTGGCGTTTTTCGGCAATGGCTGCGGCACGTAAAGTGTAAGAAACGTCTAGACCAGAATCACGTAAGTTTAACCCTTGGTTTAGCCCTTGAGCACCACAACCAATAACAACAATTTTTTTGCCTTTCAGCGCATCGACGCCATCTGAAAATTCGTCCATAGACATAAAACGGCATTTTGCTAATTGAGCCAACTGTTCACGTAAAGGTAAAGTATTGAAATAGTTCTGAGACATAATAAAATTGTTCCGCTTGGAGTAAAAGTATTGCACACAGCAAATACAAATAACATTGACTGGCCAACTTGGCTCAGTCACTAACTTGGGGACACTTTATAATAAGAATCATCTTGTGTATATTGATATATTATCAACTTTGTATTTCATTTTATGCAACACGAATTTTTTCTTCGCAACAAGCGCTGTAAATCGATTAGAGAATCACAACGTTTGGTTAAGAGAGTAATATCATGACTGGCGAGCAACACCGCCCTCTCTCATTTCTAAATAAGTTCATCAGAAAATATCAATACAGGATCAAGACGTAAGGCCCATTGTGTTGCAAAACGTTGTCACTCTTTTTTCACTTTCGCAGTGCCTCACTCATAAGTTACTTCACCGGTGGGAAAAGTAAATTCTATGTTATTTCTCAAAATACGATTTACTTGCCCTATGGTTAAGCTTATTACCTTAAAAGCAAGGGTTTAAAATGAACACCAATGAGAAAGAGATATAAAAAACCCTTGTCTTTTAACAAGGGCTCTTTAATAAAAAATAGGTTCAATTGGCAAAAGAACGAAAACAGTCGTTAGATTGTATTAAGCTCTTCATCAATATCACCCCAACTGTCTGTTTCTTCACCCCAACTGTCTGTTTCTTCGCCCCAACGGCTATCATCTGAGGTCTCATTTTTCTTTGACGCTTTATCCTTACCATCACGAATGGCTCTGTCCCTTGTTTGTAAATACACATCGCGAATAAAAGTATAACGGTCCCCAAAAATTAACGATTCAGCTGATAGAAAACTGGCCCTTAAATCAATGATTTCTAAAACAGTTAAACCTAACTCTTCTTTGTTGCCTAACGCCAGTATCTCAACAGGATCATAATTTGCATAATCGACGGCCAACCCTCCTGTGTCTCTGACCGTAGAAGAGCCCAAAAACGGCAAAATAACATAAGGGCCTGCACCCACCCCCCAATAGCCGAGGGTTTGGCCAAAATCTTCTTCTTTTTCAACTAAACCGAGTTCTGTGGCGACATCAAATAAACCACCCCACCCAGCCGTACTGTTAATTACAAATCGAAAAAAAGACGTAGCAACACCGTCTGGCTTTCCTTGCAGAAGATTATTCGTCAAATTACTGATTTCACCCAAGTTAGAAAAGAAATTACTCACACCTTTCTGGACCGGATTAGGCACAATTTTGTCATATCCTTTGGCTATAGGCTTAAGCAAGGCACTGTCAACACTCGAGTTAAAGTTGAACATAGCCCGATTATAACCTTCCCATGGATCGTCAGGAGTTTCAGCCACCGAAAGAGACGCAAAAAATGATAATAAAATCGCCACAAACAACAATCGACTACGAGATATGAGATGAGTATCCATAAAACCTCTTTAAACTAATTTTTTTACCAAATCCCATTGTTTGGACAAGCGCTTATCCGAAATAGGTTCTAATGTTCCAACTGTTTGAGCAAACTGAGAAATACGATATTCCTCCATCATCCAGCGATATTTCATTAACTCAGGGTCATATAAATTTTTAGCCGAATGTGCTTTTTTTTGCTTTATATAACGGTCCCACAAGATTTCTAACTCTGTTACAGCGGCATTTTCTTTCGCTAAGTGATTTTGGAAGCGCTCTAATCGCGTCTCAATACCTCGAAAGTAGCGAGGAAATTGAGCTAACCAAAATAAGGGCGTCTCACTTATAAAGCCAGGATAAATAAGGTGTCCTAACTGTGCCTGTATATCACCATAAATGCGGGTCCAAGGCATAGGGATACTTCCTTTCATGCGTTTTGCCACTTTCTGGTATGAAGATAATACCTCAAAAAGCTGCTTAGCCATGTCATTCGCTACCATAATGAGTGTATTTTTTCTTTCTTCTATGCGAGATAAGAATTCAGCCTCGGTTCTTGGTAACGGTAAACCATCAAGAAACACTTTATCCAACACGGCTTGCAATAAATCCTTGAGCAATACATCTTTTTTACCAATAGGCGCAAAAATTAATAACGACTTTTGAACATTAGGCATGTTTTTTTGTAAGTATTTCACGTCTTTATGAAGGTATAAATTCAAAAGGCAAATCACCCCTTTTCTATGCTCATCCTGAGCCGTATGCTTATCGTCAAACATTTTTACTGAAACGGTTTCTCCTTGTGCCACTAGCGCTGGATAAGCAAGAACTTTAATGCCAGCTTGAGATAACCTCTGCTCTTCAGGAACATCTTGGTCAGGCCAACGCGTTAGGCCTTCAGCTTCATGCGCTTTGGTTCCAAACTTCGCAAAACTTTCATCCACCTCCTTGGCAAACCGATCTTGCAACTTCGCAAGATCTTTACCAGCACCAAGGACCTTGCCCTTTTCGGAAATCACTTCAATGGTTAACGTAAGGTGCTTATCTAATCTCTCAGCATTCCACTCAACCAGTGGAATTTCAACTAGGGTTTCACGTTTAATTTGCAAAGTTAGCTGATCAAGTAAGTCGCCTTTTTCTTGCGATAAATTAGGGTAAATACGTTCCACAAATTGAGGAATTGGTACAAATCGACGACGCAATGCTTTGGGTAAGGCGCGTAAATAGGCTTCACATTTTTCTCGAATAAACCCAGGAACAGCCCAACTTAATTCATCAATATTCAATTGCCTTAAAAGGCCAACCGGAACCTTTAAAGTAGCACCATCTTTTTCTTGACCAGGCTCGAAAGCGTAGTCAATAGGCAGTTTGATATCATTTAATTTAAAGGCATCAGGAAAAGCAAACGCATCGGCTTCTAGATTTTGATTAATCAAATCTTCACGTGTTAATTTCAAGGTATCTGGGTTTTTCTTTATCCAATACTCTAACCCTTTCTGATTATAAAGAGCCTCAGGTACGCGACCGCTATAAAAATTAAAGAGCACTTCATCATCGACCAAAATATCTCTGGTTCTTAGCTTGGCTTCCTGATTTTCAACCGATTCAATTAGGCGCTGATTGTGTTTAAAGAAAGCGGCCTTTGTTCGCATTTCGCCTTCGACTAACCCAGATCGAATCATAATTTCACGCGCTTCATGCTGCACAACCTGACCATAATCAACTCGGCGTTTAGCAATTAAAATCAAACCATAAAGAGAGATCTGTTCGTTTGCTACCACTCGACCTTGGTTTTTCTCCCAGTGAGGGTCAAAATATTGGCGTTTTACAAAAGGAGCTGCGTATTCTTCAATCCAAAGCGGATCGATTTTAGCGACCACTCGACCAAACAACTTCGACGTCTCTACCATTTCCGCCAACATGACCCACTGAGGAGGCTTTTTAAACAACATTGAACCAGGAAATAAATGCAATTTACGACCGCGACACGCCAAAAACTCTTTTGTTTCGTCCATTTTTTGCGCGACTTGAGTAAACAAACCCGCCAATAAAGATCGATGAATGGACTCGTAGTCTCTTTCTTCACGAGCCACCTCTTTAAAGCCTAGAGCTTTACAAGCCAAGTGAATTTGACGATGTATATCCCGCCATTCACGCATTCTCATAAAGTTTAGAAATTGCTTACGACAATACTGACGCAATTGATTTTGCGATAGTTCAACCCGTTGCCCCTCATATCGCTCCCAAACATTGAGCAATACGATAAAGTCTGAATCGGCATCTTTATCTTGAGCGTGCGCTTGGTCAGACTGCGTTTTTTTATCTTGGGGACGTTCACGAGGGTCTTGTACAGAAAGCGCACTGACAATAACAGCCACTTCTTTAAGAACGTTTTTCTCAGCGGCGGCAATTAACATTCGGCCAAGTTTTGGATCGATTGGCAGTGTAGATAATTGACGACCAATCTGAGTCAGTTTGCCGCTTTTCAACGCCCCTAACTCAACCAAGGCTTGATAACCATCATTGATTAACCTTTGATCCGGCATTTCTACAAAAGGAAATTTTTCTACTTCCCCCAATTTAAGACTGGCCATTTTTAAAATAACGGACGCTAAGTTAGTCCGAAATATTTCTGGATCGGTAAATTCATTTCGATTAGCAAAGTCAGATTCGTCATATAAACGAATGCAAATACCCTCAGCAACACGACCACATCGCCCAGCCCTTTGATTCGCACTGGCTTGGCTAATTTTTTCAATCGGTAATTGCTGAACTTTTGAGCGCACACTATAGCGACTAATGCGGGCTAATCCGGGATCGATTACATAGCGTATTCCTGGTACGGTAAGCGAAGTTTCTGCAACGTTTGTAGAAAGCACAATTCGGCGCCCAGAATGGGATTTGAAAATACGTTGCTGCTCACTACTAGATAATCTCGCATACAGAGGCAATACCTCGGTATTTATCAGTTCTGCTTTGCGGAGAATTTCAGCTGTTTCACGAATCTCTCTTTCTCCTGGTAAAAAAACCAGAATGTCCCCTGCCCCTCGATAGGAGGACTTTCTCTCTTCTTGTATAAGGATTTCAACAGCATCGAGTATACCTTGCTCCATGCTTTGGTCGGCATCGAGTTCTTCAGAGTCATTTTTATTAAGTAACGGCTGATAACGTATCTCAACAGGATACGTTCTACCTGACACCTCAATAATTGGCGCATTGTTAAAATGTTTAGAAAAACGCGCAACGTCAATGGTCGCCGAAGTCACAATGACTTTTAAATCAGGGCGGGAAGGTAAAATACGACTTAAGTAACCCAACAAAAAGTCAATATTTAAGCTTCGTTCATGAGCTTCATCAATAATAATTGTGTCGTATTTTTGTAAAAAGCGGTCTTTCTGAATTTCAGCCAGTAGAATCCCATCTGTCATCAATTTTATTAACGTTTTATCGCTACTTTCGTCATTAAAACGTATTTGAAAACCGACTTGCTCACCTAAATTTACGCCTAGTTCATCGCTAATTCTATCGGCTACACTGCGCGCGGCAATGCGTCGTGGTTGTGTGTGCCCAATTATACCCGCCACACCTAAACCTGCTTGTAAGCACATTTTTGGCAGTTGAGTGGTTTTACCTGAGCCCGTTTCACCGGCAATAATGACCACTTGATTTTTTGTAATCGCGTCAATTATTTCCTCGGCTCTCTCCGCCACAGGTAAATCATTATCGTATTTAATGGCTGGCAAATAAGAATGCCTTTGCAAATAGGAGGCTTTAGATTGATCGATCAGGGATTGAAGTTCATTTTCTAAGCGATCAAATGGTGCGCCTGTTTTTTTGCGTTTCTCAAGGTTCTGTTGCTTAAGCTTGATAAGATGACGATCACGTGTCATCAAGTTTTCTAATTCATGATCTAACAAAATTGAATCCTGTATGTACTTGCGCTCAATTTAACGTCTCAACACCTTGACTGAAAATAAAATAGTCTTGTTATGGAGCATTCTTATATGGATATGGTTGCAAATTCTATCACTAAACCCAACCAAGAGGTTATAGTGTAGAAAAACAAGGAACTAAGATCCTTTAATAATTCTAATTCGATGAGTGTTTTCATGCCATTTTACCGATGTTAAGACTCATTTTAATTTTAATACTCAACCATTAACATTACCTAAAGGACAAAAACATGTCTCACAACATTTTTGACGATAACTCCCTAACCATCGGTAATACTCCTCTTGTTAAATTAAACCGCATTGGCAATGGCAATATCTGGGCCAAACTTGAATCCAGGAACCCCGCCTTCTCAGTAAAATGTCGAATTGGCGCCAATATGGTTTGGGATGCTGAAAAGAAAGGCCTCTTGACAAAAGGCAAATCCTTGGTGGAACCAACAAGTGGTAATACAGGTATTGCACTTTGCTTTGTCGCAGCCGCTCGTGGTTATCCAATCACAATCACAATGCCTGCTAGCATGAGCTTGGAAAGACGCCAAGTGATGAAAGCACTCGGTGCGACGATTGTCTTAACGGAACCAGCGAAAGGCATGAAGGGAGCCATAGAAAAAGCCAAGGAAATAGCAGAAGACCCTGATTTTGTTTTGTTACAGCAATTTGAAAATCCAGCAAACCCTGAAATCCATGAAAAAACAACAGGGCCTGAGATTTGGAAAGACACGAATGGCGAAATTGATATCTTTGTTTCTGGTGTGGGAACAGGTGGAACCATTACAGGTGTTAGTCGCTACATTAAAAACACACAGAAAAAAGCCATTTTAAGTGTGGCTGTAGAACCAACAGCGTCTCCTGTCATCACGCAAACAATGAATAATGAAGAAGTAAAGCCGTCTCCACATAAAATCCAAGGGATTGGCGCAGGATTTATTCCTAAGAATCTTGATTTAACAATGGTTGATCGTGTCGAACAGGTCTCCAATGAAGACGCCATTGATATGGCCAAACGATTAATGCGTGAAGAAGGTATTTTATGCGGTATTTCGTGTGGTGCGGCCGTCGTAGCCGCAGAAAAACTGTCACAACAAGCCGAATTTTCAGATAAAAAAATTGTTGTTGTGCTGCCTGACTCTGGTGAAAGATATTTATCTACGGCTCTTTTTGAAGGCGAATTCACTGAAAACGAAACCGTTCAATAAATTGTTTACAGAATTTATCTTAATTCGTTTTCAGCTAACGATATGGTAGACTTTGCACCAATAAAAAAATCCGATCGGTTTTTGCCGATCGGATTTTTATGTACATTCAATAAAGCAACTAGCTTAATTTAGAGCACATTTCGGGAATTATAGAGAACTTCGCCAGAACGAAATGCAATAAACTCACCTTCTTGCATTTGCTGCCAGGTTTCATTTGTTGTCAAAGGCTGTGTCGCAATCACTGTAACAACGTCTTTATCTGTAGTCACTTCCGAAAAATTAATCGTAATATCCTCATCAGAAAGTGTGGCTTTTTTAAAGGGCGCGCGACGAGTGATCCAATGCAATTTTGTACTGCAATAACAAAACAGAAACTCCCCCTCGGATAACATCATATTGAAGACACCCATCGATTTTAGATGGTGAGCCAAACGACACAAGGCTTCAGACAAAACCTCACCTTCAGGCATAACATCACCAAATTCATTAGACAAACTTTCCAAAAGCCAACAAAACGAACGCTCAGAGTCCGTAGTACCAACAGGGATAAATTGCGTTAAAGATAAAGTCTCAGATTTTTCGAGCTGACCATTATGAGCATAACTCCACGTCTTTCCCCATAATTGCCTTGAAAAAGGATGGGTATTTGGCAAACACACTTCCCCAACGTTAGCTTGGCGAATATGGCTAATAACCACCTCACACTTAAGAGACGTCTTACTAATAACATCGGCCATATCAGAGTCAGCGCTTGGTCTTGGATCGTGGATAGACCACACTTGTCCATGGCGATACATCGCAACGCCCCAACCATCTTTATGAGGTCCTGTACGCCCACCTCTCGCCATTAACCCGGCAAAACTAAAGCAAATATCTGTTGGAACATTTGCACTCATCCCCAATAGCTCACACATAAATTCACATCTTTTGACTAATTTTTTTCATTTGAGGCACCAAGCTTGCTCTTCTTCCTGCTACGGTACAAAAAGTACCCCAATCCAATAACAACAATCACCACGAGATTAATGCCAATATAAAATACCAAATCACGACCTGTCACCAAGTCGTCGCTTTCGCTTATCTCAGCACCCTCAACAGTTGGCTCTTCAATGTTAATCTCAACAACGTCAGGCTCACTTACCTCATCTACGTCGTCAACTTCGACGGCCTCACTCACCACGAGCTCTGGCGGTGAGAAAACAGACATAACTTCACGACTGTCCGTTTCGAATTGAGCTCCGGATATTTGACCTTTGGACTCCTCTAGCCTCTCAACAATTAACGGAACCACTCCCGTCTTATCAATATCCCAATAATTAGACCAATAGGTAAAGCTAACACCTGTTTGTGTGATCGCCTCTAACCTGACTCTTACCGAAAAGAGCTTATCAGAATCAAAATCCACTCTTTGCCAGTAACCTTGACCGATAACAGGCAATTCTTCCTCACTGATAAGCCCATCAGAAGAAGTAACCTCTAACATTAGCCTACTACGTAGAACATTAAGACGTAAATTCGTTGGTTTAATGGAGTAAGTCATAACCCCAGCGACACCAGATTTAATTTCAAATAGAACGGGGCTAACCACTGAAAAATATTGAACAAGTTTACGAACAAAACTACCACCATCAACAAAACTATCTAACTCATAATTCCCCACATTAGCTAGACCATCATGCTGACTTTTATACTGGAAGTCTGTTAAAGGCACCTGCGACTCTTGATGGACCAACTCATTCACTTCACCATTATTTTTATTCAATGTTTTATTAACGGTTACTAACCTTAAAAAAGCATCATCCTGTATCAGCTCATCCTCTTGATATAAGCCCAAACTTGAGAAAAAAGGTTCGTTTTGAAAAAGCACAGTAGGGACTTGACTGGATTTTGTTTGTAAATCGGTAATAACACGAATAGTGCTTTGCTTGGTATTGATATTATTTACCCGCCAAGTCCCGACCATTGGCTCAACAACGGTAATAAGAGAATAATGCTTACCTTTTACACGGCGAGCTTTATCTGTAGCATTAAAGGTTACTGGAGTGTTTTTTGCGTCTAATAAAAGAGGCTGCTTTTCTGGAGAATGGAAAACCAATAACGTGAACTCATCAATACTCTCATCGACAAAAAACGTATTGCCTTCAAATGGAATTTGATCTGAATCTGAGCTTAACGAAAAAATCTTGTTAAACGTTGGCAATAAATCTTCAGGGAGAGCAACCTCTGTATGGCTAGCATTCGTTTGACTAGATAAAACTTCAAGTAACGCTTTATCTGTGTATCCAGTCATAGAAACCGTGTGCAGGTGAACGCCTCTTTCAACCAACTCTTCCAGTAAATCACCTTTTATACGCTGTCTAGATGCCTCATTAATCTTCTCATCAAGACTAATATCAACCATGCCATCCGTTACTAGGATCCAATGCTGGTCAACGGAACCCTCTACAGGCGCCTCCCTTAGCAGCATACTAAGAATGGCCTCTAAGTCAGTTTTAACATCAGAAGTCACATAGGAATCAACATAAGACGCCAGCCTTTCCCTATGTTCCGATGTGATAGGTTCATCAGCCAGCAAAACTCTGGGCTCTTCACCAAATAACCAAATACCCAGCGTCGTTTCTCTTTCTGGGGCCAGATCAGCTATAAGACGCAACGATTCAGCCGTTAATTTGTCAGGATCACTAATGACCATACTGCCAGAAGCATCAACAATGACTCTAAACTGAGTGGCCGCATACAAAGAGAAACTGCTAAAAAAGACAACAAACAGGATGAACGGCTTCAGAATTAATTTGATGTACACAAAGATCCACTCCACTATGTCAGATGTCATAATTACTCTATCACTTTAACTCAAAACCACATGATTCTGGACGCTTTAAAAACCACTAAGATGGTGCTTTCAAAAGTAAATTGAACAAAGCCAGGCTAAAACTTAGTATGAAATGCACTAATCAACACGATACGATTCAGGTAACCCATGCACCCACCTAATAACATGTAAATCCCAATCATCTTCATTAACTGTTTGCTCATTTTCGGCGTACTTAGTAACAGTCAACCCCTGACTGATCATCTCTTTTTGACTCCCTACTATCAAAGGGTGCCAATTAGGAAGCGCTCCCGTGGACTGCAAAACTCGATAACTACAGGTATCCGGTAACCACTTAAATTCATCAATACTGGCTGGCGTTAAGGTAATACAATTAGGTACGACCTTTTGACGTGTTTCATAAACCCGACACTGACATGTGCTTGTATTTAATTGAGCGCAAGAAAGTGTGGTGAAAAAAATCTCCTGTGTATCGATATCTTCAATTTTTTGCAAACAACACTTGCCGCAACCATCACAAATCGATTCCCACTCATCGCTCGACATGTCTTCAAGTTTCGTTGTCACCCAAAAAGGTTCATAACGCTTCGCTATCATTAATACACCGCATCCGTTGGAGTCTTATAGAGGTTCAAAAAATACTCATCTTTAGCCGCCGGCATCTGCAAATAAAACCCTTGAGTTTTAAGGGATTCAATTACTTTTGCGGAGTCTGCTCTAGCCAACTTTTGCCCCTCTTTAAGTAACATAGTCATAACGCTTAAGCCTGACCCAAAGCGCTCCATAAGCGCATCTGGAACAGCCTTTAACCCCTCTGCTTTTTTGACATACAAATACATGTCATCATTACGGGACGAGCGAAAAATTTCAATAATCAAATGTTCCATAAAATTCTCTTGGAGGTCCGCTTAACGCTTTCCAAATTTCTCAATAATAGGTTGAATAACCACATCTTTACGCCATCCAGCCATTGAAATAGACGCCTCTTCTAAAGGAGTCCCATCATATAGATGACACAGAATAGGCTCTAATAATTTACGTTTTAACACGGCTTCTGGTGCTACTTCAATCTCAGCCGCCTTGGTTTTAACAAACGCTCTAACGGCTTTCGATAAATCCCCAGCACTAGAAGGTAAAGGCGCGGCTAACGAATCAACCAACTCATCATCAGCAAGCTGCTTAACAACCGCGACGTTTTGTAAAATCACATCCCCATACAGACGCTGCTGTTTATAGGTAATTTCCTCAGCGCCAGTCAACGTATGATTTTGCTCAGGCAGTAACTTAGCCAAGCTCCATAAAGTACGATCTTTGAGGACTTGTCCTTTCGGCACATCTTCTTTTCTGGCCTGCGCATCTCGCCAAATAAACATCAATCGTAAAAAGGTAAGCCCTCTCCTAGAAAGACGCCAAGCCGACTTAATACCATCCCAATTCTTTTCTGGATCAGAATTAATTCTATACTGCTGCTTTAAGGCTTCACAATCCTCTAAAACCCAATCAAGCATTTTCTTTTTTTCTAAAATCGCTATCTGTTTCGGATAAACCTGAGCCAAATAGACAACATCTAAAGCGGCGTACCGTTTTTGTGCATCCGTAAGCGGTCGTTTTATCCAATCTGAGCGCGTTTCGTCTTTGGCAACTTCTATACCAGAATACGCGTGAACAAGCTTAACATAACTTAAAGACCACTGAGCACTGGCATAGGCTTCACCAATTTGAGTGTCGAAGAAAGGCGTCGGTAAAACACCTATTAACTGCTCAAAAACATCTAAATCTTCAGAGCAAGCATGAAACACTTTCATTACGATCTTATTTTCCATTAATGCCGAAAAAGCAGACCAATCTGTAATGGCTAAGGGATCAATTAATACGGCCTTTTTCCCTTCACTTACCTGAATTAAACCAGTAATAGGGAAATACGTTGTACGTCTAATAAATTCGGTATCAACCGCTATGACAGGTAAGTTAGCCCAATAGTCACACCACTCTTGTAAATGCGAATTATCGTCAACCCAAACTATGTCTACGTTTTCTATTGAGGATTCCATACTACAACTTCTTCCGCCCATCTAATGCTAAAGCCAATGTATTACCATCGACATATTCCAATTCACCACCCATGGGCACACCATGAGCAATTCGACTTACATCTATCCCTAAGTCTTTCAATAGCTCGGCGATAAAGTAACTGGTCGCCTCCCCCTCAACCGTTGAGTTAGTCGCGATAATAACTTCGGTAACGTTATTATACTCAACGATATTTTTTAACTTATCTAGCCCTAATTCATCTGGACCAATGCCATCAATAGGCGATAAATGCCCCATCAACACAAAATAACGACCAGAAAAACAGCCGGATGATTCGATGGCAATGACATCTGCAGGAGTCTCCACAATGCACATGACACCGTTATTACGTCTGTCATCTCGACAAAGTTTACACTCCGGTTCTTCCGTCAAAGTACGGCATGAAGAACAACGTCCAACTTTATCTAAAGCAGAGCGAAGAGCGCCAGCCAAACGGTCAGCGCCTTTGTGCTCACGCTCAAGGAGATACAATGCCATTTTTTGCGCCGACTTTGGACCAACACCAGGCAAACAACGTAAAGACTCTATTAATTCATCAATGAGCGGACTGAACACGTTTTTATCTCCTAAAACGGCATTTTAAAACCAGGTGGCAATTGCATACCCGCCGTAGCTTGATCCATTTTTTCTTTCTGAGTAGATTCAATGTTACGTACCGCATCATTTACGGCGGCGGCAATTAGATCTTCTAACATTTCTTTATCGTCTTCAAAAAGACTTTGATCGATGTGCACACGCTTAACATCATGACGCCCTGTCATGGTAATTTTCACCAAACCAGCGCCTGACTGCCCCTCAACCTCCATGTTAGCTATTTCTTCTTGAACCTTCGCTACATTTTCTTGCATTTTCTGCGCTTGGCGCATCATGTTGCCCATACCACCTTTAAACATACTTCTCTCCGTTACGCTTTTACTTTTACTGATTCATAAATAAGTTGACCACCTAAACGCTCACCCAACCCTTTTACAATAGGATGAACATTCAAATGATCGATTGCGGCCTGCAAAGCCTCAGCCCTTTTGCTGGCGGCGAACTCTTCCGCTGTCACACACGCCACCTCTTCAACTGTATCGATAATAAGAGGCACGTCGGTACCGAAGAAATCACCAAGAGCTTGCTTTATCTGTTCATATCGCACTTGATTTAACATATGACCATATTCTAATGGCACTTGAATTTTTAACCCTAAATGTGTCGCTTCGATCAGCCCTGAATTCATTAATATATTTTGGACTAATCCAGTTAATTCAAGTCTTGGTGCTACGAGCCACCAGGTTTGCATCGTCAGCTCCGAAAAACGACTCAAAGTCGGTAATGGCATACCTAAAGCAGGTTGAGCTACCGTATCAACAACCTGCTTTTGAGTCTTCGACAACTGAGAGTCCGCATCGTTACTTTCGAGTGTTGATTCATCTTCAACAGATATTGCCGAAACCATGTCTGACATAGAAAAATGAGGATCTAATGACTCGTTAATGGCCTGTTCTTCTTCATCTGAGTCAGTCTGCGTATCATCAACAATTTGCTTTTTAATCTGACTGGGAGATTCCTCTATAACAGGTGCAACGGCCTCTTTTAATTCAGTATCAACATTTTCATCAGCTATGTCAGGAGACTCAGCCAACACCGCTTTATCTGATAATGAAACCGTCTGTACTTTTTCTTTTACACTAGACACTTTTAAAGGCTTATCATCGACCTTCACTCCACTCATAACAGCCGCATCACCCATTTCCTGATGACGGACCGGGTGATTTATAGCCGAATCAGAAACGGCAATATGGGGTTCACTTGAAGCGGTTTTATCCTTGTGTGCCGTATCAACACTCTCTTCTTCCCATGGCGGACTGTCTACTGGTTTCATCGGTACGTGTGGCACAGCTGAAGGCGCGGACGCTTCCTCTAACGCCTCAGAGTATGACTCATCAACACGGGACGAAGAATGGCCCGTGCTATCTCGGGCCTTATCACTCGGCTTTTCTGCCGAAACGTTAATTGGAACGACAGATTCAGCTGACATTTCAATTTTCACAGGAGGTGAAGGCCGAAACGCGATCAAACGCAGCATCAACATTTCAAAACCAGATTTAGGAGAATGAGCAAGATGCAGGTCTCTACGACCGATTAAGAGACTTTGATAGAACAACTGTACTTCTTCAGGAGCGAGACGTTGAGCAATACTTTTTATTCGTTCCAAATCCCCGAATTGGTCTTCTAGAGCATTTGGAACTTGCTGCTCAATAGCAATACGATGCAGAGCATCCATGAGACTGGCACACAGAGCCACAAAATCGGGTTGGTATTCGGCCAATTCATTGACTTTATTAAGCACACCGAGAGCATCATTGCTGGCAATCAACTCTAGCAAGTTTAAAATTTGACTTTGATTGACCAACCCCAACATTGACGTCACGCCAATTTCAGAAATAACCCCATCACCAAACGCAATAGCTTGATCGGTAAGACTTAACGCATCGCGCATACTGCCATTTGCGGCTTGCCCAATCTGCCATAAAGCCGCTTCCTCAAAGCTAAGCTTTTCTTCACCCAAGATTTTAGTGAGGTAGTTAACGACTCGCGCCGAAGACATATTTTTTAAGTTAAATTGCAAGCAGCGAGACAGAACAGTAACAGGTAATTTCTGAGGGTCAGTTGTCGCTAACAAAAATTTGACATGCGCTGGAGGCTCTTCAAGCGTTTTTAATAACGCATTAAAAGAGTGTGTGGATAACATATGTACCTCATCGATAAGATACACTTTAAAACGCCCTCGCGTAGGAGCATATTGTACGTTTTCCAATAGCTCACGAGTGTCTTCGACTTTCGTTCGAGAAGCGGCATCAACTTCAATTAAATCGACAAATCGACCTTCCGCAATCTCAGTACAACTAGAACAGGTGCCACAGGGTTCAGGGGAAATTCCATTTGTTTCGCAATTCAAACATTTTGCAAATATTCGCGCAATTGTGGTTTTACCCACTCCTCGAGTCCCAGTAAACAAATACGCATGGTGCAAGCGCTGCTGACGCAAAGCATTCACTAGAGCCTGCAAAACATGGTCTTGCCCAGCCATTTCTAAGAAGGTTTGTGGTCGCCACTTACGGGCTAAAACTTGATAACTCATAATCCGTACTGGCTATTAATGTGAGACTGCCCATTGTACGGCACTCGCACTCGTTAGGGAACAATTTCGCAAAGACTATTGATCAAGCCCAATGAATATTTTCATTATAAAATATTGAGTTACCAAGATTAGCGCCCCTTATCAGAACACACTTCAAGCCTAACAGCTTCTTCAAAAACACAAACATCTAATGAGAAACAATGCCCCATGTAATGTTCATACTTAAGGATATTATTTCCAATATTTCTTATAACAAAATTTTATACTTCATGATTTGCCTTAACCATAAAGGAAGGTTATTCTCTTGATGGCTACTTAAAAGAAGAACGTTTTTATACACTTATACCATTCATTTTACAAATATTCTGCTTTAAAGGAGTAGTATGTGACCCATATGCACAGCTCATTATCTCTCTACGATACTATTCCAATAAGCCTAGCTCTCATTTCCACCAGCCAAACTATTGTTTATACCAATTTGCAATGGCAAAAAAACCTTATAGCGTTTGAAAACAGTCATGTTTTCACACAAAAAGGCCAAAATTGGCCTTGTAAAAACATGCCAAACTCTCTTTCTAAAGCGCTTAAAAATGCAATAACGAAATTAGAATTAGAAGGTATAAATCAAAAGGATATTCAGCTAAGCCTTTTTATTTCAGGCGATACCTACCACTTTACATTTTCACTTTCTTCAATTGAGATAGAGGGTCAAGCCTTTGTTCTTGTCTCCATCCAGCATTCAATTGACAAAGTTTTAAACACCATTAATCCAACGTTAATGGATAAAAATGAGTGTCTTATCTTAAACTCCCTACATGAAGGGGTGATTATTCAAGACGCTAATGGTGTCATCACTGCAAACAACCTTTCTGCAGAAGCCATTTTAAATTTAAGCAGTAGCAATATTAGAGGGCGTGTTAACAATGACTGGGAAACAATAACCGAATACGGAGCTCATTATCCAGCTGACAAGCACCCTTCCACCTTAGCAAGATTACTTGGGATCCCAGTATTTAACTCTGTAATGGGCATAAAAACACCTGAAAGAGAGTTACGCTGGATCAACATAAACGCCCAACCCATTTTTAACGACAATGAAATAACGCCTTATATTACCGTCACCTCCTTTACAGACATTACAGAAGAGCGCCTCCATCAAAGTGAGCTTAACAAACTATCTACACGACTTCACCTCGCCCTGAAGGCTGGAAATACAGGTGTCTGGGAATACGACATTGAGACAAAAAAGGTCCTTTGGGACAACACCATGTTTCGTATTTTTGATGTGGACCCTACCGAATTTAAAGGTGAGCTTAACGATGTATTACAAATAATCCACCCTGACGATTTAGAAAGGGTTATTGATCAAATTAATACGGCAAACAACGCTGAAGCAGGGGCAAACATAACGTTTACATTTAGAATACTGGCGCGAAACAAAGAAATCCGTCATATTTACTCAGCTTCCACTTTTGTAAAATCCAATACAGGATCAGGAGGCTCGTTAGTTGGCATCAATAGAGATATCAGTACAGAACGACGAGCAGAAGAACACATGCTCGCCCGCCACGACCACTTAGTCGAACTCATTAGCAGCCTGCCAATTGCGGTTTTTTCGATAAGCAATAATAACATTGCTATCAACAAACAAGGCGAAGCGCTTATCGGCTACGAAAACCATGAAATAAATACAGCAGAGAAATTTTTTAACACATTATTTGATGATCGCATCACGCCAAACCCGGATTTTTTGAACTGCGTTACGGGCAACACAACGCTAATTAGTCAATGTAAAATGCAGATTATTCGACGTAATGGGCAAGTACGTTGGGTAGAGTTTAAAGGATGTAGATTAGAAAAACAGCAAGCATGGATAATGCACGATATTTCAGATCAAGTAGTCGCCGAAGAAAATTTAAAAAAACTGGCCTTCTATGATCCCCTTACCAAGCTATCCAATAGAACAACCATTGAAAAGAAACTCATTGCTTCCATTTCTGAGGCCGCTCAAAAGAACACTCAAATCGGGTTATTAATTCTTGATCTTGACCAATTTAAAAACGTTAATGACACCTATGGACATCATGTAGGAGACAAATTACTGATTGCGGTGGCAGAACGACTGAAGGAAGAAGTTCGACCGAATGAAAATTTTGGTCGCATGGGTGGAGATGAATTCATGGTCATTATTGAAAATTTAAACAATCAACAAGAACTGCTCGATATCGCTCATAAATTACTACACACTCTCACTCGCCCAATACCACTTCCAGGTCAAACCAGCGTCCACCTAAAAACCAGCATCAGTATTGGCGCTAGCGTTTATCCTGAACATGGAACGGATCATATAAACTTATTCAAGAATGCCGATGCGGCATTGTATAAAGCTAAATTTTTAGGTAAAAATAGAGTCCAACTCTATCTAGAAGAGTTCACTCAGGTACTACAGAAAAAACTTGCCCTTGAAAACATGATTGATCAAGGCATGCAGAACAAGGCCTTCAAATTACACTTTCAGCCGATTGTTAATAGCAAAACAAACAAAACAATTGGCGCCGAATGCCTGACACGCTGGCATGATCGCGAACTCGGCAATATTCCACCCGATAAATTTATTAAAGCAGCCGAATCAAGCGGACAAATAATAAAGCTAGGGCTATGGATACTAGAAAACGCGTGTAACACTTTTGTCGAGTGGGAAAGACAAGGCGTTCATCTCGACTATATCGCCGTAAACATTTCTCCTATTCAGTTTAATGATGCCTCATTTATTAGCAGCATCCAGCGGATATTATCGACAACAGGACTCTCACCAAAACATCTTGTTTTGGAAATTACTGAAGGCATCCTGATGCAGCACCGCGCACAAACTAAAAAGACCCTTTTGCAGCTAAAACAACTCAACATTCGATTAGCGATTGATGACTTTGGCACAGGCTATTCATCTTTAGCGTATTTAAAATATTTTGATGTCAGCATTTTAAAAATTGACAAAAGTTTTATTCAAGACGTCATGATAGACCCGGTGGATGCGCAAATTACAGAAGCGATCATATCAATTGCTAAAAACTTAAATTTAACGGTTGTTGCTGAAGGCGTTGAAAACACGGATCAACTGGAATTCGTTAGAAACCATCATTGCGGCACTTATCAAGGCTATTTAAAAAGTCCAGCACTCAATAACAATGACTTTATTGCCTTTATAAAAGAAGAAAACATGGAAGAAATGGATATATCATAAAAAAGCTCAGCGTCCGTTTTGTGAAAAACGAACGCTAATTACATGATACTTTAGAATTACTTAGCGGCTCTTATTGCCCTTTGTCGATCTTTTTCTTGTTGCTTTTCTTGACGATGCTTGTCTACAGCCTGCGACACATCGGCACCAATATGCTCTTCTCCACGCATGCGAGCTAATTGAACCTGTCTTTCTCGCTCAATAAAGCGCTGACGCTGTTGATCCGTTACTTTATCAAAACAATGAACACAGCTTACACCCTGCTGAAAACGCTCGTCTTGTTTTTCTTCTTCAGTAATCGGCATACGGCAAGCATGGCACTGGTCATATTCGCCTTTTTCAAGACTGTGATTGACCGAAACGCGATTATCAAACACAAAACACTCGCCCTCCCACATCGTTTCTTCTGGAGCAACTTCTTCAAGATATTTAAGTATGCCACCCTCCAGATGATACACCTCTTCAAATCCCTGCTCTTTCATATAAGCCGTGGACTTCTCACAACGAATACCTCCAGTACAAAACATAGCGACTTTTTTCTGCTTAGTCGGATCCATGTTTTCCTTCACATAATTTGGAAATTCTCGAAATGTATCTGTTTTAGGATTCACTGCATTTTGGAACGTACCGATTTGAACTTCATAATCATTACGAGTATCAATCAAAACAACATCGGGATCAGAAATTAATGCATTCCAATCCTTTGGTTTAACATAAGTACCAACAACTTCTTTTGGATCGATACCTTCAACACCCATAGTAACGATTTCTTTTTTTAATTTAACCTTAGTGCGATAAAAAGGCATTTCCTCATCGAAAGATTCTTTACATGACAAGTTATCTAATCCAGGAACTTGGCCAAGCCACTGCAACATGCTATCAATAGCCTCTCGAGTACCGGCTACCGTGCCATTAATGCCTTCATTCGCCAGCAATAAAGTGCCACGAATGCCATTATCTTCAAGCATTGCTTGCAACGGTTCGCGTAATTCTTGGTAATTTTCTAAAGTAACAAATTTATATAAAGCACACACTACAACAGACACATTTTTCTCCTCTGCGATCTGGAACGTAAAACCAGAGCATAATTAATTACACATATTAACCACTATTCACTAAGCCCAGTATTGAGCGCTGGATATAGGGTGCGAATTATAAGAAAAATCACACTATAATTCGACCTGATTTTAGCCATTTTCATTGAGATAGATCAATCAATGGAACCGTTTTACCAGCGTAATTAACGGCTTGGATCAATTGTTAAACGATCGGTTGCATTTACTCGGTACCAACCCGCAATACTGTGTCGGCATACGTTAGCAGGATTTACCTGATGAGCGAAGCTTTCACTCAAGAAAACCACAAAGCGACCCTTTACTGGCAATATTGTCGCAATACTTTTATCCACATCATGCTCATCAAACATGACTAACTCGCCACCATTCGATCCCAGCCAACGTTCATTCAAATACAAAACAGTCGATAAAACGCGATTTCCTTTACCTACAAAAGCATCAAAATGTTTATCATAATACCCATTCTCATGATAACGAGCAAAGTGAGCTTCATAATCAAAAAGCCCAAGTAATAACATTCGATTCAAGGTTACTTTCAACGCTTCCATCGCCACCAAAAAATCTCGCCTTGCTGGAGTATTCCCATCAATCCACATGATGCAATCCTGACGAACGTCTAATTTCACTTGATGGTCCGACTTTCTCCCAATACCCGCTTGTTGCATCATTTCATCTGGCAACTGATTCACTTCCATTACCAACGAGTCAATCAACTCACAGGAAAAAGCATCATCCAACACACACCAACCTTTAGCCTTTAATGAACTGGCTAATATTTCTATAGCAGACACTGACATAAAATTGTCTAGACCAGTTAATGTGATCATGTAGAACTTCCTAAAATGCAACGTTATAATGTGCGGCATCATACTGTACTATCTCTGTTTGACGAACGACTAAATGATTTTTCTATTAAAATATGTCTCAATTCATACTTCGTGAATATCAAACTAAAGCGGTACAGGCAACACTTTCGCACTTTCGGTCTGATTCAACCCCAGCCGTCATTGTATTGCCGACTGGAGCGGGAAAAAGCCTAGTTATTGCTGAACTAAGTCGACTGGCTCGTGGTCGGGTGCTTTGTCTTGCGCATGTAAAAGAGCTGGTCGAACAGAATCACCTAAAATTTGAAGCGACAGGAAGGTCTGCAGGGGTTTTCTCAGCAGGGTTAGGCGAAAAATGCTCAACAGAACAAATCACCTTTGCTAGCGTACAGTCTCTTGCACCAAATTTAGATGCTTTTGATAAAAAGATAAGCCTATTAATTATCGACGAATGCCACCGGATTTCCGATACTAAAGAGACGCAATACCAGCGAGTAATTCAGCATCTTCAGTTAATCAATCCTTCAATTAAAATACTAGGGTTAACAGCCACACCTTTTCGGCTTGGTGCAGGCTGGATTTATGAGCAACATTATTACGGGTTCGTAAGATCAAGTGAGCCAAGGTTTTTTAAAAAATGTATTTATGAATTGCCCTTAAGACAAATGATCAATGAAGGATATTTAACAACACCCATTCTTTTTGATGCGGCCATTGCACACTATGATTTCTCAAAACTAGAAACAACGCCTACCTCACCTGACGGGTTCGACCAACAAGAAAAGTCACTTAACACCCTTATTGGTAAATACCCTCGAGTAACACAAGCGATTGTAGAACAGATTATTGATCTATCGAAAAAAAGAGAAGGCACGATGATTTTCGCCTCTACAGTGCAACACGCACAGGAAATCACTCAATACATTGAAAACCAAGACCCCAATAACCTGGTCAAATTAGTTCATGGGGGTACTAAGCTGCCTCAAAGAGATGACATTATTCGTCAATTCAAAGCCAAAGAAATAAAATACCTAGTCAATGTTTCAGTGCTCACTACCGGATTTGATGCACCTCATGTAGATGTCATTGCGATTTTAAGGCCTACACAATCCATTAGCCTCTTTCAACAAATTGTTGGTCGCGGATTACGCCTTAGTGCTAATAAAAAAGACTGTTTAATACTGGATTACGCTAACAATGCTTACGATCTATTTATGCCAGAAATTGGAGAAAAGAAACCCTCACAAGACTCAGTACCGGTTCAAGTGGAATGCCCTATTTGCGAGTTTGCCAATACGTTTTGGGGGAAAGTGGACCGTGATGGCGATATCATTGAACACTTTGGACGACGATGCCATGGTTTAATAGAGACGGATTTAACTGGAAACGTTTTATCAAGATTAGACAAGAGCGCTAGCCTTGCAGGAAACACAGAGAAATCACAATGCAAATACCGCTTTCGCTTCAAGGTTTGTCCACTTTGTAACGAAGAAAATGATATTGCTGCGCGACACTGCCAATCATGCGAAGGACGACTCATTGATCCTGATGATCTTTTAAAAAAAGCGCTGAATTTAAAAGATGCAAAAGTAATCCGCTGCTCTGGTATTGACAGCACAATAAAGCAAAACATCCTGACGATTAGATACTTTGATGAAGATGGCAACGAATTAAAAGAAAACTTCGATACAAGTAAAAAGAACGCTTTAACGCGCTTTAACGAATACTTTGCACGACGAATTGCACAAGGCACAAAACCAATCGTATTTACTCATATAGATGAAATTGCGCCATTCCTATCTTTTTTACCGCACCCTGATTTTGTCATTGCCAGAAAAAAATCACACTATTGGAAAGTAACTGAGCGATTGTTTGATTATGAAGGTCCTTACAGAAAGGCCAATCAACTTTACTAATACTGGTTACAAATGACGTGTATTTGCGGCAACCGCGCTTTGATAGGAAATAGAAAAAGGTTTGTTTAAAGCCGACAACTTCTGTTTCGCATTATCAGGAACAAATTCAGAACTTGCTAATTCACTGAGTAAAACGTGTAAAAAGTTAGACACTATATTCTCACAGAAAACCTGAGCCACCCTCTCATCCACTCCAACACTACAATATTTATACATTGCCTTGGCTTGCAATACCTGCATTTGCTTGGTAAAAAATCCACCCTTCAACAAACTGTCCATTAAAACTAAATGGGTTGCCTCTATGTGACTCCCGTAGAAACGGAACAAAATATCGGCATAAAACTCAAAGAAGATAACCGGATGACTACTCTCTACATAGGTTGCATCCGACGCACTTTTTAATGCGGTATCCATATCCTCAAAAAAAAGTTCTTTGACAAGTGAGAGTTTATCAGGGAAATGACTAAAAAAAGTACCAACAGCAAGACCACAGGCTTTACTAATGAATCGGGTATTTGTAGCAGCAATACCTTTTTCTGAGAAAGACGCCTTTGCCGTGAGTTTGATCAACTCACGTGTAGCCAGCTTCTTTTTCTTTCTTTGGTCACTCATACATTAAGCCCATCATCCACTTTAAAGGAGAGTGTATCCCTAATTTCTCCAGCAGAAAAGGCTTTCAGAGTACAGAGAATGCACCCTCATGCTTCGCATTAATTTTCCGATCGCTCTACACGCTCATGCAACCGCATTTCAAGGGCCAGCATAAAATCCTTAATACGCTCAGCATTTGTACCCCAGTCTCCAACGCCAATACGAGAACTGGAGCGCATGTCAATGCGTGTTACATTGTGATCTTCTCTAATACGTATGACAACATCGTCTCTAAACCCAAAAACAGGTGTTCTAGCCGTCGCCTCAACAACACCAGCATCAGGGTAAGATTCAACTAACTCCCAGCCTTTTTCCTCTATTAACAATAATACTTCAGGTAGTATCTCGCTAGGATTTAGAACAGAAAACGCAGGTTTAACATTAGGATAATACTTTAGTTGAGTACGGATGTTTTTTTCATTATAGAAAGTTGAATTTTCAGAAAAAGTGCGAATCATAGGGACGTGAATATAGCTGGGGGGGACATCTACATCAGTCGAAATATCAGAAATCTCAGGCAATCCAGATTTTGAAAAATAAAACCCTATCCAGAATACACTGTAAATCAGAGGGATAAACGCCGCAATACAAAAAACCAACTTGCTATTAGTACCCTTTTCGCAAGGGCAAAAGAAGACAGACAAAAAAGCCACTAAAGAGAGCGCTATAGAAAAATAGACACTTTTGATTAGCAGAGAAAAGCCAGTAACAGGTTCTAAAAACCCAACGCGAACACCTGCAATAGATAGAAACACTAAACAGCCAAGTAGCAACAACGAAATGTATAGTATCGGTGAGATATATCGACTCATATTCCACTCATCATTAATAAGAATATCTCAACAATATACTTGCTGAGAGACACTTAAAAGCACCCTCCCTATGATTTAACTTTGATTCCTTGTTATTTGCATAATTAGCCAACTTAAACATTAAAAATGTCGATTTTAGTGCGTAAATGCACTTAATTAGCACCTTAACATAACCAAAAAAGCTTGATTTTATTAACTTATTCAAATCAAGCTATAAGCAGGCTCATAGTAGAATTATTCGCGGCTTCCTTAAATTGAGCCATTTAATAATCACCGACTCAACGAGGAAACCAAACAACTAGACTCCACGCTAAGCAACCGCCTCTCAACTACGTGAAAGCAGTTGGCACTGTCCATTGCTAAAAAACTGTATAGCCTGCTTTTTTTTCTTACCAAAAAGAATTGGACCATTATCAAAAAACAAAAAATTTTTCCAATAACGGGAGAAAACAACCCAAGTTGTTTCAATCACTTCATCACTGTGATAACAGAAAAATACAACAGTATCATCTCCCCAATGCCCCACATGCTGCAAAACCTCATCTGGCAGAGAGTGGTCTTCAGAATCCCAGCAACTTTCCCAATGCGCACGGCCCATTTGATGGTTTTCCATTTTGAGCCAATCATTGGGCGTTAAATGGTCCGGGTGAAGCTGTTCTTTACTGACATAATCCCGCCAAATGTTATTTGAAAACTCTTCAGACAACACTCGAATCTTTTCAAGATCTTCTGTAGGGATTTTAGGGTCATCACGTTTAAACGCCCACGCTTTCTTAAAGGCATTAAAATCAGAATACTGCATATACACAATCACACTTAAAGTAGAATTTATTAAATTACCTTGATCCTATCAAAAAAAGCCATTTAGATAAGCCATCATAGGTCGATTCAGACGTTTAGGAACACATTTTCTGCCACCATACAGAATGAGACATTAAGTTTCAAACCCCACCTTTAAGATAAAGAAACCGCTCCCTCGCCCATAAAAACGCCAGGCCAAAATACAAACACGTAGTATTAATGAAAAAAACTAATCTATTTGATGAGAAAGCATCGTTTGTTGGATGCCATCTGTTCATCTACCATTTAATTGTTGTAATAAAACAACATTACATTTTTTGGAGAATATGATGGATACACAAATAAAATACGATGCACTTCTTGCTCAGTGGGGCTATGATGGTAGTGAATTTAAATACACTAAAAAAGCCTATGCATTTACAGCTAAATACACCAAAAGCATCATTAAATTGCTTATAAAGGCACGAATTTCAGCAACAAAGAGCACAATTTCAAACAGACTTTCCGCGCAATTCTAATAATGATCACTTTGTTGATAGGGAAGAAAAAAAATAACACTCCCTTTTTCAACCTCGAACTCGTTCAATCTTCTATAAACGTCATATACTATTCTATTTATCATCATTTAGTAATAAAATCACATATTACACACTCTTCTTCCTTTCAAATTTTGTCCGTAATAACGTAACATAAGCCTTGTAGCAACAAGACTAATAACGTTTCATTCAAACATCAGAGGACCCATTATGTACGAAGCTATCATTTTCGATTGCGACGGGGTAATAGTTGATACCGAAAACATGCTAAATCATATCTTCCAAGAAGAGCTTGCAAAATTAGGTTTAATTCTAACTCACAAAGAAATGGATCATCATTTTAGTGGTTATGCCGCTTCTGAAAACCTGTTAAAAATTGAAAAGTTACTCAAAAAGCCTGTCCCTAGCCACTTTGCGAAAACGGTTGACAGTCGCTTTAAAAAAGAAATGGAAGCCAATCTCATCGCCATAGAAGGCGTTTATGATTTACTCAAAAAAATCAAACACCCTATCGCTATGGCGACCAACTCAAGAAAAGAGTCACTAAAATTTAAATTAACAAAGATAGGTCTGTTGGATACCTTTAATGTACGTTTTTGTGTTGAAGACGTTGAACACCCAAAACCCAAACCAGATCTGTATTTAAAAGCCGCGAATGCACTCAATGTTGAACCAAAAAACTGCATTGCTATTGAAGATTCCGTGGCGGGTATTACGGCCGCCGTTGCGGCAGGCATGACGGTGTACGCTTACAGTGCATCAGTAGATAAAGTCGATCAATTAAATGCTGGTGCGACACTGACTTTTAATTCAATGAAAGAGCTAGAATCTTTACTTAACGTGTAAAGATTCTAATCATACTATCGCTCTTGGGCACCCATAAATCCATAATAATATAGACGCATTAACTGGGCTATTTCTTTAATTGCTTTAACAAGGTTTTAGGAAGGTCATTGATTACTAAAGAATTTGTCTCTTCATCAAATCGCACCGAATCACCTAATAAGCTACTATCAAAACTTAAGGTTAAGGTGCGAGTACTGCCTGAGTAACGGGTCAATTTTTTTAAAGCGGCCTTCTCAACAAACATGTCTCGATCCAACGCAAAGCTTTCAGACTCAGCGATTTCCATAAATAAACCCGCCTCATCAGGAGAGAAGCGCTCTTCCACTTCTTTCGCTATTTCGTTCAAATCGATCCGTTCATTTTCTTCTGCTTTACTCAAACAATGCTCAGCTACAACACGCTTTAATTCATTTGCCTTGGGTACCGACAACGACTTCATGTCACAATAAGCCGAGGTAACATCCACCAGCTTACGCGTTTCTTTAGAAGTAACTTTAGGCTCATCACAACCAATAAAGCGTGTAAAATAATCACTTTCAACTTTCGCAGCACGGCCGAAACGAAAGGAGATATAGCGACTGTCATCACGATCAGCCCATGCTGATAAATTAATACGCATTGCCATATGCAATTTTTCTAACTCAATCTGCTCAATTTGCGACAAGCTCAAATCAGCATTTAGCACCATACCATGCTTACGCTTTAATAGTGCGATAAACAGAAAATGGGTGTCATGCAGCTCATAATGGTTAAACCATAACAAGCCACCTTCGGCCTCTTCTATTTCACCAATACAGGTTACAAAATCTGACGCACACGCTTTGGAAAAAGCCGCAAAATCACTAAAAACGTTATTAGAATAAAATTGCGTCAGCAGCCCGGGGAGCTTTGCGCCTGTTTCACTGCCTTCTGGGTTAGAGAATTGACCGGTATTCATCCCAGAACGATTAAATAAATTACCTATTTGTTCTGCCAACTTTGCCGCCTGCTCATCCACCGCGTTCTCGGTTGGTCGGGCGACCAATACCGCCTTATTTGAACCGGTATTCTTTTGCACTTCATGTACGATTAAATTTGCAATTGACATGGAAACCTCTAAAAAATCGAATAAAATATATACAAATTTCTGAAATCTTGCTGTATTGTTAAACGTTAGCCCATCACTATTAAATAATTTTGGAATAAACAACAGACACACTATGACAAAACTGCCTACAACAAAAAGAGAAAAACGCGATGAAATCAACTCTCAGATCGATGCATTCCTAAAAGCTAAAGGAGAAATAGTTAAAGCTAATATGGGCGAATCAGGTCTAGTGGACGGAAAGTATAACACGAGCCATATTGGTTTTAATGAACCAAAACAAACAAGAACACCCTTAAACTATGTTGTCGCGACCTTAGAGCAAAGAAAGCAGCAGAAGCACGCCAAAAACCCGGTACAGCCTAAAAGATCCAACCCTAAGAAAAAAGTCATTTACGATGATTTTGGCGACCCAATTCGATGGGTATGGGAAGATTAATCATTATAACCTCCTTGGATTGGCTACGCTTGTCACTTACTTTTATGATTTCATCTAAAAGCCTTCTTACTAAAATATTGTCGGCTCCCTCCTCTCTCTACACCGCCGAATAACAACAAACAGGCTTAGTGCCTTCTCAAAACCGTCAAATCACCTAACTTTTTCCTTGTTTGTAAATTCAGCTTTGACACAAAGTGCGTTACCATCACGAGTAAACAAAATAAGGGAGAGAATTATGTCAATTCATTACTTGCATGCAATGATACGAACCAACAAACTTGAAGAAAGCCATGACTTTTATACTAAAGGCCTAGGTCTAATCAAAACACGCCAGTACGACAGTGAGAAAGGCCGCTTTTCATTAGTGTATTATGCAACTGAAGAGGGTGCACCAGAAGTAGAGCTTACTTATAACTGGGATCACAGGGACTACTCAAACGGTGATCAATTTGGCCATCTAGCGTTTCGTGTAGGTGATATTTATCAAGTGTGCCAAACGTTAAGAGACCAAGGCGTCACTATTTTAAGACCACCTAGAGATGGCCACATGGCATTTATTAAAGACCCAAATGGCATTTCGATTGAGCTGCTACAAGAAGGTGATAATTTACCGTCACAAGAACCTTGGGCGTCTATGGAAAACACGGGCAGCTGGTAAACCATTCCTAAACAGTGGACAAGAGCACCCACTAGAGTTGATTAATTCTCAGAAGTCGATCAAGACATAATAATAGGATTAATCAACTCGTTTATAAGAAAACATAGGCTATATGCGACGTAACCGTTACTTTCATACAAGGTCACACTAACCTAATACCAAGCGATGTTAATAAACTAACCGCCTCATATCGACAAAAGATCGCTTTATCAACCGTATTCTTCGTCACATCAATCTCGTAGTTGGTCGCTCCATTAAAGTCCGCTCCCGTTAAATTCGTATTCATAAAAACGCTATTCGTTAAATCTGTATGCGTAAATTTGGCTCTAGAAAGTGTCGCTTCTCTAAAATCAACATCATGTGCACGACATTCATCAAAAACAATGCCAGGTTGCTTTAATCCGTAGAAAGACGAGGCGTTAACCAAGCACTCTTTAAAATGAAGCGAGGCCCCTAAATCCATCCCTCTCCAGTAAGCTTTACTCCAATCTACTCCTAACACTTTAGAACCATGAAACTGCACATCTGAAAACTTACTGTTCCTGACATTGATTGCCGTAAGTTTACACTTCTTGAATACACACTCTTTAAAGGTACAAGAGTCAAAAAACGCTTCCGTAAAATCACAGGATTCAAAGATACAATTATCAAATACAACTCGACTGAGGGTTTCTTGAACCGCTATATGATGCGTAAATGTTATTCCATCATAGGATTCGTTGTCGATAATAGCGTGTTCCACAAGAGGCTCCATTTTCAAAATACCAAACACGCACCATACCATATTTTACTTTTAAATAAGAGCAAGCATAATCAGCCACTCGCCATATTCACCAAGATAACATCTTGATAAATTAACGGAACTATGACTATAAAAGCCATCTATTATGAATTAATATTCAATATTGCATTTTTACGATATCTTTTTAATTTCACCCCATTACAGTGGCTAGAACAAACAACGATCCACTATGAGTGCATATTGAACTTGCGGAACTTTACATGTCTAAAAACGATGAAACACGATTACTATTGAAAATTGCCACTTTGTACTACCAAGAAGGGTTGAAGCAAGCTCAAATTGCTAAACAGCTTCGGTTGTCTCAATCTCAAGTTTCTCGCTCTATTACTCGTTGCTTAAAGGAAGGCATCGTTAAGATCAACGTAGTACAACCACCAAATGTATTTATGTCTTTGGAGTCCACTATTCAAAAGACGTTTAGTGTACCTAATGTCATTGTGGTTGATGTGGAAGACCGAGCGTCAGACGCGCAAATAAAACGCGCTATAGGCTCCTCGTCAGCCCATTACTTGGACACCTCATTACGAGATGGCGATTTAATTGGCATTTCTTCTTGGAGTGAAACGATTCGCTCTATGATTGATTATTTGACCCCAGCAAAATCCAAAACAAAGGGTGTGATTCAGTTATTGGGGGGAGTCGGTCATAACGGCAGTATCCAAGCCACAATTTTAACGCAAAACATGGCCGACATTTTAACTTGCCCTGCTTATATGTTACCCGCTCAAAGTATTGAGCAGTCGGTTGCCGAAAAGAATAAGCTACTCAAGACAAGCGGCGTATCGGAAGTGGTAAACATGTTTAATGAAGTCAACATGGCCATTGTAGGTATCGGTATGTTAGAACCCTCAAATCTCCTGCGTAATTCAGGTAACTACTATGACGAAGACACACTCAAAATGCTGGCTGATCGCGGCGCCGTTGGCGATATTAGCTTGCATTATTACAACCAATCAGGTCAAGCGGTACTTAATGACACAGAGAACCCTGTTATTGGAATGAGTTTAGAACAATTAAACGCGTGTGAGCATGTGGTAGCGCTTGCGGGTGGACTAGACAAAGTGGAAGCCATTAAAGGTGCATTACGTGGCGGTTACATCGATGTGTTGATAACAGACCGAATCACCGCCGAAGCAATGGTTAAGAGCACGAACTCAGTCGGCATTTAGCAACAGCCGTTTTCCAACCAAGGTAACGAGCTTGCCAGTAGGCTTGTTTGTCTGCTCTGGGTTCAAACAAAGTCACTTCGCCTTCTAACGTTGCCAATGCTTCTTTATTTTCCCACCAGCCGATTGACAGTCCTGCAAGATAACCCGCTCCCACAGCAGACACTTCGGCCACATCCCCACGACGAATCGTCACACCCAGCAAGTCGGCTTGCGCCTGCATCAGCCAATCATTTAATGTAGGTCCGCCATCAACGGACAAGCATTCGATCTTTTCAGGCAGTTCATCGGCAATCACATGAAACACATCCGCCACTTGAAAAAGCACTGATTCAAAAGACGAACGGGCGATATCCTCTCGCTCTGTAGAACTTTTCAGCCCACAAAAAATGCCCGTGGCATCCAAATCCCAATAGGGTGCGCCAAGCCCAGACAAAGCAGGCACAAAATACACGGTATGATCCGAATCGGCTTGAGCAGCAAGTTCACACATGGCGTCCATGCTTTCAACGCCGAGCATACGCCGCGTCCAATCTATCGCCGACCCCGTATGCGTAATATTACCCTCTAGACCATAAAATAATGTGGCGTCATCCCAAGCTATGGTTGTACTGATCTCATCACGAATGCTTGGCAATATAGACATCGCCGCCATCACTGAGCTGCCTGTTCCATAAGTCGCTTTGACGACCCCGGCTTTGTAACCACCATGACCATATAAAGCCGCGTGCGAATCCCCTACTTGCGAGGCGATAGGTATACCCTCTTTCAGAACACCAAACTCTGTTGTCAAACCAACCACTTGAGAAGACGCGACCACGTCGGGTAACGCCGCAGCCGAAATCTCTAATCGCGTTAAAATCGTCGTATCCCAGGCTTGTGAACCAATATTAAACAATTGCGTACGAGCGGCATTAGACGCATCCGTCACAAACACATTATGGGCCATATTCCATACCATCCAAGTGTTAATAGTACCGATACAAATCTCACCTTTTTCCGCTCGTGCATGACCATCAGGGATTTGCTTTAATGCCATGGACACTTTCGTGGCTGGAAACATAGGGTCAAGGGTCAAACCTGTAGACGTTTGAACATAACGACTAAAAGCGTCGTCTTGGCGCAATGCCTCACACAAGGACTCTGAACGTCGACATTGCCAACTCATCACTTGAGTGAGAGGCTTGCCGGTAAGGCGTTCCCATAGCACCACCGATTCACGTTGATTGCTAATCGCTACCGCTTCTATTTCAACATCTCCCTCAATAGAATCAACGGCAAGGGCAATAGACACTTTCATTTTTTCAATGATTTCCAGCGGATCTTGCTCAACAACGCCCACAGAAGGAAAGTTGATGGATAAAGGCGCAGATCCTTTACTAATTACTTTGCCCTGTTTATTTAGAAGCAAAGATTTAACATTGGTTGTGCCTTCGTCAATGGCTAAAATAACCTTTTGCATTCACTCACTCACTCTGCAAAAATTGCTGACAAATAGATTGAATGCCCACGCTATCAATCGACAGTTGTTGACGAGTATACGCCCTGTCACCCGCTGCGGCATAGTCACCATCAGCAACACCTAGCCTGATTAATTTTGCAGCGCAGGCATTTTCTGCCATCACCTCAGACACGACACTGCCCAAACCACCATTAATGTTGTGTTCTTCTACCGTCACAACAAGCTTTGCTTTGTTTAATTGTGCGGCAAGAGTACCTTTATTTAATGGACGAATAGACGACACATTCAGTACGCTAATGTGAACGCCTTTTTCTTTCAATTCGTTTGCCGCCGCGACCGCTTCATGCACGACAGAGCCTAAAGCACAAACCACTATCTCATCCCCGTCACATAATAACGAAGGTTCACCCGCGACAAACTTATAATCACTAGAATGCAATTCAGGTAAGGCTTTACCATCCATTCGAATATAAACAGGGCCTTGTTCAGCAATGGCGTATTCAATGATTTGCTTACATTCAACCGGGCAGCTCGGCGCAAAGATTTTGATGTTACCGAACCCTCTCATCACACCAATATCATCAATAGAATGATGGGTACTGGCCAAAGGCCCATAACTTGCTCCAGAGTTCAAACCAAATAATTTCACGTTGGTATTGTTATAACAAACATCGACTTTTACTTGTTCGTTAGAGCGCGAAATTAAAAAAGGCGCGGCGTTACAGGTCACGGCGACCTTGCCCGCTAGCGCCAAGCCTGCTGCTGTGCCCACCATCACCTGCTCTGCAATACCGACATTAACTAATCGGTCTGGAAACGCCTCAACAAAAGGTGTAATTTTTGAGGTAGAAGTCGAGTCCGCCACCACGGGAACGAGGTCAACGCCATTCTTCACCGCATCAATAAAACATTGCACCATGATATTCGCTAAATGTTCGCTGTTAGACATCGGCCAGCTCCTTTAATGCACGTTCAATTTCTTCACCTTTCGGAACCCTGTGATGCCACTCTGGACGCCCTGCAATAAAGGATACGCCAGCGCCTTTTATGGTATTCGCAATCACTACATGCGGTTTTCCAGCCGGTGTTAAGCCTTCTAACACATCCACTACGGATGCCATGTTATTCCCTTCACATTGATGAACATCGAATCCAAAGGCTTTCCATTTTTCATCTAATGGGTCTGTTCTCATAATGGATGCCGTTGCACCAGCCAATTGCAGCTTATTTTTATCATTGATAACAATCAGGTTATCCAGTTGATAATGCGCGGCGACCAATGCGGCTTCCCAGTTACTGCCTTCAGCGAGTTCACCGTCACCCGTAACCACATACACTTTACGAGAGCTGCCATCGCGCTTTGCGGCTAACGCCAAGCCAACCGCCACAGGTAGACCGTGACCTAACGCGCCTGTATTCAACTCAACGCCTGGCGTTTTTTGGCGCACTGGATGGCCCGGCAAATGGGAATCGTTGTGCTGGTAACTTGGCAACCACTCTTCTGGGATGTAACCCGCTTCCGCGAGCACACAATAATACCCCCCCGCCGCATGGCCTTTAGACTGGATATAAATGTCTCTAGTGTCGTCTTGAGTACGATCTGGCGCGCAGTTTAAAAGGCGAAAATACAACGCGGTGACGATTTCTACCTGAGACAGGTCGGCCCCTGTATGGCCGCCCGCAGGACTGTTCGCATTCAAGTTAATGATCTTTCTTCGAATTGAACGCGCTTTACGTTCAAGTTCTCCAATCTCTAGTTTGAAAGGATTCATATATCCTCCTGTTAAATCAGACGATCTGAATTAAATTTCTCATATGAATATTTATTCATTTCGGTCAAAAAATATTGACAGCTCTTACCAGCAGACAAATCCACCATCTACCAATAAATCCACACCGGTACAAAAGGAAGCCGCATCAGAAGACAGGAAAATCGCAGGACCCGCCATTTCTTCCACTTTTGCCATTCTTCCCATCGGCGTTTGGCGTTCAAATTCTTTGGTTTGATGAATCATTTCTGGACGAGTGTTCATCGGCGTTGCGGTGTAACCCGGACTAATCGAATTAACGCGAATATTTTTGTCTACCCACTCCATTGCCAAGCTTTTGGTGAGATGAATAACACCCGCCTTAGAAGTGTTGTAATGCGCTTGCTCAAGACCACGATTTACGATGACGCCAGACATAGAAGCAATGTTCACAATAGAACCGCCGCCACTTTTCTCCATCAATTCAGCTTGCGCTTTACAAGAGTGCCAGATGCCCGTTAGATTAATGTCGATCACGCGTTGCCACTGGTCTGGCTCCATGTCTAGGGCAGGATTCGCATTGGCGATGCCCGCCGCATTAACCGAGATATCAAGGCAACCAAACGTGTCCTCAGTTAATTTTACCGCTGTGCGTAAAGACTCAAGATCACATACGTCACCAGTATAATGGATGGCTTCACCGCCCATCTTTTTAATACGGGCAACCGTGTCAGTGATGCCGGCGTTTTGTAAATCAAAACACACTATTTTTGCACCCGCACTGGCAAGTGCTTGAGCAATGCATTGCCCTATTCCACTGCCAGCACCTGTGACCATGGCAACGCGCCCAGATAAATCAAAAAGTTTGGCTGCATTAATGTTCAAATCAATCATCATGGTTACCTAATCAAATTAAAGTGTTAAACGTTCTTAATAATGGGAGCTGTTGTTACCCAAATGCGGTCGCCAGCTCCATTACAGAGACATCATTTGCCTCTTCACGATCAAGAATGCCGGTCATTTTCCCTTCCGCCATGACCATAATACGGTTAGAGATACCCAACACTTCTTCAAGATCCGAACTCACAACAATGACAGCAATGCCTTTGTCCGCTAGTTCAACGATAATGTCATAAATTGAAGATCGAGCACCCACATCAATCCCCCGCGTTGGCTCATCAAGCACGACCACTTGAGGGTCTTTCGCCAGCCATTTAGCCAAAATCACTTTTTGCTGATTACCGCCCGACATTTCACCTGCGTTTTGTGCACCAACCCCTTTCACGCCAAATCGAGCAATGCCAGCTTTGGCATAGTTTTTAATACTGCTACGGCTAATGAAACCAAACTTGGAAATGGTCGATAAGTTCGCATAAGCAATGTTGTCTTCAATAGAATGCTCAAGCACCAAGCCCTGTAGTTTTCTATCTTCTGGCACCAGCACCACACCGTTATTAATGGCGCTGGTTGGTGTTTTCGGCGTAATATCCTTGCCATGTAAAAAAACCTGCCCTGTTGCAATCGGATCTGCGCCGGTTATCGCCCTAACCATTTCAGTTCGACCTGCTCCAATAAGACCTGCAATACCGAATATTTCGCCTTTTTTAACCGAAAAGTTAATGTCTCTGAACGCACCATTAGGAGAAGAGAAGTTTTTAATCTCTAAACAGACATCCTCTTTTGGCACAGGAATCGTCGGAAACATTTGATTGAGGTCTCGCCCGACCATGCTTTCAACAATGGCTCGAATCGGCACATCACCGCTGTCGAACTGCTCAACCGTATTGCCATCACGCATCACCACAAGACGATCGGCTACCTTACGAATTTCCTCTAGACGATGAGAGATGTAAATTATGCCAACGCCGTCGGCTTTTAAACGTTCAATTTGTTCGAACAAAAGCTCCGTTTCGGCCCCCCCTAGAGCGGCCGTCGGCTCATCTAAAATCAGCAACTTAGCATCCAACGCAAGCGCCTTGGCGATTTCTATTAGCTGCTGATTTGCCGTTGAAAGTCCTCGCACCAATGCCGATGCGGGGATATTCAGGCCTAATCGTTCTATCTGAGCTTGCGCACGCTGCTCCATCTCTTTACGACTGATAATGCCATTTTTACCGGGCCAACGACCAATAAAGACATTTTCAGCAATGGATAGGTGCTCAAGTAATCTCAGCTCCTGATGAATGAGGACAAGGCCTGAGTTTATGGCTTCTCGCGGACTATTGGGCGAATAAGGCTCACCCATCCACGTCATTTCTCCAGAGCTTTGGTGAAAACCGCCCGCAATGATATTCGAAGTTGTCGACTTGCCAGCGCCATTCTCACCCAACAATGCCACGACTTCTCCAGGGTATACCTCAAGATCTATACCGTGTAACACCTCTGTCGGACCAAAACTCTTACGAATTTTACGCAGAGTCAATATAGGCTTTCGTTCAGTCGTCATGATATTGTTTGCTCCAAAATTAACGATTAAGGATGATCAGCTATGAATGCTTCAACATTGGCGGATGTTGTCAAAACGGCATCAATAATCTGTTCTTTTGGCACGTCTCCACCTGCCGCAAGCTTGATAGCAGAATCGACCGCTAAGCGCCCCATAGAACGGGTACTTTGCGTTGCTGTCACATCAAACACCCCTTTTTGGATAGCCAGTAGCGCCCCTGTGTCACCATCGTAACCACCAACGAAAATACGCTGTTTTAAACCAGATGCCGCAACAGCTTTCGACGCTCCCATTGCGAGTCCATCAGCTTGACCGAAGATCAAGTTCACGTTTGGATACGCTTGGAGTAAATTTTGAGCTATAGAGAAACCTTCATCTTGAGACCAACGCTCACTCCATTGATCCGCGACCAATTTCACACCTGGGTTTTCATCAATCGCTTGCTGACAACCTTGGGTACGATTTACTTCAGGCGTTACGCCTTTTTGACCATGAATCATGATCATCTCACCTTGGCCGCCAGCTAAATCAATAATATGGCTACATACTTTATAAGCCGACTTAATACCTTCACCTGCAATGAATGTATCGCCCGGTTCTGTTTCAGCATTACGATCTAAGTTGACAACAGGAATACCTGCCGCTCGAGCCAACCTTGGTGGTACTGTTGCCGCAGCGGCACCAGCAGGAATATATAAGAAAGCGTCAATATTCTGAGTCATCAAATCCTGAACTTGACTTACTTGAGTTGAACTATCATCACTTGCATTAACGGTAATCACTTTAATGCCTTTACTCTCTGCGTATTCTTCAACAGATTCTTTAATTTGAATAAAGTAATTCGCCGATAAGTTTGGTACAGCCAAACCGATTTTTTTCACTTCCGCCGCATTTGCGCCTGTTGATACAATGGCCGCTGCAACAGCACTAGCAAGTAACATTTTTTTAATTTTCATTAGGCATTATCCTCATAGAGTATTATTTTTATTAAAACCCGCATCGTATTGATTAACGGTTTCTAAGGATATTCGACATAGTGTCGAATGGTCAGTACTTTGGTTTACCCAGTTTTGGCGAATCAAAGCCAAAACGTTTAGCAATAATGTATTAGCGTTTTTTTAGGGCTTCTATTGATACGGCTAACGCAATGACCAAACCGATAACAACTTGCTGCATAAAGGGTGACACGCCCAAAAGGTTTAATCCGTTTCGTAAGACACCGATGATCAGTACGCCAATAATGGTTCCCACTAAGCTCCCCGTTCCACCTGATAAACTGGTTCCGCCGATAACAACTGCGGCAATAGCATCAAGTTCGTATGAAACACCAGCTTGAGGTTGAACAGAATCCAGACGTGCTCCCAATAAAACACCGGCCACGCCAGACAAGACAGCCGCAAAAACGTAAACACCCACTGTATGCAATTTCACTTTAATACCAGCAAGACGTGCCACTTCTGAATTACCGCCAATCGCATAAAGACTACGACCACCAGAGGTGAACCTTAGATAAGCCCAGCAGATAGCAAAAACAGCTAACATAATAGCGACGGTAATCGTTATAATGCCGCCATAGCGAATAACCGCCATCAAGTTAAACCAAGCAGGGAAGCTAATAATTTGATGGCCATCACTGACCATATTGGCTAAGCCGCGTGCAGCGGACATCATAGCAAGCGTGGCGATAAACGCAGGGACACGGAAGAAAGCAATCAAGGATCCGGATATGAGCCCAGCAAAACCGGCACCAACCAAACCAGCGGCAATCGCCGCTTCCATAGGCCAACCTATTTCTTTTGCAAGAAAGCCCATTATCATGCCGCTCAGGGCGAGGATTGAGCCTACGGATAAATCAATACCACCAATTAAAATAACAAATGTCATTCCAACAGCGAGAATCCCAAGAACGGTTATTTGATCGAGTATATTGACAAAATTTCGTAACGAGAAAAATGACTCCGTCATAAAAGAAAGGAAGACACAAAGCAGTAACAAGCCAATTAATGGACCAGTAGAACCACTCAGTGAAAACGACGCATTCAATCTGCTTCGCAGCATAGGGATTACTCCTAAAAACAATTATATTATTTTTATTCATCATGAATATTTATTCATGTATGTTTAATTATTCAAATCATATTAAATACAGCGCATCTTAGTTGTCAAGTAATTAACCTGACTAAATTCACTTGATCCCGTTTTAGCACTAAATTGAGAACGCCTTTTCAACACAATACACCGTCACTAACAAATTATTTATAAGCAAATTATCAACTCGTTATTGACGATTAACGACTAAATATTCTATTGTGGATTTTTATTCAAAAATAATTTACGGGTTACTTCATGACTAATAAATACAAAAATGTTGTTGTTTGTGGCGGCAATAAAGGAATAGGTCTTGGCATTACTGAACGCTTTCTGCAAGATGGATTCAATGTCGTGGTCGGTACAATTGACAACGATTACGACCAGACAGTTGCAAAATTAAAATCTGATTTCCCACAGCAAATTGTTCAATTTTTAAACTGCGACGTCAGTTCAATCCAGTCAATTAAACAATTTTTTAAGCAGGCATTCGACCTCATGGGATCAATTGACATTTCTGTTCAAAATGCTGGTGTCATTCGTATTTCAAAACTTGAAGAAGTTACAGAAAACGATTGGGACATGACTCTAGATGTAAATACCAAGGGCATGTTCTTTTGCTGTAAAGAAGCCATTCATTATATGAAAGCGTCTGGTAAAGGTGGCCGTTTAATTAACACAGCGTCAGGTCAAGCGAGAGAAGGGTTTATTTATACCCCCCACTATGCTGCCAGTAAATTTGGCGCAATGGGTTTAACACAGAGTCTTGCTAAAGAAGTCGCCACGGATAACATTACTGTTAACTCAATTTGCCCTGGCATCATTCATACTGATATGTGGGATTACAACGACCGGGTATGGGGGCAGTTGATGGGTGATTTTAAACCTGGTGAATTGATTGATTCATGGGTTGAAAACATTCCAATGAAACGAGCAGGTACCATCAAAGAAGTCGCTGGGTTAGTCGCCTTTTTGGCGGGGCCAGACGCCGCTTATATAACGGGACAAGCCATTAATGTAGACGGCGGCCTCATCATGTCTTAACAGTACAACCTTTCCAGTTTTGGTAGCGAAACTGTATATAGTGGTCTATTCCCATCACCTTGTTATTGACTTATTAAAAGGCTCAATAGCAAGGTGATGTATAGCGTCTTTCCCCTTTTACTAATCTAGCCTTGTCTAGAGTACTTTAAACCGACACCTACTATTCTCTCCTTTTGCATATGTCATTCAATTTGAGCGTTTTTGCTATTGGTATCCTTTACCAAGCATCGTACTCTTTTTCTCTTCATTTTTTTCAAAAAGGAAAAACCATGATCCACTCCACTCTTATCAAAGTCAGAGGATTTCATATTGATGTTTTTCAACATGTCAATAACGCCCGTTATTTAGAATTTCTTGAAGAGGGGCGCTGGGCATTCTTCGATGATTTCGATTCCAATATTGATCTTATACAACAGGGCATCGCTTGGGCTGTTGTTAATATTAATATTGATTTCAAATCAGAAGCGAGTTTTGGTGATGTGCTTGAGGTACGGTCCCAATTTTCCAAGCTTGGTAAGCGCAGCATCACCATGAAGCAAACTATTATCAATAGCCGCACTCAAGATATCGTAGTGGAGGCGGATGTTACTTACGTATGTTTCTCCAAAGAATTAAAAGCAGCCATTCCCCTTCCTGAGGCGTATCGACTAAGAATAGAAAAAGCGATTGTTTGATGTGTTTCAACACGTGCATTGACGCCATGCCCCGTGATTTGAAAAAAATCTAATCCACAGCCTCTAAAGAGACATAAATGTGCATTTATATGCGCATTTTTTTGTATATTTATCTCAAAAAGCAGGCACACTGACCTTTTAGTTACACATTAGTTAATCTCATCATTTAGTTGATAACGGCTCACTTGTTGCACGTTTTATTTCTGATTATTATCGGCTCCGACACCAATTAAACAAACATTCAACTAAGAGTTAATGATGAAAAATGTTCTAATCAAAAGATGGTTATACACACTTGTAAGCCAATCGATAAAACTGGTTAATTTTCTTTTTAAGGAAGTCCAAGCAGATCGTTTACCGACAAACGAAAAAGGTCTGACCCATATTAATTGGAGTGGAATTGAAACGAGACATTTTTACAACGACTCTGACGATCATTATTGTGCTCACCCTACGGCTAAGCGGGTGCAAAACACGTAATAGTGTTAGAAATTAAGAGGCTTACAAAAAAGCATAATACGTCACTATATTATGCTTTAACCTCCCATTGGTGTCTTATTTAAGACACAGAATGCAAAGCCTTAATTAATGGTTAAACGACTTTTTAGCCAAATAATATTATCAAATCGTATTACTCAAAAACACAACGATAAAATACGTCTCTCTTTATCGTAGTACTCATCAACACCGATAAACTTCTTACACTAACCCACAAGATTCACTGGTAGAGTAATCCTGAAACTGAATGTCAGTAACCAGACCCATGAGTAATTAACGCTTGATAAGGACTGATTTCGAATATATGATTCGTATACGTTTTATTATAAATCATATATGGAAAATTTACACATGGGCATTATCAAAATCTCTGACGACCTTCACGATGACATCCGAAAAAGCTGCCAGGTTATGTCTCGTTCAATCAATGCTCAAGCGGAATTTTGGATTAAGATGGGGCGACTTGCCGAACTAAACCCCACCCTAACCTTTTCAGAACTGATTGCTAACGAACTGGCAACGGCAAACAATGAATCACCACTCAAAGTGGTAAAATAATATGCAAGTACAAATTAAAAGTGCAGAAGAAATTGAATTGATGAAAACATCAGGCAAGCTGTTAGCTGACGTTTTTCACATGCTAGACGATATTGTCAAAGAAGGCGTGTCAACCTTAGAGATTAATAATAAAGTAGATGAATTCATCCGCCATACATTGAATGCACGTCCTGCAAGTTTAGGGCAATATGGTTATGAATTTGTACTCAATTCATCGGTAAACGATGTGGTCTGCCATGGTGTACCCACCCATAACCAAAAGCTTAAATCAAAAGACATAGTGAACTTTGATATTACCCTTGAGAAAAATGGATTTATTGCTGACTCCAGCAAAATGTATCTTATGAGCGAAGCCAGTCCCATAGCAAAACGTCTTGTTAAAACCACTTATGATGCGATGTGGGCTGGGATTAAAACGGTGAAACCTGGCGCCACATTAGGAGACATTGGTGCGGCTATTCAAACCCTAGCAGAAAGCAAGGGGTATTCTGTCGTTAAAGAATATTGTGGCCACGGTATTGGCCGAGAAATGCATGAAGAGCCACAAGTTCTGCATTACGGTAAGGCTGGAGCTGGCTTGGTTTTAATAGAAGGCATGACCTTTACTATTGAACCTATGATTAACCAAGGCAAAGCCAAAACGAAAACCAAAAAAGACGGTTGGACTGTGGTTACTGCGGACAAAAAGCTCTCTGCCCAGTGGGAGCACACTATCTTAGTGACATCAACAGGTTATGAAGTGCTGACCTTAAGAAATGAGGAACCTAACCATAAACGCGGCCTGAAGACTTAATGTCACGATCAACAGCCGTTAAGCCCGCTAGTCGTTACAACGGAATGAGACTGAAAACACAGTGTTATTGCCTAGCTATAAGCACGGTATCCATAAGGTGAATAACACGGCTTGATTGTTTAACATCTACACTGGTTGCGTGCAGCATTTGACCGTTTGAGCTTCAGGCTTAATTTTGAAGCCGATAATTTTATCACCCATAGCGCTCATTGAAACGAAAACTACGCAGCAGGTCAAATCCGATTTTCTAGCAGCGCTAAACTGGCTGTATTTTACTGGCGACAAGAATGACGACTTTATCAATGAAGAATACAGGTTCGACTCTCAATTTCCCGTCAATCCCAGATATTTCAACTATTCAGCCACCTCGCTATGCTTTAAACTATGTCTCATCCAACACAGTAAAGTAAAGGTCGAAGCAATGGCTCTATTTTACTATACGACCTCAAGTTAAGGAGCTAGGCCGTGAAAAATGTATTCATTGATGGCGAAACAGGCACAACAGGACTTCAAGTAAGGGAGCGCCTGCTTAACCACCCGCATATTAATATTATTAGTATTGATCCTACTAAAAAACGGGATGAATCTGAAAAACGTCGCTTGATGAAAGACGCCGATGTGACGGTACTTTGTCTACCAGATGAGGCGGCGAAAGAAAGCGTTGTTTTAGCGAAAGAAGAAGGCAGCCGTATTTTGGATGCGAGCTCGGTTCACCGCGTTGCTGATGGTTGGTCATACGGTTTACCGGAATTAGACGTAACCCAACGGGAGAAAATCGCCAAGGCACAGTTTGTGTCTAATCCAGGCTGTTACCCTACTGGTGTTATTTTGCTTCTTAAACCTTTAATCGAAGAAGGCTTATTACCGGCTAATGGCGATTATGCGATCAATGCCATTTCCGGGTACAGTGGCGGCGGTAATGCACTGATAGATCGTTATGAAAAAGAACCTAATGCGCCTACCTATGGCGTTTACGGTTTAAACTTTGCTCACAAGCATTTACCAGAATTAGAGAAATGGTCTGGTCTGTCGAAAAAGCCTATTTTCATACCGAGCGTAGGAAACTTTCGCCAAGGCATGTTGACTTTCGTACCAGTGGAATTGACGGATGGAATGACAGCATCACAACTGCACGCAAAACTGTCAGAAACATACTCACAGGAAACCTTTATCTCGGTAAATGATTACAACGTGATTGACGATGCGGCAGCGCCTTTCCTAACCCCACATAACATTGACAACAGTAACCGAGTAGAATTATCTGTTTTTGGTTCGACTGATGGAAAATCTTGTCTCTTAGCGGCTAAATTTGACAACCTAGGTAAAGGTGCTTCTGGTGCCGCCGTACAAAACCTAAACATAATGTTAGGATTTGACGAAACACTTGCCGTTGAGCTTTAAATGCGTTTAAAAATGGCATGACAATAATAAGACCCGCAATTAAGTGCGGGTCTTATTATTGCGCAATCCCCTCTTTATTTATCAAAGAAAATTCCAATATTTTTTTCATTTTATGAGGGTATTTGACAAAAAAAATGAGCCTAAGCTCATTTTTGAAACCGTAATGATTGACTTTATATAACCAAAAATACGACTTAACTATTTCGATTCAAAATCACCAACTCAACGTAATTTTTTGCCCAGTTTCTAAAGACGTTTGTGCGGCATCGGCCAACATTTGCGCACGACGACCGTCTTCAAAACTCGGTGTAACAGGCTGTTTCGCAATCACATTTTCGATGAAAGACGTCAACTGCAAGTTATAAGCATCCACATATCGGTCAATAAAGAAATTATAAAGTGGGTCTTGCACTTGTGTGGTTGCTTTAGTAAAACGTGTAACAGACGTCGGGGTCTGATTGTTCGAAATCACCATGCCTTCTGAGCCAAACGCTTCCACTCGCTGATCGTACCCATAAATAGCACGACGTGAGCCATTGATGTGAATTAAACGACCAGATTGACTTTTCATGATCAGCATCACGCTGTCTACGTCGCCAATATCGGTGATTTTTTCGTCTACCATGGCGCCACCAAACGCCTGCAGTTCAACGATTTCTTCACCCAAAACAAAGCGAGCCATATCAAAGTCATGAATAATCATGTCACGAAAAATACCGCCTGACGATTTTAGGTATTCCACTGGCGCCATACCGGGGTCACGGCTGGTGATAATAACCTGTTCAAGTTTACCAATACTGCCATCTTGAGCGGCTTTGGCGATCGCCGCATGGCTTGGATCATAACGACGGTTAAACCCTATTTGAATGGGCACATTGCACTCTTTAATCTGTTCTAAGCATGCATTAACAGTAGCGGTATCCAAATCAATCGGCTTTTCACAAAGGATGGCTTTACCCGCCTTTGCCGCTTTTACAATCAAATCTACGTGAGTATCCGTACTTGTCGCGATTAATACCGCATGCACATCTGGATCAGCCAAGGCTTCATCAACACTGGAGACAACTTGAGCACCTGTCGCTTTAGCTACCTCTTCCGCCGCTGGCGCATAGACATCAAATACGTATTTAAGATTTGATTGAGCGAACGCTTGAATATTTTGTGCGTGCATTTTACCGATGCGACCCGCACCAAAAAGAGCAAAATTAAGCATGGCATTTCCTTACTATTTTATCGTTTGTAGAAGGCGACTACTGTGCTGGTAAATACGGCATCAATACAAAATCAAAAGCGCATCTAGCAAGTAGAATGCGCTTTCTCGTATGTTTTTGCCTTGTTTTTACTTCACTCGTGATATCGCGACGGTTATTAGAATATTAAAATTTAAACTTTCTTATCTCGCTCAATAATCCACTCATGATCGGGGTCATTATGGAATATCCAGTTTCGACTTGGTCCTGCCATTACATTTAAGTAATAGGATTGATAACCATGAGGTACGCCAACAGGATGGTACCCTTCTGGAACCATCACAAGATCACCGTCTTCAACCGCCATCGTTTCATCAATACTGCGATCATCCGTATAGACTCGCTGAAAAGCGAACCCTTGTGGTGGATCAACCTTGTGATAATAGGTTTCTTCCAACTGAGTTTCAGATGGTGCTGCATCGGTATCATGCTTATGTGGCGGATAACTCGACCAACCGCCACTTGGTGTAATCACTTCACACACCAATAAGCTATCAGCCGGCTCGTTACCAAACAAAATATTACACACATGACGTGTATTACTGGTGACACCACGTGTTTCATATTGGCACTGATCGGGGGTAATCAGTTTAGCCTGAAAACCACCTTTTCCGGGTGCCTTACAAAAAGCCACTTCTACATCGGTAATGGCTTCGATACAAATTTCATCGTGTGCTGGAGAATACACAGAATACGGCGCTTTTTGATCAAAGACGCTCATGCGATCCCCAATATCAGACCAAGATTCATGCTTGGTACTGGCATTAGCTTTACCTGAAAGAATTACGGCACAAACTTCATCAGTTCCTGTCGCAAGGGTAATGGAATCACCTGCTGACAATTCATGCGCTTCAAAGCCAACATACGTCCAGTTCGCACTTTCTGGGGTTACATGCTGGATTTGTGTCTGCCCTGCTTTCTGGCTCTTTTTACTGAGTAAATGAGACATAAATTAAAACCTCGTTACAAATTACTTCATGGTTGGCATTGAAAATTCTGGGCCGGCACGTAAACCTGTTGGCCAACGAGCGGTAACGGTTTTCATGCGAGTATAGAAACGTACACCATCTGGTCCATGCATATGTAAAGGCCCAAACAAAGAACGCTTCCAGCCACCAAAACTGTGAAAAGCCATCGGAACAGGAATTGGAACATTCACCCCAACCATACCGACTTGAACATTCTCTGTGAATTGTCGTGCGCTGTCACCATCACGGGTAAAGATAGCCGTACCATTACCGTATTCGTGTTTATTGATTAACGCGAGACCATCCTCATAGGAATCAACACGAACCACACACAATACAGGGCCAAAAATTTCTTCGTCATAAATTCTCATGCCATCTTTCACTTGATCAAAAAGTGTTGGACCAACAAAGTAGCCTTGTTCATGGTTTTTAACCACAAAATCACGACCGTCAACCACTAATGTTGCGCCTTCTTCAACACCTGAGGAAATGTAATCACGTACTTTCTGAGCGTGCTCTTTACTCACTAACGGCCCCATATGAGGTTCGTTTTCGATGCCGTATTGCTTATAAAGGCCTGGACCAACCGTCATAGTAGCAATTTCAGTCTGTAATTGGCTGATCAAGTTGTCAGCAACCTCATCACCAACACAAACCGCAACCGAGATTGCCATACAACGCTCGCCTGCTGAACCATATGCCGCGCCCATCAAAGAATTCACAACTTGATTTGGATCGGCATCAGGCATAACTAACATGTGGTTTTTTGCACCACCAAGAGCCTGAACACGTTTTCCATGGGCACTTGCTGTTGAATAAATATAATGTGCAATTGGAGTCGAGCCGACAAAGCTCACCGCTTGAATTCTCTCGTCTGTTAGCAACACATCAACTGACTCTTTGTCACCATTAACGACATTGAAAACACCATCAGGCAATCCCGCTTCTTTTAGCAATTCCGCAAGACGCATAATCGTACTTGGGTCTTTCTCTGATGGCTTCATAACAAATGTATTACCGCAAGCAATAGACACAGGGAACATCCACATTGGCACCATTGCAGGGAAGTTAAATGGACTGATCCCAGCACAAACACCAAGGGGCTGCATTAGACTGTAGCTGTCTACGCCACGACCCACATTTAAGCTATGTTCACCTTTTTGTAAATGGGGAATGCCGCAGGCAAACTCAACCACTTCCAAACCACGAGTTAATTCACCCATGGCATCGGAATACACCTTACCATGTTCGATAGAAATCAGTTCCGCCAATTCATGGCTGTTTGCTTCAACCAACGCTTTGAATTTGAACAATACACGAGCACGATTCAATGGCGTTACTTTTGACCAAGTTTCAAACGCCGTTTGTGCTGACGCAATCGCCGCTTGAGTCTCTTTCACTGTACTCAAGGATACTGACAAAGACACATCACCCGTTGCAGGGTTAAAGACATTAGCTGTACGAGTTGAGCTACTTGCCACAAATGTGTTGTCGACAAAGTTCCCCATTACCTTATTTACATCAGACATTCTCTTCTCTCTTTAAAATAGTAGAATCGTTTTAGCGAATAGTTAAAAAGCAAAACCGGCTTTTTTAAGGTTCGAAGACAGATATTCGTAACCCATTTTTGCGTACTTCAATGGATTTGCGATAGCAGGATCTTGTTCAGCCTCTACGACTATCCATCCGTCATAATTTACCGATTTCAAGACATTAAAAATCGGTAAATAGTCAATGCTGCCATCGCCAGGTACAGTATAAACCCCCTCTAAAACGGCATTTAAAAAAGCACTATCGCGGTTAAGATTATCTTTTAGAACGTTTGGACGGATGTCTTTACAGTGCACGTGTTTAATACGTTTAGCGTGTTTTTGAGCTACTTCAAGCGCATTCCCGCCAGCAAAAGTAATGTGTCCCGTATCCAGTAATAAACCGACGTTATCGCCCGTCATTTCCATCAATTTATCCACTTCAGCGGCCGTTTCAATCACGGTGCCCATATGATGGTGATACGCCATTTTTACGCCTTCACCCGCCATATAATCCGCCAGTTTAGTCATGCGTACCGCGTATTCCGCCCATTGATCATCGGTCATTCTTGGGCGATGAGACAACGGCGCCGCTTGATCTCCGTGAATGCAGCCACTCACCTCGGCTACAACCATTACATTTGAACCCAATGTTCTTAATAAATTAAGGTGGTCCTGCATGGCTTCAATTTCGTCTTCCACACTGCGTTCCAATAAGCGCGCGCTGTACCAACCTGACACTAGGGAAATATCATATTTTTCTAAAATCGGCCCTAATACAGATGGGTCACGAGGAAACTTATTACCCAATTCAATACCACTGTATCCAGCTTGACGTGCCTCAGTTAAACAAACTTCAAGAGGAGTATCTGCACCTAATGAAGGCAAATCGTCATTGGTCCACGTTAATGGGTTAATGCCGATTCGAATCGTCGATGTTGATGCTATAGTGTGATTATTATTCATAGGATTGCTCCAAAGCTCAGATCAAAAAGTTAGTAGGGTTGTTGTTGTTTTGAGACCTTGTATTGACGCTCGGCCTTAACCACTTCGTCACGGATCGATACTTCAGGTACCGCTACATCCCACCATGCGCCCCCCTCCTGCGTACTTGGCATAGGGTCTGTATCGATGGCAATAACATAGGTCTGATTACTCGCTTTGGCTCTTGCTAATGCGGCTTCAAGGTCCGCCAAACAACTTACCTGTTCTGATCCGGCACCCAGTGCTTTTGCATGCGCTGCAAAATCGGTTTTAGGTGCACCCGCTGTCACCGTATGGCAATTTTGTAATAAATTATTAAAGGGTTCCCCGCCACACGCTTGTTGCAAACGGTTGATACAGGCATAGCCACGGTTATCCAAAACAACAATCGTTAGCTTTAGACCCAGCATAACAGAGGTCGCAATTTCGGAGTTCAGCATCAAATAACTACCATCCCCAACCATCACAATAACATCACGCTCAGGCGTTGCCATTTTCACCCCCAATCCACCAGCCAATTCATAGCCCATGCAGGAGAAACCATATTCGACGTGATAGCCAAGATCAGAAGAAGTACGCCATAATTTATGCAGCTCACCCGGTAGACCGCCCGCGGCCTGAACAATCGTACTGTCAGCCGATGCAAAACGATTAATCACACCAATCACGTTAGCATCAGTAGGTAAATAGTTTGCATCGTTAGCTTGAGCCGGTAATGCCGTTGCCTTTTCTACATCAGACAACCACTGTTGGTTCAGGGATTGAACTCTTTGCGTCCAAGGAGATGATGCTTTCCATTCTGTAGACAACTGAGCGGTCAATTCTTCAAGCGTGGATTTGGCGTCTCCCACCAAAGGGACAGAGTTATGTTTTTCAGCATCAAATGACGCCACATTAAGACTTAATAAAGTATGCTCTGGATTAGCAAACAAGGTACGTGACGCCGAGGTAAAGTCTTGAAGACGGGTACCAATTGCAATGATCAGATCGGCTTCTTGAGCCGCCGTATTCGCAGAGCTTGATCCCGTAACGCCAACCGCACCTAGGTTTAACTCATGATCCCAAGCCAAAACCCCTTTACCTGCCTGGGTTTCGCAAGCGGGTATTTGATATTGCTCAATAAAGGCTTTTGCTGTCTCTACTGCTAGGCTGTAATGAACCCCTCCACCCAGAAGAATCAACGGCTTTTTTGCCGTTTTAATCGCGTCCACTGCGGTCGCAAGCTGTTCTATGTCGCTGCGATTACGGCGTAGTTTGTGCACTTTCTTGGCGAAAAAGCTCACAGGAAAGTCAAACGCCATGGTTTGCACATCTTGTGGCAAGGCCAAAGTTGCTGGCCCACAGGTAACGGGGTCCAGCATTGTATTAATAGCCACTGGCAAACTGGTAATCAATTGCTCAGGACGATTAATACGATCAAAATAACGAGATACCGGACGAAAGCAATCGTTTACCGACATGCTTGGATCATTAAAGTGCTCAACTTGTTGTAAGACTGGGTCAGGCGTGCGAGTCGCAAACACATCCCCAGGTAAAAATAAAACAGGCAACCGGTTGGCCATCGCCAAGCCAGCGGCCGTTATCATATTGGTTGCCCCTGGCCCAATAGACGATGTGCAAGCCATAATACGTTGACGACGATGTTGCTTAGCATAAGCACAGGCGGCCAACGCCATACCTTGCTCATTGTGCGCTCGGAATGTGGTAAAGTCATTTTTGACCTGTGCCAGCGCCTCACCTATTCCAGCCACATTACCGTGTCCAAAAATAGCCCATGCACCACCAAACAAAGGCACTTCCACGCCATCTATGAGAGTGAATTGAGCTTGTAAATGCTTGACCAACGCTTGCGCCATGGTTAAACGTACAGTTTCCATTTTAGGCCTCCAATTATTTAGCTGCTTGCTCATCTGTTGATACAACCGTACGTTGCTTCCAAAGACGACTCATTTCCAAATAGTTATTTTTCACTCTGGCAACGTATTCAGTATCATCAATCTGGTTACTTAACCACGCTTTTGTCGGTTCAGAAAAGATCGTTCGACCAATCGCAAATCCCTTACAAATATCTTGTTCAGCCGCCGCATTAAAGCCCGCCTGCAACTCATCTACAGGACGATCCAAACCAAGCAATACAACACCTCGACAATGTGGCGCGCGTGCCTTGATTAAAGCACCAATCTTTTTCCACGCGGCTTTACTTGGAGAAGGCAGTTTCCACCAATCAGGGAACACGCCTAAGTTATAGAAGCGTTCAATTGAACGAGACAAAGTGTCGTCTTGTACCGCTGAATCTGCAGGTGGAATAATTTCAACCAGTAATTCATGGCCTGATGCGCAACACGCTCGATATAAATCTTTTACTTTTTGCTCTTGTTCATTACGTAAATCAACCGCATCATCTGGGTGATAAAAAACCAGACATTTAATAATGTGATTTGTTGGCCAAGTCGAGATAATTTGACCGATGTTGTCACCCAATTCAAAACGTAATGGTCGGCTACTTGGCATTTCCACTGGTCGTGCGATCCAGTGATCTTTACCTGTAATATCATTCAGAACGTCTTGAGCAAATGTACCGTCAGCAAGAATGCCTGTTCCACCAACCGTGTCACCCAAAGCGTCAGCGCCTTGATACGCCGCTTGCAAGATTAACTCTTTCGCTTTGGGGATTTTTGACAGCGGTGCACCCACTTCAAGACACATATCAACAAATTGACGTCTATGATCAAAAGCTAGAATACACATATCCTGCCATTCTTTCTTACGCTCTTGACGAACAGGCCTTTGAGTCGTCACACGATGTAAATAATTCAACACAGGATCAAGATCGGGTCTTGGAATGTCATCACGATTTAACAAATAGTAATCTAACTCTTCAAGACTGGGCATAGCTGGTGAACAACCATGACGAGAAACAACGATTGCGCCACATGCGTTAGCATAATCACAAGCATTCTCTGTTGATTCACCTTGAATCCAGCCACGTAAATACCCACTTAAAAAAGCATCACCTGCACCTAATACATTCAGTACTTCGACCTCTACTCCGTAACGCGTAATCCCTTCATCCAATGTCTCAGGAATCGTCCCTTTAAAAACCGAACACCCCAATGCGCCACGCTTCACAACAAACTCAGCCGAAGACACCTTACGAATGCGTTTTAAACACTCAATGGTATCTTCACAACCACCCGCAATATGAAACTCCTCTTCTGTTCCCACCACTAAGTCACATAGTGGCATAATTGACATCAGATGCTGAGTAACCGATGCATTTGATACAAAGCGATTTTCACCTTCACCTTTACCTGTCAATCCCCACAGAACGGGCCGATAATCAATATCAACAACCACTTTGGTGTTGTTTGCTTGAGCGTATTTGATGGCGGTTCGCGCGGCTAAATCCGTACCTTCTGTTGAAAAGTGCGTACCTGTGATGAGTAAGGCTTTTGCCGATGCAATGTACGCTTCATCGAAATCTTTTTCGCAAATAGCCATGTCCGCACAATTTTCACGGTAAAAGATCAGCGGAAAGGTGTCCTTATCTTTAATCCCCAACAAAACCAATCCGGTTAAACGCTCATCGTCAGTCACAACATGAGAAACATCAACGCCGACTCGTGCTAATTCTTTACGCACAAAGCGCCCCATGTGTTCGTCACCGACTCGAGTTAACATCGACGATTTCAAGCCCATGCGAGACGTGCCAAAGGCGATATTACAAGACGAGCCACCTAGGTATTTTTTAAAGCTGCTTACGTCTTCTAGTGGCGAGCCGATTTGCTCCGAATACAGATCCACCGCAGCACGTCCTAAGCAAATAACATCTAAATTTTTATTATTCATTTTTGTTCCCCATCGTACTGTTCCACTTCAACCCACGCTCTGTTCTCGTAAGATTCAATAACCTTGTCTAGGATGATGTTCACTTGCGTCGCGGCTCGAAAATCAGGCCACAATGGTGTGTCATTGACTATACTTTTATACAAATCACGCACTTCAACCGCTTTCATGTCGTTGTAACCTAAACCATGGCCTGCCGATACACAAAAGGCCGAATAATCAGGGTGTTCCGGCCCCACTAAAATACGTTTAAAACCTTGAGTTTGTGGATTACCTTCAGCAATGTATAAAGACAATTCGGATAAAGTTTCTTGATCGAAAGTTAGGCTTCCTTTGGTGCCTGTTACTTCAAAAGACAAACCGTTTTTCTTGCCCCAGGCAATTCGGGAAGCTTCTATTGTTCCTTGAGCACCATTTTCAAAACGCACCATCATATGAGCTTGGTCATCGTTTTCCACCTGACCAAAACCGCCCTTAAAAGCGGATGATCCCTGTGATAAAGGTCGCTGCTCATGCACAATTTTAAGGTCCGCACATAAAGACGTGATGGGTGACACTAAATGGATAGCCAATTGAACTATATGCGATGCCAAATCATTTAACGCTCCAGTTCCAGCAAATTGTTTTTGCAAGCGCCAGCTAAAGGGTACATTTTCATCCGCCAAATAATCTTCATTAAACACACCACGAAAATGAACCACCTCACCAATATCACCACGCTCAATCAACTGTTTGGCAAATTGTACCGTTGGGTTTTTTATATAGTTGAACCCAACTAAGGTTTTAACGCCTGCCAACTCAGCCGCCTGAGTCATGTCTTTGGCGTCATCTGCATTCAACGCCAGTGGCTTTTCACTGTAGACGTGTTTGCCCGCCGCAATAGCCGCTAGCGCAATTTCTTTATGCAAAAAGTTCGGTGCGCAAATATCAACAACATCAATATCAGGATCATTAACTAACGTCTTCCAATCCCCTGTTGAGCGGCTAAACCCCAACTCTTTAGCTTTCTCCGCCGCAAGTTCAGGGGACGCATCTGCCAACATCTCACATACCAAAACGCCCTTAGGAATAGCAAAAGCGACCATCGCATTGTGATACGCAATGGCATGCGCTTTCCCCATGTAACCAGAACCGACCAAACCTATTCTTATTTTTTTAGTCGTCATAGAGGTCCCCCTTATGCACTTGCATCTAAACGGCTAAATTCTTCCAATTCAGCCGTTAACGCATCCAATTCCTGACCGCCGGCCATCATCTCTAATACATCTTCGCGGCTGACTTCTGATTTCAAAAAGGAGCCTAAACTCTGACCACGATTCAATAATGTAAAGCGATCCGCAATTGGATAAGCATGATGAACGTTGTGAGTAATTAAAATAACAGCAAGACCACGCGCCTTAGCTTTGGCAACGACTTTCAACACATTAGCAGACTGTTTGACGCCAAGAGCCGCAGTAGGCTCGTCGAGAATCAATACTTTTGCACCAAAATGAATCGCGCGAGCAATGGCCAAACACTGCTTCTCACCACCTGACATGGTACCAATTGCCTGTGAAGGATCACGAACGTTGATCCCCATTTCAGCCATACCTGCTTGGGCAATTTCATTGGCTTTTTCAAGGTCGAAACGCTGAAAAATTCCCCGACCTTTGGTTAGCTCACGGCCCATAAAAAAATTACGTGTCACACTCATCAAAGGCACAAGAGCAAGATCTTGATAAACCGTTGCAATCCCAGCATCTAATGCTTCTACCGGGGACTTAAACTGAACAGGCTTACCTTCTAAATGGTATTCTCCTTCACTGGGTACATGCACACCGGCTAAGGTTTTAATTAAGGTAGATTTGCCTGCACCGTTATCACCTAGTAGACAGTGAACTTCACCTAATTTCACTTGCATATTAATGTTTTGTAGCGCAATAACCGAACCGAAGTAACGGCTTACATTTTTCAATTCAATAATAAATTCGCTCATTTTGTTCTCCTAAATTCTTGATCTAAACAGTAAATTTGCATTCGAAAAACACGTTTAATGTCGTGCCTCGGTCACTTTTTTACGAATATAGTTGTTGAACAAAACAGCAATTAGCAGCATGGCACCTAAGAATACACGGAACCAATCTGAATCAATGCCAGTGAAGAAAATACCCATTTGAACCACACCAAAGATCAGTGCGCCAAAACAAGCTCCAATAACCGAGCCGTAACCACCTGTTAGCAATGCACCACCGATAACCACAGCAATAATGGCTTCAAATTCCTTTAGAACACCACGGTCTGCTGAAGCAGAACCAAATTCAAATACCTGGCAAGCAGCGTAAACCGTGGCTGTAAAAGCGGTAAACATGAAAAGGGATATTTTTACTTTATCTACTGGGACGCCCACATTGCGTGCCGCTTTATCGTCGCCACCTGTTGCGAATATCCAGTTACCGTATTTAGTGCGCAGTAATACCCAGCTAGCAACACAAGCAAGCAAGAAGCACCAAACAACCACCATTGGAAGACCTTCCACTATCGGAGAGCCATCTTTGTAACTGCTGATAATGCCCACATCAGCAAGCCATACAAAGAGCCATTTACCGATCGTTCCACCGAACGCCGCTGCTAACCAATCACCATCAGCGTATTTATCGATTCCACCAACAATCGTTCGGTTAGTAAATAAGATCGAAAGAGCAATGGTCAAACCACGAAGAATAAACAGAAAAGCCAGACTAACAATAAATGAAGGCAAACCCGTTTTAACCACTATATAGCCGTTCAAGTAACCAATAAAGAGAGCGCCTGCGAAAGAAAAAAGGATAGCGGCCCAAATTGGCCATCCCCAATAGACAGCAGGAATGGTCATCATCATGCCGGCAAAGCCGATCATAGAACCAATAGACAAATCAAACTCCCCCGCGATCATTAATAAGCATGCACTGATCGCAATTAAGCCTAATTGAGCTGATACCGTTGTCCAGTTCATGATTCCATCGGAAGCAAACATGCCAGAGTCGCCAGCCGTTAAAAAGAAAAAGACAAACACTAACAGCGCACCAGACATAGCACCGAGCTCAGGACGATGCAGCATCCTCTTCCAAGCGGGTACTTTGCGTATCCTCTCATCACTCGAACCCGAACTATCAGCCGTTGCTGGCGTCTCAATTACTTGAGTTGGATCAGTCATAACGTTTCACCTTTGCTTATTGTATTTATTTTTTGTGAACTCCAATCTTATTATGTTGACGTGTTATAAAGCGCTTTTCACATTATAACTACCACCACCAAGCCGTGATTAAGCCAAGCTAACAATAGAGTGGAGCTTAATAATTTTTCATTTCAACAGTGACACCATAATAGAATATTTATTTCATTTTTTTCAATAGACAAAACAAATATTTTTTATTTTTTTACATTAAATATTAATAAAAACGCATTAAAAGCCACGTAAAATTAAATTTAATTATTTAAAATCAACACTTTAAAAGATAGAAAACGCTTTGAAACGAAAAATTCCAAAGAGTTGCATTTATGAAATATTCATTCTAATATCGTTTTGATTCTGATTAAAAATAAATCAGGAGATGTGTTCACTAAATCCAATAAAGAGTAATAACAAAAATAATTAATCCAAGCGGAGATAGTTTTAATGAAAAAATTTCTTAAGAAAAGTACCGCAATCCTAGTTGCAAGCGCAGCGACTTTCGGAGCAATGACGGTAGCAACAGCCGCTCATGCAGAAGGCGAGCGCTATGTCTTTATTTCCCATGCTCCAGATTCGGACTCATGGTGGAACGTTATCAAAAATGCGGTTAAACACGCTGGTGACGATATGGACGTTACAGTTGAATACCGTAATCCGCCAACAGGTGATTTAGCCGATATGGCACGTATTGTTGAACAAGCTGTAGCGACAAACCCTGATGGCATTGTTCTTTCAATTGCGGATTTCGATACACTTGAAGGCCCTCTTGAAAAAGCCGCTCGTAAAGGCATTCCTTTCATTACGATGAACTCAGGTACTGAAATGCAATCAAAAGCGCTTGGTGCTTTAATGCATATAGGTCAACCAGAATTTGCTGCAGGTTTTGGTGCGGGTGAGCGAGCTAAAAAAGAAGGCGTTAAATCGTTCCTTTGTGTCAACCACTATATTACCAACCCGGCGTCTGTGGAGCGTTGCATGGGCTTTGCAAAAGGCCTTGGTGTAGAACTTGGTAGTCAGATGATTGACTCTGGATCGGATCCAACCAACGTAGAAACAAAAGTATCCGCTTATCTACGCAAGCACCCAGATACCCAAGCTATTCTAACATTAGGGCCAACCTCTGCGCATCCAACACTACGAGCTCTATCAAAAAATAAAAACTTAAGCGACGTTTATTTTGGCACATTTGATTTAAGTGGCGAAATTTCAGAAGCAATCAAAAACGATAAAATCGATTTCGCTATCGATCAACAGCCTTACCTTCAAGGCTACTTACCTATTAGCTTCTTAACTTTGTACTCTCGCTATGGGTTGATTCCAAGCAACAATGTTAACTCTGGCCCAGGCTTCATAACCAAAGACAACATTGAATTAGTTGAAAAATACGCTGGTGAATTCCGTTAATCCAATGCACCCTATTGGATAGAATGAACGAGTAATGGAGGGGGTTATAGACACCCCCATGACCAATCAAGTCAGGGCAATATCTTATGGATATTGCCTCCTCAATCAAAAAAATCTCGCACGTATATCTAAATAAAAGCAGCTATAATAAGCAATTATAATAATCTCTATTTTACGGTAATAGGAGTCAATTTGTGGGTGCACCTACCTCTCTAGAACAATTACAGCAAGCTATTAGCCGTAATTACGACGACTTAAGTAAACGCTTGCAGCAAGTTGCACGGTTTTTATTGGAACATCCCAATACTGTTGCGCTCGAAACCGTAGCCAGCCTAGCCGAACAATGTGACGTTCCTCCCTCTACACTAGTTCGCTTTGCAGCCGCGTTTGAATACAACGGCTTTAGTGAAATGCAAAACTTATTTCGACAGTCTTTGGTTGAACAAACCTCCAGTTACAGTGAACGAGTCAAACTCAGCAAAAGTACCAGCGGCAATAATATTAATGCTTCCTACATATTAGAAGAGTTTAGCTCTGGCAATGCTTCTTCAATGAATCATTTGAATCATCACTTTTCACAAGACATGCTTAATAAAGCCGTCGATTTATTGGAAAATGCGCAAAACATCTACCTCATAGGATTACGCCGCGCTTATCCTATTTCAAGTTACTTTGCATACAGCTTACGACACCTGAATAAAACAACACACCTCATCGATGGCGGTGGAGGCATGTTAGTAGAACAAGCCAGTAACATACGAAAAAACGATGTTATTATTGCCACTACATTTAGTCCATATGCCAAAGAAACCGTGAACGTCAGCGAATACGCATTTAATTCTGGAGCAAAAGTAATCGCTATTACCGACAGCAAAATCAGTCCATTGGCGTCTCTTTCTGAAGTGTATTTCGATATTAAAGAAGCTGAAGTAATGGGGTTTCGCTCACTTACCTCTTCAATGACATTAGCACAAACTCTTTTGGTTGCCTTGGCCTATCGCTTAAATAATGACGGAAAAATGGGAGACACCAAAAAAATTGCATGGAAGCATTAATGACTCTAACGGAAAGACATTATGATTCCAGCTGAAGCCATTGTGTGAACAACATAGGGCAACCGCTCATTTAACGACTGACTTATTCTCATATTTTGCCTTGTAAATTGAATAAGACAGCGCCAGTAATACACATATTCCAGAGGGAATAAATAAAGCGTTAAATTGCATCTGGTTAAAACAGTATGCGCCTATTACGCCCCCGACCATAAATCCGCTAATAATCAGTATAAACAACAATGCCTTTCTTTTGTCGAATGGCTCCCCCCTAAATTTAGCGCCTAACATAATACCTAAATCCGTAAAAATACCCGTGACATGGGTGGTTCGAACAACGGCCCCACTAAACGTGGTTGCCAGAGCGTTCTGCAAACCACATGCGCTTGAAGCCAAATAGTGACCATAAAAATAATCTCCAGACAAAAAATAGAGAGCTCCTAAAAGTAAAAACGCTTCTAACAAAAGTAGGCGGCTGTAATTTAATCCTAGTTTTAATGAACCCGTTCGCAAAAAATACCCTGAGATTGAAGCGCCAAATAAAAAGCTGAGCAGAATCATCGCCAAATGAACTACATCAGAGGCGCTCGAGTTAATCATTCCTGTTCCGAGTAAAGTCGCTGTCCCGGATAAATGTGAAATAGATTGATGTTTAAATCCCAGTAGACCGATTGAATTAACCAACCCAGCCACTAATGCAAGTAGAAATGAGCCATATTCTACCCAACGGGGTAATTTTGAGACCATATTAATCCTCTAAAGACATGACGTGCCTCGCTAAGTATACCAACCATAGCCGCCTAGTATTGGAATCTTATTCAATAGCTTGATTATTGACAAGAAAACAGATTAACCCATTCCTTGTGATGACTTAGCACCCTATTTAACGCTTGAACGTTGCAACATAAATAGCACTAAAACGTCATTAATCCTTAAAAAAAGCTTCATATGAAACTGATAACCTATAAATAAATAGCGAGTTGATAGATTAAATGTTGCGTATGACAAGCCATTGTCTGCTTATCAAATCTATCTATTTCAGATAAATGGGTTCCTTACAGCAACATCTTGAGGCAAGAATGAGCTTTTTAAGCATTTCTAATTTAACAAAAAAATTCGAAAACAGCGTGGCGGTCAACGACATCAGCTTTTCTATTGAGCAAGGCGAGTTTATTTCCTTACTTGGGCCAAGCGGTTGCGGTAAGTCCACTACTTTAAACATGTTGGCTGGATTAGAAACACCAAGCAGCGGCCTCATTCACCTTAACCAAAGAGACATCACCCATTTACCACCAGGTCAAAGAAACTTGTCCATGATATTTCAGTCTTATGCACTCTTCCCTCACCTTTCAGTGAAAGAAAACATTTTATTTGGTTTAAAAGCTCGCAGGGTAGATAAAACAGAGCAACAAAAGCGCCTTAGACACGCGGTTGATCTGGTTGGTTTAGGTGAACACCTTCATAAGAAACCCAGTCAATTATCTGGTGGTCAATGTCAAAGAGTGGCGCTGGGGCGCAGTATTGTGTCGCAAGCGCCGCTTTGTCTAATGGATGAACCTCTTTCGAACCTTGATACCAAACTACGCAATGAAATGCGCTCTGAAATTCGACAATTACAAAAGTCTCTCGGACTCACTGTTGTGTATGTAACACACGATCAAATAGAAGCCATGAGCATGGCCGACAGCATCATTTTATTAAACAAAGGAAAAGTAGAACAACAAGGGGCACCAGAGAGCTTCTACCAACACCCTCAGACCACCTTTGTGGCTGGTTTTATTGGCCATCCACCGATGAACCTGATCACATTGAATCAGCATATTTTGGGTATCCGACCAGAGCACATTAGCCTTAATCCTACGGGCTATAAAGCCAAAGTGAACAGCTGCGATTACCAAGGTGCCGCGACCGTACTGGATATTGACATAATAGAAGGTCCCTTTGCTGGCGCAAAACGCATTCAGTTTTCTCTCGAAGGTAAACACATACTCGCCGTTGACAGCCTCATAGCCATTCAATGGCCTGAGAAGGCACAACACACTTTTTCTCTTTCCACTGGTAAACGATTCGTACCGCAATAAAGCTAACTTATAACACATTGCCATTCTAAACCACGATGCAATTCCAACTCACTATGAAAGGAACGACCGTAATGACTGTCTCTCTTAAAAAAATACTAACCTTGAGCGCAATTGGGCTGAGTTTATCCGCTTTTGCACAGGCAAAAACAGAACTGACAATGTACTACCCCGTGTCTGTTGGTGGTGCGTTAACAAAAGTAGTCGACTCCATGGTCGCAGACTTTGAAAAACAAAACCCTGATGTGGATGTCAATGCCATCTATGCAGGTAATTACAATGACGCTCGAGTTAAGGCTTTGGCGGCACTAAACAGCGGCAAACCAGCACAACTCTCTGTCATGTTTTCAATTGACGTACACGAACTGATGGACCTAGATGCCATCGTTCCATTCGATGAAGTGGTATCCACTGAAGCTGATCGCACTTGGCTGAAAAGCTTTTATCCCGCTTTAATGGAAAACGGTGTAGTGAAAGGTAAAACTTACGGCATCCCATTTCAACGCTCGACAATTGTCATGTATTACAACAAAGACCTGTTTCGTGCGGCCGGGTTAGACCCACAGAAAGCACCATCTTCATGGGATGAGTTAGTGAATATGGGGAAAAAGCTGACTAAAACCGATAGCAACGGACACACGAATCAATGGGGCGTGATGATACCGTCAACAGGTTACCCTTACTGGATGTTTGGTGCCATGACCAAGCAAAAAGGCATGAAGTTAATGAATCAAGAAGGTAACAAAACCTACTTTGACGACCAAAATGCCATTGCAGCGCTTAACTTCTGGAAAGATTTGGGACAAACACATCAGATCATGCCAAAAGGAATGATTGAATGGGGAACGCTACGTCAAAACTTTTTAGAGCAAAAAACCGCCATGATGTGGCATTCAACTGGTAACCTTACCGCCGTTAAAAACAACGCTAAGTTTGACTTTGGCGTGGCCATGTTACCCGCAGAGAAAGAGTTTGGTTCTCCAACTGGTGGCGGTAATTTTTACCTATTTAAAAATTCAACAGCAGAAGAAAAACAAGCGGCCTTGAAATTAGTTAAGTTTATGACGTCACCAAAACAAGCCGCTAAATGGAGCATCGAAACGGGTTACATGGGCGTCAGCCAAGCGTCCTATAAAACACCAGAGCTAGCCGACTATGTGCAAACCTTCCCCCCCGCCGCCGTTGCGCGTGATCAACTCAAATTTGCCACCGCCGAACTGTCAACACACCAATCCGGTCGTGTTCGTAAACTGTTAGATGATGCTATTCAAGCGGTTTTAAATGATCAAGAAACGGCCGAAGGAGCCTTAACAAAAGCACAAAAACAAGCGGATCGCATTTTATCTCGCTACCGTTAAACCACGACTTTTGTCATAACATCATGGGGCTGTGTTCAGCCCCATATTGAGAGAACGATGATCAAATCACATAAAACACAAGCCTGGCTGCTTCTAACTCCAGCCCTTATTTTGCTTTTCACATTTACCTACCTCCCTATTGCGACGACCTTTGTCCGTAGTCTATTTGGCTACGGCGTTCAAATGGGCTCTCAAGCAAGTAGTGAAAACTACGTGCGTTTAATAGAAGACGAAGTCTTTTGGCAAGTATTGAAAAACAGCCTTTGGTACGCCCTCGTCACCGTCCCGGTATCGATCGTACTCGCGCTTAGCATGGCCATGTGGGTTAATTCAAAGTTGGCGGGCAAAAGCGTTCTTAGACTGTCTTTTTTCACACCGACTATTTTACCAATGATTTCGGTCGCCAATATTTGGTTACTTTTTTACAGTCCTGAAATAGGTTTATTTAATAACGTCCTTGAACAATTTGGTCTCTCTGGCATTAATTGGCTCGGTAACCCTGACACCGCACTGCCAAGCCTTATGGCAATGACCATTTGGAAAGAAGCAGGCTTTTTTATGATTTTCTACCTAGCCGCGTTGCAAACACTCTCACCAGATTTGTACAACGCCGCAAAAACGGAAAATGCCTCGCCCTTATATATGTTTAGAAGAATCACCTTTCCATTACTGATGCCAACGACCTTGTTTGTCTTTGTAAACGCCCTATTGAATTCCTTTAAACTCGTCGATCATTTGTTTATTTTGACCAAAGGCGGCCCAAATAACGCCACTAACTTATTGCTCTATTACATTTACGAAAACGCCTTTTCTTTCTTTGATACCGCCTATGCCTCGTCTTTAACCGTCATATTACTTGGCCTACTCATACTCATGGCACTCATCCAATTTGGAATAATAGAGCGCCGCGTTCACTATCACTAAGCAACAGGTTTTAATTAGACTGAGATGACACGATGAAAACGCTTTTTACAGGACTTTCTAACACTCTCGCCTGGCTACTCGCGCTTGCGTGGATCTTTCCATTGCTCTATGCCTTTTGGGCGGCCTTCCACAGTGCCGAGTACACCACACACTTTTCCCTATTTGCGCCCATTGAATTAAGCAACTTTTACACAGCATGGCAGCAGGCGCCTTTCTTACACTACATGGTGAACACCTTTGCTATTACGACCTTGACGCTCATCAGCCAATTAATCGTCTGTACCTTGGCCGCGTATGCCCTAGCACGAATTCCTTTTCGTGGGCGTGCCGTGGTGTTTAGTTTCGTTATTATGCAATTGATGGTAGCGCCAGAAATCCTCATCGTAGAGAATTATCAAACACTCGCCTACTTTGGAATGATTGATAGCTATGCCGCTGTAGCATTGCCTTACATCGCCAGCGCCTTTGGTATTTTTTTGCTACGCCAAAGTTTTAAAACCGTCCCATTGGACCTTGAAAACGCCGCTAAGTTGGAAGGTTGCAACCTCTTGCAAATTATTTGGAAAGTCTATGTTCCGTTGGCCAAACCCACTTATCTAGCCTACGCCTTAGTATCAATCAGCACGCATTGGAACAATTTCTTATGGCCATTGGTCGCTACAAACACAGAAAACAGCCGACCACTTACCGTTGGTCTTTCCATTTTTGGCGCCCCCGAATCCGGCGTCAATTGGGCCATCATCTGCGCCGGAACATTAATCTCCATTGCGCCTCTTTTAGTTATGTTTATTGTCTTTCAAAAACAATTTATTCAATCCTTTATGCACGCCGGTATTAAATAAAAATAAGTCATAAATAAGGAACCATTAAAAAGGAGCATAAAAGCGGAAACAATAAAGGGGGGCGTAAAAAGAAGACGCCCCTTTTTGCTTTAGTCAACAGTAAATCGTTTTTTTTATACACTCAGCCCGATAAAACGCTCAATGCGTCGTTAACCAAGCCAATCACTCCTCTAATTTAAGAATCGCTTCTAACTCTTTATAATCATCCAGTTCCATAAGCAATCGAGTCTTTTCACTTTTGGCAATTTTGAGCCAGCTTTCGCCCTCTAACGCCCCCACCAAGGCATACAAAAAATTCAAACTGGGATTCACACGACTTTCTTTTTTTAAACGGATAAACGCCCGCACCGCACCAAGAGCCCTAAGTTCTTCAACTGTAGTTATGCCAACCTCAATCAATAACGCTTCGGACTTAGGCCCCAAACCCTGTAAGTCTCTTAATCTACTCAACTTCTCTCAGCTCCTCGTTACGCATATAAAACGGCAAAAACCAGTTGGCTCAGACTATTTTTAATTCCTCTTCTTCTACAGTAGCAAGCGTTCTACCTTTATCATCTTTCCATTCCTTTAAACCATTAGCACTGCGCCCCATGATGACAGCAGCGGCACTGGATGGACTGCTAAACAAATAGTCCTGTTCGAAAACAAACGACTCGCCTTTAGTGACAATAACGCCGCCTTCGATAAGTTCATCACGAATCAATTGGGCCCATTTGGGAAAAGACGGCACGGTATCTTTGGTCACTTCAGAGCCAGCGAACACCACAAAACCATCCGCTACTCGCTTGCCTCGACCATTGGCACCACGAGCACCTTTTACATAAAAACAATCGTCGACTTGAAATTGGTCATCGTTGTGTCGAACAAGCGGCTCAAACACTCGAAAACCCATGGTATTCACAAGGACTTGAAGGTACCCAATAAACTCTTCCATTTCCGCTTGGTCGGACTCAGAAATAGCGCTGCGTGTGGGCGTGTTGTCGTTCACCAAATCATAACGACCTGCTTGCTTTGCGATCTCAAACAATCGGGATTCAAGGTATTTGATATGAGCTTTATTAAGATTGTCGTCTTTACTAATAAAGACCACCGCCTCATTCCAGAAGTCTTTTTTCAATTCATGGACAGCCAGACGCTTCGCCACATTTTCGGTTTCGCCAATATAGACTTTGGGGTTCGAGGTAGAAGACTCCGCTTTGCCAAAAAGCAGATACACCGAGGTACTTTTCAAATCCGCTCTGTCGGTACAATCTTTCACCTTGCCTCGCGGAATACGATAAGCCTTGCCATTCCAATTGGACAACTCGCACATCATGCGACCTTCTGGATCAGCATCCATTAAGAAAAGCTTTATCGTTTTTGCGTATTGCTTGTTGTACATCTCACATTCCCTGATAAAAAGGCGTTAAGTCTAGACTTTAAGATACAAAGTTATAACCTGCTTAATAACGAATTACTTGCAAATACTAACTCATGTAGCTAAGATTCGCGCATCTCATCTACCATGTGTAGAAGGAGTTACGACACCGTCCTCGCAAGAGGGCGAGGTCAGCTTTTCTTAGTTATTTCCTAATACATTATCTTTATTTCGTTCCCAACGTTTATTGTATTTTCTTCTTTCATGTTCACGCTCAACGTAAAATGCAGTCCAAGGCAAGATATAGTCGCCTCTATCATCTAGCACAACTAAATATCCTTCTTGCTCATACCAAATATGAATGCGCTTATTTTTACCTTTAGGTTCAGCCCACATTTTTAAAGATAAATGTTGATCGTTTTCAATAATTGGCTTTGGCCAACGAATGCTCCAGATTCAGTTATTCCGCTTGTCGCTCACTAATCTAGGCATAGATCATATGTATATTAATCGACATCATGAAATCAGCGCGCAGAAATAACTTACCAGACACAACTTTAATCCAGAATCCATTAAATACTATTGCTAAATAATTTTAGCTTTCTAACTTCAATAGTTTAAGTATTTCTTCGGGCTTATCCCAATCTCCATTAGCAAACCAAATAGGTGTTATTCCATGACTTGCTAAATGCCGATCTCTTAACAACCTTTCAGCTTCATCATCGGGAGCAACTACAATAGCAAAATGATCAGGTATTAGAGCTGGGGCAAAGCTATAAGTTTCTTTGAGAACATCCAAATAACGATCTGAAATTAAGCTACAGCCAACAAATAAGACTGTAAAACTGCCAAAAATTCTCTGTAGTGTTCGTGGAATTGGAAATGAATAATCTACTTTTCCTTCACCATAACCTTTGTCATATTCATTTTTAGTTAAAACCCTATCTCTCGGTTCATCAATATTTCCATGTAATTTGAGCAAGTATTTTTCATTCCTATAAATCGCCTTTAAAAAACGACCAGTATCATCTTTTCCTACAACCTTTTCGTCAAATGGCATAGATTCATGGTGACAATGATCAAGAACCCTATCGAAATTTGTCGTTATATAACATTCATTAAATAGGCCAGCCAACTCAGAAGAAGGACTTAAAGCAGGAGTAATACGCCCACCTTCAAAGTTTGATCGAAAATCGCGAGTAAATAAATCAATTCCAAGAGCTACAACAACTTCATCCATTAAGTTCTCATGATCACCAACTTTTAAGCGCTCTGCTATATCAGTTTTTAATCCCGCATTTAGTGCTTCCTGCTCAATGTACTCAGACCAAGATGGACATCCAGAAGCAACTGAAAAACCTGCACCTACAAATGGAATAACAGTTGCTTTATGTTTAACTAAATTTAGTAATCTGTCATATGCAGCTAGATTTCCGGGAAACTCTTCAGTATTTAAAATTTGGTTCCGTCTATTCTCAAGATCGTCTCTTACAATATTTCGATATACAGGTAAGTCTGCAGAAAACAAAACAGCACTTATTGGAGAAATACTCTGCACTTCTCCATCAGGTTTTCTGAGAAGTAATTCATAACCTTCAATATCACCATCATCTAATCGATCATTCACATCTTTATTCTTAAAGAACTCTTTAACTTCTTCTGCATGCTCAAAAGAGCCATTTATGAGCCTTTTTAAATCCATTAGATAAGCCCTCTATTTACAACTTCATCGGCCAATCTAATTTTAATCATTTGAGCATCTAAACATCTTAATTTAAGTTCATCACACGTCTTAATCAATAAATCAACCATAACTACAATTGCTCTTTGTGTTTCACGGGAGCGAGGCAGCTTAATTGGTATCGATTCAACTATACTTTTACTTATTTTCGGCATTGTTCCAGATGTTCCAGTCATTCTGCTCCATAGAAATTCACGCGTATTAGGAGCACTAAGAGTAAGTGACAAAAAACTAGGTTCAATAAGCTCATTAGCTCTTATTTTCATCATCAAATCGGGATAAATATAGCCAATACATTCTTTCTTAATAATTATATTAGAACCAACAAAATTAGATGAATTTCCTCTCTGGATTAAAATGTCGTCAGGTTTTAACCATAAATGCGAATCACTTGATATATTTTCATCAATAAACTTACTTTCTTCGACATTCAGCTCTCCATAAGACGTTGCCCCAAGTTTTAAAACTTTAAGCTCCGTCTCATAACTAACTTCTTTAGCTGAAAAACCATTTTTGGGACCAAATGCAAGAAGATCTTTTAATTTAACATTAACGACTTCCCCGAACGGCACTAGATTTCCCATAACGGCTAGTTGCATGATAGTTTGTTTTAGCTGGTCGATGCTTTGTTCTGTGGTGAATAAAGAGTCGAAATGGCCGCTGATGCGCGTCCAGTTTTCTGCTAACTCTTCGGCATTCTGGCTATTCACTAGAGTGTCTAGCAAGACAGTCACTAAGGTTTGGTGAGCATCAAGGCTGAAGTCCGTTTGCTCTTCCAGCTGATCACAAAGCGCCATCAACTCATCAACTTTCTCGACGATTAAATTCTGTTGTATTTCACTACATAAAGGCACAAGAGCTAAACGGGCTTTATCTGTTCCCATCCTAGGTAGATTCATTCCATGGGTTGATTCATTTGCATACAAAATAAAACGAGGAGATTTCATTACCAATCTAAGATAACTGGGAAGTAAATGCTTATAACCTCGAACAGGTATCATTTCAGTAGTACAAACACCCTGTTCATCTGCAACAATGACTTTATCTAAATAAGGCCTTAGTTTTCCATAAATAACATCACCGCTTTTGAAAACGTTTTTTGAGCTTTTAAATTGGCGTTCAGAAAAGCGCACTACTTTTAGCAGTCTTGATGTCTCTTTTTCAACATCTTCAAGCTCCAATACCCAAGTACTTGCAGTAACATCATTTGCTTCCGCTTTATCGCATTCACCGTAATTAGTCACATCACCCAAACGACACCATTCCCACCCTTCCAGCAATTCAAACGGTTTTTCCTCTTCGCTAATCTCTGGCAGTTTTTTCGGCTTTTTGATTTTACCTTCTTTGACTAGCTGAGCTTTTTCTTGGGCGATACGTTCTAGCAAAATAGAGGCAGGTTCGTCATTCGGGTTTTGTGGGACCAGCTTGCCACGCACGGCGAGCTCTAGAATCAGCTCACGCAGTTTCTTGATGCCGTAGAGTTCTATTTTTTTGTTTGAGCCTCGGCCAGAGCTGGATCTGCGTTTGATGGCGCTGCTCCAAATGTCGATGTGCTCGGTGATCAAGCCTTCTATCGGACTGGTATCTGTTGTTTGGGCGTTCACCGGCATTACTTCTCTCCACCCGCAGTCGCGTCAGACGAGCTTAACGCCGCGCCGAGTATGTCTTTTAGCTGGTTGCGTAATGCAGTGATGTCGTCTTGTTGTGCTTGGAAAGTGGCCAGCAATTCTTCTGGATCGTGGCTTTCTGCCGCTTCTTTATAGGGGTTTTTAATGTCTAAATTGAAGTTACGGGCGATGATCTCGTCGATAGAGACTTTCCACGCGTTGTTGGTTTCGACTCGGCTAGCAAAGCCGTCCGCTTCGTCGCCCCACCAGTCGATCTCGGTTTGAAATTCTTCAAACTTCATTGGCTTGGTTTTGTTGTAGTTTTTCACGCCATCTGGATACGGATGCTCATAGAACCACACGTCTTTCGTCGGTTGGCCTTTGGTGAAAAACAAAATATTGGTTTTAATGCCCGTATAAGGGTTAAACACGCCATTTGGTAAACGCACGATGGTGTGTAGGTTGCATTCTTCGGTGAGCATTTTTTTGATTTTGGTTTTTACGCCTTCGCCAAACAAGGTACCATCGGGTAAAACCACACCTGCTCTACCGCCAGATTTGCTATCAGTTGGTTTAGACAGTACTTCGATAATCAGTTGTAGAAATAAATCCGCTGTCTCGCGGGTTTGCATGTCCGCTGGAAAGTTCTTTTCGATGCCGTCTTCTTCTGTGCCGCCGAACGGAGGATTGGTAGCAATCACATCGATGTTGCTGTCCCAGCTCGACAGCGGTTTGTTCAAGGTATTGCCATGGCGGATTTGCACGGGTACTTCGATGCCATGCAACATCATATTGGTGATGCACAATAAATGCGGCAGCTGCTTTTTCTCAACGCCGTGAATTTGCTTTTGTAGGGTTTGATGATCGTCCGTGGTGTGCACATAACGCGCTTTCACATGATCGAAAGAACAGGCCAAAAAGCCACCGGTTCCTGTAGCTGGGTCCATAATGGTTTCGCCCAGCTTTGGATCAAGACGATCAACAATAAAACGCGTAACAGCCCGCGGCGTATAGAATTCCCCTGCGTTACCGGCACTTTGTAAATCTCGCAGAATTTGCTCGTAAATATCGCCAAATAGATGACGCTCTTTAGAATCAGTAAAGTCAATTTCGTTAAGCTTGTTAATTACTTGGCGCAGCAGCGTGCCGTTTTTCATGTAGTTAAAAGCGTCGCTAAAGGCTTCTTTCACCACAAAACCACGTGGGTTTAGGTCGATAGGCGCGGTGAGGTTTTTTAGATCATAGAATAAATCGTCGTTAACGAAATCGAGCAACTCGTCGCCCGTTATGCCTTCGGGATCGGCGGCCCAGTTGTGCCATAAATACTCTTCAGGAATTGGCGCTTTGTAGGAGCCTTCTAGTTCAAACGCAAGTTCTTCTTCTTGGGCATCGAATACTTTAAGAAACAGCAACCAAGACATTTGACCAAGGCGCTGAGCATCGCCATCGACACCGGCGTCTTTGCGCATGATGTCTTGAATGGATTTTATTGCAGAACTAATAGACATGGATTTTCTCTTAATAAAGCGTTTTGTAAAAAGTACGGGCGCTGAATGGTGAGCGCCCGTGTAATAGCATGTTTCTAATGATATAAAGCGGATCAAGTCACGTTATATTAGTATGAACGCTAAGCCGATTTGGGTGTGTCTGATTGGTAAATCTCACTTTCAAGCTCTCTGATCGCTTCGTCATATTGTGGTTTGCCACCAAAACCTTTTTTCACAATTTCATTCGGGCGACCAATTTGGTCAAATGGCGTCACTTTGAGCACTTGAATGTTTTCGATTTCTTGTACACCAATGTCGGCGTACTTATCTAGCAACTGACTAAGCACTTGCTGAGCCGTTTCGCCATACTTAACAAAGTAATTGCGTTTTTTTACCTTGTCGGCACGTTCGCGTCGCGTCAGCGGTGGCCTATCATAAACCACATGACAGATCAGATCGAATGGATCTAGCCCTTTTCCAACTTCCTCTTCTAACGCTTCCCAAATAATGCCCTGCTCTGCCAATTCATCGATGATGACTTGCTTACGCTCTGAGTCTTGCCACTTTTTGGTGAACTCATCGAGGGAGGCAAATTGTTTCGCCATGGTTTTGCGGGCGTAATCTTTGAACGACTCGGTAACCAGCTTGCCGTCTGTATCGTAATATTGAATACGCTCAGCGATGGCTTTCACCTTGACGCCATTCACATAGAACTTGCGGACTTTGTCTTCGTCGTTCCAATCTGTGCTGTCGTCACTGTTATCAAAGGAACCAAAGTCATCACTCATGGTTGAGTTAGACATCTCGTATGGCGCTTCTGGCTCTTGTATGGAGTCAGGATCTATCTCTTCGTCACCAAAAGGATTTTCAATGTCATCCATGCCATCAACGATGTCGTCTAGCGCCTCTTCTGTCTCATAATCACTGGTATGTGTTTGTTTGATTTGCACAGGCTCGCCATCGAATCGCTCGTCGGCAAACAATTCGGTAGCCTTTTTAAAGTCCATAATGGTAAACCAGAGCTTGCCGTATTTTTCATCGATACGAGTGCCACGGCCGATGATTTGCTTGAACTTGGTCATGGATTGAATACCTTGATCCAACACCACCAGCTTACAGGTTTTGGCGTCGACACCTGTGGTCATTAACTCCGAGGTTACCGCTATGACTGGGTAATCTTTTTTCGAGTTGATAAAGTTATCCAACTGGCCTTTGCCTAAATCTTCATCCCCTGTAATTCGCATGACGTATCTATCATCTTTCGCCATTTTTTCTGGATTAAGATTGGCTAACGCACGACGCATACGCTCGGCGTGATCAATATCGTTACAAAATATAATGGTCTTAGACATTGAGCCAATGCGCGTTAAATAATTGGTCACGGTTTGCGCCACCAACTGGGTGCGCTCATCGATGACTAACGTTCGATCCATGTCTTTTTGGTTGTAGATTCGATCCGCTATCACATTGCCTTTTTTATCTATTTGCTCTTTGTAAGGTCGCCAACCTTGTATATCGATATCGATATCGACACGCACAACCTTATAAGGCGCTAAGAAACCATCCTCGATGCCTTGCTTCAAGGAATAGGTGTAAATAGGGTCGCCAAAATATTCGATGTTAGAGACTTCGTCGGTTTCTTTCGGCGTCGCGGTCAAACCGACTTGAGTCGCAGAGCTGAAGTATTCGAGAATCTCTCGCCAAGCACTCTCTTCCGATGCGCTGCCACGATGACACTCGTCGATAATAATCAGATCGAAAAAAATCGGGGTCAACTTGTTTGTAGGCTTTTTGGTCTTCTTCTGGTCCAGTTAAGGCTTGATATAAGGCAAGGTGAACTTCATAAGCAGGATCAACTTTACGACCGGTGATTTTCGTCATGGCCGTGCCAAAAGGCTGGAAATCATTAATTCGAGTTTGGTCTACTAGGATATTACGATCCGCTAAAAAGAGAATACGTTTCTTCGCTCTTGCTTTCCATAACCGCCAAATAATCTGGAAAGCGGTGTAGGTTTTGCCTGTTCCAGTGGCCATGACTAACAATAATCGGTTTTGCCCTTCGGCAATGGCTTCGACGGTTTTGTTAATGGCTTGCAGCTGATAATAACGCGGCGCTTTGCCGGTGCCATCATCATGATAATCTTGTGAGATAACAGGCAGGTTTTCAGTTTTGTAGCCTTTCCATTGGCAGTATTTTTCCCAGAGTTGATGTGGCGTGGGGAAATCTTCAAGGTGAATTTCGGTTTCTAATTGAGACAGGTTGGTTTTATCGTGAAAAATAAAACCATCGCCATTGGAGGCAAACACAAAAGGCACGTCAAGCAAACTGGCGTATCCTAAGGCTTGTTGCATGCCTTTGCCGACTTCGTGCTTGTTAGCTTTTGCCTCAATAACCGCCAGCGGCATGCTTGGCTTATGATAGAGTACGATGTCCGCCGACTTGACAGTTTTACGAGCCGCCACCTGACCGCGAACAATGACCATGCCGTCTTTGAGCTTTACCTCTTGGCGTATCTGCGTCATATCATCCCAACCAACGCTTTTCACAGCGGGCAGAATAAACTTAGTGATGATGTCGGTTTCGGTTAATTTTGCTTTGTTAATGCCTGAGGTCATGTCGCACATCCAATGCCATTATTTTTAACTCCCCAATATAGCGAAAGTTTTCTCTAAAACCGAGAAAATAATAAAATGTTTTTACTGCGCATTCTACTTGCTGTTACTTAAACCTACTTACATTAAACAATGGAGAATTCATTGAACTTCAAGTAAGAAAATAACTTAACTGTTCACCTAACTACCAATCGATCGTATTTTTTGTCATTCTGTGTCTGGAATAGGCTAGCTAGATTTATAAAGGAGTATGCACTATGAGCTACAAAAGTAGAAAAACACCCGCTGTCTATACAGAGGAGTCTGAGGGTAATGTGACATCAAATGTTCGCCCTGATTCTTTCTACATTACTAGAGAAGAAAGCATATCAGATAAAAAAATAAGAGAACTCAAAGAAGAATTAGACGAGATACTGCAAGAACTTGAATTAGGGTCAAATACGGCACAAGCTTGGAATCATGTAGAGTTTAAGCTTGTAGAACGCTTACATGACATCTGGAAAAATGCGTTAACTGTCCATTTATATAGTCGCAGGCTCTATGGAGATAAACCAAATGAAGCGTATTCTGTAATGGTTGGTTTAGGAAGCACTATGGCTCAGGAGGATTTATTTAATGGTATTTTAAAGGTAACCGTTAAAGTCGCCTTGTTTCTGCCGAATGAATTTATTGAGATTAACCTTTTTCGATCGATTGATCCTTTATAAAGAAAACAAGATAAAAGTGGGGGAGATGGCCAAAACAGGCCTCCCCTTTTAATAAGCCGTTAACCCTTAGACAAACTGCCCTGCGGCGTAGCCACTGGCCCACGCCCATTGGAAGTTGTAACCGCCAAGCCAGCCTGTTACATCCAATACTTCACCAATAAAATACAAGCCCGGTACGGTTTTGACTTCAAAGGTTTTGGAGGAAACAGATTCAGTATCAACGCCTCCTAGGGTGACTTCGGCTGTACGGTACCCTTCTGTACCGTTGGGTTTGATGATCCAGTTACTTAGCTGTTCGGAGATGCTGTCTATTTTTGCATTACTTAAGTCGCTAAACGGGCCCTGCCAGTGGTTTTCTTCCACTAATACTTGCGCCAAGCGTTTTGGAATCTGCTTTGTTAGCCATTTTTCCAGTGTGGCTTTAGGGGCATCTTGGCGTAATTGTGTTAGCTCTGCTTTAATGTCTTGCTGTGGCATTAAATTGATTGATAAAGGGTGACCGGGAGTCCAAAAATTTGAAATTTGCAGTATCGCTGGGCCGCTTAACCCTCTATGGGTAAATAACATAGGTTCGGTAAATTGCGTATCGTCAAAAGCAGTCGTTACGTCACTGCTGACACCTGAAAGCTCGGCAAAACGTTCTTTGTCGCTTGGTTGCAAGGTCAATGGGACTAGACCCGCGCGAGTTGGTAAGACATTTAAGCCAAACTGCTCCGCCACTTGATAACCAAAGCCTGTGGCGCCCATTGTAGGAATGGACAATCCTCCACAGGCAATCACTAAAGAATCGCATTCGATAACGCCTGAAGAAGTATGAATCTGTTTGACCGATTTAGCGCCATCCTGTTCTACTTGACTGTCCTTCAACACATCCTCAATCTTATCGATAACCGTATTCAGCTGAATGGTGACACCGGCCCATTCGCACTCAGTCAATAAAATCGCCAATAAATCTTTAGCTGAATGTTCACAGAAAAGCTGCCCAGGTGTTTTTTCCACATAGTTCAAACCATGCCGATCAACTAGATCAACGAAATCTTGCGGTGAATAACGTCTAAGTGCGGAAATACAAAAATGCGAATTAGTCGATAAAAAGTGCTTTGGAGAAGCATCCATATTGGTGAAGTTGCAACGCCCTCCTCCAGACATGAGAATTTTTTTACCCGCCTTGTTTGCGTGATCTAAAACCAAAACCGATTTCCCACGGTAGCCCGCCGTGGCGGCACACATTAATCCGGAAGCACCAGCACCAATAATTACTACATCAACTTTATTCACAGTCATTCACATCAAAAAAATAAGATCACATTATAAACCGTTGAAGCGGTGTAAAAAAAACGGTTTTTAGGTCTTTTTTTAAAATTAACGACCCACCTTATTAAGGTTTACGACTGTCTTAATTATGTCAAGAATCTTATCAACTTCTTTTTTTGATTTTTTTTACCATCATGACCAAAGTTAGTCATAAAAGATATTGACTTTGATTCTGTCCACAAAAACCGTGAAAAACACTGTGGGAACTGTCATTTTCTCTTTAAAAAACAGAAGGCTACAAGTAAAAAAAGCGTTCATTCGATTTTTTTTGGCAACCATGTCAATAGGACTTGATAAATACTTTACATTCTTTGCCCTGTGTTTTTTCAAATTAATGTATAAAACAAGTCTATTTAACACCGTGTTTTAACTAAATTTCCCACCGCTCGACAAAAACAATCACTTACTCATTTAACTCAACATGCTTAAAAAAACAGCTTGTGGATATCTTTTTCATTGACCACTGTTTTTTTATACAGTACTGTATATGCATACAATAAAAGTTGACCAAGGACACACCATGACCTCTTTGATTAATCGCGCTGTACCCAACAAGATGAAGCACATTATCATCATGTTATTAATAATGGCTCTTTATGCCCCTACTAAAGACTTGATTGAGCTTGTTAGTGATTCATTAAAACAACACACTATTGAACTTACCAATATCTCTTTTGGTGGTGCGTTACCTTGGCAAGAAACGGCCACCAATAGTGCGTTCCAAAGAGTGTCCTCTTCTAATACTTTGAGCATGCCGCAACTCATTTACACCAAGTTAAAATTTTCTAACCCGACGAATAAAACCGTGGTTTATAGGGACATATGGCTGAACTTTGAGCACGAGAACGGAGACCTTGAGTATACGACGGATTACAACTTGTACGACATGACGACTCGCTCTCGGTTAGTAGGACGCTCGATTGAATTAGGTCCGAATAGCTCTATTAGCGTTTTGGCTTCTTATCGCTTTATTCCAAGTTACCCAAATAAAACGCCGATGAGTGTGACGGTGTCTTGGGAGGGTGAAAATCTATTAAGACGATCAGCTTGTGATTACAGTGTCAGCAATACTAACCTGAATTCTTTTTCTAAAACGTGCTTATAGATCGGCCTATCGAGAAGATGGCGTGTTCATCCTTTTTATGTTTAGCCTTTAAAACCTGTTTTGTGTTTCCCCCTTTAAAAGAGAGCGGTACAAATTACGAGTTAAGCTCTCTTTTAATCTAACTATTCAGAACAATGTTTAATCTGCGCAGAATCACGTGACTATTGATCTCTATTTATCGTTTTCTATTGTGTTTCTACTTTAAATAGAAGCACACCCCATACTCTCTTATTTCTGATTTGCTCACTGAGTAAAAACCCAGAGGCGTCATTCGCTTTCAATTAACCTTATCCGGAATGGTTATTCGCTCTATTTTAAGTACTCATTTAAGGACACCTTAAACACAACATCATGTTGTTCTACTCCGCTTTATGACATATGTCCTTAAAAGTAAGATAAATCCCTATACAATGTTGATAAGCGTTATCATTTACCTTATTGTAACGAATAACTTTATAAGGAGAACAAAAAATGAAACCGTCTTCCCTACCTTTTTTTGCAGGAACCATTGTGGCGGCTGCGTTGTTATCGGCATGCAGTCAATCTCAAGTGCAAGAACATGCTCAGTCATCTTCTAGTGATTTAAAAAGTTCTGTCGTTATTCAGTATGCTAATATCGCTGAAGCTGTTTATGAAGACTCTTTGATTACGGCTATTGCATTACGTGACCAGATTACGGTTTTCCTAGCGAACCCAACCGAAGACAATTTAACGAAAGCAAAAGCCGCCTGGGTGGCGGCCCGTGTTCCTTATCAACAAAGTGAAGTTTACCGTTTTGGTAATCCGATCGTTGATGACTGGGAAGGTAAAGTAAACGCATGGCCGCTTGATGAAGGCTTAATCGATTATGTTGATACTGGTTCCTATGGCCAAGAGTCCGATGTAAACGAACTTTATAATGCAAATATCATTGCGAACACATCTCTTAATATTGGTGGTGAAACCCTAGACGTCAGTAAAATCACACCAGAACTAATCGCTGAACATCTACACGAAGCAGACGGTGTTGAAGCCAATGTTGCAAGCGGTTATCACGCAATTGAATTCTTACTTTGGGGTCAAGATTTAAATGGCACCAATAAAGGTGCAGGCGAACGTCCAGCATCAGATTTTGATTTGCAAAATTGCACCAATGGACACTGTGACCGCCGCAGAGATTACTTGTTAGCGGCTACCGATCTATTGATTAGCGATCTTCAAGAAATGTCTGAAAATTGGAAAAAAGCGGGTGCAGCACGAGTCGCTTTACTAGAGCAATCTACTGAACAAGGCTTATCTACCATTCTTACTGGCATGGGCAGCTTGGCTTATGGAGAACTTGGTGGAGAAAGAACAAAATTAGGCTTATTACTCCATGATCCAGAAGAAGAGCATGACTGCTTCTCTGATAATACGCACTACTCTCATTATTATGATGCGAAAGGCATAAAGAATGCTTATTTAGGTGAATACACTCGTGTTGATGGCAGTGTTTTATCTGGTCCGTCTCTGTCAACATTGGTTCAACAAGCTCAGCCTAGTCTTGATGTGACAATGAGAACACGATTAATGGCGACTGAAGCCGCCGCACAAGTAATGGTAGATCAAGCAATGCAAGGCAATACATTTGATGTACTGATTGGCATGAATAACAGCGCTGGCAATAAAATTGTCAATAACTTTATTGATTCGTTAGTGAGTGAAACCCGTACAACAGAAGAAATCATCCGTTTACTTGATCTTGAAGGCATTACACTAGAAGGTTCAGACAGCCTTGATAATCCTGAAAGTGTTTTTTAATTAACAATTATCGAGAATTCGACCTAAGAATATGACGCAACGTTTTTATTTAAAAACTTCCGTAAAGGCTGGCATTTTTGCCAGCCTTGTTTTTTTCCACCCTTTAGGGTTTCCTGAGACACTATTGAGAAATGGGGCTAACTCAACAGAAGAAAGTGATTTCTCCCCTGTTTTGGGAAAGGCCATTTTTGAAAAGCTTTGGGCAAGTTCCCCCTCTTCTACTTTAGCCAGTGATGGACTTGGCCCACTGTTTAACGCCCGTTCTTGCCATTCATGTCATCTTAACGAAGGCGGTGGCAAAAGACCAAAGCAAGGGGATTCAACATCAAAAACGACCGCTTTCTTTATCCGTTTAGGACTCACTCAATCAGATAATACTCCCATACCCAGTCAGCCTATCTCCGTCTGGCCAGATCCTCATTATGGTCATCAATTGCAAAACAAAAGCATTCAAGGCTTGTTGGCAGAACCCAGCTTTAGTGTCGAGTACCTTCCGAAACCCGTTCGTTTTTCTGATGGAACAAACCTGATACTCAGCAAACCAATATACCGTTTAGATAAGATCGATACGAACCGCCCAAGAATCGATAAACACACTGGAATTTCGGCGCGCTTAACACCTCACCTCACTGGAATGGGGCTCATTGATGCGATTCCAGAGTCGGCAATTCTAGCCTTGGCGGACCCTAACGACTTAGATGGTGATGGCATAAGTGGTCGTGTCAATACCGTTTGGGATCGTAACAGCGCGACATGGAGAGTGGGTAAATTTGGATTTAAAGCCACACAACCGACATTAGACCAACAAAATCAAAGCGCCTTTAATGGCGACATTGGCTTATCCACGCCACTGTTCCCTGCACCGTCAGGCGACTGTACTGCACAACAAACGCGTTGCTTAGAAGCCCCTAATGGCAATACGCCACATATAGACAATCTCGAAATTAATCAGCAACAATTAAACTGGGTCAACCTTTATTTAGCCTCGCTGCCGGTAAATCGCATAAAAAACACTCAAAACCCTATATTTGATGACGGTAAACAGCACTTTATCAAGCTCAATTGCATTGCCTGCCACACACCAAAATTCACCACGGCAGACAGCACCATATCCCCCTCTTTGGAGAATCGTGTTATTTTACCCTTTAGCGATTTTCTCTTACATGATATGGGCAATGAACTAGCCAGTGGCTTCTCTGAATACGCCGCTAGCCATAATGAATGGCGAACATCACCATTGTGGGGGATTAGTACACGTTTAACCCAAAACCCAACAGGCGGTTTTTTGCATGACGGGCGAGCACGAACAGTAAACGAAGCCATTTTATGGCACGGTGGCGAGGCCGCTGCATCACGAGCAGCGTTTATGACTTTGCCGAAACACGATCGCAAAGCGTTACTTTATTTTTTGGAATCTTTATAAATGTCACACACTACTCATCTATTGTATTCTTCCGGGTTAATTATATCTTCTTTACTCTTTTCTGCCGTATCAAGTGCTGCCGAATGGCAAGGTCCACTAGAAGGTATCCAAAATACGTTTTTAAAACCAAAATATCAGGAATATTATGCATCAGCTGAAACCCTGTCTCATGACGTACATCAATTGTGCGCGTCACCTAACAATCAAACACTGAATACAGCACGTGCGGCCTTTGAACACAACATGCTCGATTGGCAAGAAGTACAATGGCTAAATTTTGGCCCGGTTAGTTATTTTATGCGTTTTTATGGGTTTCAGTTTTGGCCTGATAAAAAGAGCATTACAACGCGTCAGTTACGCACCTTAAAACAAAATATCGACTCAACCTACGAAGATGACTTTTGGAAAAAAGCCAGTATCGCAGTGAAAGGACTCACGGCTATTGAAGCCATTCTCTATCGAGACAGTTTTAGTCCTATCAGCGACAAGGCGAACTGTGATCTTCTGTACCAAATCACCCAGCATCATGCCATAACCACGAAAGACATAGCCAATGTATGGAAAACACACTCTGTAGAAGAATGGGTGTTTGTGGAAGAAGACAGTTCTGAAGATATTCATACCGTTGCCCTTGAACAGCTTTTACAACAATGGCTTGAACATTTGTCTGTTCTAAAAGAAAGTAAAATAGAAATCCCTCTGGGTTATAACGCCAAAGCCAAACCGAAAATGGCGGAATTCTATCGTAGCAATCAATCACTCAATGCGATCAAGCAAAATTTACAAACTTACATTGACCTTTATCATGCGGGCTCACCCTCCTTGTTTGATTTAGCTAACCAAGCCTTTCCAAAAGAATCTCATGCTCTTGATGAACAGTTTTTAATTAGCCTCAAGATTGCAGGGGCTTTACCGGAGACTGTTTTCAGTAACAAAGCCGATCAAGCAAATGTCGAGGTTAAACAAGAAATCACCAAACTGGTGAAATCCATTTCCCAAAGTCAGGCTCAGTTGCAACAATTAATTGTTGCTCTTGGCTTCAATATTGGTTTTAACAGCAGAGACGGAGACTAAAATAAGTGGATCGTCGCTCATTTTTAAGATACACCGCACTGAATATCCCTTTATTCAGTGCCTCAAGCACTACCCTTTGGTCGACTAACGCTTTTGCAACAGATCAAACAAACTATCATTTATCTGATGCTCATCTTGATCATTTTGCTTCGGCTTATACTGGAGAAGGCAACAAACATCATTTGGCCTTAGTCGGTTCTCAAGGAGAGCCCATTTGGGAACAGGCGTTAGATTCTCGCGCTCATGCCCCAGTCTTCCACCCTAGTAAGCCAATCGTCGCAGTGGTGGCTCGTCGCCCCGGGTTTTATATTGATCTGTACGACACAAAAAGCGGCAAAAAATTGATTCAAATGCCGCCGTCCGAAGGCCATCATTTTTATGGTCATGGGGTATTTTCGGCTGATGGCAAATACTTCATTACCCAAGAAAACCATTACGATTCTGGTGAAGGTAAAGTGTTTGTTCGAGATTGGCAAAATGGTCGCATTGTGCACGAATGGCTTAGCTATGGGATCGGGCCTCACCAATCGTGCCTACTTAATGACACCACTCTCGTCGTCGCTAATGGTGGTTTAAAAACCCACCCAAATAACGACCGTAAAATCGAAAACATAGATAGCATGCAACCAAATGTCTCTTTTATTTCTTTGCAAGATGGACACCTGCTTCACCAAGTCACACATCCCGCTGAATACCATCAACTGAGCATTCGCCATCTTCATATCAATAAAATAGGACAGGTTGCCATCGCCTTTCAATATCAGGGCCCAAAATGGGATACCGTACCTTTAGTTGGTCTTACTTCGTTAGAATCGTCAAAAATTGACTACCTTCCTATGCCAGAACCAATTAGACAAAGGTTCAAACAATACTGTGGCAGTGTCCGTTTTGATGCATCAGGGAAAGTATTGGCCGTGACGACGCCAAGAGGGGGCATGATTGCTTTTTGGTCAATCGAACATCAAGACTTTTTATCCAATAATACATTAATGGATGTTTGCGGATTGAAAGCGACAAGCCAGCCTTTCGAATTTATAGTTTCAACTGGCCGAGGCAAGATCTTTAAGATAAATACGATGGAAAACATCGTCCAATTAGTACAAAAAAACGACAAGATTCAATGGGATAATCATTTAACATAACAAAAGTTAACGTTTCAGTAGATATCGTATTGGCTAATGCTTATTTTTTCGTTACTGTTGAGAATCTATATAGGCAATTCATTGCTTTCTTTTTTTATTTAAAGCGGCTGTATGCTAAAAAATTACCTTAAAGATTTTTTATTAATAAACTCAAAGCAACTTTCGAAGCACGACACACATACGTTTCAACGTAGCGCGTTAAAAATCATGTTGGTTTGCGGCTTTGTGTCTACTTGGGGAATCGTCCTTCATAATACTTGGTATGCCACTCAAGAAGGAAACACCGCCGCTCTAATAGTAAATGGTTTTTATTTAATAGGGTCTATTCTGCCCTTCCTATTCAAGAAAATATCGCCAAAGGTTACCGCGCGCTATTGTTTATTTATGATTGCTTCCTCGGGCCTTGTTTTTGCGACAACGTTGAAAAATGAGCACGTTTTAGAAGTTGGCCTTATCTTGATGTATGTATTGCCAACCATCGCAAGCTTATTTTTTAGCTACAAATACGCTATCTATGCAAGTTTACTGAATTTACTCACTCTTGCTGTCATATTGACCAATTCTAGAATTAATATACTGCCCACTGTCGATATCACTTTGCCTTTTTCTGGACAATATGCACATATCCTTATCTTTATGGCATTTAATGTTGCCTTACCTTTTGCTGTGTCGAGAATTTTCTTCACACTTGAATCAAACTCCAAACACATGCAGTCCCTGTATCGACGTTTAAACCATAACTATGCACTTTACGAAGAAATATTCGAACACACAGGAACACCTACTCTTTTGTGCAATCGTCATGGCAAAATATTAAAAGCCAACCGAGAAGCAAAAGAACTATTAGACAAAGGCAGTTGCCATCCCATTGAAAACTCTATGATAAACAGCTGGATGTCACCTCTGGGCAAAACCTCTTCCGGCCATTATTTTTGGGAATCCAATTCCACAGAGTGCTCTCTAAAACTTTCACCAGATGTTCATTTAGAGCTGCATCGATCGAATCTAACCACTCACGGCCATTATGTTTTGCACTTACAAAACATCACTCATTTAAAAGCGTTAAAATTAGCGCTTGTCAATACACAAGAAACAAACAGCCGCATAGTACGTTTTGACGCCTTAACAAAATTCGCCAATCACGGTCACTTTTGCGCCGAAGTGAATAAGCGACTATCCGTGCCCAATCAAATGGGTACGGGCGCGATGTTTATTATTCGTATTAGCCAATTTAAGTTATTGAATAAACGTTATGGTAAAGATCAAGCCAACAGAATTCTCTTAGCTTTTGCAAAATCCCTGCAAAACAAAATGTCAGACCAGTCTATTATCGGTCGATTGCGGGGCGTTAAATTCGCCTGCTTTGTGCCATTAAGTCACACCTATTTTATTCAACGAAACTTATCCTCCTTGATTCTTTCAATTTTACCTGAACAACTTAAAATCAAAGACGATTTACTGACAATGCAATACCAAATAGGGGTAACGTACTTCCCTGCGGATGGTGAAAGTGCTGAAGATTTATTGGAACATTGTGAAATGGCACTGGAATACACCTCTGAGGCCGAACGAATCTCCTACTTTGATCATGAGTTAGAAGAGAAACTGTTTGAAGAGCATCAATTAGGAATGGAGCTGAATGCGGCCATTAAACGTAACGACGTTCGTATTTGGTTACAACCCCAAGTTTCTCCTTCCGGTCAAATCGTATCTTTTGAAGCATTAGCAAGATGGCAGAAAAGGGATGGGTCATTTGTTTCTCCTATGGTATTTATCCATATTGCGGAAACACTAGGCTTACTGCCACAACTCGCTGAAAACCTACTGCGTGAATTAGTGTCTATTCTTCAAGTATGGCATAGAGAAAAAATCAATACTCCTGTGGCATTCAATTTAGCCGGTCAAGAGCTCATGAATGACTCTTTCTTTGCATTATTGATGTCAATGAACGCCGATTATTCGTGGTTATCCGACATGCTCGAACTAGAAATAACGGAAACCAGTGAAGTAATGACGCACCCACTTATTCATAAAAGACTCAAAGCTTTATCACAGTATGGTTTCTCTATTGCTATTGATGATTTTGGTACAGGTCAAGCATCCCTAGGTCAGTTAGTTGATATTCCAGCAAATATTTTAAAAATAGACCGCCGTTTTATCGCCCCCCTCCCTGATGACGCCCGTCATTTAGACATTGTTCAATCAACCATCCAGCTAGCAAATTCATTAAATATGAAAGTCATCGCTGAAGGTATTGAAACAAAAGAGCAAGCAAATTTGCTCATTTCTCTAGGTTGTCATACCCTTCAAGGGTATTACTATGGAAAACCCACTCCAAGTACAGAGTGGACTGACAACAATCATGCTAAAGCGAAAGAATTACGAATGGTATATTAAGGACATTGGATTCTAAGGTTAATCACCTAACAAAACCGTCTACCTATCATCCAAGTTTATACCATATATAGCGTTTTCAGATATGACGTCTTTATTGGAAATAAAAATATGTTTAATGCTCAAAATAATCGCTTTTTTAGTATTTATATGTGATTTTACTGTTTATTTTTATACCAAATAAACATAAAGTAATTAGCAAGTAATTCACTTGAGTAATATCAACAAGACGCATTACACACATTAGTATTAACTCTATAACAAAAAGAAGAGTGAGATTAAGATGAATAAAACCGTACTCGCTACCTTAATTGCAGCGTCTGTTACTTTAACAGGGTGCAATGAAGCCGAAAAACTGGTTGATGGGAATGACGACATATCCAAAACAGCCAATCCTACTGCTGCAACAGTGGAAAGCCCTATTGTCCGCTTTAACCCTGCTATTGGCGCACTGTCTACCCCTAATGATATTTTATTAGAAGATGGCACTATTGACCCCACAACGATTGGCCGGTTATCTCGAATTCCGAACCAATCTTCGGCGGATGTGTATTCATCAACGGCTCAACTCGATGGATGGGGGATAAGCACTCCATTCACTATTGCTATAGAGCTTCCAGATCAAGCAAAAACGCTTTCCTCTCTTGACAGCGATTCTGTCGCTCAAAGTAATACGGTTTTACTTTTTGAGTGCCCAACCGGAACCCGTTTTGCAACTGGGTCTTGCGCCGCAAATCCATCAGCCATTAAACAGCTAGTACATGGCACAGACTTTACTACCTCCGCCAGTACTTCTGGCATTGTTGTGACACCATTAAAAGCCCTTAAAAGCAACACAAATTATTTTTATCTGGTGACGAACCAAGCTAAAGACAATTTCGGCCAAGCCATTACACGTTCCTCAACCTTTAATACACTGAGTGAAACGCCTGTTGAAAGCCTTGGGGAAAATGCGGCTTTAGGCACACTTATTCAAGGGCTGAATTCTACGGGCGCCTTTTTATCTCAAATAGACACAGCAAGCATTACCTATTCAGCCACCTTTACGACCCAATCTGTTGAACCCGTTGCTCAAGCTGTAATGGATAAAATTGTTTCTGATAATGGTGTACTTACCAACCTTGTCAATACAGGCTTAACGGCTAGACAAATTTTGGCGGCTAACTTTGGCGTTTCTCTTGCCGATAATTCTCAAGCCGCTTTTGTCGCAGACAATACCTTGGTGTATCAAGCTGATTTAGATTTGCCTTATTTCTTACCTTACCCCGGTGTCAGTATTCCTGGTCTAAACACTTGCCCGACGGGCATTACTCTTTGCGGTAACTGGAAAAACAGTGCTGGACAAGCTGTTTGGAAAGGCGGGGCAGAACCCGTTGAACCAACACAAGCGGTAGGTCAACCGAATGTTGTTAAGGTACAAATTACCGTTCCGAGCGCCGCCTTGATCGCCACATTAAATGCTCAAAACCCTAGCGCGCCCATCACTGAAATCCCTATTGTACAGTTTGTACACGGTATCACGGCGATTAAAGAGACCGTATTTCCTATTGCACCTTCTTTTGCGAGCCAAGGTATGATAACGATTGCGATTGATCAGCCTCTTCATGGATCCCGCTCAGCAAACACGGATGCCGATACAGAATACGAAGTCACGGCAACCAGTCCAAACTATGGAAGTCAATACCAAAATGGCAGTGCAGCGGTATTTGGTAACCTAGCAAGTTTATTAACAGCGCGCGATAATTTAAGACAGGCGGCCAGTGATCAACTTGCTCTTAAATACGCTATTTCAAAGTCTGACTTATCCACTCTTAGTCAAGCGACTGGGTTAACGGTTAACGCCAGTAAAACCAGCTTACTCGGCGTGTCTTTAGGTTCTATTATTGGCACTATGACACAAGGTATGTCTGAAATTTATAATGGTTCAGGCTCTACGCCACTAACAGGTAGCGATAACCCATTCCTTTATACCGCCTCTGCTATGACAGTAAATGGCGCTCAAACAGCCGCTATCATGGGGTATTCGCCAGATTTTGGGCCAATGGTGAAAAATACGTTAACTCAAACAAACAGTTTTGCGGCTTCTATTGCCTCTGCCGTTGGTTATACACCAACAGAAGTGATTGCATTTAGAGACAGTTCTGATCCAGTTGCCAATGACACCTTTAACCAAATTGTTAACTTATCCTACAACACGTTTATAGCCGCTTTTGTCAATGGTGCTCAAACGGTTGTCGACGGCGGCGACTCTATCGCTTGGGCCGCTAAAACAACCGCTACCCCAACTCTTGTAACGCAAGTCGTAGGCAATGGTGTGAACTTAAGTGATCAGACCATTCCAAACGAGCTGGTTTCACAAGGATTCCCTCTAGCGGGCACAAAAGGTGTAATAGACTCACTTAACCTTACAAAAATATCTGGTACAACGGCTTCTGCTACGGGACAAAGAGTCTATACTAATTTCTTAGTTGGCAAACACACAAGCATACTGAGTAATACAGCCAGTGCTAGCGAGCAATCCACACTAGGCTTAACCTCTGAGGCGGCTGCGCGCGCCACCAGCGAGATGCAATCTCAAGTGATTAGCTTCTTGAAATCAGAAGGTCGATTGGTTCAGTCTGCAACGTCTGATCCATCAAGTACTGTTCAATAATGGCATTACCACTCAACTATTTAGGAGAACACTATGTTTAAATATACAAAATTGAGCACCGGTATTGCTTTAGCCACTTTAGTAATAAGCTCTCAAACTCAAGCGGCTGGTTTCGCACTAAATGACCACAGTGCAACGGCATCAGGTAGTGCTTTGGCAGGCGTCGCATCGAGCAATGAAGACATTTCCAGTAGTTTTTGGAACCCTGCCAATCTTACCAACACAGATAAACCGACTTTCTATGCGTCTGGCGCACTTGTTATCCCAAACATGGATGTCACAGTGAACTCGGCGACAGACCCAACAGGCAATGATTTAACGGGGGCAAAAGCACCTGGTGACATTGTTGATACAACCTTGGTGCCATCTTTGGTATACGCTCACCCCATCTCTAAGAAAACGGTTTTGGGTGCTTCCCTAAATGTTCCATTTGGCCTTTCCGGTGAATATGGTGACGAATGGGCGGGTCGTTATCATTCTTCAAAATCAGAAGTATCTGATATTGCGGTTGCCTTTTCCGTTGCCCACAAATATTCAGACAAACTCGCCGTTGGTGCTAGCATTCAGCTTCATAGCGCTGAAGTGATCCTGGATGCGGCGTTAACAGATTTTCAAGGCGGCAACAGTGCAAAAGGAGACGGTTCGGGCTCAATCCAAGCGGATGACATTGCCGTTGGCTACGCATTTGGTATCAAATTTGAGCCTCAAAAAGGCACAAGAATCGGCCTAGGATATCGATCAGAGATTGACTTCGCTTTCGAGGGCGACGTTAAATACAGTAACGTTAACAATACCTTACTTAGCAAAGGGTTGGATGATGTTTATGTCTTTGACGAAATTACCTTCCCAGACGTATTCACATTCAGTGTTGAACAAGATATCAATGACAAGCTAACATTGGGCGCAACAGCTATGCGTACAGGTTGGGGAACAATGGATGGCTTAAATATTGCTTTTGATCTGGGCGACGATAATGTCAAACAGCCTAACTCCATATTAACTTTTGACTTTGAAGATCAGTGGTTTTATTCCATTGGCGCAACCTATCAAGCCACAAATAAGTTAGTATTGAGAACAGGCTTTGCAATGGATAACTCTCCGATTAAAGACGAATACAGATCGGCAAGAACACCTGACGGTGATCGTAAATGGATAACACTGGGTGCTACTTATCAAGTAAGCAAAACAACCTCAATTACTGCGGCTTACAATAATGTCAGTGTAGACGACGTTAAAGTAAATCGTAATGGCGCGCCTGAAGATGCCGTTAGGGGGAGATTGGACGCAGACTATGAAAGCTCAGCCGATGTATTTTCTCTAGGCATGAATATGGTTTTTTAATACCTCATTATTGAACTATTCGTTAGTCGTAAAAAATCAAAAACCAGCTTCTGCTGGTTTTTTTTGGTTGTTTATACGTATTACTACTTAGGCGACCTAAGTACTTATTCATAAAAATTTCGGTATTCACACGAATAGTTTACCTAGCCTTTACACGCGATTATGTACCTGCTTTAGCAATAAACAATAATAATCAACGTGCAGGATGATAAAAATAATGATGTCCTTTAAAACTACGACGCTACTTGCTGCAACCGCAGTCACACTTACCGCTTTCTCAATGCCATCAATGGCCGCTGATAAAGTATATCGTTTAAAAATGGCTGAAACTTGGGCTTCAAATTTCCCTATTTTCGGTGAAGCTCCGCGTAATATGGCAAAAATGGCTGAAGAGATGTCTGGCGGCCGTTTGAAAATCACAATCGACTCCTCTAATAAACATAAAGCACCGCTTGGTATTTTCGATATGGTTCGTTCGGGCCAGTACGATATGGGTCACTCAGCATCCTACTATTGGAAAGGTAAGGTTCCAAATACTTTGTACTTTACCACCATGCCATTTGGAATGATTACACCTGAACAGTACGGCTGGTTCTATCATGGTGGCGGTATGGAATTAATGCAGAAAGTTTACGAACCATTTGGTCTAATGTCTTTCCCTGGTGGTAACACAGGTAACCAGATGGGCGGTTGGTTCCAAAAAGAAATTAATTCGCTTGATGACCTTCAAGGTTTAAAAATGCGTATTCCTGGTTTTGCCGGCGAAGTACTTGCGAAGTTGGGTGCAAAACCAACAAACATTGCTTCTGGTGAGCTTTATACTGCACTAGAACGTAATACGATCGACGCACTAGAGTGGGTTGGCCCTTCTCTTGATTTGCGTATGGGCTTCCACAAGATTGCGCCTTACTATTACACTGGTTGGCACGAGCCTGCAACAGAATTACAGTTCTTAATGAATAAACGTTCTTGGGATCGTCTACCTGAAGATTTGCAGCAAATTTTACAAACTTCGATGAAATTGTCTGCTTATGATATGTATATTCAGTCTTACCATGAAAGTGGTACAAACTGGGTAACCATGAAAACAGAGTACCCAAATGTCCAAGTAAAAACGTTTCCGAAAGACGTTTTAGCGGCGATGAAAAAGGCCAATCAAGAATTGCTTGAAGAGAAAGCCTCTGAGGACCCTCTAGCGAAAGAAATCTTAGATTCTCAGGCTGATTACCTTAAAACAGCCCGAGTTTGGACGAACATTTCTGATCGTGCTTATCTAGACAGTTTAGAAACAATTTCAGAATAACCCACCCACATGGCAGGCACCCTCTTGCCTGCCATGCCCTAAATTCTAGGAGCCTTCACTATGTTCTTACTTCGCCTAGAACGCGGCATTTCTCGTTTTTCAAATCTATTAGGCATGCTGTCAGCCGTTCTATTTATACTCCTACTCTTCAACGTTTTTTATGACGTGCTTATGCGATACGTATTTAACGATGTTTCGATTGCTATGCAAGAGCTTGAATGGCATCTGTATGCCGCTATTTTCTTAATTGGTATTCCTTATGGTATTCAAAACGGCGGTCACGTTCGTGTTGATTTAATTTACGAAAACCTCTCTATTAAAGGAAAAGCTTGGATTGATCTTTTTGGCTGCCTCTTTTTTTTATTGCCATTTACTCTGCTTGTGGCTTATTACGGAGCCTTCTTTTCTCACGAAGCGTTTTTATTAGGGGAAACCAGTGGCGACCCAGGCGGATTACCTTATCGCTGGATTATTAAAGCCGTCATCCCATTTGCCTTTTTCTCTATGGCAATTGCAGGTATAGGCATGCTTTTACGTTCCATAAACGCGATTCGCGGTGTGAGTGAAGACGGTTTCAATCACCCTCCAATACAGCACTAATCCATAACGTTTTATCTATTTTAAAGTAGGTTTTTTATGATTGGTATCATAATGTTCTTCGTCGCTCTGGTGATGCTTTTATTAGGCTTCCCAGTCGCATTCACTTTCGGTGGGATTGCACTCATTTTTGGTGTGTTCGCTGAAGGCTTCGATATGTTTGCTTTTATGCCATTCCGCATACAAAGTTACATGGAAAATACTGTCATGATGGCAGTACCACTATTCGTTTTTATGGGTATTGTTTTACAAAAAACACAACTCGCTGAACAATTACTGGAGGCCATGGGGAAACTGTTTGGTGGCGTTCGTGGCGGACTGGCCATCTCAACAATCTTAGTGGGCGCTTTGTTGGCCGCCTCTACTGGTGTTGTCGGTGCCAGTGTCGTGGCTATGGGATTAATTTCATTGCCCGTAATGCTTAAGTACAACTACAACAAGTCCCTTGCTTGTGGCACCATTTGTGCGTCGGGCACACTTGGTCAAATCATTCCGCCATCGATTATTTTGATTATTCTAGGCGATGTATTAGGCATTCCTGTCGGCGACTTATTTCAAGCGGCATTGCTTCCAGGCATTGTGTTAATCGTTTGCTACATTATTTATATATTGATTCTAACTTATATGAATCCGGACATGGCTCCACCTGTTCCTGCCGATGATTTAAATGAAACTCGTGGCGAGCAAATTCGCAGTGCATTGAAAGCCATTTTACCCCCTCTTGCTTTGGTATTAGTGGTGTTAGGCTCGATCTTTACTGGCATCGCCACACCAACTGAGTCATCCGCACTAGGTGGCGTTGGAGCCATCGTATTAGCCTTATTGTACCGTCAATTTAGCTGGAAAATGCTCTTTGATAGCAGTTTGGAAACCGTAAAAGTAACCGCTATGGTGTTTGCTATCCTAATGGGGGCAACGGCCTTTTCGATGGCTTTTAGCTATACTGGTGGCGATTATATCGTCGAAGAGCTACTCCTTGATTTACCTGGAGAAAAATGGGGATTCATTGCCCTGGCCATGTTAGCCATCTTGATTTTGGGCTTCTTTATCGATTTTATCGAAATCGCGTTTATTATTGTCCCAATCCTTGCGCCAGTAGCGGAAGCGCTTGGTATTAATATGGTATGGTTTGCTATCCTGATAGCCATGAACTTGCAAACCTCGTTCTTAACGCCACCGTTTGGGTTTAGTCTATTCTATCTTAAAGGCGTCGCGCCCAGGTCGATCAAAACAACTGATATTTATAAAGGCGTGATTCCATTTATATTGATACAAGTATTGGTTCTGATTAGTATTATTACCTTCCCTGAACTCTACGGTATGGACTAAGAGAGAGCTGTCTTTAATAATAAAACTGAGTAGCTAAGATAAAAAGGCAGGATGCATTCCTGCCTTTTTATCTTTGAAACAACCTTGGTGATCGTATGAACCTAAAAAGTAAAATTATCTTACTGGCCGTAGTACCTCTTATTGTTGCAACGACGATTATTACCTATTTGAGCTTACAATCTGCAAAAGAGCTCGCCGCAGAAGAGCTGGCTATTTATGAGTTTAATCTTATTAATGTCAAAAAACAGGCTCTAAAAAGTCATGTTGGCATTGCTATGTCCGCCATAAGACCTATTTTAAATGATTACTCTATTGAAGATGAAGCGGCCAAAAAGCAGGTTAAACAGATTCTAAAAAGATTAACCTACGATGATGACGGCTATTTCTTTGTTTATACAATGGAAGGGGTAAACCTGGTACATCCGACACAACCTATTTTCGTTGGGCAGGACCTTTGGAATTTTCAAGATAAATCTGGTAACCACCTCATCCAACACCTAATTGCCGCCGCTCGTGCCGGCGGAGGCTTCCATCGCTACATTTGGGAAAAGCCACCCTATATGATTCAAGAAGATAAGATTGGATACACCATCATGATTGAGCGCTGGGATTGGATGGTAGGAACAGGGCTTTACCTTGATGATATTTATGATGAATTAGCCAAAACGCAAGCCATCATGCACTCAAATATTCAAAAAAGTTTCCTAAGTGTGATTACGATTGTTATCGTCACTGTCATTCTTGTTATTCTTTTAGGGTTAGCCATTAATCTTCACGAACATCGACTAGCGGATTCTCGACTAAAAGAATTAGTACAACGTTTTATGCGAATACAAGTCAACGAAAGGCGTCGTTTTTCCAGAGAGTTACACGATGGCATCAATCAAATGCTGGTGTCTTGTAAGTTCCGCGTAGAGCTAGCAACCAATAAATTGAAACGAAATCACACAACGGATGTTATTGAAGCCGAGTTAGACAAAGCCGAAGCGCTCATTAATCAAACGATCAATGAAGTTAGACAAATATCGCATAATTTACGCCCTACCCTTTTGGACGATTTAGGACTGGATGCGGCCATTAAATCACTAACCAGTCAATTTAGTGAGCGTACCGGAGTAGATATTATTTACACAGGCAAATTAATTAATGATTTACCCGATGAAATTGAAATTACCATTTACCGTCTGATACAAGAAGCGTTAAGTAACATTGAAAAACACGCACAAGCAAACAAGGTCACGCTGACTATTTGGCAAGATAAGGCCCATATAAAACTCGAATGTCTAGACAATGGCAAAGGCTTTTCTCAAACAGCCGAGCTTTTGCCAGGCATAGGATTAATTAACATGAGAGAAAGGCTTGAGCTAATTGGCGGAGACTTTACACTGGAATCTAGGAAGGGGGCAGGCACAAAAATTCTGGCTAAGTTGCCTTTAGAGCAAACCCTATAAACAATACTTATAATGAAAAGGTTACCCATGGCAGACCCGATAAAAACAATAAAACTGCTCCTGGTCGACGACCATGTGCTGGTATTAGATGGATTGCAAGCTCGATTAGAACTAGAAGATCATATTGAAGTCATAGGCACAGCGTGTAATGGCCTAGAAGCATTAAACCAAGCGGATAAGCTCAAACCAGATGTGGTTCTAATGGATGTGTCTATGCCTGTTTTAAATGGGCTGGAAGCCACGAAACGCTTTCGAGAAGAGCAACCTCTGGTCAAAATCTTAATTTTAAGCATGCACTATGAAAAAGAATACATTTTGTCCCTAATCCAATCAGGCGCAAATGGCTATGTATTAAAAGACGTCTCCTCTGAAGAGCTTGTTCAAGCCATAACCACGGTTCACCAAGGGGGCACCTACTTTAGTTCAGGCGCGTCAGCGGCTTTGTTTACCGATACCCTGACAACCAAGCAAAAGGAGCCCTTAACAAAAAGGGAAATATCCGTTTTGAAAGAAGTGGCCACAGGCCTTTCTAATAAAGAAATTGCTCAATCACTTAACATCAGTGTGCGAACAGTAGAAACCCACAGACAAAACATCAAAAACAAACTTGAGATACACTCATCCGCTGGTTTGATTAAATACGCTTTAGACAAAAAACTCATCGACTGATCAGTAGATGAGTCGCATTCCTACTGATCAAAAGTAAGGGGACCACGCTCGCTCTCATTTTTGAAACTTATCTAATCTGCTTAATATCAATTTCTCTGCCCTTTCCCTACTCCCTAGGATAACGTTCATGGAAATGATTAGGCGCATTAAAATTAGTGAAACTTAAACTGATGGAAACATCAAGACTTTCAACACAATGCCACCAGCCAATCGGGATAAAGAGAGAGTCGCCTGGATTTAATAATACAGATACCGGAGTCACATTGGCCATCGCGGGATGGCGAGCGACATCAAAGTTTGGATACTCTGCGGCACTGTAAACACCTTTATCATTGTAGAGATACGGCACCTGCATCGCCGGTATTAAGGTAACTTTTTTCCGACCATAGATTTGCACCAACATGTTGTTCGTCAAGTCATGATGTAACGGAGTAAAGGTACCTTTTGGTCCAAACCAAAGTAAGTTGGTTGTATCAATTGAATCTTGTTTTCGATAACCCATCGCAAAGTCAGACACGTCGTCAAACAATGGAGACATACTGGAATAGCTGCCTGCTGCGTTATTCGCGGTCATATAATGATCGTTGCTTGCTCCATGCTGAATCAGTTTGACAAACTCACGCATCAGAATCTTTTTCTTATGTAATACCGAATTACGCTCAAAAAGAGGATCCTGCTCTCGTCCTTGTTGTATTTCGATTTCTTTATCACCAAATTTTTCTAAAAAATACTCAGGAGTCCATTTAGTTAATGCTGGCCAGTGGTCTATCGCCCCGGTCAGAATAACAGGAAGGTGCTTACTGTAATATTGCCTTATAAAATCACTGAAACTTGGCGCCTTACGCTTTTCTATTAAAGCATTATAATGAACGTCTAGTGCCGCAAGAGTATCGCACGTCCTTAATAACCAATTGCGTTTATCTAACTCCTGAAAAAGATGCTTTCCAGCATCAACGTAAGGATGATTTTCAGCCTTTAGCGTCTCTAAAGCACAATCAATTGGTGTAAATCCTTGCTCTACTAGGACTTTTTGTAAATCAATCCCCTTGCTGCCCTTCATAAGGTTTGACCCTAACCAGCGCAGCCATTCACTTGGTACAGAGGATTCCTCATGAGGTGAAAGCAGCAATTTACTGGCGCTTTTTCTTAGTATTCCGTGATGCCAACTTTTCAATTCGCTTAACCAAAAAGCGTACTTAGATGACTGGTCGCGTTTTAATGCGGACAGCAAATTAAGATAAAAAATCGTCGTATAATGACACACTAAAGCCCAATCAAGGTTACGTCCTGACAGCATTTGGTATTTTTCAAAAATACGTTCCGCTAAATCAGGAGAGCTCAAATTCATCGTAGAAAGATCTTGATGCAAATCACCAATTTTACAATTCCCAAAATCAATAACCGCCTTCACTTTTACTTGATTGGTGTCTAAAAGAAGATTGCCGCCATGTAAATCAAAATGACCAAACACCTTGTGTGAATCCGGCACAACTAACGACGCATGGAACGAGAGTGTTTCTTCTAATAGCGCCACCACGGACCCATCTTTCTCTTCAGAGAGTTGCTCTTTAATTAATGGCAATGACACGCTCCAGGAAGGCACTAAGGGTATTTTTTGTGTCTCAATTTCATCAGGGTGAATTGCATGGAAATCCAACAAGAGTGACGCTAAGGTGCCTGCTAATTGGTTTTTAGACTCTACCGGTAAATTGTCATAGCGATTTGAATCAAAAACATCACCTTGAATTTTTGCATAACGCCCCATTAATACGGGTTGTTTCACAATGTCAAATTTAGGGATAGGTAAATGAATTTTATCTCGAATACAATCAGTAATCATGGCTTCAGCGATTAACCCTCCACCCCCTCTATTAAGTCTAGGCAGTTTCAAAATGTACTGATTGTTAACGTCGGCCACCACACTTTCATGGGTGCTAGGAAACAGATGGATGCTGCGTACGACTTGATCCGAGAAAGCCTTTTCATAGGCAACTTGAATTGACCGACGATCAAACTGATCTAATAAAGTCACATCATTTAGGTCTACTTCGAATATTTTGTTGTCAATACGCTTTTCACATAGAAACATTTTTCTATTGGCGTAAGTAGGATCATCATCCGATTGATCCGACAGCAAAACCACCTCTTTATAAATAGTCGAAACAAAATCCAATTGCGCCTTTTGTTGCGCCAATGTTCCATGGGATTCAAACAACAAGCAACTTGTCATGCTTGAACACAAGCGAAAAACGTCTTTCCAGCGCTTAACCCACAAGGAAATATTAAAGAAAAAACAGATGTCCACTTTTTCACCTAAGATAAAGTGCGTCAGCATTGACAGGTCTTCTTTATCTAGATCAAAGGTATAAAAGTGGATATTATCAGTACGATTAACGGCTTTTAACGCATTGGCTGCATTGACACATTTTGAGTTGAAATCAACCCCTACACCAAATTCAATTTGATCTGTCAACGCATGCAATAAACCGCCGTTAGAACAACCAACATCCAGAACCCGCTTATTCGTAAAATCATAAGGAACTTTCGCTAATCGTTTCAGCGGGTCACGTTGACCTAAGAAGATTTCACCTTGTATCGAGACGGTATGGTAACCCGCAACCATGTTTTTCTCGTCAAACCACTCTTTATCATTTTTTGTATAATCGAGTACTTTAAGAACAGACGTTGTTTTGTTTGTCGCCATAGCTACTTTTATCCCTATATGATTACTAGGACTCGTTAAATTTGCATGTATATCGAGTGTAGCATCCCCTGCTTTTATTGTAACTTTAGCCGATATAAATTGACCATAACAAGCTCATAGAGGGTTTGATTGAATAGGACCGCCGATGAATAAAGAAAAATAAACACGACAGAAAACAATAAGCGTAAAGAGATTGAAAGATGATTTATAGGCAACCGAATAGAGCTATTAAAAGTATGTATTTGACACAGAAGATAGGTTTTGGGGAGATTTGAAATACAAGAAAAATGGCGGAACGGACGGGACTCGAACCCGCGACCCCCTGCGTGACAGGCAGGTATTCTAACCAACTGAACTACCGCTCCATTTATCAATTAGATCAATCATTTGTATAAACAAACGACCGCTCCAACTCGATGACAGGCATTCTATAGAAAGGATTTATTAGAGGCAACCTTTTTATAAAATTAAAAATGAAATAATTACGTTACGAGTGATATTTAATGCATTCATTAAGTATTTATTATCTTATTGTGGCTAGCGTGACTGCGATCTAAAGACACTAGGGTTGAATCAGTATTGCTCTAAAGTCATTGACATTTGTCCTTGTGGGCGCCGTCATTATTAATCCCCCTAAAGTTTCAAAAAATGAGTAGCCATCATTATTTTCTAAATACGCTCGTGGACTGAGTCGCTTATCAAGAGCCCGTTGATAAGTAGACTCCAACATAATGGCTCCCGCATTGTCTTCTGAGCCATCGATGCCATCAGTATCGCAAGCCAATGCCGATACGCCTTTTTCTCCCTTAAGGTCCAAGGTTAAGGCTAACAAGAACTCAGCGTTCCTGCCTCCTCGCCCCCGCCCTTTTACGGTAACAGTGGTTTCACCGCCCGACAAAATCACACATGGCATCTTACAAGGCTGATTGTATTTTATAATTTGTCGTGTAATACCCGCGTGTACTTTTGCCACATCACGAGACTCCCCTTCTAGATCCCCTAAAATAATGGGGGTTATGCCCTGAGCAACAGCAAATTCAGCGGCCGCATCAAGTGACATTTGTGGTGTTCGGATAATAGTATAGCTATTCTGTTCTGACAAAGACGACCAATCTAAAGCCTTTTCTTGCTGCATGTTTAAATACGCCATGACGGTTTCAGAAACCTGAATCTCATAACGAGATAGCACCTCAAAAGCATCTTTAATGCTAGTGTCGTCCTGAACGGTCGGACCTGAAGCAATAACACTCGGAGCATCACCCGGAACATCTGAAATAGCAAAGGTATGTACGGTTGCAGGAGAACAGTGCAATGCCAAACGCCCCCCTTTTATTTGAGAAAGTTTTTTCCTGACGCAGTTAATTTCATCAATGCTAGCACCTGAACGCAACAGCTGTTTATTAATCGATTGCTTTTCGGCTAACTCTACTTCTTCTGGAGGCAAAACTAACAAAGATGAACCGCCACCAGAAACAAGGAAAATAACACGATCACTCTCTGTCAAACCTTTCACTAGGGTCAGCATTTTCCTAGCGACAATCTGCCCAGCCTGATCAGGAACGGGATGAGCGGCTTCAACCACCTCAACCGTATGTGTTTCACACCCATGTTGATAAGGCGTTACCACAACGCCTTCCACACGACCTTTAAAATAGTTCTCAGCAATCGAAGCCATTGCCGCGGCCGCTTTACCCGCACCAAGAATGACCGTTCTTCCACCGATAGTAGCGGGAACAGTCGATAAGGCGGCAAGCAGTCCATCATCTGGGTGCGCTTTTCGGACAGCGACATTGAATAATTCATTTAAAAAATGTTCTGGAGTCATCATAAGTTAGCCCTTATTTCTTTGTTTCAAATAATTATTAAACATTGTGTCCGAAAACATCCCTTTTCAAATCAAAACCAATCGACCTGTTTTAACAGTAATACAAATTTCATACCAAAACACTGGTTACTTTGATGCTTAACAAGATGAAGCGCCATGTAAACCAAACCAATTCAAGGATACTTTCTTTATTTGCGTAGGCTTTTGTGCCAATACAACTTACACTCATTACAAGGGCTAACTGGGCTAAGCAAATAACGGCCATACTTCTATTTAGAGAGCATGGTGTTACAAACAGGTTTACTTCCTTGCCAATTTATCACTTTAGTTTATCGTAAGTAGATAGACACTCACCGATTATAGAGAGTTCTATGAATTTCAAGATAGTCCATGAAACAACCTATATATTTGATAACAAGGTTTTTCTAGAACCTCACTGTTTGAGATTTCGACCGAAAAACTCCCCTTTTATTACATTAAAACAGTTTTCTATCGATCTCCAATCCACTCCGGAAGGACATCGTGTCATAGAGGATGAAGATCATAATGATGTGGATTTTTATTGGTTTGGAGCGCTAACCAATCGACTTCACATCACAGCGGAAAGCTACCTACAAATCCGTGATTACAATCCTTTTGATTTTCTTATTTACCCAGATACCTTTAGCGTTACGCCCTTTGTTTATTCCGATAAACAATTCCAAGTGCTATTTGCCTATTTGCAAAAACTCGATATCGCCACCGATTTGATCGATTACTCACAGAAGATACTGCATGATTCGAAATTTAAGACGGTTGAATTTATAACAAATTTAAACGCTCAGATACACAACGACTTTTTAGTGGAGTATCGTGAAAGTGGGCCGCCGCTTGAGCCTGAAGCGACTTTTAATATCAAAAAAGGCTCCTGTCGAGATTTATCTTGGATGCTTATTGCTGTATTGCGACACCATGGTCTGGCGACGCGCTTTGTGAGCGGTTATTTCTACTTCGAAACCGAGCAGCCTATCTATGAATTGCATGCTTGGGTAGAGTCATTCATACCCGGCATAGGCTGGTTGGGGTTCGACCCGAGCCATGGCATCTTAACAGGAAACACACATTTTTCAGTGGCATCTAGCTCTACGCCAGAAAATACCATGCCCGTTTCTGGTGGTATACGCGGAAGTGCAAACTCGCAACTGATAACCAACTTAATGATAGAGCGGCTTGAGTGATCAGACGGAAAATCAAAAAAGCCACTACTGAGAGTCCATTCAAACTCAGGTCAACAGTGGCGATTTGAAGCACTCTCAACAATGGCGTCAGCTAAACAAAGGTCTTCATGATGATTATCGAGGTTAGCCTTTTGCTCGGTTAATGACTTTACGCACGGTGTATTCCAATAAGCCTTCTATACCAAACTCAACCCCCATACCAGACTGTTTGTTCCCACCAAAGGGTACGTGAGGCAGTACCTCTGCATGGTTATTTACCCAAACGGTACCGGAATTAAGGGCATCAACCACTTTTTCTAATTCTTCACCTTGAGCGCCCCATACTGACCCGCCCAATGCAAACGTATCATGATCGGCCAGTGCTAAAACCTCGTCCAAATCATCGAATGAGATAGATGTTTACCAACCTCTACTTAGCCCGTGAACACTAACTTTTTCACGCCTCTCTTCGGTAAAAATGGCTCACTTATCACACGCTATCCAAGCATTACTAGTGAAGGCCATTGCCACCAAATAAAGGCATGCTGCTATTTTTGAATGCTATCAATAAAAGCTCGAAACACTTACTATAGGCCAAAAGTATCTACCTCAATTCTAGTCACGTATATTAGAGGTTTGTACTTACTTAACAATTACTCGGCTCAATTTTCAACCAACATTTACCGAAAGACGCACTTTATGGATACAGACACTACCACTCGATTTCTGGATGATCACTTGTATAAAATACAGTCGCTTATTGAAGACCCAAATTCTTATTTACAATTACTCGTCATTGCCGTTATTTACCTACTCGCATTCGTTATGGCTTACAAAATCCGTCACAGTGTTGGTCTTACGCACAATGAACCTTTAGAAAGCGCCCACCCTTTAAGAAAGTTGGGCTTTCGAATTGGTGGTATTCTATTCCCGCTTCTGGCCATCCTATTATTACACGTGTCCAAAAAAGCCGGTGAAACACTTGAATATACCCCCTGGTTAATTGGAACCGCCTTAGCAATTGCGGTTTTACTCTTTGGTAATTCTTTAATACGGGCTTTTGTACAACAAACCTTCGCAGCCTCACTGTTTAGGTGGGTCGGCTTACCCATTTTAATGCTGCACTTATTGGGATTTCTGCCAACAGTCATTCAAGCACTTGAAGAGATATCTCTCGATGTTGGCAATGTCAGCATTTCAGCCTATGGTGTCGCAAGGGTACTTATATTTGGTAGTTTTTTATTCTGGTTAGGACGCACATCAAACAACTTTGGCAAGGCCGTTATCAGAAAACAAACTTCGCTAGATATTCCAACCAAAGAAGTCTTTAGTAAGCTATTTGAAGTAGGTCTGTTCTGCATAATCGTCTTGCTTTTGCTCAATATTATGGGAATTAACCTAACCACATTAGCGGTATTTGGTGGCGCGTTAGGTGTTGGACTTGGTTTAGGGCTGCAATCTATCGCTTCAAACTTCATCTCGGGCATCATCATCTTGCTTGATCGATCCCTTACCGTGGGAGACTTTGTCGAGCTAGACGATGGTCAAAAAGGCTTCGTTCGAGAATTTAAAATGCGGTACGCTGTATTGGAAACCTATGATGGTAAAGACATTCTAGTCCCTAATGAAAAATTCATCTCTTCATTAATGATCAACTGGACTCACAAAGACCCCAAACAGCGATATCGTGTTGACTTTTCTGTGCCCTACTCAACCGACGTACGCAGCCTGGTCGAATTGATCAAAGCCGCCGTATCTGAACATGAACAAGTAATCAGTGGACCTGATGTTCCTTTTGAAGAAAGACCAGATTGTGAAATAGACAGTTTTGGTGATTCAGGCATCAACATGTTTGTTGAATTTTGGATGATGGGTATTGATGATGGTAAAAACAGAGTAGGCGGGGATCTTATGCTGATTATTTTAGAAACACTGAAAGAAAACGGTATTGAAATTCCCTTCCCTCAACGTGAAGTTAAAATTCTTAACCCAGATCAAGGTAAGAACCAAGAAACCTAAAGGTACATGGGGGCAAAACGCCAATGTGGCCGCATTGAAAGATGACTGTTAAATAGATAGCGGGTAGTTATTAACTTATTTGGATTGTGACAGACATGAATAAACTTATTGTAATAATGATTGATGGTATTAGTTCAAAACAATTCCATCAAATGCGAGATAAGCTACCACATTTAAATCGATTAGCTCAGCAAGGGACTCAAGTGTCCTCTCTCACCCCCGAAGTATGCGGCACCTCTTACCCTGGAAGAACCTCAATGATTGTTGGGCGCCCACCGAGTGAGCATGGAATTTATGGCAATAAGATTTGGGATGGCAATGTATTTAGATGGTCCAATCCCTATGACGTGCGCACTGAAACCATTGCATCATTGACCCATGAGGCTGGGGGGGATGTATTCAATATGGGGTTTGGAATGGTACGGCCGGAAGATTGCAGCCTATATATCAGCCCTTGGTGGGTTGATGATGTCATGATTCGCGGCCGTGACGACCACGCACATGAAGCGAATGAGCGTTGGACCATGAAAGGAAAAAACTTAGACCCTGAACAGAGACTCAGTCAAGCGGGTTTATCAAAAGATGACCTAGTTAACCCAATGGACAACCGTAGCCGAATGCTGGAGTTAGGCAGCTTGGCTGATTTTCAGCTAATAGAAATGGCCGCTAAGCTGATTGAATCCGGACAAACTCCAAATTTAGTATTATTGGAGATTGCCGTTACTGACTATTATTTGCATCAATTTGGTACAGATGATCCAAATACAGAGCTATCGTTACGCATTGCAGATGCTCAAATAGGCACCTTGATTGAACGTTTGCGCAATGCTGGACAACTTGAGCATTACAATTTTGCCGTAATGAGTGATCATGGGCATACACTGATGGAAGAAACGATACATTGCGATCTGTTGCTGCCTGAAGGAACTCGTTGGTCTAGCGAAGGCAGCATGCTTTTCGTTAATCCCCGGTCAGCAGCAGAAGCAACTGAAGTCACCAAAAGAATGCTAGCTGAAGGTATGGAGCTTTGGAGCAAGCCATTATTACCGGACGATATAAAGTCTGAAATGTTAGTTTTTAGCTGTCCGGAGGGGCAATATATTAGTTTCGAGTCGGATTTAAAAAACACCGGACAGATACGTGGTATTTCTAAATATCGCTCCAATCATGGAATGCGTCCGGGAACTGAAGAAGACTATCGGTTCTGCATTTTTTCAGGTCCAAATATCCCACAACAAACAGTAGACTTTGCAGAGGCAATACAGATAGCGCCAACTATTGCCGCTATTCTGGGCGTGGAAACGCCTTGGACGGCCACTTCAATCATTTAGCGGTTTGTGTCTCAAAGATGATTTAAAAACCACCTAAACAAGAACATTGCCCCTTGTTTAGGTGGTTTAGTAAAACACGTAGCGCCAATCTACTGACGACCAATAGGCTCTTCAAATTCACAAAGCATGCCGCTCGATTGTATCGCCACTCGCTTAGCTTAGGACAATAAGCTTTCTAAAAGCGGTTGATAGTGGTCAATTTTATATATCGTTCTGCCTTGTACTTTACCGTCATCATCGTAATGGCGCAGTTTAATCGCGGCTTTATGATGAGGGTTCGCCTCAAATTCAGCGACCTCTGACGCGCTCATTTTACCACCTTGTAAGTTGAACGAGTTGACGGATGCCGCAGACAGTTTGTCGTAATAATGGTCATCTACCGTACACAAATAACGCTTAGCCGCCACATGTAAACGCACAGGCTCACTAATTTCTGGTGGGTAGAAGCGCTCTAATATGATGGCGCCAGAATCCTCGTGGAAGTTATCAATGCCATTTTCAAGTGCGTCCAACTCAAAATCGCCGATGAAGTGACCAATATCGTGTAACAGCGCGGCAATGATAAGCTCGTCGCTGGCACCGTCTTCGTAAGCGCAGGCGGCTGATTGTTCCATGTGTTCTGCCATAGATACTGATTCCCCTAAATAGGATTCAGGCCCTCTCGTTTCAAAAATTTCCAACAAAAAAGGAACGATCGTTTGACGCGTCAAACTTGAGCGTCCCGCTGTATTTATACTCATATCAAAAGCTCAACCCTACTTAAATGATGATTTACAATATATCATAATATTGCATAATTAATAGCAAGAAAATCACGGACAGAAAAGTGCCTATAAAGAGTATCCAAACAATCAAAAGTGATCGCAGTGTCACGTAAACTGAGCGTTTTTATATCAAATCATAGCGTTTCGTTTTTCTGTAATCTCGCGGTGTTAAGCTCGTAATACGTTTAAAACTTTTAGAAAAATACAGCGGGTCTTCGTAGCCACATTGGTAGGCAATACTGTCTATCCTATGATCGGTCAATAGTAATTTTTTGCAGGCGAGGTCGATTCTTTTTTGGTTAATGTACTGCTTGGGAGAGGTCTCTACTATCGAGCTAAACCAACGACTAAAATGGGCCGTAGACGTGCCATGTATCGCTGCTAATTGAGGTATTTGAATGTCTTCAGTCAGGTGCTGCTCAATGTAGCTAAAAATCTTTTCAAGCCTTAAATAGTGCATCTCTATACCCTTTGAAACCTGACTTTTCTCAATAATAGGCGTTAACAGCTGATAGGCGCTTGCAAGAGCTTGAAAGTACTTTCCGTTCGCTTCGGCGTCTTTATTTTGCCATTTGATAATATTTGAAATGGGCTGTTCGTTTGAATAATCTACAGGGTGCTTTGGAGGCTGGTAAAGCTGAAATACATCTGCCCCTGATGGCAATTCAAGAGTAAACGCAAAGGCACCAATTTCCATAGGTTTTATACATTGATAATGACATTGTTGATTGAGAGGCAGTAAGGCGAGCGTATTCGGCAGCAGCTCAATATTGTGGTTTTTCATTCTTACGATCCCCTCTCCTGACAGAGTATGAATCAACCAATTATAGGGTCTTTGGTAACTTGGATAGAGCCAATTTTTATCGGGGCTTTGCCAGTAAGAACGAATGATTTTCAAATCTAAAGAATGAGTCGACAACATAACTTTATTCTCAACAATCATAAAAAGACATATTTAACCCTTTTTTATACTGTTAATAAAGGGGCATCCTTTTTAAAATCCTAAATATTCAATTATCGTGCATACAGCGCTTAATCTTTAATACTCAAACGGTATCTCTATGAATGATTTTCTAATTTATGAATCGAAGCGTTTTCATTATTTATGGCTACGTGATAATTGCCTATGCCATCAATGTAAACATGATAGCGGCCAAAGATTACACGAAACATGGCTACTCGATTCGAACATCGCCATCTTGAAGTCTGAAATAACCAATGAGGGATTGGAAGTACTTTGGGACACACCAGATGAGCATGACTCCTTCTACCCCCACGATTTTCTAATGGCTAATTGCTATGACAATGCACCCGCTTCAGTGAACAGCGCATCCCTTTGGGGAAGCGACTTTCAAATGAAAAGTTATGATTATGCGCAAGTTCTGGAAGACGATGCGGTTAAGCTTTCTTGGTTAAAGGATGTCATTCAATTTGGTATCGGAAAGCTATACAATGTACCGACTGAACCCGGTACGATATTAAACGTAGTCTCTGAGTTTGGCTTTGTTCGAAACACGAACTATGGTGATCTATTTGAAGTAGTCAGTGTGGAAAAAGCGGAAAACTTAGCCTTCACTCCATTGCCTTTAAGCTTACACACCGATAACCCATACCGCGACCCTGTACCCACACTGCAGCTGCTGCATTGCTTAATGAAAGCCGAAATCGGTGGTGTTACCGCTTTGGCTGATGGGTTTAAAGCGGCAGACATCTTACAAAAAGAACACCCTGAAGCATTTGAACTGCTGTCTACTTATAAAGCGAAGTTTAGATTTGCCAGCAATGACGCAGTTCTTGAACATTTGGGCTATATGATAGAGACCGACAAGCAAAATCAAGTCATGGCTGTGCGCATTAACAATCGATCTTGTGCGCCAATCAATGTACCTTTTGACATTATGCCTAGCTTCTATGAGGCTTATCAATTGTTTGCAACTATCTTACACAGTGATGCCGGCAAACTTACTACAACACTTGAATCAGGCGAATTGATTGTATTTGATAACCAAAGAGTCTTGCATGGACGTGAAATACAGGCTGTTGGTTCACGCCACTTACAAGGCTGCTATGCAGATAGAGATGGCTTGAAGAGTACAGCGGCTACGCTAGCGGCCAAAGAAGTTTAAACGACAACCAACCGTCTTGTCAGTTTGTTGTCTTCCATCCTTATAATCATTAAACTGAAAGGGGATTTAATTAACATCAACGATCAAAAGGAAAACTCGACAAAATGGAGAGGTTTGTTAAATCCATTGAAATACACAACAAACAAGCACGGTACTATGACTTTGCTACATTAATGTCAGAAAGTATTGATGATTCTAAGCCCAGCGCTCACTTTTACGGAGGAAACGGTTTTCCTGCAGGGGTTTACGAACCTCTATTAACAAAATTGAGTACAAAGCTAAACCTGACCAGTTTAGCCATGCGTGGCTATTGGTTTGATCAACCGAACAATAAAGTACTCACCCGTGAAAAAGACGCCGACATGTTAATTGAGTTTTTAATACAAACTCAAAGTAAGCCTATTATAGGTATTGGTCACTCACAAGGTGCGTCAGCCATGATGTTGGCCGCGGTCCGACGGCCGGATTTATTTTCTGCACTTTTCATAATAGAACCCGTCACTTTTACTAGAATCCAAGCATCCGTTTATAAACTTATCAAGTGGATACCAAGGTATTTTATACTGAACCAAGAACCGTTTAAAAGCACTCTAAAAAAACAGTCAGACTGGGAAAGTACCGAAAACTATTATCAGTTTTTACGCCAACACCGTGCCTATAAACGCATAACCGATGAGCACTTACGTACCTTTGCTAAACACAGCTTGGTGCCTAAATCGATATCGAATGAAGAAGGCTACACCATGTTGTTCCCACCAAAACAAGAGTTAGCAAATTACTTTAGTGCCCCTTATATTACAGGTGCCTTAAAACGCTTTAATAAAATCAATATGCCTTACACAATTTTATTGGGTAAACCCAGCTTATTTATTAGCGATAAGGTGCGCTCCAGCTGGCAAGGCATTGTCCCCACTGAGCAGTTAACGCTATTTCCTAATCATGGTCATCTACTACCAATAGAAACCCCTGAAGAATGTGCAAACATTATCTTGCAGCGAATTTAATCATAGTCACACTTCTCCTACCATGCGTTCAACGGCTAACTCACAAACCGGCTGTGATCAGATTATTGACTGCAAAACTAGCCAACACACTTGATAAATAAACTGACTCAAATGTGCTCGTTTCAGATCAATATACACTCTGAAAAAACACTTTAAAGTTGATCATTTATGCTGCTCGCCAGTAAAATAAGATATTATCGATTAATCAGGGGAAATTGGCGACACTCGATTTCCACCTCCCCAATTAAACAACAGTAAGCTATTTGAATATGAAGAAGAAAACCAGCTCAGTTGATGTTGCCAAAGCCGCTGGCGTTAGCCAATCCATGGTAAGCAGAGCTTTTACACCAGGATCGTCTATAAACTCTGAAAAAAGAGAGCTTATTTTATCTAAAGCAAAAGAGCTTGGGTATCGACCCAACATCATGGCACGCTCCATGATTACTAGAAAAAGTAAAATTATTGGTTTTGTCTTTGGTTATTTAGAAAATCATTATTACCCTCTTGCGCTCGAAAAACTGTCACGTGAGTTTCAAGCTAAAGGCTATCATAGCCTCATGTTTTTTTCGGACCATCAAAGTTCAGCCGATGAAATTGTTCAAGAGTTTTTACAATATCAGATTGACGCGGTTATTTTAGCTTCTGTTTCTTTATCACCAGACTGGATAGAAGCCTGTCATTCACTTGCTGTACCTGTGGTGCTATTTAACCGGGCTATAAAAGCGGATGATGTTACCTCAGTGACTTCAGCGAACTATGAAGGCGGTAAAAAAGTAGCCCATTATCTCGTTAAAACTGGACATAAAAGAATTAGTTACATTTCAGGCTTTGTAGAGTCCTCGACCAATAAAGACCGAGAAAAAGGATTGGTGGATGGTTTAAAAGATCATCAAATGAGCCTCTTTTCAATTGAAAGCGGTAATTACAGCCAAAAACAAGCTAGGCAAGCCACCCTGTCAATGTTTACAGCAGATAAAACAACAACACCAGATGCCCTTTTTGTTGCCAGTGACCATATGGCTTTTGCCGTGATTGATACATTAAGATACGAATTAGGACTAAAAGTCCCAGAAGATGTTTCAGTAATCGGTTACGATGATGTTCCTTTAGGCGCCGCGCCTTCATACAGCCTAACAACCATGAGCCAACCGATTGACGACATGGTTTCTTTAACAGTGAAAGCCGTCTTAAATCGTATAGAGCAACCTAACTACCCTCCAGAAAGAATCCAAATCCCAAGCCATTTAGTTCAACGAAAAACCGTAAAAGATCGCAACCTTCCTTAGATAAGGCCAAAAACATTCAATATACAAATACAGCCTGATAATTAACATCTATTTGTTAGCCAGACTGCTGATAAAGCCCTCGCCATTCGGCGGGGTTTTTTTATAATAACAGCATGCTTAAAGAACGCCCCCAAACCCAGTCGACTTTAGAGGTTATTTCCATCAATGAGCTCGTCCCCAGTGATCTCGTTAAGGATTTTTATTGCGCCGATAATGGTCGTCCCGCTCTCGATCCAACCCTTATGTTTAAGCTGCTGTTTATTGGTTATCTTTTTGGTATTCGTAGTGAACTTCAGTTGATTCGAGAGGTGCAGGTAAATGTGGCTTACCGTTTATTCCTAGACTTAGTCCTGACAGACAAGATACCTGATGTCTCAACGTTAAGTGCTAATCGTACACGCCGCGTTAAAGAATCGGATGTGTACCAGCAGATTTTTGATCAAATTGTACTCCAAGCAATGAAACGTAAGTTGGTAGGTGGACACACCTTCTACACGGATTTCACTCTTTTAAAGGCCAATGCCAACAAAATGCATTTCGAGAAAGCGGTGGTTGAACAGACGCGTCAGGCGTATATGGACGAACTCGATCAGGCGATTGAGGAGGATCGACTCGCTCATAGAAAAAAGCCTTTACCGCCTGAAAAATCCAAGGTGGAAACTCGTGAGATCAAGCAGAGTACAACAGACCCAGATAGCGGCTATATGGTACGAGACACTAAGCCCAAAGGGTACTTCTAATTAGATCACCGAACTGTCGATGCACGTTGCAACATCATCACCGATGTTCATGTCACGGCGGGGAATGTCCACGATGCTGGTTATTTTACCTCTGCGGTTTGTCATGGATTGGAAGAGCGAAACATTTATGCGGTGGTGGGGTATCGTCGTCCTAATCATAAGAAAGGCTTCTTCTATAAACGCGAATACAAGTACGATAGGGAGCAAGATGTCTACCTCTGTCCGCAAGGCGAGCCGCTCATTTACAATACCACTTCTCGAGAAGGCTACCGTCACTACTACTCGAATAGTCTGACCTGCCAGAACTGTCCAGAAAAGTATCGCTGCACCACCAACAAGAAATCTGTGAAGACGATTTCGCGCCATGTTTGGGGGTAGACTTTTAGCCTCCCCCTTATTCATTAACTGGTTTAGATTGATTTTGTCTCTCTAAACCAGTTAATCGCTTGAATGATATCAAAAACAGGTAAATTTGTTGCTGTTTTAACAGCATCAATATAAGGAGATAAATTTGTACACTCTAATATAATTGCTTTTATATTTTTATTATTTTCAATTAATTTCAAAGCAGAAGAAACAACCTCGCTCTCTGATTTAATGACATCTAAACTAAGATAATCATTTTTAATGGTTTTATACAACTCTCCATCTTTAGGAATATCGCCAATGACAACATCATTTTTATAGTGTCCACCAAAATGTTTTTCGTTTAGTTTTTTTGCATCAAAAGTTAATAACCCTATTTTGTCATTCTTTTTATTTATAAAGGTTCGAACAAATGGAAGAGTCAATAGAGAACTGGTTAATATTGGTACATTAGTGGATTCTTTTAATTCATCCTGCATTTCTCCTAAGAAACCACAGGTTGTTACTATTAAGTCTACCCCTTTGTTTTCTAAAGACTTTATACTATAAAAAATGTCTTTTTTTATATCAGAGTTAACACCTTCTGAAGTGACGATAGCGCTTACTTTAGCTGATGATACTCGTTCATAAAGTACATTAAATGCAAAAGATTCTGGGTTGCCAATATCACCCATCACCCGAGGAAAATGGGTATTAAGCATTAAAACACCAAGAGAGAAAGGTTTACTTATTTTTTTCATTTTTATGAATCCACAGTTTAGTTTTTAATTAATTTAATCAAAGGTTTTTCAAATGATCAACGTTTATGTAATTGGTTCAGGTATTGTTGGTGTAAGTTGTGCCTTAAATTTACTTGAAAAAGGCGTCAAGGTCACATTAATTGATAAAGAAAATAGTGTTAAAGAAACATCCTTTGGAAATGCTGGTGTAATCACTCGAAGTTCAGCTTATTTAATTAATAATAAGAACTTAATTCCTAATCTTAAAAAATATATATTTAACAAAAATCCAGCCGTAAGACTTAATCATTTATATTTAATAAAAAATATAAATTGGTCGCGCCAATTTTTATATCAATCATTAGAAAAAAAATCAGAAAGAAACATTAGCTATCTTGATTCAATTATTCGAGTGTCATTAGACGAACATAAGAAGTGGTTAACACAATCAGCGGGGATGTCACGACTACGAGAAGGAGGATGGTTGAAACTGTTTCATTCTGAAGAAGGTGCAATGGCCACTGACTATGAGCAAGCGATATACAATAAACTGGGTATCAACTTTGACATATTGAACGCACAACAAATTCAAATATTAGAACCGGCTTTAAAGCACATTTATGGCAGTGCATTACATATTAAAGATGCCGTATCAGTAGATCATCCAGGTGAAGTCACTCAAAGCTATATTAATCTTTTTATAAAACTTGGAGGACAGGTAATTCGTGATGGTATACAGAGCTTGTCAATTGAAGGAAATCAAGTTGCCCTACATGGCCAAAAATCATATCTAGCTGATAAAGTGGTTTTAGCCGCTGGTCCCTGGTCTAATGATCTGCTTAAATGCGTATCAAAACCCATACCAATGTGTTTTGAGCGTGGGTATCATAGACATTATCAGTTCCCTGAAGGGCCTAGGTTAACTCGTCCCATTTATGATGTAGACAGTGCATTTGTTTTGACGCCAACGACTCAAGGTTACCGGCTTACTAGTGGCTCCGAGCTCAACGACAAAACGGCACCTGACTCCTTTGTTCAGCTTGATAAAGTATCAATATCGGCTCAGCAAAGTACGTATTTAGGGGCTCCTATTGAAAATACCGAATGGAGAGGTAATCGACCAACATTGCCTGACTCATTACCGGCCATTGGCCCATGCCCTAATCAAGACAATATTTGGTTAGCTTTTGGTCACCAACATATTGGCTTCAGTACAGGACCTGCAACAGGACGATTAATCGCTGAAATGATCTCTCAGCAACCAACATTTATTGATGCATCACCTTTTTCTCCCGCGCGATTTTATTAAGGAATATTATGTTTTCAAAAAAGCACCATTCGCCATTCTCTATCCATACATTTTCAGGATACGGTGTTGTCGCTGGCTGTGGATTATTTTTATTATCCTTAATTCCTTATTTCGAGTGGTTATATGGTTTCTCTGCCCTCTGTTATTGGAGTGTTTTTATCGTCTCTTGGAAGCGATTAAACCAACGTAATAAAAGTCAAATCCGGCTTCTCATTGGCGCTGGCGGAATCGCTCTTATTTACCATCTCTATTTAGCGGAAAGCATTGATTTGAGTTCACTGTTTGAAGGAAATTTAGGCATAGTAGCCATGCTTACAGGCGTTTCTCTATTAGCTCTGCTTCCTGATACAGCCAAACAATCGCCCCCTGTTTTAGGCATTAAAGGTGCCTTGTACACCTGGCTCAGCGTCCACTTGCTGGGGGCTGTTATTAATATGTCTGCGACGTTTTTTGTTGGTGATAAGCTACAAAGACCAACCGGAAAAATGACCATGCCTCAATACTCTATGCTTGTAAGAGCATTAACCAGTGCAGGGCTATGGTCTCCATTTTTTGCATCGGTCGCTGTGGCCCTATCGATTGCACCTGATGCCGAATTTCATAATCTTGCTATGATAGGGATCCCGATGGCCATTTGTTCTTGTCTGCTGTCTCTTTGGGAATTAAAAAGGCGTGATCATCTAACCTCTTTTTCAGGCTTCCCCATTGCCGTAAACTCCTTATTTTTTCCTGTGATGTTGGCATTTTTAGTGATCGTATTTCATTATTTTATTATGACGCAAACGCCAATCCTATCTATTGTTACCTTACTTAGCCCCTTATCTGTCGTGATTTACTTAACCTTAAAAACCGGCGGAAATCACACAAGATCACGCATTCAAGATCATATTCATATCCGCTTACCTAATATGGCGAATGAGATCGCATTATTTTTATCTGCTGGCTTTCTTAGTAAAGCAATTAGTCTGGCATTAATGAGCACATTTGGTAATGAATGGTCACTGTTTACAAGTTTTGGCTTTAGTGAAGCCCTTATCTGCTTTATCGGGATTTGCGGAATCTCTTTATTAGGGCTACATCCCATTGTTGGTATTTCATTAATGAGTTCATTTGTTCCAGCAGGCAGTGCTGACAACACCCTACTGGCGTTCGTTTCTCTAAGTTCATGGGCTGTTGGAACCGCCATTAGTCCATTGTCAGGGATTAATCTGTCTATATCAGGAAAATACGGTGTAGATAACTTCCAGCTTGCCCGTTCAAACTGGCGATATGGGGGAATGATGGCCGTGGTCGTGGCATTCGGAATGTTGGTGCTAGTCCTCTTTTGAGCGACTGATTAATTCTCCCTGATAATATCTCAACCTATTGAATCTAATGTGTTTTTATAAGATACTTAATACCTAAATCTTACGATAAATACGCCTTTAGACCTAAAAAGTTGCAGAATGGGTGAGTTTTATGAAACCTCGTCAGACAAAGATCGTCCCGCAAAAGGGTTTGTTCCAACCTCAGCTCGTAGACATCATTAACCCCAATCACCCTTTAGTTCGACTGGCTAAAATCATTGATTAGTGTCTGTTGGATAACGAATTAGGGGCACACTTCTCAACGGTTGGCGCAGCCGCGTTGACAACGCGCCTTATGGCGGGGTTACTGTATTTGCAGCACTTACATAACTTGTCTGACGAAATGGTATTAGAGCAATGGCTTGAATCGCCTGAATTACCAGTATTTTTGTGGCGAAACCTTTTTTCAACATGACTTCCCGTGCCATCAAACTAGCCTTGTTAAATGGCTAAAACTAAAAGTCATCAAACCAGCGAGCTTAAAGCGAGTCGTCGTAGACACCACAGTACAAGAAAAGAACATGACCTTCCCAACAGATGCCAAGCTCTACAACAAGGCTCGACAACAGCTCACGCAGGTAGCCAAAGAACAAAACATTACCTTAAGACAAACCTACGACAAAGACCGCCATGAGTTAATGCCAAAAATTGGACGCTATGGCCACGCCAAACAATATAAGCGGATGAGAAAAGCGATTAAGTAAGTCAAAGGCTTTTTAGGGCGAGTCCTGTGAGATATTGATAGACAAATAAAGCAACAAGGATTAACGCTCACCCAAAAACAGGAAGACACACTTAACCAAGCCTATCGATTACTAAAACAAACTCGCCAAAGCAAAAACAAAATCTACAGCCTGCATGAACCTAATGTGGACTGTATCTCCAAAGGAAAAGCGCATAAACGCTACGAATTTGGTGTGAAAGTCAGTATCGCCGTTACCGCGAAAGACTCCTTCATCGTGGGAGTAAGAAGCTATCCTGGCAATCCGTATGATGGACATACCTTGAAAGATCAACTCCAACAAGTAGAAACCCTCACTGGGCGAAAACCAGAACCCTGTTTTGTTGACCGAGGCTATAAAGGGTATGACGTGGAAGACATTAACGTCTTGATAGCAGATTAAAAACGCGGAATCCCACGAAGCAGCGTAGAACCCATCATAGGGCATCTCAAATTCGATGGAAAACTCAGACGATGCTTCTTAAAGGTGTACTAGGCGATGCGATGAACGTGATCTTAAGTACCTGTGGTCAGAACCTGCGTAAGCTACTCCAGTGGCATTATTGTGCGCCATATATGGGGGCATTTTTAAGGCGATTATGGCTGAAAATAGCATTTCAAATGGAAAGGTCTAAAATAACATGGGGGTTCTTGTCTGAAACGCCATTATTCAGGGACGACTAATTACTTCAAGCGTGGTTTCATCAGCATGACATGTCCAGAGTATAGAATGATATTCTCATATTTAAGAACGTTTCGTGCAAAGATCTCAGTTTAGATTTGTTTGCACTTAGTCATTTTTTATGGAACAAACTTTCGTTTTTAGTGGTAGCAAGAATTAAGAAAATCCTTTACTATCAAGAGGTACAACTGTTTACATCAGATCTAATGGGTTGAAAATTAATGGTATATCCAGCACGTTTGCTTTTCTATATTGTTAGGGAATAGCAGGTTTAAAATACAAATAGGGCCAGCGGCGCGACTATATCTGTAGGCGATTTGCTGATAGGGAGGCCTAGGAGATTTATACATATGTGTGAATTCTTTTCATTTTTACTGTCCTTAGATTATGGAGGATCTGAACTATAATTGGAGTAAAAAGCTCGTAACCGGGTGTATATGGAAAACTTAGGTATATTAACGTTTCGCAAAAAACTGGATGTCGACTTTTCGCAGGATTTTATGTTGTAGGGCAGATTAAGGTGTTTTGATGAATTCGTCGGTAGCGCTTCAACTATAAATTGTGATTAATAACCGAGGGGTTATTAAATAGCGGCCAAGATACATATGAGTATTAATGACGAAATTCAATTAAGTATCGACCAGCATCGACTGTTTTACCAGCAAATGCGAACAACGACTCCTTTACAGGCCTTGGTTGTAAGTTGTTGGTTTGGTGTATTGATGTATCACGACTCGTCAGTTTTTCCAAAGTTATGGTTAGCAATTTTTATGGCTTTTCTTGCTTTTCGCTTCTCGGTTTATCTGAAGATAAAAGGTTGGGATGATTACAAGGTCGCGAGCCAGATGAATGCGGTTAACCGTAATGGCCTGATTGCAGCGGCATTGAATGGGCTACTCTGGTCCGTTTTCTACATCTATTCGTATTATCACCTTTCAGAGCGATGGATGTTTCTTTTCGCAGCTTTCGTTATTATTCTAATGGCGTCTGGCTTCATTACTCTTGCAATTCATAAATATTCATTTTATGCCTTTTTTTGCTGTTTTATTATTCCAATAATCATTTTTACTTTTATGCATTATGAAAATGGCAGTACATTATTTTTTATGGCTTTTATGTACCTTTTTTTCGGATTTAATATCTTGTCACTGCATAAAAATATCAACAAAACTATTATTGATAGCTTGAAAAGTGTTATTGAAAATAAAAATTTGGCGAATCGTCTAAAAGAGCTCAGCAATACAGATAGTTTGACCACACTATCGAATCGCCGACATTTTGACGAGAAAAGTTATAGCACCTTAAAGCAAGTAGTAGAATTAAGGCAAAAATTTTCCATTCTGATGATAGATATTGATTACTTCAAATTATATAATGATAACTATGGTCATTTGCAGGGCGATAATGTGATTGAACAAGTAGCCAAAGTGATGAAAGGCGCTCTGATCAAGACATCAGATCTCATCGCCAGATATGGTGGAGAAGAGTTTATTGTGATGTTAGCGAATACCAGTGAAGCTGATTCTGAAAGGGCGGCGAAAACGTTGGTTAGGATTGTCGAGGCGCTTGAAATTGAAAATAAGCATTCTAAAGTGAGCCCTTTTGTGACAATCAGTGTCGGGGTAGCGGTGGTTGCTCCAACGGATGATCTGGAGCTCAAAGAGGTTATTAAGAAAGCGGACCATTCACTCTATCAAGCAAAGTCTGAGGGGCGAAACCGCTACTGCCTTAACTCTTAAGGCATGCGACTTCACTTGAAGATGATTGCTATAGAGATACCTCTATGTAAAAAAACTGTAAGCGTCGGTTAAACCCCACATAGTAATGCCTTTCAAAAATCATAAAGTCTTTTGTTTTCTTTCAAGGGGATAAAAGGCTTATGTTTACCGCATCAAATCAATTTAATGTGACCCTCATTTGTGGACCAACCGATATGCGTAAAGCCATTAATGGACTATGTAATATTGTCGCGTACGATCTGGAAAAAGAACCCTGTAGCGATCATATTCTTGTTTTTTGTGGCCGAGCACGAGATAAAGTCAAAATTTTACAATGGTCTTCTAATGGCTTTTGGCTGCATTATAAGCGTCTCGAAAAAGAACATTTTCAGTGGCCTGGTATTGATGATGAGCACTTGTCTATTCAAGTATCACCCCGTCAGCTGAATTGGTTATTGGATGGTCTTGCGCTCAATTTACAAGAGGCTCACCCACATTTAACGTATCGATATCATGACGATTAGGAGATTTTCTCTTCCTTTAGTTCACGAATCAAACCTGTAATGTAATCTTCTTGGCCATCAATTCCGCCACCGGGAAGGCTGTAATCATGATACCGCCGCGTATATAGTAATAAAATGTCCTCCCCTTTTAGTACAATTCCTCGTGCAGCGTGACGCATAATAATAACTTGCTTGCTTAAAGGAGAGACGTCTACAGGAGACACATCAGGATGAAAAGCCGTTTTTAACTGCCGCATAAATACCAACCCAAAGGCACTGCCATTACTTCGTTGTTATTGTACTGATTATGGTATTTACCACATTCGATCACCGGACTATCCGTCATTATTCACTGTGAAAATTAGGATCGATAAACCACTTTAAACTGCTCTAGAACCAACAGCATATCTTCACTTGGTTGAATACCTAACTCGTCACATTCAAGTGCAAAGAAAGCCCAATGCGCATCACGCCACCAAGCTAATGTTTTGTCCCCTTCGCCTTCTAAAGCAGCAAACTCTGCGGTGATTTCATTGTATTTGCATTTGGATACGGAAGTAATTTCAATAATGCAAACAGGGTTCCCATCCCAATCCGTAACGACTTGCAAATGCCCAACTTCGGGCAAAGCTTCATCTTCATGGCTATACCAATAATCCATACTACAAGAGGCTTGTTTTTCTCCTCGTACGATTAAATCAGCGCAAATATTTGCATTCACTTCGTCTGCACAAAAGTAATCTGAGCTAAAAGAAGTGTGCTTATTCGCAACATTTGAAGGCAAAGTTTGAAGATATTCATCTAAATACACTTTACTTTTTGCGTCCATATTATCCCTTGATATCAATCCAAAAACGGACTCTTCGGGCATAGAATGACCACCGAATAGATCTAAGTGTCATTCATTATAAACAACAATGCTCTCCTATGCCCTCATAAGTTAGTGCTCAAAGTTCAATAGGCGTGACTTATTAAGCTCCTTCATCCGGCCTAGAACATCTACCCCAATTTGGTTGTAAACGTCTAATAAATCGATCAATACCCAATTTTCTCTAATGTAACCATTTTCCACCCTCCAAAAATCCAAGCTTCTCATCGTAATCTTTTGATTCGCAGGAGCAATGCCTAACCAACCGCCTTGACTAATGGTCATACCCATACCGGGCCAAGCGGTAAAGCCGACATAATCCGCATCCGCAAAAAGATACCCCTTATTAGTATCACCCACACGATTTGGCAGCGCGTTTAAAAATGGAATTTGATGCCAATTGCGAAAACCTTTAATGCCTCTTGCTGTACCAATGCCTGAAGGCCCATACCAACTGCACTGGGGGTGCCAGTATTTTTCCAGTGCCATCGCATCCACACCTCCTTCGGCAAAGTTCCCTAAAGATGCACACATGTCTGCAACTGTATTCAAGCTAACGTCTGAACGTTCTTTATCATAGAAAGATTGAATAATACCATCTTGAGTTGCTGGCCCCGGAACATGCCATTCTCTCCCCAGACTTATCGATAGTGGCCATACACCTGCTTGCATCATCACTTCAGGAATGTCCCATACCACTTGCATTTCAACAATAAGGCCGCCCTCAATACGAAAAAATTCATGAAACCTCATACTGACTTGATGCCCGGTAGGTTGTATGTCTAACCATGGTTTTTCAAAAGAACCTGTATAATAACCACAACACCCAACCCACTCACTATCGTGGTTTGAATCCCCTGCCATAACAATCGTGTCTCGACGCTCTAAACCAACAAACGCGCTTGCTAAAGGTCGATAAATATCCGTGACCAACGCCTTTTTCGAAGCAATGGTTTCAAAAGGAAAGGGAAATTTCAGCAATGCATTCTCAGAAAAGATTTCGTTAATAACATGCGTTAACGACGCCTCGGAAAAGTCATATAAAGCCATTCGAAACGAGCCTATTAGCTCTTTATTTTGGTTGTGTATAGACATCACTTAATAACCTTTAATCAATAGGATAGTTATGTATTTTTCTCGCTCGTTGATGTAAAAAACACTGGCTTAAAACTTGCTTTAAGAAACAAAGCCAATTTATTTCAATCAGATTAATAAACAAAAAATATTGCAAGAATTACAGAATTATGTATATTTATTGCATACGTATTCAAAAAAATCAATAAGACGGGAAAGTGTATGGCCAAGATACAACTAAAAAACATTTGTAAACGTTGGGGCTCCACAACAGGAGTCAGAGATTTCAATTTAGACATTGAAGACAAAGAGTTTATCGTATTCTTAGGCCCGTCTGGTTGTGGAAAGACAACAACAATGCGAATGATTGCAGGTCTTGAAGATCCAACAGAAGGGGAAATTTATATTGGTGATACCTGTGTAAACGGTCTAGACCCTAAGGACAGAGACATTTCAATGGTGTTTCAAAGCTATGGACTTTATCCTAATTTAACCGTTTATGAGAACATTCGATTCCCGTTAAAAATACGCAAAGTCGATCCGGCAACACACGATGCGAGAGTGAATAAAGCATCAGATATGGTTGAACTGGGAAAGCTGCTTGATCGTTATCCAAGAGAACTGTCGGGAGGGCAACGTCAGCGAGTTGCGCTGGCAAGAGCGATTGTACGAGAACCGAATGTTTTCTTAATGGATGAGCCACTCTCGAATTTGGATGCCAAGTTACGTGTCTCTACGCGAGCTCAAATTAAGCATTTACAACACTCCCTGCAAACAACCACAATCTATGTAACACACGATCAAATTGAAGCAATGACTCTCGCAGATCGAGTCGTCGTCATGAGTATGGGGGAATTACAACAACTCGGTACTCCAACAGAAATTTACGATAGACCAGCCAATACATTTGTCGCCAGCTTCATAGGTTCTCCTGCTATGAACTTGTTAAATGGGACCATCAATAACGGTGCATTTACAGCAGACAATAGCAATATCAAAGACGTTCCTTCATCACTTCCCAATAACGTCACAATAGGGTTTAGAGCAGAAGATATTACCGTCTCAACCGAAGAGAATGGCGACATTGTCGCGCCAGTTTACAGCGTTGAGCTACTCGGTGATTCCACTCTTATTTCTGTCAAAATTGGAGATGCATTATTAATTGCAAAAGCAGATAAAACCTTTAGAGCAGACATAGGTCAAAGCGTCAGCTTTATTATCCCACCGGAAGCGAGGCATTGGTTTGACCAAGAAAATGGTGCTCGCATCGACATTTAAATAATAAGAAAACAATAAAAACGACATAAAATCACACAGGAAACCTGATTATGAAAAAGCTAACACTATCGACACTGATTGCACTCAGCTCTCTAAGCTCTGTTTCTTATGCCGCTTGCGCAATTGAAAATACTCAAGAAGTAAAAACCATTTCAGCCAGTTTTGCTGCATGGAAAGCCGTTACTCAAGCTATGGCGGAATGTGGGAACGTCAGCTCCACACTTGATTCCGAATTTAAAACAAAAGTAGGGGCAGCTTTAGCGGCAAAGCCCTCTTTGTATCATGTCAGTGGCGTTGCTAATGGCACCTTTGTTCCTCTATTAAACAGCGGATTACTCAGACCTCTTGATGATCTTGTTGTTAAATACGGTAAGAACTTAAACCCTAATCAGTTCATTCAAGTCGATGGAAAAACCATGGCCATCGCAATGATGATAAACACTCAGCACTTTATGTATCGCAAAGACATTTTAGACAAAGTGGGTTTGGATACACCGACAACATGGGATGAAGTGCTTGTCGCAGCAGAAAAAATTCAACAAGCGGATCTCATTCAATACCCTCTCGGTGGCACCTATCAGACAGGCTGGAACCTTGCGATGGAGTTCATCAACATGTACCTAGGTTTTGGTACTGATTTGTTTGATGGTAACCAAGCAACGGTTAACAATGAATCTGGTATTAAAACACTGGAAATGATGAAGAAGCTAACCGCTTACATGGACCCAGAATACCTTATTGCTGATCCAACGTTCGTTCAAAAACAGTTACAGCAAGGCAATGTCGCGATGGCAAATCTATGGGCAACACGAGCAACAGCACTCGATAACAAAGAAGAGTCACAAGTTGTTGGAAAGGTTTATATGTCAGCGGCACCTAAATCAATGGAAAATGGTCACCCAGCAAGTACGATGTGGTGGGACGGCATTACCATCGCCAAAAACATTACGGATGAAGAAGCGAAAAATGCGTTTCAAGTCGCGTTAGAAGGCTTAGATGAAGAAATGGTAAAAGAAAACGCCGATGCCGCTATTTGGCTTATCAAAGGTTATAAGCCAACACGCTTGAGTAATGGAGCTATTCAAAACGCAATCAACAAAACACCAAGTTACCCGCTCACTGCGAATATTGGTTTAATTCATTCCGCATTGGGTAAAAATGTCTCTGATTACTTAACAGGTCAAAAAACCGCAGCGGAAACCTTACAGGCTGTAGAAGAAGATTACACCTCTGCTGCAAAAGAGTCTGGCTTACTGTAAATACTCTCTTTTTCAAATGGGGTTAATGAATGCATTAGCCCCATTTCACGTTGACTTAATACGGTAATTAGAATGAAAAATAAAACTTTCTTTACCTTCGTAGCGCCTTCACTTGTGATGATGCTTGTATTTATTGCCATTCCTTTGGTTTCGGTTTTTATACAAAGCTTTTACGTCACCCAAGGCGTGTATGAAACGGTTACGATAGAAACTTGTACACCAAGTTTCCCAACGTCTATTTGTGAATCCACAGAGAAAACGGTCCCTGTTTTAGATGAAACCAATACCCCAGTCACTCAAACAGCTTTTGTAGGTCTGGATACTTACAAAGCGTTGCTCGAACCAGAGAAAGTCTCTGAACTCATTAGTAATGGGCAATTTTTTGATATTTTTAACTCTATCGACTTTTATAAAGCATTGCGCTTCACGCTAATGTTTACCCTAATAACTCTGCCTTTAGTTATTGGAGTCGGCCTACTGATTGCTCTTGCCGTCAACACGGCGTCAAAGAAAGTGAAAGGTCCGATTATCTTTGTTTCACTATTGCCCTTTATTATTACGCCAGTTATTGGTGCCCTATCCATCAAGTGGCTTTTCATAGGCGAAGGATTATTAACCAGAGCATTAGAAAGCATCACTGGCCAAGAGATATCCATGTTCGCTCAAGGCTGGAGCATAGAACTGCTCATGATGTTTTATCGCGTTTGGCATGTCGCCCCTTTTGCTTTTGTTATTTTTTATGCGGGTTTGCAATCCGTCAACCAAGACACGCTTGAATCGGCAATCATCGATGGTGCATCTCGTTTTCAACGTATTCGCTATGTGGTTGTGCCCCACTTAATGCCGTTAATTTACTTTATCGCTCTCATACACTTAATGGATACATACCGTGTGTTTGAAGAGATTATCGGTTTCTCCAGTGAAGCTCATGTTATTTCATTACAGTGGCTAACGTTTGATTTCTTAGAACCTGATGATACAGGCAACCGTTCTATCTCAAGAGCATCAGCGTCGTCTATGTTAACCATGGTTGGGATTATAATTTTACTCGTCCCTGTCTTAAGCCGCACGCTTCGTGACCAGAAAAAAGGATAATAAGATGCAAGACGATACACCTAAAGCATTTAGACAAACGCCTTTATTGCAAATAAGTAGCTACGGCTTTCTCGCTTTTTGGGCGCTCATTGCAGCCTTTCCACTCGTGTGGATTTTTATAATGAGCTTTAAATTACCAATAGATGCCTTTGCTCAAAGCCCTCTCGACGTTATTGTTGGATCAAACACCGCGTCTAAGGCCAGTGCTCTGAGTACTGTCGATATTATCCTTGGAGGTGTTTTTGCGTATTACGCTTATCAAATACCAACAAAGTTTTATCGGACAACGCTTGAATATTTTGTTCCAAACCAAAATAAAAACATGGGCGCGTTTGCGCTTATTTTATCCTATGTATTTGTTTTGATTGGTTGCGCACTTTATCTTTTGCCTGCTATCAGTAGCTTAGTAAATACCATCTTAAGTGTTATCCCACTGGTGTCTCTTTTAGCGGAACCGTTTATTGGGTATACCCTAGAGCATTATTACTCTGTCTGGGTGGACAATACGTTTTATATCCAATTCAAAAACTCTCTGATTGTCACCGTTGGAGTGGTAACCATTTCCTTGACTGTCGGTACTCTGGCCGCTTATGCACTTTCAAGAACGGCATCCAATATTGCGATTTGGTTATTGATAACGGCTCTGGTTTTCAGAGCATTGCCTCACTCGGTCTTAGTTACGGGTTATTTACCTTTTTTCATCGAGTCTAAAGAGATTTTAGAGCCTTTGTGGAACATGCCTATAATTGGCTGGTTGCTTGGTTTATTTGCTGACGTACCTCCGACTTTATACGGTCAACCTTTGGCTGTTATTGCGGTACTTGTTGCCATAAATCAGCCATTCACTATTTGGATGTTACGCTCTTTCTTTATGAACGTTCCTAAAGAGCTTGATGAAGCAGCGCGCGTTGATGGTTGCACGCATTTTCAAGCATTTAGAAAAGTCATACTCCCTGTTATGTGGCCGGGGTTGATTACAACAGGGCTGTTTTCTTTCTTGCTTGCCTACAACGACTATTTGGTCACATCGCTGTTGCTAGATAACCAGAACCAAACAATGGTGCCAGCCATAACAGCCTACTTCAACAGGGAAACAACGGCTACGGATCAAGTAGAAGCCATTGCTGCCGCCACCTCGATTACCGCACCACTGTTTATTCTCGTGATGCTTTTCCAAAAACAAATTGTCTCTGGTTTAACCGCTGGTGCCGTAAAAGGTTAAATTTTGACCGTTAATAATAGGAGTTCCTAAATGAACAATACTGAAGTAAAACAAGCTCCCTTCACATTGAATAACGATGTAACAAAGACAGAAACCACCAGAGCCGTTATTGATGCTATGGTGAATGGTTTAAATGACCATGATATTAATGGCATGGGGCGTTTTTTTGATGAGGATTTCCGTTGGATTGGTAATACAGGATGCGGCTTCAAAAACGGCCTTCAAGAATTCCAAGAAAATTGGCAACGTCCTTTCCAAGCCGCTTTCAGTGAAAAAGTGTGCACTGACGAAGTACGCATTGCTGAAGGTGAATGGATGGCGGCTTTTGGGCGACAAAATGCTAAGCACACTGGTGAGTTTATGGGGATAGCGCCCACCGGACAGGATGTTGAAATTCGTTATATGGACTTTTGGAAAGTCGTCGATGGTAAAATAGTCGATAATTGGGTTATGGTTGATTTCCCTTATGTTCTAAAACAACTAGGTAGAGATATTTTTAATGGCGAAGGGTGGGAAAAGAAAGACTCGCAAACCGCTCAGCATCCAATCACACCTCTGAAGTAATTTACTAGTCCACTCGAAGTACAGGTAAAGAAAGCGCTCTTTATCTGTGCTTTACAGACAATGTATGTCACACCTATTTATACTGACGATATTTATGAGCACGCTATAATGAAAAATTTTGATTCTAAATTTCTCGATTTACCCGACTACATCATTAAAATTACCAAAGAGATCTGGGAAGATCGAAGCTTACACACTCTCCACAAGTATTATGGAGAAGACATTATCGTCCGCGTTCCTGCCACTTTAATTAAAGGTAATGTTAATGTCATCGCTTCTACAATGGCAACATTAAGTGAATTCCCTGATCGAACACTATTAGGTGAAGATGTGATTTGGTCTGGCAATGATACGGACGGCTACCTTTCTTCTCATCGAATTTACTCTCAAGCAACACACCTAAAAGATGGCGTATTCGGCAAGGCGACGGGGAAAAAGCTTGGCTTTAGAATCATTGCTGACTGCTACTGTATCAACAACCAAATTACCGACGAATGGATGATTCGAGACCAAGGAGCCGTTGTCTTTCAATTAGGTTTAGACCCTAAGACTTACGCTTACCAACAAATTCAGGATGAGGGTGGTATCGATCAAGCTACCAAACCCTTTAACGCATCGATGGACATCGTGGGGCCTTATACAGGAAAAGGCAACGAAAATTCAATTGGTCAATCCTACGCAGACACGTTGCAGCGCTTGATGAACGCCGATTTTAACGCTATTTTCTCTCTTTTCGATAGGGCCGTACAAACAGAATACCCGAACGGTGTGTCCGATCACGGTCACCAAAGTGTCGACGCATTTTGGTTAGGACTACGTTCATCCTTCCCTAATGCTGAATTCACCATCCATCATGTCATTGGCCGTGATGACAAAGGAATGGCCGATCGAGCCGCTATACGTTGGTCTCTTGCAGGTAAACATGAAGGATGGGGGCGTTATGGACAACCAACAAACGCTGAAGTTTATATCATGGGTATAAGCCACGTTGAATTTGGACCTCGTGGTATTACGAGAGAATTTGTCACTATTGATGACACAGCTATCTGGAAGCAAATCTTATTACACACGGGTTAACAGCCAACCAATATTGAGTAAGATAACCTTCTAATTTATAGAGATGACACATGAGTACCTTTCAAAAAAGTAAACAATTGGTAAGAGCGTATTTTGATGCACTCGAAAATTCGAATTTAGACGAATTAGACGCTGTTTTCTCCCAATACATTGCATCCGATTACCAATGGAGAGGCGTCTACCCTTGGAGAGAAATTCATAATTCAAAAGAAGTTATAGATACTTTTTGGAAACCATTGAGATCATCTATAAAACACATGCAACGCCGCCAAGACATTTTCATTGCAGGTAATAATGAGTTCGGCAATGAACAATGGGTAATGAGCATGGGTAACTTCATGGGCTTATTTGACGAAGACTTTTTAGGCATAAAAGCGACACGGAAAATTGTCAATATTCGTTACGCCGAGTTCAATTGCGTCGTCGATGATCAGATCACTAAAACAGGGCTATTTATTGATATCATAGGTTTAATGGATCAAGCTGGTGCATACCCATTACCGCCCTCCACTGGGGTATATTATAATTATCCAGGCCCTAGAGATCACAATGGATTGTTGTTTGAAGACGCAAAGGAAGGAGAAGGGGAAAAAACCCTAAACCTCGTCAATGAAATGATTACCGACTTGGACAATCTCAACAAAAGCGGCTCAATGACTTGCGCACCAGAGGTGCTGGAAAAAACGTGGGCAAAAGACATGATTTGGTATGGCCCTGCTGGTATCGGTGCTACCTACACCATTCCACGTTACCAAGAACAACACCAGTTACCTTTTCGATCAAGCCTAGGAGACAAGCGTTTTTGTGGTCATGTTTGTCGCTTTGCTGAAGGCAATTTTGCGTGCTTCTTTGGTTGGCCAAATTTATCTAACACGCCACTAGGCGGTTGGTTAGGGTTGCCGGGAGGAAACGTTAATGCAGAAATGCAAGTGGTTGATATTTATTATCGTGATGGCGATAAGCTCAGCGAAAATTGGATACTGATTGATCTACCCTATTGGTTAAAACAACAAGGTCTGGATGTGTTATCACGCACAGAGGAAATATTAAACGCAAAAAACAAATGACCATCGTCTCTTCACTCTGTTCGCGGTATTAACTAAAAAAGCTTACAATGCGTTATTCTAAAGGTTGTAAGCTTTTTACTTAGTCTCTCTTTCAGACAATGGAAAACGATTCGAATATGAATAAAAAAACCAGCTCAGTTGATGTTGCCAAAGCCGCTGGCGTTAGCCAATCCATGGTAAGCAGAGCTTTTACACCAGGATCGTCTATAAACTCTGAAAAAAGAGAGCTTATTTTATCTAAAGCAAAAGAGCTTGGGTATCGACCCAACATCATGGCACGCTCCATGATTACTAGAAAAAGTAAAATTATTGGTTTTGTCTTTGGTTATTTAGAAAATCATTATTACCCTCTTGCGCTCGAAAAACTGTCACGTGAGTTTCAAGCTAAAGGCTATCATAGCCTCATGTTTTTTTCGGACCATCAAAGTTCAGCCGATGAAATTGTTCAAGAGTTTTTACAATATCAGATTGACGCGGTTATTTTAGCTTCTGTTTCTTTATCACCAGACTGGATAGAAGCCTGTCATTCACTTGCTGTACCTGTGGTGCTATTTAACCGGGCTATAAAAGCGGATGATGTTACCTCAGTGACTTCAGCGAACTATGAAGGCGGTAAAAAAGTAGCCCATTATCTCGTTAAAACTGGACATAAAAGAATTAGTTACATTTCAGGCTTTGTAGAGTCCTCGACCAATAAAGACCGAGAAAAAGGATTGGTGGATGGTTTAAAAGATCATCAAATGAGCCTCTTTTCAATTGAAAGCGGTAATTACAGCCAAAAACAAGCTAGGCAAGCCACCCTGTCAATGTTTACAGCAGATAAAACAACAACACCAGATGCCCTTTTTGTTGCCAGTGACCATATGGCTTTTGCCGTGATTGATACATTAAGATACGAATTAGGACTAAAAGTCCCAGAAGATGTTTCAGTAATCGGTTACGATGATGTTCCTTTAGGCGCCGCGCCTTCATACAGCCTAACAACCATGAGCCAACCGATTGACGACATGGTTTCTTTAACAGTGAAAGCCGTCTTAAATCGTATAGAGCAACCTAACTACCCTCCAGAAAGAATCCAAATCCCAAGCCATTTAGTTCAACGAAAAACCGTAAAAGATCGCAACCTTCCTTAGATAAGGCCAAAAACATTCTTTTTCGGTGATATTAAAAATTGCTTGCATACGTATTCAAAAACATTCAATATACAAATATAGCCTGATAATTAACAATAAAAAGGACGGTAATAATGAAACTTAAAAACCTTTCAATCGTTGCAGCACTTAGCATCTCGTCAGTAATGGCCCATGCAGAGACGACCATTCGAATCGCTCACTCGACACCAGAAACGTCCCCTATTCATAAATCACTTGAATATTTTGAAGAAAACCTAGAAAAGCGCTCAGAAGGTGATTTTGATGTACAAATTTTTTCCGGAGGTCAAATTGGCAGCGTCAATGAAGTTACAGAGCTAGTGCAAATAGGCTCTATTCAAATGACTATGGGGGCCTCTGTTTTACTCTCTTCCGTCGTCCCTGAATTTAATGTGTTAGATACCTTTTTCCTTTTTAATGATAAAGAACAAGCTCGTCGTGTTCTTGATGGTAAAGGAGGTGAAATGATTAAAGGCGCTATGGAAGAGAAAGGGTTTAAAGGAATTGGTTTTTTTGAAAGAGGGTTTAGAAATTTTTCCAACAACCGCGCACCCTTAGACTCAGTTAAAAGCTTTCAAGGTCTAAGAATGAGAGCCGCGTCTAACCCGACACAAATAGCGGCATGGAAATCAATTGGCGCCGCGCCTATGCCATTAAATTGGGGGGAAATTTACTCCTCGTTACAACAAGGCCTAATTGATGGGCAAGAAAGCGCACTGTCCTCTATTTACATAGAACGCTTTTTTGAAGTTCAAAAATACGTCTCTTTAACTGGTCATACTTACACAACTGAAGTCTGGTTCGCTAACAAGGAATTTTGGGACAATTTATCACCGAATCAGCAAGCGTTGTTAAGCGAAGTAGCAGAAGAAACCGTGGAACTGCAACGTGAATTAACTGTAAAAGAAAACAACGACACATTGGATACCTTAAAAGAGCAAGGTTTACTGGTAAATGAGGTTCATGTCGATGTCAAGAAAGCATTAGGTAACACAATTAATGCAACAATCAAGGATGACATTATCAAACGTGTTGGTCAGCCCTTCTACGATGATTTCATGGCTGAGTTGTAACGCGCCCCCACAATTATATTCATTCTACGTTTCTGGCAATGGAATACCATCCATTGCCATTATGAAGAGGTCTTTTATGAATTTACTGCGTAAATTAGATGAGAACTTTGAGCCCGCTTTAATCATTGCTTCCGTATCTTTAATTGTAATTTTAATTTTCACTAATGTCATTTTACGGTTGTTTGATACTACTTTACCTTGGGCAGGGGAACTTTCCCGCTATTTATTTGTGTGGATGGTTTATCTTGGCATTAGTTATGGAGTCAAGAAAAAGCGCCATTTACGAGTATCCGTCTTATTTGACGTCTTACCAAGAAAAGCCAGTTTAGTTGCTCAAATTTTTTCTGATTTACTCTTTTTAGCCTATTCGTTTGTGGTCTTATATTACGGTTATGTCATAGCAGCTAAAGCAATCAGTAGGGACCAAATAGCACCTGCCATGGAAGTCTCAGTGGGGTTTCTTTATGCCGCGTTAGTCATTGGCAGTCTACTTAGTATTATTCGTTTATTGATGAGTATCAATGAGCATTGTGGAAATTGGAACGCCTCGGAAGAGGTTCAATAATATGACTATATTAATTTTATTTGGCAGCTTTATTCTATTGATGTTATTGGGTTTACCGATCGGTATTGCACTTGGTTCAGCGAGTATTTTAACCATTTTATCATTGCCCTTTTTGTCCTTAGAATTTTTTACATTAGGTCTGATTAGCGGACTCAACTCCTTTACGCTATTGGCCGTTATTTTATTTACACTCGCAGGGAATTTAATGAGCCAAGGCGGTATTTCAGACCGACTATTAAAAGTAGCTTACGCTTTTTTCGGTAACACAAAAGGCGGGTTAGGAACCGTTACTATTATTGCATGCCTATTTTTTGCTGCCATTTCAGGTACAGGCTCAGCGACTGTGGCCGCCATAGGTTTAGCTATGATTCCAGCAATGGTTAAAAACGGCTATGACAAACCGTATGCAGGGGCAATGGTTGCGACAGCTGGAGGCTTAGGTGTCATGATACCTCCCAGCGTTGTGATGATTGTTTATGCCGTGACGGCTGGCGTTTCCGTTACATCTATGTTTATAGCTGGAATTGTTCCGGGCTTAGTTGTTGCCGCTATTCTTATTATTTATAACTTATTTCAATCAAAGCGATTTGATTCAAAGAAACAACATTTTGACACCTCTTGGGAGGCAAAACTAAAAGCCATCAATGATGCTAAATTGTCCTTATTAATGCCTATTTTAGTGTTAGGTGGCATTTACAGTGGCGTGGTCACACCAACAGAATCGGCCGCTGTTGCTGCGGTATTTGGCTTTGTTCTAAGCGTCTTTGTTTATAAAGAATTGTCCATCAGCCTTGTGCCTAAAATCATCCTTGAGTCCGCCTTACTTGTCTCTTCAGTACTCATCATTGTTGGTGCATCTGTTGCTTTTGGACGCATTATGGCTCTCGAAAATGTGCCCACTATTATTGCTAATTTCGTCATTAATTTAACAGAAAATAAAATTCTTATTTTACTAAGCATTAACTTACTGTTGCTGATAGTTGGTACTTTTTTAGAAACATTAGCCGCTATTGTTATTTTAACACCTATCTTATTGCCTGTTGTTGTGCAACTTAATGTCGACCCGGTTCACTTTGGTATCGTCATGATCGTTAATCTTGCAATTGGCTTTGTTACCCCTCCTCTCGGCGCCAATTTATTTATGGCGGCTCAAGTGGGTAATATCAAATATGAACATCTATCTAAGGCTGTTATTCCTTGGATCATAGCCATGCTATTCGCGCTTATGCTGATCACATTTATCCCTACTATTTCGTTGCTGTTTCTCAGTTAAACAGCACCACTCAATTTACATTAACAAAAAAAGAGGTCCATCATGGCTATCTATTTAAAAACTGGAAAAGAAGAAAGTGTCGTTGCTGAAATGAACGCCCAAGTAAGGGCCATTGTTGAAGCGGCAATCATTGATGTTGAAACTCGTGGAGATGAAGCGGTTCGTGAAATGTCGAATAAATTCGATAAATGGGATCGTGAGAGTTACCAGCTTACACAAACAGAAATTCAAGCCTGTTTGGATAGCCTGAGCAACCAAGAACTAAAAGACATTGAATTTGCTCAAACACAAGTACGTCGTTTTGCAGAACATCAAAAAGCCGCTTTACGAGACATTGAAGTAGAAACCTTACCCGGAGTGATCCTAGGTCATAAAAACATTCCTGTAAATTCCGTCGGTTGCTATGTTCCTGGTGGCAAATACCCCATGGTCGCCTCTGCACATATGTCCGTATTAACAGCCAATGTGGCTGGCGTTAAACGCATCGTATCTTGTGCACCACCATACAAAGGAAAGCCTTCCGCGGCTATTGTGGCCGCACAACATCTAGCAGGTGCTAATGAAATTTACGCTTTAGGTGGTATTCAAGCGGTTGCCGCTATGGCGATCGGCACGCAAACCATTAAACCTGTTGACATGCTTGTGGGGCCAGGAAACGCCTTTGTTGCCGAAGCAAAACGTCAGCTATTCGGCCGTGTTGGTATTGATTTATTTGCTGGCCCAACGGAAACATTAATCATTGCTGACGAGACTGTAGATGGTGAACTCTGTGCTGTTGACTTACTTGGTCAAGCTGAGCATGGCATTAACTCACCAGCCATTCTGTTAACAAACTCTGAGCAACTAGCTAAAGAAACCATGGCGGAAGTAGAACGCCAGTTAACCATTTTACCTACCGCTGATGCCGCGCGCCAAAGCTGGGAAGAATATGGGCAAGTTATCGTTGCTGAAAGTTATGATGAAATGCTTGCTATCGCAGATGATCTTGCGTCTGAGCATGTGCAAATAATGACTAATTGTGATGATTGGTTCAAAGACAATTTAACAAATTATGGTGCACTGTTTCTAGGCCCACGCACTAACGTTTCTTTTGGTGATAAGTGCATTGGCACCAACCACACCCTTCCAACTAAAAAAGCAGCACGCTTCACGGGCGGTTTATGGGTTGGTAAATTCATCAAGACATGTACGTATCAAAAGGTTATCACCGATGAAGCCTCTGCTCATGTCGGTGAACACTGTTCTCGACTTTGTGCTTTAGAAGGCTTTGCAGGACATGGAGAACAAGCCAATATCCGTGTTCGTCGCTACGGTAACCGTATCGTAACGCCTTATAGTGCTGTTCAACCTGAGTAATTGCCATGAACTTACCAAAAACACCGTCTTTTAACCTCCAAGGCAAACGCGCCTTGGTAACCGGTGCAGGTAGAGGTATTGGCCTAGCATCAGCTGTCGCATTAGCGGAAGCTGGTGCTCACGTCACCTTAACTGCACGAAGCGAAAACGAAATATCAAGCGCCGCATTAGCCATTAGAGAACAAGGATGGTTAGCCGACTCAAAAACACTGGACGTGACGAATCTGGAGGAAGTGGCTCAATTCATCGAGACCTCTGAACCATTCGACATTCTTATATCCAGTGCGGGAGGGGCCAAGCACCGCCCAGCATTAGAAGTCACAGAAGCCGACTTTGATTTTACTTTTGATTTAAACACCAAGTCTGCTTTTTTTGTCGCTCAATGTGTTGCAAACAAGCTCATTAAACATCAACTTCCGGGAAGTTTGATCACTATCTCTAGCCAAATGGGGCACGTGGGTGGCCCAAACAGAGCAACCTATTGCGCCAGTAAACACGCCATTGAAGGCTTTACTAAAGCAATGTCAAAAGAGCTGGGGGCGCACAACATTCGCATCAACACCCTTTGCCCAACGTTTATTAAAACACCTTTAACTGAACCTTTTTTACAAGATGCCAGCTTTAAGGCGTATGTCGAGGACATGATTGCGTTAAAGCGTGTCGGTGAAATTGAGGACATTATGGGGCCAGCTGTATTTCTTGCATCAGATGCCAGCGCACTAATTACTGGTAGCGCTCTAATGGTTGATGGTGGTTGGACTGCCTATTAAATTAAATTCAAGAGTGAATACATGAATACTCAAACATTACAACAAAGAATAGTACGCTACGGAGAGCTGATTCCTTGCCGTACTGCGTTTATCGATACTCACACTCCAGGCTCAGATCAAAAAGAAAACTTTACTATCATTGGGGCAGGTGTATCTGAAAGTCTAGATCAACATGTCCATATCCATGAGACACCTGGCTTTAACATTGGCGCAGCAGGACAGCCACCTAAATGCACTAATTCATTACACACTCATCGTACCGCTGAAGTGTTCTTTGTCCATAAAGGAACTTGGCGTTTTTTTTGGGGTATCGATGGGACCGATGGCGAGTTTATTGCTAAAGAAGGCGACCTATTCAATATCCCTACAGGCATTTTCAGAGGGTTTGAAAATGTGGGTGAAGAGTACGGTATGATTATGGCCGTTCTTGGTGGTGATAATGCTGGTGGTGGCGTAATTTGGGCACCCCACGTCATAAAAACAGCAGAGCAACACGGTTTAATTTTAGCGGAAACAGGCCGTCTTTATGACTCTAAAAAAGGGGAAAAATTACCTAATGGTATTAACCCAATGCCACTATTAACGTTTGAAGAATTGGCACAATTTCCTGTTTTAAGTGAAAAGGAAGTTATTCCTCACTATGTTGCTCGCTACCTCGATATAAAAGCAACTGGAAATAAAGAGACCATTCAAGTGTTAGGCGCTCAAGGATTATTAAAGGATAGGCCTGGGTTTGAAATTGATTTTTTACAAGCTGGTCAAGCCGGTTTAGGAGAATCCTATACAAGTAATCAACATGAAATTTTTATGGTCCATGAAGGCCATTGGAAAATAACAGTGGATGATGAAACGGCCATTCTTGCGCCAGGAGATACCTGTGCGGTACCACCTAATACAACCCGAAGTATACAACCTAATGTAAGTGGTGTGACTGGGCTGTTTCTTGTTCGCAGTACCGATGATGACGCAGGCTATACTCAAAGTGTTTAATTCAACATTACCGCTTGTTCTGATTCCTGGCATGATGTGTGATCAACGCTTGTTCGCACATCAGCTTACGGCCTTTCAGAGTGATCGCGATGTCCTGGTTGTTCATGCAAATCATGGATCAAGCATGGAAGCCATCGCTAATGACGTATTTAATCAAATCCCCTGGAAACGCTTTGCTCTAGCAGGGCTATCCATGGGAGGCATCATTGCTATGGAAATGGCCCGTCAGCATCCTGAGCGTATCGCTGGTTTAGCTCTGATGGACACCAACCCTTGGGCTGAATCTGCAGAAATACAAGCAACTAGAACACCACAAATTGAAATGGCGCTTGAAGGACGGCACTTAGAGGTCATCCAACATCAAATGGCACCAAAATACGGTGGTTCAGATACAGAACAAGAAGCTCAATTATCACTTGTTTTAGCCATGGCTCAAGATCTAGGACAAGACGTTTTTATTCAACAATCCTTGGCGCTACGTAATCGACAAGATCAATCTGAATCACTCAAAAACTTTACAGGCAACAGCATCACTTTATGTGGTGAATTTGACCAGCTATGTCCATTAAATCGGCATCAAGCTATAGCGGCTATGATGCCAAATTGTCAACTACACGTAATCCCTAATGCGGGCCATTTAATTACTTGGCAAGCACCACAAGCAACCAACAATCATCTTGAAAATTGGCTGGAGAATCTTATATGATTTTTGACAAGGCTTACTTCGACGCTCTACGAGCTGTTGATACTCCTTCTATTGCAAATGCCATCGAAGTGGTATTAGGCAAAAGACAAGGCGACGGTTTTACTCGTAAAACCGTTTTAGCTGCGAACACGTCTCTTGCTCCTATTTGTGGCTATGCACGCACTGCAAAAATTAAAGCCGCTGTACCCACTACAGAAAAAACAGAAATAATTGCGACTCGTCGAATGGCATATTACGAATACATGGCGAATTCACCGGAATGCAGCATCGCTGTGATCGAAGACCTAGACTATCCAGACTGTGTTGGTGCTTACTGGGGGGAAGTGAATACGGCCGTTCATAAAGGTTTTGGGTTAGAAGGAACTCTTACCAATGGTGTCATGCGAGATCTCGATGCTATGGCAGAGGGTTATCAAGTTATTGCGGGGTCTATTGGTCCTTCCCATGCATTTGTGCGAATCAAGGAAATTGATACACCTGTCTCACTATTTGGATTAACCATTCACCCAGGAGACATGATACATGCCGATAAACACGGGGCCGTTGTCATCCCAAAAGCAGCTCAAGCAGGTCTAGTTGAAGCCATAAAAAAAATGATTGATCGTGAAAAGATTGTTCTCGATGCAGCGAAACAACCTGGTTTTAACTTTGAGTCATTTAAACAAGCTTGGTCTGAGTTTGAAGCACAAAGAGAAAAATAGCGTTAGCGTTAGCGTTAGCGTTAGCGTTAGCGTTAGCGTTAGCGTTAGCGTTAGCGTTAGCGTTAGCGTTAGAAAATAGTCATAAAATGACATTCTAGAATAATGCCACTAGCTTGATCAGTCCTTACGAATTAATCATATAACGGATCTAGAAGCCTACCTCGGTAGGCTTCTATTAAACTACCGACTACTTCATTAACAATTAATCTTTATTTTACCTTGTTAATTTCAACATCATGGTATCTATTAAAGAATGACGAGTTGGATAAATGACTTTCGATAATTCTTCACTTTCTGATCCAACTCAATCATCAATTGCTTACCTTATTGCTGGTTGAATTCAGTAAGAATCTCGTTGTAACGACCAGATGTTTGAATTTCAATCAAACCATTGTTAAATGCATCACGAAGCTTTTCAGCGTTTGGAATAGATTTAGAAATCAAAAGAAATAAATCGTTTTCCTCAAGTGGTGGCGTCAAGATTTGCAGTTTTGAGACATCAATTCCTTCCGATTTGGCGGCTTCTCTCGCTACGGCTAGGTTATCTGCGTAAAGCTGTATTTCACCGGTATTTAATGCTTTCACCGCATCAGATACTTCTTGGTATTCTTTTAATTTAGTAAATGCGAAGCTTTCAAAAGATCCGCCAATAACAAATCCTTTTAGCTTCCCTATGCTGTATGAGTCTAAAGACTCAAATGAACTGTAGTTGTTTAGGGGGAAGTCAGACTTTTTAATCAGACCCGTTAGCACCGTATAGATTGGAATAGAGTAGTAATATTCTTTAGTACGCTCTTCTGTAAAGTAACCACCGACAATGGCATCTTTATCACCGTTTTTCACAGACGATAGCGCTGTTTGCCAAGCCGTAAACTCAATCGTACTGTCGTAGCCAGACTGAGCCAGTGCTTCATCAACAATAGCCGTTATGAAACCACCTTTTTCCAGGCTTTCACCGAAGAATGGCGGCCAGTTCATGGTTGTTAGCTCAACTGTTTGAGCTTGAAGCGTAAGAGGTAGAGCAAGAGCAAGAGCAGAAAAAAAGTTCGTAACTATTTTCATTTGGTGTTCCTCTTTTTAATAAAATTCAAAATTAACCTGTACATTCTTTATGCCACTGCAATCAAAAATATGTTAACTATTCCGTCCACTAAAAAAATAAGTGCCATTAGCCTTTTTAAGCACCCGTCACTAACAGCAACTTATTTAATTTAAGAGAACCTCTTTCCTATCTAGAGGTTCAATACACCCTTAACCTGATACTTTGACGAATAAGGAAGAAGCATAACTTCGTAATGATCTTCCTTACGAAAGATCCGCTATTTCCCTTTCCACTATTTTCTTCACTTGCTCTTCATCAGCGACAAAGCTTTCGCTGTCTTTGCGTAACGACTTAACTAAACCGAACATCATTGCAATGATGACAAAGGTAAAAGGCAATGCACCAGCGATTGAAGCCGCTTGCAAGGCTTTTAATGCCTCGCTTCCACCCATTAGTAGAATCATCAGGGTTACTACACCAAGTAAAGTCCCCCAAAGAATTCGCTGCTGAACCGGAGGGCGACGACCAAATGACAGCAATCGACCTAATACCAGTGTGCCTGAATCGGCTGCCGTTACAAAAAACACCACAACCACAACCAGCGCACAGACTTTAGCAATTGTCGCAGCAACGCCAGGAGTCAGTACTTCAAAAGCGGTAAACAAGGTTCCTGCATAATCCCAATTATTCACAGAAGTGTTGTAAATACTCATGTCTGCCCCATATATGGATGCATGAATACCGGCTGAACCAATCACACTAAACCACACTAAAGAAACGAGCGTTGGAATAAACACAACACCCATAACAAACTCACGAATAGTACGTCCACGAGAAATACGCGCAATAAACATACCTACAAAGGCGGACCATGCAATCCACCACCCCCAATAGAAAATAGTCCATCCACCCTGCCAAGTTTGCTCGTCACTGCTGCGAGCCGTCCAAAGCGTCATAGAAAGAGATTGAGATGCATAATCACCTAACGTAGTCAAACTGTTTGCAATCAAGTAATTCGCATTCGATGCAAAAAGAAAGTACAAAATAATAGCGATACAGATGTAACTATTAAACTGAGACAACATATTAATGCCTTTTGCGACACCACTAGTGGCAGACAAGGTGGCAATTAAGGTAATAAATACAATGGATAGAACGGTCACCATGGTGGATCTTTCAGCTAAAACGTTCAGCGAAATTAGTCCCGAGCTAATCTGCTCTACACCCAGTCCTAATGTGGTGGCAATACCGAAGATGGTGCCAAAAACGGCCAATATATCAACCGCATGACCAATCGGGCCATAAATCCTATTACCAATTAATGGGTAAAGTGCAGAACGAATTGAAAGTGGAAGACCTTTTCGAAAAGAAAAATAGGCCAACGACAATCCGACTATGGCATACATCGCCCAAGCAACAGCGCCCCAGTGAAATACAGTTAACGTTAAGCCACCAACAGCGGCCTCAGCCACAAGATCATTAGGAATAGGAAAACCCGCATCTCCTGGCTGCATGCCTGCGGCAAGTGCCGCTTGTTTAGCTTCGAAAAAACGGCTTACGGCCTCTTTCACTTCGGTACTAATGAAAGGGTTACCACCGCTCCAGCCGCTGGCAAAATGTATCATGGGTTCCGACATGGAGAAGAACAGCATGCCTGCACCCGTACCACAGCCGAAAAGCATTGAAAACCAAGCAAAGTTTGAAAACTCAGGTCTTTCGTTATCTCTACCTAATCGAATTGCACCCACTTTACTCACCATTAACGTCGCGCAGACAACGAAAGCAAGTAGCATGACAAGGATGTAATACCACCCCAACGTTTCTTCTATCCAGCTTTTCAAGCCTATGAACTGCTGACTGGCTATTTCTCCGAGCAAAACGGTATAGAGAATAAACACAACCACCATAATTAAGGCTGTTATTCCCAGAGTTGTATTAAGCCCTTTTAACATTCCCCGCTGGGAGATGAGGGCATCGATCTCTTTATCTTTTAGCATTGGTAACCTCTTTATTTTTTTTATTGTCTTAACGTCATATTATTAATCTAAAATTGATATAACAAACTAGAAAAATAGGGTCTCTCCATAACGAAATTAATGGCTCAATTACCATGAACGATCAAATCAACCCTACTCATGATTTTTTCTTTGTTTAACTAACTCGGCAAGTACTCTTTGGCCCAACCTAAGCTGGCAATGTTATCCTTAATCATGGCTTCTATTTCAGGCTCACTGTAGCCGACACTGGCTAAGACTTTTTTGGTTGAATGCCCAAATTTTTCAGTAGGCGCTATTGCTCGTATTAACGCCCGACTTGGCCGAATGGAATAGTGATCAATTTGAGTAAAACAATGCCCACTGGGATGTTCAGGGTAAACAGAAAACGCATAGCTACCAAAATGTGTTCCCACTTCACCATCATGAATACGACTGTAATCGTGGCGTAACGTCTCAATTGAATTTGGCTCAGCCACAGCAACATCAGCTACTCTAAGTAGGTTAAGCCAATGTGACGTAGCGGCTTGCTTAAACGCATGCTGTAAATATTTGTGGAGATCTGGCGTATCGCCAAGTTCGTGTAACCCTTCTAATGACTTTATTTTATCAAACTCGTTATAGTCCGAATCAAGGAAAATCCAACCGTCCATTGTTTCATAGAAATGTGATAAAGGATGATTACCTAGTGCTGTACGACCAGACGCCTCGTTAAATGGCTCTCTTCCTTTATAATCAAACATAAAGGGGATTTGCGCCATATTGGTCACGGCAGAAAGAGACGTTCTAACTCGGCTGACACAACCTGTCGTTAAGTGATGGTACATAGCAAGAGCCATTCCCATACCGGCCGCAAAGCCACAGTTAACATCTAACGTTCCAACATGAGCATGTTCTTCAGGCGTATCACGGCCGCCAAAACGCATCATGATACCGCTGTTTGCTTGAATAATATCGTCGTAACCAATGTAATCTGACTTAGGTCCTTTCAATGGGCCACCAAAGCAATCCAAGCGACAAAAAAGAACCTCTGGGTTAATCTCAAGTAAGCTCTTTGTATCCAACCCTAATGACACAAGCTGACGCTCAGGTGCATTAATAAGAACTAAATCAACAGATTTTACCAGTCGATTAAACACTTCTCGCCCTTTATCAGTCATGATATTAACGAGCGCTTTCTTTTTACCCATGTCAGTTTGAAAGCTATAAAGACACCCTATCAGCGGATCATAAAGCGGTTTTACTGGGTCCAACTTAATAACCTCTGCACCAAACCGTCCTAAAAAAGCGGCCGAGTGTGGACCCGCGATCACATTCGTGAGATCAAGCACCTTCTTACCATCTAACCAGCCCTTCGATTCTTGACTGGCCGTCTGACTTCTTTGTGGTAACGCGTCTGAAAATGGCGACTTCGAACGGCATAATCGATCCAGTGCTGTCTCAAAATCAACAAATTCTCTGCCCTTAGCTTGCATAAAAGCAGACGCATTATGCTCAAACCAAACCAAAGGTCCCGGCTGCTTCATCAAACCATATTCAGGGTCCTCAACCTCAATAATCAAGCCAGCTTGATTGGTATGATCGTCGTGCAACCATTCTTTGGTTGTACGCTGAGAAGCGCCAGGAATGCCAGTTTCACCAAAGATACGATCCCATTCACTGGCCGTTTTGGTTAAAAAAGCTTTCTTCATTTTCCCTGAAATCACCCCAGCCCATTTGGCCGGCAATGGGTATACACCAAGTGAGGTTTCGCCGTCCCATTCATGGACAGGTGCATGCAAGTCTTGTACATCCGGAAATCCTTCAGCAATGAGCTCGTTGTACACGCCTAATACTTGTAAAGCACGCTTGGCATGATTGCGATGAGATGGACAAACACAGTAAAATTTACCACCGTCAGCACAATCATAAGTGCGAAAAAATGGATCTAAGTATTCTTGTAGTTCTTCATAAGAGAGATCCATTTCGATTTCGTTCTCATGACGGTATTCAATTTCATGTTCACGCATGGTCTTGTAGCGTTCAGGCAACCCATCTATCACAAAAGAATTGTAAGAAAGTCCCTCCATTAATGCGGCCGCCACCGGTACCTCTATATGATCTCCATGACCATGATGAGCTCGCTCGTATAAGGCCATTATCACAGCGCTCGCCGCAAGCGAAATGGCGTAGGAAGAGCCTAAGGGAACCGGTGAAAAGCTTGGTTCAATACCCATGAGGACTCGGTTGAACCCCATGTCAGTAAAGGAGCCTGAAGTAGCGGCGATAATCGCTTCTGTCGCTTTCCATTCCCGCCTTAACATATCATTACTGGCAAAACCCGGTATTGATAGAGTGATAAGCTCTGGACGTTCCATTCTGAGTTCTTCGAAATCAATACCTACCCTAGCCAAAACGCCAGGACGAAAATTCTCTATTACGATATCGGCTTCATCAATCAGCTTCATTGCTTGACTGAGTCCTTTTGAGGATTTCAGGTCTAGAGTAATACATTGCTTGTTGCGATTTAACACCGCATTGGCAGGACTGACCCACTGAGGACCTTGTGGTGGGTCAATATGAATTACTGTTGCACCAAGATCGGCTAGCGTCATGGCAACAGCGGGCGCCGCAATTTGTTGTCCAAAGTCCACGACTCGAACACCAATAAGAGGTAGTTGATTGTTATTGTTCATCTCTATTGATCCTGTGTAAAAAAACGTCTTCTTACGGATAAAGAAAACCAGTACGAATGATGTTTATTTTTGTTTTTTTAGGGCCAAGCCACTTCGTAGGTACTGTAAAAATCAGCACTCGGTGAATACTAGAATTCCACCTAGTCAGCTACTAGCAATAAAAACGAGACCAATGGGTAATGTTTTTTTATACCTTTTCGAGAGCAGAAGGCACTTATTTCATAACCAACTGATATATATAAAAATCCTAAGAGAACCACCAGAAACCAAGGTAGGAGCAATAAAAAAATCCAACCCTAAGGGTGATTTTTTATTGCTTTAAAGACCTCAACTTATTCATAACAATGACGTTGTTTCGTAGCCTAAGGTTGCGGTAATTGAGGGTGTGCCCGAACACTATAAATATCCGTATTGCCGATGTTGGGAAATCATCAAGACAAATTAAAAATAACAATAAGTGGAGCCGTCGATATGTCTAACGAAATCATTTTGCCTCGTATTTTACAGGTAGGAGAAAATGCCAGTTTAGAGATTCCTACCATCCTGAACAGTTTAGGGTGCTCTCGCCCCCTCATCATCACAGATCAAATGATGGTTGAACTTGGCTACGCTAAACAGGTTCAATCTTGCTTACAAGATAATCAAATCAACTCAGAAGTCTTTTGCGATACCGTGCCAGAACCGACGGTTAGCTCAATTCAAGCTGGAGTTGAAACCGTTCGTAATGGCCACTTTGACAGTATTATTGCACTAGGGGGAGGTAGCCCAATCGACAGTGCAAAGGCCATTAGTATTTTAGGGAAGCTTGGTGGTGAGATGCGCGATTATAAATTCCCTAGAATTGTAAATGAAGAAGGGCTACCTATCATTGCCGTGCCAACTACAGCTGGAACAGGCTCTGAAGTCACTCGGTTCACCATCATTACCGATGAAATGAATGACGAAAAGATGCTTTGTGTTGGGGTTGGCTTTATGCCAGTAGCCGCTGTTGTCGATTACAAATTCACCCTCAGTTTACCGGCACGTATTACCGCTGATACAGGCATTGATGCATTAACTCATGCGATAGAAGCCTATGTAAGTAAGAAGTCAAACCCATACAGTGATAGCCAGGCTATTGCCGCGATGAAGTTAATTGGCCCTAATCTACGCCGCGCTTATCACGATGGCGGCGATAGCAAAGCCCGTGAAGCGATGATGTTAGGTTCTACCCTTGCGGGCGTTGCCTTTTCTAATGCCTCTGTTGCTCTAGTTCATGGTATGAGTAGACCTATTGGTGCCGCCTTTCATGTACCTCATGGGCTTTCAAATGCCATGTTATTACCTGCTGTAACCGAGTTTTCCATCCCAAGTGCCATTGAGAAGTACGCTGATTGTGCACGGGCAATAGGCGTCGCAGATCAAGCTGACACAGATGAAATGGCCAATCAAAAATTGATCGCTGAACTGAGAGCCATTAACGATGAATTACAAGTGCCCACACCAGAGCAATTTGGTATTGACCGGCAGCCGTTTTTTGACTTAATGCCGACGATGGCCGAGCAAGCTCTTGCGTCTGGCTCGCCTAATAATAACCCTGTCGTGCCATCTGCGGAACAAATTATCGATATTTACAAACAGCTTTGGTGAATTACCACTGCGTAACCGAGTCACATAAATAATTCAGTACGATACTAACGATATTAGAGGAATAACAATGAACACCATCGGACACCTAATCAATGGTCAATTAGTCACCACTACTCAGCGCCTACAAGATGTTTATAACCCAGCGACAGGTGAGGTTTCAAAGCAGGTAGCCTTAGCCTCTAAAGAAACAGTAGAAGAAGCCATTTCAGCAGCACAAGCGGCCTTCCCTGCGTGGCGTGATACGCCACCGATTAAAAGAGCCAGAGTCATGTTTCGCTATAAAGAATTGCTAGAACAAAACGCGGATAAAATTTGTGAGTTGATAGGTCAAGAGCATGGAAAAATTTGTCATGATGCGGCTGGTGAGCTACAACGGGGCATTGAAAATGTAGAATTTGCATGTGGTGTACCTGAACTTTTAAAAGGTGAGTTCAGTAAAAATGTTGGACCCAATATTGATTCCTGGAGTGAGTTTCAGCCTTTAGGTGTCGTAGCTGGCATTACCCCTTTTAATTTCCCTGCCATGGTTCCTATGTGGATGTTTCCGCTTGCCATTGCATGTGGCAATACCTTCATTCTAAAACCTTCGGAACGAGACCCTAGTTCGACTCTGTTTCTTGCGCAATTATTAAAAGAAGCAGGTTTGCCAGATGGCGTACTAAACCTTGTTAACGGTGATAAAGAAGCCGTTGATGTATTACTGACTGATGACCGAATTAAAGCCGTAAGTTTTGTAGGTTCAACTCCAATTGCCGAATACATTTATGCTACAGCCAGCGCCAATGGCAAGCGTTGTCAAGCATTAGGAGGGGCTAAAAACCACGCAATTGTGATGCCTGATGCGGATATAGACAATGCGGTAAACCAACTTTTAGGCGCTGCCTTTGGCTCCTCCGGTGAGCGATGCATGGCGTTGTCAGTTGCTGTCGCCGTTGGAGACGAAGCCGCAGATACTTTGGTCGAAAAAATGCAAACCGCTATACAAAACCTAACTGTGGGTGAACACAGTGACAAAAGTAATGATTTTGGCCCCGTCATTACTCGTGAACACCAGCAAAAGGTTGTCGGCTATATTAACAGTGCTGAAACGGATGGCGCTAAAGTGGTCGTTGATGGCCGATCGCCTAGCGTCTCTGGCTTTGAAAACGGTTTTTTTGTGGGGGCAACACTTATTGACTGTGTAACACCTTCCATGCAAAGTTACCAAGAGGAAATTTTTGGTCCCGTTCTGCAAGTCGTTCGTGTCGCGACGATGGAAGAGGCGATGAAACTTATTAATGACCATGAGTACGGAAACGGTACGTGTATCTTCACCCGTGACGGGGAAGCCGCGCGCTATTTCTCAACTCATATTCAAGTAGGTATGGTAGGTATTAATGTACCGCTCCCTGTACCGGTTGCATACCATAGCTTTGGCGGCTGGAAACGTTCGTTATTTGGAGACCTTCATGCCTACGGACCTGATGGCGTTCGCTTTTATACTAAACGCAAAACGATCACACAACGCTGGCCTTCTAGCGGCGTACGTGAGGGCGTCTCTTTTGCCTTCCCTAGCTAAGAAAACCATTAGTTAAAGTAAATAGGTCAGTACTTGTGCTGACCTATTTCTTATTTTGATTAACTTGAATAAATGGTTTATTCGAGCATTTAACAACTTAGTTTGAATAAATTTCATCGCCCAAATGAATTATCAAGCGAATAGATGCGGTAATTTAAATCCTTTTGATTTAGGATTTAAAAAACCGGTAACGAGCATTATTTGGCGCTCTAGACTCGTAAACTTAAGAAGTATAAAAATGAAAAAAAAACTTCCTCCTTTTAATTGGCTCAGATCATTTGAAGTGTCTGCACGCTACTTAAACTTCACGCAAGCAGCTCAAGAACTTAACATGACCCAAGCCGCCGTCAGTCAACAAATAAAAGGGTTAGAGGCTCAATTAGGGACTGAGCTTTTTAAACGTTTGCCAAGGGGCTTAGAGCTCACTAAATCAGGACGCGCTTACATTCCAATAGTGCATGAATCTATAGAGCGACTTATCGAAGTGACAGATGAACTCTTTGGACAAGGGCAGACCAGGCCATTAACCATTCGCTCTAGTTTGATTTTTTTTACAACTTGGCTAGCACCCCGACTCGGGCGTTTTAGAAGAATGCACCCTCATGTAAAGTTAAGATTACCGACTAATATCTGGCTGGAAGAGCTCGACAAAGAGTCAGACATGGAAATTCGTTACGGAATGGGTGACCGTCCTGGTGTGAATTGCCACAGACTCACATGGGATCACCTAATTCCGGTGTGCAGCCCTGCCCTTTTAATTGCTCCGATACCGCTCGTTTCCCCAAACCAACTTTCTGAGCACACTTTGCTTCATGTTGATGGATATAACGAAGGGTGGGCTTATTGGCTTAACAAAACAGGGTTCCAAAATATTGACTCGTCTCAAGGCATTCATTTTGATACATTAATTTCAGCACTCGAAGTCGCCAAATCTGGAGAAGGTATCGTATTAGGAAGAAGTTCTTTGATTAAAGAAATGATCGCTACAGGTCAATTGGTTGCTCCGTTTGAACCAAAACTCCCAACCTGTGAAGCATTTTATTTAGTAAGCTCTAATCGAGACGTTGAACATCCCCATGCTGAATTGTTTCAAGCATGGATTTTAGATGAAGTTGAGCAGTTAAAAAGTACCGATAATAGTTTTGGTATGTGGTAACGCCAAGAGCTACCTTAGCTTTTTTTACATCATTAAATCAAGACATTGAATAATGACTCGAGCCACATATAAACATCTAAACGCAATTGGCTAAATGCGCTAAGCATTCCAAGACAGCAGAGCAACTAAACTTTCTGTCCCATGCCGTTTCGGTCATGCGCTGAAGAAGGTCGATAAATAGCCATAGAGCATAACAAGAAAAGGCTTACTTGATTACGAAAAACAACCAATCAATACAATGCTTTCGACAACTGTTTTATTGATTGTGTAATTTCAGTTTCGCTTAGTGCACCAAAACCGAACCTTAAATGCGTAGGTGTAATTTGGTCGCCAGTATAGAGTGTACTTAGCGTCGAGTCATTGCCAGGCAGCTTTTCTAAAGTCCTCCCGTTAACGAGTTTCGAAATATCTACCCATATGGCCATACCGCCAGTAGGCAAAGTAAAAGAAATTTTATCACCAAAAATTCGCTTAAACTCCTGAGCAGCAAAATCCCTTCTGGTTTGATATTGTTTACGGATTTTACGAATATGTCGCCTTACTTCCCCTGACTCCATCAGTTCCGAGAGAACAATTTCAGAGACAGTATTTCCTTGTCTATCGATCAGCACAATCTCTTGTGCAGCTCTTTCAATAAACTGTGAATCCGCCGCAATGTAACCGAGCCTTAGGCCCGGTGCGAACACTTTCGACATAGATCCGATATGTAGAACGTTCTCCGAGTGAGGGAGACTGGCTAGTGGCGGAATAGGGTTGCTCTCATAATGAAATTCATGATCATAGTCATCTTCAAGTACCGCGAACTTGAATGATTTGGAGAGCTCCAGCAAAGCAAGTCGTCTATCCATAGGCAAGCATACCGTTGTTGGGTATTGATGATGAGGCGTAACATAAATGGCAGCAATGGTATGCTTGGCCAATATGTCTCGTAAATTCTCGATATCCAAGCCGTGTTCATCAAGCTTGCAGGTTATGACTTTAAAACCATTGGATTCAAACGCTGCTCTTGCTGGCAGATAACAAAGGTCTTCCATGATGATAGCTCCTTTGCTTGGATCTAACACCCTTGAAGCGAGGTATATCCCCATTTGACTACCTCTAACAATGCAGATTTGCTCAACTGAGCAGCTCATAAACCTATCGCCAGACAGCATTTTCCTTACTGACTCACGTAACTCTATGGTGCCTCTGGGATCGCCATATCCAAGCTTCGAGTGGCGACTTAGATTGATGCAAACCCTTCGATAGGTTCTCGCGAGTAGTTCATACGGTATTAGTCGTGAGTCAGGTGTTCCGTCATTAACTGTGACAGCACTGTCATAGGAACACACCGCATCCTGATAAAGTACTTCAACCAGTTCTGACGGAGATTTGGCTTTATGCGTGCTATTAACCAAATTTTCGTCAGACCTCGTAGGCCCTAGTTCGGGTAGTGTCTCTGAAACATAGGTGCCTGATCTGGGGCGAGTCTCCAGCCACCCCTGAACCTCCAATTCTTCGTAAACCTGCTGAACCGTTTTTCGATTGACGCTTAGCTGCTCAGCCAAAGAACGTGACCCGGGGAGCATACTGCCTGGAGTTAAACGACCATCTTGTATATCTGTCGTTAGCTTATTCAGTAGCTTCGAATGGAAGGTTTTGCCGGGGCTACTTTCCAGCCAAAACTTCGTCTCCCAAGGATTAGACATTTCACCCCTCATCTGGACCATTAAAAATATAAATACTGGATGTTATTTAGGTACCAGATTATCTGTATCTTGCTCGTATTGTCAATACCACTTGAAGAGGAGACGCAACATGAAGACAGCCAGTAAAACGAAATTAGAGCTGATGCAGAGCACTGAAAGCGATATGCAAAGCCTTATCAAAGACATCGGTCTATCGGATAGGGAAAAGTTAGCATTGACCTGTCGAATCCTATTTGATAAAGGCCATGATTCGGGCCTAGCCGGACAGATCACTTGTCGTTCTAAAGAACCCAATACGTTCTTAACTCAAAGATTTGGCCTGGGCTTTGACGAGATTAGTGCTGAGAACTTAATCGTCGTAGATCAAGATCTTAAGCCAGTGGATGGCGAAGGGATGCCTAACCCGGCAAACCGTTTTCACACCTGGATCTATAAAGAACACCCGGACGTTAACTGCATTATCCATACACATCCAACCTATGTCGCTGCACTATCTATGGTGGGCGTACCGTTGACGATTTCTCATATGGATACGAGTGGATTGTACGACGACTGTTCCTTTGTGGCTGATTGGCCAGGAGTTCCTGTCGGTAATGAAGAGGGACAATTGATTTCTAATGCCCTGGGGGACAAGCGCGCCGTTTTTCTTGCGCACCACGGCCAGCTCGTTACTGGCAGAACCATCGAAGAAGCCTGCAACCTAGCAGTATTAATTGAGCGCGCTGCAAAGCTTCAAGTTTTGGCGATGTCGGTGGGTGAAATCAAACCCTTACCACCAGAACTGGCGAAAGAAGCGCATGACTGGACCTCTACTGACAAGCGAAACAAAGTAAATTTTGCGTACTACGTAAGACAAACACTAAAAAACCACCCTAACTGTATATGAGGAAAATTCAATGAATCTATCAGGAATTATCGGCTATCCGGTAACACCGTTTGGCCATGACAACAAAAGCGTTGACTTAGACAAGCTTGGTAAAGTCATAGATGTCTTGCTTGAAGCCAAAGTCGATGCGATCGCAGCGTTAGGTAGTGCTGGCGAAGCAGCCTATTTGAGTGAATTTGAGTGGAAGCAAGTTGCTGAGTACACCGTAAAGTACGTTAATGGAAAGATACCAGTGGTAATTGGCGTTGCTGAGCTTACCACTGAGCAAGCTATCAACTGTGCGAAGTACGCCTATGACATCGGTGCAGATATGATCATGCTCTCACCTTTTTCATACTACAAGTTGAACGAGCACGAGATCTACTCTCACTACGAGAGTGTATCGAATGCTACGCCGCTGCCTATAATGATTTACAACAACCCTGCAACCTGTGGTGTTGATATGTCGCCAGAGTTCATGTTGAAAATGGTAGATGGTATCGAGAACGCATCCATGATCAAGGAAAGCACTGGCGACATTCAACGGATGCATAAAATCTATAAGCTATCGGAAGGCAAAACCCCCTTTTTTAATGGCTGTAACCACATGGCTTTAGAAGCGCTCAATGCTGGCGCAAGTGGTTGGTGTACAGCAGCACCTTGCCTAATAGCTGATCAGCCTAAGCAACTGTTTGATGCGGTTAAAGAGGGTAAGAGCGAAAAAGCTAAAGCGCTTTTTTATCAACAGTATGAGTTTCTTGAATTTATCGTAAGCTCTGGCTTGGCGGCTGCGGTTAAATCAGGTCTTGCGCTTCAAGGTAATGAAGTAGGAGGACCAAGAAAACCCTTACTACCCCTTAATGAGCTAGCCAAAACCCGCTTGAAAGGCATGTTAGCCGAACTCGTTTAAGCAAATATGAGAAAGGTTTACAAAACGCTATGTAAACCTTTCTATCTATCAATGGTGGGCTTTGATATGAGTGGCGGGGTAATTCGGACATTATCATTTCTTTGCTGAAAAGTGTGGCACCAAATTAGCATTGTCCTAAATTCAGATAATAAGTGCATCACTCACGGTTGGGTAAGTGTCTAGTAAAGTCTGGGAAGTCCAGTATCCAAAATCACCTGCGTATCACTTAATTTGGTTTCTAGAAGCCTTTTGGCCAACATCCTATTAACTAGGGCCACCAAATGGATTGACTCATTAGAGTACTTAACACCGGATTCACCAGCATCTATGTATTTTTGAAGCGAAAAACTTGGCTTGGGACGGTAGCATGAAGAGGATAATTTCATACTTTTGAAACGATGCAGTGCATACTGTCTGATATCAATGTGATCATCATAAGACCCAAGCACAGTAAGTTGCACTTTTTCTTATCATTAATCCGTAAGGGTGTAGAGTATACGAGTGTACTTTATCTTTAGAGTGGCTATAGTATTCAACATCTACCACCTTATTTGACATAACTGCTTCGCACACAATATCCCAACTACCAGATTCAATCTGTGCAGGAACAAGAAGTTTCCCATCAAGTACTATTTTGACTTTTTCCAACCAATTAGAATACGTATCGTCTGACTGAGATTGAATAAAGCTCTTTGCGCGATTCAGTTGAGGAGATAACTGAGATAAAAGAGAGGCTGGTATTATCCCGAGTAAATATTCGTTAACAAGGATAGTGTTCAATGCAGAGGATACGTCCATTGCAGTGAAACTTCCCTGATAGTCTGATGCAAAGCACCACCTATTAGGGCGGACCTTATCATTACAAATTATTGGATAATGCTTAGCTAATGCAGAGAGGTCTCACTGCACATTACGCGAAGATACCGAAAAGCCTTTTTCCTCTAGCTTTTTAAGTATGCTTTTTGTAGTAATACCAAGTCTAGGCTCAATCGGCATTAGCTCCAGTATGCTGATATATCGAATGACAGAATCCATTTCATATACTCATTGCACATTTAAAATGAATTCTATCCTAGAGAGCACCTTGATTATTAGTTAGATGTCACCTTAAAACAAAATAACCCTCGTTTATACGACCCAATGCATCGTCAACAAACCCGTGCCCACCAATCCTCAACACTTCTACGAGCACCGATTAATACAAACCCTAAGTCACACAACTTCAAATAGAAATATACTCACACAAAACGTGGCGAATACACAAAGCAATAAACGTTACAAATTAGCTGAGATAAAAAAAGGGGTAATAAGGTATTCAAAAAGAGAAAACTAGGGGGGTTGTGACTTATTAGTACGAACCTCAAAAACACATAAAAAATATTTTTACAATAAGGCAACAAGAAATAGGAATTATCATTTATGGCACAGATCGGTCACACAACATATTTCAAAAAAATATGGCCACAGATTGGTCACAAACATCTTGCGAGATAAAGAAAGGAAGAATCTTTGAAAATCAAAGATTTGAATGGAATTTACTGAAGATAAATAGATGGTGGGTGTGGAGAGGTTCGAACTCCCGACATTCGCCTTGTAAGGGCGACGCTCTCCCAACTGAGCTACACACCCATTTTCATGCTTTCGCATTCAAACAATTTGCCAAATTATCACGTTAGGATAAATGGCGGAACGGACGGGACTCGAACCCGCGACCCCCTGCGTGACAGGCAGGTATTCTAACCAACTGAACTACCGCTCCATTTATCAATTTTGCGTCTGATGACGAAGCGTTTACATCGCTTTAGATGGTGGGTGTGGAGAGGTTCGAACTCCCGACATTCGCCTTGTAAGGGCGACGCTCTCCCAACTGAGCTACACACCCATTTTCATGCTTTCGCATTCAAACAATTTGCCAAATTATCACGTTAGGATAAATGGCGGAACGGACGGGACTCGAACCCGCGACCCCCTGCGTGACAGGCAGGTATTCTAACCAACTGAACTACCGCTCCATTTATCAATTTTTCGTCTGACGACGAAGCGTTTACATCGCTTTAGATGGTGGGTGTGGAGAGGTTCGAACTCCCGACATTCGCCTTGTAAGGGCGATAAATCAAAAGAACTTTAACTTACTTCAACTAACCACGATGACGATTCTAACCAACTCTCATTAAAAATCAATAGCTTAGTAAAAAATTTATTGAATAAAAATAAAAGTTTAATGCTTTCGCAAAGCTTCATTAAACCAATTTTTGAAAAAAAATGGTCACAAAATTACTTTGCGAGAACAACAAGATTTTTACGAACTAGATGATCTTCGCTCGACAACGGGCGCAGATGATACAGCAATGATTCCCTATGTCTATAGTTATTTATATTTTTTCTTATAATTGGCTACTTTCCTCTATATGAGCAGCATACAACAACATATCCCCGCCTCCTAAAAACTGCATGTATAATTGATTTATACAGATTTTTATAAGGGAAAAGCTGATTTTTGGCACATATATACCAACCTAATACTTTGACCATAAAACTATGTCCTCTACAACAACAGGGTTTAGAAAATTAGAGAACTCTGATAAAGCCGACTTTCGACTGCTATCAACATCCCAGACAGATCTAAGCTATACTGCAAATCAATAATATTTTAAGGTAGTACATTATGAACTCGATCAAGTTTTCAAACATATTTGAAGTGGTGGCTGCAAACGAGAGCCTAAAGGCTCAAGCAGAAATAGTTGGTGTGATCCGTGATATGGCGGCTAAAAATGGTTGGTCAAATATCAAGGTCTGTGCCGAGGGAAACAGAATTATGATTAAGCAAGCGAAAAGCCAAGTAAATGACAATCGACTAAGTGAAGCAGAACTACTCGAAGGGCTAGACTCTTACACTGCTCACGCAGATGAACTATTCCTCAATGTGGATTACGAACTCGCTGAAGCTTTAATCGACTAACACAATGAATTAGAGCTACCTTTTATTGTTCGATCTCGTAAAGGCACTTAAGAGGCACACTGAAAGCGGAGCAAACCGCTCTAGGCAAAAGCAGCCCCCAACTTTATGACAGACCGAAAAGGTATCGTTGAAGACATTGGGCGGTTTGATACAAATTGATTGAGCGGATGTCTAGTCAATATTTAAGAACTAAATATCAACCCTTTAAGTCAGACAACAACACTGCTCACTTAAACAACAATTCCGTGGCTAATTTGGCCCAAAAGATCGCTTACCCGATTTATTCCCTCGTTGGTAAACATAATCGATTCTGGAGACTTACCATCTAGCGCTAATGCAGGTGCTTTAATCCATGATTTCCATTTGTCTTCATCACCAAACAGCCCTAAACCCGTTTGATGAACCTTTTCATTCAACTCTCTCATTTCAGATGCTTCAACTAACTCTAAGATTTCGGCATAGGTGTCAGCTGGAACACAGTAAAATACCGAATCGCCGTTCTTCAATACGGCAACCGAGGCATCTTTAGACTCACTCATAACGAGATCAAGATTTTTCTCGATATCATTAATATCAATACTTTTTTCAGTATGATTTTTTTGTTTAGTGCTCATACTTCTCTCCCAACATATTTGTTAAGTATAACTAACATGAAAAGCGTAATTAAGGATAAGTTATTTTTATATGAGAACCTTACTCCGAAAATGATTTCTTACCTTGAGAAAATCGTCAAGTGAAGGGTTTTCCAACATAAATTCTCTAGCTGATTTGCCATTAAATGTCGGATGATTTATTGACCTTTTGAAAAAATCATACTTAAATCCAGGTGGTGAACTTAGGTGAATCATCTTGTATATACTTACCAGCATCGCCAGTGTATCAATAGTTTCTTGGTCTACTTGAAGACTGTCATTAGTCTGTGCGATCTCTTTCCATTGCTTCCAAGTTGAAACCGTAATACCACCTAGAAGAACGCACATCTGTTCATCTGATAAGTCCCAACGCTCCTGTGGACATTGCTCATCTAGCCACAATACAACCGCTGCTATTATCTTGTCTGCTGGCAAATTACTGGCATTTTCTTTGATACCTTCATCGTTCATGAAGCACCTCTCAGTCACTGTCGTTTGAATTTTTAATTAATCGATGATTTCTATTTTCTACACCTTGAATCAAAAAACCTTTGGTAACTCTCCCCACTTCGTCGTATAAGCTGGCGATAGATGTTCTCGTTTCATGGACCATTGCGGAGATACACCTTGCGAGGCGAAAAAGATATTGCCGAGGCCGCTTTGGTTGATGTGATCCACTACAGCCATTAAGGCTTTTGAATTAACCTTATTATTTTCGACTCGGAATAAGTCTTGCTGAAATACTCCATGTTCGTAGAAATCAGCCAACATGACACCGGCTTTCATATATCGATAACCAGCACGCCAAATACCTCTAAATATCACGTTGGTGACTTCCAATAAATCTCGAGTGTCGTCCGTTGGGTTTGGCAGTTCGACTGATAAAGTTTTTGAATAGAAAGGTTCGTTTTTAACATGTGGACTGGTACGTATAAACACACTCACGACTCTGCAAAGGCGTTTCTCCCCTCGTAATTTCTCGGCCGCGCGGGTTGTGTATTTAGCAATTGCTTCTCTTAGTTCTTGTTTTTCTGTCACCTTATGCCCAAACGATCGACTACAAATAATCTGCTGCTTTGTTGGTCGTACGCACTCCAGGTCTAAACAAGACACACCATTTAACTCACGAATCGTTCGCTCCAACACCACAGAAAACTCGCTCCGCATCGCCTTTGCATCCGCGTTAGCAAGATCCAACGCCGTATGGATCCCCCTCGCCTTTAGCTTTGCCATAGTTCGACGACCAACTCCCCACACATCGCCCACTTCCACCAAAGACAACAAGCGCTTTTGTCTATCAGGTTCCATCAAATCCACCACCGAACCGGTTGCCGGATACTTCTTCGCCGCATGGTTGGCCAACTTAGCCAAAGTCTTAGTTGGTGCAATACCAATACCGACCGTAATACCTGTCCATTGATCGACCTTCGCTTTCACCTTTTTACCAAACGCCAGCAGATCCGTTACATGATCAACGCCGGTTAAATCCATAAACGCTTCATCAATGGAATACACCTCAACCCGTGGCGCCTCTTCTTCTAGTATCGTCATCACCCGATTCGACAAATCCGCATACAAAACATAATTCGACGAAAAACACACAATACCGTGCTGCCTTATCTCATCTTTAACTTGAAACATCGGCACGCCCATTTTCAGTCCCAGCACCTTTGCCTCCTTTGAACGCGCCACCACGCAACCGTCGTTATTCGACAACACAACAACAGGCGTATGTTTTAAATCTGGTCTGAACAGTTTCTCGCAACTCGCATAGAAGTTATTGCAATCCACCAAAGCAAAAACTGTTTGCATCAGCCACGCTCATACTTACGAATCACACTGGTTACTACACCAAAAACCTCGAACTCTGACTCTTCTGTTATCACAATGGCTTTATAAGCCTGATTTCTAGGACGAAGAAGTACATTCGGCTGTAACTCCAAGGTCTTTACTGTCATTTCTCCATGAATACAGGCAATTACGATATCACCATGACGAGCGGTTAATGACTTATCTACCAGCAGAACATCACCCGATAAGATACCAGCTTCAATCATGGAGTCACCTTGTGCACGAACATAGAACGTGGATGCAGGGTGAGAGACACAAAAGTCATTAAGGTCCAGCGTTCGCTCAACAAAATCTTGCGCCGGAGAAGGAAACCCAGCTGACACAGAATCAACATAAAGCGGAATTCGCAGACTATTTGCTGCGATAAACTCCGACGATTCAGATACACCTAAATATGTTACACGCATAATTCACCAAAATACTGTATATATATACAGTATACGTTTAGAGAGTACGAATAGCCAAGTTAATTCTCGCAAAAAGATAAATCCCAAACTCTAAGAGAAAAATTAGGGAAACAGCTCTAGGCAAACTGCCAGGATATCCCAGAGTTAGGGGCAGGCAGTCCATCAGGGCTATTGATTATGCTGATATTAGCCGGTTGAATAACTTGAATATTTGTTAAGCTCAATTGATAGGTTTACGAAATAACCTTTGTAATGGAAACTATTACAATCGACAATCCAAATACTCATAAAGCGAAAGAGCCTAGATAGAAATGAATGAACACCAGGAACTCATAAAAGCTCTGCATATAGCCCAAGAATTCGGTATTACTAGTATAAATCAGATAATTTTCTTTCTAGTAATAGCCAAGGAAAAAGAAGCGGCTCTTTCCGTTCTCGACCTAGCCTCTACTGACGATGCAACCTCAGCTGAATATAAATTTGCTTTAGGACAATTTCGAAAGCTTTCTTCAGGTAGTAAATATCGCTCTAATGATGGCCTAGGATTAGTAGAGTATGCAGACACAGGCCGCAACCGACGAATAAAACTGACAACAAAAGGCAAACAACTACTAAAGCTACTGGAAGATATAACATCATAAATATTCATACCTCTGCTTTCATTTAATACCCAAAACCCTCTTTACCGAACTCACTCAACTCCCCCCAATGAAAACGACCTTGCCAATTCGCCTCGTAATGTTCTTCTGGAAAATCATCCGGTGAATACCCTTGTTTAAAATTTTCCGCACACTGCTGAGCGTAGCGACGATTTTTTTCGCAACCTGGTGCTGCAGGTATGTACATAACATTCCCCCAATTTTGTTGATCCTTGACAGGGGCAACACCATGAATCAAGTCACAATGCCACCACACTGAATCTCCCGCTGTCAGATCCGGAATTAACGCTTTAGCGCGCAGCAGTAAACTGTGCCATTTTTCATCAATAGGGAGAACTCGATGTGACGAAACACCACATAATTCATCTTCTGCTACGTCATCCAGCAAAGGGCGTATCAGTAAATACGCCATCGCGGCAGGCAATGGAATGGTAAACAAAACTCCTTGATCATGTTTTATGTCACACAATGCTGTCCAACCTTGAAAGGTGCGGAACGCAGAACACTTAGTTGTCCCCCCTTCGTACTCGTTAACATCAGGACGATACGCTGCATCCCAAGGGTCATACAATTCGTATTGACCAGCCAGAATGTGACGAAATACCCGCTGATAAGCGGGCAATAACCAACGTTCCAATGCTCCAGAATCGGTATGAGGCCCAAGACCATTTGACGTTGTCCCCGGTGAACGGCGACGTACACGGTCAGGGTAAATATAGCTCACCGCTGGATCGAACCATCGCCGCCCTTCGGATTCAACTTTCCAAAAGCCATTCAAAAAGCATTGCACTTCATGCATGCGAGGACTTTGTCGAGCCTCCATTTGCGAAGGTGACCAATAAATGGGAAAAATCTCTGGTCTCGACGCACTCAATGTTCCAAAAAAATCATCGCCTGGGCCACGATATTGGTTGTCGAAATCATTTATCTCTACGTACTCCACCAAAGCCTCGTCCCACTGCTTAGCTTGTTCAGGTGAAAAATGCCCTCGAATAACAGCGCATCCCCGTTTTTTGATCAACGCTGTTATTGACTCTGGCACCGTTTGCCGATGAATTTGTTCGTAGGTTATTTCTGGCCAAACACTCTTTCCTTGAGCCTGACTGCGTTCGATGTCTTCAATCTCATTTTCTAAGTCCGCCATAATTTTCGCCATCAACGCAGGCACATCTCCGATTGACTCTCGCCATTTGACTTTCATTTCTCGTATGGACTGCTGCACATCACTTGGTAATACGCTATGCGAGGAATATGGGAGCTTTTTTATTGTTGTCATGACAAACCTCAGAATAAATAAGTAAAGTTTCCTAACTTGTTAAATCAGATTAACCTTGAGTAACCTTCAAGTAAAGTAAAATCTTTTTATCAACATCAAGGACAACCTCATTGCCAAAGACAATTGCACATAAACCTAGCAGTTTAGCGATAAATACCGACCGCGCCTTTATTGACTGTCTTCGCCATCAAGGCGTACTGTCCAGAGCCGCAATTGCTAGTCAAACAGGAATATCTAAGCCCACCATTTCAGAGTCAGCACAACGGCTTCTGGCACGCCAAGTGATTGTCGAATGCCACAAAAAGGACACCAAGTCATCCAAAAGACCATCGGTGTTGTACGAAATAAACAAACAACGTGGTGCATCACTCGCCATTGTGCTCGACGATGTTTCCATACAATTGACACTGTCCGACTTGCAAGGAAATGAATGTCAGTCACGCCACTTAACCTACTCTGAAGGACGAACTTCAGCCGAATATACAAGGGATTTACTGTCCGCCATCAAAGGAGTAATAACAAATACAACACCGCCTTTATTATCTATTGGCCTATCTGTTGCCGACCCTATTCATCCAAAAGATGGCAGTGTCGTGAAAATGCCCAACTCTCCGTTTCCAGTTGCCCAAGACATCAATTTTATCCAGCAACTTGAAAATGCATTTCATTGTTCGGTTGTAATCGACAACGATGTAAATTGGGCAACTCTGTCTGAACGAGAGATGACCCAATTGGACAACTTCATCTACGTATTTCTTGGACGAGGCATTGGCTGCGGACTGTTTTTTGAGCGCACTCTAATTCGAGGAGACAACGGCATGGCAGGAGAAATTGGCTATGTAACGCTAAAAAGCGGTAAGCATTTATTGGAAAGCCGCTATCAGGGGATGACAATCAATAACGCCCTATTAAAATCGGGAAATTTAGACAGGCAACTGGTTGAAGAAATAAATGAGGCAATTCGTTTAACGTGCCAAATAACACACCCCGAAACGTTGATATTAGGTGGGCCAATTGCCGCTGATCCTACAAGTTATTTTGCCATTGTCGCACAACTTAACAAGGCTCTACCAAACATAAACATTCAATTAAGTCAGGCTCCGGATAACGCGTCGTTAGCGGGAGCAGCAATAGGCGCACATCAACTGGCTTTGCTTTCGCTTGGATTAATTGATGGAGGCAATAACATTGCCCAACTGGGTTTTTATCGACTCTATGAACACGACACTGTGACCAAACTAGACTGATTTTAATTTGTTGCAAAAGCCGTTTTTCTTGAATAAATAGGGAGCCAACGGCTTTCAGCTTATGAAGGTCAACGAGCTAGTAGACTACCCCATCCTGCGACATACTAAACTATTGTATTTAGCTTAGGGAAGGTGCGAATAAGTCAGCTATTCAACAGTTGTGGATATAAAATTTCTTGTATTTTCAATTAGATAAATCAAGTGATCTCTTATTGAAATGACTTGTTCGCATTATCCCAAGCTTTTAGGTATTCGGATTGGCTGCTTATTTATTCTCAGATGCGGCATGGTCAACCCCGAAGATTAAAAGTGAATTTTCTCATGAGAAGAACGTGTTTACATCTTATATAACTATTCATGCTCTATCTGAATAAATTCAACCAAACTTGAAATATCACACTCGAAATAAATACAAAGCTTATCCAAATTATCGGTAACTGTATTATAGCCTTTCTGATTTGCCATTTTAGAGAGAGTGACCCTACTCACTCCAGTCTCTTCAGCAACTTCTCCAATTGTAATTCTTCTATCTTCGTCAAACGACTTTTTAGAAATTAAGTCTTTAATTTTAAACCTAAGCAAACCCACCACCACTCAAACGTTAAATATATTTAACAAAAAGACATTGACAGACATCAACCTACATTTTAGTATGTGTATATTGTTAAACATATTTAACAATATAGTTGAATCACTAAATAAAAGGACAATGACATGAACACATACCTTAGCACAGAACAGTTATCAGAGAGAATACATTACACAGCTCGCACTATTCGAAATGAGCTATTGGACTCATGCCTATTAGAAGGGCGCCACTATATTCGCCCGTTCAATAGAAGAAAAATTCTATTCATTTGGGAAGCAATTGAAGAAGACATGCTGGTTCAAGATGACAACTTAGCTATGGCTTATACAGAGGAGGCATAATTATGGCTAGTATCAATATTCGTAAAGAAACCAACACCCTTTATCTCGACTTTCGTTACATGGGGAAACGTTGTCGAGAACAAACTACCCTGAAACCCACCCTCGCAAACCGTAAGAAGCTCGAACGCACATTAGTTCAGATTGAGTCTGAGATTATAGCTGGAACCTTTCGTTACAGCGCTCATTTCCCAGATAGTAAATCCGCTAACAATTTTGATGATTTAGAATTAAAAACCCACCAGCCTGAAGACTGGAAACACCAGCAAAACCAGGTAGAGGTTACAATTTTTGAAGAGTTCATTGAAGGATGGATTGATCGAAATAAGGTTGCTTGGCGTCGCTCTCACATAGTTAATATTGAAAGTATTGTTACTAAGCACTATTTGCCTTTCTTTGGAAAAATGAAAGTCGACGACATCACTCGAAACGACATTCTTAAATTTCGAACCTCACTCGCCAAAGTTCCGGGTCGAAATGGAAAAGAAAGCCTAGCCAACACACGCATTAATAAGATTATTAATCCTCTAAAGCGCATATTTGAGGACGCCGCCGATGAATATAACTTTACCACGCCATACATTCGTATCAAACCACTTAAAAGCCCAAAAACAGATGCAAATCCCTTTACCATCGAAGAAGTAAATTTGATCCTCGATACCATGCGTATAGATTACCGTGATTACTTCCTAATCCGATTTTTTACAGGTATGCGCACTGGGGAAATTGATGGGCTGAAATGGAAGTATGTAGATTTTGATCATAAGGTAATCAAAATTCGAGAGACAATAGTTGCAGGTGAGGAAGACATAACCAAAACAGAGTCCTCTGTTCGTGATATTCATATGAGTACGCCAGTTTATAACGCTTTGATGCGTCAGAAAAAGCACTCAGAACATTTTGGAAAATTCGTATTTTGCAACCGCCATGGTGATGCAATTAAACATAACAATGTGACTCAGCGTATCTGGTATCCCCTTCTCAAACGCCTAAGATTGGAAAAACGACGCCCTTATCAAACCCGGCACACAGCGGCAACTTTGTGGCTGGCTGCTGGCGAATCACCTGAATGGATTGCTCGCCAAATGGGCCATGCCAATACTTCGATGCTTTTTCGAGTATATTCTCGCTACGTCCCTAACCTAACAAGAATGGATGGCTCAGCAATCGAAAAACTATTACAAAATAAGTTAGAGGTGAAATATGCATAGCTTAGATGCTCAGCCAAATTTGTCAGAGGCGACAACCTGCAAACGCTTTAAAGGCTGCTATCTATTAGAATCCGTGAAAGTAAAGATCACAGACACAGGATGGCCAGTACGCATTGCAACGATTAAAGATGTTCAAAACCAAAACTCTCTCGAACTTCGATTACTCGGAAGTAACTTTTTAGCTATTAACCACTTCGTGGGTGACTATGTGCAACTCGAAGCAGCCATAAAGCGCTATCGGAATGGTCAGTTCTTTTACTTGGCATGGTACGAGCCTGTTACTGGGCTTTTAATAAAACCAGTTATTCAAGGAAAGAATGCTGTACAACAGATAAGCCGAGAAGCCTGTTTACTAACTTTAAAACACCGGATTTTGTTTTTTCAATCAAAATCTGAACAGTCATTGTGTATTAGCATACTGACAAGCTTCAACCATCAACTGTCGATCTATGAACTACAGAACCTATGCAGCCAGCTTGCTCAATTAAACGACAATCAACTAGTCGTTGAACTGATACACCAAGTTGAAAAACAAAGTGATGACATAAGTACGACTGGGAAGCTATTAAATCAATTGAGCAATAAATTGCCATATCAAATTTGGGAGAAAAAGCTACTTGGCCTTTAACATCAACAGCCACTACATGAGTATCATGTAGTGGCTTTATTGAAAAAGCTTACTAATTTTTAGACGTTTCTACTCTCTAGCAAACTCAAGGAAGTCCAGTTCGATGAACTACGAAGCTCAGCGCAATTTAGAGAGTAGTGGACTTCGGAGTTGAATTCGCGGTTGACCTCTCGCCACCTACTTAACCATGAGTGGTGCACTTATTATCTTAATTTTCGCTCATTATCATTAGCCCTTAATCACTTTAATTACTCGCCAACTCGCAGTTCCTTTTTTGGGATCATTATCCCATATTTTTATAGCTTTTATAAACTCGCCATCATTTAGGCCATTTAATAAATATGGGGCAATAAAGGCATCACTCACAAAACCAAACCCTTTAGGGTTAAGCTTTAAGTCATCTTCAATTTCTACAACTTTTTCGCTAGTTTGGTAATCAATCTTATGCACTTCTAAGACATCAGACTCTCCTTGGTCTGAAGCGACTTTAACTTCAACCCAACTACCAATATCTGGTAACCCTTTACCATAAAAAAGACCTTTTCTAGCGCTTAGCTTATTACCTAAATCTACATAAATGCTAAAGCCTTTACCTGAGCGATGATTCGAATCAATAATGCCAGTAACCATTTCTAGCTTTTCAGTCGCGTATTGAAGTGATTTATTAGCAAGGAATTTTATTTCAGCTTTAAAATCGAGATCACTTATGCACGAAGCATCAAACCATGTTTGTTGAACAAGCTCTTCATGTTCAGGTTTTAAGGCCCAGCCTTTCTCATTGTATATTTCAATAAGTTTACTCAAAGACGCAGATGCCAACTTAAACTCATTACTACTAGAAAATAGCTTAGCTAGTCCAATCCATTTCTGGTTGTAACACGCTGTCTATGTAAAAGCCTTGGTTACCATCATTTGTTGAGCTTGGAGTGTCTATACTATTCAGTAACTCTTCTGTTTTTTGGTAGTTGTAAGTGCCTGGAATTGCTTTGTTCAGCCGTTCTGCGAATTCCACTAAATTTGGTTCTGCCAACATGTACATATTGATTAGAAAAATAGCGTAAAGAGCAGAATTTTCACCAATATTAAATAACATGGGGCAAAATGGGCCAATTTCAGATACAAAAAAGTAGTAAGTAAAATCTGGTAAGACTAGGGGGATTTGAACTGCTGACCGCTACCATATCATGGTTATGACGAATATTCCTGTAAATGGTGAACTATTACTTTATCTATTATTTTCAAAGCCTTAGTGACGCCTTATCCTTTGAATCAAAGTAATATAAGGCAATAAAGCTCTATAACAGAAGATTTTGGCTAATTTTGATACCGTCTTGGCCCATGCCCCCTACTCTTCGAATTAAAGCATCTCAAATTAGCCCATGCTTTAAAGGCAAAAATACCCTCAAATACATGGTTTCAATTGCTTTGAATCAAAGCATGCTTTTGGACATTTTTGTTACTTTGATTCGAAGCAAACGTGAGTTTTCGTGGGAATAAAAACCTCTCAGCATTACCAGAGGCCTGCAAAAAGATGGCAAGTCAATCCCATGATAAAAAGCAGAGATAAAAAAAGCCGCTTTAGTTGCGGCCTTTTTGTTTCGAAAGATTGAGAAGTCTTTCGGTAACCCTATCAGGATAACTTGGATTCATCTACTTTAACTAAATACCTGAATTGAAGTCAACTAATCACGGTCGATAACAAATGCATAAAACCTTTTATGTGGTAATTCATCCATAGAAAATCAAAATATTCTCTTGATAAACACGCTTAACAATTTTTCCTAAATTAACACTGCAATAATTTCTCTCTACAAGTTTTTAATGTTCAGTTACTATAAACATCAGTTCTCCATACTCTCGGTAGGTCTTTCCACCTTGCCGTACACGCTGATGATAAATGCTCTCGTTTCATAGACCATTGCGGCGTTGTACCTTGAGCGGCGAAGAATACGCTGCCAAGGCCGCTGAGGTTGATGCGGTCTACCACTCCCATTAAGTGTTTAGAGTTGACCTCTACCATCTCAAGGTTATGATGAATATTCCCCTACATGGTGTGCAACGACTTTATATAACATATTCAATGCCTTAGTAAATACCTCCCCTTTGAATCAAAGCAACTTTAAGCAAGAAAGCTCTATTTACTAGGATTTTGGCCCATCTTGGCCCATGACCTCTACCCTTCGAATCAAAGCATTTCAAATAGTTCATGCCTTAAAGGCAAAAACACCCATAAATACATGGTTTTGATTGCTTTGAATCAAAGCATGATTTTGGACATTTTTGTTACTTTGATTCGTAGTAAACGTGAGTTTTCGTGAGATTACAATCTTCCCATCACCACAAAAGGTCTACAAAAAATAACCTATAATGTATTATTTTGTAGACCAATTTACAGAATAATTTTCTGGAAACTAGCCTATTCACTCTCAATTTCCCCTTAGCCACTTCCATTTAATTACTCTTCACAACGACTAGAATGTGATTGCCTACAACATTCACATCAAATTATGATTAGATTAATCATGTTATTCAAATCATAGGGTGTGTTATGTGGATATGGCAGCAAGAAAATTTGCCTAACTTTATATGGGATAAAAACGTTGTAGAACCAATGTTAAGAGAAGCCCGTCTTAACCAAGGAATACTATTGGGTAAGATGGCCAGTCAATCCCATGATAAAAAGCAAAACAAGCTCAATACACTTTTGGCTAACATCGTGAACTCAAGCGCAATTGAGGCGCTCAAACTCTAGCAGTAAAAATTCCTCCCTAAGTTCTTACTGGATCAGGCTCAAAAGAATAAAGGAAAAAGCCGAGCTACTAGCTCGGCTTTTTCCTTTCAGCTTGATAACCTGTTGGATTTGATGGATCTATCGTTTATCAATACTGTTGATAGACAGTCATCGTACCTTGTTGGCTAAACTGAACCACATTAAAACCTTTGTATTGCTGACCTTTTGCAGCCATGCCAGGAGAATACCTTGGCATTCCAGGCACAGCCAACCCTGATACATTTTCAGGTTTCTCAAGTATTAAACGTGCCACATCTTGTTCTGGCACATGCCCTTCAATTAAGTAACCGTCGATTACAGCGGTGTGACACGATTGTAGTTGCATGGGCATACCCGTATCTTTCTTTAAAGAGGACCAGTCTTCTGTGTGATGATAATTAACGGTATATCCCTCTGCCTTCATTAGCTCACCCCATTTAACACAACAACCACATGTCGGAGACTTGTAGAGATCTATTATAGGTTGTGCAAACACGCTTGCACTGACTAACGTTAAGATTGAAGCTGCAATGCTTTTATTTATTACCTTCATATATTCACCTCTTTCAAAATTAGCTATTTACTATTAATTTGGCTATCTGATAATTTTACCGCCCGCAGCCTTAAAGCATTTAGTATGACACTCACCGAGGACAACGACATAGCTGCAGCGGCAAAAATAGGCGATAAGAGAATACCTGTAAACGGATAAAGTACTCCTGCAGCAATCGGTACTCCTGCCATGTTATAAATGAATGCAAAGAACAGGTTCTGCCGAATATTATGCATGGTTGCTCGGGATAATCGTCGCGCTTCCACTATGCCCATCAGATCGCCACGCAACAAAGTAATGCCCGCACTTTCTATGGCCACGTCGGTTCCTGTGCCCATCGCAATACCTACATCAGCAGTTACCAAGGCTAACGCATCATTTACACCATCTCCAGCCATAACAACAACACGCCCCTCATTCTTAAGTTGTTGAATAACCTTACCTTTATCTTCCGGCAACACTTCTGCTTTCACTTCATCAATGTGGAGCTTGCGGGCTACGGCTTCAGCGGAAGTAAGGTTATCTCCAGTCAGCATCACCACCCGAATTCCTTCCTTCTGCAGAGCGATTATTGCCGCTTTGGAGGTATCCTTGACAGGGTCTGCAATTGCCAGCAAACCACAAACCTTCCCGTCAACCGCGGCAAAGATTACTGTGGCACCGTCTTCTCGAAGTTGGTTAGCTTCTTCCTCAAAAGTTGAAGTATTAACATTTTCTGACTGCATTAACAGTCGATTACCAAGCAGAACCCTTTTTCCATCGACTTCACCGGTAACGCCTTTGCCGTTCGGTGAGTCGAAATCTATGGCGTCTGGCAGAGTTAGATTCATGGTCTTAGCTTTATCTAAAATGGCATGAGCTAACGGATGCTCGCTGCCTTTTTCAAGACTACCGGAATAACGCATCAAATCCTCATCGCTGAAACCGTTTGCCAAGGCCAGTTTTGTCACCTGAGGCTTACCTTCGGTCAAGGTCCCGGTTTTATCCACTACCACTGTGTCTACTTTTTCCATCCGCTCCAATGCTTCAGCATCTCGGATCAAGACACCGATCTGAGCCCCACGACCAACACCGACCATGATCGACATAGGAGTCGCCAGACCCAAGGCACAGGGACAAGCAATAATCAGCACACTCACAGCTGCGATCAGACCAAAGGCCATGGGTGGCGTTGGACCGACGATAGACCAGACTCCGAATGCAATGATAGAGACCAACAGAACCACCGGAACGAACCAACTAGCCACTTTGTCAGCCATTCCCTGAATAGGCGCACGACTTCGCTGTGCACTGGCAACCATCTGGACGATCTGGGACAACATTGTGTCACGACCTACTTTGTCAGCCCGTAAAATAAAACTGCCTTGCTGATTAATGCTACCACCAACTACTTGATCTCCAGTCTTTTTACTAACTGCCAGGGGTTCACCAGTGACCATGGATTCATCAACATTGGAACGGCCTTCAAGCACTTCGCCATCTAGAGGCACCTTATCGCCAGGTCTAACTCGCAATCGATCGCCAACCTTAACTTGATCGAGCGCCACATCAGACTCACTGCCGTCATCGTCCAGTTTTCTTGCCGTAGCCGGAGCTAGATCCAATAGAGCTTTGATAGCGCCAGAGGTTTTTTCTCGAGCTCGAAGTTCAAGTACCTGACCCAACAACACCAGCACAACAATGACAGCGGCCGCCTCGAAATACACTGCGACTGAGCCATCGTCAGCGTGAAAAGCGTCAGGAAATATCTGCGGAGTCAAGGTTGCGACAAAACTGTACAACAGAGAAACACCCGTACCGATGGCAATAAGTGTGAACATATTAAGATTACTATTAAGTACAGATTTCCAACCGCGTACAAAGAATGGTCCACCACACCAAACGACCACTGGAGTAGCTAAAGCCAACTGAATCCAATTGGATATTTGTGGCGACACAATATGGTCAACCTTAAAGAGATGGCCTCCCATTTCGATCAAAAAAACCGGAAGTGCCAGAGCCAGACCAATCCAGAATCGACGAGTCATGTCGGCGAGCTCTACTGAAGGGCCGTCGTCGAGGCTTACTTCCTCAGGTTCCAGCGACATGCCACAAATCGGGCAGTCACCGGGGCCTTGTTGACGGACTTCTGGATGCATAGGACAGGTAAACATGGTTCCGGCCGCAACCGGCTCTGTTTGCTCATTTTCTTCGTTGAGATACTTCTCTGGATTATTATCGAACTTCAACTGACAACCAGAAGAACAGAAATACCAAGTCTTATCGACATGCTGACTACTATATTTTGCAGTTCGAGTATCTACCGACATTTTGCACACAGGGTCATGCACCCCATGGCTTTTATGTTCATGATGATTCGTGTGTTCACTCATATTGTGCTCCTTTTTTACTCGCGGGCCAGTCAGAAAAAGCAATGAAATACAACAAAATCAGATTGACCATTGGGACCAGTATCAGCAGTCCCAGCCAGCCAGAATATCCAGCTCGCTTGCATATTCTATAGACAGGTATAACGACTAAGGTCGCAATCACTAACATCCATAACCAGTGTCCTGCCCACATTGTGCTACCAAACATACTTTCGTTCATCATGGTATTGTCCTTTCTTTTATATTGTTGAAATTAATGGTGATGCGAGTGAAGCTTTTATTTTTCGCCTCACCGCTCATCCTTTATTTCTTGTAAAAAAGCTTAAATCCAAGCTGTCACGCCATTAGACTGCCTAATGAAATAAATGTTTTAACAATAAAAAGGCGTTAATATCGGCTCTTGTCTGACTCTTCCTCTACCATTTCACCAACTAAAACAACGAAAATTAATAGAACTCCAATCAATGCATTGGAAGCCCAACAAAGGTGGTAAACATGGCAGTGACCGCCAAGATCGCAGCCGCGACAATTTTTTCGGTTAAAATGGATTTTTGAATAACATTCGCATTGCCACGCTCTAAAATGAGCGGCACAAGATACAATTTATGATACGCTGCCATCGCAAGAATAACGGCAACCAGAGCAAGCTTGACCATCAACCAAAAGCCATAGTCTGATGACAGTAAACCTTGCCATCCTGTCAATTCATAGCTCATCCAGACGCCACAAAGTAATAAAATCGACACGGTAATAACCGCCAGCTTACCAAAGTTCTCTAATACTATATTGGACTCTTCAACTGTTGCGTGGCGCACCGTTAGCCACAATGGAAACAACAATCCCAACCACCATGCAGCGATTAAGATGTGAATGAAAAATATCACTTGATAATACCAAGCTTGGCTCATCGAGTGCCCAGAAAGAGAAAACGAATACACTAAGCTAGCAATACCAAAAGAAGCGACCAGCAATGATAAAGGGGAATACGGCCAAACATTCTCGCTACTTCCCTGCCCCAATAAAATCAGAGCCAGCGCCACAATAACGTAGCCGGACAAATTAACCATCACAATGCTGCCAGCAGCGGAATCCCAATAGATAGAAACCATCTCTGGATCAAACATAGACCAAAGACCTTCCTCCATTGCAGCGCCAACCAGAATAAAGAAATACGCCACCGTAGCCGCACTTCCCACCAGCACGCCGACTTTTATATACCCTTTTATACAGAGCAATAAAACAGGCTGATGGCGCAGCAAATTGAACGCAAACAAACCACCAACAACACTGGATACACCAAAGTACAACATCCAACGTGTCAATAATTGCGCGACCTCCCAACTCGTTAACGCCATACCGCCTCCCGTTATTTTTTGCTCTATTACTCAAATGAACTGCCGCGAACCATTAATGCTGCATAAAGCTATACGACCCTTTCATCATGTGCCCATCTTCCCCCATGGCTTTCCACTGAACAGAATACGTATCTGGCGTCAGTTTCGGCAGCATGGCTTTAAAATGCTCCGTTGCTGCGGCTTTACGGTCATATTTAATCGCCACGGGCTTATTATCCGACCCAATCACTTTCAAACTCACTACTTGCATGGGCTGTTGAAAATGCATTTCTACGCGCTCAGCTTGTGCCATTAGCATGGAACCATCTTCTGGGTATGTCATTTTCATCATGCCGTGTGCATATACGTTTACAGCAGCTGTCATTGCGAATACAGAAAGCGCTAATTTGATTTTGTTCATACTATGATCCTTTAAAGTTTAATTGCTTTGAGCTTAATATTTGTTTGCACTGGCACAAAGAGGAGCCCACCTGTACCAGCATTTTGTGCGGCTCTGAAAAACCGCGTTTTACATCGATTGAAACAAACACTCATTTCAATGAAGATTTTTTCCATATAAAGTACACCGCAGGCAAAACTAATAACGTCAGTACGACCGCGCTCACCATACCGCCAACCATAGGTGCAGCGATTCGACTCATCACCTCCGATCCCGTTCCAGTACCATATAAAATTGGCAGCAAGCCGATAATGATAGATACCGCCGTCATCATCACCGGACGAACTCGCATGCCAGCGCCGTGAAGCACCGCATGGTAAAGCGTGTCCGCGCGAGGTAAGACGCCTTTTTCAGCGCATTTACTTTGTGTCTCAGTCCAAGCTTGATTCAAATACATCAGCATAATGACGCCGATTTCCACGGCCACGCCAGCCAGCGCAATGAAGCCAACCCCCACCGCAACCGAGAAATTGAAGCCAGACAAATACATCAGCCAGATACTGCCCACCATAGCAAATGGCAAGGTGCCCATAATGATCGCCACCTCGAAGAAATTACGGAAGTTGATATACAAGAGGACAACAATGATGGCCAATGTAAGCGGCACGACATAGGTCAGCTTTTCTTTTGCCCGTTGCATATACTCATATTGACCAGACCAATTTAATGAATAACCTGCTGGTAATTGCACTTGGTCTGCTACGATTTTTTGTGCGTTTTCGACATAACGGCCAATATCTACACCCTCAATGTCCACAAAGGTCCAACCGTTTAAACGCGCGTTTTCACTTTTTAATCCTGGCGGACCTTCTTCCACATAAACATCAGCAATATCCCCTAAAGCAATTCGTAAACCATTCGGAGTCACGATTGGCAAAAGGGCTAATTGCTCGGGTGAATCACGATATTCCTGTGGATAGCGAACATTAATGGGATAGCGCTCAAGCCCCTCAATAGTATTAGTGACATTCATGCCACCCACCGCCGAAGAGATAAGCTCTTGAACATCTTGAATGTTCAACCCATAACGCGATGCCTTCGCGCGATTAATGTCTATATTGACGTAACGACCACCGGCCACACGCTCAGAATAAACCGATGCCGTGCCCTCAACTGGTTTCAAGATTTTCTCTAGCTGCAAACCAATATCTTGAATCACTTTCAGATCAGGACCTGCAACCTTTATACCCACAGGGGTTTTGATGCCCGTTGCCAGCATGTCGATTCGTGTTTTGATCGGCATTACCCAAGCGTTAGTAATGCCAGGGATCTTGACCAGCTGATCAAGCTCTTGCTTGATCTTGTCGCTGGTCATGCCGTCTCGCCATTCAGAGTGAGGCTTGAGTTGAATAAAGGTTTCGATCATCGTCAAAGGTGCTGGGTCTGTCGCGGTTTCTGCACGGCCAACCTTCCCAAAGACAGTTTTCACTTCTGGCAAGGTCGCAATCAGTTTATTGGTTTGCTGTAATACCTGACGTGCTTGTCCGATGGAGATCCCCGGATACGCTGTTGGCATATACATCAAATCACCTTCGTCTAAGTTAGGAATAAACTCACTTCCCAACTTATTTAACGGCCACATACCAATGGCGAATATAGCAATCGCTACCAAAATGGTCGTTTTCGGAAAATTCAACACAGCTTTTAACGCCGGCATATACACCGCAATCAAAGCCCGATTAACAGGGTTTTTATGCTCAGGCAAAACCTTACCTCGCACAAAGTACCCCATCAAAACAGGGACGAGGGTGATGGCTAATGCCGCCGATGCAGCCATTGCATAGGTTTTGGTATAGGCCAACGGGCCAAACATTCGCCCTTCTTGGGATTCCAAGGTAAACACAGGCACAAAACTGACGGTGATAATCAACAGGCTAAAAAATAATGCGGGGCCAACTTCGGTAGCCGCGGCGGTCACAATCTGCCAGCGGTTTTCCTTGGTCATTTCGACTTTCTCCATATGCTTATGGAGGTTTTCTATCATAACGATTGCGCCATCGATCATGGCACCGATGGCAATCGCAATACCGCCAAGCGACATGATATTGGCATTAATTCCCTGCAAATGCATGACGATGAAAGCAGTCAAAATACCGACTGGCAGACTGATAATGGCCACCAAAGAGGAACGCACATGAAAAAGAAACACCATACAAACCAATGCAACCACAAAGAACTCTTCCAGCAGTTTGGTCCATAAATTCTCCACGGCACGATCAATCAAACCAGAACGGTCATAAACCGTCACCACCTCAACGCCTTTTGGCAAACTGGATTTCAAAGTTTCCAATTTCGCTTTTACGCCTTCGATGGTTTTCTGTGCGTTTTCACCAAAACGCATCACCACCACGCCGCCGACAGTTTCGCCTTCACCATTGAGATCTGCTAACCCTCGACGCATTTGTGGGCCAATACCAACGTCTGCAACATCTTTGATCGTCAACGGTGTGCCACTTTCACTGACGCCAAGCGGAATCATTTCAATATCTTCGACGCTCTGTATATAACCAGACGCTCGAACCATGTATTCAGCTTCAGCCATTTCAATGACCGACGCGCCGACCTCCTGATTACCGCGTTTGATAGCATTTTGAATGTGGTTCAATGGCATGTTTAACGCGCGTAACTTATCTGGATTCACACTTACCTGATACTGCTTCACCATACCGCCAATGGGTGCCACTTCCGATACGCCAGGCACGGTTTGTAATTCATACTTCAAGAACCAGTCTTGCAATGATCGCAATTGACTCAAGTCGTTTTGACCAGTTCTATCGACCAAAGCGTACAAATACACCCAGCCAACACCCGTTGCATCTGGCCCCAATTGCGCCCTTGCGTTACCAGGCAAGGATGGCGCAACCTGACTTAAATATTCCAGCACTCGGCTTCGCGCCCAGTACATATCGGTATCTTCATCAAAAATTACGTACACATACGAATCCCCAAAGAACGAATAACCACGCACTGTTTGAGCACCGGGCACAGACAACATCGCCGTGGTCAACGGGTACGTAACCTGATCTTCCACAACTTGTGGCGCTTGTCCTGGATAACTGGTTTTAATGATGACCTGCACATCAGACAAGTCAGGAATGGCATCAACGGGTGTATTCTTTAACGAATACAAGCCAGCGCCCACTAAAATAAAAGTAGCCAATAACACCATGAATCGGTTGTTTATGGACCAACGAATGATCGCTTCAATCATGATATTCCCCTACTCCGTGTCAGCGTCAAAATAGTCAGTGACCATGAATTTCACACTGCTTTCCCGCGTAATCTCAAGCTGAATATCTCTACCAATTGACAATTCATCCAGCGTCAACCAATCAGCTAACTCAAAGTCCATCGTCATCTTTGGCCATTTCCAATCAGTAATAGCATCATGATTCACATTCACCATCCGCATTGTCGCATCAATACGATTAATGCGTGCAGCTACCCAAACATTGTTGGTAGGTTCTGCTGCTGACATTGCATTACTAGACATTGATGTCTTAGTCGTTTCAGTGCTGCTGGCAGGCATTGACACCTGCTTACTGCCTATATTCAAGCGTTTGAAATCCGAGCTTTTGCTGGATTCAGAATCCAACAAAAACTGCGCCGATGTAACGACCTCGTCACCCAGCACCAAGCCATCTAAAATTTCCACGTAGTCATCGCCGAACGCACCGGTTTCGACTGCAATCGATTTATAACGCCCTTCTCCCAATGCCAGTACCACGCGGTTTTGCTCACCGCCGCGAATTAGAGCTTCTTTTGGAATCAATCGTTTTTTACCTGGCTCCGTGGTTTCAATACGAACATGGGCAAACATATCTGGCTTCAAAAGTTGCTCAGTGTTATCTAAACGAATGCGAACACGCAAAGTGCGGTTTTTCGCATTTAGAGTCGGATAAATAAAATCCACATTACTGGCAAAGTTTTCCCCCGGTAGAGAGTCCATAACAGCCTCAACCGGTTGCCCCACCGCGACAAGATGCGCTTGTCGTTCAAACACTTCAGCATCCAACCACACCTCACTCAAATCCGCGATCGACATCAAAGTTGTGCCTGGCTTAATGTAGAAACCATCTTGAATTCCAAGGTTGTCAATAACGCCGCTTTGTGGCGCAAAAAATCGCACTGTTTGAGACACTTTGCGCTTTGTCTTTAACGCTTGGATAAAACTGCTCGACACTTGCAGAGCTTTTAGCCTTTCTTCACCCGCGTTGATCATGCGCTGGTCTTTGCGCGCTAACGCAAAGACAAATTCTTCCTGCGCATTCACTAAGGTTGGTGAATACAAATCGAACAAAGGCTGACCTTTTTCAACTGAATCACCATTGAATTTAATAAAGCTCTTTTCGATCCAACCTTCGACACGAGGGTGAATATGAACAATCTTGTCTTCGTTGTAAGCCAAATAGCCCACCGTACGAATATCTGGTTTCAGCACGCCTTCAAACACTTTTCCTGTTCGCACGCCAAGGTTATTGACGACTTCAGGCGAGATGCTTACAGTACCAGCGCCCTGATTATTGGAACCTTGGTCATCACCATAAAAAGGGATTAAATCCATTCCCATAGGAGATTGTCCCGGCTTGTCACGACGGTAATTTGGGTCCATTGGCGCCACCCAATATAAAGGTGCTTTTTCATCTTTCGTGACTGATGCACCAGCATTCATTTCCCCGTTCATAGCATTAAATGCTTGAAGACCAAAGTGATAACCCGTAGCCGAAAGAACGCCACCTAGTACAAATACACCGATATACCCGATTACTTTCATTTGAGTTTCACCTCTTCACTTTGTGCCATTACATAATTCAATTCGGCTAAGCGCTTGAAGCGCTCGATACGAATATTTAATAATTCAATATGTGCATTTAATGTAGCGATGCGCGCCTGAACTACATCCGAGAAAACACCATCATTGCTGGTATAAGCATTCAACATGGCTTGCGCACTTTCTCTGTAACTAGGAAGTAACTTGGTTTGATAAAGACGAATTCGTTGATCTAGCAAGTTAATATCAGATGTCAGAACACGATATTTCGCCATGAGTTCATTCAGCACAAGCTGCTTTTCAGAAAGAAAAGACTCGACTTGTAAGGTCGCGGCTTTCACCTGAGCATCCTGTCGACTAGACGAAAAGATTGGCACGCTGACACTCACCGCAATCGACGCCAGATCGGCTCGATCTTTGCCGCTTAGATCATCGCCGCGATAACCGTAACCCAAGGTAACGCCCCATTCTGGTTTGTACTTTTGCTCGGCAATCGATTTATCTATCTGCGCGGTATTGGATTGAACATCGACAATTCGAACCAACGGATGCAGGCTCAGGCGAGCCGCCAATGCCAATGAATTCGATGAAAGCGACGAAAGGATATTAGACGGGGTTACCTTAATGGGTTCACCCGTTGTTTTCAGGGTGATATCTTGATCAGCTGTGTTCTGATCAACCATGGTAGGAAGAATATATTGGGACAATTTTTTCAGTGCATTTTCTTTCGCTTGGCGAAGCTGCGTAAGGCGATGATCTAACTTAATCAACTCCAGTTCAGAGCGAACTAAATCTTGCTGTTTAGCTCGCCCGTACGCCGAGCTATAACTACTTTCCACTACCTCATGAAGTTGTTCGAACAAGGTTCTATTTTGCTTCACGAGTTTGAAACTTTCTTCGTAGCTGTAGGCTGTTAGCCAAAGATTTGACACTTCCATTGCCAGCATTGCACGACGATTATCTCGCATCAAGGGCATTTGATCGCCTTGAACGGCGTACTTTTCCCCTGTTAAACGTAAGGTATCGCCCGCCGGAAACATCTGAGATACCGACACGCTAAATTGCGTCATCGCTTCTTGGTTAAAATCAAAGCTGTCAGTTGGCATATTCAATAAACCAACATTGATTTTTGGATCAGGCAATGCCGTCACGCCTTGGCTTAAGGCACGAATGGCATTCTCTTTTTGTTGATTGGAAGTCAACCAATCATCTTGATTGATGGCTTTTTCCACCGCTTGTTGCAGGCTTAACACTTCTGCGCTCGCAACAAAGGGCAGTAACGACAATAGGAAAACGGAGGCAATACGATTCGTTTTACCGATTAAAAATTGACGGCAATAGACACTCTGTAATACATAACAGAATGCCAAAAAGTTGTTTTTGGCCATTGGCTAAGGTACTCATTTTTTAAATTCATAAAATCTCAACGCAAATGAAAGCGATGAGTGAAACTGCGAATTTAAGAAATGACTATAGGAGGGAAATAAGGTGTATTTGGGTGGGTAGAAACGTAGAATTCAGACAACAGAGTCGTGTGAACAGAAGAAATATTGTCGGAATCAGAATGATAGCTGACCAGTAAGCCTGAAAAGCTACTGCAATGATTGTCCATACAATTTTGGTGATTGTGCTCTGATGTCAGACTAGAACATTCGTCCATCGAAGCGGACATACAAGAGACCCCCTTATCAGGAGACATATCATGATCCGATAATTCTGACGTGTCATGCATTTCCATAGACATCATATTCGAGGAAGGTGACATCATACTGTTCGTTGCCATTGCCATCGAAAATAACGATAGCAAAAACAGCAACAAACACACGAAACCGTGTTTTCTCGCTGAAATACTAACTTTATTTAAAAATAATGCAGGCATGTACAATGTACTCAACTTTGAATACACCAGACTATATGCAAGTAAATAGCGCAATGCAACTTGAAATAATTAATTTAAGCTAGAAAAAATTATAATCCTAGTTAATTTTTTTGATACAGATCTGCTTTAACTATTCAAGTTTTGTATACCCAGCCAGCCTACTTCGCCTTCATTTGACTATTTCTGTTGTGAAGTACCCAAGAAGTCAGAAACTATAGATATAACATTCTGGACTTCCCAGATGTTACTAGACCTATTAACGTTAGAACCTAGTTAAATAGTGGTGTTCCAAATTACTTATACCTCCATGCAGCACTGGCACTGGTATTGATTCAAATGAAAAAAGCCAAGAGGAAGCATAACAATTAATACACGTTGGGTAAGTCCTCCCACTTCGTCGTATACGCAGGCGATAGATGGTCTCGCTTCATGGACCATTGTGGTGATACGCCTTGTGAGGCGAAGAAGATGTTGCCGAGGCCGCTTTGGTTGATGTTATCCACTACGGTCATTAAGGCTTTTGAATTGACCTTATTATTGTCGACTCGGAATAAGTCTTGTTGAAACACACCGTGTTCGTAGAAATCAGCCAGCATGACACCGGCTTTCATGTATCGATAGCCAGCACGCCAAATACGTCTAAATATCACTTTGGTAACTTCCAATAAATCTCGCGTATCATCCGTTGGGTTGGGCAGTTCGACTGATAAAGTTTTCGAATAGAAAGGTTCGTTTTTAATATGTGGGCTAGTACGGATAAACACACTCACGACTCTACAAAGGCGTTTTTCCCCTCGTAACTTCTCTGCCGCGCGGGTTGTGTATTTAGCAATCACTTCTCTTAATTCTTGTTTCTCTGTCACCTTATGCCCAAACGATCGACTACAAATAATCTGCTGCTTTGTTGGTCTTATGCACTCCAGGTCTAAACAAGACACACCATTTAACTCACGAATCGTTCGCTCCAACACCACAGAAAACTCGCTCCGCATCGCCTTTGCATCCGCGTTAGCAAGATCCAACGCCGTATGGATCCCCCTCGCCTTTAGCTTTGCTGTAGTTCGACGACCGACACCCCACACATCACCCACTTCCGCCAAAGCCAGCAAGCGCTTTTGTCTATCAGGGTCCATCAAATCCACCACCGAACCGGTTGCCGGATACTTCTTCGCCGCATGGTTGGCCAACTTAGCCAAAGTCTTAGGGAATGTGCGATTAAGTCAGATTATTAGCACTAAGTCGCAGCTGGCCTGATTCGCTCTTTAATTCACTAAAAACCTCGGTTTTTAGTGTGTCTATTCCCTAGTTGGAGGCTTAAAAGCTCCAACTGCCGTCATCAAGACGGATTAACCCCGTGCAGACCTGATCATCTGATCCACTCGCAATATGTTTCCCAGTGCAAACAGCACCGCGAGCTTATTATCATTTTTTGATAGACCATTATAGACCACTTTGCGGAAGCCAAACTGGCACTTCAGTATCCGAAACGGATGCTCTACTTTTGCTCTGATGCTCGCTTTTATGTACTCAGTGTTAATGGACTTTTTATTAATACGGGGATGCTTCTTCCATTCCCGAACCTTGCTTGGCATCTCCGCAATCAACCAGTCCAACGTCTTATTCTTGGTTTCCTCACGTTTTTCTACGCCACGGTAGCCTGAGTCAGCAGAGACAAACGTCTCATCGCCATGCATGAGCTCAGTGATCTGGTTTAGGTCATGTTCATTGGCAGAAGTGGTGGTGAAACTATGCACCAAGCCACGTTTAGCATCGACTCCAATATGTGCTTTTAATCCAAAGAACCATTGGTTTCCCTTCTTAGTTTGGTGCATTTTTGGATCACGTGATTTGGCTTTATTTTTGGTCGAGCTAGCGGCTTCAATAATAGTCGCGTCAACGATGGTGCCTTCTTTGAAGTAAATACCTGAGTCTGATAGCCACTTGTGGACTTCTTTAAATAGTTTTCGTCCAAGCTTATGCTTTTCCAGTAAATGCCTGAAATTCATAATAGTTGTGTGATCAGGTATCGCACCTTCTAAGGATAATCCAGCAAAAAGCCGCATAGAGGTAATCTCATAAAGAGCGTCTTCCATTGCAGGGTCTCCCATGTTGTACCAGTTCTGCATAAAGTGAATGCGCAACATGGTAGACAAAGGATATGGGCGACGTCCGTTACCTGCTTTTGGATAGAAGGGTTCCATTTGGGCTTCAAGCTGCTGCCAAGGAATCAATTCATCCATGCGACCAAGAAAGAGTTCTTTGCGAGTCTTGCGGCGTTTGCTGGTAAATTCGGTGTCGGCGAAGGAAAGCTGGTTCATGATCGATAGGCGTCGTAGTTGTCTTAAGTCGGCGAGATTATCTCATGTTACCGACTTAATCGCATGTTCCCAAAGTCAGTAAGCCGACAGCAACGCGCCATTTAGCGATTTTAGTTGAACAAGGTTGTTTGGTTCGGTCTGCATCTGGCGGACGCAGTACTCGGTATTTGCTCGCTCAGTAAAAACGGAGTCTATGACTGTCTGTTCTACGACTTCCTAAACTTAACAAATAAGGAATATGATTTTGGAGTTCAAAATAAAAACGCTAGCATCTCAATCACAACTTGACCTCATCAACAGTCTATTTCCGAGCTTAGACATCATGTCTTCAACAGATTATCTATCTATTGTTCGTTCCGGTGTTAGTGGAGAAAAGTTGCAAGCTATCGTTAAGATGGCAGGTGAAAAGAGCTGATTCCTCACGCAATCGGAAAAAACACCTCATTTTTATCTATTATTATATAGCTATGAGATGCCTACAAAAGTGGGTCCATACCAGATCTCAAGGGACACACTCTGGTTATCTAGTGTGCTTAGCAACAAGCAACGTGTTGGTGGCAACTACGCATGGCAACAGCGCATTATCAAACCTGCACGACGCATTATTGATATCGAAATTCGAGCACGAAAATCAGCCCAAACTAAAGGTAAAGGTAAAGGTAAAGAAGCAGAAGTTGAGCAAGCGGTGCCTTCAACCGATGACGATATCACTGAAGAGGAAACAGATAACCCCGCCAACTAGGCTCCCATCAACGAGCCCCTCTCGAAGGGGCTTCCAACAAACTACATAAAGTCCCAAAATGGTTACTCTAATAGATTAAAAGTCATTTAATGTCACCAAAAAAGAACACTAAAGAATAATTTGACAATATTACCTTAAAGTTCTAGATTAAGAACATTAGGTAGGAATATATCGCATAGTGTAACCAAATAAGGACTTTATAATGAAAGTCGCGACAGCTACAGCATTAGCAGAAGAGATCGGCGACAGATTGAAGCAAGCTCGACTAAATCGAGACCTAACACAATCTGAAGTGGCGGAGCTTGCTGGCATTGCCCGCAAAACGGTTTTAAATGCAGAAAAGGGAAAAGTTCAGCTCGACATCATGATTGCTATATTAATGGCATTAGACCTCACGCAACAGATTGATCTATTTCTCCCTAAACAAGAAATTTCTCCCTTACAGTTAGCCAAACTGCAAGGAAAGAAAAGGCAGAGAGCCTCTGGCCAGCGCAGTAACAAAGATGAGGAAACACTAGAATGGTAATGGAAGTCATTAAAATAACATACCAAGACGATGTTGTTGGTGCGGTGAGTTTTGACACTGAAAAGGGACTTGGGTCATTTGAATATGATCCAGGCTTCATAAAAAAAGGGATAGAGCTGTCCCCGATCAAAATGCCATTATCGAATCGCATTTATAGCTTTCCCGAACTGGATTTCAATACCTTTAAAGGACTACCGGGTTTAATAGCTGACTCCTTACCGGATGATTTTGGTAACGCAGTTCTCAACGCATGGGTTGCAGGTCAAGGTCGTTCACCGAGTGACATTACACCACTTCAACGCCTCCAATATACGGGAAAGCGAGGCATGGGAGCTCTTGAGTATGCGCCAGCTACAAAGTTACGAAGTTTAAATGCTTCACAACAAGTAGAAATCCAATCGCTCGTTTCAATTGCACAAGAAATCTTAGATTCACGAGGTCATTTTGAAGTAGAACTCAAACAAAATGACCAAGACGATAAAGAAGCAATGATGTCTTTATTATCTGTTGGCATGAGTGCGGGAGGAGCACGGCCGAAAGCCGTATTGGCATTTAATGAAGATTTTACTCAAGTCCGCTCCGGCCAAACCAAAGTGCCAGTTGGTTTTACTCATTATTTGATGAAATTTGACGGCGTTAGTGAGCATAACAAAAATCAAGAAACCTTCGGTGACCCATTAGGCTATGGAGCAATGGAGTTTGTTTATCATCTAATGGCTAACAAATGCGGTGTCGATATGATGCCATGCCGCTTACTCCATGAAGGCAATCGACGCCACTTTATTACACAACGGTTTGATCGAATTAAAAACAGCAAGGTACACGTACAAACGCTAAACGGGCTTGCCCACGTTGATTATAAAAAGCCGGGGGCATTTTCTTACGCAGAGTTATTTGGCATTGCCAGACAGTTGAAGCTTTCTGCTGTTGAAGCTGAGCAGCTATTCAAGCGCATGACATTTAATATCATTGCTCGAAATCATGACGACCACTCAAAGAACTTTGCCTTTATTCTGAAAAAAGACAAATGGTCTCTCGCACCAGCTTATGATTTAGCTTATAGCTATAAACCAGGCAGTAAATGGGTGAACAGCCATTGGATGAGCTTGAATGGTAAAAGAGATAACTTTACACGCAGTGATTTCTATAGTTTAGAGAAACTTAGCCCTGTTTTTAACAAAAAAAAGATCGACGATATTATTGATGCAACGATTGAGCACGTATCAACTTGGCGTCAGCTTGCTGAGGAATGGAATGTACCAAAAACATTGATAGATGAAATACAAGAAAACTTGCGGCTAGATATTTAGTTAGCAGTACAGTAACTATTCCTGTGAGCAAAAAGGATGGCCTCTTATTTCAGGCCATCCCGAACCAAACAACAATTTAGCACACACGGATACGATGAATTATCAAATCAATTATTCCCCGAAATTTCTTCCGTCGCATCCCGACGCAGTTTCTGGGCATCCATTCCGTTTAGCCGTTCAATTGCTCTGTCTGCGGCACTTTGACGGTTTCCATCAACGTTTAGCGTACTTCCTGAGCTTGTGAGTCGTTCCAGATCCAGTGACGGTACTTCGGGTAAGTTGCCTGTTATCGACAAGATACCTATCCATTCATCCAGATTGACTTGTCTCCAATCTACCTGCTTTAACTGACTCACTCTGCTCACATTTCCAGATAAGCTGAATGAGGATCATGGTGAATGAATAAATCATGTAGGCCGTCATAACCGTACTCAGAACCGCGGCCGCAGCCGTTGATGACCCAGCCCCCATTAGAAGTCCCATGCAGACATAAAAGGCTCTTTAACCGCACTCCAGGTACTCGTTATCGGTTCCCTAAGCGTATTCCACAAACCATAGATTGCCGAAGACGGATTCATGGCCACCAGCTTCCGTACATGACATATCATTGGTCATAAACTGCGCCGCATTAAGCATCGCAGCGGCCTCTGCAAAGTTAGACTGCTTGATTGAATCTGGCTCTATACAATCTGTGCCCATACATCGAACTGGCCCCTCACAGTTGTATTGAGTTTCCATTCGAGCGTTTTGCACTTCAACGCTTTGTCCGCAGTCATACACCAGACTTTAGATATAGCAGAAGCCTTTATGACCTTGTTGATAGAATGGCCCCTCGCTGGCATGGGCGGGCAAGATGAATAGAAAGAAAATAATGATTGGGATAGTCACCCATAAGATATACCAAGGGAACAAAGGGGTTCTCATTGTCAGCTCCAGAAAATTTCATAGAGCTAACATGCTAAAGATAACAGTTAGAGCGATTGGACAGATAGATGCAGAAATCGTGTGTGTTTCTGACTAGCTGTTTTGACCAGTAACAACAGCTAACTTTAACGAGCCAAATTTATAATTGGACCACTTTGAGCTAGAACAGACGGCCACCGTTATAGCTCGTTTTTGGACATAAGCTTCTTAGAGCTACAACTTAATCTAGTGAACTACTAATTAGCTCAGATATGAAAAACTGGGTAATTCCTTCTATCCTCAACATCAAGCATATAACAACCATATTTCGGTCATCAACGAAGTATCATTTTTCCCATTAGCTATAGTACCTACAACAATTAGATGACATAGATAGGTAAAGAAATGATAGCTGTATTATTTGAGGCAATGGCTGTTTCGGAAAAGAGAGACAGATACTTCCAGTTGGCGGAACAATTAAAGCCACTTCTCAGTGATATCGATGGTTTTATATCAATCGAGCGTTTTCAAAGCACAACAAAACCAGACAAATTTATATCTCTATCTTGGTGGAAAGATGAAGAAGCCATCAAGCATTGGAAGAAAAATGTGCATCACAAGCTTGCTCAAGACGAAGGAAAATCTACTATTTTTTCTTTTTACAAAATCAACGTCCTAACCTCAACACGAGAATATTGTTCACAATAACATAGAGATAGTAAAATGCATGATATACATATAATTTTAAAAAATAGTCCTGGAGAATTAGCCCGATTTGGTGAAGTCCTTGGAAAGAATGGAATTGGACTAGAAGGCGGTGGAGTTTTTGCTCATGAAAATGAAAGCCATGCCCATTTTCTAGTCGAAGATGGAGAAAGAGCGAGGGATATCCTTACTGAGCATGGATTTGAAGTAAAAGGGGTCACTTCTCCACTTATACGAAAACTCAAACAAGAACAACCTGGTGAGCTTGGTGCGATATCTAAGGCGTTAGGAGATAAAGGCGTTAACATTATTGTTCAGTACAGTGATCATGATAATCGATTGATACTTGTAACTGATAACTATACATTGGCCGAAAATGCAACAATTGACTGGGCTGTATAAACTTGAGCAAAGAAAATATCTCTTCAGCAACATCAATAATAGACTTTAGTCAGGAAACCGACATGGCAGCCTTAGCGGCTGCCATGTCGGATGCCTCTAGGATGAAAATCCTATGTGCGTTGATGGATGGAAAAGCTTGGACTGCAACCGAATTAAGCGTTGTAGCAGAGGTTGCACCATCAACTACTAGTTCTCACCTATCCCGCCTGCTGAAAGCCAATCTTGTTATATGTTTATCCCAAGGGCGACACAGATATTTTCGCCTCTATAGTAAGAACGTCGCTGTATTACTCGAAAAAATGATGGGAATTACCTTCCAAGTAAATCGTCCCTCTCGTTCCAAAGTGCCTCAAGAACTTCTCCAAGCAAGAACCTGTTATGACCATTTAGCAGGCGAAATAGCTGTTCAACTGTATGATTCACTATTAAAAAACAAATGGATTGACAGTGATGGCAAAGGTATCACTAAGCAAGGACAAGAAAAATTTTTAGAGCTAGGTATCAATATCGATGAGAAAACTAGAAGGAAAAAATGTTGTCCATGCTTAGATTGGAGCGAAAGAAAGTTCCACGTTGGTGGTCACTTAGGAGCAGCGCTACTTAGTTTTTTTGAAGATAATAACTGGATAGAAAGAGTCCCCGGATATCGCGAAGTTGTTATTACTAATAAAGGTAAAAAAGAATTTCATGGGCGTTTTGACATTGATGTATAGGTGTTCTTAGAGAGCATAGCATGTAAATGGTTACTCATTAGCGCATGTTGTAATGGCACACTGAGTTTGGTCACGCAGTTAGATTAGAAAAAATAAGTCAAATGAGGCTTTGGTGATATCTGCGTTAAATCGGTCGAAACAAGGAATGGGGCATAAACGAGTTATAACTGAATGTCCGCTATTGGCACATAAGTAATATTCAGAAATTACGAAAACAACATTAGCTCACTTTGGCTGCAATAACTGTAACCAACGTTTTAATTGAGTCACCCGGAACCATAACAAAGTGCATTTTGCAACCAACATGCTGCCAGAACTCGGCCTCTTGTGCATATTTTTTTGCTTTTTGGATAGCAACGCTTTCTGGTAACTGGGCTTTAGTTAGCCCAGAGCATAGCAGCTTTGAGCACAAAGCCTTCCAAGGATGCTTAGGTACACCGTCTGCAAACCGTTCTACGAATCGTTCTAGCGCGTGACGAGTCACCACGACAGGTCCAATACTTGGCACATTGATGACCTCATCAATATCTCTCACCGTAACATTATCGGCGCTGTATTCTTCGAACGAATGTGAGAGCCAATCTTCCCGCTTCTCTACTGAGATCTGTGCTTCCTGGTATCGAGTGAGCAAAAACCTAGTCAGGCTGTAAAGTGAATGCTGAGTTGAGCGTTGTTTCTGTAACTTTTTGATAGCTCCTTTACTGACCCGGATTTGAAGCCCATTACCGCTTCGGTTACTCCCCATCACCTCTTTCACTGACAGTAAGTGATGAATAGCATAAAGCTCAGCTGCAATTGGCTTTTGCTGCTCAGGTAGCTTGTCGTATTGCTCACCTAAATCGACCTTTAGCTCACCACCTCTTCGAAGGCCGGTCTTCCAGTAAACCATAAACTCACCATCAATCTGCTTTGTTAACAGGGTTAATACCATCATGTTTGTTCTCCTATTGGTTATCTATTTTTCATTCTCCATGTTTTTTCAAATATGCAAGGCGCAAAAAAAGGGGCCGAAGCCCCTTGGATCAAATATGAACTTTCGGAAAGCCCATGGCACCGTAAACATTCAGCACATCATTCCAATCCCAACTTTTCACGCCAAGTGACGTTGGTATCGGGGGGATCAGCACTTGTGTCAGAATGCCTTTCTGCCAGGCTTTTTTCTTGAGTTCATTCGCTGCATTCAGGCCGGTCTCAGAGAGATCGTGGTCTGCCCAGATGTACAGCATTTTCACATTACTTGGTGGTTCAAACCTAGCCAGTAGGGTTGCATTCACAACCGACCAACATGTTTGCCCCGTAGCTCTGGTAACCGCTAAAGCTGTTTCGATGCCTTCAGAAACACCTAATACCTCACCAGGCTCACCTATCGGAATGGCACCACCAGTGATTGTTCTGTCACTTGGTATCGGCATCATCATTTTAGGCTTTTCAACCGGCGCTTTGAATCCATCTTTACTTAGGTAGATCCGATGGAACGTGGCCGAACGCCCTTGCTGAGTAACGATTTTACCTAGCAGCGTTGGGTAGCTATCGATAAACAGACCATCTTCATCATGGTAAGGCAAGTTAGGATGAAACCTCAGCACCGAATCCCATTCAGGACGAAGCCGCGTAATAATGCCGCGACGATGCAAATAGTTCCAAACCGGTTGCGCACGATTATCTGCAAGGGATAACGTTTCTCCCCAGGTTTGATTCAAGCGATGAATAATCGCTTTGTCCTCTTCCTGCTTTTTAGTCTTCCAGTCAACAGCGTTACTCGGTATTGCCCTAGTCGGTGCTTGTATTTGTCCGGGTTGAATACCTAGAACTTGGCCGATTGCTTCAATAGACTGAGCAAAGTTCCATCCATTAATCCATGATAACAGTTCAAAACCATCATGAAAGATACCGCAGGTGTTACAAACGCCACCTCCGGTATATTCAGCATCTTTGAACAGCCTAAAGCCATCACGACCGCCATGAACAGGGCAAGCCACATGACGGCCTTTTCGAGCAATAGCGGCATCAAGTTCTGGCACCAATGCCGCCAAGACTTGAAGCCATTGGCCATTGAGATATGGCCTTACTGTGTCAATTTGTAAAGGTAACGCCATATAACCTCCTTAAGTAAAATGCCGACTCCTACCACAGGTGGTAAAAGTCAGCTTGGGTCCTGCATTAGCCGTTCGGTTAATACAGGAGCGTTAGTCAAGCTGGATACCATGTCGTCTTAATAGCCACATGATGGAATCACGAAGCACATCAGGATCGACAACCGCAGCCATCGCGCAAACACGAAAGCAAAATGGCGTTAATTCGTCATTTTGAATCCACGACAACACATCCTTGCGCAATCGAGTACTGACACGACCGTCCAGCAATACACGGATCGCATCCAAAAGAATGCCTTCGCGTAACTGCCAGATTTCCGTGTCAGACCAAGTGACTGGGGCATCATCAAACTCAAATAGAAATTCGAGCTGTGATGATGTGTGTTGAAGGGACTGCTTTTGTGATGCAGGAGAATGGGCAATGCGCCCATTCATCAAAGATAACCGCGTTCGGCAAGCGAAACGCAGCCCTCGGATGCGACCACGACATGGTCAAGCGTTCGAATATCAACAAGTGACAAGGCGTCACGGAGTCGATGAGTGATGCGTTTATCAGCTTCACTGGGCTCAGGATCACCCGATGGATGGTTATGAACCAGTATGACTGCTGCCGCATTAAGTTCCAACGCCCGCTTTGTTACTTCCCTTGGATACACGCTCGCCGCATCTAAAGTGCCTTTGAACAGCTCTTCAAAACGAATAACGCGATGCTTTGTATCAAGAAACAGTACGCCAAAGACTTCGTGCTCATACTCGTGCATCAGGGTTTGCAGGTATGAGAACGCCGATGATGGCTGTTCAATTTTGCGACCTTTACTCAATCGACCACGGGCAAGCTTGAGCGCCATATCTAAGATATCCGCTTCAGTCACTTGCTCAGGAACGATGTAAGTACCGGCTTCTTCGCCAGCTAAGAATTTTTTGTTTTTCATAGGAGTCTCCAAGAAAAAGCGGAGACGAACCCATGCCCTGACGGGGACGGAATCGTCCCCGCAGGGTGGTAAAGTTGATGTGGTTACTGAATTAACAGTTGTTGTGTTACTTCGAATAACTCTCGCTTTAGATCTATGACGTCATTAATCACGATGCTTTGAGGAAAGAATTTCTCAACACTGCGTGTTTGAATCCCGATCCCCAGCAGCTCAAAGCCACTTCGTCTGCACCGGTCAACAATGTCATGCGTAGCAGCCCAATCATCTGGGTCACCATCTGTTAGCACTATCATTAGCTTTCGCTTCTGTTTTTGTGCCAACAAACTGTTTGCCGCAAACCACATAGCTTGTGCCATAGGGGTACAACCTCGTGGTTTTTGGTCAAAACATGCGGCCCGATGTCGAACCGATTGCTTGGGCAATAACGCGATAGAAACTTCCTGATGAATACCAGGAAAATAACTGACCGCAGGTACAACACCCGGTATACCTTCCAATGCCATGGCCAAAGCCAAAGCAGCTTCATTGGCAACATGAAAGTACTTGCGATTACCTTCGCCAATGGGTTTACCCATTGAGCCCGATATATCGACAAGCAAGTGCACAGCAGCATTAGGCGCAATGCGCGGCTGTCTTTGAATAAACAATCTCGACTCACCTGCTTGGGAAGCGGCAAGACGATGGGTTGCAACTCGAAGACCGTGCCGTTTGGCATGATTCCGATTGTCCTGACTGGACTGAACCATACCTCTAAGTCGGGCTCGAATTTGAGCCGACTCAGACGCCGATAAGGTCAAGATGGCCTCATCACCCAACATAGCTTGCTCTGCTTGGGGCAAACTGAGTGGAGTGACGCCTTGATGTCCTTCAGCTTGTTCCGACAACACTTCTGCCACTTGTGCAAAGGTATCGGGTTCAAACTGAGCGGCACTGGCCTCTAAGGCTTGTCGCAAATTGTCAGCTTGATCAGAGTTATCTGAATCACCCGTTTCAGCAACCCCCCCCGTTGCAGACGAGTCTTTTTCTGGGGTTTGACTATCACTACTGTTATTGCTGTCATTACTCGCCTCTTGTCCAATGTCATTACCGCTATCAGCATCCGACTCATCCTGTGGTGGACGAGATTCTTCTTCCAACATGGCAACGATGGCATCGACAAGTTTTAGCACTTCACCTGTAGACGCCAGGCTAGGCACTGCTGTCAGCATGGCGCTTAACCGGCTCATCGCTGCGGCAGGAAAGAGTTGTCTCACTCTTTCATCAACCGCTTGATACAAAGGCGTCAGCGCTTTCTGTCCCAGAAAATGGCATCTCAAGCGGAACAACAACCAGGCTTGCAAGTTAGATGCAGGCTCAGGCTGTGCAGGTACACACATTTGCTGTGTGTCCACCATGTACTCAATCACTTGCGAAATACTGCGCCGGGTTCCGGGGTAATCCTTTGCCAATTCGTTTTCAATGCGAACATCCTCAATAATATTAAGAAGTGCCTTACGGATCGGTTTGGACGACGCCTTTTGCACCATGTCAAAATTAGTATGCCGAATATGCGCCGCTTCATGAGCCAGATAACCCCAAGCTATATGTTGATAGTGTGGGTCGTCTGGGTTTGCTGTTGGGATCACAATCCGCTCACCATCGGTAAACGCATCTTGTCCTTGAATAAGCACCTTCACACCAAACTTTTCGCCATAAGCGGCGGCAACGATCGGCAGTGCGTTTTTTAATGGATGATTCATGGGAGTCTCCTAATCATTAGGGGGAATACTCCCTCAGCGGGAGCGTTTCCCCGCTGGGAATGTGAGTGTTTAAACCTGTGCTTTTAGCTTATCCAGGTCGTATTTTTGACCTAACCAAGCCACCAATTGAGCTGGACTCTCGTGCTGCTCAAATGACGTTTTAAGCTGGTCTAAACTCAGGATGTCATCCAATGTCAGACCGTACTGGTCTTGTAACTGAGTAGACACCTCGTGTTGATATTGCAGCCAGGCCCGCTCATGAGCGGTTTACTGCAATGCTATGTTTGGAACAAATACCATGGCCGTTACCCAAGCTCCTTGTGCGTCCGCATCTGCGATCAAAACAGGGTTCTTGGGGATCACGACACTATGTGTTGGGTACGACCGTTGTACTAACGTTCGACAACACGCCACTTCTGGTATCGATTCGCTTTCAACCGCATCAGTCACACCACGAAAATGTGCTTCAAACTGGTTCAGTTGGCTGGGGTTATGGATAGTTGATTGCATAATTTCCTCTTACATAGTTCAGAGGACATGTGCCCTTCAGGGCAACATGCCCTCAAGGACGTTAGAAATAAAATGAGTTTGGTACAGTCGAACCAAGGTTTGGTCTGACGGTTGGTTGTGGTATTGCACGCAAGTTATCTGCCTGAGCAGATACTGGCTGTGCGGGTTTAGGTTCAGGTTTGGGCATCAGTTGTCTGATATCCAATTGACCTTCACCGTGCATTCTCATCTTGTCTGGATCAGACAAAATTAAAATGGTCGCCATCAGTTCGTGATAGAGATTGTCTGTCACAGGGCCGGTCTTCGGCAGACGAACAAATAAATTGTCCATCGCCTCAACCATCGGCTGAACTCGATGATCTAGGAATGACAAACCATCCAACTTGTCTCTTAATCGCTTGAGCGGATTAAGGGCTCGCTGACTGATTTGATTCTTACCTGCAACGGAGCGCTCAAACAGTTCATTGGCATCACGAGCCACCTCCCTAAAGAGGGTGTGTCCCATACCATTGACCTTGTCATCTAAGCCTCCAGCTTGTTCAGCCGGTTGCATTCGATAGATGGCATAATCGAACTGAAGCCGTTGTTCCACGTCTTCGATGGGTGATAATGCACGTCGGATTGCATCTGCAAATTCCGGGTGTTTCGCAACCCAGTCAAACGTCACCTGATCATAGTTGTCCAAGAACAACTGCTTGCACTGCGCAAACTCCTGACCGATCCGGTCAAGCTCTGGAACAATCTGATCAATTCGGTCTTCAGGGACGGCATAGCCACCTAAAAACCGTACACCGACTTGCTCACACAAGCGCTGCGCTTCTTTCTTAAGCCTTTCAAAGTTCGCCAATGCCTCTGGGTCGCAAATTTTTTTACTCCCTAAGCTGGCAACATCCTTCGGTGGAAGTTGGCTGCCATTGGCTAACCTGAAATCTTCAGGCCTTAGTTTTTTTCTACCGCTCCAGATGGAACAGTCGATGTGACAAATCAATAGTTTGTCGAGGGTTTTAATACTCATAGTGCATCCTCATGCGAGATGGGGACGCACCACTCCCAACAGGAGCAATGGCCCCCGTTTGGGTGGTAGTAATTGACACGCTAATGGCAATACCACTATCAGAAATAGTAATTTTGCGAATCAGGCGACGATTGGTTGAGATCGATTTTCACAGGCATTAAGTCCAGTGCTTCAGCTATCGGGCGAACCCGCTCTAAATCACTGCCTAGCAACCGCAATACATCTTTTTCCAGCTTCAGTTGGTCGGATACTTCTATCCCTTCAGGACTCGCTACTGTGAGCGAACACAGTGGTGGTAATTGACGCTTAAAGGCCAGTAACAGCAACAATGGCCACGGGCCATCATCAGTGTTAACAATGCCAGCGCCTTCACCTGACACTATGCTGATTTGATTGGTACTAGGTAATCCGCTTTTGCAAAACCCTAATGACCATTCTCCAATCCTGACCTGGTTATCATCAATAACAGCCAAGCCATAGGCTTCAAGCAGCTTTGCCATATCGAACAACGCTTTTTGCGCCAGCGAGATTTGGCCATTGACGTCCTTGCGAGTACGAAACTCCCAACTGACGTTATTGGAACACGCGACGCTATCTAGCGCATTTGAGAGTTCAAATGGCCGCCCTTGATGATCAATGCCGACTTGCCCAACAAATCGATAACCCTTGTTGATTTTCTCATTGATTCGTCGGTCTGCTTCAGCGTTAGGATCAGTCGAATCAATCAATCGCTGCTGCGACAATTGACCTGCTTTTCCAAACCGAACTTCAATCTCCTGGTTATCTGCTCCAACGTAAATGGCCCATTCTTTGGCTGTCCCATCAGAATGACTGTAACGGTAAAGAGCAAAGCACTTTTCCATCATCAATCCTCCCAGTGGTCACCGAAGACATCAGCGGCAATACGGTGAATGGCTTCACGTTGCTCCAACTCAGCACGAGCCGTCAAAGACCGAACCAGTGCATACTCCACTGCGTTAGGAGCGCCTTTAAAAGCAAGTGTTAACTTTGCCCAGCGCACCAAGGTCCGAGTGGACATGGTGATACTGAGTTCTGCACCGCCATCCGCGCCCCCAATAAAAAGACGACGAATGTCACCAGCCACCTTCACCATTTTTTGGCGAAAGACCTCTGGTAAGCCCGGCGCAACGTTCTCCAGAATGGCTTCCTCTACAGATGGTTCTGCATAGGTCGCTTCAATGATTCTAAAGCGATCAAGGAAAGCCAAATTCTGTTGAAGCACACCTTGGTACAAGCCCGTCTGGTCACCACTGCCCGCACTGTTGCCGGTAGCGATAAAACGAAACTTGTTATGTGGCATGATGATCTCTCCGCCATTTTGTGCGATGACCAACGGGGCACCTTCCAAAATGTCATTGAGCCCAGCCAGTTCAGCAGGCTCAGCAAGATCCATTTCATTAATGATCAGCAAATGGCCATGCTTCACAGCCAGTGCCAGCGGTCCATACACAAAGGTCATGTTGCCATTAACCAGTGTGTGGTGACCGATAAGATCGGACAACTCCAATCGACCGTGCGCAGTAATTTGCTGAACAGGCCAATTCAATCGAGAAGCAACTTGGCAAATTAGCGAGGTCTTACCGCATCCAGTGGGGCCTGTAATATACAAACCGTCACCGTCTGGGTTAGACAAGAACGCCAATACGTCACGTAAGTCTTCTTTTCTAAAAACATACTCGTCCTTGCGAACGGGAATGTTTGGATGGGTAGTGTCGGCACTAAATCCTTCCAGAACGAAAGCATCAGGAGCCGGGACATTAAACGCTTGATTCACCTGAACCAAAAATGGGGATTGTTCAGTCATGGTAAACCTCATCAGTTTTGACGAGGCCCCATGCCCCAGCAGGGAATGAAGTCCCCGTCGGGTGGTGTGTTGATTGTGGTATGGCTGTGTATGTAAGAGTTCAGCTCGCTCTATCATTCGTACCCAGCATTGGCTACGAGTGAAACTGCTTTCTGATGCACTCGATGTAAGCGCATGAGAAAGGAGCCGAAATCGGCTCCAAGTGAACGTTAAAAATAAAATGAGCTCGGCGAGTCACCTGGCAGAACCAAGTTCTCTTGCTCAAGGCTGATTTTGATTGGTGTTTCAACGGGCTGCTCTGGCTTATTGGTGCTGATGCGCAACCGCTCTTGTGGCGCTTTTCGGTAAGCGGCTAAAACCTGTTCATCCAGCTCGCCTAATTTATCGGTGGCCAATTGCTTATAGTCCACAGGACCCGCCATCATGTAGCGGCTGAGTTTGACCCCAGCATAGTCGGCATGAGCGTAGTTACCCATCATAGCGACCAATTTCGACTGAGTTTCTCGCATTTCCTCTTTCAAAGATTTGATGTGATTTTCCAGTCGAACCACTTCGGCATGTGCTGAGCAATATTGCCGAGACAGCGATGTCCAAAGGTATTGGGCTTCACCCTTGGGAACAAAACAATCTTGCTCAGGGCATTTTGACGGTTCTTTTTTAGTTTGAACTAACTCCCAAAACTGAAGAGCCGTCCCTTGCAACTCAGTTAAGAACGCCTCGTCTCGTTGTATTTCAAACTCAATCAGTTGATCCTCAAAATAGAATACCAACCACCCACGATTGCTATTGGCGACCAGTATTTGATGCTGTACTTGCACCCAATACAACTGGTAGGCCTCGCTTTGTTCTCTGTGAACTTGCACATCCTCAAAAACTGACTGGCAAGGACATTTCAGTTCAACGGGTTCTCCCGCATCGTTGATGCCATCAAAGCTGGCTCGAAAGATTGCGTTATGTTCGGCTTCTGCACATAACGGCAGAAGAAAGTCATTATGCGTATTCTCAAATGCTCGCCTTGCTTGAGGCTCCAACCGTATACCGCGAAGCACATTAGGATTATTCGACAGGTCTTCCGGTAATACGAATCCGGTTTTTTCTGCCCATAATCGCCAAGGTGTTTTGTAGGGTGAACGCCCCATAATAATTGGGGCTTCAGATGCCGTAACCCCTGCAATGCGCCACTGGTGCCATGCAGGAGTACGTTGTGATAGGTCGATAACCTTCATATCGCCTCCTTTGAGGGGAGACTCCCCCGAAGGAGAGAACTCCCCTTCTGGGTCAATTAAACTAATGCTACGACTTAAGAGGCCAAAGGCTGAGACAGCTCTTTTTTGTCTTGTTGCTGTGCATTAAATATTTCTTGTTTCGCAAACGTCAGTTCAACACCTTGAAAATGTTCATTGGCATATTCCAATGCACTATTCCATGCATTTGATGCTTCCGCTCGCTCGATAAGCTTGTAAACAATCCCTCGGGTACGATCATCAACTTGCTCGTTTGGAATCACAGATGGCTCAACAATGTGTGTTGCTTGGCCTTCGATAATTCGCTCCGCTTCGTCTTGATCGAAAATTCCCACAAAGCCAAACGCAATGCGAGAACACTGGATCATGGATTTATGTCTTAGCATTCGCTTAGTGTGCGTCTGCCATGGACCATCTACACGATAAGGGCCATTTTTGCCGTTACCTTCAAAAGGCGGTCGATAGACTTCATCCAGGTATTCAGTGATTTTGACTGGGTGCGAACGGTCGCGCCGATAGATGATGCATTCCATCCATTCTGGGCATTCTTTCGCGCCATCCAGTGAGACTTTGTTTTCTGAAGTCTTAAACTCCATGCCATCAAACTGGTCGTGTTGATTGATGATGCGAGACCATCCATCGACACCTACCACTGGAATAATCCCAGCTTGTTTATCAGGGAACGCAAAAATCTCTTTGGTGAAAGGGTTCAAGCCGTACTGATCTGCAACCACCAAGAGCGCCATCATCTGCTCATTGGTCGGTGCACTACCGTCACGTTGCTTGAATGCTGTTGCTTTTAGAGCATCGAACAGTTTATTCGAGTCGACACTAAAACGCTCAGCAAAGCGTTGGATTAGCTTTGGTTTTTCCATTGTGGACTCCTACAATCAAAGTGGGAGTCTGCCCCTGACGGGAAAGTACTCCCGGCTGGGTTAAAGCGTGTTTGCTCGGTTAAAAATCTGGTTCAGGATATGTTTGTGCCCAATTAGTTTGGGAGCCCGCATCATCCGCCGGTGATGGCTCAGATGTTTTGTTCACACTATCAAGAAGCAGAAACTCGTCCGCGTCCACTTCGGTCAATCGATGCTTAATACCATCTTTCTCCCATGAGCGCGTGCGCTGAGGCCCTTGAACAAAAAGCTTTGCTCCTTTTTGGATCAAATCTTTTGCTCTTAGCCCTAACTTAAATCCACCACGATCTCGAAAAACGACCCGATGCCATTCCGTATGCTCTTTGAGCTCATTGGACTGACGGTCGCGCCATTTTTCAGAAGTGGCCAGTGAAATACTGGTCACTAAATCACCTGATGGATAGGCTCGCGTCTCTGGCTCAGAGCCAACGTAGCCTATGAGTGTTACTTGGTTTTTCATGATGTTCTCCTTGTCTTAGTTGAACTCTGTGCACACAGTCGCTTCTGCCCGGCTGGGCAAAGAAGACTGACGACGCAGATAGGTTGGTATTTCGAGTAAAGCCATGTCGTACGGATGTGGCTCTTTGTAAAACGCAGATGTCAAACGGGGCATGCCAGGTGCTTTAGGCACTATCATTGGACGACGTTTTGGTGTTGATGTGAGCAATCGCTTAATTTGAGAAAATACAAATCGAAACGGGCGCACGCTTTGACGAGCAATCAATCGAAAAAGCAACCAGCTCAGTTTTGCAAGCAACATAATGCCTGCGATTTGGATAATAAATCCGAAGATATATTCCATTGGTAACTCCTTAATTTGGTTTTGAAGGAGTCACCCCCAACTGGGGAAAACTCCCCCAGTTGGGCGGTGAAAAGGCGAACCGTAAGGAACGCATGGTTGAGCATGTAAAAACATGCAGGCTATTTGTTTAAGGAGGCTAGCTACCTCTTACTACCGCTGAGAAAACTCAGAGGTAGGCTTCCTTTGAGCTCATGCTCTCAGGCGCAGATATTACTGAGACAGATCAGCAATATTTGATAGTCAGTGTAACCGTTTTATCCAGACAGGATAGTCAGAAAGATGCTCAATTCATCCATCTAGCTGAAAGGCCATTACTTCACAGAGGATTAGGCTAGGGACTGATTATTGTCATAACAGGAGCAAACTTATGGCCCAAGCAAAACCCAATTACTCGAAACCCATCTTTGAACAATCATTCACAATTAACAGCTTACAAGCGCAACGTGTCGTTGACCGTGTTTTTAGACGGACGGTCAGTGCGCTTTACGGAATCGATGTCATCCTGCGCATCATTGGCGATGAAAACGAAATTGATGAAGTAGAACAGATCATTGGCCAGTTGATCGAGGATTGCGCTAAGGCGGTAGACAGCGAACAAGCTCGTTTGGACGAACTGATGGAGTCCAACGGCATCGATGAAGTACCTGACTACACCGACCCGATTACCTTCAAGGCCAGAATCAGCTCTCCTCAGGTTGGCCAGTTTGTCGGCTTAATTCGGAAACTCGATGCTTTAATGATCTCAATGGACACACTCTGGTTATCTAGTGTGCTTAGCAACAAGCAACGTGTTGATGGCAACTACACATGGCAACAGCGCATCATCAAGCTGGCGCGACGCATTATTGATATTGAAATTCGAGCACGAAAATCAGCTCAAGCCAAGGGTAAAGAAGCAGAAGTTGAACAAGAAGTCCCGTTAACCAATGACGAAATTACTGAAGAGGAAACAGATACCCCCTCCAACTAGCCAACAGGACTACCATCAACCAGCCCCTCTCGAAGGGGTTTTTTTAACCCTGCTACCCGAGATGATAGTTCGGTTGTGTAACAGTGATGTCCGCTCGGAGTCAAAAAACACATTCTATACTGGTTTGTGACTAAAGTTCAGTAAAGTAATTTCTGATGGCACCTACAATATAAATGGTTCATCAATCTAGTATTAAGCATACCCGAGCGAAGAAATTCTAGATTATAAATAGCTCTGCAACTAGCGGCAAAACTAAAGTCAATTGTTGTTTTTATCGTTTTAGATATTGGATTGTAAAACACCGTCTTACTTCCTCGGATTAATAGAAAGAAACTCACCCTATTGCTAACTTTGTCTCTGCAAAACGCAGTTTTTTCTGGCGTGGGGTGGCTAAAAAGTATGCTAAAGTTAATGGTCCTAATCTACCCATGTACATCAAAAATATAATAATCATTTCACCCGATGCAGAGAGCTGACCTGTTAAGCCACGAGATAATCCCACAGTACCTAATGCAGAAACTGCTTCAAATACGACATCTATCATCGGGGCATTTTCCGTCAAAAGTAATGTGAAAATAGCAAACCAAGTCACCATAACCGAAATCATGGTCAATGCTAGAGCTTTGCTGATCGTGCCTTTTGCAATTTCACGTTTAAATACATGTATTTGCTGATCACGGCGTAAGTAGGCGTATGTGGATAAAATCAACACTATAAAGGTCACGACTTTGATACCACTTGCAGTACTTAAAGAGCCGCCACCAATAAACATCAGCATCATGATCAGAGCGGTTGTAGCATCTTCGAGTTGATCAATAGCGAGTGTATTAAAGCCTGCGGTTCTTGGGGTCACTGCCTGAAACCAAGAGGCAAGCCATTTACCGAGTTCGCTGAGTGGCGCTAATGTGTTGGGGTTATCACGTTCTATTAGATATATTGTTATCACAGCAAAAGTATTGATAACCACGGTCCCAGTTATCATCATGCGGCTATAAACCGTCAGCTTTGACCACCGACGGTTTCGCTTTAAATCCATCCAAACGGAAAAACCTAACCCGCCAATGATAAATAATCCTGTAATCGTCAGGTTAACGACGGGGTCATCCACATAAGGCATTAAGCTATTAGCACTTAAGGCAAACCCTGCATTATTAAACGCACTGATGGTATAGAAGAAACCGTGAAAGAAACTGGTTACCCAGCCTTCATCGCTCCAATACCAAGTAAGTATGATGGTTCCCACAAGTTCTACGGTCAAAGCAAACATCAACACGGATTTCGCTGTAGCAACAAGCGTCGAAGAGTCGGTATGGTTGAAGGCTTCTCTTGCGACCGTACGCTCTACAAAGCCGATTTTACCTCCCAAAGCAATCAAGGTCACAATGGCAAAGGTCATGAGGCCAAGCCCACCGCACTGAATGAGTAAAGCAATGATAACTTGCCCAAATAAAGTGAACTGAGTGCCTGTATCAACCACGACTAGCCCTGTCACCGTCACAGCTGAGGTAGCTGTGAACAAACTCTGTATCCAAGTTATTGTCTCATGAGTAGCGATAGGTAATTTCAGTAATAACGTACCCAACAAGATGAGCAGTAAAAAACTACCACTTAAAATCAGTGGCGGCGCACCTATTATTTTTTTTCCTGACTTGGGTCTACGTTCTATCGGCGAGTTAGATGGGTGCCACTGGACCATCTCACACCAACCTTGGAGCAAGGTACTTAAGCTCAGCGCGAGTTCCACACAACAGAATGATATCATTCGCTTTTAAAACAAAATCATGACCAATCTGATTGATCAAGTTTTTTTCACGTTTAATAAGAACAGTTTGCACACTAGCTTTAGCATCACCAAGAATTTTATCAATAGGAGTATCATGTAGTGATGCTCTGATATGAATCTCTACCACATATAAACCATGACCCAATGACAAGTAGTTATTCACCATAGGGTAGTTTAGTGCCTGAGCAACACGTACGCCCATTTCCTCTTCTGGATGGATAATACGTTGAACGCCAAGTTTCGAAACAATGGTGTGGTGTGCTTTAGTGCTAGCCTTAACCCAAATTTCCTTAACATTGAGATTTTTCAATGCCAAGGTACAAAGCAAACTCGACTGCATGTCTTCGCCAATAGCTATTAAAACAGCTTCACTGTTGACAAGATCTAATTCACGCAGCGCATTTTCATCAGTGGAGTCACAAATTATGGCTTGTGTTAACTCCTCGACATATTTCTCAACAATTTTTGGATCGCGATCAACGCCCGTTACTGTGTGTCCGAGATGGATCAATTCAAGACTGGCCGCAATACCAAAACGCCCAAGTCCAATGATAGTAAAATGTGCCATGACAATACCCTTACTAATTTTTTAAAAGTTTGGCAATAAAACGACTAACACCTTGTGGTATTCCTGTCTGCCAAAGATCGTTGCCTGATTAAATATCCAAGACCCTGTATCAGAAAGATGTTCAAAATTGCTTTCTACCATATCAAATCAGGGCCAAGCACAGCCCCCATTCAAAATATGGCATGATCAAGAGTCGAACGGCATTCTTAAGATTAATCATAAGGTAACTACATCTAAACTAAACGATAGCCAATCCCTGATTCGGTTTTAATAAGCTGTTGTTCGTCTGCACTATCGTTAAATTTTTTGCGCAACTGGCTAACCAATACACGCAAATAATGAGTATCATCCGTATGACTTTCGCCCCATACCTCTTTCAACAAGTGTGTTTGTTTAACAAGTTGCCCAGGTGTAATCATGAGCATTTCAATAAACGCAAACTCCTTCTTGGTTAAAATGACTTCGGTATCGTACAGCCAGCATTGATGAGTACTTCTTTGTAGTTTGAGGGCACTAAAAGTCAGGATATCCTTGCTAAAACTCTCACTGACTAAATCTCTCAGCAGTACCTTAATTCGTACAATGAGTTCTCTAATCCCAAACGGCTTACTGAGATAATCGTTAGCCCCTGCTTCAAGCAAGCGAATCTTCTCTTCTTCTTGATCACGTGCTGTTAGGATGAGTACGGGGGTTCTACTTGACTTACGGACCATCGATAGAAACTCGATACCATCGCCATCAGGCAATCCCAAGTCGAGCACCACTACATGCGGCTTAAAATGCTCAAATTGTACTATTGCCATCGCTAACGTGTCTGCTCCTACGTAATCGAAGCCTTCAGTCGCCAAGGAAATGCGCATAAACGTTTGAATTTGAGGCTCATCATCCACCACTAGTATTTTATAGTTCATTCACCCCTCTCCTCGTTGACTGCTTGGCAGCGTAATCTGAATCAAACAACCGTGTTGTACTTCTACACATTCGATATGGCCTTGATGGGCAGAGACCACTCCTTTAGCTACACTCAATCCAAGGCCTGAGCCTGAATCGTCACTTCTTTTTTCCTTGCCTGAATAAAACAGCTCGAACATTCGCTCTGCTTCATCAGGTTGTAGTGATCGGCCTTGATTATAAATATCAATCACCACATCCTGTTGACTCTGATAAATCGTCACACTAACCTGTTTATCTTTAGGGGAATAACGCAGTGCATTATCCAATACATTAAATAGCGCCTGCTCTAGCAAAGCCCGACTGACATCAACCAATGAGACTGCTCCATTGACAGCAACTTCAATACTTGTAGTGGATGAAGAGAAGCGATCGATGACGCTTTTTATGATATGTACAATGGATTCTTGTTGCTTCTGGATGCTAACTACGCCGTGATGCAATTTCATCGCTTGCAATAGGTTCTCTATGTATTGATGTAAGCGATGGCTTTCTTTGATAGCACTGTCAAGCAACTCATCCTTTTCTTTCGCTTGCAATTGCATCTTATATTCTTTGAATGTACCCAAATTACCGATAATCCCCGCGAGCGGAGTTCTCAAATCATGAGATACAGAAAGTAAAATTTGGTGTCGTAATTGAACTTGCTCTAACGCATTTTGTTGATGTCTATATCGCTCAGCGAGCTGACTGGTAATAAAGGCAACTACAATAAAAACGACTAAATTGATGATATCATCCAGGACAAACATCTGTAGCGAATACCGAGGTGTGGTAAAGAGAAAGTTAAAACTGACAGCTTCGGCAGTCGCGGCCACATACGCTATCCGTGAATTACATTGTAAGACAATCACAACGATAGACAGCTGGAGTATCAGTAACACCGCGATGGTTGAACCCAACCAGTATTCAAGTCCTAAAGATGCGACAAGTGCAATAACAAACACTAATGCTGATAAGAGATAGCGCTTTTGTATCCAAGCCATTGCCATACAACTCATTTGAAAGAAAATCTTAATAGTGACTCTATCAGATACAAAACTAGTGTTCGCGTAAAAAAAGCGTTAAATATTGGCGTATCGTAATGATTTGAAGTTGAATTCGGTGAGAACTCCTGAGACCAAAAGCATAGCTAATATGGAGTACTCGCAAATTCATATAATAAGTGCACCACTCATGGTTGAGTAGGTGGCGAGAGATCAATTGCCCATAGGTGGTATTCTAACGTCGCCAAACAATTAGATTATTACCATGAGCTAATACATGGGTTTACTTTGTTGGTGCCCTCTTTATCTTCATCGTAGGCCCTACGGTACTCATTTTATCGTTAGGAGTAGAATCATTAGCTGTGTATCTTTCTGAATTTTTTGCTCGCATTCCGGTTATTGGCACATCGGGTAACAGCCAATAGCCGGGGTGGTGGACAGTCCCGTTTTTTGCAAGCTGTTTTGCTTGGGCACCACTAACTTGCCTGCTCCTGGGTAAAATCACATTGGGCTACACTGTTCGTCAGTTTATTATCGTTAATACCTTACTACCCTCTGTGTTTGGTTTTTTTATGGTTTAGTATTTTCAGTGGATCGTCATTATTTTATGACATCAGTCAAGGCGGGATAATGTTCGAAGCCTATAAAGCAGAAGGTTTTGCCTCAGTCATTTACGTTCTGCTTAACCAATTACCAGGCAGCACATTACTGAGTGTCTTGTTTATTTTTGCCTGCTTTATTACATTCATTATTGTGACAGACTCTAATACTGATGCCATTGGTGGCTTATGTATTTAATTTGTCAGGGGTGCCAGTCATTTCAATAGTTGTTGGATCCGGGTTTGCTTTTATTAAAATGGCCCAACAGGTCAAAAGTAATAGTCTAGTCGCTGAACTACATACTCAAAATGACATGACCAAGGACACCAGCACGGTGCATGAAAAAGTAGCTTTCTAAAAATATGGAGATAAAGCGCTATCCATGGGTAGCGCTTTATTTACAGTTCAAAGCTCCTTCATTTTTTAAAACTAGGGTTTAACGGCAATAGCAGTCTAGTAAGAGAGCGAGTCGGCACTGCTTAGCAACCTCAATAAGTTAAAGTGGTCTATTAACCCATTTACTGTGTGCAGTGAAAGAGTCTTAACAGGCTATATTTACCATTAAGACATTTCTAATTTATCCACTACGTCTAGCATCATTTCTGCTAGGCCATCTGCTCGCTCATTGGTTGTGAATAGCTTTTCTTCAGAAACACCTAGCTTACGACGAACAAACAAAAAAGCATTCAGTGTATGCAACGCACAAAGTGCAAAAATGGTTACTTTAAAGCGGAAAAACGCAGTAAAGTAACCAGTATGGAATATTATTGGCGCAGCTATTTTAGAAGGACGTGCTCAATTATTCCCCGAAATTTCTTCCGTCGCCTCCTGGCGTAATTTCTGAGCATCCATTCCGTTTAGCCTTTCAATAGCTCTGTCTGCGGCACTTTGACGGTTTCCATCAACGTTTAGCGTACTCCCTGAGCCTGTGAGTCTTTCCAAATCCAGTGACGGTATTTCTGGTAGGTTGCCTGTTATTGACAAGATACCTATCCATTCATCCAAATTGACTTGGCTCCAATCTACCTGGTTTAACTGACTCGCGGTCAAACCTTCACAGTTTGGAGACTTTGCACTGCCCCAGCCAAGGCCCAATTGCGGACGCACTTGTTCTTGAATGATCCGTGAAAGTGGCGAAGTAAAACAGCAATATGATTGCCGTTTCTCAACACAGGCACCTAAAAACTTAGACTTGCAGTAAGAACCTACATAGTGGCAACTCTTCAATACCCGCTTGGCGTTCATTTCAAACTCACTCTGCTCACATTTCCAGATAAGCTGAATGAGGATCATAGTGACTGAATAAATCATGTAGGCCGTCATAACCGTACTCAGAACCGCGCCCGCAGCGCCCCCCAGGGCGAAGTTACCGCCCGAAACAACACCATCGGCTCCAACCGCGCCACCAACGTTACTAAACAGTGCCGATTGCGCCCCCGAACCAAAGGTCGTACCTACCCATTCAGCCGTCTTGTTAGTCAACACCTGCATAAAGCCAGTCGCAGCTTGCTCCGCTCCCGCGCCAGCAGCCGTTGATGGCCCAGCCCCCATGAGAGAGTCCCATGCAGACACAAAAGGCTCTTTAACCGCACTCCAGGTACTCGTGATTGGTTCCCTAAGCGTATTCCAGGAACCATAGATTGCAGAAGACGGATTCATAGCCATGACTGCCGTATCAAGCTTGTTAACCGCCACTATCATCGTGATGTAGTCCGATAACGACACGCCACTTGGCTTTTCACAGCAATCCACTATACCGCCAACGGCTTTTTTGCACTGGCCAGCATTACCTTTAAAGACCGTACACTCAACGTTGTCTTGGCCATCAGCTCCCGTGCATGACATATCATTGGTCATAAACTGCGCCGCATTAAGCATCGCTGCGGCCTCTGCAAAGTTAGCCTGCTTGATTGACTCTGGCTCTAAACAATCTGTGCCCATGCAGCGAACTGGCCCCTCACAGTTGTATTGAGTTTCCATTTGAGCGTTTTGCACTTCAACGCTTTGTCCGCAGTCATACACCAAACTTTGGATATAGCAGAAGCCTTCATGACCAGCCCCGCCTTCAGTGCATTCGGTTCTGACGTACTGGCAGGCTGGGTTTTGCTCCAGCGCGGAACACGTATTGGTGGTCGTGTTTTGTCCATTATTGACGATGGTTTGAGTATTACCATTGGCATCTACCCAGCTATCTGAGCTGCCCATGTTGAACTCAGGATGAGCAGTCGAAGCATTGTAGGTCGCTCTTGCCCTCCAGCATGAGAGTCCCAGTCCATCAGAACTGCCGCGACTGGTTAAATGAGCAGGAGACGAAACAACCGCCGGATAAAGGCTTCCAAGATTGGCCAACTCGCCACTACCAACCGTTAACCCGTCGATTCGTTTCGTGCCCGTATCCAAACACTGCCACTGCACCGCAGTAAACTGATCCGTTTGCATCAAGCATTGGTCTACGCCCGGATCACTTGATTGATGAACAATGTCTTGCTCTAAGTACTTGCCAGAGAAGGTCAATGAAGCGCTCAGTTTCGCAGGAGCCAAACACTTCTGAACTTCTCGGCTGCAAGTGTCGAAATCGACTTTGTTCCAGCCGGATTCGCATCTGGAACGAGTGACTTCCTGAGGTTCATGCCACGAAATAATCGAACCATTGACGACTTTACACAATGAGCCAACCAAGGTTCCTTTTGGACAGGTCATTTCAGGGTATTTAATGGACGGTTTCGTCTCAGTCACCGTTTCCTTATTGCCCGTCAGTGAGAGTGTCGTTTTCCAACCATTTGCCTTGGATGGCGACTCGGTGATTTTTATCTCAGTATTTTGATTATCAAAAATCCTCAGCGTCGCGTTTCCAGTTTGCATAGTGCTGCTGTACTGTGGAACAAAACTGAGCGTTTCAGAGCTAAAGCAACTGCGCTCAATAGACCAGCTTTGTTGATGGGTTTCAGCGGATACACGTCGTTCTAACTGACACTGAGTAAGCGTGCTGATCTTCTCGCACACCTGGTAGTCCGGTACATGCTTGGTTTCAGTAAATGGCGTAATCGTCTGAGTAGGCTCACAGGCCTCAAAACTACTTGGCATAAGGTTAGATACCACACACTTTGGATCACTGGTTTGCAATCCACAGTCATAGGTATCGGTAAAACGAATGCATTCTCCTTTATCATTGGTTTCGGCACATTCTGACGACATGAATCCACAGGAAGGATTATCTTCAAGCACTTGGCACGCCTGATTTTCAATCCCCTTATAGCTTTCGTCATCCACACTCACTTGTACACGCCGACACAAAGGCGATATGCCAGCCACAGGGCTTGGGGCAAAGTAGGATTCACAAACTGAAACACCATTGACCACCGTACATCCGTTGGTTGAAGACGGCTGATCCGTGCATTGAATGCTGTAGTCTGAAAACTTCGTCGGGATATCCGCTGCTTGTTCGATACAGGATTGTGGCGACCAACTATCATTCATCACCACCTTGGTTGGATCAAAGCGCACCTTGATGCGTGCATACCCCTCACCACTACCCGTAACTGATACGCGAATTTTTACCGGCACTTCTAAACCGGGCTCTACCGCTTTTAGCCTGGCGGTGAGGTCAGTATTAGGATTGCGTTCCCAACTGGTACTGAGCTCGCAGCGACCTGCCGTTTCTGGTGGAAAGTTATTATTAGGCCCTGACCAGACTTTCTGATCGCCTAGCCACACCTGCATGTAGTCATCCCATTTGGCGTACTCAAGAACGGCTGAGGTAATCGCATCGGGGTTCACGACTTTGAGTGTGATGGCCTGTTCAAACACTTTACAACGGCCACTCCAGTAGTTGTCACCAATTCGCCCTATCCAAACCTCAAGACAACCCTCACCACAAGAGCGAAGGTTCATCGGCCCTGAAACATGCTCAATGATGCCTGCCGTGTAATCGTGAGTGATAGTGCAGCTGTTAACCGCTGTATTGAGCCTGTCGCATTGCTGGTAATTTGGGCGGCCTTCACTTTGAGACTCACAGCCGGGGAAGCTTTGAGTTAATAGATTTGGGTCAGTTTGAACCGCATCGGTTAATGCCCAGAGCGGATCACTGACCATATCTGGCCGAGACCTGTCTTTGATTTGCTGTAGCGAACGAAATGCTTCACCCGTAGCGCCATTTTCGGATGCCATGCTCTCTTGGCGCTGTGTTCCCAATTGATTCATACTGGCATCAGAGCCATAAACGCCCGTTAAGACATCCAATGAGCCCTGATCCATACCAGGGAAAAGCTCTTGCAAGTTAATCGTCTCATTACCACTGCCATTCGGCACCGACAATGTATTGCCATTGAGTGCGGGCATCGTCCAGTTTTGCAGCAATTGCTTACCTTCCTGTTGTCCGCTTAGACCGGATTGGCGCTGCACATCAGCGGCCACACCATGTAAGGGCAAGCACGCCATAGTGATTGATAAAATACCCGCTAACACTCGGGTAAAAAGTGTTGGTTTCATAGTTAACCTCCCGAGTTACAGCAGTCTTGCCAGCGCCACAAAATGTAGAGCGCATCTTCACCGGCACCGGGGATCGTTCGCCACTCTCCCCATTTCATGGTGCTTTCACCGATGACATGCGCACTTTCAGTTTCCGGTACAGGGAAGAACATACTCATCTTGTATTGGGATTTCGGCAGCATGGGGTCGATAACAGGTCGGCATAGCGCACTGTTCCCCATTGTTCGCCTTGCAAGACCACGCCTGTGTTGAGCTGCGATTGCTCGCGCCGCTAAATGGCTGGTGTTTTCTGCTAATGAGCCAAAGGCTAAGGTGTGGCCAGATAAGGGATAGAGATGGCCCCAACTGCCAGCACACCAAAACAACTGGTCGATGGGTTTACCAAGTGTCGATGAGGCAGCGTCAGCGGTACAAGCCGAAATAGCCAATGGATTGGCAACGGCCGCCGCTTCAGGCTGAGTAAAAAAAGCCAGTTCATCGTTCAGCCATGTTGGGTCCAATTCCGACAAATACATCAAGTCAAAGTCCATGTAACCATCGGCATTGCAATTGCCATCCATGAACAAATCGAGCATGACCAAAAGCGGAAAGGCGTAATAATGGTAATGGTAGAAAGCGAGATCACCGGTGTCGTATTCACCCTCGCCATGACCACCTTGCAGTCGCCTATCACCTAACGGTAAGCGAATCCCTCCCAGTGAAGGCGAACAACCTGGCGTTCTGACCAGTTCAATCAAACGCGCTGGCTCCCACATGCTGGTAACAATACCTGGCCTTGGAACACCTAAGTTGTCTTCACATAAGCAAAATGACTTGTTTGATGCACCGCTTGGGACATTGCCAGAGCCAAGAGGAAGCCCTGCAACCCGGATAGGAAAAATGCATGACCAGCAAACATCCGTCAGCAACTTGCCCGACAATAAACCCGCGTCTGGGCAGATCAGTTCGGCTTTTGCAGGCATAGATGCGCCCAGGACAAGCATGACAACGAGAGTCCGCATCAGACGAAACGTATTATTGAGCTTTTGCATGAACAAGCTCCTTTGCTGGAATTTCTTCTATTTCAAACGCGAGCCCCTTTGCTTGAACAAACGATGGGGTGACTTGCAGATCAAAGCGCTGCTTTAGCGAGGCATTGAGAAGGTAAACCGGACTGTCCAATGTCTTTTCGAGCGCATTGAGGCGATTCCAGCCTTGTGCACGGTCGAGCTGCGTGGTGATAAGCGTAATGCGGCGCAGTGTCCTATCTTGGCTCTCAAGCCAATGAGCTACTGCGTCCACTTCTTCAGCGTTCGACGCATTAAACACCACGAGCTGCTGAGTAAATGGCAAGGCTCTGAGCGGGTTAATACGCGTTCCTGCCGGGATCAATGTTCGGCCATTGGCATCTAATAGTGGCCGCTGCATGACGATGGTTGGATCAACCGTTCTTATCCGATACTGCGTGGCTTTGGGTAAGTCAGTGAATGTTTGGCGAGTCCAGAATCGCTCAATGGCTTTTTTCTTTAACGCGCCGAGGTCAAGCAACTGTAAACGCTGCATCGCCACTTGCATCAAATCCGGTTCTAAAATCGAATGAATTGGACCGCGTTGACCCAATGAACCGCTATTGCCAGTTTCAATTTGGCGCTGCAACCAGTCCTTGCTGTAAACCCCTAGTGCACTTGCAGTCACCTTGTCATCCTCTATGCGGAAAATGGCAGGCACGCTAGTCACCCGCCAGTGCACAAAGGCTTTCGGATCGATTCGAACCTGAGGAACAGGATCAAGTCCCGCCATCAGGGTATGCCAATCACGGATAGCCGCTCCCAAGGTCTTTCCTTCAGGAATTCCCCGAAACAACACAATAGCGCCGGTAGCACTGGCCTCTTTAAATAGCTGCTTCAGTGACGAATCACCCAATGAGGACGACGCAAATATCAACCATTCATCGATGTTTTTGCGCGACTTAGGTTGTTCAATCGGTGCAAAAGGGTCGATAAATTCAGATGAACCATCCACAGCACTTTGTAAAATGCTGCGGCTCATTTCGACGATCTTTTTGTCTTCGTCAGACAACGGAAAAGGCTCTTGTGCCCAGGAAACTTGCACCCAAGACAATGGAGCAACCAATAAAAATAAGAGACATAGTCTTTGCATCATCTACCTCCTACCAAAGCGGCCAAGCGCGACCGACAATCTGCTCGCGCTTAACGGCATTCCAATAGCGGGAGTCGAAACTCGTTGCAGCCTCGCCGGAAAACCAATATTCGTTTTCTTGCAGCGTCAATGAACGGCTAAATTCTGTTTCAGCCCCACCAAGACGCTGGGCTAATGCCATGCCGGTAGAGACTTGAGCACCATTCACCAGCACATGCTCAGGAGTCACATTGACTTCATCCCCAGGCATCCCTGTTAGGCGTTTCAGCATACGAGTACCGTCGTTATATAAAGGAGCGAGTCCTTTTGAGTGGAAGGCATACAAACCATCCTTAACGGGCTCTTTATTCCATAGGTCAATCAGATACACCGTGGTATCAGGCAGGCAGCGCTCTTGCTGGGTATCAATACCTATTCGGTAGCGCATCATGGCGTAGGTGCCTACCAAAGCCATGATTAACGCAAGAACGGTCAACCGAATGAGATATGGCCGCCAAGGCATTCTTTTACGGAGTATCTGCATGAGACACCTCCTTTGAGCCTACTGGCACAAATACAGAATCATCAGCACCCACCACCGCTTGGGCATCCAGCACGATAAAACCGGCTGCTTTTAGCTTTTCAATTTGCTGATTGGTCTGAAGCAACCTGGATTCGATGTCTTGTTCGCTGGCATTGGGGCCCAGTGACAACACTGCCTCCCCAAAATCGACTACTGCAATGGGCGTACTTAACGCCAACTGGCTGTGGATGGGTTCGAGTGTTTTCATTAAGAGCCAACTGGTCATTAAACCGCTACCAGCAATAGACAAAGTAATAGAGGCCATAAATGGCCAACGCGTGGACTTATTCATAGCCTCGCTCCTTCAACAACTGAGAGATGGCATCAGCAACAGAAAGGCCTTTGCGCGTTAACTGCTTAATCGCATTTACATCTTCTGCACGGGACGAGTACAACAGCTTGTGAAACGGATCGACGATGAGGCGGCCAATCCCGGTGCCCATTTCGGTAATAAAGAAAATTTCGGAATAGACACCCGTGACGGTATGAACCGTTTTCAGGTATTCATAACCGCCTTCACCGAGTGGCAAGCGGCCTTCTTTTTTGAGCGCGTTGATGGTTTCAGCTTTTTGGCCAAGCAGGTACATATTGGCCGAGTTTTCAGCGATGGCTTTACCTGTAGGGCTGTCATACAAATCGTTGACCGACTGCGTTACCGTTACAGCACTGCCGCCATATTTTCGAAATCGACGGTAACCGGTTTCGATGAACTTACCGACATCACCTTGAGTCAGCAGATCCCAGGCTTCGTCGATGAACACAATCTTGCGACGATCCCGCTCACCTAAATACATCTCTTGTTGGATTTGGTAGATAAGCTGAAGCAACACCACTTGTTGCAGGTGCTTGCGCCCCTTGAGCTCTTCTAACTCCAGAACGGTGAAACGGTTTTTGAAGCGAATATTGTTGTGGCCATTAAAGAAGCGGCCATATTCGCCTTGTGTCGTAAACGGATAGAGCTGCTCACCCACGTCTTGCACACGACGGTCTTCATGATTTTTTAAGGCCTCTGCCACATCATCAACCAACATGGCACGACCTTTTTTCTCCCACAGTTCACGGGTCTGACGCTTTAGGTTGGCCATCTGAAAATCAGTTAATGACTGCGTAGGCGCGGCCATTGCGGCCAATAATCCAACCAGTACATCCGCTTCTTCGTCATAGTCCTCAACGATTTCAAACGGATTTAAGCAAATGCCACTGTCCCGCCCGAACTGTAAGAACTCACCGTCATAGACTTCACACAGCTTTTCATAGGAGCGGCCAACATCAATCACCCAGCATTGCCCGCCTTCTGATAAGTAGGAGGAGATTATTTCGTTCACCAGGAATGACTTGCCCGACCCCGATTGCGCCGCGATGCAACAGTTGTAATTACTGCCCGAGTCATAAAGGGATACACTCATGATCTGGCCATTACGGGAAACAAAGTTAATCACTGGCGTGCCCGTGCCTTTCCAATCCGCAAACAAAGGCAACAGTGGGATCACATGCCGTGTCGCCATGGTCTTGAATCGAAACAAGTCGTTCATCGCCTGGCGGTCAGCACCAAATGGCAAGGCATTCAGGAAAATGGGCAAACAAAAGTACTTGTCTTCCATCAACTCAAATCCGAGCTCTTTGAAATAAGTTCGAGCATTTGAAACAGAGCTGATCGACGTTTCTTCTGTTGGTGAAAACAGCGTTAAGGTCATATTTGCCCGAATAGGACGATCACCTTCTTGCAAGGCTTCAAAAAGAACATCAAATCCCTTTTTCTTGGCTGCCAGCACCGGCACAAACTTGAGCATCGGGCCATAGGCCTGATTGACCGCCCATTGACGCTTCGTCTCTAGACGAGATCGCATCGCCTCGGCTGAAGGAAAGTGAATGGTGACATTTAGCAAAAAGCTGCCGCGTAAGCCGCGACTGCCCGTCATCATATCGCCCGCAAAACTTGCAGCATGACCAAACCAGATCCGCTCAGGCAAGCGCTTAAACGATAAGGTTTTAACTCGGTAATCACCCAGCATCAGACCTTGGCTATCCACCTTGATAGCTCGGTCATAATCCAACACTTGCTCTCTAAGTGGTTTATCTGCCTCACTGCGGATTGGTGATGGATTACGCCAGGAAGCATCTTTTCCCCAGTTAAGCTGAGCACTCAATGCCGCGAGCCAATTTCTGTCAGTCATCTCAGTGACACGAAAACCAACCGTTGCCAGCGCCTGCGAGAAAGAAGCCCGAAGCGCAGATGCTCGACTCAACTCACGCTCCGTCGGTATAGGACTTTCCAAAGGCAATTTGCAGGTGACGATCAGTTGAAAGTTGCGTACCTGAGTCTGGGTCGATTCTTCTATCGGTTGAACCGTGCCCCCATCGAGGAAGTCCGCACGTTTGCGTATCGACGCCCTAAGCAATGGATCGGATTGACGATGCCGTAAGCCCATCATGCGTTGAAGGTCGGTTTGAATATCAGGGGATGCGTATAGGCCAAATTGCAGCAAGGTGTCTTTTGGCCAGTCGTTGTTGAGTAGAACATTAACCCTGTCTGCAACAGACTCATCACCACCCGGCAATGGGTCACATAGAAAACCAAAGCCAACACTCTGGTCTTCCATGAAAAACAGTTGCTCATCGTCTGAATAGGCTAATACTGGCAACAGCTCAGAAGCGCGTTGCCCTGAATACAGAGAGGCTTTCATTAACGCCCCTCCAACCAAGCAGAAAGGTCATAAGGACGGCCTCGGCTGATGCGACCATCATTGGCGACAATGAAAGGCACACCTTGAATGCCAAGGATTTGAGCCGTCACCAAGGTACGCTGCATTGGTTCTAAGTTGCAGGCATCATCCTGTTCTAGGTTACCAATCCGGCCATTGAGCAATGCATCGGTGGCCGCTTTCTTGTCACGCGCACAGCCAAGCTGGCGAACCTGACGCTCTGAATCAGGACCAAGCACTGGCACAGGGAGAATTTGGAAGGTGTATTCTTTGGTTAACGGTAGGGCTTGTTTCAAAAGCTCATGGCAATGCGGGCACCGGGGGTCAACAAAGACCACCACTTTCTTTTTGCCTTCACCCAGCGTCAGAGGATTCAAATCATCCATTTTTAAGCCAAGACGACTTAAGTCCAGCGTGTTCCCCGCTTCACGAATTTCTTCAAGGCTGGTAAGCGGCTTTTTGGACCAGGCATCATAGAGCGTGCCATCAATGACGAACCGGCCACTGTCTGACATGAAAACAATACGGCCATTGCTTTCGACCGCTTTCATACCCGTGACAGGTAAAGAAACCATGCCGTCAATTTTGCCAACGGGCGACACTTCAGACACAGGTTCAGCTTGAACCAATGGAGACAGCGCAAGCGCCAGAATAATTGGAGATACTTTTCGCATGAGGAGTCCTCGTTAATGTAAATCGAGGCTCCAGTCTATGCAGTTGTCCTATGTGGACTCGGTTAGATAGATTGAAGAATTGGATGCCTTGCTAGGGTGCTTAACTATTTGGAAATAACTGTTAGAATTAGGAGGAATAAACAGTGTACAGCTTATAACGAGCAGAAATGAAAAAGGCCGCCTTTCAGCAGCCTCTTCAAATTCTTCTAGATTTCGCCAAAAAACCTATGATTTTAAAGCAATTTCTAGTCAGATTCTGCCCTAGAGCCATATCACGAGCCGATGCTCGGAGGGGGTGTATCTAGGACTTACAGACGCAGTATAGGATTGGAGATAAAGATTTGCAAGTAGATCAAGCGTTCATCAACGCACTAGAGGTAACGCTTTCGAAGTCCCGATTGGACACCTACCGCACATACTTCAGCTGTAAAAATGATGCTGAAGCTCTTGGAACGTATCTTTGGAATAAGTCCTTATCAACAGCATTTTACCCCCTTCTTCAGGCGACTGAAATTACTTTACGAAATTCAATTCATTCAGCTGCTTCCGGCCATTTCAGTGGTAACAAAGAATGGTTTTTAATGAAGAAATTTCCCTCTGCAAAAAAAGAGGCTGAGAAGCAATACCTGAAAAAAGATCGTAAAACACCAATTACTCCCAGACCATCTTCAGATACCGTTGTAGCATCTTTGAGCTTTGGCTTTTGGGTTAATTTACTTACGCAGAATTACGATGACCCAGTAAAAAATACCAAACTTTGGCCGACATTGATTCCAAAAGTGTTCCCAAATGCAAAAAGCACGAACGCAACAAGGACCTCATTACATCATCGATTTAAATTTATAAAAGACTTTAGAAACAGGGTTGGCCACTATGAACCCATCTGGAAAATACGTGAGACTGTTGACGGTGGTGGAAATATTATTCGCTTAGGTCCTACGACCCCGGAAGAAAGCATCATTCGCTTAAACGAATACGTTGATCTGATTGCAGAGAGTTTAATGTGGATGAGCTTTGAACGGTATGATTTTATTGTTGGTATGGGCATCATAGATCACATAAGACAACTATGTTCTCTTGAGGCATTGAGCCATTTTCAGGGAACAAATCCAACCAAACTAAAAGTCAACAAGTTGAAACATGAACTTTCAAAACGTCATAAAGAAAATGGTTCCGTCTCTGGGCTTTATGAACTAACAACATCACTTAAAGGCGTACATAAAGGGAGGAGCATTGTGCTTGAAGTTAAACAGATTTACCCACCAAGAATGATCAAATAAGCTAATCCTGATAAAAAAATAAGGTCCACAAAGCAGTGACTTTGTAGACCCAAACCTTTTAAAGGCATATTTTGAGTTTATCAGGTGCCTGAATCGCTCCTAGTTTCCTAGACACTGCTTTGTTTCAAAAAATAGTTCTTTTCATACTCCATTGGTGACAAGTCATTATTATTTCCATGACGTCGAGTTGGATTATAAAACAGCTCAATATAATTAAATATATCTGCTTTACCTTCCTCTTTGTTCTTATAAATTCTACGACGAATACGTTCTCTTTTTAACAGTGCAAAAAAGCTTTCTGCACACGCATTATCATGGCAGTTTCCTCTACGACTCATGCTTGGGACTAAATTATTAGCTTTAAGCATACTTTGCCAATCATAGCTCGTGTATTGACACCCTTGGTCTGAGTGAACAATAACCTCACCCTTTGGCTTGCGTCGCCAACAAGCCATTGTAATAGCATTAAGTACCAAATCTGTATTAATACGGCCATCCATAGACCAGCCAATTACTTGTCTTGAAAATAGATCAATGATCACAGCAAGAAAAAGCCAGCCTTCTCGTGTACGAATGTACGTAATATCAGTTACCCAAACGGTATTTGGCTTTTCAACGTCAAACTCTCGGTTAAGTAGGTTAGGTGCAATCGTTGATCGTTCTCCACCGCCATAGTTATTTTTCCTCTTATAGCCTCGTTGAGCTTGAAGCCCCTCCGTTCGCATCAGTCGATATACGCGGTTCTTGCCACACTGTTCACCTGTTGATCGTAAATCTTTATAGACCTTGCGATAGCCATAAACACAGCCACTTTCTAGCCAATATTGCTTTATGAAACCCAGTAAATAATCATCTTCTTTGGCGCGTTTGCTAACGGGGTTTGAAAGCCAAGCATAAAAGCCACTGGGGTGGACTTCTAATGCGCGACAGAGCGTACGCACAGGGTATTTCTGTCGGCGAGCTTTTATTAACGTGTATTTTTCTTCGACTCGGCGGCAAAGAACACGGCGGCTTCCTTTAGGATGTCGCGCTCTTCTGTTACACGCTTAAGTTCTGCTTTAAGTCTGCGTAACTCATCAGAATTGGATTGTTTTTCTTGGTAGGAGTGAGCGTTTTCGCCATAGCGATCACGCCAGTGATAAAGGCTTTTAGTTGTTATCCCTAAACGCTTAGCAACATCAGCAATTGAATAACCACCTTCAGTTACCTGCTTAACCGCTGCCATCTTAAATTCTTCGTTATATCGTTCGCCGGCCATGTTGGGCTCCTCTTTAAGTACATTATATAGTTAAAGAGTGTCTAAGATAGAGGGGGCGATTCAGCCCAGTAAAACAGCGCTGATTGCTGGAACAGTTGTGCCAATAATTTCTTGAGAGCTGGCAACAACAGGTAAGGTTGCAGACATAACACTTTTATCGCCTACAAGCGATGGCAGAAGCGCCGTTGCTAGCCAACCGGTTTAGCTGAGCCCGTTTTTTCACACCCTGGGTGTTAAAATTCATCACTGTGTAAACTAACCAAGTCCTTTTAATCCCCCCCCCCTAGAAACCAAGTCAACAAATTTGACACTTTTTGATGTCACTCTTGTAAACTTGTGCCCTACTAAAGTTAAGTCTACACTCATGACATGTTTAAGTGTCATCCTTGATAACTAGAGGCGTATTGTGAAAAAGGCTGAGGCAATTAAAAAGCTCTTAGAATATGACAAGCGTGGTCGCTGTGTTTTTACTAATTCAGATCTGGCCAAAATCTTTCATCAAGATAATGAACGAGCATTGCGTGCAGGAATTAAACGTTTGCAAGACGATGGCTTGCTAACTCGAATGATTAATGGTGTGTACTTATTCAATTTAGCGCAGTCGAAAGGCAGCGACACGTTGGAGCAAATTGCTAAAACTATTCGACGTGGGGAATATAACTACATTAGCTTGGAGTCTGCTCTTTCTGATTATGGTGTTATTTCGCAAATTCCAGTAGATAGGTTAACTGTTATGACAACGGGACGTTCCGGTGAATTCAAAACACCTTTGGGTACAATTGAATTTACGCATACAAAGCGAAATCCGATAGACATTTTAGAAAATACCAGTTTAGTTGGCAGACCACTTAGGTTAGCAACGAAACAAACTGCATACAGAGACCTAAAACGAGTTGGCAGAAATACCCATCTAGTTAACGACGATGCAATGCATAGTAGTTGAACAACTGCAATTGGGGCGCTCTGCCAAGCAAATTTCATCCAGCCAACTACAACCGCTTTTCCCTATCACAGACCCCAAAAGATAATGTGTATCTGTTGACTACACGCTAAAACCGTTTAAACTGTGTATTAAGTAGATATACAGAGGATGGTGTCATGGCTACAAAGACAGCCCCAATCAACATGCGAGTACTGCCATCGGTAAGAGACATCATCGATGCCGCAGCAAGTTTAAAAAAAGTTGATAGAACCGTGTTCATTCAGCAAGCAGCGCTCAATGAAGCGCATAGTATACTGGCAGAACAGCGGGATTTTGTTCTTGAAGCAAAGGCTTTTGAAGCGTTTGATAACGAACTTCGTGCAGAGCCACAGACTCTTGAAGGTATGAAAGATCTGTTTAAAAGGAAAGCGCCTTGGGAATAAGTGCACCAACACTACTCGCTGATGAGCACCAGATTAACGCCTTTCAATGTGGCATCGAAGAACTCGATACTTGGTTAAGAAAGCAGGCGTTAAAAAGTCAAAAACGGGGAACCGCGAGAGTATATGTGGTCAATGACACTGACACCCATCAAGTGGTCGGGTACTATGCCATTGCCATGGGATCAGTTTCCAGAGAGCAAGCTTTCAGTTCATTAAGAAGAAATAGTCCAGATCCCATTCCCATGGTGATTCTAGCCAGGCTTGGAGTAGATAACGCCTATCAAGGTCAAGGCATTGCGGCAGGTCTTTTAAAAGATTGTATCGTTCGCTCAGTACAAGCAATGAACGCTGTCGGTGGAGCAGGAATCTTAGTCCATGCTATTGATGGTAGTGCGCAAACGTTCTACAAGAAATTTGGCTTCAAAGAATCGACGTTTGATCCTTTAGTACTCATGGCAAGGATCTGCGATATCGAAAAATCATTGTCGATAGACTGAGATGACGGCTCCCCTATCACACGAGAAGCCGTCAATATTATCAGGTGCCCAGTAAAACGGCGCTGATTGCTGGAACTGTTGTGCCAATAACTTCTTGAGTGCTAGCAACAACAGGTAAGGTTGCAGACATAACACTTTCAACGACGGTTGGCGTATTGTAGAGACCCATACCGCCACCAATGCCCAAGGCAAAAGCCATCAAGCTTTGGCGAGCGATACCGCCCACAATACCCACCAGAACCATGGCTCCCGCTACGATCCGTCCCAAAGTACCTTGGGTCCAATCTTTTAGGGTATCCCACACATCAGTGAAAGCATCACCACCGGTGCCCGCAAATGAGGGCTCCGAAATCATTAACGCCATTAAACCAAGCGCACCAATGGTCATTAGGCGCTGAGTTTGAATGGTGCGAACTGCATTTGTCATTCGTTAGTTTCTCCGTAGATACTCAAGTTATCGCGCTTACCATCAGCTCCCGCTGAGGCTGAATCGCTTTGAGTCTGAAGTGGACGTAGCACTGGCGAAACCGTTCGAGGTGCTGACACCCCAATATCCCACCGGCGCGGTTCAATTTCGGTAAACACGTAGCTGGATAAATTCAGATCCCCACGGTCATCCTCCCAAGGCGCAATCCAAATTCGCATCACCCTTGAAGGAATGCGAATAGGTGCAGATTGCTGCGTCTCGGGTAATGCTGGATGGCTCAGCAGTCCTGTCTCTAAATCAGATTGTGAATACCCAGAGGGAGAACCAATTCGAGTCGCCACTGCATCAATCGTCTTGGGTGCAGCGCCATTACTGGTAAGCTCATAGACTTCACGAGCGGATAAACAGCGCACACCGTCAGGCATACCTGGGCATCCATATTCACTACTCCCAAGACCCAATGAACTACAGCCAGACAATAAGGTTGAGCCGACTGCCAATAAAAGTAATCCAGCTTTAGACCACTGTTTTGACTGGTGCTTTAGGTTGTTCTGCATTGATGTCGTCATGGTTAACTCTCCTCTGGATACACATCTTATTGTCTGAAACGGACTTCGATCGGTTAGCAACATGCAGGATTTTTTCATCTTCTTGTACCTCCCCCTTGCGAAGTGGCCAACGATAACGAGGCCCCACGAGTGACTATGACTTCAATTCTCCTTGCAGCGTCTACCTCTATGACTGGGAACATATTTTCAGCCATGTCCAAATAGAACTTGGCTACTCGATCCAATGCTTTGCCAGTGCCTTTAATCGCAGCGCCTTGTAATGCTTCTTGGCTCATGACTTGCTGGTACAACTGAGTATCACCGGCATTACCCGTCTGAATCGTCGGAACAGGATTTACATCAAATGCGCCAGCCAAGCCCTGAAGGAACCCGGCCATCATTGATTTGGCCACCAGTTGGCCTTGTTTCGAGACTAATCGGCCACGAATACCGGCTTTGCCGTCTTCACCCACAGCATAAGAATCCAGTCGCGTTTCAATGACGCCACCATCTTCTCTCACACATGAAATGGTCTCGCCTCGCAAATAGGCACGCTCAGAGCTCAAATCACCGTAACCTGCGGCGATCAAGAAACACTCTTTGATATCCGCTCTAAATCGGTTGGGTAAAATGGCTTCCTTTTGAATCCTCAGCAATGCAGGAAAAGGTTCACGTCTTGCAGACTCGTGAGTAGGTGCGTCCAAACCTGTGATCAAAGTACCTGAGATGATGCTGCCTGCCGGTAAATACAAAGGCGGCGCTTCTTGCACAACAACTTCTGGTTCGACAACCACTTCAGGCTCAATCATACGAATCGTGATTGGCGGCAATGGAACATCCCGAGCTCGTGCACCTTGGCCATTGGCTGGATGTTGATAGAGCGGATCTGGCAGCGGCGCATTGGCAAAATAGTCGTCTGGGTTAGACGGCAGTGGCTTTTCTTCTTTAGGCAATTCCATGGCAGATAAAGGCACTTCAAACAGGCTATTTGTGCCTTCAGCTACTGAATCACCTCCAGCGCGAACATCATTAAGTTCCGCTCGAAGGCGAGCCAACTCCGCATTGACCTCACTTGGTATTGAAGGCGAACCTAGGCTTAGCCGTCCTGAATCGACGTCACGACGCAAGCGCTCAACTTCACGACGTAACTGTTCATTGCGCTCACTGAGTAGTTTTACGTTCGCAGCCAAACTATCGACCCCGACATCACGAGTATTGGTATCCGTAAGAATGTGCCGGATCGTTTCCTGTCGGTTCCGACTGCTTGAGCCATCGTCAGGATTAGGTGAAAACACCATCACCATCAGGATGAGGCCACCAGCAATACCAGCAACCGATAGGCCCCGCTTCATGTTCGGGCTCATTTGTTCCCATTGTGCTTTCATCGTTATTCACCTCCCACAAGAAGCGAAGGTCGCTGACTTTCCACCGCTTCTTCACGATGATTGCGAACAACCACATACAACTCAGTCTTTTCACCCGGCAACAAGATATTGCGAGGCCAGTAGGCGCTTGCCACTATATCTGGTGCATGACAGGCTATCTCACTGGCTTCTATCGGTTCATCGGCAAAGCTTTCAACCAGTCCTACATAGACGGTGAAGTAATGTCCCGTCACAATTTGCCCCTGCTTAAAACCAAACTTTAAGCCAGGCTGAAAACATTTCGGGCTTGTGTCAGTTTGGCCAGCTAAACGGATGTCATAGCCTTGTGGTAACTCATTTAGTGCAAGGCGTCTGAGTAAATCACGTAGGTTATCGACGTATGGCTGAGCTGTTTCCCAAGTGGCGGCTTTTCGGTTCACGACGCCCTTAATAGGCCACTGCTGACCATCAATAGCTAAGGTGATTTCACGCGGTGGAATACGACGAGGTACTAAGGTGACTGATAATGAGGGCGCTTCCTGACCAGGCGGAGTGATGTAAAGTGAAACCGGTGATTCTTTGTCCGTGGCCACATATACAACATTCCCCTTGATTTGCGTCTGAGCATCACTGGTTGTTCTCACCTGAGGCGATTCAAACGGCGTCACGATCCGATTCAGATGCCCAAGAGCTACAGGGATCAGTTCATTAACCCCCGGTGTCATCAGTAACGTTGTTGGCACATCCTTTGAAACCGTATTGGTTTGAACCGGTGGATTTGCTGTAGCAGACTGCTTCATCACACTGGCTGGCACAATCGGCAATTCCACGTCTGCATACGACGCTTGAGATAACAGGACGCCACTCAAGCTGATTGCGATTAAGCTTGGTGTCATCCATCGACTAATTTTGGTTCGCATCATTCACCCTCCGGTTTTGCTCTTGGGTCAACTTTTCACGAACTCGCTTCGTTCTAGCTTGCCCCTCGTACGTATCCATCCAACTGAGCTTTGGACGGTATTGCTCAATATCGATGTCAAACTCATAAGTGCGAGTTTGGCGCTGTTCATCTCCAGATGGTCCAGAGACCAAGGAATAACCGGTCACAAAGACATGGCCGGTTTCATACTCATACTCCACTTGTCTGGGTTGGAATTTGAGCGTGACTCGGTCTTCACGGATCTGTCTTGCCTGAATCTCCAGTGCATCGACCACTTGCTGGTACACCGCTGGAGAAAGTAGCGGCTCAATAGCAACCCGGATAAAAGACACATTACCCGGCGTCACGTTGCCCATAAGCTCAGCCAGATAGAGCCCCCAGGATTCCAAGTAAGGCTGAGTAGCCTGGTTTCGTGACACTTCAGCCGTTTCAGACAAGGTTGGTGGTTGAATGGCTACCACGGTATTGCGAGAAAATGCCGCAACCGCAAGCAGCAAGTTAGATAGCACCAGCACTGCAATCAGAAACCGTTGCCATCGGTTCTCTAATTGCGTGCCTTGCCATGATTTTAAAAACACGTCGAACTTCACGGCAGATAGCTCCTGATAAATGGGTTTGGGATCGTCTTGGCCTTGGTTGGCAACAGTCCGGCCCAGTAGATGGCGTGAAGAATAAAACCATCCGGGCGACCATCACGAAAACGCCGATAGAGCTTGGTTGTCACCAACCCCAACAGGCATAAAACCAAGGCATTACCGGTAAAAATGCCGATCACTAGCCCCAACAGAATGGGAGCCATCTCATCGGCACTCCAAAGCAGGAAGTGCGGCGGGTCATCGATATAGGACGGAATACTCACAGGTTCCATAGTCACTCCTCGTTGTTTGAATTGAGAAGTGAAGAATGCCTTGGGATTGACAGGTTCAGTGGTCAGCTAGATGCCGAATTCTTGAAGGTTTTGAGGTGGCTTAGTGATTCTGTACTTACAATCAGATTGATATCGCAACCTTAAGGGTTACAATTAGTTCACGGTAATTGGCACGTTACATTCAGATTCAATGAATGAGATGCGGAAATTGTTAACTACGAGGATTATCACTAATGACTATGCATAACCCTGCTCACCCTGGTGAGATATTAAAAGAGATGGTCATCGAGCCGTTGGAGTTGACGATTACCGATGTTGCAGAACACTTAAATGTAAGCCGTAAAACCCTATCCAATGTATTGAACGGACGAGGTGCAATAACTCCTGAAATGGCCGTGCGCTTGGAGCTGGCTTTTGCTAAGCCCTCTGCTGACCACTGGTTACGCCTGCAAAGCGCTTATGACTTGTCAGTACTCAGAAATCAAAAGGCAACGTTACACGTCAAACCTTATGAACTTGCTTTTGGATAAAGTTGATGGCTTTAAAAACATTGAAAGAAAAAGCACTTAAAAATCCTAGTGTTGTACGGGAATATCATAAACTAAGTCGCGAATTTGCTCTCATCGAACGGAAACTTACACGCAAAATCGCTCGAACACGCAAACCTTAAGCTAGCTGAAAACTGTCGCTAGTTCTATTGGCGTATTCTCTCAATGTTCGTGTTTTTAACTCAAGTGCGCGAGCTTATAACGTGTGCTCCTCCCTCCGGCTTCACTTTTTACCAAGCAACCAATCTCGACCAACGCCGCTAAATGACGAGAAGCGGTTGGCTTACTCACTTTCGCCACTTTATGATATTGCGACGTATTAATGCCTTGGTCAAAATCCCCATCAAGCATTCGATTGAGCACTTTTACTTGCTCCGAGGACAGTCGCGTTTGATCGACATTTCGCCAGAAGTTTGTTTTAAAAACCGTTTGGTCGATTTCTTCGAGCACATTGGTGAAGGTTTCACCTAAGGTGTTTAAAAACCACATAAGCCACGCGGTAATATCCAGTTCACCTTTCTGGGATTGCTCTAATATTTCGTAGTAGCTATTACGGTTGGCTAAAATTGCCACTGACATTGCATAGAAACGGACAGACTGGCGCTCAGCCTGGGCCAGCGCCAAATCAGTGAGTAAGCGGGTGATCCTGCCATTGCCGTCATCTAAAGGATGGAGCGTCACAAACCAAAGATGTGTTATCGCCGCTCTAAGCAATGGATCTAAAGCTGGGTCCTCACGAGAGTCATTAAACCAGCGAATAAACACGTCTAGTTCGGACTCAAGCATATCTCGGCTCGGCGCTTCAAAATGCACCGTGGGTTTATCAATCCTACCCGATACAACCTGCATAGGCTCATCCCCACGTAACTGCCCTCCTATCACAGGATTAAACATGGTGTAACCTTCAGGAAACAGTCGTCTATGCCATTGCAATATTCTCTCAAGTGAGAGCGGCGAGTCTAAATTCTCCACCGCATCTAACATTATTTCTGCAAGGCCATCAGTGCGTTCAGTGGTTGGAAATGGTTTTTCTTCAGAAAGACCGAGCTTATTAGCCAAGGACGAGCGAACAGAAAAAGCGTTGAGCTTCTCACCTTCAATGGCACTCGAATGAATAATGTTCGCCAATAGCGTGTCTAACATACTTTGCTTTTGGTCTTTAGGTTGGCTCGACATCTTGCCCAACAACATTCCTTGGTGAAAGCGAATGTCGCGTAACTTGGGTTCAATGACTTTTTCATCCCAGATAAAGCTTGGCCAGTCAGCTTGTTGCCAGATCCACATCTTGTCGCCTTTTGATTTAAATAACAGCACATTCAAATCATACCATGATTCGAATAAAACCCACAATCACATCTAATAATGATATGAATAACGCGAATATTCATATCATCTTTCGATGTTATCATCCTGTCTTAGTAGACATTAACCTACCTAGGCCTCATATCTTCTTCTGCAAGTGGCTTAACGCCAACCCCGCCATCAACGCCAAGCCGATGATCATCGACGGTAGTACCACCGGTGGAATAGCCAGCGGGACGAACAATCCCATAAACAGCAAGATGACGCCTGAACCCAGAATTATCATGCTATAGCGGTGAATGATAGGGCTCGAAAAATCAAAGGTTGTTTTCTTAATCTTCCAGGTCATCAAGCCGTCCCACAGTGCTGGTAACATGAGAATAAGCGCAAAGGGCAACCAGACCATCAGCAAAGCAAATCGAGTGAACACCTGGTACAACACATCAAAAAATGCCTGAATACGGTCTTCTACCCAGACGAACCAAAAGCCTCCCATGTTCTCCATCCCTTTAGAACGAAGTCGCTGCTCTTCAGTGGGGATCAGAAAATCACGCACAGATTGTTCCATCTGCGTATCAACAACCCATGACTGATACCAGCGATGGCTAGTTTGACCAATCCAATAGCTTGTTTGTGCGCCCAATTGATTTTGGATCATCTGCTTCTCTTTACTGATGACCCGGCCAGTCCAATCACCGGGCACTAACACGCCAATGGCAATAATCTCTAGCATCAGTGCCAGACACAGTAGCCAAACCGACTTATGCTTGCTCATGCCAAACATCCTCTTCTACTCGGGCCAGCATGGCTGAAACGGTTGGCGTCATAATCCGGGCTTTAAGCACTTGTTGAAGCCGCTTTGTCGTCGTATGACCACTTTCATAACGCACTGCGATGCGTCCTTCAGCCAGATACGCCATTCGATTTGGACGATTACGCATCCAGGTGTGGAAATACACACCATCCACGGCGGCCCACTCGAAATGGTCAGGATCACGCAGGCGAATCCCTGTTAAAGCACTGGCAGCAGTCCAGGTCAGTGTCTCAATGAAATGCCACAGTCGTACACTGTCATCATCACAACTCACTTCTTCATAACTGCCCAAGCCATTACACAGACACAAATCAAAGATGGAGTGACCATCTAAGGTGAACGCATCCGTTAAATAGTCTGCCAAGCAATACACTGAGGCCAACGCATGAGGCCAGTCGGCTTCAAGTAGTCTTAAGGTTTCCTTGAACTGGGGGTTATGTTGCTGCCACTGAGCGAGCATTTCTTTACTGGTAAGTGTTGTCATTTTCAGACAGACAGAATGATGCATACAGACTCCTTATGCTGCCTGTGTAGAGCTGGTTAAAATAGGAATGCGACCTTTAATCACGCGGCCACCTGAAAGCTTGGCGATGTACTCCAGGTTGGGAAGCTGGCCTAATAACTGCGGTGGAAACATATCGCCTTCTTCCTCCATCAAGCGTTCGCCATGATTGCCGGTAAACAACGCGGGGCTGTCCGAGTTGGACGACATACCTTGAGTTTGCATGATGTACTGCAACCGAGTCTTAGGCAGGTTGTCAGTAATATACTGCTGCGTTTCGGCGTCCATCACCCGAAGGGCTATCAAGTTGTTAATGTTACCTAACACCTGACGAGCCTTAGCTTCACTGCCTGTACGAGCGGCAAAGTCAGCAAAGGTCTGAGTAGCGATCACACAACGCATTTTTGCGCCACGGCCTTTGTTGAGCAGTTGAATGAAAGGATCGTTAACGACTTCAGCCGCTTCATCGATGAAGATATTTACGGGACGATTATCAACACCATAGTTATAGCGGTCACCGGCCACGGCGGTGAGATCCGATAAAAGCAACGAACCGATGGCGCTGCCAACCATGGCGTCGGTCAATGAATCCAAGCCGATATACGCCACTTGGGCATTGTTGATAATACGGCCAGAATCCGTTATTAACCGGCTGTCATCCACGTCGTTTGCAATCGGTGATAGCAATGGACCTAGTTCACTTGATGTGAGCATATTGAGCACCGGCATCAGTGAGGCCACCATCTTAGAATAGTGGGTTCTATCATGCTCAAACATGCTCAATAGCCCCTCTAAATCGGTATTGGCGGCAACAGGCTGAATGCGTTCGTAGTAGAAAAGCAGCATCGCCATGGCTTGTTTAGCTAAGGTGTTGGCCTTTTCGGTAAAGCGCTTAATCTCCACACTAAAGTTCGGATACACCTGATCCCCCCAGGCTGTGACGGCTTTTACTACCAAACCTTCTGGGCCACCTTCCAAGAATCGTCTCAGTGTTTTCAGATCAGGACGCTGTGACGTAAGCAACAAACCTTGCACGATGTTGTTCAGTGCCATTTGGCCAAAAGCTTTAAATGGATCAGCACCGGTTTCGGATGGGATTAGTGCCGCAATTCGGCTGGCAATTTCAGTGCCCCGGTTAAAGTTTCTCAGGGGATTAAGACGTACTGAATGCTCTGGAAAACCCGGATGAAAATACAGAAAGCGCTCAGGACTACCGGCGGCAATACAAGCTCGCTGCGCATT